>NZ_VFOZ01000001.1:0-2615084 GCF_006716425.1 Actinoallomurus bryophytorum
TGACCTCGGCCGCGCGGCTGCGCGAGAGCCCGAACAACCGCGCGAGCGCGGCGTCGAGGCGCTCGCCTTCGAGCCCGTCGGGGACGGGCAGGCTGCGATGCTCGGCCATCAGCGCTTGGCGTCCGGCCGTGAGCCGTCGCTGTGATCCTCACGGCTCACCGGAGCGTCCTCGGCCGGGGCCGATGCCGGCTCCGTCGTTTCCGCCGCCGGCTCCGGCTCTGGCGCCGTCCCGCCTGCGGGCGGCGGGTCCGGCGGGCCGTCCCGCTGCACCGTGCCGTCCACCTGGAGACCGCGCGAGGCCAGCAGCACCGCGAGTACGCCGCCGCAGACGATCGACGCGTCGGCGAGGTTGAACACCGGCCAGTGCGGCAACTCGATCCAGTCGACCACGTGCCCGCGGAAGACCCCGGGCGAGCGCAGCAGGCGGTCGGCGAGGTTGCCCAGGGCACCGCCGAGCAGCAGGCCGAGGGTGATCGCCCACGGCAGGCTGCGCAGCTTGCGGGCGTAGCGGAGGATCATTACCACCACGCCCGTCGCGATGACGGTGAACACGATCGTCATGCCGTTGCCGATGTTGAAGGCCGCCCCGCTGTTGCGGAGCACCCTCAGGGTCAGCAGACCGCCGAGGAGTTCGATGGGCGGCCGGTCCGGCAGCGTCGCCACCACGATGGCCTTGGTGATCACGTCGAGCGCGAGCGCGGTCACCGCGATGGCGATGAGCACACCGATGCGCCGCGGCCGGACGCCGGCGTCTTGCCCTGAGTTCATGGCGTCGCTTAGCGACGCTCCTCTCTCTGTTTGCATATCACGCATAGGGTCGCACGTGGAAAGGCCTGCAGGCGCGCCTTCCCGATGGGCTGACCGCAGGACTCGCACACACCATATGTGCCCTGGCCGATCCGGTCGACCGCGCGTTCGTTCTGTGCGAGCAGATCACGGGCGTTGTAGGTGAGCGCCATCTCCTGCTCACGCTCGAACGTCTTGGCTCCCGCGTCGGCCTGATCATCCCCCGCTCCCTCGGCCGCGTCGTTCATGCGTTCGGCGATCTGTGACTCGGCCGCGGCGATCTCGGCGCGCAGATCGGTCATCTCGAGCTCGAGCCGGTCGCGTACGGCGGCGAGCTCGCCGGCCGTCCACTGACCTTCCCCGTGGCGGACCGGCAACCGCTTCGCGGTCGCCGGGGAGATCTTTCGTCCCGGCGACGCGCGCCGGGTTCCGGTGCGTGTGGCGCGTGGCGCCTCAGCCGTGGGATTCCTATCCTTCGGGCCGGCAGTGCCGTCCATAGTCGGGCCCCCCTTGCGCCGATCATCTCTGGCAGTGCGGGAAGCATAGGTCGCGGTTCTGCGAGACGGCAAATGACCAGGTCTTCTAACACGCCGCATATGTCCCAATACACCGGGTTAGGCGACCTCCAGCAGACCGGCGGCTTGCCCAAACTTGACCGTGGAGGGCCACCCGAAACCCACTTATTCAAAGTTGAAACACCCCACTTTCGGACAGATCATCCGGTGTTCCTGATCACCCTCGGCCGCGGCCACGGGGGCGATCGGGAAGAAGTCATCGGCCCTTGTGCGTTATCGTCGCTATCGGCAAGGCGTTGATGGGGACACCTGCCGCCGTACGCAGCCTCGAGCGACCCGGAGACGGTGAGAGTCCGGGGGCGTGCCCGGCGGTCTGATCACCCCGTAGCCGCCGGCAGAACGGTCCTCAGGACCCAGTAGACCCGGCAGCCGAGCGCAATGAGCGGGTCGTCTCCTGCAACAGACGGCCAAGGAGGGTGGTACCGCGGGGCCTGACCGCCTCGTCCCTCCGGTCCACGTGTCTGTCCGTGACGCCGGAGGTGTACCCATGCCCGACGAATCCGCGGCCGTGCCACAGGCACGCCGGATGCGATCCCTTCCCACCCAGGTCGACCTGCCCGGGCTCGAGCGCGACGTGCTGCGCCGCTGGGAGGACGGCAAGGTCTTCGAGCGTTCCCTGGAGCAGACCGCGGGCGGCGAGCCCTGGGTGTTCTACGAGGGCCCGCCGACCGCCAACGGGATGCCCGGCGTGCATCACGTCGAGGCGCGGGTGTTCAAGGACCTGTTCCCCCGCTTCAAGACCATGAAGGGCTACAGCGTCCGCCGCAAGGCCGGCTGGGACTGCCACGGCCTGCCGGTCGAGGTGGCGGTCGAGCGCGAGCTGGGCCTGTCCGGCAAGAAGGACATCGAGGCGTACGGCGTGGCGGAGTTCAACGCCCGGTGCCGCGAGTCCGTGCTGCGCCACGTGGACGCCTTCGAGGCGATGACCGAGCGCATGGGCTACTGGGTGGACCTCGCGCAGGCCTACCGCACCATGGACCCCGACTACGTCGAGTCGGTCTGGTGGTCGCTCAAGGTCATCTTCGACAAGGGGCTGCTGGTCCGCGACCACCGCATCAGCCCGTACTGCCCGCGCTGCGGCACCCCGCTCTCCGACCACGAGCTCGGCCAGCCCGGCGGGTACGAGACGGTGACCGACCCGTCGGTGACCGTACGCTTCCCCCTCACCGAGGGCCCCCTCGAGGGCGTCGACCTGCTCGTGTGGACCACCACGCCCTGGACACTGGTCTCCAACACCGCCATCGCGGTGCACCCCGACGTCACGTACGTCGTCGCGGCGCGCTCGGGCCGGCCGGACCGCGTCATCGTCGCCGAGCCGCTGTTCGCCCGCGTGCTCGGTGAGGGCTGGCACATCGTCTCCCGGCACGCCGGATCCGAGCTGGCCGGCACGTCGTTCCGCCGCCCGTTCGAGCTGGTGGACATCCCCAACGCCCACCGGGTGCTGACCGCGGACTTCGTCACCACCGAGGACGGCACGGGCCTGGTGCACCTGGCGCCCGCGTTCGGCGCCGACGACTTCGCGGCCACCCGCGCCGCCGGGATGCCGGTCGTCAACCCGGTCAACCCGGACGGCCGGTTCGACCTGACGGTGCCGCTCGTCGGCGGCATGTTCTTCCGCGACGCCAACCCGCGTCTCATCGACGACCTCAGCGACCGCGGCCTGCTGTATCGCTCCGAGGCGTACGAGCACAGCTATCCGCACTGCTGGCGGTGCCACACGCCGCTGCTCTACTACGCGCTCCCCGCCTGGTACATCAAGACGACCGCCATCAAGGACCGGCTGCTGCAGGAGAACGACCGCACCAAGTGGTTCCCAGAGACGATCAAGGAGGGCCGGTACGGCGAGTGGCTGCGGAACAACGTCGACTGGTCCCTGTCGCGCAGCCGCTACTGGGGCACTCCCCTGCCGGTCTGGCTGTGCGGCGACGACCACGCCACCTGCGTCGGGTCGCTGAAGGAGCTCGGTGAGCTGGCCGGACGCGACCTGACCGCGCTGGAGCCGCACCGGCCGTTCGTCGACGACATCACCTTCGCCTGCCCCGAGTGCGGCGACGAGGCACGGCGCGTGCCCGACGTGATCGACGCGTGGTACGACTCCGGCTCGATGCCGTTCGCCCAGTGGGGCGCGCCGCACCGCCAGCTGGAGACGTTCGAGAACTCCTACCCGGCGCAGTACATCTGCGAGGCGATCGACCAGACCCGCGGCTGGTTCTACTCCCTCATGGCGGTGGGCACGCTCGTCTTCGACCGCTCCTCGTACGAGAACGTCCTGTGCCTCGGGCTGCTCCTGGCCGAGGACGGCCGGAAGATGAGCAAGCACCTCGGCAACGTCCTGGAGCCGATCCCGCTGATGGACAAGCACGGCGCCGACGCGCTGCGCTGGTACATGGCGGCCGCCGGCCAGCCCTGGGCGGCGCGGCGGGTCGGTGACGCGGCGCTGGAGGAGATCGTCCGCAAGGTGCTCCTGACGTACTGGAACACCGTGTCGTTCTTCGTCCTGTACGCGAACGCCTCGGGCTGGACGCCCGGCACACCCGCTCCCGCGCCCGCCGACCGGCCGCTGCTGGACCGGTGGGTGCTCGCCGAGCTGCACCGGACCGTACGCGAGGTGGACACGGCGCTGGAGAACTTCGACACGACCGCCGCCGGACGGCGGCTGGCGGAGTTCATCGACGACCTGTCGAACTGGTACGTCCGCCGCTCCCGTCGCAGGTTCTGGGAGGGGCCGGAGGCCGCCGGCTCTGCCGTCGGGCCGAACGCCTCGGCGTTCGCGACGCTGTACGAGTGCCTGGAGACGCTGACCCGGCTGATGGCGCCGATCGCGCCGTTCCTGACCGACTACGTGTGGGACGTCCTTCGGACGCCGGACGCGCCGGACTCGGTGCACCTCGCGGCATGGCCGTCGGTGGACGAGACGCTGGTGAACCCGGAGCTGACCACGCAGATGGCGCTCGCCCGGCGGCTGGTCGAACTGGGCCGCGCCGCACGGGCCGGCTCCGGCGTGCGTACGCGCCAGCCGCTCGGCCGCGCCCTGGTCGGCGCGACGGGCTGGGCCTCGCTGCCCGGCGAGCTGCGCGACCAGATCGCCGACGAGCTGAACGTCCAGGGGTTCGACACCCTCGCGTCGATCGGCGGTGATCTCGTCGAGTACGTCGTGAAGCCGAACTTCCGCGAGCTGGGCAAGCGCTTCGGCAAGCAGACGCCGACGGTCGCCAAGGCCGTCACGTCCGCCGAGGCGGCAGGCCTGACCCACGCGCTGCGCGAGTCCGGCACGGCGACGGTCGAGGCCGCCGAGGTCGGCAAGGTGGAGCTGACCCCGGACGACGTGATCGTCACCGAGCGGCCCCGCAGCGGCTGGGCGGTGGAGAGCGCCGCCGGGGAGACGGTCGGGCTGGACCTGACGGTCACGCCGGAGCTCCGCCGCGCCGGCCTCGTACGCGAGGTCGTCCGCCTGGTGCAGGACGCGCGGAAGAACACCGGCCTGGACATCACCGACCGCATCGAGCTGTGGTGGCGCACGACCGACACCGACCTGGACGAGGCCCTGCGGGAGCACGGCGCCGAGGTCGCGGCCGAGGTCCTCGCGGACGCCTGGCACGACGACGAGCCCGAGGCCGAACTGCCCCCGAACCACGACGACGGCCTGCGGCTGACGTTCTGGCTGCGCCGCTCGTCCTGAGGCGGCACCGCGTCGGCTCCGCCGGGGTGGGACCTGTCCGTCCCACCCCGGCCGTTTTACTCCGCACGGCGTTGGCTGACCCTGTTCCGTGCGGAATGATGCACCTGTGGACCTTTCAGATGGGCCAAGCGAGCCCGATCCGGCACGCATGCGTGCCTCGGACTCCGACCGGGACCGGGTCGCCGACCAGTTGCGTGAGGCCATGGCCGAAGGCCGGTTGACCGCCGAGGAGCACGCGGAGCGCCTCGACGCCGTCTACCAGGCGAAGACCTATGCCGAGCTGGCACCGATCGTGCGCGACCTGCCGGCGACGGGCGGCGTGGGACCTCCCGAGAGCGCCGGGCCGGTCGTGCGTGACGATCTGCCGCCGCCGCACGCCGGTACGCCCAACATCGTGGCCGTCTTCGGCGGCGCCGAGCGCTCCGGGCGGTGGCTGGTCGAGCCGGAGACCAACGTGGTCGCCGTGTTCGGCGGGATCGAACTGGACCTGCGGCAGGCGGTCCTGTCGCGGCGCGAGGTCACGATCAACGTCGTGGCCATCATGGGCGGCGTCAATGTGACCGTGCCCCCGGGCGTACGCGTGGCCAACTCCATCGCGGCGATCCTCGGCGGCGCCTCGGTCCCACCGGAGGACACCGTCGACCCGGACGCGCCGGTGATCCGGCTGACCGGCTTCGCGCTGTTCGGCGGGGTGTCCGTCCAGCGCCGCGCCGCGGGCGACGGTAAGTCCGCGAAGCTGGACCACGGGGGGTTGCACAGCGAGCAGCGCCGCATCCACCGCGAGATGCACGACGAACAGCGCCGAATCCACCGCGAGTTCCGTGAACAACAGCGAGAGCTCCGCCGCAGGCACCGCGGCGAGGGCGTCTGACCTAGCCACGCGGCGTCTGACGACGCCTCGCCGCATTCGTCGACGGTCTCCCCCGGCCGGCGCCTTGCTCCGCCTTGCCACGCGCCGCCTGAACACCTGCTCGCCGCGAGCGTGCGGAGCAGATCACTGGGTTCGGCTGGGCTGTCCCGGTCAGGTCAGGCGGCGGAGCGTCCGCCGGGCAGGCGACGGCGGAGGCGCGCCTGCCCGATGGGAGGTGGGTTGTAGGCCATGTCGAGCATCCCGATGTCGGTGCCGGGAGGCACGATGGCGTCGATCCGGTCGAGGACCTCGTCGTTCAGTGTGGTCTCCGCGCCCGCGAGGAGGTCATCGAGGTGGTCCATGGTGCGCGGGCCGATGATCGCGGAGGTGACGCCCGGGTGGGCGATCGCGAAGGCCATCGCCAGGTGCGTCAGCGGCATCCCGGCGTCCTGGGCGACGGGAATGAGCTGTTCGACCGCGTCGAGCCGGCGCTCGTCGGCCAGATGCTTGTAGCCGAAGCTCGCCCGGCGGCCGTCGGTCTGCTGTCCCTTGCGGTAGCGGCCGGTGAGCAGACCCTGCGCGAGAGGACTCCAGACCAGGGTGCCCATGCCGTAACGCTCGCAGACGGGAAGCACCTCGCGCTCGATCCCCCGGTTGAGGATCGAGTACGGCGGCTGCTCGGTACGGAACCTCTCCAGACCCCGCCGCTCGGCGGCCCACTGCGCCTCGACGATCTCCGAGGCGGGAAAAGTGGAGGCCCCGATGGCACGGACCTTCCCCGCACGCACGAGGTCGGTGAGCGCCGAGAGTGTCTCTTCCACGTCGGTGTCCGGCGCGGGCCGGTGGACCTGGAACAGATCGACGTGGTCGGTCCGCAGGCGGCGCAGGGAGTCGTCCAGCGCACGGACCAGCCAGCGCCGCGAGTTGCCCTGCTGGTTGGGGTCGTCGCCCATCGGGAGGTGGGCCTTGGTGGCCAGCACGACCTTGTCCCGGCGGCCCTTGAGGGCCTTCCCGACGATCTCCTCGGACTCACCGCGTGAGTAGGCGTCGGCGGTGTCGACGAAGTTGATGCCCGCGTCCAGCGCCTTGTGGATGATCCGGGTGGAGTCGTCGTGGTCGCGGTTTCCCGCGGCGCCGAACATCATCGCGCCCAGGCAGTACGGGCTGACCTTGATGCCGGTTCGGCCCAGTGTGCGGTACTTCATGAGGCTCCTTGTACGTTGCCGGTGCCCGCTGCGGCGCTACGCCCACATAAACGGAACCGTGTTCAACTTAGACAATACGGAGCAACGTTCCGCTTAGCAAGTTCGCGTGACATGGCGAGAATCCGGCATCGGCTGGAGGACGGTCCTTTAGGCGCGCGCGCCGGCCCGCGGCCGGTCCCGGCCGTTTCGCGCGCACCGCGTGGAGGTGTCAGTCGTGAACGACGAGCCGATGGCCGGGTCCGGATCCTGCTCAAGGCGGCCAGAGGCCCGGGGGCGGTTCTAGGCTCGGGGCGGCTTTTATATTTAGGCTCGGGGGCGGCTCTTAGGCGCGGATCCTCGGCCGAGGACCGGCTATCAAGACTCATCCCGAGATCAGGATGACGTCGGCGGCGGCCGTCATACCGATGTCCTGCTCACCAACCGGCCCACCGCGGCGCTGGTATCGGCCGCCGGCGACCTGGCGCCGTCATGCGAGGGGTCCCCGTCCCGCTACCGGTTCAGCGTGCAGCCACGTTCCCCAGCGGCCCGCCACGACCATCTCAAGCCGGCCACAACGCGTGCGAACAGCTACCAGTCGCACCCCTCACCACCGGCATCCCGCTTCGCGGGATCCCGGCCGCCCGGCCCTCCGGGCGTCTGGGGGGACCGCGCTCTCGGCCTCGGCTCCGACGGCTTCGGGCTCAGGTGGCGGATGTCGCCGGGCCGCAGCCCCGCCCAAGGGGCGGTGGCCGCTCGTGCCGTCGGCTCAGTAGCCCTCGTCCGAAGGGTCCTTGTCCGGCTGGCAGACCAGGCACGGCGTGCAGCCGCGTTCCTTCGCCTCGGCCTGGGACAGGGTCTCCAGGTCGTCCGCGTCGTCTGCGATGTCCTCGATGAGGGCGCAGTCGGGGCGGTGGTAGCGCTTGGTGCCGCTCAGGATGCGGACGAACGGCAGGGACGAGTCCGTGGCGTCCTGCGTGGACGCGGCCTCGTGGGTCGAGGCGGCCTCTTCGGACGCATCCTCGTGGTCCGCGTCGACGGGCTCGGAGTCGTCGTGACCGGACTCGGCGTCGCCGGAGTCCTCGTGATCGGAGGCTTCACGGTCCGAGGCTTCGTCGTCGTCCGCGTCATCGCGGACCGGCTCGTCGGCGGTCTCAAGGTCCGTGGACGATGCTTGGGCGGCGGGCTCGGGCTCGTCGGCGTCGGTCTCCGCCGTGCCGGAGGTCTCCGGGAGCTCGGCGTCGGATGACGGCTCGGCGTCCGCGGGCTCGGCGTCGTCCGTAGCGGCGGAGGTGGTGTCCTCCGGCTCGTACGGCTCGGGCTCGTACGGCTCGGGCTCGTACGGCTCGGGCTCGGCATCGGCCCGGTCCTCGGCGCCGTGCTGCTCCTCCGTGCCCGCGTCCGCGTCCGCGGTGGCGGCCGGCGGCTCGTCGTCGGCCAGAGGTTCGAAGAGCGATCGGCTGCGCGCCGACGATCGCTCGGCGGACGGCTCTGGTGCCGCCTCGGGAGTCTCGGTGACGTCGTCGAACCGGGTGGTCTCGGTGTTCGTGTCGATGTCGGAGCCGGAGACGCTCGGCTCGGCTGCCGCTGGGGACTCTGCGGCGGGCGCGAGATCGTCGTCGTCCAGTCTCGTGATGGGCAGGTCGGTCCGCGTCGCCAGTGCCGGGTCGTCGTCCTCCCGGCGGGTCAGGTCCGCGGTGTCCGCGACGTCCTCGGATGCCACCGGCTCCGTGGCCGGGGTCTCGATGGACTCGGTGTCCACGCTGGCCGCACGCGCGGCCAGGGCCGTGTCGGGCAGGCACGCCGTGCAGGCGGTGAAGCCCTCCTCGCGCGCCTCGACGAAGGTGAGTTCTTCCTTGTCGCGGCCCGCCAGCTGACGGCAGGTCTCCAGGTGGTAGCGCTTGCGCCCGGGAACGACGAAGACGCTCGTCTCGGCGGGCACGTCCGTCGCGGTGGCGGAGGGCATCGGGGTCACCAGTGTGTCGTCGCCCGCTCCCACGCGTGCCTTGGCCTTGGCCGGCCTGGTGGCCTTGCTCGACCGGGTCGCCGCCGACCTCCGCGTGGAGGCCTCGGACTCGGTGCTGCCGAACAGTTCCTTACGGCGCAGGAAGACCCCGATGGCCAGGCACAGGGCGGAGATGATGCTGACTCCGATGGAGACATAGATCAGCTTCAGCCCGTCAAGCCCCGCAACCTCGTGCCCGGTGTTGCCAGTGACAATGCCCGTAACAAGAAGGGCGATCGCCACGACGACGAGCACACCACTCAGGATGATCACGCAGGTCTCCCTCTAACCAACCGTCGTCGTACGAAGATGCGCAGCCACGCTAGCGCAACTTCGACCGATTCGGCCGCCTCCAACCGGCTACCACTTTGTTCGAGGCGAGACATTCGCCTCTCATGACGCTTTCGTGGTCAGCGACGGTCGTGCGGCGGGTTGTCGGCAGTGTGGAAACCACCCGTGGCGTGCTGAGCGTGCTGCGGCTGCTCGGGCTGCTGCTGGGGGAAGGGGTTCTGGCCGGTGTTGCCCGGGCCGACCGCAGGCTGGCCGTTGCGCACCTCGGCGTGCTGCGGCATGGCCTGCTGCTGCTGTGCGGGCTGGGGGCCGGTGTTGCTCGGGCCGCCGAACGGGCCGCCGTGGCTGCCGGCCTCGAGCTCGCGCAGCTGGCCTTCGAGGTAGGCCTTCAGACGGCTGCGGTACTCACGCTCGAAGGCGTTGAGGTCATCGACCATGCGCTCGAGCTCTTCACGCTGCTGGACGAGGGAACCCATCGCCTGGCGGTGGCGGTCCTGCGCGTCGCGTTCGAGGGACTCCGCGCGGGCGCGCGACTCGCTGACGATCTGCTCGGACTGGCGGCGTGCCTTGCCGAGGATCTCCTCGGCCTCGCGGCGGGCGCGGCCCAGCGTCTCGTCGGCCTCGCGGCGGGCGTCGGCGATCGCCTGGTCGGCGGTCTGCTGCGCGAGCGCGAGCACGCGCGCGGCCGTGTCCATGTTGTCCTCGCCGGGGCTGCTCACCTGCGGGGGCGGAGGCTGCGGCGGGGCCGCCGGGGGCATGCCGAGGCTGCCGAGCATGGGCTCAGGCTCCGGCTTGGGCTCCATCGGCTTGGGCGGCTCGGGCATGTGGGTCATCTCGGGCTTCGGCTCGACGATGGGAGCGGCCATCGCCGGCACCTTGCCACGGAGGCACTCCGCGAGCTTGGCCCGCAGCTCCTCGTTCTCCTGGATGAGCCGGTCGAGCTCGGCCTCGACCTCATCGAGGAAAGCGTCGACCTCCTCTTCGTCGTATCCCGGCCGTAGCCGGGTTGTACTGAACTGCTTGTTCCGCACATCCGCAGGTGTCAGCGGCATCTGGTCTCCTTGGCGCGCTTGGAGTCTGTCCCCGAACGGACGGTACCCGATCAGAGCGGCTGGACGACGATGATCAAGAACCAGACCATGAAGAAGAGGACCGTGAAGCTCAGGTCGAACGCAACGTTACCCAGCCGAACGGACGGGATGAAACGGCGTAGCAGTCTAAGGGGTGGATCGGTGACCGTGTAAGTGGTCTCCGCCAAAACCAGCACCACCCCTGTAGGCCTCCATGACCGGGCGAACGCCTGGAGCGTCTCGAGCACCAGCCTGCCGATGAGGAACAGCAGGAACAGGTAGAGCGGGATGCTCAGGTAGTTTCCAAGGTTCACGAACACTCTCGCATGTGGATGTCAGCTCTGATTGAAGAACCCTCGTTCTGCCATACGGGCCTTGTCTTCGGCGGTCACCTCAACGTTGACGGGGGACAACAGGAACACCTTGTTCGTAACACGCTCGATGCTTCCGTGCAGGCCGAATATGAGACCAGCCGCAAAGTCGACAAGACGCTTGGCGTCACTGTCGACCATCTCGGTGAGGTTCATGATCACCGGGGTCCCTTCCCGGAAGTGCTCTCCGATCGTGCGGGCCTCGTTATAGGTCCTGGGGTGAAGCGTAGTGATACGCGCGAGGTCTGACACCGCCGACTCGGCAAGAGAGGGCCGTCGCTCGGTCGCGAAGGACTTCTGCTCGTCTTCGGGCTGGTCCGGGGCACCGGTAGAGGATGACTCGTCATCGGCACGCTCTACCCGGCGACGGTCCGCGGCCTCGTCGTCGTAGATGTCGTACTCGTCGTAGTCATCATCGTAGCGATCGTCCTCCACAAGGCCGAGGTAGACCGCCATCTTGCGCATCGCGCTGGCCATACGCCCCCTCCGTCGTCTGCCGACAGGAGATCCCTGCGGGAAGCTTCCGCTGATCCGATCGTTACGTTTAGACGCGGACGCCAAGGTCCACTGTGGGGACATTACCTGACGATTGCCCGTCGGCCTCCGAGCAACGCCGTACCAACACGGACGTGTGTCGCGCCACTCACGATGGCCTGTTCCATATCTCCGCTCATGCCCGCCGAGACCGTTTTGGCGGCGGGATACGCGGCGCGAAGAGAATGGGAGATCTCTGCCAGCCGGGCGAATGCCGGGGCCGGGTCCGCGCCGAGCGGAGCCACCGCCATGACGCCGCCGAGTGCGAGCGCGTCCGCGGCGTCGAGCGCGTCCGCGAGCGCGAGCACTCCGTCCGGGTGTACGCCGCCCCGGCCCTCTTCGTCCGGCGCCGCCTCGTCGAGTGAGACCTGGATGAGGCAGCGCACCGAACGCTCCGCGTCGACGGCCGCCCGCGACAGCGCCTTGACGAGCCGCGCCCGGTCGACAGAGTGGACGACGTCGGCGTAGGAGACCACCGAACGGGCCTTGTTGGTCTGAAGCTGCCCGACGAAATGCCAGGTCAGATCCAGGTCGCGGCACTCCGTGGTCTTCGCGGCCGCCTCCTGGTCGCGGTTCTCGGCGACGTCGGTGATGCCGAGCTCGGCCAGGAGGCGTACGTCCGAGGCGGGAAAGGTCTTGGTGACCGCCACCAGGGTGACTTCGCCGGGAGAGCGGCCGGCCGCGTCACACGCCTTCGAGATGCGTTCGCGCACGGCCGCCAGATTCGCGGCGAGGTCCTGTATGCGGCTCATGCCTCTTCACTCTTCGCGGGAGACGGAGACGCGTCCCCGCGGGCGCCGGCACCGGGCCGGCGGGGAACCGTCACTACTTGAGGAAGTCCGGCACGTCCAGATCGTCGTCCTCGTCGAAGACGACGGGACGGCGGCGAGCCGCGTCGGTGTTCAGGCGCGCCGCGGTCGGCTCGGTCGCCGGCCGCGGCACCTTAGGGCCCGCGACGGCCTCATTCGAGGCGGAGCGTGGCGGAGCCGTGCCTCCGGAGTCGCGCGATTGTTCGTCGGACTTTTCGGCCCGTGCCGGCTCGGCCTTGGTCTCCTGCGGCTTGGCCTGGTCGGACTTCGGAGGCGATGACTTGTGGTCGTCATCGGCCGACTCCGAGCCGCGCTGCGGGCTCGGCGCGGGCACCGGCGTGACCCGTGGCGGCGCGGGCGCCTGCGGCGGGACGATCGGGCGGGGCGCCGCCTGGGGCGTCGCCACCGGCGGCGCGGCGACGGGCGGCCGTGATGGGGCACTGCGCTTGGACTCGGCGGGTGGCCCGGACCTGCCCTCGGACTGGACCTCGTCGAAGCCCGCCGCGATCACCGTGACGCGCACCTCGTCGCCGAGCGCGTCGTCGATGACCGCGCCGAAGATGATGTTGGCGTCGGACGCCGCCGCGTTGGACACCAGCTGCGCCGCCTCGTTGATCTCGAACAGACCGAGATCGGACCCACCGGAGATGGACAGCAGTACGCCGTGGGCGCCGTCGATGCTGGCCTCCAGCAGCGGGCTGGAGATCGCCATCTCGGCCGCGGCGACCGAGCGGTCGTCGCCACGGGCCGACCCGATGCCCATGAGGGCCGAACCGGCTCCGGACATGACCGACTTGACGTCGGCGAAGTCGAGGTTGATCAGACCCGGCGTGGTGATCAGGTCGGTGATGCCCTGAACACCGGAGAGCAGCACCTGGTCGGCCGCCTTGAAGGCGTCGAGCACGCTGACCTGACGATCGGAGATCGACAGCAGCCGGTCGTTGGGAATGACGATGAGCGTGTCGACCTCGTCGCGCAGCGTCTCGATGCCGGCCTCGGCCTGCATGGCGCGCCGCTTGCCCTCGAAGCTGAACGGGCGGGTCACCACACCTATGGTGAGCGCGCCGAGCGAACGGGCGATGCTGGCCACCACGGGCGCGCCGCCCGTGCCGGTGCCGCCACCCTCGCCTGCGGTCACGAAGACCATGTCGGCGCCCTTGAGCACCTCTTCGATCTCTTCGCGGTGATCCTCGGCGGCCTTACGGCCCACATCGGGGTTGGCCCCAGCGCCGAGCCCGCGGGTGAGCTCGCGGCCGACGTCGAGCTTGACGTCGGCATCACTCATGAGCAGCGCTTGGGCGTCGGTGTTGATCGCGATGAACTCGACACCCTTGAGGCCCTCTTCGATCATGCGGTTGACGGCATTGACACCGCCGCCGCCGATGCCGACGACCTTGATGACCGCTAGGTAATTCTGCGGTGCTGCCACAACGAGGGGCCCTTCCGCTCGCTCTGTCGTTATGATCTGCGACCGCCCGTACGGACGGCCGTCACGTTTCTCCTACAGGGCCGGAACCCTCACCCTCAAGTTGAGACTTAGAGTTATGTCAACCTAAGGCTGATACGGACAGTAGGGGCGCACCACTGCAGGGTCAACTAACCCGGCCCCGAGCCGATCGGCGTGTCGCGCGACATCCCACTCATCCTGATTTTCATCGGTTGCCACGCTCCGAACTCCCCCGTCACGCGGCCGACCCAGTGTGGCGTGCCCAGGGGGTTCACCGCTACTCGGTGGTGACGACCTCGGGCGAACTCACGTCGATGGTCTTGATGCCGCGTCGCGGAGTGGTGCTCAGCAATCCGTAGAGCAACCGTAGCTTGTCCGGCGTGCGTTCCGGGGCACCCCAGACGATGGCGACCCCCTCCTTGAGCCGCAACGTCACCGCTTCCGGCGTCGGCGCCTCGACGCTCGCGACCCGGTGGGAGATCCACGGCGGCAGGGCCTGGATCACCGCGAGCCCGGCGCGCAGGGACGGATCCGACGGCACGGGATTCGCGACGGTGAGTGACGGAAGACCTCTCGGGCGCGCCGCCGATGTGAGGACGGTCACGCCGTACCGGTCGATCTGGAGAAAGCGGTTGTCGTCCTGGACGGCGGCGATCGGGGTGCGCTCGCGTACCACGATGCGCACCGTGGCCGGCCAGCGGCGTTCGACCCGGGCGGTCTCGACCTCCTGGACCCCCTCCACCCGGTCGCGCACGGCTCCGGTGTCGAGCCTGATGAGAGGCTCGCCGAGGCGTACGTCGGCGACGGCGAGCAGCCGGTCGCGCGGCACCAGGCGGTCCCCCACCACGTCGATGTGGCGTGCCACGAGCAGCCGCGAGCCCAGCAGGACCCACGTCGCGGTGCCGAGGACGCCCGCGACGAGCAACGCGACGAAGAGCACCTTCCACCGGCTGGAGCGGCGCGGGGCGATCGCGTCCTGCGCGCCATCGGCCGGAATCTCCGACTCATCGATCATCCTGGCCCCTCCTCCCCTGCTCGGCCGCCCGTACGGGCGTGGCCCCACGGGAGAGGCACCGGCGGCGGGTCAGGTGCCGAGCAGCCCCAGGATCTTCGGCCCGAGCATGGTCACGTCACCGGCCCCCATGGTGATGATGACGTCCCCAGGGGCGGCGATCGCCGCGACACGCCCGGCCACCGCGTTTCCGTCCGCCTCGTAGGTGACCCTGCCATGCGGAACGGCCTTGGCGACCAGCTCGCCGGTCACGCCGGGGATCGGGTCCTCACGGGCCGGGAAGACGTCCATGACGATGACCTCGTCGGCCAGGCCGAGCGCGGCGCCGAACTCGGCCGCGAAGAACTTGGTCCGGCTGAACAGGTGCGGCTGGAACACCGCGACGATGCGGCCGCCGCCCAGCTCGCCGACGTAGTCGCGGGTCGCCCTCAGGTCGGCGGCCAGCTCGGTGGGGTGGTGGGCGTAGCTGTCGAAGACCTTGACGCCGCCGACCTCGCCCTTGGGCTCCAGACGGCGCCGCGCGCCGGTGAAGCCGGCCAGGCCGTCGGCGACGGCGTCGGCGGAGACCCCCAGCTCGACCGCTGTGGCGTACGCGGCGGTGGCGTTGAGGGCGTTGTGGCGCCCCGGCACCGACAGCTCCAGCGTCCGCTCGCCCACGGTGAAGGTGGAGCCGAGCCCGCGGGGGGTGAAGCCCTCCGTGCGGTAGTCGGCGTCCTCGGCCTCGCCGTAGGTGCGGACGGTCAGGCCGCGGCGCGTGCCCTCCTCGCCGGTCGCGCGCGCGACCGGGTCGTCCGCGCACACCACGAGCAGGCCGCCGGGCTGGATCCGCTCGACGAAGCGGGCGAAGGTCTCCTTGACCATCGCGAAGTCCGCGTAGTTGTCGAGATGGTCCGCCTCGATGTTGGTCACGATGGCCGCCTTCGGGGCGAACATCAGGAAGGAGCCGTCGCTCTCGTCCGCCTCGGCGACGAACAGGTCGCCGGAGCCGTCGGCGGCTCCCAGACCGGTGGTGACGAGCTGGCCGCCGATGCAGTACGACGGGTCGGCGCCCGCGTGCTGGAGCGCGACGGTCAGCATCGAGGTGGTCGTGGTCTTGCCGTGCGTGCCCGCCACCGCGACCGACCGGCGGCCGTCCATCAGCGACGCGAGCGCGGCGGCGCGGTGGAGCACGAGCAGGCCGCGCTCGCGGGCGGCGGCCAGCTCCGGGTTGGTCTCGCGGATCGCGGTCGAGACGACGACCGTCGAGGCGTCCCCCACGTGCTCGGCCGCGTGGCCCACGTAGGTCGTGGCGCCCAGCTCACGCAGGTCGGCCAGCAGGTCGGAGTCCTTCGCGTCGCTGCCGGACACCGGGATGCCACGTCCCAGCATGATGCGGGCGATACCCGACATGCCGGCTCCGCCGATACCGACGAAGTGCACCCGCCCCAGCCGATCGGCCGGTACGACCTCGACCGGTGTCACCAGACTCATGAGCTCTCCCCCGCCCGGCGGCGGCACGGTGTGTTCACTCGCCCGCCGCCACGACACGGGCGACCATCTTGGCGAGGGCGACGTCGGCGTCACGGCGGCCCATGCGCGCCGCGGCCTCCGACATCTGGGCGACCTGCTCGGCGTCGGCGAGCACGGGCATCACGTTGCCGCGGATCCAGTCGGCGTTCAGCTCGGAGTCCTCGACGAGCAGGCCGCCGTGCCCCTGGACGATCATCTCGGCGTTGAGACGCTGCTCGCCGTTGCCGATCGGAAGCGGGACGTACGCCGCGGGCAGCCCGACGGCGGTCAGCTCGGCACAGGTGAGCGCGCCCGCACGGCACATCGCGAAGTCGGCCGCGGCGTAGGCCAGGTCCATCCGATCGCAGTACGGAAGCATGATGTAGGCCGGGTCGTCCGCGGTGACCTCGGGCTCGCTGGCGTTTCTGGGCCCGACGATGTGCAGGATCTGGATCCCGGCCGCGCGCAGCGAGGGCACGGCGGCGGTCAGGGCGCGGTTGAGGGACCGGGCGCCCTGGGATCCGCCGAAGACCAGCAGCGTGGGCAGGTCCGAGCGCAGCCCGAAGTGCGCACGTGCCTTGTCGCCCATGCCGAGGCGGTCGAGCGTGGCGATCTCACGGCGCAGCGGGATGCCGATGACCTCGGCGTTGGGCAGTGGCGTGTCGGGGACGGCCACCGCGACGTGCTCGGTGAACCGCGCGCCCAGGCGGTTGGCCAGGCCGGGCCGCGGGTTCGCCTCGTGCACGATGATCGGGACCTTGCGGCGCCGCGCGGCGAGGTAGCCGGGAGTCGCGACGTAACCGCCGAATCCGACCATCACGTCGGCCTGCGTGCGGTCCAGGATGCTCGCGGCGGTGTTGATGGCGCCGGCCAGCCGGCCGGGCACGGTCAGCAGCCGTGGCGTGAGCGTGCGTGGCAGCGGCACCGGCGGGATCATCGCCAGCTCGTACCCGCGCTGGGGGACGAGTCTGTTCTCCAGCCCACGCTCGGTACCAAGGCAGGTCACCTGCACGCCGGGATCCTCCCGGCGCAGTGCGTCGGCGAGGGCCAGGGCGGGCTCGATGTGTCCTGCGGTGCCACCCCCGGCCAGGACAACCCTCAAACTCGTGCTGCCGGTCATTGCTCGCTCAGCCACTCCTCACTCGCTCCGCGCGCTCACCCGGACGGTGCGTCCTCAGCGCTTCGCCAGGCCCAGCCAGCTTAGGGCCAGCACGGCCGGGCCGGGTCCCCGCGCCGCCAGGGCCTGACGGGCGCCGGGCTCACGTTTGGCGAAGGACAACAGCATGCCCAAAACGATCAGCGTAGGGATCAATGCTGACCCACCGTACGACACCAATGGCAGAGGGATACCCGTAATGGGCAGGACGCCGATCACCGCGCCGATGTTGACGATGGCCTGAACGGCCAGCCAGGCGGTCGCTCCTGCCGCCGCGAGCTGCATGAACGGATCTTTGACCCGCCGCGCGATCCGCAGCCCGGCATAGGCGAGCAGCCCGAACAGACCCAGCACGACAAGAGTGCCGATCAGGCCGAGCTCCTCTCCGATGATGGCGAAGATGAAGTCGGTCTCGGGGTGGGGCAGGTAGTTCCACTTGGCGCGGCCCTCCCCCAGGCCGGTGCCGAACCAGCCGCCCGAGGCGATCGCGTACAGGCCCTGGATGCCCTGGTAGTTGATGTCGAGCTGGTTGCCCGACTGGTCGAGGAAGCCGGTCAGACGCTGCATCCGGTACGGCTCGACGACGATGAGGATCGAGACGAGCACGCCCGTGACGCCCGCCATGCCGACGAAGAGGCGACCCGGCGCCCCCACCACCCACAGCAGGGCCAGGAAGATCGTGAGGAGCACGAGAGTCGTGCCGAGGTCGCTGCCGAGCATGACGAGCAGGACGAGCACGCCGGCGCCGGGCAGCAGCGGGATCAGGAGCTGGCGCCACTCGGTGAGCTGGCGGAGCTTCTCCTTGCGGGCCAGCAGGTCGGCGCCCCACAGGATCAGGGCGAGCTTGGCCGGCTCGGAGGGCTGCAGCTGGAACGGCCCGCCGAAGCTGATCCAGCGCTGTGCGCCGTTCACGCTCTGTCCGAGGCCCGGGATCAGCGCCACCGCCAGGGCCAGCGCCGACAGCAGCATCAGCGGGTAGGCCAGCACGCGGAAGACCCTGGGCGGCATCCGCGCCGCCAGCCACATCAGCGGCAGGCCGATGGCCACCCACAGCGCCTGCTTCTCGAACAGGGTGAACGCCGACCCGGTGTACTGGTACTGGTGGATGCTGGAGGCCGACAGGACCATCACCATGCCGAGCGCCAGCAGCAGCATCGAACACCCGAGGACCAGGTAGTAGGAGGTCAGGGGCCGGTCGAGCAGCCCCCCGGGTCCCGAGAACCACGCGCGTGGCCCGGACCGCTCCTCGTCGTCATCATGTCCTCCGCTCGTGACCCGCTCACTCACCCGCGCACCCATCAGCTCACCTGCCAGCTCGCCTGCGTCACGCCCACCGGTCTAGCGAGGCCCGGTGAGGCGTCTCACCGCGGCGGCGAAGGCTTCACCGCGCGCCGGGTACCCGGCGAACATGTCGAACGAGGCCCCCACCGGCGCGAGCAGGACCGTGTCGCCCGGCCGCGCCAGGGCGGTCGCCGCGGCCACGACGCGATCCATCGCCCCAGTGTCGGTGTCGGCGACATCGACCACCGGGACATTCGGCGCGTGTCGCGCAAGTGCCGTGGCGATCTGTGCCCGATCGCGGCCCATGAGGACCACTCCGCGCAGCCGATCGGCACAGGACCGCACGAGGTCGTCGACGTCGGCGCCCTTCAGCAGGCCGCCCGCGATCCACACGATCGAGCGGTAGGCGGCGAGTGACGCGGCGGCGGCGTGCGGGTTGGTCGCCTTGGAGTCGTTGACGTAGGCGATGTCGCGCGAGGTCGCGATCAGCTCGATGCGGTGCGGGTCGGGCGTGAACGCGTGCAACCCGTCGCGTACGGCCTCGGCCGGCACGCCGAACGCGCGGGCCAGCGCCGCCGCGGCGAGGGCGTTGGCCACGTTGTGCGGCGCGTACGGCCGGACGTCGGTCAGCTCGGCCAGCTCGGCCGCCTCACGCACCGGGTCGGCGGTGAAGGCCCGGTCGACCAGCAGGTCCTCCACGAGTCCCAGCTGCCCGGCGCGGGGCGAGCCGAGCGTGAACCCCACAGAGAGCTCAGCGCGTTCGCCCAGCCGCCTGGACCACTCGTCGTCCACGTTGACGACGGCGAGGGTGCCCGGCGCGAAGATCTTGGCCTTGTCGGCGGCGTACGCCTCCAGCGAGCCGTGCCAGTCGATGTGGTCGGGCGCGACGTTGAGAACGGTCGCCGCGAAGGGCCGTACGGAGGCGGACCAGTGGAGCTGGAAGCTGGACAGCTCCACCGCCAGCACGTCGTACGGCTCGGCGGGCCCGGTGCCGTCGCCCGCCACGGCCTCGACGATCGGCGTGCCGACGTTACCGACGGCGATCGTACGGTGCCCGGCCGCGGCGAGCATGCAGGCCAGCATGCGCACGACGGTGGTCTTGCCGTCGGTGCCGGTGATCGCCAGCCAGGGGGCGGCGTCGGGCCCGCGCAGGCGCCACGCGAGCTCGACCTCCCCGATGATCTCTATGCCGGCCGAGGCCGCGGCGGCGAGAAGCGGGGCGTCCGGCCGCCAGCCCGGCGAGGTGACGACGAGCTCGGTGCCGTCCGGCAGCGTGTCGCCGTCACCAAGACGCACGGTGACCCCGGGCAGGGCGATCTTGGCGCGCAGCGCCTCGTCGTCACGCGCGTCGACGAGCGTGACGCGGGCTCCGCGTGCGGCGAGCACCCTCGCGGCCGCCTGCCCCGAGATGCCCGCCCCCGCGACGCAGACGGCGCGACCGGCCCAGAGCGCTTCTGTCTCGAGTGGATGCGGGCCCGTCAATGGTTGGGCATCCATTCGATGTAGAAGAGCGCGAGCCCTGTCGCCACGCAGAGCGCCGAGATCAGCCAGAACCGCACCACGATCGTGGTCTCCGCCCAGCCGGAGAGCTCGAAGTGGTGCTGGAGTGGCGCCATCTTGAAGACCCGTCTTCGGGTCATCTTGAAGAAGCCGACCTGGATGATCACCGACAGCGTGATGATCACGGGCAGCCCGCCCAGCACGACGAACAGCATCTGGGTGCGCGTCATCACGGCCAGGCCGACGATCACGCCGCCGAGGCCGAGCGATCCGGTGTCGCCCATGAAGATCTTGGCCGGCGGGGCGTTCCACCACAGGAAGCCGACCAGGGCGCCGAGTACGGCGGAGGCGACGACCGCGAGGTCGAGCGGGTCACGGACGGTGTAGCAGTTGGGGGCGAGCGCGACCTCGGTGCAGCTGTTGCGGAGCTGCCAGTTACCGATCAGCACGTACGCGCCCAGGACCGTGCCGACCGCTCCGGCGGCCAGGCCGTCCAGACCGTCGGTGAGGTTCACCGCGTTGGACGTTCCGGCGATCATGACCAGCGCCCAGAGCACGAACAGGTACGGGCCGATCGAGGGCCCGAAGTCGCGCAGGAAGGACAGGTGGGTGGTGGCCGGCGTGATGTCGTAGCCGTTGGGGAACCGCAGCGACATCAGCGCGAAGACCACGCCGATGATGATGATGCCGATCATCTTCGCGCCGCTGCGAAGGCCCAGGCTGCGCTGCTTGAAGACCTTGATGTAGTCGTCGACGAATCCGACGACGCCCAGGCCCGTCATGAGGAGCAGCACCAGCACGCCGGAGACCGTCGGGCGCGTCGTGGTGGCCAGGTGCGCGATGGCGTACCCGACGAGCGCGGCCACGATGAACACGGTGCCGCCCATCGTGGGCGTGCCGCGCTTGCCGAGGTGGGCCTGCGGCCCCTCCTCGCGGATCATCTGCCCGTACCCGAGGCGCCGGACGAGACGGATCCAGAGCGGCGTGCCCAGCAGCGCGATGATCAGTGAGAGCGCCGAGGCGACCAGGATGGTCCTCACGCGTCGTCGCCCCCCTCGGGGGGTACGGCCGAGACGACGGCCTCGGCGACCCTTTCCAGCCCGGCGACCCGCGATCCCTTGATCAGCACGACGTCACCCGGCCGCAACCGCTCGGTCAGCGCGGCCACTGCCGCGCCGACATCCTCGACCTGCACGCATTCTCCTGTCCATGTCCCCACCTGCTCGGTCCCCTTCAGCACGGCCGCGGCGGTTTCGCCCACGGCGATGAGACCGGCCACGCCGCCGCGCGCGGCGTACGCACCGATCTTCTCGTGCTCGCTGACCGTCGATGCGCCCAACTCCGCCATTGCGCCCAGAACGGCGAAAATCCGCCCCTCGCCCGCCATGTGGATGACGGTGTCGAGAGCGGCGCGTACCGACTCCGGGTTGGCGTTGTACGCGTCGTTGACCACCGTGACCCCGTCGGGGCGTTCGGTGACCTCCATCCGCCAGCGGCTGACCGGACCCGCCTCGGACAGCCCCTCCGCGATGTCCGTGGCCGGCATGCCCAGCCGCCGCGCCGTCGCCGCGGCGGCCAGCGCGTTGGCCACCGCGTGCGCGCCGTGCAGCCGCAGGCACACCTTGGCCGACCCCTCGGGCGTGACGAGGGTGAACCGGGCGCGTCCCGCGTCGTCGAGCGACTCGTCCGCGGCGCGCACGGTCGCCTCCGGCGTCCGGCCGAACATCACGATCTCCGCCGGTGTGCGGGCGGCCATCGCGTGGACGAGGGGGTCATCGGCGTTGAGGACCGCGGTGCCCTTCGGCGAGAGCGCCTCGACCAGCTCGCCCTTGGCCTTCGCGACGACGTCACGGCTGCCGAACTCGCCGATGTGGGCGCTGCCGACGTTGAGCACGATGCCGATGTCGGGCGGCGCGATCCGGCTGAGCCGCGCGATGTGACCGAGGCCACGTGCGCCCATCTCCAGGACGAGGTAGCGCGTGTCCTCACTGGCCCGCAGCACGGTGAGCGGGTGGCCGATCTCGTTGTTGTACGACCCGGGCGGCGCGATCGTCGGGCCCAGCCGCGAGGTGAGGTGGGCGAGCAGGTCCTTGGTCGAGGTCTTGCCCGCCGACCCGGTGAGACCGACCACGGTGACGTCGGGGAGCCGGTCCACGACCGCGCGCGCCAGCCGGCCCATCGCCACCATGACGTCGTCCACGATGACGGCGGGCTCGCCGACCTCGCGCTCGGACAGCACGGCCACCGCGCCGGCCGCGATCGCCTCGGCCGCGAACTCGTGACCGTCGGAGCGTTCGCCCCGCAGGGCGGCGAACAGCGCTCCGGTCTCGGCCTGCCCCGAGTGAATGACGACCGGACCGCTGACGACGGTCTCGGGAGATGCCAGGTCCAGCCTGCCGCGGGTGATCTCGGCGATCCGCGCGAGGCTTAGTGGGATCAAGGCTGCTCCTCGTCGTCGGCCGCTACGGCCGCTGTTCCTGTTGCCTCGCCGCGGGTCCCCGACCGGCGTTCGCGCAGCGCGCGCCGTACGACCTCGCGGTCGTCGAACGGAAGGACCTCACCGGCGATGTACTGCCCCTGTTCGTGTCCCTTGCCGGCGACGAGCACGACATCGCCCCGCCGGGCACGGCCGACCACCAGCGCGATCGCCGCCGCCCGGTCGGGCTCGATGATGACGTGAGCCCGTTCGTCCTCCGGCACGGTGAGTACTCCCCCGACCATAGCGTTGAGAACGGCCCACGGGTCCTCGGAGCGGGGGTTGTCGTTGGTGAACACCGCCACGTCGGAGCGCCGCGCCGCGATCTCCCCCATGATCGGGCGTTTGGTCCGGTCACGGTCGCCGCCACAGCCCAGCACGATGGTGAGCCGGCCCGTGGTCAGCGGCCGTAGCGTCCCGAGGACGGCCTCCACGGCACCGGGCTTGTGCGCGTAGTCGACGAGCACGGTGAAGTCCTGGCCCTCGTCGACGGGCTCGAGGCGGCCCGGCACGCCGGGAAGGCTCGCGATCCCCCGCACCGCCACCGGCAGCGAGATGCCCGCCTCGACGAGCGCCACGATCGCGCCCAGGGCGTTCGCGACGTTGAAGGGGCCGGGCAGCGGCACCTTCGCCTCGGCCTCGACGCCGCCCGGCCCGATGACGCGGAACGTGCTGCCGTACGGCTCGAGACGCACGTCGGCGGCCCGCCAGTCGGCACCGGGGTCGCCGTCGGCGGAGAAGGTGGTCACCGGGACCTTGGCGATGTGGGTGAGCCGGCGGCCCCAGGAGTCGTCCACGTTGACCACGCCGAGCCGGCTGAGCTCGGGGGTGAACAGCGTCGCCTTGACGGCGAAGTAGTCCTCCATGGTGCCGTGGTAGTCCAGGTGTTCCTGGGAGAGGTTGGTGAACAGGGCGACCTCGAAGAAGGCGCCGCCGACCCGGCCGAGGTCGAGCGCGTGGCTCGAGACCTCCATGGCCGCCGCGGTCACTCCCCGCTCGCGCATCAGCGCGAACAGCGCGTGCACGTCGGTGGCCTCCGGCGTGGTCAGCGCGCTCGGCAGGGTCTCACCGGCCACCCTGATCTCGATCCCGCCGATGAGACCCGTCTCGTGCCCGGCCGCCCGCAGCCCGGCCTCCAGCAGGAACGTCGTCGTCGACTTGCCGCTCGTGCCGGTGACGCCCAGCAGGGCCAGGTCGCGTACGGGCCGCCCGTACACCCAGGAGGAGACCTCCCCGAGCACCGCGCGCGGGTCGTCGACGACGAGCACCGGCAGGCCGGCTTGCTCGGCACGGTCCCGGCCATCGTGGTCGGTCAGGATCCCGGCGGCCCCCGCGGCGGCGGCCTGCTCGGCGAAGGCGGCCCCGTGGAAGCGGCTGCCGGGCAGCGCGGCGTACAGATCTCCCGGAGCTACTCTCCGGGAGTCATGCGTCACTCCGGTCACCATTCCGCGTATCGGCTGTCCCTGCTCGCTGAGGCCGAGCAGGGACACGAGCCCGGACAACGAACGGGCGGGCACGGAGCGGGGACGCATGGGGTCGGGTCTGTTGGACACGGCGGAGAGAGTACCGCCGGTCACCGGTGGTCTGCGTAGATTCGGATCTTCGGGGACTTGCTGCCGGTCGGCGGGATCCGGCGGCTCTGCAGCGCGAAGCTCATGACGTCCTTGAAGACCGGCGCGGAGACCTCTCCTCCGTAGTAGCCCTTCTGGGGTTTCTGCAGCACGACCTCGACGACGAGCTGCGGCCTGTCGGCCGGCGCGAAGCCCACGAACGTCGAGGTGTAGCCGCCGCCGGTGTAGAGGCCGGTCTTGGGGTTGACCTTCTGCGCGGTGCCGGTCTTGCCCGCCACCCGGTAGCCGCTGATCTGCGCGTTGGGCGCCGTGCCGTCTTTGGTGGTGACGCCTTCGAGCATCCTCGTCAGCTCACTCGCCGTGGACTGCTTGATCACCCGGCGTGTGGCCGGCTTGGCCGCGGGCGTCAGGGTGCCCTTGTCGTCGGTGGTGCCGGCGATGACGTTCGGGGCCACGCGCACGCCGCCGTTCGCGATCGTCGCGTACACGCTGGCGGTCTGCAGGGCGGTCACCGAGACCGACTGGCCGAACGCGATGGAGTAGCGGTCGGTGCCCCACCACTGGCTGACCGGCTTGAGGAGACCGGCCGACTCGCCGGGCAGGCTGATGCCGGTCTTCTCGCCGTAGCCGAAGGCCCGCATGTACTGGTAGAGCTGCGCGGGCGTGACCGTCTCGCTGGCCTTGATCGTCCCGATGTTGCTCGACTTGGCGAGGACCCCGCCGAAGGTGAGGCGCTCCGGCGGGTGCGTCTCGGAGTCGTGGAAGGTCCGGTCGTAGCGCTTGAGCTGGTCGGGCACGGTGAACGGCGTGCTCGGCGTGACGCCGCCGGCCTCCATCGCCGCCGCGGCCGTGACGACCTTGCTGGTG
Source organism: Actinoallomurus bryophytorum (assembly GCF_006716425.1). Taxonomy (NCBI): domain Bacteria; kingdom Bacillati; phylum Actinomycetota; class Actinomycetes; order Streptosporangiales; family Thermomonosporaceae; genus Actinoallomurus; species Actinoallomurus bryophytorum. Next base: position 24,950 of record NZ_VFOZ01000001.1, read on the forward strand.
CTCCCCGGCTCGAAGGTGTCCTGCACGACCCGGTCTCCCAGGTCGGCCGGCTTGGCCTTGTAGTACGTCGACGGGTCGAAGCCGGGCGCGGTGGCCATGGCGACGACCTGCCCGTTGCGCGGGTCCATGACGATGACGCTGCCGCTCTGTGCCCCGGTCGCCTTCACCTGCTTGGCGATGGCGTCCTGGGCCTTCCACTGGATGTCGCGGTCGAGGGTCAGCCGGATCCCCTTGCCCGGTGTGGGCTTGTTCTGCTCGTCCTCACCCATCGGGATGCGCTGGCCGGTCTCGCTGAGCTCGACCTTCTGGTAGCCGCTCTTGCCCTTGAGCATGGTGTTCATGCTCGACTCCAGGCCCGCGCCGCCGTCGCCGTCGTCCCTCACGAACCCGGCGACGTTGGACGCCAGATCGCCGCCCGGATAGACACGGTGGTACTCCGGCTTGGTGCCGATGCCCTTGAAGTCCATCGCGGTGATCATCCGCGCCCGGTCGGGCTCGACGTTGTGCGCCAGCTCGACGTACTGGTCGTTGGCCGACCGTGGCTTCAGCTTGTTGACGATCGAGGACTGGTCGAGGTGGAACATCGGCCCCAGCGCGGCGGCGATCCGGGTCCGCTGGTCCGCCGGGACCATCACCGGGTCCGCGAAGATCAGCTTCGCGTCGACCGTCATCGCCAGCGGCTGGCCCTGCGCGAAGGTGATCGGACCGCGGATGGCGGGCACGGGGCCCTGGTTCAGCCGCTGGGCCACGGCGGCCTGGGCGTACCCCTTCGACTCGATGCCCTGGAGCTGGACGAGACGGCCCGCGAACAGCGACAGCACGAAGGCCACCAGCAGCAGCGCGACGTTGAGCCGCTTGACCGGGTCACGGCGGCTCATCATGACCCGTGGCCGCTGCGGGGGACGCCGCGGCGGCGCGGCGGCCGCACGCGGCGGCTTGCGCCGGGGCGGCGGTGGCTTGGTCGCGGCCCCGCGGCCGCCCTGCCGGGCCGTTGGTGTGCGTGTCCCCGCCGGGCGTGCGCTCTGACTTCGGCCGGTGCCGCGCGGCCCGCCGGGGGGTGGTGTGGCCGGGCCGCGGCCGCGGCGTCCCGTCACCGCGTGCCGCCTCCCGTCCGCCCGCGCGGAGTATCGCCACCCGCGGGCGGCATGATCGCGCCGGGCGCCCCGGTCACGCCGGCTCCGGCCGCCGCCGCCATCGCCTCGTCGGAGACGCCCGGTGGCCGGGTACCGCTCTGGGTGACCCGCCCGGTACGCGGATCGATGAACGCGGGACGCTGCCCGTCGACCATGCCGAGGCTGCGCGCCTTGGAGTGCAGGACCGACGGGCTGTTCTCGCGGTTGATGTCCTCCTGGAGCGCCTGCTTGCGCTCGCTGAGCTGCTGGTTGCCGCGCTGCAGCTCGCTCAGGGTGAAGGCGTCCTGGGCCAGCACAGTGTTGAGCAGCAGGAGGCTGACCAGAGCTCCGCCCAGCAGGCCGACGACGAGCAGGACGAAGGGCGCGCGCGGCGACGTGGCGGACCGGCGCGAGGGCGCGGCCTTGGGCGGCGGCTTCCGCGGCGCCGCGGGCCTGCGTACGCGTGGCTTCGTGGTCGGCGCGGCCCGGGTCCCGGCCGCGGTCGCCCGCTTGGCGGCACCGGTCCTGGGAGCGCCCTTCTTGGCGGGACGGGTCTTGACCGTCCCGTCCGCGACGGTGTCCGCATCGTCCTCACGCGCCTTCGGCGGAGGCGTGCGGCGGCGCGGCGGCGCGGCGGCGTCGTCCCCGCGCCGCGTGCGTCGGGTGCGGGTCTCCTCCGGCGGAGTCGTGATGGTCATGTGGTGCCTCCTGCATGGCTCCGCCCGCTCGGCGGGTCTTCGTCGAGCGGCCTCGCGCCGCCTCGCGGACGTCCCTCACGCCCACGGATCCGCTCGGCCGCGCGAAGGCGTGCCGAGGCGGCTCGTGGGTTGGTCGTGGTCTCCTCGTCGGACGGCTGTTCCGCTCCGCGTGTGAGCAGGCGGAACCGCGGCTGATGTTCCGGCAGGGGAACCGGCAGGCCCGGCGGAGTGGTGTCGATGGTGCGCTCGGTGATGGCACGCTTGACGATGCGGTCCTCGAGCGAGTGGTAGGAGAGGACGGCCACGCGGCCGCCCACCACGAGGGCGTCGAGTGCGGCGGGCACGGCGTCCCGCAGCGCGGGCAGCTCGCCGTTGACCTCCATGCGGAGCGCCTGGAAGGTGCGCTTGCCGGGATGGCCCCCCGTGCGGCGCGAGGCGGCAGGGATCGCGTCACGGACGACCTCGACGAGCCTGCTCGTCGAGGTCAGCGGGGCGCGCCCCCGCTCCCGTACGATCGCCTCCGCCACGCGCCGCGCGAACCGCTCCTCGCCGTAGTCACGCAGAACGCGTGCGAGGTCCGAAGCGGAGTATGTGTTGACCACCTGTTCGGCGGTGAGCTCCTGTGTGCGGTCCATCCGCATGTCCAGCGGTGCGTCATAGGAGTACGCGAAGCCGCGCTCGGACTCGTCGAGCTGCGGGGAGGACACGCCGAGGTCGAAGAGCACCGCGTGCACACCGGGGATGCCGAGGTCGTCCAGGACCCGCGGGATCTCGTCGTAGACGGCGTGCACGAGATGGATCCGGTCGGAGTACGCCTCCAACCGGCGTCCTGAGCGCTCGATCGCGGTGGTGTCGCGGTCGAGCCCGATGAGCGTCACGCGTGGATGTGCCGCGAGCACGGCGGCGGCATGGCCGCCCAGTCCGAGGGTCGCGTCGACGAAGAACACGTCCTCATCGGAGGGCGTCGCCAAGGCCGGGCCCAGCAGTGCCAGGATGCGGCTCAGCATCACCGGCACGTGGCCCAGTGCCCCCTGCGCGCGTGGTCCCCCCTCGCGCCCTTCGTCGCCTCGCATCGAAACCTCTCACGTGACGCCACTGCTCGCGGACTGCGCTGATGCCGCGCCGACGTGTCACCCACCGTGGCGGGATGCGCGTAAGGACACCCCGCGGACGGCCGATGCCCCTGCACCGGTCGCGGTCACCCGCACCGGTGCGCTTCGCGGCCCACCGCTCAATGGCTTTCGTCGGCCCCCGTATGAGGATTTCGTCCGGCCAGGTCCCCATCCGCTGCTCCGTGGAGGAAGATGCAACGGCCATCTGGCACCGGGGAAGGTGCGCCAGCTGGGAGCGGGTGGAGACCTCGCCGAACGGATCCTCAGGCCAACGACACTGCGGTCAAAGAACCCCGGGCAGCACCTCCTCGGACAGATCGGAGAACTGCGGCTCCTGGTCGGCCAGGTAGGTCTCCCAGGCGGTCGCGTCCCATATCTCCAGGCGTGTGTTGGCTCCGATGACGGCACAGTCGCGGCTCAGCCCGGCGTAGTTGCGCAACGCCGGCGGAATCGTGATCCGCCCCTGCTTGTCGGGAACCTCGTCCGAAGCGCTGGCGAAGAAGACCCGGCTGTAGTCGCGCACCGCCTTGGCGGTGACCGGTGCGGTACGGAGCGCCTCGGTGATGCGCTGGAACTCGGTCTCAGGGAAAACGTAGAGACAGCGTTCCTGACCCTTCGTGATCACCAATCCCCCCGAGAGCTCCTCGCGGTACTTCGCCGGTAGGAACAGTCGTCCCTTGTCGTCTAGGCGCGGTGAATGAGTACCGAGGAACATCGGCCTCACCTCCCCGCCCCCCGTGAGGCGATGCACCCTGCCCCACGGCGCCCCACTCTACTCCACTCTTCCCCACGGTCAACGACCAAAACGCCTGCCCCACGGCATTTCCCCGGACAAAGCCGCAGGTCAGAGAGGTGGGGTGAAGTGGGGGGCCAGAAGCCGGGCCACGACCGCCACGCCGCGCCGACATCCGACGGCGCACCGAATGGCCCCCAGAAGTCAGAAAACGTCCAGCCTCGGGACGAACGATGGGGCGAAGTGGGGAAAGGCGAATGGGTTTACGCTCCTGCCACGAGGCCATCGCACCAACCAGGCCAAAAGACGTACTGTCGGTCCAACAGACAACATGACGAACAAACCGGATGGAGCTCCCCATCCGCATCCGTGTGCGAGGGATCGGGCCGGTCAGGTCGGCGTCGGGGCCGCAGCCGCACGGATGGCCCGAGGAGGGGTTAGTGGCAGTCAGCACACACGGTGACGTCGGACGGGGGCTGGAGGGCCTCGCGAAGGTCTCGGGGAGAATCTCCGGAGCCATCGAGTCCGTCATCGAGGGCAAGCCGGATGTGGTGCGCCTCGCACTCACGGTACTTCTCGCCGAGGGCCACCTCCTGATCGAGGACGTTCCCGGAGTCGGTAAGACGATGCTCGCCAAGGCACTCGCCCGTTCGATCGACTGTTCGGTGCGGCGGATCCAGTTCACTCCCGACCTGCTGCCCAGCGACATCACCGGCGTCAGCGCCTACAACCAGGAGCGGCGGGAGTTCGAGTTCAAGCCGGGCCCGATCTTCGCCAACATCGTCGTGGGCGACGAGATCAACCGCGCCTCACCGAAGACGCAGTCCGCGCTGCTGGAGTGCATGGAAGAACGCCAGGTCACCGTCGACGGCCACACGTACGCCCTGGACGGGCCGTTCATGGTCATCGCGACGCAGAACCCGGTGGAGATGGAGGGCACCTACCCGCTGCCCGAGGCACAGCGCGACCGCTTCACCGCGAGGATCTCGATGGGCTATCCCGAGCCGAGCGCGGAGCTGGAGATGCTCGACGTGCACGGTCAGGAATCGCCGCTGGAGGCGCTGTCCCCGGTGGCGCACGCCGGAGACGTGCGCGGGCTGATCGAGACCGTGCGCAAGGTGCACGTCTCGACCGCCGTGCGCAACTACGCCATCGCCCTGGTCACCGCGACCCGCGAGCATCCCGAGCTGCGGCTGGGCGCCTCCCCGCGGGCGACCCTGCAGCTCGTACGCGCCTCCCGCGCGTACGCCGCCCTCGAGGACCGGGAGTACGTCCTGCCCGATGACCTGCAGTACCTCGCCGTGCCGGTGCTCGCGCACCGGCTGCTTCCGACCGCCGAGGCCCAGGTCGAGCGGCGGCTGCCCGAGCACGTGGTCGCCGAGCTGGTCGCCCGCGTGCCGGTGCCCGACCCGCGGCGCTAGAGCGGGCATCCGGGGTGGTGAACCGCAGCAGGGCCGATCGGCGGGTGACGAGCGACCCGCCGGCACGAGAGGCCCACGCGGTCCGCAGGACCCTCGGCGCGCTGACGACGCGTGGCCGTTCCTTCATGGCGGCGGGGATCACCGCGATCGTGTGCGCCTTCATCCTCGGCGAGCGCGACCTGCTGCGCGCCGGCGTGCTCATCGTCGCGCTGCCGCTGACCTCGGCGCTCGTGGTGTCCCGCACGCGCTACCGGCTCTCGTGCACCCGCCGCGCCGACCCCTCACGCCTCCCGGTCGGGCACGAGGCGCAGGTGAGCGTCGTGCTGCAGAACATCTCGCGGATGCCCACCGGCATCCTGCTCGTCGAGGACCAGGTGCCCTACACGCTCGGCGACCGGGCGAGGTTCGTGGTCGACCGGATCGAGCCGGGCGGCGGACGGGAGATGGTCTACCGGATCCGCGCGGGCGTACGGGGGCGCTACCAGGTCGGGCCGCTGACGGTGCGTCTCGCCGACCCGTTCGGCCTGGTCGAGCTGGCCCGGTCGTTCACGACCGCCAACCGGATCACGGTCACCCCGCCGATCGTGCCGCTTCCGCACGGCCGGCTGACCGGTTCGTGGGCGGGCGGCGGCGAGAGCCGGGCGCGTACCGTCGCCACGGCCGGTGAGGACGACGTCGCGCCGCGGGAGTACCGCCACGGCGACGACCTGCGGCGGGTGCACTGGCGCTCCACCGCCCGCCGCGGCGAGCTGATGGTCCGCCGTGAGGAGCAGCAGTGGCAGAGCCGCGGCACGCTCTTCCTGGACACCCGGCGGTACGCGCACTGGGGTGACGGGCCGGCCGGGTCGTTCGAGCAGTCCGTCTCGGCCGCCGCCTCGATCGGGGTCCAGCTCGGCCGTGAGGGCATGGGCCTGCGCTATGTCACCGATGAGGGCGAGGTGCTCGCCCCGTCCGTGGCCTTCGAGGGGGCGCTGCTCGACTCGCTGGCCGTCGCGCGTACCTCGGTCAACCGGTCGCTGCGGCCCGGTCTGTCCGCGCTCCGCACCGCGGCGACCAGCGGCGACGGCCTGGTCGTCGGCGTGTTCGGGCGGCTCACCGCCGAGGACGCCCGGGACGTGGCCCGGTCACGCCGGGGCACCGCCACCTGTGTCGCGGTGCTCGTCGGCGACGAGGAACACGCGGCGGCCAGGGCCGCGGCGACGCTGCGCGCGGCGGGCTGGCGGGTCCTGATCATCGAGTCGGCGGCCGCGCTCGCCGGCGCGTGGGCCGGCGCCGACCAGGCCACGGAGAACTCCGAGCTGCGGGCCGTGCGGGACCGGACGGCCGCCAGGCCCGCCTCCTCCGAGGCACCCGACGGGCGTCCTGCGGGGAACGGCACGGCACCGCCGTCCGGCGGTACGAACGGGGAGAGCCGAGGAGGACGGCCATGAGACTGCGGCTGACGATCATGGCGGGGCTGGCCACGCTGCTGGCCTCGATCGGTCTCTACCCGCTGTTCGAGAGCGGCGGATGGTTCTTCACCGGCGTGGGCGCGATCGGGGTCGCCGGCGGGGCCGGCGTGCTCACCCGGCGGATCCGCGTCACGGCGTGGCTGTGCGTGCCGGTCGGGCTGGCCGCGCTGTTCCTCTACCTGACGGTGTTGTTCGCCTCCGGGCACGCGCTGGTCGGCGTGATCCCCACGCCTTCCTCGGCCGCCCGGCTGGGCCGGCTCGTCGGCGAGGGCTGGCATGACGCCAACGCCTACGCGGCTCCGGTCCCGATGCTGCCCGCCATCGACCTGCTCACCGGCATCGGTATCGGGCTGGTCGCGGTCCTCGTCGACTTCCTGGCGGTCCGCATGCGGCGCGCGGCGCTGGCCGGGCTGCCGCTGCTGGCGGTGTACAGCGTGCCGGCGGCGGTGCGCCAGGAGACGGTGAGCTGGCTGGCCTTCCTGCTGGGCGCTGCCGGCTACCTGGGGCTCCTCGTCGTGGACGCGCGCGAGCAGCTGGCCGGCTGGGGGCGCGCGGTGTTCACGCGGCACTGGTCACCGGCCCGGTACGACGAGCGGCCCGACTCCAGCCCGCTCGCGGCGGCCGGGCGGCGTATCGGGCTGACCGCCGTGGCCGTCGCGATCGTCCTGCCGTTCGCGGTGCCCGGCATCGAGCCGCGCGGGCTCCTCGGCTTCGGCGGGAGCGCCGAGGGCGACACCACCGGCGGGTCGGGTTCGATCGCGGGCATCTACGCCCTGAACCCCCTGGTCAGCCTGCGGCGCCAGCTCGTACGCGGTGGGGACGCCGAGGTACTCAGGTACCACACGACGGACGGCACCGCGCCGGAGTACCTGCGGATGTACTCCCTCGACCGGTTCGACGGCGAGACGTGGACGACCGCGCCGCTGCACGGCGACAAGGACTCCTCGCGGATCGTGGACAAGGCGCTGCCCGTGGATCCCGCCATGGGCGCGATCCCGTCCCGCGCGGTGACCACGAACATCAGCATCAACTCCCAGGTGCACGGCCTGGACGTGCTGCCCATGCCGTACCCGCCCACGAAGCTGGACATCAAGGGCGACTGGCGGGTCGACCCGCGGTCGCTGACGGTGTTCTCCTCCCGCGACTCGGCGGGCGGGCGGTCCTATACCGTCACGAGCCTCCGGCCGGAGCCGACCTACCAGGAGCTCGTGACGAACGCTCTCCCCCCGGAGCAGATCGCCGCGCGCTACCTCGGGGTCCCCGACTCCGTCGGCGAGGACATCACCGACCTGGCGAACGAGGCGGCCGAGGGCGCGGCGACGCCGTACGAGAAGGCCGTCAAACTGCAAGATTATTTCACCGAGCAGGGGAGGTTCACCTACAGCCTGGACGCACCGCCGCTGTCCCGCCGGGGCGGGGCACTGCGCAACTTCCTGTTCACCAGCCATACCGGGTACTGCGAGCAGTTCGCGGCGTCGATGGCGCTGCTCGCCCGGATCCTCGGTATCCCGGCCCGCGTCGGCATGGGCTACACGGCGGGCACCCAGGCGCCGGACGGATCATGGGTGGTACGGACCAAGGACGCGCACGCGTGGCCGGAGCTGTACTTCGCCGGCGTCGGCTGGCTGCGTTTCGAGCCGACGCCGGGCGGCGACGGCGGTCAGGGCAGCGCGAGCGTACCGTCCTACACCGACCCCCTGTCGCTGCCCGGAGCGCTGGGCAGCAACACGGACGACCAGCTGCCCTCGGGCACCACGCTGCCGGGCGGGAACCCCACCGCCGCTGCCAGCGCGGCGCCGCGGCACCGCACCGACCCGCTGACCGACCAGCGCGAGGCACCGGGCCTGGTGAGCGACCGGCACGGGTCGCGTCTGCCGATCACCTGGCTGCTGGCCGGGCTGGTCGCGATCCTGCTGCTGGTGACGCCGGTCTCCGTACGACGACTGGCGTGGGCGCGCCGCTGGTCGCGGGCGAAGTCGGACGCGGCGGTCGCGCACGCGGCATGGGACGATCTGCGCGCGGACGCGATCGACCATCGGCTCGAGTGGCCGGCGAGTGAGACGCCGCGGTCGACGGCACGGCGGCTCACCGAGGAGCTCGCGCTGGACGAGACGGCCACCGCGGCGCTGACGAGGCTGTCGCGGGCGGAGGAGCGCGCGAGGTACGCGCCGTCGGCCGAGGCCATGACGACGCTGCGGAACGACGCCCGGATCCTGCGCTCGGCGTTCGGCGCACGTGCCGGGCGATGGGTACGGTGGCGCGCCCGGCTGTTCCCGCCGTCCGCGACGGCGACACTGCGGCGTGGGGGCGGACGGGCTCTGGACGTCTTCGAGTGGCTGGATGTGGCCACTCTGCGCCGCCGGCGCCACACCTGAGGGGACACCGACGGTGACGGACTTCGGAACGGGGTTCGTAAGTCCGCCTTGCGAACGCTCGGGGACACCCTGATGCGCTGGTGTCCGTCTCACGGACGGTGCGGCTGCTCGCCGCCGCCGTCACTCCGGTGACAGGAGACGAGGACGGAAGGATCCGGCTGGTCGCCCGGCCGCGTGCCAGGCCCGGCTGTGGCCGTGGGCCGGCGACGGTGGTGCCGCGGAGGAGGCGCGGCGGCCGAGGGCTCGTCCTGCGGCCCGGCGCACTGGCGGGCGAGGCGGTGCCGGTGCGCGGGCCGGCCCCGGCGAGGAGTCCCGGCCGTCACGGCACGGGGCGCTCGCCCGGGTGGGGGTCGCTCAGGGGCCCTCGTGGCGGCGGCGCCAGCGCTCCTCGAACCGCTCCATGAAACCCGACTTGGACTCGCGAGCCGGCTTGCTCTTCTTCGGCTCGGGCTCCGTGCCGACACCGGTCATGCGCTTCCAGCTCGTCAGGCCCCAGGCGCAGCAGCCCACCATGAGGAGGAAGCCCGCGACGCTGATCACGATGCTGATCGGCATGGTGTTCAGGATCGGGCCGGCCATCACCACGAACAGGCCGAGGACGAAGCCGATCCCGGCCTTCCAGATCCTGCGCTTGTAGTGGACCTTCGGATCGGTCGAGCGAACCGCGGAAGCGAACTTCGGATCCTCGGCATACAACGCGCGCTCGATCTGGTCGAGCAGGCGCTGCTCGTGGTCAGAGAGCGGCACGGCGCCTCCCAAAGACAGCCCCACGAAGGGGAATCCCACGCCGGACGGGGACATGGCTATCGGTGATATGCCCAGAATACGAGCCGCGACGACCGTACGAAAGAAAACGTTCGGCCGTGGACGCGTGGATTGCCAAGTCAATCGACATATTCACCGTCCGTGGTCACATGAGTCACATCGCCCTCAGTCGTCATGAGGCCGCTCCTTACCGTAGTACGCATTGCGCTCGGCGTCCGGTCGCACCAGTGCCGCGGGGCGTACGGCGCCGGCGCCGAACCGCCGTGCCGCCAGGTCCATGGCCTGTTCGGCCTCGCGCCAGCCCGTCTCGGGGTCCCCCAGGGACAGCTGTTGCGTCGCCGTCTCGGCGGAAACGAGATTTTCGACACGTACGCCGACGAGCCGCAGCGGGGTGTAGGCCAGCCCGGAGGCCTCGTACAGCGCGCAGGCCGTGGCGTAGATCTCACGGGCGAGGTCGGTCGGCTCCCGCAGGGTGCGCGACCGGGTGATCGTGGTGAAGTCGTCCCGGCGGAGTTTGATCGCGATCGTACGCCCGACGTGGCCGCTCCCCCGCAGCCGCGAGCCGACCCGGTCGGAGAGCCGCAGCAGCTCGCGCCGGATGCTCTGCGCGTCGGCGATGTCGACGTCGAAGGTCTCCTCGGCCCCGATGCTCTTGTCCTTGACCGAGGCCACGACCGAGCGTTCGTCGCGCCCCCAGGCGAGGTTGTGCAGGTGCTCGCCGACCGCGTCGCCGACCTCGCGCCTGAGCGTGTCCAGCGGGGTGACGGCGAGGTCACCGACCGTGTGGAGGCCCAGCCGGCCCAGGACCTGCTCGGTGCGCTCCCCCACGCCCCACAGCGCCGCGACCGGCAGCGGGTGCAGGAAGGCGACGACGCCGTCGGCCGGCACGACGAGCAGGCCGTCGGGCTTGCACCGGGTGGAGGCCAGCTTGGCGACGAACTTGGTGCTCGCCACGCCGACCGAGCACGTGATGCCCAGCTGTTCGGCGACCTGGCGGCGGATCATCGCCCCGATCTCGGCGGGCCGGCCGAGCCGCCGTAGCGCGCCCGAGACGTCCAGGAACGCCTCGTCGAGGGCGAGCGGCTCGACGAGCGGCGTGATCGAAGCGAAGATCTCCATCACCCCGGCGGAGACCGCGGCGTACTTGTCGTGCCGGGGCGGCAGGACTACGGCCTGCGGGCACAGGCGGCGGGCCCGCGACATGGGCATCGCCGAGTGCACGCCGTACTTGCGCACCTCGTAGGAGGCCGCCGCCACGACACCGCGCCCACCGGCGCCGCCGACCACCACCGGCCGGCCGCGCAGCTCGGGGCGTTCGAGCAGCTCCACGCTCACGAAGAAGGCGTCCATGTCGACGTGCAGCACGCCACAGCCGGTGTCGTCGGCGGGCGGCCCCGGCTGCGGCCCCGGCCGGTGCAGCTGCTGTTTTCTGCTCATGCCGACCACCCGCGTGCTCGCGTCGTCGGCCGTTCTTTCATGGGGCGGATCGCTATCGCCGCCGCGCCAGGGCGTGGAGCTGGGTGGCGACGTCCTTGAGTACGGGGTGCATGGCGGCCGCCCGCTCCAGCGCGAGGAGCTCGTCCGCGGTGCCGCGGTCGCCGTCGATGAGGCCGCTCGGGACCAGGTCGGCGAAGACCCGCACCCCGTGCAGCTCGCCGACGCGGAGGCCGGAGTTCTCGATCAGCTCGGCGAGCATGCCGGAGGTGAACCGCCGGGGCATCGGGTCGTGCTCGCCCCAGCGGCCCTGGGCGCTGGACAGCAGCCGCCGGGCGTCGTCGAAGTGGCCGGCGAGCGCACGGTGCAGCACGGCCGCGACCTGGTTGGCCGCCAGGACGCTGACGGCGCCGCCCTGGCGTACGGTGCGGGCCACCGAGGACATCGCGGCGACCGGGTCGTCGACGTATTCGAGCACGCTGTGGCACAGCACCAGGTCCGCGCTGTCCGGGCCGACCACTCCGGGCAGGCCGTCGGCGTCGCCCTGCAGCGCACGGACTCGCACGCCGGCCTCGGCGGCCCGGCGTTCGAGCCCCGCCAGGGCGTCCGGGCTGGAGTCGACGACCGTCACGTTGTGCCCGAGCTCGGCGAGCGGCACGGCCAGCCCGCCGGTGCCACCGCCGGCGTCCAGGACGTCGAGCACGGCACGGCCGGACGCCTTGGCGCTCTCGTCGAGAACCTCGCGCAGGATCTCCCACACGACGAGGCCTCGGGACGGCCGGGGCCGGGGACGCTCGGTCACGGTGCCTCCCGCCGTACCGGACGGCGCGCGACCGCGAGCCGCCACGTCGGCACGGCCGTCCGCCGGGACTCCTGCCTCTTTCGCCTCACAGCTCCCAGCTTAGAGCCCGCACCGACAGGGCGCGCGCCGCGAGCGGAGCGCAGTCCTGTCCGCCGGGGCTCTTGAACGCCTACGGCCTGTCTCGGAACCGGCCTGTCTCGGAACCGGCCTGTCTCGGAACCGGCCCGTCTCGGAACCGGCCCGTCTCGGAACCGGCCCGTCTCGGAACCGGCCCGTCTCGGAACCGGCCTGTCTCGGAACCGGCCTGTCTCGGAACCGGCCTGTCTCGGAACCGGCCTGTCTCGGAACCGGCCTGTCTCGGAACCGGCCTGTCTCGGAACCGGCCCGTCTCGGAACCGGCCCGTCTCGGAACCGGCCCGTCTCGGAACCGGCCCGTCTCGGAACCGGCCCGTCTCGGAACCGGCCCGTCTCGGAACCGGCCCGTCTCGGAACCGGCCCGTCTCGGAACCGGCCCGTCTCGGAACCCGCCCGCCCGGGGGGCCATCCCACTCTCATTGTCCAGCCGGATCGGCAGCGCGGGGAAGGAGAACGGGGTTCTGTGGATAACCCCGTGCGGCGCCACCGAAGCGGCGCCACACGGCACCCGCACGACCTTGGGACAGACCTCAGAGCGACAGCGAGGGCTTCAGCTCGAGGAGGCGGGACAGCAGACCGTTGACGAACCGGGGCGACTCGTCGGTGGACAGCTCGGTGGCGAGGGCCACCGCCTCGCTGATCGCGACGCCGTCGGGTACCTCGTCCTCCCACAGGAGCTCGTAGGAGCCGAGCCGCAGGACGTTGCGGTCGACGATGGGCATGCGGTCGAGGGTCCAGCCGACCGAGTAGGTCGCGATCAGCTCGTCGATGCGGTCGCGGTGTTCTGCCACGCCCGTGACGAGCCGGTCCACGAACGCCTGCTCGGCGAGTGGCTGGCCGGCGTCCGAGGCGCGCCGTACCAGCACGTCGGCCGGTGGTTCGCGCCGGATCTCCGCTTCGTACAGGACCTCGAGGGCCCGTTTTCGCGCCTTGCTGCGTGCCGACACGGTCAGCCGCGGCCGAGATAGTCGCCCGAGCGAGTGTCGACCTTGATCTTCTCACCGGGGGTGATGAACAGCGGGACGTTGATCACGGCTCCGGTCTCGACCGTGGCCGGCTTGGTGCCGCCGGTCGAGCGGTCGCCCTGCAGGCCCGGCTCGGTCTCGGTCACCGCGAGCACGACGGCGGCCGGCAGCTCGATGTAGAGCGGGACGTCGTTGTTGAACGCGATCACCGCGTTCTGCTCGGGCAGCAGGAAGTTGGCCGCGTCGCCGACGGTGCCGCCGGGGATGTGCGGCTGGTCGTAGGTCTCGGTGTCCATGAAGACGAAGTCCTCGCCCTCGCGGTAGAGATACTGCATCTCCCGCTTGTCGACGCTCGCCACCTCGACCTTGGTGCCGGCGTTGAAGGTCTTGTCGACCACCTTGCCGGACAGGATGTTCTTGAGCTTGGTGCGGACGAACGCGCCGCCCTTGCCAGGCTTGACGTGCTGGAACTCCTGGACGGTCCAGAGCTGGCCGTCGATGTTCAGCGTCATGCCGTTCTTGAGGTCGTTCGTCGTCGCCACTGCGTCTGTTCTCCTGCGTAGGCGGCCTGCCCCGTCTAGATGACGAGCAGTTCCTTGGTCGTCTTGGTGAGCAGCTCCACGCCGTCCGTACGGACGACCAGAGTGTCCTCGATGCGGACCCCGCCGCGGCCCGCGATGTAGACGCCGGGCTCGACGGTGATCGGAACTCGATCCGTCAGTTTACCGGTCTTGTCGTACCCCAGGAGCGGTGCCTCGTGGATCTCGAGGCCGACGCCGTGCCCGAGCCCGTGGGGGAACTCATCGGCGTGCCCCGCGGCGTCGATGACGTCGCGGGCCGCGGCGTCGACGTCCTTCGTGGCGGCCTCCGGGCATGCCGCCTCGACGCCCGCGCGCTGCGCGGCCGCGACCAGGTCATAGATCTCCCGCAGCGCGTCCGAGGCGGGCCCCACCGCGACCGTACGGGTCATGTCGGCGTGGTAACCGCCGTACAGGGCCCCGAAGTCCATGGTCACGAAGTCGCCGGACTCGACGGCGCGGGTGCCGGGAACGTGGTGCGGGATCGCGCCGTTCGGGCCGCTGGCCACGATCGAGGAGAACGCGGGCCGCTCCGCGCCGAGGTCGACCATCGACCGCTCCAGCGCGATGGCGATCTCCCGCTCGGTGCGCCCGGGCCGGATGAAGGGCAGCACCGTGTCGAAGGCCCGGTCGGTGATCGCGCACGCCTCCCTGAGCAGGGCGATCTCCTCCTCATCCTTGACCATGCGCAGCTCCTCGACGGCGCGCCCCAGCGGGACCAGTTCGACGTTCTCCAGCTCGCTCGCGAGCGAGCGGTGTCCCTCCACGGTCAGGTCGTGCGCCTCGAACGCGAGCCGCCCGGTCGCACGGCCGCCCAGCGCGCCGGCCGTGTCGCGGTCGATCACGCATTCGAGCTCGGGGCAGACGCGCGCGGCGGTGCCGGCGTAGCGCCCGTCGGTGCCGAGTACGGCGGTGCCGTCGGCGCGGACGAGGAGCGCGGCGTTGGAGCTGGCCAGCCCGGACAGGTAGCGGACGTTGACCAGACGGGTGATGAGCGCGGCGTCGGCGCCCTGGCCGGCCACGGCTTCGGCCAGGCGCGCACGGCGCGTTTCGTGGATCCCGGGCATGGCCCGACTGTACGCCGCCGGCCCGCCGCGGAGCGGCGGCGGGCACGACGGTGGGCTCAGACGGAGGCGGCCAGGTCCCGTACCTTCTCGATCAGCTTGACGCGTGCTTCGTGGTCGGCCGCGATCGGCGTGATGTTCAGCGTGGTGACACCCGACTCCTTCAGCGCCGCGAGCCGGTCGCGGACGAATCCCTCTGTGCCGATGAGGGAGGTCTTCTGGAGGAGCTCGTACGGGACCTTCTCGGCGGCCTCCTGCTTCTTGCCGGCCAGGTAGAGGTCCTGGATCTCCTCGGCCTCCTTCTCGAAGCCGTAGCGCCGGGCGAGGTCGTTGTAGAAGTTCTTGCCCTTGGCGCCCATGCCGCCGACGTACAGCGCGGCCATGGGGCGGCCGAACTCCAGGAAGCCCTCGACGTCGTCGCCGATCGCCAGGTTCGCCTGCGCGACGACGTCCAGCTCGCCGAGCGAGGGGTCGCGCTTGGCCTTGCCCCTGGCCAGCGCATCGCCCCAGACGTCTCCCGCCTTCTCCGGGATGTAGAAGATCGGCTCCCAGCCCTCGGCCAGCTCGGCGGTCATCTCGACGTTCTTGGGGCCGAGCGAGGCGATGATGATCGGGATGCGCTCGCGTACGGGGTGGTTGATCAGCTTGAGCGGCTTGCCGAGGCCCGTGCCCGCGTCGGCGGGGAGCGGGAGCTTGTAGTACTTGCCCTCGTAGGAGAGCCGCTCGCGGCGCCAGACCATGCGGCAGATCTCGATGATCTCGCGGGTGCGGCCGATGGGCGCGTGGTACGGCACGCCGTGCCAGCCCTCGATGACCTGCGGCCCGGACGCACCGATGCCGAGTACGAACCGGCCCTCGGAGACGTAGTCCAGGCCGGCGGCGGTCATCGCGGTCAGCGTCGGTGTCCGCGAGAAGATCTGGAGGATGCCCGAGGCGATCTGCAGGCGCTCCGTACGCGCGGCGATGAAGCCGAGCTGGCTCACGGCGTCGAAGCTGTAGGCCTCCGGCACGAACACGATGTCGAGCCCGGCCTTCTCGTAGTCGGCGAGCTCGTCGACGGTCTCCTTGAAGCCCCCGGCGTAGCTGAGGGACATTCCGATGCGCATGCCGTGGCACTCCTTGCTTTCCGGCAGAAACCCGAATCAGGTTCAGTAATAGCGTAGTCAGGCCGGGCTGAACACCATGCACGTGCTCGTGCCGTGTGCGACGAGGCGTCCCTGGTCGTCGGTGACGCGGCCCTCAGTGGTGGCGACCCGGCCGCCCAGGTGGATCGTGGTGCCCTCGCAGCGGAGCTTGACTCCGTCGAGCCGCACCGGGCGCACGAAGTTCACCTTGAGCTCGAGAGTGGTGTAGCTCGCCCCCTCGGGCAGCGCGGTGTGCACGGCGCAGCCCATCGCCGAGTCGAGCAGGGTGCTGCAGATGCCGCCGTGCAGCGTGCCGAGCGGATTGCCGAAGTCGGGACGGGTCTCGAGCGTGAACACCACCCGTCCGGGCTCGAAGGTCTCCAGCGCCATGTCGATCAGACTCGCGATGCCCGTCGTGCGCTGCTCCAGCAGCACCCTCAGCTGATCCGATCCGGCGGTCATGGGGCCTCCTCTATGACGCTTGGCATAATGAGAATCTTCTATGATGGGCGTCATAGTCAAGGTGGTGAATCTCATATGACCTCCGACGCCCGTGAGCGGATGGTGCGCAGCGCGGCCTACCTGTTCCGCGAGCGAGGCTTCAGCGGCACGGCGTTCAGCGACGTGATCGCGCACAGCGGGGCGCCGCGCGGCTCGATCTACCACCACTTCCCGGGCGGAAAGGCACAGCTCGCCGAGGAGGCGGTGCGGTACGCCGGTGAGTTCCTCAGCGCGGGCGTACGCGCGGCGACCCGCGACGACGACCCGGTGGCCGCGGTGCGCGCGTTCCTGGGATGGTGGCGTCGCGTGCTGGTCGACAGCGACTTCAAGGCGGGCTGCCCGGTCGTCGCGGTGACCGTCGAGTCCCAGCTCAGCGGCGCCGCCGCGGACGCCTTCGGACGCTGGGGTGACGCCCTCGCCACCGGGCTCACCGCGGCCGGCGCGGCACCGGCGCGTGCCGGGCGGCTGGCGACGCTCATCGTCAGCGCCGTCGAGGGCGCGACCCTCCTGTGCCGGGCGAACCGCTCGCTGGACCCGCTGGACGACGTCACCGCCGAGCTGGAGGACCTGATCGAGGCCGCCTGCGGGACGGGCTGATCACGGATTTGGGACGATGTGGCGTATGACTCCCGATGAGTTGCTCACGACGACCCGGACCGTACGCAAGCGCCTCGACCTGACCCGCCCGGTCCCGATCGAGCTGATCCGCGAGTGCCTGGAGATCGCCCTGCAGGCGCCGAGCGGCAGCAACCGGCAGGGCTGGCACTGGATCGTCGTCACCGACCCGGACGCACGCGCGAGCATCGCCGAGGTGTACCGGCGCGGCTGGGACGCGTACCACGGGTCGGGCGTGTCGGCGGGGACGCTGTTCGCCGACGACCCGGAGCGTGCGGCGGTCCAGCGCCGTGTCGGCGACAGCGCGGCGTACCTGGCCGAGCACATCGGGGAGGTCCCCGTGCTCGTCATCCCGTGCCTGCGGGTCGCGAAGCTGCCCGAGGGCAACCAGGCCGGCCTGTGGGGCAGCCTGCATCCGGCCGTGTGGAACTACATGCTCGCCGCCCGCGCACGCGGGCTCGGCACCGCCTGGACGTCGCTGCATCTCCCGCACGAACGCGAGGTCGCCGAGATCCTCGGCCTGCCGGAGGACGTACGCCAGGGCGCGCTCGTGCCCACGGCCTACTACACAGGAGAGACCTTCCGCCCGGCCCCACGCCAGCCGCTAGAGGAGGTCCTCCACCTCGACCGCTGGTAAGCCCGCCGGGGGCCCGTCTCAGAGCCTCGCGGCCCGCGTGGCGCCGCCGGCGTGGCGCCGCCGGTGTTATCCACAGAACCCCGCTCTACTTCCGTGCGCCGCCGGTCCCGCTGGACAATGAAAGTGGGATGGCACCCCCGGGCGGGTGGGCTCCAGGCGGGTGGGCTCCAGGCGGGTGGGCTCCACGCGGGTGGGCTCCACGCGGATGAGCTCCACGCGGATGAGCTCCACGCGGATGAGCTCCACGCGGACGGACCCTCCCGGGACCCCGAGCGGACGGACCCCGGGGACTCCGGGGCTCCGGGGCTCCGGGGCTCCGGGGCTCCGGGCGGACGGACCCCGAACAGGCTCCGGGCGGACTCCGGGGGCTCCGGGGAGGCTTCGCGACAGGCCGTAGGCGTTAGGACTCGGCGAGGAGTTCCGCGACGGCCTGGAGTGCGAGGACGTAGGAGAACGTGCCGAAGCCCGCGATCGTGCCGGAGGCCACGGCCGCGACGACGGACGTGTGGCGGAACTCCTCCCGCGCGGCGGGGTTGGAGATGTGCACCTCGATCAGGGGTGCCGTGCGCTGGGCGATGGCGTCGCGCAGGGCGTAGGAGTAGTGGGTGAACGCGGCCGGGTTCAGCACGACGGGGATGTGGCCGTCCGCGGCCTCGTGCAGCCAGCCGACGAGCTCGGCCTCGTCGTCGGTCTGGCGGACCTCGGCGTGCAGGCCGAGGCGGCGCGCCGCGTCACGGCACAGCGCCGCCACGTCCTCGAACGTCGTGCTGCCGTACACGTCGGGCTCGCGGCTGCCCAGCCGCCCGAGGTTGGGTCCGTTGAGGACGAGCACCTCGCTCATCGGGTCCACGCTCCGCTCGGTCATCGTGCCACGCGTTCGTAGGCTGTCTTCAACAGGTCCTCGCCCGGGTCCTCGAGCCGCCCCGGTGACGCGACGCCGTCCAGGACGACGAAGCGCAGCCGCGATCCGCGCGCCTTCTTGTCGATGCGCATGGCGTCGCGCAGTCCCGGCCATGCCTCGGTGACGTAGGACGTGGGCAGGCCCACGGCGGTGAGGATCGCCCGGTGCCGCTCGACCAGCCCGGCGTCGATCCGGCCGGCCAGGCGGGACAGCTCGGCGGCGTACACCATGCCGATGGCGACGGCGTCGCCGTGCCGGAAGCGGTACCCCTCGACCTTCTCGATCGCGTGGGCGAGCGTGTGGCCGTAGTTGAGGATCTCGCGCAGGCCGCTCTCCCGCAGGTCCGCCGAGACGACACGGGCCTTCATCGCGATGGCGCGTTCGGCCAGCTCCAGGGTGTGCGGCCCGTCCGGCCGGCCCGCCGCCTCCGGGTCGTCCTCGACCAGTTCCAGGATCCTCGGATCGGCGATGAACCCTGCCTTGATCACCTCGGCGAGGCCGCTGACGTAGTCGGCGCGCGGCACGGTCACCAGCGTGGTCAGGTCGCAGAGGACCCCGGCGGGCGGGTGGAAGGCGCCGACGAGGTTCTTGCCCTCGGGGATGTCGATCGCGGTCTTGCCGCCGACGGCGGCGTCCACCATGCCGAGGAGCGTGGTGGGCACCAGCACGGCGCGTACGCCGCGCAGCCAGGTCGCGGCGGCGAACCCGGCCAGGTCGGTGGTGGCTCCCCCGCCGACGCCGACGACCACGTCCGTACGTGTCATGCCGAGCCGGGCGAAGGCGGACCAGAGCCCGGCCAGCACCTTGACGTCCTTACCGGCCTCACCGTCGGGTACGGGCAGGGGGTGCACTTCGTACCCGGCGCCGGTGAGCCCGTGGCACACGGGGCGCGCGATCTCGGGCAGCCCCTCGGCGTGCACGACGGCGACCGTACGGGCCTCGCCCACCAGCGAGGGCAGCTCACCGAGGACGCCGGTGCCGACGACCACGTCGTACGGGGTCTCGCCACCGACCTTGATCCGGCTCACGAGCTCTCCTTCACCGGCGGAGTGAGCGCGTTCATGCGAGCCCCTTGACGACCTCGTCCACGATGTCGGCAGGGTCGCGTTCGTCCGTCTTGACCTGCACGGAGGCGAGCCTCTCGTAGATCGGGCGCCGCTCCTCCATCAGCTTGCGGAACTGGCTGCGGGGGTTGAGCACGAGCAGCGGCCGGGCCGAGGCGAGCCCGACGCGCTTGACCGCGTCCGACAGCCCGACCTCCAGGTAGACGACCGGCAGACCGGCCAGCTCGGCCTGGGTCTCGGCGTCGAGGACGGCGCCGCCGCCGACGGCGACCACCCCCTCGTGCGTGGCGAGCGCGTCGTGCACCGCGGCGCGTTCGAGCGCGCGGAAGTGCTCCTCGCCGTCGTCGATGAAGATCTCGCCGATCGGCTTGCCGGCCGCGATCTCGACGTCGTGGTCGGTGTCGCGGAAGGGAACGCCGAGACGCTCGGCGAGCAGCTCGCCCACCGTGGTCTTGCCGGATCCGGGCGGGCCGATGACGACGGCCTTCGGTTTCATTTGATCACCAATGAGGATAGGTAGCCCTGCAGGTTCCTGGCGGTCTCCTCCACGGAGTCGCCGCCGAACTTTTCGACCGCGGCCTCGGCGATCACCAGCGCGACCATCGCCTCGGCGACCACGCCCGCGGCCGGGACCGCGGTGACGTCGCTGCGCTGGTTGATCGCCTTGGCCGGCTCGCCGGTCTTGACGTCGATCGTCGACAGCGCGCGCGGCACCGTCGAGATGGGCTTCATCGCGGCGCGTACGCGCAGGATCTCGCCGGTCGTCATGCCGCCCTCGACGCCGCCGGCGCGGTTGGTCAGCCGCCGGATCTCGCCGTCGCGCACGATCTCGTCGTGCGCCGCCGAGCCGCGCCGCGCGGCGGTGCGGAAACCGTCGCCGACCTCCACGCCCTTGATGGCCTGGATGCCCATCAGCGCCCCCGCCAGGCGGGAGTCGAGCCGCCGGTCCCAGTGGACGTGGCTGCCCAGACCCGGCGGCAGGCCGTGCACCACCACTTCGACGACGCCGCCGAGGGTGTCACCGTCCTTCTTGACCTGCTCGATGTGCTCGACGATCGCGGCGCTCGTGCCGGGGTCGAGGCAGCGCACCGGGTCGGCGTCGATGCGCTCCAGGTCACCGGGCTCGGGGATCACGCCGTCGGGGACGCTCACCTCGCCGAGCGCGACGACGTGGCTGAGGATCTCCGCGCCGAGCACCTGGCGGCAGAAGGCGCGCGCCACCTCACCGATCGCCACCCGTGCGGCGGTCTCGCGGGCGCTGGCGCGCTCGAGGATCGGCCGGGCGTCGTCGAAGCCGTACTTTTGCATGCCGACCAGGTCGGCGTGGCCGGGGCGGGGCCGCGACAGTGGCGCGTTGCGCTGCTGCGCGGCGAGCACGTCGGGGTCGACCGGGTCGGCCGACATCACCGTCTCCCACTTGGGCCACTCGCTGTTGCCGACCCGGATCGCGACCGGGCCGCCGAGCGTACGGCCGTGGCGGATGCCGCCGATGATCTCGACCTCGTCCTGCTCGAACTTCATCCGGGCGCCGCGGCCATAGCCCAGACGCCGCCGGCGCAGCGCCTCGGTGATGTCGGCCGAGGTCACGGCCACACCGGACGGCAGCCCTTCGAGGATCGCGGCGAGGGCCGGGCCATGTGACTCTCCCGCGGTCAGCCAGCGCAACATGCGGTAAATACTTTCATGTCAGTGGGATGCGCCACGCACCCGTCTCGGCATCCGGGCACGCGGTCAGGCGATCTCGCGCCAGTCGAGGACGTCCGCGACGAGGTCGCGGATCGCCGCCAGCAGGCCGAGCCGGCTCGCGCGCACCGCCGGGTCCTCGGCCATGACGAGGACCTTGTCGAAGTAGGCGTCGATGGGCTCGACGAGCGCCTCGGCGGTGGTGGCGAACTCCGGCAGCGGCAGCGGGCCGCCGCGCGTCTTCGCCGCCACACCCGCGAGAGCGGCGGCCAGCGCGCGCTCGGCCTCGTCCTCGAACAGCGCCGGGTCGAACACCGCCGGCGCGTCCTGCGGGACGATTCGCAGGACGCGCTGGAGCGCGGCGGTCAGGCGCCGGAACCCATCGGCGGACAGCAGCCCCTCCAGGTCGGCGGCGTCCCTTGCGGCACGCGCGGGCGTGGCGGCGTGCGGCATCACGGCACGGACCACGTGCACGGGATGGCCGGACTCCAGGAGGGCCTGTTCGAGCCGCCGCGCGGTGAAGCGCTCCGCCTCGCGCACGGCCTCGGGGGCGACCTCCACGGGCTGGCAGGCGGCCGCGATCCGCAGGCCCTCGTCCACCGGGATGCCGGCGAGGCGGTGGTGCGCGCGCAGGATGGCGGTCAGGCCGAGGGCGGCTCGGCGCAGGCCGTACGGGTCGGAGCTGCCCGTGGGTACGGCGCCGATGCCGAACAGGCCGGCGATCAGGTCGAGGCGGTCGGCGACGGCGAGCAGCGCACCGGGCAGCGAGACGGGCAGCGCGTCGCCGGCCGAGCGTGGCAGTTCCATCTCCACGAGCGCCTCGGCGACCGGCTCCGGCTCGCCCGCGCGCCGCGCGTACTCGCCCGCCATGGTCCCGGCGAGGCTGGACAGCTCGATGACCATGTGCGAGGCGAGGTCGAACTTGGCGAGCCGCGCGGCGCGATCCAGCGTCTCGCGTTCGCCGTCGCCCAGGTCGGCGCGTTCGGCGAGAACCGCCGCGATCGACCGGATCCGCCCGGCGCGGTCGGCCATCGAGCCGAGCCGCTCCTCGAAGGTCAGCGCGGCCAGCCCGCCCGTCATCTCCTCCGGTGACGTGCGCAGGTCGGCGTGGAAGAAGAACGCCGCGTCCTCGAACCGCGCCCGCAGCACCGCCTCGTTGCCCGCGCGTACGACGCCCAGGTCGCAGGCGCCGTTCGCGACCGCCACGAAGTGGGGCAGCAGCCGGCCGGCGGCGCTCACGTGGAAATACCGCTGGTGCTTGCGCATGACGGTGGTCAGCACCTCGGCGGGCAGGTCGAGGTAGCGCTCCTCGAAGGAGCCGAGGAGCGCGACGGGCTCCTCGACGAGGTTCACGACCTCGTCGAGGACGGTGTCGTCGGGCGTGCCGCCGGCCGAGGCGGCGAGCTCGGCGGCGGCCGAGGCGATGCGCTGCCTGCGGACCCCCGCGTCGGGTTCGATCCCGTGCTCGCGCAGCGTGCCGAGGAACTCCTTCGCGTCGGCCACCTCGATCACCGGCTCGGCGGCGGTCCGGTGCACGCGGGTCGCGCGGCCGCTCTCGAGTGTCGCCACCGTGAACGGGACGACGTGCGGGCCGAGGAGCGCGGCGATCCAGCGGATGGGGCGGCTGTAGGACAGGCCGGGGGCGTTCCAGCGCATGTTCCGGTCGGCGCGCAGCCCGGTGATGACGCCGGGCAGGACGTCGGCGAGCACCTCGGCGGCCTCGCGGCCCGTGACCTTGCGGACGAGGCCGACGTACTCCCCGCCGTTCACGGTGATCTTCCCCAGGTCGGCGACGTCGGCGCCCTGGCCGCGGGCGAACCCCTGGGCGGCCCTGGTCGGCGCGCCGTTCTCGTCGTAGGCGGCCGACAGGCGCGGGCCGCGTACGGTCTGCTCGACGTCGTCCTCACGCGGCTCGACGTCCTCGACGATGGCGAGGACCCTTCGCGGCCCGGACATCACCCGGACCGCCCCGTGCCGGAGCCGGGTGCCGTCGAGCAGCTCGGTGAGGCTCTCGCGTACGGTGCCGGCGACGCGGTCGGTCTCGGCGGCCGGCAGTTCCTCGAACCCGATCTCGAACGCCAGCGCCTCGGGCCCGCCGATCGAGGGAAAACCTTCCGGGCGGCGTTCGGGTACGGCCTGGATGACGGCGTCGCCGAGCGGGTGGCCGAGCTCCGCGCGCCTCTGGGTCCAGAGTTCGGCGACGTCGTGGGCGAGGATGCGCATGCGGGCGAACGCGCTGGCACGCTCGGTGGTGCCGACGGCGCCGCGCGCGTCCAGCACGTTGAAGACGTGGGAGCACTTGAGCACGTACGTGTGGGCGGGCACCGGCAGCCGCGCGTCGATCATGCGGCGCGCCTCGGCCTCGTACGCCGTGAACAGCGCGCGGTTCGCCTCGACGTCGGCGTCGTCGAGGTAGTAGCGGCTCATCTCGTACTCCGCCTGCCCGAACGCCTCGCCGTACGAGAGGCCGGGAGCGTAGACGATGTCCTTGAAGTGGCCGACTCCCTGGAGCGCCATGATGATGCGCTCGACGCCGTAGGTGATCTCGACCGACACCGGGTCCAGGGCGATGCCGCCGGACTGCTGGAAGTAGGTGAACTGGGTGATCTCCAGCCCGTCGAGCCAGACCTCCCAGCCGAGCCCCCACGCGCCGAGCGCCGGAGAGGCCCAGTTGTCCTCGACGAACCGCACGTCGTGGGCGCGCAGGTCGATGCCGAGCGCCTCCAGGCTGCCGAGATAGCGCTCCTGCGCGTCGCCGGGCTCGGGCTTGAGGATCACCTGGTACTGCGTGTGCGTCTGCAGGCGGTTGGGGTTGTCGCCGTACCGCGAGTCGTCCGGGCGGACGCTGGGCTCGACGTAGCCGACGCGCCAGGGCTCGGGCCCGAGCACCCGCAGCGCGGTCGCGGGGTTGAGCGTCCCCGCGCCGACCTCGGTGTTCATCGGCTGGACGATCGCGCATCCCTGCCCGGCCCAGTATTCGGTCAGGCGGATCAGGGCGTCCTGCATCGTCAGCGTGGTCGGCATCCTCAGAGCCTAACGATCTGCGCGCGCGGCTCGCTCACGGTCACGCGTACCCGGCGGCGGAGTGGGTCAGATCACCCGGAGACCAGGCCGAGTTCGACGCCGCCGTCGACATGGCCGCGCAGATGTTCGGAAAGCCGGGTGGCGGCGGCGCGCAGGACCGCCTGGTCGTCCGCGCCTTCGGCGAGGCGCAGCCGGACCGCCAGCGCGCCGCGTTCGCCCGGACCGGCCTGGACGCCGGTGACACCCGGAAGATCGCCGACCGCGGCATGGACGGCCGCGAGCACGTGCGGGTCCTCGTGCGGGGCGGTGATCGCGCCGCCCTCGGCGAGGACGCGGAGCCGCGCTCCCTCGATCGCGTACGGCACGGGGCCCGCGATGTCGATCACCACGGCGTCGGCCGGCTCGTCGAGCGCCGCCCGGCATGCCTGCGCGGTGCGCACGGCGACAGGGCGCGCGTCCGGCCGCCAGCGGGCGAGGCCGCCGGTCGAGGTGAAGGCGAGCACGGCCTTCCGCCCGTCGTCGCCGACGAGGGTCGGGAGCGCCATCTCGCTCTCCTTCTCGCGCCGCAGCCCGTCGACGGTCTCGTCCTCGGTGAGGATCGCGACGACCGGGACGAGCAGCCGGGCCCCGGAGAGGGCGGCCAGGACGGCGTGCTCGCCGCCCGTCCCCTCGGCGTAGGCGCGTAGTGCGGCCTCGAGCTCGGCGGCCGCGCTCCCGTCGTCGTCGGGGAACTCAGGCTGCGGAATGCTGCGTCCGGACACGACAGATGAGCGTATCCGGCCCCGCGTTCCGGTCCGTCCAGCCCACCGCCCGGTCCGTGCCGTCAAGGCCCTGCCTGGCCTCTCCGGCGTCGCGAGCCGCCGTCACCGGACCGGAGACCGGTGCCGCGCCGGATGGGACAGGCGGGCGGCGACCAGGTATCGCGGTTCGGTGGCCGGGTGGCGCGGCGCCGCACCCGGGGGCCCGGCGGTGACCACGGGACGGTCCAGCCTCAGTCCGAGTTCCTGGAGGGGCAGCTCAGGATGGGGATGGAACGCCGCGAGCGCCTCTTCCACCTCGGGAATCGGGTAGCCGAAGAGGTCGATGTCGTGCCAGACGACCGGGACGTCCCCCGGCGTGGCCGGGACCGGGTCACCCTGCCGTCCGAAGCCGATCTCCTCCAGGCCGGGCTCTCCGGGAAGTCCTCCCCCGCAGGCACTGATGGTGAGGTCGCCGTACCGGGCCTCGAACGTCCACCCCCAGCCGCAGACCCACCCCTCGCGAACGTCGGCCAGCGTCGAGACCGACCACTGGGCCTCGCGCTCGGACATCCCGAACCTCAGCGTCCCCGCGCCGCACGGCAGCTCGACTCCGACCCGGGGAAGCAGCGTGAACATGCAGGGATTGTCCACCCGGTGCCCGCCCGGCACGCGGACGGCTCCACGGCCGCCGGGTGCCGGACACGGTCAGGCGTCCCAGGCGGTTCCGAGTGCCAGCAGGCGGTCGCGGTACTCGATGTCACGCACCCACTCACGCGGCCAGGCGTCCGCGCCGTGGTGCGCGCCGGCGAAGGCCCCGGCCAGAGCGGCGATGGAGTCGGAGTCACCCGAGGAGTACGCCGCCCGCCGGACCACCGCCCGCGGGTCCTCGGGCAGCAGCAGGAAGCAGTAGAGGCCGGTGGCGAACGCCTCCTCGGCGATCCAGCCCTCGCCGGTGGCAAGGCAGGGGTCGATCTCCGGGTCCGGAGCTGCCAAGGCCGCCTCGATCCGGTCCAGCACGGCCAGGCACTCGTCCCAGCCGCGGGCGGTGAACGAGGCCCGGTCGGGGTCCCGCGCGCGCTCGGCCAGATCTCCCAGCCATTCGGCGCGGTAGACGGAGCGGTTCTGGCGGGCGTACGCGCGCAGTGCGGGCAGCAGGTCGGCGAGCGCGATGCCCTGGGCCCCTGTCGCCGCCTTACCCACGCCGTGATGCCTCCCGGCCGAAGTCGACGGATCCTGTCGAAGACCCGAAGTCGATCACGCGAAGGGTAGACCCCGCCTGAGCGTTCGTCGCCGTTAGCCGAGGTCGGCGATGGCGGCGACCGGGCCGCCGCCCGAGGGGCCCTGGTGGACGGCGGCGACCGAGACGAACGCGGCGGGGTCGCCGGTGACCGACGCCGTGACGCCGCCGACGCAGGCCTTGATCTGGCGGTGCCAGTGCACGTCGGAGTCGTCCAGCATGATGTTGCGCCGTCCGCGTACCGAGCCGGTCGGGTCCGCCTCGCACTTGAGGAACACGTTGACGAGGCGGTCGCCCAGGTCGCTGTGGTGCGGGCGTTCGGGCAGGTCGAGGCCGCTCGAGCGGATCGCCTCCCAGATGCCGTCCGCGTCCAGGGCGTCCTTCATGACGCTGTGGCCGATGCGGTAGCGCCCGCCGATGCCGGCCACGTTGCCGACGACGACGATCTGGGCGCGGTCCAGTTCGACACCCGACGAGCACGAGGCGACCGAGGAGTACAGCGACAGGTCCTTGTGGATCTGCGCCGCCGACGGCATCTCGATCTCCCCGAGCGCCACGGCGATGCCGAGTGCCGTCGTGGAGTTGGAGATGTCCATCGACTTGAGGGTGTCCTCGGTGAAGACGTCGTGACCGCGGCGCTTGGCGTCGTTGATCGTGTCCAGGGTGAGCAGCGGCGTCTTGGTCTGCACGTAGTGGACGTCGGCGGGATCCTGGATGCCGGCGGCCTTCATCGCGTCGCGTACCCCGGCGGCGACCTTCTCGACCATCGGCGGACGGCCGATGTCCTCGGGCAGGATCACCTCGCTCATCGCGACGCCGACGGACACGCGGGGCTCGCCGCTCACCGGCGCGCCGGCCGGGTCGCAGGTCGCGAAGATCGTGGCGTGCGGGCTGAGCACGCCGTCCGTGCCGCCGGACCACACGAGCGGCACCTGGGCGGCCTCCTCCGGCGTACGGCTGCCCTTGGCGACCAGAACCTCGCGGAACGCGCGGTCGGCGAGGATGCGGGTGTAGTCGTTGACGCCGCCGTTGCCCTCGGTCTTGCCGACCACCGCGAGGACGCGGTCCGCCTCGATCACGCCGTCGTCGATCAGCCGGGCCAGCCCCGAGGCGTCCGTGACGCTCTCGATGGCGACCTTGCGTACCTCAATCGGGTCCGGCATGTCCTCACCCTTCTATGACTGTTCCGGCCTTGCCGTCCACGGCGTCGCCGATGAGCTCCAGCGACGTGATCGCCGCACGTTTTCCGCCCGCCGAGACGAACCGCACGATCGCCTCGACCTTGGGTCCCATGCTGCCGCCGGCGAAGTGTCCCGCGGCGGCGTACTCCCGCAGCCGGGCCACGGTCGTACGGCCGATGGGCTTCTCGTCCGGAGTGCCGTACCCGGCCATGGCGTACTCGACGTTCGTGGCGATGACGAGGGTGTCCGCGCCCACGTGCCGGGCCAGCAGCTGGGCGGCGAGGTCCTTGTCGATGACCGCCTCGACGCCGTGGTACCCGCCGTCCGCGCGCACCACCGGCACGCCGCCGCCACCGGCCGCCACGACGACGAACCCCGCCGCGAGCAGCGCGTCCACGGCGGGCGCGTCGAGGATCTCCAGGGGCTCCGGTGAGGCCACGACCCGGCGCCAGCCCTTGGCACCGAACGACCGCCAGCTCTGGCCGAGCGCGCCGAACCGCTCGGCGTCGCGTGCGGAGAAGTAGCGGCCCACGGGCTTGACCGGGTCGGTGAAGCCGGGGTCGGCGGCGTCCACCAGGGTGCGGGTCACGACCACCGCCACCTGCCGGTCGACGTCACGCGCGGCCAGGGCTCCCCGCAGGGCGTTGAGCACGAGGAACCCGATCGTGGCCTGGGTCTGCGCCCCGCACCAGTCGAGCGGCACCGGCGGCACCACGCGCGCCGCGAGCTGGTTCTTGATCAGCAGATTGCCGACCTGCGGGCCGTTGCCGTGGGTCAGTACGACCTGCGCGCCGCTCGCGACCAGGTCCGCGACCGGCTCGACGGCGACCTCGACGGCACGCCGCTGGGCGTCCGGCGTGGCGCTGCCGTCCGGCCCGGTCATCGCGTTGCCCCCGAGGGCGATGACGACGCGCTCGCGATTCGCCGTGGTCACGAGGGTGAACCTAGCCTTTCCGTAGGCCGCTGCTCTTGGGCAGAGTATGCCCAAGAGCAGCGGCCTCCCTTGGCGGAATCAGAGCATGATTCAGGGCCGGTCGCCCAGCCGCCCGGCCCAGCCCATCGACCGGTAGGCCTCGGAGAGCCGGGGATACCGCGCGCCCATGGCCCACGACTCGTGGGCGAGGAGCGCTCCGGACCGCTGGTCGACGATCAGCCGGGACTCACCGTCGGAGTCGGGCAGGGCCAGTGCCGTTCCCGCCCGGCCCAGGCGGTCCTTGGCGGCGCCGGCGTTCTTGATGCCCGGCAGGCCGGCGAGCACCCGGTAGAGCGCGGCCTTGGTGCCCGGGGTGATCGGCCCGGCGAGGAGGTCCGCCGCGGTCTCCCAGACGTAGAGCGTGAAGCCGTCCGCGCCGGCGTGGTCGGCGCGGAACCGCCGGTTGAGATCGGCTTCGAGCCGTGGCGCGCTCGTCGGCAGCTTCCGCAGGGCGGCCATGGTGACCTGCCTGCCGCCGATCGTGAAGCGGAGCGGAATGCCGTAGTCGTTCACCGAGCGCTTCTGTGGCGTGAGGAGCTCGGGCGAGCCGGCCGCCTTCCACTTCGCCTCGTCCGCCTTGGTGGGAAAGGTGGTCTGGGAGCCGATGCCGGTGATGGTCCGGCTGCGATCGCTCCCGTCGCGGGCGATCCACGACTCCTGGCCGGTGGAGACGAAACCCCCGTACGGCAGCTTGGTGACGGCCGGCGGGCGAATACGCCCGGTCTTCGTCCTCTGCGGCCTTCCGAGGAGCTGGTCGACGTAGGACGAGGTGCGCTCGTCGGTGTACCAGTAGCGGCCCGAGGTCGCCGGCGCCTTGGCCGCGGACACGGCGCTGGCCAGCAGGACGGTACGCGCGTCCAGCCGCCTGGGCGCCGCCGTGGGGCGGCGGACGTGGTGGTCCTCTCCGCCGGAGCCGGTCACGACGACGACGGCGGCCGCGGTGGCCACGGACGCGGCGGCGGCTCCGGCGATCAGAAGCCGGGGGGCGATCCGCCGTTTCGCCGGTATCGCCCGCGGCGTCGCGAAGGCGGCGGCGAGATCGGTCTCGCGGCGGGCGGCGTGCGCCTCGGCGCCGAGGTGGTCGAGGGCGGCGGGCCGCAGCGCGACGAACGCCGATTCATGTGTGCTCTTCATGACTTCTCCAAGGATCCGCTGGTCCGTCCGGCGGCGAGTGAGGCGGCGGGGATACGGGACGGCGCGCCGTCGAAGGCCCTGGCCAGCCGGCGGCGGGCCCGGTGCAGCCGGACGAAGAACGCCGCGGCCGAGCAGCCGACCACCGTGGCGGCCTCACGGGGGCTCAGGCCGTGCCACATGACGAGCGCGAGCACCTCGAGGTCACGCTCGGAGAGGGAGGCGATGGCGGCCAGGGCACTGTCGCGTGCGATGACGTGGTCGGCCACGTCCCACGCCGCCAGGTCCTCCGGTGTGGTCAGCGCGGCGACCCGGTCGGCCAGCGCCCGCCGCCGGTTGCCGCTGTCACGCTGCTGGCGCATGAGGTTGCGGGCCACGCCGAGCAGCCACGGCAACGGCGTGTCCGGCACGTCGTCCAGCCGCCGCCACGCGATCAGGAAGGTCTCACTGGCCACGTCGTCGGCGGTGTCCCGCCCGGCATGGGCCAGCGCGTACGCGAAGACCCGCCGGTGGTGCTCGTCGTAAAGCTCGGTGAACCGTTTCTCTGGATCGTCCACGAAATCTCGTCCTCAGGGGTCGATGACCTTTCGTGGAGTACTCACGTAAAGCGGCCCGCGTTTACACCGAGATCCGGCCCAGTCGCATCCGCGCGTCGTCGATGACCTCGTCGCGCTTGCAGAAGGCGAACCGGACGTACGGGTCGCCGGCGTCGGAGTCGTAGAAGACCTGGGCGGGGATGGCGACGATGCCCGCGCGTTCGTGCAGTACGCGGCAGAAGTCCTGCCCGTCCACGAAACCGAGCGGACGGACGTCGGCCTGGACGAAGTAGGTGCCCTGGGACCGCAGCGCGGTCAGGCCGGCCGCCTCGATGCCCTCGGTCAGCCGGTCGCGCTTGGACTGCAGCGAGGTCCGCAGCGCCTCGACCCAGTCCAGCTCGCCGCCCAGCGCGTACGCGACGGCGCGCTGGTAGGGGGCGCTCGCGGTGAAGGTGAGGAACTGCTTCACGGTCTGGGCCGCGCGGACGAACTCCGGCGGCGCGGTGATCCAGCCGGTCTTCCAGCCGGTGACCGAGAACGTCTTGCCCGCCGAGGAGATCGCCACCGTACGCTCGCGCATGCCGGGCAGCGTGGCGATCGGCACGTGCTCGGCGTCGTCGAAGGTCAGGTACTCATACACCTCGTCGGTGACCGCGACCAGGTCGTGCCGCCGGCAGAGGTCCGCGACGATCTCGAGCTCGTCGCGGGAGAAGACCGTGCCGGTCGGGTTGTGCGGGGAGTTGAGCAGGATCAGCCGGGTGCGCGGGGTGACGGCGGCGCGGAGCTCGGCCGGGTCGAAGGTGAACCGGTCGCCCGAGGGCCGCAGCGTGACCGGGCGGCGCACGGCGCCGGCCAGGGCGATGCACGCCGCGTACGAGTCGTAGTACGGCTCGAAGACGATGACCTCGTCGCCGGTGTCGGCGAGGGCGAGGAGCGTCGCGGCGATGGCCTCGGTGGCGCCGACCGTGACGAGCACCTCGCCGTCGGGGTCGTAGGTCAGGCCGTAGCGTTCGGCGCGCTGGGCGGCGACCGCCTCGCGCAGCTCCGGCAGGCCGGGGCCGGGCGGATACTGGTTGGCGCCGCCGCGGATCGCCTCGACGGCCGCCTCGAGCAGCTTGGCGGGGCCGTCCGTGTCGGGGAACCCCTGGCCGAGGTTGACCGCGCCGGTGCGGTTCGCCAGCGCCGTCATCTCGGCGAACACGGTGGTGCCGAAGCCCTGCATCCGCGCGACCAGCGGATCGATGTTGACCGTCACGCGGCTCAGGGTAACAACGCGGACAGGAGCGGCCTCGGGCCTGTGCCACAGTGGAAGCCGGCGGCGGAGGAGTACGCGATGCGAGTGGCCCTGTGTCAGATCATGGTCGGCGACGACCCCAAGGAGAACCTGGAGCGGGCCCGCGAGGCCCTGGCCGAGGCCGCGGGCGCGGACCTGGCGATCCTCCCCGAGGCGGCGCTGGTGCGGTTCGGCGGCGACCTCGCCGCCGTCGCCGAGCCCCTGGACGGGCCATGGGTGACGGGCCTGGCCGAGGCGGCGCGCGAACACGGCATCGCGGTGATCGCGGGCGTGTTCGAGCCGGCCGACGCCGGCCGGGTCTTCAACACGGCCGTGGCGATCGACGCGTCCGGCGAGCTCGTCGGCTCGTACCGGAAGATCCACCTGTTCGACGCCTTCCACGACCGGGAGTCGGAGTTCGTCGACTCAGGCGACGCGCCGGTGGTGGTCGAGCTGTGCGGCGTACGGATCGGGCTGATCACCTGCTACGACATCCGGTTCCCCGAACTCGCGCGCGCCCTGGTCGACGCGGGCGCGGAGATGTTCGCGGTGATCGCCGCCTGGGCGCAGGGCCCGTTCAAGGAGGAGCACTGGGTCACGATGGTGCGCGCCCGCGCGATCGAGAACACCATCTGGGTGGCCGCGACGGGCAAGGCCCCGGACCGTACGGCACCGCCGAGGGGACGACCGGGCGGCGTGGGCCGGAGCATGCTCGTGGACCCGATGGGCGTGGTCCAGGCCGACCTGGGCCCCTCGCCGTCCGTACGGGTGATGGAGATGGACCTGAGCACCACCGAACAGGTACGCAAGGTCCTTCCGTCGCTCTCCCACCGCCGTCCTGACCTGCTGGGCTGAGATCACGTGCCTGCCGGGCCGCGGCGGCCGGCCACGGCGTAGACGACCGCGCCGGCCGCGAGCCACACCGCCGCGATGATCTTTGCCAGGGTGGTCGCCGAGACCATGATCCAGATCGAGACGGCCGCGCCCACCGCCGGGATCACCAGGTGGGGTATCCACAGGCGGCTGCCGTGCCGGATGACGAAGTAGCCGACCACCGAGACGTGGAGCAGGGTGAATGCCGCCAGTGCGCCCATGTTCACGATCGAGACGAGCACGTCCAGGCCGTCGGAGCGGCGTGCCGCCCACACCGAGACGACCATGCTGATCGCGGCCGTCGTCAGCAGGGCCGCACGTGGCACCTGGGACCTGGCGTCCACCGAGGCCAGGGCCTTGGGCAGGCCGCGGTCGCGCGCCATGCCGTACAGCAGGCGTGAGGCGGCGGCCACGGCCGCCATCGCGGTGAACGCCGGGCCGATGCCCTTCACGACCGCGAACGTCTTCTGCATCCACGGTCCGATCGCGATCTTCGTCATGGTGTAGAACGCGGTGCCCTGGTCGGCGGGCACCTGGGCGAGGTGCTGCGGGCTGACCGGCATGAGCAGCCCGGCCAGGTAGGTCTGCACGACGAAGAGCAGCCCCGCCACGGCCAGGCAGAACAGCACGGCCCGCCCGACCTGGCGCTCGTCGCCGGTGTTCTCCTCGGCGAAGGAGGCGATCGCGTCGAAGCCGAGGAAGGACAGCACCGCGACCGAGACGGCGCCCATCACCGCGGCCGTGGTGGTGCCGCCCACGCCGAGGACGGGCGAGGTCCACGGGCGGGCCGGGCCGTGCGCGATGAGCACGACGATCGCGGCGACCACGAACACGGCCAGCAGCACGATCTCCACCACGAGGACGACGAACCCGACCCGCGCGGCGAGGTGCACGCCGACGAGGTTCAGGACCGTCGTCGAGACGAACGCGATCGCGGTGAACACCCAGGCGGGCACCGAGGGCACCAGCGAGTGCAGCGCGATCCCGCAGAACAGGTAGCCCACCGCCGGGATCAGCAGGTAGTCCAGCATCGCCAGCCAGCCGGCCGCGAAGCCGGCGGGCCGTCCGATGCCGATGCTCGCGTAGGCGTAGACCGACCCGGCGTGCGGCACCTGCCGTGACATCTGCGCGTACGATAGGGCGGTGAAGGCCATCGCGAAGGTCGCCACGACGTAGACGAGCGCGACCGAACCGAGACTCTTGGCGTCGAGGACGCCGAAGACGCCCACCGGGGCCAGCGGCCCGATGAACAACAGCCCGTAGACGATCAGGTCGCCCGACGACAGACTGCGGCGAAGGACCTGCGGCTCCATCGACGTCCCCCCGGAATCAGTGCGCCCCGCAGGTCAGGAATCTACCTCGTCGAGCCAGGTCAGGACGCTGCGGGTGTGCTGGCCGAGCTCGGGAGGCGCGACGTGCTCCTGGGGCTCGCCGTCGTCGAAGCGCAGGGGCGGGCCGGGGAGTTCGATGCGGCCGAGCACCGGGTGCTCGACGCCGACGACGAGTCCCTGGGACCGCGTCTGGTCCCACTCGTAGACCTCGTCGATCGACCGGATCGCACCGGCCGGGACTCCGGCCTCGGCGAGCCGGGCCAGCCAGTGCTCGCGCGTGCCGTGCCCGAACGCCTTCTCGATCAGCACGGCCAGCTCGCCGCGGTTGCGTGAGCGGTCGGGCCCGGTCGCGAACCGCTCGTCGTCGGGGTCGATGTCCGCCACCGGCGCGAACCTGCGCCACAGGCCCTGGTTGGCCACCCCGACCTGGAGCAGGCCGTCGGCGCACCGGTAGCTGCCGTACGGCGCGATCGAGGGATGGTCGTTGCCGATCGCCTCGGGCACCTCGCCCGCGACCGTCCAACGGGTGGCCTGGTAGGCGTGCGCCCCGACCACGGAGGCCAGCAGCGAGGTCCTGATCACCCGGCCGCGCCCGGTGCGCGTGCGTTCGTACAGTGCGGCGACGATGCCGTACGCGCCGTTCATCCCGGCGAGGATGTCGCAGATGGACATGCCCATCTTGGTCGGCTGGTCCGGCGCGGGCCCGGTGACGCTCATGATGCCGGCCTCGCCCTGCACGATCGCGTCGTAGCCGGGACGTCCGCCCTCCGGTCCGTCGTGCCCGACCCGGTGATCGACAGGATGATCAGTGCCGGGTTGATCTCCTGCATCGTCTCGAAGGAGAAGCCGAGCCGGTCGAGGACCCCGGTGCGGAAGTTCTCGGCCAGGACGTCGGCGTGGCGGATCAGGCGGGTGAGCGTCGCCTTCCCCTCATCGGACTTCAGGTCGAGGGTGATCGACTCCTTGTTGCGGTTGCAGGACAGGAAGTAGGTGCTGATGCCGGGGTCCACGCCCTCCTCGCCCGGTGCGGTGGCGAACGGAGGTCCCCACTGCCGGGTCTCGTCGCCGGTGCCCGGCTGTTCGACCTTGATCACCCGTGCGCCGAGGTCGGCGAGCATCATGGTCGCGTGCGGCCCGGACAGGACGCGGGTGAGGTCGAGCACGACGATGTCCTCGAGTGGACCGTTCATCAGCCGATTCCTCCAAGATCAGGTGAAGCGCCTCACGGCAGTATGACCGTTGGGGGACGGCCGGTCCCATGAGCTGCGTCACCTCCGCGTCATGGCCGGGACGGACCCGCTCCGCAGACCGTGACCGAGGCGCGCACGTGCGGGGCGCGGGCGCCGGGGCGGAGGATCTTCGTTGCCGTGGCCCCGGCAGGATGGAGGGCATGTCGACACC
This sequence comes from Actinoallomurus bryophytorum, assembly GCF_006716425.1. Classification (NCBI taxonomy): domain Bacteria; kingdom Bacillati; phylum Actinomycetota; class Actinomycetes; order Streptosporangiales; family Thermomonosporaceae; genus Actinoallomurus; species Actinoallomurus bryophytorum. The sequence continues at coordinate 59,820 of NZ_VFOZ01000001.1, forward strand.
CGTCACCCACGTCCGCTCCCGGGCCTACGCGACGCTGGCCGGCCGGCTGCGCGAGCTGGAGCCCTCGTGCGGGGCGGTGCGGGTCGTCGCGGTGGACGGGCCGAGTGCGGCGGGCAAGTCGACGTTCAGTGCCGTGCTCTCCGCCGCTCTGGACGGCGCGCCGGTCGTGCACTCCGATGACTTCCCGGTGCCCTGGGACGGGGATCCCCTCGCCTGGTGGCCGCCGCTCACGGCGCTGGTGCTCGAACCGCTGCGCGCCGGCCGTACGGGACGTTTCCGCAGGTACGACTGGCGGCTCGGGGAGTACGCCGAGGAGACCGAGATCCCGGTCGCGCCCGTGGTCGTCATCGAGGGCGTGGGCGCGGCACGCGCGGAGGCGCCGGTGGCGTTCCGCGCCTGGGTCGAGGCGCCGCACGACGTACGCCGGAGGCGTGCGGCCGAACGCGGGGACGATCTGGCCGCCTGGGATCACTGGTCCGGGACCGAGGCGAAACTGTTCGCCGCCGACCGTACGCGAGAACGCGCCGACCTGGTCATCGAGGGAAATCCCCGATAACCCGTCTGACCTATCCCGTAATAATGGCTCACATGCGAAAAGCGTGGAGATGGGTATTGCGGTCGGAAACGACCCTGGGTCTCCTTCTGCTCGTCGTCGCCCTGGCCGGAGCGGGGGTCGTCGTCAACTGGATGTCGTCGGCCGGGCACGGCTGCACGGCGCATGACACGGCGGGGATCTGCGACGAGGGCCTCAAGGAGGTCGTGTTCCCGATCAGCGTCTTCGGCACCCTGATCTTCTGCGCCGTGTCCCTCATCGGCGTCAAGTGGTCCGCGCCGGCCTGGATGCGCCGCTGGGCGCTCATCGGGCTGGCCGGAGAGCTCGTGTGCCTCGCGGCCGGAGCCGCCCTCGCCTCCACCGCGCCCTGACCGGATCCGTGGTCAGAGCGCCCGGCCGAGACCGTCCCCGACCTCCTGAAGCCAGCGCAGCTCGCGGGCGAGGAACTCCAGGGACGCGGCCGCCTCGGCGGGCCCGACCGGCGCGTACGCGACCCGCGCGGCTTCGGCGAGCCGGCACCGCCGCAGCGCCGGCAGGATCGCCTTCCGGTCGGCGAGACCGTACGCGTCGAGGAAGATCCGGAGCCGCGCCGGCAGGTCCGGCACCGGATCGAAGCCCGACTCCCGCAGCCGTACGGGCGGAGCCAGCGGTACGAAGGCCCAGGCGGCCGAGGCCAGCTCGACCAGCGGCTCGACCGGTCCGGCGGCGTCCCAGTCGATGAAGGCGACCGGGACACCGTCACGGTAGACGGTGTTCCATGGGCCCAGGTCGCCGTGGGAGACGACCTGGGCGGGTCCCGGTGGATGGGGGTCGAAGCGGTAGCCGGCCTCCCGCGGCACGAACCCCCGGGAGACGTCGTGCAGCCGCCGGATGAGCCGCGCCGCGCCGGCCAGCGCCTCTTCCGTACGGGCATGGTCCGGCAGGCGCGCGCCGCGCCCCGGCTCCCAGGCCGGGTCGGCGGCCACCGCGCCCTCCAGGTAGGTGAGCACCTCGCGGTCGCCCTCGACGCCCAGCAGGCGCGGCGCGCCGTCGAACCCGGCCGACTCCAGATATCTCAGGTATTCGTGCACCGACGCCGACCACGACCCCTGGGGGCGCAGCACGCGTCCGCCACGCCGCACGACGCCGCGGGTCATCCGCCCGGCCGGCAGCAGGAGGTCCTCGCCACGACGTGATCTGTCGGTGCTCACCGTTCCAGTATCGGGATCAGCGCTCCTCGGCCAGGTCGTCCACGTCCGCGCGGGTCCGGCCGTCGGCCAGGGTCGCGTAACCCGGGCCGCGGTCGAAGAAGGAGACCGGGCCACGGCCGGCGCGCATCCGGGCGCGGAGCCCGGCGGTCGCCTCCGTGTCGGCCTCCGTCTCCCCCGGCCGGAGGAGGACCCCGTAGTCGTCCCGCGCGCCCTCCGCCGACACCTTGCCGTCCCGTACGTCGGCGGCGACCTTGTCCGGCGGCCGGTTCAGCGGGTCGCCCCAGCCGCCGCCGCCCGTCGTACGGATCCGGATCACCTCGCCCGCCCGTACCGGATGGTCGTCGACCAGGCCCTCCATCGCGCGGCCCTCGATCTCGACCCGGAACGGCTGTCCGGCACGCCCGCCGTTCACACCCCAGCAGGACAGGATCGAACGGTCGGCGATGGACATGTAGTGCGCGTCCCGCAGCATCCGGATGTGCTTGTCGTAGCCGAGCCCGCCGCGGAACTCCCCCGGCCCGCCGGAGTCCACCGCGAGCCCGAGGCGTTCGACGAGGAACGGCCAGCGCGCCTCGGCGAACTCCACCGGGATGTTGCGCGAGTCGGGCACCACGTGGATGGTGTCCTCGCCGTCGGCGTAGTAGCGCCCGCCCGACCCGCCGCCGAGCACCTCGCGCATCAGGTACGGCTCGGGCTCGGACCCGTACACGCCGGTGTAGCGGATGGTCTCCTGGTCGGCGGGCATCCGGCCGCCGGTGGCCTTGGCCAGCACCCCGGCGAGGACGCCGAGGAGCCGCAGGATCACGAACGTACGTGCGTTGGTCGGCGCCGGGAAGATCGGGGTGAGCAGGGTGCCCTTCTCGGGGAAGCGCATCTCGATGAGCGGTACGACGCCCTCGTTGACGTCCAGCTCGGCCATCCGCTCGGGCGTGTCGGCGAGGTTGCGCAGCACCGGCGCCAGCCACTTCTTCAGGAACACGCCGTCGGCGTAGTCGCCCGCGTGGTTGATCGGACCCTTGGCCTGCGGAGACGTCCCCGTGAAGTCGATGATGATCTTGTCGGCGGTCTTCGTGAGGGTGATCCGCTGGGCGTGCAGGCGCGGCGGGTCGACGCCGTCGTGCTCGGCGTAGTCCTCCCAGACATGGGTGCCGTCGGGGATCTTGGCGAGGATCTCGCGCCGGAACGTCTCTGTGGTCTTGTCGATGATCGCGTCGAAGCACGCCTCGACCGCGTCGCGGCCGTACCTGGCGAACAGTTCGCCGAGGCGGCGCGCGCCCATGAGACACGCCGAGCACTCCGCGTCGAGGTCGCCGGCGAGCGAGTCCGGCATCCGCGAGTTGCGGGTCATGATCCGCAGTGCGGCGTCGTTCGGCACGCCCTGGTCCCACAGCTTGATCGGCGGGACCATCAGCCCTTCCTCGAAGGCGCTGCGCGCGTGCGAGGGCATCGATCCGGGCACCGCGCCGCCGATGTCGTCGTGGTGCCCGAACGCCTGCACGAAGGCGACGACCTCGTCGCCATCGAAGACCGGCACCGTCACGCACAGGTCCGGCAGGTGCCCGATGCCGCCCTCGGACAGGTAGACGTCGTTGTGGAAGAAGACGTCGCCCGGCCGCATCGTGTCGAGGGGGAAGTCCCGCACGATCGGCTGGACCAGCGCGGAGTAGGACCGGCCGGTCAGCTTGCGCATCCTGCGGTCGTGGATGCCGGCGCGGAAGTCGTGCGCGTCGCGGATCATCGGTGAGCGCGCCGTACGCGCGATGGCCGTCTCGACCTCCTTCTCGACGGAGGCGAGGGTCCCTTCGACGATCTCCACCAGGATCGGGTCGGTGCTCATGCGGTCACTCACCCTCCTCACTCGCTACGCGGGCGCCCTCGTACCTCGGCCACCCACTCCACTCGCTCGTCGGGATTCGCTCCCAGCTCATGCCGTCACCACCAGGTTGCCGTGGCCGTCGACGCGGGCGCTGAAGCCCGGGTGGAGCGGCAGTGTGGACCCGAACTCCTCGATCACGGCCGGACCGGCGAGGACGTCCCCGGGTTGGAGCCGTTCGCGCGCGTAGATGGGGACCTCGGCCCAGTCGTCGTAGAAGACACGCCGGGTGCCGGTACGGGCACGGCCCGGATCGCCGTCGCCGGGCGGCCGCGCCGCCTGCCGCGGGCGTCCGATCGGGCCGACGCCGGAGACGCGCAGGTTGACCCACTCGACGTGGTCGTCGCGGTGGCAGTAGCCGTACAGGCGCTCGTGCTCGTCGTGGAACCGGCCGGCGACCTCGCCGGTGTCGACGTCGCCCACCGGGACGCGTACCTCGAACGCCTGCCCGTAGTAGCGCAGGTCCGCGGAGCGCAGGTAGCGGTGGTCCTTGAAGCCCTGCCGGTCGAGCGCGGCGCCGGCCTGGCCCTCCAGCTCCGCGTACACCTCCGCGAGTGTCGCCGCGTCCGGGTCGCGCGTGACGTGGGTCCGCACGTACTCGCTGCGTACGTCCACGGTGAGCAGGCCGAACGCGGACAGGTTCCCCGGGTCGCGGGGAACGAGCACGGACGGCAGGCCGAGGATGTCGATCAACCGGCAGACGAGCAGCGGACCGGAGCCGCCGAAGGCCACCATCGGGAAGTCGCGCACGTCGAGCCCGCGCTTGACGGTGATCTGCCGGATGGCGTTGGCCTGGTTCCAGGCGCTGATCTCCAGGATGCCGGTGGCGCACGCCTCGGGGTCGAGGCGCAGGCGTGCGGCCAGCTCGACCAGGCCGCCGCTCGCCGCGCCGACGTCCAGCGGGATCTCGCCGCCCAGCAGGTGCGGGGGGATGCGTCCCAGGTGGACGTGGGCGTCGGTGACGGTCACGTCCGCCGCGCCGCGGCCGTAGCAGAGCGGCCCGGGATCGGCGCCGGCCGACCGCGGCCCGACCTTGAGCGTGCCCTCCGGTGAGATCCACGCGATGGAGCCGCCGCCGGCGCCGACCGTGACGATGTCGATCATCGGGATCTTGGAGGGGTAGCGGCCGACCGTTCCCTCGGTGGTGAGGGTCGGCTCCCCGTCGAGCACCACCGCCACGTCGGTCGAGGTCCCCCCGCCGTCGAGCGTGATCACGTCACGGTAGGGATGGCTCCCGTCCTCCGCGTCCTGGGCCACGGAGCGGGCGACGAACGCGGCGCCGAGGGCGCCGGCGGCCGGGCCGGACAGGACGGTCGTGATCGGCTGGTTCACCACCTCGCCGGCGGACAGTACCCCGCCGTTGCTCGTCATGACGTACAGCGGGACGTCGCCGAGCCGGTCGGCGATCCGCGCGATGTACCGGCCGACGGCGGGCTTGACGGCCGCGTCGACGAGCGTCGTGACCGACCGCTCGTACTCCCGGTACTCCCGCAGCACCTCGTGCGACAGCGACACCACGGCGCCGGGATGCTCACGGCGCAGCACCTCGCGCATGGCCAGTTCGTGCGACGGGTCCGCGTACGAGTGCAGGAGGCACACGCCGACCGTGTCCACGCCGTGCTCGCGGAACCAGCGTGCCGCGCGGGTCGCGGACTCCTCGTCGAAGGGGCGTATCTCGGCGCCGGTGTGGTCGAGCCGTCCGCCGACGGTACGCACGCGGTGCGCGGGGACGATCCGCGGCGGCTTCACCCAGAAGTAGGAGTTGCCATAACCGTCCGGGACGCTCTGCCGGGCGATTTCGAGCAGCGACTCGAAACCCTCTGTGGTGATGAAGCCGAGATCGCCGACCCGGCCTTCGAGCAGCCGGTTGGTGGCCACCGTCGTGCCGTGGCACACCGCGGCGATGTCGGCGGCGCCCAGACGGGCGATGCCCGCCATGAAGCCCTCCGCCGGATCACCCGGCGTCGACGGCGTCTTGGTCGTGACGATCTCGCCGCTGTCCTCGTCCACCGCCACGACGTCGGTGAACGTCCCACCAGTGTCAATACCGATCCGGATCGCCATGAGTCAGTGTCTACCCGGCCCGTGCGCACCGGCGAATCGTCGACTCCTGCCAACGACCTCGCGGTTTTTCGTGACTACGCCTGCGCGGCCACCTCACGCAGGGCGCTCTCGAACACCTCCGCCGGCTGCGCGCCGGAGACCGCCCACGTGTCCTCGAAGACGACGAACGGGACGCCGGTCACGCCCATCGCCCGTGCGCGCTCGACCTGCCCGGCCACGGCCTCCTCACCGCCGCCCGCCGCGAGCAGCTCCGCCACCCCGTCAAGGCCGGCCTCCGCGGCCAGCTCGGCGAGGGTCCCGTGGTCGTTCAGGTCGCGGCCCTCGGCGTGGTGCGCGCGGAACAGGCGTCCCACGACGGCGTCCTGGACGCCCGCCTCGCCCGCCAGCGCGATGACCCGGTGGGCGTCACGCGTGTTGGCGATGATCGCCTTCTCGGGCTCGTACGGGAGGTTCTCGGCCTCCATCAGACCGCGCATCCGCTCGTGCATCTGGGCGACCTTGGCCGGCCCGCCGAACCGCTCGGCGAGGTAGTCATCGGTCAGCCCGCCGCCCCGCGTGCCGGGATCGAGCTGGAACGCCCGCCAGGTCACCACGGGGTCCGCGTCGAACGCCTCGACGGCGGTACGGAACCTGGCGCTCGTGAGGTAGCACCACGGGCACACGACATCAGAGAAGATCTCGACATTCACGACTAGGGCAACCCGGACCTCGGCGGCGGCATTCCGCGCCGCCGGGTGATGATCACCGCGGAATCGCTACGCTGGACAGCTCATACGTCGTCCAGAACCGAAAGACATCCCATGGCGCTTGAGCGACCCGAGATCGATTTTCCCGAGGGCAACCCGCCCGCCCAGCTGGAGATCACCGACATCACCGTCGGTGACGGCACCGAGGCGAAGCCCGGTCACACCGTCAGCGTCCACTACGTCGGTGTGTCCCACTCCACCGGCGAGGAGTTCGACGCCTCGTGGAACCGCGGCGAGCCGTTCGACTTCCCGCTCGGCGGTGGCCGCGTCATCCAGGGCTGGGACCAGGGTGTGGCCGGCATGAAGGTCGGCGGACGCCGCAAGCTGGTCATCCCGCCCCACCTCGGTTACGGCGACCGCGGCGCCGGGCGTGCGATCAAGCCCGGCGAGACGCTGATCTTCGTGGTGGACCTGATCTCCGTCAACTGACGGCCGGCCCGCACGGGTCCTACGTCGTGCGGGTCTCACGTCGTGTCGGTCCTACGTACGTGCGCCACTCGGCATGCCCGCGGGTGGCGCACGTACCGGACCAGCCGGAGGATCTCCCCCGTCGCCCGTCCGGACGGCTGATCACGGCCGGTCCTGCTCGACGCGGCGGCCGTGGTGGTGCTCGTCGCCGATGTCCGCAGCCGGATCCCGTGAGATCAAGCGTCCAGGGTCCGTCTTCCGCCTCGGCCCTGGCCTCCGTTGCCGACGGCCGATGTCTCCCCGTCCGCGGCGTCCTCGGCCTCGAAGCGCAGCAGGTCTCCCGGCTGGCAGTCGAGCGCCTCGCAGAGCGCGGCGAGTGTCGCGAAGCGCACCGCCTTGGCGCGGCCGTTCTTGAGTACCGCCAGGTTGGCGGGGGTGATCCCGACGCGGTCCGCGAGTTCGCCCACGGACAGCTTCCGCTTCGCCAGCATCACGTCGATGTCGACGATGATCGGCATCAGATCACCTCGTCCAGCTCGGCCTGCATCTGCGCCGCTTCGACGTCGCGCGCGACGGCCTGGGCGAGCAGCATCCGCAGCACGAGCACGATGAGCGCGCCCCCGAGCACCGCCATGCCGATCCCGCCCATGATGACGGTTATGCCGGGATTGTCCTGATGGTGCGGCGCAAGGAGAGCCGTGAGCGCGAACCACAGGAGGGCGGCCGCCGTGATCGCGCCGATCACGACGTCCACGTACCGGAAGGCGGCGTGGGAGAACACGGTTCCGCGTCGCACCATCGTCACCAGCCGCCATACGCAGACCACCACGACCTGGGCCGTCACGACGCCCAGGATCACGATCACCCGGAGCGGGGTCAGCGGGAGCGACCCGTCCTCCGGGTCGGTCCCGCTGACCAGCGTCCACCCCAGCACCGCCTGGACGAACACCGTGCTGGCGAGCACCACTACGAGCACGGCGCGCAGCGCACGAACCGTCAGCTTTCCCATCACCCCTCCTTCGATCGACTTACGATTAAAATCTATCGAAAGTCGATAGATAGGACAAGAGGGTAGCCGTGGACGGACACCGCCGCAGCGATGCCGATCGCGGGGTGCGTCGATGGACGTGGGCCGGCGTGGCAGGCCGGCCGGGTGAATGCCGGGCCGGGTGTATGCCGGGCCGGATGGATGCCGGGCCGGGCGAATGCCAGGGCCGGATGGATGCCGGGGCCGGATCCCCTGGAGTCAGGCGTCTAGTAGGCGATCGACACGTGGTGGCGCACCACGGAGTCGTCGGCGAGCAGTCCCAGCAGGCCGGCGGCCAGGTCGGCGCGGGAGATCGTCCGGCCACCGCGCAGGCCGATGTCGGTCGCCGTGCGGTACCGGCCGGTCGCCTGCTTGTCGGTGAGCCGCGGCGGCCGGACGATCGTCCAGTCCAGGCCACTGGCCCGGACCTCGTCCTCGCAGCGTCGCTTGTCCGCGAAACCGTGCTTGAGCAGCGGCTGCAGGATCATCGGCTTGACGACGTGGCGGACGAACACTCCGTCTCCCCTGTCGGCGGCCAGTCCGGCCGCGCTGACCACGAGCAGCCGCCGTACGCCCGTCTTGCCCATCGCCTCGACGATGGCGCGGGTGCCGTCCTCGCAGATCGTCGTCGGCCCGCCACCGCGGTGGCCGAGCGAGGACAGGACCGCGTCGGCACCTTCGACGGCGGACGCGATCGCGACCGAATCCGTGGCGTCCGCGGTGACGACCCGCAGCCGCTCGTGCGCGGGAACCCCGAGGCGTGCCGGGTCCCGTACGACCGCGGTCACGTCGTCGCCCTCCTCCAGCGCCTGCCGCACGACCTCAGTGCCCGTGCCGCCCGTCGCCCCGAAAACCGTGAGTCTCATACCGGCCCGCCTTCCCTGGTTAGTGAGCACTCACTAACCATACTACGGCCTAGAGCGCCGCTATCCTGCGATGCGCCGGCACCCGACCGAGGAGACCGATGGAGACGCGCGACCGCATCCTCGACGCTGCCGCGGAACTCATGCGGACGCGCGGCATCGTCCGCACCACGACCAAGGAGATCGCCAAGGCGGCCGGCTTCTCCGAGGCGACGCTCTACAAGCACTTCCGCGACAAGGAGGAGCTCCTCCTGCGCGTCCTGGGCGAGCGGATGCCGGGCTTCGCCCGGGTGGAGGTCACACCGGGCGAGGGCCGGGTCGAGGACAACGTCTGGCGGCTGATGCGCGGCGCGCTGGACTTCTACCGCGAGACGTTCCCCATGATGGGACCCCTCCTGTCCGAACCGCGGCTGATGGCCGCCCACCACGAGCGCATCAACGAGTACGGCGCCGGGCCGCGGAAGGCCGTCGACCGGACCGCCGCCTACTTCCGCGCCGAACTCGACCTCGGGCGGCTCCCCGCCGGCACCGATCCGGACGCGGCCGCCGCCCTGGTGGCCGGTGTCTGCTTCCAGCAGGCGTTCTTCGGCTACTTCGCCGAGGGCGCCGAAGCACGGCCCGTGCCGGACGAGACCGTCACCGCCCTGGCCCGTACTCTCACCCAGGGCCTCCTCACCCCGGCCTGACCCGCCCACGCGGTCACGGCGAAGGGCTTCAGCCGCGCGGGGATCGGCGGGCGATGGCCCAGCCGAGGGCGACGCCCGCGAGCGCTACGAGGCCGCCCACGCCGAACGCCGAGGCCATCGCCCAGGCGTCCGAGGGCGAACCCGGCGGCGCGGCGACGGGCACGGCCGCAACGGGTACGGCCGGTGCGCCGGGGACCGTGGAGACGACCGCCGCCACGGGGGCCGGAGCGGGGCGGATGATCGCACTCTCCACCGCGGAGAAGAACTCCCCCGCCGTCCTCTTCCCGACACTCGCCAGCATGCGCTGGCCGACGCCGCCGATCATGCCGCCCACGGTGGCGTCCGCGTCGTAGTCGACCCTGGTGCCCCCGTCGGCCTCGGACAGGCGGACCCGTACGGTGGCGTCGATCGTGCCCGGCGCGCCCTGGCCACGCGCGCGGAGGGTGAAGGCGTGCGGCGGCTCCGGGTCGGACAGCGCCACCTGCCCTGCGTACGTCCCCTTGATCGAGGCCACCCCGGCCCTGATCGTCATGGCGTACGTGTCGGGGGCCACCTCGTCCAGGCGTTCGCAGCCCGGGATCGTCCGGGCCAGCACGGCAGGATCCTGCAGAGCCTTCCACACGTCCGGGACGGGTGCGGCGACGTTGACGCTGCCGTTGACCTTCATCGGCGACCTCCTGTGAGCCCCGAGACTAGAAAACCCCGGAGGCCGGGCGAATGGCAACATCTGCCGAGCACCCGGGCCGACCTTTGTCAGGCGCATTCCCTGCGCCCGGCCGATCCACGTCCAACGGCCCTGCTCAAAGACCCGCTCGGCATAAGTCGCGGAATATCAAAGCATCCATGGAATCATGACCGGCGGGAGCCAAATCCAGACAACTTTGGACCAGTCTGCCACTTGGGGGGCCATCCGATGGCGCTTCGGCCACCGGCGCGAACCATGACCGCGACCGCCTGCACCCTGCTCGCCGCGAGCGGCCTGACCGCGTGTCACCACACCACGGACCCGCGGTCGGCGGCCGGTACGCCCACGGCCTCCAGGTCCGGCGGGCACGCGCGATCGCGGCGCCCGGCCGGGCGCCGCAGCGCCGGACCGCCGGCCACCAGGCGACCGGGCGGGAACACGGCCACGACGGCGCAGGTGACGCGGACGGTGGAGCCGTCCGGCCCGCTCCCTCCGGTGCTCAGCCGCATCCCGGTGCACGGAAAGATCGTGTTCATCACCATCGACGACGGCTGGGGGGAGAAGGACCCCGCGTTCGTCCGGCTGATCCGCGAACGCCGCGTTCCCGTGACGCTGTTCCTCACGGACCTGGCCATCAGGAAGGACTACGGCTACTTCCGCGGGCTGCAGCGGGCGGGCGCGCTCATCGAGGACCACACGATGACCCATCCGTACCTGCCCAAACTGTCCTACGCGCGGCAGAAGGAGCAGATCTGCGCCTCGGCCGACATCTACGCCAGTCAGTACGGCTCGCGGCCGACGCTGTTCCGCGCCCCGTACGGCGCGACCGGGCGCGACACGCTGAGGGCCGCGCGGGACTGCGGGATGAAGGCCGTGTTCTTCTGGCGCGAGGTCGTCACCGGCGGCCGGATCGCGTATCAGACCTCCGGCCGGCTGCACCCGGGCGACATTCTGCTCGTGCACTTCAACCCGAACATGACGGCCGATTTCAAGCGCCTGTTGCACACCGTGGAGAAACAGGGTTTCAAGCCGGGCGCCATCAGGAAGTACCTGCCCGCACGCTATTTCCGCCAGTGACCCTCGTTTGACCCCGGCGGCCTCCGCGGAAAGCGGCCGCAAAGGCTGATCGATTTTTGGAGATACGCGAACGGCGCCGCCGTGTGATCTCCCCCGCCCATGTTCTTCTGCTTCCAGCGAACGACAGGACAGGTCTGTCCGTCGATCTGAAACGCATCCAATTCAGGCTGAGGGCGGTCTAATGGGCTCATTTTCGAGGGTAACGGGCGGTGCAGGGGCCGCCCTACTCGCGGGAGGAACGCTGATCACGGCTTCCCCGGCGCAGTCGATGGCGAGCGGACCACGCGTCGTGAGAGTTCCGTGCAGTGCGGCCGCTCTCGCCGCGTCGATCACGACGGCCAACACCATCCCAGCGGTGCTCCGGCTCCGGGCGAACTGCACCTACAGCATCACGACCCCCACGACCGCGGCCACCGGCCTGCCCGCCATCACCGGAGACGTCACCCTGACCGGCGGCCCAGGGACGACGATCCGCCGCGACCCGGCCGCGCCCACCATCTTCCGCATCCTGGACGTCGCCGCGGGCGGCACACTCCGCGTGACCCGGATCACCATCGCGAACGGGGTCACCGCCGGCCTCGGTGGCGGCATCCAGAACGCCGGCACGCTCGTGCTCCGCCAGACGACACTGACAGGGAACAGAGCCGGAAACGGCGGTGCCGTCGCCAACAACGCGGCCGCCACGGCGACGATCTCCCGCACCCTGCTCACCGCGAACACCACCACCGGCGTCGGGGGCGGCGGACTGATCAATTCGAGCACGCTGACGGTGATCGACTCGATCATCTCGGCGAACGTCGCACCGATCAACGGCGGCGGCGTGAACACTCAGTCCGCGGGCACCACCCGGCTCATCCAGACCACCCTCGACCACAACACGTCGGGCGGCCTCGGCGGCGGACTCTCCAACCTCGGCACCACCTCACTGGACCGCACCCTGGTCAGCGCCAACCGCGGATCCAGCGGCGGCGGAATCGCGAGCGGCAACACCAACGTCACACTCGTCCGGTCGATCGTGCGGAACAACATCCCCGACAACTGCAACCCGCTCAACACCATCCCGGGCTGCGTCGGCTGACCGGGCACGACGGCGGAACGACATACTCCGGCCGTGAGGCAAGGAGACCGGTTTCCGAACGCGGAGCCGGCAGGGTGTGCGGGCACGGTATTTCCGCCGGCGCACCGGCGACCCCTGCGAAAAGCCGCCGCAAAGGCTGATCGATTTTTGGAGATATGCGAACGGCCGCCGCCGTGTGATCCCCTCGCACGTGTTCTTCTGCTTCCGGCGAAACGGCGGGGCGTTCCGTCCGTCGCGCTTTACGCATCTGATTCCGGCTGAGGGCAGTCTAATGGGTTCATTCTCGAAGGTAACGGGAGGTGCGGGGGCCGCCGTGCTCGCGGGGACAACGCTGATCATGGCGTTCCCGGCGCAGTCGATGGCGAGCGGGCCACGCGTGGTGAAGGTTCCGTGCAGTGCGGCCGCTCTCGCCGCGTCGATCACGACGGCCAACACCATCCCGTCGGTGCTCCGGCTCAGGGCGAACTGCACCTACAGCATCACTACCCCCACGACCGTGGCCACCGGCCTGCCGGCCATCACCGGGAACGTCACCCTGACCGGCGGCCCGGGGACGACGATCCGCCGCGACCCGGCCGTGCCCACCATCTTCCGCATCCTGGACGTCGTCGCGGGCGGCACACTCCGTGTAACCGGGATCGCCATCGCGAACGGGGCCAGCGCCGGTCTCGGCGGCGGCATCCAGAACGCCGGCACGCTCGTGCTCCGCCGCGTCACGATGTCGGGGAACCGCGCCGGAAACGGCGGCGGGGTCTCCAATGCCGCGACCGGCACGGCGACGATCTCACGCAGCCTGCTCAACGCGAACACCACGACCAGCGTCGGGGGCGGCGGACTGATCAATTTCGGCACGCTGACGGTGACCGGCTCGATCATCTCGGCGAACGTCGCACCGATCAACGGCGGCGGCCTGAACACTCAGCCCGGGGGTATCAGCCGGCTCGTCCGGACCACCCTCGACCACAACACGTCGGGCGGCCTCGGCGGCGGACTCTCCAATCTGGGTACCACCTCGCTGGACCGCACCCTGGTCAGCGCCAACCGCGGATCCAGCGGCGGCGGAATCGCGAGCGGCAACACCAACGTCACACTCGTCCGGTCGATCGTGCGGAACAACATCCCCGACAACTGCAACCCGCTCAACACCATCCCGGGCTGCGTCGGCTGACCAGAGGCGGCGGAGCTCGGTACCGCCATGGCCGAGCGCCCGGACGACGACCTGGCCCACCTGCTATAAAGATGCGGGCCCCGCAATATTGCGGGGCCCGCATCTTTATGCGTACAGTCGGGGTATGACCACGTCGCGCGCTCCCGGACATCGGGAGCGCAAGAAGCAGCAGACCCGTGAGGCGCTCAGCTGGGCCGCGCTGCGGCTCTCGGTCGAGCGCGGTTTCGGCAACGTCCTGGTCGAGGACATCGCCGCCGATGCCGGCGTCTCGCCGCGCACCTTCAACAACTACTTCTCCAGCAAGGCCGAGGCCATCGTCTGGCGCCAGCTCGACCGCCTCCGCCGTATCGCCGAGCTGCTGCGAGAGCGGCCGCCGGGCGAACCCCTCTGGGAGGCCATCACCGCCGTGGTCACGCTGACCTTCGACCACGGCGACTCGCTCCCGGACGAGCGGTGGACCACGGGCGTACGGCTCGTCCTCGGCGAGATGGATCTCCAGGGAGAGCTGGTGAAGGGCGGTGCGGCGATCGAGCGGGACTGCGCCGCCGCGATCGCCGAACGGACCGGGACCGACGCGGACCACGACCTGTACCCGCTGCTGGTGGCCGCGGCCGTGAGCGCCGCCATCCGGGTCTCCAGCGAGCAGTGGCTGCGCACCGACCCGCCGGTCCCGCTGTCCACGCTGCTGCGCGACGCCCTTGGCCGGCTCGCGGCCGGCCTGCCCGTCCCCGACGCCGGATAGTCCCCGCGAACAACGGCCCCGCCGCGGGGCCATCTCGCCATGCCCGAACGACGGAGGAACCCCATGACGACCGATGTCGCCATCATCGGCAGCGGCCCCAACGGCCTGCTGCTCGCCTGCGAACTCGCCCTGGCCGGCGTACGCCCCGTAGTGCTCGAACGGCTGAGGGGAGGCGCCGAGATGCCCAAGGCCAACGGACTGGTCGGCCGCGTCGTCCAGGCTCTGGACTACCGCGGCCTGTACGAGCGGCTCAGCGGTGCGGACCGACCCCCGACGCCGATGCCGGGCTTCCAGTTCGGCGCGCTGCCGCTGGCGCTGTCCGCGCTGGAGGACAACCCGATGTACGTGCTCCCCATCCCCCAGCGGCGGCTGGAGGAGCTCCTCGAACAGCGTGCGAACGAGCTGGGCGTGGAGATCCGGCGCGGCCATGAGCTGCGCACGCTGCGCCAGACCGCCGACCAGGTGGTCGCCGAGGTCGACGGTCCGGACGGACGCTACGAGCTGGCGGCCCGCTTCCTCGTCGGCGCCGACGGCGGGCGCAGCACCGTGCGCAAGCAGTGCGGGATCGACTTTCCCGGGATCACCGACCGCGGCTTCGTGAGCCGCAACGGGCAGGTCGTCATCGATCCTCCCTTCGCCGTCGCCGGGACCGGCGAGCTGGAGGTGCCCGGCCACGGAAGGCTCCGGCCCGGGACGTTCACCCGCACCGAGCACGGCATGTTCGCGTTCGGCATGTTCCAGCCCGGCCTCTACCGGGTGAGCGCCATCGAGTGGGCTCCGACGCCGCTGGAGGACAGCACGTCCATGCCGCTGGAGGAGCTGCGGGAGGCCGTGGGCCGGGTACTCGGCGCCGACCTGCCGATGCGCGAGCCGGACGAGCCCGCGGCGATGCGCAGGGCCACCGGCACCAACTCCCGGCAGGCCGAGCACTACCGGCAGGGACGGGTGTTCCTCGTCGGCGACGCCGCCCACGTGCACTCCGGGATCGGCGGTCCCGGCCTGAACCTCGGCATGCAGGACGTGCTCAACCTCGGCTGGAAGCTGGCCGCCACGATCAACGGCTGGGCTCCGGAGGGCCTGCTCGGCACCTACGAGAGCGAGCGGCACCCGGCGGGCGCGCGCGTCATCATGCACACCCGCGCTCAGCTGGCCCTGACCTCGCCGGGCCCGAACATCACCGCGGTGCGCGAACTGTTCGGCGAGCTGCTTACCGACACCGGCAACATCCGCCGCATCGCCGAGCTCATGTCCGGCGCGGACGTCCGTTACGGCGACGGCTCCGGGCACCCGATGACCGGCCGCTGGATGCCGGACCTCCCCCTGAGCACGGAGACCGGCCCCACCAGGGTCGCCGAACTGCTGCGCGGCGGCCGGCCCCTGCTCCTCACCGCGACGGGCGGCACCATGAAGGCCTGGACCGACCGCGTGGACGTGATCGTCACCGCCGACGCCCCCGCCGAGACCGTCCTGATCCGCCCGGACGGCTACGTGGCCTGGGCGGGCGCTGACGGCGACGGGCTGGAGGACGCCCTGCGCACCTGGTTCGGCGCGCCCGCCTGACCGCCGGCCGGCCTCCTGACGTGTGAGCGCTACCGGCGTACGGGCTTGAAGCTCCTGTTAGGGGAGGCGAGAGGGTGGGGACATGGACGGCGACACGCTCTACTCGATCGGTGATCTGGCCCGGCGGACCGGACTGACGGTCAAGGCCATTCGGTTCTACTCCGACCGCGGAATCGTGCCGCCGGCCGACCGCAGCCCGGCCGGTCACCGCCTCTACGGCATCGACGCCGTCGCGCGCCTGGACCTCGTACGGACCCTGCGGGACCTGGGACTGGACCTCGCCACGATCCGAAAGGTCGTGGACCGGGAGATCTCGCTTCCCGACGTCGCGCGGGCGCATGCCGAAGCACTGGCGGTGCGGATCCGGACGCTGCGCCTGCGGCACGCGGTGCTGACGGCGGTGGCCGAGCGCGGGTCCACCCCGGAGGAGATGGATCTCATGCACAAGCTGGCCAGGCTTTCGGAGGACGAGCGTCGGCGTCTGATCGGCGATTTCCTCGACACCGCCTTCGGCGGCCTGGACGCGGACGCCGGATTCGCGGGCATCAGGCGCTCGATGACGCCCGAGCTGCCCAGCGATCCCGGGCCCGGGCAGGTCGAGGCGTGGGTGGAGCTGGCCGAACTCTCCCAGGACCCGGATTTTCGCGCCGGCATGCGGCGCGTGGCCGAGCACCACGCGGCCGAGCGTGCCCAGGGCGACACCACGGCCCCGCGCCGCGACCCTGCCGCGATGGTCCGTGACCAGGTCGGCCCGGCCCTGGTGGCCGGCATCGAGCCGATCTCGCCTCAGGCCGACGCGATCGTCGCGGCGGTCACGGCCCAGTACGCGCGCGTCTTGGGCCGCCCCGACGACGTCGGCCTTCGGCGCCGGCTGTCGATCCGCCTGGAGAGCGCGAACGACCCTCGCCGGGAGCGGTACCTTCGGCTGCTCGCAGTGATCAACGGCTGGCCGGCCCCGGAAAGCCTGGCGCCGGCGCTCGACTGGTTCGTGGCGGCCTTGCGCGCCCGTACACCCGCGTAGCGGTCCGGTCCCGCCGCGACCTGGCCGCCGGCCGTAGCGGGGCGGGGCGGCTCAGGACGTCGCGCCGGAACGGGCGCGGTTGGTCGGCTCGGCCGTGCCCGCCGCGGCGTCCAGACGCAGGTGGTACAGCTCCGATGGGGAGATCGGCATCCGCGAGATGCGGATGCCCTCCGCGTCCTCGATCGCGGCGGCGATGACCGCCGAGACCGGGATGACGCCGGCCTCACCGGCGCCCTTGATGCCGAGCGGGTTCAGCGGTGACGCCGTCTCCATGTGGCCGGTCTCGATACGGGGGATCTCAGTGGCGTACGGCATGAGGAAGTCCATGAACGATGCGTTGAGCAGCTGTCCCTCGGTGTCGTAGACCATCCGTTCGTACAGCGCGCCGCCGACGCCCTGCGCCACTCCCCCGTGGATCTGCCCCTCCACGATCCTGGGGTTGATGAGCCTCCCGCAGTCGTGCAGCACGGCGTACCGCAGGATGCGCACCTCGGCGGTGTCCGGGTCGGTCTCCACGATCGCGGCGTGCATCCCGGAGGCGAAGGTCGAGCGCAGTGGCGAGTAGTAGTCCTTGCCCTCCAGGCCGGGCTCACCGGTCAGCGGTGGCGCGTCGGCCGAGCCGCCCACGACGAACTGGGTCGCCTGCTTGGCCGCTTCGTCGAAGGCGTACCTGAGCGGGTTGGACAGCACCGCGACCGTGCGCAGCGGGATCGAGGCCGTCGCGTCGCCCTTGACCCGCACGACTCCCTCGACGATCTCCAGGTCCCTCGGGTCCGCCTCCAGCGCCTCCCCGGCGATGCGCAGGGCCTTCTCGCGCACCTTGCGGGTGGCCAGCGCGATGGCGTTGCCGCTCATGACCGCCGCGCGTGAGGCGAAGGTGCCGACCGCGTAGCCGAACCTGCGCGTGTCCCCGGTCGTCACGATCACGTCCTCGATGGGCACGCCGAGCTCGGACGCGGCGATCTGCGCGAACACCGTCTGGTGGCCCTGCCCCTGTGAGGTCAGCCCGGTGGAGACGTGCACTCTCCCGCTGGAGTCGACCTCGACGTGGCCGCCCTCGTACGGGCCGACGCCGGTGCCCTCGACGTAACAGGCGAGCCCGATGCCGAGGCGCCGGCCCTCCCGCTTCGCGTCGGCGCGCAGCGCCGCGAAGCCGTCCCAGTCGATCAGCTCCTTGATGCGGCGCAGCATCTCCGGGTAGTCGCCGGAGTCATAGATCAGCGGCCGGCCGTCCTGGAAGATCAGCCCCTGGTCGTAGGGGAACTCCTCGGGCCTGATCAGGTTGACCTCGCGTACGGCGGCCCGGTCGAGGCCGAGCTCGTCGGCGATCCGGTCCATCGTCCGCTCCATGCAGAACGCCGCCTGCGGCCGGCCGGCGCCGCGGTACGGCGTGACGATGACGGTGTTGGTGTAGAGGCTGGTGAACTCCACCCGGTACGCGCCGGGCTTGTAGGGCCCCAGCAGCTGCGTCGAGGTGATGATCGGCACGATGATGCCGTACGGGGTGTAGGCGCCGTGGTCGTGCTGGATCGTCACGTCCAGGCCGAGGAGCCGTCCGTCGTCGTCGAAGCCGACCCGTACGTGCTGCACCTGGCCGCGTTCGTGCGCGGAGGAGATGAAGTGCTCGCGCCGGTCCTCGGTCCACTTGACCTCGCGGTCGATGAGCCGCGCCGCCCAGGGCACCAGGACCTCCTCTGGCCACGGATGCACGATCTTGACGCCGAAGCCGCCGCCGACGTCCGGCGCGATCACCTCGACCTTGTTCGCGGCCAGGCCGAGCTTGGCGGCGATCGCCATCCGGACACTCGTGGAGGTCTGGGTCGAGGAGTACACGCGCAGCGACTCGTCGCCGGCGTCCCAGCGCGCGTAGACACCGCGCCCCTCCAGCGGCATCGAGGCGCTCCGCTCGATGTCGAGCCGGAACTCCAGGACGTGGGGCGCGGCCGAGATCGCGGCGGGCGCGTCGCCGACCTCCTGGAGAAGACGCGCGCCGACGTTGCCGGGCACGTCCTCGTGAACGAGCCGCCCGCCGTCCGCCGCCTTCTCGATCCCCACGACCGGAGGCAGCGGCTCGTACGTCACCTGGACCCGCTCGGCGGCGTCCTCGGCGAGGTAACGGTCGCGGGCCACCACCATGACGATGGGCTCGCCGACGTGCCGGACGACCTCCCGCGCGAGCGGGTAGGCGGTGCGCCCGTGGGTGAGCGCCGGGTGCGGGATCAGCAGCGGCAGCGGCTCCCCGACGCGGCCCGGCAGGTCCTCCCAGGTGTAGATGGCGACGAGGCCGTCCACCTCGAGCGCGTCGTCCACGTCGATGCCGGTGATCCGCGCGTGCGCGTGCGGGGACCGGACGAACGCGGCGGCGAGCGCGTCGCGGCCGAAATCGTCGACGTACCGGCCCTGGCCGGTGATCAGGCGCGGGTCCTCACGGCGGACGATCGGCTCACCGAACATCGAGGTCAAAGGGACCTCCTTCGTCGGGGAAGATGACCACCGGGCACCGCGCCTTCGGTTCCCTCGCTCCGCTTCGTCACCGGTCCGCCTCCGGAGCTTCCTCGGCGATGATGTCCGCGGCGCGGTGCACCGCCTTGATGATGTTCTGGTACCCCGTGCACCGGCACAGGTTGCCGGAGATCCCCTCGAGGACCTCCTCGTCGCTCGGGCGCGGGTTGTCGCGCAGAAGCGCGGTCACCGTGCAGAGAAAGCCCGGCGTGCAGAAGCCGCACTGCAGGCCGTGGCTGTCCTGGAACGCCCGCTGCACCGGTGACAGGCCGCCCGCGTGACCGGCGGCGAGGCCCTCCACGGTGGTGATCTCGTGACCGGACGCGGTGACGGCGAACATCAGGCAGGAGCGGACCGGGTCGCCGTCGAACAGCACCGTGCAGCAGCCGCAGACGCCGTGCTCACAGCCCACATGGGTGCCGGTCAGGCCCAGGTCGTGGCGGAGGAAATCCGACAGGAGCCGCCGCGGCTCCGCCGAGGCGGTCCGCGGCACCCCGTTGACGATGAGACCGATCTCGCGGGCGCCGGTCATGGTCGTTGCCTCACAAAGCCTCCTGGGCGGCGGCTCGCAGCGTCCGCTCGGTGAGGACACCGGCGAGGTGGCGCCGGTAGTCGGCGCTCGCGTGGATGTCCTCGTCGGTGTCGATGTGGTCCCGCGCGTACGCCGCGGCGGCGGCCCAGTCGCAGGTGACCGGCGGCCGGTGCCCCAGGACCCCGGTCAGGTCCAGGACGAGCGGGGTAGCCGCCACGCTGAGGTAGCCCACCCTGGCCGAGCACACCCTCTGGTCGTCGTCCAGCGTGACGACCGCCGCCGCCCCGGCCATGGCGTAGTCCCCGTGCCGCCTGGCGACCTCGGCGAACGCGGTGCCGGTACGCGCGGGCAGCGCCGGGAAGAACGCCCCGGCCGCCAGCTCGCCCGGCCGCAGGGACGACTCCAGCGGCCCGGCGAAGAACTCCGCGGCCGGGATCGTCCGCCGCCCGCCCGACGACACCGCCTCGACCGTGCCCTCCAGGACGGCGAGCACGGCGGGCAGCTCGGCCGCCGGGTCGGCGTGCGCGAGGCTGCCGACGACCGTGCCCCGGTTGCGTACGACCGGGTGGGCGACCTGCCTCAGGGCCGCTCGCAGCAGCGGTTGCGCGTCCGCGGCCTCGGCGGAGTGCTCGACCCGCGTGTGCCGGGCCAGGGCGCCGACGCGTACACCCTCCCGCGTGACCTCGAGAGTGTCCAGCGAGGCCACGCGGTTGATGTCGACCAGGTGGCCCGGGGCGGCCAGCCGCATGTTCAGCAGCGGGATGAGGCTCTGCCCGCCGGCCAGGACCTTGGCGTCCTCGGCCGTGCGTGCGAGGACCTCCAGGGCCTCCTCCAGGGTCTCCGGCGCGTGGTGTTCGAAGGCAGGCGGCTTCACGAGAGGCTCACTCCGCGCCCTCCGTGGCCGCCCGGCCGGGTGCGTCGGCGACGGTGTCGCGTTCGCCCGGCGCGATGATCCCGCCTCCGCCGTCGCGCGGGGACCGCTGGGCGGCGGCCAGGGCGTGGTAGCCGACCAGGACCGCGATCGTGCCGAGCGCGATGCCCTGCAGCGGGAAGTCATCGGTGATCTTGAGGGTGACGTTGCCGATGGCGAGGATGATGCCCGCGGCCACCGGTACGAGGTTGACCGGATCGCCGAAGTCCACGCGGTTCTCGATCCAGATCTTGGCGCCCAGCAGGCCGATCATGCCGTACAGGACCACGGTGATGCCGCCGAGCACCCCGCCGGGGGTCGCGGCCACCAGCGCGCCGAACTTCGGGCACAGGCCGAACAGGATCGCCACGACGGCCGCCACGAAGTACGCGGCGGTCGAGTAGATCCTCGTCGCGGCCATGACGCCGATGTTCTCGGCGTACGTGGTCGTCGGGGAGCCGCCGACCGCGCTGGCCAGGACCGTTCCGACGCCGTCCGCGGCGATGGCCCGGCCGAGGTAGGGGTCCAGGTCCGTCTCGGTCATCGCGGCGACCGCCTTGACGTGCCCGGTGTTCTCCGCGATCAGCGCGATGACGGCGGGCAGCGCGACCAGGATGGCCGAGGTCTTGAAGTCGGGGCCGTGCAGGTGCGGGAAGCCGAACCAGTCGGCCGCCTTGACGCTGTCGAAGTTCACCCGGAAATGCGTGCCCATCTTCCCGGCGCCGTCCACAGCGGTGATCTTGCCCGCGGTCTTGTCGAGCACCCACGACAGCGCGTACCCGAAGACCAGGCCGAGCAGGATGGCGATGCGGGCCCAGAAGCCGCGCAGCAATACCGCGCAGAACACCACGAAGGCCAGCGTGGCGAGCGCCACCCACTGGTCCTGGGGCCAGTAGACGTTCGCGACGACCGGCGCGAGGTTGAAGCCGATCAGCATGACGACCGCGCCGGTGACGACCGGCGGGAAGATCCGGTGGATGACCCCGGCGCCCAGGAAGTGGATGATCACACCGACGATGCCCAGCACGAGACCGGCGATCAGAATCGCGCCGGTGACGTTGGCGGTCGAGCCGCCCGCCATGCGGATCGAGGCGACGGCACCGACGAACGAGGCGCTGGTGCCCAGGTAGCTCGGCACCTTTCCGTTCACGATCAGCAGGAACAGGATCGTCGCGATGCCCGACATCATGATCGCGAGGTTCGGGTCCAGCCCCATCACGACCGGGAAGACGAACGTCGCGCCGAACATCGCGACGACGTGCTGGGCGCCGATGCCGACGGTCCTCCCCCACGAGAGCCGCTCGCCGGGTCCTACCACCTCGCCCGGCGCGAGACCGCGGCCGTCGCCGTGCAGTTTCCATCCGATCGCCATGGCGGCCCTCCAGGATGTAGTTGCGGGCACGCTAGATCCGCGCCTCCCTGTGGACATCGTCGGAAACTGCCAAAGCGCGACAGTGGTGGTTGTGGTCTTAGATACCCCGCATGCGCAGTACGTGAAGCGCGAGGGTGAGGTTGAGGCGGAGGTGCGCGTCCTCGGTGAACGGGCCGAGCAGGCGTTCGAGCTTGCCGATCCGGTACCGCAGCGTGTTGTAGTGAAAATGCAGCCGCCGCGCCGTCTCGGCGACGTTGAGGTTGGTCTCCAGGAGTACCTGCAGCGTACGCCGCAGGTCGACGGCCTCCGCGTCGCCGTCTCCGGCGAGCTCGCCGAGGGTCTCCCCGACGAAGGCGTGCAGTTCGGCGGTGTCGTTGACCAGGCTCAGCAGCCGGAACACCCCGAGCTGGTCGAAGTGGGCGACCGCCCCGTCGCCGTGGAGCTGGCGGCCCACGTGCACCGCCTTGACCGCCTGGTCGTAGGCGGACGGCAGCTCGCCGGGCACCGCCGCCGTCCGGCTCACGCCCACTGAGAACGTGCGGCCCGCGTCGGCGAAGACGGCGGTGGCGTCCTTGGCGAGCGCGGCGACGTCGCAGGCGTCCGCGCCGAGCACGGCGACCACCTCGTGGGAGAAGCCCGCGACCGCGCCCCTGCGGTCGCGGCGGCGCACCGCCGAGGTCAGCGCGGCGGTCAGCCGGTCCTGGAGCACGCGCTCGTCCGGTACGCCGGCGGGCGCGCGATCCAGCTCCACGACGACCACGATGACGGGCCGGCCGAGGTCCCAGCCGAAGCTCGCGCTGTGCGCGACGACGTGCTCGTCGTCGCCGCCGGGACGTCCGGTGAGCACGTCGCGGAGGAAGTCCGCGCGGTACTTGCTCTCCACCGCCGACACGGCCTGCTGCTTGGTGATGACGAGCGCGGCGACGGTGGCGGCGCGCTCCAGCATGCCGACCTCGGGCGCGGACTCGCCCACCGCGGCCATCCGGCCGTAGGTGTATCCGCCGGCCACCACGGGGACGACCGTGCGGTCGCCGTGCGCGCCGTACTCCTCCAGGCCCGGGTCGGCGGCGCGCAGCGCTGCCAGGTATCGCTCGCCGCCCGAGGCGACCAGCTCCCGGCCGTCGGAGTCGATCACCGCGACGGCGGCGCCGAGCAGGGCCGCGACCTCGTCGGTGATCTCCTGCAGGCCGCCGCCGCACAGCACGATCTGCACGAGCGCCCGGTGGACCTCCTCGGTGCGCGCGAGGATCGCGGCCTGCCGGTTGAGGATGTCGGTCAGCACCTGGTTGAGGATGTCGTCGAAGCCGACGTCGTTGGCCAGCAGGATCAGGGGGAAGCCCAGGCGGTCGGCCTGCTCGATCATCTCGACGGGCAGGCCGTCCAGGTAGCGGCCCAGCTTGATGGCGATCGCCGCCAGACCGCGCTCGTCCAGGTCGGCCACGAGGTGCCCGAGGGACTGGGGGGTGTTACGCAGCGGGTATCCCGTGGTGAGGAGCAGCTCGTGCGGCTTCACCCAGCCCAGGATGTCCGGCACCTCCATCACGTTGAGGCGCTGGACGACCCGGCCGAGCCCGCTCTCGCCCGCGATCACCCGGGCCCCGGAGAGCGCGGGCACTCCGAGCACCTCACCGACAGAAAGCCCGTACGTCAGTGTTCCGGTGCTCGCGAGGCGCAGTGTGGGGGGTAGGGGTTCGGTGAAGGACATCGGTGCCCGATCTGCCGCAGTTGACCACCTATGCGCGAACAACCATGACAACAGACACGAACGATGGCAACCATCCTTGGCAGAATTATCCATACGGCGGGGCCCAGGCCCGGTCTACGTTCGCCACGAACGGCCATCATGAACACCTGCGACAGGCCACCACGAACCTTGACCACTGGGAGGGTCCGGTGCCGTTGTCCACCGCTCGGCGCAGACCGAGGCCTGCCCCCGAACACGGATCCCACGCCGTGACGGTCCCCACTCTGGCGGGCGCGGCGAGCCTCGGTGTGCGCACGGCGCTCAGCGGCCCCCGGCGCCACGGCCGCGTGATCGCGGTCTTCCCGTCCGCCGTCTACCTGCAGGTGGCCCGGTCCCCCGAGCCGGCGGTGATAGCGCTGACCACCTCCGACGCCGTACGCCCGCCGAACGCGGTCGTCCTGGCCGTCCCGACGCGGCAGGAGCCGTTCCGGTCGGTACGCGAGGGCGACGAGACGTTCGTCGGTGACGGCTGCGTCCTCGTCGGCGGACGCCTGCGGGCGCGCGTGCGCCGCTGGTGGGACCCGACCCCGGTGCTCGGCCCGCTGTCGCTGGCCCGTCTCTCGCACGGCGAACGCGCCCTCGACGCCGTGACCGGGCCGTGGGGCCTGTCCGGCCACGCCGCGCCGAAGAACCTCGCGGACGCCTGCCTGGCCGGAGATCTCGCGCGGGCGGTCGACGCCGCCGAACGCATCGTCGGCCTCGGGCCCGGGCTGACCCCCAGCGGAGACGACGCGCTCGCCGGCCTGCTGCTGGCGCTGCGCCTGCTCGGCGGGGCCGTACCCGGCGGAGGGCGTGCGGTGTGGCTCGCCGACTGGCTCGGCGCCGCCGTCACCGCCCACGCCGGTGAGCGCACCACCTCGCTCGCCGCCACCCTGCTGCACTGCGCCGCACGCGGCCAGGCGAGCATGGAGGCGGCGGCCGTCCTGCGCGGCATCGCCGGGCAGGACCCGCTGGTCCCGGCCACGCGGCGCCTCCTCGCCACCGGCCACACCTCGGGCGCCGACCTGGCCTGGGGTCTGCTTCTCGGCTGCCGGTCCGCCCTGGCACTGAGCGCGGCGCACCCGCCTCGCCGCGGTGGCAGCGGCACGTGAGCGAAGAAGAACGAGGGAGCACTCTGATCAGGAACGAACTCGTGGAGGTGCGGTCCGGCGCGTACCACGACTCGGTCAC
The DNA here is from genome assembly GCF_006716425.1 of Actinoallomurus bryophytorum. NCBI lineage: Bacteria > Bacillati > Actinomycetota > Actinomycetes > Streptosporangiales > Thermomonosporaceae > Actinoallomurus > Actinoallomurus bryophytorum. The sequence continues at coordinate 84,791 of NZ_VFOZ01000001.1, forward strand.
GCTCATGCGGGCCGGCCGCCGTCTGGCCGAGCGCCCCGGCGTGACCGCGGCGCTGACCGCCATGGCCACCACGCTCAACGTCGATCTTCTGGCCGAGATGGGCTTCACACCGCCGGACGGCACGCGACCGGATGACCTGCTCGTCGCGATACGCGCCGACGACGCGGACGCGCTGGAGGCCGCGCGCGTCACCGTGGACGAGCTGCTCTCCACCCGGTCCGCGCCCCGCGCGTTCGGCGTGCCGGCTCCTCCGCGCACCACCGGGTCGGCCGCACGCCGGATCGACGCCACGGTCGCGCTCGTCTCGGTGCCGGGACCGTACGCCTTCGCCGAAGCCATGGACGCCCTGGACGCCGGCCTCAACGTCATGGTCTTCAGCGACAACGTGCCCATCGAGCACGAGCTCGAACTCAAGGAGACGGCGGCGCGGCGCGGCCTGCTGGTGATGGGCCCCGACTGCGGCACCGCCGTGGTCGGCGGCGTCGGGCTCGGCTTCGCCAACGTCGTGCGTCCTGGCCCGATCGGTCTGGTCGCCGCCTCCGGGACCGGCGCACAGCAGGTGATGAGCCTGCTCGACGAGGCGGGTGCCGGGGTCAGCCACGTACTCGGCGTCGGCGGCCGCGACCTGTCCGCCGAGATCAGCGGCCGGTCCACGCTCCAGGCGCTGCGGGCGCTCGACGCCGATCCGGCCACCGAGCTCATCGTCGTCGTCTCCAAGCCGCCGGCGCCCGAGGTCGGGGACCTGATACGTGCCGCCGCGCGGCGGCTGGCCACTCCGGTCCGGTTCGGGCTGCTCGGCGAGGGCGGTGACGACCTGACGAAGGTCGTCGAGGACGCCCTGGAGACCATCGGCGTCCCGGTGCCCCCCTGGCCGTCCTGGCTTCCCTCCCGGCGGGTCCATCCCCCACGGCCGGGTCCGCTCCGTGGCCTGTTCGCGGGCGGGACGCTGTGCGAGGAGGCGGCGCTCATCGCCGGCTCGACCCCGAACGAGATGACCGACCTCGGCGACGACCGCTACACCCGCGGACGCGCCCACCCGATGATCGACCCCACACTGCGCCTCGAACGCCTGGCGGCCGAGACGACCGGTGGTGACGCCGCGGTCGTGCTGATCGACGTCGTCCTCGGCCACGGCTCCGAGCCCGACCCGGCGGCGGCACTGGTCCCGGTGATCCAGGAGGCCAAGGTCCCGGTGGTCGTCTCCCTGTGCGGGACCTCCGGCGACCCGCAGGGCCGGGACCGGCAGGCCGAGGCCCTCGCCGCGGCCGGCGCGGCGGTGTACGCCTCCAACGCCGCCGCCACCCGCCATGCCGTCTCACTCGCCGAAGGATCCTGATCATGAGTACGCCCTCAGCGAGGGAGCCGCACGAGAACGGCGACGGCGGGCTCGGCGGTCTTCTCACCCGTGAGGTAAAGGTCGTCGCGGCCGGCGCCTCCGTACTGGCCGACGCCCTCGGCGAGCAGGCCGTGCCGGTGGAGACGGTCGACTGGCGGCCGCCGGCGGGCCCCGCCGGGTACACCGGCCTCGCCGAGGATCTCGCCGTGGTCATGGGCGACCGGCGCCGTGCGGCGGCCGACGCCACGGCCGTCGGGCGGCTGCTCGGCGCCCGGCCGCACCTGGTCGACGTCCGTCCCGCCCATGAGGTCCTCGACCTCGAACCCGGTTCGTTCCTGCACGCCGGGCCGCCACTGACCTGGGAACGCGCGTCGGGACCGATGCGCGGCGCGCTGATCGGCGCAGCGATCTTCGAGGGCCTGGCCGAAACGCCCGAAGACGCGGAACTCCTGCTGCGGACGGCGCCGCTCGAGCCCTGCCACCACCACGGCACGGTCGGCCCGATGGCGGGTGTCGTGAGCCCGTCGATGTGGATGTTCGTGGTCGAGGACGCCGAGAACGGCGGCACGGCGTACTGCTCGCTCAACGAGGGCCTCGGCAAGGTGCTGCGCTACGGCGCGTACGGCCCCGAGGTGATCGAACGGCTGCGCTGGATGGCCGGCTCGCTCGGCCCGGTGCTGCGGGAGGCGGTACGCGCCCACGGCCCGGTGGACCTGCGCGCGATCATGGCGCAGGCGCTGCACATGGGCGACGAGCTGCACAACCGCAACCGCGCGGCGACCTCGTTGTTCGTCCGCGAACTGGCGGGCGACCTGGCCGAGGCCGGCGGCGTGGAGGCGCTGCGGTTCGCGGCCGGCAACGACCACTTCTTCCTCAACCTGGCGATGGCGGCGGGCAAGGTGAGCGCCGACGCCGCTCGCGACGTGCCCGGCTCGTCCCTGGTCGTGGCGATGGCCCGCAACGGCACCGACTTCGGGATCCAGGTCTCCGGGACGGGCGACCGATGGTTCACCGGGCCCGCCGGCGTCCCCGACGGTCTCTACCTGGGCTCGTACGGTCCCGGCGACGCCAACCCCGACATCGGTGACTCGACGATCACCGAGACGACCGGCGTGGGCGGTTTCGCGATGGCGGCGGCGCCCGCGATCGTGCGGTTCATCGGCGGCGAGGTGCCCGACGCGCTCGCCGCGACACAGCGGATGTACGAGATCACCTTGGCCGAGCACCCGGCCTTCCAGGTGCCGATCCTGGACTTTCGCGGCACGCCCGTGGGCATCGACGTCACCAAGGTCGTCCGTACCGGGCTGCTGCCGGTCGTCAACACCGGCATCGCCGGGCGGGTCGCCGGCACCGGCCAGGTCGGCGCGGGTCTGGTCTCCCCGCCGGCCGAGGTGTTCACCCAGGCTCTGCACGCACTCGCCGAGCAGGCGACAATCGCATCATGACGCTCTCGGGTAACCAGTACGAGATCTTCGCGGGGCCGTACGAGGCGATCGTGACAGAACAGGGCGCGAGCCTGCGCGCGCTCCTCCACGACGGCCGGCCGCTGATCCTGTCCCACGACGCCGACGAGCCGGTGCCCGCCGCGGCCGGACAGCTGCTCGCGCCCTGGCCCAACCGGATCGACCACGGCCGCTACTCCTTCGGCGGCGAGTCCCACTCCCTGCCGATCAACGAGGGCGACCTCGACAACGCCATCCACGGCCTCGTCCGGTTCGAGTCGTGGGGGGCCGCCGAGCACGAGCGGCACCGCGTGCGGCTCACCCACCGGCTGCTCGGCCATTCCGGCTATCCGTTCCGGCTCGACCTCACCGTGGAGTACACCCTCGACGCCGCCGGCGGGCTGACCGTGCGCCAGTCGGCGCGCAACGCCGGCTCACGCGTCGCGCCGTACGGGCACGGCGCGCACCCCTACCTGACGCTCGGGCGGCCGCTGGACGAGTGCGAGCTGCTCGTCACCGCCGGCCGCTACCTGGAGATCGACGAGCGTGCCATCCCGGAGCCGGAGACCCGCGAGGTCGCGGGCACGCCGTACGACTTCCGCGCCCCGCGGCGCATCGGCGAAACGGCGATCAACAACCCGTACACCGCGCTGGACCGCGACGGTGACGGACGCGCGTGGGTGCGGCTGCGCGACGGCGAGCGGTCGGTCGCGCTGTGGGCCGGCGAGGGCCATCCCTGGCTGGAGATCTACACCCGCGACGAGGTGATGGACGAGACCCGGCGCACGGGCCTCGGCGCCGAGCCGATGACCTGCCCGCCGAACTCCTTCGCGACCGGCATCGACCTGATCGCGCTCAAGCCGGGCGAGGAGACGAGCGGTATGTGGGGAATCACCGCGGACTGACCCCGTCGTCGTTGATCACCGGGCTCGCGGGGGTTCCGGTCGGTAACGTGTGCCGCAGTGTCTCTGGGAGGGAACCCGCGGTGAAGTTGACTCTGTCCACGCTCGATGATCTGAGCGCGCGCGTCGAGGAGGCGCGGGCCGAGCACGCCCGCCGGTATCCCGGCGATCCGGCGGAGCGGCAGCCGGTGCACACCGTCTACGTGCCGGCGGATCGCTTCACCGCGTCCGCCCCTGCCGACCTCGGCACCGAGGCGCTGCGGCTGCTGAACACCCACGTCCCGGACGGTGCCGCGGTCGCCACCGCGTTCGGCGTCGACGGCTCGCTCGGCGACGCCGTACGGGAGCGGGTCGCCGCCAAGCTGGCCCGCGAGCCGGTCGAGGACATACGGATCGACTTCGAGGACGGCTACGGCGTACGTGACGACGAGGAGGAGGACGCCCACGTCGAACGTGCCGTGGAGGAGGTCGCGCAGGCGTACGAGGCGCGGCGCCTGCCCTACTACTGGGGGCTGCGGGTCAAGTCGTTCGCCGACGGCGGGCACGCACGCAGCATGCGCACGCTGGACGGTTTCCTCACCGGGCTGGCCGAGCGGCTGGGCAAGCTGCCGGGCGGCTTCGTGGTGACCCTGCCGAAGATCATCGCGCCGCAGCACGTTGAGGTCTTCGCGGAGTTCCTGGCGCGGTTCGAGGAGGAGATCGGCCTGCCGGAGGGCATGCTGCGCTTCGAGATCCAGGTCGAGACGACGGAGTCGGTCGCCGGCCTGCGCGCGGTCGTGGACGCCGGCGGCAGCCGGCTGAGCGCGGCGCACTTCGGCGTCTACGACTACACGGCCGCGCTGGGCCTGCCGCCGTCCGAGCAGCGGCTGGACCATCCGGCCTGTGAGTACGCGCGTCACGTCATGCAGGTGACCCTGGCCGGCACCGGCGTGCGGCTCTCGGACGGCTCGACCAACATCGTCCCGGCCGGCGATGACACGGCGGACGTGCACCGGGCGTGGCGGAGACACGCGGCGCTCGTGCGTTATTCACTGCTGCACGGCTACAACCAGGGCTGGGACCTGCACGCGGCGCACCTGGTCAGCAGGTTCGCCGCCGTGTACGGGTTCCACCTGACCGGCCTGGACGAGGCGATCGAACGCGTCCGGGCATGGAAGGACGCCGATGGTGCGGACACACGGCCGGACGGCGTGCTCGACGAGCCGGCGACCATCCGTGCGCTCACCGCACGGTTGCGCCGCGCGGTCGACTGCGGCGCCGTCGACGCCGGCGCCGTCAATCTTCGGAACTGAGATCCGTCTGACGCCCGAAGACCAGCGAGTTGCCGTTGCGCGGATCATCGTCGCCGCCGTCGAGGCCGGCGATGGTCCGCCGCAGATTGTCCACCGCGACCGTCTGTTCGTACAGGCGGCCCATGATGTCCCGCAGCGTGTGCACGACGACCAGCGTCGCCTCCGCCTGGGCCAGCATCGCGTGGACCTGCGCCGTCGCGGTGTCCGGCACGTCCTCGCTCAGGGCGCCGGCGGCCTTCGCCAGGTGGTTGACCGTACTGTCGTTGTGCGTCACCCAGTGATAGCCGGGTTCTTCTGGCCAGCTTGATGTCATCGGAAACTGCTCGCCTTCCCGCGGCCCGCCCATAAATCGCCGCTCGTCATTTCACCACGGGCCCCCCTGGCCTCAACAAGACGCCCGAGAAACATTTCCGGTTGTCATTATGCGGGGTCGATATCGAACCGCCTCAGATCCTCGGGCGTGTCGATGTCGCGGGGATCGGCGACGTCGTCACACGGGACGGAGACCACGATGTCAGGGCGTGCGCGTAGGAACTCCCGCGCCCCCACATCGCCCTCGGCGTACTCCGCCACCTCGGCGAAGTGCTCACGGGCGATGAGGACCGGATTGCGGGGACGTCCCTCGTAGGTCGCCACCGCGACGCGCGCCCCGGCGTCGTACGCCGCGCGGAGCCGGAGCACGGCCTCGGCCGAGACGTTCGGCTGGTCGACCAGGGCGATCACCACGGCCGGGCAGTCGGGCGCCAGCGCGGACAGGCCGGCGCGCAGCGAGGAGCCCATACCGGTGCGCCAGCCGGGGTTGTACACGACGACGGCGCCCGCCACGTCGACGCGTGCCGCGCCGGTGACCACGACGATCGGGGTGCATCCCGCCTCGTGCAGCATGCGCACCCCGCGGTCCGTCAGGCGTACGCCGCCGATCTCGACGAGCGCCTTCGGCGTGCCGAGCCGCCGCCCCTCACCCGCCGCGAGCAACAGCCCGGCGGGCGCTCCCGCATGCCTCGTCTCCATGCTGGGAGAGCGTATCCACGACAGGGGCGGGCGACGGGCCGAAACACTGATCTTTAGCGGCATATGGCACCCGCGAGTGCCGGGATCTACGCCTGCGGTCCGTCTTCACGCGTCCAGCGGCGACCTCCCGGTGTGCCCCGGCCGTCGGATCGGCGGCAGTCGTCAGGTGCCGTGGATGCGGCCGCCGGTGTCCGTGAGGGCCTGGCCGGTGCCGCCCCAGCGGAGCTGGATGAGCTCGGCCGCGATCGAGACCGCGGTCTCCTCAGGTGTACGGGCGCCGAGGTCGAGGCCGATCGGCGAGCGGAGCCGGGCGATCTCCTTCTCGGTGACCCCCACCTCGCGCAGGCGCTCGAGCCGGTCCTCGTGGGTGCGGCGCGAACCCATCGCCCCGACGTAGCCGGCGCGGGTGCGCAGCGCCACCTCCAGGAGCGGCACGTCGAACTTCGGGTCGTGGGTGAGGACGCAGATCACCGTGCGCTCGTCCACGTCGCCCTCGGACTCGGTGAGGAACTTGTGGGGCCACTTCACCACGACCTCGTCGGCCTCGGGGAACCGCTTGGGGGTGGCGAAGACGGGCCGGGCGTCGCAGACGGTCACGTGGTAGCCGAGGAACTTGCCGACCCGTGCCACCGCCGCGGCGAAGTCGATCGCGCCGAAGACCAGCATGCGGGGCGGCGGGGCGAAGGAGTGCACGAAGACGGCGAGCTCGTCCAGCCGCCGCTCGCCGTGCCTGCCGTACCGCCGGATCCCGGTGGTGCCCTGGGCGAGCATGCCGCGGGTGTCGTCGTCGACGGCCTCGTCCAGCCGGTCGAGGCCGAGTGAGCCCTCTGAGCGGTCCGGCCAGATGACGCGGCGGACGCCGACCTCGCCCGGCCCCTCGATGACGGTCGCGATCGCGACCGGCTCGTGCCGGTCGATCGAGGCCTTCACCTCGGCGAACAGGGGAAACGTCTGAGGCCCGATCGGCTCCACGAGAATGTCGAGGATGCCGCCGCAGGTCAGCCCGACGGCGAACGCGTCGTCGTCACTGACGCCGTACCGCTGCACGACGGCGCTGCCGGAGGCCATGACCTCCTGCGCGAGCTCGTACACCGCGCCCTCGACGCAGCCGCCGGACACGCTGCCCACGGCCTCGCCCTCACCGGACACGGCCATCGAGGCCCCGGCGGGCCGTGGGGCGCTGCGGAAGGTGTTGACCACGGTGGCCAGCCCGAACGTCTCGCCCTCGTCGTACCATTTGCCGATCTCTCGAAGGACGTCACGCATTTCCGATCACCCCTGCCAGTTCTTCCAGTGCGGCCAGGCTGTGACCGGCCACAAAGTCGTCAACGTACGGAAGCGCCGCGAGCATCCCGCCTGTGAGTGGTTCGTACCCAGGTTGGGCTTTGTGCGGGTTGGACCACACGACCCGGTGCGCGAGCCGGTGCAGCCTCTCCATCTGGTGGCCGAGGAGCGTCGTGTCCCCGCGTTCCCAGCCGTCGGAGGCGATGACCACGATCGCACCGCGCGCCATGCCCCGCTGGCCGAAGCGGTCGAGGAACTCCTTCAGCTCCTCGCCCAGCCGCGTGCCGCCGCTCCAGTCCGGGATCGCCGCGGACACCGCCGTCATCGCCGCGTCCGGCTCCCGGTGCCGCAGCTCCCTGGTCACCCGGGTCAGCCGGGTGCCGGCGCTGAAGACCTCCGTCGAACGCGGCGCCGAACGCACGGCCGCGTGCGCGAACCTCAGGAGCACGTCGGCGTACGGGCTCATCGAGCCGCTCACGTCCACGATCAGGACCACGCGCCGCGGCCGTGTGCGGTGCGCGCGGTAGTGCAGTCCGGAGATCTCCCCGCCGCGGCGCAGGATCGACCGGACCGTACGGTGCGCGTCGAGCCGTCCCCGGTGGCGCGCGGTGAACCTCCGCGACCGCCGCTGCGCGGTGACGTCGTCGAGCAGGGCGAGCAGGCGGTGCACCTCGGCGCGTTCGGCCGGGCTGAGGCGGGCCACGTCGCGCAGCCGCAGGACCTCGATCTCGCTGGCGGTCGCGACGGAGACGTCACCGGGCCGGTCGTCACCGGCCGTGCCGGGCGTGGCGGCGTGCCGCACCACGGTCACCGGAGGCGGGGCGGTGCGCCGCACCGTGGCGGTGTCGCCGGAGAAGTACGCGGCGAAGCAGCGGTCATAGCGCGGCAGGTCGGCGGGGTCCGCGCACATGGTGAGCCGCCCGGCCCAGTAGACGTCGCGGGCGTCGAGCACGTCGAGGTGGCCGACCGCACCGATCATCGCCTGGACGCGCTCGGGGTCGGCGCCGACGCCGGCGGCCCGCAGCGTACGGGCGAAGCCGGTGAGCGTCTCGACGACGTCCCGCGGCGCCATGCCTCAGGCCCCGTTGAACAGCGCGCCGATGCCGCCCGCGACCACCCGCTCGGTGTCCTCGCGGTACTTCAGCACCGCGCCCAGTGTCACCGCGGCGATGTCCGGGTCCAGGTCGCGTGCGCCCAGCGCGACGAGCGCCTCGGTCCAGTCGAGGCTCTCGGCGATCCCCGGGGCCTTGAGCAGGTCCAGCTTCCGCAGCCGGCCCGCGGCGCCCGCCACCTGGCGTACGAGACTCTCGGTGGCGTCGGGCATCCGCCGCCGGATGATCGCCACCTCGCGGTCGAAGGCCGGGTGCTCCAGCCAGTGGTACAGGCAGCGGCGTTTGAGCGCGTCGTGCACCTCACGGGTGCGGTTGGAGGTGACGACGACGACCGGCGGGCGCTCGGCCCTGATCGTGCCGAGCTCGGGGACGGAGATGGTGAAGTCGCTCAGCACCTCCAGCAAGAACGCCTCGAACTCGTCGTCGGCGCGGTCGATCTCGTCGACGAGCAGCACGGCGGGGCGCTCCTCGGTCGAGGTCTCCAGGGCCTGCAGCAGCGGCCGGGAGACGAGGAAGCGCCGGTCGTACAGCTCGGACTCGAGGCGCTCGACGTCGGTGACACCGGCCGCCTCGGCGGCCCGCAGGTGCAGCAGCTGGCGGGGGAAGTCCCAGTCGTACAGCGCCTGCGCGGCGTCCAGGCCCTCGTAGCACTGGAGCCGGATCAGCGGCACGTCCAGGACGGCGGCGAGCGTCTTGGCCAGCTCGGTCTTGCCGACGCCCGCCTCCCCTTCGAGGAACAGCGGCCTGCGCATGCGCAGGCCGAGGAAGCAGGCGGTCGCGAGTCCTTCGTCGGACAGGTACGCGTGTTTCTCGAGAGCCTCGCTGAGGGCCTGCGGCGACGCGAAGTCCGATGTCGGGATTGACGTGGTATGCGGCACGCATCAAGGCTACTTCCCGCCACGCCTCTTATTACGCGCCCCACACCGTGTCACGCGTGTGGCAGGTACACGGGGGTCCGCGTCTCGCGGGCGTGCAGAGCGGCGGGAATGCGGGCCGCGATGGGCCCCAGCCGCGCCGCGGCCTGTTCGGGCGCGAAGAACCCGTGGTCGTCGAGCTCGTCCTCCTGGAGCCGGATCCGCTCCGGGCCGGCGAGGATCCCCGCGTCGAAGACGAAGCTCACCGTGGGCCGGAACCGCTCGGCGCGCGCGGGCTGCCAGGCGACGACGAGCAGCGGCCCGACGTCCAGAGCCAGGCCGATCTCCTCTTCGAGCTCCCGCGCGCACGCGGCCTCGGGAGCCTCGTTGTCGTCGGCGGCCCCGCCGGGCAGCAGCCAGTGGTCACGGTAGTTGGGCTTGACCAGCAGCACCCGGCCGGCCGGGTCGGTGATCAGAGCCCCGGCGGTGACGTACGCGGCGGCGAGCCCGGCGTAGTAGATCTCCGGCTCGACGAAGGTGGACCGGACCGCCCCCGGCCGGAGATCATCAGCGTCATCGGTCATCCGCAGCAGGCTACGCCGCACGGGTGCGGGCCTGGGAACCCGGCCCGCACCCGCGGACTCAGACGCCGCTGACTCCGAAGCGGTAGGACCCGACCAGGGTGGCCTCCTCCGCCTCCGGGGACTCGGTGACGCGGTCGCCGATGCCCTGCTGGAAGGCGGCGAAGGCGGAAGAGGTCCCCAGCGGGTCCTCGGCGCCCTCGTGCACCACCACGTGGACGAAGCTCACCCCGTCCGCCAGCCGGAACGTCGCGTAGCGCAGCCCGCCCGGGTCCTCCGCAGCCAGTTCGGCGAACACCTTCTCCACGAGCCGCTGGTTCTCATCCGCCGCCTCCGGCCTGGTCCGGTAACGCACGATCCTGATCCTGTTCATGCCGTCTCCTCTGATGCCGTGATGGTGATGACTCCGCCGGGTCCGAGTACGGCGGGTACGACCGCGAGCAGCGCGATCGCGGCGGCGGCCACCATGGCCGGGCGGAACCCGTCGATGAAGTTCTCGGGCGAGGCGTATCCGCCGTTGCCGGCGAAGACGAGGGCGATGATCGCGACGCCGAACACGCTGCCCAGCTCGCGCAGGGCGCTGTTCGTGCCGGCCGCCACCCCGGCGTCCTCGACGGGCACCGAGCCGGTGACCATGCCGGCGACCGCGGGGAACACCATGGAGATGCCCACACCGGCCACGACCAGCGGGACTACGAGGTGGCCGTACCCGACGCCCGGCCGCACGACCTCCGCGAGCAGGCCGAGCCCGGCCGCCTGCAGGACCATGCCGATGGTCATGATCCAACGGTTGCCGAACCGGTCGGCCAGCGCGCCCGCGAGCGGCGCGACCAGCATCAGCGTGCCGGTCCAGACGAGAACGCGCAGCCCGGCGCCGAACGGTGAGTAGCCCAGGCCGATCTGCAGCAGCTGCGAGATCATGAAGAGCGAGCCGATGAGCGAGATCTGCTGGCCGAAGGCCACCGCGTTCGCCGCGGCGAACCCGCGCCGCGCGAAGTAGCCGATCGGCAGCATCGGATGGGCCGTCCGCCGTTCCCAGGCGAGGAACGCCGCGACGAGGACCACTCCCGCCGTCAGCGCGCCGAGCACCTCGGCACTCCCCCAGCCGGCCGCGGGCGCCCGTACCGGAGCCCACGTCAGGGCGAACATTCCGGCACCGACCAGGACGAGGCCGGCGACGTCCAGCCGGAAACGCGCGCCGTGGCTCTCGCGTAGCCGCAGTGCCGACAGCACCGCGACGGCCAGCCCGATCGGGACGTTCACCCAGAAGATCCACTGCCAGGACAGCCCCTCGGTGATGGCCCCGCCGACGACCGGCCCGGCGGCCACGCCCAGGCCGGTCACCCCGCCCCAGACGCCGATGGCCGCCCCGCGTCGCCCGGCCGGGAAGGCGTCGATGATCAGCGTCAGGGTCAGCGGCATCACCGCGGCCGCGCCGACGCCCTGCGCCATCCGGGCCACGATGAGCTCCCCGGCGGTCGACGACAGCGCCGCCGCCGCCGAGGCCAGGCTGAACACCACGAGGCCCGTCACGTACATGCGCCTGCGGCCGAACCGGTCACCCAGCGCCGCGCCGGTCATCAGCAGGCAGGCGAGCACCAGGTTGTAGGCATTGATCGTCCATTCCAGGTCGGCAAGGCTCGCGTGCAGGTGGGTGCGGACCACCGGGAGGGCGGTCGCCACCACGACGATGTCGAGCGAGGTCAGGAAGACGCCGATGGGGGCCAGCAGCATCGTCCAGATCACGTGGCCGCCCCTCGGCGTACCGTCCTGGGGCCGCTCCCCTCGCAGGGGTGGCGACAGGTCCGTTGTTTCCGACATCGCAGGCTCCATTTCCGATTGCGGTCTGTCGGAAATAGAGACCCGGCCGCGGTGCCGGACTCATCACCCCAGGCGGTGCTCCGGGTACGTCGCCGGCAGGCCGAAGGCCGCGAACAGGTCCGGGCCCAGGAACGTGTCGATCCGGGTGATCCCGGCCGTGCGGACGGTCAGCACCTGGATGCCGTGCGCCCGGTGGACACCGTCCGGCCCGCGCAGGTACGCACCCGCCGCCGGCTGGCCGTTCGCCGCGACCGGCACCAGCCGGAAGTCGCCCGGAGTCCCCAGGCAACGTCGCTTCAGGAAGCCGATGACCGCCGTGCGCCCCGCGAACCAGCTCAGGTACGGCGGCATCTCCATGACCGCGTCCCGGTGCAGCAGCGCCACCAGACCGGCGACGTCGGCGTCCTCGAAGGCCCTGACGTACCGGGCGAGCAGCGCACGGCGATCGGCCTCCGGGGGCTCGGTGAGCCCGTCCTCGACGGCCCCGGCCCGCCCCAGCCGCGCACGTGCGTGCTGCAGCGCGCTGTTGACCGCGACGGTGGTCATGCCGAGCACCTCCGCCACCTCGGCCGCCCGCCAGGCCAGGACCTCCCGCAGGATCAGCACCGCACGCTGGCGGGCCGACAGGTGCTGCATCGCGGCCACCAGGGCCAGCCGTACGCTGTCGCGCTCCGCGACGATCACGGCCGGGTCGGCCGGCGCCCCGGCAGGCGGGCCGGGGAACGGCTGGAGCCAGACGGTCTCCGGCCCGGCACCGACCAGCGGCGCGTCCGGGTCCGCCGGGCCCGCCAGGCCCGAGGGAAGGGGCCGCCGCCCGCGGCGTTCCAGCGCGGTCAGGCACCGGTTCGTCGCGATGCGGTACAGCCAGCTCCGCAGCGAGGACCGCCCCTCGAACCCCCCGTACGAGCGCCACGCCCGCAGGTAGGTCTCCTGCACCAGGTCCTCGGCGTCCTCGACCGAGCCGAGCATGGAGTAGCAGAACGCCAGCAGCTCCCGCCGGTACGGATCGGCCAGCCGGCCGAACTCCGCCTCGTCCTCGACCGCCTGCACCGTCATCGGTCCCTCCCCCTGTCTCGGCCGTGAAAGCCCGCCATGAGTACAGACCCGGCTCCGCGCCGAAACTCATCGCGGTGGGAGGCCGGTGCGGTCAGTCGTCCACGAGAGCGGCGGCCCCGGGCGGCCGAGAGGCCGTCAGGTGCTCCGTGAGGAGCCGGCGGCAGGCCGGGACGAGCGACGGGTCGGCCAGGCCCCGCTTGGGCAGGGCCACGGAGGGTTCGCCCGAGCGGTCCAGGAGGACGAACTGCCGGTCGGACTCCACGAACCCGCTGAACCGCGACCAGGCGAAGGTCTGGGTGATCTCATCCGTACGCAGCGTCAGGGCTTCGGGGGCGATCTCCTCCTCGTACGCTCTCCGCAACATGGGTGAACGGTCCCAGACTCCGCGCGCACGGCGGCGCAGGCGCCGGCGGGAGAAGAGCGCACGCGCTCTCAGCAGGTAGCTCCCTGAGATCGCCGCGCAGATCAGCAGGACCGGCAGCGCGCCCGCCGTTCGTTCGGCGACCCCCACCCCCAGCACGCCGCACAGCGGCACCAGGCTGACGGCCGCGTTACGGAGCGCACGCCTCCGCTGGCGCCGCAGCTCCGAGGACATGGCCATCAGCTCGACGATGTCGTCGAGCTCGGGAACGTATCTCAACGTCAGCACCGGCCGCGCACTCCCGCTCGTTCTGTGCCGCCACCACCGCGGCGCCGTGGGATCTTATCCAGCGTCCCGGCGGCCGTGGCGTTGCCGATCGACGAGCTGCCGGGCGTCCGGCTGTACCGCCTGCCGTCCTCGGGTGGTCACCCGAAGTGCTCGATGACCGGCCGGTGAAGACTCGCGGCACCCTTCACGTGGACGGCGCGGCGACTCATCACTCCTCGGGGATCGAATTCGCCGGACGTGACGCCTCGTCGCGGTCTCGGCCGCGCCGGACTGCTGGAGGCGGCCGCGGCGTTCGCCATCGACCTGTATATCGGCGGCGGGGATCCCCGGTCGGTGTTCCCGCCGGTGGAGTACGCCGGCTCGGCCACCGGGGGAAGCTGACGTTCCCGACCGGCCGTCACCCACCGTTCCGGCGGCCGTGCGCGTGACGGGGGCGCCTGGAGTCGACGTTGCCGGTCAGGGTCGCGAGGAGGACGGGGAGTTCTGCCACGGTCTGGGCGGGCAGGCCGGTCACGGTCTCCTCCGCCAGAGCGCACCACAGCCGCTTGACCTGGTCGGCCAGCGCCTTGCCGCTGTCGGTGAGTTCGACGATGCCGGCGCGCTTGTCGGAGGGGGCGGGTCTGCGGCGGATGTGGCCGGCGGCCTCGAGCTTGCGGGTCATGAGCGTGACACTGGGCGGCTCGACGCCGAGCGCCTCGCTGAGCTGCGCCTGGATCATCGGGCCGGTACGGGCGAGTTCGAGCAGGAGCGCTTCCTGGCCGGGGTGCAGGCCGAGGGGGGCCAGTAGCGCCGCCGTCCTGGCCCGGTGACGCAGGCTCAGCAGGCGGATGGCCTGGTTGAGGGCGTCGGCTTGCTCGAAGTCCACGGGCTCTCCTTGACAGATTAGTTATGCGCATAACATTATCCGCATAACGTTATCCGCGTAACTAATCCTACTCGAGGGAGTCGCTATGACCGTGAAGGTCGCCGTCATCTACTACAGCGCGACGGGCACGGTGCACGGACTCGCGCAGGCCGTCGCCGAGGGCGCCGCCTCGGCGGGGGCCGAGGTGCGGCTGCGGCGGGTCGCCGAGCTGGCGCCCGACAGCGCGATCGACCAGAACCCCCAGTGGCGACGGCACACCGACGCCACCACGTCGGTCACCCAGGCCTCGGTCGAGGACCTGGTGTGGGCCGACGCGTTCGCGTTCGGGACGCCGACGCGGTTCGGCGCGCCGGCCGCGCAGCTCAAGCAGTTCATCGACCAGACCGGCGGGCTGTGGCAGGAAGGCCGCCTGGCCGACAAGCCGGTGACGGCCTTCACCTCGGCGTTCAACCGGCACGGCGGCAGCGAGGCCACGATCCTGTCGCTGGCCAACGTGTTCTACCACTGGGGGTCGCTGATCGTCCCGTCCGGATTCACCGATCCGGCCGTGTACGCCGCCGGCGGCAACCCCTATGGCACGTCGGCCGTGACCGGCCCGGCCGGAGACGGTCCCGACACCACGGCACTCGACGCGGCCCGGTACCAGGGACGGCGGCTGACCCGGACCACGATCCGGCTGCTGGCGGGCGGCCGCGTCGCCGACGGGAACCCCCGCGAGACCGAAGCCGGAAGAACCCCGCAGACCGCGTGACCGGGACGTCGCCCGCGATCCCCCGGCCGGCGCAGGGAGCCCGTGAGTCGAGCAAGAAGGGCGAGCCGGCTCGCCGAACACTTACCGCAGACTTCGCATTCAGGAGGCTCTTGTGACGTCCGAACCATCCGCGAACACCCTGACCCGAGGCCACACGGCGGCAAGGACCGGTCCCGCCTGGATGGTCCTGGCCCTGGCATGTGCCTGCCAGTTCATGGTCATCCTGGACGCGTCCATCGTGAACGTCGCCCTGCCCTCGGTCGACCGGGACCTCGGCTTCACCGCCGCCGGCCTGACCTGGGTGGTGAACGGCTACCTGCTCACCTTCGCCGGCTTCATGCTGCTGGGCGGCCGCGCCGCCGACCTGTTCGGCCATCGCCGGATGCTGGCCACCGGGCTGTTCGTGTTCTCCGCGTCGAGTCTGGCCGGCGGCCTGGCGAACGCCCCTGAGGTCCTGGTGACGGCGCGCGTCACGCAGGGCATGGGAGCCGCCATGCTGGCCCCGGCGACGCTGGCCGTGATCAACACCGGCTTCACCGAGGCCGGCGCGCGTGCCCGGGCGTTCGGCGCGTGGTCCGCCACGGGCGGTGTGGGCGGGATGGCCGGCGCGGTCGCGGGCGGTGCCCTCACGACCGGCCTGTCGTGGCGGTGGGTCTTCCTGATCAACGTGCCGATCGGTGCGGTGCTGATCGCGGCGGCCATGACGTCGCTGGGCGGCAGGCGAACCGGCCGGCGGGAGCCGCTCGACCTCACGGGCGCGGTCACCGGGACGGCGGGGCTGGCCGCGCTGATCTACGGGGTCATGCGGAGTACCGATCACGGCTGGACGTCCGTGCCGGTCCTCGGGCCGGCCGGGGCGGGTCTGGTCCTGCTCGTCGTCTTCACCGTGGTGGAGGCGCGTTTCGCCACCCGGCCGCTGATGCCCCTGCGGCTGTTCAAGATCCGGGAGGTGGCCGTCGGCACCGGCATGCTGCTGCTGTTCGGAGGGATCGCCATCGCGATGTGGTACTTCACGTCGCTGTTCCTGCAGAACGTCCTGGGCTATGGCGCGCTTCGCGCCGGGCTCGGGCAGACACCCGCGGCGGTGACGTTCATGGTGATCGCGCGACGGGCCGCCGGACTCCTGCCGCGAACCGGTGCGCGCCCTCTGGTGCTGGCCGGCTGCGGCTGTTTCGTGGCCGGTTTCGGCTGGCTCTCCCAGGCCCACGCCGGCAGCGGCTACGTCACCGGCGTGCTCGGGCCCACGCTCCTCATCGCGGTCGGCATCGGGCTGACCTTCCCCACCCTCATGGCCGCGACGACCGCCGACGTCCCCGAGGGCGACGCGGGGATCATCGGCGGCCTGGCCGGCACCGCCGGTCAGGCGGGCGGGTCGGTGGGTCTGGCGGTGCTCGCGACGGCCGCCGGCGCCGGAACTCAGGCGGGGACCGGCGGGCGCTCTCCGGCCGCCGCCCTCGCCGCCGGCTACGACCGGGTCTTCCTCATGGCGGCCGGGCTCGGCCTGGCCATCGCGCTGGCCGGTCTGCTACTGCCGCGGCACCGGCGCGGCTGACCGCCGGCCGTCACCCGCACGCAGGCCGAGGTCAGACCTCGGCGGCCTCGCCGCGTGCGCGCACCATGGCGGCGAGCTCGGCGACCGCGCGACGGGCGCGGTCGCCGTCGCTCGCCTGGATGCCCATGGCGGGCACGACCGAGCCGTCGGCCAGGTCGAGCGTCGGCCACGGCGCGCCCTCCGCCATCGTCACGCCCAGGACCTCGGCCCACTCGTACTCGCCTTGATCGCCGGGATGAGCGTGTTGGCGCCGTGCTCGGCGACCACGCTCTCGACCGGGTGCATCTCACCGCCGGCCAGGGGAGGTGACCTCGGCGACGACAGTGACGGCATGATGCCGGCAATCCCAGCTAGGCCGCCGGTGCTAATCCAGCTCCAGGACGGCTCGAAGTGACTCATTGACCATCATCAGCTCGCCTGCGCTCAGACGGCCGGCGAAGTCGCCCAGGCGCTGTGGATCCACAGCGGTGGTCTGCTCCACGAGCACCCGCACCTCCTGGCCCAGGAGTTTGATGGTGGGATGGATCAAGGAGTCGAAGGACTTGGTCGTTGTCGGGGCCACCAGCCACGTGGACAGGTGCCCGTACACGCTGGCTTGGACGACGACCGCATAGCGTGTACCGCGCTGCTCGTGCCCCTGGACGCCGCGCGCCGCCTTAAGGCGGTACACGTCACCACGCACGGAGCTCGTCCAGTTCTTCCCGCACCGCCCGGACCTCCGCCAGGTACTCGGGGGTGGCCATCAGGTGCTCCGCGTCGGCACGCAGGTCGGCTTGGCGCTTCTCACGCGCAGCCACTTCCAGCGCATGCCGGATGGCATGGGTGGGGGTGGTGCCATCGGCAGTGAGGGCCGCAAGATTCTTCGCATCATCAATCGTTGGACGGAATGTAATCGGATCGGCCATACAAAAAGTATACGCTCGATGGCAAGTCCAGCCAGGCCAGCCCGCTCCGAGCACTACCCGAGCCCGAGTCGACCAGCTCCGGGTAAGGCGCATGCCGGGGAGCTGGGCGTCGAACTCCTCGTCGGTGATCGGTGATGGTCACCTTGAACCCAAAGACGGCGGTTCAGGCCTCGGCGGCCTCGCCGCGTGCGCGCACCATGGCGGCGAGCTCGGCGACCGCGCGATGGGCGCGGTCGCCGTCGCTCGCCTGGATGCCCATGGCGGGCACGACCGAGCCGTCGGCCAGGTCGAGCGTCGGCCACGGCGCACCCTCCGCCATCGTCACGCCCAGGACCTCGGCCCACTCGTACTCATGGGTGCGCAGGGCGTTGACAATGGTCAGCCCGCTGTCGTCGGCGACCACTCGGCTGCGGCCCAGCATGTGCAGGATGCCGGCGACGATCAGCCCGATCACGACGAAGCCGATCCGGTCGCCGAGACCCCAGTTCGACGGCATCGCCACGGCGAGGACGACCATGCCGACCACGACCACCGCCGCCAGCACGTACGGGATGATGCGTGGCCAGTGCGGTCGCCACGTCGCCGCGGTCACGTCAGTCGACGATCTTGCTGATCGGGATCTCGAGGATGTCGCGGCCGCCGGCCGCCTTGATCGCCGGGATGAGGGTGTTGACGCCGTGCTTGGCGACCACGCTCTCGACCGCGTGCATCTCGCCGCCGGCCAGGCGGGTGACCGTCGGCGACGACAGCGACGGCATGATCCCCAGCACCTCCTGGAGCTGCGCGTCGGAGACGTTGAGCTTCAGCAGGACGTTGCCGCGGGCGCGGATCGCCCCCTGCAGGAGCAGGGCGATGTCCTCCATCGCGGCGCGTTTGTTCGGGTCCTCGTACGCCTCGCGGTTGGCGACCAGCTCGGTGTAGCTGACCAGCAGCGTGTCGAGGATGCGCAGGCCGTTCTTGCGCAGCGACGAACCGGTCTCGGTCAGGTCCACGATCGCGTCGACGATGTCGGGCACCTTGGCCTCGGTCGCGCCGTACGAGGGCACCACCCGGGCCTTCACCCCGTGCTGGGCCAGGTAGCGCTCGGTCATCGCGGGGAACTCGGTCGAGATCCGCACGCCCTCCGGCAGGTCGGCGGCCGACTGCCAGGGAGCGTCGTTGGGCACGGCGATGATGACGCGCACCGGGTTGGACGTGGCCTTGGAGTACTTGAGCTCACCGAGCGAGACCACGTCGGCCGCGGTCTCGGTGATCCAGTCACGGCCGGTGATGCCGAGGTCGAAGAGCCCCTGTTCGAGATAGGTGGGGATCTCCTGCGGGCGCAGCACGCGTACGCGGTCGATGCGCGGATCATCGACCGACGCGCGGTAGTCGCGCTCGGAACCACGGCGGACCGTCAGGTCGGCGGCGTCGAACAGGTCGAACGTCGCACGCTCCAAAGAGCCCTTGGGAAGCACGAGTGACAGCACGGTAGAGACCTTCCTGATGAGAGATCGGTATCGCGGCGTGGAGACTCAGGAGCCCAGATGCTCCGTGTGATGCCGCGCGTGACCGTGATGCCGCAGGCCCCTCAGGGTCAGTGCCGTATCGAGAGCGGCCACGGTCGCCTCCCATCCTTTGTCCTCGCTGCTGCCTTCCAGACCGCAGCGGTCCAGTGCCTGGTCAAGCGTCTCACAGGTTAGTACGCCATTGCCGATGGGTGTGCCCTCATCAAGGGCAACCCTCGTCAAACCCGCCGTTACCGAGTCACATACATAGTCAAAATGGGGCGTACCTCCCCGGATAACGGCACCGAGGCAGACGACCGCGTCGTTGTCGCGGGCGAGCTGCTGGGCCACGACCGGGAGCTCGAGCGCGCCCGCGACGTGTACGACCACGGGCTCGAGCAGCCCGCACTCCTTCGCCGCGGCCAGCGCGCGTTCGAGCAGCGGGTCGGTGACCTGTGCGTTCCATCGGGTGCAGACCACACCCAGGCTCAGCCCGGACGCGTCCACGGCCGCCGCCTCGGGACGTCCCACCCCGCTCATGAGGCCTCCTTCGTCGGATGAGTGACCAGCGCGCTGTGTTCGCCGCGCTCGCTCCGCTCGCTCATCAGAACTCTCCTATCTGGTGGCCGAGCCGGTCACGCTTGGCGGCCAGGTAACGACGGTTGTACTCGGTGACGAGGACGGGCATCGGCACACGCTCGCGTACCTCGACGCCGTACCCCTCCAGGCCCGCGAGCTTGGCCGGATTGTTGGTCAGCACCCGGATCGAGCGGACGCCGAGGTCGGTCAGCATCTGCGCGGCGTTGACGTACTCCCGCGCGTCCACCGGCAGGCCGAGCTCGAGGTTGGCGTCCACGGTGTCGGAGCCGTTGTCCTGCATCTGGTACGCCCGCAGCTTGGCGAGGAGCCCGATGCCACGGCCCTCGTGGCCGCGCAGGTAGACCACGACGCCGCGGCCCGCCTCGGCGATCGCGGCCATCGCGGCGTCGAGCTGGGGGCCGCAGTCGCAGCGCTGTGAGCCCAGAACGTCGCCGGTGAGGCATTCGGAATGCGCCCGCACCAGAACGTCCTCGCCGTCGCCGATCTCGCCGAGGACGAGCGCGACGTGCTCGCCGCCGTCGAAGGCGCTGGCGTACCCGATCGCGCGCCACATGCCGTGCCGGTTGGGGATGCGGGTCTCGGCGACCCGTTCGACCACCCGTTCGTTGCGCTTGCGGTACTCCACGAGCTGCTCGATGGAGATCAGCTTGAGGTCGTGCTCCTTGGCGAAGACCTCCAGCTGCGGCAGCCGCGCCATCGTGCCGTCGTCGTTGACGACCTCGGCGAGCACGCCGGCCGGGCTGAGCCCGGCGAGCCGTGCCAGGTCGACCGCCGCCTCGGTGTGCCCGCGCCGCTTCAGCACGCCGCCCTCGTGGTAGCGCAGCGGGAAGATGTGCCCTGGCCGTACCAGCTCGTACGGCTCGGTCGCCGAGTCGCACAGCGTACGGATGGTGGTGGCGCGGTCGGCGGCGGAGATCCCGGTGCTCACGCCGTCGCGCGCGTCCACGCTGACCGTGTACGCGGTGCGCATCCGCTCGCGGTTCTGGGAGGTCATCAGGGGGATCGCCAGCCGGTCGAGGTCCGCGCCCTCCATCGGCACGCAGATCACGCCGCTGCTGTAGCGGATGGTGAAGGTGAGCAGCTCGGGCGTGGCCTTGCCGGCGGCGAAGATGATGTCGCCTTCGTTCTCCCGGTCCGCGTCGTCGACGACGACCACGGCCTTGCCCGCCGCGATATCGGCTATCGCTTCTTCCACACTGTCGAAACTCATACCGCCACGGCCTCCAGTTCGGCACTCCGCCGCTGCCGGCGGTACTGCTTGATCCAATTTCGGAATCCGGCGATGACCATCACGAAGAAGATCCCGTACGCCGCGCCGGAGACGTACAGGCCGGACTTGATCGCCAGCGGCACGCCCACCAGGTCGACCAGCACCCAGATGATCCAGAAGTCCACGAGGGCACGGCTCTGCGCGAAGGTCGCCACCGCGCTGCCGACGAAGATGTACGCGTTGGCCGTCGGCGACCAGGTGATCTGCAGCCAGGAGATGTGGGCGAACAGCAGGGCCACGACCGCGGTGCCGGCCGCCAGGGTGGCGATGAGCGCCGTACGCTCGCGGCCGGTGGCCGGGCGTACGGGCAGGCCATGGCCCTCCTTGATGCCGCGCACCCACCTCACCCAGCCGTACGAGGCGAGCAGGAAGAACATCGCCTGCTTCAGCGCGTTTCCGGGAGCGTGCGCGCTGACCGAGGCGGTGAACAGCAGTACCGCGCCGGCCAGCTGGACCGGCCAGGTCCAGATGGTGCGCCGGATCGCCAGCAACACCGTCGTGAGGGACAGGACGTTGCCCAGCAGGTCGGTCCACAACAGCTTCTCGCCGAGGACCGTGACGCCCGACTGTGCCCAGGAGCTCATGCCCGGTCCCCGATGAGGCGCTCGACGTACTTGGCGATCACGTCGACCTCCAGGTTGACGGCGTCGCCGGGCTCCTTGCGGCCGAGCGTGGTCAGCTCCAGCGTCGTGGGGATGAGGGCGACGGTGAAGGCGTCGGCGCGCGCCTCGACGACGGTCAGGCTGATGCCGTCGACCGTGATCGAGCCCTTGCCGACCACGTAGCGCACGAGATCCGCCGGCAGGCCGATCGTCACGACCTCCCAGCGCTCGCCCGGCTCGCGGGAGACGATCCGGCCGACACCGTCGACGTGACCCTGCACGATGTGGCCGCCGAGCCGGTCGGACGGGCGTACGGGGCGTTCGAGGTTGACCGGGGACCCGGAGGTCAGAGCGCTCAGGGAGGACCGGTCGAGGGTCTCCTTCATCACGTCGACGGTGAAGGCGTCGTCCTTGACGTCGACGACGGTGAGGCAGACGCCGTTGACCGCGATGGACGCGCCGTGCACGGCGTCGGAGACGACGAGGGGGCCGCGCACGGTGAGCCGGGCGGAGTCGCCGCCGTGTTCCAGCGCGACGACCTCTCCCAGCTCCTCGACGATTCCGGTGAACATCAGTGTTCCCTTCGAGATGGGGCCGTCAGGGCGTCGGCTCGGGCACCGCTCGCCTGTTCACGCACCGCCGCGGTGATCCGCAGATCCGGCCCGATGGTGGTGATGTCTTCGATGTCCAGGTGGTACGCCTCGGCCAGCGTGGTGACCCCGGCGTCGCGGAGGGCGGCCGGGCCGGCTCCGAACAGCGTGGGTGCCAGGTAGGCGACGACCCGGTCGACCAAGCCGTCGGCGAGGAACGCGCCGGCCAGCGTCGGGCCGCCCTCGAGCAGCACCGAGACGATCTCGCGCTCGGCCAGCTCGGCCATGAGTGCGTGCAGGTCGACGCCGCCCTTGCCGGCGGCGCGCGGCAGGCGTACGACGGCGGTGCGGGCCGCCAGGGCGGCTGCGTCCTGTTCGCCGGTGTCCCCGATCGTCTCCTCGGAGACCGCGATCAGCGTCGGCGCCGCGTCGTCCAGGACGCGGCTGCCGAGCGGGGTGCGCGCACGCGCGTCGGCGATGACCCGGAGCGGCCTGCGGTGGGTGATCAGATGGTCGTGCGGCTCGAAGCCGCGCACGGTGAGGCGGGGGTCGTCGGCCAGTACGGTGCCGGACCCGGCGATGATCGCGTCGCAGCGGGCGCGCAGGCGGTGGACGTCCTCGCGCGCGGCCGCGCCGGTGATCCACTGGCTGGTGCCGTCGGCGGCGGCCGACCGGCCGTCCAGGGTGGCGGCGAACTTCCAGGTGACGTGGGGGCGCCGCAGGCGCGCGTAGGTCAGCCACTCGGCGTTGAGGCGCTCGGCCTCGGCGGCGAGCACTCCGGACTCCACCTCGACGCCCGCCTCGGCCAGCCGCCGGGCACCGCCCCGCGCGCGCTCGCTGGGATCGGTCACCGCGTACACGACGCGCCGTACGCCGGCGTCCAGGATGGCCTGGGTGCACGGTCCGGTACGGCCGTGGTGGTCACAGGGTTCGAGGGTGACGACGACGGTGCCGCCGCGGGCGCGGTCGCCCGCCTGTTCCAGAGCGGCGGCCTCGGCGTGAGAGGCGCCGGCGAAGGCGTGGTACCCCTCCCCCGCGCGTTCTCCGGCGGCGTCGAGCACGACGCATCCGACGACGGGATTGGGACTGGTCAGTCCCTGGGCACGTGCAGCCAGCGCGATCGCGTCACGCATCGCCGTGTGTACCGCGATGGTCACCCCGGGCCTCCTTGTTCCAGGCTCCGGGATGCGGCCGCGCACCATGTGCTGACGCCACTCACCGCACCCTGAACAGGGCACGGCCGCGCGCTGCCTCCCATCCGGACTTTAACCGTCGGTCCCGGAATTTCACCGGGTCAACCGGCCGATGGTTTCGGCCGGGTCGCGGACTGTAACCGCCGGTTCGGAATTTCACCGACCCCGGAGCACGCTTTCTCGCTAACCAGTGTGCCACGTCGGGCATTCCCCATTACATGTGAGGAAGCGCACGTTGACGGCTAAAGCTGGACCACGCCCTTGACGACGGTCAGGATGGCGCCCGCCATCGCGAGAAAGATCACGGCGGCCTGCGCGCGCTCCGGGGCCACGCGCTCGGCGAGGTGGTTACCCGCGACGATGCCGATCAGCAGGCCGGCCCCGACCGTGACCCAGCCGGCCGCCGCCATGGAGGGGTGCCCGCCCTTGGCCACGAGGGACGCGACACCGAGTGCGGCGAAGACGAGCTGGGCGGTGGCCGCGAAGTTGCGCTGAGCCCATCCGATGGACACGGCGTACACGGCGACCGCCGGACCACCGGCCCCGACCGTGACGTTGAGGAACCCCGACCCGATCCCCGCGATGACCGCCCCGGTCGTACCGCGCAGGACGCGGGCCTTCTCGCTGGCGACGACGGCGACCAGCGCGACGAGGATCAACGCCCCGACGACGATGGCCAGCGGAGCGGCGGGCAGACCGCGCGCCATCCACGCGCCGACCACGACGGCCGGAAGCGCCGGCCCGATGAGCAACAGCGCACGCCGGATGTCGACGTCCCGCCAGACCTGCGTGAGCACGATCGACGCGGCCACGGCCCCGCACGCGTTGATCACCAGCACGCCGTTGAACGGGCCGAGCAGCAACACCATGAACGGCGAGGCCACCAGCGAGAACCCGAGCCCGGTGACCCGCTGAGCCCCGGCACCGACGAGCACCACCATCCCCAGCCCGATCGCCTGGACCACGTCGGCCTCCCCTCAGGGTCCCGCACGTCCGCACGGCCCGCCCGCCAGGCCACCACACGTGCCCCGCGACCTCAACCGCCGGACCGTCCCGTGATGGGTGCGCATGTGTTCGATGGCGATCGAACATAGGGCTACGATGTTCGTCGTACGTCGAACATCGAAGGAGTCGCCGTGGACGCGCTGATGATGACCGGACCGTCGCAGGGAACCGACCGCACGGAGGTCCGCGAGATCGAAACGCCCAGGCCGGGGCGGGGTGAGGTGACCATCGACGTGGCGTACGCCGGGATCAACTTCCTCGACGTGATGGCCCGCCGCGGTGACGCCGGCTACGCGGGCGCCTGGCCGTACGCGCCGGGCCTGGAGGTGTCCGGAACGATCCGGGAGATCGGCCGCGACGTCACGGACCTGGCCGTCGGCCAGAGAGTGGCCGCGTTCACCGCGGGCGGCGGCCTGGCCGACGTGGTGGCGGTACGGGCAGGCTTCGCGGTGCCGGTGCCCGACCGGGTCCCGTCGCCGGTCGCCGCGGCCGCCCCTCTCATGCTGACGACCGCGCTCCTCCTCCTGGAGGACGCCGCGGGCTTCCGGCCGGGGCAGACCGTACTCGTGCATTCGGCCGGCGGTGGCGTCGGCGGTGCCGTCGCCCAGCTGGTGCCGGTGCTCGGCGGAGGGCTCCGCATCGGCACGGTGGGCCGTCCCGACAAGGTCGTCCCGGCACTCGGCAACGGGTACGACAGGGCGCTGGTGCGCGACGAGAACCTGACTCAGGCGGTACGGGCCGCGACCGGTGACGCCGGCGTGGACATCGTGCTCGACCCGCTGGGCACCACCATGCTCGAGACCGACCTGGCGGTCACCGCGCCCGGCGGCCGGATCGTCCTGTTCGGCAACGCGGGCGGCGGGGAGCAGGCTCCCCTGCCGCCGGCCGGACGGCTGATCGGCGGCAATCTCGCGATCGGCGGCTTCAGCGTCAGCCGCCTGTGGGCCACGGCGCCGCGACGCGCCTCCGCCGGTCTGCGCCGGGTCCTCGGCCTGCTGGCCGACGGCCGGCCGCACCTCGCGGTCACCGAGGTCGGCTCGCTCGCGGATGCGCCCGCGGTCCACCAGATGCTCGCCGAGGGGCGCGGTGCGGGCAAGTACGTCGTCCGCCTCCGCGGATGACCATCACCGCCGTACGCACGCCCGCATCCGGTGCCGGCCGCGGCTAGAGTGTCCAGATTCACCGGCCTCAGGCGTGGTCCCGAGCCGGTGAGTCCGGTATAGATCGAATCAGGTTCTAATTTTTCGGATCCGGAAAGACGAGGGCGTGTCGATGTCAGATCGGACCGAGTGGATCAAACCTGGAGCGTTCCAGGTCGCGCCTGGAGTGCACCGGATACCACTGCCGCTGCCCTCGGACGGGTTGCGGGCGGTCAACGTCTACGCCATCGAGGACGCCGAAGGCCTGGTCCTCATCGACGGCGGCTGGGCCCTCGACGAGGCCCGCCGGCAGTTGGAGACCTCCCTCAAGGACATCGGCTTCCGGGTCGCCGACATCACGAGGTTCCTGGTCACCCACGTCCATCGTGACCACTACACGCAGGCCATCGCGGTGCGCAAGGAGTTCGGCACGCGGGTGAGTCTCGGGATCGGTGAGCGCCCGACGCTCGAGGTCCTGACCCGTTCCGGGCCGCCCGACCGGTCGCCCCAGCTCGACCAGCTGCTCGCGTGCGGCGCCCACACCCTCATCGAGCAGCTACGGGCCGCCTGGCGCGAGGGCGGTCACGATCCGGCCGAGTGGGAGATGCCGGACGAGTGGATCGAGGGGCGCGCCGAGCTGCCCCTCAGCGGACGTCAGCTGCTCGCCGTGCCCACCCCCGGTCACACGCGCGGGCATCTGGTCTACACCGACCTGGCCGGTGGGCTGATGTTCGCGGGCGACCACGTCCTGCCGCACATCACGCCCTCGATCGGGTTCGAGAGCGCGCCCGAGTCCTCGCCGCTCGGCTCGTACCTCGCGTCGCTGAAGGTCGTCCGTGAGCTGCCCGACCTCCGGCTGCTGCCCGCGCACGGGCCCGTCACCGACAGCGTGCACGCGCGGGTGGACGCCCTGCTGGACCACCATGCCGAACGCCTGGACGCCTGTGCCTCCGTGATCGCCGCCGGGGCCGGCACCGCGTACGAGACGGCACGCGCGCTCACCTGGACCCGGCACGAGCGTCATTTCGACGAGCTGGACATGTTCAACCAGATGCTGGCGACCACGGAGACCCGTGCCCACCTCGAGGTGCTCGCCGCCCAGGGCCGCATCGGCAAGCGGATGGACGGCCCCACCGCGGTCTACGCCTGAGACGAAACCGCGGCGGCGCGCTCGCGCAGGGAGCGTACGGCCGCCGCGGGGTCGTCGGCGGAGTACACCGCCGAGCCCGCGACGAACACGTCCGCGCCCGCCTCGGCGCAGCGTTCGATGGTCCCGGCGTTGACGCCGCCGTCGACCTGGAGCCAGACGTCGAGGTCACGGCCCTTGATGAGCTCACGCGCCCGGCGCACCTTCGGCAGGACCACGTCGAGGAAACGCTGCCCGCCGAAGCCCGGCTCGACGGTCATCACGAGCAGCATGTCGATCTCAGAAAGCAGGTCGGCGTACGGGTCGACGGCCGTGCCCGGGTTGAGGGCCAGCCCGGCACGGGCCCCCGCGGAACGGATCTCGCGGAGCGTACGTATCGGGGCGCTCGCCGCCTCGACGTGGATCGTGACGCTGGCCGCCCCCGCCGCGGCGTAGCCGGGGGCCCACCGGTCGGGGTCCTCGATCATCAGGTGGCAGTCCACCGGAAGCGTCGTCGTCTTGAGGAGCGCCTCGACCACGGGCAGCCCGATGGTGAGGTTGGGCACGAAGTGGTTGTCCATGACGTCGACGTGGACCCAGTCGGCGTCGGCGATGGCGGCGACCTCGTCGGCGAGCCGGGCGAAGTCGGCGGACAGGATGCTGGGAGCGATTTGCACGGCCATGATGCGCCCAAGTGTAGGGACCGGCGCTAGTCGTCGCCGCCGGGCTTCACGGCCGAGAAGTGCGCCAGGGCGCCCGAGCGGCTCACCGAAACGGCCTCGAGCCCCGCCGCCGACAACCAGCCGCGCAGATCGGTCACGTCGCCGGGAGCTCCGAAGTCGCCCCGCCACCGGAACACCGCGATGAGCGCGTCGAAACGCCGCCCGGCCCCGGTCACCACGGCGCTGCCCCGGAGTACGCCGCCGGGCCGCAGCACGCGTGCCATCTCGGCCACCGCGGACGTGGGGTCGGGAAGGCAGTGCAGGCCGTTGTAGGTCACGCAGAGGTCGAACGCCGACGGCGGGAACGGCAGCCGGTCCACGCTCAGCCGCACGAACACGGCCGGCAGACCACGACGGCCGGCCTCCGCGCGTGCCCGGCGCAGCATCATCGGGGACAGGTCGGCCGCGACGTAGCGCAGGTCCGCGCCCGGCGGCACGCCGCGGAAGGCCACGCCTCCCCCGCACGGCACATCCAGCACCGCGGCGCCCGTGGGCAGCCGTCCGGCCTCGGCGAACGAGGCGTACATGGCGCGCACGTCCACGCCCCAGAGCACCCGGCCGCCCAGTCGTGCCAGCCGCTCGTGCTCCACGACGAAGTCATAGACCGCCGGGATCAGCCGTTGATGCCGCCAGTGCCGCTCGACGCCTCTCGCGCTGCGGCGCATGGCACCCCTCACTTCGCTAGATCATCGGCCTTCGGCGGCCGGCCCACCGACATGACGTCGATCTCGGCCACCGCGTCCCGCAGCGCCTCCAACGTAACCGCGACCGACGGGCGGCGTACGCTCGCCGTCCGCACGACCGCGTACACGTATCGCGTCACCGAACCGGGCAGTGCGCGTGCCACGATGCCGGGCACCGCCGCGGTGAGCGCGAGGCTGGGCACGGCGGCGATCCCGACGCCGCGCGCGACCAGGCCGAGGATCGTGCCGAGGCCCTCGAACTCCCACGGCATCGGCGGCGCGCCTCCCACGTCCGCGAGCAGCCGGTCGAACGCCTGGCGGGACGGCTCGCCCGCCGGCGCGGCCAGCCACGGCTCCTCGCGCAGTCGCCACAGGTCGATCTCGTGGCTCTGGTCGGCGGCCCAGTGGCTCGCGGGCACGACCAGGACGAGCGGATCGTGGAGCAGCAGCGAGAACCGCAGGCTGCCCCCGCCACGCGTCGGCAGCCGCCCGGTCCAGTCGTCCACGAGCGCCAGGTCGACCTCGCCCGAGCGGACCTGCCGCAGGCCGTCGCCGGGACGCGTCTGGCGCAGCTGGAAGGTCAGGCCCGCGTGGTGGCGCAGGCCGTGGGCGAGCGCGGGGGCGAAGGCCACCGCGGCGGTGGGGAACGCGGTGAGCACGATCTGCCCGGTCGGCTCGGCCTCGGACAGGTCGGCCTCGGCGAACTCGATCATCCGGAGGATGCGGTCGGCGTGGTCGGACAGCCGCCTGCCCGCGTCGGTGAGCTCGGCGCTGCGCGCGGTGCGGTCGAGCAGGGTGGTGCCGACCTCACGCTCGAGCACGGCGAGCTGCTGGGACACCGCGGAGGGGGTGTAGCCGAGCGCCTTCGCCGTGGCCGCGATGCTGCCGCGGTCGGCGAACTCCCTCAGCAGCCGGAGCCTCCTCACATCGAGCATAAGTTCATCTTACGCATGGCAGCGGAAAGGCTCGCTTGTACTGATGGCGCGGTCCAATGGAGCATGGAGTCGTACGGCCCGCGCGAGTGCTACCAGCCAGAACAGCTCCATGGGAGTAAACCGATGCCAGTCGCCATATCCGCGACTCTTGCCGCCAATGAGGCCCTCGACCACAGACGCCGGGCCGGACTTCCGGTCCTGCCGCTCGCCTTCGGAGAGGCGGGCCTGCCGGTTCTGCCGGCACTCGAACGCGAGCTCGCCACCGCCGCGGGACGCGGCGCCTACGGGCCCGTCGCGGGCAGCACCGACCTTCGCAACGCCGCCGCGGGGTACTGGCGCCGCCGCGGCCTGCCCGCCGACCCGGGCCTGATCGTCGCGGGCCCCGGAAGCAAACCGCTGCTGTACGGCCTCCTGCTCGCCATCGGCGGGGGCGTGGTCGTACCCGGACCGAGCTGGGTCAGCTACGCCGCCCAGACCCGGCTCATGGGCGCGGAGCCGATCTTCGTGCCGACGCCGCCCGGTGAGGGCGGCGTCCCCGACCCGGAGGCGCTCCGCGAGGCCGTCACGATCGAACGCGCCGCCGGTCGCAAGGTGCGCTGCCTCGTGGTCACCCTCCCGGACAATCCCACCGGCACACTGGCGCGGCCGGAGACCGTACGCCGCGTGTGCGAGGTCGCACGGGAGCTCGATCTGATCATCATCGCCGACCAGATCTACCGCGATCTGGTCTTCGACCCGGGGACGGACTATCCGTGCCCCTCGCGGTACGCGCCGGAGCGCACCGTGATCACGACGGCGCTCAGCAAGAACCTCGCCCTGGGCGGGTGGCGCATCGGCGTGGCGCTGCTGCCAGAAGCCCTTCGCGCCCTGCGTGACCGCCTCGCCGGCGTTGCCAGTGAGATCTGGTCCAGCACGTCGGGCCCGACCCAGCAGGCCGCCGCGTACGCCTTCGCCGAGCCGCCCGAGGTCGTCGAGCGCATCGCGACGAGCCGCCGGCTGCACGAGACCGTGGTGAAGGCGATGACGGAGCGGTTCACCGCGGCCGGGGCGCGCGTCGCGAGACCCGAAGGGGGCTTCTACCTCTATCCGGACTTCGAGGACCTGCGCGATCGGCTCGGTGTCCACACGTCCGCCGAACTCTCAGCGCTCCTTCTCGACCGGTACGGCGTAGGGGTCCTGCCCGGCAGTGCCTTCGGCGAGCCGCCGGAGGCGCTGCGCCTGCGGGTGGCCACCAGCCTGCTCTACGGCGAGACCGACGAGCAGCGGTACGCCGCGCTGAACGCCCAGGACCCGGCCGGCCTCCCGTGGATCGCCGCCTCGCTGGACCGCGCGACCGAGGTGCTCACCGACCTCACCGCGGGCCTGGGGAGCGCCGCGTGTGACGAGCGGGAGAGGGTCGCCGTCATCGCCTGACGGCCTCGTCCAGAGATCGCACGCGCGACCGGGGCCAGGAGCGCTTCGGCGGCCGGTCGGATCACGGCGTCCGCGATCCGACCGCGAAAGAGTGGGCGAGGTGCACCCGCACCTCGCCCAGGCCGAAGCGCTCCGCCGGGACCTGGACCGGCTCGCCTGAGCGGTGCCGGACCGCGCCGCCCTCCCGTACGACTCTGTCGGCCTCGGTAGGCGCCCGGCCCGCTCCCGCGAAATCCGCGAGGCAGGCTCATGCGGAAACAGCATGGAGTCCCGCTTTTTGGTCTTTGACGGTATCGACCACCGGCGGCAGGCTGCCGGGCATGCGTTCTCCCAGGTACCCCACCGCGCTGCTCGCCGCGTCTCTCGCACTCGGCTCGCTGAGCGGATGCGGCCGCGACGCCGGGCCGAGCGCGGCGACCGTCTCCCCGCGGACCTCCGCGCCCGGTGCCCTGGCACGGATCGAGCACCGCTACCACGCCCGCCTCGGCGTGTACGCCGTGGACACCGGCACGGGTCGCACGGTGGCGTACCGGGCGGACGAACGCTTCGCGTACGCCTCGACGTTCAAGGCCCTCGCCGCCGGAATCCTGCTCGAGCACACCACGGCCCGCCGGCTCGACCAGGTCGTCCGCTACCGCGAGTCGGACCTGCTCGAGTACGCGCCGATCACCTCCGAGCACGTACGGACGGGGATGCGGGTCCGCGACCTCATCGCCGCCGCGCTGCGCTACAGCGACAACACCGCCGCCAACCTGGTGATGGCGCGGATCGGCGGACCCCACGCCGTCCAGGCCGGACTCCGCCGCCTGGGAGACACCACGACGCACGTCGACCGGACCGAGCCGTCGCTGAACGAGGCGACCCCCGGCGACATCCGCGACACCAGCACACCGCGCGCACTTGGCACCGATTTGCGCCGTTTCGTCCTTGGAGATGTTCTGCCCGTGAGCCGGCGGAAACCGCTCACGGGCTGGCTCGTGACGAACACGACCGGCGGCCCGTACATCCGGGCCGGCGTCCCATCCGGCTGGAAGGTCGGCGACAAGACCGGCAACGGCGGTTACGGCACGCGCGACGACATCGCGATCGCCTGGCCGCCGGGCGGCGGCGCGCCGGTCGTCATCGCCGTCCAGTCCGACCGCGGCGTGAAGGACGCCCCCTCCGACGACGCCCTGATCGCCGACGCCACGAAGGCGGCCCTCGCCGCCCTCCGGTGAGTGCTCCGGCCGTGACGACCGGATTCTGACATCGTGGAGTGATGACCGAAAAGATCAAGGTCGAGCTCGATGGCGTGCCCGGGACCCTGCTCTGGAACCTCTACCACCGGGCCGCCGAGGCGCGGCGGCCGGACGCGGTGCTGGAGGATCCGCGGGCGATCGAACTGGTCGACTCGATCGACTTCCCGTTCGAGCGGTTCGGGGAGCCGCGGATGGCGCAGTGGCACGCGCTGCGCGTGCTCTGCTTCGACCGGGCGGTCGGCCGGTTCCTCCAGGCACACCCCGACGGCGTGGTCGTGGCGCTCGGCGAAGGGCTGGAGACCCAGTTCTGGCGGATCGACAACGGGCGGGTGCGCTGGCTGACCGTCGACCTGCCGGAGACGGTCGAGGTGCGGCGGCGGCTGCTCCCGGACGACCCGCCCCGGCGCCGTACGCTGCCCGGCTCGGCACTCGACCTCACCTGGATGGACGAGGTCGACGCGTCCGCGGGCGTCCTGATCACGACACAGGGCCTGCTGATGTACCTCCAGCCGGAGGAGGTGAGGTCGCTGATCGCCGCGTGCGCCGAGCGATTCCCCGGCGGCACGCTGGTCTTCGACGCGGTCCCCCACGCGCTGGCCGAGCGCAGCCGGCGGGAGGACCTGGACACCGGCGCGGCCTACCGCGCGCCGGCCTGGCACTGGAGCCTGGACCCGGGCGAGCACGACAAGGTCATGGAGTACTCCCCCAAGATCGCCGGCACCCGTGACCTGCGCTACCCCCGCGGACGAGGACTGTTCGCCCTCGCCCCGTGGGTGGGGTACGTGCCGCTGATCCGCAGGCTCCGGATGCCGATCGTCGAGGTCCGCTTCGCCGGCTAAGAACGCCTGAGCAGGGCGAGGAACATCGCGTCGGTGCCGTGGCGGTGCGGCCAGAACTGCGCGTACGGGCCCTCGCCCAGGCCGGGGACGCCCTCCAGGTAGGACGGGGCGTTCAGGCGCTCGATGTCGTCGCGTCCCCGCAGCACGTCGTCGACCACCACGCGGGTCTCGGCCAGATGCGGTGAGCAGGTGACGTAGGCGACCACGCCGCCGGGCCGTACGGCGTCGAGCGCCGAGGCCAGGAGGCGCCGCTGCAGCGGCCCCAGCTCGGCGATGGTCTCCGGGCCGCGCCGCCAGCGTGCCTCCGGACGGCGGCGAAGCGCTCCGAGGCCGCTACACGGGACGTCGGCCAGGACCCGGTCGAAGGATCCGGGCGCCCAGGCGGGACGGGTGCCGTCCGCGACGGCGACTCCGGCACGCGGGTCGATGGTGCCCCGTACGAGCCGGGCCCGGTGCGGCTGGAGGTCGCAGGCCAGCAGGTGGGCGCCGCGCTCCCCCGCCAGCCCGGACAGCAGTGCGGCCTTGCCGCCCGGCCCCGCGCACAGGTCGAGCCAGCGCGCGTCCGGCCCGCCGGCCTCGACGCGGGTGAGGGCGAGGGCGACGAGCTGGCTCGCCTCGTCCTGTACGGCCGCGCGGCCCTCCCTGACGGCGAGGACGGCGCCCGGGTCGCCCTCGGCGAGGTAGGCGGCGTACGGGGAGTACGCGGCGGGTTCGCCGCCGAGCTCGGCCACGGTCGAGCGGCCCGGCCTGGCCACCAGCGTGACGCGCGGGCGCTCGTTGTCGGCGGCGAGCAGCGCCTCGACCTCCCCGGCGCCGGCCGCGTCGCGCAGGGCGTTGACGATCCAGCGAGGATGGCTGTGCACGACGGAGAGACGGCCGGTCTCGTCCTTGGGCGCGATGATGCCCAGCCACGCGTCGAGGTCGCGGGCCGCCACCTTGCGCAGCACGGCGTTGGCGAACTTCGCCTGCCCGGGACCGGAGACCGAGCGGGCCAGGTCGACGGCGGTGCCCACGGCCGCGTGCGGCGGGATGCGGGTGCCGAGAAGCTGGTGTGTGCCGAGGCGCAGGACGTTCAGCAGCGGCAGGTCGATCTTGGCGACCGGCCGGTCGCTGCACATGCCGAGCACGGCGTCGTAGGTGCCGCGGCCGCGCAGCGTGCCGTAGGTCAGCTCGGTGGCGAGCGCGGCGTCGCGTCCGGACAGGCCGCGTTCGCGCAGGAGGGAGGGCAGCAGGAGGTTGGCGTACGCGTCGCGGTCGTCGACGGCCTGCAGGACGTCGAAGGCGGTGCGGCGTACGGGGTCGCGGGGGGCCTTGGGCCGCCGCTGTCCCTGGCGCTGTCCTTGACGAGGTCCCTGGCGTGGTCCCTGGCGTGGTCCGGCGGATCGTGGTTGAGGCATCAGCGCAGCGCATCCCCTTCGGCCGGGCGTACGCCGCGCGCCCAGTCGGTCGCCGCCATGCGCTGCTTGCCCTGCGGCTGCACGTCGCCGAGGACGACCGGGTGGGTGCCGGTGCCGGCGAACGTCTCGGTCTTGGTCGCGCGCAGCTCGCCCGGCACGAGCGCCGGACCGTCCGGAGCCGGGCGTACGGGGCCCAGCTTGAGCCGGTCGTCGTGGAACGTCGTCCATGCCCCCGGCGCCGGGGTGCAGGCGCGGATCAGCCGGTCGATGTGGTGGGCCGGCAGGGTCCAGTCGACGTGGGCGTCCTCTGGGGTGAGCTTGGGGGCGAACGAGACACCGTCGGAGGGCTGCGGACGGGGCTCCAGCTCGCCCTCCTCGACGCCGTCCATCGTCGCGACGAGCAGCTGCGCGCCGGTCTGGGCAAGGCGTCCGAGCAGGTCACCGCTGGTGTCGCCGGCCAGGATCGGCTCGGTCACGACGCCGAACACCGGCCCCGTGTCGAGGTCCTCCTCGATCTGGAACGTCGCGGCACCGGTGATCTCGTCGCCGTGGAGGACGGCCCGTTGTACGGGGGCGGCTCCGCGCCAGGCGGGCAGCAGCGAGAAGTGCAGGTTGATCCAGCCGTGCCGGGGGATGTCGAGCGCCACGCCGGGGATGAGCGCGCCGTACGCCACGACGGGGCAGCAGTCCGGCGCGATGGCGCGCAGCCGGTCGAGGAACTCGGGGTCCTTGGCCTTTGCGGGCTTGAGCACCTCGATGCCGGCCTCGGCCGCGCGCTGCCCGACCGGGCTCGCGGTCAGTTTGCGCCCACGACCGGCCGGGGCGTCGGGCCGCGTGATCGCGGCGACGACCTCGTGCCTGGACTCGAGCAGGGCTTCGAGGGCCGGGACGGCGACCTCGGGAGTACCGGCGAAGACGAGCCGCACTAGAGAGCCTTTCCGAACATCGCGTGCGGAGAGTCCTTGACGATCGGCGCGGGCTCGCCGAACCACTCGGCCTCGCGGATGGCCTTCATCGCGGCCTTGCGCTGCTCGGCGTCGAGCCGGTCGACGAAGATGATGCCGTCGAGGTGGTCGGTCTCGTGCTGGACGCAGCGGGCCATCAGGTGGGTGCCCTCGACGACGATCGGCTCGCCGTACATGTTGAAGCCCTTGGCCACCACGCCGACGGCGCGCTTGGCCTGGAAGACCAGGCCGGGCAGCGAAAGACAGCCCTCGTCGCCCTCCTCCTCGTCGTCGGACAGCTTCAGGGTGGGGTTGACGACGTGGCCCAGAACGTCGTCGACGTAGTAGGTGAACACTCGCAGACCCACGCCGAGCTGCGGTGCGGCGAGACCGACACCGGGAGCTTCGAGCATCGTGTCGGACAGGTCCTTGACGAGCGCGCGTAGCTCCTTGTCGAAGTCCTTCACCGGATCGGCCGGTGTGCGCAGCACCGGGTCACCGAAGAGACGGATGGGCTTGACGGCCACGTACGGCTCCGTTCACGACTCGTATTGGGCGAGACCAGTCTACGGTTCAGATCAGCTCGAGCGGGTCGACACGGACGCGCACCACGTCGGCGGTCTTGCGGGTGCTCCGGGCTGCCTGGGCGGTCTTGAGGAGCCGTGACAGCGCGACGCCGCGGGCACGCTCGACCCGTACGAGCGCGCGTTCCTGGCCCTCGCCCACCTCGACCGGCCCGAGCACCTCGGCGTCCTGGGGCAGGCCGGCGGCGTCGACGAGCTCGCGGACCGACTGCGGGGCGCCGGTGAGGGAGGCCATCCGCACGGCCGGCGGGAAGCCGAGATCGCGGCGTTCGGCCAGTTCACGCTCGGCGTACGTGACCGGGTCCCAGCGGATCAGCGCCTGGACGGTGGTCAGGGAGCCGTCGGCGAGCACGATGACCGGGCCGCGCGGGCGTACGAGGGCGGAGGCGTTCATCCAGCGGCGGAGCGCCTCCTCGCCGGCGCGAAGGTCGGCGCGCCCGAGGAGGACCCATCCGTCCAGCAGCAGCGCGGCCGCGTACCCGCCTTCGGCCACCGGCTCGGCACCGGGCGTGGCGACGACCAGCGCGGGCTCGCCGGTCACCCCGTCGAGAACGCCGTCCCGCCCCGACGTACGGATCGGAACCCCGGGGAAGGCCCGGCCGAGCTCCTCGGCGGTACGCCGGGCACCGACGACGACGGCCCTCACCTGACGGCCGCCGCACTCGGGGCAGGTCCACGCGCCGGCGATCCGCCCGCACCACCGGCAGTACGGCGCCGCGTGCGAGGACCTCAGCGACAGGGGCCCTTCGCACTCGGTGCAGCGCGCGGGCCCGCGGCAGCGGGAGCAGGCCAGCGCCGGGACGTATCCGCGGCGTGGCACCTGTACGAGCACGGGGCCGTGCTCGAGTCCTTGCCGCGCGGTGCGGAACGCCAGGTGCGGAAGGCGCGCGCTGCGGGCCGCCTCGTCACGTGCGAGGTCGGCGTCGTCGCCGGAGGGCCGGATGTAGGGCATGGAGGCGCGCAGCCGTTCGCGGTCGGGAACGAGCGGATGCGCCCAGCCGGCCGCGAGAAGCTGCGTGGCGTCGGTGGTGCGCGTGAACCCGCCGATGAGCGCGCCCGCCCCGGCACGGTGCGCGCGCAGCGCGAGCACCTCACGGGCGTGCGGGTAGGGCGCGTGCTGCTCGGCGTGCACGTCGTCCCCGTCGTCCCACAGGACGACGAGGCCGAGATCGCGCACGGGAGCGAAGATGGCGGCCCGCGTACCCACGACGGTCCGCACCCGCCCTCGGCGTACGGCGAGCCAGCGGCGGTAGCGCTCGGCCGGCCCGAGCTCCGCGGTGAGCGCGACGTGCCGGCCCTCGCCGAGCTCACGCGTCAGCGCGGCGTCGACGCGGGCCACGTCACGGCCGTCGGCCACGACGATCAGCACGCCGCGGCCACCGGCCAGCGTCGCCTTCGCCGCGCGGGCGATCGCCGAGGTCCAGTCGGCCCCGGGCAGCGCGTTCCAGACGGCCCGCGGCCCGCGCCCGGCCTCGACGGCGTCGAGGAACGACGGCCCCGCCGGATACGCCGCCCACGGGCCGGGCTCGACGCCCGCCGATGTCCGCGAGGCGTCCCTGCCCGCGGACGCGCCGCCGGCCACCGGCCGTCCCTCGTCCGCCGGCATCGGCCGCTCCGAGGACGGCACCAGGCGCGGCGGCTCCCCCACCGCTGACGGGCCGGGGGCGGTCGCGCCGGCTGCTTCGCCCGGCCGATCGCGGGACGTGTTCCGCCCCGCGGATCCGGGCCGCTCCTCGCTCGCCCGCAGCGGCCGCTCCGAGGACGGCACCAAGCGTGGCGGCGCCTCGACCACCGGCGAGCCAGGCGCCGTCACGCCGGCTCCGTCACTCCGCCGGCCCCGAGAGGCACCCCGCCCCGCAGACCCGGGCCGCTCCTCGCCCGCCCGCAACGGCAGCTCCGACGCGCCCGGGGCCGTCATACCGGCTACTTCACCCGGCCGCTCGCGAGACGTGTCCCGCCCCGCAGGCCCCGCTTGCTCCTCGCCCGGCCGCTCCTCGGACGGCTCCGGGCGCGGCGCCTCCTCCACCACCGACGCGTCAGGGGCCGTCGCGTCGCCCTCTTCGGCCGGTCGGCCGTGCTCACCTTCGGTTTCGGGGCCCGCCGGGTGGGCGGCAGGGTGCCCGGGGTTCGGGATAGCGCCGCCGACACCGGTTTCTTCGCCTTCGCCGGCGACGGCACGCGCGGCGCCGGCCGGTGCCACCGCCTCGGTTCCTCGCCCAGGTGGCTCGCCCTCGGAGGGGACGCCGGCACCTGGCGCCGATGTTACGGCACTCGTCACATCCGTCCCGGCCGCACCGGCCGCACCAGCAGTAGCGGCAGCGGCGTACCCCGGCGGCTCTTCCTCGGTGCTGGGCGGAGGCGCGGCCTGTCCTTCATCCGCCTCGCCGACAGGTGCCGCACCGTCCGGGGACTCGTCGGCGTCCTCGGCCTCGACGCGAGCGTGCCTGGGGGGGATGGCGAGGCGGAGTACGTCGGCGAGGGTTCCCGCGTAGCGGTCGGCGATCTCCCGGGCGAGGGCGGCGATCTCCGGCGCGAGGACCGGCTCCGGCGAGGTGACCCGTTCCAGGTAGGCGAGCCTGCCCTCGTGGTCGCTCTTCTCGACGCGGTCGAGCAGGAAGCCGTCCACGAGCTGGCCGGCGAACCTCACCCTGACCCGGCATCCGGGGACCGCCACCGCGTCCAGCGTGACCGGGACGAGGTAGTCGAAGGGGCGGTCCAGGTGCGGCAGTGACATGTCCACCGCGACACGCGCCACCGGGAGCGTCTCCGCGGGCTGCTTCGCGCCCTTCTTGCGGCCGCTCTTCCGGCGGGCGGCCGTGGACCGGCCGGACGTCGGGGGATCGTCGGCGGGCACGGGCGACGTCCGTTCCGGGAGGTCGCCCATCCCCGGAAGCACACCCATGTCCACGCCGTCGGTCACGCCTCCGTCCTACCAGACGCTCACGGTCGCGGCGCCACGCCCGCACGGACGGTCCTCACGGCGTGCCGCCCGGAGGCGCCCTAGCCGGTCCGGATCCCGATGAGAACGCCCCGCCTCCCCACCCATCGCGATCCAGGCGTGGGACCACGGCCGCCCTGGCGGAGGCGAGCATGGCCGGGGACACGTCCCAGAAGCGCTCGGCGTCCAGCGGCCGAGCTCGCGTCGAACGGTGTGGTGACGAGGCATGACGCCTTTCCTTCGAAGGGATGGGACGGCCCTACGGACCACGGGAGATGACCCGCCGGGCGGTCTGCGCGGAGATCGCCGCGAAGGCGGTGGAACTCTTCGCCGGATCAGTGGCTTCGAGCAGACGACGGCTGTCCTGCCTCGACGTCCCGGCGACCCCCGGCGGCACGGCATCCCACCGTCCGCGCCGTTCGAGACCGACGTCCGTCATCGGCACGTGCCACGCGAACCAGCCGGCGCATGCCGGGCCCACCGCCCCGGCATGCGCCTAGACGCCGTCGCCCGCGGCGCTCTCCGCGTACGCGGCGGCCACGCGTTTGGGTACCACGCCCCGCCAGGCGTCCAGGATGAGTTCGCGCATCTCGCCGAGGTCGAGCGCGGCCATGCGCACCTCGATCCAGTTGAAGCGCTGGTCCGCCACACTCGGCATGACGAACTTGTCCGGCTCGGCGGCGATCGCCGCCTCGCGTTCGTCCTTGGGGAAGCCGCAGCCCATCATGGTCTCGTCCCGCGAGATCGCGACATAGACGATCTTCCCGATACGGAACTTCACCCGGTCCCTGATCAGGTGTTCCTCCGAGCGGGGCAGCCGGGACGCCACCCGCCGGATGTCGTCGACCGTGACCATGTGGACCGTCCCCTCCGCGCCGGCCCTCATGATCTCATTCGCGGCCGGGTGGCACCGACGATCCGCGTCACGCCGCCGACGTCAGCGGGCGAAGGTGACCGGCAGCCGCCTGGGGCCGCGCAGGCCGCCGATCTGCCACTCCAGGTCCTCGTGGGGTACGGCGAGGGCCAGGTCGGGCAGGCGCCGCAGTACCGTGCCGATCGCGATCTCCCCCTCCAGCCGTGCCAGTGGTGCTCCGAGGCAGTAGTGGACGCCGTGCCCGAACGCGAGGTGGGCGTTGTCGGTCCGGGTGACGTCCAGCCGGTCCGGATCGGCGAACCTGTCCGGGTCGCGGTCCGCGACGGCCGTCGCGATCATGACGGTCGCACCCCGCGGGATGGTCACGCCGCCGATCTCCACGTCCTCGGTGGGGAACCTGACCACACCGGGGTTGACCGGCCCGTCGTACCGCAGGAACTCCTCCACCGCGCCGGGCAGGAGCCCCGGGTCGTCACGCAGGAGCTTGAGCTGCCCCGGATGGGCGAGGAGCGCCGCGACACCGCCGGCGATGAGGTTGACCGTCGTGATGTAGCCGGCGACCAGCAGCAGGAAGGCCATCGCGACGAGCTCGTCCTCGTCGAGGCTGCCCTCCTCGTCACGCGCGGAGACGAGCGCGCCGAGCAGGTCGTCGGCCGGCCGCGCGCGCTTGGCCGCGATCAGCCCCTCGAGATAGCGCCACATCTCGTGCCAGGCATGGTCCATCGCCTGCTTGTCGAAGTGGTCCGGATGCTGCGCGAGCATGACGTCGGTCCATTGCTGGAACCCCGAACGGTCCGCACCCGGCACCCCGAGGAGTTCGCTGATGACGGTGACCGGCAGCGGCAACGCGAGGTCGGCGACCAGGTCGGCGGCGCCCGTGGGGATCACGGCGTCGAGCAGTCCGTCGGTGATCTCCTGTACGCGCGGGCGCAGCGCCGCGACGCGGCGCGCGGTGAACGCCTTGGAGACGAGGCGGCGCAGCCGGGTGTGGTCGGGCGGCCCGACGCGGATCATGCTGCGCAGGAACGATTCACGCTCGGTCGTCGGCAGCTGGTCCAGCAACCGGGTGTCGGCGGCGTCGCGCAGGTCGCTGCTGAGCCTTGGGTCCGACAGCGCGGCGAGCCCGTCCTCGTACCGGGTGACCAGCCACGCCTCCACGCCACGGGAGGCGACCACCCGGCGTACGGGACCCTGGCCGCGCAGCGTCCGGTAGAAGGGAAAGGGATCCGCGACGAACGCCGGGTCGTCGTACGGGAAGACCGTCGGCTCACCCACCGGGCACCTCCTGCGCACGTGGCGGGTGCCGCCGTGCGAGGCCCCCGCGCCGCTGACGGCGCCCGAGATCAGGTCGCCCCGGACGCACCGTGCCGGGCGATGACCCGGCATTACTCTCTGTGCCCGCCCGCACACGGCTCCAAGCTCCGGGGAACGCGGAAGGGCGGCCCCGGCCGACCGGCCGGGACCGCCCTTCGTGGACTCAGAGGCCGGCGGCCTCGCGCAGCGAGTCGGCGCGGTGGGTGGTCTCCCACGAGAAGTCCGGCTCCTCGCGGCCGAAGTGGCCGTACGCGGCGGTCTGGGAGTAGATCGGGCGGAGCAGGTCGAGGTCGCGGATGATCGCGGCCGGCCGCAGGTCGAAGATCGACAGCACGGCCTCCTGGATCTTGGTCGTCGGGACCTTCTCGGTGCCGAAGGTCTCGATGAACAGGCCGACCGGGTGCGCCTTGCCGATCGCGTACGCGACCTGGGCCTCGCAGCGGTCGGCGAGCCCGGCGGCGACGACGGTCTTGGCGACCCAGCGCATGGCGTACGCGGCCGAGCGGTCGACCTTGGACGGGTCCTTGCCGGAGAACGCGCCGCCGCCGTGGCGGGCCATGCCGCCGTAGGTGTCGATGATGATCTTGCGGCCGGTGAGGCCCGCGTCGCCCATCGGGCCGCCGATCTCGAAGCGGCCGGTCGGGTTGACGAGCAGGCGGTAGCCGTCGGTGTCGATGTCGAGGTCGGCGATGACCGGGTCGACGACGTGCTCCTTGATGTCCGGCGTCAGCAGGTCGCTCAGGCTGATGTCGGGAGCATGCTGGGAGGACACGACGACGGTGTCGAGGCGGACCGCACGGTCGCCGTCGTACTCGATGGTGACCTG
This sequence comes from Actinoallomurus bryophytorum, assembly GCF_006716425.1. NCBI lineage: Bacteria > Bacillati > Actinomycetota > Actinomycetes > Streptosporangiales > Thermomonosporaceae > Actinoallomurus > Actinoallomurus bryophytorum. The sequence goes on from NZ_VFOZ01000001.1 coordinate 125,923, forward strand.
GGTCTTGCCGTCGGGCCGCAGGTAGGGGACCACGCCGTTGTTGCGGACCGCGGACAGCCGCGCCGCCAGCCGGTGCGCCAACGTGATCGGCAGCGGCATCAGCTCCGGGGTCTCCCGGCAGGCGTAGCCGAACATCAGGCCCTGGTCGCCGGCGCCCTGGCGGTCGAGGTCGTCGACGCCCTCGCCCTCGCGGGTCTCGTACGCGTCGTCGACGCCCTGGGCGATGTCGGGCGACTGGGCGCCGATCGACACCGACACGCCGCACGAACGCCCGTCAAAGCCCTTGCTGGAGGAGTCGTAGCCGATGTCGAGGATCTTCTCCCGGATGACGCCGGGGATGTCCACGTACGTCTCGGTGGTGACCTCGCCGGCCACGTGCACCTGGCCAGTGGTGATCATGGTCTCGACGGCGACGCGGCTCTTGGCGTCGTCCTTCAGCATCGCGTCGAGGATCGCGTCGCTGATCTGGTCCGCGATCTTGTCCGGGTGACCCTCGGTCACGGATTCTGAAGTGAACAGGCGACGGGACACGTGCGTGTACTCCTTGCAGCGGCTGCTGACTGACGTAGCAGAAATGGACTTGCGTATGTCGGGGGCGAAGTCTAGCGAGAACGGGTCACGTCACGTCGAGGCGCATTGGCTCGAATCAGACGAGACGGGCTGCGACCAGGTCCCAGACTACGTCGGCCAAGGCGTCTTTGGACCCGCGCGGCACGTCGACGGCGGCCCCGTCTGCGGACAGGATGACGGCCGCGTTGTCCGGTGCGCCGAAGGTGAGACGCTCCCCCACCTCGTTGACCACGAGCAGGTCGCAGCCCTTGCGCGCGAGCTTCTGCCGGCCGTTCTCGAGCACGTCGTTGGTCTCGGCGGCGAACCCGACGACCACCTGGTGCCGTGCTCCCACGGCACGCGAGGCGCGTACGACCTCGGCGAGGATGTCGGGGTTCTCCACGAGGCGGATCGGGGCCGGCTCGGCACCGGCCGTCTTCTTGATTTTCATGTCCTCGTAGCCGGACGGACGGAAGTCGGCCACCGCCGCGGCCATGACGACGGCGTCCGCGTCGGCCGCCGCCTTGAGCACCGCCTCGCGCATCTCGCGCGCCGATCCGACGGGGACGACGTCGGCGCCGGCCGGGTCGGGCAGCGCGACGTTCGCCGCGACGAGCGTGACGCGCGCGCCGCGGGCCAGCGCGGTACGCGCCAGGGCGTACCCCTGCAGCCCGGAGGAGCGGTTGCCGATGAACCGGACCGGGTCGATCGGCTCGCGGGTGCCGCCCGCCGAGACGACGACGTGGCGGCCGGTGAGGTCGCGCGCCGTGTTGGGGGCGCCGCGCGCGAGTGCGCGCCGGGCGGCGTCGAAGAGGGCCTCGGGGTCGGGCAGCCGGCCCTTGCCGGAGTCCGCGCCGGTGAGCCGCCCGACCGCGGGCTCGATGACGACGCAGCCGCGCTCCCGCAGCGTCGCGACGTTGGCCTGGGTGGCGGGGTGCTCCCACATCTCGGTGTGCATCGCGGGCGCGAACACGACCGGGCAGCGTGCGGTGAGAAGCGTGTTGGTCAGAAGGTCGTCGGCGATGCCGTGTGCGGCCTTGGCCAGCAGGTCGGCGGTCGCCGGGGCCACGAAGACCAGGTCGGCGCCCTGCCCGAGGCGTACGTGCGGCACCTGCGCGACGTCGGACCAGACCTCGGTGGTGACGGGCTCGCCGGACAGCGCCGCCCACGTCGGCTCACCGACGAAGCGCAGCGCGTCACGAGTGGGGATCACGCGGACCCGGTGACCCGACTCCGTCAGACGCCGCAGGAGCTCACAGACCTTGTACGCGGCGATGCCACCGCCGACGCCCAAGAGGACACGCGGCCCCTCATCGGTCGTGGTCGTCATCGGCCACGAACGGCACGGACACGTACGGCACGAGCGCGGACGGCTCGGCGCGGCCCGTGCGGGTCACCGGGGAACACTTAAACGCCTTCGATGGCCTCGGAGTTGAGCAGGCCCTCGCGGACCTCGCGCAGCGCGATGGACAGCGGCTTTTCCTGGACCTGGGTCTCCACGAGCGGGCCGACGTACTCGAGCAGGCCCTCGCCGAGCTGCGCGTAGTAGGCGTTGATCTGGCGGGCGCGCTTGGCCCCCATGATCACAAGGCTGTATTTGCTGTCAACGATCTTGAGCAGATCGTCGATGGGCGGATTGGTGATGCCATCGGCACCGCCGGGGGCGTTTGCCACTCCCGCGCCTCTCAGTCGGAATCAGATGGGTGAACAGCCAGCAAGGATATCAGCTCGTAGCAGACGTCCTTGACTGAAGTGTTCACCAGGGTGAGATCGAACTCCTTCTCGGCCGCGAGCTCGGCCCGCGCGGTGGCGAGACGGCGTTCGATCACGTCCGGCGGCTCGGTGCCCCGGCCGACGAGACGGCGCACGAGCTCCTCCCAGGACGGGGGCGCCAGGAAGACGAGCCGTGCGTCCCGCATGGACGCACGCACCTGGCGAGCGCCCTGCAGGTCGATCTCCAGCAAAGCCGGCACGCCGGCGGCGAGGTGCTCGAGCACCGCTCGCCGCGGCGTACCGTAACGATTTCCCGCGAACTCGGCCCACTCGAGCAGTTCGTCCTCCGCAATGAGCCAATCGAACTCGGCGTCATCGGCGAAGAAGTAATGCACACCGTGGACTTCACCAGGACGCGGCGCACGGGTGGTCACCGAGACCGACAGCCACACTTGGGGGTGGGCTCGCCGGATCTCGGCGACAACCGTGCTCTTGCCGACGCCGGACGGTCCGGAAAGGACCGTCAGGCGCCTGGACGGGATGGAGCCGCCCGCCACTGATGCGGCGGAATCGGCCGCGGCGGCAGAGCCGCCGCGCCCGTCCGGCGCAAGTCGATCAGCGATTTCCACCGCCGCCGAACTCACGCTCCAGAGCGGCGCGCTGGTTGGCGCCAAGACCCCGCACGCGGCGGGACTCGGCGATACCGAGCCGCTCCATGATCTGCTTAGCGCGAACCTTTCCGACGCCAGGCAGTGATTCCAGTAGTGCCGACACCTTCATCTTTCCGATTACGTCGTCGGCCTGACCATCTTTCAGAACCTCGGCAAGAGAGGTTCCACCGTGCTTCAGGCGGTCTTTGACCACGGCACGCTCTTTGCGGGCCTTGGCAGCCTTCTCCAGGGCTGCGGCGCGCTGTTCAGGGGTTAGGGGCGGAAGCGCCACGCCGGGTCACCTCGTGTTTCCACTCGATTGAGTCGGACGGCTCGGGAACCTAGCGAGTTCAGGGCCCATAAAGCAACGTGAAAGCCCGTTTAGCCCGTCATTAAATTGCAGATGTCACTCTATGAGCTGTCCTGAACACGCAGAGTACCCAATCAGGGGGGTTGCTTCACCCCGAACCGTACGACGGCCTGGCGTTTCTTGCGAGGGGCAAACGGCTCAGTCAAGACGAAACGGCGGCGAAGGGCGATCTGAGAGACACGTTTCGCCGCCGGAAGGCTCTTCTCGCCCGGGTAACGGCGCCGCGACACGCCGATCTAGCCCGAGCGAGCCACTTCCGGGCCTCCGGGAGGCTCTCCAGCCGCTCTCCGCGAGCGGATGTGTCGGCAGTTCGCACCCCGCCTGCTCGGCCCGCCCCGGTACGGCGGCGGGGTACGGCGGCGGGGTACGGCGGCGGGGTACGGCGGCGGGGTACGGCGGCGGGGTACGGCGGCGGGGTACGGCGGCGGGGTACGGCGGCGGGGTACGGCGGCGGGGTACGGCGGCGGGGTACGGCGGCGGGGTACGGCGGCGGGGTACGGCGGCGGGGTACGGCACTCCGGCACTCCGGCACTCCGGCACTCCGGCACTCCGGCACTCCGGCACTCCGGCACTCCGGCACTCCGGCACTCCGGCACTCCGGCACTCCGGCACTCCGGCACTCCGGCACTCCGGCACTCCGGCACTCCGGCACTCCGGCACTCCGGCACTCCGGCACTCCGGCACTCCGGCACTCCGGCACTCCGGCACTCCGGCACTCCGGCACTCCGGCACTCCGGCACTCCGGCACTCCGGCACTCCGGCACTCCGGCACTCCGGCACTCCGGCACTCCGGCACTCCGGCACTCCGGCACTCCGGCACTCCGGCACTCCGGCACTCCGGCACTCCGGCACTCCGGCACCGAAATGATGCTGCGGCGGACGGGGCCCTGACACGAGAACAGGCACATCCATCACGAATCGGCCCAATGGCGCCGCCGGCCGCCAAGGCGCACGAGCGCGAGTCGGAGCGAACGGCGGGCAATCGCCACGACTCTCCGAGCCCCACAGGCGGCGTTCGCGAACGCCGCATTCCGCGTGAAGCTCATAACTCCCCGGATTCCCACCCACGCGACCGCAGAGCGCGCCTGAAGGCCCCGGACGGTAGGACGTGGCTTCCGGGTCGTTAAGACCGTTCTGGAGGGACAGGCGCGCTCTGAGCCCGCAAAACGAGCGACCGTGGTTCCTTCCGCCCCGCCCTGACGCCGCCGAGGCAGCGCCACAACGGACAGATCACCACTCGAAGGCTCTAACCACCCAAACGCGACCGCCCGCGGCAACACCGCGCGTCCTCCATGGGTTCCGGCCGCGCGCCCTACGTGGGTTCCGAGTGGCCCGCCACGAGCCGAGCCCACCGACGACGGCACCCCAGGCGACCCACGCAGGGCTCCCGCCCTGTGCCCGGTGCGAGCCCGCCCACAGGACGGCACGGCGGGCGGCTCCGCGGACTCCAGATGACTCGCTACGGGCCTGGGCCCGCTGACGGTGACGGCACCCCAAGCAACCTCCACGCCGCCCCAGTGCGCCCACCACGGACCGAACCCCTCACGACGGCACGTGAGGGCCTCACGACGCACCCCGCACGAACCGAACCGCTCACGACGGCACCACAGAGGGCCCGCGCGGACTCCAGACGGCTCGCATGGGCCGGGCCCACTCACGACGACGGCACCACAAGCGACCCACGCCGCCCCAGTGCGCTCACCACGGACCGAACCCCCCACGACGGCACCTGAGGGCCTCACGACGCACCACGAGCGGCCTACACGGCCTCCAGGTGGCCCAGACCGGATCACTCACGACGCATCACGAGCGGCCCTCGCGGCTTCGGGGCTCGTCGTGCGCTGGTGAGGCTCGCCCGTCATTTCCTCGGCTGCGGCCGTGCCGACTGAGGTACACGGGCCCGGCGCCTGCGAGCCGGTCAGCGGACCTGCTCAAGACGCGGCGGCCCAAGCACTTCAGCCCGCGGCACAGGCCCGGCCCGTACGGAGGCCGGGCACGCCGTGACCATGTCACGACCCCCCTGACGATCCGCGCGCAGGTGCTCGTACCCCCAACGACCGGGCCCTGCTCCGGAACCTTGTACGGATCGCCGCCGGCATCCCGGCCGCCAAGGCGACGGCCCACGCAAAAAGCCCCGTACGGACGCGACCCGCTACGCGGCGCCGCCCGTGCGGCGCAGGGCAGCGGCGATGCCCGCCGCCGCCGCGCCCGGGTCCGGGGCGGCCGTGATGGGGCGGCCGATCACGAGGAGGTCGGCGCCAGCCGCCAGTGCCTGTTCCGGCGTCGCCACGCGTGCCTGGTCCTGGGTCGCCGCTCCGTGTGGGCGTACGCCCGGGGTGATCAAGATCACTTCTGGGCCCACCTCCGCCCGCACGGCCGCGGCCTCCATCGGGGAGCACACGAGTGCGCTCGCGCCCGCCTCCACCGCGAGGGCGGACAGGCGGCGCACCGCGTCGAGTGCGGGGCCCGCCAGGCCCAGGCTCGTCAGGTCCTCCTCCGCGAGCGACGTGAGAACCGTCACAGCGGCGATCCTGGTGTTCGGTGCCGCCTCGGCAGCCGCGCGGATCATGGCCGAGCCGCCGGCGGCGTGGACCGTGAGGTACGCGGGCTTGAGGCGGGAGACCGCGCGGGCCGCGCCGGCCACCGTCGCGGGGATGTCGTGCAGCTTCAGGTCCAGGAACACCTGGACCCCGCTGGCGCCGCGGACGCTCGCGACGACGTCCGGTCCGTACCGCAGGTAGAGCTCCAGCCCCACTTTGACCGTGCTGACGTGCGGAGTCACCAGGGTGGCCCAACGAGCCGCCGTCTCGAGGTCCGGCGCGTCCAGGGCGACGGCGATGGGGGCTTTCACTGCAGAGTCTCCTGTTCCGTGGGCTCGGCCACGCCGACGTTGGGGTCGATGCGTCGCATCAGCGTGCCCGCGGGCTTGTGCGCCAACCCCACCGCGTCCGCGAGGTGGGAGATGCCGCGTTCGCGGAGCGCGGCGTCGAGCTCGCGCAGGATCCGTACGCACGCGGACGGGTCGTGGATGTTCGCCGTACCCACGGCGACGGCCGACGCGCCCGCCAGGACCAGCTCGAGCGCGTCCAGCCCGGTACGTACGCCGCCGATCCCGATGATCGGCACCTCGGGCAGCGCCGCGTGCACCTGGTACACGCAGCGGACGGCCACCGGGCGGATCGCCGGGCCCGAGAGCCCGCCGGTGATCCCGGCCAGCCGGGGGCGGAACGTCGAGGTGTCCACGGCCATGCCGTGCAATGTGTTGATCATCGACAGGGCGTCGGCGCCCGCGTCCGCGCACGCCATGGCGACGCCGACCACGTCGGTGACGTCGGCCGACAGCTTGGCGAGTACGGGTACGCCGCGGCGCGTGTGGGCGCGCACGGCGCGTACGACCTCCGCGGCGGCGGTCGGGTGGGCGGCGAACATCAGGCCGCGGTCCTCGACGTTCGGGCAGGCGGTGTTGATCTCGACCGCCGTCACTCCCGGCGCCGTCGCGAGACGGCCGGCGACCTCGGCGTACTCCTCGACGCTGTTCCCCGCGATGGAGACGATCGTGCGGGCCTGCTGCTCGTCGAGCCAGGGCAGGTCGCGGGCCAGGAAGGCGTCGATCCCCGGTCCCTGCAACCCGGTGGAGTTGAGCACGCCGCTCGGCGTCTCCGCGAGCCGGGGCGCGGGGCGTCCGGCGCGTGCCTCGGGGGTGATCGACGGGGTGACGAACGCGCCCAGCTTGGCGACGTCGAAGAAGCGCCCGAGCTCACGCCCGATGCCGGCGCAGCCGGCCGCCGTCATGATGGGGTTCGGCAGCGAGGCCGCGCCGATCCGGGTCCGCAGGTCGACGCTCATGAGTCCTCCTTCGTCGGAGGGGAGATCAGAGCGCTGTGTTCATTGATTCGCTCGCTCCGCTCACTCATGAGCCCTCCTCCGTCGGAGGAGGGACCAGAGCGCCGTGTCGACTCAGGCCGCTCATGAGTCCTCCTCCGTAGGAGGGGCGACCAGGGCGCCGTGTTCACTCAGGCCGCTCATGGGCCCTCCAGTGGAGGCGCGACCGGAGCACCGCTCGCTCATGAGTCCCCCCGAACGCCTCACGAGCGCTCTCCGAGCCGTAGGGCGCGCGGCGCGCCGAGTGCGTCGAACGGGATGGTCCCGACGTCGTCCCAGCGCACCCGCTCGCCGCGGAACACCGGGCCCTCCACGCAGGTGCGCACCATGTGCGTGCCGCCGTCGTCGCCGATCACCGGGAGCACGCAGGCCATGCACACGCCCGTGCCGCAGGCCATCGGCTCCTCCACCGCCACCTGCGCGGGAATGCCGTACCCCGTACAGGTACGGGTGACCGCGCGCAGTGTGTCGAGCGGGCCGCAGGCGTACACCACGTCGGCCTGTGCGTCCTCGATCACGCCGGGCAGCAGGTCGCCGACCGAACCCGCGGAGCCGAGCGAGCCGTCCTCGGTCGCCACCGCGACGGAGTCGCCGGTACGCCGCGCGCCGCGGGCGCCGAGCACGTCGTCGGAGGTCGCCCCGCCGAGGACGAAGTGCAGCCGGCAGTCGCGCTGGCCGAGCACGGCGGCGAGCGGGAACAGCGCGGCGCTGCCGTGCGCCACCCCGAGCAGTACGCAGTTGACCGGGTCGCGCGGCAGCGGGAACGGACGCCCGAGCGGCCCCGCCACATCCACGATGTCGCGGGGGCGCAGCGCGGCCAGCCATTCGGTGCCCTTGCCGCGTACCGCGAAGACGATCTCGACGGTGCCGCCGTAGTCGGGCTTGACCTCGCGTACGGAGAAGCACCGGCGCAGCAGCATGCTGGACTGCTCGCCGCCGACCGCGACCGCCACGAACTGGCCCGGCCGGAAGCGTTCGGCCACGCCAGGGGCGACGAGCGTCATCGTCTGGTAGGTGCCGATGCGGCGCATCGTGAGGACGGTTCCCGGCACCTGCACCGGCGACGAGTCGGTCACTCGCCTCCTCCGCTCAACTACTCCCCCTGATGTGCTCGGCATGCTCCTGCAGCGACCGGACGCCGACGTTGCCGGCCGTGATCGCCTCAATGCCCTGGACGGCCGCGCTCAGTGCCTGCACCGTGGTGAGGCACGGAACGCCGCGAAGCACCGCGGCCGTGCGGATCTCGTATCCGTCGAGCCGCGGCCCGGACTGCCCCGGGCTGCCGAACGGAGTGTTGACGATGAGGTCGACCTCGCCGTCGAGAATGCGACCGACGATCGTCGGCTCGTCATCCGGTCCGGACCCGGCGCTGTGCTTGCGAACGATCTTGGCACGTACGCCGTTGCGTCGCAGGACTTCGGCGGTCCCCTCGGTTGCGAGAATCTCAAAACCTAGGTCAGCCAGGCGCTTGACCGGGAAGATCATCGCGCGTTTGTCCCGGTTCGCCACTGATACGAACGCCCGGCCCTTGGTCGGCAGCGAGCCGTACGCCGCCGCCTGTGACTTCGCGTACGCCGTGCCGAAGTCGGCGTCGATGCCCATGACCTCTCCCGTCGAACGCATCTCCGGGCCGAGGATCGTATCGACGCCGCGCCCCTCGGGGGTGCGGAACCGGTCGAAGGGCAGCACGGCCTCCTTGACCGCGATGGGCGCGTCGAGGGGCAGGTCTCCCCCGTCGCCGGTCGCGGGCAGCAGGCCGTCCTCGCGCAGCCGGGCGATCGGCGTGCCCATCATCACGCGCGCCGCGGCCTTGGCCAGCGGCACCGCCGTGGCCTTGGACACGAACGGCACCGTACGGGAGGCGCGCGGGTTGGCCTCCAGGACGTAGAGCACCCCCGCCGCGAGCGCGTACTGCACGTTGATCAGGCCGCGGACGCCGATCTCCCTGGCCAGCGCCTCGGTGGAGGACCGGATGCGGGAGATGTCCTCGTGCCCGAGCGTGATCGGCGGCAGCGCGCAGGCCGAGTCGCCCGAGTGGATGCCGGCCTCCTCGATGTGCTCCATCACGCCGCCCAGGTACAGCTCGGTGCCGTCGTAGAGCGCGTCGACGTCGATCTCGATCGCGTCGTCGAGGAACCGGTCGACCAGCACCGGGTGCTCCGGGCTCCAGGTCCCGCCGCCGCCCGACGCCCGGTCGATGTAGTCCCGCAGCGTGCCCTCGTCGTAGACGATCTCCATGCCGCGACCGCCGAGGACGTACGAGGGACGTACGAGCACCGGGTAGCCGATCTCACCGGCGATCGCGGCGGCCTCCTCGAACGTGATGGCGGTGCCGTGCTTTGGCGCGGGCAGGCCGGCGCGTTCGAGGACGCGGCCGAACGCGCCGCGCTCCTCGGCGAGGTGGATGCTCTCGGGCGAGGTGCCGACGACCGGCACCCCGGCGTCCTTGAGATGCTGCGCGAGGCCGAGCGGCGTCTGCCCGCCGAGCTGCACGATCACCCCGGCGACCTCGCCGGTCTCCTGCTCGGCGTGCACGACCTCCAGGACGTCCTCCAGCGTGAGCGGCTCGAAGTAGAGCCGGTCGGAGGTGTCGTAGTCGGTCGAGACCGTCTCGGGGTTGCAGTTGACCATGACGGTCTCGTAGCCCGCCTCGGCGAGGGTGAACGACGCGTGCACGCAGCTGTAGTCGAACTCGATGCCCTGGCCGATCCGGTTGGGACCGCTGCCGAGGATGATCACCTTCGGCTTGACGCCGGGCGGGACCTCGGTCTCCTCGTCGTAGGTGGAGTACAGGTACGGCGTCTCGGCGGCGAACTCCGCGGCGCACGTGTCGACGGTCAGGTAGACGGGCCGGATGCCGAGCGCGTGCCGCAGCCCGCGGATCAGCTCGCCCGAGACGCCGCGGATCTCGGCGATCTGGGCGTCGGAGAACCCGTGCCGCTTGGCCTCGCGGAGCGCCGCGGGGTCGAGCTGCTCGCCGGTGAGGGTCGCGGCGATCTCGTCGAGCGCGGCGATCTGGGCGAGGAACCACGGGTCGATCGCGGTCGCCTCGTGCGCCTCCTCGACCGTCGCGCCGGCGCGCATCGCCTGCTGGACTGCGCGCAGCCGCCCGTCGTGAGGACGCGCGGAGCGTTCGAGCAGCTCGTCCCTGAGCAGGTCGCGCTCGGCCGCCGTGAGCAGCTCCGGTCCCGGAGCCCACGAGAAGGACGCCCCAGGGCGCTCCAGCGACCTCAGCGCCTTCTGCAGGGCCTCGGTGAAGGACCGGCCGATGGCCATGGCCTCGCCGACGGACTTCATGTGCGTCGTGAGCGTCTCGTCGGCGCCGGGGAACTTCTCGAACGCGAACCGCGGTGCCTTCACCACGACGTAGTCCAGGCTCGGCTCGAAGCTGGCCGGGGTCTCCCGCGTGATGTCGTTGCGGATCTCATCCAGGGTGTAGCCGACGGCGAGCCGGGCGGCGATCTTGGCGATCGGGAAGCCGGTGGCCTTGGAGGCGAGCGCGCTGGACCGTGAGACGCGCGGGTTCATCTCGATGACGGTCATGCGGCCCGTACGCGGGTCGATCGCGAACTGGATGTTGCAGCCGCCGGTGTCGACGCCGACCGCGCGGATCACGTCGATGGCGACGTCGCGCATGTGCTGGTATTCGCGGTCGGTGAGCGTCATGGCGGGCGCGACGGTGATCGAGTCGCCGGTGTGCACGCCCATCGGGTCGACGTTCTCGATGGAGCAGACGACCACGACGTTGTCGTGCTTGTCGCGCATCAGCTCGAGTTCGTACTCCTTCCAGCCGAGGATGGACTCCTCCAGGAGCACCTCGGTGGTCGGGCTGGCGGCCAGGCCCGCGCCGGCGATACGGCGCAGGTCGTCGGCATCGTAGGCCATGCCGGACCCGGCGCCGCCCATCGTGAACGAGGGGCGGACCACCATCGGGTAGCCGAGGGTGTCGGCCGCGCCGAAGCACTCGTCCATGTCGTGGCAGATCACGCTGCGCGCGGACTCGGCGCCGATGTCGGCGACGATCTGCTTGAACCGCTCGCGGTTCTCCCCCGCCTGGATCGCGTCGACGTTCGCGCCGATGAGCTCGACGCCGTATTTCTCCAGCGCGCCGGACTCGTGCAGCGCGATCGCGGTGTTGAGCGCGGTCTGGCCGCCCAGTGTGGGCAGCAGGGCGTCGGGGCGCTCCTTGGCGATGACCTGCTCCACCGTCGCCGGTGTGATCGGCTCGACGTACGTGGCGTCGGCGATCTCCGGGTCGGTCATGATCGTCGCGGGGTTGCTGTTGACCAGGGAGACGCGCAGTCCCTCGGCCTTGAGGACGCGGCACGCCTGGGTGCCGGAGTAGTCGAACTCGGCGGCCTGGCCGATCACGATCGGGCCGGATCCGATGACGAGGACCGACTTCAGGTCGGTACGCCGCGGCATCAGACGCCCCGTGCGGACGCGATCGCGGCGGCCAGGAGGGCCACCACGGTCAGGAGCGCCGCGGCGGCGGCGAGGAGGAGCGCGCGCGGGCTGGGCGCCTTGGCGCGCAGGACCGCGTCGTTGGGGTCGACCGGGACGTGGCCGTGCGACGTGGCGTCGGACGCGTGGTCGGCCTCGTGGCTGGAAACATCGCTCATCTGGTCATCAGCTCGCAGAAGGACTCGAAGAGGCCGGTGGCGTCGTGCGGGCCGGGCGCGGCCTCGGGGTGGTACTGGACGCTGAACGCGGGACGGTCGAGCAGGCGGAGCCCCTCGACCACACCGTCGTTGAGGTCGACGTGGCTGACCTCGGCGCGGCCGTAGGGGGTCTCGAACGGCCCGTCGAGGGGCGCCTCCACGGCGAAGCCGTGGTTGTGGCTGGTGATGTGCACCCGGCCGGTGGCGCGGTCCTGCACGGGCTGGTTGACGCCGCGGTGGCCGAACCGCAGCTTGTAGGTGCCCAGGCCGAGCGCGCGGCCGAGCATCTGGTTGCCGAGGCAGATGCCGAAGACGGGCGTGCCCGCCTCCAGCACGCCCTTCATCGAGGTGACCGCGTAGTCGCAGGCGGCCGGGTCGCCCGGCCCGTTGCTGTAGAAGACGCCGTCCGGCTCCAGCGCGAGGATCTCCTCGGTGGTGACCGTCGCGGGCAGGACGTGCACCTCACAGCCGCGTTCGGCCATGCGGCGCGGCGTCATCGTCTTGATGCCGAGGTCCACGGCCGCGACGCGGTGCCGGACCTGCCCATCGGGGCGTACGACGTACGGCTCGGCGGTCGAGACCACGCGGGCCAGGTCGGCGCCGATCATGTCCGGGCTGGCCAGCACGCGCTCCAGGAGGGCGGCGGGCTCGGTCTCCGCGGTGCTGACGCCGGCCCGCATCGCGCCGCGGTCGCGCAGGTGCCGGGTGAGCGCGCGGGTGCCCTGTACGGCGATGCCGATGACGCCGTACGCGCGCAGCTCGTCCTCCAGGGAGCGTTCGGCCCGCCAGCTCGACGTGACGCGCGAGGGCTCGCGCAGGACGTATCCGGCGACCTGGACGCGCCCGGACTCGGCGTCCTCGTCGTTGACGCCGGTGTTGCCGATGTGCGGGGCGGTCATCGCGACGATCTGCCGGTGGTACGAGGGGTCGGTCAGGGTCTCCTGGTAGCCGGTCATGCCGGTGTTGAAGACCATCTCCCCGAACGCCTCGCCCTCGGCGCCGTACGCGGTGCCGTGGAAGGTGCGCCCGTCCTCCAGGACGAGCAGTGCCTGCTTGGCGGTCACGCGCCCTCCTTCGCCGAGGGAGTTCCCACTCGCTCGCTCATACCGGCTTGCCCTCCAGGACGGTCGGACGCCCGCGCAGGAACGTCGCCTGTACGCGTCCCGGCAGCTCGATCCCGGCGAACGGCGTGTTGCGGCTCCTGGACACGGAGGCGGCCGGGTCGATGACCGTACGCGCGCCAGGGTCGTACAGGGTCAGGTTGGCCGGCGCGCCCTCTTCGGGGAGGTGTCCCTGGCCGGCGAGCCGGCCGATGCGCGCGGGCCGTACGGACATGCGGTCGGCCAGGCCCGCCCAGTCGAGCAGCCCGGTGTCGACCATGGCGGCCTGGGCGACGGACAGGGCCGTCTCCAGCCCGATCATGCCCATCGCCGCGGGCGCCCACTCGGTCTCCTTCGCCTCGACCGGGTGGGGCGCGTGGTCGGTCGCGACGCAGTCGATGGTGCCGTCGGCGAGGGCCTCGCGGAGCACCTCGACGTCGGCCTTCGTACGGAGCGGCGGGTTGACCTTGTAGATCGGGTCGTAGGTCTCGGCGAGCTCGTCGGTGAGGAACAGGTGGTGCGGGGTGACCTCGGCGGTGATCTGCCAGCCCTTGCTCTTGGCCCACCGGAGGATCTCGACCGACCCGACCGTGGAGACGTGGCAGACGTGCAGGCGGGAGCCGACGTGCGCGGCGAGCAGGCAGTCGCGGGCGATGATCGCCTCCTCGGCGACCGCGGGCCAGCCCGCCAGGCCGAGACGGCCGGAAACCTCGCCCTCGTTCATCTGCGCGTGCTCGGTCAGGCGCGGCTCCTGCGCGTGCTGGGCGACGACGCCGTCGAAGGCCTTGACGTACTCCAGCGCGCGGCGCATGAGCACCGCGTCGTCGACGCAGTGGCCGTCGTCGGAGAAGACGCGCACGTGTGCGGCGGAGTCGGCCATGGCGCCGAGCTCGGCGAGCTTGTGGCCTTCGAGGCCGCGGGTGACGGCGCCGACCGGGTGCACGTCGCAGTGGCCGGCCTCGCGGCCGAGGCGCCAGACCTGCTCGACGACGCCGGCCGTGTCGGCGACGGGTTCGGTGTTGGCCATGGCGTGCACGGCGGTGAACCCGCCGGCGGCGGCCGCCCGCGTACCGGTCTCGACGGTCTCGGCGTCCTCACGGCCCGGCTCGCGCAGGTGCGTGTGCAGGTCGACCAGGCCGGGCAGCGCGATGAGCCCGTCGGCCTCGATCGTCTCCGCGCCCTTCGCGTCCAGGCCCGTGCCGATCGCGGCGATGACACCGCCGTCGATCAGGATGTCGCGCGGGTCCCCGCCGAGGATGCGGGCGCCCTTGATCAGGTACGTCATTCGCCTTCCGTCCGTGAGTTGGCGATCGCCGATTCGGAGCCGCCGAGCAGCAGGTACAGCACGGCCATCCGTACGGTGACGCCGTTGGCGACCTGCTCGACGATGGTCGAGCGCGCCGAGTCGGCCACGTCTGCGGCGATCTCGACGCCGCGGTTCATCGGGCCCGGGTGCATGACGAGCGCGTGCTGCGGCATCGTGGCCATGCGCCGGCCGTCCAGGCCGTACCGGCGGCTGTACTCCCGCACCGTCGGGAAGAAGGCGGCGTTCATCCGCTCCTGCTGGACCCGCAGCATCATGACGACGTCGCTCTTGGGCAGCACCGAGTCGAAGTCGTAGGCGACCTCGCACGGCCAGGTGCCCACCGCGACCGGGAACAGCGTCGGCGGCGCCACCAGCGTGACCTCGGCGCCCAGGGTGTTCAGCAGCAGGACGTTCGAACGCGCCACGCGGCTGTGCAGGATGTCGCCGACGATCGTGACCCGCCTGCCGTCGAGGTCACCGAGCCGCCGTCGCATCGTGTACGCGTCGAGCAGCGCCTGGGTGGGGTGCTCGTGGGTGCCGTCGCCGGCGTTGACGACACTGCCGCGCACCCAGTTGGCGAGCCGATGCGGCGCGCCGGAGGCACCGTGCCTGATCACGACGCCGTCGGCGCCCATGGCCTCCAGCGTCATCGCGGTATCCTTCAGGCTCTCGCCCTTGGACACGCTGGACCCCTTGGCGGAAAAGTTGATCACGTCCGCGGACAGCCGCTTGGCCGCCGCCTCGAACGAGATGCGCGTCCGCGTCGAGTCCTCGAAGAAGAGGTTGACGACCGTACGGCCGCGCAGCGTGGGCAGCTTCTTGATCGGCCGATCGGCGATGCTCGCGAGCTCCTCGGCGGTGTCGAGGATCAGCAGGGCGTCGTCCTTGGTCAGGTCGGCCGCGGAGATCAGATGATGTTTCACTTGCCGGCCTCCAGCAGGACGGCGTCGCGGCCGTCCACCTCCTCGACCAGCACCCGCACGGTCTCCCTCGCGCTCGTCGGGAGGTTCTTTCCGACGTAGTCGGCGCGGATGGGGAGCTCGCGATGGCCACGGTCGACCAGCGTGGCGAGCTGGACCGCTCGCGGGCGGCCGAGGTCGTTCAGGGCGTCGAGGGCCGCGCGTACGGTGCGGCCGGAGTACAGGACATCGTCGATCAGCACCACGACACGGTCGTCGACGCCTTCGGGCGGCAGCTCGGTACGGCCGAGCGCACGTGCGGGCCGCATCCGCAGGTCGTCGCGGTACATCGTGACGTCGAGAGAGCCCTGCGGGACGGCGTGCCCCTCGACCTCTTCGATGCGGCGGGCCAGGCGCTGGGCGAGAGTGACCCCTCGTGTCGGGATTCCGAGGAGGACGATGTCCCGGCCGCCCTTGGTGCGTTCGAGGATCTCGTGGGCGATCCGGGTCAGCGCGCGGCGTATGTCCGGCGCCTCGAGAACGGATTTGTGACTCACGTCACCATCGGGATCGGGAGATGGCCTGTGCGGGGGCACAGAAGCAGCACTCACCGTGGAACCTCCTTTCCCGCCTCACTGGACGGGCCTTAAAGGATCGGCTAATTCACGGTAGCAGCACCGGGTGCGCGCGCCTCCACCCCGGTGTCACTTAAGTTTCCGCAGGTGAACACGGCCCCGCACTCGGCTCGGTTTCCCCGTAAAGTCATATGAGGCAGGGGTTTTCGCGTCTCCAGAGGCCCTGGAGACGCGACTGTCAGCGATGACGGATTCGACCGCTTTTTTCCAATCGGCTTGACCTGGAGCGCTACCCGTTTTACCGTCACTGTCCGTAACCATCCCAGGAGATGGACCCCTCGGCGGTCGGCCCCCCTTGGCCGGCTGAAAGTGCGCCCCATGACGCACGCGTTCCGGGGAGGCAGGGGTCAACGCCCCTTGGTCCCCTCCAGGGCCAACGTCGACGACGAGAAAGTGAGCCTGGGGGCCGCAAAGATGCCGTCTGAATATGCAAAGGCTCTCGGCGCGAGACTTCGCGCCATCCGTACCCAGCAGGGCCTGTCCCTGCACGGTGTGGAAGAGAAATCACGTGGCCGCTGGAAGGCCGTCGTCGTGGGTTCGTACGAGCGGGGCGACCGCGCCGTCACCGTTCAGAAGCTGTCCGAGCTCGCCGAGTTCTACGGCGTGCCGGTGTCTGAGTTGCTACCCGGCGGAGCCGCGCCGAGTCCGCTCGGCCCGACGCCGAAGCTCGTCATCGACCTCGAGCGACTCCAGCAGCTTCCGAAGGACAAGGCCGGTCCACTCGCCCGCTACGCCGCGACGATCCAGAGCCAGCGGGGCGACTACAACGGGAAGGTCCTGTCCATCCGGCAGGAGGATCTCCGATCCCTGGCGGTGATCTACGACAAGTCACCGACAGAACTCACCGAAGAACTCATCGGCTGGGGTGTCCTCGATCCTGAGGCACGCCGCGCCGTGGAGGCTTTCTGATCTGATCCACCGGGCGGTGCGGTGATTCGCGATTCTGAACCACTGCACCGCCGGGAGGACCGGACGAACGCCCCCTTGGTCTACCGGCCTGGCCACGGCCCGCCCACAGCGGACCCTGAGATGCCGTCGGTGCGGTCTGATCTGCCCTGAAGTCGGCGTCACACGCCCGCCGGTGAGTTCCGCCTGCCTCAACACCCGCGCCACCCGCACACGGGCGAGGTCTCGTCCTGCCTCAAAGCTCGCACCACCCGCCCACGGCCGAGGCCCCGCCTGCCTCAAAGCCCGCACCACCCGCCCACGGCCGAGGCCCCGCCTGCCTCAAAGCCCGCACCACCCGCCCACAGCGGATCCCGTGGTGCCGCCGGTGGGAACTGGTCTGCGATAAAACCGACATCGCCCGCCCGCCGATGGGGCCCCTCCTGCCTCAACGCCCGCACCATCTGCCCGCCAGCGAGATCCCGCCTATCTCAACGCCCGCAACACCCGCCCACAGCGGATCCCGTGGTGGCGCCCCTTCCGGTGGGTTCGCCGTGCTGGATCCCGGCGAGCGGGAGAGACGCGGGGTGACGGTGCGCGGGATCGAGCACCTCCAGCTCGCCCCCGACGACATGAGACGGATGCTGCCGCGGGCGCTGTCCGAGGCCCCGGCGGGACGGATGCGGCCGGTGATCGGGCAGACGTTCCCGCTGGAACGCGCGGCCGACGCACACAGGGCGATCGAGGCCCGCGCGGTCGTCGGAAGGACCCTCCTGGTGACCGGAGAAAACGAACGCGACAGCCGACGGCGGGAACTGGTCTGCGATAAAGCCGGCATCGCCCGCCAGCCGGTGGGGCCCCGCCTGCCACAAAGCCCCCAACACCCGCCCACCGGCGAGATCCCACCTGCCACAAAGCCCGCATCGGCCGCCGCCGGCCCACGGCTGGCTTGACGTCGGCGAGGCAATCCGCTGCGCCGAGCGGCGTCGCCGTGTAATGGCGAGACCGCCTGAGTCCGGCCGGTGTTCGTATCTTCGTAGCGGCATTCGTGCGGTTGCCTTTGGCACGGGTCTTCGCCTGCCGGCTCATCTGCCAAGCCGAGTCCCTCTCGACCAGCCGAGTTCGCGCGCCGCCTAACCGGATCTATCGCCACCGGCGGGTCCCGCCTGCGCCGGGCGATTCCTCGCCCGCCGACCGGCCCGACTTCGCACGCCCATCACCATCGCGCGCCCATCACCGTCACGCGCCCATCACCGTCACGCGCCGATCTCCATCGCGCCCATCGGCGTCCCGTGCGCCATCGGCGTCCCGTGCCCATCGCTATCGCGCGCCCATCGGCGTCCCGTGCGCCATCGGCATGGCATGGCATTCACCAGATTGACGGCACTGGCAGGCGTTCCCACGGCCTGTGCGCGCAGTTCTCCAAGCTGCCCTACCGGCACCCGCCGAGCGGGACGGGCCGCCGCCGCTATGGCCGGCTCCCCCGATCTGGTCCCACCGGGTTGATAGCCGGCGAGTCCCGCCGCTTCGGGGGGAACCACGGCGGGACCCGCGGCCGGACCGATCGCTCCGGTGAAAACCGCCGGTCCGCCCGGAACACACCGGACATCCCGCAATGTCAGCACGTGCGTCCCAGGTACCACCGCCGCCCCGCCCAGCGCGCCCGGACGGGGCGGCGAGTCCCTGCAATTGATCGAGCTCTCGGCAAGCCGAAGCGATGACGTTCACTCGCCCGATCTGGGCCGAGAGAACGCAAGGACAGCGCCACAGGTCACCAGCTCCGGCCCAGCGCGACCCGCTTGACCGCAGACTCCACCGGCGACAAGTCATAAGCGACAACACCTGCCGCCGGGTCGCAGTTACGAGACCGTAACCGGCCCAGGCCGATCAGCCGCCCGCATCACCCCACTGGTCAACCGCCGCGCATCACCCCACCGATCAGTCGCCACGCATGACCCCACCGATCAGGTCACCAGCCACCAGTCACCCGCAGCGCGACGAAGAAATCGTCTCCGATCGAGGCCAGCCCGATCGTGCCCGCCATGCTGGGCTGCTGCCTCAGGGCATGGATCAGCCGGTCGCCGGTCGCCGGTCGCCGGGTCAGGCCACGGCTGCCCGTCGCCCGGTCAGGCCACGGCCGCCGGCGAACCCGTAGGTCCAGACCCAGCGCCGCCGGGAGGGGCCGGCGGGCCGGCGTGGTGTCTCAGCCGGCGACGGGGAGCATCGGCTGGCTGTCGATGCCCAGAGTGGTCTCCACCAGCGCGACGAAGACCTCCGCGTCGTGGAGCAGGTCGTTGGCCTCGTGGGTGGTCACGGCGCGTGGGAGGCCGGCTTCGGCGGCCGCGCGTTTGCCCGCGCCCGCGGCGAAGAACGCCGCCCATTCGCGCAGGGCGGGCTCGACCTCCGGGAGGAGGACCCACACGCTGCGGGGTCTGCCTCGGCGGCTCGTTGCCGGGTCGCCACGTGCCGCGAGTACCGCGGCCGCGGCGCGTAGTGCGGCCAGGTGAGCCGCGACATAGCGCGACGCCGGCGCGGCGGACTCGGCCGCCTCGGCCAGGCCGTGCCGGGCCGTCTGCAACAGTGTGATCGCCGGCGGTGCCGGCCTGCGCCGTGGAACGGGGCGCAGAGGGACGGCCGTGGACCTTGCGGACATGGCGTGCCTCCTTCCGCTCGACGGGTCCCGGGACGAACCCGGGGACGGCGCGGGCGAAACGCTTCCCCTCGTCCCGCCCGGCCGCCGCATCTCGCATGGCATTGCGCTGCCCAGCGAGACGAACCCCTCCGGCGCGAACCCGCGAGAACCCGCACCCGAGACTCGAACACAGGTTCGAGCGTGAGTCCAGTAAACCGGCACCACCGGCATTCGTCAACATGTTCGAATGAGGGCGTGTCTTCGCAGGTCAGAGGCGTCGAAAAACGAACACGCGGCGGCCATCGCCCGCGACCCGGCCCCACGCCGGCGCCGAACTCACGCGCCGGACCCGTACCGAACCCCCTAAGGTGTGGGCCATGCATCCCAACACCGCGAACGTCGCCGCGCGCCTGCGTGAGCTGGGTGCGGATGGCGAGGTACGCGAGCTGACCGAGGCCGTACCCACCGCGGTCGCCGCCGCCGCCCTCCTCGGCTGCGAGGTCGGGGCGATCGCGAACAGCCTGATCTTCGCCGCCGACGGCGAGCCCCTGCTCGTACTCACCAGCGGCGCGCACCGCGTCGACACCTCCAAGGTCGCCGAGCAGCTCGGCGTGGCGAAGGTCAAGCGCGCCGACCCCGACTTCGTACGCTCCGCCACCGGCCAGCCGATCGGCGGTGTCGCACCCGTGGGGCATCCGGCACCGATCCGTACGCTCGTGGACAAGTGGCTCGCCGGGCACGAGGTCGTCTGGGCGGCCGGGGGCCACCCGCACACGGTGTTCCCGACGTCGTACGAGGAGCTCGTCCGCATCACCGGCGGTACGCCCGCCGATGTCGAGTGAGCCCGGCTCAGTCGCGGTAGGGCCGGAACGCCGTACGGACCGCGTCGGTGAAGACCAGCGGTGACTCCTGCGCGAGGAAATGCCCGCCTTCTTCCACGGTCGCGATCCGGGTCAGCCGGGGGTACGCCTGTCGTAGCCAGGACTCGGGGGGCACCGGAAGTTCCGGCTCCCTCGTGACGAGGACCGACGCCGGGACGGAGACCACGTCATCGGCGCCCAGCGGCCCAGAGTCGACCGCGTACAGACGCACGGTGTTGCCGATCGCGCGGTTGGCCCAGTAGATCATCACGTTGGTGAGCAGGTCGTCGGCGGTGAGATTGTCGCGCGTGGCCGGATCGCTCCAGGTCAGGAACTTCTCCAGGATCCACGCTGCTAGCCCGATCGGCGAGTCGAGCAGCCCGTACGTGAGGATCTGCGGGCGCGTCGCCTGCACGTGGGCGTACGCGCCGCGCTCGCTCTCCCATCGGCGCTCGGCGGCCAGGTAGTCCTCGTCGGTGACGGCCCCGTGGGGCTTGAGCCAGTTCGCGGTCTGGATGGCCCGTACGGTGCCGGGGTGGCGCATGCCGAGGCGGTTGACCACGCCGCCGCCGATGTCATCGCCGTGCGCGACGTATCGGTCGTAGCCGAGCCGGTCGACCATCAGCCGGTCGAAGAGTCCGGCGATCATGACTCGGTCGAGGTGCCGATTCGCGCACTGCTCGGAGAACCCGTACCCGGGCATGGCCGGGATGACGACGTCGAAGGCGTCGTCCGGATCCCCGCCGTACGCCGCCGGGTCGGTCAGGTGACCGAGCACGCCGAGGTACTCCACGAACGAGCTGGGCCAGCCGTTCGCCAGGAGGAGGGGCAGCGGATTCGGGCCCTTGCCGCGAACGTGGATGAAGTGGATACCGATGTCGTCGATGGTCGTCCGGTAGTGCGGAGCCACCGCGTTGAGCCGGCGCTCCTGCGCCCGCCAGTCGTACCCGTCGCGCCAGTAGGCGACGAGGTCCTCGATGTCGGTGATCACCTTGACGCTCTCGCCACCGTCGAGGATCGGCGGTGACGGTATCCGGGTCCGCTCCAGGCGGGTGGCGAGGTCGTCGAGGACCTCGTCGGGGATCGCGATGCGGAAGGGCTCGATGAGGGACATGACAACCTTCCTGTTCGTTACGGTCTAGGACGCTATGCCTGTGACGGTTACGGGTCAAGTCATTAGAGGTGTAACGTCTCGGGCATGGGAGCCAGACCGTCCGCACCCGGTTCACTCGCGCTGGTGGAGGCGTTCCTGCGGACGCGGAACGAGGTCACGAAGGCCGCCGACCTGAACCTCTGGTGTGCGGCCCACCTTCTGCCAGGCGGGGTGAGCCCGCGCACGTACGACCGGGCACTGCGGCTGCGCGAGTCGCTCCGCTCGCTGATGCTCGCCAACAACGGCGGCCCGCCCGATCAGGCGGCCGCGGACATGGTCAACGCCGAGATCGCCGCATGCGGCCTGCACCCGGAGATCACCCCGGACGGCTCACACCTGCGCTGGCCGGCGGCGGGCGGGTCATCCGGCGACCGCCTCCTGGCGCCGCTGCTCACCGCCGTGATCACCGCGATGACCGACGGCACCTGGCCACGCATGAAGGCCTGCGCCGCCGACGACTGCCATTACGCGTTCTACGACCACACCCGAAACCGCTCAGCCCGCTGGTGCGACGTCGCCGGCTGCGGCGTCAACGCCCGCATGCGCGCCTACCGGCGCCGCCAATCCACCGAGCCCTGACCCGCGCGCCGTCCAGTCGCACCGGAAGCCGGGAACGGTGCCCATGGTCGGTCTCGGGCCGGTCGGTCTCGGGCCGGTCGGTCTCGGGCCGGTCGGTCTCGGGCCGGTCGGTCTCGGGCCGGTCGGTCTCGGGCCGGTCGGTCTCGGGCCGGTCGGTCTCGGGCCGGTCGGTCTCGGGCCGGTCGGTCTCGGGCCGGTCGGTCTCGGGCCGGTCGGTCTCGGGCCGGTCCGTCCCCGCCGGTCCGTCCCCGCCCGCCCTGGGGGCGCCAGCCCACTCCTATCCTTCCGACCTGCGGGTTTGCGGGGCAAGAGGTTCCGGGATGCTGTGGAAAACTCGCGCCGAGCCCAGGCCGGGGCGACCCGGCGCCTCGCGAGCTTCCGGCCCGCGGCGGCGGTGTTCTCGTGCGGCCGGGAGGCCAGGCGGTTTCGGTTAGCGGCTGCACCCCATGTGACGTGCGGTAGGACCGTAATTCGATGCGGATTCGGCCATGCAGACACGGGCGACGCAGGGTGGTACAACGGTCACCTGAGGCTCGAGCGCACTCTCCGGAGCGGCCCATGGCTGGACAGGAAAATCTGCGTGCCGCCGCCGCGCGCGACAAGGATTTCGTCGGCCTGGACATCGACGCGATGGCGCAGCTCATCCATCAGATGGGTGGCGCCTCCAATGCCATCTCCGCGTGGTTGCGTACCAACGGGACACTGCCCCCCAGCGTGCCGCGTACCGGGCTCCGTCAGGCCGCGGCCGTGCACACCTGGGTCAGCGGGCAGTCCGGGATGCTGACCAGGCGCCGCAACTACGCCATCACCCACCTCAGCAAGGGCGGCCATCCGATGCCGCACGTCAGCGCGGGCGGGTTCGGCGGGGGGCGGCACCGTACGACGGCGGTGGGGGCTGGGCGGCATACCGGCAACTTCGCGGACGTTCACGCGGCGTTGAAGGCCGGGGCCGCCGACGCGTCGGCCATTCGCACGGCGGGCGAGGCGCACCATCCCGTTCCGGCCGCGGTCTGGAAGCGACTGGCCGCCAACGCCGACGACCCCGACTACGCACATGGGATGTACGACCGGCTCGGGCCGGCCGGCACCGCGCGGCTGATCAAGGCGGCGCTGGCGGACAAGGCGCACCTGAAGACGGTCGAGACCTCGCTGGGCGTCGCCAGCCACCACATGACGATGAACGAGAAGTGGCTGCGCGAAATGCTCGACGAGGCACGCCGCGCCGGCGTACGCGACGATGCCGTGCACGTCCTGGCCCAGGCCGGCCTCGGCCATCGTGCACGGGTCGCGCTCGGCCACCTCGGCCTGACCGAGATGGTCGGCGCACACCCGGAGCCGCCCCGATCCGGCGGCGCGGAGACTCCCCCGCCTCAGCACCTGATCCCGGCACCGCGGCCGCCGCACGAGGCGATGATCACGCCCGCGGCGGACGACCCCCACGCCGCCGTCGAGCTGTACTCCCGCCATCCCGAGACCCTTCACCGGGCGCTGGAGGGCTGGCCGCGTTCCGAGGCACTCGCCCGCCTGGTCACCCACGCCACCACCGCCCACGACGCCGACCCGGCCGCCGTACGGGCGAACGCCGAACGCCTCGCCGGCTTCCATGCCACCCGCCCATCCGGAACCCCGGCGTGAACCCCGGCCCGACCGCTCCCGGCGAGCCGCGTTCCGACGCGCCGCCAGCGGGCGACGGCGAGAGATGGAGACCCGCCGGGGATCACCAGGCCGCGGGCGACGAGAAGACCCGCGTATGAGCACCTACCCGCCCTCGCCGGGCACGTTGCGGTCACCCTCCGACCCGCCACCCGCCGGCGATACCCAGCGTCCCAATCCCGAATACGCCGACCTCTACCAGGCCTATCAGCGAGCGTTCGAGAGCGCCCACACGCTGGAGAAGGCGC
The DNA here is from genome assembly GCF_006716425.1 of Actinoallomurus bryophytorum. NCBI lineage: Bacteria > Bacillati > Actinomycetota > Actinomycetes > Streptosporangiales > Thermomonosporaceae > Actinoallomurus > Actinoallomurus bryophytorum. The sequence goes on from NZ_VFOZ01000001.1 coordinate 149,698, forward strand.
TCGACCCTCCCGTACGCACCGCCGGTGACGCCTGGGTCGGGCCCGCCGCTCGCGGCTGGCAGAACGATCTGGAGACACAGCGTGGCGAGCTGAAGAAGGCGGCGACGCAGATTCTGTGGGACATTTACGGCGCACTCTCGAAGGTTCCGCCGTTCATTCCCAAGTGAGGCACGTGAGACCAGCATTCAGGGCACGCCGTGAGGCCGCGCCGCAGATTCGTGAGATCGACCGCCGCGGGTTCCTGCGACGTCTCGACGTACTCCTGGCCACGTACGAGGCGGCCATGCTCCCCCCGCCAGAGCAGATGCCCGGCCGGCACATGATCATGGAGCGGCACGCCGGCCATCCCGCGTTCCGTGCGTTCGTCGCGGAGCGTGGGCGGACCGTCGTGGGTTTCGGTTATGGGTTCCACGGCGAGGCCGGGCAGTGGTGGCACGATGTCGTACGCGGCCAGCTCGGCAAGACCGGTGGGGATGCGCACGCCCGGCACTGGCTGGACGACACCTGGGAGGTGGCCGAGCTGCACGTGCACCCGTCCGCGCAGGGGCGAGGGCTCGGCCGTGGGCTGATCACCTCACTGTGCGCCGACCGGCCCGAGCGTACGGTCGTGCTGTCCACGCTCGACGCGCAGACCCCGGCCCGCAAGCTCTACGGCTCCCTGGGTCTGACCGACCTGATAACCGGCTTCCGGTTCCCCGGCGGCGGCCCCCTCTACGCCGTGATGGGCGCCGAGCTGCCGCTGAGCTCCAAGCGCGAGTAGACCTCGCTCGTCGCCGTCGACTTGTTGAACGTGAACCGCGTCCGCCACCTGCGGCGCCCGGCGCCCGCTAGCCGCTGCCACGAGCAGTTGCCATTGGTCGTTGCCGGTCACCCCTGGCCTGGTCGCAGCCGGCACCGGCGTCTCGGCGAGCGGGCCGGTCTTCAGCGTGGGCTGAGTCCTTCGATCACCGCGCGCGGCAGGTAGCCGGACTCGACCCGCACCGGGATGCCTCGGTCGTGGGCGAGGCAGGCCAGTCCGAGCGCGTCGAAGGAGAGCTGCCCGTCCGGGTCGTCGATGCGGTCGCCCGCGCTGTAGTAGTCGCGGTAGAGGCCGAGAGCGTCGGCGAGGACGGCGTTGAAGCCGTCCGCGTCGTCATCGGCGATGCGCTCCAGCAGCCGGGCGCGGGGGTCGCGCAGGCACTCCCAGTGCTCGTCGCCGGAGGTCTTGGCCAGCGCCTTCCGCAGATGCGGACGCGGGTCCTGTCCGCGCAGGACGGCGTGGCACGCGTGCGCGTAGGAGTTCGTGTCCGGAATCGTGGAGTGAAGGTCGCCGGCGTTGAACGCGGCCAGGATCGCGATGTCCGCCTGCCTGCGGGACGTCCATGCCAGCGCGGCGGCCCGCGCGTAGGTCCAGTCGGAGGCGTCGCTGTTCGGCCCGGACGCGGGCAGTTCCGCGGTGCGTCCGCCCAGCGTGACGGCGATCGCAGTGCCGCGCGGGGCCGAAGCCAGCCGGAACGCCGACGCGAACGACTCGCTCGCCAGGACCAGCCCGTCGGTGTACACGGCGCTCTCGGCGCGCGGGTCCAGCACGGAGCGGAACGACAGCGCCATCATCATGTGCTCCCCGGGATCGGCCATCGCCGAGAACCGGTACTGGATGAGCACTTCCGGGTCGAACGCGAACTCCACCTTCCGTTCGGAACGCTTGCCGGCGTTCTCCAGCCAGCGGGCGGCGCGGTCGCCGTCGAAGCCGGGGCGGGCGATCGCGCCGTCCGCGCTCGGCTTCTTGGGCCCAGCGCGCGTGAACAGCCGCTCGGGAAGGTAGCCGGACTCGACCTCAATCGGCAGCTCGGTCTCGTGCGCGAGCGTGGCCATGGCCAGCGGTCCCCAGGCGATCAGGTCACGCGGGTACCTCCCGGCCCGCTCGCGGTGCTGCTCCAGCGTCGCGGCCAGAGCGGCGTTGAACGCGACGGCGTCGCCTTGGGCGATCGCGCGCAGCATCCGGCCCTCGGGGGAGTCCGGGTAGGTCTCGGCGGGCTGTTTCGCCCAGAAGGCGCGAAGGCCTTGAAGGTCGTCGTCCTCGGGCAGGGACTGGACCAGCGGGTAGAGGCCGAGCAGGACGTCGTCCTTCCCGACGGCGAGCGCCACCTGGTAGGCCCAGACCCAGTCGTGCACACTCAGGCTCTCGTCCCGCTCCTGCAGGAAGCCGAACCCGACGCCCAGGTAGTCGACGAAGGCGCGGACCTCCCCGCCGGCCGGGACGGTCCGGGCGCGCGCATAGTCCCGGTACAGCGACGCGGCCGAGGTCAGCGCGAGCCAGGTCTCCCGGGTCTCGACGCGCGGGTCGATCTCGACGGTGCGCGCCGCCGCGTAGTCCAGCAGCATGTCGGCGAGCATCTCGATGCCGAACGGGCCGCCGTTCTCGGCGAGCTTGGCGTCCCGGCCCAGCCGCTCGGGGACGGCCGCCAGGGCAAACGCGAGGGACTCTTCGGAAATGCTGTGACGATCAACGCGCATGGGGCGTGATCGTAGCGACCGTCAGCAGTCCCGGCAGAAAAGGCATCAAGAAGCCCTCCGCTCGCCGGGTAGCGATCCGGATACCGGTCGAATCACTTTCGGGCAGTACACGGAAAAATGGATCTCCGCCCAAACCACCGACGTAACGTCATGGACGACCACGGTTCGGCGTCAGACGGCCCAGGACTCGCAGGGAAGGTTCGGGCCGACGGTTCGCATGACCGCCGGCCCAGCCATCGCATGTGCCCGACTGGTGGCCTGAACAGCGCTTACGGCACCAACAGGTCGCGACGGCTCCCGCTGATCTCCAGACGCGAGTAGACCTCGCTCGTCGCCGTCGACTTGTTGAACGTGATGAAGTGGATCCCCGGCACGCCCTCGGCGAGCAGCCGGCGGCACAGCTGCACGGCCTGGTCGATGCCGAGGCGGCGTACGGCCTCCGGGTCGTCGCCGACGGCCTCGAACCGCTCCGCCAGCTCCCGCGGGAACGGCGCCCCGGACAGCTGCTCCGAGCGTTCGATCGTGCTCAGCTGGGTGACCGGCATGATGCCCGGAATGATCGGTACGTCGCAGCCCAGGGCGGCGACGCGGTCGCGCAGCGTCAGGTAGTCCTCGGCGCGGAAGAACATCTGCGTGATCGCGTAGTCGGCTCCGGCCTCGCATTTGCGCACGAAGTAACGCGTGTCGCTCTCGATGTCCGGAGAACGCGGGTGTTTGTACGGGAACGCCGCCACCCCGACACTGAAGTCACCCGAGGACTTGATCAGCCGCACGACGTCCTCGGCGTACTCGACACCGGAGGGATGGCGCACCCACTCCCCCATCGGGTCGCCGGGCGGGTCACCGCGCAGGGCCAGCAGATCGCTGACGCCCGCCGCCGCGAACCTGCCGATGAGCTGGCGCAGCTCGGCGATCGAGTGGTTGACGGCGGTGAAGTGCGCGACGGGTGTGAGCGTCGTGTCGGTGGCGATCCGCTCGACGATGTCGATGGTGTGATCACGGTTGCCACCGCCGGCGCCGTACGTCACGGACACGAAGGTCGGCTGCAGCACCTCGAGGCGCCTGATCGCCTGCCAGAGGTTGCGCGCCCCCTGCTCGGTCTTGGGAGGGAAGAACTCGAACGAGAACGTCGTCTTTCCGGCGGCGAGGACTTCTCGGATGGTTCGGGGGCGAGCGGCAGTCATGACCAACAGCGTAACGGGCCGGTACGGGCGGACCACTAGTCTCAGGTTCGTGGTCGCAAGTCGAATACGCAAAGAGGTCGACGAGGCGCTGTACGCCTTCGTCGACCGCCAGCGCCCCCTGCTCGACGCCGTCTCCGGTGATCTGGCGCCGATGCTGGCCGCCCTCGACTCACTGCTCTCCGGCGGCAAACGGCTCCGTCCGGAGTTCTGCTACTGGGGCTGGCGTGGCTCAGGAGGCGAAGATCGCCCGGAGCTCTTCACCGCCGCGGCCTCGCTGGAGCTGCTGCAGGCCGGTGCGCTGATCCACGACGACGTCATGGACGGCAGCGACACGCGTCGCGGCCAGCCCGCGGCGCACCGGAGGTTCGAGGGGCTGCACGCCGAGTCCGGCTGGCGCGGATCCGCGGAGGCGTTCGGCGCCGGCGCGGCCATCCTGCTCGGCGATGTGTGCCTGACCTGGTGCGACGAGATGTTCCAGGGCAGCGGACTGCCTGATGAGGCGTTGCGGCGCGGCCGGCCGATCTTCGACCTGATGCGCACCGAGGTGATGTGCGGTCAGTATCTCGACATGCGCGGCCAGGCGCGGGGTCCCCTGGCGGGCCACGCGATGGTCGAGGAGGCCCTGCGGATCGTGCGCTTCAAGAGCGCGAAGTACACCATCGAGCGGCCGCTGCAGCTCGGTGCCGCGCTGGCCGGATCGGAGTCCGTGGCGGAGCTCTCGGCGTACGGGATGCCGCTCGGCATCGCGTTCCAGCTGCGCGATGACGTCCTCGGCGTCTTCGGCGACCCGGCGCAGACCGGCAAGCCGGCAGGCGATGACCTGCGCGAGGGCAAGCGGACGGTGCTCGTCGCGCTGACCCTGGAGCGGGCGACGACGGCGCAGGCGCAGACCGTGGAGACCCTGCTGGGCGACCCGGCGCTCGACCTCGACGGGGTCGAGACGCTCCGCTCGATCATCGTGGCGACCGGCGCGCTGGACGCCTGCGAGAAGATGATCGACGGGTACACCGCGGACGCCGAGGCGGCACTGGCGGCCGCGCCCCTCGGCGCCGAGGGCCGCGAGGCGCTCTCGGGACTCACCGTCGTCGCGACGGCACGCACTGTTTGAGCCGAAGGCGGGCAATGTGACCGGCATGAGCGTTCGCCGGACATAACGATCATGCCGGGTTAAGAATGAGGCATGACCGACCGAACGTCAGCATGAGCACCGGCACCAGCATGAGACTGGACACCGGAGAGCAGAAGCACGTCACCGAGCGCGAGACCGCAGGTGTACGCACGCGTCCGGCCGCCCGCGCGCCTCGCTTGCGACGTAACCGCCGGCTGGTCCTCGCGCTGGCGTTGGTGATCCTGGCGGGGTTCCTGCTCGGCCTGGGCCTGCCGATCCACCAGTAGCGTCACCAGTGGGGCGGGCGTTCCTCCAGAAGCCGGGCGTCCTCGTCCACCTGGCGCCACTCGCCCCATCCGGTGTCGGAGTCGTCCCGCGTCTGATCCGGCAGCACGTCCAGCTCGTCGTCGTCGGAGAGCTCGACGGGGCGCTCGTCGTCAGGATTGCCGATCATGGACACCATTGTCGCGCATCAGGGTGTGTCTCCCGGGTGAACCGCGGGTGAAAATCGCTCGTGGCGCAGTCTCCGCGCGAAACCCGCCGCCGCCTCGCGCGGATCCTCGGCCTCGGTGATCGCGCGTACGACCACGACCCGGCTCGCCCCGGCGGCCAGCACCTGGTCGAGGTTGTCCAGGCCGATGCCGCCGATCGCGAACCACGGCCGTGCGACCTTGCGGCCGGCCACGTACGAGAGCAGGCCGAGCCCCGGAGCCGGACGGCCGGGCTTGGTCGGCGTCGGCCAGGTCGGACCGGTGGCGAAGTAGTCGACGCCGGGCTCGACCGCGGCGGCGGCCGCCTGCTCCTCCGAATGCGTTGACCGGCCGATGAGGATGTCCTCACCGACGATCGCGCGTGCCTTCCGTACCGGCAGGTCGTCCTGGCCCAGGTGCAGCACGTCGGCGCGTACGGCATGCGCGATGTCCGCGCGGTCGTTGACCGCGAGGAGCGCGCCGTACCGGTCGCACACGGCGCGGAAGACGGCGAGGTGCTCCAGCTCCTGGCGGGCCTCCAGGCCCTTCTGCCGGAGCTGGACGATGTCCACGCCGCCGCCCAGCGCCGCGTCGAGGAAGTCCTCCAGGTCGCCCTGGGCCTCACGCGCGTCGGTGCACAGGTAGAGACGTGCCCGGCCGAGCTTGGCCCGGAGGGCGACCGCCCGGTCAGTGGGAAGACGCAAGCCGGAATCCTCTCCCCTGCCGGGCGGGACCGCCCGACCTCAAAGGGCGAGCGCCTGCGCGCGCCTGTTGATCTCCTTGACCCGGTGCTCGGCGAGAGCCTGCACCGGCGTCCCGGGCAGCGAGTCATCGGCGGTGAAGAGCCACCTCAGCGCCTCGGCCCGGCCGAAGCCGGCGTCCGCGAGCACGGTCAGCGTGCCCTGCAGGCCCTTCAGGGGCTGGCCCTCCTGGACGAACGCGGCGGGAACACTCAGCCCGCCCTCGCGCTGGACACCCAGCAGCTTGTGGTCCCGGAGGAGTTGCTTGACGCGCTTGAGATCCAAGCCGAGGCTCTCGGCCGTCTCAGGCAGGGTGAGCCACTCGCCCACCAGTGCGTCGGTCTGTCGGTCGATCTCGATTTCGGCAACGGTGTGCGTCACGCATGCCTGCTTACCATCTTGTGCCCCATCTGAAACCTCATTTGTGGTCTCGACTCTGCCGGGTCGGTTAAGAGCCCGCGCGTACGGCCGCCTTGACGGCGACGGCCGGATCGGCGATCCGCGCGCCGTCGACGAAGGCGCCGGACGCGATGGCCCGCCGCCCTTGCAGCAGGTCACGCGGTCGATTGACGGTCAGGATACCGACCAGGCGGTCCCCGGCGAGCCAGCACACCGCCCATCCCCCGGACTCGGGATCGCCACGCCAGACCATCGCGTCGGCGATCGGGTGGTGGCCTGCGTACTGGACCATCCGCCCGAACTGCTCGGACCAGAAGTACGGCACGGCGTCGTAGGCACGTTCGCCGCCGAGGAGGTTGGCCGCGGCGACGTCGGGGGCGTTCAGGGCGGTGTCCCAGTGTTCGACGCGCAGCCGCCGGCCGAACCGCGGTGACCACCACGCCGCGCAGTCACCGACCGCGTACACGCCGGGCCGTGTCGTACGCAGCCGCTCGTCGGCGACGACGCCGTTCTCCAGCGCGAGCCCGGACCCCTCCAGCCAGGCGGTCTCGGGCCGTACGCCGACGGCGGTCAGCACCACGTCGGCCTCGATCGAGCCTCCGCCGGCGAGCTCGAGGCCGCCGGGCCGGACCGAGGCGACCTTGAGGCCGTGGCGCAGCTCGACCCCCGCCTCGGCGTACCAGGCGGCGGTCCGCGAGCCGACCTCGGCGCCGATGGCGCCGGCGAGCGGCGCGTCGGCCGCCTCGACCACGGTCACCCGGCACCCGGCCGCGGTGGCCGCCGTCGCCACCTCGGCGCCGATCCAGCCCGCGCCGATGATGACCAGCCGGGCGCCCGTGCGCAGGCCGGCGCGGAGCGTACGGGCGTCGTCGATGGAGCGCAGGACGTGCTGGGGCCCGTCGCCCGGGAGGCGTATCGGGCTCGCGCCGGTCGCGATGACCAGTCCGTCGAACCCGAGCGGCCCCTCTGTCGTCTCCAGGTCCTCGCCCAGCCCGGTCGCGCTGCGGCCGAGCAGCAGCTCGCAGCCCAGTGCCTCCCAGTCGGCGGCGACCGTCGTGTCCCCCGTCTCACCCCTGAGCACGGCCTTGGACAGCGGCGGGCGGTCATAGGGCGGGTACGGCTCGCCCGCGACGAGCGTGAGGCCGCCCGTGTGACCTTGGGCGCGAAGCGCCTCGGCGGTCCGCAGCCCGGCCAGGCCGCCCCCTACGATGATCACGCGCTCCATGCACGCGACCTTAGGCGACACGCGAGGACGTAGGCTAGGAGACCGAAGCGCGGGAGTCCGGCATACCGGGCTGAGAGGGCGGCAGATGGGCCGCCGACCGCAAGAGCCCGGCATATCGCCGGGCTCTGGACCTGATCCGGATCATGCCGGCGAAGGGAGCGCCAGAGTGGACGACGTGGTCATCGTCGGTGGCGGTGTGATCGGGCTCGCGACGGCCTGGCGGTCACTCGGACGCGGTCTTCGCGTCACGGTCGCCGATCCCGAGCCCGCGACCAAGGCCTCCCACGTCGCCGCCGGGATGCTCACGCCGGTCAGCGAGCTCTCCTACGGCGAGGAGGCGCTGCTCCATCTGGGCCTCGCCTCACGGGACCGGTACTCCTCGTTCGTGGCGGAGCTGGAAGAGGTCTCCGGGCAGCGGACCGGCTACCGCGACGACGGCACTCTGAAGGTCGCCCTCGACGCCGACGACCTCGCCGTGGTCGACAAGCTGCGCAGATTCCAAGAATCACTCGGGATCCCCGCCGAGGCCCTCACCGGCCGTGAGTGCCGGCGGCTGGAGCCGATGCTCGCCCCGTCCGTACGCGGCGGGCTGCTCGCGCCCGCCGACGGCTCCATCGACCCGCGGCGCCTGACGGCCGCGCTGCTGACGGCCGTCGAGCGGCTGGGCGGCACCCTCGTACGCGAGCGCGTCACGGAGGTGCTGACCGGGGACGGGCGCGCCACCGGCGTACGTCTCGAGAACGGCGGGGAGATCCACGCCGACCAGGTCGTCCTCGCCGCGGGGCCCTGGACCCAGGACGTCAAGGGCGTACCCCCGGGGCTGCTGCCGCCCGTACGCCCGGTCAAGGGCCAGGTCGTACGGCTGCGGAGCGCCACACCGATCCTGGGCCGGTCCATCCGCGGTCTCGTACGCGGCTCGTCGGTGTACCTCGTCCCCCGTACCGACGGGGAGCTCGTCCTCGGTGCCACGCAGGAGGAGATGGGCTTCGACACGACGGTCACGGCGGGCGGCCTGTGGGAGCTGCTGCGCGACGCCCGCGAGCTGGTGCCGGGCATCACCGAGCTGGAGTTCACCGAGGTCACTGCCGGGCTGCGGCCCGGATCCCCGGACAACGCGCCGATCATGGGCGCGACGGCGATGCCGGGGCTGCTGCTCGCCACCGGGCACTTCCGCAACGGCGTGCTCTACACCCCGGTGACCGGCGACGCCATGGCCGAGCTGCTGGCGACCGGCGAGATGCCCGAGGTGGCTCGGCCGTTCTCACCCGGCCGGTTCTGAGAGGAGAGTATGAAGATCACCGTTAACGGCGCCGAGCACGAGGCCGAGGACGGCTCCTCGGTCGCGGGCGTCGTGGCCTCCGTGACCGTGCGGCCGGCCGGCGTGGCCGTCGCCCTGAACGACCAGGTCGTGCCGCGTGCCGACTGGAAGACCACGATCGTGCGGGAGGCGGACCGCATCGAGGTGCTGACCGCCGTACAGGGAGGTTGAGCATGCCTGATCCGCTCGTCATCGCCGGAGAGACGTTCGGCTCCCGGCTGATCATGGGGACCGGTGGCGCGCCGAGCATGAGCGTGCTCGAGGAGGCGCTGACCGCGTCCGGCACCGAGCTGACCACGGTCGCGATGCGGCGTGTCGACGCGGGCGCCCGCGGCTCCGTGCTCGACGTGCTCGTACGCTGCGGCATCCGGGTGCTGCCGAACACCGCCGGGTGCTTCACCGCCGGCGAGGCGGTGCTGACGGCCAAGCTCGCACGCGACGCGCTGAACACCAACTGGGTCAAGCTCGAGGTGATCGCGGACGAGCGGACGCTGCTGCCCGACCCGATCGAGCTGGCCGACGCGGCCGAGCAGCTCGTCGACGACGGCTTCGTCGTCCTGCCGTACACCAACGACGACCCGGTGCTCGCCCGACGGCTCGAGCAGACCGGCTGCGCGGCCGTGATGCCGCTCGGCTCCCCCATCGGGTCCGGGCTCGGCATCCGCAACCCGCACAACATCGAGCTGATCGTCGAGAGCGCCGGGGTGCCGGTCATCCTCGACGCGGGCGTGGGCACGGCCAGCGACGCCGCGCTCGCGATGGAGCTGGGCTGCGACGCCGTACTGCTCGCCACCGCGGTGACGCGGGCGCAGTCACCCGCCCTGATGGCCTCAGCGATGCGTCACGCTGTCGAGGCGGGCCGGATGGCACGGCTGGCGGGGCGGATACCCAAGCGGCGGTACGCGCAATCCTCGTCGCCCTGGGAGGGGCTCAGCGCGTCAGGCGGTTGATCTCGATCAGATCAAGGATCCATGCTTTCCCGTGGGCTGGCGGGGGCTTGGAGGTTTGAACCCGAATACACTCCCTCCTGATGGATACGACGGTTGCGGACCCACTAGTCGGGCAGGTGCTCGACGGGCGCTACCGCGTCCAAGCGCGGATCGCCCAGGGCGGCATGGCCACGGTCTATGTCGGCCATGACACGAAGCTTGAGCGCACGGTGGCGCTCAAGGTCATGCACGCGAACCTCGTGGGAGACGCGGAGTTCGTCCGACGCTTCATCGCCGAGGCCAAGCACGCCGCGGCCCTGTCGCACCCCAGCGTGGTCGCGGTCTATGACCAGGGCACCGACAAGGGCTACGTGTTCCTCGCGATGGAGTACGTCCCCGGACGCACGCTGCGCGCCCTGCTGACCGAACGCGGCCGGCTCGGGCCACGTCAGGCGCTGGAGATCATGCAGCCGGTGCTCGCGGCGCTCGCGGCCGCGCACCGCGCCGGGATGGTCCACCGCGACGTGAAGCCCGAAAACGTGCTCCTCAACGCCGACGGGCGCATCAAGGTGGCCGACTTCGGCCTCGCACGTACGGAGTCGGCGAGCAAGCAGACCAAGACGGGCATGCTCATCGGCACCGTCGGCTACCTCGCTCCCGAACAGGTCCTCTCGGGCGACGCGGACAGCCGCAGCGACGTGTACTCCGCGGGCATCATGCTGTTCGAGCTGCTGACCGGACGCCAGCCCCACCAGGGCGGCACGCCGCTGTCCGTCGCGTACAAGCACGTGAACGAGGTCGTGCCGCTGCCCTCCAGCGTGATCCCGGGGCTGCCGCCCCAGATCGACGCGCTCGTGGCCAGCGCGACCAACCGCGACCCCGCCCGCCGTCCCTCCGACGCGGTGCACTTCCACACGGCCGCCGGCGAGGTCTACCGGACCCTGCCGCGCGACATCGACGAGACGCTCGCGGACGTCACGCCGGTCACGGCCACCAACCCGACCACCCCCGCGCTGGCGGCCGCGTCCACGCCCGACAGCGCGACGCACACGTTCAACGCGGGCTCCGGGACCCAGATGCTGGGCCCGCACACGATGGCGATCGGGCACGGCGACCACCCTTCGCCGCCACCGCCTCCCGCGGGCCTGAAGGACCGCCTGCTGAGACCGCCGGGCCTGTACGGGGTGATCGCGGCCGCGGTCGTGGTCATCCTCCTGCTCGGCGGGCTGGTCTACACCGTGACGGTCGGCAACACCGAGCACGTGCCCAAGCTCGTCGGCCTGTCCGAGGAGGACGCGCGGGTCCAGGCCGCCAAGGTCGGGCTCAAGGTCAAACGCGGCGACTCGCGGTACGACGACAACGTCCCGAAGGACAAGGTCGCCGAAGTACAGCCCAAGGTCGGCACGGAGGTCAAGAAAGGCTCCCTGCTCACGCTGGTGTTCTCCAAGGGCAAGAAGCCCGTAGACGTACCCGACGTGCACGGCATCCCGCTCGACCAGGCCAAGCAGCGGCTGAAGAGCGCCGGCCTGCAGGCCGGCGACGAGGTGCAGCAGGAAAGCACCACGGTCCCGCGCGGCTACGTGATCAAGACCAAGCCCGCCGCCGGGCAGACCCAGAGCCCGGACGAACCGGTCACGCTGGTCGTGAGCAGCGGCATCAAGATGCCGAACCTCGTCAACATGCGCCGCGACCAGGCCAACGCCGCCCTGACCAAGCTGGGCCTGAACGTCCAGTGGCAGGAGCAGGACCCGGCCCCGAACCAGCCCGAGAACACCGTGATCGCGCAGAACCCGCCGCCGGGTCAGCAGGTCAACAGCGGCTCCCCGGTCCAGCTGACGGTCACCAAGGGCCAGTGCCAGTGGTGGAACCCGTTCTGCAAGGACAACGACGGCGGACAGGGCGCGGTCCCGCAGGTCGTCGGCCAGCCGATCCCGCAGGCCAGGCAGCTGCTGCGGCAGAACGGCTTCCAGGTGAACGTGAGCGGCGGCCACGGCCGCGACATCGTCACCGGCCAGAACCCCCCGCCCGGCACCCCGCAGCCGCACGGCGCCACGATCACGATCTGGCACTAGCTGTACTGACCACGGAGGTTGGTGACGGCGACACGGGGCCGATGATCTTGTGCTGGGTGAGGGCCTTCTGGCTCGGTGTGGATTGCGACATCTACACCGACCAGGAAGCCCCTCATGCCGCACGCCGCACCGTAACGCACCCTTGAGCGAGACCGGGCGTCTACGCCTGGCCCGTTGTGTCGTCGAAGACGGCTGGCCGCTACGACGGGCCGCCGAACGCTTCCAGGTCTCGGTCACCACCGCCCAGCGAGGGGCCAGCCGCTACCGCGCCTCGGGGTAGGCCTGGGTGGTCTTGTACTTCGCCGGTAGGTCAGTGGGTCAAAGTCCGTTTGGCCGGCCGCCTTGTGAGCCACGGCGCAGTCGGCCGGCCTGCTGGTCACGGGGTTCGGGGATGGCCGCGGCGATACGGCGACGACGTAGGTGGGTGCGGATCACGCGGGGGCTGTAGCCCTTGCCTGCGAGCACGCGGATCGGCCGCCTCCATGCCCGTCCCGGCCGCTGCCGCGTGGATGCAGGTCCCGGCCATGACCTTTTCGGACATGGTGTAGTCGTTGCCATTGCCGCCGGTCAGCACGGCCGACAGGGGCCGACCATGACCCTCACACGCCAGATGGATCTTTGTTGTGGTCCCGCCCTGGGACCGGCCGAGAGCGTGATCGACTGGTTCGGCCTGCCCGGCCGGCGGTTCCGCCCCCTGTGCGGGAGGCCGCCTGGCGCCGGGCCCCGGCGAGCGCGTGATGTCCAGCGCGGCAACCGGCCGCAGGGCTCGGCGTGCTGATGAGCCCGCGCGATGGACGAATCCACCGGCACCTTCCTGGCCTCTGCCTGCCTGGCCCCCGCCCGGCAGCGCGCCGGCGCGTCTCCGGGCGTCACTGTCCGGCGCAGCCGTTGCCGACCGCTCAACCTGGGTGCGGCCCGGCCCCAGGTGATGGCGGTACGGCCGCCGTACCGAAGCGCGGCCGAGCCGATCCTGCCCCAGGTACGGATTCGGTACCCCGGCGACCGTCTTCAGGACTCCGGCTCCCCAGAGACCTCTGCCACCTGGGCAGCGTCTGGGGCCTCCTCGCCACGCCCGCAGCCCGGTCTGGTGGTCGTGGTGGAGATCCTGGTCGGCCGGACGGTGACAAGGCCGGACGGGCGTGCGGACGGTGCTCTGGACCTGCGTCGGCGGGTGCTGTGCGGAATCCGCGGTCCGGGCTGAGGCCCTCGCGTCCGGGCGCATGGCAGCCCGGGTGCCGATCGCGGCGCGGATTGTGTGGGAGATCGGCGCGGCCCGGATGCCGTCGTGGCCGCTGCGGAGCAGGGGCGCCGCCCGGATGCCGTCGTGACGCTGTGGAGCAGCGGCACGGCCCAGATGCCGTCGTGACCCCTGTGGAGCTGGGACGCGGCCCCGCGTGCCATGCCTGCCCCCCGTCGGACACGGGCGCACCGTCCTGATCCCGGCGCGCCGGCGGCCGTCTCGTCTTCTCCACCTGGCACGGTGGGTCATTGACCCGGTGTACGACTCAGGTGTCGCGCAGCGCCTTGAGGGTCTCGATGTCGGCGCGGTGCGGGTCGGCGCTGCGGCCGGGCGTCTCGATCACCAACGGCACACCGCGGCTGACCGGGTGCCGGAACAGTTCGGCGAACGGCTCGGCTCCGATCTGTCCCGCGCCGATGCTCTCGTGCCGGTCTTTGGCCGAGCCGCAGGCGTCCTTGGAGTCGTTGGCGTGGATGAGCTTGAGCCGCCCCTCGCCGGCGGTGGCGGCCAGCGCCTCCAGGGTCTTGGCGACGCCGCCGGGTGCCGCGAGGTCATGGCCCGCCGCGAACGTGTGGCAGGTGTCGAGACACACCCCGGCCCGTGGGTGCCGGTCGAGGTTGTCCAGGTACGGCCCGAGGTCCTGCACGGTCGCGCACAGCATCGCGCCCTGTCCGGCCATCGGCTCCAGCAGGAGGTCCGGACCGTCGGCGGGGATCTCGTCGAGCAGCGGCAGCAAATGCTCGCGCACCTGCCGCATGGCGTCCTCGCGCGGCTGGGACACGGCCGAGCCGGTGTGCACCACCACACCACGCGCCCCGATCGCCGCACCGCGCGTCAGCGAGTGCCGGATCATGGCGATGGAGTTCGTGACCGTGTCCGGGTTGGGCGACCCGAGGTTGATCAGGTAGGGCGAGTGAACGAACACCGGCATCCCGGTGTCCTCACTGTGCGCCCGCAGCCGCTCGTCCTCGGCAGGCTTCCCGACGGCCATCGCCCACCCGCGCGGGTTGCTGACGAAGACCTGGATCGCCTCCGCCCCGACCTGCGCCGCATAACGCAGCCCACCGGTGGCGAGCCCCCCGGCGACCGGCACATGCGCCCCGACGGGGCTCTTCAGCTCAACACCCATGACCGAGCCAGCCTAGTGCCCACTCGGCCGCCGCCGACGACCGGCCCGAACGACCACCGGCTCAGCGAACGGACGGCACGGTGAAGGTCCTTGATGGGCAGAATGCCGGGACCCCAACGACGCCGCGGGCGAACCGTTACGGCCGCCGCATACCCGGCCCCGGGCCTGGGCTCGGGCCCAGGCCCAGGCCCGCCTGGTGCGTAGCCACTGCACCAGGCGACGTGGGCGAGAACCCCGCCGATCGGTCCCCACCGATCGGTCCCGCCGATCGATCCCCACCGGTCCGTCCCCGCCGATCGATCCCCACCGGTCCGTCCCCACTGGTGTCCATCACGAACCAGACCGGGACGTGCCCGCCCGCGAGCTGGTCGTGCACTAGTCCCCGCCTGCCCTGGCGGGCATAGTCCGTTCTGGCGGACATAGGCCGTCCTGGCGCGCATGGACCGTCCTGGGACCGCAAGCGTCGACCATTCATCGACCGCCTCCCACTGACCTCCGTGACCGCGCGTCGCCATGAGCGCGCACGGGTGAACGGACGAGGCTGGATAAACGTGTGTCATGCGGCACAAGCTCGGATGTCCTACGACGGCCGGGCCAGGGCGGACACGCGTTACGTCACGACACAAGCTCGCACGTACGACGGCCAGGCGAAGGCGGACAAGTGGCGCTGACCGCGCGGTCGCCTTGTCGATGGTCGCGGGCCCGGAGGCGGCGCTGGCCGAGGTGAAGCGCCTTGAGGATGAGGGACGGCTGGCCTGCGTCGCGGCACAAGCTCGCACGTACGGCGGCCGGGCCGCCGCGGACGCTCGAGATCGGTCTGGTCACCCACCCGGGGACCGGCACCGCAGGCCCACCGCTCACGCCGCTCCGGTCCCATGACAGCGGCGGGCCGGCCATCGAGCGCGCCGCGGTCGACAGGCGATCTTCGTACCCCGCCGATACCGGATCCGGCTCGGCCCCTGCCGGCACGACAGGCCCCGGGCATGAAAAAGGCCTGGGTGCCGCTGAACAACCCCCCGACCGTTCAGCAGCACCCAGGCGCCGCCGCCTGGCCTCCACCCCCCCGAGTCGGAGCCTGGCGGCCGTCCCGAGAACGTTGCTGTGCCGAAACACTAGGGTCCCTGTGTCCACTGGCGAAACCCATAAGGCCCTCGCCTCGGTAAACGGTTAGTAGTCAGCGGTATGCGTTCGGTAATCGAAACGCGAGCGGTCGGTCCGGTGCGACGAACGGCGGCCTCACTCAGGGCGCTCCGGACTGACCTCCTCGGGTACGTGCATGCGCGCCATCGCCCGGTCCGTGTGGGCGGGTACGGTCGTGCGGGTCAGCAGTGAGACGCCGATCATCGCGGCGAACCCCAGCGGGACCGTGACGATGGCGGGCTGTTCGATGAGCATGCCGAGCCAGCCGCTCCGCTGGCCGCCCAGGATCCGGGCGAGGCCCGCCGCGGCGGCCGGGCCGCCGCCGGCCACCACGCCCGCCACCGCGCCAGGCGGGGTCAGCCGCCACCACCACACGCCGAGGACCAGCAGCGGGCACAGGGACGACGCCGCGACGGCGAAGGCCAGCGTGATGAGGGCGGTCGACTGCGGCGCGCAGGTCAGCCATGCGAGGACCAGCGGCACCGCCATCGTGATCAGGGCGGATAACCGGAAGCCGCTCACGCCGCCGCCGAACCCCTGCGAGATGCTCCCGGACACGGCCACGACGACGCCGCAGGAGGTCGACGCGAACGCCGCGAACGCCCCGGTGGCGACGAGGATCGTCAGCAGGTCGCCCGCGAGCCCCGGCAGGATGCGGTGCGGCAGCATGAGCAGCGTGGCGTCGGTCTCCCCGGTCATCAGCAGCTCGGGCGTGTAGAGCCGGCCCAGTGTGCCGAACAGGGCGGGGAACAGGTAGAACGCCGCCAGCATCAGGACCACGATGCTCGCCGTACGGCGCGCCGCCCGGCCGCAGGCGTTGGAGTAGAAGCGCACGACGAGATGCGGCAGGCCCATCGTGCCCAGCAGCACGGCGAGCAGCACCGAGTAGGTCGCGGCGAGCGGATGGTTTCGCCCGCCCGAGAACGGCGTCGCCCACCGGTCGCCGCGCAGCAGCGTGAGGTGTGACGTGTGGGGCACCATGGCGCCGGCCGGGAACCGCAGCCGCGCTCCGGCGCGTACGCGATGGGTCCCCGCGCCCAGCCGTACCCGCTCACCCCGGTGCCGCCGGCCGTCCAGAACGCCGTGTACGGCCACGTAGGCGGGCGCGGTGAGCTGGATCCCCGCGCTGGCCCCAGCGGTCACGGTCGTCGGCCGGTGGAAGTACGGCGCGCGTGCGGCGTCGGCGTCGTTCTGGAGCCGCCAAACGGCCAGGAAGATCAGGCCGGGCACCACCACGGCGATGAGCTTCAGCCAGAACTGGACGGCCTGCACCCCCGTGATGCTGCGCATGCCGCCTCCCAGCACGAGCGCGGCGACGGCGAGCACGACCACGACCCAGCCGGTCCACACGGGCAGGCCGCTTATTACCGAGAGTGTTACGCCGGCCCCCTGGAACTGCGGGAGCAGATAGAACCAGCCGATGATGACGACGCAGCCGCTGACGGCGTGGCGGACCGGGCGCGAGTCGAGCCGCCATGCAGCGAAGTCCGACAGGGTGTACGCGCCCGAGCGGCGCAGAGGCGCCGTGACGAGCGTCAGCAGCACCACGTGTCCGGCGGCGGCGCCGATCGGCAGCCACAGCATGTCCGCGCCGTACGCGAGGACGAGACCGGCCATGCCCAGGAAGGCGGCCGCGGAGATGTACTCCCCGCTGATCGCCGAGGCGTTCCACCAGTGCGACACCTCGCGGGAGGCGGCGTACAGGTCCGAGGCGTGTGCGGGCCTGGTCCGCACGGACACGCCCACCAGGGACACGATGAGCAGCGCGAGCGCCACAGCGGTGATCATGAATGCTCCTCGTCGGAGCCCGGCGCCCCTGTTGGTCTCACTCGGGCCGTGCCGGTCCGGCGAAGGCGCGCTCGGCGCGCTCGGCGAGGCGTACGTGCCGGCGGGCGGCCACCACCCAGATGGGCTGGACGCCTCCGCAGAGGATCAGCCAGGGCAGTCGTATGCCCAGCAACCGCACGTGGGACAGTCCTGGGGCGAGGGCGAACAGCATCGGCAGGCCGGCGAGGAGCGCGAACACGATCGCGCTGGTTGCCAGTGCCAGCCGGGCCTGGGTTCGGATCAGGGACCTGACCTGCGCCGTGTATGGCTCGTAGCCCTCGTCGGGGGGTCTTCGGCGGCGGGCGCGGGAGACGGTTACGGTGACGCGCTGGGTCATCTCGGGCCGCGGGCCTCCTGCCGGAATCGGCGGACGAGCAGGTCGCGGACCTCTCGCGTATGTCGGCGGCTCACCATCAGCGGCCGGTCACCGACCTGGACGACCGCGCGTCCGTCGTCGAAGCGCAGCTCGTTGATGTGCGCGGCGGCGACCAGCGTGCTGCGGTGGATGCGGATGAAGCCGACCGGCCCCCATTTTTCGGCGAGGGCCGCCAGCGGCACCCGTACGAGGTAGCTGCCGTCGAGCGTGTGCAGCCGGACGTAGTCGCCGTGGGCCTGTGCGTGGGTCACGCCCGCGAGCGGGATCAGGCGGGTGCGGCCGCCGAGCTCGACCGGGATCATCTCGTCGGGCTCGGGCTCGTCGGCCGCGGCGTCGCGGTGGACGGCGTGCTCGACGCGGCGTATGGCCTCGTTGAGGCGGCCGGGGTCGACCGGCTTGAGGAGATAGTCGACGGCGCCGAGCTCGAACGCGGTCACCGCGAACTCGTCGTGGGCGGTGACGAAGACGACCGCGGGCGGGTCGGCGAACCCGGTGACGAGGCGCGTGAAGTCGAGCCCGTCGAGGCCGGGCATCCGGATGTCGAGGAACACCGCGTCGAGCCGGTCACCTTCGGTGATCATGCGGCCGAGGTCGCGCAGCGCCTCGGCGGCATCGGCCGCCGGGCGGACCATCTGCACACGAGGATGCCGGCGGAGGAGGTAGGTGAGCTCCTCGAGCGCCGGGGCCTCGTCGTCGGCGGCGAGCACGCGCAGCATGGCAGGAGACTCCCCCTTTTACTCTCCGTATGCAACTAATTTCACGGAGTGATACTCGACTCTTACCCATGGGATAGCCCCGTGTGGCATTTGGGCACTCTGAGACTGACCTTCATGCCGGCGCCGACCGCGGTCTCGATGACCAGGCCGTACTCCTCGCCGTAGACCTGACGCAGCCGGTCGTCCACGTTCAGCAGGCCGATGCCGTGCGACGGACCGCTGCCGTCACCCGATTCGAGTAGGGCGCGAAGCTTGTCCGGGTCCATGCCGACGCCGTCGTCCTCGATGCTGATCGCCGCCTCGGCGCCGGCGTCGCGCGCGACGATCCGTACGTGGAAGCGCTGCATGCCGCACTCCATACCGTGGCGAATGGCGTTCTCCACCAGGGGCTGAAGCGACAGGAACGGGACGGCGACGGGTAGCACCTCGGGGGCGATCTCGACGCTGAACCGCAGGCGTTCCTCGCCGAAGCGCGCCCGCTCCAGGAGCAGGTAGCGGTCGATCGAGCGGAGCTCCTCGGCCAGCGTGGTGAAGTCGCGCGGGTTGCGGAAGGAGTAGCGGGCGAAGTCGGCGAAGTCGAGCACGAGCTCACGCGCCCGCTCGGGGTCGGTACGCACGAATGAGGCGATCGTGGTCAGCGAGTTGTAGACGAAGTGGGGGGAGATCTGGGCGCGCAGGGCGCGCATCTCCGCCTCCACCAGCCGGGCCTTGGAGGAGTCGAGCTCGGCGAGTTCGAGCTGCCCCGACATCCAGCGGGCCACCTCGCCGAGGATCCGCAGCCGCTGGAAACGCGCCCGGTCCCCGTACGCGGCGAGCGCACCCGCCACCCGGCCGTCGATCGTCAGCGGTGCGATCATGGCGACTCTGACCTGGCAGCGCGGGTCGCCGCACGGATCGAGGTCGCGCACGATCACCCGGGGCCGGCCGGCCGTCATGACCGGCCCGGCGAGGCGGAGTGTCGAGTCGGAGTGGGCGATGCCGCCCTCCCAGACGAGCAGGCGTTCGGTGTCGGTGACCGCGAGGACCGGGACGCCGAGGAGCTCGCGCAGGTGCCGGACCGCCTTGCGGGCGGAGTCCTCGGTGAGGCCGGCCCGCAGCGAGGTGGAGGCGACGGAGACGGTGTGCAGAGCGGCGAACGTCGCCTCGTCGGCCAGCGCTCCGCGGCCCGTACGCTGCCGCATGGCGCACAGCGACCAGCCGGCGGCGCCGACGATCACGGCGGAGGCCGCAGCGAGCAGTGCGGTAGCGGAAGTCACGAGCATGACAGCAGACGGTAATGCCTCGGTCACGCATAGCGTGGGGCTTTGCGCTCTCCGGTCAATCATCTGCCCGTCACCGGGGGCGTGCGTACCCTCACCGGGGCGCCACATCGAGACGCCGCGGCGCGGCCCGCGTACGGCACGCCGGCCGCGTACGGCACGCCGACCGGGGGCGGCACGCCGACCGGGGGCGGCACGCGGCCGGGGGGCGGCACGCCGACCGGGGGCGGCACGCGGCCGCGTACGGCACGTCGGCCGGGGGCGGTGGGCGGGCACGTACGGCACGTCGGCCGGGGGCGGTGGGCGGGCACGTACGGCACGTCGGCCGGGGGCGGTGGGCGGGCACGTACGGCACGTCGGCCGGGGGCGGTGGGCGCGGCCGGCGCCGGCGTTGGGCCGTGAGTGCGACCTCGTCCGCCGCCGGGCCGTTCCTGTCCGGTGTTCCCCGCGATCGCCGGCGAAGGGTTGCCTCTCGCCGTTCCGGCGCCTGGAGTGCGCTGGCGCTCAGGCGGGCGGGGTGTCCTCCTGGTAGGAGTAACGCTGCTCCAGCCAGGGATCGGCGACGTTGTGGTAGCCGCGTTCCTCCCAGAAGCCGCGCCGGTCGGCGACCAGGTACTCGATGGCGCGTAGCCACTTGACGCTCTTCCAGGCGTACAGGTGCGGCACGATCATGCGTACCGGCGCCCCGTGCTCCGCGGCGAGGCGTTCGCCGTCCCGGTGGGTGGCCAGCAGCGTGGTCTTGGCGAGGAAGTCCGATATCCGCAGGTTGGCGCTGTAGCCGTACTCCGCCCAGACCATGACGTGGGTGGCGTCGGGGGCCGGCGGGACGAGCCGGGCGAGCGTTGTCGCGAGGACGCCCTCCCAGCGGACGCCGCTGATGCTGAACTTCGTGACGCAGTGGAAGTCGGCCGTGACCCGGTCCCGCGGCATCGCGTCCCACCCGGCCCAGGTCCACCGGCCCTCACTCCCGGAGGCGGTGGCACCCTGCACCCGCAGGTCCCATCGTTCGGGACGGAACTTCGGCACCGGCCCGTAGTGCAGGACCGGCCAGCTTCGCGGGGCGTACTGCCCCGGCGGGAGTCGCCCGTCAGGAGCCATCGCGTATCTCCGGGCGTTTCCTCATCGCGGGCCATCCTGCCACCCGCGTACGGGGCCGGCCGGGCGACCCCTCCGGCACGCGCACCGCCCGGAATCGGCTACTCTGTGCGGCGTGAGCAACGTCTTCTCCTTTAGCTATGGCGGGCCCGGGTCACGGGCGGCTGCCAGGAAGACGCTGCACTAAAGGCAACCGCTGACGAATGCCCCGGGCCATTTGGCCCGGGGCATTCGTCGTTTCTGGAAGAGAGAGCAGCATGGTCGTCGTCATGGCCGCCGAGGCCGATGAAGCAGATGTCCGGGCCGTCGTCACGCTCGTCGAGACGGCGGGCGGTGAGGCGTTCGTGAGCCGGGGCGTCAACCGTACGATCGTCGGCCTGGTGGGGGACGTGGAGCAGTTCGGCACGCTCAACCTGCGCGGGATGCGCGGGGTGGCCGACGTCGTACGGATCTCGGTCCCGTACAAGCTGGTCAGCCGTGAGAACCACCCGGACCGCTCGGTCGTACGCGTCGGCGGCGTGCCGATCGGACCGGGCACGATGACGCTGATCGCCGGGCCGTGCGCGGTGGAGACGCCGGAGCAGACGCTGGGGGCCGCGCAGATGGCCCAGGCCGCGGGCGCGACGCTGCTGCGCGGCGGGGCGTTCAAGCCGCGTACCTCTCCGTACGCCTTCCAGGGGCTGGGCGAGAAGGGCCTGCGGATCCTGGCCGACGTACGCGCGGAGACCGGCATGCCGATCGTCACGGAGGTCGTGGACGCGCACGACGTTGAACTGGTCTCCTCGTACGCCGACATGCTCCAGGTCGGTACGCGCAACATGCAGAACTTCGCCCTCCTCCAGGCGGTCGGCGGCGCCGGGAAACCGGTCATGCTCAAGCGCGGCTTCAACGCGACCATCGAGGAGTGGCTGATGGCGGCGGAGTACATCGCACAGCGCGGCAACCTCGACATCGTGCTGTGCGAGCGCGGCATCCGTACCTTCGAGAAGGCGACGCGGAACACCCTGGACATCTCGGCGGTACCGGTCGCGCAGCGGCTGTCGCACCTGCCGGTCATCATCGACCCGTCACATTCGGGCGGGCACCGGGAACTCGTCCTGCCTCTGACCCGGGCGGCCATCGCGGTCGGCGCCGACGGCGTGATCATCGACGTCCACCCGCACCCGGAGGCGGCCCTGTGCGACGGCCCGCAGGCGCTGGTCGACGGCGACCTGCGCGAACTGGCCAAGACGGTACGCGACCTCCCGCCGCTGGTGAACCGCACCCTGACGCGTGCCTGAGTTATCCACACCGCCCCCGCCCGTCTTCCCCCGCCCCGCCCTGCGCTGGACAATATGAGTGGGGTCGGCCCCCAGGGCGGGCGGGGACCATGCGGGCAGGCACGCGGGCGGGGATGTGGGCGGGGATGTGGCGGGGTATCGGCAGTCGGTCTGGTGGTGGCGTTCGCGCTGGGCGAGTCGGCCAGGCCCGCTGGTCAACCGTTGACGCGCTCAGCCTGGTCGCGCTCGGGGTCGGTATCGCACCTGCGTCGGCGCGTCGCTCGGGGATGGCAGGGCCATACAAGGTTCAAGGACGGCAGGCTCTTCTAGACACCCCGACTACCGAGGCAAGGCTGGCCGCATGACGCCAGACATCGCATCACCGTTCTCACGCCGGCCGGGTCGACGCCTGGTCCATCGCCGGCCGCGCGCAGTGGAAACCGTGATCAGGCGCCTCGGCTTCGCCCGCTCCGCAGGCTGCACGAGGCTCGCGAACGACGACCGTTCGCCACGCTCGGGTGCCGGGCATTGGTCGGCGTGGTGTCAGGCGGCTAGGCTGCCCGCCATGGCGTACTTCACCGCTCAGCTCGGACCGCCCCGCTCCTGACCGGGGTCGCCCTTCCCCCGCCCGGCAGCCATGCCCGGCGTGGTCTCTGATGCCGTCCTGACAACGGCCGCGCGCCCCGGATTCGACGACCCTTCCGGTTCGAGTTCTGGAGCGTTCTCCTTGACCAGTATGTCCATTGGTTCGACCACGCCCGTGCGCCGGTTCGGTGGCGGCGCCGACATCGTTCTCGCCGCGGCCCTCTGGGGCACCACCGGCACCGTACGCAGCTTCGTCCACGCGAGCCCCGTCGCGGTCGGTGCGGCGCGCCTCCTGATCGGCGGCGCGTTCCTGTTCGCCCTCGCGGTCCGTTCCGGCGGGCTGCGGCCGCTGGTCGCGGGCGGCCGGCGTACGCGACTGATCCTTCTCCTCGGCGCCGTCCTCGCCGCGATCTACCAGGTCGCGTTCTTCAGCGCGGTCGCACGTACGGGCGTCGCCACCGGAACCGTTGTCACGATCGGCAGCGGGCCGGTGTTCGCCGGACTGCTCTCCTGGCTGCTGCGGATGGGCACGCCGACCCGCCGCTGGCTGCTCTCGACGGCCGGCGCGGTGGCGGGCTGCGCGGCGCTGACCGCCGGCGGCCACTCCGCCGGGGTCGAACCCGTCGGTATCGCACTCGCGCTGCTGTCCGGCTTCGGCTACGCGGCGTACGCCACCGTGGCCTCGGCACTGATCACCCGAGGGGAGGACAGCGGGGCGGTCGTCGGCGTCCTGTTCGGCGGCGCCGGGGTGCTGCTGCTCCCGGTACTGGCGCTGTACGGGCCGGGCTGGCTGCTCACGGGACGCGGTGCTGCGGCCTCGCTCTACCTCGGCCTGATCACCACCGGCGTGGGTTACGTCCTGTACGGGCGCGGGCTGCGTACGACTCCGGTCGCCGCCGCCACGACACTGACCCTCGCCGAGCCAGCCGTCGCCGCCGTGCTCGGGCTGTTCGTCCTCGGGGAGCACCTGGGCGCGACCGCCCTCGGCGGCCTGGTTCTGCTGGTCATCAGCCTGCTCATCCTCGCTCTGCCCACGCGGAGATCATCGACCCGGTAAGACCTCGCGCGGGGGGCGGTAAATGCCGCTCCCCGCCGAAAGGTTCCGGGGTGATAATCCCAACATGGGTTGGAGAGCGCGTCTTGAGCTGGCGCCCGCCGGGGTGCTGTTCGCGGTCAATTGCGTCATCGTCGGCGTGCTGGGGATTGCCAATTCGGACTACGAGGACCGGCCGATCATCCGTGGGGTCGTCTTCGTCCTGATCATGGCTTCCTGGATAACCGGCGTCGGAGTCCTCGTTCGCCGCAGAGAGCAGCGCGTCGCCGGGGCCAGGGATCATGATGACTGGACGGTGGTCGTCCGGGCGTTATGGACGGGAGACGCCCCGGCGAACACCTCGTTCGACAAGGGCCTGCAGACCTTGGCGATCAAGCGTTGGACCGATGTCCGCCGTACACCCTGGTTGATCAGCGCGTTCACAGTGCTGGCCCTGATCGTGGCGATCGTTTCGCCCGGCATCGGCTCGATCGTGCTCACGTGCGCGTGTGGCCTGCTGAGCCTGTCGTTCTGGAGAGAACGCGCACAGCGCACCCCCCGGCTGGTCCGCCTGGAGGAAACGCTACGAAGCCGCTCGACCCAGCCGGGCCCCGGTCACGCCCCGGAGTCGCCGTACGACGGCCGGTGCTCCTGAAGGGTCGTGGCGAGCTGCTCGGCCATCTCCCCCGCGTCGAGGCGCTTCTCGATCTGGCGCAGATCATCGATCTTGGCGCGGGTCTCGGCACGCCGGGGCGTCAGGACGGTGCAGCAGTCCTCGTCCGGCAGCTCGGAGATGGCCAGCGTGTGGATGCCGCGGGCCTCGGCCATGATCTCGATCTTGTCCATGCCGATGAGCGGCCGCATGATCGGGAGCTCGACGGCGTCGTCGAGGGCCGTGATGTTCTGCAGGGTCTGGCTGCTCACCTGCCCCAGCGAGTCGCCGGTGATCAGGGCCGCGCCGCCGAGGTTGTGCGCGACGACCTCCGCGGTCTTCAGCATCAGGCGGCGCTGCGCGACGATCTGCAGGCGGTCGGCGCCGGAGGACTTGATCTGCTGCTGGGCCTTGCCGAACGGCACGACGAACAGCCGCGACCCGCCCTGGTACTTGTCCAGCTCACGGACCAGCGCGTACGCCTTGTAGATCGACTCGGGGCCGGTGAACGGCATGCCGGAGAAGTGCAGGAAGTCGACCCGCAGGCCACGGCGCATCATCCGGTACGCGGCGACGGGCGAGTCGATGCCGCCGGACATCAGAACGAGGGCGCGCCCGCTCATGCCGACCGGCAGGCCGCCCGCGCCCGGCATGCCGTCGGTGAAGACGAACACCTCGCGCTGGTCGACCTCGATGAAGACGGTGATGTCCGGGCGCTTGAGGTTGACCGGCAGGTCGTAACGCTCCTGGACCTTGGTGCCGACGAGGATGTTCAGCTCCGAAGAGGTCATGGAGAAGCGCTTGTCGCGGCGGCGCGCACGGATCGCGAAGGCGCCCTTGCGCAGCAGTGCCGGGTGCTGGGCGACGAGGTCGAGCGAGGCCTGGACGGCGGCCTCGGGGTCCTTGGCCACCCGCCAGGCGCGGTGCACCCAGACGATGCCCATGACGTCGGTCATCCTGCGGGCCACCGCGTCCACGTCGGCGAGCTCGCCGCTCTCGGTACGGACGACGATGACGCCCTCGCGCTGCCAGACCTGGATCTTGATGCCGAGGCCCTTGACCGCGGCCCGGATGTTGTTCTGCAGCCGCCGCTCGAAGACCTCGCGGTTTTTGCCCTTGAGGACAAGCTCGCCCAGCTTGAGCAGCACACACGGCTCACCCGTCACGGGTGAACGCGTGTCCTGGCTCTGCTCCGCACTCTCGCCGGCCCGCTCGGGCGCCGCGTCGAGCATCGGCATGGGTGGACCTCCTGCAGGGGAAAAACCGGGAAGGGGATGAACGCCTAGTGTCGCGCAAGAACTGCAACACCGCGACTCGGCCGCGGTGTTCCCCGCGACGTCACCGCTTCACGCACGTGTACGCCCCGTAGACGCCACCGCGGAAGGCGACCTGGACGATCTCGAACCCGGCGGCGTCGAGCATGGGCTCCAGCAGCCACCGGAAGGTGCTGAACTCGGTGCGCAGGTGTTCGGCGAAGTCGTCCCGTGTGTAGCCCCGCGCGGGATCGGTCGCCGCTCCGTCGAGCCACCGCCCGATGACCTCGTCGGTCTCGCCCGGCTGGAAGTCGAAGATCAGGTCGCGCAGGCGCAGTACGCCGCCCGGCCGCAGGAGCCGGGCGGCACGCTCCAGCGCGACCGCCTTCCAGAAGTCCGGGAGCTGGTGCAGTGCGTTGCGCGTGCACACGGCGTCGGCCGGCGGTCCGGTGTGCTCGTAGGACAGGAACCCCGCGCGTACGCACTCGATGTTCGAGAGCCCGGCCCGCGCGGCCCGCTCACGAAGAACGTGCTGCATCGCGGGCGAGACGTCCACCGCCACCACGCGGCGGAACCCCGGTGCCGCGGCGAGGGTGAGCGTGCCCGTACCGGCACCGAGATCCACGAGCGTGCCGTCCAGACCGGCCAGCGCGGCGAGGTCTTCGTCGACGTCGATCCGGGCCCCCGCGTCGTATCCGGCCTTGCGGTCGTACGCGGCGACGAAGGCGGGATCGAGATGCTCCGCACCCGCGTACGAGAGCTCGTCGGGAACCCAGGATGCGTCCATGCCGCGATCCTGACATCCGCTGCCGGAGCCCGGCACCCGGTTTTCGGCGGCCGTCAGACGCCGGCCGGGATCGGGCGTCCGCTCTCGAGGGCGGACGGTCTGGGCGAGCAGGTCGCCCTTCGAGGGTGTCCGGCGCCGCCGTCCGCAGGAACCCCTCGAACGTAGCGCTGCGCCGCTCCAACGATCGCGCGCGAGGGCGTCAGCTCGTGACGGGTTCCAAGGGGGCCTCCTCGGCGCGTGCCGGTCGCAGTCCCGGCCCGAGGAGCAGGGTCACCGCGACGGACGCCACCGCCATCGCGGTCATCGCGACGGCGGGCGAGCTCTGCTGGGCGACCGTTCCGGCGAGCGTGGCGCCGACCCCCTGCATGGCGAGCATGCCGGAGGAGTGCAGGCCGAGGGCCTGCCCGTGCATGTCGTCCGGGGTCAGGGCCATCAGGCGCTCCTGGAGCAGCAGCGTCGCCGCGTAGCCGATCGAGGCGAGCACGACGGCCGCCACGGCGAGCGGTAGCGCCGGGTGCAGGATGAAGATCAGGTACGGCGCGGCGAGCAGGAGGCGCAGCGGCGCGCCCAGCCTCGTCCGCCAGTGCTGCGGGACGAACCGGCCGGTCAGCGTGTCGCCGATGAGCATGCCGAACGCCGCGAACGCGAACAGCAGACCCGCGTGCCGTGGCGAGTACGGGACGAAGAGCGACTCGCAGCCGACGATCAGCCCGTTGGGCACCCACAGGCCGGCGTAGACGTAGCGGCGGGACGGCCGCGACCACAGGCGCGCGTTGGTCCGCCACGTCTCGGTGACCGACGGGCGGCCGGTGGCGCGCGGCGGGCGCGAGCTGAGGCCGAACCGGGCGACGATCGCGGCGACCAGATAGAGGGCCGCACCCGCGAGCAACGTGCCGCGCGGGGACAGCACGGTCACGAGCACGCCGCCGGCCGCGAACCCGCAGATCTGCATGGCGCCGACCGACATGTTGAGCACGGAGCGGCCGAGCAGGTAGCCGTCGGCCGGGAGGATCTCGCTGAGCAGCCCGTACCGCACGCCACCGGCCACCGACGCGACGAGCCCCTGGCCGAGGATGACGGCGAAGACGGCCCATACCGGCAGACCGGGCAGGGCCAGGACGACCGTGCTCAGGCCGAACGCGACCGCCATCGCGGTCGTCGCGGCCCGCGGCGGCAGCCGGTCGGCCGCCGACAGCAACGCCACCGCGCCGATCAGCTGGGCGAACGAGGCGCCGAACATGCTCAGGGCCGACAGCAACGGCGACCGGGTGGCCGCGTAGACGAGCGTGCCGAGCGCGAGCCCGCTCACCGTCGACGCGGCCACCTGCAGGGAGACGGTCGCGAAGAGCGGCCGGAATTCCGGCACCCGGAACAGATCCCCGTATGTACGCATGGCACGGAATATCGCGTGGCGTGCCGTACGGCCGTTATTGTTTCGCGCGGAGGCGAAACCACGTGGGACTCTGGCAGGTCAACGCGGACACACTGGCGGGCAGCAGGTTCGTGGTCTCGGCGTTGAACGAGACCATCTCCTCCCTCCGGGACCTGGAACGGAACACGGCCACCCACCCCGGCCGGCGCGTGTGGCTCGACGCCCACGTGCCGGCGTACCGGGAGCGGCTGCGCGACGACCCGGTCACCGCGCTGCTGATGCGGGTGGGGCTGACCCGGCCCTGGAACGCGGACTTCCTCACGCCCACACCTCTGGCCGAGGGAGACACGCCCTTCGCCGAGGAGCTGACGCGGATCCGCGAGACACCGCCCGAGACGGCCCGCGCGGACCTGATGGTCTCCGCGGACGGGCCTCTCCCCGCCCTGCTGCGGCGCGACGACCTGCCCGCACGCGCCGCCGACCTGCTGGAGTGGGTGTGGACGGAGGCGGTGGAGCCCTACTGGTGGCGGCGCCGTCAGATCCTGGAGGCCGACATCGTCGCGCGTACCCGGCAGCTGAGCCGGCACGGCTGGGCCGCGGCCCTGGACGACATGCGCCCGGGAATGCGCTGGCTGGGCGACGGCCGCCTGCAGATCAACGTGCTCGACTATCCGCCGCGCGAGATCTCGGGGGCGCAGCTGCTCTTCGTGCCCGTCACGCCCGGGCGGGGCTGGGTCTCCTGGGAGGAGCCGCACCGGTACGCGGTGGTGTACCCGTGCTCGGGCGTCCTGGTGGACGCGGACCGCGCGCCGGCCCCCGACGCCCTGGGCC
Source organism: Actinoallomurus bryophytorum (assembly GCF_006716425.1). Taxonomy (NCBI): domain Bacteria; kingdom Bacillati; phylum Actinomycetota; class Actinomycetes; order Streptosporangiales; family Thermomonosporaceae; genus Actinoallomurus; species Actinoallomurus bryophytorum. The sequence goes on from NZ_VFOZ01000001.1 coordinate 178,193, forward strand.
GGCTGCTCGGCCCGGCGCGGGCGAGCGTCCTGGTCCTGCTCGGGTCACCGAAGAGCACGACGCAGCTGGTGGCTCTGACCGGGCAGGGCCTGGGATCGGTGGGCCGCCATCTGAAGGTGCTCCTGGACGCCCAGCTGATCCGCCGGCGCCGCGCGGGAAGATCCGTGCTGTACTACCGCACCACCGCCGGAGACGTCCTCATCGAAGCCCAGACCGAGCCGTCCCCCTGAGGGCGACGCCCGCACCGCGTCACTCGTCGAACGACTGTATCCCGCGCCCCAAGCCCAAGTGAGGTGCGGCGCTCTTGGTAGTCGACCACGTACAGAAGGTAAACGCCAACACCTCGAAAAGCCGAGGCCCCCGTCGACGACGGGGGCCTCGTTCGAGCGTGGGAGGTCAGCCGAAGAAGACCTCGGACTCGGTGTAGCGCTCCTCCGGGACGGTCTTGAGCTCGTCCGTGGCCGCGCTCAGGTCCACCCGGTGGATGTCGGTGCCCTTCAGGCCGACCATCTTGCCGAAGTCGCCGTCGTGCACGGCGTCGATGGCGTGGAGGCCGAAGCGCGTGGCGAGTACGCGGTCGAAGGCGGTCGGGGTGCCGCCGCGCTGGATGTGGCCGAGGACCGTCGTGCGGGCCTCCTTGCCGGTGCGCTTTTCGATCTCGGCGGCCAGGCGCTCGCCGATGCCGCCCAGGCGCACGTGGCCGAAGGCGTCCAGCTCCTGGTTCTCCGTCGCCATCTGGCCGTCGGCCGGGTGGGCGCCCTCGGCGACCACGATGATCGGGGCGTAGCGCGTCTTGAAGCGGCTCTCGACGTAGCCGCAGACCTTCTCGATGTCGAAGGGGCGCTCGGGGATCAGGATCACGTTGGCGCCGGACGCCATGCCGGCGTGCAGGGCGATCCAGCCCGCGTGGCGGCCCATGACCTCGCAGATCAGCGCACGGTGGTGGGACTCGGCCGTGGTGTGCAGCCGGTCGATGGCCTCCATCGCGATGTTGACCGCGGTGTCGAAGCCGAACGTGTAGTCCGTGGCGTTGAGGTCGTTGTCGATCGTCTTCGGCACGCCGACCACGTTGACACCGCGGTCGTGCAGCTGCCGCGCCACGCCGAGGGTGTCCTCGCCGCCGATGGCGATGAGCGCGTCCACGCCCAGCCCGGCGAGGTTGTCCTTGATCCGCTCGACGCCACCCTCGATCTTGATCGGGTTGGTACGCGACGAGCCGAGGATGGTGCCGCCGCGCGGCAGGATCCCGCGTACGGCCTGCACGTCCAGCGGCAGGGTGTCACCCTCCAGGGGACCCCGCCAGCCGTCACGGAAGCCGATGAACTCGTATCCGTAGACCTGGACGCCCTTGCGGACCACTGCGCGGATGACGGCGTTCAGGCCGGGGCAGTCACCGCCGCCGGTCAGCACTCCGACACGCATGCCTTCTCCTCTTCGAACCATCGGACTGACCCGACCAGACTAATGGCGCGGGCATGGTGGATGCGGCATCACGCGCAAGACACGAGCACACCGCGATTGGTCTAGACCATAGCGGATAAAACCAGGCCCGATCAGCCAGGTACGTATAGAACATCCTGACTTTTCACCCTATGAGGGTACGGCCCCGCGGGCTTCGGCGGGTGGTCACATCGAGGCCGCCCTGGCGTGACCTACGGCCCCGCCAGGGCTCCGGGCCCTCGCGCGCCGCGTACCGGCGGGTGGACAATGATGACAAGGACCGCTTGACGACCCGTAAGACCACCTCCCGCCTCATCAGAAGTGTCGCCCGGAGACCGATCTGAGAGATGATGGTCATCTTCCCAACCCCGGGCCGTCCGCGCCCACGATCCGCACCCGCAACCTTTTGGTCAATCAGAGTTGTCCCGGCCGTAGGCTCATCGCGTGAGCGTCGGTCGACGGGAGTTCGAGGGGAGGCGCCATGGCGTTGACGCCGGGCGTCCGGCCTGAGGAGCAGGGCGCGTCACGCGGCCGCTCCGGCCGTGCACAAAAGGGGGCCGGACGGTGAGCAGGCGGGGCAACGGACTGACGGCGGACGCGTACGTCCCACTCGCCGACCTGACACCACAGCTCGCCGACGCCATGCTGGCCGCCCTGCGCGAGGCCGGCATCGCGGCGTACGCGGTCCCGGCACCCGGTGAGACCGGGGGTTACCTGGACGTACGCCTGCCGGAGGAGCCCACCGACCGCCTGTACGCCGACGCGAGCGCCAAGATGGCGGCCGAGGAGATCCTGGAGACACGGCTGCCCGAGCTACGGGCGGACTACGCGGCCTCCCGCGACGAGGACCAGATCTTCGCCGAGATCGTGGCCGCCTTCGACGCTCCCTCGGCCGACGGCGAGACGCCGTGGCCCGCCGAGGAGAACATCGACGAGACCCCCGAGGACGCGGCCGAGGACAAGGGCGAGGAGTCACCCGGCGACTCGGCGAGCGAGCTCATCCTCACGGCACGCGTGGTCAAGCCCGCCACCGATGACGAGGACGACGAGGAGCACTTCATCCCGCCTCCCCCGCCACCGCTGCCCAAGCCGGACGCTATGACGCGCTTCGCCTGGGTGGCGCTGCTCGGCGGCCCGCTCTACCTGGTGGCATCGGTCTTCCTCAACAGCGCCGTGCCCAGCTGGGCGGCGTTCGTCGCGGTGGCCGCCTTCATCGGCGGCTTCGTGGCGCTGGTGCTGCGCATGGGGGACGAGCCCCCGGAGGACGACGACGGCGCGGTCGTCTAGAAACGGGCCGCGCCCTCAGCGGACGCGGAGCTCGGCCAGGATCGGACGGTGGTCGGTCGCGTCCGGATAGTCGGCGAGGAGCTCGGGCTCGTCGGGTACCCCGCAGCTCAGCACCTCGATGCCGGGATCGGCGAAGACCCCGTCGATGCGGGTGCGCGGCGCGGACGAGCTGTACGTCGCGCCCTCGCCGGCCGGCGCGACCAGATAACCGTCCTGGAAGTGCTCGGCCAGGAAGTCCCATGCCGCGCCGCCGGGCTCCTCGTTGATGTCCCCGGCCAGCACGACCGGCGCGTCGAAGCGCTCACGTGCGCGTTCGAGCTCCTTGACGATCTCCTCCGCGTGGCGGAGGCGCGGGCCGCCGAGCAGGTCGAGATGGACGCTGGCCACGACGAGCCGCACGCCGCCGACGTCGAACAGGCCCATGACCAGCCCGCGGCGGTGCAGGCCGGGCACCGACGACAGCAGGCGATGCCCGCGGTGCAGGAGCGCCGTACGCCGGCCGGCGTACAGCTCCAGCCCCGCGGGACGCCGGCGTACGGCCAGGCCCAGCGAGACCTCACGCGCCAGCCATCGCCGTTTGCGCAGCCAGAACGCGAACCGCGGCGCCTCCTGCACACAGACGACGTCCGGCTCCAGGCGATTGATCACCCGGGCCAGCGCCGCGCGGTCATCCCGCATCGACCGGATGTTGTAGCTGAGCAGCCGGATCGTCGTCATCGAGGGGAACGAGGGGGCTCAGCGGAGTCGCGCGAGGTCCGCGGCGCCGACGATGCCGGCGTCCGGGCCAAGCTCGGCGATCCGAATGTCGGCGAAGACGCGGTGGCCGCGGCCGGTCAGGGCGTTCTCGAACGCCGCGCGTGCGGGGTCGAGCAGCAGGTCGCCGGCCTCCGAAAGGCCACCGCCGATGATGAACGCGCCCGGGTCGAGGATGGCGGCGAGGTCCGCCATTCCCTGTCCGACCCACGCCGCCACACTGCGGAAGCACTCCAGAGCCGCGGTGTCGCCGCCACGCGCCGCCTCGGTGATCTCCGGGCCGCTGATGCCCTCCGGTGAGCCGTCACCGAGCTCCAGCAGGCGCCCGGCCAGCGCCGGGGACACGCGAGCCAGCTCGCGTGCCTCGGCGACCAGGGCGTTGCCGGAGGCGTACTGCTCCCAGCAGCCGCGGTTGCCGCAGCCGCAGCGCCGCCCGTCCGGCACCACGCGGTAGTGACCGAACTCACCGCCGATGCCGAACCGGCCGCGGTACAGCTCACCGTCCATGATCAGGGCGCCGCCGATGCCGGTGCCCAGGGTGATCAGCGTGATGTGGTCCTCGCCGCGCCCGGCACCGAACTTGGCCTCGCCCCAGGCGGTGGCGTTGGCGTCGTTCTCGACGACCACCGGCAGGCCGACCTGGCTCTCCACCTTCTTCTTGATCGGCTCGTCGCGCCAGGCGAGGTTCGGCGCGAACAGCACGGTCGACCGGCTCTCGTCCACGAAACCCGCGGCGCCGAGCCCGACGGCCTCGACCTCTTCGAACTTGCCCTTGAGGATGTCGACGACCTCGGCGATGACCGCGGCGGTCTCGTGCGGGCTGGTCGAGGGCGTCGGACGCCGGAGCTTCTCGACGATCCGGCCGTGGTCGTCGACCACTCCGGCGGCGACCTTCGTGCCGCCGACATCCACACCTATGGTCAGCGTCATCGACGCGGCCCCCTAGTCGCTGTGCGGCCGGTCGCCGCCGTCGGCCGGCGTCTCGCCCGGCTCCTGGCGCGGCGTCCGCGTCCGCTCGAACCCCGCGACCGCCTCGCGGACCGCCGCGAACAGCGACTCACCGGCCGACACGACGTGGCCGACGACGTCGGGCCCGGACGTACGGGAGGCCGCGATCGCCCGGCAGACCGGGCAGTAGCGGCACTCGGGCGCGCCGGTCGCGATGTGCTCGCCCCAGGCGTCACTCGTCGCGTCGCTCCACACATCACCGGGTCCGGCGCCGCCGCTCATCCGCTTACGCAACACCTCGGCGAGACGTACGGCTTCGAACAGCACCGATGCTGGCTGGTCACTCATGGGGTCATCATCTACCTAATCGTTCGGCGTGAAACGGTACCGCCCCGGAGGGGATGCGTGGCGCACACGTCCGAGTCTCGCTGGCATGGTCTAAGCCTCGACTCGGCGTTTCAGGCCTTTGAGCGCGGTCTCGATTATCCGCTTCTCTGCCTTACGCCGGACCATTCCGATCATCGGAATGCGCACGTCGACCGCGAGCTCGTAGGTCACCTCGGTGCTCCCATCGCCCGGGGCGAGGCGATATGCCCCGGTCATGCCGGTGAGCATCGTGCCGGCCTCGGCGAGGTTCCACTGCACCGCGTCATCGTCGGCCCAGTCGTAGGCCAGGACATAGGTGTCCTTGATCGGCCCGGCCTCCAACGTGATCCGTACCTGCTCGGCCCGCCCGTCCTCGGCCGTGGAGACGACTTCGGCGGCGGTGATGCCCTCAGCCCATCCAGGGTATGCGGGAAAGTCCGCGATGACCGCCATCACCTCAGGTGCGGACGCGTTGATCGTGATGCTCGAGCTGGTGCGATCCGCCATCGGCGGGCCTCCTTTCGTCGGGCGCAGTCGTGCGCTGTCTTCGGCCGGCCACAGTGCCGCGTGGTTCCGGGAGCGTATCCGCTACCACTCGAGGACGTAGGGAGCTCCGCGGGCGCGGAAGTGCCCGACGTTGACGCACTCGGTACGGCCGATGCGCGTCCGGCGTACGAGCGGCTGGTGGACGTGGCCGAACAGCACGTAGCGCGGCTGGGTCTCGTGGATCGCCGCCAGCACCGCCTCGCTCCCGCGCTCGAAACGCCGGGCCACGGTGTCATAGAGCAGCTCGGGCACGGCAGGCGGGATGTGGCAGCAGAGCACGTCGACCGAGCCGACCGCCGCCACCTTCGCGGCGTAGGTCTCGTCGTCGATCTCGTACGGGGTGCGGTAGCGCGTGCGCAGGCCGCCGCCGACGAAACCGAACGTCAGGCCGCCGATCTCGGCCGTCTCCCCGTCGAGCACCCGGTGGCCGTCGCGGAGGTTCTCCGCCCAAAGTTGCGGGATGTCGACGTTGCCGTACGTGAGGTAGGCGGGGGTGGGCATCACGCCGAACAGCGCCTTGTACTGCCGGCGCACGGCCGCCTCGATGTGGGTGCGCGGCTCACCGTCCAGCGAGGCCCACAGCGCCTGGGAGAACTCCCGCGCCTCCTCGAAGCGCCGCTGGGTGCGCAGCGAGATGAACGTGTCGGCATGCCGCTCGCCGAACAGGTCCGCGAAGATCCCCTGACCGTGGTCGTCATAGTCGATGAACAGGATCAGATCCCCGAGGCACACGAGCGCGTCGGCTCCGTCACCGGCGGTGGCGAGCGCGTCCACCCGCCCATGTACGTCGCTCACCACATGAACCCGCATGCACAAACCCTATTCCGGACCTGCCGTGCTTCCGCGACACGGCGCTCAGAGGTACGGCGACGCGTCGACCAGCGTCCGCCACTCGCGTACCAGGCCGGCGTCCACCGCGTTCGTCCCGGAGACGCCCCGCCGACGTACGGCGACACCGACGTGGAACGCGTCCACCCCCGCGGCGGCGAGCACGGCCACGTGCTTACGCCGCAACCCGCCGCCCGCGAGCATCAGCGTCGCGCGAGAGGCGGCCCGCCGCAGCAGCGTCTCCATCCCGGCCTCCACGCCGCGCGGCGACCCGGCCGACAGGACGGCGTCCAGTCCGGGCAGGTCAGCGACGGTGAGCCATGCGTCGTCGGCGCACGCGGCGTTGTCCACGGCCCGGTGGAAGGTCCAGGGCAGCGGCGCGACCGCGTCGACGAGCTTCGTGGTCGCCGCGACGTCGACGGCGCCGGCCGAGTCGAGGAAGCCGAAGACGAAACCGTCCGCGCCGGCCGCCGCGTGCTCGGCGGCCGCCCGCCGCAGCCGGTCCAGCTCCGGGCCGGTCGTACGGAACCCGGTCTTGGCCCGCAGCATGACGCGCATCGGCAGCGACGTGGCGCGGCGCATTCCGGCGACGATCCGCGGGTCGGGCGAGAGTCCTCCCGCCCGTACGTCCGCCACGACCTCGACCCGGTCTGCGCCGCCGTCCTCGGCGGCCTCGACGTCGGCCACGGTCTGGGTGATCACCTCGAGCAGCGACATCTTCCTCCCCGGCTGGCCAACTGTTTTCACGGCGGACGAGCGCATTCTCGCGGCGCTGGAGAACGGTGCGGACCGGATTGACCTGGTCTTTGTCCGCGGTGGCGCCCTCCTGACCGCTCCTCTAGCATGACGCGGTCATGGTGAACGAGTGCCTTAACCGGTGATAAGAAGAAAAGCGAGACGCGTCACTCGCCGAACGCTACCGATCGGTAAGTGGAAGCGATAACGTCCGTGCAGTCTTGGGACCCCGCCCCCGAAAGAGGAGAAGTCGTGCGTGAGTTCAGCGTTCCCGCGCAGGTGACGATCGCCGATTCGGCGAATCTGACCGAGACGCTCTTCTCCCGCGCCGCCGAAGAGCCCGACCGGACCGTGTTCCGCCGCAAGGACGGCTCGGGGTGGCTCGACATCAGCGCCCGCGCGTTCGGCGACGAGGTCGCCCGCGTCGCCGAGGGACTCGTCGCGGCCGGTGTCGAGCCGGGAGACCGGGTCGCGATCATGTCGCGCACCCGCTACGAGTGGACGGTCGCGGACTACGCGATCTGGACGGCGGGCGCGGTGGCCGTGCCCATCTACGAGACCTCCTCCGCCTCGCAGATCGAGTGGATCATCGGCGACTCCGGCGCGAAGGCGATGTTCGTCGAGAGCGACGAACACGAGAAGGCGGTGGCGTCCGTACGCGGCGAGCTGCCCGGCCTCGCGCACGTGTGGCGGATGGACGACCTTCCCTCCCGGCCGAGCGGAGAGACCGACGAGCCCGTCGGGGCGAGCCTGGACGAGCGGCGCGCGTCGCGTACGTCCGCGGACCTGGCGACGATCATCTACACCTCGGGCACGACGGGCCGCCCCAAGGGGTGTGAGATCACCCACGGCAACCTGCTCTCGACGGCTCGCAACGTCGTCGAGGGCGCGCTCACGGAGGTGTTCAGCCTCGCCGACGGCTCCACCCTGCTGTTCCTCCCGCTCGCGCACGTCTTCGCGCGCCTGATCGAGGTCGGCTGCGTCGAGGCCGGGGTGACTCTGGGCCACACGCCGGACCTGACCGACCTCGTCGAGGACCTCGGATCGTTCCAGCCGACGTTCCTGCTGGCCGTCCCCCGTGTCTTCGAGAAGGTCTACAACGGCGCCGAGCAGAAGGCCGCGGCGGAGGGCAAGGGCAGGATCTTCCACCTCGCCGCCGACACCGCGATCGCCTACAGCCGGGCCGACTCCCCCGGTCTGGGGCTGCGGCTGAAGCACGCGGCGTTCGACAAGCTCGTCTACACCAAGCTGCGCGCGGCGGTCGGCGGGCGGGTGACGCACGCCGTGTCCGGCGGCGCCGCGCTCGGCGAGCGCCTCGGCCACTTCTTCAACGGCGTCGGGATCACCATCCTGGAGGGCTACGGCCTGACGGAGACGACCGCGCCGATCGCGGTCAACCTGCCGAGCGACAACCGCATCGGCGCCGTCGGCAAGCCGATCCCGGGCAGCACGGTGCGCATCGCCGACGACGGCGAGATCCTGACGAAGGGCCCGAACGTCTTCGCCGGCTACTGGCACAACGAGCAGGCCACCAAGGAGGCGGTGGAGGACGGCTGGTTCCACACCGGCGACATCGGCGAGCTGGACGACGACGGCTACCTCAGGATCACCGGCCGCAAGAAGGAGCTCATCGTCACGGCGGGCGGCAAGAACGTCGCCCCGGGCCCGCTCGAGGACCGTCTGCGCGCCCATCCGCTGATCAGCCAGTGCCTGGTCGTCGGCGACGGACGCAAGTTCATCGGCTGCCTGATCACGCTGGACCCCGAGGCCCTCGGACCGTGGAAAGAACAGCACGGCAAGGGCTCGATGTCCACCGCCGAGCTGATCGAGGACCCCGACCTCGTCAAGGAGGTCGACGCCGCGGTGGCCGAGACCAACGCCTCGGTGTCACGGGCCGAGGCGATCAAGAAGTACCGCATCCTCGAGGCCGACTTCACCGAGGACACCGGTCACCTCACCCCGACCCTCAAGGTCAAGCGGAACCTCGTCGTCCGCGACTTCGAGGCGGAGATCGAGGCTCTCTACTCCTGACTCTCCAGGAGGGTCGCGAACCTCCGTGCCTGGACCGTCCAGCGCCACTCACGCTCGACCCACGAGCGGCCCTTGTCGCCCATCGCGGCCGCCCCCGCCGGGTTGCGCAGCAGCTCGATCACGGAGTCGGCGACCGCGGCGACGGAGCGACCGTCGATCACCAGGCCCGTCTCTCCGCGGAGGACGGCGTCGGGCGCGCCACCGGAGTCTCCGGCGATGACCGGCAGCCCGGTTGCGGACGCCTCGAGGTAGACGATGCCGAGCCCCTCGACGTCCAGGCCGCGCCGCCGGGTCCGGCAGGGCATGGCGAAGACGTCCCCGGCGTCGTAGTGCGCGGGGAGCTCCTCCCACGGCACGGTCCCGGTGATCCGTACCGAGTCGGCCACGTCCAGCTCGGTCCGCAGCCGCTCCAGGGCCGGGCGGTACGGTCCGCCGCCGACGAGCAGCAGCGCCGCGTCCGGGATCGCCCGCCGCACCCGTGGCCAGGCGTGGATCAGCGCGTCCTGGCCCTTGCGCGGCACCAGGCGCGAGACGCAGACGACGACCGGCCGGTCCGCAAGCCCGTGCCGGGCGCGGATCTCGGCGCCGCCCGCGCCTGCGCGGAAGACCGTCTCGTCCACGCCGGGGGCGAGCCGCCGCATCCGCGCGGCCGCGGCGGGTGACAGGCCCGCGGCGATCCGGCCACGGGTGTACTCCCCCAGGTACGTGAGGACGTCCGTGCCGTCGCCGATGCGGCGCAGCAACGCACGGGAGCCGGGCAGCGACGCCCAGCCCGCCTCGTGGCCGTGGGTGAGGCCGATGACGCGGCCGGCGCCGGCGCGACGCAGCCCGGGTGCGAGCAGGCCGAGCGGCGCCGCCGCACCGAACACGACCGAGTCGCAGTTCTCGGCGCGCATGATGCCGGCCGCGCGGCGCAGGACCGCGGGCACCGGCAGCATGAGCCGCGTGGGGTGGCGGACGACCGGAAAGGGCTGCCGGGCGTCGAACTCCGCGGCGCCCTTCCACTCGGGCGCGTACACGACGACGGAACCGGGCGGGCGCCGCACTGCGAGGTTGTGCACGAACGCCTGGATGCCTCCCGGGCGCGGCGGGAAGTCGTTGGTCACGACGAGCGTCTTTGTCATGGCCCCGCCAGCATCGCATGCATGATCACAGTTCGGTTCCAGACCAGTGACCAGGACGAAACAGGGCGTTAACCTTTACCGGTCTCACTTGTGGCCGCCCCCACCCCGCCCGGCCCTGATCGATGGACCTGACGAGGCACGGCGGTGGAGTCTCCACACTGATCAGGAGGAGCCACCTTGACCGAAACCGAAACGACCCGAGCCCCCTCTCCCGTGGTGTCGGCGATAGCGGACCCGGCCCCCTTGGGCCTCGCCGCCTTCGCACTCACCACGTTCCTACTCTCCGCCAAGAACGCCGCCTGGACGGACGGAACCGACGCGTGGCTGGGCTTCGCCTTCGCCTACGGCGGCCTGGTCCAGTTGCTCGCAGGCATGTGGGAGTTCCGCAACCGCAACGTCTTCGGCGCCACCGCGTTCTCGACGTACGGCGGATTCTGGATCGGCCTTGGTCTGTACGTTCATCTCGTCGCGCCGGAGGCCGTCAAGGCCGGCGGCCCGAACGCCGAGTCGCTGATCCAGAACGACCTGGGCTGGATCCTGCTCGCGTTCGCCATCTTCAACACGTACATGTTGCTGTGGAGCACGCAGGTCAGCAAGGCGGTCTTCGGTGTCTTCCTCACACTCGAGGTCACCGAGATCATCCTGTTCATCGGCAACCTGTCGCACAGCACCGGCACGATCAAGCTCGGTGGGTGGATCGGTGTCCTGACCGCGATCGTGGCCTGGTACACCTCCGCGGCCGGAGTCACCAACGGCATGGACAGCAGGTTCTCCCTGCCGGTCGGCAAGGCCTTCGGCCTCAAGAGCTAGCCGCGTCGGCCGGTCTCGCCGTGAACTCGCGCTCTCCGCGCGGGTTCACGGCGGGGCCCGGTGCCCTTTCGCCACGAGCGGCGCGGGCACCGCGAGGTGATGAAGCCGGGCCCACTCGCGGCCCATGGCGATCCGCTCCGGCCCGGTCGGGTGGGTGTTCCACAGCGCGTACTCCAGAGCGTCCGGCGACAGCTCGTCCAGATTGCGGGCGCTGAGCGAGCGCTGCATCCGCACGTACGTCGCGGGGTCCCTGGTCAGGTCGAGGGCATGCATGTCGGCACGCGCCTCGATGTGACGGCTCACGAGGTTCTCCACCGGCGCCGAGAGCTGGAGCAGCACGGTCACCCCCGCGAGCAGCAACGCGACCGACCGCGGGTCGGCCGCCGACTCCGCCCCGGCACGTCTGAGCAGCCGGGGCGAACTCATGACCAGGTAGAGCACGCAGACCCCGGCGGCGACCCCGAGCGCGCCCACGAGGGTGCCGTGCAGGACGTCCCCGCGTTTCGCGTGGCCGAGCTCGTGCGCGACGACCAGCTCGACCTCCTGGCGCGGCTCGCTGTCGAGAAGGGTGTCGTAGACGACGATCCGCCGGGTCGAGCCGAACCCGGAGACGTAGGCGTTCAGCGTCGTGGTGCGCTTGGACGCGTCGGCGACGAGGACGTCGTCGACCGGCACGCCGTCCTCGCGCGCCAGTCGCAGCAGATCGGTGCGCAGCGGACCGGCGGGCATCGAGTGGAACGAGTTGAACAGCGGCTCGACCAGGACCGGGTAGCCGAACGAGGCCGCCGCGACGAGCACGAACCCGCCCGCGGCCGCCCCGGCCCACCAGCGCCGGGGGAACCTGCGGATGAGCAGGTGGAGGCCGAGCACCACGATGATCCAGATGACGAGTGTGACGCCGAGGGAGGTGACCTGGTCCCGTGCCCAGCCGCCCCAGTGTTCGGTCGACAGGCCGTACCGCCGCAGCACGGTCTCGGACCACACGTCGAACGGCAGGCCGGCCAGCCTGGTCAGCACCGCCAGCACGACGGCCGCGCCGACCAGGCGCAACGGCCACCGGCGCAGGGGGCCCGTGACCGCTCCGAGGAGACGCGAGCCCAGCGGTGTGAGACCCAGCAGTACCACGACCACGATCCCGGCGATGAGCCCGGCATAGGCCGGCGGGTTGAGCGCCGCGTTGAACGCGTGGCTACGTGCGATCTCCGCCGGGGTGAAGTCGAGCGCCGGGTCGGGCCCGCGGTCCGCGCCCGGCAGCGGATGCCAGGGTGTGGTCACCGCGACCACGACGGCCAGCAGCGCGCCGAGCACCACCGCGGCGACCGCGGCCGCCCGCCGCGACGCCCTGTCCCCCGCCACGGCCGGGCGCCGGGCGTCCGCCACGGCCTCCGCGCCGGCGGCGACGTGTGAGCCGACCGTCACGTCCCCGGCCTCGTCAGTGCGGCGTGTGCCCTGACGGTCGTTCTCCTCGCTCACGAGAGCACCCCGCGAACGTAGCTTCGCCACTCTTCGTCGAACCGGGCCGAGCCGATGCCGAGCACGGTACGCAACGCGCGGTCCTCGATGCGCGGGTCGCCCGAGGCACCGGGTTCACCCTCCGCCGTACGGTAAAGCCGCACCAACGTGTCCTCTCCGTAGCGTTCGGCGATCATCCGGCAGGCGAGCCACGCCTCTTCGTACGCCGCGGAGAGCCGGTCGCCCGAGCCTTCGAACTCGGTACGCCCCGGCGGCGCGGAGGGCATGTCTCCGGAGGAGATCAGGTTCTTCAGCTCGCGTCCCGCGGCCTTCGTCGCCACGCCGGCGTCCTTGTACCCGACGTAGTCCGCGAGCCCCTCGATCAGCCACATCGGGGTCTTGCCGTCGCGGGCGCCACCCATCGCGACGTGGACGAGCTCGTGCGTCAGCACGACGTGCCGGCCGAGCGCGTTGAGGCGGCCGAAGGCGGTGGGGCTGATGACGACGCGGTCCTCCCCGGTCGCCGTTCCGCCGGCGTCGCCGGTGACGGTGGCGAGCGCGGCGATGTCCCCGAGATTGCGTACGTCGCCGACGAGTTCCTCGGCCTTCTGCTCGGTGGCGGGGACGAGCGCGACGACGCGCCGGGACCATCGGTCGCCCACGACGCCGGAGACGATGCCGACGCCTTGGTCGAGGCGGTCGGCGATGTCGCGGAGCTCGGCCGTACGCGCGCGGGCGTCCTGGCCGGCCACGGCGCCGTCCTCGGCGAGCACGATGCTGCGGCGGCCCCGCACGACCTTGAGGCTGCCGCCGCTCCAGATCTGCGGATCGTCGCGCAGGCCGTGCGCCGCCCCGTCGCCGGAGACCACCCAGCCCGTACCCGGGCGGCGGTCGAAGGTGAGGTACTCGGTGTAGACGAGCTCCCGGCGGTCATAGCCCCGCAGCCGGTAGGCGAGCCTCAGCCGTGCGGTCCAGCCGTCGTCGGCGGCCACCGCCGGGCGCGTGTCGGCCAAGGACTCCTTCCACCCGGTGAGGGGGACCTCGGCCAGGTTGTCGAACAGCACCTCCTGCCCGGCGCGGAACGCCTGGCCCGAAGGGTCGACGGTGGCGAGGAAGGCGGCGCGGTCGTGCGCGAGGACCGCGTGGGAGCGGCGCTGGAGCAGGGAGTTCACCGTCGCCGTACTGGGGGCGGGCAGTGCCCCGGCGACGGGCCGCGAGGGAGCGGCGGACCGGCTCGCGCCGTCGTGGAGTGCGACGTAGCCGATGCCGGTGACGAGGTTGGCCACGATCGCCAATCCGGCAAAACCGGCGAATATGGGCAGCGCAGACACGCGCGAGTCCGCATTCCCCTTGGCCGGCATGCGCGCGATCCTAGCCGCCGCCGCTGAATGCGCCGGGCCGACCGCCCGGAAGCGCCGGGGCTCGTCCGTTACGGACGAGCCCCGGCGCCGGACACGCCCTTGGGCGTGTCCGGCAAACCCTCCTCCGGCTGCGCGACGCCCAGGCGGCGCCTCGCCGCGTTGTCGTCGGTCGCCGGCCCACACCGGGCTGACTCCTCCTCCGCCTTGCGACGCACCACCTGGACGCCGCTCGCTACGGACAGGATCGTCAGACACGCCTAGTACGGCCGTACGCCGCCGTTGAAGTGCCCGCGGTAGTAACCGTTGATCAGGACCTGCTTGATCCGGGTGCCCGTGTGGGCCGCGTGGATCATGTACACCTTGCCGCCGTCGACCTTCGAGACGATGCCGGTGTGGCCGTCGCCGTAGAAGTAGACCAGGTCACCGGTGGCGAAGTCCGTGAACTTCACGTGCCGCTTGACGTGGCCGTGCTGGGCGTCCGCCGTACGCGGAAGGCTGACTCCGGCCTTCCGGTAGGCGTACTGGACCAGACCGGAGCAGTCGAAGGCGGCGGGCCCGGCACCGCCGTAGCGGTACGGCTTGCCGATCTGCTCGCGGGCGACGGCCACCGCCGTCAGCCCGACCTTGTGTCGCGCGTTCCAAGACGTTTTCGCCGCGGTGTCGGCCGCCGTCGGAGGGGCCACGGGGATGACGGTCAGGGTGGCCGCGTCGGCCGCCTGGACCGTCAGGGCCGTGGGCGCGAGTACGGCGCCGGCGGCCAGCATGCCGCCGGCGAGGCGGATGCGTGCGGGTGAAGCGGTCGAGGGGGTGCGATACAGGGTGTTCTCCTTCCATGGACGCCAACCGGGTCGGCGAGGGGGTTCGGGCTGGAAGCCGCCCTACGGTGCGCCTGTCATCGCAGGTGCCCGACTCACCCTGGAGAGCTGCGTCTGTCGCGCAGTCGGGTCCCCGGCTCCGCGTGCCCGCGGACTAGGCGTGCGCGGCCACCTGACGCGTCCCTGATGGACGGTTTCTGCGGCTGGCCGCTTATCGGCGCATTCCGGAAAATGTCGAAATGGAAATCCCCGGCACGCGTTCCACGACGCGTGAATGCCGGAATCCATCCCGGCGATGCGGTGCATGGGACGTACCGCACATTCGCCGCACGCTAGCAAGACCGCATGGCATCGGCAAATTTGCGGCAAAAGCGTGGCGGCGCAATCACATAACGTGAATTGCGCCGCCCGCCATTATGAGATCTACGTCTCTGTCAGACGAGACGCCCGGCACCGTAGTAAACGGAGCTGTAGTACGCGTCACTCAGACTGGCGATCTTCACGACGTCGCCGGTGTGCGGGGCCTCGATGAACTTCCCGTTGCCGACGTACATGCCTACGTGATCGTTGTTGCTGAAGAACACCAGGTCACCCGGCTGCAGATCGGCCTTGGCGATCCGCCTGCTCGCGCTGTACTGGTTGGGCACGTAGTGGTTGATATTGATGCCGATCTGCTTGTAGGCCATCATCGTCAGCCCGGAGCAGTCGAAGGAGTTCGGACCGGCGGCACCGAACACATAGGGCTTGCCGAGCTGGGCGCAGGCGTACCGCAGCACGGTCTCGGCCCGGCCGGTGGCCAGGATCGAGCAGTTCGCCTTGGAGCTGCCCGGGTCGATGTTGCTGCCGAGCCTGTTGATCAGCGTCAGCTGCTTCCTGATGGCCGTGTTGGCCGCCGCACGCTGCTTGTCGGCCTGCGTCTTCTGCTGGGCGAGCTGCTCGGCCGCCTGCTGGGCCAGCGCCTTCTGCCGCTCCAGCCGCTGCGCCGACGCCAGGAACTGGGTCAGCTCCGCGGCACGGTTGTTGGAGACCTGGGTGAAGGCCGTCATCTGGTCGAGCACGGCCGACGGGTCCTTGGCCGAGAGCAGGTCCGGGACCGAGCCGGCCTCGCCTCCGGTCTTGTACGCCGCCGCGGCCAGCTGAGCCACCCTGACGTGCAGCTGCTCGAACGTGGCCTTCTCGGTCGTGACGGAGGAGTTCAGGGCCTTCAGACGGCTCTGAGCGGCCTGCCAGTCCTCCTTGGCCTTGTTGTACTGGTTTCCGAGCTTGTCGACCTGGTCGTTGAGCTGAACGAGCTGCTTCTTCGCGGCACTCAGCGATGGAGTGGGCTTGGCCTCCGCGACGGTGGCGGGCATCACGAGCCCGGCCACCACGGCTGCTCCGGCGGTACCGACGAACCAACGACTGGTCTTGGACATGCTTGTACGCTTCATCTCCACTTTGACGGCTCCCTACGGACGGCCCGCGCCGTAATAGGCGGAGCTGTAGTAGCCGCTCAGGCTCTCGATCTGGACGACCGTGCCGGTGTGCGGTGCGTGCATGAACTGGTTGTTGCCGACGTAGATGCCCACGTGGTTCAGGCTGTCGAAGAACACCAGGTCGCCGGGCTGCAGGTCCGAGCGCGCCACACGGCGGGTTGCGTTGTACTGGTCGGGCACGACGCGGGGAAGGCTGACGCCGGCGTGGCGCCAGGCCATCATCACGAGTCCCGAGCAGTCGAAGCCGGAGCTGTACGGGCCGGTGCCGCCATAACGGTAGGGGGCACCCTTCTGCTCGTACGCGTACTCGAGGGCGAGGCGGGCACTGCCGGACGCCGGTCCGGTGTAGGTGCCGCCGTGGCCGCCGGAGGAGGAGACACCACCGCCGAGCCTGTTGACCAGCGACCGCTGCTGGCCGGCCTTCTTCTTGAGGCTGGCGAGCTGCTTCTGCTCGGACTTGAGCTTGGCGTTCAGGTCGTCGGCGGCCTGCTGCGCCTGCGCCTTCTGGCGCTGCAGCAGCTGGGCGGCGTTGAGGAACTGAGTGACCTCACTCGACCGGTTGCGCGCGACCTGCGTGAACACCGAGATCTGGTCCAGGACGTCCGCGGGGTCGCTCGACGACACGAGGGCCGGAATGTCGCCGGACTGGCCGCTCTTGTAAGCGGCGGCGGCGAGCTGCACGACCCGTATACGGAGCTGCTCGTACGTCTTCTTGTCTTGGCTGACCGATTTGTTCAGCGCGTCGAGCTTTTTCTTGGCGGCCTGTCGTTCTTCTTTGGCCTTGTTGTAAATATTGTCCTGATGGTCGACCTGAGAGTTCAGCTTCTTGAGCTTGGCCTGACTCTCTTTCAGTGATGGCTTCGGTGCTGCCTGCGCGGGCATGACAGGCACGATCAGCGCCGTGGAAGCCGCTACGCACAGGGTCGTGAGGGCTCGAAGCCCAACCCTGCCTCCTGGCAGCCAGCCACCGGCACTACTGCCGGCACTGCGCTTTGTGGCCACGATTGCGGCACGCCCCTCTCCCAAGGACCGCCTACCGGGTTAGCTGACGGATTCGGGCGTGGAAGTCGCCCTACGGAGCAGATGCGCTCCGATTCACCCCTGGAACCTGGTTCCCCGGCTCGTACGGCCAAAGGGAGACCACCATCGACGGAGGTCTCCTCGTATGCCGTAGCGACTCGGCGGGAGCCCGTCGCCGTCGCCTGGGGGGCGACGAACGAGCGACTGACTCAGGGCGCGAGACTAGTCAAGTATCACCCTGGTAACAACCGCTTCTACGGGAAAAACTCCAATTCCCGTCAATAGCGCAACAGCGTGCGCACGTGCGACTACGAGGCGCGCTCATCGGAGATCGTCAGCCGCAGAGGCGGCAACATGCCGCCTTCGGCGAGAACATCCAGCGCACGGCGCTCTCCGTCGCCGATCTCCACCGCCTCGAACGGCGCGCCGAGCATTGCGGACACTACGCAGTCGGCGCAGCCGACGTTGCGTACCTCACACTTTTCGCAGTCGATGAGCATGGTG
Organism: Actinoallomurus bryophytorum; assembly: GCF_006716425.1. Classification (NCBI taxonomy): domain Bacteria; kingdom Bacillati; phylum Actinomycetota; class Actinomycetes; order Streptosporangiales; family Thermomonosporaceae; genus Actinoallomurus; species Actinoallomurus bryophytorum. Next base: position 195,688 of record NZ_VFOZ01000001.1, read on the forward strand.
TCTCCTCGTGTCGACGTCATGACACAGACGCTAGAAGGAGGCACCGACAGAAACGCGTCAGGTGCGGCTGAGCCGTCTCAGCAGCAGCGATGCCGGGGCCGGGCGGGCGTCGGCGCGGCGGGCCGAGTCGCAGACCTCCTGGTCGGAGGAGATGACCACCACCGCCCGGCCGCCCGGCTCCGCGCGTACGAGCTGGCCGATGAGATCGTCGGCGGTCTGCCCCGGCGCGCTGAACAACACGCGTACGCCGCGTGGCGCCTGCACCGCGACCGGAGCGTCCAGCTCCGCGCCGTCGAAGACCACGGTCACCTCCGCCTTGGTCTGGGCGTGCAGGACGCCGACGCCGGAGATGAGCCGGGACCGCTGGTCGGACAGCGGGATGTCGCCGTAGCCGGTCTTGGTGACGTTGTAGCCGTCGATGATGAGGTGCACCTGCGGCAGCATGAGGAGCTGGTCGAGCAGTGCCGGGTCGCTGTCGGCGAGGGCACGCCCCGGGAGCGTGCGGTGCCCGGGCTGCTGCGGCGCGACGGCGCCGACGCTGTCGGCCGGGCGGGTGATCCCCGTCGGCAGCCCGATCTCCTCCCGCAGCCCCTTGGTCGCGTCGGTGAGGGCGTCGAGGAGCACCCGCAGCCGCGTCTCGTCGAGGTTGCGTCCCTCGCGTGCGGCCCGGCGGGTGTTCTCCACCGCGGACTCGGCCTGGGAGAGCCTGGCGCGCAGTCGGCGCAGCTCCGCCTCTGTCGCCGCGCCCGCGGCCGCCGCACCGGCCCGCTCCTCGCCGGCCTGGCGGTCCAGCTCCTCGGCGCGCGCGTGCTCGCGCTTGGCGCGGGTGCGGCTCTCGTGCAGCTTCTTGCGGAGCTCGGCGTTCTCGGCGCGCGAGCTGCGCAGCTCGGTACGCAGCTTGTCGATCTCTTCGGTGCGTGTCGCCTTGGCCGCGGCGATCTGCTCCTGCAGCTCGGCCAGCTTGCGGATCGTCTCGGCCTCGTCGGCCGCGAGCGCGGAGCGTTCGAGATCGCGGCGTGCCGTCTCGACCCGCTCCGGCCAGCCCGGTGGCCGGATGAGGTAGGCGAGGGCCGCGACGTTCACCGGGTCGGCCGCCGCCGGCACCGTGCCCGAGTCGAGCGCGGCGGCGAGCTCGGGCTGGCCCTCGCGTACGACCTCGGCGACGCGTTCGCGGAAGTCGGTGTCCTTTTCCAGCTGGGTGGCGATCGGGGTGGCCGCCAGCCTGGCCCTGCGGCGTGGCTCGAACCGGGCGACGCGCCGCAGCGGCGCGGGGATCTCGTCCGCCCGGAGTGCGCCGACCACTTCGGCGGCGAGCTCGACCACGCGCTGCCGGACGGCCTCTGGCAACGGTTGATCGAGCTGTTCGCCCGGGCCGGTGTCGATGATCTGTCTCCTCACGCATGAGCCGGTCGCGGGCCCCGGAAACGTGCCACCGGCGGCCCCTACCCCCGTCGCTGCCCAGCGTAGACGGCACGGCACCCGGGAGTAGGTGATCCGCCGACGAATGACCTCGGTGTTCCCCCGCACGCCGTGCATTGTCGGTGGCCACCCGTACGGTGCGTGCCATGGCCTCCGAAGGTCCTGCCGTGCAGGGCACCCTCGACGATCTCGGCACGCCTCTGATCGGTGTCACGTTCGTGATCGTCGACCTGGAGACCACCGGCGGCTCGGCGCACGACTCCGCCATCACCGAGATCGGCGCCGTGAAGGTCCGCGGAGGAGAGATCCTGGGCGAGTTCGGCACGCTCGTCGACCCGGGCCAGGAGATCCCGCCGTTCATCACGGTGCTGACCGGCATCACCCAGCAGATGGTCATCGCCGCGCCGCGCATCGACGAGGTGCTCCCGGCCTTCCTGGAGTTCGCCCGCGGAGCCGTGCTGGTGGCGCACAACGCACCCTTCGACATGGGCTTCCTCAAGGCCGCCTGCGCCGCGCAGGGACGCCCCTGGCCCGCACCCGCCGTCGTCGACACCGCCGACCTGGGGCGCCGCCTCCTCACCCGCGACGAGGTGCCCAACTGCAAGCTCTCGACCCTCGCCCGCTTTTTCCGCGCCACCACCGAGCCCTGCCACCGCGCGCTCTCGGACGCGCGGGCGACGGTCGACGTGCTCCACGGGCTGCTGGAGCGGGCCGGCGCGTTCGGCGTCGAGTCCCTCGAGGAGCTGACGAGCTTCGCCCGTGCCCCCACGCCGGAGCAGAAGCGCAAGCGCCACCTGGCCGACGCGGTGCCGGCCGCGCCGGGCGTCTACATCTTCGAGGACGTGCGCGGCGAGCCGCTCTACGTCGGAAAGAGCGGGCGCCTGCGCACACGCGTCAAGTCCTACTTCACGGCCTCGGAGACCCGCCGGGGCGTCCGCGAGATGATCGGCATCGCCGAACGCGTCCGCACGATCGTGTGCGCGAGCGCGCTGGAGGCCGAGGTGCGCGAGCTGCGCCTCATCGCGGCCCACAAGCCGCGCTACAACCGCCGCTCCCGCCATCCCGAGCGCGCCGTGTGGCTCAAGCTGACCGCCGAGGTGTTCCCCCGGCTGTCCATCGTCCGCGAGGTGCGCGACGACGGCGGCTCCTACCTCGGCCCGTTCGGCAGCACCCGGGTCGCCGAGGAGGCACGCGCGGCCGTGCACGACGCCGTCCCGCTGCGCCAGTGCACCCAGCGGCTGACGCTCCGCGTGATCTCCGAGGGCCGGGCGAGCACCTGCGCCCTCAGCGAGCTCGGCCGGTGCGGCGCGCCCTGCGAGGGACGCCAGAGCCCCGACACCTACTCCGAGCACGCCGCGTACGCCCGCGCCATCCTGACCGGCGACGTACGCCCCGTCGTGGCCGCCGCACGCACCCGCATCGACCGGCTCTCCGAACAGCTCCGTTACGAGGAGGCGGCGGCGCTCCGCGACCGCCTGGCGGCCTTCGTGCGGGGCGCGGCGCGCTGCCAGCGCCTGTCCGCCCTCGCGGGGATCGCCCAGCTCGTCGCGGCCCGCCCCGCGTTCGACGGCGGCTGGGAGCTGCACGTCGTACGGCACGGCCGGCTCGCCGCCGCCGGCACCGTCCCGCCGCACGCCCATCCGGTTCCCTACGTCCAGGCCCTCGTCGCCACCGCCGAGACCGTACGCCCCGGTCCCGGCGCCGCCCCGCGCGCCTCCGCGGAGGAGATGGAGTGCGTCCTGCGCTGGCTCGACTCCCCCGGCGTACGCCTCGTCGAGGTGGACGGCACCTGGAGCTGCCCGGCACACGGCGCCGAGAGCGTGCGCCGCTGGATCGAGGCCGCTTATCGGGAGACCGATTCCCGTAAGGTTGACCGCGCCGGTCGGCCGATGCGTTAGGAGCAGGGGTGGCGCTGCCGCTTTATGACAACCAGCCCACTCGGCGTGCTCCGCTGGTCACCTATCTCCTCATCGCCGCCAACGTGGTCGTCTTCCTGCTGTCGCCGGTCGCCTCGATCGGCCACCAGAACGAAACGGACGGCCAGCGCAAGTGCGAGCAGGTGACGTTCCTGCTCAAGTACGGCGCGATCCCCAAGGAGATGGTCGACAACCGGGCGGAGCCGATGCCCGCGGAGGTCGCGGAGGCCTGCCACCCGAAGCCCTTCCACAAGCGGCCGTGGCTCTCCGCGCTGTCGTCGATGTTCCTGCACGGCGGCGTGGCCCACATCCTGGGCAACATGGTCTACCTGTTCGTCTTCGGCGCGGCCACCGAGGACCGGCTGGGGCGGCTGCGGTTCCTGGTCTTCTACCTGCTGGTGGGCTACATCGCGGCGTACGGCTTCGCGCTGACCTACCCGGGTTCCCTGACCCCGCTGGTCGGCGCCTCGGGCGCGATCGCGGGCGTGCTGGGCTCCCACCTGGTGCTGTATCCCCGGTCGAGGACGATCACGCTGGTCCTGTCCTTCATCCCGTTCCGGCTGCCGTCGTGGGTGCTGCTGGCGCAGTTCTTCGTACTCCAGTGGTTCAGCCTCGGCGACCAGAGCCAGACGGCGTACGTCGCGCACATCTACGGCTTCGTGGCCGGCATGATCTGCGGCCTGCTCGTACGCCGAGGCGGCTTCGCCCGCAAGTCGGCGGCACTGAGCTGGCAGTGATCCACGCTGGACTAGGCTTTCGGCACAGCCCTGAGGCCGACGCCACCCATCGCAGGAGGACCTCGTGATCACCGCCATCGTGCTCATCAAGGCCGACGTCTCACGCATCCCCGAGGTGGCCGAGACCATCGCCGGCCTCACGGGGGTAAGCGAGGTCTACTCGGTCACGGGTGAGTTCGACCTGGTCGCCCTGGTCCGCGTACGACAGTACGAACAGATCGCCGACGTCATCCCGGGCGGCCTCAACAAGGTCGACGGCGTGACCCACACGGAAACCCACATCGCCTTCCGCACGTACTCCCAGCACGACCTCGAAGCCGCCTTCTCCCTGGGCCTCCCGAGCGCCGACTGACCCACGCCCGGGGCGGTGCGTGAGGGGCCCTAAGGACGCCACTGCGGGCGAGCGACCGCGTCCGAGATGACGGACCGGCGTGGGGGGCTCAGCACGCCGGAGCGACCAGCCCACGGCCGGGCGACCACACACCTGCACGGACGCAGCCGCTCTGCCGCCCCCTTCCGGCCAGGGCGACCGCTCGCGGGAACAGACCCCGACGCGGGGCACCGAGGCTCAGGACAACGCGGCGACCCCACCGCCGGGCCAGGGCAGGCCTGGACGGACGTAGCCAGCACGACCACTCCGGAACCACAGACCTCGAAGCCGGACACCGAGGCTCAGCACGACGCGGCGACCCCACCCCCGGGCCAAGGCAGGCCTGGACGGACGTAGCCAGCACGACCACTCCGGAACCACAGACCTCGAAGCCGGACACCGAGGCTCAGCACGACGCGGCGACCCCACCCCCGGGCCAGGACAGGCCTCCACCCCGTCACCCCTTCCGGCCAGGACGACCGTCCTGCGGGAAAACAGACCCTGGGATGCGGGCCGGTAGGACACAAGGTCTAGCCAGGCTGTCGCAGGCAGGTCGCGATCGCCATTCTGATGTCACTAACCGACCCATCGACGACGTGGCAGGGGCCGCAGGCCGCAGGCCGCCCCAACGGGACCCGGCGACCCACCACCGGGATACATGCCGGCGTTCGATCGCGTGCGAGGGGGGCGCTGGGCGGCGCGTCCGTCAGCTGGTGGGGGTGGCAGGTGCCGGGGACGCCGGCGCCGGACGCTGAGAGAACGGCATGGGCATCCTGTCTCACGCGTGTATTGGGGGCCGAGCCGTCGGCATACAGGTAGGCCATCCGGACCGGCCCCGCCGTAACCGGATGGTTCTCAGACGCCTACGCGCGCCATGACTCCATTGGCTCCAGGCACGGCACGAGGGGACGAGCATCCGGGTAGCCCGACGCCAGCCGCTGACGCGCCGGCTTCGCGGTCGGCCCCGTCGTCACGCCACCATGAGCATCAGCGGGCGAGCGCGGCACCGATCGCCGTCGACGCGAGACCCAGGCCAAGTCGCAGCCATGCCACCGCGCCCCGCTACGTGCTCATCCGGACGCTGCCGGTTCGCCGACTCCGGCGGCCCGCCAGCTCCGCGTCGCAGTGTTCGCCAGTTCCGGCGGCTAGCCGGTTTCGACGCTTCGGCAGTTTCGCCGGTTCCGGTGGCCCTCCGGTCCGCCGCTGCAGCGCTCGCCGGCCGCGATCGAGGTGGACGGGCCCGGTCCGATCAGCGTCAGCGTGCTGCTCGAAGGAATCGCCGAGGCGTTGCCCCAGCGTGCGGAGGCGGCGCGCGAGCTCATCGGCGGGGAGATCACCGCCGAGCCGCCGGCGTGGTGGGGACGGCTGCCCGAAGGAGACGTGCTCGCCGAGGTACGCGCCGCGCCGTCGAAGCTGACCTCGATCTTCGCCGAGGAGCCGGGACACGTCCGCGGCTCGACCGGACGCGGGATCTGGCCGGTTCCGGTTCGCCGGTTCGCCGACTCCGTGTCGTAGTGTTCGCCGATTCTCCGACCGGTGGCTAGCCGATTCTGGCGGCTGCGGCACAGCGGCTCGGCGAACAGCGGGTCACAGCCTTGCCGATGGCCACGTTGGTCACGGTCTTCAGAAAGACCGTCACGGCCGCCGCCGCTTCTCGAGTCGGCGGATCCCGAAGAACCGGGAGGAGATCCGCGGCCTCCGCTGGAAGACGACGGCGATCGAGCCGGGCGCCGTTCCGACGGCCCTGGCCTCGTAAGCGCCGAGAGGCCGGGGAGAACGCCGAACGGCCCGCCGCCGGGTGTGCCGGGGGCGGGCCGTTCGATTGCCGGTCAGCCCCGGCTCAGCTCCTTGTGGTCGCCGCTTCCGACCTCCGGTGACTCCTCGTGGCCGTCGCCATGTCCGTTGTGGCCGTTGGTGTGGCCATTCGGGATGTCGTCCGCGACGAAGGCCGTGTTGAGTGCCTTGCGTGCGCGGCCGAGAGGGCCTCGGGAGCCTGGCGACGGGATGCCGTTCTCGTCCTCGGCGGCCGCCGGCAGGGCGAGGGGTTCCGGCTTGGCCCGCAGGACCGCCTCGGCCTCTTCCTTCACCGGCTCGTGGACCTCGACGAACTCACCGCTCGGCATCATCTTGATGATGCCGGACTCCACGCCGTGATCCAGCTTGGCCACATCGCTGCGCTGCAGGCCGATGCAGATCCGCTTGGTGACGACATAGGTGATGGCAGGTCCGATGAACACGGCGCCGCGGAAGAACCACGTCGTCGCGTACAGGGAGACATGGAACCGGTCGGCGAGGATGTCGTTGCCGCCGGCCAGCCACAGGAACCCGTAGAACGCGACCACGGTCATGCCGACCGCCGTACGGAACGGGGCGTTGCGCGGCCGGTCGGCCAGGTGGTGGACCCTCCGGTCGCCGGTCGCCCACTGTTCGACGAACGGCCACAGAGCGGCGCCGGTCATGATCAGACCCAATGGCACCAGTGCCGGGATCAGGACGTTCCAGCCGACCGTGTGGCCCCACAGGCTGGTCTCCCAGTTGGGCATGATGCGCAGTGCGCCCTCGAGGAAGCCCATGTAGAAGTCGGGTTGCGACCCGGCCGTGATGGAGTCCGGTGTGTACGGCCCGAAGAGCCAGATCGGGTTGATCTGCGCGAATGTGGCGAGCGCCGCGCAGATCGCGAACGTGTAGATGAAGAACGCGTTGGTCTTGATCAGGAAGACCGGGTAGAAGGCCTTGCCCGTGACGGTCTTCTCCGACTTGCCCTTGCCCGCGTACTGCGTGTGGCCCTGGAACCACATGATCATGAGGTGCGCCACGACCAGGGCCAGGAGGATGCCGGGTATCAGGAGCACGTGGATCGTGTAGAGCCGTGGAATGAAGTCCTGGCCTGGGAACGCACCGCCGAAGGCGAAGTAGTACAGATACGTGCCCACGACCGGGATCGACTGCAGCACGCCCTGGGTGATGCGCAGACCGGTACCGGACAGCAGGTCGTCCGGCAGTGAGTAGCCGAACAGGCCCTCCAGGATCGCGATGGTGAACATCGTGATGCCGATGAGCCAGTTGACCTCACGCGGCTTGCGGTACGCGCCGGTGAAGAAGATCCGGAGCATGTGCACCATGATCGAGGCCAGGAACAGCACGGCCGCCCAGTGGTGGATCTGCCGAATGAGCAGACCGCCGCGGACGTCGAAGCTGATGCGCAGCGTCGAGTCGTACGCCTCGCTCACGCTGACGCCGTGGAGCTTGGTGTAGCTGCCGTTGTAGACGACCTCGGCCATGCTCGGCTTGAACCAGAACGTCAGGAACGTCCCGGTCAGCAGCAGGATGACGAAGGAGTACAGCGCGATCTCGCCCAGCATGAACGACCAGTGGTCGGGGAAGACCTTCTTCATCTTGCTGCGCATGAAATTCGCACTTGCGAAGCGATCGTCGGCGTAGCCGACCGCGTCGTCGATGGCCTTTGGGGGCGTCGTGGTGCTCATTTCACCGCTCCTCGCTCGCGGCGCGCGTCACCGATGAGCCTTCGCGAGCCGTCGCACCGGATGCGTACAGAACAGGTCATGTCGCTCATGCCTTAGTCCTCCCGCGCTCCCAGAAGCTCGGGCCGACCGGCTCCTTGAAGTCGCTCGTGGCGATGAGGTAGCCCTCGGAGTCTACGCCAATGGGGAGCTGGGGCAGCGGCCGTGCAGCCGGGCCGAAGATCACCTTGGCGCTGTCCAGCGCGTCGAAGGTCGACTGGTGGCACGGGCAGAGGATGTGGTGGGTGGTCTGCTCGTACAGTGCGGCCGGGCAGCCAACGTGTGTGCAGATCTTGGAGTACGCGATGATCCCGCCGACGTGCCAGTTCTCCCGGCCCTTCTTGACCTTCAGCAGGTCGACCGGGACGTTGAGCAGCAGGACCGCACCCGTGGCGATCTCGTCCAGGTTGTGCTCGGCGCCCTCCGGGACGACGGTGATGATGCCGCCGGGAGAGTTGAAGTCGGACGCCTTCAGCGGCAGGCCGGTGCCGTCGACGACGAGCCGGGTGCCGTTCTTCCACGTGGTGTGCCGCAGCTTCTTCTCCGGCAGCGGACCGAGGTCGCGCAGCAGGACGAGCGGCAGCAGGCCCAGCGGCGCGGTGGCCAGCAGGAGCGTGCGGCGGAGCAGCTTGCGCTGTCCCAGGCCGCTCTCCCGGCTGCCTTCCTGGAGGTACTGGTTGAAGGTCGCGCGGTCCTCGGGCGTGGAGGAGATCGCGTGACGCTCCTGCACGATCTCCGGGGTCGTCACCAGGTGGCGAACCCAGATCGTCAGGCCCACGGCGATGCCGAGGAGCACCAGTGTCAGCGAGATGCCGAGCGTGTAGTTGGAGCGGGTCGCCCGGTCGATGTTGCCGACGTGGCCGGGCCAGACGGCGTAGAACACGATGAAGGCGATGCCGCCGACGAAGCTGAGCCCGAAGAAGGCGGCCGCGACGCGTTCGGCGTTACGTGCCTTCCTCTCGTCCAGCACGTAGGCGCCGCCCGTGTCCGCCGGCTCCTTGCGGGGCACCAGCTCCTGGGTGCCGCTCGGCGCCGGGGTGCCGATCACTCGCTTGGGGACGCGCCCTTCCTCTTCCGGAGTCGCGTCGCTGGTGTCGTTGTTGTCAGTCATTGGGCTGCTTCTTCTTGGGCTTCCTGGCAGTGAGCCACATCGCTGCGACGACCATGAATCCGATCCCGACGAGCCAGCCGACGAGGCCTTCGGCCACCGGCCCGATACGGCCGAGGCCGCTGCCGCCGGGGTTGGGCTCGTCGCGGGTCTGCGTGACGTACGCGATGATCGCGCGCTTCTGCGCGGGCGTGACGGTCGTGTCGTTGAAGACCGGCATCGCCTGCGGTCCGGTGATCATCGCTTCGTAGATCTGTGTGGGCGTGGCCTTGTCCAGCGACGGGGCGTACTTGCCGCCGGTGAGCGCGCCACCGGATCCGGCGAAGTTGTGGCACTGGGCACAGTTGGCGCGGAACAGCTCGCCGCCGAGGGCCGAGTCGCCGTGCGCCGGGTCGACCTGGTCGGACGACGGGACGGGGGGCCCGCCTCCGAGCGAGGCGACGTAGGCCGCGATCTGCTGGATCTGCTCCTTGTTGAAGATCGGCTTCTTGCGCGGGATCTGCGCGCCGGGATTCGAGGCGGGCATCCGGCCCGTGCCGACCTGGAAGTCGACAGAGGCGGCACCGACGCCGATGAGGCTGGGCGCGATTTTCGTGCCCTCGGCGTTCGGGCCGTGGCAGCTGGAGCAGGTCTGGTTGAACAGCTCCTTGCCCTTGGCGACATCCTGCGCGGACGCCGATGTGTCAGACGCCTGAGCGCGATCGGCACTCGACGAGGCACCGGCGTACGCAACACCGATGATCGCGAGTGCGGCCAGCACGACGGCGTAGCCCGCCCACGGGCGCCGGCGCCATGCGGTGAACCATTTCACGGAAGAATTCCCCGTTCTGGATCAGTGGAACAGCTCGATCAGGTAGATCGTGGCGAACAGCCCGACCCACACTGCATCGACGAAATGCCAGTAGTAAGACACGACGATCGCGCTCGTCGCCTGCTCGTGGGTCCAGCGCTTCGCGGCGTACGTGCGCCCGAGCATGAACAGGAACGCGATGAGGCCGCCGGTGACGTGGAGACCGTGGAAGCCCGTGGTCAGGTAGAACACCGAGCCGTACGCGCTCGAGGAGATCGTGGTGCCCTCACCGACGAGCGTGCGGTACTCGTTGAGCTGGCCGGCAACGAAGACCGCGCCCATGAGGAAGGACAGGAAGTACCACTCGCGGAGACCCCACTTGGGGAGCTTGAAGATGCTCCCCTTGCGCCGGACCTGTCCCCGCTCGGCCGCGAACACACCCATCTGGCAGGTCACACTGGACATCAGCAGGATGAAGGTGTTCACCGAGGCGTACGGGATGTCCAGGTGGGCCTGTGGCCATGAGCCACCGTCACCCTTGGTCACCGACCGGATGGTGAAGTACATCGCGAACAGCGCCGCGAAGAACATGAGCTCGGACGACAGCCACACGATCGTGCCCACGCTGACAAGGCTGGGCCGGTTGGCGCGGGAGCTGGGTGCGCGGTCTGTCGCGGATACTGTTGCCACGGGCAGCATTATTACGGCACCTGCCGAGTAGGTGACGCAGGACCCCCCATCAGGCGTGCCCCGATCTTCGCTTCACCTCTGCTTCCAGGCGGTTTTCGGGGCGTCGCCGGTGAACGTGCCGTTACGGAGCGCCGTACGGTCGTGGTGGCGGGGTCCCGCCCGGTAACATCGCTACGTGCGCGGGGCCTCATCGCCGGATCGGCGTTGATGATCACGTCGCCAGCGGGCGCCGGCATCACGCGGCGTGACCAAGTCATTCCAGGAAGGGGGCGGCGCAGTCCCTCTCCGGCCTGACCGCCGGGGCCTCCGCGCCAGACTCAGATGAAGATCCTCGTTTACAGTCACGACGCGAACACCCGCGCCCAGGTACGCCTCGCGATCGGCAGGCGGCCCGCTCCCGGGCTCCCCCAGGTCGAATACCTCGAGGTCGCCACCGAGCCCGCCGTGTTCGCCCGCCTCGACGAGGGCGGCGTCGACGTCGCCGTGCTCGACGGCGAGGCGCAGCCGGCCGGTGGCATGGGCATCTGCCGCCAGGCCAAGGACGAGATTTACAACTGCCCCCCGATCATGGTCCTCATCGCCCGCCGCGACGACGGCTGGCTCGCCACCTGGTCCCGCGCGGACGCCGTCGCCGGCCAGCCCATCGACGCGGTGGCCCTCGCCGAGGGCGTCGCCGGGCTGATGCGCAGGCGCGCCGCGGAGTCCGGCACCGAGTTGTCCCGCCAGTAGACGCCAGAAACGCCAGGGAGCGTTCGCATGGACCCGCGTACGACGTGGCCGACCGTGCTCCACGCGCTGCTCAACGGGCAGTCGCTGACGGCGGACGAGTCCACCTGGGCGATGAACGAGATCATGTCGGGGCAGGCGACCGACGCTCAGATCGCGGGCTTCGCCGTGGCGCTTCGCGCCAAGGGCGAGACGGTCGCCGAGGTGGCGGGTCTTGCCGCGGGCATGCTCGCGCACGCCACGCCGATCACGGTGGCCGGGCCCTCCGTCGACCTCGTCGGCACCGGTGGTGATCTGGCCCACACCGTCAACATCTCCACCATGGGCGCCATCGTCGCCGCGGCCGCGGGCGCGCGGATGGTCAAGCACGGCAACCGCGCCGCCACGTCCTCCTGCGGCGCCGCCGACCTGCTGGACGAGCTCGGCATCGTCATCAACCTGCCGCCGGCCAAGACGGCCGAGGTCGTGGCCGAGATCGGCATCACCTTCTGCTTCGCTCCGCTTTACCACCCGGCGCTGCGGCACACCGCGCGTACGCGGAGGGATCTGGGCACCCCGACGGTGTTCAACTTCCTCGGCCCGCTGACCAACCCGGCGCGGACCGCAGCCCAGGCGGTGGGCGTGTTCCACCCCCACATGGCGGGGATCATGGCGGGCGTCTTCGCCGAACGCGGCTGCTCCTCGCTGGTGTTCCGCGGCGACGACGGGCTCGACGAGCTGACGACCACCTCGACGTCGGTGATCTGGGTGGTTCGTGACGGCACCGCCACCGAGACCGTCTTCGACCCGGCCGACCTGGGCATCCCCCGCGCCACGCCGGACGACCTGCGCGGCGCGGACGCCCCGTACAACGCCCGCGTGGCACGCGCGGTGCTGGCCGGGGAGCCGGGCCCGGTTCGCGACATCGTGGCTCTCAACGCCGCCGCGGCGCTTGTCGCCGCGGACGGCACGCCTCCGGCCGAAGACCTCACGGAGGCGCTGCGCGCGGCGTACGCCCGCGCTCTGGAGGCCATCGACTCCGGCCGGGCCACCGCCCTCCTCGACCGCTGGGCCGAGCTGACGCGGCGCCTCAACGCCGCCTGAGCCGTACACCCCGGCCGCACCCGCTCACGGGCGCGTGACGCTCGCCGCTCTGGTGCCGGTGGCCGGAGCGGGCATGCCCTGCCCCGCGGTGGGGCCCAGCCTGCTGCCGGCCAGCCACTCGGCCCACGTGAGCTGCCAGAAGCCCCAGCCGTTGCCCACCTCCAGGCGCCGCCGGGTGCCGGTGACCTGGACGACGTCGCCCGGCTGGGTGTGGCGGTAGAACCACCGCGCGTCGTGCGGGCCCAGGTTGATGCAGCCGTGGCTGACGTTGCGGCTGCCCTGGTCCCCCACCGACCACGGCGCGCTGTGCTCGTACTCGCCGCTGTCGGAGATGCGCACGGCGAAGTAGACGTCGTGCCGGTAGTGGTCGGGGCATCCCGGCGGGCAGCCGACCGACGCCGAGTCCATCACCACGTGATGGGCCTTCTCCATCGTCAGGTGCACCCCGCTGGTGGTCGTGTACTTGAGCGGCCCGCCCTTGCCCATGCTGATCGGCATCCGGCGGACCCGCTGCCCGTTGATCCGGACCACCTGGTGGTGGTTGCGCGCGCTGGCCACCGTGATGTGGGAGTCACCGACGCCGAAGGCCGTGGCGACGTCCTGCGCGCCGTACGCGCCCCTGGTGAGCCGCAGGCCGGCCAGATGAGCCTGCAGCCGTACGCTCGTGTGCGCCGGCCAGTACGTCCTGGGGCGGAACACCACGTCCGTGGCGGAGAACCAGTGCCAGGCGCCGGTCACCGGGACGGACATGCGGAGTTCCAGGGAGCGTTCGACGGCCTTGCGGTTCTGGACCGGCTCGGTGAAGCGCAACATGATCGGCATGCCCACGCCCACCGTCGCGTCCGGGCCCGGCGTGATGACCGTCGCGGCGATCGTGTGGGCGACCCGGCGCGTACGGAACGCGGTGTGCACCGTGCTCAGGCGGCCGTCGACGCCGGTGACGGTGGCCGCGAGGCGGTACGCGCGGCCGGGGCTCAGTGCCCACTTCGGCCACCACTGGGTGCCGTCCGGGCTGAACCGGCCGTCGAGTCGGCGGTCGCCGTCCGTGAGGGTGACCGAGCGGAACCGGCCGTCCCGCACCCTCAGCGTCACCGGGTCGTCGGGACGCACGGCACGCGCGCCGTTCGCCGGTACGACCATGACGGTGGCGGCCCGGTGCGGCTCGGCGTGTCCGCAACCGGCCGCGGCGTACAGGGACAGACCTGCGACGACGGCTGCCCCACGCCTCATAAGCACCCCCACCAGTGAGCCCCTGGCGAGTATGGGCGAAGGCCGGCGCCGCCATCTGGCGACACCGGCCTTCGTGACCGTCTCTTGGGGGTTCTCAGTGAGAGAAGTGACCCCGGTAGTACTCGAAGACGAACCCGACCGCGGCGAGGATCACCGCGAGCATGCCGATCATCAGCAGCCACCAGCCGATGACGGCGCCGACCGCGGCCGTCGCGGCGGCCAGCGCCGCGAACAGCGGCCACCAGCTGTGCGGGCTGAAGAAGCCGAGCTCGCCCGCGCCGTCGGCGATCTCGCCCTGCTTGTCGTCCTCCGGCCGCGGGCCGACGCGGCGACCGGTGAACAGCAGGTAGAAGCCGACCAGGCCGGCCAGGGCGACCGTCAGCGCCAGGGCCGTCGTCCCCGTCGGGTCATGTGACCACAACCAGTAGATGACGTCCATGATCGCGAAGAACAGGGCACTGAAGACGAACAGATAGCCTTCGATCTTCATCGTCTCAGTCCTCCGTTCCGGCGCCTGCCGTCAAGGCGGGTTCCGCCTCGGTGCGCGGGTAGTGCAGGTCGAACGCGGGCCGCTCGGAGCGGATCCGCGGGATCGCGGTGAAGTTGTGCCGCGGCGGCGGGCACGACGTGGCCCACTCCAGGGAGTTGCCGTATCCCCACGGGTCATCGACGTTGACCCGTTCGCCGTGCCTGGCGGTGATGAAGACGTTCCACAGGAACGGCAGCATCGAGATCCCCAGGATCAGCGCGCCGATGCTGGAGACCATGTTCAGGCCCGCGAACTCCTTGGAGTAGTCCGAGACGCGCCGCTGCATGCCCTCGGCGCCCAGCCAGTGCTGGACCAGGAAGGTCGTGTGGAAGCCGATGAACAGCAGCCAGAAGTGGATCTTCCCCCAGGTCTCGTTGAGCATCTTCCCCGTCATCTTCGGCCACCAGAAGTAGAAGCCGCCGAACATCGCGAACACCACGGTGCCGAACAGCACGTAGTGGAAGTGCGCGACGACGAAGTAGGAGTCGTTGAGCTGGAAGTCCAGGGGCGGCGAGGCCAGGATGATGCCGGTCAGGCCGCCGAACAGGAATGTCACGAGGAAGCCCAGCGCCCACAGCATCGGTGTCTCGAACGTCAGATGCCCTCGCCAGATCGTTCCGACCCAGTTGAAGAACTTCACCCCGGTGGGCACCGCGATGAGGAACGTCATGAACGAGAAGAACGGCAGCAGCACCTGGCCCGTGGGGAACATGTGGTGCGCCCACACCGTCACCGACAGACCGGAGATGGCGACGGTCGCGCCGACCAGGCCGACGTAGCCGAAGACCGGCTTGCGGCTGAACACCGGCAGGATCTCGGTGATGATGCCGAAGAACGGGATCGCGACGATGTAGACCTCGGGATGGCCGAAGAACCAGAAGAGGTGCTGCCAGAGCAACGCACCGCCGTTCGCGGCGTCGAAGACGTGCGCTCCGAGCTTCCGGTCGGCCTCCAGGGCCAGCAACGCGGCGGCCAGCACCGGGAACGCCATCAGGACGAGCACCGACGTCAGCAGGATGTTCCACGTGAAGATCGGCATCCGGAACATGGTCATGCCCGGTGCGCGCATGCAGAAGATCGTGGTGACGAAGTTGACGCCACCGAGGATCGTGCCCAGGCCGGACAGCACCAGACCCATGATCCACAGGTCGCTGCCGACGTCTGGCGACCGGATGGCGTTCGACAGCGGCGAGTAGGCGTACCAGCCGAAGCTCGCGGCACCGCCCGGGGTGAAGAACCCGCTGATCGTGATGGTGCCGCCGAACAGGAACAGGTAGAAGCTCAGCATGTTCATGCGCGGGAACGCCACGTCGGGCGAGCCGATCTGCAGCGGCATGATGACGTTCCCGAAGCCGATGAACAGCGGCGTCGCGAACAGCAGCAGCATGATCGTGCCGTGCATGGTGAACAGCTGGTTGAACTGCTCACGGCTGACGATCTGCTCGCCCGGCCGGGCCAGCTCGGCGCGCATGACGAGCGCCAGGATGCCGCCGATGCCGAAGAACACGAACGACGTGATCAGGTACATGTACCCGATCACCTTGTGGTCCGTGGACGACATCCAGGACGCGAGGATCCGGCCCTTGGAGGTACGCGGCCGCGCGCTCGGCGCGGCCGCACCCGGGCTCGGGTGGGAGATGGTGGTGGTCACTGGGCGCCCCCACTCGGCTTATGACTGGCGATGAACTGGTCGAACTCCGCCTGCGGCACGATCTTCACCTGGAACAGCATGCGACCGTGGTCGACACCGCAGAGCTCGGCGCAGCGACCCTCGTACGTGCCCGTCTTGGTCGGCGTGATCTCGAAGTCCTCGCCGGACTTGACCCCCGGAAGGATGTCGCGCTTGAAGATGAAGGACGGGACCCAGAACGAGTGGATGACGTCCTTGGACTGCAGATGGAAACGCACCTTCTTGCCCACGGGGATCTCGAACATGGGCTTGTTCTTGGCGTCCGGCGCGACGGGCTGACCAACGATCGGCGTCGTGTGGTACTGCGGATAGTCGAACTGCCAGCTCCACTGGAACGCCGTCACGTTGACGAGGGTGACCTGGCCCGGTTGCGGGTTCTTGGTCAGCTTCCCGAGATACGTCTCGTCGCGCGCGGTGAAGTAGAACAGCACCGCGATGATGATGAACGGCACGACGGTGTAGAGCATCTCGATGGGCAGGTTGTAACGCACCTGCGGCGGCAGCTGGTCGGACCGCTTGCGGTGGAAGAGCACCGCCCAGATGATCAAACCCCAGACGAGCGCGCCCACGGCCAGCGCAGCGAGCCACGAGCCCTGCCACAGGGTCAGGACACGCTTGCCCTGCTCGGTGACCGGCGTCGGCAGACCGAGGCGCGGGTTGTCTTTGGAGCACGCCGTCGCGGCGAATGCCAGCATCGAGAGCGCGATCGCGCCCGTCAGCAAGCGTCGGCGCGCGCCCTGCGCGCCTGTGCGCACGGGCGTACGCCGCTCCCTACGGCGGGTGGGACTCACGGATTGCCTTCCCACGATGAAGCCCGAGTCTCGGGCGATCAGGTCGATGTTCACACGTGTGTGGGAAAGATTAGCGGAGGGTCGCGGACACCCCGGTGGTACCCCCGTTACTGTCGTAGGCGTGGCCTACTTCGACGCCGCTTCCACCGAACCTCTGCACCCCGCCGCGCGCGAGGCGCTGCTGGAGGCGCTGGAGGGCGGCTGGGCGGATCCCCAGCGGCTGTACGGCCCCGCGCGCCGCGCCCGCATGCTGCTCGAGCGGGCCCGTGCGCAGGTCGCGGCCTCTTTGGGCGCGCGTCCCGACGAGACGTCCTTCACCTCGTCCGGCACCCAGGCGGTGCATCTGGGCATGCTCGGCACCCTGCACGCCCGGCGGCGAGCCGGCCGGCACCTGGTGGTGAGCGCGGTCGAGCACTCCAGCGTGCTGCACACGGCGGGTCAGCACGAACGCGACGGCGGCAAGGTCACCACGGTGGGCGTCGACCGCTCGGGCCGGGTCGACCCGGAGGAGTTCGCCGCGGCGCTGCGCCCCGACACGGCACTGGCCTGCCTGCAGTCGGCCAACCACGAGGTCGGCACGCTCCAGCCCGTGACCGAGGTCGCCGAGGCGTGCCGCGCGGCCCGCGTACCCCTGCTCGTGGACGCGGCCCAGTCCGCCGGCCGGGTGCCCATACCCGGCGGCTGGTCGCTGCTGACCGCCTCCGCGCACAAGTGGGGCGGCCCGCCCGGCGTCGGCGTGCTCGTCGTGCGCAAGAACACCCGCTGGCGGTCGCCGCTGCCCGAGGACGACCGCGAGAGCCGCCGCGTCCCGGGATATGAGAATGTTCCGGGCATCGCGGCCGCGGCGGCGGCGCTGGAGGCGTACCGCGGCGAGATGGAACTCGACGCGCCCCGCCTGTCGGCGCTCGTCGAGCTGATCCGCGAGCGCGTGCCCCGCCTCATCGACGATGTCGAGGTCATCGGCGACCCGGTCGAACGCCTCCCCCACCTGGTCACGTTCTCGTGTCTGTACGTGGAGGGCGAGGCGCTGCTGACCGAGCTCGACCGGCTGGGATTCGAGGTCTCGTCCGGGAGCTCCTGTACGGCCGATACGCTCCGTCCCAGCCACGTTCTGGAGGCGATGGGAGTGATTACTCATGGAAATGTCCGGGTATCGCTCTCCCGCGGGACGAGAGCGGCCGATGTCGACCGCTTCCTCGCGGTCCTTCCCGGGGCCGTGGATCGTCTCCGCCAGACCAGTGGAGTGACGGGTTGAGCGGGCAGAGTGTGAGCGAGGAGACCGGCATATGGCCCTGAAGCGCCGCCGCGCCGTCCGGGAGGCCCCCCCGGAGGCGCCTCCGGTGAGCACCGGGCCCGCGGCACTGGTCACGATCGACGCTCTGGGCCGTAAGTGCCCGATCCCGATCATCATGCTCGCCGAGCGGATCGGCGAGGTCCCGGTCGGCGGGATCATCGCGGTGAAGGCCGACGATGTCGCGGCGCGCACGGACGTGCCGGCCTGGTGCCGGATGAAGTCCCAGGACTTCGTCTGGGAGGAGACCCTGCCGCGCGGCTGGGCCTTCCACGTACGCCGCACGTACTGAGACGGCTCGGCTGAGGGCCTCCCTGCGGGCGGCCGTCATGCGGTCCTGTCTCAAAGTCATGCTGGTGCCGTGTGGCGCCGCCCAGGCGGCGCCTGGGCGGCGGTTATCCACAGAACCCCGCTCTACTTCCACCCGCCACTGTTCCCGCTGGACAATAAGAGTGGGATGGCACCCCCGGGCGGGTGGGCTCCAGGTGGGTGGGCTCCAGGTGGGTGGGCTCCAGGTGGGTGGACTCCAGGTGGGTGGACTCCAGGTGGGTGGGCCCCAGACCGGGTGAGACCCAGACCAGGCGGGCTCCAGACCGGGCGGGGCCCAGACCGGGCGGGGCCCAGACCGGGCGGGGCCCAGACCAGGCCGGGCCCAGACCAGGCCGGGCCCAGACCAGGCCGGGCCCAGACCAGGCCGGGCCCAGACCAGGCCGGGCCCAGACCAGGCGGGCCTCAGACCGAGGACCCCGACGCCCGCCAGGACCTGGTCACCGTCCGCCGCTGCGGCGCGGGCACCGACCTGGGGACTGCGGGGGCCCGTACGGGGTCTGGGCCTGCGGCCGTCAGGTGTTGGCCGGGTTCGAGACGCGGGCCCTAGCTCAGGACGTGCTGGGCGACCTCGTCGGCGGCCTCACGGCCGTACGCGTCGGCGAAGCGGTCCACGAACTGCTGCCGGTGCAGGGTGTACTCCTGCGGCCCGGCCACCTCCAGCGCGTGCGCGGCCAGGAGGTTGCCCGTCTGCGCGGCGCGCTCCAAAGGCAGCTCCCACGCGATCGCGGACAGGAAGCCGGCGCGGAACGCGTCGCCCACCCCGGTCGGCTCGACCTTGCGGACCTCGGGGGCGGCGTCGACGTGCAGGCTGGGCTCGCCCTTGCGGTCGATGCGCACGCCCTTGGGGCCCAGCGTGGTCACGCGCACGCCGACGCGGTCGAGGATCTCCTCGTCCGACCAGCCGGTCTTCTGCTCGCACAGCGACTTTTCGTACTCGTTGGTGAACAGGTACGCGGCGCCGTCGACCAGCTCTCGTACGTCGTTCATGCGCGCGAGCTGCTGGGAGGGGTCGGCGGCGAACGGGATGCCGCGCGTACGGCACTCCTCGGTGTGCCGGAGCATCCCCTCGGGGTCATCGGCGCCGATCAGCACCAGGTCGAGGCCGCCGACGCGCTCCACGATGGGCTGCAGCTCGATCTCGCGCGCCTCGCTCATCGCTCCCGTGTAGAACGACGCGATCTGGTTGTGGTCCTCGTCGGTGGTGCACAGGAAGCGCGCCGTGTGATGGAGCTGGGAGACGTACACCGAGGCGGTGTCGACGCCGTGCCGGTCGAGCCAGGATCGGTAGTCGGCGAAGTCGTCGCCGACGGCGCCGACGAGGATCGGGCTGCGGCCGAGTACGCCCATTCCGTAGCAGATGTTGGCGGCGACGCCTCCGCGCCGGATGTCCAGGGCGTCCACGAGGAACGACAGGGACACGGTGTGCAGCTGGTCGGGGATGAGCTGGTCGGCGAACCGTCCTGGAAACGTCATCAGGTGGTCGGTGGCGATGGAGCCGGCAACAGCGATGCGCACGACGTCGATCTCCTCAGTCGTTTCGGCGACCCCGTCATTGCCGCGGGGCCGTCTCGAACCTGTGGTGCAAAACCCGGCAAGAGTACTGCCTCATCAGGGGCCGAACACGCCAGATGCCCGCGCCCGGATAATCCCGGAACGCGGGCACCGACATCTGGCGCGGGCTCTTAGTGGAACGAGTCGCCGCAGGCGCAGGAGCCGCCGGCATTCGGGTTGTCGATCGTGAAGCCCTGCTTCTCGATGGTGTCGACGAAGTCGATCGTCGCGCCGGCGAGGTAGGGCACGCTCATCCGGTCGATACGGACATTGAGCCCGTTGAAGTCCTGGACAGCGTCGCCGTCGACCTCACGGTCGTCGAAGTAGAGCTGGTAGACCAGGCCCGAGCAGCCTCCCGGCTGGACCTGCACACGCAGCGCAAGGCCTTCCTCGCCCTGCTGTTCGAGCAGGCTCTTAGCCTTCTCCGCCGCGACGTCGGTGAGGATGACGCCCTTGGTGGAGGTGTCGGCTGAAGAGGTGTCGGCTGAAACCGTCATGTGCTGACTCCCGGTTGGCTCGGCCGTCCCATGACGGCCGTCGCTGTTGGCATTTCCCTCCTGCACAACGTACCCGCTGCCCTCGGCCATTCCCCACTCCACGTGTGTGTTCCTGACCCCACATCGCCACATCCCGGGCCCCCTCCCCCGCAACACGGCCTCGCGGTGCAGTATCGTCAAAGCGACGATAAGCCTCGTTGGAGGGGGTACCCCTAGTGACCACCAGCAGCCTGCTGATTCTCGGACGTGGATCGGACCCGGCCAGCGAACGCGGGGTCTCCTGTCCCGGCGAGCTCCCGGCCGCCTCTGACCCCGACCTGGTGGACCGCGCCCGCGCCGCCAAGGCGGCTCTCGGAGACCGGCTCTTCGTGCTCGGCCACCACTACCAGCGCGATGAGGTCATCCAGTTCGCCGATGTGACCGGCGACTCGTTCAAGCTCGCCCAGGAGGCCGCGGCGCGGCCGCAGGCCCCCTATATCGTGTTCTGCGGCGTGCACTTCATGGCCGAGTCCGCCGACATCCTCACCACGCCCGAACAGCGGGTCGTACTCCCGGACCTGGCCGCCGGCTGCTCGATGGCCGACATGGCCACGTACGACCAGGTCGAGGAGTGCTGGGAGGTCCTGGAGGAGGCCGGCATCGCCGACGACGTGGTGCCCGTCACGTACATGAACTCCTCGGCCGACATCAAGGCGTTCGTGGGCCGGCACGGCGGGATCGTCTGCACGTCCTCCAACGCCAAGCGCGCGCTCGAATGGGCCTACGCGCGGGGCTCGAAGGTCCTGTTCCTGCCCGACCAGCATCTCGGCCGCAACACCGCCGTCCTGGAGATGGGCCTGTCACTGGACGACTGCGTCATCTACAGCCCCAACCGCCGCGACGGCGGCCTGACGACGGACGAACTGCGCGACGCGACGATGATCCTGTGGCGCGGGCACTGCTCGGTGCACGGCCGGTTCAGCCTGGACTCGGTCGATGACGTACGTGCCCGGATCCCGGGCGTGAACGTGCTGGTGCACCCCGAATGCCGCCACGAGGTCGTACGCGCCGCCGACCAGGTCGGGTCGACGGAGTACATCATCCGCATGATCGACCAGGCCCCCGCCGGGTCGGCGTGGGCGGTCGGCACGGAGCTGAACCTCGTGAAGCGCCTGGCCGATCGGCACCCCGACAAGACCATCGTCTACCTCGACAAGACCGTCTGCTTCTGCTCCACCATGAACCGCATCGACCTGCCGCACCTGGTCTGGTCACTGGAGTCACTGGCCGCGGGCGAGGTCGTGAACCAGATCACCGTGGACGAGGAGACGGCCCACTACGCCCGCGCCGCCCTCGACCGGATGCTCGCACTGCCGTAGCCCGTTCGCCGACGATCCCGATCCCGGGGTGACCGGCCTCGCCCGCCCCGCCCCGCCTCCACACCACAGACGCGGAGGCGGCGGGTGGGGTCTGATGGCCGGATATGGCCGGATGGCAGATCAGCAGCGGCCGGGCTCTCCGGGACCGGACCGGACCGGACCGGGGCGTTGCCGCGTCGGGGCATCGTCCCCCGGCTCGTTCGCTCAGACCTCCCCGGGTCGCGCTCAGACGAGGACCGCGCCGCCGTCGACGAGAATCGAGGTGCCGGTCGCCATCGGCTGCTCCATCGCGTACAGGTACGCGAGGGCGACGTCGGACGGGTTACCCACGCGGCCGACGGGCAGGGAGGCGGCGATGCCGTCGTACATCGCCTGCTGCTGCTCGGCGGGCATGCCGGCCCACAGCGGGCTCTGGGTGACGCCGGGTGCGACCAGGTTGACCCGGATAGGGGCGAGTTCGAGGGCGAGCTGCCGCGTCAGAGCGTCCAGGGCGCCGGTCATGCTCGCCCCGAGCGACCAGCCCGGCGCGGGGCGCTGGGCGGCGTTGCCGCCGGTGAGGACGATGGAGCCGCCCTCGCGTACCGAGCCGGCGCCGGTGATCGCTCGGATCACGGCCAGCGCGCCGAAGTAACGGGTCTCCCAGAAGGCGCGGGCGATCTCCGAGGTGAGGTCGGGCAGCAGGGTGAGCCGCAGGGGTTCGCCGGCGCTGTAGACCAGGTGGTCGATGGGTCCGGCGAACTCCACGAGCCGTTCGATGGACGCGGTGTCGGCGAGGTCGACCGTGGTGCCCGTCGCGCGCCCGGGCAGGGCGCCGAGCGCGCGGTCGACGCTCGCGGGGTTGCGGGAGGCGACGATCGGGGTCGCCCCACGCTCGGCGGCGGCCCGGGCGACCGCGAGGCCGAGCCCCGAGGTGCCGCCGACGAGGAGGACGCGGGTTCCGTCGAGAGTCATCAGGTGAGCCTTTCGTGGTCGACGCGGTTCAACCCTGGCTCGCGGGCGGCGCCCTGTCCAAGACCTCCGTGTGGCAGAATTGATACCTCGAAGGTATTACCGGGGACTGGTGAGATGAGATGCCGGACGACCTCGACCTGCGTAAACTACGCTATTTTGTCGCCGTGGCGGAGGAGCTGAGCTTCATCCGCGCGGCCGAGAGGCTGTACATCGCGCAGCCGGTGCTCACCCGTCAGATCAAGGCGCTCGAAAAGGAGCTCGGGGTCGAGCTCTTCGTCCGCTCCACGCGGGGGACCGCGCTGACGCCCGCCGGGGCCGAGCTCGTCGACGACGCCCGCGCGATCCTCCGGTCGGCGATGGCCGTGCAGCGCCGGGTACGGCATGCCGCGCGCGGTGGGTCGCGGCTGACCGTCGGGTTCATGCCGGGCATCCTGCCGACCGAGACGGTACGTGCGCTTCGCGAGCGCTTCCCGGACCTACACGTCGATGTCGTCCGTACCTCCTGGGACGACCAGGTCGAGATGGTCCTGGACGGGCGGATCGACGCGAGCTTCGTGCGCTTCCCCATCAGGCGCCGCGGCCTCACGGTGATCCCGCTCTACACCGAGCCGCGCGTCGTGGTCCTGCCCTCCTCGCATCCGCTCGCCGCGCGCGAGTCCGTGAGCATCGCCGAGCTGGCCGGGCTCGACCTTCTCCAGGACCCCCAGGCGGTACCCGAGTGGCGCGACGCGTCGGCCGCGCTCCGCGGCACCGCACAGACCCAGCCGCCACGCGCGCGCACCGTCGAGGAGAAGCTGGAGATGGTCGCCGGTGAGCTCGGTGTCGTGGTCCTTCCCGCGTCGACGGCGCGGTTCTACACGCGCCCGGACGTGACCTATCGGCCCGTCGAGGATCTGGCGCCCAACCAGGTCGCCCTCGCCTACCAGGCCGGCCGCGACTCCGCGGAGCTGCGCGCGATCGAGGAAATCGTCCGCGAACGCTGCCTGGACCCGGCTCGTGCGGCCCGGCCGTCAGGACCGGACGTCAGCGAACGGCCGGCACGCGAGGAAGGCCGAACCGGACCCACCCAGGGTCCTGACAGCGCTAGAGGCCGGGGGCGCCCCAGACGGGGAACCAGCGGCTGAGGTCGTTCTCCACCGGCAGGTCGGCGCCGACCGCGGCGCGGACCTGGAGTTCGAGCGCGTTGTCGCGGCGCTCCCCCGAGGTCGGCGCGAACGGGTAGAACGTGCCCCTCTTGTAGAGGTAGACCAGGCCGGTCTTGCGGCTGTCCGGTCCGGCGAAGACGACGACCGAGCACAGCAGCTGCGGTCCGAATCCGCCGGCCTCCAAGGAGGAGTTGACCGCGTGGATGTCGGTGACGAGCCCTTCGAGGTCGGTCGGCTCGTGCCGCGTCACCAGCCACGAATAGCCGTAGGAGTCCTTGGTCAGCTCGACCTTGGGGCCGTCCTCACGCGCGTCGAGCAGCTCGCGTACGTCGCTCTCGATCTGGGCGAAGGCGGCGCCCTCGGCGGCGCGGAAGCAGACCGCGCCCACCCCGGTGGGCTTGAGCGCCGAGGCGGCCTCCAGCGTCAAGGCGGCCGTGGGCAGGGCGAACAGCCGGTCCAGGTCGGGCTTTTTCGGCTTGGACCGGCCGAGCAGCACGTCGAGGAATCCCACGTCACACGCCCCGGCCGAGCTGGGCCGAGATCGACGCGAGCTGCTCGAGGCGCTTGTCCAGCGACGGGTGGGTGGAGAACAGCGAGGAGATGCTGAACCCCTTCGAGAACGCGGGCGCGAAGTAGAACGCGTTGAACGGCTCGGCCGCCCGCAGGTCCTTCGTCGGGATACGTGCCATCTCGCCGGTCACCTTGGTCAGCGCGCTGGCCAGCGCCGACGGCCGGCCCGTCAGGACCGCCGCCGACCGGTCGGCGGACAGCTCGCGGTAGCGGGACAGCGCTCGCGTGAGCAGGAAGCTGACCGCGTACACCGCGGCGCTGACGCCGATGACGATCAGCAGGACCATCGCGCCACTTTGGTCGTTGTTGTTGCGGTTGCGGTCGCTGAAGCCGCCCCACAGGCCCCATTCGAGGCCGAACCGCGTCAGCAGGCCGGCCAGAATGCCCAGGAACGACGCGATCGTCATCACGGCGACGTCGCGGTGGGCGACGTGCGCGAGTTCGTGCGCGAGCACGCCCTCCAGCTCGGTGGTGTCGAGCCGGCGGAGCAGCCCCGTCGTGACGCAGACGACCGCGTTGTCCTGGTTTCGTCCGGTGGCGAAGGCGTTCGGCACGTCCGTGTCGGCCACCGCGACCCGCGGCTTCTTCATGTCGCTCATCGCGCAGATGCGGTCGATGACCCCGTGCAGCTCCGGCGCCTCCTCCGGGGAGACCACCCTCCCGTGCATCGCGAACAGCGCGAGCTTGTCGGAGAAGAAGTACTGCACCAGCAGGAAGCCCACGGCGATGATGAGGACCACCACCCACAGGCGGGGTACGTACACGACGAAGAAACCGACGAAGGCGACGTACAGCAGCCCCAGCAGGAACATCGTCACCAGCATGCGCGCCGTGAGCCCTCGATCTGGTGCGAAACGAGAACGCGCCATCATGCCCCTTCCTACCCCGTCTGCACTTACCCGTTAGAACGCCGGACGACCGCGCAAGGTGCCAGGTCAGTCGGGAATGAGTCCCGCGTCACCCAGCATCGCGCGTACTTCGTCCATCGTGGCGTCCGCGGGCGGCAGGATCAGCCCGGACGGCGCAAGGTCCTCGGCGGGCAGCGTCTTGCCGACCGCACGTACCTGCTCCAGCAGGGCGTGCAGCGCGGTACGGAACTTTTCCTCGTCACCGGATTCGATCGCGGCTTCGAGCTCACCGTCGAGCTTGTTGAGAGCCGCCAGGTCACCCTCGGCGACCTCCAGCTGCCCCTCGCCCATGAGCCGGACGATCACTGGCCCTCCCCAGGCTGCTGGGGACGGGGCGCCTGCTGTGCCTGCTGCGCCTGGCTCTGCTGCTGCCCGGGGGCGGCGTCAAGCTCCTTGGGCGCCGAGCCCATGCCCAGCTCCGCCTTCATCTGCTCCAGCTCGAGGTCGACGCCGGGACCGGTGGCACCGACGCGGTCGAGCTCGGCCTGGATGTCATCGCGCGGTCCGGAGTAGTCCTCGAGAGCGCCCGAGGCGAGCAGCTCGTCGATGGCGCCGGCGCGCGCCTTCATGTTCTCGGTCTTCTCCTCGGCGCGCTGGATCGCCAGGCCGACGTCGCCCATCTCCTCGGAGATGCCGGAGAACGCCTCGTTGATCTTGGTCTGCGCCTCGGCCGCGGTGTAGGTCGCCTTGATGGTCTCCTTGCGCGTACGGAAGGAGTCGACCTTGGCCTGCAGCCGCTGCGAGGCCAGCGTGAGCTTTTCCTCCTCGCCCTGCAGCTGCTGGTACTGCGCCCGCAGATCACCCAGCTGGCCGTCGAGGCCGCCTCGCCGGGTCAGAGCCTCGCGTGCGAGGTCCTCGCGGCCGACCTGCAGGGCCTTCTTGCCCTGGTCGGTGAGCTTGTTCTGCTGCTGTTCGAGCTGGTTGATCTGGAGCTCGAGCCGCTTGCGGGAGGTGGCCACGTCGGCCACACCGCGGCGAACCTTCTGGAGCATCTCAAGCTGGCGCTGATACGAATAGTCAAGGGTCTCGCGAGGATCTTCCATTTTGTCCAGGGCCTTGTTGGCCTTGGACTTGAAGATCATCGACATACGTTTCATCACGCTCATCGCGCGCGGCCGGTCCCTTCGTGCTGTTGCTGTGCAAACGCTGCTGGGGTTAGCCACCACCCTACGCGTTAACGCTCAAGACAGTCATTATGTTCGCGCCCTGGCGCCGGTAGGCTGATCTGGTGTTCCGACGCCGTACCGATACCACCACCGAAGAGCCCCCGCAGTCCCCCGAGGCCACCAAGCCCGCGGGCAAGGGCCGGCCCACGCCCAAACGCCGCGACGCAGAGCGGCGAAACCGCCAGCCGATCACCGCACCGCGCACCCGCAAGGAGGCCTACCGCCAGGAGCGCGAGCGAAATGCCGGCAACCGAAAAAAGGGCCGCGCGGCCATGGCCCGCGGCGACGAGCGCTATCTGCTGAAGCGCGACAAAGGACCGGTACGGAAGCTCGCCCGCGATTTCGTCGACTCTCGGCGGACGTTCGGCGAGTTCTTCATGTACCTCACCATCCTCGTTCTCATCGCATCGACCCTGGGGCCGCTGAACGTACGCCTCTACCTCCAGCAGTTCGGCCTTCCGGTGCTGCTGGTCCTGATCATCGGCGAGTCGGTCTGGCTCTCGAACCGCGTGAAGAAGCTGGCGCGGGAGCGTTTCCCCGACGAGAGCACCCAGGGTGCCGGCATGTACGCGATCACCCGCTCGATGCAGATCCGCCGGCTCCGGATGCCCCAGCCGAAGCTCAAGCCGGGTCAGAAGACCGAAGTGTGACCCGAAGCTAGGGTGCGGGCATGGAGTTTCGTCGTCTTGGCCGCAGCGGCCTCAAGGTCAGTGAACTCGCCTACGGAAACTGGATCACCCACGGTTCACAGGTGGAGGAGGAGGCCGCCGCGGCATGCGTGCGCGCCGCCCTCGACGAGGGGATCACGACGTTCGACACCGCCGACGTGTACGCCGGCACCCGGGCGGAGGAGGTGCTCGGCCGCGCCCTGCAGGGAGAACGCAGGGAGTCGCTGGAGATCTTCACCAAGGTCTACTGGCCGACAGGCAGCGGCAAGAACGACAGCGGCCTGTCGCGCAAGCACATCTTCGAGTCGGTCCATGGCTCGCTGCGGCGGCTGCGGACCGACTACGTCGACGTGTACCAGGCGCACCGTTTCGACCACGAGACGCCGCTCGAGGAGACGCTGCGGGCCTTCGACGATCTCGTACGCCAGGGCAAGGTCCTCTATGTCGGCGTGTCGGAGTGGCGTGCCGAGGAGATCGCCCGCGCGGTGAAGATCGCTGACGAGATGGGGCTGGACCGGATCGTGTCCAACCAGCCGCAGTACAACATGCTGTGGCGCGTCATCGAGTCCGAGGTCGTGCCGCTGTCGCAGCAGGAGGGCATCGGCCAGGTCGTGTTCTCCCCGATCGCCCAGGGCGTGCTCACCGGCAAGTACCTGCCCGGTCAGGCGCCGCCGGCCGGCTCGCGCGCGACCGACGAGAAGAGCGGTGCGAACTTCATCTCGCGCCACATGCGGGAGGACCTCCTCACGCGGGTGCAGGACCTTCTCCCGGTCGCCGACGAGGCGGGCCTGTCGATGGCCCAGCTCGCGGTCGCGTGGGTGCTGCAGAACCCCGGCGTCTCGTCCGCGATCATCGGCGCCACCCGGCCCGAGCAGGTGCGCGACAACGTACGCGCGGCGGGGGTACGGCTCGCCCCGGAGGTGCTGAAGCGCATCGACGACGTCCTCGAGCCGTTCATCGAGCGCGACCCGGCCAAGACCACCAGCCCGGCCAAGCGGTCCTGACCCGGCCGCCGGCGTGACCGTGCGATCGGTCGCTCACCGCTCCGTGCGGGTCACGCCGGCGGTTCGCCGTCACGTGGGGTGTGCTGGGCGCGCACCAGGTCCAGGACCATGCCCTTGAGCGTTTTCTGCCCGCGTTCGAGATCGTCGGTCATCTTGCTGAGGTCGGCGGCCACGCGGTCGATCGTCAGCCTGGCGGAGTTACGCTCGCTGACCATCGTGGCGAGCAGGAGCGCGGTCAGCGCGACCGCGCTGTTGTAGGTCTGCAGGACGACAAGCCGGCCGAAGACGCCGTGGTGGGCGAACGGACCGTACCCCCGCGTCGCCGCGACGGCCGCCACCAGCGCGACGATCAGGACGCACGGCGCGGCTCCGGTGTGCTCGAACCGCAGCGCGGCCCAGATCAGCGGAGGGAAGACGAGGAACAGCAGTTCGTAGGGGATCGTGGTCACCACGGCCGCGATGAGGAGCGTGCTCCCGAGGAGTACGGCCAGTTCGAGCCAGCGGGCGGGGCGCAGGTCACGGGCGCGGGCGGTGCGCAGCACCAGCAAGAACGGGACGATCACAAGGACGCCCATCGCGTCGCCGGTCCACCACACCGACCAGGTCTGCCAGTACTGCCCGGTCGGCACCGCACCCCCGAAGAACAGCGCCGTGCTGCCGACCGTCGCACTGATCAGCATGCTGCCGAAGGCGGCCAGGAAGATCAGCGCCAAGGCGTCACGCAGCCGATTCAGCCCGAGGTGAAAGCCGGCCCGCCGGAGCAGGAGGTAGGCGCACACCGGGGCGGCCGTGTTGCCCAGCGCGATCATCGCGACGACGGGTACCGAGGGCCCGAGGGGCAGGTTGACGGCGAACGCGGCGAGCGTGATGCCCGGACCGGTCCAGCCTCCGAACAGCAGAAGGGACACGACCGCGACGCCGATCGGCAGCCACAGCGGAGCGATGTGGCCGTGCACGGCGGCGAGCCGGAGTCCGAGTTCGGCGGCTCCGTAGTAGGCGGCGGCGGTGATGAGGACGCGCAGGCCCACCGAGACCGCGCGTCGGCTCCTGCTCTGGCTCACCGGTCCGGCGGGCCCATCTTCTCCAGGCCGGTCCCAGTCCCCCTGGCACCACCGCGGAAGCGGTGTGGCCACAAAGTCAGAGTACGCCCTGGACAGGACCCGGATTCGCCATCGCCGAACCGTGTCCCGGCCGACGACGGCGAAAGCCGCCGGCGAGGTGGTGACGGGCGAGCCTCAGACGATCAGCGACACGTCACTGGAGGCCGCCCGAACCGCGACGCGGTCCCGGACAGGCGACCGGTGGCCCGCCACGACGCGTACCGCCACGACCGCCGGCCGGGCCGACGGTGGCGGCAGCCGCCGAGGTGGTGATGGGCGGCCCGAGACGATCAGCCCCACGTCACTGAGGGCGACCGAACCGCGACGTGGCCCGCCACGACGCGTACCGCCACGACCGCCGACCGGGCCGACGACGGCGAAAACCGCCGGCGAGGTGGTGACCGGCGAGCCTCAGACGATCAGGGACGCGTCGCCTGGCGCCGACCGGACCGCCGGATAGGAGCCCGCCGCGATGCGTACCCCGACGACCGCAGGCTGGCGCCCCACTCGGGCAGATGGCACCCGCGGGCGGGCCACCCCCTCGGGCAGGGGGTGGGGCCCGTCCCGCGCGCCGGTGGCGGGCGCCTCACCCCTCGGGCGGGTGCAGGCTCATCGGGCCGTACACCTTGCGGCCGTCCTCGAGCAGGCTGACCTGGTCGACGCCGGCCTCGACCAGGCTCCGCCAGTTCTCCCCCACCCACGACTCGGCGTCCGCCTGTGTGGTCCACGTCTCGTCTCCGAGGTCGGGGGCCTCGGTCACCGATCCGTCGGCCTTCTCGTAGCGCCAGCTCCAGGGCATTGGTCTCCTCTGTGTCCGCAGTAGCCGCGGCCTCACCCGGCCGCGATGATCGCGTTGCGCAATCCTTCGGCCGTCAGCGTCTCACTCGAGGGCAGCGCCACGCCGCCCACGTTCACCGTCGGCGTGCCGAACACGCCACCCGAGATCGCCGTCTGGCTCGTCTGTCTCACCTCTGCCGCGTACCGCTGGCTCCGCACGCACGACCCGAACCCCGAGTCGTCGATTCCCGCGCTCCGGCCGTAGGACACCAGGTCGGTGGTGCTGAAGCCGACCGACCCCTCCGGCGGCTGGTGGAGGAAGAGCTGGTCCTGGAAGGCCAGCCACCGCGCCCCGTCGGTGATGCAGTGCGCCGCGGCCGACGCGCGTACCGAGTTCCCCGACAGCGGCTCACTGGTGAAGATCACGATCGGGTGGTAGACGATCTTCGCCCGCCCCTCCCCGGCGAGGTTCTTGAGCGTCACGTCGTTGACCCGGTGGAACTCCTTGCAGATCGGGCACTGGAAGTCCTCGTAGACGTCGACGAGCGGGACGGTGACCCCGGGCTTCGCCATGGTCACGGTCCCGACCGAGGACACCTCGGCCGTGACGCCGCTGGGCAGGGGGGCCGGCTTGCCGAGCGACTTGTCGCGCGAGACGAGCACGGCGGTGACCGCGACGCAGACCGCCAGGACGAGGAACCCGGCGACCAGGCCGATTACCAGCCCCCGGCGCCTGCGGGTGGGGACGGGCTGCCCGTACGGCTGCCCGTACGGAGGCTGCCCATAAGGCGGCTGTCCGTACTGCGGCGGGTACGGCTGCTGCCCGTACGGGGGTGCACCGGGCGGCGGCGCCCCGTACGGCGAGGGACCGTACCCGGGAGGCGGCCCCTGAGGGGGCGGTCCCTGCGGGGGTCCGTACTGGGGAGGAGGTCCGTACGGGGACGGCGCCGGAGACGCGGGGTGTGGCGGCTGCCACTCCTCGGTCGCGGGGCCTTGCTCTGGCCGGGGGGCGCCGGGCGGCGGATCATCCGGGGGCTCCGGGCCTTCGGGCGGCGGGCCGCCGGGGGATTGGCTCACGATGCGTCAGATTACCGGTCTGAGCCGTTTTGACGAGGTCTCAGCGTCCGTGGTCAACTCATCGGCAGCAGCACACGCGCCGACGTGGGGAAAGCCGGTTCGAATCCGGCGCTGACCCGCAACCGTGGACCGGCGGGCATCCGCCCGCAGGCGAGCCGGGATGCCCGCGCCGGCGCTGGGGCGTATCCGACGGATACTCCCCGTGTGGCTCTGAAATCCGTCGTGGTCTGCGGGTGGAGTCCGGGCGCGTGCTCGCGGTGCGCCCGTTCCGCCGGGACCTCGCAGAGCACCAGAAAGGCGCCCATGCTCAAGCGATCCGGCGTTGTGTCGGCCCTTGTCGTCGGGGCGACTCTCGCTTTCGCCGCCCCGGCGACGGCGGATGCCACCGCGTTCTGGGGTTACTGGCAGGCGAGCGGCTCGGACTGGGCCTTCGCCAAGACCGGCCCGGCCTCCGCGCATCCCAAGGAGGGCGCCGTCGAAGGCTGGCGGTTCGCCCGGTCGAGCGGCGACACCGGCACACCTCCGCGCGCCGAGCCCGCCTTCGCGAAGATCTGCGGGTCCACCGCCGCGCGGGCAGGCGACAAGCGGGTCGCGGTCGTCATCGACTACGGCGAACCGGCCGACGCGCCCGCCGGCGCCACGCCGCCCGCCGCCAAGACGTCCTGCGCGGTCGTGCCGCAGAGTGCCACGGGCTCGGACGTCCTCGCCAAGGTGGCCACGCCGAAGGCGGACAAGTCAGGCCTGATCTGCGCCATCGACGCGTTCGGGCCCTGTGCCCCGGCCGCTCCGGCGGCCACCCCCTCGTCCCCCGCGGCGAAGAAGAAGGACGCCGGCTCGACCGCGCTTACGGTCGGCATCGGCGTGGTCCTCGTGCTCGCCGCCGGCGGCAGCATGGTGGCCCTGCGGCGCCGCACCGGCCAGTGAGGGCGCCCGCCCGGCGGGGGCGCGGGTGAGTGCCGGACGGCACCTGCACCCGGGCGCCTGGTGGCTGTGGGCACTCGGTCTCGCCACAGCGGCCACCCGTACCGCCAGCCCGCTGCTCCTGCTGATGGTCGTGGCCGCCACCGGCCTGGTCGTGGCCGTGCGGCGCTCCGGTGAGGCATGGGCGGGCTCCTACGCGGTGTTCCTGCGCCTGGGCCTGGTGGTGGTCGTCATCCGCGTCGTCTTCTGGGTGGTGTTCGCCGCGCAGGCCACCGGGCCCGCGCTGTTCACGCTTCCGTCGGTGACGCTGCCGTCGTGGCTGGCGGGCACCCGGATCGGCGGCCCGGTGACCGCCCACGGCCTGCTCTCCGGCCTCTACGACGGACTGCGCCTGGCCGCCGTACTCGTCTGCCTGGGCGCCGCCAACGCCCTGGCCAGCCCCAGCCGGCTGCTGAAGGCGGTGCCCGGCGCGCTGTACGAGATGGGGGTCGCGGTCGTGGTGGCGATGACGTTCGCGCCGCAGGCGGTGACACACGTACGGCGCGTACGGGCGGCGCACCGGCTGCGCGGCCGTCCGGACCGCGGGCTGCGGGCCGTGCGCGGGCTCGTCATGCCGGTCATCGAGGGCGCGCTGGAGCGGTCGGTCGAGCTCGCGGCGGCGATGGACTCACGCGGCTACGGCCGGACCTCTCCGGTCCCGCCCGCGCTGCGCCGCGCCACGGCCGCGCTGACGCTCGCCGGGCTGCTCGCCGTGTGCGCCGGGCTCTACGGCCTGCTGGGCGGCGGCTCGCCGGCCGTCCTCGGCGCCCCGCCGCTCGTCCTCGGGCTGGCCGCGGCGATCGCGGGTCTGTGGCTCGGCGGCCGCCGCTCGCCGCGTACGCGCTACCGCCCGGACCCGTGGAGATGGCCGGAGTGGCTCGTCTCGGCGTGCGGTCTGGCGGCGGCGGTCGCGAGCGGGACGCACGGGTACGGAACCGGCCCGCCGCCGCTGACGGCCGCCGCGCTGCTGCTCGCCCTCGTCGTGGCGCTCCTGCCGCTGCGACGCGTGCCCGGCGGGGACAGGACGTGATCCGGTTCGAGCGGGTCGGCTTCCGCTACGCCGAGGAGGCGCCGCCGGTGCTCGCCGAGGTCGACCTGGAGATCGACGAGGGTGAGCTCTGCCTCGTCGTGGGCCGTACCGGGACCGGCAAGTCGACGCTGCTGCGCGCGGTCAACGGGCTGGTCCCCCACTTCACCGGCGGAATCCTGGCCGGCCGCCTCACCGTGGCCGGCCGTGACACCCGTGACCATCCGCCGCGCGACCTCGCGGACGTCGTCGGGTACGTGGGCCAGGATCCCCGCGCCGGCTTCGTCACCGACCGGGTCGAGGAGGAACTCGCCTACGGGATGGAGTCGCTCGGCCTGGCTCCCGCGGTGATGCGGCGCCGCGTCGAGGAGACCCTGGACCTGCTGGGCCTGGAGGGCGTCCGCGACCGGCCGCTCGCCACGCTCTCCGGCGGGCAGGCGCAGCGAGTGGCGATCGGGTCGGTGCTGACCGCGCATCCGCGGGTGCTCGTGCTGGACGAGCCCACCTCCGCGCTCGACCCGGTCGGCGCCGAGGACGTGCTGGCCATCCTCCAGCGGCTCGTGCACGATCTCGGGCTGACCGTCGTCCTGGCCGAGCATCGCCTCGAACGCGTCGTCCACCTCGCCGACAGCGTCGTCCTGCTCCCCGGCGACGGCGGCCCGGTCGCGTACGGCCCGGCCGCGATGATCATGGCCGAGTCCCCGGTGGCGCCGCCGGTGGTCCGGCTCGGGCGTGCCGCGGGCTGGTCGCCGTTGCCGCTTTCGGTACGTGACGCCCGTCGCGCCGCCGCTCCGATGCGCGACCGCGCCGCCGTCCCTCCGGCCGGGCCGGGTGAGAGCCGAAAGGACGAGCCGCCCGCGGAGCGCGGGGGAAACGGCCGGGATCGCCGGACACACCCTCCGGCCGGGCCCGCCGTCGCCCGCCTGCGGCGGCTCGAGGTCCGGTACGGGACGGTGCCGGCGCTTCGGGGCGTCGACCTCGCCGTCACGCGAGGCGAGGTCGTCGCCCTCATGGGCCGCAACGGCGCGGGCAAGTCCTCCCTGCTCGCCGCCCTGGTGGGGCTGGTGCGGCCGGCCGGAGGCCACGTCGACGTGCTCGGCGCGGCGCCGCACGAACTGCGCGCCCGCGAGATCGTCCGCCGCGCGGGCCTGGTGCCGCAGGACCCCGCCGACCTGCTTTACGCCGACACGGTCGGGGCGGAGTGCCGCGCCGCGGACCGCGACCTGGCCGCACCGCAGGGGACCTGCCGGGCCCTGTTCGAACGCCTCGCGCCGGACGTCGCGGACGGCACGCACCCACGCGACCTGTCCGAGGGCGGCCGGCTGTCCCTGGCCCTGTCCGTCATCCTGGCCGGACGGCCTCCCCTGGTCCTGCTCGACGAGCCCACCCGAGGCCTCGATTACACGGCCAAGACACGGCTGGTGGAGATCCTCGGCGAGCTGGCCACAGGCGGCCACGCCATCGTGCTCGCCACCCACGACGTCGAGCTGGCCGCCGAGGTCGCCACCCGCGCGGTGGTGATCGCCGAGGGCGAGGTAGTCGCGGACGGCCCGGCCGATGAGGTCCTGGTCTCCTCCCCCGCGTTCGCGCCCCAGATGAGCAAGGTGTTCGCGCCGCTGCCGCTGCTGACCGTCGCCCAGGCCACCGCCGCCCTGCGGGGTCCGGCGTGACCGGGCCGCGCCCGCTCCGCGGGTCCGTCTCGGCGGTGCGGCTGCGCCCGCGCTCGGCGATCGCCGTCGGGCTGGTGTCGGCGGCCGGCCTCGTGGCGTTCGGCTGGCCCCTCGTCGTGGCGCCGTCGGCGGGGCTCACCCAGTCCGGGCCGGCGTCGTGGCTGTTCGTGGCTCTGCTCCCGCTCCTGCTGCTCGTGGCGCTCGCGGAGATCTCCGAGGGCGGCGTGGACGCCAAGGCGGTGGCCCTTCTCGGTGTGCTCGGCGCGATCGGGGCGGCACTGCGTCCTCTCGGCACCGGCGTGGCCGGGTTCGAGCCGATGTTCTTCGTCCTGGTGCACGGCGGGCGGGTGCTCGGCCGGGGCTTCGGGTACCTGCTCGGATCGGTGACGATGTTCGCGAGCGCGCTGCTCACGGCGGGCATGGGCCCGTGGCTGCCCTTCCAGATGCTCGGCGCCGCGTGGGTGGGGTTCTTCGCCGGATGCCTGCCGCGGCTCGGCGGCCGGGGCGAGATCGTGATGCTCTCCGGCTATGGCGCGGCGGCCGCGTTCATCTATGGTTCGTTGCAGGATCTGGCGCTATGGCCATTCGCGACGGGAGTATCAACGTCGATCGCTTATGAACCAGGTGCATCGGTGACCGCGAACCTCGGCCGGTTCGTGGCGTTCGACCTTGCCACGTCGCTGGGTTTCGACGTGCCTCGCGCGGTCACGACGGCGGTGCTGGTGGCGGTCACCGGCCGGCCGGTGCTGCTGGCGCTGCGGCGCGCCGCCCGCCGGGCCGCCTTCGAGGCCCCCGTAGATTTCCGGCGTCCATGACGGTGGACGGGTCGTGCCGAAGGTGAGCCGATCATGGACGTATTAGAGCTCCATCTGCTCGGCACGGCCGGACCCGGTGGATGGCCCGAGCCCGGCTGCCGGTGCTCCTCGTGCACCCGGATGCGGGCCGCCAAGCGCCGGCTGGAGCCCACTCGCGTACTGCTCGACGGTGTGCCGCTGGACCGGTGCCGGCGCCAGGAGGTGCCGGGCGGGTACGAGGTCCGCACGCCGCGGGGCCACCGGGTGCTCTTCGCCTCGCGGCCGGGCGCCCGGCCGAGGCCTCCGTCCCCGGGCCCGTACGACGCGGTCCTGCTGGACCTGGTCGGCGACGCGTCCCATCTGGGCTGGCTGCGGCACATCGGCGCGGTCACCTCGGCGACCCGGATCGAGGCCGTGCAGGTCGACCACCGTGTCGCCTCCCCACTCGAGCTCGAACGGCTGCTCGAACGCTGGCGGCGGCCGGTCGCCGCGCCCTGGCGGACGCTGATCCTCGGCGGTGCGCGGTCGGGAAAGTCACAGGAGGCGGAGAATCGAGTGCTCGCCCATGCGGAGGTGACCTACGTGGCGACCGGTGTGATGCACGCCGACGACCCTGACTGGCGCGCACGGATCGCCGTGCACCGCGAGCGCCGGCCGAGGTGGTGGGACACGGCGGAGACGATCGACGTGGCGGGCCTGCTGCGCACCGCGTCCGGAACACTGCTCATCGACGGCATGGGCACCTGGCTGACCGCGATGTTCGACGCGCTGGGCGCGTGGGAGTACCCGCGCGCCGTCGAGCCGCGGGTGGACGAGCTGGTCAAGGCGTGGCGGTCCACCGAGGCGCACGTCGTGGCGGTGAGCGATGAGGTCGGGCTCTCCGTCGTCCCGGAGACCCCGGTGGGCCGGGCGTTCCGCGACATGCTGGGCCGGCTCAACCAGCGGCTGGCCGCCGAGTCCGAGGAGAGCGCCCTCGTCGTCGCCGGCCGCGTTCTGGACCTGCCGTGAACGCGGGGCGCGAACGCACCGACCCGGCGGTGCGGGCCGGGCTCAGATTGGCCGTGACGCTGCTCACCGTCGTACCGGTGCGGTCGGGGCGGGTGGACAGGGAGTCCGCACGGTGGGCGATGACGCTGGCGCCCGTGGCCGGGCTCATCGTTGGTGGGGTGGCCGCGGTCGTGCTCGTCGTATCGGGATGGCTGGGCTTCGGCTCGCTGCTGGCCGCGGCCCTGGCGGTCGCCGCGATGGCGCTCCTGACACGGGGACTGCACCTGGACGGCCTGGCCGACCTCGCCGACGGCCTGGGCAGCGGCAAGCCGGCCGCCGAGGCTTTGACGATCATGAAGAAGTCCGACATCGGGCCGTTCGGCGTCATCACGCTGGTGCTGACGCTCGCGATCCAGGTCGCCGCGATCGCCGAGACGCGGGTCGCCGCCGTCGTCGTCGCCGCCATGGCGGGACGGCTCGCGGTCACCTGGGCCTGCCGGTCCGGCGTGCGCGCCGCCCGGCCGGACGGTCTCGGCGCGCTGGTCGCGGGCACCGTACGCCGCAGTGACGCGGTCGCCGTCATCGTGCTCACCGCCGCGGCCGGGGCACTCGCGGCCCTGACCGGACCCGGCGGCGGGGTACGGGACGCCGTGCTCGGGGCGGCCGCCGTCCTCGCGGGCCTGGTGGCGTCGGCGGCCCTGCTCCGGCACGCCGTACGACGGCTGGGGGGCATCACCGGCGACGTGCTCGGAGCACTCGTCGAGACCGCCGTGACGGCGGCGCTGCTCGTCATGTCACTGCGATGACCCAGGTCGCCGGCCTGCTCCGCTAGTCGCCCGTCCCCGGCACGTAGGTGCCGGGGACGCCCTCCTCGGTGAGGTCGGCGAGGCGTTCCATCAGGCCGCCGGCGCGGGTCAGCAGGTCCCGCTCCTCGGGTGAGAGCGCGGCCGCCATCGCACGGGCGAGCCACGCGTCGCGTCGCAGCCGGTTGTCGGCGATCACGGCACGCCCGTTGCCCGTCAGCCTGATCACGTTCTGCCGGCGGTCGGTCGGGTGCGGCGTCCGGCGGACCATCCCCGCCGTCTCCAGGGCGTCGATCGCGCGGGCCATCGACTGGGGCCGTACGCGCTCGCCGGCGGCGAGCTCGCTCAGCGTCGCCGGGCCGAGCCGGACGAGCCGGCCGAGGGCGGTCAGCTGCGACATCGTCAGCGCGTGCCCCCCATCCTCCTGACGGAGTCTGCGGGCGAGCCTCGCCATGCGGACCCGCAGATCCCCGGCGTTTCGCGCCAGCTCCGGTGTGACGTCGGTCTCCTCGGTCACCATGCCCTCAGTATGGCTGAACTTCAGCAGGGCTGATAAAACGCCGGATCCGTGGCCGGTCGCGGACACTCACGCGGCAAACCCGCAGGCAGCCGGGCAGACGGTCTTGATCGAATTGGCAAAACCGGTCGGCAGTGCGACTAGCATCTGGCCACGTGACGAACCTCAGGCTTGCCAACCCCGAAATCGCATCCCTCGACGTCGACGCGGTGGTGGTCGGCGTCGTCAGCAACGAATCCGACGTGGGCCTCGCACCCGGTTCCGAGGACGTCGACCGGGCGTTCGGCGGCGACCTGACCGCCCTGCTCAGCGGCCTGGGTGCGACCGGCGCGCAGGGCGAGGTCACCAAGCTCCCCTCCTTCGGCAAGCTGACCGCACCGGTCGTGGTGTCGGTCGGGCTCGGCGCTTCCTACGACGAGGAGGCCCTGCGCCGCGCGGCCGGCGCCGCGCTGCGCTCGCTGGCCGGTGCGGCGACGGTGGCGGTGGCGCTGCCCGCCTCGACGGCCGCCGAGGTCTCCGCGGTCGCCGCGGGCGCTCTCCTCGGCAACTACGCCTACCTGGCCTACCGGACCGGAAACGGCCACAAGCAGCCGGTCGGCGACGTCACGATCGTCAGTGGCACCGACGCCGAGGACGCGCTGCGCCGGGCCGAGGTGCTCGCCGAGTCCGTCACGCTGGTGCGCGACCTGGTCAACACCCCGCCCTCGGATCTGAGCCCGGAGATCCTCGCCGAGACCGCCGAGCAGGTCGGCGCGGACTCCGGCCTGTCCGTCGAGGTCCTGGACGAGAAGGCCCTCGTCGAGGGCGGCTACGGCGGCATCGCCGGCGTCGGCCAGGGTTCGGTCAACCCGCCCCGGCTCGTCCGTCTCGCCTACAGCCACCCCGAGGCCGCCCACACCATCGCCTTCGTCGGCAAGGGCATCACCTTCGACTCCGGCGGCCTGTCGCTGAAGCCCGCCGACTCCATGGACTGGATGAAGTCCGACATGGGCGGAGCCGCCGCCGTGCTCGGCGCGCTCAAGGCGATCGCCAAGCTCGGGCCGAAGACCAACGTCGTCGGCTACCTCGCCATCGCCGAGAACATGCCGAGCGGCACCGCGCAGCGTCCCTCCGACGTGATCACCATCTACGGCGGCAAGACCGTCGAGGTGCTCAACACCGACGCCGAGGGCCGTCTCGTGATGGCCGACGCGATCGTGCGCGCCGGCGAGGACGACCCCGATCTGATCATCGATGTGGCCACGCTCACCGGTGCGCAGCTCGTCGCCCTGGGTACTCGCACCGCCGGCGTGATGGCCAACGACGACGACCTACGCGACCGGGTCGTCCGGTCCGCGGGCCGGGCCGGTGAGTCCGTCTGGCCGATGCCGCTGCCGGAGGAGCTGCGCAAGGGCCTGGACTCGACCGTGGCCGACATCGCCAACGTCAGCAGCGAGCGCTGGGGCGGCATGCTGACCGCCGGCGTCTTTCTCCGGGACTTCGTGCCCGAAGGCGTCCGCTGGGCGCACCTGGACATCGCCGGTCCCGCGTTCCACCGGGGCGAGCCGTACGGCTACACCCCGAAGGGCGGCACCGGTGCCGCCGTCCGCACCCTGGTGCAGATCACCGAGGACGTCGCGGCCGACGGACTGTAAGGAAAGAGGGCATCATCGAGGACGGATTGTAAACGAGGTCCACGGTGTTGAAGCAGCAGTGAGCCGGAGGCATCTGGTGGCACCCACGAGACATCGGCGGCCGAGGGGTGACATCAACCAGAGGCACTGTCACCGGACGGTGGCCACAGGTGGAAAGATGCTTCACGGAAGGACCATCGCAGCGCCGCAGAGCGCGCGATCAAGGATCGAAGGAGCGTCCCGTGTCGAATGACACCTACGACATCGTGGTCCTAGGTGGGGGCAGCGGCGGTTATGCGTGCGCGCTGCGCGCGGTGGAGCTGGGCAAGAGCGTCCTGCTCATCGAGAAGGACAAGCTGGGTGGCACCTGCCTCAACCGCGGCTGCATCCCGACCAAGGCACTGCTGCACGCCGCCGAGGTCGCGGACCAGACCCGTGAGGCGGCCACGTTCGGCATCAAGGCGAGGTTCGACGGCATCGACCTGCCCGGGGTGCACGCCTACAAGGACAAGGTCGTCACCACCACGGTGAAGGGCCTGACCGGGCTGATCAAGTCCAAGGGCATCACCATCGTCGACGGCGAGGGACGGGTGACCGGCCCCACGCAGGTGACCGTCGGCGACACGACCTACGAGGGCCGCCACATCGTGCTGGCCACCGGCTCGGTGCCCAAGTCACTGCCCGGCCTCGAGATCGACGGCGACCGGGTGATCTCCAGCGACCACGCGCTCACGCTGGACCGCATCCCGCAGTCCGTGGTCGTGCTCGGCGGCGGCGTCATCGGTGTCGAGTTCGCGAGCGTCTGGCGGTCCTTCGGCGCCGAGGTGACCATCGTCGAGGCGCTGCCGCACCTGCTGCCGCTGGAGGAGGAGTCCAGCTCCAAGCGGCTCGAGCGCGCCTTCCGCAAGCGCGGCATCAAGTTCGAGCTGGGCGTCCGCTACGAGAGCGTCAAGCACACCGACTCGGGCGTCATCGTCACGCTCGAGGGTGGCAAGAGCCTGGACGCCGACCTGATGCTCGTCGCCGTGGGCCGCGGCCCGGTCTCCGACGGCCTCGGCCTCGAAGAGGTCGGCGTCGAGACCGAGCGCGGCTTCGTCAAGGTCGACGAATACTGCCGCACCAATGTCGAGACCATCTCGGCGGTGGGCGACCTGATCCCCACGCTGCAGCTGGCACACGTCGGCTTCGCCGAGGGCATCCTGGTCGCCGAGCGGCTCGGCGGGCTCGACCCGGCGCCGATCGACTACGACGGCGTCCCGCGCATCACCTACTCCGAGCCCGAGGTCGCGTCCGTGGGCATCACCTCCGCGACCGCCGAGGAGCGTGGGCTCGAGACGGCGTCGTTCACCTACGACCTGGCCGGCAACCCCCGGAGCAAGATCCTGGGGACCCAGGGCGAGGTCAAGGTCATCGCGCAGAAGGACGGCCCGGTCCTGGGAATCCACATGGTCGGCAGCCGTGTGGGCGAGCTCATCACCGAAGGTCAGCTGATCTACAACTGGGAAGCCCTGCCTTCCGAGGTCGCCCAGCTCATCCACCCGCATCCCACCCAGTCCGAGGCAATCGGCGAGGCTCACCTCGCCCTCGCCGGCAAGCCGCTGCACGTCCACGGCTGATCACCGCCCGATTAAGCACTACGAGGAGTCGCTGAGAACCATGTCGGTCTCCGTAACCATGCCCCAGCTCGGCGAGAGCGTGACCGAGGGCACTGTCACCCGCTGGCTCAAGAAAGAGGGTGAGCACGTCGAGGCCGACGAGCCGCTCCTCGAGGTGTCGACCGACAAGGTCGACACCGAGATCCCCTCGCCCGCCGCGGGGGTCCTGAGCAGCATCACCGTCGCCGAGGACGAGACCGTCGAGGTCGGAGCCGAGCTGGCGGTCATCGCCGAGGAGGGCGAGGCGTCCGCGGACTCCGGCGGTAAGGCCGAGCCCGAGCAGGCGCAGTCCGAGCCGGAGCCCGAACCGGAGCCCGAGCCCGAGCCCGAGCCGGAGCAGGCCCAGGCCGAGCCGGAACCCGAGCCCGAGCCCGAGTCGGCCCCGGAGCCGCAGCAGCGGTCCTCCTCCCAGCAGGCGCCGTCCTGGCCGCCGCCCGCGCCGTCCACGCCGGAGCCGGCCCCGCGGCAGGAGGCGCCCGCGCCTCAGCCGTCGGCCGCGCCGGCCGGAGCCTCGGGAGACAGCCCGTACGTCACGCCCCTCGTCCGCAAGCTGGCGAGTGAGCACGACGTCGACCTGGGCTCCATCAAGGGCACCGGCGTCGGCGGCCGCATCCGCAAACAGGACGTCCTGGAGGCCGCGAGGGCCAAGCAGGCGCCCGCGCCGCAGCCGGCCGCACCGGCACCGTCCCAGGGGACGGCTCCCCCGGCCCAGCCGGCCCAGCCGGCCGCCGCCAAGTCCGCGCCCCCGGCGCCGTCCCAGGCTCCGGCGGCCGCCGCCCGCCTGCGCGGCACGACCGAGAAGATGTCGCGGACGCGTCAGTCCATCGCCCGCCACATGGTCGAGTCGCTCAAGGTGTCCGCCCAGCTGACCACGGTCGTCGAGGCGGACGTCACCAAGATCGCCCGGCTGCGCGACCTCGCCAAGGCCGACTTCCAGGCGCGGGAGGGCGTGAAGCTCAGCTTCCTGCCGTTCTTCGCCCTGGCCGCGGTCGAGGCGCTCAAGATCCACCCGAAGCTGAACGCCGTCATCAACTCCGAGACCAACGAGGTCACCTACCACGACGTCGAGAACCTCGGCTTCGCGGTCGACGCCGACAAGGGCCTCATGGTGCCGGTGATCCACAATGCCGGGCAGCTCAACCTGGGCGGCCTGGCACAGCGGATCGCCGACCTCGCCGAGCGCACCCGTACCAACAAGGTGAGCCCGGACGAGGTGACCGGCGGCACGTTCACGCTGACCAACACCGGCAGCCGTGGCGCGCTGTTCGACACGCCGATCCTGAACCAGCCCCAGGTGGGCATGCTCGGGACCGGCACGGTCGTCAAGCGCCCCGCGGTCATCGAGGACAGCCAGCTCGGCGAGGTCATCGCCGTGCGGTCGATCGTCTACCTCGCACTGACCTACGACCACCGCCTGGTGGACGGCGCCGACGCCGCCCGGTTCCTCACTACGGTCAAGAACCGTCTTGAGGAAGGCAATTTCGAGTCCGAGCTGGGAATCTAGGCACTTCCCGCCAGTACTCCAACGGCCCCGGGCTAACTAGGGTGGCCATCGTGCAGATCGCCATCACCGGTTCGACCGGGCTCATCGGCAAGGCCCTCGTTCGCGCACTGCGCGACGAGGGCCTTACTGTCATCCGGCTCGTGCGCCGGCCGGCCACCGCCGAGGACGAGGTCCGCTGGGATCCGTTCGGCGAGGTCGACACGGCCTCGCTGGAGGGGGTGGACGCCGTCGTCCATCTCGCGGGTGCCGGCCTCGGCGACCACCGCTGGACCGAGGCGTACAAACGTGAGGTCCGCGACAGCCGCGTCGAGGGCACGCGTACGCTCTCGCGCGCCCTGGCCCGTCTCGACCGGCGGCCCGCGGTGTTCGTGTCCGGCTCGGCCGTGGGCTTCTACGGCGACACGGGTGATCTCCCCGTCGACGAGTCGGCCGCGGCGGGCGAGGGGTTCCTCGCTGACCTGTGCGTCGACTGGGAGGCCGCGGCACAGCCGGCCGTGGACGCCGGGATCCGCGTCGTGCACCCGCGTTCGGGCCTCGTGCTGTCGCGTGACGGCGGGCTCCTCGCCAAGACCCTGCCGCTGTTCCGCCTCGGCCTGGGCGGCCGGCTCGGGAGCGGACGGCAGTGGATGAGCTGGATCAGCGTCGCCGACCACATCGCCGCGCTGCGCTTCCTGATCAACGACGGCCTCCAGGGCCCCGTCAACCTCACCGCGCCCGAGCCGGTGACCAACACCGTCTACACCCGCGCGATCGGGCGGGCCCTGCACCGCCCGGCACCGTTCATCGTGCCGGCGCCGGCTCTGCGGCTGGCGCTGGGCGAGTTCGCCGACGAGGGCGCCCTGGTCAGCCAGCGGGCCCTTCCGGACCGTCTGACCAAGGCCGGGTTCACCTTCGCGCACCCGGACATCGACACCGCTCTCGCCGACGTTCTGTCCTGAAGCGCGGTGCCCTGTCACCACGAACTCGCAAGGAACCCGCCACTCTCCTGCGCGCCCACCCTCCGCCGCGTACGGTGACTGATGCGGAGTGCACAGGGGGAAGTTCGTGGAAAGGGTCTCGCGCGCATGAGTACCGATGGGAAACCGCACATCCTCGCGGTCGGTGGTGGCAGCTTCATTCCGACCGACAGGTACGGCCTCGCGCCGAGCCCGCTGTTGCGGTACGCGCTCGACCTCACCGGCCACGACCGGCCGCGTGTGTGCTTCGTCGCGACCGCACTGGGCGACGGCAGCGAGCACATCGCACGCTTCTACTCCGCGTTCTCACAGGTGGACGCGGAGGTCAGCCACCTGTCGCTGTTCCCGATGCCCAACCACGAGGACCCGGCGGCGCATCTGCTCGCCCAGGACCTGGTCTACGTCTCCGGCGGCAGCGTCGCCAACCTGCTGGCCCTGTGGCGCCTGCACGGCCTCGACGACGCGTTCGCCCAGGCGTGGCGGTCCGGAGTCGTGCTGTGCGGGCAGAGCGCCGGCGCGCTGTGCTGGCACAGCGGCGGAAACACCGACTCGTTCGGCCCGCAGCTGCGCCCGCTCACCGACGGGCTCGGGCTGCTCCCCTACTCCTGCGGCGTGCACTACGACAGCGACGCGCAGCGACGGCCGCTGCTGCACCGCCTCGTCGCCGACGGGACGCTGCCCGCGGGGTACGCCGCGGACGAGGCCGTGGGCCTGCACTACGTCGGCATCGAGTTCGTCCAGGCCGTGAGCTACGTCGACGGCCGTGGCGCCTACGACGTCTCGCCGGACGGCGCGGGCGGGGTCAAGGAGACCCGCATCGAACCTCGGCTGCTGGCATCGCTCTGAGAGAGCCGTACGCTTTGTCCGTGAGCGAGTCTGCAACCGTAGGGGCGATTCTCGAGCCGGCCGGCGCGAGCGACCTGGTGTTCATCCACGCCGGCTTCGGTGAGCACGCGGTCCCGTACGAAGAGGCATGGGAGCTGCAACGCCGCCTGCACGAACGCCGCGTGGCGGACGAGATCCCCGACGTCTGCCTGCTGCTGGAGCACCCGCCGGTCTACACCGCGGGCAAGCGCACCGAGCCGCTGGACCGGCCGATCGGCGACCCCGGCGCCCCGGTGATCGATGTCGACCGCGGCGGAAAGATCACCTGGCACGGTCCGGGACAGCTGGTCGGCTATCCGATCGTGAAGCTCAAGGACCCGGTCGACGTCGTCGCCTACG
This sequence comes from Actinoallomurus bryophytorum, assembly GCF_006716425.1. Lineage (NCBI taxonomy): Bacteria > Bacillati > Actinomycetota > Actinomycetes > Streptosporangiales > Thermomonosporaceae > Actinoallomurus > Actinoallomurus bryophytorum. Next base: position 240,391 of record NZ_VFOZ01000001.1, read on the forward strand.
TTCGCACGATCGAGGAGGCGCTGATGCGCACCTGTGGCGACCTCGGGCTGGAGACCAAACGGGTGGAGGGCCGGAGCGGCGTCTGGGTGCCGGGAACTCCCGACCGCAAGGTCGGGGCCATCGGCATCCGCGTCTCACGTGGCGTGACGATGCATGGTTTCGAGATCAACTGCGACGCTGACCTGTCGTGGTTCGACCGGATCGTCCCGTGTGGCATCCGCGACGCGGGCGTGACGTCACTCTCCGCGGAGCTGGGCCGCCAGATCTCGGTGGCCGAGACGCTGGCACTGTCCGAGCAGCGGCTCGCCGAGGTGCTGGGCGCGGCGAACACCGCACACCGCACACTGCGGGCGATGCTGGGCCGTGGTCCGGCCGATCAGCCCATCGCCTTGTAGATCGCCTGACCCTCGTCGGCGGCGGCCTTGAAGAAGCCCGCGAGCCTTTCGTACGCGGTGCGCAGGTCACGGTCGCGTACGGCCTCGGGGGGCTTGTCGATCCAGTCGTCCGCGCCCTGGACGCCGAGCTTGGCCATCTTCGCCGGGTCGTAACGACCGGCGATCTGCCGGAAGTCGGTGGCGGCGAGATGGTCGGCGGCCGGCTTCACCCGCTGGGGCGCCAGGTAGATGACGTCGACGCCGAGCTCCTCCGCACCGTTCTCGGTCAGGAGCCGTCCGCCGCAGACGACGTCGGCGGCGGGATGCGGGCCGTCCCAGGGGTCACCCGTGATCAGGTAATGGAGGCCCTGCCACGTGCCGGCGATGGCCAGCGAGGGGTAGCGTTCCCACCAGCCCCGCTGCCTGAAAACCGACCTGGCGACGGCACCCGGATCGCCTCCGCCCTCGGCTTCAGGAAGCCTGAGGTACGTCATGGCAACTCGCAAGCCCGACCTCCCGTTATGCGCAGTTGTGCACGCGACATCCCAGTTACCTTAGAGAGATCGACAGCTACGTATGGTGAGAACACGGTAAAAGACCGATCTCAACTTCAACCGGTTTGTCGCACACCACCCGGCGCACGAGAACCGGACGCCACAGGGCTATCGACTCAGTATCTCGGCAGACACTCCACCATGTCCGGCAGATGCGCAAACTGAGCGACCCCCGCGTACTCCGGCGCCGTGGGCGGCGGCACTCCGGGGCCTCGGCGGCCGCCTGAAGTCGCGGCCGCGTCGTCCTCGGCCCGAAGAGCGGCCTCCGCAGCGTTCGTGGCCCGGCTCAGCCCAGGAGCGCGTAGACCGTGGTCGCGTGGGCGGCGACTGCCCCGTTCGCGGTCATGGTGATCTCGGCGAAGGCCAGCGTACGGCCGAGCTTGGTCAGCCGCGCCGCGACGAGGACGTCGGTGTCCACGACCGGCCGCTGGAACGTGCTCGACTGCTGCACCGTCGTCATCGGCACGAACTCCCCGCGCGCCGCGGACACGGCGATCACGGTCGCGGTGTCGGCGGCGGCCATCAGCGCCTGTCCGGACAGCGCCCCGCCCTCGCGGGCGAGCCGCGCCGACCACGGCAGGCGGAGCACGGCGGACAGCTCGCCCGTCTCCTCCACGACCAGCCCCAGGTCCTGCACCCAGGGAGCGAAGTTCTCCTTCAGGATCGCGTTGCCGTCGGCGGCGCTCAGCGTCATCCCGTCATCATCCCCGCGCGGGAGAGGCCGCGAAAGTGGCGCGGAGACATGGGAACGCCCCGGCGCGGGTAGCGCCGGGGCGCGCCGGGGCGTTCGGGTCAGCCGGACCTCACCAGTTCTTCGTGGCCCCGGGGACGTTCTTGGGAAGCCGGTGGCCGGGCGGATACATGATGTAGGCGATGCCGCCGCTGGAAGAGCTGCGCAGCCAGACGTTCTCGAAGTTGGCGCGCGGGTAGACGTTGCGGACGACGGCGTCGGAGGAGGAGGCCGGGTCGTTGATGATCGGGTCGCCCTCCTTGGTGAAGCCGACGACCACGAACAGGTGCCCGTTGGTGCTGTAGTTCGATCCGGGCAGTTCGTCGGCCTTGAACGACTGTGAGGTCACCACCGGGATGCCGGCCTTGATGAACTGCTCCAGTTCGTTCACCGACCGCAGCCGCGTGACGAAGCCGTTGAGGCCGTAGCGGCCGGCGTACGCGGGGTTGAACGGCCAGTTTCCGGTGCCCTCGTAGTTGTAGTCATAGGTGTGCCGCGCGGCGAAGTCGACCTGCGGGTCGGCGTACGCGGGGTCGACCCAGGCCATGTCCTCCTTGGAGGGGCCGCGCTTCCAGTAGCCGACGACCATCGAGGTGGACGTGGGGCTGCACCACGCCTCGCCACCGCCGTCGTACTCGGGGTACTCGCCCTTGTGGATGTTCTGGGCGTACGTCGGGACCTTGAGTTCGATGCCCTCGGCACCGCCGAGCGGACTGACCGGCACGCTCGTGCGCTGCGCCACGAGCGAGGCCATCGCGCCGACCGAGCGCAGCACCGGCCGCACGTGCCCGCCGGGCGCGCGGTAGAGCGTGACCCTGAGCTGGTAGGAGGTCAGCGAGTTCTTGGCGATGAAGGTGTCGATGTCGACGTTGCCGTTGTCGTCGGCCTGACCGGGCACGGTCGTGCGGTTGATGTCGCCGCCCTCACCGGGGTCGTCGGACGCCCAGCGGCCCATGACGTACCACTTCGTGTCGGCGCCCGCGCCGGTGTGGCCGCGCATCTCGACCTGCAGCCAGGAGCCGTGCGGCGTGCTGGCGGTCCAGGAGGCGACGAGCTGGCTCGCGCCGAAGCCGACGTTCACCTTCGGGGAGGTCCAGCGCGCGTAGTCCCAGGTCTTGGTGCCGGCGCCGTACGGATCGGTGTAGGCCGCCGTGCCGACGGTACGCGCGATGGTGAGCGCGCCGAGACCGTCGGGCCGTACGCCCTCGGACGAGCCGCGCGCGAAGTCGAGCACCGAGGTCCACTGGTGGTACGCGACCTGCGACTGCGGGGCGGTCTCGGCTCCAGCGCCGGGCACCGCGGTCAGCCCGGTCGTCAAGAGACCGGCTGAGATGAGAAAGGAAATCCTCCGCACCGAAGCACGGGCACCCGACCACACCATGGCAACTCCCAGGACGGCGACGATCTGCCCGGGACGCTAAGACGACCGAGCCGTCGTGTCAACGCTTTACGGGGCCGTGCCTCAGATCGAAATTTGTTTACTTGTCGTGCCTCCCTTTTCGACTGCGGGACCGAAGCCTCGTATCCTTCCCTCCATGGCAAAGAAGTCCCAGGACGGACAGGACGAAAGCCCCGGCCGCCTCAAGCAGATCCGCATGGTCGCCTCGCTCGTCCACAAGGCCAATCCGAAGGCCCTGCCGATGGTCTTCGCCGCGGCGATCGGGACTCTCGTCGTGTTCGTGGTCCTCGGATTGCTGCTGGGCCAGGCACTCCTGCTGATCCCGCTCGGCGTGCTCGCCGCCGTGGCCGTGGGCATGATCGTGTTCGGCCAGCTCGCACAGCGGACGCAGTACTCCATGCTCGAGGGCAGGCCGGGAGCGGCCGCGTCGATCGTGGAGAACATGCGGGGCCGCTGGGTGGTCACGCCGGCCGTGCAGGCCAACCGCAACATGGACGTCGTGCACCGCGTGGTCGGCCATCCGGGCGTGATCCTGCTCGCCGAGGGGCCCGCGTCGCGTGTCGGCAAGCTCATCGGCGCCGAGAAGAAGCGGATCTCCCGCGCCGCCTCCGAGGTGCCGATCTATGACATCCAGGTCGGCAACGACGAGGGTCAGGTGCCGATCGGCAAGCTCCAGCGTCATCTCACCAAGCTGCCGCGCAACCTCAAGAAGGACAAGGTCAGCGAGGTGATCGACCGCCTCAACGCGCTGCCGCAGACGATGCAGATGCCGAAGGGCCCGATCCCCAAGGGCGCCCGCATGCCGAAGGGCCCCAAGCCGCGTACGCGCTAGCCAGCGCTATCGGACGACCACGACCGTGTTCGCCGCACGGTCGTGGAGTCCGCGGTGGTCGCGGTCCCAGATCACGGCGGGCACCACGATCACCAGCAGCACGGTGCGCTCGAACGCCCAGAAGAGCCCGACCCGGCCGCCGTCCGGCCCGGCGACCCGCAGCCCGGCGATCCGTTTGCCGAGGGTCGTCCCGAAGATTCCCGTGGCCAGCCACGCGATGACGCCGAAAACGGCCAGGGTGACGAAGCTGCGGACCATGGGGCTCCAGTGAAGCGCGGCCGACAGCGCCTGCGCGATGAGCAGGGCGACCAGCCAGTCGACGACCAGGGCCGCGAGCCGGCGGCCGTATCCGGCGACCGCGCCCGGCCCCTGCTCGGGAAGGCCCATCCGCTCCCCCGGGTAACCCAGGTCGGCGCCTGCCGCGCGAGCGCCAGAAAGCCACGATCCGGTCGTCCGCCGAGGTCCGCTCATGGCCTCAAAACTATCCGCCGGCCGTGATCATCCGTGCCGGGGGGCCGACAACCGTTACCGTTCGGCACGGCGAGCCCTGGTGGACGCCATGTAACACGTGTGAAACACATGGGACACGGCCTGGAAACGGCTGGCTCGTAGCGTGCTAGACGCCCTGAAAGCACCCCAAGGAGGTTGGATGTTCAGCAGCGCCGGCGAGGTCCTGAATTACATCAAGGACGAAGGGGTGCAGTTCGTCGATGTCAGGTTCACCGACCTGCCGGGCACGACGCAGCACTTCACGTTCCCTGTGGAGAACTTCGGTGAGAACGTGTTCACCGATGGCCTGATGTTCGACGGGTCCTCCATCCGTGGTTTTCAGGAAATCCACGAATCGGACATGCTGTTGCTGCCGGACCCGACGACGGCTGTGATCGATCCGTTCCGCCAGCACAAGACCTTGAACCTCACGTTCTTCGTGCACGACCCGCTGACCGGCGAGGCGTACACCCGTGACCCGCGCAACGTCTCCCGCAAGGCGGAGGACTACCTGCGTGGCACCGGCATCGCGGACACGGCGTTCTTCGGTCCCGAGGCGGAGTTCTACATCTTCGACGACGTGCGCTTCGAGACGAGCCAGCACGAGTCGTACTTCCATATCGACTCCGTCGAGGGCGCCTGGAACACCGGCCGCGCCGAGGACGGCGGCAACCTCGGATACAAGCAGCGCTACAAGGGCGGCTACTTCCCGGTGCCGCCGATGGACCACTTCACCGACCTGCGCTCGGAGATGGTCCGGCAGCTCATCGCGTCGGGCGTCGAGACCGAGATGCAGCACCACGAGGTGGGCACCGCCGGGCAGGCCGAGATCGACATCAAGTTCGACTCGATGTTGAAGATGGCCGACAAGCTGATGCTCTACAAGTACATCGTGAAGAGCGTCGCGCGGCAGGCGGGCAAGACGGTCACGTTCATGCCGAAGCCCATCTTCGGTGACAACGGCTCCGGCATGCACTGCCACCAGTCGCTGTGGAAGGACGGCTCGCCGCTCTTCTACGACGAGGTCGGCTACGCCGGTCTGTCGGACATGGCCCGCTACTACATCGGCGGCCTGCTCAAGCACGCGTCCTCGCTGCTGGCCTTCACGAACCCGACGGTGAACTCCTACCACCGCCTGGTCCCGGGCTATGAGGCACCGGTCAACCTGGTCTACTCCCAGCGCAACCGCTCGGCCTGCGTCCGCATCCCGATCACCGGCTCGAACCCCAAGGCCAAGCGCCTGGAGTTCCGCGTGCCGGACCCGTCGGCCAACCCGTACCTCGCCTTCCCTGCGATGCTGATGGCCGGCCTGGACGGCATCAAGAACAAGATCGAGCCGGCGGAGCCGGTGGACAAGGACCTGTACGAGCTGCCGCCGGAGGAGGCCCGCAGCGTCCCGCAGGTGCCGGGTTCGCTGGACGCGGTGCTCAACTCTCTCGAGGCCGACCACGACTACCTCCTCGAGGGCGGCGTGTTCACGCCGGACCTCATCGAGACGTGGATCGCCTACAAGCGCGAGAACGAGCTGGACCCGATCCGCCTCCGCCCGCACCCGCACGAGTTCGAGATGTACTACGACTGCTGACCCGGAAAGGCGCGCTGACCTCGCAAGATGTCAGCGCGCCTTTCGCGTGTTCCGGCCCTGTTCCGTCCGGGCACTGAGGACCGCATCGACGGCCTCGCGCGTGGACTCGTCCTTGTCGGGCCACAGGTGCCCGTACGTGTCGAGCGTGGTCTTCGCCGAGGCGTGCCGCAGACGGGCCTGGACCACCTTCACGTCGGCGCCCGAGGCGATCAGCAGCGACGCGAAGTAGTGCCGCAAGTCCTGGAAGCGGAAGCCGGCCGGGAGCCCGTCGACCTTCCCGCGCGCCGTACGGAACGCGCGCTCCAGCCTCCACGGCTCCAGCTGGCCGCCGCCCGGTTCGGCGGTGAGCACCGTCGCCGCCGGCCACTCCGCGACGTGCGGCGCGAGATAGTCCGTCGCGAGCGACCTCGAGATCGGCACCGACGCCCGTGACATCTCCGTCTTCAGCGGCTCGGCCGGGAACTGCACGGCCGGATGGACGATCCCACGCATGAAGTCGACGTCCTCGACGTGCAGGCCGCACGCCTCGGCGATCCTCAGGCCCACGAACGCGCCGAGGAGGATCGACGCCTGGTAACGCTCGGGCATGGCCTCGTACAGAGTCCAGATCTGCTCTGTGGTCGCGACGTACGCACGCTGCTTGCCGGCCCCGGGCGACGTGTACCGCGAGCAGGGACTTCGGGGAATGATCCCGTCCCGCACGGCGTCGGACATGATCTGCGAGAGCCGGGAGTGGAGCGCGTAGACGTAGGAGTCTGCGAGCGGCTGCTTCTCCCCCGACCTCAGCGTCCTCCCCTCGGCGCGTAGCCGGGCCGTCCATGAGCGGATCTGCGACGGCCGGACGGCCGACAGCGGGAGCGGGCCGAACTCGGCCTTGATCTGTGCGACGTGCGTACGGGCCTGCCGCACGGTCGACTTCCGCCGCGTCGCGTAGCCCGTGAGCCATGTGTCGCACCACTGCTCGACGGTCGTTCGGGCGACCTTCGGGTCGACGTATACGCCGCGGAGCGTGTCCGCTTCCATCGCCGTGCCGTGCTTCTCGGCGTCGGACTTCTTCTCGAAGGCTCGGCTCGCTTCCTTGCCGTCCGGGCCGATCCAGATCGCAAGCCACCGCTTCGCGTCCTTACTGCCGCCGTTGTCCGGGTGTCGGGAGGTCTTCCGCCGAGGCCTCGAGGTGGTCCACCACAGATCCTTTACGCGCGCCACGGCCTTACTCCTCGGCCTGTAGGTCGCCGAGTCCGCGGCGCTCCAGCTCGGCCAGCCGCGCCTGGCGCTCCGGAGCGCTGTCGACCGGGATCGGCCGGTTGGTGGGCGGCGTCCACTCGAACTCGGGGACCTCGCTGAAGTAGTCGCGTTCGCTCGGCGCCTCGGCCGTGCCGGACAGCGGGTGGTAGCCGCGGATCCATTCGCGCGTCCGGCCGGCTCGGACGTTGGTCGCGGGATACCCGGTGTTGTCATCATCGATCGGCACCAGCAGATGGACCGGAGCGACGTTCAGGGCCAGGGCCAGGACGACCAGCTCGTCAACGGTGACGTCTCGCGTCCGCTGACCGTCCTTCGGGCGTCCCGTCTCGATGTTCGACAGCGTCGCCGCACTGAGGTGCGGCATCCCAAGTTCTGCGCACCGCGTCGCCAGGTCGCGCGCCTTCATGCCCCGCTTGTTGCGGACTTCCTTGACGCGTACCGCCACGATCTCGCTCACCTCGTGATTCAACATATCGTTGAATCTACCAGCCACATTGACAACGGTCTAGCACTACTGGGAACCTACGGGTAGTCAACGTTTCGACGTCTCGACACAACGAATCGTTGAGTAGTGAACGGGAGCCCAGATGGACGAAAAGCACCTGACCCCCGAGGACCTCGCCGAGCGTGTCGGCGTCCCGGTGAAGACGATCTATGGATGGAACTCGCGCGGCGATGGCCCGCGGTACATGAAGATCGGCCGTCACGTGCGCTACAGGCTGGCCGACGTCGTGACGTGGGAGAACTCCCGGTACGCGGGAGCCGCGGCCCGGTGACCACAGACACGAAGGCCCGGTCCCCACGGCAGGGAACCGGGCCAGACGAAGACGATCAGCCGGGCGGGCATCACGCTGACCAGAGCGTACCTCGCCTCGATGACGTTCGCCCGCCAGTGCTGCGGGCCTGGGCCTCGGCCTGCTGGCACCTCGCCGACGTCGGCGTGCGCCCGCTACCACCGCGGTACGTCGAAGCGGCACTTCGACGTCGGGGGTGGTGGCCCCGTGACGAGTGAGCCAGACGGTCCGCTGATCGCCGATATCGACGCCGAGCGCGCGGTGCTCGGCGCGTGCATGACCTCGGCCGCGGCTGTCGAGCGGGCCATCGACGTCCTCGACGGCTCGGACGACTTCGTGCGGCCCGCACACCGGATGATCTGGCGGGCGCTGGTCGACCTCACCGTGACCGGCCGACCGACCGACCCGGTAGTCCTGCGGGACGAACTGCGACGCCGCGGCGAGATCGCGCGTGTGGGCGAGGGCGCCTACCTCGCCGAGCTGTACGCCGTCGCGCCGCCGGGTGTGGAGATCGAGTATCACGCGGGCATCGTCGCCGGACTCGGCACGCGCCGCCGCGCGCTGGAGGTCGTCGAGCACGCCCGGCAGCGGCTGCAGAGCCCAGAGGCGGACGCGGCCGAGGTCGTCACCGACGTCATCGCCGCCCTCGATCTGACTCGACAGGAGCGCGCGGGCGCACTCGGCGGGCCGGAGTTCATCCTCCTCGACGACTTCCTCGCCGTGGAGGATGAGCCGGCGTTCTACCGCGTTGACGGTCTCTGGCCGGTCGGTGGCCGGATCGTGGCCGCCGCACAGTTCAAGGCCGGGAAGACGACCATGCGGGACAACGTCGTGCGGGCCCTGGTCGACAAGGAGGAGTTCCTCGGCGCGTTCAGCGTCACCCCGCCCGAGGGCCGCGTCGTCATCATCGACAACGAGCTCGACGAACGCATGCTCCGCCGCTGGCTCCGCGATCAGGGCATCGTGAACACCCGGCAGGTGGCCGTCCTGTCGCTGCGAGGGAAGGTCGGCACGTTCGACCTACGCGACCGCGCCGGCCGGGCCCGCTGGGCGACGAAGCTCCGCGCCATCGAGGCCAGCGTCGTCATCCTCGATTGCCTCCGCCCCGTCCTCGACGCGCTCGGCCTGAGCGAGGACAAGGACGCCGGACAGTTCCTCGTCGCCTTCGACGCACTCCTCGATGAGGCCGGCGTGTCCGAGGGCCTGGTGAACCACCACATGGGCCACAACGGCGAACGCTCCCGAGGAGACAGCCGCATCCTCGACTGGCCCGACGTCACGTGGCGCCTCGTACGCGAGAAAGGCGAGGACGGCGAGACGCTCGCCGACGCGCGCCGCTACTTCTCCGCGTACGGCCGCGACGTCGACGTACCCGAGGGCCTGCTGACCTACGACCAGCCGCACCGACGCCTCCTGCTCGCCGGCGGCACGCGCCGAGAGACCGCGGCCGATGCCGTGATCCCGGACATCCTCGACTACCTCACCGGGAACCCGGGCGCGTCCGGGCGCGCCGTCGAGTCGGCGCTGAGCCCGCACCCGCATAAGCGGCTCGACGTCCGTACGGCGCTCCGCCGGGCCATCGGACAGGGAAAGGTCGACACGGCGGAGGGTCCTCGACGGGCCATCCTGCACTTCGCCACCACCCCCGAAAACGCCAGTGCGCCGAGTGCGCCGAGTGTGCGCCAGCGCACTAGTGATGAGTGCGCCAGTGCGCCTATAGGGCGCACGGCGCACACACACCCCGAAGAGGGTCAGTGCGCCGCGGCGCACTCAGACGATCAGGGGCCGATCGATGACCCCCGATGACCTCGCTGCGGACGTGGTCGCCGTGGTCGACGCCCGGCTCGCCGAGCGCCTCGCCGAGCACGCCCGACGCCGCGAGGCCGAGCGTGTCGCGCGGGCCCGCCGGAGCGCTGTCCGTGCGGCCGGCCTCCGCCAGCGCCACGCCGCGAAGCTCGCACGCATCCAGAACGAGAGGAACTGATCATGACCATCCACATCACCGTGCCGCGCCTGCCCGCCGGCGCCGCCTCGAACTTCGCCGGCCTCGGCGGCCTGCTCGCCGTCGTCGTCGCCGTGGGCGGCCTGGTCGGCGTCTGGTGGGCCGTCCTCGCCGCCGGGATCGTCACGACCGCCCTGGCGGCCATCGCCCAGATGAACGCCGAGGCCGAGCAGGCCGCACCCGCGCGGCCGTACGCGATGCCCGAACCGGCACAGAGATAGAGGAGAGACCCCATGACCGCTCAAGCGAGCGCGAAAGCCGTCACCGGGACTGGCGCGGTTCAGGCCGGTCCCTGCACGCTCCGCGGCCTGTCGCTGCGGGACACCAGCGGCTCGGGCAACACGGTGAAGATCTACGACAACGCCTCAGCCGCGTCGGGCACCGTGCTGTACGCCTACGCCCTGGGAACGTCCGGAGCCACCACCCCGCCGGTCACGATCGATGGCGGTCTGCGCGCCGTAAACGGCCTGTACCTGTCCACCACCGGTTCGGTCGAAGGGTCGGTGTGGATCGCGTGAACGTCCCCGACACCGCACCCCGACCGCCCGAGGGTCTGCGCGGCGAGGACCTCGCCGAGTGGGCGAAGGCCGACCAGAGCAACGGCCAAGAACGCGCACACGTGCTCTGGCTCACCGTCGCCACCGAGCCCGGGCAGAACCTGCTCGCTACGCGCCTTGCCGATCTCCTCGGCTGGCCCGAGCCCGACGCCTCACCCGAGCGGATCCTCGCGACGGTCGACAAGTCGGCCGCGTTCCCGCCCGGCCGGGTCCTGCACACCGAACGGAACCGGCCCGCGTGGGCGCAGCGACCCGAGCTGATTGCCGCTCTCGAGCAGCGCTGCCAGTCGGCCGGCCCGAACGCCTACACGTCGGCACCCGTCGACCCCGGCCGGATCGACAAGGGCCTGTTCCGGTGACCGTCCGGTGGGCCGCCCTCCGCGGTCGGCGCACCCTCGCAGGACTCGACGCGAACGCGCCGCGCATGGTGCGCGGCGCCCCACGAATGAAGGAGACACCCATGTCCACGCCAGTGCTTCCCGTCCGGCCGGTTCGCCCGCGCATCCCCGCGCCCGAACTCCTCGAACGCGCCGCCGAGTACGGCTTCCCCGTGCGGGACGTGAACGACGTCTGGCTGACCCGCGACGGCGACCTCGTCATCTCCAGCGGCGCCGGCGTCGAGCACATCTGCGTGCCCGAAGACCGGCCGGACGGCGCCGGGCAGCACGGCGTACTGCTGCACCGTGCCGCACCGGGCTACGCCGAACCGCGCGGCTCACGGAAGTTCGTGCCCCGCGACACCGGCCCGGTGAACGAGCCGTGGACCATCGCCGATCTCGAGTGGGCGGGCCGTCAGCTTGTCGCGCCCGCGGCCGAGGGGATCGCGGACGGGTTCGGTGGCTTCCGCTCGTGGCTGTTCGCCGAGGACGACGCGCCCGTACGGGCGTACCGGTTGTGGCAGGAGATCGCCAAGCGGAACCGCGGCGGCATCACGATGGCCGAGGCCGTCGCGAACTTCCCCACCGCCGCGCTGTGCCGCCAGCTCATCGCCGACTCGCGGTGGCTGTCCGTGGACGAAGCGGCCGCGCTGTGACCCCCGAACAGGCTGTGCACGCCCGCGGGATGCGTGCCATGTCCCGCGACGTGGTCGCCGTGCTCGACGTCGCCCAGGTCCTCCTCGAGCGGATCAACGTCGCACTCGCCGCCCCCGACCGGCACGCGATCAACAAGCCGTGCTGGCAGTGGGAGCGCCTCGTGGACGTACGGACCGCGGTGATCGGACTCCTGGACCCCGTCAGTGGCCCGCGCATGATCGCTGAGAACGAGATCGCGGGATGTACGCAGATGCTCATCGCGGCCGGCCTCGAGCTGCCCGCGCCCGAAGAGAGGACCACCACCCATGCCCCGATTCACTGACGAGCAGATCACCGCCATCAGCGAGGCCGCCACCCTGGAAGGACGGGACGCCGCGAGCGCGCTGCTCGCCACCGTCTGCCCAACGCCGGACATCCTCATCGAGGCCCTCGCCGCAGCGAAGGCCGTACGCGCTGGGGAGTCCGTCGACCTCGGCGACGGCGAGTACCTCGCACGCGACCGCGGCACGGCCGGCGGCGCCGTCCTCGGCCGGACGGACGTCGAACGCGACTTCGGCGCATGACCGCACTCGACCGCGTGGCGTGGGGTGAGGTGCTCGGCGACCTGCTGACCGCCTCACCCCGCGAGGTGCGCGCCGCCGCGGCGCGCTGCGTGGCGCGGTCGACGTTCCTCGGCCTCGGCCCGATGACGCTCGCTGTCCTGGCGTTGCAGATGTCACCGGGGACCGTACGGCGCGCCCTGAGCGATCACGCGACGCTCGACGTCGACGGCATCGACCGCACCTTGATATGGCTGCACGAGGCCGCACGGCTCGCCCTAGCTACAGTCCAGCCACCGGCCCCCGCGCGGCCGTTCCCGCCCGGTGTCGTCGCCGACGTCGACCCGGAGCTGTACGGCCTGCCACTGCTCGAGGCCGCCGTCGAGCACGCACGCGCCACCACCGGGCGCCTCGGCGTCTACCTCGCCGACCTCGGCCCGGCCATCTCCGGACGCTGCACGTACCGCGCGCACGTCGACGTCGACGGCCAGCAGGCCGAGGCCATCGTGATCGAGCTGACGGCCGGACACACCACCGGCCAGTGGCTGCACGAGCTCGGCCACGCCCTCGACCCGCGCCGCGACCCGCGCACATCCGAGGAGGCCGAGGCGTACGCCGATCGACTCGCCGAGGGCCTCGGCGCCCTGGCACCACGCGCCTCGTACGGCCTCGTACGGGCACAGGCCGAGGAGACCTACAGCGAGGTACGGGCAGCCTTCCAGCGCCACCGCCACGCCCCCGTCGAGCACGCCCAGGAGGAGGGGGTCATCAGTAGTGACGCCCCCGACAAGGCGGGGGCTGACTGGCCGGCGCCTGGCCTGATGAGCCTGCTCGCCTTCGCCTCGCTGCCCCTGGTCGCCACCTGAGCAGAGGCCGAGGTGCGTCAACCCTGCACACGTCACAGGCAAGGTCGAAGAGACGTCTCATCCTTCTGACGTCAATGATGCGGCCCGCGCACCTCGGCCTCATAGGTCACACACAGTGATAGGCGCGTGAGCGGTGACAATCACTGCACGTGATCGACGTTAGTGCAGGTCAGGGCGTTGCGCGTATCAATGCAGGTCAGGGCATCGGACGTTTGTGCAGGTCAGGGCCGTGAGCATGGCATCGTCGCAGGTCAGGGGCCCCCCATCAAAGTCCATTGGATCATGACAGGTGGGAGACCTCGTCCGTCTCCCTTTTCTCTCCCCGTGGTCCATAACGTTCCGTAACTGGCCGGGAGGGAGCACGCAGCGGAAACTACTTAGAGCCATGTGTAAAAACGGGAGCCAGTGCGCGAGGTCTCCCGCCGTCACTCATATGGACTTCGACCCGGGGGGGCATTATCACTCTGCGTGGGGAGAGTTTTCGGTGCCGTTCGAGTGAGGTGCGCCGCCGTCACGCAGAGGGACATTGGGCCGGGGGGTAACAGCAGAAGGCCGGCCGCCTCCCTGGGGGATGGGAGAGCGGCCGGCCAGTTGTGCCGGGTCAGGCGTTGGCGAACCAGTCCTGCCCGTCGCAGAGTTCGGCGACCTGGACGCAGTTACCGCCGCCCTGCTCGTCGCCGGTACCGCTGTAGCTCGACGTCTTCCATGTCGTCATGCCGTTCCCCTCTCTCTCGTTGTCGCCGCGTCCCGAGGACATTCGCAGCCTCGGGACGCGGCGCCTGGGACCCCGGCACGAGGGGTGAACAACGTGCCGGGGCCGTCTGGGGGGACGAGGCAGGGGCGCGGCTCCTTCCCCAAGGTTTGACCGCGACGCCCCCACCTCATCCGATCAGGGGGGCGGTGGCTTCGGGTCGTCCTCGGGCGCGTCCTCGGCATCGTCGCACTCGGCCTGAGCCTCTTGATAGCGCAGATACATGATCTCCAGCCAGGGTGAGCTCACTGGCCGGCGTCCTCGTCGTCCTCGTCGTCCGGCTCCAGGTCGTCCGGGTCGTGGCGCACAGGCTCGTGGCGCAGCATCTGCATGGCGTGCGTGAACTCCTCGGGAGTCATGGGCTCCCGGCCGCCGGGCCCGCTGTTGGCGATCATCGGACCGCCGCGGCGCTGAGGTCCATGACCCGCTGGGACACCGAACCGTCTTCGTCCCAGATCTCCACCAGGTCGGTCTTGTAGATGCCCTCGGCGCCGGTCGTGTACTCGATCCGGAATGCCGCGCGGAAGCTGGGCGGGTAGTCGCGACCGATCACGTAGCGCTCGGTCTTGCCATCGATGCGGATCTTGTCACCGGGCTGGATGTCCGTCGCGAACGTCGGCACCCATCGACCGGGGAAGGGTTCGGCCATGTCCGCACCGTACGTCTGGTGTGCTACCCCCGTCTACCCCCTGGGGTAGCTATGGTACGTCTGTGCTGGTCACCTAACGTTTTGATCATGAGCATCGACCGGGATGGACCCATCCCGCCGTACCGGCAGATAGCGGGGATTCTGCGCGAGCGCATCGAGTCCGGCGAGATCCCGCCAGGCCGGCGCATCCCGAGTCTGGTCGAGCTGGAGCAGGAGTTCGAGGTGGCGCGGGACACACTCCGCAAGGCCATCCAGGTGCTGAAGGATGAGGGCCTGGTCGAGACCGTCACCGGCATGGGCATCTTCGTCATCGAGCAGTCCGGCAAGAGCTGAGACGCGAACGGGTTCCCTCTCTACTGATGAGGGGAACCCGTTCTGTCGGTGGCGCCTGCTACTCCGAAGACCACGTCCCGTCCTCGATCGCCGTGAGCTCGGCCATGTAGCCGTCGAACTTCTCCGGATCGGACACGGCGAGGCCCTCCAGGTAGACGAAACAGCGTGCGTACCGGGCGACCTGCTCGTCGGTCAGCGACGGTATGGCTCGGAGCTCCCGCCGATAGTCCTCGACGCGCTCCGCGTGCGTCCGGCCGCTCATGACCGCGCCTGCCCGGTGAGTGCGGTCAGGTGCGCGTGTACTTCCTTGGCGCGCGGCTGCCCGATGCGGAGACCAGCCTTCAGCCGGCGGAGGCTCGGGACCTCGCCGCCGGCCAGCTGCTCGCCGAACACGTCCCGAGCGCGGGTCAGGTACGGCTCGATCTCAACGGGTGCGGTGGTCCTCGCCAACGGTTCGCTGCTCAGCGCCACGTACCGGTGGAGCGTGCGCAGGAGCACGAGCAGGCCGACCATCGAGGCGAGCGGCGGTACGGCCGCGGTGGCTTGCGTCGCGAAGTCGTGCACCTCGACGTGTCCCACGTTGAAAACCAGCGAGGCGCACCAGCCGGACGCGGCGACGGCCGCGGGCACGATCAGGTCCAGCCACGACATGAGCGACCGGCGCAACCGGTGCCCATCGATGGCGAGCAGGAACAGGCCGAGTTCACCGACGCCGATGAACAGGTCGACCATCAGCGGGAAGGACTGCGCCTTCCAGCCGTGCAGGCCGTGCTCGGTCGCCCAGCCGTACAGCCCCGCGTAGGACTGCGCGAAGCCGTCCCCGGTGGCGACCAGGACCGCCACGCCCATCAGGGCGACGGTGACCGTACGGGCGATGGTCCGGGCGCTCATCGGACCGCCTCGGCGTCGAGCTCCCGCGCGGCGGCACTCGCCAGGTCGCGGGCGATCTCGTGCGCGTCGTCGAGGAGCGTCTCTCCGAACCGGGCCCGCAGCAGCAGATCGGCGGCGGCGAGCAGATCGTACTCGGCGTGGGTCAGCTGTCCGCGCGCGTCCGCCTTCACGCGGTCGAGGCCGTCGATGGCCGCGCGCGCCCAGGCGGGCACGGCGGTGGCCGGCGCGCTCACAGCTCGCCCTCGGCGAGCATGGCCTGCACGGTGCGCTGGAGCGCCGCGACGCGCTGCATGATGACGTCGCCCGCGGCGGTGTGGGCGTCCCAGTCCGCCCGGATCGCCTCCCACTCGCGGTTGATGTCCGCGACGGTCATCCTCGGCGCCGTGTCGGTGGAGTGCTCGCCGCAGAACGGCACGTCACCGTGGTCCGCGGTGACGTAGGCGATGACGGCCAGCCGGCCGCAGCTGCAGGTCTCGCCGGGGCGCGCCGTGCGTTCGCCGCCCGCCGGCGGGGTGATGTTCGTAGACTCGGGTGCCATGGGGTTCGGCCTCTCGCCAGGTTGGATCCCTAGGCCCCGTCCGGTGCTCGAACACCGGGTGGGGCCGCTTACTTGCAATGGCAGATAATCACGTTGCGCTATGCCCGTCAAGGCTTTTGGGCTAGCATTCCTGCCATGGCAGAAAAGAAGCCTCGCGGCCGACCGGCCACCGGTCAGACGCCGAACCGTACAGTGCGCGTACCGGATGAGGTCTGGGACGACGCGAAGGCGAAGGCCGAGGCCGAGGGCAAGAACGTCAGCGACGTCGTCAACGACTGCCTTCGGCGCTACCTCCGCAAGAAATGATCTCGATCCCTGTTCCGTCTCCGTTCCGCCGGACGCTGAGTAGAGCCGGGAAACGATGGGAAACGTTGGGAAGTAAAGCGCCTGTTCACGAGGCGTATTGCGGGACTCTCCGCAGGTCGCGGCGCCCCCGTGTGGAGTTCGAGATGTACTACGACTGCTGATCGAAGCCCGTCCAGGGCACATCTGGACGTGTGAGGCCACCGGCCCTGCCCCTTCCGGGCGGGGCCGGTGGCCTTTCGCATGGACGGCCGGCTCCTACTCTCCGTGGACGACCCTGCCGGACGCCTCGCCCAGGGGACCCCACGCCGCCGCCGCGACCGAGAGCATGGCCGCGCAGGCGATCCAGTACGGCGCGGTGACGCCCAGGCTCTGGGCGAGCACACCGCCCAGGAGCAGCCCGAGCGTGGCACCGCCCGCCTCGAGCAGCGTCTGGACACCGGCGACCCTGCCGAGCAGCCGGTCGGGCACGGCCCGCTGACGCAACGTCGTCACGATCACTCCCCAGACCATCGTGTGCACCCCGAAGACGACGAGGATCGCCGCGGCGAGCCAGGGCTTCCTCGTGACCGCGAGTGTCAGGTGGGTGAGCGCCTCGACGAACAGCCCCGCGCGGAGCACCGAGGTGGTGCCGAACCACCTCTGGAGACGGCCGGCGACGAACGTACCGGTCAGGCCTCCCACCGCGAAGGTGGTGAGCAGAAGGCCGTAACCGACGCCCGACAGACCCAGCCGCTCGCGCGCGTACAGGACGAAGACCGCGAAGGCTCCGCAGAAGGCGACGTTCGCGATCCCCATCGACAGTGCCAGGCAGCGCAGGAGCCGCCTCGACCACAACCAGCGGACGCCCTCGGCGATGTCGCCGCGCAGGGTCCCGCGCGACCGTGGCTCGGCCGGGACGGACCGCATCCCGGCCACCAGTACGCTCGCCGCCACGAACGAGACGGCGTCCACGCCGAACGGCAGCGCCGCCGCGCCGGCGAAAAGCCAGGCGCCCAGTGGCTTGGCGACGAACTGGTTGCCGACCGTGAAGGTGGCCATCAGCCGGGCGTTGGCCGCCGCGAGACTGCCGGGCGCCACGATGGCCGGTAACCGGGCGACGGCGGCCGTGTCGGCGATCGTCTCGCAGGCGCCGAGCAGGAAGAACACGGCGTAGACGAGAAGGATGCCCACCGTCCCCGTCGCCACGGCGGCACACAGCCCGGCGAGCGCGGCGGCACGGACGACGTCGATGACGACGATCAGCCGCCGCCGGTCGAGGCGATCCGCCAGGACGCCGCCGACGAGTGAGAACAGCAGCCAGGACAGCGACTGGACGAACGCCGCGCCGGCGACGAGCACGGGGTCACGGGTGAGAGAGGCGACGAGCAGCGGGCCGGCGACCACGGTGACGCCATCGCCGACGTTGGAGACGGCCGAGGCCGTCCAGAGCCTGGTGAAGTCCGCGCCGAGACGCGCGGACGCCCGCGTACGCAAGGGGAGCTCCTCGGAGAAGTGCGGTCATGGGGGACCGCCTCGAGGGCGAGGAGCCGTGGGAGAGAGCCGCGCGGACGGCGGCTCAGAGCTCGGCCGGCTCCCGCGTCGAGGCGAGGACCCTGACCATGCCGAGGCGCATGCGGACTCCTGTCTTCCGACCGGCTACACCGGTGACGGTACGTGGCCTCCGGGTGACGGGACAACACCATTTTCGGCCCGCATAGCACGCGATCATTTATGGATGATCATCCCCCGGCCCTAGGAAGGGGATGCGAGCTGACATACCGTCCCTACCATGGACACGCCGCTGATACTGCTCGACGTGGACGGTGTTCTCAACCCCCTGCAGCGCTCCCCCGGGTATCAGCGCTACCGGGCGACGCCCAACGGCATCACGTACCGGCTCCTGCTCAACCCCCGGCACGGACCATTGCTGACCGGGCTTGCGGAGGCGACGGGCGCGGAGCTGATCTGGGCCAGCTACTGGACCGACACGGCCAACGACTGGATCGGGCCCCGCGTCGGGCTGCCCATCCTGCGGTCGGTCCCCATCCCCCCGCGGGACCCCCGGTACACCTACGGGGGGTGGAAGGCCCGCCACGTCGCCGAATGGGTCGGCGAACGACCCTTCGTCTGGCTCGAGGACGAACCGGACGTGAGCGACGCGCTCGCCGCCGGGCCGGAGCTCGGCCCGCACCTCATCGTGCCGGTCGATCCCCAGGAGGGGCTGACCGACCTCCACGTGGAGCAGGCGCGCGACTGGCTGGAACAACTCCGATAGCGGCATGGTTACGGGCATCGGGTCGACACAAGGGAGTGATCATGACTTCGGTCCGGGTTGAACGCACGGACGACGGGGGCTTCGTCGCCCGGAACGGCCGTGGCGCCGAGGTCGCCATCGGCGGCGCGAGCGACGACGGCGTCTTCAGCCCGGTGGAGCTCCTGCTGGCCGCCCTCGGCGGCTGCGAGATCGTGACGGTCGAGCCGCTGACCGCCGACCGCGGCCACCGGCTCGTGAAGCTCGCGGCCACGGTCGAGGCCGAGAAGGTCGCGCCCACCCGGCTCGGCACGATCACGGTCACCTACGACGTCGAACTCCCCCCGGGCGATGACGACGCCGCCAAGGTCTTCACCGACGTCGCCCACCGCGTACACGAGAAGCACTGCACGGTCGGGCGAGCGCTGCGCGAGGTGACGGCCACCGAGCAGGTGCTGCCGTAGCCGCACCGTCCTGAGGCCGCGGTCCCGCCTCTGCCTGCCCGCCGAGCGGCCCGGGTCTCCGCCACGTGTTTCCAGCGATGGCGACCGGCGACCGGGCGGGCGTGGACTTCGGGGCCGCCGGGACGCCTCGGTCCTCGTGGGCGGCCCTCACGGCCCGGATGACCGCATCCGCGCCGGAACCCGGACTACTTACCGCCGACGGCGTCTCGTGGACCGCCCTGGCCCACGAGAGCACCGCCGCGGCACGCGCCACGGCCGCCGGACGGGACCGCGGCCGGACGCCAGAGCGTCAACGACGGCCTCCGGGCGCACCCCACTCACCGACGGCGGCGTCAACCTTGAGTACGCCGGCCGAGTCGCGGCCGGACCATTGCGGAGTCGGTGCGCCTCACCTGGGTGTACGACTCTCCGGCACTGTCGATCAATCGGATTGTCCTCGTTGACCATTCGGGCCATCCGGGCATCCGTATCCACCCTGAGGACTAGGGCTCGTACTCATATGGGCCGAGTCACAGACCATTCCTGTAGGTGATCACAAACGCAGAGGGTTCCTACAGGATTTAGAGCATGGCCCAGCTTGCCGCACCATGCCCGGTCCGCCCGGCGCCGTACCATCCGCCCCGCGAGGCGTCGTGGTCTCCACGGCTCTGGTGGGAGATCGCCCTCATCGCCGTCTTCTACGGTGCGTACACGCTCGTGCGCGTACTGATACCCCACGACGAGGCCGCGGCATACGTCCACGCCGGTCAGGTTCTGCGGTTCGAGCACGCACTGGGCCCGAACGTCGAGCTGAGCCTCAACCACGCCCTCCTGCGCGTTCCCGCACTCGCCAAGGTCGCCAACATCTACTACGCGACCGCGCACTTCGCCGTCACGCTGCTGGTTCTCGTATGGCTGTACCGGCGGCGGCCGGTGCACTACCGCTGGCTGCGCACGTCCCTGCTCGTCGCCACGGCCATCGCGCTGGTGGGGTTCTGGTTCTACCCGCTCGCTCCGCCGCGGTTCATCGGCGGGGCGGGGTTCGTCGACCCGGTGACGGCGTTCCACAGTTTCGGCCTGTACTCCTCGCCGCAGGCGGGGTCTCTCACCAACCAGTTCGCCGCGATGCCCTCGATGCACGCCGGGTGGGCGATCTGGTGTGCGGTGGCGGTGATCGTGAGCACCCGGCGGCCATTGATCATGGCAATCGCGGCCCTTTACCCAATCGTCACAATCACCGTGATCTTCTCAACCGCCAATCATTACCTGCTTGACGCCGTGGCAGGCGTCGCTGTGATGGCGTTCGCCCTGTTCGTAGGCCTTATCCTCCATCTGCGGGAGAACCGGCCAAGTCCAGCGAAGGATCACGAAGTGACAAACAAGACAACTATTGTCGAGAGCCTCGGCCGCTCGATCTGACACCATGGAGATCATGTCGAGTTCGGCCGTAGCGCCAGTCGCCACGGGCGACGTGATGGAGGCGCCAGGGGACCAGCCGGCCGGGAAACGTCCTCGGCTCTACCGCGAGATCCTCCTCATCGCCCTGTGTTACAGCGCGTACTCTCTCGTACGCAACCTCGTGCCCACCACGCACACGCGGGCGCTGCGGTTCGGTCACCAGATCCTCGATTTCGAGCGGTTCCTGCACCTGGACCCCGAGCGGTGGATCAACCATCTGTTCATCCAGGTCCACTGGCTCGGCGTCGCCGGCAACTACTACTATTCGACGCTGCACTTCGTCGTCACGCCCGGCGTCCTCGCCTGGCTGTACCTCCGGCACCAGGACCGCTACGTCTTCTACCGGCGGCTGATCTTCGCGACGACCGTGCTGGCGCTGATCGGGTTCTGGCTGCTCCCCCTCGCACCCCCACGGATGCTGCCCGGTTTCGTGGACACCGTCCTGGCGTTCCACACCGAGGGCCTGTACGCCTCGGGCGCCTCACCGATCGGCTCGGTGTCGAACCAGTACGCCGCGATGCCGTCCCTCCACACGGGCTGGGCCCTGTGGTGCGCGATCGCCGTCGCCGACGTCGTACGCCCCCGCTGGGCGAAGGTCCTCGCCTTCTGCTACCCGGCCGCGACCATCATCGCCATCCTGGGCACGGCCAACCACTACTTCCTGGATGCCGTGGGCGGAGCGATCACCTTGGGCCTCGGCTACCTGGCCACCCGCGGCGTACGGCTGGTGATCCCCCGGCTCGGCCCGGTCGCCCGCGTCTTCTCCCGCGACTGACCCGCGGGACGCACCCGCGGCCACGCCCCGGCCCGTATGGCAGGCCACACGCCGTAAGCCGTTACCGCCCACCCCGCAGCCGGTGCCGACCCTCGTATCCGTCACCGCCCCGGGCCGCCCTCCGGCCTTCGGCCATTCCGTGCGCCATAGGCGCATCCCTTTCCCTCCACCCGCGCCGGAAATATCACTCTTAACGCACCCTTCCCGGATGCCGAGAACACCCCGCGCCGATCGATCACCGTCGGTCACAATCGACATAACGGCGACCGAAACCCGGCGCTTGAAACGACCGCCGAAGACCACGCGCCGGTCCGCCATTACCGCAGGCCACCCCCCATTGATCGTGATTGTCCATCAACGTCCGGGCCTGTATCGTACGAGCCCGAAACCCGTGACACGCAGGAGTGCTCGAAGCGCGCCCGCATGAACACGGCCAACGGAAGTCAATAACGCCCCATTTGACCAATATCGAAGCGAATCCCCACCGTCGCCCCCAGAAGCCGGATCGCCGTACGACAAACGCAGCCTGGAGTTCAGTCGTGCATGATCTAGATTTCCGCATACTCGGTCCGCTCGAGGTCACCGTCAATGCGCGGCGCGTTCCCGTGGCGGCGGGCAAACAGCGCGTCCTCCTCGCCACGCTGCTGCTCAGCGCCAACCGCACCGTGCCGATCGAGGAGCTGTCCGAGCGCCTGTGGGGCACGGACCCGCCCCGGGGCCCGCGCGGCGCGCTGCACACCTACGTCACCCGCCTGCGGCAGACCCTCGACCGGCACGGCGACGGCGAGACGGGCCCGATCCGCACCTCGGCGGCCGGCTACGGCATCGAGGTCGCCGCGGGCGCACTCGACCTCATCCGCTTCCGCGAGATGGTCGGCCGGGCCCGTACGGCCGGGGAGCGCGGCGACCTCGCGGCGGAGTCGGCGGGCCTCACCGAGGCGCTCTCGCTGTGGCGCGGCCCGATACTCCCCGACGTGCGCTCGGACTCCCTGCACCGCGACGTCGTGCCCAGTCTGATCGAGGAGCACCTGCGGACCCTCGAACGGCGCCACGAGGTCGACCTGGCGCTCGGCCGGCACGACCGGCTCGTCTGCGAGCTGCGCGCCCTGACCGGCAAGCACCCCTTCCACGAACGCTTCTGGAAGCAGCTGATGGTCGCGCTGTACCGCTGCGGACGGCCCGCCGAGGCGCTCGAGGCGTACGGCGAGGTGACCGCGTCCCTGCGCCGCAGGCTCGGCGTATGCCCCGGCCCCGAAGTACGCGATCTGCACACCGCGATCCTGCGCGACGACCCTCGCCTTTCGTCCACGCGACCTGAAGGCAAACTGTAAGCGCTCTGAAAGAACCCCTTTCTACGTTGGGAACCGCCAACGAAGGAAAGGGCACGCATGAGCCAGCGGAGCGAGCGGATCAACAAACACAGCGCCCTGGTCACTCCTCCGACGAAGGAGGGCGCATGAGCGAGCGAAGCGAGCGAACCAACAAACACAGCGCCCTGGTCACTCCTCCGACGAAGGAGGGCACATGAGCGCGAAAGGACCGACGATCTACCCGGGCGTGGACGCGATCCGGCGGGTTCAGCAATTGATGATCTTCTGCTCTCTAATACCACCGGACGGGAAGCTGCGCGAGGTCCTTTCCCTCGCCCTCTCCCTGCACGAGGAGCCCGTTCTCTCACGGGTCACCCCGATGTCCGATACCCAGCCTCATGCCGCAAAGGCATGGCTTGAAGCCATCTGGCTTGAAAACGGGCTGTCCGCCGAGGAAAAGGAGCTGGTCCGCTGGCAGAACGACAGTGAAAACATGGCGGCCGCCATCGCCGAGCTGCGGAACGCCGAAGGGCAGCTCGGCATGAGGCTCGTCGCCGAGACCACCCCATAGACCGACATTCACGTGGAGGCTTCAATGTCCGAGACCCTGACACTCCAGGCCGTGGTCGACGGTGAGTTCCGTACCGAGCTGCTGGCCGACCCGGCCGCGTTCGGTCTGTCCGTCTCCGACCTGCCCGCTCCCGTCGAACAGCCGGACCAGGAGGCCCTGGGCTTCTGGACCGAGGGCGTCGCCGCGATGGAGATCTACGCCTGCCAGACCAGTTGCAGCTGGGGTCCGATCACGGCGGTCTGCGACGGCACCACCAAGTAGACCGGCACCCGGGGCCCACCCCCCGGACGCCGACGGTGGGCCGGCGGCCACCGGCCCACCGTCCCCTCGCTACCGCAGGAGCGCCTTCTCTCCATGAGCGACCATTCCTTCCTCGATCTCGCCGCCCGCGCCGCCAACCTGTCCGAACGCACCCGGATCGTCGCCTCCCTGCGCGCCGCGGGCACGACGGTCGCGCCCGGCGTGCTCCCGCCGTTCGACGTGTGGAAGATCGACCGGCTGGCGGCCAGGCTCGCGCGGAAAGAGGCCATGCGGCGGACCGGTCCCGGCGGCCACACCACGGACCACATCGCGAGCGTGCTGACCGCCTACCGGCACCACGAGCTCGTCCTCAGCGACGCGAGCGAGGAGACCAGGGCCGTCTTCGCCGACGTCCACGACTCGTGGCTGCCGGCCTACCAGGCCGCCCTGCGCCATCTCGACCGCCCGGCCGCGCCCGACGTGAGCTGGCGCCACTCCGAGGCCTACTACGGCCGGCTGGCCATCGCGTGCGAGCCGTTCCTGACCGAGCTCGGCCGCCGGCTCGACGTCGCGCGCGCGAGCCACCAAGGCCGGATCGGCCCCCAGGTCATCGAGGACTTCCAGCGTCACCTGCTGGACAGGTTCGAGCTGTCACTGGCCTGGGCCGTCGAGGCCGACGCCAACACCCACTGCGCACGTACCGGCATCGACAGGGACGACGCGACGCGTGAGGAATACCTCGCCTACCTCGACACGACCTTCGCCGACGCCGCCGCCTACCACCGCTTCTATCTGAGGTTCCCGGTCCTCGGGCGCTGGCTCGCCGAGGTCACGTCCCTCCTCGCCGTCTTCGGCCGCGAGCTGATCGACCGTTTCGCCGCCGACCGCGCCGACATCGGCCGGGCGCTCCTGGGCGAGGACATCACGGCCTTCCTGTCGGTGCGCCTCGGGCTGTCCGACCACCACGCGGGGGCACGGAGCGTCGCCATCGCCGAGGTGGGACTGGCCGACGGCGGCACCGGGTCGTTCGTGTACAAGTCCCGCTGCATCCGGTCCGAGGCCGCCATGCAGGAGCTGCTCGGCCGGCTGCGCGACGACGGCGTCCTCGGCTTCGCGCCCCGGCCGGTGCTGCCGCGCCAGGCGTACGGCTACGAGGCGCTGATCCCGGCCGGCCGCAACCATCTGAGCACGCGGGAGGAGGTCGAACGCGTCTACGCCGAGCTCGGCGGCTATCTCGGCGTCTTCTACGTGCTGGGCGGCGGCGACCTGCACTTCGAGAACATCCTGATCGCGGACGGGCACGCCTTCGTGTGCGACTGCGAGACCGCTCTCGGCGTGCTCCCGCGCGGTCAGGCACGCCCGGCCGGCACCCTGCTCGACTCGGTCTTCAAGACGGGGCTGCTGGAGTGGCCGCGCACCACGACGTCGGCGACCGAGATGCGGATCAGCGGGTACGCCGGAGGCGAGGCGTACGACATGCCGACCGCCGTACCCCGTGTCAACGAACACCGGTTCAGCTTCCGCGCGTCCGTCACCCACCACTCGGGCGTACGCGTCGAGCCCGCCGGGTCCAACCGCGTCTTCCTCGGCGACCGGCTGATGCGGCCACAGGACTTCACCGACGCCATCATGGACGGCTTCGGCCGTGTCTACGCGTGGTTCGAGGAGCGGCCCGACGAGGCGGCGCGCGACGTGGGCGAGATCTTCTCCGGGGCCTCGGCGCGGTTCATCAACTGGGGCACCCAGATCTACGCGCAGCTGCTCCTCTCCGCCCGTCACCCCAAGTGCCTGGTCGACCCGCTGGAGGTCGACCTGCTGGTGAGCACCGTACGCACGTTCCCGCGCACCTGGGACACCGACGGCACGCTCGCCGAGCGCGAGCTGGACTCGATGTGGCGGCTCGACGTACCCATCTTCACCGCGGGGGCCGGTGACCGTCAGCTGGTGCACGACCACGCCGTACGCCTGCCGTCCTATCTCGAGGTCTCTCCCATCGAGGGCGCGGCGCAGCGCATCGGACGTCTCTCCCGCGCCAACCGCGCCCAGCAGAGCCAGTACATCGCCGCCAGCCTGTCCTCCGGCGAGGTCGCCAGCCCGGCGTTCGTCACCGCCTCGATCGAGTACGCCACCCGGATCGGGGAGCGGCTGTGCCGGATGCTCCGCGATCCGTCGGCGCCCGCGCCCTGGACCTCGTACGGGCTCACCGGCGACGGCATGGCCGAGGTCGACGTCGACGGTGACCTCTACCACGGGTCGGCGGGCATCGCCCTGTTCCTCGCCTACCTCAACGACCTGGTGCCGCGCCCGGAGTTCCGCCGGGCCGCCGGGCGTGCCCTGTCCCACGCGGTCACGCACACCGACCGGCGGCGAGCCGGAGCGTTCCAGGGGCTCGGCGGGCTGATCTACGTGCTCACGCACCTGCATCACCTGTGGGAGGACCGCGGGCTGCTCGAGCTGGCGGTGCGGCTGAGCCACGAGCTGCCGGGGCCGATCGAGGCGGACACGCACTTCGACGTGCTCAGCGGCGCCGCCGGCCTCATCCCGGTGCTGCTGGGCCTCGGCCGCCAGACCAACGGCCAGAGCCTCGAACACGCCTGCCGCTGCGCGGACCTCCTGCTGCGCCACGCCGTCGAGGACGGCGACACGCTGAGCTGGCCGCCGGCCGATCCCGGCGAGGCGACCGCGAACCTCACCGGCTTCTCCCACGGCGCGGGCGGCATCGGGTGGGCACTGATCCAGCTCGGGGCCGCGATCGACGACCCGGCCTACGTCGACGCCGGACGGCGCGCCTTCACCTACGAGGCCCGTCACTTCGACGAGCCCCGGCAGGACTGGTACGACCTGCGCACCAGCCCCGGCGGTGGCGCGCGCGACGGCCGCCACTTCGCCAACGCCTGGTGCAACGGCGCGGCCGGCATCGGGCTGAGCCGCATCGCGAGCTGGGCGACGCTCGGCCGCGACGACGAGCTGCTGTTACGCGAGGCCCACCAGGCGCTCGCCGCCACGATGCGGGGCTTCCCCCGGCTGATGAACGACACGCTGTGCCACGGCCGTACCGGCAACGCCGAGCTGTTCCTGCGGTTCGCCGTGCTGCGGGACGAGCCGGCGTTCCGGCTCGAGGCGAACGTCCAGGTGCAGGACCAGTGGCGGCATCTGGACGACGCCGAACACGGGGTCGGCGACGGTGGTTTCTTCCCGGGACTGATGCTCGGGATGTCCGGCTTCGGCATGCACTTCCTGCGCCTGGCCCGCCCCGACCGGGTCCCGTCCGTGCTGCTCCTCGATCCCGCCCCCAGCCGACAATGACAAGGAGACACCGATGTCCGTCGAGTCCAGCCGGGCCTTCCTGCGGATCGTCTACGACTCACCGGAGCTGAACCAGCAGCTGAAGGCCGTCACCGGCACCCAGGAGATCGTGCGGCTCGGGCTGCGCTACGGATACACCTTCGACGTGCCCGAGCTGATGGAGGCGTCGTCGTCCTTCACCACGGCGCCGGGCCGGGCACCGAAGGCGGCGCGGCGTACGGTGCCGCCGCCCCCGGAGTCCGGGCCGCTCCATCACGAATACCGGCTGGACGACCTGCCGGGACTCAAAGGCATGATCGACCAGCTCCCCCACCTCAAGATCAAACCGCCCTCGGTCGATCCGGCCCGGTTCTCGGGGTCCTTCCGCGAGGAGGACCTGCGGTCCACCTCGATGTCCCCGGCGGACCCGGCGTTCCAGGCGTGGCACGAGGCGATGACGAAGGCCCACTGGCGCGACCCGGCCCTGGGCTCGTCCGCGCCCCGGCGCGACTTCCACCTGGTCAACCTGGACGAGCACGTCGACCATCCCGGCTACGACCGTTACCTCGAGGCCAAGCACCGCATGATCCGCACGCTCGAGGAGTTCTTCGGCTCCGAGGTCCGGTTCTCGGGCAGCCTCTGGTATCCCCCGTCGAGCTACCGGCTGTGGCACACCAACGAGACCCAGCCGGGCTGGCGGATGTACGTCATCGACTTCGACGAGGAGCCCGCCGGCACGTCCTTCTTCCGCTACATGGACCCGCGTACGGAGGAGATCGTGACGCTGGACGAACGCCCGCGGATGGTCCGCTTCTTCAAGGCCGAGCAGGATCCCGGCAAGCTGTTCTGGCACTGCATCGTGAACCCCACGCAGCAGCACCGGTGGAGCTTCGGCTTCGTCGTCCCGGAGGACTGGATGACCGCGATCACGCGGCAGATGTGAGGGACGGACGTGTTCGGGCTCAGGCAGCGTCCCGCGATCCCGCCGGCGTCCCCTTCCCCGCTCCGGGCATCCCGGCGATCCTGGCCGCCGGCGTCCGCAAGTCCTATCCGGGCGTGGAGGCCGTACGCGGCATCGACCTGACCGTCGCCCAGGGTGAGACGTTCGGCTTCCTCGGCCCGAACGGCGCGGGCAAGACCACCACCATCGCGATGCTGTGCACGCTGGCCATGCCCACGGCCGGCCGGATCGAGATCGCCGGCCACGACACGCGGACCGCACCCGGGCGCGTACGCCGCAGCCTCGGCCTGGTCTTCCAGGAGACCACCCTCGACGGCGACCTGACCGCCGAGGAGAACCTCCGCTTCCACGCCGACCTGTACGCCCTGCCCAAGGCGACGCTGCCGGCACGTGTCGACGCGATGCTGGACCTCGTCGACCTGACGGCCCGCCGCGACTCACTGGTCCGCACGTTCTCCGGTGGCATGCGCCGGCGCCTGGAGATCGCCCGCGGCCTGCTGCACCGCCCGAGAGTGCTGTTCCTGGACGAACCCACCATCGGCCTGGACCCGCGGGCACGCGCCCAGCTGTGGACCCACCTGACCGAGATCCGCGAACGCGAGGCGACCACGCTGTTCCTGACCACGCACTACCTCGAGGAGGCCGAACGCTGCGACCGCGTCGCCATCATCGACGACGGCCGCATCGTGGCCCAGGGCACGCCCGCCGCGCTGAAGTCGGTGCTGGGCGCCGACCGGGTCGAGCTCCGCACCGGCGACGACACCGCGGCCGCCGCGGCACTACGCGCCGGGTTCGGCGTGCACGCCGTCGCGGGCCCCGGCGGAGTCCACGTCCAGGCCGAGGACGGCGCACGGCTGGTCCCCCGCCTGTGCGCGGGCCTGGACGTACCCGTGTACGCGGTGACGGTCACCCGTCCGACCCTCGACGACGTGTTCCTCCACCACACAGGCCACCGCATCCGCGACGTACCTCGGGAGCCCACCCGTGACCACCCGCGACCGCCCGACCCCGGCCCCTGACCGCCGCGCCGGACGCCATGAGCGACACCCCGTCGTCCCGGACCCACGCCGCCCAGCATTCGAAGATCGCCGCGGCGAGGCCTCGGCCGGACGCCGCGAAGCCGGACAGGGATTCGTCAGGCGAGCCTGCGGCCCATCGCATCGCGGGGCCCCGGCGCCGCGGCCCGGACGGCACGCACGCGGCGAGTTCTGTGGAGAGCGCTCATGACCCATGCCACGCACGCGCGGTACGACATGGACGGCGGGGAGCCCCGGCCGTTCCCAGCCGAGCTGCGTGCCGCCCGTATGGTCTGGCGGCGGGAGATGCTGCA
Organism: Actinoallomurus bryophytorum; assembly: GCF_006716425.1. NCBI lineage: Bacteria > Bacillati > Actinomycetota > Actinomycetes > Streptosporangiales > Thermomonosporaceae > Actinoallomurus > Actinoallomurus bryophytorum. Next base: position 269,462 of record NZ_VFOZ01000001.1, read on the forward strand.
CTTCGTCCGCGACCGTACGGGCACTCTCGTCGCGTTGCTCCAGCCGTTGCTCTTCCTCTTCGTCCTCGGCGTCGGCCTGGGACGGCTGCTGGCCCTCGCCGGTGGGGGGCCGGCGGCGGACTACCTGACGTTCCTGTTCCCCGGTGTGCTCGTGATGGCGGCGCAGCCGGCCGCGATCTCGGTCGGCGCGTCCATCGTCTGGGACCGTGAGAGCGGCTTCCTCCGGGAGATGCTCGTCGCCCCCGTCCGGCGCGGCACGCTGCTGGCCGGCAAATGCCTCGGCGGCGCGACGGTGGCCACCTGCCAGGGCACGGTCGTGCTCGCCAGTGCCGGGCTGATCCACGTCCCGTACCGGCCCGTCCTGTTCGCGCTGCTGCTGGCGGAGCTGGCCCTGACCGCGCTGGCGATGACGGTGCTGGGCGCGGTGGTCGCGGTCGTCATCCGGCGTGCGCGCACGTTCACCACGGTGCTGAGCGTGCTGATGACTCCGCTGATCTTCCTGTCCGGGCTGATGTTCCCGGTCGCCGCGATGCCCACCTGGATGTCGTGGCTCACGCTGGCCGACCCGCTCACGTACGCGGTGGACGCCATGCGGGCCACGATCGGCGCCTATCGACCGCCGCGGACCTCCTCGGCACTGTTCGAACCGGTCGCCTGGGGTGGGGTGCACCCCTCTCCCCCGCTCGAGCTGGCCGTGGTCGCCGTCTTCACCGCGATAGCGCTGACCGTGGCCGCCCGGCGCTTCGGCCGCACCGGCTGAGACCGAAACGGAACACCCCCCGGAAGCCGGTAGGGGCCTGCACCGGAGCCGCCGGGCGACGAGGCATCCCGGACGTCGAACGGCCCCTTTCCGATGCGGCCGGAGCGTACGCCGGCGGCCTCAGCGAGGCAGCTTGGCCGGGGTCCGTCCGAGGGTCCGGTGGTGGCGTACGGGTGCGGACGTGAAGCCACGGGCGGCGGCCAGGATCTCCTCGACCGGCCTCGCCAGCTGCGCGGTGCGCACGAAGATCGGCCCGCCCACGCGGCCGATGCCGTCACGTGCGAACTTGCGTGGCAGGCCGCGCAGCTCCGCCAGGACCCGCTCCTGCTCCAGGGGGACGAACACGATCAGGTCGGCGCGGCCCGGCGTGTGGTCGATCCGGATCTGCGCGAGGTTGGACCAGGGAAGCGTGACCCGCGCCGAGTGCAGGGTGACACCGCGATCGGAGAAGGTGAGCAGCGGAGCGCCGCGCAGGGCGCGCACCACCGCACGAAGGTAGAGCGGAACGAGGGCGAGCGTCACCAGCCCGAAGACGGTGAACGCCGCGCTGGCGATGACCACGCCGGCATCCAGCGCGAGGAAGCCGGCGTACGCGGCCGCGAGCGGCAGCAGCACGACGAGAACGCCCGATGGGGCCAGCGCCGCGAGCCGGTATCCGACGGCGAATCGCCCGTCATCCGGGGAGTCCCCCATGTCGCCCCCTTGACCGACGGGCTCAGTCGTTTCCGTCGTCTCCGTAGAAAATACGTTCGACCACCATACGGGCGTGACGTGCGCGGCGGCGGTAGTCCTCCAAGAGAGCACCGGACGTCGGGTAGCCGAGGAGGCTGGTCACCGCCGAGCGCTCGCGATGGTGCTCGGTCGGCAGCAGGTCCGAGGCGCGTCCGCGGACGAGCATGGTGGCGTTGCGGATGCGGGTGGCCATCTGCCAGGCCTCGGTCAGGGTCGAGGCGTCCTCGGAGTCGAGCAGACCGGCCTCGACCGCGGCGTCCAGTGCGGCGAGCGTCCTCGTCGTCCGCAAACCGGCCACCTCGTGCGCGTGCTGGAGCTGGAGCAGCTGCGCCACCCACTCGACGTCGGACAGGCCACCCGGTCCCAGCTTGGTGTGCAGCCGGCGGTCGACACCTCGCGGCAGGCGTTCGGCCTCCATGCGGGCCTTCAGCCGGCGGATCTGCCGGAGCGCGTTCTCGTCGATGCCGTCCTCGGGCCACCGCACGGGGTCGATCAGCTCCTGGAAGCGCGTGCGCAACCCCTCGTCCCCGATGACCGGCGCGGCGCGCAGCAGCGCCTGGCTCTCCCACGGCGCGGACCAGCGCCGGTAGTAGGACGCGTACGAGTCGAGGGTGCGGACGAGCGGCCCCTGGCGCCCCTCGGGCCGCAGTCCGGGGTCGATCACCAGAGGCGGGTCGGGGGCGGGCAGCGCGAGCAGCCTCCGCAGCTCTTCGGCCACCGCGTGCGCGGCGGCCGACGCCTCGCGATCGGCCGCGCCGGGAAGCGGGTCGTGCACGAACATGACGTCGGCGTCGCTGCTGTAGCCGAGCTCGTAGCCCCCGTACCTCCCCATCGCCACGATCGCGAACCTGGTCGGCAGCGGGCTGCGGCGTTCGGTCTCGATCCGGTCGACGGCGGCCCGCAGCGCGGCGTCGAGCGTGACCGTGGTGATCGAGGTGAGCGCCTCGGCGGTGGCGCGTTCGTCGAGGAGACCGAGCAGGTCGGCGACCGCCGTACGGAACAGCTCGCGGCGGCGCAGCCCGCGTACCGCGGCGACGGCGTCCACCGACCGGTCCTGCAGCGCGCCCATGGCGGCGGCCGACTCCATGTACCTGCGCACCGCCGCCTGCGCCTCGGCGTGCAGCGCGTCGGATGGCCGTGGCGTGAGCCCGGACTCGCCGCCGAGCATGCCGACCGCCTCCGGCGCACGCAGGAGCAGATCGGTGGCGTACCGGCTGGAGGCCAGCACGTGTGCCATCCGCTCGGCCACGGAGACGTCGTCGCGCAGCAGCCGGAGGTACCAGGGCGTGGTGCCGAGCGCGTCGCTGACCTGGCGAAATCCGAGCAACCCGGCGTCCGGGTCGGGCCCGTCCGCGAACCAGTCGAGCATCACCGGCAGCAGCGTACGCTGGATGGCCGCGCGGCGGGAGACGCCGGAGGTCAGTGCCTCCAGATGGCGGAGCGCGCCCGCGGGGTCGCCGAAACCGAGGGCCTCCAGGCGCGTACGTGCCGCCTCGTGGGTGAGGCGTGCCTCGTCGTCGGGCAGCCGCGCCACGGCCTGCAGCAGCGGGCGGTAGAACAGCTTCTCGTGCAGCCGGCGTACCTCGCGTGCGTGGCGGCGCCACTCGGCGGTGAACTCCCGTACGGGGTCGGCACGGAACCCCAGCGCGCGGCCCAGCCGCCGCAGCGCCGGCTCCTCCTCGGGCACGAGATGGGTACGCCGGAGCCGGTGGAGCTGGATCAGGTGCTCGACGCGCCGCAGGAACCGGTACGCGTTGCCGAGCGCGGCGGCGTCGCCCCGGCCGACGTACCCGCCCCAGGACAGCTTCTTCAGGGCGATCAGCGTGTTGGGTCCCCGGAGGTCCTCATCGGCGCGGCCGTGCACGAGCTGGAGCAGCTGCACCGCGAACTCCACGTCGCGCAGCCCGCCCGGGCCCAGCTTCAGCTGCCGGCCGGCCTGTTCGGGCGCGATGTGCTCCTCCACCCGCCGGCGCATGGCCTGGACGTCCTCGACGAAGTTGTCCCGGCCGGCGGCGCGCCAGACGAGCGGCGCGAGCGTCTCGACGTACTCCTCGCCGAGCTTGCGGTCCCCCGCGATCGGACGGGCCTTGAGCAGCGCCTGGAACTCCCAGGTCTTGGCCCAGCGCTCGTAGTAGGCCTGGTGGCTGGCGAGCGTACGGACGAGCGGTCCCGACTTGCCCTCCGGGCGCAGCGCCGCGTCGACCTCCCACAGCGCACCCTCGGTCGTACTGTCCGAGCACGCCCGCATCATGCCGGACGCGAGTTTGGTCGCGGCCCGCAGCGCGGCCTCCTCGTCCTGGCCCGGCGCGGGCTCGGCGACGAAGACGACGTCCACGTCGCTGACGTAGTTGAGCTCGCGCCCGCCGCACTTGCCCATGCCGATCACGGCGAGACGGCACAGCTCGGCCTGGTCGCCGAGCTCGGCACGCGCGATGGCCAGGCCCGCCTCCAGCGCGGCCGAGGCGAGGTCGGCCAGTTCGGCGGCGACGTCCTCGACGTCCAGGACGTGGGTGAGGTCACGGGCGGCGAGGTGCAGCAGGGCCCTGCGGTACGCCACCCGCAGCGCGACCATCGCGTCCTCGGCGCCCGCACGTGGCGCGGGGTCGTCCGGGCCGGCGCCGACCGCGCGCAGCAGCGAGCCCCGCAGCTCCTCCGCGGTCGGGCGGCGTACGGCGCCGGGGCCGGACAGGACCTTCCAGTGGTCCGGATGCCGGGCCAGGTGGTCGGCGAGCGCCGCGCTCACCCCGAGCACGGACAGGAGCCGGTCCCGCGCGGCGGGGTCATCGGCCAGCTCCGGCTGGATGTCGATGGCCTCCAGGATCCGGAGCAGGCCGGTGAGCGCGAGGTCGGGGTCGGCCGCGATGCCCAGGGCGTCGAGTAGTGCGTCGTCGAGGTCGTGGCCCTCAAGCCGGTGCTCGGCACCGGCGGCGTCGGTGATCCCGAGCCGGGCCAGCCGCCCGGCGAGGCTCTCGAGTCGGCGTTCGCTCACCAACAAAAGGTATCGGGGCCGACCAGGCACTCATAGCAACCGACTGAGTGGATTTATCCGACCTGGCCGGTTGCGTCCTCTTCAGCGGCGGCGGAGGTCGTACGGCGGCCGCAGAACGCCGTCGGAGCCGATCCGTTCCCGCAGGTCCTCGGCGAAGCCGCGGACTCCGGTGGCACCGGCCGGGGCCAGGTGATGGCCCGCGCGATAGGCGGCCATGGCCCGGCCCGGGATCGCCTCCAGCAGCCGCCGTGTCGCTCCGATGTCGTGGCCGGGCTTGCGGATGTCGGTGCCGGTGCTCGCCGCGTGCACGATCACGCCGGCGCCGTCGGCCGCCGCGCGGAGGCCTTCTCCCGTCTCCAGGTCGCCGCGGAGGACCCGGGCACCGGCGATCTCACCGGCACCGCGGCTGAGCACCCGTACGTCCGCGGCCCCGGCCAGCCGGCCCACGAGCCTGCGGCCGAGGACCCCGGTCCCGCCGGTCACAAGAATCTCGGTCATGCACTGGCGACGTGGTGAGGCGCCCGGACGTGACATCGCCCGGGACCACGCGCGTACGGCGGGCTCCGGGCGATGTCGGGTGTGGCTCAGATGACCGGCTCGGCCAGGACCTCGGGGACCGGCTCCGCCGAGGGCGTGGTGCCGGGTCCGCCCCGCAGCGGGACCTCGCGGATGAACCAGGCGATCACGAAGCCGAGGAACGCGAGCACCGCGCCGCCGATCATCGTGCCGTGCAGGCCGCTGGTGATGCCCGACTTGAACGCGTCCTGGACCGCCACCGGGAGGCTCTTCAGCATGGACGGCGTCACGTGGACGCCGCCGGAGGCGATCGAGTGGCCGGCCTTCTCTCCGAGCCGGCCGGACAGGGTGTTCTCCAGACGGCTGGTGAAGATCGAGCCGAGCAGGGCGATGCCCAGCGAACCGCCGATCGTACGGAACAGGGTGACCGAACCGCTGGCCGCGCCCATGTCGCGCAGTTCCACGCTGTTCTGCGTGATGAGCGTGGTGTTCTGCATGATGAAGCCCATGCCGAGCCCGGCCACGAGGGTGAGCGCCGAGGCTTCGACGGTGCTGGTGCCCACCTGCAGCAGGAGCATGAGCAGCATGCCGGCGGTCAGTGCCGCGCCACCCAAGATCGGGTAGATGCGGTAACGGCCGTTGCGCATGATGAGCTGCCCGACGGTGAGCATCACGACGAGCATGCCGAACATCAGCGGCAGCAGCAGGAGCCCGCTGGCGGTCGCCGACGCGCCCTGGACGTCCTGCATGTACTGCGGCAGGAAGTTCACCGCGCCGAACATGGCGGCGCCGACGAGGAAGCTCAGGATCTGGGCGAGCGTGAAGTTGCGGTCGCGGAACAGCCGCAGCGGCAGGATGGGTTCCGGCACGCGTCCCTCGACGTACACGAACCCGGCCAGCGCGACGATGCTCAGCACGGCCAGCCCGATGATCTGGGTCGAGGCCCAGGGGTACTCCGTGCCGCCCCAGGACGCCACCAGCGTCAGGGCGACGATGCCGACGGTGAGCAGCAGCGCGCCCCAGTAGTCGATCTTGGCCTTGATGTGGGGGGTGTGCAGGTGCATGCCGAGCCCGGTGACGAGCAGCGCGACCGCGCCGAGCGGTACGTTCACGTAGAAGGCCCAGCGCCAGCTCAGGCTGTCGGTGAGGAAGCCGCCGAGCAGCGGGCCACCGACGAAGGCGATCGGCATCATGCCGCCGATGATCGCCTGGAAACGGCCCCGCTCACGCGGTGGCACCAAGTCGCCGATGATCGCGAACGCGCCGACCATCAGGCCGCCGGCGCCCAGGCCCTGGACGGCGCGGAAGCCGATGAGCTCGTTGATGTTCTGCGAGAGCCCGGACAGCATGGAGCCGATCAGGAAGATCACGATCGAGGCCATGAACATGCCCTTGCGGCCGAACAGGTCGCCGAGCTTGCCCCAGATCGGTGTCGCCGCGGCCGTCGCCAGGGTGTAGGCCGTGACGACCCACGACAGGCGGTTGATGCCGCCGAGTTCACCGACGATCGTGGGCAGCGCCGTGCCCAGCATCAGGTTGTCGAGCATCGCCAGGAACATGCCGAGCATCAGCCCGATGATCGCGATGTAGATCGATCGGTTGGAAGTCACTGGCGCGGAGTCCGGTCTGGACTCCACGGTATTGGTCCCCGACATGGATAGCCTCTCCCTAGATGGTCGGCCTGCTTACTTGCCGACCGGCTAGCAAGCTTACTTGCCGTACGGTAGGGTATGTCAACCTAGCCGGGCGACAAGTAAGTTTATTCCCAGGGGTGGAGACGAGGATGGGCGAGCGACGGAGCGGCACGCGCGAGAGGATCCAGGCGGTCGCGGTCGAGCTGTTCGCCGAGCACGGCTACGAGAAGACCTCGCTGCGCGAGATCGCCGAGCGGCTCGACGTGACCAAAGCCGCGCTGTACTACCACTTCAACACCAAAGAGGCGATCGTCGTCAGCCTCTTCGAGGACCTCATCGCGGGCATCGACGAGATCATCAACTGGGGCATGGACCAGCCGCTCACGCTGGAGACGCGCCAGGAGCTCATCCGCCGCTACGGCCGGCTGGCCCGCGAGCGGCCGAAGAGCATGATGCGGTTCATCCAGGAGAGCAAGACCACGATGCAGGAGCTGGCGCCGGGCGAAAAGCTCCAGTGCCGCTTCCGCACGCTGTCCGGCATGCTGCACGCCCCGGACGCGCCGCTGGACGAGCAGCTGAAGTCGGCAGTCGCCCTGATCACGGCCAGCGCCTCGGTGTTCATGCTCAAAGATGCCGAAGCGACCGACGACGAGAGGTACGAGGCCGGTCTCAAGCTCGCGCTCGAACTCCTCTCGAGCGAACCCGCGCCCCAGAGCACCATGAGGTAGCGCGCGCCGCTCGTCCTCGATGACCCGGCGGGTTCACGACATCTCGCCCTTGGCGCCGCGGGCGGACCTGCCGATATTCGATCAACGAGGCCTTCCTGGACCGGTCAGGACACCGCCGGGGAGGCTTTTTTCGTGCCCGGGGGTCACACCTTCCGTACGGTCACGCCCGCCGTGGCCAGTGCGTCCGTCTCGTCGTGCGGGGCGGCCCGGTCGGTGACGACGGCGTGCAGAGCGGAGGCGGGGGCGACGAAGGCGAGGGCGGTGCGGGAGAGCTTGTCGGCCTCCGCGACGGCGATGACGCGGCGGGCCGACGCGATCGCCGCACGCTTGACGGCGGCGTCGTCCAGGTCGTACGCGGTGAGGCCGTTCGTCGCGTTCAGTCCGCAGCAGCCGATGACCGCGGTGTCGAAACGCAGGGCGGCCAGCGACGCCTGGGCCAGGGGGCCGGTCAGCGTCAGCTCGCCCGGCCGCGCCTGGCCACCGGGCACCAGCAGCGTCAGTTGCGATGCCCTGCTCAGCGCGTTCGCCGCGTGCAGGGACAGCGGCATCACGGTCAGACGGCGGTGCTCCAGCGCGTGAGCCACTTCGAGGCAGGTGGTGCCGCTGTCCAGGACGACGGACTCTCCGTCGGCGATCAGCCCGGCGACCTCGGCGGCGATGCGCCGCTTGACCTCCAGCCCCTCCTGCGCCCGCATGGCGAACGGCGGGCCCTCGCCGCGCAGCAGCAGGCTTCGCGCTCCTCCGCGGTAGCGCTCCAGGACTCCCTGGTCGGCCAGGATCTCCAGGTCGCGGCGGATGGTCATCTCCGAGGCACCGGTCAGGGCGGCCAGCTCCGCGACGCCGATCCGGCCCGCCTCGCGTACCGCGTCGATGATCTGTCTCAGTCGATCTGTACTCGCCACATCGCGATAGAACATCATTGATGTTCGAAAGTCAAACTTACGCACATGAATATTGTTGGCTATGTTCGTACGCATGGAGAGATCACTACGGGCCGGTCGGCTGGCGACGTTCGCCTATTTCGCGCTGAACGGCTTCCTCATGGGGATGTGGGTCGTCCACATCCCCGCCGTCGAGCACCGCGCCGGGATAAGCCATGCCGTACTCGGCTGGCTGTTGCTGCTGCTGGGCGGGGGTGCCTTCGCGGGCATGCAGGTCATCGGCCCGCTCACCGACCGCTTCGGCGCCCGCGCCGTCGTTCCGGCCGGCGCGGCGCTGTGCAGTGCGGCCGTCGTCCTTCCGGGCCTGGCCACCAACGCCTGGACGCTGGGGACGGCGCTTCTGGTGCTCGGCCTGGGCAACGGCTGCCTGGACGTCAGCATGAACGCTCATGCCGTCCAGGTCGAGCGCGGCTACCGGCGGCCCGTCATGTCGGCCTTCCACGCTTCCTTCTCCATCGGCGGTGTCCTCGCCGCGCTGGCCGGCGCACGTACGCTCAGCTGGGGCTGGAGTCCGGTGGTGACCCTCGGCTTGGCGGCGGCCCTCGGCCTCGCCGGCACCGCTCTGGTCGCCCCCGCGCTGCTGCGGCCTGAGCGCGCCGACGCCGTCAAGACGCCCGCCGCCGTGGCCAGGCCCCGGCGCCGGACTCCGCGGCGTATCTGGGTGCTGGCCGCTCTCGCGCTGATGCTCATGCTCTGCGAAGGTGTGGCCAACGACTGGAGCGTGCTGGACCTGCGGGACGTCCTCGATGCGCACGCCGCGACCGCGGCGCTCGCCTACGGCGCCTTCTCCACCGCGATGACCGTGGGCCGGTTGCTCGCCGACCGGGTGGCCGCGCGTTTCGGGCCGGTGGCCATCGTCCGCTACGGCGCGTCCGTGGCCGCGCTCGGCCTGACGGCGGCGGCGCTCTCCCCCTGGATCCCCCTCGCCCTGGCCGGGTGGGCCGTGTTCGGGATCGGGATGTCCGGCTGCGTCCCTCAGCTCTTCAGCGCCGCGGGCCACACCGACCAGAACGCCGCCGGGGCCAACGTCTCGCGCGTCGCCGGCCTCGGCTACCTCGGCATGCTCGCCGGGCCCGCCGTCATCGGACCACTGACCCACTTCATCCCGCTCAACCTCACCTTCTTCCTCCCCGTGGCGTTCTGCGTCATCGCCGCCTGCGCGGCCGGCGTCCTGCGTTCCCGGCCCTCGGCCGCACATACGGATGACGAGTCCGGCGTGCGCGACCCGAGGGTCGAACTCTCGGGAGGCACTCGGGAAAGGAGGACCGCATGACCTGCCAGGGGCGTGGGACCGTCCTCCCCCCACTCGACGCGGGTCGCGTGTCCCTTCCACGGCCTGTGTATTCTGGCCACCTCTCGCATCCGTTCCACATCGTGAAACAGTCGGCCATCACAGCTCGAAAAGAGAAGTGGGCTTGGCGTCTCAGCGCTTGGGCATATTCGGGGCTCTCTCCTTTTTGTTGCGGACCGCGAAGCGGACACATCCTCGTCCGATCAGCGAAGAACGCGAGGCCAGAGCGGTGGAGGTCGTGGCCAGCCACATGCACGACCACTGGCGCACCCCTCGCAGACTGGCGGATGGAGGGTACGAGCCTCGGCCGAAGAAGACCGAGGACCAAGAATGGATAGCGCAAAACGGCACGGACGACGTGGATATCGCCAACACGGCCTATGAGGATCTGCCCGCCGACTGGCAGAAGGAGACCAGGGCCTCGGCCTTGGTCGCCGTTGGAGTGACGGCCGACGGCCTACGGAACGGACAGAGGGTCGGCGAAAGCGCGTTCGTGGAGTCCGCGAGCGCCAAGGTCCACGAGGCCTGGCTGGAGCGGAACGGCGATTGGGCGCCACCTGAACAGCGGTTGCCCTACCACCGGCTGTCCGAACCGGAGAAGGCCAAGGACCGGGTGTTCGTCCTCAAGGCGCTGGAAATTCTCGGCGTCCGCTGATCAGTGGATCTCGGCGCTGAATGCGGGCTCCGGCAAGGCGAGACCACTCCCCGGACGCACCCCCCGAGAGGGCGACCGCATGACCGCTGAGGGCCGCTCTGCGGCCCTCAGCGGGCGGGGCAACCCGTCAGATCTTGAGCAAGGCCTCGGTGACCTCGTCCGGGCGGGTCAGCATCGACTCGTGCCCGCCGGACACCATCACCGGCGTCAGGCCGATCCGGGCGGCGAACTCGGCACCCGGCCGGGCCAGGGTCCGGTCGTCCTCGCTGAGGATGTATCCGGCCGGCACCCCCAGGCCGGTGACGTCGTCGACATCGAGCGCGTCGAGGAAGTAGCCGCCCGGCTGCGGGACGAGGAGTTCGAAGAACAGGTCCTGTGCCCCCTCATCGGCCTCCGGCATGAAGCTCGGGACCTGCTCGCGGGCCATGCCGATGGTGCCGTCCGGACTGGCCTCGATCGCGGCCCGGATCAGCCCCGCGTACTCGGCGTTCTCGTCCACCATCGCGGCGCCACGGGCCGGGACCACGGCGTTGTAGTAGACGACCTCGGCCAGCCGCCCCGCCAGTTCGTGCGCCGCCCCGGTGATCACGTAGCCGCCCCAGCTCTGCCCGACCAGGACGACCTCGCTGAGATCGCGGCGCTCGACCTCGGTCACGACGTGATCGACCGCGTCCGACAGCCGGAGTCCCGCACGCTCGTCGCCGTCGGCCAGGCCGGGCAGCGTGATCGTCACCGCTGCGTGGCCGGCCTCCCGCAGCCGCCGGGCGACCGGCTGCCAGGCCCAGCCGCCCTGCCAGGCCCCGGGTACGAGGACGAAGGTGGGGGAGGTGAAGGTCATGACGATGGTGCCTCTCTGTGGAGATACGAAGGGTCACCAACACGATGCGCGCGGGGGCCGCGGAGTTCGCACCCGCGCGGATGAATCTTCTCGCCGGTCCGGTCAGGCGGCGTGCGGTTCCGAGAACAGCCGGAGCCGGCCCACCCGGCCGGTGTCCAGCCACATCAGCCAGGCCGAGCCGGCCGGGCAGTGGTAGGGGTCCTCCGGAGGGTTGAGCGTGTCGGTCTCCCAGATCACGATCTGCCGGCTGGCCACCACGGTGGTCAGCCGCTGCTCGACGCCGGCACCGGCACTGCGGTCGAGCAGCTCGATGACCGGATCGACGCCGAGCGTGTGCCGTCCGTCCGGCCATGTCGTCCGCAGCCCCGGATGCCACGCGTCACGCAGGGTCGCGGCGTACTCCCGCGGCCCGGGCAGCAGGACCTGCTCGGCCTCACGACGGCGAGCGGTGGTGATCACGTCGACGTCGGCGTGCGCCTGCGCGCCGGCCTCGCGCAGATGGCGGGCGAGCGTGGATCGGGCCTTGCTCAGCCGACTGCGGACCGTACCGACCGGAATCCCGCAGATGGCTCCGATCTGGTCGTAGGTCCTCACCCGGGTGAAGTAGCGCAGCAGGGTGACCACTCGCAGTGGCTCCGAGAGCTGCTCGACGGCATGCCACACCCAGTCCCGTGCAGCGTGATCCTCGACCAGCAGCGCCGGGTCGGCCGCCATGGCCAGGCGGGGCGAGGGCAGCCGCTCGGCCACCGGCACCGGCAGGTTGGCCCGGACGTGCATCCTGCAGCAGTTCCGCGCGATCATCTTCAGCCACGGCCCGACCGCGCCCGGATCGCGCAGATCCCGGATCCGCCCCAGCGCCGTCAGCATGGCGTCCTGCACGGCGTCCTCCGCGTCACTGGGCCTGCCCAGGACGCTCAGCGCCACCGCGAACATCGCCGGCCGGTACCGCTCGAACAACGCTCCGAGCGCCGCCACGTCACCGGCCTGAGCATCGCGGACGAGCATGAGGTCGGCGTCGCGGTGCGGGTCGGACATGCGGTGAGTGTCCCACGGCGACCTCGAGTGCTCCCCCACCAGGGGTCTCTTCGCCACCGACGACCTGAGCAGCGCTTACAGCACCGCGAGGTAGCGACGGCGCTCGTACTCCGTCACCTGGCGCCGGTAGTCCTCCCACTCGGCGCGCTTGTTGCGGAGGAAGAAGTCGAAGACGTGTTCGCCGAGCACCTCGGCGACGAGCTCGCTGCGTTCCATCGCGGCGATCGCCTCGTCCAGGCTCTGCGGCAGCGGCTCGATGCCCATCGCGCGGCGCTCACCCGGGGTCAGCGCCCACACGTCGTCCTCGGCGCCGGGCGGGAGCTCGTACCCCTCCTCGATGCCCTTGAGACCGGCCCCGAGGATCACCGCGAAGGCGAGGTACGGGTTGCACGCGGTGTCCAGCGAGCGGAACTCGATGCGGGTCGCGTGGCCCTTCTGCGGCTTGTACATCGGCACGCGTACGAGGGCCGAGCGGTTGTTGTGCCCCCAGCAGATGTACGGTGGCGCCTCGCCACCGGCACCCGCGGAGGCGCCGACGCCGCCCCACAGCCGCTTGTAGGAGTTGACCCACTGGTTGGTGACCGCGGTGATCTCGGCCGCGTGCCGCAGCACGCCGGAGATGAACGCCCGGCCGACCTTGGAGAGCTGGAACTCCGCCCCCGGCTCGTAGAAGGCGTTGCGGTCGCCCTCGAACAGCGACATGTGGGTGTGCATGCCCGAGCCGGGCTGGTCGGTGAACGGCTTGGGCATGAAGGAGGCGAACACGCCGTGCTCCAGCGCGACCTCCTTCATCACCAGCCGGAACGTCATGATGTTGTCGGCGGTGGTGAGCGCGTCGGCGTAGCGCAGGTCGATCTCCTGCTGGCCCGGGCCGCCCTCGTGGTGGCTGAACTCCACCGAGATGCCCATCGACTCCAGCATCATGATCGCGGCGCGCCGGAAGTCGTGGGCGGCGCGGTGCGGGGTGTGGTCGAAGTAGCCGCCCGAGTCGGCCGGCTCGGGCTCTGCTCCCTCTGCCACCTGCTCCTTGAGCAGGTAGAACTCCAGCTCAGGGTGGGTGTAGAAGGTGAAGCCGAGGTCGGCGGCACGGGCGAGCGTGCGCTTGAGGACGTAGCGGGGGTCGGCGAAGCTCGGCGTGCTGTCCGGCATGAGGATGTCGCAGAAGATCCGCGCGGTGCCGGGCGACTCGGACCGCCAGGGCAGCACCTGGAAGGTCGAGGGGTCCGGCTTGGCCAGCATGTCGGCCTCGTGGATCCGCGCGAAGCCCTCGATCGAGGACCCGTCGAAGCCGATGCCCTCCGCGAAGGCCTGCTCGAGCTCGGCAGGCGCGACAGCAACCGACTTGAGGAACCCGAGCACGTCGGTGAACCAGAGCCGGATGAAACGGATGTCGCGCTCCTCCAGAGTGCGGAGCACGAACTCCTGCTGACGATCCAAAGCCGATCCCTTCGTAAGCCAGGAGACGCCGATGGCAACTTACATTCTGCCGTCTCCGTGTTACCCCCACGTTACGGGTACCCACGAGGTCACCGGGACGGCGCCTCAGACCTCCTCGACCTCGCCGACACTGGCGGCGGCCGGATCGAGAACGCGGGACAGGAACGTACGTGCGCGGTCGGTGGCCGGCGAGCCGATCACCTCGGCGGCCGGGCCCTCCTCCACGATCACGCCACCGTCCATGAAGATCACCCGGTCGGCGACCTCACGGGCGAAGCTCATCTCGTGGGTGACGACCATCATCGTCATTCCCTCGACGGCGAGTCCGCGCATGACGGCGAGCACGTCGCCGACGAGCTCGGGGTCCAGGGCGGAGGTCGGCTCGTCGAAGAGCATCACCGACGGGCCCATGGCCAGGGCGCGGGCGATCGCGACGCGCTGCTGCTGGCCGCCGGACAGCTGTGCCGGATAGGCGTCGACCTTGTCGCTGAGCCCGACGCGTTCCAGGTTGACCCGCGCCACCTTCTCCGCCTCGGCCGCGGACCGGCGCAGCACCTTGCGCTGAGAGATGGTCACGTTGGCCAGCACGGATAGGTGCGGGAAGAGGTTGAACTGCTGGAACACCATGCCGATGCGGCGGCGTACGGCGTCGAGGTCGCATTCGGGGTCGGTCAGCTCGACGCCGTCGACGATCACCGTGCCCGAGGTCGGCGCCTCCAGGAGGTTCACGCAGCGCAGGAGGGTCGATTTGCCCGACCCGGACGGCCCGATGACACAGACCACCTCGCCGGCCTCGACCTCCAGGTCGATACCGCGCAGCACCTCGAGGTCGCCGAACGACTTGTGCAGGTCGCGTACCTCGATCATCGCTGTCCCCTCTTCTGCCGAGCCTCCAGACGCCGCGCCAGATAGCTCAGCGGGATGGTGATGATCAGATAGCAGAACGCCGCGATGATGATGGGCGTGGAGTTGCCCTGCTGGCTGGCCACGTCGTTGGCGTACTTGGACAGCTCACGCTGCTGCAGCGTGATGCCGAGGAAGAGAGCCAGCGAGGAGTCCTTGAAGAGCAGGACGAGCTCGTTGGTGAGCGGCGGGATCACGATCCGCAGCGCCTGCGGGACGACGATCGAGCGCATCGCCCTGCCCTGCGACATGCCCAGCGTGCGCGCGGCCTCCATCTGACCGCGCGGCACCGCCTCGATGCCGGCCCGGATCGTCTCGGCCATGTACGCGGCCGACACCAGGCCGAGGGCGAGCGCCGCCTGGCCGTACACCCCGCCGGGCAGGTTCGTGCCCGGGAAGGCGAGGGGCACGCCCGTGCCGACGAAGACGAAGATCAACAGTGCCGGCAGCCCGCGGAACACCTCGATGTAGCCGAGCGCGAACCAGCGGTACGGCGCCGCCGACGACAGCCGCATCAGCGCCAGCACCAGACCGCCGGCCAGGCCGAGCGTGAACCCGGTGATCGTGAAGATCAGGGTGTTGCGCAGGCCGATCGTGATGACATCGGGGAAGAGCCCCTTGGCGATGTCCCAGTTAGCGAAGTTGGTGTGGATCTCGTGCCAGTCCGCCGAGGCCAGCAGGGCGACGACGATGACGAGGAAGATGCCGTACTCGCCGCCGAGGACGAGTTGTCTCCGGCGGCGCCGCGTGAGCCGGGGCGCCGCCCCTTCGGCTGTCGTCACGGCTCAGGCACCCGCGGGGAGCGGGCCGATCCACTTCTCGTAGATCTTCTTGTACTCGCCGTCCTGCTTGGACTCGTCGATGGCCTGGTTGATCATCGCGAGGAGCTTGGGGTTGTGGCCCTTGCGGACCGCGAAGCCGTACTGCTCACCGGTGTTGAGATTGGCCGCGACGCCGTACGCGGAGTTCGCCGGGTCCTTCAGCCACCCCTGCACGACCGGGTAGTCCTCGACGATGACGTCCACCTGGCCGCTGCGCAGGCCGTTGAGCAGGCTCGCCGAGTCCTTGAACGACTTGGGGTCGAAGCCCTTGCCCTGGACGTACTCCTCGCCGGTGGTCTGGGCCTGCGACCCGACCTTGAGCTTCTTGGCCTTGACGTCGTCGAGCGAGGTGAACGTGGTGCCCTTCTTGGCCATGAGCGCCTGCGTGGCGTTGAAGTAGGGCTTGGAGAAGTCGATGAACTTGGCCCGGTCCGGCTTGATCGTCATACCGGCGGCGGCGAGGTCGCACTTGCCCGCGTTGAGCGCCGATCCGGTCTTGATCGTCTCGAAGGGCGTGTCGATCACCTGCTGGGTCACGCCGAGCTTCTTGGCCACCAGGTCGATCACGTCGACGTCGAAGCCGACGACCTTGCCACCCTGTGCGGACTGGAACGGGGGGTACGGCAGGTGGGTGCAGGTGGTCAGGTGCCCCTTCTTCACAAGCTTGGCACCCTGGACCGTCACCTCCTTGCCTCCGTTACCGCACGCCGCGACGATGAGGGCGGTCACGCAGAGCCCGGCGCTGGCGGCCAGCCGGCGACGTAGAGACACAGTTCCTCCAGGATCCCTGTAAGCAATGCCCGAGACTATGTCATATCTGCCACTACCAGGAGAGACGACGCCAGGTCACGGCTTCGCCACGGTGAGGAACCGTGCGGCGATCGGGGCGGCGACCTTGCCGCCCTCTCCCCCGCGCTCGACGTAGACCGCGAACGCGAGGTCGCCGCGGTAACCGATGAACCACGCGTGCGTGTGACCGGCGGAGCCGTACTCCGCGGTGCCGGTCTTGCCGTGGGTGCCGGCGGGCAGATGGGCGTGCGCGGCCGTCCCGTAGCTCACGACGGCGCCCATCATCGAACGGAGTCCACCGGCGACCGCGGCGGGGAGCCGCCTGGCCTCTCGGTGGCCGACCAGGTGCTCGACGACCAGCCTCGGCGACCGGTACGTGCCGTCGCCCACCGCGGCGGCGACGACGGCCATGTCGAGGGTGGTGGCCTGCACCTTCCCTTGGCCGATGGACGCCTCGGCGAGAGCATTGCCCTGGGCGTCCTTGGGAAAGTCGCCGGAGTAGGCCGCGACACCGGGGTCGAAGTGGGAGCCGAACCCGAACGCCTTCGCGGCGTCCGCCAGCCGGTGCGTGCCCGCCGTGACGCCGAGCCTGGCGAAGGTCGTGTTGCAGGACTCAGCGAAGGCGCGCGTGAGCGGCACCGAGCCGAGGGCGAAGTCGCCGGCGTTGTGGATCGTGCGCTGCGCCGCCACGGTGACCGCCGGGCAGGCGACGGAGGCACCGGGCGACATTCCCCCGTCCAGGACGGCGGCGCCGGTGATCACCTTGAACGTCGACCCCGGCGGGTTCAGGCCGAGCAGGGCGCCCTTCGGCTCCTCCAGCCGGTCGGCGATCGCGACGATCTCGCCGGTGGAGGGCCGCAGCGCCACGAGCGCGGCGGGCGCCGATCCCACCGCGCGGTCGGCGGCCGTCTGCAGCCGCCGGTCGAGGGTCGTACGGACCGGTTTTGCATGGTCGCCGCCGAGGAGCTTGACCCGCTGCGCCGCCCGTCCGGGGTTCCACAGCTCGACCGCCCAGCCGGGATCGCCGGCGTCGTCGGGGCCGAACCGGTCGGCGACGTCGGCGAGGTAGGGCTGGACGCTGCTGTCGGCGGGCAGCTGCTTGCCGTCGGCGGCCACCGGCGCGGACGGGGCCGCGGCGAGCCGGGCGAGCACCAGTTGCCCGCCGTCGGCGAGCGAGGGGTACAGGGTGGCCGGCGACCAGCGCACCCACCAGCGCCCGTGCCGGCGGCCGAGCCGCAGGACCGCGTGGAAACTCCAGGTGCCGATGCCGGATAACTCGCGTTCGACCTTGTAGTCCACTGACGCGGTGTTCCCCTGGCGTACCGGCCGGGCGGGCTCGAACCCCACCGCCTGTACGTGCAGGGCCTTGGACAACGTGCGGTGCTGGTAGGCGAAGTCGGCGGGCGGGTCGTCGACCAGGCGCCGCATCCCGTCGTTGTCGCCCCTGCCCCAGGCGGCGAAGTATCTCCGCGCCGCCTCTTCGGGCGTGGCCGACCCGCCCGGCGGCCGCAGCGCGGCGCACGAGAACGCCGCCGCCAGGACGAGCACGACGACTCCCCCGACAAGGACAAGGACTCTGCGCATGCCCACCGGCTCCCCTGTGCGACCACGCCAACTTGATCAGCCGGTGCCGTCCTTGGGCGAGGAGGGTGGCCTGTTCCGGCCAGAATCAGCCGGCGTCCGGCGGCATCGGGCCCATCCACTTCTCGTAGATCCGCTGGTACGCGCCGTCGCCGCGGCTGCCGGCGATGACCTGGTCGATCAGCCGCAGCAGGCCCGGGTTGCGGGTCTTGCGCACCGCGAAGCCGTACCGCTCGCGAGTACGCAGGCCCGCGACGATCGTGAAGTCGGCGTTGTCCTGGTCGGTCAGCCAGTAGCGCACCACCGGGTCGTCCTGCACGAGGACGTCGACCTGGCCCGTACGGAGCGCGCCGAGCTCGGTCACGGAGTTCTCGTACGCCTTGAGCGTCCAGCCGCGCGTCCGCGCGTACTCCTGGGCCGTGGTGCCCACGACGACGCCGACCCGCAGCCCGTCCGCGGCGATGTCGTCGGCCTTCAGCCGTGGCTGCCTGCGTGCCATCAGCACGAGCCCCGAGTTGAAGTAGGGGCGGGAGAAGTCGATCGCGGCCGCCCGGTGACTGTTGATCGTCATACCGGCCGCGGCGACGTCACACTCGCCGCCCGCGAACACCTTGCCGGACGTGATCGCGGTGAAGTCGGTGTCGACGACCTTCTGGCGGAGGTGCAGCCGCCGCGCCACGAGGTCCATCAGGTCGACGTCGAAGCCGACCACCCTGCCCCGGCGCTCGAACTGGAACGGGGCGTACGGCAGATGGGTGCAGGTGGTCAGCACGCCCCGGGCGACCAGGCGAACGCCCTGGACGGTATCGCCGCCCGCGCCGGTGCCACAGGCGGCCAGCGATAAGGCCGCGACCGCGAGAACAACGGCCGGCCGCGACGGACCGATGGGGTGCACGGGGGCCTCCGAGGGGTTCGGATCTTCGGCGGGCGGGCAGGGACGACCCGGTCACTGAGGTGAGTCAACCAGTTGCGGGGCGTTACTTCCAGTCGACCGCCCATGGACGGACACCGGCCCCACGACCGGGCGCCGGGGCCGGGGAGCGGCGGACCGGGGTCGCAGGCCAGGGATCTCAGGTTCCGGGGGGGCGGGGGTCCAGGGGCGGAGGCCCGCAGAGGCGGAGACCCGCAGAGGCGGAGACCCGGAGAGGCGGAGACCCGGAGAGGCGGAGACCCGGAGAGGCGGAGACCCGGAGAGGCGGAGACCCGGAGAGCGGCCGGGCGAAGGCCATGGGGTGACCCGAGGACGAGGGGCCGGAGTGCGGCGCAGGAGAGGCCGGAGGGTGAGAGCCCCGAAATCCGGGGTCTGGAGGCCCCTGGACGAGATCCCAAAGCCGCAGACCCAGGCCGAAGGCCAGAGAGCCCAGCCCACATAGCCGAGGCCAGAGGGCCAGGGGATGCCTGGGAAACGCCCGGCCGACCGAGCCGGGCCTACCCTGCCGCAGACGCTGGGCCAGCGTCCTCACACAACCCCGCCCCGACCACCCACTCACCATCCCTCCATCCCGCCGCACCCCACCAATGCACCGCAGCTCGCGCCGGGCCTACCCTGCCGCCCACGCCGGCCCAGCGTCCTCACACAACCCCACCCCAACCACCCACTACCTGACCACCCCGCCACACCCACAAAAGCACCGCAACACGCCACGATCGCCGCCAGATGGTCACCGCCCGCTGGTGCGCCCGCCGCGTCACCGGCCCCCCTGCGCACGCCGACCGTGACCACCATCGCCCAGCGCCCACCTGCCTTTGCCACGCGCGGAAACGCCGTCGAAAAATGTCGTACCCCCCAGGGACCATGCTCCTATGACGTGCGTTGAAGAGCAGGTGAGCGCTCCCCCGCCGACGCGCCTTCCCGGTTTCCTTCACACGCGCGTCGGTGGGCTGCCACGTGCGTTCTGGGCGCTGTGGGCGGGCTCCTTCGTCAACCGGCTCGGCACGATGGTCGAGCCGTTCCTCGCCTTCTACCTCACCGGCGTGCGCGGGTTCTCGCTCGCCGCCACCGGTGCCGTGCTGGCCCTGTTCGGGCTGGGGTCGGTGATCTCGCAGGTGCTGGGCGGCGTGCTGGCCGACCGCGTCGGGCGGCGTGCCACGCTGACCGGCGGCATGCTGGCGACCGCCGCGGCGATGCTCGCGCTCGGCTACGTCACGACGACGCCCGTCGTGATCGCGGTCGTGTTCGTGCTCGGCGTGACCATCGACATGTACCGCCCGGCCTCCCAGGCGCTGGTGGCGGACCTGGTCGCGCCGGCCGACCGGCCGCGCGCCTACGGTCTGCTGTTCTGGGCGATCAACCTCGGCTTCGCCGTCGCGATGGTGCTGGGCGGCACGCTGTCACGCGCGGGCTTCTCCTGGCTCTTCTGGGTCGACGCGGCCACGTGCGCCGTGTACGCGGTCCTCATCTGGCGTGCCGTTCCCGAGACCCGCGTACGCCGGGCCGACCGCGAGCCGGGCGGGTTCGCCGACGTGCTGCGCGACCGGGTGGCGGTCGCCTCGGTCCTCATCGTGTTCGGGTACGCGTTCGTCTACCTCCAGGCGTACTCCACACTTCCCCTCGCGATGGGCCACGGCGGGCTGCCGCCACAGGCGTACGGCCTGGCCATGGCGGTGAACGGCATCGGCATCGTGATCATCCAGCCGGTCGCCGTGGGCTGGCTGCAACGCCACGACGCGAGCCGCGTACTGGCCGCCGGCATGGGCGTCGTGGGGCTCGGCTTCGGGCTCACCGCGCTGGCGGGCTCGACCCTGACCTTCGCCGCGACGGTGCTGGTGTGGACGGTCGGTGAGGTGCTGTTCGCGGCCGTCTCCATGGCGATCGTCGCCGATCTCGCGCCGCCCCATCTCCGCGGACGCTACGGCGGGCTCTATGGGACGGCCTTCTCGGTCGCGGCTCTGCTCGGCCCGCTCGGGGGCAGTTGGCTGCTCGGGCATGGCACGTGGCTGCCGTGGCTGACCTGCGCGATCCTGTGCGCGGCCTCGGGCACCGGGGCCCTCGCGCTCGCGCCCGCCGTACGACGGAGGCGAAGCGAAGCCTTGACCGTTTAGCTCCCAAATGCCTAACTTCGAAAGTTGATACCCGAAGAAACGGCGCGCGAGCCGAATGGTGCAAGCATCAAGCTCGGCCGATACGGCGAGCCGGCTGAGAGTCCTTCGCGAGCGGAACTTCCGCTGGTTCTTCCTGGGCCAGTGTGCCTCGATGCTCGGCGACGGGATGGTCCCGCCGGCACTCGCCTTCGCCATCCTCGGACTCACCGGACGCGTATCCGACCTCGGGCTGGTACTGGCCGCCGGGACGGCGTCACAGGTGCTGTTCATGCTCGCCGGCGGGGTGATCGCCGACTGGCTGCCGCGCAACGCGCTGATGCTCGGTTCGGACCTGCTGCGCACCGTCAGCCAGGGCATCATGGCCCTGCTGCTGATCACCGGCACCGCGCGTGTCTGGCACCTCCTCGTCCTGCAGGTGGTGCACGGCCTGGCGGCGGCACTGTTCATGCCCGCGGTGCCGGGCCTGATCCAGTCCACCACCACCCCCGAACAGCGGCAGCCCGCCAACGCGCTCCGTGTGCTCGCCATGTCCGGCTCTCTCATCGTGGGCCCGGCCCTGGCGGGCATCCTGGTCGTGGCCCTGGGGCCGGGCTGGGCGATCGCCATCGACGCGGTGACGTTCGCGGCCAGTGCCGCGTGTCTCTCCCGGGTCCGGCTGGGCGACCAGGTCCGCCGGGGCCGCTACCGCTTCGGCCGCGACCTGGCCGACGGGTGGCGTGAGTTCCGGTCGCGCCGATGGGTGTGGAGCATCATCCTCGCCGCGTCCGTGATGAACCTCCTCTACGCCGGATTCTTGGTACTGGGACCCGCGGTCAGCGTGCGCGCCTTCGGCGGCGCCGGCGCGTGGGCGCTCATCTCCGCCACGTTCGGCACGGGATGCCTGGGCGGCAGCCTCGTCGCACTGTGCGTACGCCCGCGGTTCCCGCTGCGGTCGGCCCTGATCGTGATGGTGGCGTTCGCGTGGCCGACCCTCACACTGGCGGCGGGCCTGACCGTGGGCGTGGTGGCGGCCGCGGCGTTCTGCGGCGGGATGGTGATGATGGTCTTCAACACGCTGTGGGAGACCACCCTGCAGCAACACATCCCGGCCACCTCACTGTCGCGGGTGAGCGCCTACGAATGGGCCGGCGCGGTCGCGTGCCAGCCGCTCGGACTGGTGCTCGTCGCACCGGTGGTCGGCCGACTCGGCCTGCACGCGACGTTGTGGACCGCGGGAGCGCTTCAGATCCTCGTGGCCCTCTTCCCCCTGCTCGTACCCGAGGTCCGCACCCTCCCCTCCCCCGCGCGGGAGCCCGTCTACGCCTCACCCTCCAACCGGACCTAGCGTCTGCCTCACAGCCATGCTGTCGCCGTGTGGCGCCGCCCTGGATGGCGCCGACTGGGTGGCACCATCCTGGATGGCGCCGCTCCGGGGTTGCACCACCCGGGTTATCCACAGAACCCCGCTCTACTTCCGCCCGCCGCTATTCCCGCTGGACAATAAAAGTGGGATGGCACCCCCCGGGCGGGTGGGCTCCAGGTGGGTGGGCTCCAGGTGGGTGGGCTCCACGACGGTGGGCTCCACGACGGGGCAGGCCCAGACCGAGGACTTCGAGACAGCTCTAAGGACCAGGTCTAAAACTGTCGGACGGATGGCGTTCGCGGTGAATGGTGTCCGGGCGGCGCGTCGGGAGGCGGAGGGGGAGAGGTCGGCCGGCGCGGCGTCGTCTGGGTGCCGCGTGGCAGGACAGGACAGATACGCGCTGGTACGGAAGATGACGCAGGTGGAGGCCTTGCGCTCTCCTGGCGCCGACGCCGTCCGCACCGGCGTCGGCGGGCCGGTCTAGGCTCGATGCCGTGGCACAGTTGCGCATCGCTCTCGCACAGGTCAACGGGACCGTCGGTGACCTCACCGGGAACGCCGACCTGATCCTCGAGTGGACCCGGCGCGCCGCCGAGCGCGGCGCCCATCTCATCGTCTTCCCGGAGATGTTCCTGACCGGGTACCCGGTGGAGGACCTTGTCCTGCGCAAGTCCTTCGTCGACGCCTCCATCGAGACCCTCCAGGCGACGGCGCGGCGGCTCGCCGATGAAGGGCTCGGCGGCATTCCGGTCGTCGCCGGCTACCTCGACCGGCGCAGCGACGTCGTCGACCGGGTCGGCCAGCCGGCCGGTGCCCCGCTCGACGCGGCCGCGGTGCTGTACGAGGGACGGGTCGTGGTCCGTACGGCAAAGCACCATCTGCCCAACTACGGCGTCTTCGACGAATACCGCTACTTCGTGCGCGGGGACCGGCTTCCGGTCTTCCGCCTGCACGGCACCGACGTCGCCGTCGCGGTCTGTGAGGACCTGTGGCAGGACGGCGGGCCGGTCGCGCTGGCCCGCGAGGCCGGGGCGCAGCTGCTCGTCGTGCCGAACGCCTCGCCGTACGAGCGCAACAAGGACGACGTACGCCTGGAGCTGTGCGCCCGGCGGGCACGCGAGGCGGGCTGCGCGCTCGCGTACGTCAACCTGGTCGGCGGCCAGGACGAGCTGGTCTTCGACGGCGACTCGGTCGTCGTGTCCGGCTCGGGTGAGCTGCTCGCCCGCGGACCGCAGTTCGCCGAGGATCTGCTGGTGACGGACCTCGAGCTGCCCGAGGCACCCGCGGCGTTCGAGCCCGGCGAGACGCCGGCCGACGCGCACGACGGCACCACGATCACGATCGAGCGGGTGCTCCTGTCCTCCGATCCCGTGGCCCCGTACCCGGCCGAGACTCCGCCCGTCGCCGAGCCTCTGGGCGACCTGGGCGAGGTGTACGGCGCGTTGGTGCTCGGCGTACGCGACTACGCCCGCAAGAACGGCTTCGGCTCGGTGATCCTCGGCCTGTCGGGCGGCATCGACTCCGCACTGGTGGCCACGATCGCCGCCGACGCCCTCGGGCCGGACAACGTACACGCGGTGCTGATGCCGAGCCGCTACTCCAGCGACCACTCGATCACCGACGCGGAGGACCTGGTCAAACGTCAGGGCATCCACGGCCGTACGGTGCCGATCCGCGGGATGGTCGACGCGTACGAAGCCGAGCTCGACCTGACCGGCCTCGCCGCGGAGAACCTCCAGGCACGGGTACGCGGCAACATCCTCATGGGACTGTCCAACGAGCACGGCCATCTCGTGCTCACGACGGGCAACAAGAGCGAGCTGGCGACCGGCTATTCGACGCTGTACGGCGACTCGGCCGGCGGCTTCGGTCCGATCAAGGACGTGCCGAAGGTGACCGTGTTCGCGCTCTGCCGGTGGCGCAACGAGCAGCCGGCCGGCCTGCCACCGCTCGTACGCGCCTCGGCGACGCCGCCGATCCCGCAGAACATCATCGACAAGCCGCCGTCGGCCGAGCTGCGTCCGGGCCAGCTGGACACCGACTCGCTGCCGCCGTACGAGATCCTCGACGCGTTGCTCGACGACTACGTCGAGAAGGACATGGGCCACGACGCGCTGATCGCGGCGGGCCACGACCAGGAGCTGGTCGAACGGATCATCCGGCTGGTCGACGCGGCGGAGTACAAGCGCCGCCAGTATCCGCCCGGTCCCAAGATCACGCCGAAGAACTTCGGCCGCGACCGCCGCCTCCCGATCACCAACCGCTGGCGCGAGATCGCCGCGCCGGGCACACCCGACCCGGCACGGGTCAGCACACGGCAGAACGCCCGCGACGCCTGAGCCGGTTCGGCCGGGCCGCGGCGGCTGCGGACGTACGGGTCGACGGTGGACCTGTCGCGCCGGGACCGCGCCCGTGAGCGCTACGAGCAGGCGTGCCGGTGAGGCCGCCCGGCCTCGCCGTCGCGCCGACTCGGTGCGAGGGGCGTTCCCGCGCTGCTCCCGCTCGCCGAAGTAGTCCCCGAGAACGTCCAAATCGAGCATCGGCGTGGTCGCGCCGCGACGGCGGCGGCCACGGCGCGCATGTGGTGGAGCGCGTCGACCTCGCCGTCGGACCAGTGCCACCCAATGCCGCGCGGGCGTACCGACGACGGCGTCCAGGGCTGCGACGCGCGAGGCGCCATCGGCGGAGGCGGAGGCTCAGAGGTGGTGCGCCTCGCCGGGCCACGCCTCCATGAGGCGCTCGCCACCGCCGGGAAGCTCGATCTCGCACCAGACGACCTTGCCCTGACCGGCGAGCCGGGCGCCCCAGCGTTTCGCGAGGCGGTGGACGACCTGGAGGCCGCGGCCGTTCTCGTCGTCCTCGGCGGCCTGGCGGGCCCGCGGCAGCGCGTCCGAGCCGTCGCGTACCTCGAAGACGAGCGTGCGGTCGAGCAGCATCCTCAGGCCGATGTCGCCGTTGGCGTACCGCAGGGCGTTGGTGACGAGCTCGGACACGAGCAGCTCGGCGGTGAAGGACAGCTCCTGCAGCTCCCACGACTCCAGCGTGCTGCGCACCCGGCCGCGCGCGTCGCGTACGGCCGACGGGCGGGCCGGGAGGGTCATGGAGACCACGTGCTCTTCCGGCAGGCGCCGGAGGCGGGCGATGAGTACGGCGATGTCGTCGCGGTCGTGGTCGGAGTAGGCGCCGTCGAGGGTCGACTTGGCGAGATCCTCGAGCGGGCTGAGCAGCGCCTCCGGCCCGAACACGCGGCGCAGCCGTGCGAGCCCGTCGTCGATGTCCTGGCCGCGGTTCTCCACCAGGCCGTCGGTGTAGAGCACGAGGATGCCGCCGTCGCCGATGGTGAAGGTGCGGGTCTCGATCATGCCTTCGCCGACACCGAGCGGCGGCGCCGGCGAGACGTCGAGGAACTCACTCGTGCCGCCGGGTTGCAGCAGCAACGGCGGAAGGTGGCCGGCGGAGGCGATCTCGCACGTGCCGTCGGTCGCGTCGTACACCGCGTACACGCAGGTCGCGAAGGCGGGTTCGCGCTCGCCGATGCCGTGCATCAGGTCGTCGACCTGCTGGAGGCCGTCGGCGGGCGACAGCTCCAGGTTGACGATCGTCTGGAGCGCCGTACGCAGCCGGCCCATCGTGACGGCGGCGCGTACACCGTGACCGGCCACGTCGCCGACGATCAGGGCGACGCGTCCGCCGGGCAGGGCGATGGCGTCGTACCAGTCGCCGCCGACCTCGATGAGCTGGTTGCCGGGCAGGTAGCGGTGGCGGATCTCGACGCTGGAGGGCGCGGTGAGTCCGGTCGGCAGCATGCTGCGCTGGAGCGTGAGCGCGGTCGCACGTTCACGGCTGTAGCGGCGCGCGTTGTCGATGTAGAGGGCGGCGCGGGCGGCGAAGTCCATCCCGATCTCGACGTCGTACGCGTCGAAGGCGCGGTGGGCGTCGCTGCGGGTGCACACGATGAAGCCGAGTGTCGTGCCCCTGGCGATCAGCGGCAGCAGGACCATGGAGACGCCGTCGAGCAGCCGGGCCACGGGCGCCCGCCGCCACGCCCGCGCGATGCGGCGTGCGGCGTCGCTGTCGAGGTGGGTCTCGAGGATCGGCCCGCCGGTCGCCATGCAGCGCGCGTACGGCGTGCCGGGCGGGTACGCGAGGACCTCACCGGCCGGGAACGCGGCGCTCCAGCTGGGAAAGTCGTTGTCGGCGGCGACCGCCAGCCGGTGCAGCACCGCCGTGCCCTCCGGGGAGAAGGACGGCACCTCGTCGGCGCCCATGATGCTCTCCCTGATGAGCACCCCGGCGGAGTTGCAGAAATGCGGGACGACCACACCGACGAGCTCCTGCGCCATCTGCTCGAGGTCGAGCATCGCGCTGATACGGGGCAGCGCGTCGTCCAGGAGTGCCCATCTCATCAGGGCCGGGTCGGTGAAACGCTCCAGGTCGGTCACGGCGACCCGGATCATCATCAGCCCGCCGCCCTCACCCTCGCGCGCGTGCATGGGGACGACGGTGACCACGGCGTCGTGGGCCACACCGTCTTCTTCCTGGACACTGAGGACCGCGGTGCGTTCCTGGTTGGTGTCCAGCGCGTCGAGCAGCCCGGCGAGGGCCTCTTTGCCGTCAACGGCGAACAGATCGGCCGCGTCGGTGCCGACGATGTCCTCAGAAGCGCGGCCGACCACACCCGGGGCGTTCTGACCGCATTGGAGGATCTCGCCGGAGCGGCCGATGCCGAGCACGAGTGTTCTCGCCGAAGAATCGGCCATGACTGACGAACCCTTCCGTTGTCCCGTCGCCGCATCCTTGCATCAGGTCAAGTATGTCGAATTCGCCGCTAAATACGAGACAAACCAAATTTGTCGACTCCAGGCTGCGAGACAACCGTCACCAGTTGATCACAGATCCTGTCCTTCCACCCTCGATCCCGTGGCCCCCCACGCGGGCGGCTGGGGTGGGCCCGGCCCCTCCCGGACGTCGCACGGCCGCCCTCGCGGCGAACCGCTACCAGAACAGGACCATATCCCTTTGGAGCAGGGCTTCACCGTGCATGGAAAAGGTCGCATCCGTCACTGTGCGACCGGTC
Organism: Actinoallomurus bryophytorum; assembly: GCF_006716425.1. Lineage (NCBI taxonomy): Bacteria > Bacillati > Actinomycetota > Actinomycetes > Streptosporangiales > Thermomonosporaceae > Actinoallomurus > Actinoallomurus bryophytorum. The sequence continues at coordinate 296,573 of NZ_VFOZ01000001.1, forward strand.
CGCCGCTGGAATGCCGGAACCGCCCCTGACGACCGACGCCACGGTGCCGTGAGGCGGCACGGTACGAGGGTGCCGATCGGGGACCGGTGAGCTGGGCCGGCGGACAGCTCCTGGCCGCCCTACCCGGCACGTCCTGCCCCTGGCCAGGCGCAGGACGATCGGTTCGGCCCGGAGGGCGGGACGGTCGGTTCGGCCCGGAGGACGGGGCGGTCGGTTCGGCCCGGAGGACGGGGCGGTCGGTTCGGCCCGGAGGACGGGGCGGTCGGTTCGGCCCGGAGGACGGATGGTGAGCCCCGGCCGGAGGACGGGGCGGTCGCACAGCGATCCGCCAGGCCGCAGCGCATGCCCAGGACACGCAGTGCGGGGCCCGAAGGGCAAGGTCGGCGGCCCGTCCCAGAGGACGGGGGTGGTCGCAACTGCCAGGCCGCAGCCCGCAGCCCGCCCCCCGCCACAATCCGGCCCGAAGGGCAGGTGGCCCGCCCCAGCCGGAAGGCGAGGCGGTCACACAGCAACCCGCCAAGCCGGAGCGCACGCCCGCGCCACACAGTCCGGCCAGAAGGCCCGGCGGCCGGCCCCGGCCCGGAACCCAGGGCCGCCACACAGCAACCCGCCAAGCCACAGCGCACGCCCACGCCACACAGTCCGGCCCGGCGGGCAGGCGGCCGATCATGGCCCGGAAGGCGGGGCGGTCACACAACAACCCGGCAGGCCGCAACGCACGCCCACGCCACACAGTCCGGCCAGAAGGGCAGGCGGCCGACCCCGGCCCGGAACCCAGGGCCACCACACACCAACCCGCCAAACCACAGCGCACGCCCACGCCACGCAAGCCGGTCCGACGGGCAGGCCGGCCCTGGGGTGAGTCAGTTCGTACCGATGCCGGCGAGGAGGGCGTCGATCACTTTGCCCGGGAAGTCGTCCGGCACCGGGCCCGCGCCCCAGGCGCGGGCGCGGTGGGCGACCGCGCCCATGATGAGCCAGAGCGTCACCTCGACGTCGAGGTCCGCTCTCAGCTCGCCCGACTCGATGCCGCGGCGCAGCACCCGGCGGATGACGTCGCGGCGCGGTTCGATGACCTCGCGGTTGAAGCGGGCGATCAGCTCCGGGTACCGCTCGGCCCCGCTCATGATGCTCCAGTAGCAGTCGAGCCGCTTCTTGTCGCTCTTGTCCGTCATGAAGGCCCGTGCGATGGCGACGAGGTCGTCCCGTACCGAGTCGCCGACCGGTACGGGGAACGGCTCCTTCAGCGCGGCCAGGGCGTCGATGATCAGCGCTTCCTTGTTGGGCCAGCGCCGGTAGATCGTCGTCTTGCCGACGGCCGCTCGTGCGGCGACGGCTTCGATCGAGACGCCGGCCACGCCGCCCTCCTCGGCGAGCAGGTCGACCGTCGCTTCGATGATCGCCCTGTCCGCGCGCTCACTGCGGGGGCGTCCGGGTGGACGCACGGTGAGCTTCGTGACCGGTCCGTCACTCGTCTGAGTCATCGCGGTTCACCGTCTCACACCTCGATGTGCTCTGGCTGCGAGGCGGACGGCTCCAGGACCTCATCGGACCCTTTTCCCGGCATCCACTTGAGTACGACGAAGACGCCGAGCAGGGCGACCGCGGATGAGATCGCCGAGGTCACATGCATGGCGTGCACGAACGACTGGTGTGCGGGGGCGAGGATCGTCCGGCCGGCCGGGCCGAGCCTTTCGGCCACTCCCCCGGTGGCGCCGATCGACTCCCCCGCGGCGTCGCGCAGCTTCGCGGGCAGGGCCGCCAGGTGCGGCTTCATGTCGGACCGGTAGATCGAGGAGACCAGTGAGCCGAGTACGGCGACGCCGAGCGCGATCGCGACCTGACGGGCGATGTTGTTGATCGCCGATCCGGATCCCGCCTGTTCGCGTGGCAGTACCGCCATGACCGCGGTGGTGGCCGGCGGCATGACCATGCCCATTCCGGCGCCCTGGACGAAGAACGTGACCTCGAGCAGCCAGATCGGGCTGTCCACGGTGGCGGTCAGGTGGTAGCTCAGCAGGGCGAGCGCGACCATGAACAGCCCGGTCGCGGCCACTCGCCGGGCCCCGAAGCGCGCGACGAACGTGGCGCTGCGCGGTGCGACGAGCAGCTGCCCCACCGCCAGCGGCAGGGACAGCAGGCCCGCGCGCAGTGGGCTGAAGCCGCGGACGCTCTGCAGGTACAGCGAGATGAACAGGACGACGCCGCCGAGCGCGAAGAAGACGAGTCCGATCGCGCCGACCGACGCCGACAGGCGGCCGTCGCGGAACAGCCTGACGTTCAGCGACGGGTGTTCGATGCGCGACTCGTACCAGACGAACGCGCCGAGGAGCACGATGCCGGCGATGACCGCGCCGTACACCTGCGGGGCGGTGACGGTGGCCTTCTCTCCGCCCTCGATGATCCCGTAGGTCAGCAGCACCAGACCGGCGATCGACAGCAGCACGCCGCCGAAGTCGATCTTCATGTGCCGTCCGCGGGACTCGGGGACGAGCAGGGAGACGGCGATCACTCCGACCACGACGATCGGGACGTTGATCAGGAAGACCGAACCCCACCAGAAGTGGTCGAGCAGCAGCCCGCCGGTGATCGGCCCGATCGCGATCCCGATGCCGACCGCCCCGGCCCAGATGCCGATGGCGCGGCCCCGCTCCTCGGGCTCGAAGACGTTGGCGATGATCGACAGCGTCTGCGGCATGACCGCCGCGCCGCCGAGGCCCATTGCCGCGCGGGCCAGGATGAGCTGGCCGGGCGTCTGGGCGTACGAGGAGACCAGGGACGACAGGCCGAACATCACCATGCCGATGACCAGCATGCGCCGGTGGCCGATCCGGTCGCCCAGGACGCCGAAGGTGAACAGCAGGCCCGCGAAGACGAGCGTGTAGGCGTTGATCGCCCACTCGAGCTGCCCCTGCGAGGCGCCCAGGCCCTGTCGCGGATCCGCGATGGTCTTCAGGGCGACGTTGAGCACGGTGTTGTCGAGGACGATGACAAGAAGGCAGATGACCAGGACGTACAGGATCGTCCAACGCCTCTTGTGGATGGTCTGCGGATCCATGTAGACCCTTCACGGTATATCGATACGATGCTGTTGCGTATCAGAACACCTCCGGCCATGGATCTCTTCCCGGCAATACGCGACGATCCCGTTTCGTTACTCGACCCGAAATTTCGGGGCTGTTCGCGCCGTTACGTCCGTGAAATCATCGGTGACGTCCGGGGACGCCAGAGCGGCGCCTCGAGGCTGGAGGTATCGATGTCTGCATCTCAGAGTCAGCCGACCGCGCTCTACGGCGGCGGCCAGACCGGACGCCGCGTGACCGTACGCGACCTCGCGACGGCAAAGGAACGCGGCGAGAAGTGGCCCATGCTCACCGCGTACGACGCGCTGACCGCGCGGGTGTTCGACGACGCCGGGATTCCGGTCCTGCTCGTCGGCGACTCCGGGGGCATGGTGGTCCTGGGCTACGACTCCACGATCCCGGTGACCGTCGACGAACTGCTCCCGCTCACCGCCGCCGTCGTACGCGGCACGTCGCGCGCGCTGGTCGTCGCGGACATGCCGTTCGGCTCGTACCAGACCGGCCCGGAGGAGGCGCTGCGCAACGCGGCGCGTTTCCTCAAGGAGGCCGGCGCCCACGCGGTCAAGCTCGAGGGCGGCGAGCGCGTGCTCCCGCAGGTCGAGACACTGGTCGCGGCCGGCATCCCGGTCATGGCCCACCTCGGCCTCACGCCCCAGTCGGTGAACGCCTTCGGCGGCTACCGGGTCCAGGGGCGCGGCGAGGCGGGCGAACGCCTGATGTCCGACGCCAAGGCCATGGAGGCGGCGGGCGCGTTCTCGCTCGTGCTCGAGTGCGTGCCGGCGGAACTCGCCGAGCGGGTGACCCACGCGCTGTCGATCCCGGTCATCGGCATCGGGGCCGGGTCCGGCACCGACGCCCAGGTGCTCGTCTGGCAGGACATGGCCGGGCTCACGCCGCAGACCGCCAAGTTCGTCAAGCGGTACGCCGACGTGGCCGGGGTGCTGCGCTCCGCCGTCGAGGAGTACGCCGCCGACGTCGTGTCCGGCGCGTTCCCGGCCGAAGAGCACTCCTACCGCTGAGTCGGCCGCCCGCGAACCGTGATCATGCAATAGGTTGCGGTGTATCGCATGATCACGGAGCGGACGCTTCGGCGCCGCACGACGCCGGAGGACGCACGCCGACATGACCCTCTCCCCGGGGCCGCCACCTTGGCCGATTCCGCCGTCGTGGACCGTCACGACCCCGTCGGCGGCGACCGGGCCGCCGCCTCCGGCGGAGCCGGTGACGCCGCCGTCCGGCCCACCGCACCGGACCGTCGCTCTGCTCGCCCCGGACGACGCCGGCGTACGTGACGTCCTCGGCGCCGTACCGGGAGTGCGGGTGGACGCGAGGTCGATACCCGCCCCTGCCCCGGGCTTCGCCGGCGTACGTGACCTGGCGGACGCCGCGGCGCGCGCGCTGAGCGAGGGCGCGGACGGCGTCGTGATCGTGGCGGGCACGGAGGCGCCGGACGAGACGGCATGGGCACTGGACCTGCTGCACCCCGGCGACGCGCCTCTTGTGCTCGCCGCCAACCCCGACCACACCACGGACGTCGCGGACGCGATCAGCGTCGCGGCCGCCGCGCCGTACCGCGCCGGCTGCCTGCTCGTCACACGCGGCGAGATCCACGCGGCACGGCACGTCCGCCGCATCGGCACCGACGCGCTCGTTCTGGCCTCGCCCGGTGCCGGTCCGATGGGACACGTGACCGCCGGAGTGGTACGCCTGGCATGGCGCCCGCCGGAGCGGCTGACGTTGCGCGGCGGCACCGACGGCACCGCTGGAGGCACCGCTGGAGGCACCGCTGGAGGCACCAATGGTGGCACCCACGGCGGGCCCGGCGGAGGCTCTCCGCGTGTCGGCCTGCACACCGTGACCCTGGGCGACGACGGTGAGCTGCTCGGCGCCCTGGCCGAACGCTGTGACGGCCTGATCGTGACGGCCACCGCGACGGGCGGCGTGCCGCCCGAGGCCGCGGGCGCCCTCGCCGGGGCGTCGGCGCGCATCCCGGTCGTGCTCGTCTCCCCCATCGCCCACAGCTCGCTACCGGTGACCAGGCTGGACCCGCTGAAGGCCCGTGTGCTGATGCACCTGCTCCTCGCCGCGGGCCGGGACCGCGATGCCGTCATCGCCGCCTTCGCGGCCGCCGAGCGGCCCGGCCCGGCACAGCTCTAGGCCTGTCTCGAAGTCCCAGCTCTGGGACCCGCCCCGTCGTGGAGCCCACCCGTCGTGGAGCCCACCCGTCGTGGAGCCCACCCGTCGTGGATCCCACCCGCCCGGGGGTGCCATCCCACTCTCATTGTCCAGCCAGAACAACGGCGGGCGGAAGTAGAGCGGGGTTCTGTGGATAACCTCGGGCGGCGCCGCCCAAGCGCCGCCCACGCGCCACCCAAGCGGCGCCACACGGCAACGGCATGACCTTGGGACAGGCCCTAGAGCCTGTCCTCAAAGCCATATGAGCAGGGTGGCCAGGTCGATCATCCCTTGGTAGGACTGGGCGGTCTTGTCATAGCGGGTGGCGATGGCGCGGTACTGCTTGAGGCGGCCGAAGCAGCGTTCGACGACGTTGCGCCGGCGGTAGACGCGGGGGTCGAAGGCGGGTGGCCGGCCCCCTTGTGAGCCGCGGCGCCGACGGCCGGCTTGCTGGTCGACTCGTTCGGGGATGGTCGCAGCGATACCACGGCGGCGCAGGTAGGCGCGGATCGCGCGGGAGCTGTAACCCTTATCGGCGATCACCCGCACCGGACGCCGCCAAGGCCGCCCGGGCCGCTGCGCGGGGTGACGGCGGATGCAGATCCCGGCCATCACCTGCTCGAACATGGTGCAGTCATTGACGTTCCCGCCCGTCAGCACGACCGACAGGGGCCGACCGTGACCATCACAGGCAAGATGGATCTTTGTCGTGACACCGCCCCGGGACCGGCCGATAGCATGATCAACTGGTTCGGCCTGCCCGACCGGCGATTGTGCCCCCTGTGCGGCCGGCCGCCAGACGACGGGCTCCGGCGGCGTGCTGATGGGCCCGCACGATGGAGGAATCCACCGACACCTCCCGGTCCAGTTCATCGATCGCCTCGGCGATCACCTGCGCCTTAGAGACCAGCATCGTGAGCGTGCCGTTACGAGACCAGCGCCAAAACCGGTTGTAGACCGTCTTCCACGGCCCGTACCGCTCCGGCAGATCCCGCCAGGCCACCCCGGTCTTGGCCTTGAACAACATCCCATTGATCACCCGCCGGTCATCCACCCGCGGCCGCCCAGCAGCACCCGAAACAGGCAGCAACGGCTCAATCACCTGCCACTGCTCATCACTCAACTCATGCCTACGCACCACAAACCAAGATCAAACCAGACCAACCCAGCCAGCTTTGAGGACACGCCCTAGCCCGAAATGGCCAGTGACGCGGTGAGCACCTCGCGCGCCTCCGTGAGAGAGGGGCCGTACCACTCCAGGTGACGCCCGCTCACCAGCGCCACCGGCAGGTCCGGAAACGCCTCCGGGCCGTCGGCGGCGCCGAACGCGTACGGCTCGTCGGGCAGGATGACCACGTCCGGGCGGTGGTGGAGCATCCGCTCCACCGGCACCTTCGGGTACCGCTCGGCGTCGCCGGCGTACAGGTTCGCGACGCCGAGCCGCGCCAGAACGTCGCCGGCGAAGGTCTCGCGCCCCAGCACCATCCAGGGCCGCCGCCAGATCGGGACGACCGCCGTACGCGACGCCGGCGGCGGCGACTCCAGGACGTCCGCCCAGGCCGCGCGAGCGCCGGCCAGCCAGGACGGCTCGTCAAGGCCGCACGCGGCCAGCATCGCGCCCAGGCCGGTCAGCGCCTCGGGCAGGGTGCGGATGACCGTCACCCAGACCGGGATCCCGGCCGCGCGCAGGATCTCCAGGTCGGCCGGGCGGTTCTCCTCGAAGTTGGCCACGACCAGGTCAGGCTCCAGCGCGATGATCCGGTCCGTGTCGGGGTTCTTGGTGCCCCGCACCCGTACGACGTCCAGCCCGGCCGGGTGCGTGCACCAGTCGGTGGCACCGGCCAGGAGCCCCGGCGCGGTCGTGGCGATCGCCTCGGTCAGCGACGGCACGAGCGACACGACGCGCCGCACGCGCCCGGGCGGGCTCACGTCTCCAGGCGCGCGAGGAACTCCTCCGCCGTCATCAGGCCCGGGCTCAGGCCCTCGCGCGCCATCCGGTTCGCCAGGCTCCGCAGCAGCTCGTTCACGGGGGTCGGCACGCCGTGCTCGCGGCCGAGCAGGACGATCTCGCCGTTGAGGTAGTCGACCTCGATCGTGCCGGTGCCGCGCTGCAGGCTCTGGTGTGTCGAGCCGCCGAGCCGGTCGCGGCCACGGACCGGCCTGGCCCGCGCGAGCACGGTGACGCCGCGCTCGGCCTCGATGCCCGCCACGCGCAGGCAGGCGGCGCCCTCCTCGCGGGCCATGCGGGCGATCTCACGGCCGGCCTCGCCGGGGCCGATGACGGCCTCGACCGCGTTGCCGAGATTGGTCACCAGCTTGCCGTACTTGAAGCGCATGACGTCCGGGCGTACCTCCGCCTCGAACCCCGCGCCGGTGAACGCCTCGGCCAGCGCGACCGCGGTCGAGTCCTCACCGCGGGGGTACCGGCCGACGTCCAGCCGGCCGAAGACCGGTGCCATGTACGTCTCGACGACGCCGGGTTCGAGGAAGGACGCCGGCAGCAGCACGCAGACGCCGTACACCTCGGGGAAGCGCCGCAGGGCGAGGCGTTCGTTCTCAACGCCGTTCTGCGCGGAGGCGATGACGACGTCCGGCGGGGCGACCGCGGACAGCTCGGTCAGGGCGGCCGCGGTGTCCTGCGTCTTCATGGCCAGGAGCACGACGTCGCCGCCCGCGAACTTCACCTCGGCGGGCCGGTCGGCGACCGGAACGGGCAGAGTGAGGCTCTCGTCGGGGGTCTCGAGCCGCAGTCCGCGGTCGCGGATCGCCTCGTAGTGCGCGCCGCGGGCGATGAGCGTGACGTCGTGCCCCTGCTGGAACAGCCGGGCGCCGATGACGCCGCCGATCGCGCCCGCCCCGTAGACGACGAACCTCATACGCCGGTCACCCGGACGCCCGCGTGCGTCTTGTAGCGCCGGTTGACAGAGATGAGGTTGGCGGTCAGGGCCTCGACCTGGTGCGCGTTGCGGAGCCGGCCACCGTACAGACCGCGCACCCCGGCGATCCGCGCGGCCAGCGCCTGCACGATCCCGGTGGCCTCGCGGTCCTCGCCGAGCACCAGCACGTCGAGCTCGACCTCGTCGACCTCGGGGTCGAGGAGGACGACCGCGGAGACGTGGTGGAAGGCGGCGACGACGGTGCTGCCGGTCAGCACGGCCGCCGCCTGCTGGGCGGCGCTGCCCTCCTCCACCGGCAGTGCGTAGGCGCCCTGCTTGTCGAAGCCGAGGGGGTTGACGCAGTCGACGACGATCTTGCCGGCGAGGTCGTCGCGCAGCGACTCGAGCAGCGCCTTGTGGCCGTCCCACGGCACGGCGACGATCACCACGTCGGCCTCGCGCGCGGCGACGGGGTTCTCCTCGCCGCGTGCGCTCAGCCCGTCGCCGAGGCTCTGGGCCGCCTGGTGGGCGCGGTCGGCGCTGCGCGAGCCGATGATGACGTGATGTCCGGCGAGCGCGAAGCGGCGGGCCAGGCCCTTGCCCTGGTCTCCGGTGCCGCCGAGGATCCCGATGGACAGGCCGCTGACGTCCGGTGGTTCAGCCTGCGATGTGGTCATGACAGCGATCCTGCCAGGGCCCGATCACCCCGTCTGTGTCCGGGGTGCCGCGGCCATGGCGGCCCCGACGATCCCGGCGGCGTTGTGCAGTTCGGCGGGAACGACGGTGGCGCGCACGTCCTTCAGGTGCGGCAGGAAGTGCTCGGCGTGCCGGCTGACGCCGCCGCCCACGATGATCAGCGACGGCCACACCAGGTCCTCGATGCGGTGGAGGTACTCATCGAGCTTTTCGGCCCACTTCGACCAGCTCCACTCGTGTACCTCTCGTGCGTGCGCGGAGGCCCGCTCCTCGGCGTCCTTGCCACGGATCTCGATGTGCCCCAGCTCGGTGTTGGGCACCAGCCTGCCCTCGGTGAACAGCGCGGTGCCGATACCGGTGCCGAGCGTGACGAGGAGCACGGTGTCCTGCCGGCCGCGCCCGGCGCCGTGCGTCATCTCCGCGACGCCCGCGGCGTCCGCGTCGTTCAGCAGCGTGATCGGCACGCCGCTCTCCTTCGCGAACAGGTCGCGCGCCTGCAGGCCGCGCCACTCGTCGCTGAGGTTGGCGGCGCTGTGGGTGACGCCGTCGATGACGACGCCGGGGAAGGTCACGCCGACCGGCCCGTCCCAGTCGAAGTGACGCACAATGCCCGCGACGGCCTTGGCGACCTCACGAGGCTCGGCGGGCGCCGGTGTGTCCACCTTCAGCCGGTCACGGGTGAACTCGCCGGTCTGGACCTCCACGGGCGCGCCCTTGATGCCGCTGCCGCCGATGTCGATGCCGAGTATCTCCATATGTCATGCGTACACCACGAGACGCCTCCGCGCCCGCACCGGATTCGTCCGGTACGTGACAGACGACTTTTCTGGATGCCGCAGATGAGGGTGAGAGCTCCTGGCTGGTACGGCACGATGGAGTCATGGACGCGAGTCAGGTCACGGCCCTGCGCGGGTTGCTGTCGGCGACCGGCTGGCCGGAGCGCACGCAGGACTTCGCCCGCGCCCTGCGCGCCTCCGCCAAGGTGCCGGGGAGCCTGCTGCTGTTCGGGCCGCCCGACGACGAGCCGTGGCATCTGGCCGCCCACCTCGACGACGAGAGCCGTCTCAACTCGCTGCCGGAGATCTCCCCCACGCTCGTGCGCTGGGCACCGCCGCCCGGCGCCCCCTCCCACCTGCGGATCGGGCTCGACCGGCTGGAGGCGGCGCGGCGCGGTGAGTCGCTGCTCGTGGTCTCGGAGGAGGCCGCTCCGGAGGGGCTCCTGGAGCGGGTCGACGACGCGCGCCGGGTCGGCGCCACGATCTTCACGATGGACGGCGACGACCACGAGCTGCGCGGGCTGGCACACGAGTCGCTGAGCGTCCCGTCGAGCGACACACTGGTCTCCTTCGACGCCGCCCAGCACCTCGTCAGCGCGGCGGCCGGCGAGCCGCGGTCGAGGCGCGGCCTGCGCGACCGGCTGGCCGACCTCCTCGACACGATCACCGGCCCGCCGGCCGGCTGACTACCGCGCGCCGTCAGTCGTCGTTCTTGGACTCCCAATCCTCGTTGCGCTCCTTGGCACGCTGCAGGGCGTTCGTGGCCTCGTTCTCGCTGTCGTACGGACCCATCCGGTCACGGTCCGGACACCCTGGGCCCTGCTCGACCCGCTTGTGCTTGAGGCAGTAGAACCACTTGCCGTCGTCGCTCATCGCCGTCTCCTGATCATGTTGTCATCGTGCCCGTAGGGGCCAACTACACTCCAACACCATGACGACGCAACTCCGGCCCGGCCACGTCTCACCGATCCGCAGTGTTCCCGCGGAGATTCCGCGGCCGGAGTACGTCGGCAAGAAGTTCCCCCGCACCGGTGAGCCCGACGTCAAGACGCCGGAGATCATCGAGAGGATGCGGGTGGCCGGCCGGATCGCGGCACAGGCGATGGCCGAGGTCGCCAAGAACATCACCCCCGGTGTCACCACCGACGAGCTGGACCGCATCGGCCACGAGTACATGCTCGACCACGGCGCCTATCCCTCCACGCTCGGCTACCGCGGCTTCCCCAAGTCGCTGTGCACCTCGCTGAACGAGGTGATCTGCCACGGCATCCCCGACGACACGGTCGTACGCGACGGCGACATCATCAACATCGACATCACCGCGTTCAAGGACGGCGTGCACGGCGACACCGACGCGACATACCTGGTCGGCGACGTGGACGAGGAGTCGCGGCTGCTCGTCGAGCGCACCCGCGAGACACTCGCGCGCGCCATCAAGGCGGTGCGCCCCGGCCGGCGGCTCAACGTCATCGGCCGGGTCATCGAGTCCTACGCCAAGCGGTTCGGGTACGGCGTGGTCCGCGACTTCACCGGCCATGGCATCGGCACGACCTTCCACTCCGGCCTGATCGTGCCGCACTACGACGACGCCGGCGCCGCGACCCTCATCGAGCCGGGCATGACGTTCACCATCGAGCCGATGCTCACGCTCGGCACGATCGAGTACGACATCTGGCCGGACAACTGGACGGTCGTGACGAAGGACCGCAAGCGGACCGCGCAGTTCGAGCACACGCTCCTGGTCACCGACGACGGCGCGGAGATCCTCACCCTGCCGTGAGATAACGGGCGCCGCGGCGGGTACGTACCGCGCCGTGGCGGACAGGCTGGGCACTTACCGGAGCAAGCGCGACAGCCGCCGTACGCCCGAGCCGGTCCCCGAGCAGGGCCCGCTCCCCGAGGGCCGCGACGACACGTTCGTGATCCAGGAGCACCACGCGCGGCGGCTCCACTGGGACTTCCGCCTCGAACGCGACGGCGTGCTCGTCTCGTGGGCGCTTCCCAAGGGTGTGCCGGACGACCCGAAGACCAACCACCTCGCCGTGCACACCGAGGACCACCCGCTGGAGTACGCCTCCTTCGCCGGCGAGATCCCCGCGGGCGAGTACGGCGGCGGCCAGGTGAAGATCTGGGACCGCGGGACGTACGAGACCGAGAAGTGGGCCGAGCGCGAGGTCAAGATCGTGCTGCACGGCGAGCGCGTCTCCGGGCGCTACGTGCTGTTCCCCACCAAGGGCAAGAACTGGATCATCCACCGGATGGACCCGCCGGTCTCCCCCGACGCCGACCCGATGCCCGGCGACGTACGCCCGGTGCTACCCGCCGAACGCAAACGCCTGCCGCAGCGTAAGGACGAGTACGGCTATGAGTTCGCCTGGGGCGGGCGCCGCCTGATCATGTACGCCGACCGCGGGCCGGCACAGGCGCGCGACGTGAACGGCGACCAGGCCCGCGCGCCCCGGGGCCTCGGCGAGGCGCTCGGGTCCCGCCGCGCGGTACTCGACGGCGAGATGACCGGCACGGGTGCCGACGAGACGTACATGATCTTCGATCTGCTGTACCTGGACGGGCGCGCGCTGTTCGACGAGCCCTACGAACGGCGCCGCGAGCTCCTGGGTGAGCTGGGGCTCTCCGGACCGCGCTGGCAGACCGCCCCGTCGTTCGACGACGGCGGCGCGGTCCGCGAGGCCGCACGCGAACAGGGTCTGCCCGGCATCGTCGCCAAGCGTCTCGACGCCCCGTATGACCAGGCCAAGGCCGACTGGCGCCTGATCGCCGTCTGAGTCCTGCTGACCGACGGTAAACGCGCGGATCTTCTCCGGCGCGTCGCGCGGTGTTGAAGGCCCCCGGTTGGTTAAAGTCCCGCGCGTGGCATTTAAGCGGGTAAAGCGAGTGATGTACGGATGATGGGGCATACCCACGCCCTTGCGGGGGCTGTCGCGTGGCTGGGGCTGGTGCCCGCGCTGTCGGAGTACGGGATGAAGATGACGCCTGGTCAGGTCGTGGCCGGCTCCATCGTCTGCGCGGGGGCGGCGCTGCTGCCCGACATGGACCACCAGTCCGGCTCGATCTCCCAGGCGCTCGGACCGGTCACCAAGGTGCTGACCAAGTTCGTCGCCTGGATCTCCGGGGGGCATCGGCACGCGACGCACTCGCTGCTGTTCATGCTGATCGCGATGTTCGGCTGCGACCTTCTCTCCCAGTACTTCCGACCCGGCTGGTGGGTGATCCTCTTCCTGCTCATCGGCCTGGGACTGCGCGGCATCGGCATCCACATCCCCGAACGCGAGCACTTCAACTTCGTGCTGAACGGCGCGATCGCCGGGGGCATCACGTACGTGATGATCGGCATGCGCTTCGCCGGGCCCGGGATCGACCTGTACGTGAACGACTACCGGCTGGGCTGGGCCGGTCTGGCGGTGGGGCTCGGCTGCTTCATGCATGTCTTCACCGACTGCCTCACCCCAGAGGGCTGTCCGGTGTTCTGGCCCGTCAAGACCAGGTTCGAGGTCCCGATCGTGCCGCGTACCGATGGCGTCGTGGAGAAGTGGGTGGTGACGCCGATCCTCACCCTCGGCATGGTGCTCCTGGCGGTCCGCTCGGCGGCCGGCCACTACGCGGCGCACTGGCTGGAGCACAACCGCGGCTGAGCGGAATCCCGGCTGAACACAACCGGCCGGGGGCCTTGGTCCGGCAAAGGATGACCTGGTCAGGCGTGCCGCACGGCTTGCCCTCCACGCTTGCTGGGAACAGCAAGGGGCATGGAGCGAGAAAAGCGGCGCGCCGTGGCGCTGGTCGCCGGGCTGACGCTGGTCGCCGGCTGCGGCAACGGCGTGCGGAGACAGGCGGCACCGGCGGCGGTGACCGCGGGCGCACCTGGCTCCGGCGACGTCCTCGAGCGGCAGTACGAGCAGGTCGTGAAGACCGTGCTGCCGTCCGTCGTGCAGATCAACACCGACTCCGGGCTGGGGTCCGGCGTCGTGTACGACACCAAGGGCGACATCGTCACCAACGACCACGTCGTCGCCGGCGCGCGGCGGCTCCAGGTGACCACGCCCAGCTCCAAGTCGCCGCTGCCCGCGACGCTCATCGGGGAGTTCTCCGCCAACGACCTGGCCGTCGTACGAGTGAAGAACGCGCACCTGACCCCGGCCACGTTCGGCGACTCCAGCCGCCTGGCGGTCGGGCAGATCGTGATGGCGATGGGCAACCCGCTGGGCCTGTCGGGAAGCGTCACCAACGGCATCGTCTCCGCGCTGGGCCGTACGGTCACCTCACAGCGTGAGGGGTCCTTCCCCGGCGCGACGATCGCCGGTGCCGTGCAGACCAGCGCGCCCATCAACCCGGGCAACAGCGGCGGCGCCCTGGTCACCCTGACCAACCAGGTCGTCGGCATCCCGACGCTGACCGTCTCGGACCCGCAGATCGGCGGCGCGGCGGCCGGCATCGGGTTCGCCATCCCGAGCAACACCGTCAAGCTGATCGCCAACCAGCTCATCGCGTCGGGGCGGGTGAAGGAGTCCGGGCGGGCCGCGATCGGCGTCAAGGTACGGACCGTGGTCGACGTGCAGGGCAACGTCACGGGCGTCGGGGTGGTGTCGGTGACGCGGGGCGGGCCCGCGGCGAAGGCCGGGATCGCGGCGGACGACGTCATCCTGTACGTGGGCGGCGTCCGCACGCCGACGACCACCGCGCTGGCCGAGGCGCTCGCCACCCTCAAGCCCGGCGAGAAGGTCAGGGTGGAGATCCAGCGTCCCGACGGCTCGAAGAAGATCGTGACCCTCACGCTCGGCCAGCTTCCGGGCTGACCGCCGGCACCGTCGCACCGTCAGCGACGCTGGATGACCAGTTTGTTGTGCCGGAAGTCCAGCACGACGTTGCCGAAGCGGCACAGCTCGTCGGAGCCCAGCAGCCCGGCGACGCCGATGCCCAGGTCCACGACCGACAGCGACGAGCCGTGCATGGGCAGGCCGCCGAGTGTCCAGCGGTGCACTTTCACCACCGGCACCATGCCGCTTCCCGTCACTCCCTGGACCGGATGCTGCTGCCCGGTGTGCGGCAGGCCCAGGCGGCGTACGAGGCTGCGGTCCACCGAGGAGTTGGAGGATCCGGTGTCGAGGACGAACTCATAGGGCCCGCGGCCGTTGACGCGCATGGGGACGTACACGAGCGTGCCGCCGTTGCCGCGCACGACCCGCATCGGCAGGGTGATCGGCGCGGGCCTGAGCGCCGCCGGCGTGGGCACCGGCGCCGTGACCGTCACCCGGGGGGTCGCCTCCCCCCGGCTCCGCACCGCGTCGACCTGTGCGTCGGCGCAGCCCACGGCGATCTGAAGCGCTGCCGTCAGCAGTAGTCCGGTGAACACGGTGCGGGACACAGGACGGACCTTCCCGCGTGCGGGTCGCCTTACCCGTGATCGTCTGACCTGGTCATCCCTCGATTCCGGCATTCCCCCCGGCCACCTCGGCGCGGACGCGTTCGATCACGGGGGCGAACGTCTCCATGTACGGGCCGTGGACGGTGTAATAGCTGAAGCCGAAGCGCCCGCGGTTACGGATGATCTGCCCGGCCATCTCCTCGACCGTCCCGACGAGGACGAAGGGCGTGTCGAGAAGCTCGTCGGTGGTCATCATCGGTCCGTACCGGTCCAGGACGGCCTCCGCGGCGGCCCGGCGGTCGGCGGTCTCCAGCACCAGCTGGGCCAGCACGTGCCATTCGATCCGGCTGGCCCGCTCACCCGCGACTTTGCGCGCGTACCGCACCCGCTCGGCGGCCTCCTCGGCGGTGCCGATGCGGAAGGTCCCGGGCGGCTGCCCCTTGATCTGGTACGCGCCGGCGATCGCGACGATGTCGGCGTGCTCCGCGGCGATCCGCAGGACCCGGTCGCCGGTACCGCCGACGATCAACGGCGGGCCCGTCCCGTCGAAGCCGCGCCGCTGGACCGGCCGCGGAACCCCGAGGCCCATCGACTCACGTGCCGCCGCCTGCTGCGGGTAGCCGTCGGCCTTGAACAGCCGGCCCAGCTCGCGGATGGTCGCCTCCAGCCGGTCCGCACGCTCCCCGAACGGCTCCCACGGGATGCCGGCCTCCTCGAACTCCCACTTCATGTGCCCGGCGCCCAGGCCCAGCTCCAGGCGCCCGCCGGTGAGGACGTCGGTGGTGATGGCCTCGCGGGCCAGCAGGGCGGGGTTCCAGAACGGGACGTTCAGCACGAGCGTGCCGACGTTCATCCGCTCCGTGGCCGCCGCCGCCGCGACCAGGACGGGGAACGGCGCCTCGTGCCCGAGATGGTCGGCGGCGAACACCGTGTCGTAGCCGTACCGCTCGCCCTGCCGGCACGTCTCGACGAACTTCTCCTGCGAGTCGACGGTGAGGATGTTGAACGAGAACCGGAAGTCAGCCATGACGGCGACACTGCCCGACGTGTCCGCACCCGCGCCAGATCCTTCCGCGAGATAGCCGGATCCGGCTATCCGGTCGTTCCTCTACTCCTTGGGCCGCCGGTCGAGCGAGGCGAGGTAGTCGTTGTAGTCCGACAGCTCGGTGTCGGCCTGGGCCGCCTCGGACCGGTCGGCCTGCCGTTCGAGACGCCGCGCCAGCCGCCGGTCGTCGGCGTACCACTGGAACACCATCGCGACCAGCACGATGAACGTCGGAATTTCGCCGAAGCCCCAGGCGATCCCGCCGCCGGTGTGCTGGTCGGACAGGATCGACGAACCCCAGGTGCGGTGCAGCGCGTTGTACCAGCCGGCGGCGATGGGAGTGCCGATCTCCATCAGCGCGATGCCGAAGAACGCGTGGAACGGCATGGTCACGAACAGCAGGAGCATCTTGGCGATGTAGGGCAGCTTGCGCGGCGTGGGGTCGACGCCGATCAGCACCCAGAAGAAGAGCCCGCCCGACGCGAGGAAGTGCATGAGCATGACCAGATGCCCGACGTGCGCGCGCATCAGGTAGCCGAACAGCGGCGTGAAGTACACCGCGTACGTGCTGACGATGAAGATGACCGTCGCGGTCGCCGGATGGCCGATGAACCGCAGGGCCCGGCTGTGCAGGATGATCGTCAGCCATTCGCGCGGCCCGCGGTCGCCCCGGATCGCGGCCGGCTTCAGCGCGCGCAGCGCGAGCGTCACCGGCGCGCCGAGCACGAGGAGGATCGGGCTCAGCATCGACAGGGTCATGTGCTGGATCATGTGCGTGCTGAACAGCACCGGAGAGTACGTCGCGACCCCGGTCATCGTGACGCCCACGATCGTGACCAGTCCCGCGGCCCAAGAGATCGTGCGGCCGATCGGCCAGGTGTCGCCGCGGCGGCGCAGGCGCACGACCCCGCCGGCGTACAGGCCGCCCAGCACGAGCACGAGCACCGCGAAGAACAGGTCGGGCCGCCACAGGGTGACCAGCCGGCCGATCGTGATCGGCGGCGGCAGGGGGAAGCCGAGCATGCCCGTGACCGGGTCCTCGTCGGCGGTCGAGGCGGGCGGGGCCGTACGGGCCAGCGCGACGGCGACGCCGAGGGTGGCGGCCATCAGGATGACCTCGGCACCCGCCAGCCGGGTGAACGCCCACGGCGTGCGGCTGACGGCCGGCCGGGCGTACCCCTTGGGGTTGTGCGCCATCAGCGCGGGCAGTGTGCGCTCGCGGTGGAAGTACCCGAAGATCCCCAGGACGGTGAAGAGGCCGACCTTGACCAGGACGAGCCGCCCGTAGTCAGTGGTGTACAGGAGCGTGGGGTCGGGCAGCCGGGACACGACGTTGGCGGCGCCGCTGACGCCCACGGCGATGTAGCACCAGAGCGCCATCCGGCTGAACCTCTGGGCCGCCACGCCGAGATGGTCGCCGCGGTGGGCGGCGTGCCAGACGAGCAGCAGCAGCCCGCCGACCCAGGGGGCGAGTGCGACGACGTGCATCGCCAGCGCGCTGATCGCGAGCTCGTGGTTGGGCGACGACGAGGAGTGCCCGGTCAGCGGCGGGGGCAGGATCGCGATGAGCGCGACGACGAGCAGCCCCGCGGCGCTGCCGGGCGTGGCGGCCGTACGGGCCAGGAGCGCGACCAGCGCGGCCAGCAGGACGACGAACATCAGGGCGGTGCCCTGGGGCAGCTGGCCCACGTAGCTGGACAGCTCGCTGCCGCCCACGACCTGGCCCGCCGGTACGCCGAGGATGTCGGAGACCGTGAAGATCAGGGTGGCGGCGGCGCCGGCGGCCCAGACGGCGGCGATCCAGGAGGCGCCCCGCAGGTAGCGGACGGCCTGCGGGTCGAGCACCCCGCGCGTGGACGGGAGGAGCACCGCGGCGCCGAGCAGCACACCGACGGTGAGCGTGCCCCCGGCCTCCATGATGAAGCGCGAGACGGGCAGGCCCCAGCGGGTCAGCGGGCCGGCGTCGGCCAGTCCCGAGATCACCTGCTCGCGCAGCGCGCCGCCGGCGAGACCCGCGATGACCATGGCGAGGACACCCGCGAACGCCGCGGCCGCCGTGATGTAGACCCCTTGCCTACGCATGGGCGCCGCCGGGAGGCGGTACGGCACCCGCGCTCGCCGCGCGAACGGCTTGAGCGGCGGGACGCACCGGGTGACGGGACGCGGCGCGGCGTGAGCGGCGCTCGGTCCGGGGATGGTTCGTCATGGAGGCGGAGGTCGCTCTCTCAGGAATGTGCGGGCGGCGTGGACCTTCCCACCTTATTCACCCCTCGCCGAGAGGCTGCGGCGACTGCTCGATTCGGGGGAAGACGTGGTGCCGGACCGGGGGGGACGGAGAACCCGGCGATCAGCCGGCGGTCTTCGCCCGGCCCGTGGGATCGGCCCGGCTCATGAGGTAGGCGGTGACCAGGACGACGGTCAGGGCGCCGTCCCAGCCGACGGTCTTGGCGGCCTCCGCGATGCCGCCGTGGGCGAGGTAGGCGGCCGTGGTGACGGTCAGCGCCGCCTTGTTGAGGATCACCAGCGCCCAGACCGCGCCGTGGACCCGCGGCCGCACTGCGAGCAGGACGAACAGCCCGCCGCACAGGAACAGGCCGTACATGCGCCAGGTCTGGACGACCAGGGTGGTGTGGTCCGCCGAGGTCACGTCCGAGATCGCGGAGCCGGCCGCGACGAGTGCGGAGATCGCTGCCAGCCCGGTCAGTGCCTGGCCGATGGTCCGCCATCGAGATGATGTGCCGGTCGAGGTCAAAGTGCTCATCGTCCACTTCCCCTGTGCGACGACTTGTCGCGTTAACGGGTACGATGACACGGCCGAAACGTTAATGCAACGATTTGTCGCAAAGGATCCGAGGGGACATGGCCCAGACCCGGCCCGGAGGCCGCACCGCGCGTACCCGCGCGGCCGTGCTGGAGGCGACCATCGACGAGCTCGTCGAGTCCGGGTACGCCGGGCTGAGCATGGAGGCCGTCGCCAACCGCGCCGGCGTGCACAAGGCCACGGTCTACCGGCGCTGGGGCACCCTCGACGGGCTCCTGGTCGACGCCCTCGTACTCTTCGCCGACCGGTCGGTGGCGATGCCCGACACCGGCGGCATCGACGGTGATCTACGCCAGCTCGCACGCTCCGCGCTCGCCGTCCTCGCCGACCGTGCCGGCCAGGCCCTGATCCGGGCCATGGTCTCGGCCGGTCACCACAGCCAGGTCGCGCAGGTCGTCCGCGCGTTCTGGGCCGAGCACACCACGATGGTCGCCGAGATCGTCGCCCGTGCCGTCCACCGCGGCGAGCTGCCCGCCGGCACCCGGCCGGCCGACATATCACGAGCCATCGGGGCACCGTTGTACATGCGGCTGCTCGTCACCGCCGAACAACTCGACCACGAGGCCGCCGACCAGTCCGCCGCGGCCGTCGCCGCCGCCGCCCGTGCGGGCGTCTTCGTCACGCCCTGATCGAAAGCGAGACCGGGCGCCGGCGCCCGCCGGGCGTGACCGTGGCTTCGGGGCGGCAGACGCGACACCCCTTCACTTCGGCCGCGCCGTCAGCGGGTGTCCGGTCCGGGGTCACAGCCCGGCGCAGGTGAGGGCCTGGCGGTACGCCTCGGTGCGGCTTTTCTCCTCGCCTGTACGCGACAGCAGCTCCGCGAGGTTGAACCATCCCTCGGCCACCTCGCGGGAGGGCTCCATCTGCTGCAGGCACGTCATCGCCCGCCCCAGTGCCTCACGGGCCTCCTCCTCGCGGCCGAGGCGTACGCGGGCCTCGGCCAGCACGAGAAGCGCGCCCGCGGTCGCCGGCCTCGGCTCGGTTCCCAGCAGGTCGAGCGCCTCGGCCGCCCGGTCCGCGGCCTTGCGCGGCTGGCCCATGGCGAGCTCGGCACGCGCGAGCTCCGTCAGGCAGCGGGCGATGTCGATCCCGCCGGCGGCCGTGGCGGCCATCTCGCGGGTGGCGCGCTGCAGCTCGTCGCGGGCGCGCTCGGCCTCGTCGGGATGGGCCAGCAGCATCAGGGTCCCGTACTCACCCCGCAGCCGGCTCAGGTTGCGCTGGTCCGCCGCCTCGCCGAGCAGCGCCAGCGCGCGTTCGCCGTACGCCACCGCCTGTTCGAAGTCGGCCTGGTAGCGGGCCACGATGGCGGCCTCCCAGTACGCCGCCATCCGGGCGACGGAGCTGCCGAGCTTGTCCGCGTGCTCGATCAGGCGGTCGGCGAGCTGGCGTCCGCTGACCAGGTCACCGCGCTCCAGGTACGCGCCCACGAGGGTCGCGCCGAGCTTGACGGTCTCGTCGCTCCACGGGCCCGGCCTGGAGATCACGCGGGCGAAGGCGCCCTCGGCGACCGCGACGCTGCGGGCGGCGTCGCCCTGCTCGCGGTGGCAGCGGGACATCGCGATGTTCAGCCGGATCCACTCTTCGGTGTCGTAGTCCGGCGACAGCACCGCGGCCAGGGCGGCGAACTCGTGGAGCGCCTCCTCCAGGTCACCGGTCGCCTCCAGCGCGAGGGCGTGCCCCCACCTGGCCCGGCGGGCGTAGTCCGGCAGGGAGACCAGGTCCGGGTCGGCCAGCAGCTCCGTCAGCCGGTCGCGCGCCTCGGCGGCCTCGCCGTTCTGCAGCGCGATCTCGGCGTATTCCAAGGTCACGCGCATCCTGTCCTGCGCGTCCTCGTCGATGCCACTTGACAGATATGACGCTGAACATCCGAGTTTACGGGCGAGCAACCGAACGACATCGGGCGTGGGGATGCGCTTACCGCTCTCGATCAGGGAAACGTAGCTATCGGACAGCTCTGGAAGGGCCAACTGCGCCTGTGACAGGCCCTGACGAATCCGGGTCGACCGGATTCTGTGACCGAGTGATCCTTGACTATCCACATTGACCCGCTTTTACTCGAATGTTATAGATGGAGTGACTTTCGCATGAATCGACTCAAGAGAGCCGCCGCCACGCTAGTCGCCGTAACCGGTATTTCGCTCGCCATCGGGAGCACTCCCGCGGTGGCCGTCACCAGCGTCGAACACGGAGGCTCCCCCGGCGTGTTCCACTGCTGCTGACGTCCTACTCTTCAAAAGGATAGGTATCTCCGGCTTCTTCCAGAAGCATCTACGGAAAAATGCCGGAGATGCGTCGGCGGGGACCCGTGTTGGACCGGGCCCCGCCCAGCGACCATATCGGGAGATCTCGCCAAAGAGCGCCGCGGGATTCGTGAGATCGTCCCTGTCTCTTTCTCGTACGCGCCTGCTCTACTGCCCTCAGGCCGGGTAGGGACAGGAGGTGGATGTCGTGACGAAACAGCACGATCCGCGCGCAAGGGAAGGCGCACCAGTTACCGGGCGCTCCTTCGCGGGCGGTGTCGGTGACAGCGCGCCACGCCCGGACGGGGTGCTGAAGGTGAGGGGCGCGTTCGCGTACTCCTCAGATCTCTGGATGGACGGGATGCTGTGGGGCGCGACGCTCCGCAGCCCGCACCCGAGCGCCGGCATCCGCGGCATCGACGTCACCGAGGCGGTGAAGCTGCCCGGCGTGCACGCCGTGCTCACCCACGAGGACGTCCCCGGCGCCAAGCACTATGGCCTGGAGCTCAAGGACCAGCCCGTACTGGCCATCGACCAGGTCCGCTACCAGGGCGAGGCGGTCGCCATCGTGGCCGCGGACCACCCCGAGACCGCCCGTCGCGCCTGCGACCTCATCGTGGTGGACTACGACGTACGCGAGCCGGTGACCGACGCGCGGGCGGCCGCGCTCGACCCGGCCTGCCCGAAGGTGCACGAGCGCGGCAACGTCGTTCGCCACCAGCCCGTACGCACCGGCGAGACCTTCACGGCCGAGGTCGTCGTGACGGGCGAGTACGAGGTGGGCATGCAGGACCAGGCGTTCCTCGGCCCGGAGTCCGGACTCGCCGTGCCGGCCGAGGACGGCGGCGTCGACCTGTTCATCGCCACCCAGTGGCTGCACGTCGACCAGGAGCAGATCGCACCCGTCCTGGGCCTCCCCGAGGACAAGATCAGGCTGACCCTGTCCGGCGTGGGCGGCGCGTTCGGCGCACGCGAGGACCTGTCCATGCAGATCCACGCATGTCTCCTCGCCCTGTACACCGCGCGGCCCGTCAAGATCGTCTATGGCCGTGAGGAGTCGTTCTCCGGCCACGTACACCGCCATCCGGCCACTCTCCGCTATGAGCACGGCGCCGATCGCGACGGCCGGCTCGTGTACGTCAAGGCGGAGATCATCCTGGACGGCGGGGCGTACTGCTCCTCCACCCCGGCGGTGGTCGGCAATGCCGCCTCGCTCGGCGCCGGCCCGTACGACGTGGCGAACGTCGCCGTCGACGCCTACGGCGTCTACACCAACAACCCGCCGTGCGGCGCGATGCGCGGCTTCGGCGCCGTACAGGCGTGCTTCGCCTACGAGTCGCAGATGGACCGCCTCGCCGAGGCGTGCGGGCTCGGCCCGATCGAGATCCGCGTGCGCAACGCGCTGTCCGAGGGCTCGCGGCTGCCCACCGGGCAGATCGTGGACATGCCCGCGCCCCTCACCGACATGCTGCGCCGCGCGGAGGCGTTCCCCATGCCCCGGGCCACCGGCGCCCTCGACCTGCGGAACCTGCCCGGCGGCGTCTCCAACACCACGCACGGCGAAGGCGTCGTCCGTGGCGTCGGGTACGGCATCGGCATCAAGAACATCTGCTACTCCGAGGGATACGACGACCTGTCCACCGCGCGGGTACGCCTGGAGGTCTCGGGCGGTGAGGTCACCGCGCTGGTGCACACCGCCGCCGCCGAGGTCGGGCAGGGCCTGGTCACGCTGCAGGCGCAGATCGCGCGGACCGAGCTCGGCGTCGAGCGGGTCACGGTCGCGCCCGCCGACACCACCGTGGGATCGGCGGGATCGTCGAGCGCGTCGCGCCAGTCGTACATGACCGGCGGCGCGGTCCGTGCCGCCTGCGAGGCCGTACGCGAGCGGGTGCTCCGCCTCGCCGGGATGCCCGGCGGCACCCTGACGGGCGAGCACGTCGTGGCCGGCGACCGCTCGGTACCGCTGGCCGAGGTGCTCGGGGACCGGTTCGTCGAGGAGACACGGGAGTTCCACCACCGGCCCACGACCCCCCTCGACCCGGTCACCGGGCAGGGCGACTCGCACACGCAGTTCGCGTTCTGCGTGCACCGGGCGGTCGTCGACGTGGACATCGAGCTGGGCCTCGTCAAGGTGGTCGAGCTGGCCGCGGTGCAGGACGTCGGGCGGATCCTCAACCCGATCGCGCTGGAGGGCCAGATCCACGGCGGCACCGCGCAGGGACTGGGCCTCGCGCTGATGGAGGAGATCCAGGTACGGGACGGGCGCATCCGCAACCCCTCGTTCACCGACTACCTCATCCCCACGATCCTGGACATGCCGCCGATGAGCCTGGAGATCCTGGAGCACCCGGACCCGCACGCGCCGTACGGGCTGCGCGGCGCGGGCGAGCCCCCCACGCTGTCCTCGACGCCGGCGATCGTGGCCGCCATCCGGGACGCGTGCGGCGTGCCGCTCAGCAGGGTGCCGGTACGCCCACAGGACATCCTGGCCATCGTGGACACGGGCCACCGGACGCCCGCCGCCCCGGCCTGACGCGTATACCGCGTCGCGGCACACCGGGTCGCTCGCCTACTCTGCTCCGCATCAAGCATGATCGATCGGAGGCCCGCAGTGCTCGTACACCCTTGGGATTCGGCCGACGACAAGGAGTGGCGGGCCTGGCTCGCCGATCGCGACTTCGGCCAGCTGATCGCCGGCGGACGCGGGCGCGACGTGCCGGTCGTGGTCCCCACCCATTTCGTCTTCGACGGAGAGCGGACGGTCTGGCTCCATCTGGCCCGGCCGAACCCGGTCTGGGAGCCGCTCACCGAGCACCCGCGCGCGCTGCTGACCGTGGTCGACGACTACACCTACATCCGCTCGGACTGGAATGCCGACCCGGGCGGGCCGGTCGAGCGCGGCGTGCCGACCTCCTACTACGCGACCGTGCAGTTGACCTGCGACGTCCGCGTCATCGACGACCCGACGGAGAAGGCCGGGCTGCTCGACCGGCAGCTGGCCCACTTCGAACCGGGGTCCGCGCGGCTCCCCGTGTCGGCCGATGAGGACCCGGACCGGCGGCTGCTGCCCGGCATCCGCGGAATCGAGCTGACGGTCACCGACGTGCGGGCCAAGTTCAAGTACGGCGGCAACAAGGAGGCCGACCACGTACGGGAGATCGCCGACCGGCTGGAGGAGCGCGGCACGCGTGCCGACATCGCGGCACGCGACCACGCGTTGCGCCGCGTGTAGATAGCGTTAAGAACCTGGTGTGCCGGGAAGTCTGGTCGGCGCTGTCCTTGGTGATCCTCCAGAAGGGGAAGAGGCGGTGTCGTGACCGACGTCGAGCCGTTCGGCCGAGTGATCCTGCTGATCGCGCTGATCGGCATGCTCGCCGTGCTCTCCAACCGGTTCGGCGAGCGCCTGCGCATCCCGGCTCCGGCGATCTTCCTGGTGGGCGCCGCGGCCGCCGCCGAGGTCTGGCCCCGCCTGGGCACCGTGCAGGTCGCGACGGTCGAGAAGATCGTCACCGTGGCGCTGGCGGTGATCCTGTTCGACGGCGGCATGCACATCGGGCGGCGCCGGTTCCGCTCGGCGGCCGGCGCGACCGTGTGGCTCGGCGTGGCAGGCACCCTCGTCACGGCCGCGGCCCTGGCCGTCCTGGCGCACTACGCGTTCGGCATCGACTGGCGCATCGCGATGCTACTGGGCACCGCGCTCGCCCCCACCGACCCGGCGGTGGTGTTCTCCGTACTCGGCAAACGGGAGGTCGCGGGGCGCAGCGGCACCCTCCTGGAGGGTGAGTCCGGCGCGAACGACCCGGTCGGCATCGCGCTGATGGTGGCGCTGCTGACCGCGAGCGGAGGGGGCCTGTCCGCCGCCGGGCAGGTCACGCTGGAGTTCTTCCAGCAGATGGCCATCGGGGCGGCCGTCGGCATCGCGGGCGGGATGGCGCTGCTGTTCTTCATGCGGCGGGTGCCGCTGCCCGGCGCGGGCCTGTACGCGCTGCGCGTCCTGTTCGGCGCGCTCATGATCTACGGGCTGGCGACCGCGGCGCACGGCTCGGGGTTCCTCGCCGTCTTCGCGGCCGGCATCCTGCTCGGCGACGAGCGCGCGCCGTACAAGAGGGAGATCGAGCGTTTCCACTCCTCGCTGGCGAGCCTCGGTGAGATCGTCGCGTTCACCATGCTCGGGCTCACGATCAGGCTGCACGACCTGCTCGACGGCGGGGCGTGGTGGATCGGGCTGCTGCTCGCCGTCGCCCTCGCCTTCGTGATCCGGCCGGTCTTCGCCGGGCTCGTCCTGCTGCCCATCCGGCTCGGGTGGCGTGAGCGCGCCTTCGTGCTCTGGACCGGGCTGAAGGGCGCGGTGCCGATCCTGCTCGGGTCCTTCATCCTGCAGGCCGGCCTGAAGGACGCACGCCGGGCGTACGAGATCATCTTCGTCGTCGTGCTGTTCTCGGTGATCGTGCAGGGCGGCCTGGTGCCCGCCCTCGCGCACCGCCTGCGCATCCCGCTGCGGACCGTCGAGCCGGAGCCGTGGAGCCTGGGCGTCCGCTTCCAGGAGGAGCCGGAGGGCCTGCACCGCTACCAGGTCGTGGCCGGCTCGGCCGCCGACGGTGCGACGGTCGGCGACCTGCCGTGCGGTGAGGACGCCTGGGTCAGCTTCGTCATCCGCGAGGGGCGTCTCGTTCCGGTGCGCGGCGACACCGAGATGCGGGCCGGCGACGAGGTGCTGGTCCTCGCCGACGACGTCCCCCACCTGGAGGCCGTCTTCACCCAGAAAACGGACAACTCTCCCTGAAGACCGACATGATCTGACACTGTGTCAGCATTCTTTGAGATAGCAATACATGCTGCTCATCGCGGTTCTGGACGCCCCCGTCGCACCCTTAGGGAGGAGCACAAACCTGTGGAGGCATTGTGAAGATCGGCGTACCGCGCGAGATCAAGAACAACGAGTATCGCGTTGCAATGACGCCCGCCGGAGCGCACGAGCTGGTGCGGCACGGTCATGAGGTGTTCGTCGAGCGGCACGCGGGCGCGGGTTCGTCCATCCCCGACGAGGACTACATCGGGGCCGGAGCCAAGATCCTTGAGACCGCCGACGACGTCTGGTCGACCGGCGAGCTGATCTTGAAGGTCAAGGAGCCGATCGAGCCTGAGTACCACCGCATGCGCAAGGGGCAGACGCTCTTCACCTACCTCCACCTTGCCGCCTCCCGCGCCTGCACCGAGGCACTGCTCGACTCGGGGGTCACCTCGATCGCGTACGAGACCGTGCAGCTGCCGAACCGCTCCCTGCCGCTGCTCGCTCCCATGTCCGAGGTGGCCGGCCGCCTGGCTCCGCAGGTCGGCGCGTACAACCTGATGAGGTTCAACGGCGGCCGCGGCGTGCTCCCCGGCGGCGTGCCGGGAGTGGCTCCGGCCAAGGTCGTCGTCATCGGCGGCGGTGTGTCCGGCCTGAACGCCGCCCAGGTCGCGGTCGGCATGGGCGCCGACGTCTCGATCCTGGACGTCAGCATCGACCGGCTCCGCCACATCGACTCGATCTACCAGGGCCGCCTCACGACCCTGATGTCCAGCACATACGCCATCGAGCAGGCCGCCCTCGAGGCCGACCTCGTCATCGGCGCGGTGCTGATCCCCGGCGCGAAGGCGCCCAAGCTCGTGTCCAACGACCTGGTCGCGCGGATGAAGCCGGGCTCGGTGCTGGTCGACATCGCCATCGACCAGGGCGGCTGCTTCGAGGACTCCCGCCCCACCACGCACGACGAGCCCACCTACAAGGTGCACGACTCGGTCTTCTACTGCGTCGCGAACATGCCGGGCTCGGTGCCGAACACCTCGACGTACGCCCTGACCAACGTGACCCTGCCGTACGCCATCGCGCTCGCCGGCAAGGGCTGGCAGCAGGCCGTCACCGACGACGTGGCGCTGGCGCACGGCGTGAGCACCCACGAGGGCAGGCTCACCAGCTACCCGGTCGCCGAGGCCCACGGCCTGGAGTGCGTGGAACTGGACGACCTTCTCGTCTAGGTCTACCGCTCGGGCAGGTCGTGTGACGGGCTCTGGGCCGGCTCGCAGATGACGACGGGTATCTCGCGATCGGTCCACGCCTGATACCGGTCGAAGTCGGCGTACATGGCGACGAGCCGCCGCCAGAGCTCGGCGCGCTCGGCCGGGCCCGCGACGCGGGCGCGCATCTTCCGTACGTTCCTCCGGACCTGGACGGTGACCTCCGGGTCGGCCCGCACGTTGAGGTACCACAGCGGGTTCTTCGCCAGTCCGCCCTGTGAGGCCACGAGGATCACCCGGTCGCCGTCGGCCAGGTACAGCAGCGGCGAGGTCCGCGGGAGGCCGGTCCTGCGGCCCTGGGTGGTGAGCAGGCAGATGGGCACGCCGCGCGGGAAGGCGCTGCCGATGCGCCAGACACCGCCGATCCGGCCACCCGTGGCGCGGTAGGCCGCGACGTTGAGCCGGGACATCAGTTTGATGATCTTCGGCACGATCGGTGAGTCGAGTCCCTGCGGGCGTCTGAGGGGCGACGATGGGGCGGGCGGGGTGCCGGGCATAGTGATCCGCCTTCCGCGCGGCCGGCCGTCAGAGGAACTCGGCGGTGCTGCCGCCGAGGGGAATCGGGTCCAGGCCCATCTTGCGGTGGTCCCACGAGCGGACACGCTCGGCCTCGACCCGTACCGCGACGCGCTTGCGCAGCATCATCTCCACGAGCGGCCGGACCTCCTCGTCGTACGGGCCGTTGTAGCGCTCCCAGACGCTCACCCCGACCGCCCACAGCGCCTCGGCGTCGTCGACCACCGTCGCCCGGCCCTCCAGCGATACGCCGCGCAGCGTGTCGTAGGTGTGGCCCGCCTCCACCATGACCGTCACGCGGCCGTCCCGGCGCAGGTTCACGGCCTTCTGGGACTTCGCCTTCGTCTCGAACCACACGACACCGTCGATCACCGCGTACCACATCGCCACCAGATGCGGATGCCCCGAAGGGCCGTTGCTCGCCAGCGTCGCCACCCGCTGCTCCTCGAGGAACCGGGTGATCTCCGGCTCGGACATGACGATCTGGCTGCGCTGGTTCACGCCCATGCGGCGCTCCTTCGCTGTCGGCAGGGGTGAAGCGCATGCCCGGCGCGGGCCGGCGGCATTGCACCCGGATGAGACGGAGTCCAAAATGAGATTATGTCTCGCAGTGAACCGGATGGCCTCAAAAACCGCAAGAGGCGGGCCACCACCGCTCGCATCGCCGCCTCGGCGGCCAGGCTCGCTGCCGAGCGAGGACTCGCGGGCACGACCGTCGACGAGATCGCCGACGACGCCGAGATCGGGCGCGCCACGTTCTTCCGCTACTACCAGGCCAAGGAGAACGCGGTCGCCGAGGGGATCACCGGCCCGTGGCTGACC
This sequence comes from Actinoallomurus bryophytorum, assembly GCF_006716425.1. Lineage (NCBI taxonomy): Bacteria > Bacillati > Actinomycetota > Actinomycetes > Streptosporangiales > Thermomonosporaceae > Actinoallomurus > Actinoallomurus bryophytorum. Next base: position 325,057 of record NZ_VFOZ01000001.1, read on the forward strand.
TTGATCACCGATGCCATCGCCCGCCAGCCGGCCCACCTGACCGCGATCGAGGCCATCATCGCCGCGTTCGCCGAACTGGCCGACCACCTGCCCGACCACCACGCCCGGATACACGAACTCGCCCAGCTGACGCGGACGTCGAACACGCTGGACGCCTGGACCCTGCGCGCCTACCACCGCTACGAGAAGGCCATCGCCGGCCTGGCGGCGAGCAGGATCCCCGACCTCACCGCCGACGACCCCCGTCCCCGTATGATCGCGGCGCTCACCATGGCCGCCGTCCGCATCTCCCTCGACGACTGGGCACGAAACGGCGGGTCACTGCCCGACCTGATTCATCGCGCCCTGCGATCCGTCGTCGTCGGCCCCGCCCCGGGACCTGGCCGATCCCCCTGAGGCCGGTCGCGGACACGCGGTCGATCTCTGATATACGGGACACGGCATCGAAGATCGACCCACGAGGATACGAATGAGCCGTAAAGCCCCGTCCGAGGACACCGACGACACCCGGCTGGAGGTGTCGCCCCCCAAGGACCACGCGGCGGGAGTGCCGGCCGTCGCGGTGACGTTGGGCAAGGCCTACGAGCAGATGGGCGTGCGCCGCACGGCCCTGACGCTGTTGCGGGTCAATCAGAAGAACGGCTTCGACTGCCCCGGCTGCGCCTGGCCCGAGGGCGACCACCGGCATGTCGCGGAGTTCTGTGAGAACGGCGCCAAGGCGGTGGCCGAGGAGGCCACCACCCGGCGCGTCACCCGGGAGTTCTTCGCCGCACACCCCGTCTCGGAGCTGGCCGTACGCTCGGATCACTGGCTGGGCCAGCAGGGCCGGCTGACCGAGCCGATGCTCCTCGACGCCGGTTCGGACCACTACGAGCCGGTCTCCTGGGAGACCGCGATCGGGCTGCTCGCCGACGAGCTGAAGGGGCTGGACTCCCCCGGCGAGGCCGTCTTCTACACCTCGGGCCGGACCAGCAACGAGGCGGCGTTCGCGTACCAGCTGTTCGTCCGCGCCCTCGGCACCAACAACCTGCCCGACTGCTCCAACATGTGCCACGAGTCATCGGGCTCGGCGCTCACCGAGACGCTCGGCGTCGGCAAGGGCTCGGTGCTCCTGGAGGACCTGGCCAAGGCCGACCTGATCTTCGTGGTGGGGCAGAACCCGGGCACCAACCATCCGCGGATGCTCTCGGCGCTCGAGAGCGCCAAGCGCGGCGGTACACGGATCGTGGCGGTGAACCCCCTGCCCGAGGCCGGGCTGATGAGGTTCAAGAACCCGCAGAAGGTCTCCGGGGTGATCGGCCGGGGAACCGCGCTGGCCGACCGTTACCTGCAGATCCGGCTGAACGGCGACCTGGCGCTGTTCCAGGCGCTCAACCGGGCGCTGCTGGAGACGGGCGCGATCGACCAGGAGTTCATCGACCGGCACACGGCGGGCTTCGCGGAGTTCGAGAAGCACGTCCACGCCCTCGACCGGGACGACGTGCTGGAGGCGACCGGGCTCACCGAGGAGGAGATCGACGCGACCGTGTCCGACGTCCTCGGCGCGGAACGGATCATCGTCTGCTGGGCGATGGGCCTGACCCAGCACCGCAACTCGGTGCCGACCATCCGGGAGGTCGTCAACTTCCTGCTGCTGCGCGGCAACGTCGGCCGTCCCGGCGCGGGCGTCTGTCCGGTACGCGGCCACTCCAACGTCCAGGGCGACCGGACGATGGGGATCTACGAGAAGCCGCCCGCAGCGTTCCTGGACGCCCTGGAGGCCGAGTTCGGCTTCGCGCCGCCACGTGAGCACGGCCTGGACACCGTCGACACGATCCGCGCGATGCGCGCGGGCGAGATCAAGGTCTTTCTCGGCATGGGCGGCAACTTCGTGCGCGCCACCCCGGACTCGGCGGTCACCGAGGCCGCGATGCGCTCCTGCCGGCTGACGGCGCACGTGTCCACCAAGCTCAACCGCTCCCACACCGTGACCGGCGAGCGTGCCCTCATCCTGCCCACGCTGGGCCGTACGGAGCGGGACCCGCAGGAGAGCGGGCCGCAGTTCGTCTCGGTCGAGGACTCCATGGGCATGGTGCACGCCTCGCGGGGCCGCCTGCCGGCCCCCGCGCCGGACCTGCTGTCGGAGGTCTCGATCGTGTGCCGGCTGGCCCTCGCCACGCTCGGCGACGACCTCGGCTGGGCCGCGATGGAACGCGACTACGACGTGATCCGCGACCACGTCTCCCGCGTCGTGCCCGGCTTCGCGGACTACAACGTACGGATCCGTGAGTCCGGCGGGTTCACCCTGCCGCACGCGCCGCGCGACAGGCGGGAGTTCCCCACGGCCACCGGGAAGGCCAACCTGACGGTCAACCCGCTGAAGGTCCTGCGGGTGCCCGACGGCCGGTTGCTGCTGCAGACCGTGCGCAGCCACGACCAGTACAACACCACGATCTACGGGCTGGACGACCGCTATCGGGGCATCAAGGCGGGGCGCCGCGTGGTGTTCGTCAACCCCGATGACCTGGCGGCGCTCGACCTCGCCGACGGCTCCATGGTCGACCTGGTCGGCGAGTGGCCCGGTGAGGCCGACCGCCGGGCGCCCGGCTTCCGCGTCGTCTCCTACCCGACCGCGCGCGGCTGCGCGGCGGCGTACTTCCCCGAGACCAACGTGCTCGTCCCGCTGGACAGCACCGCCGAGATCAGCAACACCCCCACCTCCAAGTCCATCGTCATACGCCTCGAACCGGCGACCGACGCGGACCTCCCGTAATGTGCGGTGCATGGGGGAATTGATCCTGGTGCGACACGGTGAGACCGAATGGGCCCGCGACGGCCGCCACACCGGCCGCACGGACGTGCCGCTCACACCGCGCGGCGAGGAGCAGGCGCGCTCGCTCGCGCCCCTGCTCGCCGACCGCAAGATCGCGTTCAGGCTGGTCAGCCCGGCCGCGCGGGCCCGGCGCACGGCCGAGCTGGCCGGGCTCGGCGGGGCCGAGACCGACGACCGGCTCTGGGAGTGGGACTACGGCGCGTACGAGGGCAGGACCACGCCGCAGATCCGCGAGGAACGCCCGGACTGGTATCTCTGGCGCGACGGGGTGGTCGATGGTGAGACGGTCGAGCAGGTCGGCGTCCGCGTGGACGGCGTACTCGACCGGGTACGCCCGCACCTGGCCGAGGGCGACGTGGTGCTCGTGGCGCACGGCCATGTCCTCCGCGTCCTGACCGCGCGATGGCTGGACCTGCCCCCGGCCGGGGGCCGCCTGTTCCGGCTGGACACGGGGACACTGTCGACGCTCGGCACCGAACACGACCAGCCGGTGATCCGCTCCTGGAACGTCCCCGCGACGGCCTAGGGACCTCGCTCGCGTCGAAAAGGTTCCCCTCCGCCAATCCACGGGCCGGAGGGTTACGAATCCCCTGGTCCCATCCTGACGAGATTGGCCGGTCGCGATGTCCTTACAGTGCTCCGACTCCCGTGGCGACGACCTGCCGGCGGCGAGGATCGCCAGAAGGGTCACCAAGGTGATCGCCAGGCGTGTTCGAATCCTGCGCTTATCCCTGACCGGGGGCCGGGGGGCCGGCGTGCGCACCGCCTCCGACCAGGAGCAGCTGGAGGACGACGCCACGCGGCTCTACCAGGAGGGGTGGGCCATCCGGCAGGTCGCACGGCGGTTCGGCTACAGCGACGTCGTCATGCGCGGCATCCTCCGGCGCCGCACGACCCTGCGCCGCCGCCCGAGGCGGCGGAAGCGACCCCCCACCGGATAGGTTCGGCCCCATGGGCGATCTTCGGATGGTGGACACCGGCGGCGTTCGGCTCGCCTGCCGCGTGACCGGAGACGGCTCGGCGCCACCGCTCGTGGCGCTGCACTCGCTCGGCGAGGACGGGTCGTCCTGGGACGAGACGGCGCGGCGGCTGGCCGGCCGATACCAGGTGTACGCGCCCGACATGCGGGGGCACGGCGAGAGCGACCGGTGCCCTGACTACTCCTTCGAGCTGATGCGCGATGACGTCCTGCGCCTCCTCGACACCCTGGGGTTCGGCGCGGTCACGCTGATGGGGCACTCGATGGGCGCCGTCGTGGCCTATCTGCTGGCCGGTGAGCGGCCGGAGCGGGTGAGCCGCCTCGTCCTGGAGGAGCCCCCACCGCCCGTACGCGTCGATCCACCGCGGTTCGTGACCGAGGAGGACCGGAGCCGGCCCGCGTCATTCGACTGGGAGATGGTGGCGGCGATCTACCGGCAGCGGGGCGACTTCGACCCCGCGTACTGGCAGACCCTGGCCGCGATCACCGCCCCGACGCTGATCGTCGCCGGTGGCCCCGGCAGCCACATTCCGCAGGACGCGATCGCGAAGATGGCGCGGACGATCTCCGATTGCCGCCTCGTCACGATCGAGGCGGGGCACCTCGTGCACGAGAAGCGGCCCGGGGAGTTCGAGGCCGAGGTCGCGGCCTTCCTCTCCTGAGAGGGTCAGGACGCCGCGGCCAGGCCCGGTCCGGCCTCGCGGCTCAGCTCGCGCGCCCGGCGGGCGTCCGGTGAGTAGCGCCACGACTCGGGGACGACCCGGGTGCCGCGGTAGAGCGCCTTGAGCCAGGCCGTGGCCCAGATGTCCTCCAGAGGCGTCGCCGGCAGGCCGTACATGCGGCGCGCCCAGCGTGGCAGGGTCGCGATGACGAGGGTGGCGACGCCCGGCGCGGCCAGCTTGAGCGGCAGCCACTGCCGTGGCACCGCCGGGGTGTAGAGCCGCCGGAGGCCTTCCTTGGCCTCCCGGCAGGCGTAGATCCGCTGCCGCATCCCGGCGTAGTAGTCGGCCATCTCGGCGACCGACGCGGGGATGCACGCCGGATCCAGGCCGACGACCTCCCCCGCCCTGCGCTGCTCGTCCACGAACGCGTCGGCGTCGGCGCGCGACAGCGGTACGCCGGCGCGCAAAGCGACGTCGAGGTAGGAGTCGACCTCGCCCATGTGCACCCACAGGAGGTTCTCCGGCGCGTCGACCGGGAAGACCTCGCCGGTGTCGAGGTTCAGGCCGGTCAGCCGTGAGTGCAGGTTGCGGACCCGGCGTCCGACGCGTTCGACCTCGTCCAGGGTGCCGTACGTGCGGACGCGGACGAACTCCACGGTGCGGCCCAAGCGGGCCCAGGCCGCGCGCGGGTCCATCAGCTCGGAGTTCTGCGCGGTCCCCCACATGGACGGTGGGTGCAGTGCCTGCAGGATGAGCGCGCGCAGGCCGCCGACGATCTGCACCGGCTCGGCCATCACGCGCCAGGTCACGGAGCCGGGACCGAACAGGCCGTAGTCCTCACTCACCGTTCACCGTCCTCGGGGGCACTGTGCTTCCGGGGTGGATAAGTGACGACTTATTACCCACGATCACCCCCGATCACACCCCCTCTTGACCAAGCGGTGCTTCGGTGGTCTGCTCCCGCACCCAGGACAGGTATTCGGCGCTGCCCGCCACGACCGGAGTCGCGATGATCTCGGGCGTGTCGTACGAGTGCTGCTCGGTGATCTGGGCGGCGAGGTCCTCGAAGCAGTCCGTGGTGGTCTTGAAGAGCACCATCCATTCTTCGGCGGACTCGATCTCCCCCTCCCACCAGTACGTGCTGGCGATCGGGCCGACCAGCTGAGCGCAGGCCGCGAGGCGCCCGGTGACCGCCGACCTCGCGAGCTCGGCGGCCTCCTTGCGTGAATCGGTGGTCGTCGTCACCTGGACGTACGCCTCGGCCATCAGCGACTCCTTCCCCGCTGATCGTAGCTCCGCCACCAGCTCAGATCCCGCAGTGATCGCACAAATGTTTCCGTTAGGACAGCCTTCCCCGATCGGGCGGAGTTCCCGGTCGATCGTGCCGCATAGTGGTCATCCGTACGGCCACGTCCACCCGCACGATCGGTGTCAGCGTGCGGGCCGGGCCACCAGCGCGCTGCCTCCGTGGCGGCGGACCTTCTCGGCGACCGCCTCGACCTTCCCGCCGCCCAGGAACTCCAGGCCGGTGGCCGAGCCGATCACTCCCGCCGGCGGGCCGGGGAAGAGCACGAGGTCCTGCCCCTTGGCCTTGAGCGCGGTGCCGTACCTGTCGATGAAGGCCTGCTCGGCGGCGGTCTGAGCCGTGTTGCGCTGGGTGGCGCGCGGCGCGTCGATCGCCTCCGGGAGCGTCATGCCGAGGTCGAGTCGGTTCATCAGGATCTGCAGCACCGTGGTGATGATCGTCGAGCCGCCGGGCGAGCCGACCGCCAGCAGCGGCTTGTGGTTCTTCAGCACGATCGTCGGCGCCATACTGCTGCGCGGCCGCTTGCCCGCGGCGGGAAGGTTCGGGTCGGCGTAGCCGGCCGGCGTGGAGGAGGTGAAGTTGAAGTCCGTCATCTCGTTGTTCAGCAGGAACCCGCGGTGCGGCACGGTGAGCGCGCTGCCGCCGAACTGCTCGATCGTCAGCGTGTAGGAGACGACGTTGCCCCACTTGTCGGTGGCGACGAGATGCGTGGTCTGCGGGCCCTCGTAGGGAAGCTGCTGGCCGGTGCCGGACGGTGTCGCGCAGCCGGCGCCGTTCAGGTCGCCGGGCAGCACGGGTGCGGTGAGTGCCTGGTCCGGCTTGATCAGGCAGGCGCGCGAGCGGGCGAACCGGTCCGACAGCAGGGTCTTGAGGGGCACGTTCTCATACGCCGGGTCGCCGACGTACGCGCCGCGGTCGGCGTAGGCGAGCTTGGACGCCTCGATGTAGGTGTGCAGCGCCTGGACCGGGTCGCCGAGCTTGAACTGCTTCATGATGTTCAGCGCCTCGCCGTCGGTCGAGCCGCCGGACGAGGAGGGGGCCATGCCGTAGACGTCGTACCCCCGGTAGTCCACGTGCGTGGGGTCACGGGGGACGACCTTGTAGTGCCCGAGGTCGGAGGGCTGGACCACACCGGGCCGTACGTTGCGGGTCGCCGCCGGGTCCACCGGCGGGTGCTGGACGGTCTCGGCGATCTCCTTGCCCAGCTCGCCACCGTAGAAGAAGCCGAGCCCCTTCTTGGAGATCTGCCGGTAGGTGTCGGCCAGCTCGGGGTTGTGGAACGTCGAGCCGACGGCGGGCGGCTTGCCGCCGGGCAGGAAGAGCTGCCGCGTCGGCACGATGTCCTTGAACCGGTCCGCGTTGAGCGCGGTCTGGTCGTAGAACTCCTGGTCCACGGTGAAGCCGCGGTCGGCCACGTCGATCGCGGGCTGCAGCAGGGTGCCCAGCTTGCGGGAGCCGAAGCGGCGCAGCGCGGAGTCCCAGGTGGCCAGGGTCCCGGGAACACCCACCGACAGGCCGCTCGTCACCGCCTCGTCGAAGGACAGCGGCTTGCCCGTCTTGGGGTCGATGAAGAAGTCCTTCGTCATCTTCGCCGGGCCGGTCTCGCGGCCGTCGAAGGTGTAGACCTTGCGCGTACGCGCGTCGTAGTAGGTGAAGTAGCCACCTCCGCCGATCGCCGAGACGTACGGCTCGGTCACGCCGAGCGTGGCGGCGGTGGCGACGGCCGCGTCGACGGCGTTGCCGCCGTGCCGCAGCACCTCGATGCCACTCTTGCTCGCGTCCAGATCGACGCTGGAGACCGCTCCCCCGTACCCGACCGCGACCGCCTGCTTCTGGTCCTGCGGCGCGTGAGCGGCGGGCTGGCGCGCCTGGGCGGGCACGACCAGCGTGGCCAGCGCGGCGGCGGTGAGGCCGATGACTGCGGTGCTCCGGCGCATTGCATCTCCTGAGTCAGGGGATCGCGTCCCCCAACTTTGCCATCCCGCGGCTTCCAGATCCACAAGATCACGCAGTTACCCTTCCGTTACTGATCGAAACGGAATAAACCCGTAGATCCTTGTGACTAGAGGTAATTTCGGAAATTCTGTACATCCACCGGCACCCCGGAGGCCGCAGGGGGAGCAGAACGCCGAAGACATGGGGAAACACCGCCATTGAGCACCGAAGCGCCCTTCCGTAACAACCTCCTGCGCCGCCTGCCGGTCGAAGAGACCATCGGCCCGCGCCAGGGCGGCCGCCACCGCCTGTCGCTGGTCTACGGAACCCGCGACCTGGTCGTGCTCGGCCTCGGTGTCATGATCGGCTCTGGGATCTTCAACATCGCCGGGCAGGAGGCCGCCACGACGGCCGGGCCCGCCGTCATCCTGTCCTTCGTCATCGCGGGCGCCGCCTGCCTGCTGTCGGCCCTGTCCTACGCCGAGCTGTCCTCGACCATGCCGGTGGCGGGCAGCGCGTACTCCTTCACGTATGTGGCGTTCGGCGAGATCTGGGCCTGGGTGATCGGCTGGGCGCTCATCCTCGAGCTCCAGCTCGCCGCGGCCGTCGTGAGCCGGGCCTGGTCGCTGTACGCGATGCGGCTGGTCGACGACGTGGGCACCCTGGCCGGGATCGCCTGGATCAAAGTGCCTTCGGCCTTGTCCGGCATCGCCGGCAGGCCGACCGGCCTGGACGTATTCGCGCTGGCGCTCCTGCTGTTGCTGGCGGTGATCGTGGCCATCGGCGCGCGGCTCAGTCTGTACACGCTGTGGTTCATGGTGCTCACCAAGGTCATCGTCATCGGCTTCGTGATCGGCGGCGGCCTGCTGTACTTCCACTCCTCGAACCTGCGTCCGTTCGTGCCGCCGCCGCGCACCGCCGCCGCCGGTGACGGCAGGACGGTGCTGGACGCGCTGATGGGCGGCAGCCCGCACGCGTTCGGGCTCGTCGGGATCTTCACCGCCACGTCGGCGATCGCGTTCGCCTACATCGGCTTCGACCTGATCGCCACCTCTGCTGAGGAGACCAAGGACGCGCAGCGTCGCGTACCGCGGGGAATGCTCATCAGCCTGCTCATCGCGATCGCCCTCTACATCGGCGTCGCGGTCGCCATGGTCGGCATGGTGCCCTACCGGACGCTCAACCCCGACACCCCGTTGACGTCGGCGTTCCACGCGGTCGGGTCCAGCGCCATGGGCGTGGTCATCGACGTGGGCGCGGTGATCGGGCTGGCCACGGTGGTCCTCGTCGTGATGATCGCCCAGACACGGGTCCTGTTCGCGATGGCACGCGACGGCCTGATGCCCGCGACCCTGGCCGTGATCAGCCCCCGGTACAAGGTGCCGACCCGCGCGGCCGTGCTCGTCGGCGCCACGGGGATCGTGCTGTCGCAGGTCGACGTGTGGACGTTCGGCAAGGTGAGCATCCTCGCCCTGCAGCAGATGATCGTGATCGGCACGCTGTTCGCGTTCATCTTCGTCTCGGCGGGCGTACTGGCGCTGCGCCGGTCCCGCCCGGACCTGCCCCGCGGCTTCCGCGTCTGGGGCGCGCCGCTGACGCCCCTGCTGGCCATCGCCGCGACCGGCTGGCTCCTGCTCAACCTGCACCTGCGCACCTGGGTGTACTTCGGCGCGTGGATGACCGCGGGGCTCCTCGTCTACCTGGTGTACGGACGGCGGCACAGCCGTCTGCGGCAGGTGCTGGGCGGGCGCCCCGTGCACCCGCAGGGCCGCCACCGGCGCTGACCCTCCCGGCGTGAAAAGGCTCGACATCCGGCGCGCCATGACGTACGTTCTTCTCAGATCGAGATTATCTCAATACGAGAAGGACTCATGGACCGACGCGAAGAGGAGTTCCTGGCGGCGTACGACCCGCGGGCGTACGACCCCGTGGCGGTCGCCATCGACGTGGTCGCCCTCACCATCCGCGACGGCGCGCTGAACGTCCTGCTCGTCCAGCGCGGCGCGCCTCCGCAGGAGGGCATGTGGGCGCTGCCCGGCGGCTTCGTCAAGAACACCCGCGACGAGACCGGCGCCGTGCGGCCCGAGGGCCTGGACGAGGCGGCCGCCAGGGAGCTCGCCGAGGAGACCGGCGTACGCGCCGACGCGCTGGAGCGGGTCCACCTCGAACAGCTCGCGGCGTACGGCGCGCCCGGCCGTGACCCGCGCATGCGCGTGGTCTCGGTCGCCTACCTCGCCTTCGCCCCGGAGATGCCCGAGCCGCGGGCGGGCAGCGACGCCGCCGACGCGGTGTGGACCCCGGTCGGCTCGCTCGGCCTGACCGGCACCGGCGCGCAGCGGCCCGGCACGACCCGGCGGCTGGCCTTCGACCACTCGGTCATCCTCACCGACGGGCTGGAGCGGGCCCGCTCGAAGCTGGAGTACACGGCGCTGGCGACGACGTTCTGCGCGCCCGAGTTCACGATCCCGGAGCTGCGGGCCGTCTACGAGACGGTCTGGGGCGAGGAGCTGCACGCCGGGAACTTCCACCGCAAGGTCCTGTCGGTGCCGGGGTTCGTGGAGAGCACCGGCACGACCTCCGAGCGCGGCGGCCGGCGCGGGGGCCCGCGGGCCCGCCTCTACCGGCCCGGCGACGCGCGGCTGCTGCACCCGGCCCTGCTGCGGCCCTCACGTGAGGAGGAGATCAGATGAGACGCGCCGAGGCCGTACGCCTCATCGCGACCGCGCGTACGCCCGCCGAGCTGTTCGGCCCCGGCGGGGCACGGGAGTACCGGCGCCTGGTACGGCTCGTCCACCCCGACGCGGGCGGGCCGCGGGAGGCGTTCGACCGGCTGACCGCGCTGTGGCGCGCGTACGGGCCGCCCGTGATCAGAACGCGCCGCGGGACGTATCCGCTGGACGCGGCGCCGGTCCGCGGTGACCTGGCCAACCTGTACGACGCGGGTGAGGCGATGGTCAAGATCCCGCGCGACCCGGCAGTGAACGACCTGCTCGAACGCGAGGCGATCGCGCTGCGGCAGCTGCCCAAGGACGGCGACGGGCGGTTCCTGCCGTACGTGCCGCGTCTGCTGGAGAGCTTCCGGCACCGCGACGAGGCGACCGGGACCGAGCGGCGCGCGAACGCGATCGGCCGCCTCGACGGTTTCCGTTCGCTCGCCGAGGTGCGCGCCGCGTACGCCGACGGGGTCGACCCCCGCGACGTGGCGTGGATGTGGCGGCGGCTGCTGGTCGCGCTGGGCTTCGCGCACCGGGCCGGCGTCCTGCACGGCGCGGTGCTCCCCGAACACGTGCTCATCCATCCGGAACAGCACGGCCTCGTGCTGGTCGACTGGTGCTACTCGGTGCCCGGCTGCCATCCGGACCGCGGCGTCCGGGTCCCGGCCATGGTCACCCGGCGCGCGGACTGGTACCCGCCCGAGGTCGCCGCGCGCGAGCCGGCCGGCCCCGGCACCGACATCTACCTGGCCACCCGGTGCATGACCTACCTGATGGGCGACCGGGCGCCCAAGTCGCTGCGCGCGTTCGCGCGCGGCTGCCTCCTGACGTCGCAGTACCGGCGGCCCTCCGACGCCTGGCGGCTGCTCGCCGAGCTCGACGACCTCCTCGAACGGCTGTACGGCCCGCGCCGCTTCCGGCCGTTCCACCTGCCCGCATGATCACCCCGTCCCCGAAAGGACACCACCATGGGAAGCGGAATCTGGTCCACCAACGTCTACGACGCCGCGGCGAGCTACCGCGCGGCGACCGGCGCCAGCGCGTTCGCCTACAGCGACGGCGGCGCGACCGCGGTCCACGAGGACCTCGACCCGTTCGGCGTGACCGTACGGGAGAGCCGGGACAGCGACGAGCACCCCGAGTCGCTCGCGCTGGCCGTGCTCTTCGACGTCACCGGGTCGATGGGCAACGTGCCGCGCACGCTGCAGTCGAAGCTGCCCGACCTGCTCGGACTGCTCATGCGCAAGGGCTACGTCGAGCACCCGCAGATCCTGTTCGGCGCGGTCGGCGACGCCACCTGCGACCGCGCGCCCCTGCAGGTCGGGCAGTTCGAGTCCGACAACCGGATGGACGACGACCTCGGCAGGATCCTGCTGGAGGGCGGGGGCGGCGGCCAGATGACCGAGTCCTACGAGCTGGCGATGTACTTCATGGCCCGGCACACCGCCATGGACTGCCTGGACAAGCGCGGGAAGCGCGGCTACCTGTTCCTGATCGGGGACGAGCTGGCCTACCCGAAGGTGAAGGCGCGCGAGATCAACAAGATCATCGGAGGCGAGCAGGTCGAGGACATCCCCTTCGCCGCGATCGTCGCCGAGCTCAAGCGCAAGTACGACGTCTACTTCATCATCCCCGAGGGCGCGTACTACTCCGCCGACGACAGGCTGGCCGACTTCTGGCGCACCCAGCTCGGCCAGAACGTCATCCGCCTGGACGACCTCGACGCGGTCTGCGAGACGATCGCGCTCACGGTCGGGCTGGCCGAGGACGCGGTCGACCTGGAGGAGGGCCTGGACCACCTGCGCGAGTTCGGCTCCGGCGCGGGGAGCTCGGTCTCCCGTGCGCTCGCCCCGCTGAACTCCCGGCGCGGCGCCGTCGCCGTGTCGGCGATGCCGACCGGCCTGGACCCGGCCGACACCGAGGTCACGCGCCTGTGACCGAGGCAACCATCGAACACAGCCCCCTGGTCACACCGCCGACGAAGGAGGTCCCGTGACCGCGAACGTCATCGTGGTCGACCTGGGGTACGGGGACGCGGGCAAGGGCACGGTCGTCGACTGGCTCTGCGCCCGCGGCCCGTACGCCACAGTGGTGCGGTTCAACGGCGGCGCGCAGGCGGCGCACAACGTCGTGACCACGGACGGGCGGCATCACACGTTCGCGCAGTTCGGCTCGGGCACGTTCACGCCGGGTGTGGTGACGCACCTGTCCCGGTTCATGATGGTGGATCCGCTCGCGCTGGCGGCCGAGGCGGACCACCTGGCCGCCGTCGGCGTCGGCGACGCGCTGGACCGGCTGACGGTCGACCGCGACGCGCTCCTGACCACGCCGTACCACCGCGCGGCGAACCGGGCGCGGGACACCGCGCTGCGGCACGGCTCGTGCGGCATGGGCATCGGCGAGACCGCCGCGTACGCCCTGGTCTGCGACGACGCTCCCCGCGCGGGTGACTGCCACTCCCCCGCGCGGCTGCGCCGGCGGCTCATGCGCCTGCGGGAGCGGCTCTTCGACGAGCTGGGGCCGCTCGAGGTCCCGGATGTCGAGGAGTGCGCGGCGGCGTTCGGCGCGTTCGCCGGGCGGGCGCGCATCACCGGCGACGGCTACCTGCCCGGGCTCCTGCGCGCCGGCCCGGCGGTCTTCGAGGGCGCGCAGGGCGTGCTCCTCGACGAACGCTTCGGCTTCCATCCGTACACGACCTGGTCGACGACGACGTTCGCGGGCGCCGAGACGCTGCTCGCCGAGGCCGGTGACGGCGCGCGGCGCCTGGGTGTGCTGCGCGCGTACCTGACGCGGCACGGGCCGGGTCCGTTCGTCACCGAGGACCCGGGCCTGCTCCGGCCCGAGCCGCACAACCGCCACGGCCGCTGGCAGGGCGCGTTCCGCACGGGGCAGCTCGACGCCGTCGCGCTGCGGTACGCCCTGGAGGTGTGCGGCGGCGCGGACGCGCTGGCCGTGACGCATCTCGACGCGCCGGCACCGCTCATCTGCGAGGCGTACGACCTCGGTGCCCGCATCGCGCCCGCGGCGGACCTGACAGGCCAGGCGCTGCTCACCGACCGCCTGCTGTCCGCCCGCCCGCGCTACTCGCCGGTCGGCGCGGACGCGGCCGGGACGATCGAGGCCGCGCTCGGCGTCCCCGTCGCGCTCCGCTCCTGCGGCCCGGCGGCATCGGACAAGACGGCCGTCTCGATCTGGACCCGAACGGACTTCTCCCGGCGCGCGATCGCCTGACCACGACGTACGGCACGGGCCCGGCGCGCGCGGACCGCCACGGGCCACCACACCTTCTTCGGTCCGCGATCATTGGACGCATGACAGTGACCCCGGTCGCCGCCGTCCCCGCCCGCCGAGACCGTCAGGCACGGGTCGCGGTGGCGGTCACCTTCGGCGTTCACGGAGTGGCGGCGGGCAGCTGGGCCGGCCGTATCCCCTGGGTCAAGGACGTACGGCATCTGTCGCCGGCCGGTCTTGGAGTCGCCCTGATGGGCGCCGCGGTCGGCGGCCTGCTGGCGGCGCCGCTGGCGGCGGTGCTGATCTCGCGGTTCGGCAGTCGCGCCGTCACGAGGGGCATGGGGCTCGCGATGGCGGCGAGCCTGCCGCTCGTGGCGTTCGCGCCCGTGCTGCCCATGATCTTCGGCGCGCTGCTGCTGTTCGGCGCGACCGGCAGCGTCCTCGACGTCTCGATGAACGCGAACGGCGTGGTCGTCCAGGAGCGCTATGGCCGCTCGATCATGTCCGGGCTGCATGGCATCTGGAGCATCGGCGGGCTGACCGGGTCCGTGATCGCGGGCCTGGCCGCAGGGGCGGGCATGGGCGCGCCCGCCCATCTGCTGATGGTCGGCGCCGCGCTCCTGGTCATCAGCGCGGTGAGCGGGGTCTGGCTCACGCCGGCGCCACGGTCCGCCGTCGGAAAGGTCTTCGCCCGGCCGGACCGCGTTCTGCTCCTCCTGGGAGCGGTGATCTTCTTCGGGCTGTTCGCCGAGGCCGCCGCCGCCGACTGGAGCGCGGTCTATCTCCACACCACCGCACACGCCTCGCAGAGCGTGGCCGCCTGGGGCTATGCCGCGTTCTCCCTGGCCATGGCCGGCGGGAGACTGATGGGCGACCGCCTGGTCGAATGGATCGGCTCGGCCCGGCTCGTACGCGGGGCGGCGCTCACCGGAGCGATCGGCCTGGCACTCGGCCTGCTGGTCCCGGTGACCCCGGTCGTGATCGTCTCGTTCGCGGTCCTCGGGCTCGGGATGGCCACGGTCGTCCCGCTGACGTTCAGCGCGGCGGGCAGCACGCCCGGCCACGATCCGGGCACGGCGGTGGCGGCCGTCGCCACCGTCGGGTACGGCGGCTGGATGCTGGCGCCGCCGGTGATCGGCTTCGTCGCCCAGGGAACCTCACTGACGTTCGCGCTGGCACTCGTCGCAGTGATCACCGCGCTCATCGCGGTTCCCGCGGGCGCCCTGCGGGCGAGCGCCACCTGAGTCCAAGACCGCACGGGCCCGTGGTTGAAGCTTTGACCACATTGGCCCTGTCACGATGCCCGGATGATCTTCCTGTGGGGTCAGGAGTGCGGCGGGCGGGTATCTGCCCAGGTAGAACACCTCTGGTCGCCAGCAGCGGATCCGAGAGCGTGCTGGACCGGCGGCGTCGGGCTGGACGCGGTAAATGGCGTCGGCGGTGCGGACGGCCAGACACCCGACAATCCAAGGAGTGGGCAGATATGACTGTCACGACTGCGCGTCCGACCCTCTACGACCCGGAGACTCTGGTCCCGGCGGCCCTGTTCGCCAAGCTCGCCGCGCGCGTCGAGCGCGACGCGAAGGTCGACCGGGAGCACGCCGAGCGCATCATGCGGCAGGCTCTGGCGTTCCTCCTTGCCTGCGCGCGCAACCCGGAGACCCCGCTCGCACCGTCGCGGGAGGTCGACCACGGGTGGCACGCCTTCATCCTGCACACACGCGAGTACGCCGACTTCTGCGACCGCGTCGCCGGGGAGTTCATCCACCACGCGCCCGAGGACCCGGAAACCGACCGCGCCGACACCGTCGCGCGGAACGAGATGACCGCCGACGTCATGCGGCGTACCGGGCTCCCGGTGGACGAGGAGCTGTGGGCCGTGGGCCAGGCCGCGTGCTCGGCCAACTGCGAACGCTGCTGCTCCGGCGGCGGCCACTGAGCGAGATCCGCTAACGGTCGATGAAGGGGGTGAGGAGGCCGGGCAGTGCCTCGTCGGCGACGCGGAGGGCCTCGTCCAGGGGGACGTCCTGCACGTCGATCCGCTGACGGCCGGCGGCGGTCGTCGCGACGAGTGTCGCCAGGCCTGCCCGGCGCTGGAAGAACGACCGTTGCAGGTTCCAGCCGATGATGCCCTCATAGGACAGCGCGCTGCGGCGGCGTACGAGGGAACCCCGGCGGCTCACGAGGGTGTTCTCGACCAGGGCGTGGCCGAGCGACCGGGCGCGGTCGTACGCGAGCGGAACGGCGACCACGAGCAGCAGCGGCGCCAGCCGCCAGGTCCAGTCCGGCAGCCAGCCCCACCACGACAGGAGGGCGCAGGCCAGGGCGATGAGCACGACGACGCCGGCGGCGCGCGTGAAGCGGCGCCCGATGGCGCGCCGTCCGTGCGGGACGAGAGGTGCGGTGAGCGGCGCCGTACGGCCCAGTACCAGGCCGGCCACCCGCAGGGCCTCGGAGCGTGGCCCGGGCGGCAGCAGCAGCGAACCTCCGCGTTCGGCACCGCGCCCGACGCGCAGGCCGGTCGTGATGGCCAGGCAGCGTGCGCCGCGTACGGTGCGAAGGAGCAGCGGCTCGCTGATCTCGACGCCCCGGAGGCGGCGCTCCTCGATGGTGATCGCCCGGGTGGTGATCAGGCCGCGCGTGATGTGCAGCGTGCCGGCGCTGTTGCGCGTGAGCCGGAACCGGAAGAACGCCAGCACGTAGCCGAACGTCGAGGCGAGCGCCACCGCGACCGCCAGCGCGGCCACGAATACCGCGATCTCGACCGGCACGGCGGCGTGCTCCCACCGGTCCAGCAGCGTGCTCAGCGGCCCGAGCTGCCCCGGGTCGATGTGCGCCTCGTTCACCGCGCGCCCGGCGACGCCGGCGATCACGCCGACGGTGACCAGGCCGGTCAGGGTGAACGGGCCGTACCGCACCCACTCCGGGGGCACCCGTACGAGCAGCGTCTCGCTGGGAGCCTTCGCGGTCGCCGCCTCCGACGGCTCGGCAGAGCGCGACGACGGCCGGTGCAGGAGCTCGACCCGCAGCCGGGCGGCCTCGTCGGCGTGCAGGGCGTCGAGCTTGACCCCGTCGTTCTTGCGGTCGGTACGGCCGGTGCCGACCTCCACCTTGGCCAACCCGAGGACGCGGTGCAGCGCGTTCGCGGTGACGTCGACCGTGCGGACCCGGTCGCGGGGCACGGTCAGCAGCTGACGGCGGAGCAGGCCCTTGCGGACCTGGACCTGTTCGGCCGAGACGCGGTACCTCGTGGTGAACCAGCGCAGCATGCCCATGACCACGACGACGACGGCGCCGGACAGGCTCCACCAGCCCCCGTGACCGCCCTGCGAGCCGGCGAAGACCAGCGCGATCAGGCCCGGCCACAGGCGGATCAGCTCCTGGACCGGATGGATGATGAGCATCCGGGTGGACAGCCGGCGCCACCCGTCGCTCTCGTGCGCCGTGGTCACGTGGCGTCGCCCCGTTCGGCCTGGGTGCCCTCGGTGAGCTCGTCGACGAGGTGCTGTGCGATGTCGCGGTCGAGGCCATGGATCTTGATCGGACCGGCCGCGGACGCCGTCGTGACGGTGACGTTCGAGAGCCGGAAGAGCTGCTCGATCGGTCCGCGTTCGCTGTCGACGGTCTGGATGCGGGAGACCGGTGCGATCCGCCGCTCCTGGTTGAACCAGCCGGACTGGGTGTAGACGGCCTCCGCCGTCGACTCCCACCGGTGCACGCGGTACCTCCACAGCGGCATGACGGTGACGTGCGCGACCGCGAGGACCACGGTCGCCACGAGACCGGCGACGTGCCACTTCGTGTGCGCGCCGTCCTGTGTCATCCAGATGACCTCGACGGCGATCGGCACCAGCCAACCGGCCAGGGCGCGAACCGCCCAGTAGGCGCGTGCCCGCGGGCTGACCAGGTGGCGCGGTGGCCGCAGGCCCGCCTCAGTTGACTCCATGGTGTCGATCCTGGCAGAGGCGGACCCCGCGCTGAACGACGACACGTCCTGGATTCGTCAGTACAAATGTCACGAAGCCGGGTAGATCCGCTTTCGCGGCGTACGCCCGCCGCGCTGCCGCCGCCTCAGCGTGGCACCGCGCCGAACGCGCCGAAGATCACCGGGCGCTTCTCTTCCGGAATCGAAACGTGCATGATGGCGATCACCTGCGGAAACGTCGCCGCAGCGGCCGGCCTCTGGACCACGCGGACGCCGATGAGCGGCCCGGCGCCGAGAGTGAGAGATGCACGAAGACGCGGATGTCACCGGAGCGGACGCGAAGCACGCTCTGGGCCGTCAGCTCAACTTCGCGGCGAAGTCCGCACGGGGCTACCTCGAACAGCATCTGGCCGCCGCCGGGGCGAGCTTCGCGGTCTGGACCGCCCTGTTCGCGTTGAAGACCAAGGGCCCGCTGATCCAGCGTGAGCTGGCCGGGCTGCTGAACGTCGAGGGCCCCACGCTGACCCGGCATCTCGCCCGCATGGAGGCGGAGGGGCTGGTCGAGCGGCACCGTACGAGCGCGGACCGGCGGGCCGCGCTCGTTCGCCTGACCGACACCGGCGAGGCCATGTACGCCCGGCTGTCCGGGATCGTCGCCGCGAGTGGCGACATCGTGCTGAAGGGGTTCACGCCCGGCGAGACGGAGGAGTTCCTCCGGTACCTGACCCGGGTCATCCAGAACATCGGCGTCGCGACGCCGCACACCGGTCTGAGACGCCGCACCGTCGTGTCCCACACCGGCGGGGTACGCCCGCGAGCCGCCCCGGTATCGGACACGGCGGCGACCACGGGGCGAACCCGGCGCGCATGAGAGCGTCGCCACGCCCAGCGCGCGACGCATCTGCGCCCAGGACCTACGTCGCCGGTCCGCAGGCGCTCAACTTCGCTCTCCTGCGCATGCCGCGTCCGCCGCGACCACCAGAACGCCCCCCTCGATCGGACTAACGGGTACATCAGGGACAATTCCAGGCAATCGACCGATGGACACGATGCTCGATCTGCTGTCCGGAACGCCGGCCGCGTACGTCGGGCCGAGACGCTACGCGGCCGGCATCGCACGCGCTTCCAGTGGCGCCGAGACGATGAGCGGCCATGTCGTGACAGGTCGTGGAATGGCTCGTACCACAGTGGCCGGTTCCCCCCATTCCGCCACAAGGAAGGCCGTAAGATCGCACAACGGAGTCAATGAGTACCCGCCGAAATGGTTTCGCCGTCAGGTCTGTTCACCGATGGTCATCAATGGCAGACTCTGCCCGCGTTGTGGTGATCGGAGGTGGAGTCTGTGGCGGTCGCGGCCCACTCGGCGAGCCGTCCCACCGTCCGCCGCCGGATCGTGGGCGCTCAGCTACGCCGGCTTCGCGACGCCTCGGGCGTCAGCCGCCGGGAGGCGGGCGCGTCCATCGGTGTCGGCGAGTCCCGGCTCGGCCGGATCGAGGCCGGACGCGCGGGCCTGGAGGAGCACGAGGTCAAACAGCTCCTGGAGCTGTACGGCATCCACGACCCTCAGGAGCGCGACGCGCTGCTCGCCCTCGCGCGCGAGGCGAACCGGCCCGGCTGGCTCCAGGCGTTCAGCGGAGCGATGCCCGCGTGGTTCCGTCCGTACGTCGACCTCGAAGAGGCCGCTCAGGTCATCCGGACGTATGAGGTGCAGTTCATCCCCGGGCTGCTGCAGACCGAGGAGTACGCCCGCGCCGTCGTCGCCCACGGCCTGTCCGAGCCGCCGGAGGACGAGGTGGCACGGCGGGTCGAGCTGCGGCTGCGACGGCAGCAGATCCTGACCGCACCGAACCCGACGCGGCTGTGGGCGGTCATCGACGAGGCGGCCCTGTGGCGGCCGATCGGCGGCTCGGAGGTGTCACGCGCCCAGTTGCGCGCGCTGCTCGACGCCGCGCGGCTGCAGAACATCACGGTCCAGGTGATGCCGTTCCGCGTGGGCGGCCATGCCGGCGAGGCGGGGGCGTTCACGATCCTGCGTTTCCCCGAGCCCGAGCTGCACGACATCGCCTACCTCGAGCAGCTCACCGGCGCGATGTACCTGGAGCGCGACGACGACATGGACCACTACGGCGCCGCGATGGAGCGGCTGTGCGTGCAGAGCGCGTCGCCGGAGGAGTCCATGGACCTGATCAGCAAGATCATCCGGGAGATCTGAGGCGCCGTCGAGCGCTCACCGAATCCGTGATGTCGTCCACGCGGCGGCCCGGCCGGTCGTGACCCGGCATGCCGCCGGTCAGGTCTCCCGCAGGATGCGGCCGAGGGTGTCGCGGATGGCCGTCGCCGGCTCGGCGTCGATGCAGAGCCGCTCCATCACCGCGAGATAGTGGTCGACGTCCTCGCGCTTGTCGAGATAGAGCGAGCTGGTCAGCTGCTCGAGGTAGACCACGTCGGGCAGGTCGCGCTCGGCGAACCGCAGGATGCTGAACGGTCCCCCGGCCGCGGCGTGCCCGCCCAGCTCGAACGGGACCACCTGCAGCGTGATGTTCGGCGACTCGGTCATCTCGATGAGGTGCTCGAGCTGCTTGCGCATCGCCGGAGCGCCGCCCAGCGGACGCCGCAGCACCGCCTCGTCGACGACCGCCCACAGGTGGGGAGGCTCCTCGGCGTTGAGCAGGGACTGGCGGCGCATGCGCAGCCCGACCCGTCGCTCCACCTCGTGTCCCGGGGCGTCGGGATGGCCCAGGAGGGTGACGGCGCGGGCGTAGTCCTCGGTCTGCAGCAGGCCGGGGACGAACTGGACCTCGTACGCACGGATGCGGGAGGCCGCCTCTTCCAGGCCGATGTAGACCTCGAACCAGTTGGGCAGGATGTCGGAGTAGCTGTGCCACCAGCCGGGCTCGTTCGCCTGGTCGGCCAGGGACAGCATGGCCTTGCGTTCTTCCTCGTCGGTGACGCCGTAAAGGGTCAGCAGGTCGGCGACGTCACGGCTACGGAACCGCACGCGGCCGAGCTCCATGCGACTGATCTTGGAGTGGGAGGCACGAATCGCCTCGCCGGCCTCCTCGCAGGTGATCTGCCGCTGCTCCCGCAGCCGCCGCAACTGCGAGCCCAGCACAATACGCAACACCGTCGGACCACCTCGATGATGACCGAACATGTTGCTGACGGCCACTTCACCGCCAGGCTGGGACCCGATCATGTGCTCCCCTTAGGACACTGGAATCGGCCCAGTGTCCCACTCGCAGTTACCGATGCAACCCCCAAGGTAGCGTCGCAACGCCATCCGACCGTAGAACGTCCGCCGCGACGAGCGGGTTCGGGCCGGCCGCCCGCCGGACGTGTCCGCAGGTTCGCGGTCGAACGGCGCCCGCAAGGGCGCGCACCTCACGCGGGCTGACGTGGCCTCCTCCGCGCACTCTCGCCGTTCTGGCAGGACACGTTTCGGGCCATCCCGCCCGGCATTTTTCACAGCATGGCCGAATCCGGTCAATGAGTTCGCCGCAACCAACGGATAGGCATCGGCGGGAGCTCGGGCCGACCGGGCGCCATTTACCGACACGACATGTCTGAACTGGGACTTCGTCTTTCGACAGGGCCCGGCGAGCCTCCCCTTGATTACCCAGAGCTGATGTTCAATTACAGCAGGTGCTCGGGGGGGCTCTGGCGTCTGTTTCGGACTTCATCCGCCCGCCCGGGAACAGATCGCAAACAACAGGAGAAAGATATGACTGTCCCGTTGCGTCGTAGCCCGCAAGTCTCCCGGCTGATCAGCGCGCTCCCGCCGGTCTGCGCCGTCGCACTGTCCATCGCCGCCGCCGCCGCGCCCGCCGCACAGGCCCGCACGGTGCCACCGTCTCCGATGCTCGCCAACGGCGGCTTCGAGGCGCCGGCCATCCCGGTGAACTCCTTCATCCGGTACGGCACGGGGAGCACGATCGGCCCCTGGCGGGTCAGCCAGGGCAACGTCGACCTCACCGGCGCCAACTTCTGGCAGGCCGCCGACGGGCGCCAGTCCCTCGACCTCGAGGGCAGCGACTCCGGGACGGTCGAACAGCAGATCCCGACGCGCATCGGCGGCTGCTACACGGTGACCTTCGCGCTGGCCGGGAACCCGGACGGCGGCCCGACGGTGAAGCGCGGCTTCACCCGGGTGGTCCAGCACACCCTCGGCCACCCGACCGTCCAGAAGAACTTCATCTTCAACACGGCGGGCAAGTCACGGGGCAACATGGGCTACGTCGCGCAGCGGTACCGCTTCCGCGCGTTCGCCCCGAGCGCGACCCTCACCTTCGCCAGCACGACGGGCGGGGGCTACGGTCCGGTCGTCGACGCCGTGAACGTCAGCCAGTCCAACCCGATCGAATGCCGCCTCGTGCGCCCGTGACACGAGCCGCAATAACCGCCATTTAGGCGGGCAACGCGTAAAACCCCTGTTCACTCGTGCTCAGCACATTCGTGAACAGGGGTTTTGCTCTGTCAGAAAAGGCCGCGGCACACTTCGCGGGGCGCCCGCCGTGGCGTGGCCGCCGTATCCCAGACGCCTTGAGGGCCTCACCAGCATGTGGCGGACGGCGCTATAGGCAGGCGGTGTAGCGGAGTTCCGCCCGAGCCGCAGGGACTCTCTCAGTGCCGTGGAGGCCCGTGGACGCCTCTCGTCATGACCGGGTCGAGTCCTCAAGTCCTCTGGTCATGACGGATGTGGAAGGCCGCTTAGGCTTGCTCAGGTCTCGTTTCCGCTGGTGGTGGGGCGGGTGGGACTCGAACCCACGACCCAAGGATTATGAGTCCTCTGCTCTAACCGGCTGAGCTACCGCCCCGAGGTATCGGCCCCGAGCCCCACTACCTTGCCCGCCTGGCAAGGCTCGACGCAACTCGGACACACCGGCTCAGGACCTCCCCGGTGCGCGAACGTGACGCCGCCCGCTTGCCTTGACCGATATTGCCTTGGCGCGCCGCCGCGCCAAGGCAATAGGGACGGCCGCACGCGAGTGGCCGCCGGCTGCCCCGACACCGGACCGGACGCCGATGTCCCACCAGCCGGACTCATCCGCCACTTTCTTCCGTGTCCACTCACGGTCACCATGAGCCCCGGCAAGTGACCGTTCACCACCCGTTTCGGCGGCTCTGCCGCACTCCAGACAGGTGAAGGCTGCGGATGCACTCCCAAATGCACGTGCATTTGGGAGTGCATCAGTTCTTGCATCCGCATGGCGGGGGGAGGAAGATAGCCGATCGAACCCACTCGGATCCGCCCCGAGTTCGTCTGGAGGCCCGCCAGATGCCCGTGTACAGCACGACGTGCAGTTCCGGCACGGACGGCCGCCCTGAAACACGGCGCCCGCCTGCGGTAACGCACGACAGGACTCATTTGCTGCCGTCCTTCGCGGCTCTCGAGTCCGGTCTGTCCGCGCCTGACGGCGCGGTGTGCGCGCTGCGGCCGGTCAGCACCTCGTCACGTACCGCCCGCGAGTTCGCCGCGAAGACGCTGCGTTCGTGGGGACTCCCCGACCTCGTCGACGACGCAGCCGTGATCATCTCCGAGCTCGTCACCAACGCCGTACGTCACGGACTCCCCCCGTACGCCGCGGCGGCCGGGGACATGCCGATCAAGCTCACGCTCGTACGCCAGGGCAACCTCGTCGTCTTCATCGTCTGTGACCCCAGCGACCAGGACCCCAAGATGCGCTCCGCGGACGACGTCTGTGAGAACGGCCGCGGTCTCCACGTGATCGAGGCGCTCAGCCGCGTCTGGGGATGGACCCCTCTGCCCGGTACGGGCAAGGCCGTCTGGGCCGCACTCTCCACGTCATGACGAGAACGGCCGGGCCACCTCACTCGCTGTGTTTTTGTGGCGTCGGTCACGAACAGTCAATATCCTGGCGTGACACGTGACACCCTCGGCTATGTAAACTGCCGCTTACGTCTTTCGGACCTCGGTAAGCCGCGAAGCATCGCCACCTCAAGGATTCGGTATGAATGGGCGTGTCAGCGGACCGACCGGTGCATCGTCGACGGCGGGCACAGGCCGCGATGTGACTCCCCCGCTGGTCGGCCGCCGCGACGTCCTCGACCAGTTCACCCGGCTTCTCGACGTCATCGGCGATGGCATGGCCCGGCTGGTCGGCCTGGCCGGCGAGCCAGGCACAGGAAAGACGCGGCTGCTCATCGAGCTGATGTCCGACGCCGAGAGCCGCGGGATGCTCCCGCTCTGGGGCCAGGCGGCCGAGTTCGAGCAGGAGATGCCGTTCGGGGCCGTGGTGGACGCCCTGGACGACCACTTGGAGACCTTCGCCGCCGAACTCCCCGGCCGGCTCGGAGAACAGGCCGGGTCGCTTCTGTCGGCCGTCTTCCCCGCACTGTCGGCGAACCGCTTCGACGCCTCCGTCCCGGTCGACACCGGCATGGGCCGCTACGGCGCCTACCGCGCGATACGGCGGCTGCTGGAGGAGGTCATCCCCAAAGAGGGCCTCGTTCTCATCCTGGACGACCTGCACTGGGCCGATGAGGCGTCGGTCGAGCTGCTCGACCACCTGGTCCGCCATCCCCCGCACGGACAGGTGCTCGTCGTGGTCGCCTACCGGCCGGCCCAGGCGTCTCCCCGGCTGGCCGCCCTCATGGAGGCCGCGCCGAGGATCTCGGTGGGCCCGTTCGACGAGACCGAGGTGGAGGAGTTCCTCGGACCGGGCGTCAACCGCGCGCGGCGCAAGGCCCTGTTCGAGGCCAGCGGAGGCAACCCCTTCTATCTGGAGGCGCTGGCCCGCATGGGCAGCGAACCCATCGCCGGCAGCGGGGGTCCGGACGAGCTTCCGCCCGCCATCCGCGCGGCGCTGCGAGTGGAGCTGAGCGGGCTTCCCGCGGACGCCCGGCTCGTCGCGCAGGCCGCGGCCGTCGCCGCGGACGAGTTCGAACCCGCGCTGGCGGCGGTCGCCGCGGAGCTGCCCGAGGACCGGACTCTCGAGGCGATCAGCGAACTCGTCGCCCGCGACGTCGTGCGGCCCGCCTCACCGGGCCGGTTCCGGTTCCGCCATCCGCTCGTACGCCACGCCGCGTACGGTGCGGCGGCGGCCGGCTGGCAGCTCGCCGCGCACGCACGGATCGCCGCGCACCTGGCCCGGCTGGGCGCCCCCGCGACCACGCGCGCTCACCATGTCGAGCGCTCGGGCCGGTTCGGCGACCGTGCGGCCATCGACACCCTCGTCGCCGCGACGCGTGCCGTCGCCGCTCAGGCACCGGCCGCCGCCGCGCACTGGCTCGCCGCGGCCCTGAACCTCATGCCCGAAGAGGCGAGCGACCGGATCGAGCTGCTGCTGGAGCTGGCCCGGCTGCAGGCGGTCAGCGGCCGGCTGCAGGAGGGCCGGGACACCGCGCGGGAGGTGCTGCGGCTGCTGCCGCCCGCCGACTACGCGCGGCGGGCCCAGGCCGCGAGGTTCGGTGCGCTGATGGAGCGCCAGCTCGACCGTCCGCACGAGGCACGCGCGCTGCTGCTGGACGAGCTGCGCCGGATTCCGGGCCCGCAGTCGGCCGCCGCCCTGCCGCTGCGGATCCGCCTGGTCGCCGAAAGCCTGATGCGCAGCGACTTCCGCGCCGCCCAGGCGGTGCTGGACATGATGCCCGAGACGTCACCGGACTGGGACCCGGGCATCACTCTGGCGGTGGCCGCGCTCCGCCCGCTGCCCGCGTATGCCGCGGGCCGGATGGCGGACGCGGTCCGCTACATCGATGCCGCCTCCCGGCTGCTGGCGACCGCCGCCGACGAGCATCTCGCCGAGTGGCCCGACGCCATCGCGTGGCTGTGCTGGACCGAGACCTTCCTCGGCCGGCATCGCGCGGCGCGCGAGCACTTCGACCGTGCGATCGCGGTGTACCGCGCCACCGGCCAGAGCTACATCATGAGCAATCTGTTCGCCGGAAAGGCGCGGTCGGGCGTCATGCTCGGCCGCCTCGATGAGGCCGCCGCCGCGGCCGAGGACGCCGCCGACGCCGCCCGGCTGCTGGGTTCGGGGCAGCAGCTGGGGTTCGCACTCACCCAGGAATGCCTCGCCCGCAGCTGGGCCGGCGACGACGAGGTCGCCCTGCGGCTCGGCGCCGAGGCCGTCGACACCGGCGGAGGCGGCGAGTGGTGGGGCGCGCTGGCCCGCTACGCGCGTGGGATGGCGCTCGTCAACTCCGGCGACCTCGAAGCCGGCGAACCCGCGCTCCTCGACGCCTGCGACGACTTCAAGGCACCCCGGCTCGACCTCGGCACCCTGATCTTCTGCTGCGAGACGCTGGCCTGGGTGGCGGCGTCGCGTGGCCGGCAGCGTGAGGCGATCCAGTGGGCCGACCGGGCCGAGCAAGGCGCACGCCCCGACGCCGAGACCACCATGGCCGCGGCCCGGCTCGCCCGCGCGCACACCCTCATCGAGAGCGACCCGGCGGTCGCAGCGGAGCACGCGAGCGCCGCGGCCGAGGTGTTCGCCACCGCCGAGCTCCGCATCGACGCCGGCCGGGCGACGATGCACGCCGGCATCGCTTACGCCGCGGCCGGCGAGCGCGGGCACGCGGTCAGCCGGCTCGGCGCCGCCGCCACGATCTTCGAGGACTGCGGCGCACGCAACCTGCACGCCCAGACCGTACGCGAGCAGCGCCGCCTCGGCGTCCGGGTCAACCGCCGGACGGCGGGGCGCGGAGCGGGTCCGCACGGCCTGACCCGGCGTGAGATGGAAGTCGCCCGGCTCATCGTCGACGGCAACACCAACCAGCAGATCGCCGAGAGACTCTTCGTGAGCCCGCGCACGGTCGAGACCCACATCTCCCACATCTTCGCCAAGCTCGGCGTGACCTCCCGCGTCGCGATCGTCAGCGCGCTGAACCGCCCTCTGTGACCCCTGTGCAGAAGAAAGTCAGGGATTACCACGATGCCCCGGGTCCCTTCCGAGCGAGAGGGTGACTCCAGGGGAACACGGAGGACGACAGCCATGCAGCGTCACATCGCGCGATACACACTCGAAGGCGTCAAGGACGCCGAGATATCCGTGCATCCGTTCGCGACGGAGGACGACCTCGGCCTCGAGCTCAGGCGCTTCCACCGCGCCGACTGCGACGATGTCGTGCTGATCGTGCACGGCCTCACGTCCTCCAGCGACATGTTCATCATGCCCGAGCACCACAACCTGGTGAGCTTCCTGCTGGACGCCGGGTTCACCGACGTCTGGACGTCGGACTTCCGGATGAGCAACCGGTTCCCCTACGACACCGAGACCCACCGCTTCACGCTCGACGACATCGCGCACTGGGACCACCCCGCGGCCGTACGGGAGCTGCGCCGCCATGTCGGAGACCGCCGGGTGCACGTCATCGCGCACTGCCTCGGCTCGGTGTCGTTCTCGATGAGCCTGTTCGGCGGCGCCGTCGACGGCATCACCAGCCTGGTGAGCAACAGCGTCTCGCTGACGCCCCGGGTGCCGGCCTGGTCGCGGTTCAAGCTCGCCGTGGGACCGGCGATGTCGGAGTACGTCCTCGGCCTCTCGTTCCTCGACCCGCGCTTCGGCGATGCACCGCCCTTCACGCGCGGCTGGATGCTGTCGCGCGCGGTGTCCCTGTTCCACCGCGAGTGCGACGTGCGCGCCTGCCACATGGAGAGCTTCATGTGGGGCAGCGGCCGGCCCGCGATGTACCCCCACGACAACCTCGACCCGGTGACCCACGAGCGCATCGCGGACCTGCTCGGGCCCTGCGGCCTCAACTACTTCCGGCACGTACGCAAGATGGTCTCGGCCGGGCAGGTCGTGAAGTACGACCCGTCGGACTCGCGCCACGCCGACCTGCCCGACGACTACCTCGCGGGCGCGGCGGACATCCCGACCCCGGTCCTGTTCCTGACCGGCGACCAAAACCACGTCTTCCCGCAGGCGAACGTCGTCTGCTACGAAACGCTCAACAAGATCGCACCAGGCCGGCACGAGCTGGAGATCCTCCCTGGATACGGCCACTTCGATCCCTTCACCGGCAAAAACGTCCATCTGGACGTCTTCCCGAAGATCGTCGACTTCCTCAAGCGGAGCGCCGCATGACCGGCGAGCACACCGACGTGGTCGTCGTCGGGTCGGGGTTCGGCGGGTCCGTCGCGGCGTACCGGCTGGCCGAGGCCGGCAAGTCCGTCGTGGTCCTCGAGCGGGGGCGCGACTACCCGCCCGGCAGCTTCGCCCGCTCTCCGGCCGAGATGAGCCGCGCCTTCTGGGACCCGACCGAGCGGCTCTACGGGCTGTTCGACGTCTGGAGCTTCCGCGGCTTCGACTCAGTGGTCTCCAGCGGGCTCGGCGGCGGCTCGCTGATCTACGCGAACGTGCTGCTCCGCAAGGACGAGCGCTGGTTCGTCGACGAGGAGGCGCTTCCCGGCGGGGGCTATGAGACCTGGCCGGTGACGCGCGCCGACCTCGATCCGCACTACGACGCGGTCGAGAAGATGCTCGGCGCCCGGCCGTACCCCCTTGATGTCCCCGCGTTCGCCGCGACTCCCAAGACGCACGCGATGCAGGACGCCGCGGCCGAGCTGGGGCTCGACTGGCACCTTCCGCCGCTCGCGGTCAGCTTCGCCCCGGACGCGAAGACCGGGCCGGGCCTGGGCCTGCCGCTGACCGAGCCGGCGTACGGCAACCTGCACGGCGCGCAGCGCGTGACCTGCCGGCTGTGCGGCGAGTGCAACATCGGCTGCAACGACGGCGCCAAGAACAGCCTCGACCACAACTACCTGTCCGCGGCCAAGCACCACGGCGCCGACCTGCGGACGCTGCACGAGGTCCTGGCGATCCGGCCACGGCCCGAGGGCGGCTATGAGGTCGACTTCGTCGTGCACGACCCGGACGCGAAGACACGCAAGCCGCCGCTGCAGACGATCTCCTGTGATCGCCTGGTGCTGGCGGCCGGCACGTACGGCACCTCCTACCTCCTGCTGCGCGACCGGGCACGCTTCCCCGGGCTGAGCGACGCGATCGGCACCCGGTTCTCCGGCAACGGCGACCTGCTCACCTTCCTGCTGCGGGCCAGGGACCGCGCACGGATCCGCCCGCTCGACGCGAGCCGTGGCCCGGTCATCACCAGCACGATCCGGCTGCCCGACGAGCTGGACGGCGTCAGCGGGGCGGGTCGTGGCGCCTACATCCAGGACGGGGGCTACCCGGGCTTCGTCAACTGGATGGTCGAGGAGGCCGACTTCGGGCACGAGATCTCCCGGATGGTGCGCCTCGCGCTCGAGCGCTTCCGCGCCTTCATCTCGGGCGCGCCCGACAGCCGCACGTCCAAGGAGCTCTCGGACCTGATCGGCGACGGCGCCCTGTCCATGAGCTCCCTGCCGCTGCTCGGCATGGGCCGTGACGTCCCGGACGGCAGGCTCCGGCTCAAGAGCGGAAACCTCGACGTCACGTGGACGGCCGAGACCAGCGAGGCGTACTTCAAGCGGCTGCGCGCCACCATGCGGCGGGTCGCGCACGTGCTGGGTGCGACCTACGCGGACAACCCGATCTGGTTCCGCAAGAAGATCGTGACGGTGCACCCGCTGGGCGGCGCGCCGATGGGCCGCAGCGCGGGCGAGGGGGTCTGCGATCCCTGGGGTGAGGTGCACGGCTTCCCGGGTCTCTACGTCGCCGACGGAGCGGCCCTTCCCGGCCCGGTGGGGGCCAACCCGTCACTCACCATCGCAGCGCTGGCGGACCGCATGTCCACCCGCCTGCTCGAGAACCCCGGTCGCGCTCACGCGCGGCCGGCAAGGGGGGCGGTGAACGACACGACGAGCGTCACGGAGGACGCCGGGGGTTCTCCGGATCGCACGTCGCTGTCGTTCACCGAGGAGATGAAGGGGTTCTACACCGACGGAGAGAACGCTCCTGGACCGGGAGAGGAAGCCGGACGGGAGGCCGGGCAGTCGCTCGGTTTCCGGCTCACGATCACGGTCGATGACGTGGAGCGTTTTCTCGAGGAGCCGGAGCACACCGCTCAGGCCGAGGGATGGATTGACGCCGCTGGCTGCGGGGGCCGGTGTCAAGTCGAGCGGGGCTGGTTCAACCTGTTCTCGCCGGGAGGTGCGCCGGATCGCCGACTCATGCGATACCGCCTGCACTTCACCGACGGAACGAACCGGCCCCGCACCCTTTCGGGCTGGAAGGACATCCGCCGGCACCCGACGAGCCGCCTCTGGCCGGACACCACGACGCTCTACTTCCGCCTCCTCGACGGCCACGTACCCGACGGTGGCGACGACGAGGCCGCCATCGCCGGCGCCGGCATCCTTCACCTGGGCATGGACGACTTCGCCCGGCAGCTGACGACGTTCCGCACCACCGGACCGCACGGCCCGTCCGCCCTCGAACGCTTCGCCGGCTTCTTCCTCGGCGAGCTCTGGGACATGTACCGCCCCAGGCTCTGAGCCTCCCGCCTGCGCCGCCGGCCGGGGCGCCGCCAGCCGCGCCGGGTCCGACATGGCGCCGCCCGAAGGCGGAGCATCCCGCCCGCACGAAGCCCCTTGCCGCACGGAGCCGGCACCCGGGCACCACTCGCCCGCTGGCGTCTCCGCGATCCGGCGGTCCCAGCCGCGCGACCCGGTCCCACCTACCGCTGCCCCGGCCCGCCGAATCCCGACGCCACGGGCGTGCCCGTTCTGGTCCGTGCGGGGTCGGTCAGGTGTCCAGGGCGAAGACCTTGCCCGGGTTGAAGATCCCGGCCGGGTCGAGGGCCTGTTTGATCGCCCGGTGCATCCCGAGGACGACCGGGCCGACCTCCTCCCGCAGGCCGCGGCGCTTCAGCAGGCCGACCCCGTGCTCGCCCGTGACCGTGCCGCCCAGCGCGATCGCCTCGTCGACGATTCGCTCGAACGCCTCCTGGGCTCGTTCCCGTGCGGCGTCGTCGTCCGGGGAGGTGATCATCAAGGGGTGGAGGTTGCCGTCTCCGGCATGCGCCACGTTGGCGATGTGGATGTCGTGCTCCGTCGCGATGCGCTCGATCCGGGCGAGCATCTCCGGTACGAGCATGCGCGGGACGCAGATGTCCTCGGTCAGGACCGGGCCCAGCCGCTCCACGGCGGGATAGGCCAGCCGCCGCGCGGCGAACAGCGCTTCGGCCTCCTCCGGGTCCGTCGACCGCGTGCTCCAGGTCGCGCCCGCCGACTCGAAGCAGGCCAGGATCGCGTCCGCCTCCTCCTCGCCGGCCTGGCCGGGAGCGTCGCTGCGGCCGAGCAGCAGCACGTTGCCGCCGTCCGCGAGGCCCATGTGCCGCCACTCGTCGACCGCGCGCAGGCAGTGCCGGTCGATGAGCTCCAGCGCGCTGGGGACGACCCCCGCGGCGGAGACCGCGGCGACCGCCTGGCCGGCGGCGACGAGTGAGTCGAAGTAGCCCACCACCGTGCGCTCGGCGGCGCGCCTGCCTCGCAGCCGTACGGTGATCTCGGTGATGACGCCGAGTGTGCCCTCGGAGCCGACCATCAGGCCGGCCAGGTCGTACCCTGCCACGCCTTTGGCCGTACGGCGGCCGAGCCGTACGACCTCGCCGCGCCCGACGACCGCCTCCATGCCGAGCACGTAGTCGCGGGTCACGCCGTACTTCACACAGCAGAGCCCGCCCGCGTTGGTGGCGACGTTGCCGCCGATGGTCGACCACGGCGCACTCGCCGGGTCCGGCGGGTACCAGAGATCCTGCCGCGCGCACGCGTCGCGCAGTTCGTCGTTGACCACGCCGGGCTGCACGACGGCGAGGCGTTCGTCCGGGTCAATGGCGATGATCTTGTTCATCGCCTCGAACGAGATGACCACGCAGCCGTCGAGGGCGTTGGCGCCCCCGGACAGGCCGGTGCCCGCGCCGCGCGCGACGACCGGGACACCCAGGGCGGCGCACCGCGCGACGATCTCGGCCACCTCCGCCGTGTCGCGGGGCCGTACCAGTGCGGCCGGGCTGCCGTACGGCGCCCACTCCGCCTCGTCATGCGAGTAGGACGCCAGCACATCCGCGTCCCGTACGACCCGGCCGGTGGGCAGTACACGCTCCAGCTCGGCCACCACGTTTCCGGACATCACCGCCATACGTGGCACCCTATTCGACCCGAATCGCCCACTGCCGTTCGGAGAGGGGCCTAGTCGAGCGGGAGCGGGCGGCGCGGGACGGGAGAGGACTGCACGACCGACGTCGTCGTGCGGCCGAACGGTGTGAACAGGTCGAGGATGCCTTCGAGGTCACCGATGGCCCGCAGGCACAGCTTGAGCACGAAGCAGTCCTCGCCGGTGACGCGATGGCACTCGACGACCTCGGGGATGTCGACGGCGATCTTGGCGACGCGCGGGATCTCCCGTACCGCGGGACTGATCCGGACGATCACGGTGAGCGGGAAGCCGAGCGCCGCAGGGTCCACGTCGGCGTGGTACCCGGTGATCACGCCGGTGTCCTCCAGCCGCTGGACGCGCTCGGCCACGGCCGGAGCCGACAGGCCGACCCTGCGGCCCAGCTCGGCCAGGCTCGTACGGGCGTCCATCTGGAGTTCGCCGACGATCCTCAGGTCGATCGCGTCGAGCGGCTTGGATCCGTAGCCTTCACCCGGCCTGGGTCGTCGAACCGCCATTCACGCACGGTATCGCCGGGACGACCATTCCGTCATGGACATTTCGCGGCGAACGAGAAGCGCGCCGGGCTGGTCGTACTTCGTCGGCAGCGCGGTCTTCCACTACCTCGGGCCCGCCTTCGCCGTTCTGCTCTTCGCCCGCGTCGCCCCGGCCGGCGTGGCCGGGCTGCGCATCTGGAGCGCCGCGCTCGTCTTCGCCCTCTGGCGCCGCCCCTGGCGACGGCTCGGCGAGCCCACGATCGTGTGCTGGGGCCTGGTGCTGGCAGCGATGAACAGCTGCTTCTACGAGGCGGTGGCCCGGCTGCCGCTGGGTACGGTCGCCGCGATCGAGTTCGTTCCGGTGATCGCGCTCGCCGCCGCGGGCACCCGTACGCCGCGCAACATCGCGGCCCTGGTGGCCGCCGCGGTCGGCGTCTACGTGCTCACGGACGTACGACTCGCCGGGGAGCCGCTCGGGTTCGTCTTCGCGTTCGCCAACGCCGCGTTGTTCGGCCTCTACATCGTGCTCGCGCACCGCGTGGCCCAAAGCGACGGTGACGGGGTCGACGGCCTGGCCGCGGCGATGCTGGTGGCGGCGGTCTGCGTGATACCGCTCGGCACGTGGCAGGTGGCACCCGCGCTGACCCATCCGGCGCTGCTCGGCGCCGGCATCGGTGTGGGGATCAGCTCGTCGGTGATCCCGTACGTCTGCGACCAGCTCGCCATGGCACGGATGGCACGCGCGACGTACGCGCTGCTGGTCTCACTGCTGCCCGCGACGGCGGCGGTCATCGGCGCCGTCGTGCTGGGCCAGCTGCCGATGCCCGCCGAGGTGGCCGGCATCGGCCTGGTGGTCGCAGGGACCGCGCTCCATCGGGAGCGCGGTTAGGGCGTCGTGAAGGCCGGGTTGGTGCGCATGCGGCCGACACGGCGCGGCTTGCGCTTGGAGGCGGTGCGCACCTCGGGTGCGCGGTGCTCGAGCGCGGCGCGCAGCTGGGCACGGCCCCGGTGGATCCGGCTGCGTACGGTGCCCATCTTCACGCCGAGTGTCGCGGCGATCTCTTCGTAGGACAGCCCTTCGATGTCGCACAGGACCACCGCGGCGCGGTACTCCGGGGCGAGGGCGTCGAGTGCCGTCTGGATGTCGCCGTCGAGATGCTGGTCGTCATATGCCTGCGCCGGGCTCGGCTCGCGACCGCGCAGCCGCTCGGCCGCGTCGTCACCGAGACCCTCGAAACGGATCCGTTGCTTGCGTCGTACCTGGTCGAGGAAGAGGTTCGTCGTGATGCGGTGCAGCCAACCCTCGAACGTGCCGGGAGTGTAATTCGACAGGGACCGGAACACGCGTACGAAGACCTCTTGGGTGAGATCCTCGGCATCGTGCTGGTTCCCCGTCAGCCGGTACGCCAGGCGGTAGACGCGCGCTGAGTGCTCACGCACGATCCCGTCCCAGCTGGGCGGCGTCCATGCCGCCGTGTCAACCTTCACCTGTCACCCCCGAAAGCGGTGTGTACATCAGAGTCTTGCCTGCGGGAGGTAAGGGCGATGTAAGGGCGCCACTTCCCTCTCACGATCTCAAGCATGTCAGCGCCGGCCTCCTCCAACGTCGCCCGGCAGGCGGGTCTTGTCCATACCTTCGTCCACCGCGGGGTGGAGACGGCCGGGAACGCCTTCATCCTCTGGAAGTAGATCCCTATGACACGCATACGGTGCCCAGGGGGTCGTCGGTTCAACGTCTGAGGCCCGACCGATTCCGGCACCGGCGAAACCCCTGGTGAGATGAGAAAAGACCGGACTCGTGATCCGGCCCTGCCGAGAACCGCCCTCCCGCCCCAGCCCCGCAGGCCGAAGGTCGGTACCTCAAGATCGGCAATGGTGAGCCACGAAACCACCGGCCGCCCACCGGGACGAACAAGGAAGACCCCCACCCTGAACCCGAAACCCGGCGAGAAACCCGCACCGCCTTCTGCGGAGCCACCCAAGGACGGGGCGAAGCCCCGCACCGAGGGTTCCGGGAGGTCGCCCCCTGGACAACCAGCGCGGGCACCGCCAAGACCAACCAAAGGCGATACGTCACGGTCACGAACTATGAGTCCGGGGAAGCGTTGGCCGCCCACCGGAATGAGCAAGCACGATCCCGACCTGAGCCACCCAGGGCGGGGCGAAGCCCCGCACGGGGATTCCAGGGATCGCACCCCAGGACAACCAGCGCGGGCACCGCCAAAACCACCAAAGGCGGTACGCCACGGTCACGAACTATGAGTCCGGGGAGCGTTGGCCGCCCACCGAAAAGAGCAAGCACGATCCCGACCTGAGCCACCAAGGGCGGGGCGGAGCCCCGCATCGGGGGTTCCAGGGGGTCGCCCCCCTGGACAACATCGCGGGCCCGAGCGAAACCGACCAAAGGTCGGTGAGTAGGGATGGTTGCCTCGGCTCCCCCGACTGGACTCGAACCAGTAACCTGCCGGTTAACAGCCGGCTGCTCTGCCAATTGAGCTACGGAGGATCGTGCAAGGCGGCCGCTCAACGCTCCGGACGCCCTAGCGGCTTCCAAGGTTAGCGCATTCCGGGGGCGCTCGTTTCCTCCCGACTGCCGGGGCGGACGGGGGGTATGTCTAGGACGACCGGTAGAGGAGATGGCCATGAAGTATCGCTTTGGGTTCCTCACGGGAGCAGCAGTCGGATATGTGCTGGGCACCCACGCGGGGCGGGAGCGCTATGAGCAGATCAAGCGTCTCTCCCGGAGTGTCGCGGAGAACCCGACCGTCCAGGAGGCCGCCGGCATCCTGCGGGCGCGGGCCGGCGAGCTCGCCGACACGGCACGCCAGAAGGTCGGCGACAAGGTGTACGACAAGGTTCCCGGCATGCGCCGCGAGCACAAGGACACAGCCGACGTCGGCTGACGAGGCCGCCACTGGTTCCGGTTCACGGGGATACAGGAGGAGTACCTCCTCGACAGGACGGCCGGCCGAGGAGGGCGGGTCGTGCGATGGCGCATGCCGTCATCGGGGCTGCCGCGGGTGAGGCCGGGCCGCCACGGCCCGGCCGGCAGACGGGCGGTCCCGGCCCCGGCCCCGGCGAGGTAGGTCTCGACCTGCCCGGGTCCCAACCCGCACAGGTCCAGACCCCGGCATAGGTCTCGCTCTCCGCGCAGGTCCCGGCACCGCACGGGTCCCAACCCGCACAGGTCCAGACCCCGGCATAGGTCTCGCTCTCCGCGCAGGTCCCGGCACCGCACGGGTCCCAACCCGCACAGGTCCAGACCCCGGCATAGGTCTCGCTCTCCGCGCAGGTCCCGGCACCGCACGGGTCCCAACCCGCACAGGCCTCGCACCCGGGATAGATCCCGACCCCGCACAGGCCCCCGACCCCGACGCAGGCCTCCGCACAGATCCCGGCCCTGCACAGGCCTCGACCCCGACACGGACCTCGCCTTCCGCACAGGCCCCGGCACCGCACAGGCCCCGAGCCCGCACGGGTCCCAACCCCGCGTAGGCCCCCCGGCATAAATACCGACCCCGCACAGGCCCCCGACCCCGACACAGGCCTCGCCCTCCGCACAGATCCAGACCCCGTACAGGTCCCAATCCCGCGCAGGCCTCACCCCCGAGACGAACTCCGACCCCGCACAGGCCCCGACCCCGGGAGAGGTCCCGGCCCGGCTACCTCCATCGGGATGTCGATTCCGCCCGTGGCACTCCGATCCCGTCGGCGCCATCCACTCAACCTGCCGCTGGTCGGCGGTGCCGTTGGGGAAGCCGGTGCCGTCCGGGCCGAAGGCGACGCTGAGGGACGCGAAAGCTCGACCTCAGAAGCCCCGGCGTCAGAAGCCCCCGACCTCAGAAGCCCCGGCCTCAGAAACTCTCCGGCCTCACAGGCCCGTCTGGCGGCGGAGTTCCTCCATCGCCTGTTCGGCCTGGGCCAGCAGGCCCGCGTCCGTCGGGTCCAGGCCCGGGTCGAAGACCAGGGTCCAGCGGGGCTCGCCGGAGCCCCTCGCCGGGCGGCGTGCCGCGATGCGCACGCCCCCGCCGGGCAGCTTCACGTGGGTGCTGACCACGACCGTCGAGGTCACACGCTCGCGTACGGTCTCCGGTACCGAGCCCGGCTCGGTCAGGTGCACGGTGTGGCGGTCGCCGCCGACCTCGCGTACGACCAGCAGTCCGTCCTTCCAGACGGCCTGTTCGACGCGCTCCCACGGCAGGCGGGTGAACCCGGCGCCGTCCTGGAAATGCAGCGCGGCGTCGGTCGCGACCGTGTCGCCGCTGACCGCCAGGACCCGTTCTCCCTTGTCGAGGGTCAGGCCCTCGGGCAGGTTCCTCCGCCGTGTCAGTCGCATGCGATCACGCTACAGCCGCCCGGCAGGGCGAAAGCCCATCACGAACACCGGCGCGAGGCCAGCAGGTCCAGGACGAGAGCGGCCGACCAGCTGAAGTCGTGGCTGCCGCGCCCCGTGCCGTCGAACGGATCGAAGTACTCCCGGAACCCCGACTGGCGTACGAGCCGCAGTGTCGACCCCAGCAGCAGGTCCGCGACCGCGTCCAGGTGATGAGTGAGCGCGCCTAGCCACACCAGCCAGTTCGTGTTCACCCAGGTCGGCCCGCGCCAGTACCCGCTGCGGTCGAAGGCCGCCGACTGCACGTCGACGGTCGGCACCGGATAACCGGTCGCGCCGGCGAACCGCGCGGACAGCAGCAGCTCGGCCAGCCCGCGCACGATGGAGCGGGGAAGATCGGGGTCCAGCAGTGGCACGAAGGCGGAGATCGTGGCGGCCGGGGTCAGCTGACCGGTCCGTACGTCGCGGGCGCGAAAGCAGCAGGTCTCGCCGTCCCACAGTCGGTCGAGCATGGCGAGGTGGATCCGCTGCGCCGCCTCCCGGTGCGGACCCGGGTCGGCGCCGGCCAGCTCGGCGACCTCGGCCAGGGCATGCGTCGAGGCCAGGAAGACCGCGTTGAACAGCGGGTCCTCGACCACGAACGGATGATCGTCATGGAGGTACTCCGCCCGATATCCGGCGTCGCGCATCGACCGTACGAGCGACACGTGCCGGTCGGAGTCGGCACAGTCACCGCCGTCAGAGCCACGGGCGTACGGCGAGGCCGGCGGGGAGACGGCTTCGAGCGGGCGGTCCCAGGCCGGGCTGTTCTCCAGTCCGGACTCCCAGGGATGGCAGAGGCTGACGAGCCCGCAGCCGGCGATGTCGCGGTCGCGTTCGAGATAGGCGTGCTGGGCGGCCAGCAGCGGGTAGAGCCGCGTCAGGAACGCCCGGTGCTCCCCCGGCTCACGCGCCAGCCGCAGCGCGGCGAGCGCCTGCAACGGCGGCTGGGCCAGGCCCGAGGTGTCCACGCCGCGCGGCGCGGCCGGCTGGGCGCGGCTGCGCCAGAACTCCGGGCCGGGAAAGTAGGCGTGCCGCGGGATGCCGGAGCTGAACACGATGTGCGGTACGAGGCCGGTCGCCCACTGTCCACGGAACACCGACAGGAGCTCGATGCGCGCCCGCTCCGGCCGGTGACGCGCCAGACCGAGGCTGACGAAGGACGAGTCCCAGCTCCACTGGTGCGGATAGAGCCCTGGTGAGGGGACCGTGGCCGTACCGGTCCAGTTCGCGTCGAGTACGCGCGCGGCGGCCGTCCAGACGGCCGTCTCATCACCTGTGAGCCGGAGCCCCATTATCACAGCGTACGGGCCGGGAGCATCAAGAGCGATGCCCGATTCGCCCTAATGTCCGAAAAAAACTAAGAGAAGAGGGTCTCCCCCCAGAATCCGCCTTTCCGGACGCCGGGTGGGCAGGCGAAGATGCCGGATCCGACGTGTTGGACGTATTCGTTCATGTGGTCGGTGGCGGCGAGTTTGTTCTGGAGGGTGACGAACTGGGTTCGGGGGTCTCGCTGGTAGGCGATGAAGAACAGGCCTGCGTCCAGGCGCCCGAGTCCGTCGCTGCCGTCGGTGAAGGAGTAGCCGCGGCGCAGGATCCGGACGCCGCCGTTGCTGTCCGGGTGCGCCAGGCGTACGTGGGAGTCCGCGGGCAGCTTCGCCAGCGGCACAGGATCATGTTCGCGTGGGGCCCCGTAGGGGTTGCCTTCGCCTTTCATCCGGCCGAAGACGTCTTGCTGTTCTTTGAGGGAGGTACGGTCCCACGTCTCGATGTGCATCCGGATCCGCCGCGCGACCAGATACGACCCGCCGTCCATCCACGCCGCACCGTCCTTGGCCGACGCCCACACGTACCGGTCCAGCGCCGCGTGGTCATCGCCGGGAATGTTTCGGGTGCCGTCCTTGAACCCGAACATGTTCCGCGGCGTCTGCTGGTCCGGCGTCGTGGAAGAGGTCTTCCCGAACCCCAGCTGAGACCATCGCACCGCCACCACACCGAAACCGATCCGCGCCAGGTTACGGATCGCGTGCACCGCCACCTGCGGATCATCAGCACACGCCTGAACACAGACATCCCCGCCACTACGATCAGCGGCCAGATTGTCACCAGGAAAATGCGGCAGATCGATCAGCGGCGCCGGCCGCCGCGCCTTCACCCCGAACCGGTCCTTACCCCCCGACCCGAACAACGCCGGCCCGAACCCGACCGTCAGCGTCAGCCGGGCCGGCGGCAGGCCGAGCGCCTCTCCGGTGTCATCGGGTGGGGACTCGGGCAGGCCACCCGCCGCCGACCCGTACGGGTGCCCGGCGGTCAGCGCCGCGCCGGCGGCGGTCCACTCCTTCAGCATGCGGACCAGGCGGTCGCGGTCGTCGGTGACGACGTCGAACGACGCGAAATGCAACCGGTCCTGGACCGGGGTGGCGATACCGGCCTGATGCGCCCCGAAGAACGGCACCGGGCCGTTGCCGGAAGAGGGCCCTTCGTGGGCTTGGGCGACGCTGACCAGACCGGCGCCGGCCGCGGCACCCGCGGCCAGCGTCGCACCCGAATACCCCAGCAACCTGCGCCTGCTGACCTCCGTCACCGCGCGACGACCCCCGCCAGCTTCGACAGCGGCTCACCGAGGGCGTTGACCTCATCGGACAGTTCCTTGCGCTGCGCCTTACCGACGGTGTCATAAGAGACGTACCCGTCACCCTTCTTGTACTTGTCCAGCAGCTTCTGCACCTTCGCGAACTCGTCGGTCAGGTCACCGGTCAGCCCGGCGTCTTTTTCCTGCACGACCGGCTTGAGCAGCTCGAACGCCTTCTGCGCTCCGTCGACGTTGGCCTTGAAGTCACTCAGATCGGTGTGAGAGAACGTGTCCTCCTCACCGGTGATCTTCCCCGTCGCGACCTCGTCCAGAAGCTCCTTGGCACCGTTGGCCATCGAGGTGGGGGTGATCGACGCGGTACCCACCCGGACCTTCAACGTCTCGATGTTCTTGACGAGATCGTCGGCGTAGGGGCCCTCACCCTTCAGGGACTTGGTCTTCCACAACGCCTTCTCGATCTGGTGCCACCCGGTCCACTTCTGGCCCTTCTCCAGGTCGGCCTCACGGGTATCGGTCTTGGGATCGATGTCACCGAACGATTCGGCCACCGGCTCGATCGCCTCCCACCCGAACCGCGACGGAGCGAACTCGGCCTTCGCGCCGGCGATGTCACCCTTCGACACCGACGCGGCGAACGTCTTGGTCTTGGCGAGGGTGTCGTCCACCTGCGCGCCGATGTAGATCCGGTAGGCCGCGACCGCGGCGTCAAGGCGCGGGTCGGTCGCCTTGCCCTTACCGGTGACCGTGAACGCCTGCGAGGGGCCCTTGCCGGTCATCCCGGCGCTGCAGAGGACCTTGTACGTGCCCGCCTCGAGAGAGACGGTGACCTCCGCGCCGGTACCGGGGCCGATGTTCTCGCGCTCCGAGACGATCTTGCCGTCCGGAGCGAGGATCTCCAGCTCGTTGACCTGCGAACCATTGTTCGTCATCTTGAACGTCGTCGCACCGGCCGCACCGGTCTTGGCACCGACCTCACACGACGAGTCGGTCGCGGTGACCTTGATGGCGGCGTCCTTACCGGACGCGGCGTCGTCCTTCCCACACGCCGACAGCACCGAAAGTGAGACGAAGACGGCGCTCGCGGTGGCGAGCAAATGGACAGGACGCATGAGATCTCCAGCAGACGACGTGAATCGGGTTAGGGGGTCCTTAGTTAGCCTAGGCGTGCCTAACTTAGCCTTACCTAACCTCATCCCGTCAAGCCACCCACGCGTGCGACTTTGTGACCCTTCCCACCACCTGCCCCCCGCGCGGGCACTCTGACCTCGGACTTCACGGTCCGGGCAAGCGAACACCCGCGCACCCCGACCGGCACGCGGGTGTATCGGCGGGCCCGGCACTCTGGCGAGCGCCGGCCCACGGTCGCTCTACTCGAGATACTCCCGCAACATCTGGGCCCGCGTCGGGTGGCGCAGCTTGGCCAGCGTCTTGGACTCGATCTGGCGGATGCGCTCGCGCGTCACCCCGAACTCCCGGCCGACCTCTTCGAGGGTGCGCGGATGTCCGTCCGTCAGGCCGAAGCGCAGCTGGATGATCCGCTGCTCCCGGTCCGACAGCGACCCCAGGATGCCGTCGAGCTGGTCCTGGAGCAGGATGAACGCCGCCGCCTCGATGGGGACGACCGCATCGGCGTCCTCGATGAAATCCCCGAGATCGGAGTCCTCCTCTCCGATCGGGGACTGCAGGGAGACGGGTTCTTGGGCGACGCGCTGGATCTCGACCACGCGCTCGGGGGAAAGGCCCATCTCCAGGCCGATCTCGTCGGGCGAGGGTTCCCTGCCGAGGTCCTGGTGGAGCTGGCGCTGCACGCGCACCAGCTTGTTGATGGTCTCCACCATGTGGACCGGAATCCGGATGGTCCGGGCCTGGTCGGCGATCGCTCGCGTGATCGCCTGGCGGATCCACCAGGTCGCATAGGTAGAGAACTTGTAGCCCTTGGTGTAGTCGAATTTCTCGACGGCACGTATCAGCCCGAGATTCCCCTCCTGGATGAGATCGAGGAACAGCATTCCGCGACCGACATAACGCTTGGCGATGGATACCACCAGGCGCAGGTTGGCCTCGATCAGTCGTTGCTTCGCCCGCACTCCGTCGCGGGCGAGCAGTTCGAGATCGGTTCTTTCACCGGGGGTGATGATGACCGCTCTGGCCACCTTCTCCTCGGCGAACAGTCCCGCCTCGATCGATTTCGCGAGTTCGACTTCCTCTTCTGCCGTGAGTAGCGGCACGCGGCCGATTTCTCGCAGATAGATACGGACCAGATCGCTAGTCGGCGCACGCCTGGAGAGGTCATCTCCGTCGACGCGCGCCGAGTCCTCGTGTCCGCTGTGCGACTCGAGGACTTCGACACCTTGCTCTCCCAGTATCCGGACGACTCGATCCATCGAGTCGGCCGGCAGGTCAGAGCGGTCGATCGCGGCAGCCACGTCGTCGACGGTTATTCCGACGCCGCGCTCTCTGCCACGTGCGACAAGATCCGCCACCTGCTCAACCGATGGCGTCTCGCTTGGCAGCACCGAAGGGCCCACGATGACAGTGTGCGTCAAGGTGCCCGCGTAACGGGGGACCTATTTTTCGGCCCCGCCCGTCACAAGGTCCCGATCCCTCGCTCCCGCAACGCGTGTCTCTGCTGTTCAAGAGCCATGAGGTCCCCGAACATGCGGTTGTACTGCTCTTGGTTCTCGACCGGATTCAGCCGTCCTAGTTTGGACTGCAGCTTCGCGATCTCCCGAGTGACCTGCACTTCCAGCAATCTGGACAACTGAGATAGCGCATAACGGTCATCCGGAAGTCCGTTGTAACGCAACGGCTCCACCGCGAGACCGGTGATCAGGTCCTTGACCTCGTCGTTCGGCGCGGCCTCGCGCAGCCGGCCGGCCCATTCCGGTCCGGTCGCGGCGGCCGTGCCGCCGAGCTCGGCGATCAGCTGGCGTACGGCGGCGTGGCCGGGGACGGTCAGAGCCTCGGCGGGAATGGCGTCGAAGCCCGGCCCGAGGAGTGCCGGCCGCTGCACCGCGAGCTTGAGCGTCTCGCGCTCGACCCGCACGATCGGGTCGTTCGGGTCATGGGTGGGTGCCACCGGCGGCGTACGCGGCGCCTCCGGGGCGTCGGACCGGCGGCCACGGGTGTCGCCGCGCCGGCGGGTGGCGTGGTCGCGTACCCGTTGGAGCACGAACTGCTCGTCCAGGAAGCCGGTCCACTTGTCCAGGTCGATGGCGTACCGGTCGCGCATGCCGCGGTCGCGGATCCCCGCGATGATCGGCGAGGCGGCGTCGATGGCGGCGAGGCGGCCCTCGGTCGTGTCGAGGTCGTACTTTTCGATGGTCGCGCGGATCGCGAACCTGAACAGCGGCACCCGGGAGGCGACCAGGTCGCGCACCGCGGCGTCGCCGTGCTTCATCCGCAGGTCGCACGGGTCGAGCCCGTCCGGCTGCACGGCCACGAACGTCTGTGCGGCGAACTTGTGCTCGGACTCGAACGCCCGCAGCGCCGCCTTCTGGCCCGCCGCGTCACCGTCGAAGGTGAAGATGAC
Organism: Actinoallomurus bryophytorum; assembly: GCF_006716425.1. NCBI lineage: Bacteria > Bacillati > Actinomycetota > Actinomycetes > Streptosporangiales > Thermomonosporaceae > Actinoallomurus > Actinoallomurus bryophytorum. The sequence continues at coordinate 367,672 of NZ_VFOZ01000001.1, forward strand.
CTCGCCGCTCGCCTCGTCCTGGTCCATCAGGAGCCGGCGAAGGATCTTGATGTGCTCCTCGCCGAACGACGTGCCGGACGTGGCGATGGCCGTGCCGACACCGGCCAGATGGCAGGCCATGACGTCGGTGTAGCCCTCGACGATGACGGCCTGCCGCCGTCGGGCGATCTCCTTTTTGGCCAGGTCGGCGCCGTACAGCACCGACCCCTTCTTGAACAGCGGGGTCTCGGGGGTGTTGAGGTACTTCGGGCCGTCGTCGCGCTCCTCGAGCCGGCGGGCGCCGAACCCGACCACGTCGCCGGTGAGGTCGCGGATCGGCCAGATCAGCCGCCCGCGGAACCGGTCGATCGGCCCGCGCCGTCCCTGGCTCGCCAGCCCGCCGGTGATCAGCTCCTTGTCGCTGAAGCCACGACCGCGCAGATGGCCGACCAGCGCCTCCCATTCGTTCGGCGCGTAGCCGACGCCGAACCGCGCCGCCTCCTCGCGGCCGAACCCGCGCTCGGACAGGAACCTGCGGCCGATCTCCGCGGCGGGGGTCATGAGCTGCTCGGCGTAGTATTCCGCGGCCGCCCGGTGCGCCTCGACGAGCCGGGTGCGCTCGCCCTTCTGCCGTCCGGGGACGTAGCCGCCCTCGGTGTAGCGGAGCTGGATGCCGGCCTTGCTCGCGAGGTGCTCGATCGCCTCGGCGAAGGACAGGTGGTCGATCTTCTGGATGAAAGCGATCGCGTCGCCGCCCTCGCCGCAGCCGAAGCAGTGCCAGAGGCCGTTCGAGACATTGAAGGAGGGCGACTTTTCGTCGTGGAACGGGCAAAGGCCCTTCAGCGCACCGCCTCCGGCGTTGCGAAGCTGGACGTATTCCCCCACGACCGAGTCGATCGGCGACCGTTCGCGTACGAGGGCGATGTCTTCATCGCGGATCCGGCCTGCCACGTCGGCAGTCTAGTCGCGTCCCACCACGGCCGAGGCCGACTGTGACCATTGGCGTTCACTGGACAAATCATGGACATACACGGTGTACTGGCTCAACTTCGGCGGGCTATCGCAGATCCCGTCGATGCCTTGTCATCGGGTGTCTCGGGGGGACCCAGACGAGCAGCAATCCCGCACGCGGCGGTCGTCTGCGCTGACCTCCGCAGTAGCACGAGGTGTCAGCGATGACCGAAGTCGTCCTAGACGCGGTGAACAAGGTATATCCGGATGGCTTTCACGCGGTCCGTGATCTGACCTTGCGCGTGCCCGACGGGGAGCTGTTCGTCCTGCTCGGCCCGTCCGGATGCGGAAAGTCGACGGTCCTGCGCATGGTCGCCGGGCTGGAGGAGATCACCTCGGGCAGCCTGTGGCTCAGCGGCCGGCTCGCCAACCACCTGCCGCCGCGCGACCGCGACCTCGCCATGGTCTTTCAGAACGGGGCGCTGTACCCGCACCGCAACGTACGCGGCAACATCTCCTTCCCGCTGGAGGTCGCGGGCGAGAACGCCGCCGACTCCCACGAGCGCATCATCGAGCTGTCACGTGCGCTCGGCATCGAGGAGACGCTCAACCGGCTGCCCTCGACGCTGTCCGGTGGCCAGCGCCAGCGGGTCGCGATGGGGCGGGCGCTGATCAGGCAGCCCGGGATCTTCCTCATGGACGAGCCGCTGTCCAACCTCGACGCCGGCCTGCGTACCGAGCTGCGAATGGAGATCGGCGCGCTCGTCCGCTCCGTCGGCGTGACCACTCTCTATGTCACGCACGACCAGACCGAGGCGCTGACCCTCGCCGACCGCGTCGCCATCCTGCGGCGCGGCATCCTGCAGGACGTCGGCACACCGCAGCAGGTCTACGACGACCCGGCCACGACGTTCACCGCGGCGTTCCTGAGCGCCCCGCCGATCAACCTCGTACGCGCCTCGGTCCGCGCCGACCAGAACGACGGGGTCCGGCTCGGCATCGGCGGCCAGGAACTCCACATGCCGTGGTCGGACCCGCGGGCGACGGCGCTGGTCTCCCGGCACGGCTCGTCCGTCACGCTCGGCATCCGCGCGGACGCCCTGCGCCCCGACCCCGACGGGCAGATCTCGGGGCGGGTGCGCGCCCTGGAGTTCCACGGGCACGAATGGCTGGCGCACGTCGAGGCGGGCGTGGCGCTGGTCGACACCGAGGCGTTCCGCGACGACGAGCCGCAGCAGACCGGGCAGGAGGGCGAGCCGGGGCTGCTGCGCCGGTTCCTGCGCACGACCGGGATCGTCGCCGAGGAGGCTCCGGCCGCACCCGTCCCGCACGGCGGCGTCCACCGCCGGTCCGACCTCGTCTTCCGGCTGGAGTCGCGGTCCGGGATCTCGGTCGGCGAGACCATACGCCTGTCCATCGACGCCGAGCGCATGCTGCTGTTCGGCGAGGACGGCCGGCGCGTGGACAAGGTCGAGCGCTGACACCCGCCCGCCGGCGGGGAGACTCGCGGCCCTGGCCGCGCCGCGGTCACGGCGCGGACCCGTTCCGGCGGCGTAGCTCGTCGGCGAACGCGCCGAGGCAGTTCGCCAGCTCGCGGTCGCTCAGCTCCCCCGGCGACCTGCCGCAGCCGGTCACGGTCCTGTCCCGCGCGGGCGGCGTGCCGGACACGTTCACCGTGCGCGGGCTGATGCGCCCGGTGATGGACAGGTCGACGTAGAACTCCGTCAGCCCACGGCGCACGCCGTACACGCGCCACATGTCGCCGCCGAGCGGAGTGAACTCCTCCAGCCGCCCGCCGGTGTTGAGGAACGTCGGGTCGACGCCGCGTACGGCGTCGGTCGCCTTGTTCGTCAGCGCGTTGAGGTTGGCCACGTTCGGGTCGCCGTCGGGCAGGACGTACAGGTCCATGCCGTTGAGGCGGCCATTGGCGGCGGTGTCGGCCGGGGACACGGCGTAGGCGATGAACGCCTGCGACTTGGACGCCCTCGGCGTCAGCGGGGTGACGTAGTACAGGTGGTGGTCGGGGGCGCGCAGCAGGTACTCGGTGGTGTTGGCGCCCTGCACGTCGTCCACGGTGGGCTTGAACCCGAACGACGCGCGGGATCGCCACTTGCGGCCGGCCGCCCACTCGGTGGCCTCGCGCTGCTTCTCGGCCAGGCTGTCGGGGTAGGCGGGTCCGGGCAGCTCGCCCGCCCGGACCGCGGGCCGGTAGGCGACGTGAACACCGTGGTCGCCGGTCAGCACCAGCACGCCGGCGGCGGTCATCGCGGTGCGGTTCTTGTAGGCGACCTGCCGGGTGACCGGGACGACGATGACCGGGTTCGCGCCCTGGCAGTAGCCCCAGACGTCGTCCTCGTCCCACAGCAGGTCGGGATACTTCTCGCCGAGCCAGTTCCCCAGGCTGTTGCCGCGCGCGCCGTGGAAGGCCCGGTCGAAGGAGCCCGGGGCGAAGCGGCACGCGACCTTGACGGTGTTGGACGCGCCGTCCCAGGAGGCGATGCCGTAGGTCGGGGTGGCCTTTCCTGACCCGTCCAGGACCGCGGTCCAAAGGCCCGGCCCGCCCTTGCGGCCGGGCTGCGGGGGCGCACCGTACAGATAGGTGAGGGTGTCCTCCCAGAAGTCGACCTTCGGGGCGGGCGAACCGGCGTGCGCCATCATCTGCTGTGCCGAGGCGTAGGAGGACGTGCGGCCCTCCCAGGAGGCGATGCCGGGCAGCTTGCCGACCTGAACGCAGGCCGGCACGTCGGCGGCGCTGCGGTAGGCGCACCCGCGGTCGTTCTTCCGCGCCCCGCGCATGAGGTACGCGAGCGAGGCGGGAGGGCTCGCGCCGTCGGTGATGTGCCAGGTCGTGGCGCGGTTGTAGTACCGGCCCCCGTCCTTGTCGTTGTCCCATACCGCGCGGACGAACGGCACGGCCAGGACCCCGATGGCGGCGATGACGGCGATGGTGGCGACGGCCCCCGAGCCACGGGGCGCGGGTCCGGAACCGGTGACGATGACGGCGGTGCCGATGAGCCCGACCGCGACCCACAGCCAGAACAGGGCGGTGGGCGGGGCGAGGAGGCCGCCGGGCAGCCACTGCCGCCGCACGAGGACGAGCCGCCACCACTGCGACCAGGTCCCCATGCCCGGCAGGCCGTACCGGAGGAGGGCCCAGACCAGGAACGCGCCGACCGGCATCCACAGCCACCACAGCGCGAGAGCGGGGAGTCGCGACTTCAGGGAGTTCATGTCCGGCGCCTCCTGGTTCGGGAGATTTCTCCCTCCTAATCACCGACGGTCCGGGAGGGCTCCCCGATCCATTCCGGGGAAGATTTCCGTTGTGAAGTTCCTGTTACATCACGGGCCGGGCCGTTCTCCTGCGGCGCCGTACGGGGTTAGCGTCCAGATGTGCTGATCACCCCGCATGAGCAGGAGCGCCTGCTGATTCACGTGGCGGCCGGCCTCGCCCGCGAGCGCCGGGACCGAGGGCTGCGACTCAACCATCCCGAAGCGACCGCGATCATCGCCGCGTACGTCCTGGAGGGCGCGCGAGACGGGCGGGGGGTCGCCGACCTGATGGAGGCGGGCCGGACCGTGCTCACCCGCGAGGACGTGATGGAGGGGATCCCGGAGATGCTGGAGTCGGTCCAGATCGAGGCGACCTTCCCCGACGGCACCAAGCTCGTCACGGTCCATCGGCCGATCCCATGATCCCCGGCGAGTTCGAGACGGGCGGGAGCACGGTGGAGCTGAACCCCGGCCGGCCGCGTACGACGCTCACCGTGGTCAACACCGGCGACCGGCCCGTGCAGATCGGTTCGCATTACCACTTCGCCCAGGCCAACGACGCACTGGAGTTCGACCGGCAGGCCGCTGACGGGCACCGGCTCGACGTGCCCGCGGGCACCGCGGTGCGGTTCGAGCCGGGCATCACCCGGGAGGTCTCCTTGGTTCCCTTCGCCGGGCTGGGCGTCGTACCGGGGCTGCGCGATGACTGAGATCTCACGCTCCCGCTACGCCCAGCTGTACGGCCCGACCGCCGGCGACCGCGTACGGCTCGCCGACACCGACCTGTTCATCGAGGTCACCGAGGACTGGAGCCGGGGCGCCGGGGCCGGCGACGAGGCGGTCTTCGGTGGTGGCAAGGTGATCCGCGAGTCGATGGGCCAGGGCATGGCGACCCGCGCCGAGGGCGCCCCCGACCTGGTCATCACCGGGGTCGTGGTCCTGGACCACTGGGGTGTGGTCAAGGCCGACGTCGGCGTGCGCGACGGCCGTGTCGTGGCGCTCGGCAAGGCCGGCAACCCCGACACCATGGACGGCGTCCATCCCGGCCTGGTCATCGGCCCGTCGACCGAGATCCTCGCCGGCAACGGCAAGATCCTCACCGCCGGCGCGGTCGACTCCCACGTCCACCTGATCTGCCCGCAGCTGGTCGACGAGGCGCTGGGCGCCGGGGTGACCACGCTGATCGGCGGAGGTACCGGGCCCGCCGAGGGGACCAAGGCCACGACGGTCACGCCCGGGTCCTGGTACCTGTCCCGGATGCTGGAGGCGATGGACTCCTTCCCCGTCAACGTCGCGCTGCTCGGCAAGGGCAACACGGTCTCGGAGGAGGCCATGTGGGAGGCGCTGCGCGGCGGCGCGTCAGGGTTCAAGCTGCACGAGGACTGGGGGTCGACGCCGGCCGCGATCAACGCGTGCCTCCGCGTCGCCGACGCCTCCGGTGTGCAGGTCGCGCTGCACACCGACACGCTCAACGAGGCGGGCTACGTCGAGTCGACGCTCGACGCCATCGACGGCCGGTCGATCCACGCGTACCACACCGAGGGGGCGGGCGGCGGGCACGCGCCGGACATCATCACGGTCGCCTCGCACCCGAACGTCCTGCCCTCCTCGACCAACCCGACCCGGCCGCACACCGTGAACACGCTCGACGAGCACCTCGACATGCTCATGGTCTGCCACCACCTCAACCCGTCGGTGCCCGAGGACCTGGCGTTCGCCGAGTCACGGATCCGCCCGACGACCATGGCGGCCGAGGACGTCCTGCACGACCTCGGCGCGATCTCGATGATCGGCTCGGACTCCCAGGCGATGGGCCGGATCGGCGAGACCGTCATCCGCACCTGGCAGACGGCGCACGTGATGAAGGGTCACCGCGGCGGCCTGGACGACAACCTGCGCGCACGGCGCTACGTCGCGAAGTACACGATCTGCCCCGCCATCGCGCACGGCCTGGACGCGGAGGTCGGCTCGGTCGAGACGGGCAAGCTCGCCGACCTGGTCCTGTGGGACCCGGCGTTCTTCGGGGTACGGCCGCACGTGGTGATCAAGGGCGGCATGATCGCCTGGGGGCAGATGGGCGACGCGAACGCCTCCATCCCCACGCCTCAGCCGGTGTTCCCCCGCCCGATGTGGGGCGCGACCGCGGCACCGGCGATCTCGGTGCACTTCGTCGCTCCCGCCGCCCTGGAGGACGGGCTCGCCGACCGCCTCGACGTACGCCGCAGGCTCGTGGCGGTCAAGGACACCCGGCGGCTGGGCAAGGCGGACATGCCGCTCAACGACGCGCTGCCCAAGATCAAGGTCGACCCCGACACGTTCACGGTGTCCGTCGACGGCGACGAGGTCGAGCCCGCTCCCGCGTCCGTACTGCCCATGGCCCAGCGTTACTTCCTGTTCTGATGACGGGCCCGCCGGCGAACGCCGCGCTGCTGCTGCTCGCCGACTCGCGGCTCCCCGCGGGCGGGCACGCGCACTCGGGCGGGCTCGAACCGGCCGCCACCGCCGGAGCCGTACGCGACCTGGCGACTCTCGCGGACTTCCTGCGCGGCCGGCTGGCCACGGCGGGCCTGGTCGCCGCCGGGCTGGCCGCGGCGTCGGTGTCCGGAGACCGGGCGGCGCTCGACGCCGAGGCGGACGCGCGTACGCCGTCGCCCGCGCAGCGGAGGGCGTCGCGTGCCCAGGGACGCGCGCTGCTCCGTGCCGCGCGCGCCGCCTGGCCGCATCCCGACCTGGACGGGCTCACCGCACCCCATCACCCGGTCGTGCTCGGCGCGGTCGTCCACGTCGTGGGCGGTGACGCCGGGCAGGCCGCGGCGATCGCGGCGTACGCGTCGGTGACCGGGCCCGCGTCGGCGGCGGTACGCCTGCTGGGCCTCGATCCGCTCGGTGTCCAGCGCGTGCTCGCCGACCTCGCCGTACGGATCGACGCGGTCGCGGCATCGGCGGCCGAGACCGTACGTGCGGGCGGGCTGCCCGCGGCGTCCGCGCCCGCCCTCGACCTGCTCGCCGAAATCCATCAGCAGGCGGATCTCCGCCTGTTCGAATCCTGATCAGGAGGCACGGATGGGACTCGACCATGGCCACGACCCGCACGAGGCACGGCCGCACCGTGCGCTCCGGCTCGGCATCGGCGGGCCGGTCGGCAGCGGCAAGACCGCACTGACCGCGGCGCTGTGCCGGCTGCTGCGCGGCGAGCTCGCCCTGGCCGTGGTCACCAACGACATCTACACGACCGAGGACGCCGACTTCCTGCGCCGTAACGCGGTGCTCGACGACGACCGGATCATGGCGGTACGCACCGGCTGCTGCCCGCACACGGCGATCCGCGACGACATCTCCGCCAACCTCGACGCCGTCGAGTCGCTGGAGGAGCGCCACGGGCCGCTCGACCTGGTCATCGTCGAGAGCGGCGGGGACAACCTGACCGCGACGTTCAGCCGTGGGCTGGCCGACCGGCAGATCTTCGTGCTGGACGTCTCGGGCGGCGACAAGGTGCCGCGCAAGGGCGGACCGGGGGTGACGACAGCCGACCTGCTCGTGGTGAACAAGACCGACCTCGCGCCGCTGGTCGGCGCCGACCTCGGCGTGATGGCCCGCGACGCCGGACGCGTGCGGAACGGCCTGCCGATCGCGTTCACGTCGCTGCGGGAGCGGCCGGACGTCCCCGAGGTGGCGGACTGGGTGCGCGAGGTCGTCGGGGCACGGGCCCCGGCGTGAGCACCGGCTTCACGTCGCGCGCTGCCGTGGTGGCCGAGCGCGGTCCCGGCGGGCGGACACGCCTCTCACGACTCCGGTCGGACGGCCCGCTCGCGCTGCGCGAGTCGGGCGGCGCGGTGTACCTGGTCGGGGCGGGCGCGGGACCGCTCGGCGGTGACGACCTGGAGCTGACCGTCGACGTGGGCGCGGGCGCGTGCCTCGACATCCGCTCGGCCGCCGCGTCCCTGGTGCTGCCGGGCCGCCGGGCGGCGGTGTCACGGCTGACCGTACGCGCCCGCGTCGGCTCCGGGGCCCGGCTCGTGTTCGCTCCCGAGCCGGCGATCGCCGCCGCGGGCTGTGACCATCGCGCGTTCGCCGACGTCGGCCTCGAGGAGGGCGCGGAGCTGGTCTGGCAGGAGGAGATCGTGCTCGGCCGCCACGGCGAACGGCCGGGCCGGTACGTCAGCCGTTTCGACGTCACGGCCTCCGGCGTCCCGCTGCTCCGCCACGAGCTGCGCGTCGACGATGACGCGACGAGCGCCGCCGTTCTCGGCGACGCCAAGGCCGTCGGCACCGTGCTGCTGGCCGGGAAGAACCTCACGCCCGAGCCGTACGCCGCCGAGGGGCTCGCCGTGCTGCCCCTCGCCGGCCCGGGAGTGCTGGTGACGGCTCTCGCCGCCGACACCGTACGGCTGCGCAACCTTCTTGAACGGGGCCGCTCGGCCGCGACGGGACGTCCGGCCGTACGGACCTGACGCGGGCGGTGGCGCTATCCCGGCCGGCGCACGGTCTCCGCCGGCCGGCTTCGCCGCGCTCGGGTCACAGGCCGCGCTCTTTCGCGATCGTCTCGACCGACGCCTTGGCCTCCGCCAGGCCGGCGCCGGTCTCCTCCCGGTAGGTCTTGATCGCCTTGATCTTGTTGCCCTGTTCGAGCTCCGCCACCACGCCGGGAAGGTCCGACGTGGGTTCTTCGATCTCCAGCCGCTTCATGATCAGACCGAGCTGCCGTTCGATCCGTGCCAGGCGTCTGTCCAGTGACGGGGTCCGCGCCGACATGAACGATGACGTCAGCGCGGCGCCGGCGATTATGGCGAAACCGAGCAGTGACAACCAAGAGGTCATGCGAGCGAGTAAAGCAGCGATCGGCCCGCCATGACCGCCGCACTCGAGATCCGATTCCGGGCGTATCCGGCACCTGGGAGGATGACCGTTCATGACCACCACCGCCCTGCTCGTGATGGACCTCCAAAAAGGCATCGTCGGCCGCGTCCAGGACCCCGGCTACGTGCCGCGCCTGGTCCGCGCGGTCGAGGGCGCGAGGGAGGCGGGTGTTCCCGTCCTCCACGTCGTCGTCGGCTTCCGCCCCGGCCACCCGGAGGCGAGCGACCGCAACAAGACCTTCGGCGCCCTGCCGCCGGACGCCTTCACCGAGGACGATCCCGGTGCCGCCATCCACGACGACGTCGCGCCCCGGCCGGGCGAACTCGTGATCACCAAGCGGCGGATCAGCGCGTTCGCGGGCAGCGACCTGGAGCTGGTCCTGCGGTCCGGCGGGTTCGACCACCTCGTCCTGACCGGCGTCGCCACGAGCGGCGTCGTCCTGTCCACCCTGCGCCAGGCCGCGGACCTGGACTACCGGCTGACCGTCCTGGCCGACGGCTGCTACGACCCCGACGCGGAGGTCCACCGGGTCCTCACCGAGAAGGTGTTCCCCCGGCAGGCCGGCGTCACCACCATCGACGACTGGACGAAGTCCCTCGCCTGACGCGCGGGGACGACGCCGGCCTTCGACGGCCAAGACCGCGCGGCCGGGCGCCCCCATCCGGTGAAGTGGGGGGCCACGGCCGCGCGGCCGGTCTCGAGGCCGGTCAGCCGGCCCGCGCGGCCACCTCGGTACCCGCGTACAGGAAGCCGTCCGAGCGCTGCACCGCGCGCAGCGCGGCCGCCATCTCGGTCAGCCGGTCGCGGTACTCCTGGGTACGGGTGGCCGGCAGCGTCCGCAGGACCTTGGCGAACGCCGCTGCGGCCCAGCCGTTGCCGCGGGACCAGCAGACGTTCATCAGGGCACCATCCAGCCGAGGACGGGAGTGGACTGGAGCCAGACGAGCAGGCACATCAGGACCAGCAGCAGCGCGCTCCAGCCGAACACGCGGCGGAACAGCGTGCCCTCGGCTCCGACGATGCCGACCGCGGCCGTACCGACCGCGAGGTTCTGCGGGGAGATCATCTTGGCCATGACGCCACCGGAGGTGTTCGCCGCTCCGAAGAGCGTCGGCGAGACGTTCAGCTGGTGCGCCGCGGTGACCTGGAGGTTGCCGAACAGCGCGTTCGACCCGGCGTCGGTCCCGGTGATCGTGACGCCGAACCAGCCGACGACCGGTGACAGGAACGCGAAGAACGCGCCCGCCTTGGCGAGCCACACGCCGAGGCTGGAGATCTGGCCGGACAGGTTCATGACGTAGGACAGCGCGAAGACACAGAGGATGGTGAAGATCGCCCAGCCGAACTGGCGGATCGTCTTCCCGTACGTCCTCAGCCCCGCGAGCGGCCCGATCCGCAGGACGACGAGGGTGAGCAGGCCGGAGACGAACAGCAGCGTGCCGGTCGCGCCGAGGTAGTTGAGCACGTACGCGGTGTTGGCGGGCTTGCCCTTGGGACCCAGCACGTGCAGGCCGGGCCAGGCGAAGGTCCACACGCCGTGCGTGGTGAGCCAGGTCTTCACCGACGTGATCTGGGCGATGGAGAACAGCACCACGATGATGATGTACGGCGCGAACGCCTTGAGCCTGTCGCCGCCGGAGTCCGCACGGCCGGCGCGCCGCTCGAAGGCCGCGTCGGGCACGTCTTCGGAGCCGCCCGCGATGACCGGCGTCGCGACGGTGGCCTCCCCCGGGCTCCACACCCGGTTGAGCAGGATGATCGCGCCGGCGGAGACGAGCGCGGCGAAGATGTCGCACAGCTTGTAGGACCAGTAGTTGGAGAAGACGAACTGGCAGATGCCGAACGTCAGCCCGGCGGTCAGCGCGGCCGGCCACGCCTGACGCAGCCCCCTGCGGCCATCGGCGACGCCGATGAGGATGAACGGCACGAACACCGCGAGGATCGCGGTCTGCCGCCCGGCCATCGCCCCGAAGTCGTCCGGGCTCAGCCCGGTCGTGGTGCCGAGGATGGTGATCGGGTTGCCGAGCCCGCCGAACGCGACCGGCGCGGTGTCGGCGATCAGCGCGAGCGCGGCCGCCTTGAGCGGGTCGAAGCCGATCGCGATGAGCATCACCGCGCAGATGGCGACGGGTGAGCCGCCGCCGGCCAGTGCCTCCAGCAACGCTCCGAACGAGAACGCGATGACGATCGCCTGGATCCGCCGGTCGTCGCTGATCGACGCGAACGCCCGCCGCAGCACCGCGAAGTGCCCGGACCTGACCGTCAGGTTGTAGATCCAGATGGCGTTGAAGGTGATCCACAGGATGTTCAGGACGCTCAGCGCCGCGCCGAAGACACCCGCGTCCAGTGCCTGGCCGACCGGCATAGAGAACGTGAACACCGCGATCACGAGGGAGACGCCCAGGGCGACGAGGCTCGCCCAGTGCGCCTTCCAGCGGAACGCGCCGAGGAGGACGAGCAGTGCGATCAGTGGCAGCAGGGCCAGGAGCGCGCTGAGGGTCGGCGAGCCGGTCGGGTCGAGGTCTTGGCGGAACAAGGTGCACCTCCCAGGGGCGGTGGGCCGTGCGTTGCGAACTGCGTTCCACAAGGCAAGGCGTTCCATAAGACAGAACGCTATTCTGTAGAGTGGGTTTATAGTGCCACCCAGAAACCGCCAAGGGAAGAGGTCCGAAGTATGGAGATCCGGCACGCCACGCATCCGAGCCAGGTGAGTGGATTCGGCACCGCCGACCTGCGCGGCCACTACTTGGTCGAGGACCTGTTCCCGGCCGAACGGCCGCGCCTGGTGTACTCCCACCAGGACCGCACGGTCGTCGGAGGTGTCGCGCCGTCGTCTCCCGTCCGGCTGGAGTCCCCCGACCCGCTGCGCAGCGCGTACTTCTGCGAACGGCGTGAGCTGGGCGTGGTGAACGTCGGTTCCCCCGCGCCGGTGACCGTCGACGGCACGGCGTACGACCTCGCACACGGCGACTGTCTGTATGTGGGGCGGGGCGCCGAGGACGTCGTGTTCGGTCCCGGCGGGGCCTTCTACCTGATCTCGGCGCCGGCCCACGCGACGTACCCGACGACGCTGTCGCGGCTGGCCGACGTCACCGGCAACCGGCTCGGCGGCGCCGAGGGCTCCAACGACCGTACGATCTACAAGCACATCCACGCGGACGGCGTGCTCAGCTGCCAGCTCGTCCTCGGCGTGACGGTGCTGGAGCCGGGCTCGATGTGGAACACGATGCCCTGCCACACACACGACCGGCGTACCGAGGTCTACCTGTACTTCGACCTGCCCGAGGACCATCGCGTCGTGCATCTGATGGGCCGCCCGGACGAGACCCGCAACCTCATCGTGTCGGACCGCCAGGCCGTGATCTCACCGAGCTGGTCGGTGCACTGCGGCTTCGGCACCGCCAGCTACGCGTTCGTCTGGGCCATGGCCGGGGAGAACCAGGCCTTCGACGACATGGACCACGTCGCCATACCCTCTCTTCGGTGAAGAGCACACCGGGGAACGGGAACGCGACAGAGAAGGTGCTCGCGGTCCTGCAGGCGCTGGCCGACAACGAACGCATCGCGGACATCTCAGGTGTGACCGGACTGCCCAAGTCCACCGTCCACCGCATTCTGCAGTCGCTGGTCGAGCACCGCTTCGCCCTGAACGCCGGGGACGGCCGCTACATCGGCGGCCCGCGCATCCTGACACTCGCGGGCCGGCTGCTGGGCCGCTTCGACCCGGCCCAGCACGCCGACGGGACACTGCGGCGGCTGCGGGAGGACACCGGCTACACGGTCCATCTCGGCCTGCTGGCCGGGGATGACGTGGTCTACGCCGCGAAGGTGGAGGGCAAGAAGCCGTACCGCATGCCCTCGCGAATCGGGATGGGCGTACGCCTGCACACGACCGCGATCGGCAAGGCCATCCTCGCGACGATGACCGACGAGGCGGTGAGCGCGATCATGGGCCGTACCGGGATGGAGGCACGTACGCCGGGCACCATCACGTCCGTGCCGGCGCTGCTGGAGCACCTGGCCTCGATACGTACGCGCGGATACTCGCTGGACGAGGAGGAGAACGAACCCGGCATCCGGTGCGTCAGCGCGGCGGTCTATGACCACACGGGCCGCGCCACGGGCGCGGTGAGCATCTCGACGCTCGCCCTCGAACCCTGGGACCGCCCGCTGGCCGACCTCGCCGCCCGGGTACGCGCCTCGGCACGGGAGATCTCCGAGTCGCTGGGCCACCTCCCCGCCCGGCCGCCGGTATCCGGCTAGCCCCGGCCGCCATCCGCGAATTCGACGGGCGCGACGCGGCCCTGCATTGCCGTGTGCGGCGTTGGAGGAGACTGGCGCCATGGGCGACGAACACCGCTATCTCACCGAGACACTCCGTGGCCAGTTGATGCGGCTGGAGCGGGTGCTGTCCGCCGATGTCCATCTGGCGGAGGACTTCGAGGACACGCATCTCCCCGCCTGGCTGCGCCGTACCGAGGGCGAGCAGCGAGTGCCGGTCTCGGTGGCCGTACTGGCCGCGATCGTGCTGCAGATCATGCTGCCCGGCAGGTTCGCCCTCCGGCCCCACCTGCTGCTGCCGGCGCTGGAGGGGGCCCTGCTGGTCGGGCTGGCCATGGCGAACCCGGTACGGATCAACCGGGAGTCCACGGTGCTGCGGGCCACCAGCCTGAGCCTGCTGGCGGTGATCAGCCTGGGAAACGCGGTCTCGGCCGTACTTCTCGTACGGAACCTGGTCGACGGCAACGGCGGGAACAGCGCGGGAGCGCTGCTGGGCACCGGAGTGGCGATCTGGGGCACGAATGTCATCGCCTTCGCCCTGTGGTACTGGGAGCTGGATCGCGGCGGCCCGGCCGCTCGCGCCAAGGGCGGCAACCCCTACCCGGACTTCCTGTTCACGCAGATGACCGCGCCCGAGCTCTCTCCACCGAACTGGGAGCCGGCCTTCCTGGACTATCTGTACCTGTCATTCACCAATGCGACCGCGTTCAGCCCCACCGACGTGATGCCGCTGAGCCGCTGGGCCAAGATGATGATGCTCTTTCAGTCGGCGGTCTCCATCGTGGCCGTCGCCCTCGTCATCTCCCGCGCGGTCAACATCTTCAAATGACCCCGGCCGCCGGCACGTCATACTGGTTCGCGGTCCCATTCCCCTCCCTCAGTGGCAGGAAGAGCACATGGTCAGCGAAAACACCGCCAAGCTCGCGGTGCTCATCGACGCGGACAACGCACAGCCTGCGATCACCGAGGGGCTGCTGGCCGAGGTCGCCAAGTACGGCACCGCCCACGTCAAGCGTGCGTATGGCGACTGGACCGGCACCAGCCTGAGAGGCTGGAAGGACCAGTTGCTCGCCCAGTCGATCCAGCCGATCCAGCAGTTCGCCTACACCAGCGGAAAGAACGCGACCGACGCGGCGATGGTCATCGACGCGATGGACCTGCTGTACTCCGAGCGCTTCGACGGATTCTGCATCGTCTCCAGCGACAGCGACTTCACCCGCCTGGCCGCGCGAATCCGCGAATCCGGCCTCACCGTGTACGGGTTCGGCGAACGCAAGACCCCCAAGCCGTTCGTCGCGGCGTGCGACAAGTTCATCTACATCGAGAACCTCACCTACGCCCAGAGCGCGGCGGCACCCCCCGGCGAGGTGCCGAACCCGACGCCACGCGCCTCCGGCGCGAAGCTCAAGGGCGACACCGCGCTGGTGAGCCAGCTGCGCAACGCCGTGGAGGCCGCCTCCGACGACGACGGCTGGGCCGCCCTCGCGAACGTCGGCCACATCATCACCAAGCAGCGCCCGGACTTCGACTCCCGCAACTACGGCTACACCAAGCTCAGCGACCTCATGGCCGCGACGACGCTGTTCGAGCTGGACCGGCGCAGCCCTGGCGACGGAAAGGCGGGGGTCATCTACGCCCGCGACAAGCGCCAGGACAAAAAGCCCAAGGCGGCCTCGGTCTCTTGACCCGAGGCCGCTTGCCTCCGCCCGTCAGTCGCGCATCAGGCCGAGGCGAGATCTAGATGAGCGAGGAGAGGGGTACGCCCGGGTCGGCGAGGCGGTCCCTGTCCACCGGCTTGCCGGAGCGGATCAGCGCCTGGATGTCGTCCGTGACGTCCCAGACATTGACGTTCATCCCGCCGACGACCCGTCCGCCGGAGAGCCAGAAGGCGATGAACTCCAGGTCGTCGGATTCACCGGAGACGTACGCCGAAGGATCCTTGCCGCGGTAGACCACGTCGTCGTAGTCGCCGGCCCAGTCGCCCGAGGCCTCCATGCCGAGCTCGAACTGGTCGGTGTAGAAGTAGGGCACCCGGTCGTAGACGACGTCGCG
Organism: Actinoallomurus bryophytorum; assembly: GCF_006716425.1. Classification (NCBI taxonomy): domain Bacteria; kingdom Bacillati; phylum Actinomycetota; class Actinomycetes; order Streptosporangiales; family Thermomonosporaceae; genus Actinoallomurus; species Actinoallomurus bryophytorum. The sequence goes on from NZ_VFOZ01000001.1 coordinate 383,062, forward strand.
GCCGAGCATGGAGCGGGCCGCGTCTGGGCCGCCGTTCAGGGCGTTCGCCCAGTGTTCGACGCGGATCCGGCGGCCCAGCAGGGGGTTCTGGATGTTCGCGACGTCGCCGGCGGCGAAGATCTCCGGGTCGGACGTGCACAGCGCCTGGTCAACGAGCACGCCGTTGTCGACCCCCAGTCCCGCCTCCTCGGCGAGCCGGGTGTTGGGCACCGCGCCGATGCCGACGATGACGAGGTCGGCGGGCAGGGACGCGCCGGACGAGGTGACCACGGCCGTCGCGGAGATCTCGGCGACGCCGTCGCCGAGTGTGAAGTCCACGCCCTGCCGCCGGTGCACGCTCGCGAACACCTCGCCGAGCTCGGGGCCGAGTACGCGGTGCAGCGGCGTGGGCTCCGGTTCGACGACGTGCACGTCATTGCCGTACCCGCGCGCCGCGGCGGCCGTCTCGAGCCCGATCCAGCCGGCGCCCACCACGACGACCCTCCGGTCGCCGGCGACGAGTGCGGACCGCAGCCGTTCGGAGTCGTCCGCCGTACGGATGTGGTGCACGTGGTCCTGCTCCGCGCCCGGAACGTCGAGGCGGCGCGCCGAGGCACCGGTCGTGAGGAGGAGGCGCGCGTAGCCGACCCGCTCGCCGTCGGCGAGATGGACCTCGCGCCTGGCCCGGTCGATCCGCGTCACCGCGGTGCCGAGCCGCAGCTCGACGTCGTTGTCGGCGTACCAGGACTCCTCGTGCACGTACGCCTTGTCGAGGGGATCCTTGCCGGTGAGGAACTCCTTGGTCAGGGGCGGCCGTTCGTACGGCCGGCGCGCCTCGTCGCCGATCAGCACGACGCGCCCGGCGAACCCCTCCTCACGCAGCTTCTGGGCCGCCTTCGCCCCCGCCAGGCTCGCGCCGACGATGACGAAAGTCTCCTCAGGAATCTCCTCGGGCATGGGCACCTCCACGTCGGGTCCCACCAGTATGTCCGGCGCCGCGAGGCTCAACCCGATGATCCCGCCCGAAGCTCAGGCGAGTTCGGCGTGCCAGGCCAGGGCGGCGGTGTCCGTGAGCGACGCCAGCTGGTCGACGATCACGCGCAACCGGGCCGCGTCGTCGGTGGCATCCAGGTAGAAGGCGCGGAAGACCGGGGTGAGCAGGTCCGGTGCGCTCGCCATGAGGGCGGCGGCGAGTTCGGACACGACCTCCCGCTCCCGCGCCTGTGCCGTCTTGCGGCCCTCGCGCCGCATGACATAGCGCGCGGCGATGCCCTTGAGCAGCGCGCATTCGAGCCGCTGGGCGCGCGGCACGACGAGGTCGGCGGCGTACCTGCTGAGGGGCGCCGCGCCGTACACCGCGTGCGTGGCCTCCTCGGCGGCGCGGCAGAAGCGGCCGATCAGTTCGCTGGTGAGGTTTTTCAGCGCGGCCAGCGTCCGTAGCGTCCCGTCATAGCGCCTCGGCCAGTACGGCTCCGCCAGCAGCGCGCCGAACCGCTCCTCCAGCTCGGCGGCCGGTGCGTCGCAGTAGAGCGAGGCGGTGACCGCGCACACGTCGCGGCGCTCGGCGGGGTCGGCCAGCGCGTCGAGGCGGATGTGCCCGGCGTGCAGCCCGTCCTCGAGGTCGTGCACGGAGTACGCGACGTCGTCGGACCAGTCCATGACCTGCGCCTCGAAGCAGAGCCGCTCGCCGGGCGCTCCGTCGCGTACCCACGCGAAGACCGGCCGGTCATCGGAGTAGACGCCGAACTTGGGCCCGCCGCTCCCCCTCGGCCAGGGGTACTTCATGGCGGCGTCGAGGACGGCACGGGTCAGGTTGAGGCCGGCGCTGTGGCCGTCGGCCGCGAACGACTTGGCCTCCAGCCGGGTCAGCAGCCGCAGGCTCTGCGCGTTGCCCTCGAACCCGCCGCACTCCGCCGCGACCTCGTCCAGCGCCGCCTCTCCGTTGTGCCCGAACGGCGGGTGCCCGAGGTCGTGCGACAGGCAGGCGACCTCGACGAGGTCCGGGTCGCAGCCGAACGCCTTGCCCAGCTCCCGTCCGATCTGCGCGCATTCGAGCGAGTGCGTGAGCCGGGTACGTGGGCTGTGCTGGCCGAGTCGGTCGTAGTGGTCGCCCGCGGCGAGATCGACCACCTGGGTCTTGGCGGCGAGGCGGCGCAGCGCCGAACTGTGCAGCACGCGGGCGCGGTCGCGTTCGAACGGGGTGCGCTCGCGCCGCTTCGGCGGCTCGGCGACCCAGCGCTCGGTGTCTCGGTCGGCGTATTCGGTCATCGGATTCTGAGCGTACGTCCTGCCGATGACACCCGCGCCGCGACATACGCGCCGAACAAAGGGAACCCGATACGCCCGTCTGATGATCTAAGGTCCTGCTATCTCCGTCCGAGCTACCCGAGGCCGTTCATGATCACGACTTTCCGCGCGGCGGTGGCCGTCGTCCTCCTCGCGGGCTTCTACGTCCTCGTCGCCGCGTTCACGGCGGGCGTCGCCGTGTTCGACTACTACGCGGTCCGGTACGGCCACGCGGGCGGGTTCAAGGTGGCCGCGTTCGCCACCCTGGGCGTGTTCGCGATGCTGCGCGGCGTGTTCGTCGTCGGCCGCCGTAAGGACGGCGACCAGCCCGGCGTCCCGGTGACCCCGAGGGACGAACCCGAACTGTGGCGTACGGTCACCGAGCTGGCCGCGCGCGTCCAGACGCGCGTACCGGACGAGATCCGGCTCGTGCCCGAGGTCAACGCCGCGGTCAGCGAGGACACCCGGCTGCTCGGGCTGATCCCCGGCAAGCGTCACATGTACGTCGGCATCCCGCTGATGCTGACCCTCAGCGCCGACGAGCTGCGCGCGGTCCTGTGCCACGAGCTCGGGCACTACAGCGGTGCGCACACGCGCCTCGGCGGCATCACGTACCGCGGGCGTACGGCGCTGATCCGCACGATCGACCGGCTGCGCCAGCACGCCGTCATCCGTGCCGTGTTCCTGCTCTACGCCAAGCTCTACCTGCGGGTCTCCCAGGCGGTCTCCCGCCGGCAGGAGCTGGAGGCGGACGCCGCCGCCGTCACGATCGCCGGCCGTCGTCCCATGGGCGACGCCCTGCGCAAGGTACGCGCGAGCGCGGCGGCGTGGGACTTCTACCTGAACACCCACATGCAGATGATCGGCCCCGCCAAGGCACGCCCGGCCGACCTGTTCGCGGGCTTCTACACGCTCTTCCACGAGCCGAGCATGGGGAGCGAGCTGGCCAAGGTGGTCAACTCCCCCGAGGAGCGCTCGCCGTACGACTCGCACCCGAGCCTGGCCGAGCGGCTCGCCGCCATCGAGCGGCTGCCCGAGCCGTCCGTACGCCCGGATCCCCGGCCGGCGCTCGCGCTGCTCGCCGACCCGCAGCGCGCCGCGCTGCACACGCAGGCGTCGATGCTCACCGCGGAGGCCCTGCGGCTGCCGACCCTGGACTGGCCGCAGATCGTCGAACGCGGCCTATGGTCCGCCTCCAACTCCGAGGCGATGAAGGACGTGTTCAACGCGGCCGGGCATCTGGCGGACACCGGGCGGCCCACGGTCGACACGATCCTGCGGGTGCTGGCGGGCGGCGGCGCGGGCGACCTCGGCGCCCGCCTGCGCATGATGAACTGGCGCGGCGACGACACGCCCGAACTGGTGGCCCGCGTGGTCGCCCGCGCGTTCGAGGGCCTGATCATCCAGGCCGGCCGCGCCCGGTACGTCTTCTCCTGGTCCGAACTCGCCAAGCTCCGCGACCGCGACGGCGCCGAGGTGGACCTGGCTCCCCTCGTACGGAGCGCGGTCGATGACCCGCGGCAGGTGAACGCCCTGCACGACGGGCTGATGCGCTGGGGGATCACTCCGGCCTCGGTTCCCGGCGCGGCACCACTCCCCGGCTGAACCGTCCCGGGCGTGCGGCAGCGGATTCGAGTCGGTGAGTCACGCCCGGTGGCCGTTTCGCAATTCGTGGGACCTGTTCCGCGAATTCCCGATCCAGCGGCTTTACGCCATGGTTTGATACCGCCGGGAATGCATTTCCTGTCATTACGAGATAAATCACACGGGGAGCTTTTGTCATGAGACGTGGGGTGGCGATCGCCTGCGCACTGGTGCTCGCGCTGGCGGGCTGCAAAACCGAGGTGCCGGGCGGGCACAGCGCCGCCACACCGAATGGCGGACCCCCGCCGGGCGGCTGGCCACAACCGGTGAACGGCCAGCTGACCACCCAGATGTGCGGGCTGCTGACGGACGCCGACTACGCGAAGTACGGCCATGAGCGGCTCCCGATGGTCTCGGAGAAGCGCGTCGACAACGAGCCCAACGCCGTCGATTGCCTGTACACGGTCAATGACGAGCTGGCACTGAACCTTCAGCCGACCGCGGAGGCGGCCAAGCTCACCTACGACGCCGGACTCAGGAACCACAAAAAGCAGCTCGCCGAGGACGGCCGTCCCACGGTCCTGGCCGAGAACGTCGTCCCGGGCAGTGACCAGAGCTGGTTCGACTACTGGACACTCGGCACCGCCGGCTCCAAGTACACCGAGTACCAGATCAGCGTGCGCCGCGGATCTCTGATCGTCGGCGTGACCCTCAGCGGCCTGAAGGGGAAGAAGGAGCAGGACCCCCGCGTGCTGCTGTCCGGCCTCGCCGGCCTGGTCCTGCAGCGCATTCCGGCCGTCGGCAGGGCCGACACGGGCAAGACGCAGAAGGCGAGGTTCTCGGTCGTCGGCCCGGGCCGCGCCAAGCAGATCATCTACAACGACCCCACCACGTCGAAGACCGTCACGCTGAAGAACGTCAAGCTGCCCTGGCACGTGGAGAAGCCGCTGGTCACCCTGGGCAATCCCATGGTGATGTTCACCTTGAACGCGACGAGCGGCTCCCCGATGGCGGCGCTCGGCTGCAGCATCTCCGTGGACGGCCAGACGGTGGTCGTAGAGCAACCGAGAATCGGTGCCTTCGCCAGTTGCATTCAGTCCTACACCCCGCCGAAGTGATCTCTTGGTAGGGGCTTTCTCATGAGACGCGTCGTCTTCGCGTTCCTGGTGGCGCTCGCGCTGGCGGGCTGCGACCCGGTGGGGGGCTGGGCCGGCGGCGAACAGCCGCCCGTCAGCTGGCCGCAGCCCGCGGCCGGGCGGCTCACCAGCGACATGTGCCGGCTGCTCACCAAGGCCGACTACACCAGACTCGGCCACGTACGGCAGCCGAACATGTGGGGCACCGTCGCCGGGAACAACTCTCTGGACTGTCAGTACCGGGCCAACGACGAGCTGACGCTGACCCTCACGCCGACGGCCGAGTACGCCAAGTACGTCTTCGCCACCGGTCTGGAGGAGCACAGGGGCGACCTGGCCCGAGCCCATCTGACCTCCGATCTCGCCGACGACCTGGTGGGGCCCGCCGACGAGAGCTGGTACGACCGGGCGCTCGGCTCGACCGACCCCACGCCGGAACCCCACGAGATCCGGCTACGCCGCGGCGCGCTGATCGTGGGCATCGTGCTCGGCGGAGTGAGGGGCAGGACCGAGAAGGACCCGCGTCAGGTCCTGACCGAGCTGTCCAACCTGGTCCTGCGCCGCCTCCCCCACGTCGGCGCCCAGGACGTGGGCACCGACCACAAGATCGAGTACGAGGTGGTCGGTAGCGGGCGGGCCGCGACTCTCGAGTGGGAGGACTACACCGGCTTCAAACACGGCGGGTTCCTGTCGAAACCACGCCTGCCGTGGGTCCGCACGGTCCAGATGGCCGTCCCCCCGGGCGCGCGGGCACCCGACGCGAGCCTGAGCGTACGAGCGAGCTCCCGGAACGCGAAGGTGGGCTGCCAGGTCACCGTGGACGGCACGCCGGTGGCGGCGGACGGCATGAGGAAGGGCTACGCCCACTGCGAGAGCCCGCTCCCCGACGGGGCGGACTCCTCCGACGGCGGTGGCGACGGGAGCCCCGCCCAACCGGCCTCGACCGGCCCGCACGAGCCCCCACTCGTCGTGGCACGGACCGGTTTCTAGGGCCGTACGGAACACCCACGAGCGACGATCGGCCTCGTGCCCTCCGCGCCCGCAGAAGTGACGCGTGATGGCCGGTCCTCCCCTGCCGCCCCGGTTGGCGATATTCCGTTGGTACCTGGCACCGCGGCCTCTACTAGGGCCGCGAACAGGCGGTTAGCGTCACGTTCCATGATTGTCGTAGCGCCGGTTGTGATCGGTCTCCTGTACGCATCTCTCATGTCCCTGCTTCGGGAGCCCACGAGGCGGCGGCTCAACGCGATCATGGTCGCGGGCGCCGGCGCCGCCTATCTCAGCAGCGGTGGCGGCTTCGGACCCTGGGAGTTCGTCTTCACGGCCGCGATCACGTACTGCGCGTACCGCGGACTCGACTCCTATGTCTGGATCGGCGTCGCCTGGCTCCTGCACGCCGCCTGGGACGTCCTGCACTTTGTGCGTGGCGCCCCGATCATCCCGTTCGCCTCGCACTCGTCGCTCGGCTGCGCGATCTGCGACCCGGTGATCGCCATCTGGTGCCTGCGGGGCGGTCCCTCGCTGCCCGGCCTCGTCAGGTCCTGGTTCCCGTCGCGGCCCGCATCCGCCTCTGGCGCACGGGTCGGGCGCGAGCACGGACGGGCCGAGCAACGCGGGCCCGCATAGCCTCACGAAATGCGCTCCTGGCACACGCCGGAGCCGTCGGCGGCGATCACGTGCGACACCGCCGCCGCCGACGGCGGAGCCGGCGACCACTCAGCCAGGACGCGTCAGTCGCACGTCGTGCCGTTGAGGGATGACACCGTGTTCCTCCTCTTCGCGGGGTGCCTAGGGGCTGACGCAGCTGAGGGTGGGAACCGTCGCCGGGCCGTTCGCCACGAGCCCGAAAGTCGTCGACGCTCCGGCGGCGACCGTACGGTTCCAGTCGGCGTTCCGTACGGCGGCCAGGTCTCCGCTGACGGTCAGGGTGCCGTTCCACACGCTGGCGACCTGCTGGCCGCTCGGCGTCAGCCAGCTCACGGTCCAGCCGTTCATCGCCGCCGTGCCCGGGTTGCGCACGGTCACCTCGGCCTGGAAGCCTCCGGACCACTGGTTCGTGACCGCGAAGGTGGCCTCGCAGGGTGACGTGCCCGGATCGCCGGACTGCCCGATGCCGGTGACCTCACCGTTGCCGCCGTCGAAGACGACGTCGGAGCAGCCGTAGAAGGTCTCGTTGCTGTCCGAGCGCTGCCAGACCGAGTAGATGACGTGCCGGCCGGTCTTGTTCGCGGGCAGGTCGCCGGACCAGTAGTAGTAGCCGTCCACGCTGCCCACCGGTCCGGTGCTCGGCGGGTGGTCGGCGACGAGGAACGGCGTGGTTTCCATCTCGTCCCAGGTCAGGGGCTTGGACGGGTCCCATCCGTCCTTGGTCACGTACAGGGAGAACGACCCGGGGTGCGCGGCCCACTTGTTGTAGCGGAAGTCGAAGTTCGCCCCGCTCGTCAGGTGCGTGACGGGCCAGTCCGCACTCGGCAGGTCGAAGCCGGTGTAGTTCGGGTTGCCACCGGCGCACAACTGCCCGTCCTGGATGAAGCCGCGGGTACGGCCGGCGCCGTCCGAGCGTAGGACCGCGAACCAGTTGTAGAGCGCGTTGGTCCCGCTCTGCGCCACCGCGGCCGAGCAGGCCGGGTTCTTGGGCACGATCTGGCCCGAGTCGGTGAGGCCGTCCTCCCAGCACAGGAAGGTACGGCTGCCCGGCTGCATGAACGCGCCGTGCGCGGCCGCGGGCGGCGCGGTCAGCACGCTCGCGGCGAGGAGGCTCGCGGCCGACATCGCCACACCGGCGAGGGCCCTTGTCCATCGCTTTCTCAAGACTCTTCCTTTCGACGGGCCGTAGGCGCGGACGGGGCGTCCGTGAGGACGCCCCCGTCCCGTTCGCCGCCAGGACGGCGGCGGGTAGGCGTTCTGCATCAGCTGGTGGAACTACGCGGAGAACCGGTGACCGGACAGCGGCGCGCCGGGCAACGCCCCGGCCGGGTGGAGCAGGTGACCGTGCGGCCCGCGACCGCGCGCCGTACCGAGGGTGAGGAACGCGGCCGTCAGGCCGAGCACGACCGCCGCCAGGGCGGCGAGCGCCCGGCCGAGCCGGCGATGGAGGTGGATTTTCATGCGTGGTGCCCTCCTCGGACGCATGAGTGAGCGCTTCCGCTCGGGGCGGGGCTCCCGGTCGCGGTCACCGTCACGGTCGCCACGAACCCGCCGGACCAGGCGTTGTCGACGTGCAGCGCCGCCGTACAGGACCGGCCGCTCGACGGCGGCGGGGTGCCTCCTCCTCCACCGCCACCGCCACCGTCGCCCCCGCCGCCGACCGTGACCGAGAACGCGTTCGTGGCCGGCCCCGCGCCGCCCTGCCAGATCTCGAACCCGGCCTCGGCGTCGATGAAGTACCAGGAGTTCTGGATGTAGCCGCGGGTCACCGCGTCGCGGGTGAACGCGCGCAGGTCAAGTCCGCTCACCGCCGTCGTGCCGGACGTACGGACGTAGGCGATGTAGTTCCAGCTCATCCGGGTGTACCAGACGTCCCAGGTCGCGCCGCCGAGCGGCACACCGGTCGCGACGCGTGATCCGGCCGGCTGCACGCCGCCGCGGCTGTTCAGCCAGATCATCACCTCGGCGCCGTCCGGGTCGGTGATGGTCGAGGGCCTGGTGTCGTACCAGAGGTCGTACGCCACGTCGTACGCTCCGGAGCCCGGCTGCGTGGTGTTCCAGTCGCTCGTCACCGCGGGCATCGCGCCGACCTGCGCCGGCAGCCCGCTGCCGGAGGTGCACTGACCCCAGTGACAGCCCTTGAACAGCGACGGGTACGACGCGGGCGCGCCGTTGGTGGCGTTGGCGTGACCGGCGGAGTCGACGGTGAACGACGTGCCGCTCACGCTGATGCACTGCGGGGTCGTGGCGCCCCACACGTTGTTCTGCGCGATGTACTCGCCGCCGTTCACCACGGTGGTCTGCGTCGCGCCGCACAGCTGGGTGGCCGCGTGGACGGGACGCGTCCCCGTCACGAGCGCGACCAGCAGCAGCACCGCTCCCAAGACGATGAGCGCGACACGGTTTCGGGAGGATTCCATTCGGCACCTCGTGCGGAGTGGGGCCCCGGGGGCACGCAGTGCGCTCCGTCGCGCCCCCGGGACCGGCTTGTCACTGGTCGAAGAGCTGGCCGTACGCCGCCATCGCCATCGCGATGTCCGACTGCGCCCAGAAACGGTGGTAGGTGAAGGTGGGAGCCGCCCCACCGTCCAGGTAGCCCTGGACCTTCGACCAGCTCGGGTCCTGCTTGTACCAGGACCGAATGGAAAGGAACGTCGAGGTCGAGTCGATCTTGTCGCCGTTCGGCATCGTGCCGGTCCAGCCCGGCGGCACGTACACGCCGTCGTGGTTGGCGTTGGCCGTGCTGTAGGGCTGGGTGAAGCGGTTGTAGTCGGTCCTGGTCTCCGGCACCGAGACGCCGATCCCGTCCTGGTCGTTGCTCCACATGCCGTCAAGCAGGGCCTTGGCGGTGCTCCGTGCCGTGGTGTCGCCGGACTTGGCGGCGTAGTAGGACAGGGTCTTGGCGTAGGCCGCGGTCACGCCGACGTCGTTCGTGTAGTCGGCGATCGTGACGTGCAGGCCGGCGTTGGTCCCGGGGCTGCTGGCGTTCCAGGTGTCGGGCTGGCCGCTCCAGTGCAGCGTGGAGGGGATCTGGTAGGACCCGTCCGGGTTCAGGGTGGTGTTGGCGGTCGCCCACTTCACCCACTTGTCCAGCACGGCCTTCGCCGAGGTGTCGCCGGAGACGTAGTAGTACTCCGCGACGCGCTCCATCGACCATGCCTGGAAGCCGAACCACTGGTTGCTCGGCGGGTCGTGGTAGACCGGAGCCGGGTCATAGGCCATGCCGTAGAAGGTCGAGTCCCCGGACGGCGGAGTGCCGTACGCGCCGCCCCAGCTGTTGGTCGCCCCGCCGGCGATCGCGCCTTCGGAGGACTGCAGCCACCGGTAGAACTCCAGCTGCCGCTGCAGGCTCTTCTTCCAGTCGTCGACGCCGGTGGCCGACTTCGGTTGCATGGCGGTGTCGTTGGCGAGCGCGTACGCCGCGAGCGGGTTCTGGTAGCCCGAATGGGACGCGCTGTCGCCGATGCGCCAGGCCCAGCCCGCGCTGGTGTCGGTCGCGCCGCCCCAGGCGTAGTACCAGGAGAGCAGATAGTGCTCGCTGTCCTTGCCGGTGCCCGCCGGGCAGCTCGGGCTCGTGCAGTTGCCGATCTTCTTGAAGTACTTGTCGAAGAACGAATAGCGCAGGTAGTCGCCCATCTTCCCGGCCTTGGCCACGGTCGCGGACACGTCCGAACTCTTGCCCTGGGCCTTCGCCCAGGTGTCGGCCCAGTAGGCGGCCTGGATGGCGCGTGCGTCGGCGTCCGGCGCGTCGGTGTACTTCCACTGCTTGGCGTACGCCGAATCCTTCACGAACAGGTCCAGGTAACCGTTCTTGCCGCCGTAGGCGAACTTGTCGCAGGTCGGCTGCGGGATCGTCTCCCAGACCGACTCCTGCGGTCCGCGCTGGTAGCTGTTGATGAAGGATGGCGCCTTGGTCGACGGCCCGTTCTCACAGCCGCCGCCGGGTGTGTCGCCGTAGCCGTAGACGTTGTCGACGTCCTGGAGCCAGTGCATTCCGTAGACGTCGTCGGTGCCGTACGCCGACTTCAGCTCGGCGGCGATCGGGTCCTGGCCGACGCTCACCCCGGAGTCGAGCTGGGAGGGGTACTGGTCGGGCAGATCGTGCTCGGGCGCGTACGTCGCCGGCTTGCTCGCGTTGTAGAAGGAGTTCGTCGGCTGGTCCGCGTGCGCGGGGATCATGTACTTCTCCATGAGCGCCCACGCGGCGTTGAACTTGCTCCAGTCGCCGGTGACCTTCCCGTACACCGCCTGCATCCAGATCAGGTAGCTGTACGCCTCGGAGGTGGTCTCGTGACCCTGGTCCGGCGCCTCGACCATCAGCGTCTCGACCGAGTGGTACGGGATGCCCTCCTTGCTGAAGTAGCCGCTGGCCGGGTCGGTGATCTTGTTGTAGAGGGCGAGGAAACGGTCCTCGTACGCCCCGTTGGACTTGGTCTCGGTCACCGTGACGGTCGCGGTGTCATAGCCGGTGGCCTTCGCCGTGAACTCGGCCGCACCGGTCCCGGAGGCGTCGGCGCTGACCGTGACGTTCTGCGCGGTGGACCAGTTCGCCGTGGTGAAGGTCAGCGAGCCGCCGCCGGAGACCGAAAGCCCGGTGTTGCCGCTCGCCCGCGCGACCGTGACGGTGACGTTGCCGGACGGCTGGCCGGACAGCTTGACGCCGAACGTCCCGGTATTGCCCTGCTGGACCGCGAGCGCCGCCGGGCTCGCGACGACCGCCGGTCCGCTCGCGACGTGCACGCCGACGGGCGTGGACTCGGCCGTGGCGCCCTGACCGTCGTAGGCCTTGGCGTAGACGGAGTAGTCACCGGCCGGGACGTTCGCCCAGCTCGCGGCGTACGGGGCGCTGGTGTCACTGCCGAGCAGCGTGGTGTCGCTGTAGAACTCGACCTTGCTGATGGCGGCGCCGTCGGCCGCCGACGCGGTGGCGGCGAGCGGGATCGTGGCGCCGCTGGAGTAGGTCGCACCCGCGGCCGGGCTGGTCAGCGCGACGGTCGGCGCCTGGTGGGCACCGGTGCACGTCGTGCCGTTGAGCGTGAACGCGGACGGGGCGGTGTTGGTACCGCTGTAGGTGAAGCCGGCGCCGAGACTGAGGGTGGCGTTGGTGGCGATCGTGCCGTTCCAGCTCAGGTTGGTGACGGTGACGTCCTTGCCGGACTGGGTCCAGCTGCCACTCCAGCCCTGGGTGAGCCGCTGGTTTCCGGCGTAGGAGTACTTCAGCGTCCAGCCGTTGATCGCCGGGCCGAGGTTGGTGAGTGTGAGGTTCGCGTTGAAGCCGGACCCCCAGTCGTCGGCCGAGTAGTCGACCTTGCACTGGACGTCGGCGGCGTTCGCGCCCTGCCCGGCGACGAGCGTGCCGGTGAGGAGCATCAGGGCGACCAGGAGCGGTCGCCAGCGGGGGCGTCTTTTCATGGGGCATCTCTCCTGACGGGGCCGGCCGGGGCGGGCCGGTCAAGCGGAGTCGCGGATGATCAATGTGGTGTCGAGAACGACATTCCGGTCGGGGGCGCCGGCGATCCGGCCGAGCAGCTCCCGTGCCATGCGGGCGCCCATCTCCTCGATGGGCCGCCGGACCGTGGTGAGCCTCGGCCGTACCCGGCCGGCGATCGGCGCGTCGTCGAAGCCGACGACCGCGACGTCGTCCGGCACGCGCCGGCCGGTGCGGCGCAGCGCCCGCAGGGCGCCCACCGCCATCTCGTCGGAGGCGGCCAGCACGGCGTCGATGTCCGGGCGGCGGTCGAGCAGCCGGTTCATCGCGTGCTCCCCCGAGGCCTGCCGGAAGTCCCCGTAGGTGATCAGGCCGGGGCTCGTGGCTCCGTGCACGGCCATCGCCGCCCGGTAGCCGGCCAGCCGGTTGACTCCGGCGGCCCGGTCGGGCGGCCCGGCGATGGTTCCGATCGCCCGCCGGCCGGATCCGGCGAGGTAGTCCACCGCGGCGCAGGCGCCACCGCGGTCGTCGGCATCGACGTACGGCAGCGACATGGCGTGGAGCGGACGGCCTCCCAGCACGACCGGGATCCCGGCCTGCCGCAGTGCCGCGCACGGTCCGTCGTGCGCGCCGATCAGCAGGACTCCGTCGGTCTGGCCGCTGCGGAGGAACCTTGAGACGGTCGTACAGCGGCCCGTGACGCCGGTGACGAGCACGACGAGCTCACGCCGGTCACCGAGCTCGCGCCGCACGCCCCCGAGCAGCCGGGCGAACGAGCCGTCACTGAACACACGTGTGTCGTCCTCACAGATCAACGCGGCTATCGAGCCGCCGCGGGGCGCGGCGCGGTTCGGCACGTAACGCAACCGCTCGACGGCACTCTCGACCTGAGTGCGGGCGCGCTGACTGACACGCGCGCTTCCGTTGATGACACGCGAGGCGGTCGCGGGCGACACACCCGCGAGCGCCGCGACGTCGGCAAGTGTCGGCATCTTGGCCGTCTCCGGAGGTGCAACGAATTCCATCCAGGTCAAGGCGAAGACTCCCTTCTGGCGCGGAGGCACAGCTGGCGAGGTGGGAGCGCTCCCACACCATCCAAGGCCGACAGATGCTTGTCAATAGGAATGTGTCGGGCGTGTAAACCGTCTGTTACAGGGCGTCCGGGACACCATGGATGATCAGCGACCCCACCAGGACCGATTTGTCGTCACTCGCCGACACGGTGGGTGACCGATCCGTGAAAGACCATGAAAGGGCAACAGTGAAACGTCCTTTTCGCCACGTCGGCAGATCCCCGGCGGCATACCATCGCCGCTCGTCTCGAACGCCTTCTGCCGCCCGGCGATGAGTTTCCGCCTCGCCGACGGTCGGACCGGACGGCACGACATCTCACAACGATGATCAAGGAGCACTTCGATGCGGAAGATCACCGCCGGTCTGTTCATCTCGCTCGACGGCGTCGTCGAGGACCCGCAGGACTGGCACTTCCCGTACTTCGACGACGAGATGGGCATGGCCGTCGATGCTCAGCTGGGCGCCGCGGACACGCTATTGCTCGGCCGCAGGACCTACGACAGCTTCGCCGGCGCGTGGCCGGACCGCGAGGCCGCGGGCGGCGATGACGCCGCCATGGGCAAGGCGCTCGGCGACGCGCGCAAGATCGTGGTCTCGAACCAGGACCTCCAGTTCACCTGGCGCAACTCCGAGCAGCTGCGAGGCGACCTGGTCGAGACCGTCACCGCCCTGAAGAACGAGGCGGGCACGACGCATATCGGAATGAGCGGATCCGTCTCCGTCGTCCGTCAGCTGCTGGCCGCCGGCCTCCTGGACGAACTCCATCTGCTGGTGCACCCGATCGCCCTCCGCAAGGGCGCGCGCCTTTTCGACGAGGGCGAACCGATCCCGCTGCGGCTCGTCTCCTCCAAGGCCTTCGCCACCGGCGTCCTGCACCTCGTCTACGCCCCGGCCGCATCCACTCTCACGGGCACGTACGACGACGCCAAGACGCACCTGCCCCAACACGGAAACGACTGACAGGGCGCGGTGGTGACCGACCGGCCGTCGCCGATGGGAGGAATGCCCTGTGTACAGTCCATGGCATGCGGTGCGCCATGTGTGGGTCGGAACGACTGAGCCCGGTCGGGGAGCTCGTCTCGGGCGGCAAGTGGCAGGACCGCCTGGAGCTGAGGTTCGGCCGGCAGGGGCTACTGAAGGCCCGCCCGACCTTCGATGCGGGCTTCGCACGAGCCTGCCGCGACTGCGGAGCGCTGTTCACCTTCCTGAGCAGAGACAGCCGCAAGCGCCTGGACGCGATCGCCGACGACCTGACCGACGTCGAGGGCCGCCCGACCGCCCCTGCCTGAGGGCACGGATTCACCGCCGGCCGCGCCGACCCGATCGCTGATCACAAGAGGAACGCACGCGTAAGGCGATCGACCGGCTTCCCGGGGGTGTCGCCACCCGAGGACCGGAAGCCTGGTGACTGCGGCACACGATGTGCGCCCTGAGGTGGTCAATGAGCCGATAACGCCCCAGGTCAGACGGACTAGCCGGCGAATTCCTTGCAGATGTTCGTGAACTGTGGGCTGGATGACGCTTACCTGGGGTGACGTCCCTAGCAAGGCTGTGGGCTGCACAGACGATTGCCGACGTCTGCCATCGATTGTTGAGCGTGGTTGAGATGGACGGTGCCGATTACGTGCTTACGCGTGGGGGCCGGCCGATCGCTCTGCTCCGGGAGACCGAGCGGGATGATCCCTGGGTGTCGTGTGAGTTTCGGGCTTTTCCCGCGTTCGAGTCCGTCCGGCCGGTGTTGCAAGCTGCCAGGGAGGAGGACACGTGGGGAGCTGTGCTCCGCGTGCGCCTGCTTCGCCTTCGCTTGCGCTCGACTAACGGTGCTCCGACCATCAGACGGCTCCGGCTGGTCGTAGACGGGGATACGGCGCGTTTCAGGTTCGCGCTCGGGCTGTTCGGCCTGTGGAGGTTTCGTAGATGGGCAAGACACCAGATGTCTGCAGGCCTCGGCTAATCACTTCGATGAGCGAGACACGGACCCGTGGCCCGGCCGCCCGACCGGCACGGCCGGAGGGACCGGCGCCCACGCCGCACGCCCGTAGGGCGTGCCGGAGCGGGCGGCCTACGGCGGCGCGCAGCGCCAGCGCCAGCGCCAGCGCCTTGATTCAATAGAGATTAATTCGGCAACGTATCCGCCACCGCCCCAAAGAACAGCCCGAGCAACGCCACCCAAATGAACCCGCAGGCAACCCTGCGACCCCAACCCGCGAGGGGGCGTGGGGGGCGGAGCCCCTCACATCGGGGGTTCCGGGGGTCGCCCCCCGGGCCGGCACTGTGGAGCCTAGAGGATTCGAACCCCTGACTTCCTGCTTGCAAATCATGCCGATCTTGCCCCATATGGCCGTTGACCTGCGCGGGCATGTGTCCGCGAGTAGCCGCTGTTGACCCCTGATCACCCTGGCTAATGGCACGCTAATTGCACGGGGCAGGGCATCGAGCGGTAGGCAGTTGCGGGAGGACGCGTCTGCGGCCATATGTCCACAGTGGCCGGTAGACCCGTCTGTGTCAGGTGACCGAGACCCGGTCGCTCCGGATCGGTAGCTTCCGCCTGGGGCCGACCGCTTGTCGGGGAGGTAGCGCATGGCGCGGGTTCCCGAATACAAGAAGCGTCTGTACATCGCACTGGGTTTCTGGATCGTGTTCCTGGTGCTGTGCAAGATCGCGTGGGATTCCGGGAGATTCAGTGACTGGGGTCCGCCCCTGATGGCCTTGGGCGTGTACGAACTATGGGTCGCGCCTACTCGCTGTAAAGCGAGAACCACGCGCAAGGGCTTATGCAAGCACCCCTGCTACGGCCTGCTTAAGGGATGCAGGCATCAAGTGTCGCACGGTCCCGGGAAGAGAGCAGACCTGTTCCGTGCCCTCACCGCCGGGCGATCGCAGGCCATAACCGCACCTTCAGCCGACGGGACGGCGGCCCTGAAAAGTCAACCCACCCCGGACCCGGACACCGTCACTGTCGACATCGCCCAACGACTGGTGATCTTCTTCACCGTCGTCGGCGGCATAGCTGGCGTCGTGCAGACCATATTTGCGGCTGTGTCCATGCACTGAGCGGCGAACCGGCTTTGGGCGCTCTGCAGCGTCCTCGCGGCGGCAACCCGGCGGCCGACTGACCTAAGCGTTCCGCGCTATCAGCTTGGGAAGCGTATGGAACTCGGCCGTCACAAGCGCTGACCTGGCCGTCGGTGTGCTCGTGAGTGACCGCGGTTGACCCTTGATTACCGTGGCTAATGGCACGGCCCTTCACCGTCGCCCCGGTCGGCCGGACGTGACCTCGTCAGGCCGTCGACCGGCCCCTGGGCGCCAGCTGGCTCCCCCGAGCGAAAGATGTCGACTGCTTGATCACCATAGCCCGTTGATGACCTGATAGATCAACATGGCAGTTCCGGCCGTTCCGGTAAGTATGGCTATCGCGAGCAGGCGCCCGAAGACTGCTGCCGAACTGCGGTAATCGCGCCATCGCACGTCATCGGGATCATTTGGATCATAAGCAATGCGTACCTGTTCACCGATACGGAAAGGCGGGCGCCAAATCGAAGGAACCTTTCCTACTCTGGATGTAGCGCGGATATTCCTGCCACTCTCCACGGCGAAATCGACGACGGGAAAATGATTCATGCCGAACGCAAGAGGATTGCTCGGCCAGAATTCCGTACGTCGCCTAATGCCAACGACTGTGCCAACGGTTGGGATCGCTGAGCGCCGAAAAAGGAGGTGCGGCCGCACGACGGCACGCCAAGTTACCGTGACGAAAGCGAAGCTGCCGACCGCCAAGACCAGCGACAGTAGACTCATTCTCAGGTCACTCATAACCAAATTATGCCTACGCGTTACGCTTCTCGCAGCCTCTTACCGGATCATCTCGTCGCCACCCCGCATCAGCCCAGCGGCGCATCGCCTCCCCCGGGCAGGAGCCGACTTCACCATGATCGCTCGCGGCGCTCATCTACCAGCACGCCACCAATCGAGCCGACCAAGCGATTGCCGAGGCCCTGGACGCCCTGCTCACGACCCAGGACGGCGGCAGCGACGATGACGACGGGGCAAGCCTAAGTGCGCGGAAGATCGTTAATGCCCGCCAAAACGATCGAGGCCCAGACTTGGACTACTGTCCTGACCTGGACCTGAGCGTGTGGAGCGGGTGACGAGAATCGAACCCGCACTGTCAGCTTGGGAAGTCGGCACCAGTGATCGTTGATCACCTGCGGAAGCGCTGACCTGCGCCTCCCTTACGCTCTGCCCATTGACGACCGTACGCGACCGTGACCGTCCGCTCTGACGGGCACGTAACGGGCACGCGGTTCATGGCAAGATCCACCCCATGCGTGCACGGGAGTGGCTGAACACCGATGACCGGTTCATTCCGGGCCGGAACTCTTCCGCTCGGACCGAGCTTTCACCGTATGGGCCTACACGATCAGCCACAGCCAACTACTGCTACGCACACGAACGGGGGGCGAGCAGTCCCGCATAGACCTCGTCTTCAAGCCCGTCCTAGCCATGAAGCTGAGGATCGAATACCCCGACGGCGTCGTCCGATGTGCCGACCGGGAAGAGGCCGAGCAGATCTACGCCGAGAACGTCGATATCGACCATGACGGCGGCGCGCGCTGTCTGATCTTGGAGACCGGTACGGGTCGGGACTATGTCGTGAGCTACGCCGTCGGCTGGGAGGAAGACACGGCTACCGATCGGGACCCAAGCAAACTCGCTGGTTTCGCTCCCGCGAGTGACCCAGCCCGCATCCTGCCGTAGCAGCCTGTGGGTTGTTCAGCAAGGGCGATGGCCCAGTGCATCGAGCATGGTTCAACATGATGGTCTGGTACCTCGGCCTGAGGTCGGGTGCTACAAGAACGGCATGCACGAGCTGCGCCACACGTACGCGTCGACGTTGCTAGCCGGCGGCTGTCGATATCTGCACGCTGGCCGAGTACCTCGGACATTCTGACCCTGGTTTCACACTGCGGACCTACACGCACTTGGTGGCCTCTGGCGAGACGCGTACGGCGATCGACCGGGCGTTCCGGGGTGTCGCCACCCGAGGGCAGGAAGCCCGGTGATCGCCGTACACGATGTGTCCTAGCCGGTGAATCCCTTGAAGATGTTCGTGAACTCATAGGTGCTCTGGCTGATGCCGCTGCACGTCGGCTGCACGCTGCCGTTCGGGCAGCCGCCGTTGTCGCGGCCGGCCGACCAGAAGCCGATGGAGCCCACGTGGTTCGACTGGGCGTAGCTCAAGACCTGACGCGCGATCGCCTGGGTCGTCGTCGGGCCCGTGTCGTTCTTGCCGATCATCGGGGTCAGGCCCAGCATGTGCTTCAGGTCGGCGTCGCTCTTGCCCGGCCAGATCTGCCGCATCTGGCCCAGGGTCGCGTTCGCCGCCGAGATGATGGCGGTGCCCCAGTCGCCGGTGAAGCCGAAGTCCATCAGCATCGGGTTCACCGTGACGTTGAGGCCGCGGGACGCCGCGTCCTGCAGGATCTGGACCGAGAACGGGTCGACTCCGTAGTCCTGTGCCTGCACGCGCAGCGTGTACGAGATGGTGGTGCCGCGCTCGCTCTGCAGCTGCTTCAGCGCCGTGTTCACCTGGGCCACCGGGATGGACGCCTCCACGTCCACGTCCAGGCGGTTGCTGCCGACCGCGTCCAGGGCCTTCTTGTACGCCGCCTCGAGAGCCGCGCTCGACCCGCAGGTGGTCTCCAGGTACGGGCCCGCGGCTCCGCCGGTGGAGACGGTCACATCGCCGCCGACGCCCTTCAGGTCGTTGACCTCGCCGATGACGCGCGAGTCGTTCAGCGGAACGGTCCCGCCCCAGGACGGGTTGCAGCCGGTGCTGTCGGCCAGCGCGAAGGCGAGGTTGAAGTGCTTCTGGCCGGTCGCGTTGGCCACGTCGCGGAGGGTGGGCGTGGCGAAGGTGATGTCGATGTACGGCGAGAAGCGGCCACCGGTGGATCCGCCGCCGCCCCCGGATGACGCGTCCGTCGTCGCGCTGACGGTCGAGGTGAACGCGGACAGGTTGCCCGCAGCGTCCCTCGCCCGGACCTTGAAGGTGTAGGCGGTCGAGGCGCTCAGGCCCGGCACCGTCGCGCTCGTGCCGGTGACCGTCGTGGCGGACGACGATCCCTGGTAGACCTCATAGCCGCTCACGCCGACGTTGTCGGACGAGGCGCTCCAGGACAGCGACACGCTGGACGACGTGTGGCCGGTCACCGTGAGGCCGCCCGGCACCGACGGCGCCTGGGTGTCCGCGGAGCCGCCTCCGCCGTCGCCGCCCGCGCACGCCGCGCCGTTCAGCTTGCACCCCGTCGGCGCACCGCCGCCGGCGACCACGAAGCCGAACACCGCCGAAGCACCTGGGGCGAGGCTTCCGTTGTAATCACGGTTCTTGAAGGCGTAATGCGAACCCGTCTGGGTCAGGGTCGCGTCCCAGTACGTCCCGGCCGACGTCCCGGACGGCAGGTCGAACTCCACCGTCCAGCCGCTGGTCGCCGCGGTGCCGTTGTTGGTGATCGTGTACTGGCCCTGGTAGCCGTTGTCCCAGGTGGACGTCTTGGCGAAGGTCGCGGTGTTCGCTGCCGCGTACGCCGACGTGACGGGCAGCAGGAGAAAGGCGAGGGGCAGCAGGAGCGCCCCGATGAGGGACAGCCGGGCTCTCTTCATGTGGCGGGGAACCTCTCTTTGGTGGGACCGGCTCCCGGCCGCCGTCTGGCGGGTCACCGCGACCGGGAGCCGGGGCTCAGCCGGTGAAACGGGCGATGACCTTGGCGAAGTCGAAGGGCTGCTGGGTCACGCTGCTGCACTTGCCGTCCACCCAGCCGACGTTTCCGGTGCACGAGCGGTCCCGGTTGAGCGACCAGAACGACAGCCGGGCGAGGTGGTGCTCGCTCGCGTACCCGAGCAGCGTGGTGAACGTGGCCGGGGTGAACAGCTCGCTCGGCTGGTCCGTGTGGCCGTTCATGAGGATCAGGCCCGTACGGGCGTAGACGGCGTCGGAGGACAGGTCGGGGCGGAGCGCGACGAGCTGGGCGTGCGCGTCCTCCATCACCTTCCCTACGTCGGCGGCCATGGACGCGGCCGGGCCTCCGTAGTCGAAGGCCATGACGGCGTACGTGTCGATGTCAGCGCCGTTGTCCTTGGCCCGCTGGATCTCGGCCCGGTCCAGGTCGCTCAGCCCGATCGTGGTGACCGGCATGGTCAGCGAGACCTCCAGCCCGCGTCCCGCGGCGGCGGCGTTCTGCTTGAGGATCCGGACCGCCTGGAAGCGCCGGGCCTCGCCGGCGGCGTCCCCGAGGTCGTCGCCCTCGATGTCGAGGTCGATGTGCGTCAGCGCGTACTTGTCGATCACCTGCTGGTACGCACGCGCCAGTGACGCCGCGTCCGGGCAGGCGGCTCCCAGTTCGACGCCGTTGTAGCCGCCGAACGAGGTGGCCACGTCGCCGCCGGCCGCGCGCAGGGCGTCCACGTCGGCCTTGACCGTCGTGTCGCTCGAGACGAGACCGCCTCCGTCCCAGGTGGGAGTGCAGCCACCGCCGTTCGGCGCGAGCACGAAGGCGAGGACGAGCTGCCGCAGGCCGCTCCCGCTCACGATCGAGGAGATGGGCTGCGGGTCGTTGTCGAGCGGCATGTAGTACGCCGACGCCCGCAGCGGCGCGGACCACGCCGGGTGGCCGACCAGGATGAGCGGGCCGATGAGGAGAGCGGTCAGCAGGGCGCGCAGGCGAAGACGCACGGGGGTCCTCCTTGCGGATGCCCGCAGAGAGCGGGCGAGGGTCACGGCGGCGGTCCGAACCCTGTCGCGGCCGTTGGGCGAGCCCCCGAGGCTCACAGCCTGCACCGTCCTGACGCGGCAGTCATGATGAAGTGGACAGGATCCGGTCAGGTCGCGTCAATATCTAACAGGAAACTTTCCTATCAGAGTTCGAGGCACTCCGGCGAACCGCAAGTCAATGCCTAGACCACATCCGGCGCAGCGGATCCGAAACCCAACTTACGGGCGTCCGTAACACGCGCAGGGTGATCACGCGATCACCCTGCGCGTGCCCGGCCGCCGGCCAGGCTCCGCGAGAACGGCCCGGACGTGGAGACCCCGGTACGGGACGACAGCGGACTAAGGCTCGTCGTGCCAGCGCCCGTACAGCTGGAAGTACAGGTAACCGCCGGTCTCGCGCACGATGTAGTGCAGCTCGGTGTCGCGCGAGTAGACCATCGGGCCGCTACGCGTCGGCGAGGTCACCGCCTGGATCCCGTTGGCACGTGCCATCGTGCGGGAGCGCAGCGTGTGCGGCGGGTCGGTGACGATCACCGCCGTGTGCCAGCCGAGCTTCCGGAACTCACTCCCGACCGCGATCATGCTCTGCAGCGTGTCGCTGCCCGTCGGCACGGCCACCAGCCGGCTCGCGGGCACGCCGTGCTCGTTGAGCCAGGTCTTCCCGCTGCCCGCCTCGGTGAAGTTGTCGCCCGGCCGGTTGCCGCCGACGGTCACGATGTGCTTCGCGACGCCTGCCTGGTAGAGGCTGAGCGCGTGCCGCAACCGCCATTCGAGCACGTCGCCGGGCGTGCCGTTGAACTGCGCGGCGCCCAGCACGAGGATCGCGTCCGAATGCGTGCGGACGTCCTCGCGTGCGACGTACCAGACGTAGAAGCCCGCGGCGAGCGGTGTACCGACGATCAGGGCGACGACCAGGAAGAACGTCCGCACGACCCAGCGCCACGGCGTACGCCTGCGCGGGCCGGAGGAGTCCTCGTCGTAGGGCACCACCGGCTCGTCGGGCTCGTCGGGCACCTGCCGCCGCCGCGGAAGATCTTCACGCGTCGGATCCGCCTGTCGCCGAGGCAGGTCGAGACGCGTACGTGGGGACTTGTCCCCCATGTCGTCTCGGTGCATCTCGACGGTGGGATCCGTGCCGTCCGGTCGTTCGGTGATCGCTCCTCCATCCCTCACGACCGGTCAGACGAACAACACGGGCCGATGGTTCTGTGAGTCTCGTTACCCGTTCGACTCTATCGCCGCGCGCCCCGCTTCCAGGCGAGCGACAGGGATGCGGAACGGCGAGCAGGAGACGTAGTCGAGGCCGACATCGTGGAAGAAGTGCACCGATTCCGGGTCGCCACCGTGCTCACCGCAGATGCCGAGCTTGAGGTCCGGCCGGGTCCTGCGGCCCTCCTCGACGGCGATCCGCACCAGCCGCCCGACGCCGTCGACGTCCAGGGTCTCGAACGGGGAGACGCCGAAGATGCCGAGTTCGAGGTAGCGGCCGAAGAACGCCGACTCGACGTCGTCGCGGGAGAACCCCCAGGTCGTCTGGGTGAGGTCGTTGGTGCCGAAGGAGAAGAAGTGGGCGGCCTCGGCGATCTGGCCGGCCGTCATCGCGGCGCGCGGCAGCTCGATCATCGTGCCGATGAGCGCGTCCACGCCGACGTCCGCGAGGATCCCCTCGGCCTCGTCCCGGACGATCTCCAGCTCCTGCACCGCGGCCACCAGCGGGATCATGATCTCCGCGTGCGGGTCCTTGCCGGCCTCCGTCAGCTCGGCCACGGCCTCCGCGATGGCGCGTACCTGCATGCCGAACAGCCCGGGGATGACCACGCCGAGCCGTACGCCGCGCAGGCCCAGCATGGGGTTCTGCTCGTGCAGGCGCTGTACGGCCTCCAGCAGCCGCTCGTCGTCGTCATCGGCGTCGCCGGTGGCCACCTTGACCGTAAGGTCGGTGAGGTCGGGGAGGAACTCGTGCAGCGGCGGGTCGATCAGCCGGATCGTCACCGGCAGGCCGTCCATCGCCTCGAAGATCTCCTTGAAGTCCTGCTTCTGCAGTGGCTCCAGGGCGTCGAGGGCGTGCTGCCTGTCCTCCGTGGTCTCGGCCAGGATGAGGTCCTCGACGTACTGCCGCCGCTCGCCGAGGAACATGTGCTCGGTACGGCACAGCCCGATGCCCTGCGCGCCGAACCTCCGCGCGCGGGCGGCGTCGTCGCCGTTGTCCGCGTTGGCGCGTACGCCGAGGCGGCGTGCCGCGTCGGCGTGGCCCATCAGCCGGTCGACCGCCTCGACGAGTTCGTCCCCTTCGGTGGCCGACAGCGTGCCCTCGAAGTACTGCACGACCGGGGAGTCGACGACCGCGACCTCGCCGAGGTAGACGGCGCCGGAGGTCCCGTCGATCGAGAGGACGTCGCCCTCCTTGATCGTCACGTTCCCGGGGCCGTGCGCCTGCCGGGCCTTGACGTCGATCTCGAGCTCCTCGGCACCGCAGACGCAGGTCTTGCCCATGCCACGGGCGACGACGGCGGCGTGCGAGGTCTTGCCGCCCCGCGAGGTGAGGATGCCGCGTGCGGCGATCATGCCGTCCAGGTCGTCCGGACTGGTCTCGCGGCGCAGGAGGATGACGTCCTCGCCG
The DNA here is from genome assembly GCF_006716425.1 of Actinoallomurus bryophytorum. Taxonomy (NCBI): domain Bacteria; kingdom Bacillati; phylum Actinomycetota; class Actinomycetes; order Streptosporangiales; family Thermomonosporaceae; genus Actinoallomurus; species Actinoallomurus bryophytorum. The sequence continues at coordinate 406,587 of NZ_VFOZ01000001.1, forward strand.
TCGTCGGCCAGCTCGACCGCACGCCGGGAGGTGAAGACGGCCTTGCCGACGGCGGCGCCGGGCGAGGCGCCCATGCCCTTGGTGAGCTCCTCGGCGTCGCTGATGTCGCCGAACCGGGGGAACATCAGCTGGGCCAGCTGGTCGCCGGTCACCCGGCGTACGGCCTCGTCCTTGTCGATGAGCCCCTGGTCGACGAGCTGGGTGGCGATGCGGAACGCCGCGGCGGCGGTCCGCTTGCCAACGCGCGTCTGCAGCATCCAGAGCTTCCCGCTCTCGATGGTGAACTCGATGTCGCACAGGTCGAGGTAGTGGTTCTCGAGCGTCTCCATGATCTGGAGAAGCTCGTCGTAGGAGCTCTTGTCCAGCTCCTCCAGGTCGGTCAGCGGCACCGTGCTGCGTACGCCGGCGACGACGTCCTCGCCCTGGGCGTTCTGCAGGTAGTCGCCGTAGATGCCCTGCCTGCCGGTTGAGGGGTCACGGGTGAAGGCCACGCCCGTGCCCGAGTCCATGCCCATGTTGCCGAAGACCATCGCGACGATGTTGACCGCCGTGCCCAGGTCCGAGGGGATGCGCTCCTGCCGGCGGTAGAGGATGGCGCGCGGGGCGTTCCAGGATCCGAAGACCGCCTTGATCGCCAGGTCCATCTGCTCGCGCGGTTCGGTGGGGAAGTCACGGCCGGCCTGCTCACGGACGATGTCCTTGTACCGCGCGACCAGACCCTTGAAGTCGTCCGTCTCCAGGTCCAGGTCGTTCTCGACGCCCCTGGCCTGTTTCGCCTGGTCGATGGCGTCCTCGAAGAGCTCCCCGTCGATGTCGAGCACGGTCTTGCCGAACATCTGGATGAGGCGGCGGTAGGAGTCCCAGGCGAACCTCTCGTTGCCGGACCGCTCCGCGAGGCCGTGCACCGACTCGTCGTTCAGCCCGACGTTCAGGACGGTCTCCATCATGCCGGGCATCGAGAACTTCGCCCCCGAACGCACGCTGACCAGCAGCGGGTCGTCCGGCTGGCCGAGGCGCTTACCCATCTCCCGCTCCAGCGCCTCGAGGTTGCGCCCGATCTCGTCGTCGAGGCCGTCGGGTACGGAGTCGTGCTCGAGGTAGTACCGGCATGCCTCGGAGGTGATGGTGAACCCAGGGGGTACGGGCAGTCCGAGGTTGGTCATCTCGGCGAGGTTGGCGCCTTTGCCGCCAAGCAGGTCCTTGAGATCCTTGTTGCCCTCAGTGAAGTCGTACACATACTTCGGCATTGGGGACTCTTCCTCACTCCCGGCGTGCTGAATGCGGTGACTCTACCCACCTCTCGGTGAAACCTCGGTCACTGTGGGCGTTGGTAGGTGTTCGTGCAGGTCAGACTGGGTAAAGTGGTCTATTCCAATACCGACATTCCCGGCTATTTTCCCCAATAACCCCCGAGAGGGGCCTTCTTTCCGAGACCTGCGAGTATGTACTTACCCGCACTCAGTGCTGGAGATGATGCGGCATGAGGCCTGCGACGGACGGGGGCACGGGTGAGCCGTTCGCCCCTGTCGCGGAGTACGGATTCCTGTCCGACGCCGAGACCACGGCGCTGCTGGCACCGAGCGGCAACGTCGAGTGGATGTGCCTGCCGCGAGTCGACTCGCCGAGTGTGTTCGGCTCCCTGCTCGACCGCGACGCGGGCTACTTCCGCGTGGGACCGGCCGGCGTCGACGTGCCCGCCGCCCGGCGCTACATCCCCGGCACGCTGGTCCTGGAGACCACCTGGTGGACGCCCGGCGGCTGGCTGGTCGTCCTCGACACTCTGCTGATCGGGCCCTGGCACCACGAGACCGACCGGTCGCACACGCACCGGCGCGCCCCCACCGACTACGACGCGGACCACGTGCTGCTGCGTACGCTCCGCTGCGTGAACGGCCAGGTCCAGGTGCGCCTCGACTGCCTGCCGGTCTTCGACTACGGCGTTGTCGCGGCGCGATGGGAGTACTCGGGGCCGGGCTACCACGAGGCGTCGGCCGGGGGCGAGGGCATCGACCTGCGGCTCACCACCGACCTGAACGTCGGCTTCGAAGGGCCGCTGGCCACCGCGCGTACGCTCCTCAAGCAGGGCGACACCCGCTTCGTCACGCTCTCGTGGAGCGAGCACGCACCGCCGACGACGTACGACGAGGCGCAGACACGGCTCACCTGGACGGTCCACCACTGGCAGCACTGGCTGGATCGCGGGAGGTTCCCCGACCATCCCTGGCGCAGCTACCTGCAGCGGAGCGCGCTCACGCTCAAGGGCCTGACCTACGCGCCCACCGGCGCCGTCGCCGCGGCGCCGACCACGTCACTGCCCGAGGTGCAGGGCGGCGAGCGCAACTGGGACTACCGCTACACCTGGATCCGCGACTCGACGATGGCGCTGTGGGCCTTCTACACGCTCGGTTTCGACTGGGAGGCCAACGACTTCTTCTACTTCATCGCCGACGTGGCCGAGGCCGCCGGCGGGCACCTGCAGATCATGTACGGCGTCGACGGCCGCGCCAACCTGGACGAGCAGGTGCTCGGCCACCTCTGCGGGTACGACGGGGCCCGGCCCGTACGCGTCGGCAACGCCGCTTACCTGCAAGAACAGCACGACGTGTGGGGCGGCATCATCGGCTCGATCTACCTGTACGTCCGCAAGCGCGACCGCCTCGACGACCGGCTGTGGGCGATCATCGTCAAGCAGGTCGAGGTCGCGCTCGCGCATTGGCGCGGCCCCGATCACGGGATGTGGGAGGTACGCGGGGAGCGCCGGCACTTCACGTCCTCCAAGGTGTTCTGCTGGGTGGCCGCTCATCGGGGCGCGCAGCTGGCCCTGATCCGCGGCGACACCGAACGCGCGATGGAGTGGCAGGAGGCCGCCGACGAGATCCACGCCGACATCCTGGCCCACGCGGTCGATGAGCGGGGGGTCTTCGTCCAGCACTACGGGACGACCTCACTGGACGCGTCGGTGCTGCTCATCCCGCTGGTCGGCTTCCTGGCCCCCGACGACGAGCGGGTCCGCGCGACGGTCTTCGCGATCGCCGACGAGCTGACCGAGGACGACCTCGTCTACCGCTACCGGACGGACGAGACCGACGACGGGTTCTCCTCCGGCGAGGGAACGTTCACGATGTGCTCGTTCTGGCTCGTGTCGGCGTTCGTGCTGATCGGCGAGCTGGACCGGGCCAAGGCGCTGTGCGAGAAGATCCTGTCCTACGCCAGCCCGCTCCAGCTGTACGCCGAGGAGATCGACGTGCACAGCGGCCGTCACCTGGGCAACTTCCCGCAGGGCTTCACCCACCTGGCATTGATCAACGCGGTGATGCAGGTCATCCGTGCCGAACGCCGCGAACGCCACGAGCCGTTCATCTGACGGCACGGACATTCACACTTCATGACATTTCGCCAAATGGTGATCATCGCTGGCATTATGATCACCTGAAGCGTCTGTCGGCGGGAAGACGTCGGCTCTCTCGCGAGAAACGAAACCCTGTGGTCGACGATCCCCCGCGCGAGAACTCGCAGGTCATCGCGACCGCCGCCGACGGCATGGTCCGCGCTCGCCTTCCGCACGGACGGTCTCATCGACTCCGTGCCTTCCGCCGTAGCGGACAATGTGGCAAAGATGGCGTCCGACTATGCAGCCGCCGACGACGAGAACAAGCGTGACGTCTTCAGTGTCGAACTCCTACCAAAGCTGAAGGACTGAGATCGAATATAGAGATGCCGGCCGATCTTGCCAAAACAGCAGAGCTTGTCGGATATACGCCGCTGGCCATCGACGAGGACAAGCTGCAGTTCCTCAGCAAAATTTGGCGCTCTGTCGAGAGGATATTCCAGCGGCAGGCGGACGCACCCCTGGAGACGCCCGGGACATTTTGGAACCCCACTACCCAGTGGGTGCGCGGGAGCGACCGCGCTCTCGATGCGTTCGTCGAGCTACAAGCCGGCTACGATCAGCTCTCCCGCCGCGGACATATGCTCGGCGGCGCCTACCACGCACTGCTGGGCGTCATCCCTTTCAAGGGCGAAGACGGGGACGATGGCGACGCCGACGTCACGGCGATCAATGTCGCGATGCAATTCGTGCCAAAGCTGAACTCCCAGACGCAGGCGTCGATCAATCAGCAGGCGAACATCATCGCCCAGGCCACCAAGGCCCTGGACCGCGTCTCCGACAACGCTACAAAGACGACGAGTGCGCTTACCGGCGGATCCGCCGATTACACGGCCCGCCCTGACAACTACAATCTTTGGGCGTCAGCGGTCGTTCTTTAGCCCGCAGGGCTTCACGCGTCTGGCCTTGATCAACGCGGTCATGCAGGTCATGCGCGCCGAACGCCGCGCACCATTCATCTGACGGTGCGCGGCTCGCGGACTCCGCCCGAGCGCCCCGCGTCGTCACCGATGCGATCGCGGCAGAACGTAGGTGGCGGGATCGGTGTGGTAGTCGAGGCTGATCTGATGACTACGGGAATCGGCGGCCGGGTCGGTGCCCGGAGTCGGGACGGCGTTGTTGTTGTTCGAGAACCAGCACAGGAACGCCGCGGAATGGTCGGCGGCGTAGACGGCGTTGCTGGCCATCCAGTCGACGGACAATTCCAGCTTGCAACCTATCTCGGAGATGGCCCAGGGAACGCCCACATGTTGCGCGAACGCGCGGGCGGGCCCCCACAAGGCTTCTTCGCTGCCGCTGTCGCTGGAGCCGTCCACGGCGAACACATCCGCGTAGGGACATCCAGTGGCGTCCAGCCCCGGCCAGAGTTCCTCGTACGTGCTGCCCGGCGCCGGCTGCTGCCCGGACCAGGCCTCCAGAATGAGCGCCGTATAGACGAACGGGCCGCCGGCATGGTGCACGAGGTCGCAGAACCGTTTGAAGGCGGCCATCCATGCCTCGAGGGTGAACTTGCCGCTACGGATCTTGCCGTCGGGTTCGTGCCAGATCGTCAAGAACGTGCGGTGTCCGGAGGGGATGGACTTCACGAACGCGATCACGGCTGCGTCCAGCGAACCGTCCGCCATGGCGGTCAGATCAGGTTTCAGCGACAGCACAGAGGCACGCTCGCCGATATCTATTCCGGCCACCGAGTCGGCGAACGAACTGGGGATACCGTCCGTTTGGCTCCCGTAGGAGCGACGTACCGTCCACGGTCCGGCCACGGCGTCCAGTGCGGGAAAGTCCGACCCCGACAACTCCTGAGAAGCCGCTCCGACGAGCATGGCCGCATGCCGGGAGGATCTGGCCTTTGCCGTTGCCGCCTCTGCCCGCCCTCCGACAAACGGAACCGCACCCGCCGCCGCGATGCCGACAGCCTGGATAAGACGTCTGCGTGAGAGCCCTGAACGATCCGACGACAATGACATGACATGCCTCTATATCTGCTCAAAAGACCATCTAAATCGCGATCAACGTAGCAGAAGGAAGCCCACGAAGAGAACGTGCTGCCAAGCCACTGGCCGAAGATCCCAGAAGAACAGAACTGGACGAATTGGCAGAATATGGGCCGTACGGAATTGAATCGGACCGGACGGTGCCGCCCGGATCGACCTCGCCGGAGATCTGGCGAGTGCTCAACGACTCGCCCGTCATCGCGACAGCCGCCGACGGCATGGTCCGCGTCGCGCTCCGCGGCTCTCAGGTCACCGCGTTCGCCGCGATGAGGCTCCGCCCGCAGTCCACGACGGTCTCGGCCGCGGGGCGGGCCTGCCAGCCGAGGAGCCGCCGGGCCTTCTCCGTGCTGTGCCGGTTGCGCCTTCCCAGCCCCGGAACGACGCTCCGCAGCGAGCGGTCGAAGAACCTCGCTGCGAGCCGTACCGCGAAGTCGGGGAGCTCCCGGGTCGGCGCCCCGTCGGCGGCCGAGCCGAGACCCGAGCGGAGGGCGAGGGCCATCTCGCGCATCCACAGGAACTCTCCGGTCGCCAGGAACCTCTCCCCCGCCGCCTCCGGAGACGTCATCGCGCGGATGTGGATGTCGGCGACGTCGCGTACGTCGACGATCTCGAACGCGATCCTCGGCACTCCGCGCATGCCGCCGCCCAGCATGCGGGCGACGATCCGCGTGGTGCCGAGGTGACCGGCGCCCAGGACCGGGCCGAACACCGCGCCCGGCAGGATCGTCGTGAGCGTGGTCGGCCCGTCGTAGGTGGCCATGAAGTCCCACGCCGCCCTCTCCGCGGCCGTCTTGGCCCGCCGATACGGGATCAGGGTCGGGTCGTCGAGGTCCGTCCAGAGGGTCTCGTCGGTCACGCCGTCCTCGCCATAGGAGGACGGGCTCGCCGTGTTGGCCGCCGAGGTCATCACGACGCGCCGCACGCCGGCGCTCGTCGCGGCGCGCAGGACCCGGAGCGCCCCGTCGCGCGCCGGCGCGATCAGCTCGCCGGCGTCACGCCCGCCCTCGCCGAGCGGTGACGCGACGTGGAGGACGAAGTCGACGCCGTCGACCGCGGCGTCCCATCCCCCATCCGAGGTCAGGTCCGCGACGGCGAAGGAGAGCCGGTCCCCCGGGTCGGCCGCCGACGACACCGCGTCGCGTACGGCCCGCTCCCGGTCCGGGGTACGGATCGTGGTCCGCACCGCGTACCCCCGCCGGAGAAGCTCCACGACGCACCAGCCCGCGACGTACCCTGTGCCTCCGGTCACCAACACGGTCTGGTCCGCCACCGGTTTCCTCCTCGGCTTCTAACCGGAGAGGTCTCCGGCTATCTCGAGGACTGTACCGGAGACCTCTCCACTTGCATAGTGGAGCATTGCGTACGCGAGAATGGAGCCTGGCGATGACCGGGAAGCCCGTCCGGTCCGACGCCCGTGAGAACCGGCGCCGGATCCTGGAGGTCGCACGCGACGCGTTCGCGCAGTCGGGCGACACGTCGCTCAACGAGATCGCCAAACGCGCCGGCGTCGGGCCGGGCACCCTCTACCGCCACTTCCCGACGCGCGAGTCGCTCGTCCTGGTGGTCTACCGGCACGAGATCGAGGATCTCGCCGCCCTCGCACCGGCGCTCCTCGGCACGCATCCGCCCCTGGAGGCCCTGCGCCTGTGGCTGGACCGTGTCGCGCGGTACGGGCAGCTGAAGTACGGCGCCGCGGAGGTCATCCACGCGGCGACCACGGCCGGTATGGAGGACGAGACGTACGCCCTGGTCATCGCCGCGATCAAGCAGCTGCTCGCCGCGGGTTCGGACGCCGAACTGCTCCGCCCGGACATCGACCCCGACGACTTCCTGCTCCTGATCTCGTTCCTGTGGCGGATCGACCCCGCGACCGGAGGCGAGGCCCGCGCCGCCCGGATGCTCGACCTCGTCATGGAGGGTCTCCTCGCGCGGGACTGAACCTCGGTCAGCGCGGAGGCGCGAGAAACCCGTCGACCACGCGGCGAACCTTGTCCACGGCGTCTTCGTCGCCGAGCCGCAGCGCGGTGTTCGCGGCGGCGAGGACCGCGTCGATCTGGAACGCCACGAGGCCGGTGTCCAGCTCGGCGATCTCACCGGCGTCGACCGCGTGTCGCAGCTCGCTCTCGATGAGGGCGAGCCAGTCCCGGTGCTGACGTGACAGCGCGTCGCGGACCTGCCCCGGGCGGCTGTCGAAGTCGGCGAGGTTCGCCACCCAGAAGCAGCCGCCGGCGAACAGCGGCGTCTCGGCGTAGCCGATCCAGCGTTCGACCAGGGCGCGCAGCCGGGCGGCGCCATGGGGTAGGGCCTGCGCGGGCCCTACGACCGCATCGGTGAACTGCTCACGTGCCGACTCGACGGCGGCGAGCTGCAGTCTCTCCTTCGTTCCGAAAAGAGTCTGGATGCCGCTCTTGCTCAGCCCGAGGTCGGTGGCCAGCCGGCCGAGACTGAGCCCGTTGAGCCCTTCGAGGGACGCGACGTCGACGGCATGCCGGGCGATGGTCTGCGTGGGCTCGGGCTACCTGGTCGAGGGCGGCATCGCCTACAAGGTCGCCGAGGTCGTTTGAGGCCATGCCCTCGCCGTCGTTCACGACGCCGCCCTGGGCTTCACGGCAGGGCGCGCTCGCGGCCGCCCCGGGTCCTCAGGGTGACCTGCCTGCGGAGGATGCGGCGCATGACGCCGTACTCGCAGCCGAACCGCTGCGCGACCTGCCGGATGCTCCACCCCTGCTCGTACAGGCGTGCGGCGTCTTCGGCCATCGCCGGCGCGGCCGGTTCTTCGTCCAGCACCGCTCGCACACTGGCCCGGGTGTAGCGGCGATGGCCGCCGGGCGTGAGCAGCGGTGAGAGTCGTCCCTGCCGTGCCCAGCGCGCGATCGTCGCGGTGCGTACGCCGAGGAGCGCGGCGACCTCTCGCGGCCGGAGCAGTTCGTCGTCGGGGCCGGGGAGCTGAGGGGGCATTGTCGATCCTGTCGGGGTGTTCGCCGGGCGGCAGGGGAGAAACGGCGTGGGACGGGCGGCGCGAGAGAAGGGGCCCCGGCCCTGAGGCGCGCTCCGCTTCCCCGCGGTGACCGCGCCGGTTCGGGGGGTTCCGGGCGATGACCACAGCGACGCTCAGGGCCGGGGGGCTCTGGGGGTCACATCCGCAGCGGTGAGGTGCCCTCCGTGACCGGTTCGCCGGCGATGGCCCAGACGGTCTTGCCGCCCTGGTCCTCCAGCCGCCAGCCCCAGTCCGTCGAACATCCCTCGACGAGCAGCAGGCCGCGCCCGTCCACCTGGTCGACCGAACGCCGCCGGCGGTCCGGCAGGGCCTCGCTGCCGTCCCAGACCTCGATCAGGACCGTGTCGCCCTGGCGGGTCAGCGACAGCCGGAAGACGTCGCCGGCCTTCATGGCATTGGTGGCCAGCTCGGCGACGATGATCAATGCGTTGTCGAGTGCGTCCCTGAGGTCCCAGTCGGCGAGCGCGATCTTTGTCAGAAGCCGGGCCTGTTCCGCCGCGATGGGATGCGGCGGAAGGGGAAATCGGTGGACCCGGCTCTCGCCGATCTGTGGCCGCCGCACCGTCTCTTTGACTTCAGGTATCGCCCGCAATTTTCCGCCTCTTCATTTTGCGAATCCGATGACCAGACTCACACGGGCGATTACCCTTTGCTACGAACCCCTGGTTACCAGGATTCAACCACCGTTCCTACCATCGAAACCCGGTCATCCGGTTGATATTTGGAGGCCCGCATGGTGGCTCAGCGCGAGCCCTACGAGTTCCCCGCGATCCGCGCCTTCGCGACCGAATTAGCGGCCTGGCGTGGCACGATGTCCAAGGTCGAGCTGGCCGAGACGCTCGGCTATACCCCACAGTTGATCAGTCAGCTCGAAGCCGGAAAGAACATCCCGTCGAGGAAGTTCTCAGAGGACACGGACACGCTGTTCAAGACCAACGGTCTCTTCGTCCGCCTCTGGAAACTCATCACCGAGACCCGCCATCTCGCCGCATTACCACCAGGCTTCTCGAAGTACGTACAGCTGGAGGCAGAGGCGAGCGCGATACGAGTATTCGGCCTCGTGCTGATCCAGGGATTGTTGCAGACGGAGGCGTATGCGCGCGAGATTCTACTGACTATTCAACAGCCGGACGTGGTCGACCAATTCGTCGCCAGCCGCATGGAGCGTCAGGCGGTACTCAAACGCGAGAAACCGCCACGCCTCTGGGCCACCTTTGACGAACGTGCTCTGCGCTGCATGGTCGGCGGCCCCGATGTCATGCGCGGTCAGCTCGAATTCCTACTCGAAGCGTCCAGACGTGCCCACATCATGATCGAGGTCGTACCGCAGGACGCTGATCCCCATGCGGGCTTGGAAGGTGACCTCGTCCTGCTGAGCTTCGACAACGAACCCGATGTCGCCTATACCGAGGCCGCCGGGCATGGACAGGTCGTGGAGGATCCGATCGGAGTATCCGATTTCCACGTAAGGTACGACTTGATCAGAGGGCACGCCCTTCCCGTGGCAGAGTCGCGTAAATTGATCGAGTCAATTCTGGAGAGCCTATGAACACGCCCGACTGGCGCAAGAGCCGCCGCAGCGGCGGCAGTGGCGGCAATTGCGTCGAGGTGGCAATGATGGTGGCCGTCCGGCGCTAGACGCCGGCCTCGGGGCGGGTCTTCTCGAGCAGGTCGAGGATCTCGTCGGTCGTGGCGGTCTCGCCGAGCTTGGGGAAGATCCGCTCCACGCTGTTCTGATGGGCGTCGGCGTCGCGGTCGGTCATCGCGTCGGTGGCGAGGACGACGTGGTAACCGTGCTCGTGCGCCGCTCGTGCCGTCGACTCGACGCCGGCGCTGGTCGCGACGCCCGTCAGCACGACCTGGGTGACGCCGAGTTCCTGGAGACGGGCGTGGAGCGGCGTCTCGTGGAAGGCTCCCCAGGTCGTCTTCGTCACCAGGTGGTCCTCCGGCTGTACGTCGAGCTCGTCCGCGAGGTCGGCCCAGTCCGGCGGCGGAGTGAAATCCGCGGGCATCGCCGAGCCGGCCTCCGTACGACCGGGGGCCCTGCCCGTGGCGTTCACGAGGACGACGGGCAGGTGGTGGCGGCGGAACGCCTCGGCCAGGTTCGCCGACCGCCGTACGACCTCCTCGATCGGGTGCGCCGCCGGGATGGTGAGGATCCCCTTCTGCAGGTCGATCACCACGAGTGCGGGCTTGGGGTCGATCGTCGAGAGTGCCATCGTGTCCTTCTCCAGTGGAGTTCGCGCCGGCAGTGGGGTTCGCGCCGGCAGTGGGGTCCCCGTTGACGGGGTCACGCGCCCGCCGCGCAGGAGCGAGGCGAGCGCGGCGAGTGCCGCCAGGGCGGTCGAAACGGCGAAGACGACCACCAGGCCGTGGTGGAACGGCGCCGAGATCAGGTGCGGGAAGAACTCCCGGCCGGTGAGGGTCCGCTGGTTCGCGACCGGCAGCCCGGACAGTGCTCCGCTGGGCGCGAGAAGGGTACGGATCGGGTTCACGCCGAGGATGGCGGCGAACAGCGACGACACCGGCGGAAGCCCCCCGACCTGGTGCGCGACGCCTGAGGGCACGCCCTGCCGCTGCAGGCCACTCGTCAGCGTGTGCGGCAGGCTGCCCGCCAGCCCGGCGATCATGAGGGAGAAGAACACCCCGATCGACAGTGACGTGCCGGAGTTCTGGAACGTCGAGCGCATCCCCGAGGCCGCGCCGCGCTGCCGTGCCGGGACGCTGCTCATGATCGCCGAGGAGTTGGGCGAGCTGAACATGCCCGTCCCGACACCGTTCAAGGCGATGAGCAGCGCGAACGCCCAGTAGGGAAAGTCCACGGGCAGCAGCATCAGGCCGACGAAGCTGGCGCCGAACACCACCATCCCGGCGGTGGCGAATCCCCGGGCGCCGAACCGGTCGGACAGCAGTCCCGACACCGGTCCCGCGACGAGAAAGCCGCCGGTCAGGGGCAGCAGGAAGATCCCGGCCCACAGCGGGGTGTCGCTGTAGTCGTAGCCGTGCAGCGGCAGCCAGATCCCCTGCAACCAGATGATCAGCATGAACTGCAGACCGCCCTGGGCGAGCCTCGTGGCGAAGCTCGCCGCGTTCCCGGCGGTGAACGCCCGGATGCGGAGCAGGCCGATCTGGAACATCGGTTCGGCCACCCGGCTCTCGATCACGCCGAACACGCCGAGCAGCACGACACCGCCGGCGAGCAGGCCGTACACCTGCGGGTTCGCCCAGCCCATGGCGTGGTCCCGGTACGGGTGGATGCCGTTGGTGATGGCGACCAGCACCGCGCTCAGCCCGACGGCGAACGTGATGTTGCCCCACCAGTCGATGCGGCCGGGGTTGCGTTCGCCGTTGTCGTGGAGCCTGCGGTAGGCCCACAGGGTGCCGAAGACGCCGACCGGGACGTTCACCCAGAAGACCGCACGCCAGTCCCAGATCGCCAGCAGCCCTCCGGCGACCAGGCCGATGAACTGCCCGGCCAGACCGGCGACCTGGTTGATCCCCAGCGCGAAACCACGCTGGTCGGCCGGGAACGCGTCGGTGAGGATCGCGGCCGAGTTGGCGGTGAGCATGGACCCGCCGATCGCCTGCAGCATTCGCCAGCCGATCAGCCACACCGCCCCGCGGCCACCGTGGAACGGGTCGAACGACAGCAGGATGGACGCGATGGTGAACACCGCGAACCCGTAGTTGTAGATCTTCACCCGGCCGAACATGTCGCCGAGCCGCCCGACGGGAACGACGAAGACCGCCTGCACCAGCCGGTACCCCATGATCATCCACAGCAGGTAGCCGACGTTGCCCGGCGCGAGCGGGTCCAGGTGGATGCCGCGGAAGATCGCCGGCAGCGCGATGAGGACGATCGAGCCGTCGAGCACGGACATGAACACGGCGGCCGTCGTGTTCGCCAGCGCCACCCATTTGTAGCGGTCCGCCGCCGCCCCGGTGTCGTGTCTCGTCGCGAGCTTCTGTCTCATCGACGGCCCTGGCTCATCAAAGACTCTGCGCCAGTCGCTCGATGAGCGGCGCCGCCACCATCAGCCCTTCGAGCTCAGAGGGGGTGAAGCCGCCGGACAGGGCCTGCGCGAGCTGCTCGATCCGCGCGGTCCGCTTGTTGCGCAGCACCTCCCGCCCGGCCTCGGTAACCGACAGGACGACGCGCCTGCCGTCCTCCGGATCGGGCCGCCGGCCGACCAGGCCGCGTGCCTCCAGCGCCGCGAGCGTCGCCCCCATCGACTGCGGGCTGATCTGCTCGATCCGCGCGAGCATGCTCGCCGTGGTCGGCCCCCCGCGGTCCAGACGCGACAGCGCCGAGGTCTCGGGCAGCGTGAGCTCGCCCTCGACGGGAACCTGACGAAGCCGGCGGCGGAGCAGCCCCATGCTCACCAGCAGCGCCGCCGCGACCTCGTTGACCTCCGGACCATCTGCCATATTCTCAGGCTAGACTGATAAGTCCGTACTTAGCAAATAAAGCCGGAGTGACCCTAGTCGTCCAGGCTGCCCATGGTCAGGTTGACCGTCGTTCCCGTCATCCCGCTCGCCCTGTCGGACGCCAGGAAGGCCGCCATGTTCGCCACCTCGTCGAGCGTCATGACCCGTCGCGGGTGGGTCGTGCCCGCGAGATATCCGGTGAACTGGTCCCACGTCATGTCCGACGCCTTGGCCTTGGTGTCGAAGACCTCCGTCATCGTGCGCGTCTCCGGGATGCCGTGTGGCCGCAGACCGACCACGCGAATGCCCTGGGGCGCGAGTTCGCACGACAGGTCCCGGGTCATCGCCTCCTTGGCGGCCTGCGCCGGACCGTAGCCTCCGTTCAGCGGGGAGCCCATCCGTGCGGGGAGAGCGCTGACGCTCATGATCACTCCCGAGCCGTTCGGGATCATGCGCCTCGCGGCCAGGCGCGCGGTCAGGAAGTACGACGTCGTGTAGGCCGTGATCGGCAGGGAGAATCTCTCGACGTCCAGCTCGGTCAGGGGCACACCCAGAATCTCCGTGTCCGGCACTCCGACCGCGTTGAACGAGATGTCGACCCGGCCCGCCTGATCGATCACGGACCGCAGATGCCGGTCGATGGCCTGCTCGTCGCAGGCGTCGACCTGCGCCACCTCGGCGGAGCCGCCGGCGGCGACGATGTCCTTGGCGACCGTCTCGACCGATGCCTGGAGGCGCCCGGTGAGAAAGAGCCTGGCCCCCTCGCTCGCGAAGGCGCGTGCGACCGCACCGCCGATCGCGCCTCCGGCTCCGTAGACCACCGCGACCTTGTTCTTCAGCATCATCTGGCTTCTTCCTGTCCTGGAGAGTGAGAACCGCGACGCCATCCGCCGATGCCCGCATCGCCGGCGCCGTCGATGAGGTAGATGCCGCGACGTGGGGAAATTGGGCGCCCGCCGACCGCCCAGTTCACCCCCCGGCCGGTGTCTACAACAGGATGGAAACGCCACAGGACGCGGGAAGAAGGTGGTGAGGGCGGTGACGACCGACCTGATCTCAAGGGCGCGGGCCGGGGACGGTGACGCGTTCCGTGCGCTGACCGAGCCGCACCGCCGAGAGCTACAGGTGCACTGCTACCGGATGCTCGGATCCCTCCAGGACGCCGAGGACGCCCTGCAGGACACGCTGCTGAGCGCCTGGCAGGGCCTCGCGGGGTTCGCGGAACGGTCCTCGCTCCGCACCTGGCTCTACCGGATCGCCACCAACCGGTGCCTCAACACGCTTCGCTCGGCCGGTAGGCGGCCCGCCAAGGAGTGGAACATCCCCGGGGTCGAGCCGCCCGAGCCCACCCGGCTCGGCGAGGTCGCGTGGCTCGAACCGTTTCCCGACGCCCTCCTCGATGGCGCGATCGACGTACCGCTCGGCCCCGAGGCCCGCTACGAGCAGACCGAGTCCATCTCCCTGGCCTTCGTCACCGCCCTTCAGCTCCTGCCGCCTCGCCAGCTCGCCGTGCTCGTCCTGCGCGACGTCCTCGGATTCCACGCCAACGAGGTGGCCGAGATGCTGGACTCGACCGTCGAGTCGGTCACCAGCGCCCTGAAACGGGCCCGCGGCGGCCTGCGGCGCCAACGGCCGGCCACGGACCGCGAACCACCCCCCGCCTCCGGCTCGACCGACGAGGACGCGATCGTCGCGAAGTTCGTCAGCGCGTACGCGTCCGCCGATCTCGACGCGCTGGTGGCCCTGCTGACCGACGACGTGTTCATGTCGATGCCACCGATGCCCCTCGAGTACGAGGGCCGGGACGTCGTGGCACGCTTCTGCGCAAGCGTCTTCGGCTCCGGCGCGCGCTTCGACTTCCTGCCGGCGCGGGCGAACGGTCAGCCGGCGCTCGGCGCGTACCTGCGCGCCCCGACCGGCGTCCGCCACGGGACCGGCCTGTTCGTCCTCACCCTCACCGGCGACCGGATCTGCGCCATGGCCCGCTTCGACGGCGGCGTGCTCCCCTGGTTCGGGCTGCCACGATCGCTCCCGGGCCGATGACCGGCGCTCAGGTGACGGTGCGGACCGCCTGCGGGTGACCATCGGCGCCGTCCGTACGGTCGAAGCGGTACATCCGGGGACGGCCGACCGTGAGCTCGAACGAGCCGAGTTCGGCCTCGTCCAGGCCGTCGAGGTGTCTGACCAGTGCGCGCAGGGAGTTCCCGTGAGCGACCACGAGGACGACCGCGTCCGTCGTCAGGTCTCGCGTGATCGACTCATGCCAGTACGGCTGGAGACGCGTCCACACGTCGGCCAGGCTCTCCGCCGTGACGCCCGCACGGCGGAGCTCGGGGAACTCCCCACCCGAACGCGGTCCGCCCTCGGGCGGCCGGGCGGACCAGCCCCGCCGTACCTCGGTGAAGTGCTCCTCCCCCACCTCGGCGAGGACGTCCCGCCGGCCACGGCCCTGCCAGGCGCCGTAGTGCCGTTCGTTCAGCCGCCACGACCGCCGCGTCGCCGGGCGGCCGCCCGTCACACGGGCCACCTCGGAGGCGGTGTCGATGGCACGCCGTAGCTCCGACGTGTGCAGGACCGTCGGCACCAGTCCGGCCTGGGCGAGAGTACGCCCGGCGTCGGCGGCCTGCCGTAGGCCATGGGCGGTCAGCGGGATGTCGACCCATCCGCCGAACCTGTCGGCGGAGTTCCAGACACTCTCACCGTGCCGCAGCAGCACCAGATGGGCGGCACGCACCGTCAGTTCCCGAGCTCCGGCGGTGGGCAGGATCCCCCGGTTCACGCGATCAGCGCTCCGTTTCGCGTCGTCAATGGCCTGTAGACGGTAGCAATCCGCAGGCGACGGCCCGCACGGCGCACCGCCGGTCAGCGCCGCTTCACCTTGGGAGCATGGTCGGCGACGGAGACGCTCAGCTGGGCCGTGGAGGTCAGCACGCTCCCAACCGGTGCCTTGACCCGGGTGGGACCCACGACGACGGTCCGCAGGCCGAGGAACTGGTAGGTCTCCGGAGTGAAGATGTACTCGGTCCGAAGACCTTTCCACGTCGAAGCCACGGCGATGCCCCTGCGGCCCGCGGCGTCCGTGGCGCTGCGGACGACGGTGACGCCGTGGATCATCGCCGCCGCCCGGAACAGCGCGGCCCGCTGTGCCGCGGGCATGTAGGCCTCGACGAGCATGCCGCCCACGTAGTCCCAGGCACGGGCGTCGGCCAGCGGACCCGTTCCGAGCTGGATGTACAGATGTTCGTACATCTTCGCCGGATCGGTGGGCAGCCGGCTCAGATGCGCGTAGTCCGTACGCAGGTAGTCGGCGGTGTTGTCCTCGTCCACGGCCTTCTCCGGGCCGTGGCGGCCGATGTTCTCGTAGGCCTCGGGGGGAATCGGCCGGCCCGGGTAGGCATGGGGCTTCAGCACCTCCTCCTCGATCACCCCGTGCGTCGCGTCTCCTCGCGCGGGGAGCCAGATCGTGCGCTTGCCCCGTGACAGATAGTGGGACGCCCGGCCGCCCTGCTCGACCGAATCGACGGTGTTCATGGTCTGTGACGTGAAGACCAGGAACTGGTCGGGCCGGGGATGCAGCTCCGGGGCCTCGCTCACGTTGTCGGCCGCCCGCGTGAGGATCCGCGCCGCCGCGGCGTTCTCCGCGTGGATCACCGGGGGGGCGGCCGGTTTCTGGTGGAGCGCGACCCCGGCGACCCCGGCCGTCAGCGCCGCGGCGGCCAGTCCGGCCACGAGGCCGAACCGCAGGCGCCGCGCCCGCCGCGTACGGCCCGCCCCGCGTACGGGCCTGACGGTCGCCGCATGCGCCATGGCGTCGAGCAACCGGCTCTCCTCGGTCCTGAGGTCGGCCGGACCGGGCAGGGGAACCTCCGAGCGGAACCGCTCGAGCCGGGTCATCTCATTCATGGGTGGTCTCCTCCCTGACAATGGCCATCGGGTTGACCCCGCCGAGGTCTCGGCGAAGGTTTCTACGAGCCCGGTTGATACGCGACCGCACCGTTCCCACGCGTACACCCAGTGCCTGGGCCGCCTCCGGGTAGCTGAGATCGCCCCATACCACCAGCAGCAAGGCATCACGATGCCCGTTGGGCAGCGCTGCGAGGGCACCCGCCAGCGTCGGGCCGGACGCCTCCGCGCTGAGCCGTTCGTCGCTGCGCTCGGCGAACGACGCCGTCACCGGGTCGGTGCCGGTCCGCTCCAGGATGCGCAACTGCCGCACCTCGGTCCGCACGTGCCGGCCCATCAGGTTGGTCGCTATGCCGTACAGCCACGGCCGCGCGTTCCGGCGCGACAGGTCATAGCCGCCGCGCTGCCGGAACGCCGCCAGGAACGTCTCCGCCGCGACGTCCTCGGCGGCCTCGGGGCCGAGCCTGCGCGTGACATAGCGCTTGATGTCCGGGGCGTACCGGCGAAAGACCTCGGCGAACGCCTCGGGCTCCTGCCGGGAACGTCCGATGACAGCGGCATCGTCGGCCTCCGCCCGGCTCGTCTCACTCATCTGCGGCCTCTCGGGGTCGGATCAGGACACCCGTTGTTGCCCACCCGGCCGCGAACGGTTCCCCGTTAGACCGAACCGCCCGCACCGCGTCCCGGCGGGCCGGAGAGGTCCGGGAAGACGTCCCAGGTCGAAGCC
This sequence comes from Actinoallomurus bryophytorum, assembly GCF_006716425.1. NCBI lineage: Bacteria > Bacillati > Actinomycetota > Actinomycetes > Streptosporangiales > Thermomonosporaceae > Actinoallomurus > Actinoallomurus bryophytorum. The sequence goes on from NZ_VFOZ01000001.1 coordinate 424,025, forward strand.
GGGAGCGCGGTCAGGTAGTGCAGACGATCCGGCTCTCGCGCCGCGATCCACACCTCGTGCTCCGACGCCGCGCCGTCGTCCGGGCCGGTGGTCGGTCTGGTGAAGGCCAGCAGTCCTTCGCCGGCGTAGAGCCGCTGACCGGGCCCCGGCCAGCGCCAGGCGGGCATGGGAAGCGCCCGCAGCGGCTCCAGGGCCGCATCGCGTTCGGCCCGGCCGGCGGAACAGGCGATCGCCGGCTCCGGGGCACCCATGATCGCCTCGAACACCGCGAGGTGCAGCAGGAACGTCGACAGCGGCACCCCGGTCGGCAGCCATTCCTCACCGGCCTCGTTCAGCCGGTCGTACACGGCCGGGTCCTCGCCGGCCTCCTCCATGCCCCACACCCACACGCTCTGGTTCTCCACGCAGAACACGCGCCTGCCGTCCTCCGCGCGCACCCGCTCGGGCGTGAGCACGTGGTTATGCGTGGTCAGCGGTCTGGACCAGCGGGACGTGACCTCGAAGAAGCCACGCAAGGGCGGCGGCCCGATGCCGGAGGCGGACACCTCCGGCTCGCGGTCGGGCTCGCCGTACCAGGCGGTCAGAAAAAGCTCCAGGGCGTCGGGCCCGGCGTCGAAGAGTGTGCGCACCGGCGTATCGCGGCCGAGAACGGGATCGCGTACGTCAGCAGCCGAGCAGGCGGGTGGCGAGGAACGCCTCCACCTGGTCGAGGCCGATGCGCTCCTGGGCCATCGAGTCGCGCTCGCGTACCGTCACCGCGTTGTCCTCGAGGGTGTCGAAGTCGACCGTGACGCAGTACGGCGTGCCGATCTCGTCCTGGCGGCGGTAGCGGCGGCCGATCGCGCCGGCGTCGTCGAAGTCGACGTTCCAGTTGCGGCGGAGCTGGGTGGCCAGGTCCTTGGCCTTCGGCGACAGGTCGGCGTTGCGCGACAGGGGCAGCACCGCGACCTTGACCGGCGCGAGGCGGTGGTCGAGGCGCATGACCACGCGCTTTTCCATCTTGCCCTTGGCGTTCGGCGCCTCGTCCTCGTTGTAGGCGTCCATCATGAACGTCAGCACACAGCGGTCGACGCCCGCCGCGGGCTCGATGACCCAGGGGACGTAGCGCTCGTTCTTCTCCTGGTCGAAGTAGGACAGATCCTGGCCGGAGTGCTTGGCGTGCGTGGACAGGTCGAAGTTGGTGCGGTTCGCGACGCCCTCCAGCTCACCCCACTCGCTGCCCGGGAAGTTGAAGCGGTACTCCACGTCCACGGTGCGCTTGGCGTAGTGGGCGAGCTTCTCCTTCGGGTGCTCGAAGAGCCGCAGGTCATCCTTTGCGATGCCCAGGTCGACGTACCACTGGAAGCGCGTGTCGATCCAGTACTGGTGCCATTCTTCGTCGGTGCCCGGCTCGACGAAGAACTCCATCTCCATCTGCTCGAACTCCCGCGTACGGAAGATGAAGTTGCCCGGCGTGATCTCGTTGCGGAACGACTTGCCGATCTGGCCGATGCCGAACGGCGGCTTGCGACGCGCGGCCTGCTGCACCGCCGCGTAGTTGATGAAGATGCCCTGCGCGGTCTCCGGCCGGAGATAGGCCAGGCCGGACTCGTCCTGTACGGGGCCGAGGTAGGTCTTGAGCAGCCCGTTGAACATCTTCGTCTCGGTGAACGCGCCACGGGTGCCGCAGTCCGGGCAGACCAGGTCGGCCAGGCCGTTCTCCGGCGGCTTGCCGTTCTTTGCCTCGTACGCCTCTTCGAGGTGGTCGGCGCGGTGCCGCTTGTGACACGACTGGCACTCGGTCAGCGGGTCGGCGAACTCGCGTACGTGGCCGCTCGCCTCCCAGACCTCGCGGGCCAGGATGACGGACGAGTCGAGGCCGACGACGTCGTCGCGGCCCTGCACCATGGACTTCCACCACTGGCGCTTGACGTTGTTCTTCAGCTCGACGCCGAGCGGGCCGTAGTCCCAGGAGGCACGCAGCCCGCCGTAGATCTCGCTCGACGGAAAGACCAGACCCCGGCGTTTGCTGAGGTTGACGATGGTCTCCATCACATCGGAACGACGGGCCATGAGTGATCTCCATCCGGCTGGCGGTCGGCGGTGTTCCCCGCGATACGGCGTTGGTGCGACACAGCGTTGGTAAGACAAGGCATCAGTAAGACACGTGGCGCCGGACCGACCGACCTGCGGTTACGGCCCCGGCGCCCAGGATCTCTTCAGCTTAGGACACCGGCGGGCCTGTCGCGCCCCGAAACGCCCCGTAGCGTCACTGGAGTGTTACCCGGCCTCTCCAGTCCCCTGACCTGGCCCTCATCGGCGTGGCCAGGGGTGGCCGCCGTACGGGGGCGTTCGCAGGGTCACGCGAGCAGCCGCGGTCGTGCCGGGAGGGCTCAGTGCACGTGGCCGTCGACGTCGTCGCTGTCGATGTGCAGCCGGACGCCGCCGTGTTTCTCGAAATGGTCGCCGCGGAACTGCTTGATGCGGTGGTGGCCCGGCCACCAGTCGTCCTCGAGATAGCGGTCGCCGTGCACATCCGCCTTCTTGTCCCAGTGCGCGAACCAGATCTCGGTCGGCTTGCTGATCCCGGTCGCCTCGCCGAGGTCGCGGATGCCCGACGCGACACTGCTGTAGACCCCCGGCGTGTACTCCAGCGCGTGGATCGCCCGTGTCCAGGAGTCCAGGAAGATCAGCACGGCCTCCCGGCAGGTGGCACCGCGCCCGTACGCCTCCATGTCCATGTAGATCGGCGTCCTGGGCGGCAGGCCGAGCGCGACGGCGCGGCTGACCGCGTCCACGGCGGACAGCTGGCCGGCGATCGCCGCGGTCCCCAGGGAGAAACGCGGGCGGGACGAGGCGCACGGCGCCTGCGGGCCGACGTAGGTGGGGATCAGCCGCCACCCCATCGCCCGTACGGCCGCCACCCAGGAGCGGGACAGCCGCCCGTCCGGGCACGCCCGCGCGGGGCCGCCGATGTAGATGTTCGCGGCCACGAAGTGTTCCCGCCACGCGTGCATCGCCGCCAGCGACGGCGCGGAGCAGGTGTCGAAGCCCATGCCGGTGACCCATCGGTTCCGCTCGCCGCCACGGCGTTCGTTGTCGCGTGGGACCGGGGTGATCTCGCCCAGCACGTGTTCCAGCTCGCGCGGGCCGGGCCCGTACGAACCGGTGACCAGCACGCCGGCGCCGGGGACGGCCGCGCGGATCTCACCGGTGGCGGCGTCCCGTACGGTAACGGCGGGCATCCCGGCCAGCCGGGTCCGTTCGGCGGATCGCCCGCCGAGCAGGTCCGAGGCGAACGACGCCGTCTGCTCGGTGAGCGGCTCGACGTGCAGTGCCTCGGTACGGCCCACCGCGTGCGCCGGGCAGACCTGGTTCTCCCCCGCCGGACCGAGGTAGACCGCATGCCGGTCGTAGCGCAGGCATTCGGTGGAACCGGGGCCGAGGCGGTACACCGGCCATCCCGCGGGCACGGTGATCCGCAGCCCCTTGTAGTCGACGGTCGTGTCCGCGTGCGCAGGCGGCCCCAGGATGAGCGCTCCCAGCAGGCAGCCGAACAGGCCGGCACGTCGCATCGCGTTCTCCCCGAGATCGTCGTCCGTTACGACCATGATCGTCACGGGACGCGTCCCGTGACGGGAGCGCGCGGCGTACTTGTGCGGTCTTTCGCGCGGGCTCGCCCGCGCCTTTACCCGGGCCCCTCGACGATCTCGTACGCCCCGGCCTCGTCGATGGCGAGGGTGGAGAGCGGGATGAGGGCCACGCGCACGTCGTACGCGCCGAGGGCACGGCGGTAGAAGCCCGCGCCGCCCCAGTCGGTCACCATCGCCCAGAGCTCGGGGTCGTCCACGGCACGGCCGAGGCGGCCCGAAAGGTGGCCGGGACTGCCTTCGAGGGCGCGCAGCACCTCCTGGGCGGTACGGACGAAGTCGTCGGTTTCGCCGTCGGATACGCGATAACGGGTGATGGCCAGCACGCGTCCATGATGCCGGAGCCGTGGCGGCGCTCACACCGGTGACGTGGATACGCCACCATGGAGGGGTGTCATCCAAATCCGCGATCCGGCGGCAGAGCGCCGTCTTCCTCGTCTACATGCACCAGCTGCCCCGATGGGTACCGCTGATCGTGCTGCCCGCACTGCTCATCGCCGGACTGGCCGTGCCCGGCGTGGGCGGCGCGATCGCGCTGGTCCTGCTGGCGCTCGTCATCTGGTTCATGTTCCTGGCCTCGCCGGCCCGTAGCGCCTCACACCGCCTGATCCGCTACCTCGTGCCGCTCGCCCTCATCGCCGTCGCGGTCGCCAAAGTACTCGGCTGACGACATCGCGTGATTTTGACAATCATTTTCATGTTCACCCATAATTCAAGGGTGCGCACCCGACTCTTGCCTCTCGCCATGGCCGCGGCCCTGGTCGCCTGCGGCTGCGGGTGCGGAGCGCGCGCGAACGGCGGCGGCAAGCCCGTGATCGCCGCGGCGTTCTATCCGCTCGCCTGGCTGGCCGAGCAGGTCGCCGGCCCGGGTTTCTACGTCCAGAACCTCACCAAGCCCGGCGCCGAGCCGCACGACCTGGAGCTGACGCCGCGGCAGGTCATCGACGTCGGTGAGTCCAAGCTCGCCTTCTACGTCAAGGGCGTGCAACCGGCCGTGGACAAGGCCGTGCGCCAGCACGCCAAAGGTCACTCGCTCGACGCCGAGTCCGTGGTCAGGACCCTGCCCGCGCCGCAGGACGAGGCGGGCGACGGCGCGGCCGACCCGCACCTGTGGCTCGACCCGACGCGCTTCGCGACGGTGGCCACCGCGCTGGGCGAGCGGCTGGCACGGGTCGACGCGCCCAACGCCGCGGTGTACCGGTCCCGCGCGGCCCAGGTGGTCACGCGGCTGAACGCCCTGGACGCGGAGTTCCGTACCGGCCTGCGCGACTGCGCCCGCAAGGAGATCGTCACCGGTCACTCCGCCTTCGGTTACCTGGCGGAGCGTTACGGGCTGACGCAGGTCGGCGTGGCCGGTCTGGACCCCGACGCCGAGCCCTCGCCGAGGCGCATCGCCGACCTGACCGGGCTGGTACGCCGGACCGGCGCGACCACCGTCTTCACCGAGACCCTGACCAGCCCCAAGACGGCGGCCACGCTCGCCCAGGAGGCCGGGGTCCGCACCGAGGTGCTCGACCCCGCCGAGGGCGTGCGGCCGCACTCCCACGACGACTACTTCTCGATCATGCGCCGCGACCTCGCGACGCTCCGGCCCGCATTGGGGTGTTCATGAGCCTCCCGTTCTGCCTGACCGGCGGCGAGGTGCGCTTCGAACGCCGCCTCGTGCTGCGCGGCGTCGACCTCGCCGTACGGCCCGGGGAGGTCGTGGCCGTGATGGGCGCCAACGGTTCTGGCAAGTCCACGCTGGTCCGCGCGCTGCTCGGGCTGGTCCCGCTGTCCGCGGGCCGGACCGAGCTGTACGGCATGCCGCCGGCGAAGTTCCGCGACTGGAAACGCATCGGGTACGTCCCACAGCGCCTGTCGATCGGCGGCGGGGTGCCGGCCACCGTACGCGAGATCGTCGCCTCGGGCCGGATCGCCCGCCAGTCGCGGTTCCGCCCGTCCTCGGCCGCCGACCGCCTGGCGGTGGACCACGCGCTGCGGGCCGTCGGCATGGCCGACCGTGCCCGCGACCCGGCACAGGAGCTCTCCGGCGGCCAGCAGCAGCGCGTGCTGATCGCGCGTGCCCTCGCCGGGGAGCCGGACTCCCTCGTCATGGACGAGCCGACGGCCGGCGTCGACGCCCAAAGCCAGGAGACGCTCGCCGGCACGCTGCGTGACCTGGTCGGACAGGGCCGTACGGTCGTGCTCGTCGCCCACGAGCTGGGGCCGCTGGAGCCACTGATCACCCGCTCGGTCGTCATGGAGGCGGGCCGGATCGTGCACGAGGGCGTCCCCCCGGTGCCGCAGGGCGAGTGCGCCCGACCCGGCCACGACCACGTACACCCGCACGCGCCGGCCGAGGAGTCACACCTGCTGTCATGATCGAACTCCTGTCGTACGACTTCCTGCGCCGCGCCCTGATCGCCGCGGTGCTCGTCGGCGTCTCCGCGCCCGCGGTCGGCACGTTCATCGTGCAGCGGCGCCTCGCCCTGCTCGGCGACGGCATCGGCCACATCGCGCTCACCGGCGTCGGCCTCGGCCTGCTGACCCGCAGCTCGCCCACGATCCTCGCGCTGATCGTGTCCGCTCTGGGCGCGGTCGCGATCGAGCTGCTGCGGGTGCGCACCCGGACCGGCGGCGACGTGGCGCTCGCGCTGCTGTTCTACGGAGGCCTGGCCGGCGGCGTACTGTTCGCCAACCTGTCCGGCGGCAGCGCGAACCTCAACAGCTACCTGTTCGGGTCCATCAGCAGCGTCAGCACCAGCGACCTGTACGTGGTGGCGGGTCTCGCCGTGGTCGTGCTGGTCACGCTGACCGTTTTCGGTCGCGAGCTGTTCGTGCTGTGCCAGGACGAGGAGGTGGCACGCGCCAGTGGCCTGCCGGTGCGGTTCCTCTCGTTGCTCATCGCGGTGACGGCCGCACTGACCGTCGTGGTGGCGATGCGGGCCGTCGGCCTGCTGCTGGTCAGCGCGCTGATGGTCGTTCCGGTCGCCGCCGCGCAGCAGCTGACGCGGGGCTTCCGTGCCACGATCGGACTGGCCATGGTCGTCGGTGTGGTCGCGGCGGTCGGCGGTCTGTGGGTGTCGGTCGACGCCGACCTCGCCCCCGGCCCGACGATCGTGCTGCTCGCGATGGCCGTCTTCCTGGGAGCCGTCGGGACTGGAAGACTGATCCGCATGCGCCGTACGGAAACCCCATGACCGGCCGCCGTGACGACGTGCGCCGCGAGCTGTCCTCCGCGGAGGGCTTCCGCAGCGCGCAGGACATCTACGCCGGTCTTCGCTCCGCGGGATCCAAGATCGGCCTGACGACGGTCTACCGCGCGCTGCAGGTGCTGAGCGACTCCGGTGAGGTCGACGTGCTGCGCACCGACGACGGCGAGGCCGTCTACCGCGTCTGCCGGACCGGCGAACACCACCACCACCTGGTCTGCCGCGTGTGCGGCCGTACCGTGGAGATCGAGGGCCCCGCGGTGGAGAGCTGGGCCGACGCGGTGGGCGCCGAGCACGGGTTCCGCGACATCACCCACACCGTCGAGGTCTTCGGCACCTGCTCGAAGCACTGACCGCTGTTGGCGGCGACGACCGATATTTGATGGGATCAGGTCATGAGTACACGAGGGCACGACATAGAGATCACATCCGGAACGGACCAGGTCGTGGTGCGGGTCAAGGACACGATCGTCGCGACCTCCTCCCGGGCGCTGGCGCTCGCCGAGACCGGCTCGCCGACGCGCTACTACCTTCCGGCGGCGGACGTGAAGATGGACCTGCTCCGGAGCTCGACGACGACGTCACACTGCCCGTTCAAGGGCGACGCGGTCTACTGGTCGGTCGACACCGGCGACGGCCTGGCCGAGGACATCGTCTGGTCCTACCCCGAGCCGTTCCCGAAGGTCGAGCAGATCATGGGGATGCTCTCGTTCTGGACCGAGAAGCCGGGCGTCACCCTCGAGGTGAACGGCCAGCCCGCCTAACCGGCGGACCGTACCCGTTCGACCCTCGGCCTCCGGGCAGGCGCGGGCGCCTGCGTCGACGCGGAGGACCGTGCCGGTCACGTACGAGGAGCGGTCGCTGAGGAGCCAGGCGGCGGCCTGGGCGATCTCGTCGGGATCGGCCGCACGGCGCAGCGGCGTCTGTGCCTCGAGCCGCTCGACGAGACCGGGCGAGTCCGCCTCCCAGGTACGGCTCGTCTCGGTCAGCGTGTTGCCGAGGGCGATCGCGTTGACGCGGATGCCTTCCGGGCCGGACGTGACGGCCGCCGACTCGGTGAGGCTGTTGACCGCCCGCTGCATCGTGCCGTAGGCGGGCAGTTCGGGGTCACCCATCAGGCTGCCGACGCTGGAGTTGTCGACGATGGCGCCCGTACGCGCGGTGGCCCGGATCGCGGCGACCTCGGCGGTCATCGCGAGCCACGGGTCCTTGAGGTACACGGCGTAGAGGCGGTCGAAGTCGGCCTCCGGCACCTGGTCCATCGGACCGGGCGGCGAGATTGTCGCGTCGTTGTCGAAGGCGACGTCGAGCCGACCGTACGTCTCGACGGTGCGGTCGGCGGCGGCGCGTACGGCTGCCGGGTCGGCCAGGTCGCACACCACGTGGTCCGCGACGCCGCCCGTACCTCCTCGGTCACCGCCTTCAGCCGGGCCTCCGTCCGGCCCGCGAGCATCACTCGCGCGCCCTCACGGGCGAACAGCCGGGCCGCAGCGGCGCCTCCGCGGACACGTTCGCGCGCTCCTCGGCCAGGACCTGCGCGCCACAGCCCCGCCTCACCCCGGCGACCCCGAGGTGACCGGACTGGTGGAGGAACTCGCAGGAAGCAAGGAGTTCGCCCGGCTGTGGGCCTCCCACGACGTGTCCGTCGAGCCCGCCCTTCGCAAGACCTTCACGCACCCGGCGGCCAGCCCGATCACCGTCAACTGCGACGTCCTCGACATCACCGACCAGGACCAGCGGGTCGCGATCTACACCGCCGACCCCGGCTCACCGTCCGGGGAGGCTATGCGCCTGCTGTCGGTCGTCGGCACCCAGGGTCGGCCGACGGCGCCGAACATCGCCTCAATTTGAACGATTCGGACCGCCGAAAAAGGTCTGCCGCCTACTTGGCATTTGAAAGCTGCATTTACCAAACTACACCTAATATGTCAAATGACATATACAACATCCACGTACTGCAGATGGTGATAATCCGTCGCTGATCAGCAATGACTCAAGGCGCTACTTGACGCGTAGATCTTTTCTTCTTATATAGAAGATTATGATCAAACGTGTGCTTCTCGCCGCTATTGCCGTATCCGCACTGCTTCTCGGCGGAATCTGGCCGGCAAGCGCGGCCCCCCTGTCACCGAGCGACCGGACCACATCTCGTAACGGGGCCGCGACCGTTCCGGCCGCAGGTCGGGACGTCGCCCAGAAAGTGACTCATACTCCCGATAAAGACTGCGATGAGGCCAGGGCCGAAGCCGCACGGCTCCACGCACACAACTACGGCTGCGTGACCATGTCCGCGCCGACCAGCACCACGGCGCAGCCCAATGCGGCATCCGATGTTCCACTGCCAAAGAACGACTGCACGGGCGACGAAGACGGCAACTGGTATGCCCTTCGCACAATGCAATGCGAGATAGACCCCAATGTGACTTATACTTACCGCAACAGCGATGGCGAGATAATCGGCACGGCACGGTTTGCCGCAGCGCAACAAATTGACCTCTCCACAACAAGCCTAAAATGGACAGAGACCGATCAGCTCACCATGCTCGAATCCGAAGGCACCATACCCGATCTGGCGGTCTCCTGGACAACGACCTGCTCCGCCACCTGTGCACCCACCAGCACGAACACCTGGACCGAGACACCCATTAGCTTGGGTCAGAACCTCATCAAAACCTATACACTGGAAGACAAGAACCCTACCAACACATACGATTATCTTGATGTGAGTTACAAACTGACCATCGGCAGCCCGGGCACTATCAAACTGCTCCCTCCGATCACCTGGGGAGGCGTCGAAGTCCGCTGCGACCAGATGCTGTCCATAACCAACAGCAGTGGATGCGTGGTGCCCTGGTTCACTCCGACCCTGTACCTTTCGCGCTCCCTTTATGGCGCGTCAACCGATATGATCGAATGGGCACAAGGCAGCCTCTCAGGCCACTGGGGAGCACGGAACTCGGGACAACCCCTTCATCGATTGCAGAGCAACGCCGATAAGGCCAAAAACCGCAATGCCATCTGTGGCTCGACAAAGTTCACGAAAGACCCGAGCATCCCCGACGACACCTGCGACGAGTTTCCCTTTGCCGGCACCTACGAAAGCGCCGCGCTCAACGGGATCGACAACGGCAACGATTGTGCACAGGTGACCGCAGTACAGGCAGGATCGTCCGGCAACCTCGCACTGGACTGGCCGACCATAAGAGTGATCGGAGGTTTTTCCGGCAGCGAAAAATGTGTCCGCGGCCACATTCCGAGCGATCTTAACACCGATGCAGGCGGGGCTTACGGAAATTTTGTCGTTAACATGAGGCTCGCAGATGAAGATCCGTTCTGGCTGAACGTCGCACCCTGAGTTCGAAGTTCGCTCACTGCAGGCGAGGCGGTCGACCTGTCGTTGGAGGTCGACCGCCACGCCCTGCCCTCTCGAAAAGAGACGGCCTGTCAGCGACCATCTTCGTGGTCATCGTTCCTGGCCTGCTCGGCCTGGAGTTTCGGTACGACGGAGCCGTCGGCCGACGGCTTTCTCTGCAAAGGTTCCCGGGGAGGTGCCGGTGCTTTCACATACGGAAGGACGGCGGTCGGCAAAGGCCCGTTGACGACTTCGGGAGAAACGGTCAGGCCGAACTCGCGCTCCACCGCGACCAGGATCATCTTCGATGCTTCCCACTCGTCGGAGTCCTCGTTCTCCTCGCGGAAGAAACCGACCTGCGTCAAGGCCCGGTTGAGGCGGGAAGGGTCTTTCCCCGATGGCGGCTCGAAGTGCCAGTCGATGTAAGTGGCCAGGAGCTCGCCCTGCCGCGCATGGGCGACCTTGGCCGTGCTGTCCAGCAACTGCTGAGCCGACACAGCCTCGGAGCCTTCCGACAGCCGGGCGAGCATCTGCGGCTTGAACGTGACCCCCAGCTGGGAGTTCACCTCCAGAACGAAGACCCAGTCACCCTCGTGATGCACACGCACCGCCGGCACGTCGAGGTCGAACCGCTCCACCGCCTCCTCTGGCGTGCAGCGTGGATACGGGTCCTGGTCGGCGACACCCAGCCGGGCCATCACCTCGGCCGGAGACAGATCACGAACGCAGGTGACGCAGTAATGGTCCGAGGGCACGCACTCGGACAACACGGATCGCAACAGGGACACCTCGTCATCGATGAGAACAGGCGAGCTCCTTCCTATTCCACATCCCGGCTCGCCGTCCGAGGAGTCGCTGTGACCGCTATCGGTCGTCGGCACGCAGAGCATGGACGTACCCCGCTGAGCCCGCTTCAGCCGACGGCGCTGAAGGTCGCCTCGGCTCCGTCGCGCTCGGCGTACAGGCGCCAAGCGGCGTCCGCTATCTCGTCCGGGTTCAAGGTCCCCACGGGACCGAAGCGGTCCGGCTGGGAGGTCACCAGCGTGTGGATGTCGCCGCGTTCGATCAGGCCGCCGATCGTGAGCGTGCCCGCGTAGACGCCCTGCTCGGCCAGGCCCGCATTCAGGGTCAGGGCGTAGTTGCGGAGCGCCGCCGAGGCGAGCGCCAGCGCACCGAGGGCGGGCATCGGCAGAACGGCACTGAGGCCGCCGGCGAACAGCAGGGCGCCGTCCCGCCGCTCCGTCATGCCGGGCAGCACCTTGGCGACTACGTCGACGGCCGGGTACACCCAGCTCATCGCCTCGCGTACGTCCTCGGCGCCGGCCTGGGTGATCGGCACCGGGAGTGCCTCCGGGTCAGCCGCGCCGGGCCCGTAGTAGACGAGGTCGACGCTCCCGTACCGCTCGGCGACGACGTCCAGGACGGACAGCAGCCGGTCACGGTCGCGTACGTCGGCGGTGAAGGCCGCCACCTCCACCCCCGCCTCGGTGAAAGACGAGATATATCCGGCGTGGCGAGCATCGCTGCGAGAGACCAGGGCGACGGCGTAGCCCTCGCGGCCGAAGCGGTGCGCGATGGACATGCCGAGCCCGGGGCCGGCTCCGATGACGACGGCGGCCTTACGCGTGGCTGAGGACATGCGGATGCCTCCTGGCAACTAAATCGAGGGAACCCTCAAGTTAATTCGGGACGATAACATGAAGTTGAGGGTGCCTTCGAGTTCGGCGATGGAGACATGACCACTGGAGCCAGGCCGCTGCGGGCCGACGCCGCGCGCAACCGCGACAAACTGCTGGTCACGGCCGCGCGGGTGTTCGGCGAGCGCGGCCTCGACGCGCCGCTGGAGGAGATCGCGCGCCAGGCGGGAGTCAGCATCGGCACGCTCTACAACCATTTCCCCACCCGGGAGGCGTTCTTCGACGCGATCCTCCCCGAACGACTGGCGGCACTGGAGCAGGTCGCCACGGCGGCGCTGGCCGACGCCGACCCGTGGAACGGGTTCACCGGTTTCCTCGAAGGGCTCTTCGAGCTGCAGTCCAATGATCACGGGCTCAACGACGCGCTGGCGGGCCGGCTCCCGATGAGCCCCGAGGTCCTGGAGGCATGTCACCGGGGCTTCCAGCACGCGGAGCGGATCATCGAACGCGCCAAGAAGAGCGGAGAGCTCCGCGCCGACTTCGAACCGCAGGACCTCACCCCGCTGATGTGGGCGATGTCCCAGGTGATCCGCGAGTCGATGGGGGTGGCACCGCAGGCGTGGCGCCGGCACCTGGCGCTCTTCCTCGACGGCCTGCGCGCCGGCGCCGCCCGCCCGGTCCCGGTGCCGCCGCTGACCGACGCACAGCTCGCCGAGGTCCTGCGGAGCCGGTGACGCGACGCGGGCGGTGGCGCCGCTCAGGTGAAGGCGGTGATTCCTTCGTATTCGACGAACCCGGTGAGGGTGATCGTCATCGCGGAGCCGTGCTCTCGGTGAGAGCGGCCAGCCGGCCGGTGACCGTCCCCCAGCCCTCGGCGAAGCCGAGCTTCTCGTGACGAGCGGGGGCGTCCGGGCCGCCGTGCTTGACGACGATCCGGTAGTCCGTGCCGTCCGGGTGGTCGTTGAGCGTGATCGTGGCGGTCATCAGGACCCGATTTGTCAGACGTCCTAGTCGGCGAGGATCTCCCCGAGCCGGTGCTTGGGCACGCCGCCGAACTTCGCGCGGATTCGCAGCAGGTGGTTGCGGACCGTGCCCTCCGTGAGGGACAGGCGTTCGGCGATCTCGCGGGCGGTGAGGCCCTTCTGGGCCAGCAGCGCGACCTCGTGTTCGCGTGGCGTCAGGCCGGCGTGCACCACGTTGCGCTGGCTCGCCGGGATCCTCGGCAGCCCGCGTGCGCGTCCGAGGCGTCCCTCCCGTAGTACGGCGGCCAGCGAACGGTCCGCCCCGGCCGCCTGGAACAGCTCCATCGCACGCAGCCGCAGGAGGTTGCCCTCCTGGACGTCGGCGGCGAGGCGCGCCGCCGCGTGGAAGGCCTGGCCGGCGCTGACCGGCTCCGGCAGGGCGAGGTACTCCTCTCCTGCCTGGACCAGCGCGGCCGTGTCCGCCGACAGCAGCCCCTCGGCGTACCGGCGCGCGGTCCGTGCACGCCGGCCGGCCGGCCACAGCTCGCCGAGGTCGGCCATGACCGCCTTCGCCTCGGCGGGCCGGATCTCGGCGAGGACGACCACCAGGTCCTCCCAGCCGAACCGGCGGCCACGGCGCCGTGCCGTGTCGAGCGCGGCGAGGAGCCCGCGGTACGGCTGCGGCTCCCGGCGTGCGGCGCGATAGCGCGCCTGCTCGGTGAGGGCGAACGCGCCGAGCTGTTCGCTGGCCGCGACCACCCGCTGGACCGCGCGGTCGAGCGGCCCGCTCTCGAGCCGGGCCTCACGCTGGTAGCCGCACGCGGCCGTCACCACGGCACCGATCGCGCCGGCCTCGCCGTTGTCGCCGACCGTACGGGCGGCGGCCTCGGCGGCCGACGTCAGCTCGCCGCGCCGCAGCGCGATCACCGCCTCGACGGCCGCGAACGTACGCTCCCAGCGCAGCCCGCGTGCGAGGGCGGCACCCTCGTTCACGACACGGGCGGCGACCCCGTACTCGCCGAGGCCGGTAGCGGTCAGGCCCCAGTTCAGGTAGTTGAGCGACACGACGGGAGCCGTACGCGCGTCGATCTCGGACGGCATCAGCTCCACCGCGCGTCGCCACCGGTCCAGCGCCGAGGGCCTGCCGAGGTAGGTCTCGCAGGCGGCGAGGTTGCCGGCGCACAGGGCGATCGCGTACGGGTCCCTGGACGCGACGGCGAGCCGCAGCCCGTCGGTCCCCAGCCTGGCCCGATAGTCGAGCGACAGCTCGGAGTCGTCGTTGAAGGGGAACGCCAGGCCGCCGAGCGCCAGCGCCTTGCCGAGCTGGTCGTCGGCGACCGCGAACTCCGTCAGCGCGGCCGTGTAGGACCTGCGGCGTTCCGGGCCCTTGCTCACCCGGCCGCGTGCCAGGAGGACCCGTCCGCGTGCCCCGGCGTCCCGCAACCGCGTGAGGGAGCGGTCGCAGATCTCCTGCGCGATCGTGTGCCGGCCGCCGAGCCGCTCGAGCAGCATCGCGTGCTCCGCGACGGCGACGTGTTGTTCGGGCGCGTCACCCGGCACGTCCCCGGCGACCTGGGTGAGGCGTTCGAGTGCCATGTCGGGCTCGCCCCTCAGGCCCAGCTCCTCCACCCGGTGTAAGGCGTGCTTCAGCGGGCTCGGGAGGCCTTCGGCCACGACAGGAGCGGGGGTGTCGCGGTCGGGCGGTATGCCGCGCATGATCACCCATTTTACGCCCGTCCTGACTTTTTGTGCAGTTTGTGTATGAGACGTGGGTCATCGACACGGCCTTGAATGGCCTACGGCTGCGGGTGGCGGGTCTGACAGGAGGCCCGCCGGGGAGTCATCGCAGCCTCCGTGATCCATTCCCCCCGAAAGGATCGACATGAGGAGACGTGTAGGGGTAGTCGCAGCCGCCGTGCTGACCTCCGCGCTCACCGCGATGGTCCAGCAGGCATCTGCCGCGTCCCCCACTCCGCCAGCGTCCCCGCAGGCCCGGTCCGCGGTCGCGGCCCGAGCCCTCTCCGCCGCCGCGTCGCACGCCGGCACGGTGCACGGAGGCGCCGGCCAGGCGTTCAGCGCCGTCGACGTCCAGGCCGACCACAGCGGTATCACCCACACGAGGATGGTCCGCACCTACCAGAACCTGCCGGTGCTCGGTGGCGACTTCGTCGTCCACCAGGACGCCCAGGGCAACCTGCTCGGCGTCGACCAGTCGCTCAGCCAGACCCCTTCGGTGAGCACCACCCCCGACGTGTCGGCCGCCAAGGCCGCGAAGTCGGCCGCCAAGGCGACGCACGAGACCGCCCAGGGCACGCCCGCGCTCGTGGTCGAGGCGCGCACGGGCACGCCGCGGCTCGCCTGGCAGGTCGAGACGGCCGGCCGGCAGTCCGACGGCACGCCCAGCCGAAAGTCCGTGACCGTCGACGCGTCGAACGCCAAGGTGCTCGTCGCCGCCGAGCAGGTCTGGACGCTCGCCGCGCCCGGCAGCAAGCCGAAGACCAACAGCGTGACGCACGCATCCGGGAAGGCGGCCGCCCCGCAGGTCGCCGGTGACGGGCGCTCCCTCTACAGCGGCACGGTGCCGCTGCAGACGACGCTGTCGGGCAGCACGTACCAGCTCAAGGACCCGACGCGCGGGAACACCTACACCGACAACCTCAACGGCGGTACGGGCAGCAACGGCAACCCGATGACCGACGCCGACAACCACTGGGGCAACGGGACGACCAGCGACCCGGCGAGCGCCGCGGTCGACGCCCAATACGGCACCAACCAGACCTGGGACTACTACAAGAACACCTACGGCCGCACCGGCATCGCCAACGACGGCAAGGGTTCGCACAACAACGTGCACTACTCCAGGAACTACGAGAACGCCTTCTGGAGCGACAGCTGCTTCTGCATGACGTACGGCGACGGCGGCTCGAGCTTCACCCCGCTCGTCTCGCTCGACGTCGCGGGGCACGAGATGTCCCACGGCGTCACGTCGCGTACCGCGAACCTGACCTACTCGGGTGAGTCCGGCGGTCTCAACGAGGCGACCTCGGACATCTTCGGCACCAACGTGGAGTTCAACGCCGCCAACGCCAATGACGTCGGCGACTACCTGATCGGCGAGGAGATCTCGCGCAACGGCGGCGCGCTGCGCTACATGGACAAGCCCAGCAAGGACGGCGCCTCGCTGGACTGCTGGTCGAGCCGGGCCGCCAGCGTCGACGTGCACTACTCCTCCGGCATCGCCAACCACTTCTTCTACCTGCTGTCCGAGGGCAGCGGCGCGAAGACCATCAACGGCGTGTCCTACAACAGCCCGACCTGCAACGGCTCGACCGTGACCGGCATCGGGCGCGCCGCCGCCGCGAAGATCTGGTACCAGGCGCTGACGGCGCACTTCACCTCGAGCACGAAGTACGCACAGGCCCGTACGCAGTCGCTGGCGGCAGCCACCGACCTGTACGGCTCGACCAGCACTCAGTACAAGGCCGTGGCCGCGGCCTGGAGTGCGGTAAGCGTCAACTAGGAAAATCCGGCGGGCCACCCTCCCCCTGGTGGCCCGCCGGGCCCCTCTGCACCGGCGGTCGCTGACGCGCAAGGCTCAGCGGCCGCCGGCGCCATGCGCGGACCGGGCGGAAGTGCCGCCTTCAAGCTCTGTCACGCCGGGCGACAGCGATGGTTTAATCGTCGCGTGTCGATATTCGCGATGGTTTTCAAATTCCTCCGCGCTCCTGAGGAAAAGGTCGCGAAAGAAGCAGCCCACATCGCCGAGAATCCCGAATTGATTGCCAGCAGGGCCTCGGCCCAGCGAGAGCTCGACGCGGCGGTGGTGCGGGCGCAACCGGGTATCAGTGCGGCCGAAAAACGTCTCCGCTTCCCCGCACAGACGATCGGGAGCGCCGAGAGGGCGATCGAAGCCGCCCGAAGGGAAATCAGCGAGACCGGGCCGATCCGGGCCGCGGAAGCCAGACAGTGGTCGGCCGACGGACTGTGGGCGCACCCCAGGCTCTCGGAGGATACGCGTGAGCGGCTCCGCCTGGTCGGCAACGAGACGCGCCGGGCGCAGCTTGAGGTAACTCGCATCAGCGAAACCCATCTGGGGGAGCCCACGAGGCAGCTGTTGAAAGGGGACCGGCTTACGTTCGGCAATTCCGGGCTCGACACAGCGAACTACCATGACGTCGCAGAGCAATCTCGCCAGGTATCCAGAACCTCCCAGGACCTTGACGGCCGGGCGAGAACGGTCCAAATGGAGATCTTCGGTACGCACGCGCAGGTCTACGTTCAGCACGACGGAGCTTGGGTCCCCCGTAACCTGATCCCCGGTTATGAACATTAGCCTCGCCCTACGGCCAGGCGTGCGTGCTTTGACGGTGTCCCAGCCCACGAACACCTCCCTTCTCTTCCCGATGGTCCCGCCTGGAGTGCGGTAAGCCTCAACCAGGAAGATCCGGCAAGCCTCTGGGCCCTTCTACACTCCGCGGTATGCACACCCCCGTCCGGTTCGTCAGGTTCGCGTGTGGCGATGACTGGTTGGCTGTACAGTCAATGATTCCTCGACCGGCTTGAGCCGGTCCCCCGCTGACCCACGCCTGACCCCGACTGAAACGGAGAAACATCTATGGCCGCACGCGACTGGGCCGTCAAGAAGGCCGCTTCGAAGATCCTGGGTCCCGACGAGAGGCTCGTGGCCAGCTGCATGGCCAACCTGCCGGGCACGCTGAAGCGCGAGGGGTACTACTCGGCGCTGCAGAACGTCGTGGGGATCAGGTTCGTCGACGTGGCGGCGGACGGCGGGCTGCCGCCGAAGATGAACCTCGCGGTGACCGACCGGCGCGTGCTGATCTTCGAACAGTCCATGCTCGGCCGGGCCAAGGACCTGGTCGCCGAGATCCCGATCACCCAGGTCGCCCAGGCGCGGCTCACAGAGGCCGGCCGGGCGCAGGTGTCGATCAAGGTCTACAACTTCACGATCACGTTCACCGGCGGCGTCGACCTGGAGCTCGAGTCGCCTGACAAGGGCGGCGTCAACAACGTGATCGGCGCGATCAACGGCCGGGTACGGAGCTGACCAGTGCACCACCGTGGCGGCGAGCGGGGACAATGGAGGCTGTCATCGATCTCCGGGGGTTCGCTTGTCGCCACGTTCGGCCCAGGTCAACCAGGAGCTGCGTGAGCAGTCGCAGCAACGGATCCTCCAAGCGGCCCTGATGTCGTTCGCCGAGCAAGGGTACGAAGGTGCCACCATCGCCCAGATCGCCGAGCGCGCGGGGGTCGCGCGGGGACTGGTGTCGTACTACTTCCCGGCCAAGGAGCAGCTGCTGCAGGCGCTGCTCGGCCAGGTGCTGGACGGCATCTTCGCGCTGACCGATCCGGCCGAGGGCGAGACCACCCCCGACGAGCGGCTGGCCGGCATCATCCACCGGACCCTCGCCGCGGCGGCGGACACGATCGGGGTGCAGCGGCTCGTCCTCTGCCTGATGCTCCAGCCCGGCACCCGTGAGATCTTCGTCGGTGTCGAGGCCGCCAAGGTCGAGGCCGTCGAGGAGTTCGAGCGCCGGATCCAGGAGGTCTTCGCCGACCGCGGGGCCGACGACCCGGCCCTCGAAGAGATCATGTTCCGCAGCGTGCTCGAAGGCGTGATCTTCAAGATGGCGGTCTACCCGCAGACCTATCCGATCGCCGCCATACGCCACCGCCTGCTCACCATGTACGGGCTGCCGGCCGGCGAACCGCCCGACGAGCCCGTACACCCCCTCAGGGCGGTCTGAGACCTACTTCGCCGCGGTGACCTCGTTCGGAACCGCTCCGCCGAACCTTCTGTCGCGGCGGGCGAACTGCTCACAGGCCTGCCAGAAGTCGCGGCGGTCGTAGTCGGGCCACATGATGTCCTGGTAGACGAACTCCGCGTACGCCGCCTGCCAGACCAGGAAGTTGGAGCTGCGCTGCTCCCCTGACGGGCGCAGGAACAGGTCGACCTCCGGGATCTCCGGCCGGTACAGGTAACGCGCGAAGACCTTCTCGTTGATCTTGTCGGGCCGCAGCTTGCCGGCCTGGACATCACGGGCGATCGCCGCCGCGGCGTCCGCGATCTCGGCCCGCCCGCCGTAGTTGACGCAGAACTGCAGCGTCAGAACGTCGTTGTTCTCGGTCATCCGCTCGGCGTCCTCGAGCTCCTTGATGACGCTGCGCCAGAGCTTCGGCCGGCGGCCGGCCCACCGCACGCGTACGCCCATCGCGTTCAGCTGGTCGCGGCGGCGGCGGATCACGTCGCGGTTGAACCCCATCAGGAACCGCACCTCTTCCGGCGAACGCCGCCAGTTCTCCGTGGAGAACGCGTACGTCGACAGGTAGGGTACGCCGAGCTCGATGGCTCCCATGATCACGTCGAAGAGGGTGTACTCCCCCATCTTGTGACCCTCGGTGCGTGCCAGGCCGCGTTCCTTGGCCCAGCGGCCGTTGCCGTCCATGACGATGGCGACATGGCGGGGAATCAGCTCCTTGGGCAGCTCCGGCGGTCGTGCCCCGCTCTCGTGCGGCTCCGGCGGCTGTACGGCCCTCATATTCGAGTTCTTCTCCTATTCGATGGCGACATTCCTCGGCGCCTCCCGCTCGCGCTCATTGGTCGCACTCGGCTTCTCACTCGCTTCGCGGCCGGCCTCGTCCCTCAACCGACCACTACGCTCGCTCGGCGCCTCCCGCTCGCGCTCATTGGTCGCACTCGGCTTCTCACTCGCTTCGCGGCCGGCCTCGTCCCTCAACCGACCACTACGCTCGCTCGGCGCCTCCCGCTCGCGCTCATTGGTCGCACTCGGCTTCTCACTCGCTTCGCGGCCGGCCTCGTCCCTCAACCGACCACTACGCTCGCTCGGCGCCTCCCGCTCGACATGCCTGAGGGAGCGGATGCCGTGTTCCAGATGCCATTGGAGGTAGGCGGCGACAAGGCCGCTGCACTCTACCCGGTGGCGGGGCTCGCTCGAATCGGCCCGTGCCCAGTCGCCGCGCAGCAGCGCGATCATCAGCCCGACCGTCGCCTCGGCGGGGCTGGCCGAGCCCGGCGGCCGGCATGACCCGCACACCATGCCGCCCGCCGCGATCGCGAACGACCGGCCCGTACGCTCGCCGCAGCGCGCGCAGTCCTCCAGCGCCGGCGCGTAGCCCGCGATCGCCAGCGAGCGCAGGAAGAAGGCGTCCAGCACCAGCCGGGGATCGTGACCGCCCTCGACGAGCGTCCGCAGGCCGCCGACGACCAGCAGGAACTGCCGCAGCGCCGGTTCTTTCTCGACCGGCGTCAGCTTTTCGGCCGTCTCCAGCATCGCGGTGCCCGCGGTGTAGCGCGGATAGTCGGAGGCAAGACGCTCGCCGTACGGCCGCAGCGTCTCGGCCTGCGTCACGAGATCGAGCGAGCGGCGTTCGTACAGCTGCAGGTCGACGTGGGTGAAGGGCTCCAGCCGCGCACCGAACCGCGACTTGGTCTTGCGCACGCCCTTGGCCGCGGCGCGCACCCTCCCCGTACGCCGGGTCAGGATCGTCACGATGCGGTCGGCCTCACCCAGCTTCTGGGTGCGCAGCACGACGCCCTCGTCACGATAAAGACTCACGCGTTCATTGTCCCGCACGAACCAGGTGGAACCGGCCCGGCACCCGCGGCGGTCCAATCCTCGTCGGACCGACCATCCACCGCCCACAGGGGGAGAACGTGACCTGTTTCTTCGACGCCTCGCACGGCTCCGGCAGCCAGGAGATCATGTGGTCGCCGCAGTGGGGTTCGCCGCGGCCGGTGTTCGCCTGCCCCGCCTGCGCACAGCGCTGGACCGACCATCTCCAGGGCCGGAACGGCTACCCCCGCCCAAGCGACCCCCAGCCGGGCTATCCTCAGCCGGGTTACCCGCAGGACTACACTGCGCAGCGACGCGGGTACGGCACCGGGTCGGTGGTCGCCGCCGGCGCGGCCGGCTTCCTCGGCGGCATGATCGTCAACGAGATGTTCGACAACGACGAGATGGTCGAACAGGTGGACGTCGTCGACGTCGTGGATGACTATGGGGATTACGGCAATGACTGGTAACAACCTACGGTTGTAAACACGCTGTAGTCGGAAATTAACTTACAGTGACCACTTGCGGCCTGATCAGTGCTGGTACGGATCACATTCGCCATGCAAATGTGAATCCATGAGATGCACCATCGTTCCGCCGCACATCCTGCGGCACGTCGCTGAGCAGCACCGCGACGAGCAAGTGCGCGAGCTCGCCCAGCGCACCCTCACCCTCGACCGCCGGCAGCGCCAGGTGCGCGACGCCACGCAGCTGATCGCCCAGCCTCCTCCGGCCACGACACCCGCGGCGGCGAACCGCACGCTCCACGACGCCGGGCACCAGGAGAGCCTTCCGGGCAGGACCGTACGCTCCGAGGGCGGCGCGGCAACGGGCGACCAGCAGGCCGACGAGGTCTACGACTGGCTCGGCGTGACGTTCGACTTCTACAGCACCGTCTACGGCCGCAACTCCATCGACGGCGCGGGCCTGCCGCTGGTGGCGACCGTGCACTACGGCGTCGACTACGACAACGCCTTCTGGGAAGGCGCCCAGATGGTCTACGGCGACGGGGACCAGGACCTCTTCAAGACCTTCACGGGGCCGCTCGACGTGACCGGCCACGAGCTGACCCACGGCGTCACGCAGTACTCCGGCGGCCTGGACTACCAGGGCCAGAGCGGGGCGCTCAACGAGTCGGTGTCGGACGTGTTCGGCTCCCTGGTGAAGCAGTACCACCTCGGGCAGACCGCCGACCAGGCCGACTGGCTCATCGGCGCGGGCATGTTCACCCCATCGGTCAACGGCGTCGCGCTGCGTTCGATGAAGGCACCGGGCACCGCGTACGACGACGAGACCCTCGGCAAGGACCCGCAGCCCGCCCAGATGGCCGACTACGTCGACACCGACGGCGACAACGGCGGGGTGCACGTCAACTCCGGCATCCCCAACCACGCGTTCTACCTGGCCGCGACCTCGATCGGCGGTCACGCGTGGGAGAAGGCGGGTCGTATCTGGTATGACACCCTCACCAGCAAAAAGGTGCCTATGAGTGCGGATTTCGCGCTGTTCGCCAGCATGACCTATGCGACGGCGGGCACCCTGTTCGGTGTGAAGAGCACGGAAAGCGACGCCGTACGCGAGGCGTGGACGACAGTGGGGGTCAAAATCACGTGAAAGTGGCCGTCACCCGCAGTGGCGGGTTCGCCGGCTTGGTCCGTCGTGCCGAGGTCGACTCGGCGGATCATCCGGCGGTGGCCGGCCTCATCGACGACGTCCGGCTGGACGAAGTACCCGAGCCCAAGCCGGAGCCCGACCGATTCGTCTACGACATCCAGATCGGCGACCACTCAGCCCAGGTCTCCGAGGCCGATCTGCGTGGCCCCCTGCGCGAACTCGTGGACCACGTCATGACCCACGGCCGCCGACCCCCCTCTCCTGCTCCCTGACCCACGGCCGCCGCCGACCACCCGTGCGGGGCGATCAACGGCGGCCGGGACCGGTCTCGTCAGCGCGTCGCGCGGTTGACCGCCGACAGCACCGCCTTCAGCGAGGCGGTGACGGTGTTGGCGTCGATGCCGATCCCCCACAGCACCTCGTCCCCCACCTGGCATTCGACGTACGCGGCGGCCTTCGCGTCGCTGCCCGCGGACAGGGCGTGCTCGGCGTAGTCGAGCACGCGGGCCTGGACCCCGATCGTGGCGAGCGCGTTGACGAACGCGGAGATCGGGCCGTTGCCGATGCCCTCGATCTCCCGGATCTCGCCCTCGAGCCGGACGTCGACGTTGAGCAGGTCCTTCTCATCCACCCGCGAGATGGCCCGGTGCGCCAGGAGCCCCACCTTCGGGCCGTTCGTGAGGAACTCGGCCTCGAAGATCTGCCACATCTGCTCGGGCGTGACCTCGCCGCCCTCGCCGTCCGTGTGCTCCTGCACCACACGGGAGAACTCGATCTGCAGCCTGCGCGGCAGGTCGAGAGAGTGCTCGGTCTTCATGATGTACGCGACGCCGCCCTTGCCGGACTGGCTGTTGACCCGGATCACGGCCTCGTAGGAGCGGCCGACGTCCCTCGGGTCGATCGGCAGGTACGGCAGGGCCCAGCGGAACTCCTCCACGGGCACGCCGGCCTCGGCCGCGTCGTGCCGCAGCGCGTCGAAGCCCTTCTTGATGGCGTCCTGGTGAGAGCCGGAGAACGACGTGTAGACCAGGTCGCCGGCGTACGGGTGGCGCTCGTGCACCGGGATCTGGTTGCAGTACTCCACGGTGCGGCGGATGCCGTCGATGTCGGAGAAGTCGATCTCCGGGTCGACGCCCTGGGAGAAGAGGTTCATGCCCAGGGTGACCAGGTCCACGTTGCCGGTGCGCTCGCCGTTGCCGAACAGGCAGCCCTCGACCCGGTCCGCGCCGGCCATCACGGCCAGCTCGGCCGAGGCGACGGCGGTGCCGCGGTCGTTGTGAGGGTGCACCGAGAGCGCGACGTGCTCCCGGTGGGACAGGTGGCGGCTCATCCACTCGATCTGGTCGGCGTAGACGTTCGGCGTCGAGCGCTCGATCGTCGACGGCAGGTTGAGCACGATCTCGCGGCCGGGTCCGGGCTGCCAGACGTCCATGACCGCCTCACAGACCTCGAGCGCGAAGTCCAGCTCGGTGTCGATGAAGATCTCCGGGCTGTACTCGTAACCGAAGTCGCAGTCGCCCAGGTACTTTTCGGCGAACTTCATGACGTGCTGCGTGCCCTGGACCGCGAGGGCCTTGCACTCGGCCTTCTCGATACCGAACACCACCCTGCGGAACAGCGGGGCGGTGGCGTTGTACAGGTGGACGGTGGCCCGCGGCATTCCGGCCAGGGACTGCACGGTCCGGTCGATCAGCTCCTCACGCGCCTGCGTCAGGACGGAGATCTGTACGTCGGCGGGGACCCTGTCCTCTTCGACGAGCTGGCGTACGAAGTCGAAGTCGGTCTGGCTGGCGGCCGGGAACCCGACCTCGATCTCCTTGTAGCCCATGCGTACCAGCAGCTCGAACATGGCGAGCTTGCGGGTCGGGCTCATGGGATCGATCAGCGCCTGGTTGCCGTCCCGCAGGTCGGTGGACAGCCATCGCGGGGCCTTGGTGATCGTCTTACCCGGCCACGTGCGGTCCGGCAGGTCGACCGCGGGGAAGGGCGCGTAACGCCCGATGGGCATGGGGCTGCGTTGCTGATTGCTACGTCGCATGATGAACGGTGCTCCCGGTGAAGTGCCTGTGGCCAGCGATCACGCCAAAGCCCCGCGACGAGGGAGCCGACCTTTACAGGCCCCCGTCGCGGCCGCTAAGGAGGAGCAGCTCACGCAGCACGTCGACCAAGTTAACAGACCGCGCGGACATCTCCCCAATCGCCGTCCCACCAGTTGAGACGTGACGGGGCGTCACGGGACCAGGACGCTCAGGCAGGTGACGCAGCCCTCGATCTTCTCGAACTCGCTGATGTCGACCACCGACACCTCGTATCCACCCGCCGCGAGCTGGTCCGCCGTACGGGGCGCCGAGGCGGCGATCAGCACCTGCTTGTCCCCGAGTACGACGACGTGCGCGCCGGCCGGCTCCTGAGCCACGCCCAGGTACGGCAGCGCCGACGTGTCCACCAGCTCCGGTATGCCGATCAGCGAGCCGTCGGGCAGTGCGGTCATCGCCGACTTGAGGTGGAGACAGCCGTCCAGCGTCACCGGCACGACGCGACGGCCCCGGGTGGCGAGCAGCCGTGCCAGCTGGCAGAGCGCGTCCTCGTTCGTCCGTGCCGAACGCCCCGCGTACACGGTGTTGCCGACCTGCAGCACGTCACCGCCGTCGAGCGTGCCCTCGCCCTCGATGCGAACCGTCTCCAGGCCCAGATCGGCGATCATGGTCGCCATCGAGTCGACCTCCGGGGCGCGTTCGGGCGCGCCCGGCCGGGCCAGGACCGCCAGGTCGTCGCAGACGACGACGGTGTCCTCGACGAAGACGGCGTCGGGCAGGTCGTCGGCCGGTGGCAGGCTGCGGACCCGCCAGCCGGCCTCCTCGATCGCGGCGGCGTACGCGTCGTGCTGGCGCGCGGCCAGCGCCGCGTCGACCGGCCTGCGCTCCAGGTGCGTGACGATGCCCTCGGCCAGCCGGGGGCTCGGGCTGCGTACCAGCGCGGTCCGCTCAGCCATGCTCGCCTCCATGCGCACCCGCGGGTGCCCGGGTCGGGGCGTTCACTCTCGGGCCGCCCCCTCGGTCGTACTGATCACACCCACGGTGTGCGCCGGCGTCATGCCGAGCCGGCCCGCGACCGTGTGCAGCGCCTGGCGTTCGCCGGCGCCGATCGCCCCGTCGGCGAGCGCGATGCGTACGACCTGGGCGAGGAACCACTCGCGTGCCTCGGTGGTGAGCTGCGCGCCCGCCTGCGCGATCACCTCGCCGGAGGCGTCGGGGGCCTGCTCCAGGTCGGCCGCCAGCATCGCGTCGTCGAACGCCGCCATGCCGTAGCCGTGCACCGCCTCGACGGCGCGCGCACGTGCGGCCGAGGCGGACGGGTCACCGGCGACCAGGACCGCTACGGCGGACGCGCGCATCGCCGCGGGCAGGGCCGCCGCCATCTCCCGCGCGGTCGGCAGGCGGAGCACGTCGAGGTTGTAGCGGGTGCGGCAGGTCGTGCACTCGACCACCTCACCGACCCGGTTCAGCGGAATGACCGGGACGAAGAACAGCGTGAACCAGCGGCGCGCGACCCGCTGCCGGTAGTGCCGGTCACCGCCGCAGCCAGGGCAGTGGAAGTCGCCCTGGCCGAGGGTACGGAAGAACACCGAGAGACCGAAGATCAGCAACACCGGCCGCTCCTTCTCTGTCGGGCTGGGTGCCCACCGGTCTCGATCCTGCCGCATCCCCCCGGCGCACAGAAACGGTTCCCCGATTCCGGCGGTGTGGCGTGCGTCGCGCCCGTACCGGAAAGCGGGCCCCTCCCAGGAAGGATAGGCGGCCGGAATGAGTTCGCAGCCCGGTTGTGATCTCCGAAGGACTGTCCGCCGCCCGGCGGAACTTCTACCCTGCATGACATGAGTCAGCCATACGATCCCGGCTACGGCGGTGGTCAGCAGCCATGGGGGGCGCCCGGTCAGCAGCCTCCCGGCGGCTACCCCGGTCAGCAGGGCGGGTATCCCCCGCAGCAGGGTGGATACCCACAGCAAGGCGGATACCCACCGCAGCAGGGCGGATACCCGCCCCCTCAGCAGCAGGGATATCCCCCTCAATATCAGCAGCAACCGCCCGGCTATCCGCCCCAGCAGGGGTACGGTCAGCCTCCCTGGCAGCCTGCCGGGGCGAGCCGCGGCAAGGGATCGCCCCTCGGCATCGGCGTGGCGGTCGCCGGAGTCCTCATGGCCATCGGCACGTTCCTGCCGTGGGTCTCGGTGAAGCTCCAGCTCGGCACCTCCAGCATCTACGGCACGCCGCTCTCCAGCAGCAACATCAGCCGCAGCCTCGCCGGCATCAAGGCCGGAGAGGGCAAGATCGTTCTGCTGTGCGCCGTGGTGGCGATAGGCCTCGGCATCGTCGCGATGGTCAACAACGCCAAGCTCGGCCTCATCGCGATCGCGCCGGCGGTCATCGGCATCCTCGTGGTGTTCAAGGTCTTCGCCGACAAGGCGAGCTACGACGACAAGATGCCCGCTCTCGGGACCGGGAGCAGCGTGCACGTCTCGCTGTCCGCCGGCATCTACGTGTCCTTGATCGCGGCCATCGCCGTCATCGCCCTGGGCGTCATCGGCGCGGTGACCACCAGGTCGTCCGGCTGAGCACGGGCCGGGGTCCGCTCCCCGGCCCTCTCCTCAGTCGTAGAAACCCAGGCGGCGCAGCTGCTTGGGGTCGCGCTGCCAGTCCTTGGCGACCTTGATCCGCAGGTCGAGGTACACCTTGGAGCCGAGCAGCGCCTCGATCTGTATCCGGGCGCGCGTGCCCACGTCCTTCAGCCGCGCGCCCTTGGGGCCGATGACGATGCCCTTCTGGCTGGGCCGCTCGACGTAGAGCCAGGCGTGCACGTCGACAAGGTCGTCGCGGCCCTCGCGGGCCTTCATCTCCTCCACGACCACCGCGATCGAGTGCGGAAGCTCGTCGCGTACGCCCTCGAGCGCGGCCTCACGGATCAGCTCGGCCACCATGATCTGCTCGGGCTCGTCGGTCAGCTCGCCCTCGGGATAGAGCGGCATGCCTTCGGGCAGCCGGTCGACCAGCACATCGCCGACCACGTCGAGCTGGAAGTTCGACTCCGCCGAACAGGGGACGACGTCGGCCCACTCGCCGAGCCTGGAGACCTTCAGGAGCTGCTCGGCGACCTGCTGGTGGGTCGCGAGGTCGGTCTTGGTCACCATCGCGACGATCGGGGTGCGTTTCACCTGGGCCAGCTCGGCGGCGATGAACCGGTCGCCGGGCCCGACCTGTTCGTTCGCCGGGACGCAGAAGCCGATCACGTCGACCTCGCCGAGCGTGGAGCGCACCAGGCTGTCGAGCCGCTCACCGAGCAGCGTACGGGGCTTGTGCAGGCCGGGAGTGTCGACGATGACGAGCTGGGCGTCGGGCCGGTGCACGATGCCGCGGATGGTGCGCCGGGTGGTCTGTGGCTTGCTGCTGGTGATCGCCACCTTGGTGCCGACCAGGGCGTTCATGAGCGTGGACTTGCCCACGTTGGGGCGCCCGATGAAGCACGCGAAGCCCGACTTGAATCGGGTGCCGGTCGATGTCTGGGGCGAGGTCACACCCTTGATTGTGGCGTACTCGCGGCACTGCTGGGTCGCCCGTACTCCTCGCTCGCTCACGCGGGCCCACTCCTGCCTCACCCGCCTGGCCGCCGCACGGCTCTCCCGGCGCCGCCGGTCAGCTCCCCAGCACGGTGCGGAGCGTGCCGTCCGGACCCGCGACGAGGACCGGCGCCTTGGGCCCGAGATCACGTACGGCGGCGATGTCGGGGGTCTCCTCCTCGGTGACGACCGCCGCGGCCTCAAGGTCCTGCGCACCGCTGGACACCGCCATCGCGACCGCGACCTGGAGCGCGGTCAGCTTCAACGAGGGAAGGTCCACCGGCCCGGCCGCGTAGGTGCGCCCGGTCTCGTCCCGTACGGCCGCACCCTCGGCGGCCCCGGCACGCGCCCGCGTGGACCGGGCAAGAGTAATGATCTTCGCGTCTTCCGCCCCAAGCTCACTCACGCCGCCCAGCGTACCCACGCCCTCGCGCCCGCCATGACCCGCCACGGCCCGGCCAGAAGTGCCCGCGCGACCCGCGCCGGACAGGGTTCCCGCCCGAGCCCGGGATCTCAGACCCCGGCGGGGCTCGCCCGCCCGGTCAGGCGTCGGCGTTCTCGCGGTCTTCGGCCGGTTGCTCCTGCTTGTCCGAGGCGGCACGCTCGACGAGGACGGTGCCGATCTTGTTGCGGCGGCCCGCGAGGTTCTCGGCGGTCAGGCGCAGGCCGGCGACCGTCGCCTGCGAGCCGGCGATCGGCACGCGGCCGAGGGCGTGGGCCAGCAGGCCGCCGACGGTCTCGACCTCGTCCACGTCGATCTCGACGTCGAACAGGTCGGCCAGGTCCTCGACCGGGAACCGCGCGGTGATCCGGGCCCGCCCCTCGGCGAGCTGCTCGACCGGGGGCGCCTCCTGGTCGTACTCGTCGGTGATCTCCCCGACGATCTCCTCGAGGATGTCCTCGATGGTGACCAGCCCCGCCGTGCCGCCGTACTCGTCGATCACCACGGCGCAGTGGGTCTGCCGGGCCTGCATCTCGCGCAGCAGCTCGTCGATCGCCTTGCTGTCCGGGATGTACGTCGCCGGGCGCATGATCGACTCGACCCGCTCGACCGACTCACCATCGCGGTATTCGTGGCTGCGGCGCACGATGTCCTTGAGGTAGGCGATGCCGACGACGTCGTCCTCGTTCTCGCCCACCACCGGGATGCGCGAGAAACCGCTGCGCAGCGCCAGCGACAGCGCCTGCCGCAGCGTCTTGTCCCGCTCGATGAAAACCATGTCCGTACGCGGCACCATCACCTCGCGTACGAGCGTGTCGCCCAGCTCGAACACCGAGTGGATCATCTCGCGCTCGTCCGGCTGGATGAGCCGCCGCTGTTCGGCCAGGTCGACCAGGTCGCGCAGCTCCGCCTCGGAGGTGAACGGGCCCTCGCGGAAACCCTTGCCGGGCGTCAGCGCGTTGCCGAGCAGGATGAGGAGCTTCGGCAGCGGGCCGAGCACCCGGGCCAGCGGATGGATCACCGCGGCGCCGACGAGGGCCATCCGGTCGACGTGCTGGCGGCCGATCGTGCGCGGGCTCACGCCGACGGCGATGTAGCTCACCACGATCATCACCGCGGCCGCCGTGGCGTACGCGCGCCAGTTCTCGCCGAGCCAGGTGGTGCACACCGCCGCGACGATGACCGTCGCGGCGAGCTCGCAGCTGACCCGCAGCAGCAGCACGAGGTTGAGGTAGCGCGGCGGGTCGGCGACGACCTCCGCCAGCATCCGGGCGAGCCGGCCGTCGTCGCGTACCAGCTCCTCGACCCGGACCCGTGAGATCCGTGCGAGTGCCGTCTCGGCACTGGCGAACAGGCCCGCCACCGCCACGAGCGCGGCCGCGAGTATCACCAGCCAGATCATGGTCGCGGTCACGTGACCTCCTGGGTCGCCGAAGCCACCAGGGATGTGTGCTCGTCGATTCGCTCGGTCATGAGGGGGTCTGCGCGCGGGCTTCGCGCCAGGAGGCGAGAAGCTCCGCCTGCAGGCCGAACATCTCCTTGTGCTCCTCGGGCTCGGCATGGTCGTAGCCGAGCAGGTGGAGGATGCCGTGGGTGCAGAGCAGGTGCAGCTCGTCCTCGGTGCCGTGACCCGCCTTGACGGCCTGCTTGGCCGCGATGACCGGGCAGAGCACGACGTCGCCGAGCAGGGCCGGGTCGACCGGCGCGTCCTCGGTGCCGCCGGACACGTGACCGGGGCGCAGCTCGTCCATCGGGAAGGCCAGCACGTCGGTCGGGCCGGGCTCGTTCATCCACTTTTCGTGCAGCTCGGTCATTGCCGTCTCGTCCACGAGGACGATCGACAGCTCCGCCAGCGGATGCACGTCCAGGCGGTCGAGCACGTGCGTGGCCAGCGCGGAGAGCGTCGCCTCGTCGACGACCTCTCCGGACTCGTTCAGTACTTCGATGCTCACTGCTCGCTCACCCTTCTCACTCGCTGCGCGGGGCACCTCGTACCTCGGCGACCCACTCCGCTCGCTACGTCGGGTTCACTCATGCTCACTGCTCGCTCACCCTTCTCACTCGCTGCGCGGGGCACCTCGTACCTCGGCGACCCACTCCGCTCGCTACGTCGGGTTCACTCATGCTCACTGCTTATCTTCCCCGCTTGCGTGAGGCGCGGCCGTCCTGCTTCACATCGCGTGGCCGGCTCTGCAGGTCGTGGCGGTCGTACGCGTCGACGATCTGGCCGACCAGCTTGTGGCGTACGACGTCCTTACTGGTCAGAGTACGGAAGCTGATGTCGTCGATGCCATCCAGGATGTCCTGTACGACGCGGAGGCCACTCTGCTGGCCCGACGGCAGGTCGACCTGGGTGACGTCACCGGTGACCACGACCTTGGACCCGAACCCGAGCCGGGTCAGGAACATCTTCATCTGCTCGGGCGAGGTGTTCTGCGCCTCGTCGAGGATGATGAAGGCGTCATTGAGGGTGTTGTGCGTCAGCAGGTGGTCCTGGGTGACGTACAACGAGTCCTCGGCCGCCACCTGGATGCACACACACTCTTCGCGGCCGGCCGGTTCGATGCTGTCGATGAACCGCATCGGCCGCCCGCCGCCCCCGGCCGCGTGGTACCTCTCGCGCTTGCGGGTGAGGCGGAAGGGTTCGACGCCTTCGGGAAGCCGGATGTCGACGACGTGGGCGTCACGTCGGTGGTGAACGTCACGTCCCAGCGCCCTGCCTGGCTTGCGGCCCTCGGCCATGCGGCGCCGCGTGTAGGCGACTCCGCCCAGCGACCGGACCAGCTCGATGACATCGTCGCGAAGCAGGATCGATGTCGTCGTGAACTGGACGCGGCAGGTGCGGTCGGCCTGTGCGACTGGCCCGCCATCAGCGTCCAGGAGGCCCTGGAGAAGGGCGACCCTGACCTCGGCGGTGTTGCGGAGATATACGTCCGGAACGAACTTCGTCGCCGACCTCGAACCGCTCAATCCGAGCTCGCGTGCGATCGCGGTGACCGGGTTCGTGATCGTGATGACCTGCCCGGGCTCGGTCACGCGGTTCAGCACATAATCGACACCGCCCTTGTGGCGGATCTCGATGCCAGGCAGAAGCTCTCCCAACGCGACGGCGAGCTCAGGATCGGCTGTGGCGAAGGACGGCGTCGTGGCGCCGGTCAGGCAGCCATCGCCCAGCAGCAGCCCCAGCGCGTAGGGATCCATCGGGACCTCGCGCTCAGGGAAGCGGACCGGAGCGGCAAGGAGCGGCAGCTGATAGCGCCGGGCATGTGCCGCGCGCAGATTTCCGATCATCTCCCGGGTCTCCAGGACCCGCCATGGCTTGTTGCGGCGCCTGTCGGAAGCCGTGCTGACCGTCCACAGATGCTCACCGCAGCACAGGGTCCACGCACCGTCCTGAGCGGTGACGCGGTAGATGTCCTTTTCCCCCTGCGGATAGACGCCAAGGACCGGGGTCGGCTCCCCGTTCGAGCCGACGACGAGGTCGCCGACTTGGAGATCGCCGATGGGACGCCAGCCATCCGGCGTCAGGACAGGGGTGAAGACAGGCTGCGCCCTTCCCCTCATATAGGCGAGCGGCGCCACCTCGATCGTGCCGGCGGCCATGAGGCGCGGGATCGAGTCCGGATCGATCATGTCGTGCAGCGCGTCGTACAGCGGGCGGAGGTACGGGTCGATCTTCTCGTACAGCGTGCCGGGCAGGAAGCCCAGCCGCTCGCCCGCCTCGACGGCCGGCCGGGTCAAGATGATCCGGTTGACCTCCTTGGCCTGCAGCGCCTTCACTGCCTTGGCCATCCCGAGGTAGGTCTTCCCGGTGCCCGCGGGGCCGATCGCGAACACGATCGTGTGCTTGTCGATCGCGTCGACGTAGTGCTTCTGGTTGATCGTCTTCGGCCGGATCGTGCGGCCGCGCGAGGAGAGGATGTCGAGCGTCAGCACCTCGGCCGGCCGCTCGGTGGTCTCCGCGCGGAGCATGGCCACGCTGCGCTCGATCACGTCGGGAGTGAGTGGCGTGCCGGTCTTCAGCAGGTCGAGCAGCTCCTCGAAGAGCTTGGCGACGAGCTCGGTCTCCTCGGCAGGGCCGTTGATCGTGATTTCGTTCCCGCGTACGTGGACGTCGCTGGAGAAGGTCTTCTCCACGACATCGAGGAGCTCGTCACGCGAGCCGAGCAGGGCGACCATCGAAAGGTCATCCGGAATCACGATCTTGACTTGCGTGCGCGCGCTGTCCGGTGCGGCGTCAGCGGTGTGAGTTGAATCGGCCATAGCCCGGCCTTGCGGCCTCTTCGTCCCTGCCTTCCGGTTGCGTTCGGTCCTCGGCTGAGTCGTACCCATGTTACCGGCCGAGACCGACCATTATCGGCTCACTCACCAGCGCGGATCAGCCCGGCGGCCAGTTCAGGCCGCGTCCTCCGAGCACGTGGGCGTGCACGTGGAAGACGGTCTGGCCGGCGCCCGGCCCGGTGTTGAAGACCACCCGGTAGCCGGTGCCGGCGACGCCGTCGTCGACCGCGACCTCGTGTGCCTCGCGCACGATCTCGGCGAGCAGGTCGCCGTCGGAGGCCGCGAGCTCGGCCGCGGTCGGGTGGTGCTCCTTCGGGATCACCAGCACGTGCGTGGGCGCCTGCGGGTTGATGTCGCGAAACGCCAGCGTACGGGCTGATTCGCGGACCACGGTCGCGGGCACGTCACCGGACACGATCTTGCAGAACAAACAGTCGTGCTGTGTCACTGAACTCTCCTCACGCCCCATGGTCAGCATGGTCAGCGCATGTTATCGCGGCTCGGACTCCCCGCTCGTCTGCGAATCGTTACGAGCGGACGACGCCGCCGTGTCCAATAACCGTCATCCTCTGGTTAGGGTTGCTGTCACGCGAACCCCCGGCCCCCGGACCCCCAGCCGACCTCTTGATCCGAAGCCGGTCCAAGTTCGCATGAACTTGCGGATCCGACATGTCGTCCAATCGACAAGACACATGCCGGTGGCACCGATGGGCGGGATAAGGCGAGACAGAGGTATGGCCTTTCGTAAACCTCAGAGTGAGGGCGCGCGTCCAACTGATGTGACCGAAACCCTCGTAGCCAGGAGTACGGCGGGAGCCGTGGCGGTCGCCTGGGACGCAGACCAGGCTGTCACCGCGCTCTACAGTGCGCATTACCGCTCGCTGGTGCGCCTCGCGGCACTGCTCGTACGCGATGTCGCGACGGCCGAGGAAGTCGTACAGGACGCGTTCGTCGCCATGCACGGGGCCTGGCGGCGGCTGCGCGAGCCGGACAAGGCTCTGTCGTATCTTCGGCAGTCCGTGGTCAATCGGTCACGATCAGTGTTGCGGCACCGTGCCGTCGTGGAGAAGTACGCCCCCAAGGGGCTGCCCGACGCACCGAGCGCGGAGAACGGCGCGATCGTGGAGCTCGAACGCACCGCGGTCGTCAAGGCGCTCGGCGGGCTGCCGAATCGACAGCGGGAAGCACTCGTGCTCCGCTACTACGGTGATCTGTCCGAGGCGGAGATCGCTCGGTCGATGGGTATCAGCCGGGGGGCCGTCAAAAGCCACACCGCGCGCGGGATGGCCGCGCTACGCACCGTCCTGGAGCAGCAGTAATGACCCAGTCCTTCGACGACGAGTACGGCGACCGTCTTCGCCGTGCCCTTCACGCGGAAGCGGACGCGGTCACGCCCTCTCCGGAGGGACTTGAGCGAATCCGCAGCAAGATCAACGACAAGCACGAGCGGCGGTTCGGGTTCTCCTTCTCCGTTCCGTGGATGCGTCCGCTGGCGGCAGCGACCGCCGCGGTGCTCGTCTGCGGCGCCGCCGTCTCGGCGACCCCGGCGCTGAAGAACTTCGTCCAGACCGGTCACTTCAGCGACGGTTCCGGCAGTGACGACCCGGGATCGTCCTCCAACAGCGGTCGCTCCCAGGGCCAGGTGGTGCCGGGCGGTTCGTCCAACCCGGTCCCGGACACCTCACCGAGCCCGACGTCCATTCGCCCGTCCAACACCGGCAAGCACGTCGTCAACGGCCCCACCTGCGACCCGGGTGAGAGCCTGGTCACGCCGTCGGGCAGCCCGGCGCCCACCCCGCCCGACCCTGGCCCGACCGTCCACGTCACGTGCGAGCCGACCGCCGGCACCGGCCCGACGGGACCGCCGGTCACCGACTCGCCCCCGCCCCCGGCCACCCAGCCGCCTGCGGACCAGCCGACCGAACAGCCCACGGAGTCGGTTCCCAACCCGAACCTGTCCCCCTGACACTCACTCGGCGGCGGCCGCCGCGATGATGAGGTCGAGCGCCTCGGCCACGCGGTCGCCGTGCGTACGGTGGACCACGATGCAGATCCGCAGGGTCTGCCGCTCATCGACGATGGTGCTCGAGAGCAGCACCCGGCCGTCCGCGTTGACGCGGTCCAGCAGCCGGCGGGTAGCCCGGTCCGCCGCCGCGACGTCGCCGTTGCGCGGGCGCACACGGAAGGCCACCGTGCTCAGGTCCGGCCGCCCGAGGAGTTCGAGCGAGGGCACCGTGGCGAGTTTTCCGTAGACCTGCTCGGTCAGGTCGAGCTTCTCGTCGAGCGCCTCACGGAAGGCCGCCACACCGTGCAGGTGCAGCGGCAGCCAGGCGCGCAGGCCGCGGTTCTCCCGGGTCAGCTCCGGCCCCAGCTGGGCGTAGTTCGGCAGGCCGTCGCCGGAGCCCGCATCCTGCAGGTAGTTCCCGGTGCCCTCGTGCGCGGCATAGAGCGTCGCCGGGTCCCGTACGACGAGGGCGCCGGTGCCGAAGGGCAGGAACAGCGTCTTGTGGGGGTCCAGGGTGATCGAGTCGGCCAGTTCGGTGCCGGCCAGCCGGTCGCGTCCGCGCTCGGTGAGCCGGAAGAAGCCGCCGTAGGCCGCGTCCACGTGGAACCAGACACCCTCACGCCGTGCCAGCCCTGCAAGGGCCGGCAGTGGGTCGATCGTCCCGGTGTCGGTGGTGCCGGCCGAGCCGACCAGCAGGAAAGGGCGCAACCCGGCGTCTCGATCGGCCCGGATCATCGCCGCCGCGGCGTCGACGTCCATCCGCAGGTCGCCGGCCGACGGCACGACACGGACGTTGTGCTCCCTGATGCCCGCGAGCCTGGCCGCCTTCGCCACGGAGTGGTGGGCGTGCGCGCCGACGTAGAGGGTTCCTTCTCCGATCTCCTCGCCGAGATGAGCGTGCCGGGCGGCGACCAGGGCGGAGAAGGTGGCCATCGAGCCCCCCGTGGTCAGCATGCCGCCGCTGCCGGACGGCAGTCCGCAGACGTCACGGGCGATCCAGCGCACCACGCTCTCCTCGAGAGCGGCGAGGGCGGGAGCGCCGATCGCCAGGCCGCCGTAGCGGTTCACGCCGCGCGTGTAGAACTCGGCCAGAGCTGACGTGTAGAGCCCCCCGCCCGGCACGTACGCGAGGTAGCCCGGGCCCGCCGTCTCCATCGCATGGTCAGTGGCACGTTCCAACCGGTCGAGCAGCGCGGTCAGCTCCCCCGCCTCCTCGGGTGGCGGGGCGAGGAACGCGCCGACGAGATCGGCGAGCCCCGGGTCGGCGGGAGGACTCGTCGGGCGATCCGGCAGCCGTTCGATGAAGGCCGCCACACGATCAACGACGAGACGCCCCATCTCCGTCATTTCCGCAAGGCCGGGCTCAAGGGGAAAGTCAAGGTTCACGCGGGAGATCCTGCCACGTGCCGTTTGGTGGGCTTTACGAGATGAGAGTTCGGACAGGTGCGTCAGGGCGGTGAGATCTCCGGCCCTCAGACGCCGCGAAGCCAGGCGTGTACGGGGATCTCGGCGCGCCACGGATCGGATCGGTGTCCGTCCGCATCCACTTAACGAACGGAATATCTCCGTCGAAAAGCCATCCCGCGGTAGTGCGTCCGTCACCACCGACCGGAGCGTCCGTCACCACCGACCGGTGCGGCTGAGCAGCACGGAGGCGGCGGCCACTCCGGCCGTGGACGTACGCAGGACGGTGGGCCCCAGAAGGGCGGTGGCGGCGCCGGCGGACGCGAAGGCCGCGAGTTCCTCGCCGGTCAGGCCGCCCTCGGGCCCGACCACGAGAACGATCTCGCCCTGGTCCGGCACGGCCAGGCCGCTCAGCGGGTGCTCGGCCTCTTCGTGGAGGACCACGGCGAGGGCCGCGGCGGAGATGCGCTCGGCCGCCTGTGCCGTGGTGGCGAGGTCGGTCACCTCGGGCAGCCAGGCGCGGCGTGCCTGCTTGGCGGCCTCTTTGGCGGTACTACGCCAGCGGCCCAGGGCCTTTTCCCGGCGCTCCGGCCGCCACTGGGTGACGCAGCGCGAGGCGGCCCAGGGCACGATCACGTCGACGCCGACCTCGGTCATCGTCTCGACGGCGAGCTCGCCGCGGTCGCCCTTCGGCAGTGCCTGGACGACGACGATGCGCGGCTCGGCAGGTGCCTCGTGGCGGCGAGCCATGGCCTGGAGTTCGAGGCTGTCACGGCCCGCGCTCGTAACCACGCATTCGACCACGAGCCCGGCACCGTCGGTGAGGTCGGCGCGCTCACCCGGCTTGAGCCGTCGTACGGCCGCGGCGTGCCTGCCCTCGGGGCCGTCGAGCAGGATCCGGTCGGCGCCGAGCCGGTCGCCGTCGCAGAGAAAGACCGGCGGGCTCATCGAAGCCCGCCCTCCGCGACCGGCACCGCCCGCAGAGAACGACAGGGACGCACCCGGCATGCGGCGCACGGCTGCGGGCGACCGGCCCGGCCCGGCCACCTGGCCCCCACCTCGCCACCACGCCCCAACAGCCCGATCGGCGAACCCGCCACCGCGGCCCTCACCGAAGACGCCCGCAACATCACCGCCGCATCACCACGACGCCGACCCTCACGACGCGAGACAGACGACCGCGGGCAACCGACCCGGCCCGCCCGCCCAGCCCCAACGTCACCACCACGCCCCAACAGCCGGGGCGGCGAACCCGTAATCGCGACGCTCGCCGGGCACGCCCGGCGCTGCCTGGTCCACGGTGAAACCGTCCCCGCCCCCAGGACACCGGCGACCTGTGCACGGCCGTCGCGGACCGGCCCGGCCGCGCGGCGCCCTTCGTACGGGCGGCCCCGTCGAGCCTGGTGGCTCGGCGGGACCGGACGGGTCTCAGCGGCCGTTGAAGGCATCGCGCAGGCGGGAGAAGAAACCCTGCTGCCCGGGGGTGAACTTGCCCGGCGGGCGCTCCTCGCCGCGCAGCACGGACAGCTGGCGCAGCAGGTCCTCCTGCTGTTCGTCGAGCTTGGTGGGCGTCTCGATGTTCACGTGGATCATCAGGTCGCCGCGGCCGGTCTCGTTGAGGTGCTTGACCCCCCGGCCGTACATCGGGATCTGCTGGCCGGACTGGGTGCCGGGCCGGATGTCGATCTCCTCCGGCCCGTCGAGGGTCTCCACGGTGAGCGAGGTGCCCAGCGCGGCGGCCGTCATGGGGACCTGGACGGTGCAGTGCAGGTCGTCGCCCTGCCGCTCGTAGATCGAGTGAGGTCGCTCGACGATCTCCAGGAACAGGTCGCCGGACGGCCCTCCGCCGGGGCCGACCTCGCCCTCGCCGGCGAGCTGGATGTGGGTGCCGTTCTCCACGCCCGCCGGGATGCGAACCTTGATCGTACGGCGGGTGCGGACCCGTCCGTCGCCCGAGCACTCGGCGCACGGCGTGCGGATGACGCTGCCGTAGCCACCGCACTGCGGGCAGGCGCGCGAGGTCATGACCTGGCCGAGGAAGGACCGCGTGACCTGCTGCACCTCGCCACGGCCGTGACACATGTCGCAGCTTTCCGGCTGGGTGCCGGGCGCGGTGCCCGCACCGGTACAGGTCGTGCAGACGATCGCGGTGTCGACGGTCAGCTCGCGTGTCGTGCCGAAGGCCGTCTCCGACAGGTCGAGCTCCACGCGGATGGTGCCGTTGCGGCCGCGCCGGGCGCGGCTGCGCGGACCCCGCTGGGCCTGGTTGCCGAAGAAGGCGTCCATGATGTCGCTGAACGGGAAGCCTGCCCCGAACCCGGCGCCGGCGCCCGCGCCGCCCGACGCGAACGGATCAGCGCCAAGGTCGTACATCTCACGCTTTTTGGGGTCGGAGAGCACCTCGTACGCCTGGGTGATCTCCTTGAACCGGTCCTGCGTCTCGGGGTCGGGGTTGACGTCCGGGTGCAGTTCGCGGGCGAGCCTGCGGTAGGCCTTCTTGATCTCGTCCGCACCCGCGTCACGGCGCACCCCGAGGGTCGCGTAGTAGTCGTTCGCCACTTACGACCCCGCCAGAATCTGCCCGACGTAACGTGCCACTGCGCGTACCGCTCCCATCGTGCCGGGGTAGTCCATTCGCGTCGGGCCGAGCACGCCGAGCCGGGCCACGACCTGGTCGCCGGCACCGTATCCGGTGGCGACCACGGAGGTCGTGAACAGGCTCTCGTGGGGGTTTTCGGCTCCGATTCGCACGGTGAGGCTGGTGGGATCACTCACCTCGCCGAGCAGTCGCATCAGGACGACCTGTTCTTCCAACGCCTCCAGCACGTCGCGGAGGCTCTGGGACAAGTCGGCGCGGGCGAGGTTCGCCGCGCCGGCTATGACGATCTTTTCTTCGTGTTTTTCGATCAGGGTCTCGAGGAGCACCGACAGGACGGTCGCGGCGAGCGGACGCTCCTCCGCGGAGACCCGGTCGGGGACCTCGGCGACGACCCCGGGCACGTCGGTGAGCCAGCACCCGTCCAGGTGCGCGTTGAGCAGCGCCCGCAGATGGGCGATGGACTCCTCGGAGAAGCCCAGGGGCATCTCGATGGCCCGCTGCTCGACCCGGCCCGTGTTGGTGATGATCACCAGCAGCAGGCGTTCGGGACCGATCGGGACGAGCTCGATGTGGCGCACCGCCGACCGCGTGAGCGAGGGGTACTGCACGACCGCGACCTGGCGGGTCAGCTGCGCGAGCAGCCGGACCGTACGGGTCACGACGTCGTCGAGGTCGTAGGCGTTCGCGAGGAACGTCTCGATCGCGCGCCGCTCCGCCGAGGACAGCGGTTTGATCGTCGACAGCCGGTCGACGAACAGCCGGTATCCCTTGTCGGTCGGCACGCGTCCCGCGCTCGTGTGCGGCTGGGCGATGTAGCCCTGCTCCTCGAGGACTGCCATGTCGTTGCGGATCGTGGCCGGTGAGACACCGAGGTTGTGCCGGTCGGCCAGCGCCTTCGAGCCCACGGGTTCGTTGGTGGACACGTAATCCTCAACGATGGCGCGGAGCACCGCCAGCTTCCGATCGTCGAGCACGCACTCACCTCCCACGGCTACAGGCCTCTAATTTGGCACTCCGTGTTCTTGAGTGCCAAGTGTACGGCGATTGACGACCGTCGCGGTGAGACGGCGACGACGAACGGCGGCGGGAAAAGTCGCCTGGATGATGGCCGAGCACTGGCGCGACGCCGCCCCCGGCACCGGTATTCCGGCTCCGGCGTGAGCGTCGGCGCGCCAGCGTACCGTCTTGAGCGCGCACGCGTGTTGATCCCGGCTCGGCCGGGTTGGTCCCGATACGGTGCGGCCGTGCGGAGCAAGAACTACGCCAAGGACGTTCTGTCGGGCGACTGGCGACGCCCTCGCAAAGGCCAGATCCCGGAGATCGCGGCCGAGTCCGGCCTGGTGGCCGAGGACCCGTCCAGCGGCTTCTGCGGCGCGGTCGTGGCCT
Source organism: Actinoallomurus bryophytorum (assembly GCF_006716425.1). Taxonomy (NCBI): domain Bacteria; kingdom Bacillati; phylum Actinomycetota; class Actinomycetes; order Streptosporangiales; family Thermomonosporaceae; genus Actinoallomurus; species Actinoallomurus bryophytorum. Next base: position 463,733 of record NZ_VFOZ01000001.1, read on the forward strand.
GTGAGAAGGACTCGGTGACGCTCGAGGACCGGTTCGGCAAGCGCCGGGTGTTCCCGCTGGCCAAGGCCGGGTTCCTGATCGACGGCAAGCCGGTGACGCTGGTGCGGCCCGTACGTGCCGCGGGCCGCGCGATCTCCGCGTCCGGCTCCATCGCCGTGGCCGGCCTGCGCGCACGCGTCGCGCGGGAGAGCCGGATCTACGTCGAGGGAAAGCACGACGCCGAGCTCGTGGAGAAGATCTGGGGCCACGACCTGCGGGTGGAGGGCGTCGTCGTGGAGTTCCTCGAAGGCGTCGACCACCTGCCGGAGATCGCCGAGGAGTTCGGCCCCGAGCCCGGCCGCCGCCTGGGCGTACTCGTCGACCACCTGGTCGCCGGCTCGAAGGAGAGCCGGATCGCCGAACAGATCGACTCGCCGTACGTCCTGGTCACCGGGCATCCCTTCATCGACATCTGGCAGGCGGTCAAGCCCGCCACCCTCGGCATCTCCGCCTGGCCGGACGTGCCGCGCGGCATTCCCTGGAAAGAGGGCGTGATCTCCGCGCTGGGCTGGAGAGGTGAGCCGGGCGAGGTGTGGCAGGCCATCCTGGGCCGGGTGCGCACGTACGCGGATCTGGAGCCCGCGCTTCTCGGCCGGGTCGAGGAGCTCATCGACTTCGTCACCGCCCCGGGCGGCTGACCCGCGCAACCATCCGGCGCCCGCGCACGTCTCATAAACTGCGACACCACATCGCACCAGACATATCCGCCGGAAGGGACGCACGATGACCTACGGTCAACCCGGCGGCGGGCGATCCGGCCGGCCGTACGGGCCGCCCCCGGGACAGCCGGACGGGCGGCCGGGGTACGGCCAGGGCGCTCAGCAGCCCCCGCAGAGCCCACCGCCGCAGTACTACGCGCCGCCGCAGCACCACGCCCCGCCGGGTCACGGACGGCGGCCACGGGGCGGGCAGCCGGAACAGCCTTACCCGTACGCCGCCGTAACGGTCCAGGACCGTCGGCGGCGCGTGCGGGCTCCGGCCGGCGGCCCGGTCGTCGACGAGGACGAGCGGTGGGCGGTGCCCGCGTACGTCGGCATGTTCGTCTCGGGCTTCGTCGCGCCCGCGATCGTGCTGGTCGCGAAGGGACGCACCTCGCCCTTCGCGCGCTTCCACGCCGTACAGGCGCTGAACCTGTTCGTCGCGGTGTTCGCCTGCACCTTCACCGCGTTGCTGCTGGCCTACTTCAAAGGTGTCGCCTGGATACCGCTCGTGCTGCTGGCGCTGGCCGCCGGCTCCTACGTCGTGACCAGGGCCGCGATCGGCGCCAACCGCTGTGAGTGGTACCGCCTCCCCGCCATCGTGGCGTGGCCCATCTTCCGCTGAGGAGCGTCATGACCGAACCCGACGATCGCGGACCATCGCCCGAGGAACCCCATGACGAGCCGTCCACCCCGTTAACTCCTCCCGGTCAGCCGCAATTCGGCAGCCCTCCGCCCCCTCCGGGGCATCCGTACGGTGGCCCTCCTCCTGGACCGCACGTCGGAGGTCCACCGCCCCCGTACGGGCCCGGCCCGTACCCGCCGCCGTACGGGCAAGGCCCGTACCCCCCGCCGTACGGACCGCAGGGGAACAACCCCGCCGACGACACGAACTGGGCGCTGGCGGCCTATATCGGCCAGCTGATCATCGGCGTCATCGCTCCGCTCGTGGTCTTTCTCGTCCGCCAGGACCAGACGCCCTTCATCCGCTTCCACGCTGCGCAGGCGCTCAACGCGGCGCTGAGCTACCTCGCCGTCTTCCTCGGAGGCATCGCCCTCGCCGTCGTCACCGTGGTGGCCGGCGCCCCCGCCGCGCTGATCGTCGTGATACCCGCGATGATCATCTTCGGCATCGTGCACTTCGTCTATCTGATCATCGGGGCGGTCAGGGCCGGCCGGCTCGAGATGTACCGGCTTCCCGCCTGGATCTGCTGGCGCATGATCAAGTGACGGGCACCGCGGATCCCCTGCGGTCAGGTGAGGTCGCGGACGACGGCGTCGGCCAGCAGCCGTCCTCGTAGCGTGAGCACGGCGCGGCCTGCCTCGAACGCCTCGGGCACCAGGAGGCCGTCGCCGACCGCGCGGCGGACCGCCGCGACGTCGTCGAACAGGCCGAGCGGGCAGCCGTCGGCCAGCCGCACCTCCAGCATGATCCGCTCGAACCTGCGGTCCGCGGCCTCCAGCACCTCGCGGGCGTACGCGGCCGAGGCCTCCTCCGCGAGCCGCGCCGCGTACGCGGCCGGGTGCTTGACGTTCCACCAGCGCGTGCCACCGACGTGGCTGTGCGCGCCGGGGCCCACACCCCACCAGTCGCCGCCGGTCCAGTAGAGAAGGTTGTGCCGGCAGCGGGCCTCTTCGCTCGCGGCCCAGTTGGAGATCTCGTACCAGCCGAGCCCGTGCGCCCCGAGCGTGCGTTCGGCGGCGAGGTAGCGGTCGGCCATCGCGTCGTCGTCGGGCGCGGCCAGCTCACCCCGCCGTACGCGCGTGGCCAGGCGGGTGCCGTCCTCGACGATGAGGGCGTACGCGGAGATGTGGTCGGGCCGGGCGGCCATGGCGGCGTCGAGGCTGGCCTGCCAGTCGGCGTCGCTCTCGCCCGGCGTGCCGTAGATGAGGTCGAGGTTGACGTGCTCGAAGCCGGCCTCGCGCGCCCAGGAGACGCACTGCTGCGGCCGGCCGGGCGTGTGCGTACGGTCGAGGACGGCCAGGACATGCTCACGGGCGCTCTGCATGCCGAACGACATGCGCGTGAAACCCGCCTCTCGCAGCTCGGCGAGGTAGGCGGGGTCGACGGTCTCGGGGTTGGACTCGGTGGTGACCTCGGCCCCCTCGGCCAGCCCGAAATCCTTGCCGATCGCGTCCAGCACCCGGCCGAGGTCGGCGGCGGACAGCAGCGTGGGCGTGCCTCCGCCGACGAACACCGTCTCCACCGGCAGGTCGACGTCGCCCAGCACGCGCCGGGCCATCCGGATCTCGGCGATCGCGGTGTCGGCGTACGAGTCGCGGGACGCTCCCCGCAGCTCCGTGGCGGTGTAGGTGTTGAAGTCGCAGTAACCGCAGCGGGTGACGCAGAACGGCACGTGCACGTAGAAACCGAACGGGCGGCCGCCGAGGCCGTCGAGAGCGCTGGGCGGCAGCGCTCCGTCTCTCGGGACCGGATCTCCGTCCGGCAGCGTCGATGGCACGTCTCAAGTGTGCCGCCCGAGCGAGCATGCCCGCGCCGTCCCCTCCGCGGGCGGGCCCGATGGCGGGTTCCGGGACCGATGGCTCAGGCGGTGTCCGCGCGTCCCCAGAAGATCTCCGCCTGCGTCCGGCCAGAGGCGTCTCAGCGTTCCGGGACCTGGTGGCCGTCCGGCAGGGCCCAGGATCCGTCGCGGAACTCGACCCATACCGTCGTCGTCCCGGAGTCCTCGATGACGCCCCAGGACTCGGCGAGCGCCTCGATGATGAGGATTCCCCGTCCGTTCTCGGCCTCGGCGTCCCTCCTGACACGGGGCTTGGTGGCCATCGTGCCGTCGTTCGTGACCTCGGCGCGGATCACGTGCCCGGTGGCCCGGATGCCGATCGTGAGATGACCACCGTCCCCGCTCGGCGTGTGCATGATCGCGTTGGTGGCGAGTTCGCTCACGCTCAGCGCGACCTTCTCCAGCGCCGGGTGCCGCGTTCCGAGCGTGTCCCGTACGAATCGGCGGCCGACCGCCACCGAACGCTCCACGCCGGGCAGAGTGATGGTGGTGCTCAGTGCCGTATCCCCCGGATCCCCTGGATCACCCGGGTCACCGTCCTGCACGTCGCGCGGAGCGTTGTCACGGCGAACTCCCTGTCCCGCCATAGCAGCGTCCAATGTTCCTCCCGATGAACGGCGAGCACGGCGTCCCTACCCCCCGTGTGACGCGAGAACACCGAAGCTTGGTTCCGGCCTCACCCGGTATTGCCACGGTCCGCGCCGAAAAGGGGGCCTAGGCGATCGCCCGCCCGCCGTTCACCGGAGGTCTCAGCTCCTGGAGCGCAGCTCGAGACCGTCGGCGAGCTCGCGCCACTGCGAGCGGGGCATCGCCACCTGATCGCCGGTCACGACCTGGACGACGAGCTGGTCGGCGCCCGCCTCCCGGTGCGCCGCGAGGCGGGCCCGTATCGCCTCCATGTCTCCCCAGGCGAAGGTCGCGTCGATGAGCCGGTCGCTGCCGCCGTCTCGGAAGTCGTCGTCGACGAAGCCGAGCCGCAGCAGGTTGCCGGTGTAGTTGGGCATTCCCAGGTAGATCGCGAGGTGGCCGCGCGCGGCGGCGCGGGCGCGTTCGGGGTCGGTCTCGAGGACGACCTTCACCTCGGGCGCCAGCAGGGAGTCCGGGCCGAGGATCTCGCGGGCCGTCGCGGTGTGCTCGGGGGTGATGAGGTACGGGTGGGCGCCCGCCGCGCGGTCACGTGACAGCGTGAGCATGCGCGGGCCGAGCGCGGCGAGTACGCGATGCTCCTTCGCCGAGCCGGCGGCGTCGAGGCGGTCGAGGTAGTCCACCATCATGGAGTACGGCTTGCGGTAGCCCTTGACCAGCGCGGCGTGGCTGGCGCCGAGCCCCAGCAGGAAACGGCCGGGATGCCGTTCGGCGAGGGCGGTCTGCTCCTCGGCGACCTCGGCCGGCTCGTACTCCCAGATGTTGAGGATGCCGGTGGCGACCACGATGCGTTCGGTGGCCTCCAGCAGCGGCGCCGCGTGGCGTACACCGGGGCTGCCTCCCAGCCAGATCGCGTCGTACCCCAGCTCCTCGAGCTCGGCCGCGGCCTCGCGGACCCCGTCCGCGGCCCGCCGGTCCTCATCACGCAACCCGGAGTTCCAGATGCCGATCTGGCCAAGATCCATGCCTGCTCCAACCCTCGGTCGACTGTGCGGAGCCCGCGCGGATGGGACTCCGGGCGGCGCATGGGCGCCCTACCCCGCGTGGGCTCTCAATGCGCAACCTGACCGGGCGTCCGCCTATTTCTTGCCCTTCTCCGTGCCACCACTCGTGGACAGCGCCGCCACGAAGGCCTCCTGCGGGACGTCGACCCTGCCGATCGTCTTCATCCGCTTCTTGCCCTCTTTCTGCTTCTCCAGCAACTTGCGCTTGCGGGAGATGTCGCCGCCGTAGCACTTGGCGAGGACGTCCTTGCGGATGGCGCGGATGTTCTCGCGGGCGATGATCCGCGCGCCGATCGCGGCCTGAATCGGCACCTCGAACTGCTGGCGCGGGATGAGCTCCTTGAGCTTGGCCGTCATCATCAGGCCGTACTCGCGTGACTTGTCCTTGTGCACGATCTGGCTGAACGCGTCGACGGACTCGCCCTGCAGCAGGATGTCCACCTTGACCAGGTCGGACTGCTCCTCGCCGCTGGGGTCGTAGTCGAGTGAGGCGTACCCGCGGGTCCGCGACTTCAGCTGGTCGAAGAAGTCGAAGATGATCTCGGCGAGCGGGAGCGTGTAGCGGATCTCGACGCGGTCCTCGGACAGGTAGTCCATGCCCAGGAGTACGCCGCGGCGGCCCTGGCACAGCTCCATGATCGCCCCGATGTGGTCACTCGGCGACAGGATCGTGGCCCTGACCATCGGCTCGTAGACCATGCCGATCTTGCCCTCGGGGAACTCACTCGGGTTGGTGACCCGGTGCTCCTCACCGGTCTCCATGACGACGCGGTAGACGACGTTCGGCGCCGTGGAGATCAGCGACAGGTCGAACTCCCGCTCGAGCCGCTCACGCACGATCTCCATGTGCAGCAGGCCGAGGAAGCCGCAGCGGAACCCGAAGCCGAGCGCCAGCGAGGTCTCCGGCTCGTACACGAGCGCCGCGTCGTTGAGCCGCAGCTTGTCGAGGGCGTCGCGCAGCTCGGGATAGTCGTCGCCGTCGACCGGGTACAGGCCGGAGAACACCATCGGCCGGGGGTGCCGGTATCCGGCGAGCGCCTTGGTGGCCCGCCCGGCGGCGCTCGTCACGGTGTCGCCGACCCGCGCCTGGCGCACGTCCTTGACCCCGGTGATGAGGTAGCCGACCTCACCGACGCCCAGCCCGTCGGTCGGCACGGGGTCGGGCGAGATCACGCCCACCTCGAGTGTCTCGTGCGCGCTCCCGGTGGACATCATGAGGCTCTTCTCGCGGCGGGACAGATGCCCGTCGATGACCCGGACGTACGTCACGACACCGCGATAGGTGTCGTACACCGAGTCGAAGATCAGCGCACGGGCGGGCCCGTCGGGGTCACCCTGCGGCGCGGGCACGGTCGCGACGATGTTGTCGAGGAGCTCCTTGACGCCCTCGCCGGTCTTGCCGGACACCCGGAGGACCTCGCCCGGGTCCACCCCGATGATCCCGGCGATCTCCTCGGCGTACTTGTCCGGCTGCGCGGCCGGCAGGTCGATCTTGTTGAGGACCGGGATGATGTGCAGGTCCGCCTCGAGCGCGAGGTAGAGGTTGGCGAGCGTCTGCGCCTCGATGCCCTGGGCGGCGTCCACGAGCAGGACCGCCCCTTCGCACGCCTCCAGCGACCGCGAGACCTCATAGGAGAAGTCGACGTGCCCGGGCGTGTCGATCAGGTTGAGAACGTAATCCCGCCACGGCAGGCGCACGGCCTGGCTCTTGATCGTGATGCCACGCTCACGCTCGATGTCCATACGGTCGAGATACTGGGCGCGCATCTGACGCCCCTCGACGACACCGGTGAGCTGCAACATGCGGTCGGCGAGGGTCGACTTGCCATGGTCGATGTGCGCGATGATGCAGAAATTGCGGATCACCGCGGGATCGGTGTGGTTCGGTACGGCCGGCACCGGGTTCCTCGTGGAGTGATGGATTAGCGTTATCCATGGTCCCACGCCGCGCGGCATGCTCTGTTCCGAGCACCCGCCGATCAGCCATCCGGCAGCCCCGGCCGAGACCGCCGCAGCCCCCCGACCAAGACGGCCGTACCCCTCCGGCCGAGACCGTCGCAGCCCCCCGACCAAGACGGCCGTACCCCTCCGGCCGAGACCGTCGCAGCCCCCCGGACCGAGACCGCCGTACCCCCCCGGCCGAGACCGTCGCAGCCCCCCGGACCGAGACCGCCGTACCCCCCCGGCCGAGACCGTCGCAGCCCCCCGGACCGAGACCGCCGTACCCCTCCGGCCGAGACCGTCGCAGCCCTCCGGCCGGGCCCCCACAGCCCGGCCGTGTGGGCACCGCCCTACCCGCCGCGTACCGCGTCGAGGCCCGTACGCGCTGCCGCACGGCGTCCCGGCTACCCGTGGACCCACGCCCCTCGCGTACGCCGGATCCGTGATTGAACCGCCGGCGCGGCGACCGGCTGGGACGGCTCGGTTTGGGCGTTGGGTGAAGCCCTTGGTAGGCTGTCCCACTGCGTGTGGGCGCGTTAGGTCCCGCGCCCCCATTCCATCGACTTAACACCTGAGGCTTTCTTCGTGGCGAACATCAAGTCCCAGATCAAGCGGAACAAGCAGAACGAGAAGGCACGCCTTCGCAACAAGGCGGTCAAGTCGGAGCTGAAGACCGAGATCCGCAAGTTCCGTGAGGCCGCCGAGTCCGGCGACGTCGACGCGACCACGGCTCAGCTGCGGTCCGCGACGCGCAAGCTCGACAAGGCCGTGAGCAAGGGCGTCATCCACAAGAACCAGGCCGCCAACCGCAAGTCGGCGATCGCCAAGCGCGCCGCCGAGTTGCAGGCCAAGTAAGGTTCTTCGCTTCACGACGCCGTGCCCCAAGACGGGCACGGCGTCGTTGTGCTGCCCGGTAAGGCGTTGTACTGCCTGGTAACAGGCGTTCGGTCCCTGTAGATCGAGACGAGCCTCAGCCGCCCCGACCTCGTCGCAGAGGGCCGCCCGTGCCCGTAGGGCCAGGCGCCGCCGCCCCTACCACCCCGATCTCCTCTTCCAGGTCCGCCCACGTCCGTACCGCCCGCACCCACTCCGGCGCGGCCGAGGTCTGCGGGCCGAACAGGAACAGGTGCGGCACCAGCCCCCGCAGCGCGGCGTGCACGTCGAGGCGATCGTCGACCATGTGCGTGATGCCCAGGTCCGCGCAGTGGCCGGCCTTGTCGGCCCGCTTCCGGCAGAACCGTACGTTGCCCGCGGCGATCCCGGTACGCCGGTAGAAGTCGTTGCGGTCCAGCCACCGCAGGGTCCTGTCCTGGATGCGTTCGCCGCACTTGGAGATCACCCAGACCTGCCCGCCGAAACGTGCGACCAGCCCGGGCAGGACGTCGAACATGCCCTCCGTCGCCGGTGAGCGCATCGCCTCCTCGGCGTCACCGCTGAGGAAGACCGTGTCCTCCTCCCCCGCCACCGCCGCACCGCCGTGGATCACCCGACCGAAGTCGACTCCGAGACGCGGTTCCGTACTTGTGTTCACGCCACCAGAGTGAGGCATGGACGGAACGGCCGAAAACACATTTTCCGCCCCAGCGTCGCGCTTACCGGTCGAACCGCTTCAGGAAGCAGTCGAGCTCATCGCGTTCCAAGCCCCGGAGCGCCGGGTCGAGCACGCGCGGCGCACCTCGTCGAGAACGTACCGCCCGACCCGAGCGGCAAGGCACGACGCCGAGGTGCCTCAGCGTGAGCCACGAGCGGCGACGATCTGGCCGATCGCCTTCTCCAGGGCGTACGCGGGATCGGCTCCGGCGCCCTTGACCTGCGCGTCGGTCTCGGCGACCACCTGGAGTGCCTCCGCCACGCCCTCCGGGGTCCAGCCGCGCAGCTGCTGGCGTACGCGGTCCACCTTCCAGGGCGGCATGCCGAGCTCCTTGGCCAGCCCGGCGCCGCGCAGCCCGCGCGGCGCGCCGCCCACCTTCGCGAGGGAGCGGACCCCCTGCGCCAGCGCGCTGGTGATCAGGACCGGCGCGACACCGGTGGACAGCGCCCAGCGCAGCTGTTCGAGTGCGTCACCGAGCCGGCCCTCGACGGCACGGTCGGCGACGTTGAAGCCGCTGACCTCCGCGCGTCCCCGGTGGTAGCGCGCGACCGCGTCGTCGCCGATCCGGCCGCCGGTGTCGGCCACGAGCTGGCTGCAGGCACTGGCGAGCTCGCGCAGGTCGGTGCCGACCGCGTCGAGCAGGCCACGCGCGGCGTCCTCGCCGATCGTGCCCCCGGCCCGGCGCACCTCGGCGCGTACGAAGGCGACCCGCTCACCCGGCCGGGTGATCTTCTGGCAGGTGACCTTGCGCGCGCCCGCCTTGGTGAACGCGTCGAGCAGCGCCTTGCCCTTGGCGCCGCCCGCGTGCACGACGACGAGGTCGATGTCGTCGGCCGGGTCGGCCGCGTACTTGCCGATCTCGGTGATCAGGTCCTTGCCGAAGTCCTGCGCCGAACGGAGCACGACCACTCGTCCCCCGCCGAACAGCGACGGCGAGGTGAGCTCGGCCAGCCCCCCGCGTGTGAGGGTGGCCGGGGTCAGCTCGTAGACCTCGGCCTCCGACTCGCGCGCACGCGCGGCGGCGAGGACATCGGCGATGGCCCGGTCGATGAGCAACTCCTCGTCGCCGACGACCAGGGTGAGACGTTCGGAGGACACCTTCGCAGCATCCCACGCCGCCGGGCGCCCACGCGCCGTACTCGGGGGTCTTAGGAGCCCGCGCCTGGCGGTACGTGCGGGCGGAAGGCGACGGCGCGTACGTCGCCGAGGTCGTCGTTCTTGGGATCCAGCGGCAGCGGGAACACCATCGTGAGCAACCGCCGGCCGACCGCGTGCTCCTCGCGGAGGGAGACGAGCAGCGACCGGCACTCCTCGGCGGTCAGGAAGCGGTGCTCGGGCTCGGGGAACCGGAGATGACCGATCCGGAGTTCGAGGGCACGGCCGGCCCGGATGTTCCGTACCCAGTCGGCCCGGTTTCCCCAGGCCGCGATGGCGACGACCTCCCCCGTCCCATGGTCGAGGCGTGCGACCTCCAGCACGGTCTCGTGCCGGAGCCCGCTGAAGCGTCCCTGATGGGCCAGATAGAGAAATCGCCTGCCGAGAAGGTGACCGAGGTCACGGCGGTACACCCACGACGGTGCTCGCATGACGCGGAGCAACAGCCCCGTGGGCCTGCGAGCGCCGGACCCTTCTCGGCTCATCGTCCAATAATGCCCGGATCGAGGGGGTCTGGAGAACGGAAACAGGGTGCCGAGGCGGGTTCGGAACACCTTCGTGACCGGGCCGGGGTGTGCGTCCCGTACGAGCGGTGCCGTCCGGCGGGGAATCGCGGTTCGGCGCGGCCGGTTACCAGATACATGCCCGAATTCAGTGATGTGCGCTGGTCAGTGTTGGACCTGGTGCCGGTGACCACGGCGACGACCCCGGCGGAGGCCCTGCGGGCGTCCGTCGACCTGGCGCCGGAGGTCGAACGGCTCGGATACCACCGTCTGTGGGTCGCCGAACACCACGGCATGCCCGGCATCGCCAGCTCCTCCCCCGCCGTACTCATCGCGCACCTCGCCGAGGCGACGACGACACTGCGGGTCGGTTCGGGCGGCGTGATGCTGCCCAACCACGCGCCGCTGGTCGTGGCGGAACAGTTCGGGACGCTGGAGGCCCTGCACCCGGGCCGCATCGACCTCGGCATCGGCCGCGCACCGGGCACGGACCAGGCCACGGCGTACGCGCTGCGCCGTACGCCGGACCTCAGCGCCGACGCCTTCCCCGAGGACCTCTCCCAGCTTCGCGCGTTCCTCGACGGGACCTATCCGCGGATCCGCGCCGTGCCGGTCCCGGACAGCCCGCCGGCCGTCTGGCTGCTCGGCTCCAGTGGGTACAGCGCCCAGCTCGCGGGCATCCTCGGCCTGCCGTTCGCGTTCGCGCACCACTTCAGCGCGCGGTTCACCGACCCGGCCCTGGAGCTGTACCGCTCCAGCTTCCAGCCGTCCGGCACGCTCGACCGCCCGTACGCGATGGTGACCGCGGCCGTGTTCGCCGCCGACACGGACGAGGAGGCGCGCCGGCTCGCCGCACCGCAGGGCCTGTCGATCCTGCGGCTGCGTTCGGGCAACCCCGGGCTGCTGCCGACGCCGGAGGAGGCGCTCGCGCACGACTTCTCCCCGCAGGAGCGCGAGGCCATCGCGACGTACACCGAGTCGCACGTGGTGGGCGGCCCGGACACCGTACGCAAGGGGCTGCTGTCGCTCCTCGAACGCACCCGGCCGCAGGAGCTGATGGTCTCCACGAACATCGGCGACCCGGCCGCACGCCGCCGCTCGTACGAGATCGTCGCCGAGATCGCCAAGGAGCTGTGACCGGCGCCGTCCTCAGCCGGCGGCGTAGCCGGCGATGCCTTCAGTCGGCGGCGTAGCCGGCGACGTGCTGAGGAGTGATCCGCACGACGACGCGGACGATCTCGGGCGGCAGGTCGAGGTATTCCTGACCGGCGCCCGGACCCTCGTAGTTCTCCGCCAGCGCGACGGCGAGCCGCCGGCCGACGTCCTCGGTCACGGTGGCCGTGCCGCGGATCTCGGCGTACTGGAGCGGGTCGTCCTTGTCGATCACGCTCAGGCTGACGCGCGGATCCCGGCGGAGGTTCTTGTCCTTGCGCCGGCCGGCGGCGCTGGAGATGAGCACGTCGTCTCCGTCGCGGCCGACCCAGACGACGGAGGTCTGCGGGCTTCCGTCGGAATTGATGGTCGCGAGCACCGCGAGGTTCGGGTCGTCGAGAAGCTTCCGTACCGCGTCATTCAGGATCGTCACGATCACCGATCATCGCCGAGGTCACGGGCGCCCGTCGAGTGCCGTCGTCAGTCCACGTGGACGCGACGGCCGAGCTTGTCACGGTTGCGTACGTCTTGGCCCCCGCGGATGTAGACGGTGATCCTGCGGTTGTCCTCGAGCGGAGCCAGGTCGATCCCCGGCGGGAGGTCGGCGATGAAGAGCCTTTTCAGAGCGCGAAGCCCGCCGAGCGGAGCCAGGTCGGTGACGTTCTCGCAGCCGCGAAGCCAGAGTGTCTCGAGGTTCGCCATTTCGGCGATCGGCGACAGATCACCGATGTTCGTGTCCTCCAGATCGAGAAACCTGAGTTCGGGCAACCGCGCCAGCGGCGAGAAGTCGCGGATTCCACGGCATCCCCACAGACCCAGGCCGTCTAGCCGCAGCGTGGCGAGAGGCCGTAGGTCATCGACCCATGAGGAGCCGGTTAGGTGGAGTCCGCTCAGGTTCGGTGCGCGTTCCACCAGCTCCCGAAGTCCAGATGTCAGCGTCGAACCGGTGAGCGTCAAACGGTCGAGACCGTCCAGGGGAGGAAGGTCGCCGATTCCCGTCAGGGCCGGGCAGCTGTTCAATCCGAGGGTTCTGATCGAGGTCCGCGTTCGCAGCGGAGAGAAATCGGTGACATCTGTCAGTGTCCCGAGCTGCAAAATCTCCAGTTCAGGAAGGTCTCGAACGAATTCAATGTCATCGATTCCGACGGTCACGAGGATCAGCCTCTTCAACCTGCGCAGCCTCTTGATCGGCGCAAGGTCGAGAACAGCGGAGTCCGTCCAGATGGTCAGGTACTCAAGGCTCTCAGCACACGACTCCAAAGGAGTCAGATCACTGGACTGCAGGTAACCGCTGATTCTCAAAGACTCGAGAGGGCTCTCGAGGTCGTACAAGAACGACAGATCACTCACGGGATGGTCGGCGACGTGAAGCGAGCTGAGCCCTTTGATGTGCCGTATGGCGGACAGCAGACGAGGCACCGGCAAGGTGACGTGACTGACGCTGGGCGGCCTGCGGGCCAGGACCTTTCGCGCGTAGAGATCCGGGTCGAAGTACTCCCAGCCCCTGATGAGTTCCTCTTGTACCTCGTCTCGGGGATCCGCGCCGTAACCGGTCAGCAGTTCGAGGGCACCGGGCCCGTTCACCAGCCACGCGGTCCGCACAACGGCGCGGGCGGTGGCCGCGGTGAGGCCGTCCGGCGTACGGGGAAGCCGGTCCAGGATCGGCTCTCCCACATTCGACAGAGAGCGAGCCGACGCGAGGTCGCGGGGCGGGACGAGGTCGTCCAGGCATCCCTCCACGTCGGCGCGGAGTCCGGCGGGGATGGCCGGGAGGGTCTCCAGACATCCGGCGACGAGCAGCTTGAGGCGGCGTGCGTTGCGCGGCTCGGCGCTGATCCTGGCGAGCAGGCCGTTCAGGAGGTCCTCGCGCTGGGGGGCGTTGGCGTGGCCGGCGGCCATGATGATGGTCTCGCGCCACTGGTCCTTGTGGGCCTGGGCGATCAAGGGCTCGAGGTCGCCGTCGTCGGCGAACTGCTTGGCGGTGAGGTACTCCTGTACGGTCCGGTGCACGAAGTCGATACGGCCGGGTACGGGCTCGCGAAGGACGCCGCTGCGCTGGAGCAGGTGTTCGAGCACGGCCTCGGCGTCGGCGGGGGCGCCCAGCGTCGCGGCGAGCCTCTCGGCCGTACGGCGGACCACCGCGTCCTTCGGCAGTTCCGTGCGGCCGGTGATCGACAATCGCCAGGCGAAGTCCTGGAGGATCCTCAGCTTCTGGGCGCGCTCCAGGGTGAGTTCGCTGTCGGCCTGGATCTGGCGCTCGACGTCGCGGCGTTCGAGCAGGAGCTCTAGTGCCGCCGCGTACAGGCCCATCCGGTCGCGGGGCAGTTGTTTCTCGCGGTCGAGGTTGAGCGCGCACAGCATCGCGGCGAGGAGCGGGCTGCCGGCGAGTGCTCGCAGGTGGGGGGCCGACTCCATGCGCGCCAGCAGGGCGCTTTCGAAGGCGGGGAGTTGTTCGGGGGCGCACGGGAGGTCTCCGGCGTCACGTACCGCGTCGTGCCAGTGCCGGATCAGCTCCTTGATGTCGGCCGGTGTCATGCGTTCGAGCAGTGCGGTCGCGAAACCCTCGGCCGTCAGCCAGTCGGCCCCGGCCGCTGCGGGCCTGGAGGTGACGACGACGCGCAGGTCCGGGTACTCGGCGATGAGTCCGGCGAGCCAAGGGCGCACGCCTCGCCGCTGCGCGCTCGGCAGTTCGTCGACACCGTCGACCATCAGCAGAACCCGGCCGTCCTGCAGGCGCCGGTGCACCCACCCGGCGGGCATCAACCCGGCGATGGAGTCCGCCACCCCGTCCAGGAACCGCTCGGGGGGCGGCAGCGTATGGCCCGCGTGGCTGCGCAGCTTGACCAGGAACGGCACGCGGCCGTTCCAGTCCGCGAGGTCCCCGCTGAAGGTGCCGCGCGCGGCCGAGATCGCCAGCCAGCGAAGCAGCGTGCTCTTGCCCGAACCGGCCTCACCTCGGATCAGGGTCAGCGGTGCCCGGCCGAGCGCCGTCTCGACCCGAAGCGTGGACTCCTCCGGCTCGTGCTCGCCCTTGCGCCATTCGTCGAGGTGGGTGCCTTTGTTCGCGCTTCGTCGGTCGCCCCGGCCGGCGGAAACCTCGTCGGTGGACACGCTAAGGCTGATGTAGGCGACGCTCAGGGTCGTACGGGGCCGGTAGCGCTCGACGCGGACACCGAAGAGTTCGAGGACGTCGAGGGTGACGCTGATGTGCTCGAGATAGCGCCGTCGGAACGCCTCGTCGGTCGCCGTACCTTCGGGCGCGTCCAGCGTACGGACGGGTAGCCGGGCGAGCAGGAGCTCGACCTGCTCCGAAACCCCGGAGAGCCGGGCGAGGGTCTCGGTGGACGCTCTCGGCCCGAACTGCGGCAGTTGCCGGACGATGCGCACGAAACAGTCACAACACTCGTCGAGAACGACCTCGTACAGCCGCGCGCCGGCCTCCCCGAGCTGCATCTCGATCGCCCGGGCCGCATTTGTCTCCTCGCCCCAGCGGCGGATTCCGGCGCGGATCTGCGCGGCGACGCGTACCGGGTCCAGGTCCGCCGCGAACAGGGCCTGGTCGGACAGGTCGGCCTCGGCGAGCGTCTGCACGACCTCGGCGAGCGCGGCCGCCTTGTCGTTCTCGCCCAGCCCGCCGTACTCGTGCCCGCACATGGCGAGTAACCGCTCGGCGACCTGGTCCGCGACATCAGCGACCTGCCGCTCGAACCGCCGGCGCGCGATCCGGTCGGGGAACCTCGTCTGGATCAGCTCGACGAGATCCTTACCGCGTTCCTGCTCGGCGGAACGGCCTGCCAGCCATACCTGCGCCAGCTGCTTCCCCAGAGCCTTACCGACGGCGACGGCCGCGGCCTCCAACGCCATCCAGACCTCCTCAGGCAACGCGTGAGGGCATTATCGACGAATACCGGGCATCGAGACGGCCGAGCACCAAGATCATGGGCAGTGAAGGGGCTCCGTAGTGCTGCGACGATCACCTCGGTCTCGTCGCTAGGGGCTGGGCACAGGCAGTCCGGCAACCACGGCAACCACGGCAACCACGGCAACCACGGCAACCACGGCAACCACGGCAACCACGGCAACCACGGCAACCACGGCAACCACGGCAACCAGAGAGTCGCAGCGCGCCAGTTCGTCTGAGCCCTCTATTTAGGCATTCGTCTGAGCACTCCATTCAGGCACCGGTACTGTCGCGCCCCGGCCGGCTCGTACGGCCATGGCCCCTGGTCGCGGGGACGGCATTCCTGCAATCCGTTCCGCCGGTTCGTATCGGTATGGCTCAAGGGCGGTGGGTCACGACGGCGAGGCCTCCTCTCGAATGGATGACCGCGACGTCGCCGTCGCGGTCGGTGCGGTAGACGCGTTCGCCGAGGTGGGCGAGTTCGGCGATCGTCGACGGGGCCGGGTGGCCATAGTCGTTGTCCGCGCCTACGGATGCGATGGCGATTCGTGCGTGTACGGCGGCGAGGAAGGCCGGATCCTGATGAGCAGAGCCATGATGAGGGATCTTGAGCACCTGGGCCTGCGGTACACCCGCCGCCACGAGTTCGTGTTGTGCCTCGATCTCGACGTCACCGCAGAGCAGGACGCTCAAATCCGGCCAGCGGGCGAGCATCACGATGCTGGCGTTGTTGACGGTCGTGCCGCTGTCCCGGGCGGTCACGCGGACGGTGCTCAGTGGGCCGAGGACGGCGAGGGTGAGGGGGCCGATGCTCCAGACGTCGCCGACTCCGGCCGTACGGGGCGTGCGGCCGGGTAGCAGGCGCCGTTCTTCTCCGTCGCTGTCCGGGCTGATGACGATCGTGCCCACCGCCCGTCCGCGCAGGACGCCCGGTAAGCCGTCGATGTGGTCGGCATGCGGGTGGGTGAGGAAGAGCAGCGGGACGGTGTCGATGCCGAGATCGCGCAGGCAGCCGTCCATGAGCCGTGGGTCGGGTCCGGTGTCCACGACGACGGCCTGTCCCCGGCCTGCGAACAGTGCCAGGCCGTCTCCCTGGCCCACGTCGCAGGTGACGAACAGCCATCCGCGTGGCGGCCAGCTCGGCGCGAAGATTCGCATGCCGATCACGGTGAGCGCGATCCCGGCCAGCGCGGCCGCCGCGATCCTGCGTGGCAGTGGCCGGCGCAGCACGATCACGCCCGCGATGACGGCGGCGAACAGTAACGCGACACCCGCGAGACCGTTCGGCCAGCCGATCACCGCGTACGGCACCTGGGCGCAGAACCTCGCGACGCCCGTGATCCACCCCACCGCGACACCGGCCGGTATGACGATCAGGCGGGCGACGGGTAAAGACATCGGCGCGACCACGGCCGCGGACACGCCGATCAACGTCGCCGGTCCGACCGCCGGCGCGGCGAGCAGGTTCGCAGGTATCGCGACCAGGCTCACTCCGGCCCCGAGCATGGCGAGCACCGGAGCGCACGCGACATGGGCGGCGGCGGATACCGCGAGAGGCTCGGCGAGCCCTCGGGGCATCCGCCTGCTCAGCCGGTCGCGCCAGCGCGGCGCCAGGATGAGAATTCCGGCCGTCGCCAGCGCCGACAGTGCGAAGCCGTACGAGCGTGCCAGCTCGGGATCGATCAGCACGAGAACGAGCACGGCGCCACAGAGCGCCGGGATGCCCTGACGCTCCCGCCCACTGACGACCGCCACGAGAGCGACCGCCCCCATGACCGTCGCCGCAGCACGCTCGGCGAGGGGCGCGCCACGATGACGAAGGCGATGATCGCCGCCCCGGCGAGCAGCGGTCCAGCGCGCCGTCCGAGGCCCGCGATCCTGCCGAGGCCGAGTACGGCGCCGAGGATCAGTGAGAGGTTCTCGCCGCTCACGGCCATGAGGTGGGTGAGCCCGGCCTTCTCGAACGCGTCGGCCAGGTCGGGTTGGAGAAGGGACGTGTCCCCGTCCACCAACCCGGGCAGGACGCCACGCTGGTCGCTCGGCAGTCCGCTCGCCGCCCTCCGCAGGCGTTCACGGATCGTGCCCGCCACCCGCTGCGGTAACGATGGTGTGCCGACGGTTACCGGTGGCCCGCGTACGAGCGCGACGGCGGCCAGCAGTTCGCCGGGCCGCGGGGTCGTGAGATGTGCCGTGAAGCGGATCCGCTGGCTCGGAAACAGGCGTTTCCATAGCGGGTCGTCGGCGAGCACGAGGACGGGCACGCGTACACGCTTCTGGTCGGCCTCCTCCACCCGTACCGGGACGAGAACCGTCTCGCGGTGGTGGACCGCGCCGGTCTGCAAGATCAGTTTCGGGTCGCCGGTCACCACACCGTCAAGGCGCGCGGTGGCGTCTCGGACGGCGAGGGCACGTACCGGTCCGGATCCCACGGCGGTCATCCGCAGGGCCACGCCCAGCGCCGAGGCCGCCACGCAGATCAACGCGGCCGCGACGCCGAGCCGGAGTCCGCCACCGCCGGGTGGTGACCCCGTTCCTTGCGAGGTCGGTGGCCCGGCTCCTTGTGCCGTCGTCTCGGGGACGCCAGCTTGTGTGCCGATGTCTCCGGCACCACCTCTGCGGGCGTTGGTGGAGGTAAAGGCGGACGCGGACGCGGACGCGGAGGCGGACGCGGACGCGGACGCGGACGCGGACGCGGAGGCGGACGCGGAGGCGGACGCGGAGGCGGAGGCGGAGGCGGGAGCGGACGCGGACGCGGAGGCGGGAGCGGGAGCGGGAGCAGGAGCAGACGCGGGGGCGGGGGTGGAGGCGGCACGTGGGGATCGTCGGGTCAGAAGGATCGCAGTTGCGATCAGGGCTGCGGCGGAGACGGCATAAGCGACGGTGGGCTGCGTGCCGAGTAGCACCAGTGCCGACAGCCAGGCAGCGATGGCGGGACCCACGAGCCGCAAGTCGCGGCCCGTCAGCCTGAGAGACGACGGACCCGGGTCGGCACCCGGGTCGGCGGAGAGCGGGTGGTCGACACCCGACCCGGTCGGGACAGAGCCAGGCGCTCTTGGCCCGGATGGGAATGGGCGGTCCGCCCTTGGCACCGCCGAGGCCGGGCCAGGGACAGGTGGCCCAGGTGAGGGCGAGGGGTCGGCACTCGACCCCGTCGAGGCGCGAACAGACATTCCTGGCTCGGGGCGTGATGGACGGTCGGCGCTCGACACGGCCGAGGCCGGAGTGCGGAGGCTCGACTCGGTTGAAGGCGAAACAGGGACTCCTGGCTCGGGCGAAGGCGGTTGATGACCAGCGCTCGGACCACCCGAGGCGGAAACAAGCTCTCCCTCTTCGACTGCGGACGGATGATCGACACTCCGCCTAGCCAGAGGCAGAGCGTAGGAGCCTGATACGCGCGGAGACGGGGCCGGACTCGACTCGGGTGAGAGCGGAGTGTGGGGGTTCGACTCAGGTAGGGGCGGAGCGTGGGGGCTCGACTCAGGTAGGGGCGAAGCGTGGGGGCTCGACTCAGGTAGGGGCGAAGCGTGGGGGCTCGACTCAGGTAGGGGCGAAGCGTGGGGGCTCGACTCAGGTAGGAGCGGAGCATGGGGGCTCGACTCAGGTAGGAGCGGAGCATGGGGGCTCGACTCAGGTAGGAGCGGAGCATGGGGGCTCGACTCAGGTAGGAGCGGAGCATGGGGGCTCGACTCAGGTAGGAGCGGAGCATGGGGGCTCGACTCAGGTAGGAGCGGAGCATGGGGGCTCGACTCAGGTAGGAGCGGAGCATGGGGGCTCGACTCAGGTAGGAGCGGAGCATGGGGGCTCGACTCAGGTAGGAGCGGAGCATGGGGGCTCGACTCAGGTAGGAGCGGAGCATGGGGGCTCGACTCAGGTAGGAGCGGAGCATGGGGGCTCGACTCAGGTAGGAGCGGAGCATGGGGGCTCGACTCAGGTAGGAGCGGAGCATGGGGGCTCGACTCAGGTAGGAGCGGAGCATGGGGGCTCGACTCAGGTAGGAGCGGAGCATGGGGGCTCGACTCAGGTAGGAGCGGAGCATGGGGGCTCGACTCAGGTAGGAGCGGAGCATGGGGGCTCGACTCAGGTAGGAGCGGAGCATGGGGGCTCGACTCAGGTAGGAGCGGAGCATGGGGGCTCGACTCAGGTAGGAGCGGAGCATGGGGGCTCGACTCAGGTAGGAGCGGAGCATGGGGGCTCGACTCAGGTAGGAGCGGAGCATGGGGGCTCGACTCAGGTGGGAGCGAGGCGTGGGGGCTCGGGCAGAGGAGGGGGGCGCGTGGGGGGTTGGTTTGGGTGGGGGTGGGTCGGGGGTGTCGGGTGGGGTGGTGTTCATATTCGGACCAGGGACTTGATGTCGGCGTACTTGGCGTCGCCGATGCCCGAGACCTGCCGGAGTTCGTCCACCGAGCGGAATCCGCCGTGTTCGGTGCGGTAGGTGACGATGCGTTGGGCCAGTACCGGGCCGACGCCGGGGAGCTGGTCCAGTTGTGTGGCGGTGGCGGAGTTGAGGTCTATCGGAGAACCCGGCGCGACTGGACCTGACGCTCCCGAGGCGTCCGTCGGCGGGCCCGTGGGGGCTGGGGTGGCGTTCACGCCGACGAGGATCTGTTCGCCGTCCACCACGTGGCGGGCCAGGTTCAGGGTGTCGGTCTTTGCGCCTGGGCGGACTCCGCCGGCCTCCTTGATCGCATCGATGACCCTGGCGCCCGATGGCAGGCTCACCACGCCCGGATGGCGGACCTTTCCGGCCACGTCCACGACTACTGGGTTCGGGGATGGGCTTGGCGTACTCCCGCCCATCGAGGGCGCGATGGCCGGTTGGGCGGCAGGGCGAACGATGGGTTGAGGAGCGGGCCGTGGTGCCGGTCTCGACCGCCAGAGATAGACACCTGCCAGCAGCGCGGCGAGCAACCCGGCCAGCGCCAGCACGCGTACGCCCGGTAGGCCTGGGTCGATCCTGAGGCGACGGCCCGCTCCACCTGACCATGTGGCGTCCTCGCTCCAACCGGACTCGGCAGGGCCGAGGTCGGGATCGTCCGGCGAGGCGCGTAAGGACGCCGACGGCGGGGGTGAGGACGGGCTCCCGGCCACGGCGCCGAACGACTGCGGCGGCCGGAACGCCTCACGTAGCCGATCGAAGGCTGAGGGGGACGGTAGGCGCTTCATGGCGCATGACGTTAACGAGCCATCACACAGAGCAACATGGGCTGACCGATCTGTGGATAACCCCCCGACCGGCATCGACACCTCGGCGCTGAAAGGCACCACGAACGCCACCACCGCGAAACCCGGATCCCGCCGCCACCGGACCCCACCGCCGAGAAAACAGCTGATGGAAGAGCGAGCGACCCCGGCCCCGGCCCCGGTCCCGGCCCCGGTCCCGGTGGCATCGAACACCCCGTGCAAGGTGGTGACAGGTCCACCACCCACCATGCTTCATCCCCACTGACACGCCCTACCGCGTACCGGAGAGTCGGAGACATCTCATCCAGCTCCGAAAACGGAGGCGTCCCCCATGTCCGCACAGAACGACACGCCCGAGCAGCCGGCGACGCGACGCGCGTTCCGCGGTAGGGCGTCAAGGCGCATCGTCATCGCCACCGGGATCGCCGGCGCCGTCGCGGCCGGGATGGCGGCCCCCGCCACGGCGAGCCGCGTCCACGGCCGGGAGGACGCAGCCGTCGTCAAGACCACCGACGGGGCCGTTCGCGGCATCGTCACCACGGACTACCGGGAGTTCGCGGGCATCCCGTACGCCGAACCACCCGTCGGTGAACGGCGATGGGCCCCACCACAGCAGAAACAGGCTTGGGCCGGCACGCGCGACGCGACCAGGACCAAAAGCGCCTGCCCCCAGACCGCCGGGTTCCTCGGCGACCCGCCCAGCGACAACGAGGACTGCCTATACCTCAACGTCACCACCCCGCGGAACGGCGGCGGCAAGAAGCTGCCGGTCATGTTCTGGATCCACGGCGGCGGCTTCTACTCCGGCTCCGGCAGCCTGTACGGCGCTCAGCGGCTCGCCGAGAAGGGCAACGTCATCGTCGTGACGCTCAACTACCGCCTGGGCGTGCTCGGCTTCCTCGCCCACCCGAGCCTCGACGGCTCAGCGGGTAAGTCCGGCGACTACGGCCTGCAGGACCAGCAGACCGCGCTGCGCTGGGTGCGTGACAACGCGGCGGCGTTCGGCGGGGACGCGGGCGACGTCACCCTGTTCGGTGAGTCGGCCGGTGGCGTCAGCACCTGCTCCCAGCTGGTCTCCCCCGCCGCCAAGGGGCTGTTCAGCCGCGCGATCATCCAGAGCGGTCCCTGTGGAGACCTCGCCAAGACCTGGCCCTTCGCCGACGGCAACTGGGGCGTACGCCCCCGCGCGGTGGCCGATAAGCAGGGCACGGAGCTGGCCGCAAAACTCGGCTGCGGAGACGAAGGAAACGACGTCTCCTGCCTGCGCGGCAAGTCGGTGGCGGAGCTGATGGACGCCTCGGCCGGCGGGCAGGGCTTCGGGCCCGCCGCGGGAGAGGGCGGCGTGCTTCCCGTCATCCCGGCGACGGCGCTGGCCACCGGAGAGTTCAACCGGGTTCCGGTCATCAACGGAACCACCCGCGACGAGCACCGTACGTTCACCGCCGCCATCGAGTCCTTCACCGGCCACTCGGCCACCGCACAGGACTACCGCGATGACCTGGACGGCTTCTTCGGCAAGGAGAAGGCCGCCAAGGTTCGCGCCGAGTACCTGCTCAGGGCCTACGACTCCCCCAGCACGGCACTGTCGGCGATCTGGACCGACTCCTCCTGGACGTGCACGGCACTCGACACCGACCACCTGCTCAGCACCCGGGTTCCGACGTACGCGTACGAGTTCGCCGACGAGAACGCGCCCTGGGCCGGCGACGGGACGACGCCGAGCTTCCCGACCGGCGCGTTCCACGCCGCCGAGCTGCAGTACCTGTTCGACGACGAGCAGTTCACCGGCCCGCTCTCGGCGGCACAGCAGAGGCTGTCCGACCAGATGATCAAGTACTGGGCGAACTTCGCCCGTACCGGGAACCCGAACGGCGGTGGCACCCCTCCGTGGCCGCGGTTCGGCGCAGACCGCGCGCGGTCGCTGACGACCGCCGGCAACGGCCAGACCGACCTCGCCGGTGAGCACCGCTGCGGCTTCTGGCAGTCCCTCTGACAGGACGGGAGAACGGCGGCGGGGCCACCCCGGCCGCCGTTTCAGAAGTCACGCCGGGAGACGACTACCCCCAGCATCCCCGGCCCGACATGCGCCCCGACGACCGGTCCGGCCTCTCCGACGTACAGCTCGAAGAGGCGCGGCACGCGTTCGCGGAGCCGGGCGGCGAGTGCGGCCGCCCGCGGCGCCGCCGCCACGTGCTGCACCGCCACGTCGACCTCGCGCTCCCCCGCCAGCTCGACGGCCAGCTCCTCCAACCGCGCGAGCGCACGCGACGCCGTGCGTACCTTCTCCAGCGGCGCGATCCGGCCGCCCGTGATGCGCAGCAGCGGCTTGATCATCAGAGCCGAACCCAGCAGGCTCGCCGCAGCGCCGATGCGGCCGCCGCGGCGCAGATGCTCCAGAGTGTCGACGTAGAACAGCGACCGGGTCGCGCGCAGGCGGCGCAGCGCGGCGTCCGCGACCTCCTCCAGGCTCGCCCCGGACGTGGCGGCCTCGGCGGCGGCCATGACACCGAAGCCGAGCCCCATGCCGATCGAACGGCTGTCGATCACCCGGACCGGTAGGTGCGCTTCGCCCGCGGCGAGGCGCGCGCTGTCCACGGTGCCCGACATCTCACCGGACAGGTGGACGGACGCCACGGCGGTCGCCCCCGCCGTGGCCGCCTCCTTGTACGCGCGTTCGAAGCGTTCCGGTGAGGGCCGTGACGTCGTGACGGTCCGCCACTCGCGGGCGGTCTCCGACGCCGTACGGCCCCGGGCCTCCTCGTGGACCTCGGCGCCGATCCCGATCTGGAGGGGGACGACCGTGACACCGGTGACGTCGTCCGGCAGATAGGCGGTGGAATCGGTGACGATCGCGACCGCTGCTGTCATGCCGGGAGTCTAGAGCGCCCTCACGACATCCCGGCCGGTTCGTACGGCCGGGCGCGCCGACCACCACGACGCGGCCGCCGACGAGGCGTCATGGTCTGAACGGAGGTCTCGTGAGCGAAGTGAGCTGGTGGATGTCATGGCGGGCCCGCAGCGCCGCGATCTCGGCCTGGTCCGGTGGTCCGGGGGCGGCGAGCAGTTCGCCGAGCTCCTGGAGGTAGATCTCGTGGCCGGCCGGGGACACGAGGAAGAGCATTCGCGCCGGTGCCGACCCCGGGTTGGAGAAGGCATGCGGGCATCCGGCGGGCACGAACATGAAGCTTCCCGGCCCGCCACGGAACACCGTCTCACCGGTCTCCGACTCCCAGGTGCGCCAGTCGTCGCCGGCCGTGACCGGCTGGAAGGCGAGCAGGTCGAGTTCGCCTTCGAGGACGTAGAAGATCTCTTCGGCCTGCTGGTGCAGGTGCGCCCCGACATCGAAGCCTGGGGCGACCTCGGCCTCGAACGTCGACCAGATCTTCGAGTGCTCGGCGCCTACCTTCAGGGTCATGGTCTGCGTCCGCATCCTGCGACCGCCACCGGGCGGTAGCAGTAGTCCGTCGGTCATGCCTGCTCGCTTTCTTTGGTCAGAGTTTCCAGCCGGTCGTGCGCAACCAGGTCTCGGCGGCGAAATGTCCGTGAAGGGCACCGGACGAAGGATGGTCGATGGAAGTCCGAGCGCGTGAATGCGGTTTCCGATTCGCGGCTTGCTCTCGTAGTACGGGATTCCCGAACGCGCCCCCGCGCCATTGAGCCCGCACCGTGGAGCGCCTTTGAGCCCGCACCGCGTCGCGCCTTGGCGGCGGGCGAACCGGCGTTCCGTACCAGGCCGCCGCCTTCGACGGGTGCCTCGCGGTCGCGCCCTGCTGACCGGTGGCGCCGATGACCAGTACCGGTTCCCGGTGATCTGCCATACGACGCTCCCGACATCAGCCTCCGAATGAATGGCCACTCTCGTAAGCGTAGGGAGATATGCCCGGTCGATCCTGTTACTGATGCTGCTAGCCTGCGGCCGGCGAACCGGCCATTCCAGGCTTTTCGCAATGCAAGATGTCTTCGGTGACGCTGATACGCCGATTGTCGTCACACTCGGACAAAGCAGATCTACAACGCGTCCGGGAGGTCGGGCGCGTGATGCGGACCCCCGGGGGGCGATGCCGGCGGGGGTCGGCGATACTGTGCGCGTGGAGTACGTGTCCAGAGTGCCGCGGCCGCCGCTGGACGGGCTGATCGACGACCTTTACTACCTGGAGGGTGCGCCGCCGTACGCTCGGCTGACGCTGCCGCCGATGCCGGCGGCGCTGCTCATCGTCAACCTCGGCGCGCCGTTCCGCATCCGCACCGGCACCGAAATCGAGACGACCGAGTACGCCGACGGCTGCGTGGTCACCATGCCCACCCGCGCGTTCGAGTTCGGCTACCCACTCTGGACCCGGTCCGTCGGCGTGCACGTCAAGCCGTGGGGGCTGGCGCCGTTCCTGCCGATGCCCGCGGCCGAGCTGTGTGACCGTCCGGTGACGATAGAGCAGGTCTGGGGCCGGCCCGCCGTTGCTGAGCTGCGGGACCGGCTGGCCACGGCGGACGGACCGCACGAGATGCTGACGCTGCTCGAGGAGGAGCTGATGCGACGGCTGTGCGAGACCGCCGGCCTGGGGCTGGTCCGCCGTACGAGCAGCGTCATCGCGGCGACCAGCGGGGCGGCGGCGATCGGCGACCTGAGTGTGGCAGCCGGTGTCAGCAGCACTCATCTGGCACAGCGGTTCAAGGAGCTCATCGGCGTCACGCCGAAGCGGCTGGCCCGCACCCACCGCTTCGCCGCCACCGTGTTCGCGATCAACCCCGCCGGACCGGTCGACTGGGGCGAACTCGCCGGTGGCGCAGGCTACTTCGACCAGGCCCACTTCGGCCACGAGTTCCGGGCGTTCACCGGGCTCACGCCGACCCGGTACGTCGAAGTCCGGCGACGGTTCCTGCGCGAACATCCCGGCCACGCGATGGACGGCTGGCCGCTGCCCGCCGATTGATTTCTTACAAGAGCGGCAGGTCACGACCCGCTAATTTGGGGCACCCCAAAAGCAGAGGAGAGCCCCGTGGGCAAGGTGGTCATGTACGGCTCGGTGTCGGTGGACGGCTTCGTCGCGGACGAGAATGACCAGCCCGGACCGCTGTTCGACTGGTTGTCCAGCGGTGACGTCCCGTTGGACGAGAGCGGCGAGGTGAAGGTGTCGCAGACCTCCTACGACTACACCCGGCCGTACTGGGACCAGATCGGGGCGACACTCGTCGGCCGCCACGTCTTCGACATGACGGACGGCTGGGACGGGAAGCCTCCGAGCGGGATCGACCACGTGGTCGTCGTGACGCACCGGCCGGAGCCCGAGGGCTGGGACCCCGAGGCGCCGTTTCACTTCGTCGACGGCGTCGAGGCAGCCGTGGCCAAGGCGCAGGAGCTTGCGGGTGACCGCGTGGTCGAGGTCGCCGCCGGCGACGTCGGTGGCCAGGTGCTTGCCGCGGGCCTGGTCGACGAGGTGCGCATGGACGTCGTACCCGTGGTGTTCGGGTCCGGCAAGCGCTACTTCGGGTCGGTCGACGCGCAGCACCTGCTGGAGGATCCTGACGTGGTGATCCAGGGCAACCGGGTACTTCACCTGCGCCACCGGGTGCGCCGTTGACCGATCTGGGCGGGTACGCGAAGAAGTCCACGGGTGGGCCGGTACGTCAGCGGCTCGCTTGCTCAGGGTGCGGCCGAGCTCGGCGATCTCGACCAGCGGCCTGGGGACGCCGGCGCTGAGCGACTCGATCAGCTTGACCATCAGCTCGCGACCCGCGGCCGGGCCGGGGTGCCGGTAGGCGGCGATCATCCCCGGTAGATGCCCCAGGGAACGTGGTCAGGTCAGGGTGGCCGAAGGTAGCGTCAGGCACGTCGAGGTCCTCCAGATGGGCGGCGTAGGAACCTCCATCCCCGGAAGACCTCGACACCTACCCCGGGACCGACGCGCCAGCCACCATCCACCCAGCGGCTACACCAACAACTGTGAAGAGCGACATTCCACTCAGGAGTCAAAGTCGGCGTGACGAATGGCCAGGAGACCCCGCCGTCGGCGCGCCGCGCCGAGCTCGGCGCCTTTCTGCGCGCTCGGCGGGCACGGCTACGGCCGGCCGACGTGGGACTGCCAGGTGACGGCGGTCCCGGTCTTCGCCGTACTCCCGGCCTGCGCCGCGAAGAGGTCGCCCAGCTCTCCGGTGTCGGCGTCACCTGGTACACCTGGCTCGAACAGGGCCGGAAAATCTCGGCGTCCGAGCAGGTGGTCGACGCGCTCGCCCGGGCACTTCTGCTCGACACCGAGCAGCGCCGTCACCTCCGCGCCCTGGCGGGTCTTGCCACAGCGGCGGGGCAGACGCACATCGACGACGTCTCTCCCCGGCTGCAGCGCCTGGTCGACGCGGCCGCCCCGAACATCGCCTCCGTCTATGACGCGCACCTCGACTACGTGGTGTGGAACACGCCGTACACGCAGTTCCGGGTCGACCCGGCGACATTCCCCACCGACCGGCGCAATCTGCTGTGGATGATGTTCACCGACGCGCGGAACCGGGCCCGCATGGTGGCGTGGGAGACCGCGGCGCGCGGCGTGCTGAGCCAGTTCCGAGCCGCCGTCGGCCAGCGTCCGGACGATCCGCGGTTCGCGACACTGGTGACGGAGCTGACCGAGGTCAGCCCGGAGTTCCGTGAGTGGTGGGCGGAGTACCCCATCCGCGGTTTCAGGCCCACGACGGTCGGGATCGACCACCCTCAGGTCGGCCGGCTCGACCTGGAGATGTTCCAGTTTCGACCGGTCGACTTCCCGGACCTGCTCATGGTCCTGCAAGTACCCACGAACGAAGCCACCCTACGGCGAGTCACGTCGCTGCCCGAGGGCGATCCACCGGCCGGCGGCGCCACTTGACTGTGACACGGTGTCAGGCCGTGCACTGGGAGGCGTCATGTTCACCATCGGAGATTTCGCCAGGTACGGTCGTGTCTCGGTCCGCATGCTCCGGCACTACGACGCGATCGGGCTGCTACGGCCCGATCGCGTCGACCCGGCCAGCGGCTACCGCTTCTACGACGCCGCGCAGCTGACCAGGCTCAACCGCGTCATCGCCCTGAAGGATCTCGGGTTCACCCTGCAACAGGTCCGGACGATCCTGGACGAGCGGGTACGGACCGACGAGCTGTACGGCATGCTCCGGCTGCGCCGTGCGGAGCTGGAGGCCCGGATGAACGCGGACGCCGCGAGGCTGACGAGGGTCGAGGCGAGACTCCGGATGATCGAAAGTGAGGGGCACATGCCCACCGCCGACGTCGTACTCAAACGCCTTCCCGCCGTACGGGTGGCCGAGCTCACCGGCATCGCCGCGAGCTTCGCGCCCGAGGACATCGGGCCGGTCATCCAGCCGCTCTATCCCGAACTCGACCGCCGGCTGGCCCAGGCCGGCGTCACGGTCACCGGACCGGGCATCGCCTACTACGAGGACTCCCCCGAAGGCACGATCACCGTCCACGCCTCCCTGCCGGTGGCGGTGGCGCCGAAGGAGGAGTACGAATTCGCGGTCGTGGACCTTCCCGCCGTCGCGTCGGCGGCCACCATCGTGCACCACGGATCGATGGACGAGGTCGTCGCGACGGAACAGATCCTGGCGCGGTGGCTCGACACTCACGGCCACCGCGCGACGGGGCATGCCCGCGAGCTCTACCTCGACTGCCCGCAGGACGCCCCCGGCAAATGGGTCACCGAACTCCAGGCACCCGTCGAAGCGGACTGATCGCGCCGGTGAGCGCGAGGTTGCGGGCTCTGGTGGTCGCCAGAGCCCGTCGCCTCACAGCGCCGCCCGGTAGGCCTCCAGGCGGTCGACCAGGTCCTTCGGGCGGCTCAGGGCGGGCAGGTGACCGCCGTCCATCTCGTCCGGGGTGATGCCGAGGCGGTCCCGTACGACGCGGCGCATGAACGGGGCCGGGAAGAAACGGTCGTCCCGGCACAGCAGGAAGCGGGTCGGCACCTCCGGCCAGGCGTCGAGTGGCCATGGCTGGGTCCACATCGCCGCCGACTCGGCCCGCTGCTCGCGGGACGTCGCCTCGGCCGCGATCTCCGGGGGCACGTCGTGGAAGAAGGTCGTCATCAGGTCGAACTCCGGCGGCCGGCCGTCGCGTTCGGCCTGTTCGAGGCGGGCCTGCTCCGAGCCGGTGTTGTCCCACCAGTCACCGGCGGTCTCCCCCGGCGACGGGACCATCGCGGCGAGCATCACCAGCAGCCGGGCCGGCACGCGGTCGCACACCAGCGGAGCGGTGAAGCCGCCCAGCGACTGGGCCACCACGATGAGATCCGTACGGTCGCCGATGGCCGCGACGACCGCGTCGGTGTACCCGGACAGTCCCGCCGCGTCGTCGCTCGGCAGCTCGGGCGCCACGACGTCGTGGCCGCGGGCGCGCAGTTCCGGGACGACCAGGGACCAGTACGAGGAGTCGCCGGCGCCGTGGATCAGGACGTAGGTCGCCATCAGCGGGCCTCGTCACGTGGCGAAAGGTCGGCGGTGGTCATGAGGGCCTCCAAACGGCTCCTACCTTAGGAGCAACCACTCCTGGAACGGGCGGGAAAGAGCGGGGTCGTACGACCCCCCGCCGCACGAGCCGACGGAGTGGGGCCGTGACCTGGAACCCGCGGGCGGCCGGAGCCCGCCGGCCTCCGGCGAGGAGCTCAACGCCTTGAGGTTCGCGCTGAAAACGAGCTTCGACTCTGGAGCAGGACGGGACCCTCGAAATCGAAGGCGACGAGCAGGCCGTGGCCCGCTTCGTCGCCGTCTTTCCCCGGCCGGTCCGGCCGGGTGATACACCTTAAGGCTGGACCGGAACGCCGCCCCGCCAGACGCGCTGGGCCCGCAGGCCGAACGCCCAGGCGAAGGCGCCCTCGTGGTCGGCGTCCCACAGCACGATGTCGGCGTACATGCCGGGCGCGAGCGCGCCCCGGTCGTTGACGCGCAGCGCGGCCGCGCCACCGAGCGTCGCGGCGCGCAGGGCCTCGTTGACGCTGAGACCGAACATCGCCACGGACAGGCCGACGACCAGCGGCATCGAGGTGATGCCGCACTGGCCGGGGTTGTGGTCGGTGCCGAGCGCGAGCGTGACGCCGCGGTCGAGCAGGGCGCGGACCGGCGGCGTGCGGCCGTTGTGCAGGGCGCTGCCCGGGCAGATCGTCGCGGCGACGCCTCCGTGGGCGAGCGCCTTGATGTCGTCCTCGTTGGCCTCGGTGAGCAGGTCGGCGGAGGCGCACCCGACCTCGGCCGCGACCTGCGCGGCGCCGACGCGCTCGTTGGCGCACGCGTGCAGACGGGCCTTGAGGCCGACGCGCTGGCCGGTCATCAGCAGGACGCGGGCCTCGTCCGGGGTGAAGTGGCCCTCGTCGCAGTAGACGTCGATGCTGTCGGCGCCCGCTGCGGCCGCGTCGCCGGCCCAGAGGCGTACGGCCTCGATGTAGTCGCGGCGGCGGCCGAAGTATTCGGGTGGGAGCACGTGCGCGGCGAGGAAGGTCGCGTGGATGCGCGGCATCGACGGCTCGTCCTCGAGAGAGCGGAGCATCCGGATGTCGGCCAGCTCGCCGTCACGGGTGAGGTGGTATCCGGTCTTCGCCTCGATCGTGGTGGTGCCGCCGCAGATCCACTGGCGGAGCCGCTCACGCACGTTGTTGCACAGGGTCCAGGGGTCGGTGCCACGGGTCACGGTCACCGTGGACGCCACGCCGCCGCCCGCGGCGACGATCTCGTTGTTGGTCGAGCCGCTCGTGCGCATGGCGAGCTCGGCCCAGCGGTTGCCCGCGTAGACCGGGTGGGAGTGCGCGTCGATGAGGCCGGGTGTGACGAGCCCGCCGCCGAGGTTTTCGACATGGTCGACGTCGACGATGTCGTCGATGACGCCAGGGACGCTCTGTGGCAGGTCCGATGCCGGGCCGGCCCACACGATCCGGTCGTCGTGCACGAGGATCGCGGCGTTGCTGCACACGTCGGTACCGGTCCACAGTCGACCGATGTTCGTCAGCAAACGTACGGTCATTGCATCACCGCCCGGCCTTGGAATCGCGCGCCGGTGAAGGGTGTCCGGACGCCATGCAGCGGGTCACCTGCTCTCGCTCGACTGACGCCGGCAACGCTGCCGACGGACCCAAGTGCGGTTAAGGAGATGGCCATCAGGCCACCGGGAGCAACGAACCCGTAAAACTCGGTTTCGTCACGGTAGTGCACCGATGCCACCCTGTACAGCCTCTGGCCGCGCAACACGACTCCTCAACCGACCCAACGGCCAACTGTCACAGGCGCTTTGACGATACCTCAGAAAGACCCCGAGGTCGGTGCGAACCAGAAAGACGGCCGGGGCCGAACATCGACGGCCCCGGCCGGGAAGTGATCAGACCTGCGCAGAGGCGTACGGCTCCAGGTCGGCCGCCATGCGTTCCGGCACACGCACGTGGAGCGCGGTGCCGTCGGCGGTGTGCTCCTGGGAGAGCACCTCCCCCAGATCGTGCACGCGGGCGACCAGGTCACCTCGGTCGTAGGGCACCAGGACGCGCATCTCGCGCTCGGCGCGAGGCAGCGTGTCCTCCACCGCCTGGAGGAGTTCTTCGAGGCCGGCGCCGGTGCGCGCCGACACGACGACGCTGCGCGGCTCCTGACGGCGGAGCCGGGCGATGGACATCTCGTCGGCCACGTCGGCCTTGTTGATGACGATGAGCTCCGGCACGTCACCGCCGCCGACGTCGCGCAGCACCTCGCGTACGGCCGCGATCTGGGCCTCCGGGTCGGCGTCGGAACCGTCGACCACGTGGAGGATCAGGTCGGAGTCGGCGACCTCCTCCAGCGTCGAGCGGAACGCCTCGACGAGCTGGTGTGGCAGGTGCCGGACGAACCCGACCGTGTCGGCGAGCGTGATGGCGCGGCCGTTCGGCGTCTGCGCCCGGCGGATCGTCGGGTCGAGGGTGGCGAACAGGGCGTTCTCCACCAGCACGCCCGCGCCGGTGAGGCGGTTGAGCAGGCTGGACTTGCCGGCGTTGGTGTAACCGGCGATGGCGACCGCGGGCACCGCGCGCGTACGACGCTGCGAGCGCATCGTGTCGCGCGCCTTG
This sequence comes from Actinoallomurus bryophytorum, assembly GCF_006716425.1. Lineage (NCBI taxonomy): Bacteria > Bacillati > Actinomycetota > Actinomycetes > Streptosporangiales > Thermomonosporaceae > Actinoallomurus > Actinoallomurus bryophytorum. The sequence goes on from NZ_VFOZ01000001.1 coordinate 495,119, forward strand.
CCCATCTCACCCATCTGGCGGCGGAGCTTGGCCATGCGGGTGCGGATCCGGCGCCGGTCCAGCTCGATCTTGGTCTCACCAGGGCCACGGCCACCGATGCCCACACCGCCGGCCGCGCGGCCACCGACCTGACGGGACAGGTTGCCACCCCAGCCACGCAGGCGCGGCAGGAGGTACTCGAGCTGGGCAAGCTCCACCTGGGCCTTGCCCTCGCGGCTGCTCGCGTGCTGGGCGAAGATGTCGAGGATGAGGGCGGTCCGGTCGATGACCTTGACCTGGACGACCTCCTCGAGACGGCGCAGCTGGCTGGGGGCCAGCTCTCCGTCGCAGATCACGGTGTCGGCGCCGGAGGAGATCACGACGTCGCGGAGCTCGATCGCCTTGCCCGAGCCGACGTACGTCGCCGGGTCCGGCCGCGACCGGCGCTGGATCATGCCCTCGAGGATCTCGGATCCGGCGGTCTCGGCCAGCAGTGCCAGCTCACGGAGGGAGTTTTCGGCGTGGACCTCGTCGCCGTCGGTCCACACGCCGATGAGGACGACGCGCTCGAGCCGCAGGGCACGGTATTCGACCTCGGTGACGTCGCGGAGCTCTGTGGAGAGCCCGGCGACCCGGCGCAGTGCCTGCCGGTCTTCGAGGTCGAGCTCGCCGGTCAGCGGCTCTGGTTCTTCGTAAGAAAAAGTAGACATGTTCCCCCATGTCAACGCCGGAACGTCCCCGGATCTTCCTTGATGCTGCCACGACTGGCGGGATCACACACCTGGATATCGGTACAGGACGCCCTACCCGCTGTGCGGCGCGTATGCGGGTATGGGAGTGGCGAACCGCTGTGACCGGCCGGTTTTGACCGGTCCGCGACCGGCTTAATAGGCTTTCCGCTAAGCAGAAGTACTTTTTCGCTATACGAAAGGGCAGAGACATGGCTGGGATGGCCGAACCCGCAGGCGTGGAGCTGACCGGCCCCGTCGACGAACGATTCGATGAGATCCTCACGCCCGAGGCGCTGAACTTCCTCGCCACCCTCCAGCGCGAGTTCGGCGTCCGGCGGGGCGAGCTGCTGGGGTTGCGTGCCGAGCGCCAGGAAAAGCTGTCGCAGGGCGGCACCCTCGACTTCGCGCCGGAGACCGCCGACATACGGAACGACGACACCTGGCGGGTGGCCGACCCGGCCCCCGGCCTCGAGGACCGTCGCGTCGAGATCACCGGTCCCACGGACCGCAAGATGACGATCAACGCGCTCAACTCCGGCGCGAAGGTCTGGCTGGCCGACTTCGAGGACGCCAACACCCCGCTCTGGAAGAACATGGTCGGTGGCCAGCTCAACCTCCGCGACGCCCTGGACCGCAAGGTCGACTTCGAGACCGGCGGAAAGTCCTATGAGCTGAAGCCCGACGAGGAGCTGGCGACCATCGTCGTACGGCCGCGCGGCTGGCACCTGGACGAGAAGCACGTCCTCGTGGACGGCGAGCGCATGTCGGGCTCGCTGTTCGACTTCGGCCTCTACTTCTTCCACTGCGCGCGCCGCCAGCTCGACAAGGGCAAGGGCCCCTACTTCTACCTCCCGAAGATCGAGAGCCGCCACGAGGCGCGCCTGTGGAACGACGTCTTCAACCTCGCGCAGGACCTGCTGGAGATCCCGCGCGGCACGATCCGCGCGACCGTGCTGATCGAGACCATCCCGGCCGCGTTCGAGATGGAGGAGATCCTCTACGAGCTGCGCGACCACTCGGCCGGGCTCAACGCCGGCCGGTGGGACTACCTGTTCTCGGTGATCAAGAAGTTCCGCTCGCGCGGACGGCAGTTCCTGCTGCCCGAGCGCAACGCGATCACGATGACGGCGCCGTTCATGCGGTCCTACACGGAACTGCTCGTGCGCACCTGCCACAAGCGCGGCGCGCACGCGATCGGCGGCATGGCCGCGTTCATCCCGTCGCGGCGCGACGAAGAGGTCAACAAGGCCGCCTTCGAGAAGGTGCGGGCGGACAAGACCCGCGAGTCCGAGGACGGCTTCGACGGCTCCTGGGTCGCCCACCCCGGCATGGTGGACATCTGCCGCGAGATCTTCGATGGCGTCCTCGGCGACAGGCCGAACCAGCGTGACCGGCTCCGCGAGGACGTGTCGGTCTCGGCCTCTGATCTGCTGGCCGTCGACAAGACCCCGGGCGACATCACCGAGGCGGGCCTGCGCAACAACATCAGCGTCGGGCTGCAGTACATCGCGACCTGGCTGGGCGGGAACGGCGCCGTCGGCATCTTCAACCTGATGGAGGACGCCGCGACCGCCGAGATCGCCCGTTCGCAGGTCTGGCAGTGGATCCACAACGACGTCGAGCTCGCCGACGGGCCCAAGGTCACCCCGGAACTGGTCGAACGGCTCATCGACGAGGAGCTGTCCAAGATCCGCGAGCAGTACGGGGACGCGTTCGACGAGAAGCGCTTCGCCGACGCGGTCGGTCTCTTCAAGGAGGTCGCCCTCGCCGACGACTACGCCGACTTCCTCACCCTTCCCGCCTACGAACGCATGCTCTGACCGGCGGCCGGAGCCCGGGGCCGCCCCGGGCTCCGGCGCTGTCCGCGACCGCCGGATCACGCATTGATACCGACTAGTTTGGATCTGTCGCAAAAGGTCAAGGATGGGTGATGTGACAGCAAGGCTCGAGAGGCTCGCGGAGCGGCTCAGGGTCGTTGCCGGAGCCGAGAACGTCATTACCGACCCCGCCGAGCTGCGCACGTACGAGTGCGACGGGCTGACCTACCACCGGGCCACACCCGGGGTCGTGGTGCTGCCGGACGGTGCCGAGCAGATCGCCGAGATCGTCCGGGCGTGCACCGCCGAAAAGGTCCCGTACATCGCGCGCGGCTCGGGTACCGGCCTGTCCGGGGGCGCGCTCCCCCGCACCGACGGCGTACTGATCGTCACGTCCCGCATGCGCCGCATCCTGGAGATCGACATCGAGGACGAGCGCGCCGTCGTCGAGCCGGGCGTGATCAACCTGGACGTCTCGAAGGCGGTACGGCCCGGCGGCTACTACTACGCGCCCGACCCGTCCAGCCAGCAGATCTGCTCCATCGGCGGCAACGTCGCCGAGAACTCCGGCGGGGCGCACTGCCTGAAGTACGGCTTCACGGTCAACCACGTGCTGGCCTGCGAGATCGTCACGCCCAGTGGGGAGATCGTCGACATCTCGGAAGCGCCCGGCTACGACCTGCTCGGCGCCTTCGTCGGCTCGGAGGGCACCCTCGGCATCGCCACCAAGGTCACCGTACGGCTGACGCGGCTGCCGGAGGCCGTCGAGACACTCCTGGCGGCGTTCACCTCGATCGAGAGCGCGGGCGAGGCGGTGTCAGCGATCATCGGCGCCGGCGTGGTGCCCGCCGCGATCGAGATGATGGACGCCCTGGCAATCGAGGCCGCCGAGGCCGCCGTGCACTGCGAGTATCCCGAGGGCGCCGGCGCGGTCCTGGTCGTCGAGCTGGACGGGCCCTCCATCGAGGTCGAACACCAGTTCGCGCAGGTGAAGGAGTTGTGCGGGCAGGCGTTCGAGATCCGTGTGGCGGCCGATGACGCCGAGCGCGCGCTGATCTGGCGCGGGCGCAAGTCCGCGTTCGCGGCGGTGGGGCGGATCAGCCCGGACTACATCGTGCAGGACGGCGTGATCCCCCGTACGGCGCTGCCCGAGGTGCTGGCCCGCATCGACGAGATGTCCGGCGACAGCGGCGTACGCGTCGCCAACGTCTTCCACGCGGGCGATGGCAACCTGCATCCGCTGGTGCTGTTCGACGACGCGGTCCCGGGCGCCGGCGAACGCGCCGAGGAGGTCTCAGGGAAGATCCTCGACCTGTGCATCGAACACGGCGGGTCGATCACCGGCGAGCACGGCGTGGGCGTGGACAAGGCCAAGCACATGCCGCGGATGTTCACCGAGGAGGACCTGGACACCATGCAGATGGTGCGGTGCGCCTTCGACCCCGACGGCCTGTGCAACCCCGGCAAGATCTACCCCACCCCCCGCCTGTGCGGCGAGGTGCCGGGGCGGCGTACCAAGGTCCATCCGCTCGTCGAGAGCGGAAAGGCGGACCTGTTCTGATGACCACTCCCCTCGACGCCCTCGCGAAGGCCTGTGACACCAGGCCGGGCGAGGCCGAAGACGCCGTGCAGGGGGTGACGCCGTCCTACGTCGCGTCGCCCGCCACCACCGCGGAGGCGAGCGAGCTGATGCGGACGGCGGCCGAGCACGAGCTGGCCGTCCTGCCACGCGGCGCCGGTACCAAGATCCACTGGGGGTCACCGCCCGAGCGCTGCGACCTGGTCGTCGACACGCGCCGGCTCGGACGGCTGATCGAGCACACAGCGGGCGACCTGGTCGTCAAGGCCGAGGCGGGCCTGCCCCTGGCCGGGTTGCAGGAGGTCGTCGCGGGCACCCGCCAGCAGCTCGCGATCGACGACCTCGTGCCCGGCGCGACGATCGGCGGGATGCTGGCCACCGCGTCCGCGGGACCACGACGTCTGCTGTACGGCTCGGCACGCGACCTGCTCATCGGGATCACGGTGGTACGGGCCGACGGCGTCGTCGCCCACGCGGGCGGCAAGGTGGTCAAGAACGTCGCCGGCTATGACCTCGGCAAGCTGTTCACCGGCTCGCGGGGCACGCTGGGCCTGATCACGGAGGCGGCGTTCCGGCTGCATCCGCTGCCGCAGGCGAGCGCGTACGTCACGGCCACGGCCGAAGACGCCGCCCGTGCGCTGGAGCTGACGCGTGCGCTGCTGCACTCTCCGCTCGTGCCGGCCGCGATCGAGGTGGACGGGCCCGGTCCGATCAGCGTCAGCGTGCTGCTCGAAGGAATCGCCGAGGCGTTGCCCCAGCGTGCGGAGGCGGCGCGCGAGCTCATCGGCGGGGAGATCACCGCCGAGCCGCCGGCGTGGTGGGGACGGCTGCCCGAAGGAGACGTGCTCGCCGAGGTACGCGCCGCGCCGTCGAAGCTGACCTCGATCTTCGCCGAGGAGCCGGGACACGTCCGCGGCTCGACCGGACGCGGGATCTGGCACGTCGGCCTGCTCGCCGGCGGCGCCGGGGAGACACTGACGCGCCTGCGGCGCCACGGCAGCGCCGTCGTGCTGTCGGCACCGGATGACACCCGGCTCGACCGGTGGGGAGCCGTACCGGCTCTTCCCCTGATGCGGCGCGTCAAGGACCAGTTCGACCCCGGCCACCGGCTTTCGCCGGGACGCTTCGCGGGAGGGATCTGATGGACGACTTCCGTGAGCTCCTGGACGACTGCGTGCACTGCGGGTTCTGCCTGCCGACCTGCCCGACGTACGAGCTGTGGGGCGAGGAGATGGACTCCCCGCGCGGGCGGATCCACCTGATGCTCCAGCACCAGGAGGGCGCGCCGCTCAGCGACTCGATGGTCGAGCACTTCGACCGCTGCCTCGGCTGCATGGCCTGCGTGACCGCCTGCCCGTCGGGCGTCCAGTACGACCGGCTCATCGAGGTCACCCGGGCCCAGGTCGAGGAGGAGAAGCCCCGCAGGCGGACCGACCGGCTGCTGCGCGAGGCGATCTTCGCGGTCTTCCCGTACCCGAAACGGCTGCGCGCGCTGCGCTGGCCGCTGCGCGCCTACCAGGCATCCAAGATCAACATGTCGCCGCTGCTGAGCCGGATCTCCCCCACCTTGGCCGCGATGGAACGCCTCGCGCCGCCGCGCGCCGACCACGTGCGCCTGCCGGCCCTCGTCCCCGCCAAGGGCGAGCGGCGTGCCGTCGTCGGCATGCTGACCGGCTGCGTGCAGCGGGAGTTCTTCCCCGGCGTCAACGCCGCGACCGCGCGGGTGCTGGCGATGGAGGGCTGCGACGTCGTCATCCCCAAGGGCCAGGGCTGCTGCGGCGCGTTGTCGCTGCACAGCGGACGGTCGGCGGAGGCGAAGGCGTTCGCGAAGCAGACCATCGACACGTTCGCGGACGTCGAGACGGTCGTCGTGAACGCCGCCGGGTGCGGGTCGGCGATGAAGGACTACGCCGACGTGCTGGCCGACGAGCCCGAATGGGCGGAGCGGGCGAAGGCGTTCACCGCCAAGACGCGCGACCTCGCCGAATACCTCGCCGAGCTGGGCCCGCGCGCCACCCGGCATCCGCTGGAGATCACGGTCGCGTACCACGACGCCTGCCATCTCGCCCACGCGCAGGGCATCCGTGCCCAGCCCCGCGCGCTGCTGAACGGCATCCCCGGCCTGGAGATACGGGAGATCGCCGATCCGGAGATCTGCTGTGGTTCGGCCGGCGTCTACAACCTCCTCCAGCCTGAGGCCGCCGCCGAACTGGGCGACCGAAAAGCACGAAACGTTTCGGCCGCCGGAGCGGATCTTCTGGTGGCGGCCAATCCGGGCTGCTCACTACAGATCGCCACAGCGCTGCGCCGCCGTGGCGAGGAGATCGCGGTGGCCCACACCGCAGAAGTACTCGATGCGTCCATTCGGGGGATCGGCAAGGACCTGTTGTCCCCTCGGAGGTGACCCCCGTTGTACCGCCAAGTGCTCGATCCCGTCGGCCATTCGCTGGCATGGAGCTCGCTCGTCGCGGCGCTCCCGCTGATCACGCTGTTCGTCCTGCTCGGCATCCTGCGGATGCGAGCGTGGGTGGCGTCGATCCTCGCTCTCGTCGTCTCGCTCGTCATCGCGGTCTGGGCGTACAGCATGCCCGTCGGTCAGGCCGTCCTCGCCGGCAGCGAGGGAGCGATATTCGGCTTCTTCCCCATCCTCTGGATCGTGATCAACGCGATCTGGATCTACACCATGACCGTCGAGACCGGGCACTTCGACGTGCTGCGGCGAACGTTCGCCCAGGTCAGTGACGACCAGCGGATCCAGGCGATCATCATCGCGTTCTCTTTCGGCGCGCTGCTGGAGGCGCTGGCCGGGTTCGGCACTCCCGTCGCGATCACGTCGGTCATGCTCATCGCGATGGGCTTCAAGCCGCTCAAGGCCGCGGTGGTCGCGCTCGTGGCCAACACGGCGCCGGTCGCGTTCGGCGCGATGGCCATCCCGATCATCACGCTCGGCGGCGTGACGCACCTATCGAGCGACACCCTCGGTGCCATGGTCGGCCACCAGACGCCCATCCTGGCGATCTTCGTCCCGCTCGTCCTGGTGTTCATCGTCGACGGCCGGCGCGGTGTCTCTCAGACGTGGGTCGCGGCGCTCACCGCCGGTGTCGCGTTCGGCGTGGCCCAGTGGATCACTTCGAACCATCTCTCGGTGCCGCTCACCGACATCGTCGCGTCGCTGTTCTCGGTGATCGTGCTCGTCGCGCTCCTGCGGGTCTGGCAGCCCGGCGAGACGCTGGGTGGCAGTGCGACCACGCCGGTCGTCGCCGGAGGGTCGGCCGACGAGCCGACACCGGAGTTCGCCGGCCGCGTCGCGCACCCGGACGCGCGTGGCGAGATCGTGCGGGCCTGGGCGCCGTACGCGATCATCATCGTGGTCTTCGTCCTCGCGCAGATCGATCCGATCAAGGGCTGGCTCGACCAGCCGACCAAGATCGTCAACTGGCCCGGCCTGCACATCACCGGCGCTTCGGGCAAGGCGTCCACGCTGCCGCAGTTCAAGGTCAACTGGCTGAACGCGGCGGGGAGCCTGCTGCTGATCTCCGGCGTGCTGACCGCGATCGCGCTGAAGGTCAGCGTGGGGCGGGCGCTCCGGGCGTACTGGGCCACGCTCGTGCAGCTGCGCTGGGCGATCGTCACCGTCATGGCGGTGCTCGGCCTCGCGTACGTGATGAACGCCTCCGGGCAGACGATCACGCTGGGAAGCTGGATGGCGGGGGCCGGTGGATTCTTCGCCTTCCTCTCCCCCGTGCTCGGCTGGCTCGGCACGGCGGTGACGGGTTCCGACACCTCCTCCAACTCCCTGTTCGGCGCCCTGCAGGTGGCCGCCGCCGGCAAGGCCCACCTGGATCCGGTCCTGATGGCCGCCTCGAACAGCTCCGGCGGCGTGCTCGGGAAGATGGTCTCCCCGCAGAACCTCGCGATCGCCGCGGCGGCCGTCGGCATGGACGGCAAGGAGGGCGACATCTTCCGTAAGGTGATCGTCTGGAGCCTGATCTTCCTCGCCGGCATGTGCGTGCTCTCGCTGCTGCAGTCCGTATCCGTCCTATCGTGGATGGTTCCCTGACCTTTAGTCATCGGTCCAGTCGCAGGGTTACCGAGGAGTACTTTGCTATGTTTTGTGGCCCTTGATCAGCGTCGGCCGCTCCTACCTGCGACAACGTCATGGAGCGCATCCGGCCGCGACCCGGACGTGGGGCCATGGCACAAAATCATCATTCACATCGAAGACAGAATCACGCTCGGCACGCCGCCCGGCTCGGCATAGCGGGCGGCGTGACCGGAGTGCTCGGTGTGGGCGCGATCGCCGGCCTGATCGTCGTGGTACGCGCCCACGACGACCACGCCGAGGCCACGCCGCGGACCGTGGCGGCACGCACCGGTGAGGGCGCCGCGCGCAAGTCCCCGTCCGGGCTGCGGAGCCGCGCACAGCTCAAGACGGGCACCGAGCTCGACGTCAGCACGCCGGACGGGTTCTCCTACTCACTCGCCGCGGTGAAGGGCGGGACCGCCGACCGGCCGCTGGCGAGCACCCGCACGCCACCGCCGGACGGCACGACGCTCGGCTATGCCGACTACGTGCTCACCAACACGGGCAACGCCCCGGCCCTGCTGGACTTCCCGGCCGACCTGTTCGTCAAGCGGACGCGGGTGCCGTCGGGCGTGCTGGACAAGAACCGCTGCATGCCCCAGCCCGGCGCGCCCACGGACATGTGCACGCTCCCGGACCACACCGACGTGGTCAACACGCTCGGCTTCGCCGCGCCCAGGTCAGAGGATGAGGACCAGTACATCCCGGCCGGAGCCAGCTACCTGGTGCGGGTCGCCACCGACATGCCGGTGAGCACCGGGACCACGCAGCATGACCTGGGGTTGTACGTCTGGGACTCCCGTTTCGTCTCTGACCGGCGAGCCGTCGAGGTGCCCTTCCCCGGCTGAGATTTCCATGAGAAGGCGTCACCGTCGTCCGGCTCGGTCGGATCCGGGGCTACCGTCGATGACGTGCGCATTCTGGTCGTGGACGACGAACCCGCGGTCCGTGAGTCCCTCGCGAGCAGCCTCGCCTTCGAGGACTACGAGGTGGTCACGGCGATCGACGGCATGTCGGCGCTGGACGAGCTGGACCGGACCCGCCCCGACCTCGCCATCCTCGACGTGCTCATGCCGCGCATGGACGGCCTGACCACCTGCCGCCGCCTGCGCGCCCGCGGGGAGACGCTTCCGGTCCTGATGCTGACCGCGCGCGACACGATCGGTGACCGGGTGACCGGACTGGACGCCGGCGCCGACGACTACCTGGTCAAACCGTTCGAGCTGGACGAGCTGCTCGCCCGCGTACGCGCGCTGCTGCGCCGCAGCCTGGTGACGGCGCGCGACGGCGACATCCTGGAGTACGCCGGCCTGCGGATGAACACCCTCACCCGTGACGTCACCCGCGACGGCCGTGACCTCGACCTGACGCGCACCGAGTACTCCCTGCTGGAAATGTTCCTCACCCACCCGCGCCAGGTGTTGACGCGCGAGCAGATCCTCAAGACGGTCTGGGGTTTCGACTTCGAGCCGTCGTCGAACTCCCTGGACGTCTACGTGATGTACCTGCGCCGCAAGACCGGCGAGCCGCGCCTCATCAACACCGTGCGCGGCGTCGGCTACGTCCTGCGCGCCCCGTGAAGGAGAACCGGTGAGACGGCATCTGTCCCTGCGCGCCCGGCTGGCGGTGCTGACCAGCCTCGCCGTGGCCGTGGCGGTGGCGGCCTGCGCGGTCGGCTGCTGGTTCGTCGTACGCGGGCGGCTGATCGACCAGCTGGACACGTCACTGTCGGGGCCGCGCGCCGGCGGTCCGCGCGCTCCCGGAACGCACGACTCCGGGTCGCCGCTCGGGATCTGTTCCTCGCCGCCTCCGGGCGACGACGGGTTCCGCGGGTTCCTGCCCACACTCCAGGTCGTGGCGCGTGACGGCACCGCGTGCAGCGCGCCCGGCACCACCGACCCGCTCAAGGTCACGCCCGGCGACGTGGCGATCGCCCGCGGGCTGAAGGGCGCGACGTACCGCGACGGCACGACGGCCGGCGGCACGCCGGTGCGCGTGTTCACCCATCCGGACGCGTCCGGGGTCGCGGTGTCGGTGGCCCAGCCGCTCGCACCGGTGACCGACTCGCTGGACAGCCTGGCCCTGCTGCTCATCGCGGTGGCCGCGGTCGGCGTGGTCGGGGCCGCGATCGCCGGCCTGCTCATCGCGCGTGCCGGGCTGAAGCCCGTGGACCGCCTCACCGAGGTGGTCGAGCACATCGCACGTACGGAGGACCTGGACACGACCATCCCGGCGGGAGGCACGGACGAGATCGCCCGGCTGAGCCGGTCCTTCAACAGCATGACCCGCGCGCTGGCCGGCTCTCGTGACCGCCAGCAGCGGCTCATCGTGGACGCCGGACATGAGCTGCGTACCCCGCTGACCAGCCTGCGCACGAACGTCGACCTCATGCTCCGCAGCGAGACGACCGGCCGTCCGCTGCCCGCCGGCGACAAGGAGCGGCTGCTCGTCAACGTCAAGGCGCAGCTGCTGGAGCTGTCGAGCCTCGTCGGCGACCTCCTCGACCTGTCGCGCGCCGAGGCTCCGCCGGGCGTGGAGGTGGTCGCGCTGCACGAGATCGTGGACAACGCCGTCCGCCGGGTGCGGCCGCGCGGACCGTCGCTCCGGATCAGCGCCGAGGTGGCGCCCTGGTACGTCCACGGCGACGCGACCTCGCTGGAGCGAGCGCTGGTGAACCTCCTGGACAACGCGGTGAAGTTCAGCCCGCCCGACGGGACCGTGACCGTACGGCTCGAGGACGGCGAGCTGACCGTACGGGACGAGGGGCCCGGCATCCCCGAAGAGGACCTGCCGTACGTCTTCGACCGGTTCTGGCGCTCGCCGTCCGCGCGCGGCCTGCCGGGATCGGGGCTGGGGCTGGCGATCGCGGCGCGGGCCGTGCGCGAGGCCGACGGGGAGATCGCCCTGCGCCCGGCGCCCGGTGGGGGCACCGAGGCGTGGCTGCGGCTGCCGGGAACCATTGCCGCGGACGGCTTTCTCATCGGCGGTTAAGAAACGGCTCACCCGGCTCCCACGGTCGGCCACGAGCTTGGTCATCATGAGCGAGCTGACATCTCTCGAGGCCCGGCCCTTGCCCGGCGTCGTGGCCGCGCCACGTGGTCCTCTCATCGAGATCGCCATTCCGGCCTACAACGAAGAACATGTCCTGGCGGCGAGCGTGCGCCGCCTCCACACCTACCTCATCGAGACGTTCCCGTACCGGTTCGTCATCACCGTCGTGGACAACGCCAGCACGGACCGGACCTGGGAGGTCGCCGAGCGGCTGTCGCTGGAGATCGCCGAGGTGGAGGCCGTACGGCTGGAGGACAAGGGCCGTGGTCGCGCGCTGCGGTACGCATGGAGTACGAGCTCGGCCGACATCGTGGCGTACATGGACGTGGACCTGTCCACCGACCTGCAGGCGTTCCTGCCGCTGATCGCGCCACTGGTGTCCGGGCACAGCGACCTCGCCATCGGCAGCCGGCTGTCGCGGGGCTCGGCGGTGGTGCGCGGGCCCCGGCGCGAGCTGATCTCGCGTGCGTACAACCTGCTGCTGCGCACGACGCTCGCCGCGCGGTTCTCCGACGCGCAGTGCGGCTTCAAGGCCGGCCGCACCGACGTCGTCCGTGCACTGCTGCCGGCGGTGGAGGACCAGGCGTGGTTCTTCGACACCGAGTTGCTGCTGCTCGCGGAGCGGAACGGCCTGCGCATCCACGAGGTCCCGGTCGACTGGGTCGATGATCCCGACAGCCGCGTCGACGTCGTCCGCACCGCCGTCGAGGATCTGCGGGGCATGCTGCGGATGGCCCGGCGACTGCTGTCCGGCGCGCTGCGCGTACCGGTGCCGCCGCCGCGCTCGGCGCGGCTGCCGGCCGGGATGCGCTCACAGCTGCCGTCATTCGCGCTGATCGGCGTGGTGAGTACGGTGGCGCAGCTCGTGCTGTACGCGCTGCTACGGCTCTTCATGCCGGTGGTCGCCGCCAACGTCGTGTCCTACTTTCTGGCCGCGATCGCCAACACGGCCGCCAACCGGCGATTCACCTTCGGCGTGGTGGGCGCCCGGCGTGCCGTACGGCATCAGCTGGAAGGGGGCGTGGCGTTTCTCGTGGGTCTCGCGGTGAGCACCGGGGGCCTTTTCGCGGTCCACGCGATGTGGCCGCGCGCTCCCCGGCTCGCCGAGCTGGCGGCGTTGCTGGTCCTCAACCTGTTCGCCGCCGTGATCCGTTTCGTCCTGCTGCGCGCGTGGGTCTTCCACCCGCGGCGGGCCCGGTCCGTCCTTCGGGAGCACGTGTGATGACGACCTTGACTCTGGGCCGCCTCGCCCCGCGAGTGGTCCCCGCCTCGGTCACCTCGCGGGAGCCTTCCCCGCGGTGGGTACGGCCCGGCCTGCTCGCCGTGCTGGCGCTGGCCGGCGTGCTGTACGGCTGGGGGCTGTCCGGAAGCGGATACGCCAACGAGTACTACTCGGCGGCGGTGAAGAGCGGGACCGAGAGCTGGAAGGCATTCTTCTTCGGCTCCCTGGACTCGGCGTCCTTCATCACGGTGGACAAGCCGCCGATGGCACTGTGGGTACAGGAGCTGTCCGCGCGACTCTTCGGCTTCGGCACGTGGAGCCTGCTGCTGCCCTCGGTCCTCATGGGCGTCGCGACGGTCGGCGTGCTGTACGCGACGGTACGGCGCGCTTTCGGCCCTATCGCCGGCCTGATCGCCGCGCTCGTCATGACGCTGACACCGATCACGGTCGCGATCAACCGGGACAACAACCCGGACACGCTGCTGGTACTCCTGCTGGTGCTGTCGGCGTGGGCCCTGCAACGGGCCCTCGCGTCCGGCCGGCTGCCGTGGCTGATGGCGTCGGCGTTCTTTCTCGGCTGCGCCTTCAACACGAAGATGCTGCAGGCGTACCTGGTGCTGCCGGCGCTCGTGCTGGTGTTCGCGCTGTTCGCCCCGGGCGGGTTCGTCCGGCGGGTCGTCCGGCTGCTCGCCGCCGGGGCCGTACTGGCGGTGTCAAGCCTGTGGTGGATGGTCGTCGTCGACTTGATCCCCGCCGCTGATCGGCCTTTCATCGGAGGCAGCACCGACAACACGGTCTGGGACCTCGTGATCGGCTACAACGGCCTGGGCCGCGTGACGGGCGGTTCCGGCGGACCGGGCGGTGGGCCGGGTGGTGGGCCGGGGCGCGGTGGTCAGGGAGCGAGCTTCGCCGGCGCCTCGGGGCCCGGACGGCTGTTCAACGACGTCGTCGGCGGCCAGATCTCCTGGCTCCTGCCGTTCGCCGCCTTCGCACTGGTCACGGGCATGGTCTTGTTGTGGAAGCGTCCGCGTACCGACCTGGCGAGGGCGGCACTGGTGCTCTGGGGAGGCTGGCTGGTCGTTCACTTTGTGGTGTTCAGCTTCTCCAGCGGCACGATGCATCCGTACTACACGACCGCCCTGACCCCAGCGGTGGCGGCACTCACGGGCATCGGCGCCGTCCTGCTGTACGACGCATACCGCCACTCCCGCGCGTGGACCTGGGCCCTCCCGCTGAGCACCGCCCTGACCGGCGCATGGTCTGTCGTCCTCCTACGACGCACACCGGAGTGGCATCCGTGGCTGGCTTGGACTGTGGCCGTCCTGACCGTGATCACCATCGCGGCCTTGGTGACGGTACGCCTGACAGCCCCTATAACCCCTGGCCATCACCCGCCCGCTACGACCGCCACGGAGACGGAGACGGGGACGGGGACGGGGACGGACGGCACATCGGACAACACCCCCAGGACACCAACGTCGGCCACCGCACCCGCGCAGACCGCGCCGCCAGCACAGGCCACGCCAGCGCAGGCCGCGTCAGCGCAGACAGCGCCCGGGCAAGCCGCGTCAGCGCAGGCCGCGCCCGTGCAGGCCGCGCCCGGGCAAACCGCGCCCGGGCAAGCCGAATCCGCACAGCCCGCGTCAGCACAGCCCGCGTCAGCACAGCCCGCGTCAGCGCAGGCCGTGCCAGCGCAGGCCGTGCCAGCGCAGGCCGTGCCAGCGCAGGCCGTGTCGGTGGGGCCAGCGTCCTCAGACGCCGTGCCACCCAATGCTCTGCACTCCGAGGCCACGTCCCCCGAGGCCCTTCCCTCGGACACTGCTCCGTCGGACACCGCTCCGTCTGACGCTTATCCCTCGGAGGCGGTGCCCCCGGAAGCCGAATCCTCGGTGGTGAGGCGCGTGACGGTGCTCGCCGTGATCGTCGGAGTACTGGCCGGACTGACCGGGCCGGCCGCCTACGCGGCCTCCGCAGCCGCGAGCCACACCAATGGAACCAATCCGCTGGCGGGCCCTGCCTTCGGTGGCTTCGGGATGGGCGGCCCGGGCATGCCCGGCGGCGCCCGACCCCCCGCAGCCATCCGAAGAATGATGGAGGAGGGCCGCTTCTCCGGCGGCCAACCACCGTTCGGCAACCCACCGTCGAACCCAAACGGATCCGGCGAACCGGCCGCCCCAAGCCGACCCAACGGATCCAATGGCTCCGCCGCCCCTGGATCCGCCGGATCAGGAACCGCCCAAGATGGCTCTACCGGCCCTGGGGCCACCAGGTCAGGTACCGCCCAAGACGGCTCCACCGGCCCTGGGGCCACCAGGTCAGGTACCGCCCAAGACGGCTCCACCGGCCCTGGGGCCACCGGGCCAGGAACCACCCAAGACGGCTCCACCGGAACGGGAGCCGCCGGCTCCGGGGCGACCGAGTCGAAGGCCGGAGAGGGTGGTCAATCCAACGGAGCCGACGCCCCACCGGGATCGGGACCTGGACCGCGGCCCGACGCTCCCGGCGCAGGCGGGCCAGGAATGGGCCAGGTGGACTCCCAGCTCATCTCCTACCTGGAGAAACACCGAGAAGGCGCCACCTGGCTCGTCGCAGTCGCCAGCGCACAGAGCGCGTCGTCGATCATTCTGCGAACCGGCCTCCCGGTCATCGCCATGGGCGGCTTCACCGGCAGTGATCCCGCCATGACCACGCAGAAGCTCCAGTCATACGTCCAGAGAGGCAAATTGCATTACGTCATGACCGGCGGAGGCGGCCCCGGCGGCGGACCGGGCGGCGGAGGCAGCTCGTCCGTTAGTTCGTGGGTCTCAAAGAACTGCTCGGCAGTGAAAGCCTCCGACTACGGCAGCACCTCGGATTCCGCGCAGACCTCCCAAACGCTCTACCGCTGCGGCTAGGACCTGTCTCGAAGGCCCCGGTCTGAGCCCCGCCCCGTCCTGGAGCCCACCCGCCCGGGGGTTGCCATCCCACTTTTATTGTCCAGCGGGAACAGCGGCTGGTGGAAGTAGAGCGGGGTTCTGTGGATAACGCCGTGTGGTGCCGCTCAGGCGGCGCCACACGGCAACAGCATGACTTTGAGACAGAGCCTAAGGGCGCGCGACCCGGCCGAGGCCTCGCAGGCCCAAGGCCCGGACCCGAGCGCCTGGACCCAAGCTTTTTGGGCCCGGGGTCTTGGGCCCAGGCCTGGGATCTGGACCCCGGGGTCTGGGGCCCGGCTCTGTGGTCTGAGGCCCGACTCTGGGGTCTGGGGTCTGGAATCCGAGGTCCGGGACCCGAGATCCGGGACCCGAGATCCGGGACCCGAGATCCGGGACCCGAGATCCGGGACCCGAAGTCTGGTGCTCCGGGCTCGGGCCTCGCGGCTCAAGGCCCGCTTCGCCGGGCCGGGGCCTCCGGGCTCGGAGCTCAAGGCCCGGGAACACGAGCTGGAGGCCCTGCCGGTGGCCGTTCCCTCGGCGCGGACGGCCCCTCGGGTTGCTCTGAAAGGTGCCTGACACGCCTGGGCACCGTCCGGTGCGACATGTTTACGTCGCGCGGCCGGATCCTTGTCCTCGGCTGGCTGATGGTGCTCACTCGCCGGTCAAAGGGACGTCCTCATGGCCGTATCTGGTCAGGACCTGGGAGGCGGTGGTAAAGAGCACGTCAGGTGGTCGGTCGAGATCGGGGCCGGGGGGCAAGTTCCTGGGATTAGGGCCTGTTCACCATGGTCGGCGCTCGTTAGCATCTCAGCACTGAACAGCGTGGGCAGAAAGGGTGCCGGCGATGGCGGGAGTTCTGTTTGACAACCCGTTCTATGCGAAGCTCGGACAGGCGGTAAATGGCGTTCGGAAGGACGCTATTGATCTTGAACGAATGCTCAACAGCTCGTTCGACGTGGCTCAACGGGCGCAGCGAGATCCGAGCTTTCACAGCAGCGTCGACAACCAGCGCAGGCAGCTCAGGTGGGCTCTCCTCAGCATCGTTCAGGCCGCCGAGGACGCCCTCCGCAACACCCCGACGAAGGTGACGGCCGAAGAGGCCGTGCTCGGTGGAAAGGGCCCGTACGGCTCGCCGAGCCCCTGGTGACCCCCTAATCCCGGAATCCGACGTCGGTCCAGACCGGCGTGTAAAGCCCGAACGCCCCCCAGTTCACCAGGGTCCGTCTGGTCGGCAGGATCTGTGGGCGCTGGTAGAGCGTCAGCGAGTGCACCTCCGTCCAGATCATGCGGTCGGCCTCGTTCGCGTACCGGCGGGCCTTGGTCGGGTCCAGCTCGGTGCTCGCGCGATCCAGTGTCGCGTCGAGTCTCCGGGAGCCGATGCGGGCCACGTTCTGCTGGACGCCGCCCCCTTGCGGCCTGCCGTATATCGATCTCAGGCCGGAGATCGGGAACGCTCCGCCGATCCACGAGAACGGCGCGAGGTCGTACGCGCCCCGGATGAGGTAGCGGTCGAAGAAGTCGCTGTCCGGCACCGGCCGCAGCTCCAGCCGTACACCCACGGGACCGAGCATGGCCTGGATGAGTTCGCCGTTCTGCCTGCTCGTCGCGTTGCTGAGCGGGTAGACGTAGCGCAGCACCAGGGATTTCCCGTTTTTCCAGCGGGTGGGTCCGTTCGCTCGCCAGCCTGCCGCGTCCAGCAGCCGGCGCGCCTGGTTCGGGTCGTAGGCGGTCAGGTCGCCGGCGTCGTTGCGGTAGCCCTCCTGGGTGTTCACGAAGGCGTGGTCGTTCAGAAGGCGTATCGGCCAGTCGAGACCGGTCAGCGAAGAGCGGGCGATCGCCTGCCGGTCGATCGCCATCGCGACGGCCCGGCGCACGTTCACATCGGTCAGGGCCGGAGCGGCGCCGTTGAAGGTGAGCTGGCTGAAGTCCGGTCCGGCCGCCCTGCGTACGACGGTGTCGGCGGCCTGCCCGGCACGGCGGTACGCGGCTGCGTCGGAGCCGACGTCGAACGCGTCGATCTCGCCGTTCGCGAAAGCCCCGGGCATGGCGTCGCGCGCGAGGTAGCGGAAGACGACCCGGTCGAGCTTGGCGCGCGGTCCCCACCACCGTGGATCGCGGACCACCGAGAACGCCTGGGCGGTCCGGTCGAGCCGCTCCGGCCGGAACGGCCCCGCCGTGATCGGCAGGTGGTTCACCCAGCCCCGGTCCCAGGCCGCGCGGCCGCTGATCGCCTTCGCCGGGTACAGGGGGCTGAACAGCCCCCGCCACTCCCCGAACGGCCGGGCGTAGGTCACCACCACCTGCCGGTCGCTCGTCCCGCGCTCGACGCTCTCGATCCGCTCATAGCCGGTCGACGTGGTGATCTGGTACGCCCGGTCGCGGCCACGGCAGGCGTGCCAGAGCGCTTGGAAATCACGGAAATTCAGCGGTGTGCCGTCGGACCAACGGGCCTTCGGGTTGAGGTCGTACGTGATGACCTGCTTCGGTCTGGTCCGGGTGATCCCCGCCTTGAGCAGGTACGCGGGGTCGGCGGTGATCCTGCCGTTCTGGTCGCTGCGGAACAGCCACGGCATCAGCGCGCCGAGGATCCGGGCGGTGTCCAGGTCCGCGCCGCCCAGATGCCAGTAGTTCCACTGCGTACGGAACTCCGTCGTCGCCAGCCTGAGCGTGCCGCCGTCTCGTACGTGCTCGCGGGAGGTGGGAGCGATGTCGTACGCGGCGATCCCGCGTCTCGGCTCGCGGTGGGGCGTGCCGCATCCACTCGGCAGGGCCAGGGCGGCCAGCAGGATGACCACCACACTGACGCGCGATCTCATCGGGGACTCTTCTCGTTCGGAAAGTGACACGCGGCGGACTGTCCGCTGCGAACGCGCCGTACGGCGGGCTCCTCGTCCACGCAGCGCCGGCCTTCGTGGGCGGGGAGTGTCGCGAACGTCAGGCAGCGGCCACGGAACCGGCAGCCGGAGGGTGGATCGGGATCGGGCCCCAGGTCGTCTCGGAGCGTGACCCGCAGCCTTCTGCGTTCGAGGGGCGGGTCGGGTAGCGGCACGGCGGACAGCAGGGCCCGGGTGTACGGATGGGCGGGTGACTCGTAGACCGCGTCGGCATCGCCGATCTCCACGATGCGTCCGAGGCGCATGACGGCGGCGCGGTCGGCGAGCTGGCGCACGGCCGCCAGGTCGTGCGCGGCGAGAAGGTAGGACAGGCCGAGGCGGAGCTTCAGGTCGCGGAGCAGGCCGATCACGGCGGCCTGGACGGAGACGTCGAGCGCCGAGAACGGCTCGTCCAGGACCAGGAGTCTCGGTTCGAGCGCCAGGGCGCGGGCGATGTTCACACGCTGGCCCTGGCCGCCGGAGAGTTCACCGGGATGGCGGGTGGCGAGCGCCGGCTCCAGGCCGACGAGACGCAGGAGTTCGGGAACACGAGTGGAGACGCCGCGCCTCGCGTGGCCGTGGGCGCGCAGCGGTTCGGCGAGGATGGCGCCGACCGTCGCCCTCGGATCGAGCGCCGTGGCAGGGTCCTGGAAGACGATCTGAACGTCGCGGCGGAGCACACGGCGTTCGGCGTTGGACAGCGCA
This sequence comes from Actinoallomurus bryophytorum, assembly GCF_006716425.1. Taxonomy (NCBI): domain Bacteria; kingdom Bacillati; phylum Actinomycetota; class Actinomycetes; order Streptosporangiales; family Thermomonosporaceae; genus Actinoallomurus; species Actinoallomurus bryophytorum. The sequence goes on from NZ_VFOZ01000001.1 coordinate 514,075, forward strand.
CGGGTGTCCCGGCCGAACACCGCGACCCGTCCGGCCTGGTGGGCACCCAGCCTCAGGATTTCCAGCAGGGTGGTCGTCTTGCCGCATCCCGACTCTCCGACCAGGCCCAGGGTCTCGCCCGTACGGATGTCGAAGTCGATGCCGTCGACGGCGCGCACAGTGGCCGTACGCCGTCGTGGGAGCAGGCTCTTGACCAGTGGATAGTGCCGGACCAGGCCGTCCACCTCGAGCACGGGCGGGCCCTGGTTCGATGCGCGCACCGGGCGGTCGTGCGCGTATCCACCGTGATCCACGGGCACGGTCTCCGATGCGTGCACGCAGGCGGCGCGGTGGCCGGGAGTGCCTGCCGGACGCAGTGGGGGTACGGCGGTCCGGCACTCGCCGGTCGCCAGCGGACAGCGTGGCTCGAACGCACAGCGCTCACGCGGGTCGGTCGCGGACGGCGGCGGGCCGGCGATCGGCAGCGGGCGCGCGTACGGGCGGTCCAGCCGTACGGCGGAGCGGAGCAGGCCCGCGGTGTACGGCATGCGCGGCCCGCCGAAGACCGCGTCCACCGGGCCCGTCTCGACGGGGCGCCCCGCGTACATCACCATCACGCGGTCGGCGCGGCCGGCGACCATTCCCAGGTCGTGCGTGATCAGGATGAGGGCGGCGCGGGTGCGGCTCTGCACGGTCTGGAGGGCGTCCAGGACCTGCGCCTGTACGGTCACGTCGAGCGCGGACGTCGGCTCGTCGGCGAGGATGACCGCCGGATCGCCCGCCACCGCCATCGCGATCATCGCCCGGCGGCACAGGCCGCCGGACAGTTCGTGGGGGAACGCGCGGGCCACCCGTGCCGCGTCCGGGATCCCGGCCAGCGCGAGGAGCTCGATCGCTCGTGTGGCCGCCGCACGCCGTGGTACTCGTGCGTGGGCCCGTACGGCCTCGGCGATCTGGTCGCCGATCCGGTAGACGGGCGTGAAGGCGGAGTCCTGGAAGACCATCGCGAGGTCGTCGCCGCGTACGGCCGCGAGATCCCGGTCACCGAGGCCGAGCAGCTCGCGCCCGCGCAGTCGTACGGACCCTGTGACGTGCGCGGACACGGGCAGCAGGCCCATGATCGCCAGCGCGGTGGCCGACTTTCCGGCGCCGGACTCTCCGACGATCGCGAGCACCTCGCCGGGCGCGACGGTGAAGCCCGCGCCCCGGACCGCGCGCACACCGGCGGCGAAGGTGACGTGCAGGCCGGACACCTCCAGCAGTGGCACGGCAGGTGCTCGCGCGCTGATCGCGATCACCGGAGCCGCCCTTCTTTGTCGATCGCGTCGCGCAGGCCGTCGCCGACGAGGTTGACGCCCAGCAGGATGAGGATCAGCAGGAACACCGGAGGCAGGAACAGCCAGGGGAACACGGTCGCGGCCGACGCTCCGTCGGCGATGATCGTGCCGAGCGAGACGTCCGGCGGCCGTACGCCGAGCCCGAGGTAGGACAGGCTGGTCTCGCCGATGACGGCCGTACTCACGTTCAGCGTCGCGTCCACGATCAGCAGTGAGGCGAGGTTCGGGATGATGTGCCGCCGAATGATCGTCATCGGCCTCACTCCCAGGTAGCGGGCCGCCAGGACGTAGTCCCGGTCCCGCAGCGAGATGGTCATTCCGCGTACGACGCGGGCGGTGACCATCCACATGAACGCGGCGAGCAGCGGCGCCAGGACCGGCAGTTCGGAACCGCGGAGGGCAGGGGACACGGTCGCGACGGCGAGGAGCGGGGGAAGGACGAGCATCAGGTCGATGACGCTTGTCAGGCCGCGATCGGCCCAGCCGCCGAAGTAGCCCGCGACGGTGCCCGTGACCGTGGCCAGGCCGGTGGCGGACGCCGCCACGAGCAGGCCGGTCAGGAGCGAGACGCGCATGCCGTGCAGCGTGACTGCGTACACGTCCCGGCCGGTCTGCGTCGTACCGAGCCAGTGCGACGCCGACGGCGGCTCGCGGAACGCGCCGAGATCGATGTCGGTCCAGCTCCACCTCGTGAGGTAGGGCCCGGCGAGGGCGAGGACCAGCAGCGACAGCAGGAATCCCAGACCGACGAGGATCCGGACCCGTCCGCGGGGCGGCGGGGCCTGCCGTCGGCGAACGCGTAGGCGGCCGGCGCGGTTCCGGGGGCCGAGGGGTCCGTGCCGGGCGCTGCCCCGATGGGGATCGCGCCGTCTTGCGGCGTGACGCCCGCCGGTTCGCCCGCGACGGCGGTCAGAGGTCGTTCGCCCGCTACGGCGGGCCGGGGTCAGCGGAGATCTTCCCCGAGCGAGGCTGATGGCCGAGCCGACGGCGACGGCGGGCGGAAGTGCGGTGAGGGTCGCCGCGGGGCCGGAGATCGCGCGCCAGACGGATCTGCTCTGGCGCAGGCCACTGGGGCAGCGCTCGGTGATCCGGGCCCCGAAAGAGCTGAGGCCGGGGCCGGGTCTGGAAGGCAGGAGAACGCGTCGCCCCCCGCCGGTGGAGGCCGCAAGGGTGAGAGACGTGGAGGGGGTGGCGAAGGCCGAACGGCCGAGCAGGACCGGAGAGGTGAAAGTGGCCGAGAGCCTGCCGGACGCCCAGCGGACAACGGACGCCCACCGGGTGAGGAAGACCGAAGACATAACGGCGGCCGCGCTCGATGCCCAACGGGCGAGGAAGGCCCGGGAGGTGGCGGCGACCGGGGGCGTGCTCGATGCCGAACGGGCGAGGAAGACCCAAGAGGTGGCCGCGGCCGAAAGCGTGCTCGACACCCAACGGATGACAGACGTCCAGCGAGTGAGGAAGACCGAAGACGTGACGGGGACCGAAGACGTGACGGGGACCGAAGACGTGACGGGGACCGAAGACGTGACGGGGACCGAAGACGTGACGGGGACCGAAGACGTGACGGGGACCGAAGACGTGACGGGGACCGAAGACGTGACGGGGACCGAAGACGTGACGGGGACCGAAGACGTGACGGGGACCGAAGACGTGACGGGGACCGAAGACGTGACGGGGACCGAAGACGTGACGGGGACCGAAGACGTGACGGGGACCGAAGACGTGACGGGGACCGAAGACGTGACGGGGACCGAAGACGTGACGGGGACCGAAGACGTGACGGGGACCGAAGACGTGACGGGGACCGAAGACGTGACGGGGACCGAAGACGTGACGGGCTTTGGTGGAGCGGCGGGCGTTGGTGGAGCGGCGGGCGTTGGTGGAGCGGCGGATCTCGTAGAGATCGCGAGTGCCAAAGCGGTGGCGGACCCCGGAGAAGTGGTGAACCTCGGAGGGGTGACGGACGCCGAGAAAGTGGCGGAACCCGAAGGGGTGACGGATGCCGAAGGGGTGGCCGACGCCGAAGAAGTGGCGGACCCCTGAGAAGTGGCCGACGCCGAAGGAGTCGAAGAAGTGGTGGGCCTTGGAAAGGTGTCCGGGGGCGGGGGCGGTCCGGGGGTGGGTGGGAGTGACGTGCTCATCGGCGCGTCCGGGGGTCCAGGGCGGTGCGGGTGAGGTCGGCGAGCAGGCCCGCGGCGGATACCGCCACGGCGGCGGCGCAGCCGCAGGCCGCGACCGCGTTCACGTCATTGGCCTGGATCGAGTCCAGCAGCCACTCCCCCAGCCCGTGCCAGCCGAAGATCTTCTCGGTGATGGCCGTGCCGGTCAGCAGTGCCGCGAAGGCGTACGTGGCGAAGGTCGTCATCGGGATGACGGCGACGCGGAGGGCATGGCGGAGCAACGCGCGGCGGCGTCGCAGGCCCTTGGCCATGGCGGTCCGCACGTAGCCGGCGTGCAGGACGTCGAGCATCATGCCGCGCTGGTAGCGGGCGCAGAGTGCGGCCTGGCCCAGGGCGATCGCGGCGGTCGGTAACAGCAGATGCCGCAGGCGGCCTCCCAGCGAGGCCGGGCCGTCCGGGGCGTACTCTCCGGTCCATTCGAAGACGCGGATGCCGGTCCGGGTGTTCGCCCACTGCGCACCGGTCTGGAGCAGCACGGCCAGGGCGAAGACCGGGACGGACACCAGCACCAGCGTCCCCGCGGTGAGCACGCGGTCGGCCAGGCCATGCTGCCGAAAAGCGCCCAGCGCACCCACGAGCACGCCGCCGGCCGTGCCCAGCACCGCGCCCGCGGCCACGAGCCGCAGGCTCACCGACGAACGCCGCTCCAGCTCGGCGCCGGCCGAGGCCCCGTCGAGCGTCTCCCCGAAGTCACCGTGGGTCACTCCGGAGGCCCAGGTGAGGTATCGCCGGAGCAGCGGCCCGTCCAGGTTGAGCTCGCTCAGCCGGGCCGTGACGGCGGCCTGCGGTGGCCGCGGGCTCCGATCCGACAGCTCGGCACGCGGATCGAGGGACGCGGCCGCCAGGAGGTAGGCCAGGCTCGCCCCGGCACCGGCGAGCAGGACACGGCCCAGCAGCTGACGCAACACGAGGACACCTTTCCGGGAGTAGACCACGGAAAGTTATCGCAAAGTCACCGTCAGTGAACAGCTACAAGGGGTGAGCCCGTGGACATCAGTCCAGCAGGAAGGCCGCGACCTCGGCCCGCTGGCTCCTGGCCGGCCCGTCGAAGGCCGCGATCCACTGGGCGCGCTTGTAGTAGCGGTGCAGCACGTGTTCCCAGGTGAAGCCGATCCCGCCGTGTCCCTGTATGGCGCTCTCGCAGGCGAACACCGCGGCCTCCCCGGCCAGTGACTTGGCGGCCAGGCACGCCTGGCGCGCCATCTCGTCGTCCGACGAGACGCACCACGCCGCCCAGTAGGCCAGGGAACGCGCCTCCTGCAACCGCACGTAGACGTTCGAGGCCTTGTGCGAGACCGCCTGGTAGACCCCGATCGGCTTGCCGAACTGCGTGCGTTCCTTGGCATAGGAGACCAGCAGATCCAGTGAACGCTGCGCGACACCGACGCCCTCCAGCGCCAGCGCGGCGTACGCGCGGTCCCGGATGCGGCCGAGCAGGGCCCGGGCCTCCTCGCCGGCGGCGAGCAGGCGGGCCGGCGTGCCGGAGAAGCGAACGTCCGCGACCCTCCGCGTGCCGTCCAACGTCGTACGCGGCGTCACGACGGCGTCCTCTGCGTCGACGGCGTACAGGCCCTCGGCGGCCACGACGACGAACAGGCCGGCGGCCGCACCGTCGGGGACCAGCACCTTGGATCCGGTCAGCCGGCCATCGGAGACCGACGCGGCGACGGGGTCCAGCAGTCCCTGCGGCCGGTTCGGCTCCGCCCACGCGAGCGTCGCCCGTAGCGTGCCCTCCGCGACGCGCTTGGCCGTCTCGTCGTCCAGGGCCGGCAGGGCCAGGGCGACCGTCGACAGGTAGGGAGCGGGCAGCGGACGGTGTCCGGTCTCCTCGAAGAGCACCGCCTGGTCGAGGAAGGTGAGCTCGGCGTCGAGCCAGCCCATCTCGGCGAGCCTGGGCCACACCTCGGCGTCGACGCCGGTCGCGGAGTCGGCGATCTCGGCCAGCCGCCCATCGTCATAGCGGGCCGCCAGGAACTCACGGGCGAAGCCGCGCAACTGCTCCTGCTCCTCGGAGAACGCGAAGTCCATGATCAACGTCCCTTCGGCAGGCCGAGGACTCGCTCGGCGATGATGTTGCGCAGGATCTCGGAGGTGCCGGCCTCGATGGTGTTGCCGCGCGACCTCAGCTGCCAGTACTGCCAGAAGCCGTTCCAGGGCACTTCGTCGCCGGTGACCTGCGCGTGCAGGCCGAACACCGACTGGGCGAGCGAGGTCAGCCGCTGGTTCGCCTCACTCCAGGCCAGCTTGACCCCGGAACCCTCCGGGCCCGGGATGCCGGTCTCCAGCAGCGTGGTCAGCGACCGGTAGTTGGTGAAGCGCAGCGACTGCATCTCGATCCACTCACGCGCGACGGCGTCGCGGATGACCGGGTCGTCGGCGGGACGACGGCCATCGGGAGCCGGCTCCTTGACCAGCTTGATCAGCTGGTTGACCATGCGCTCCAGCTCGGCCGACAGGGCGAACCCGAGGGTGCCGCGCTCGTGCAGCAACGTGGTCATCGCGACCTTCCACCCGTCGCCGGGTGAGCCCAGGATCGACGAACGCGGCACGCGTACGTCGTCGAAGAAGATCTCGTTGAACTCCGGGTCGCCGGTGATCTGGTGCAGCGGCCGTACGGTCACGCCGGGCGCGTGCATGTCCACGATGAGGTACGACAGGCCGGCGTGCTTGGGCGCCGACGGGTCCGTACGGACCACGAGGATGCAGAAGTCGGCCTTGTGGGCGTACGAGGACCAGACCTTCTGCCCGTTCACCACCCAGTGGTCGCCGTCGAGCACCGCGCTCGTACGGCCGGCGGCCAGGTCGGAGCCGGAGCCGGGCTCGGAAAAGCCCTGGCACCAGATCTCGGCGCCGTTCAGCAGCGGTTTGAGGTAGCGCTGTTTCTGCTCCTCCGTGCCCCACGCGATGATCGTCGGCCCGGCCATGTTGAGGCCGATGACACCCGGGTGGCCGGGCGCGTTCGCGCGGGACATCTCCTCCAGGTAGATCGCCTGGTACGTCGGGGACAGTCCGCGGCCGCCGTACTCCGCGGGCCAGGTCAGCCCGACGTACCCGGCGTCGTACAGCTCACCGCCCCAGCGGCGCAGCGTGTCGAAGTCGCCGCGGCCTCCCTCGGACGGCCGGCCCGCCCAGTGTTCCGATAGCCACGAGCGAAGCTCCGCGCGGAACGCGGCCTCCTCCTGCGTGTCGTGAAAGTCCACACCGGCCTCCCTCAGATCCCGATGGCCCGGCAGTAGAGCCGGGTGAGCTGGTCCACGTCACCGTCCTCATGGGGCCGGCCGAGCACGAACCAGGTGTACGCGGTGCGCCCGATCATGGTGGCGAGGGCGACCGCGGCCGTACGCGGGTCGATGTCGGCCGGGACGAGACCGGCCTCCTGCCAGCCGCGGATCGCGCGCTCCTGGCGGTCATAGAACACGCCCCAGGCGCGCAGGTAGGTCTCCCGCATCGCCGGGGAGAACGTGGCGACCTGCTCGAACACCGCCATCAGCCGGGCACTCTTCTCGTACGCGCGCAGGTAGGCGCGGTTGGCGCGGGCGATGCGCGCCTCGGGCCCGTCACCGTTCAGCGCCTCGGCGCGCATGACCGTGAGCAGGCCGCGCAGCATCTCGTCGATCAACTCGGCGAAGACCGCGTCCTTGTCGGCGAAGTGCGTGTAGAAGCTCCCGTACGCGACGCCGGCCCGGTCGCAGATCTCGCTGATCTTGGCGTCGAGGAAGCCTCGCTCCTCGAAGACCTCCCGGGCGCCACGGAGCAGAGAGGCCCGCGTCCGCTCCGCACGAGCCTGCCGCTTGACCTCGGTCACGCACACATCGTAACCGAAACCGATTCGGTCATCGACATCTCGGAGACCGTCAGCGCGGGCGTGCGGTGTTCATCACGACGCCGATCACGAGGGCGCCGGCCGCGAGGACGACGGCCGCCGTCGTGAATCCGTGGGTGAAGCCCCGTACCAGGCCCTCTTTCAGTACGAGCGGGTTCTTCGGCCGGCCGGCCAGGTAGCCGGCGGTCGCGCTGGTGGCGACCGTGTTGAGCAGGGCCACGCCGATCGAGCCGCCCACCTGCTGGGCGGTGTTCGCCATGGCGGACGCGACGCCGGCGTCCGAGGCGTTCACCTCGTGTGTCGCGTAGTTCAGCGCCGGCGCCATCACCAGGCCCATGCCGAGGCCGACCAGGAGCTGGCCCGGCAGCACGCCCGACGCGTACGAGGTGGTGGCGTCCAGGCGTGACAGCCAGGCGAGGCCGCCCGCGGCGACGAGCAGGCCCGGCGCCATCAGGACCCGCGGCGGTACGCGGGGCAGCAGCCGGGAGGCGATGCCGCCGGCCGAGACCAGCACGGCACCGGTCAGCGGCAGGAAGGCGATGCCCGTGCGGACCGGCGAGTATCCCTTGACCACCTGCAGGTCGTACGTGAGGAGCAGCAGCATCCCGAACATCGCGATGATCGCGACGGCCACGGCGAGGTACGCGCCGCCCCGGGTCCGGTTCAGCACCACGCGCAGCGGCAGGAGAGGACGCGCCACCCGGCTCTCGACCACCACGAAGGCCGCGAGCAGGACGACTCCGGCGATCAGCAGACCGGCGACCGGCACGGAGGCCCAGCCGTCGGACTCGGCGCGGCTGCACCCGTACACGATGGCGACGAGTCCGAGGCCGGCCAGGAGGACCCCCGGAACGTCGAAGCGCGCGCGGGTTCCGTCGTGGTGGTCGCGAGGGAGGAAGTACCAGCCGAGCACGCAGATGACGGCGATCGGGACGTTGACGTACAGGCACCAGCGCCAGTCGAGGTACTCCGTCAGCAGCCCGCCGAGGACCAGTCCGATCGAGCCTCCGCCCGCCGCGATGGCGCCGAAGACGCCGAACGCCTTGGCCCGGTCGGCGGGGCGCGCGAAGATCACCGAGAGCAGGGAGAGCGCCGACGGGGCGAGCAGTGCGCCGAACGCGCCCTGGCACGCGCGGGCCGCCAGCAGGACCCCGAAGCCGGGTGCCGCACCGCCGAGCGCGGAGGCGCCGGCGAAGCCGAGCAGGCCGATGAGGAAGGTCCTCCGGCGCCCGGTGTAGTCGGCGATCCGCCCGCCCAGCAGAAGCAGGCCGCCGAACGCCAGCGTGTACGCGGTGATGACCCACTGGCGGTCGACGTCGGAGACGCCGAGGTCGCGCTGGGCCGACGGCAGGGCGATGTTCACGATCGTGGCGTCCAGGACGATCATCAGCTGGGCCAGGCAGATGAACAGGAGCGCCACCCAGCGCCGGTGGACGACCGGCTCGGGCGGGACGACCGGTGCCGTACGAGTCGGGGGACGAGGGTCCATCGGGAGCCTCCATAAATCGGATGTTCGTTCTATTTAGCGCAACCGTCGCACCGACCCGCCGGACTTGTCAAGAACGGACATTCGTTTTAGTTTGAGCCCCATGCCCAGAGTCAGCGACGACCACCTCGAACGCCGCCGCCGGCAGATCCTCGACGCCGCGCGGGCCTGCTTCATCCGCAAGGGCTTCCACCAGACGTCGATGCAGGACGTCTTCGCCGAGTCGGGGCTGTCGGCCGGTGCCGTCTACCGCTACTTCAAGAGCAAGAAGGACCTCATCCACGCGATCGCCACCGAGAAGCAGGGCAGCGCCGTCGAGCTCCTGGAGGCGATCATGAAGGAGGATCCGCTCCCACCGTTCGAGGAGATCATCGAGAGGCTGATGACGCACGTGGAGTCGATCCTCGTCGACGACGGGGCCCTCCGCATCGCGCCCCAGGTCTGGGCCGAGGCACTGCACGACCCGGACTACCAGGTGATCGTCGCCGACCTCTTCAGGGGGCTGCGGTACCGGTGGACCGAGCTCGCCGAGCGCATGCGCGACGCCGGACGGCTACCGCGGGACGCCGACCCGGAGGCGGTGGGTGCGACGTTGATGTGCGTGATGCCGGGATTCGTCATGCAGAGGCTGCTGGCCGGAGGCGTCGATGCCCGCACGCTCCGCGCGGGGTTCCACGCCCTTACCGGAGCGAGCTGAGGCTCAGCTCTCCCTCGGCGACCAGCACCGCGGAGCCGCGCAGGAAGCTCGTCCGGCCGTCCAGGATCACGGTGAGCGTGCCGCCGGGCACGGTGATCTCCCAGGTGCCCTCGTCCCGCCCCTCGGCGTGCGCCGCGGCGACCGCGGTCGCGACCGTGCCCGTACCGCACGAACGGGTCTCCCCCACGCCGCGTTCGTACACCCGCATCTCGATCCGGCCCGGACCCAGCGGCCGGTACAGCTCGACGTTGACCCCGTCGGGGAAGAAGGCCGTGTCGTAGGAGGGCGCGCGGGTCAGGTCGAGGCCGGCGACGGGCTCGGTGACCGCGCACGCGAGGTGCGGGTTGCCCATCGAGACGCCCAGCCCGTCATGCGGGTGCCCGGCCAGCAGCGCCCGGCTCTCCCCCAGCACCTCCGGTGCGCCCATGTCGACCGTGACGTCTCCGCTCGGCCCCAGGTGCACGGCGCGGACTCCGCCCCGCGTGCCGATCGACAGGTCGCCGGGTGCCGCCAGACCCGCCTCGACCAGGTAACGGGCGAAGACCCGCGTCCCGTTGCCGCACATCTCCGCGATGCTGCCATCGGCGTTGCGGTAGTCCATGAACCACTCGGGATCGGCGTCACGGCCGAGCGCCTTGGACCGTACGACGCGCAGCACGCCGTCCGCGCCGATGCCCGCGCGGCGATCACAGATCGCGGCGACGAGGGCGGGCGTGAGGTCGAGCGAGCCATCGGGGTCGGGCAGGATCACAAAGTCGTTCTCGGTGCCGTGCCCCTTCACGAATCGCATGGCTCGATCGTATCCAGCACGCGCTGGAGCGGCGCGTCGTACCCGATCCAGCGCACACGCGGGTCGCGGCGGAACCAGGACTCCTGGCGGCGGGCGAACCTCCGGGTGGCGCGCACGGTCTCCTGCCGCGCGTGCTCCTCGCTCCACTCCCCCGACAGGAATCTCAGCACCTGCGCGTACCCGAGAGCGCGGCTCGCGGTCAGCCCGTCGCGCAGCCCGTGCGGCTCCAGGCGCCGCACCTCCTCCACCAGCCCCGCGGACCACATGCGCTCCACGCGTGTCTCGATGCGCTGGTCCAGCTCGGGACGCGGGACGGTCAGGCCGAGCTGCGTCACGTCGTCCTCGGCGTCCTCGTAGGAGGGCATCGACGCGCTGAAGGGCCGCCCGGTCATCTCGATCACCTCCAGCGCACGGACGATCCGCCGCCCGTTGCCGGCCAGGATCGCGGCGGCCGCCACCGGATCGAGCTCGGCGAGCCGCGCGTGCAGCGCCGCGGACCCCACGTCCGCGAGCTCGGCGTCCAGCCGCGCCCGCACCGCCGGGTCGGTGCCGGGGAAGTCCAGATCGTCGATGACCGCGCGGATGTAGAGCCCGGAACCCCCGACTAGCAGCGGGACCCGGCCGCGCTCGTGGATCCCCGCGACCGCCTGGCGCGCCGCCCGCTGGTAGTCCGCGACGCTCGCGGTCTCCGTGACGTCCCAGATGTCCAGCAGATGGTGCGGAACGCCTTTCCGCTCCTCGGCACCGAGCTTGGCGGTCCCCACGTCCATGCCGCGGTACAGCTGCATCGAGTCGGCGTTGACCACCTCGCCGCCGAGACGCAGGGCCAGCTCCACCGCCAGGTCGGACTTGCCCGCGGCGGTCGGTCCCACGACGGCGACGACGTTCATGGTGGCCAGAGCGCTGTGGGGAATGGTTCCCGTATTCACACGCTAATTCTGGCCCCACCACGGGTATGGCTCCGCACACACGGCACCGGACGTCGGTGCCCGACGAGACCGGCAGGGGAAATCCCATGTCCATCATGGACAAAATGAAGGACCTCCTCGGCAAGCACGGCGACAAGGTCGACAAGGTCGTCGAGAAGGCCGGCGACGTGGTCGACCAGAAGACCGGCGGCAAGTACGCCGACAAGGTCGACAAGGCCCAGGAGCAGGCCAGGCGCACCGCGGACAAGTGGGGCGAGGAAGGGCGGCAGCAGCCTAGGCCTTGACCCAGCTCGCGACGAGATAACCGACACCGTACGGCGCCTCGTCCGCGAGGATCTCACCGGTGAGGCGGGCGCCCCGCGCCGCGCCCGCGAGCACCTGCCAGGGTGCCCGGCCCGCCGCCAGGAGTTCGGCGGCCACGGTCGCGTCGAGACGGGCCAGTGCGCCGGTGTCCGCCTCCGCCAGGGCGCGTGCCACGCCCGCGTCGAAACCTTCGGCACGCTCGTCCAGGTAACCGGGCGCGCGTTCGGTACGGCACGCGCTGCCGTCGCCCATCACCAGCAGCGCGACGCTCCCGGCCAGCCCGGCGAGCTCCTCGCCGAGCCTCGCGCACGACTCCGCCGGGGCGTCCTGCGCGACGGCACGGTAGAGGGCCGGGCGTTCGCCGAGCAGCCAGCGGCCGATCGTCAGCGACAGCGGGAGCACCGGATCACCGCTGCCCACCGTGATGTCGGGACCGTACGGTCTCAGGCTCCCCGCCGCGTCGCCGCCGAAGTCGCGGGTCAGCGGCCCCGAGCCGACCACGACGACCAGATCGCCGCTCAGGCGGCGTACGGCCTCGGCGCACGCGGCACGCAGGCCGTCCAGCTCGGGCGCGGCACCGCCGGCGACCTGTGGCACGAGCAACGGCGGATGCGGGCACACCGCGGCCGAGGTCAGCACGTGGTCAGCGGCAGGACGGCGCGGAGGGCGCGGCGGAGGGCCTGCCGATCCCGGGCATGCCGAGCGAGACTCCCTTGGACGACGCCGCAGGCTCGGCCATACGCCTCTCCCAGGCGTCGCCCGCGGGGGTGCGCCGTACGCCGCGCACCGGGCCGTCGGCGACCAGGTGGTGCGGCGCCGCGTACGTGACGTCGACGGTCACCACGTCACCGGGCCGTGCGGTCTCCACGGCGGTGAAGTGGACGAGACGGTTGTCGGGGGCACGGCCGGACATGCGGTGAGTGCGTCCGTCCTTGCGGCCCTCGCCCTCGGCCACCAGCACCTCGAGGGTGCGGCCGAGCTGCCGTTTGTTCTCCTCCCAGGAGATCTCCTCCTGCAGCGCCACCAGGCGTTCGTACCGCTCCTGCACGACCTTCTTGGGCACCTGTCCGTCCATGTCGGCCGCCGGAGTGCCGGGCCGCTTGGAGTACTGGAAGGTGAACGCGCTGGAGAACCTCGCCTCGCGTACGACGTGGAGGGTCTGCTGGAAGTCCTCCTCGGTCTCGCCCGGGAAGCCCACGATGATGTCGGTGGTGATGGCGGCGTCCGGAATGGCGGCGCGGACCCGCTCGATGATGCCGAGGTAGCGCTCCTGGCGGTACGAGCGACGCATGGCCTTGAGCACGGGATCGGAGCCGGACTGCAGCGGCATGTGCAGGGACGGCATCACGTTGGGCGTCTCGGCCATCGCGGCGATCACGTCGTCGGTGAAGTCGCGCGGATGCGGCGAGGTGAAGCGCACCCGCTCCAGGCCCTCGACGCCGCCGCAGGCGCGCAGCAGGTCCGCGAACGCGCCCCGATCGCCGAACTCCGCGCCGTAGGAGTTGACGTTCTGCCCCAGCAGGGTGATCTCCAGGACGCCCTCGGCGACGAGCGCCTCGATCTCGGCGAGGATCTCGCCGGGCCGGCGGTCGGTCTCCTTGCCGCGCAGCGACGGGACGATGCAGAAGGTGCAGGTGTTGTTGCAGCCGACCGAGATCGAGACCCACGCGGCGTACGGGGACTCGCGCCGCGTCGGCAGGGTGCTGGGGAACGCCTCCAGCGACTCCTTGATCTCGACCTGGGCCGCTTCCTGGACGCGCGCGCGTTCGAGCAGCACCGGCAGCGAGCCGATGTTGTGCGTGCCGAACACCACGTCCACCCAGGGGGCCCGCCGCACGATCGTGTCGCGGTCCTTCTGCGCCAGGCAGCCGCCGACGGCGATCTGCATGCCGGCGTGGCCCTCCTTGACGGGCCGCAGGTGCCCGAGGTTGCCATAGAGCCGGTTGTCGGCGTTCTCGCGTACGGCACAGGTGTTGAACACGACGACGTCGGGTGTCGCTCCGTCGTCGGCGCGTGCGTATCCGGCGTCCTCGAGGAGCCCGGCCAGCCGCTCGGAGTCGTGGACGTTCATCTGGCACCCGTACGTGCGAATCTCATAGGTACGGGTGTGGTCGTCGAATGTCGTGGGCGCGTTCATCTCAAGAAGAAAGGGTACGCGCGCTCGGCACCTCTACGGGACCGTTGATCGGGCGAATCGTCCCGATGAGGCCTATGACCGGAGGAACGGCAGGGAGCGCAACGTGATCGGATCGGTATATCAGATGACTGTTAGTGTTCTTCGCATGACGTACGCTTTGCGGGCATGACCGACAGCGGCAAGGCGGCCCAGGAGGCCGAGGTGAGTGGCGGCGGACCGCTCGTAGTACTTGAGAACGTCAACAAGTACTTCGGTGAATTGCACGTCCTGAAGGACATCGACCTCACCATCCATCGTGGCGAGGTCGTGGTCGTGATCGGGCCGTCCGGCGGCGGCAAGTCCACGTTGTGCCGCGCCATCAACCGGCTTGAGCCGATCGACGACGGGACCATCCGTATCGACGGGCAGCCGCTGCCCGAAGACGGCAAGGAGCTCGCTCAGCTCAGGGCTGACGTCGGCATGGTCTTTCAGTCATTCAATCTGTTCGCGCACAAGACGATCCTCCAGAACGTCACTCTCGGGCCGACGAAGGTCAAGAAGCTCGGCGCCGCCGAGGCCGAGCAGCACGCGATGGAACTCCTCGAACGCGTCGGCATCGCCAGCCAGGCGGAGAAGTACCCGGCGCAGCTGTCGGGCGGCCAGCAGCAGCGGGCCGCGATCGCACGCGCGCTCGCCATGCGGCCGAAGGTGATGCTCTTCGACGAGCCCACTTCCGCGCTCGATCCCGAAATGATCAAAGAAGTGCTCGATGTGATGACGAACCTCGCCTCCGAGGGAATGACGATGGTCGTGGTGACCCACGAAATGGGATTCGCCCGCGCCTCGGCCAACAAAGTGGTCTTCATGGCCGATGGTCAGATCATCGAGGAGAACACCCCGGAAGAGTTCTTCACAAATGCTCGAAGCGATCGCGCAAAGGATTTCCTTTCCAAGATCCTGACGCACTGAATGTATTGAACTCGCCGGCCGACTCTCGGTTCCGGCTTGAAAGCAGAGGAAGATCATGCGAGTACGTCACTTCGGCGTCGCCGTCGCCGCTCTGGCCGTCGCCACGATGGGCATTTCCGGCTGTGGCGCCAAGAAGGCCGGGTCGGTCGTCGACAAGGCCAAGAACGACAAGAAGCTCACGATCGGGGTGAAGTTCGACCAGCCGGGCATCGGCCTGAAGAAGCCCGACGGCACCGTCGAGGGCTTCGACGTCGACGTCGCCAAGTACATCGCCGGCAAGCTCGGCGTGACGGAGAAGAACATCACCTGGAAAGAGACGATCTCGGCCAACCGCGAGTCGTTCCTCAAGAACGGCAGCGACGACCTCGTCCTCGCCAGCTACTCCATCACCGCCGCGCGGCTGCCGCTGGTCACCTTCGGCGGCCCGTACCTCATCCCGCACCAGGACATCCTGGTCCGCGGCGACGACACCTCGATCAAGACGTTCGCCGACCTCAAGGGCAAGCGGGTCTGCCAGGTCTCCGGTTCGAACTCCTGGAAGAACCTCACCGACGGCACGAACAAGTTCAACCAGAAGGTCGCGATCAAGCTCGTGCCGGCCAACGCGTACGAGGAGTGCATCACCAAGCTCAAGGGTGGCTCGCTCGACGCGATCTCCACCGACAGCACCATTCTCGCCGGCTACGCCGCCCGTGAGGGCACCGCGGTCAAGGTCGACAACGTGCCGTTCACCGACGAGAAGTACGGCGTCGGCATCAAGAAGGGCGATGTCAAGACCTGCAACGCGGTCAACAAGGCGATCACCGAGATGTACGCCGACGGCACCGCCAAGAAGCTGGTCGACAAATGGTTCACCCCGGAACACCTGCAGTTCGACACCAGCAAGCCCCCGGCTTTCCAGGGCTGCAGCTGAGCCGAAGCACCCGATAGAGCGCCGGTGAGCCTCCGTGCTCACCGGCGCCGTCTCGATCCGGTGGAGACCCATGAATTTCCACGCGCTGTTGGACTTCAGTCCACTGCAGCAAGAATTCGGCACCATCATGAAGGCGTTCTGGGGGACGGTCCGGCTCGCCCTCGTAACGGGCATCGGTGCGATGATCTTCGGCACGGTGCTCGCCGCGATGCGGGTCTCCCCGACCCCGGTGCTGCGCGCGGCCGGCGCCCTCTACGTCTACATTTTCCGTAACACCCCGCTGACGCTGATCCTGTTGTTCTGCAGCCTCGGCCTGAGCGACACGTTGAGGCTCCACATCTCCGAGGACCCGGGCACCAACGGCTTCTGGCTGGCGGCGATCGGCATGACGATCTACACCTCGTCGTTCGTCTGCGAGTCGCTTCGGGCGGGCATCAACACCGTCCCGCTCGGCCAGGCCGAGGCGGCCCGCTCGATCGGGCTGACCTTCACCCAGTCCCTGCGCCTCGTCGTGCTGCCGCAGGCGTTCCGCGCGGTGGTGGCCCCGCTGGGCAGCGTCTTCATCGCAATGATCAAAAACACCACGATCGCGCTCGCCGCGGGCTACTTCGAGGCGTCGGCCCAGATGAAGCAGATGTTCGACACGTACGGCGGCACCATCCCGATCTTCATCGGGTTCGCGGTCGGGTTCATGGTGCTGACCCTCCCGACCGGGTTCTTCTTCGGCTGGCTCTCCAAGCGACTGGCGGTGGCGCGATGACGATGCCGGCGGACACCCAGGCCGCCGCACCGGCACGGCGGCCCAGCAAGAGCAAGCCCTCGGTCCTGTTCGACGCCCCGGGTCCCCGCGCCCGGCTGCGGAACAACGTGCTGACGCTGATCGCGGCCGTGGTGCTGTTGTTCGTCGTCTACCTGCTGATCGCACGGCTGAGCCAGGAGCATCAGTTCTCCGGCAAGCTCTGGGAGCCCTTCACGGAGAAGGACGTCTGGACCAGGCAGATCATCCCGGGCCTGGGCGGCACACTGAAGGCGGCCGTGGTCGCCTCGGTGTTCGCCCTGGTGTTCGGGCTGGTCTTCGGGCTCGGCCGGCTGTCGGAGCACAAGTGGGTCAGCGTTCCGGCCGGGGCTGTGGTGGAGTTCTTCCGTGCCATCCCCCTGCTGATCATGATCTTCTTCGCTCAGGCCGGCCCACCCGCGATCATGGACGCGTTCGGGCGGGTCCTGCCGCCCGTGTCGGCGTTCCTGGCCCTCGTGATCGGGCTCACGCTCTACAACGGGTCGGTGCTGGCGGAGATCTTCCGCTCCGGCATCAACTCGATCCCGAAGGGCCAGTCGGAGGCGGGCTACTCGATCGGCCTGCGCCGGAGCGGGGTCATGCTGCGCATCCTGGTGCCGCAGGCCGTCACCGCGATGATGCCGGCGGTCATCAGCCAGTTGGTCGTGCTGCTCAAGGACACCGCGCTGGGCTACATCATCGCCTACAACGACCTGCTCAACGCGGGCCTGCGCGTGGTCTCGGGCAACTTCGGCAACATCATCCCGTCCGCGATCGTGATCGCTGTGATCTACATCATCATCAACATCCTGCTCGGGCTGGTCGCGACGTGGCTGGAGAAGCGCAGCCGGCGCAGCCGCAAGACCTCCGCACGGACCCTCGGCATCGGCACAGGCGTGCCTCCCGCCGCGGGTATGGGCTCCTTGTAGCCGTCACCCGTACGGGCCAGGTCAGCGAGGCCGGGGGCCGGTGGACACGCCACCGCCCCCGGCCTCATATCTTTTGCGACCTCAAGTGACGGTTCGAGGCCCCATTGTCCCCCGGTTTGCGAGACGATTCCGATATGACCGCTCGTGCGACCGCTCCCTATGGCTCCTGGCCCTCCCCCATCTCCGCCGCCGACGTCGCGAGGGCACGCCTCCGCCTCAGCTATCCGACCATCCACGGCGATCAGGTGTGGTGGCAGGAGACCCGACCAGAGGGGGGCGGACGCACCACGATCGTGCGGTCCGGGGTCGAGTTGGTGCCCGCGCCATGGAACGCCCGCACCCGCGTGCACGAGTACGGCGGGCGGTCCTATCTCCCGCTCCCCGACGGCGACCTCATCTTCGCCAACTACGACGACCAGCGTCTCTACCGGGTCGCCGAGGGCCAGAGCCCGATCCCCGTCACGCCCGAGCCCGCCGAGCGGGCCGGCCTGCGCTACGCCGACTTCACGCTGTCCCCCGACGGCCGGCATGTCTGGTGCGTCCAGGAGAGCCACGCCGCCGGCGCCGTACGCCGGTCGATCGTGGCCATCCCGGTGGACGGCACCGCCACGCAGGACCCCGGCGCCGTACGCGAGCTCGTCAGCGGCGCGGACTTCTACGCCTTCCCGACCCCCTCCCCCGAGGGCGGCCACCTCGCGTGGGTGCAGTGGAGCCACCCCCGCATGCCGTGGGACGGAACCGAGCTGCGCGTCGCCGTCTTCAACACCGCGGGGGTGCTCGAGCGGCCTCGTACGGTCAAGGGCGGCCTCAGCGAGTCGGCGCTCGTACCGACGTGGCTGAGCGAGTCCCGGCTGTACGTCGTCTCCGACTGGCCCGGTTGGTGGAACCTCTACGAGGTCGGCCTGCTCGGTGACTCGCCGCAGGCGCTGTACCCGGCCGAGGAGGAGTTCGCCGGGGCGCTGTGGCAGCTCGGCGGCCGACCGTACGCGGTACTCGATGACGGCCGCGTCGCGGTGCTGCACGGGCAGGGCGACCAGCGGCTGGGACTGTACGACCCGGAGACCGCCGAGCTGA
The DNA here is from genome assembly GCF_006716425.1 of Actinoallomurus bryophytorum. NCBI lineage: Bacteria > Bacillati > Actinomycetota > Actinomycetes > Streptosporangiales > Thermomonosporaceae > Actinoallomurus > Actinoallomurus bryophytorum. The sequence continues at coordinate 532,375 of NZ_VFOZ01000001.1, forward strand.
CCGACTTCGACCTGCCCTACACCGACTGGAAGCTACAGCTCTCCGCGGAGGGCACGACCATCGTCGGGATCGCGGGCGCCCCGGACCTCCCCTGGTCCGTGGTCGCGGTCTCCGCCGACACCGGCGAGGCCAAGGTGCTGCGCGGCGAGCTGGAGTCGACGCCCGACTCCGCGTACCTGCCGCTGCCGCGCGCCCAGGAGCTGGAGGGGCCGTTCGGGCGCCCGGTGCACGCGTTCGTGTACCCGCCGTCCAACCCCGCCGCACAGGCGCCCGAGGGTGAGCTGCCGCCGTACATCGTGTTCGTGCACGGCGGCCCGACCGGGCACTCGACGAGCGTGCTGGACCTGGAGATCGCCTACTTCACGAGCCGCGGCCTGGGCGTCATCGACGTCAACTACGGCGGCTCGACCGGCTACGGCCGCTCGTACCGCGAGAGGCTCCGGCGACAGTGGGGCATCGTCGACGTCGACGACACCATCGCGGCGGCCGAGGCACTCATACAGAGCGGCACGGCCGACCCGGGCCGCCTCGCCATCCGCGGCGGCAGCGCGGGCGGGTGGACGACCCTGTGCGCGATCACGCAGAGCACCCTGTTCAAGGCCGGCACGTCGTACTACGGGATCAGCGATCCGGAGAACTGGCTCAAGGAGACGCACGACTTCGAGTCGACGTACCTGTACGGGCTGATCGGGCCGATGCCGGGGTTCCAGCGTGCCTACCAGGAGCGCTCACCGATAGCGCGCGCCTCGGACACGGCCTGCCCGGTGCTGCTGCTGCAGGGCCTGGACGACCCGATCGTGTCGCCTCCTCAGTCCGAACGCTTCGCCGACGCGGTGGCGCGTAAGGACATCCCGTACGCGTACCTGACGTTCGAGGGCGAGTCACATGGATTCCGCCGCGCCGAGACGGTGAAGGCGTGCTTGGAGGCGGAGCTGGCGTTCTATGGCCAGACGCTCGGCTTCGACCCGAAGAACGTCCCCGCGCTGGACCTGAGGGTCGGCCGACGCCCGGCCCAGCAGGCCACCCCGTCCGCGGCACAGGCCCCCCAGGCACGACCGGGCGGCGCTCAGACGGCCGGAGCCCAGGCGGGCGGCGGTCAGGCGGGGGCACAGGGGGCTCGGCCGCAGGGGGCCGGAGGTCAGGGGGCCGGCGCGCAGCCGGGTGGCGGAGCCGCACCGGGCGGCGGAGCCCAGGCGCCCACCGGGCCGAAGGCGTAGCCGAGGCACGCGGCCTCGCCGTCGTACGCTCCCGGCGATGAGGCCCAGGTGTGTGGGTGTCAACGAACCCACCGCCTGAGTGCGCGGCCGAGCCGGAGGGGATCGCCGGGCGCCGCCTCGCGCGCCATCGCGACCCGCGCCGGGGCAGCCGGGCAGCTATTGCTGGAAGACCATCACGTAACCGCCCGCTCCCCGGGGACCGGTCGGCCGGTCTCGGCGCCGGGCATTGCTTCGCCGACCTCCGCACGACACGTACTCGCGCGACAGCACGACCCGCAACCGCAGCGGCAGCCTCACGCGTCGCCGACGGCCGGTCGACCACGGCGCGCACCTGACGTACCGATGTTCGAGCTCGGCAGCGCACTCCGGCCATTCGTCCGGCACCTCGACCAGAGCCGGCACGTCACCTGCCTGAAACGACGGGTACCGGCACAGGACGGCCACAAGCGAGCGGAGCATCAGCCCCTACCTCAGCCACCTCACCTACCTGAAACGACGAGCACCGGCAGAGGCCGGCCACGAGCGAGCGGAGCATCGGTCCCTACCTCAGCCACCTCACCGCTCGGCCCGGCTCCGTCGTCTCCGCGCTCATCCGGCGGCCCTGCGTGTCGCCGGCTCGCCGTACCGGCCCTATCCCGGAGCGTGGACCCCCTGCCCGCAGCGACCGTACGTCGCCGCTCCCTGTCCACACGCCAGCCGCATGCCGCACGCACGCTCCGCCCGGCCCAGCCCCTCGACCGGCCCATGCCCACCAGCCCACATCGGCACTGGCCGTACGGCAGTCGCTCCACCATCCGGCACGGCCGCGGCGGTGGGCGGGCTCAGCGGGCGAACTCGGTGGCGCGGGACTCCCGGACGACGGTGATGCGGATCTGACCGGGGTAGGTCAGCTCCTCCTCCACCTGCTTGGCGATGTCGTGCGCGATGACCTGGGCCTGGATGTCGTCCACCGAGTCGGGCCGGACCATGACGCGGATCTCGCGACCCGCCTGCATCGCGAAGACCTTCTCGACGCCTTCGCGTTCGGTGGCGATCTCCTCCAGGCGCTCGAGGCGCTTGACGTACGCCTCCAGGGACTCGCGCCGGGCGCCTGGGCGGCCGCCGCTGATCGAGTCGGCGGCCTGGGTGAGTACGGCCTCCACGGTGCGTACCTCGACCTCGTTGTGGTGCGCCTCGATCGCGTGGACGACGTCCTCCTCCTCGCCGTACCGCCGGGCGATCTCGGCACCGATCAGAGCGTGACTGCCCTCGACCTCGTGCGTGAGCGCCTTGCCGATGTCGTGCAGGAGTGTGCAGCGCTTGAGGAGTACGGTCGGCAGCCGCAGCTCGGCGGCCATGATGCCCGCGATGTGCGCCGACTCGATGAGGTGCTTCAGGACGTTCTGGCCGTACGACGTGCGGTAGCGCAGCTGGCCGAGCAGGGCGATCAGTTCCGGGTGCATCTCGGTGATGCCCAGCTCGACGAGGGCGTCCTCACCGGCGCGTACGCACAGTTGTTCGACCTCGGCCTTGCTGTGGTCGTAGATCTCCTCGATGCGCTGCGGATGGATCCGGCCGTCGAGGACGAGCTTTTCGAGGGTGAGCCGGCCGACCTCGCGGCGTACGGGATCGAAGCAGCTCAGCAGTACCGCTTCGGGTGTGTCGTCGATGATGAGGTTGACGCCGGTGGCCGTCTCGAACGCGCGGATGTTGCGGCCCTCGCGGCCGATGATGCGGCCCTTCATCTCGTCGCTGGGCAGGTGCAGCACGGACACGACGGACTCGGCGGTCTGCTCGGTCGCCACCCGCTGGATCGCGAGCGTGACGATCTTCCGCGCGCGCTTCTCGCCCTCGTCGCGCGCCTCGCCCTCGATGTCACGGACGATCAGTGCGGCCTCGCGCTTGGCCTGGTTCTCGATGGCGACGACGAGCTCGCTCTTGGCCTGGTCGGCGGTGAGCCCGGCGGCCTGTTCGAGAACCTGCTGGCGTTCTTCGTCGACGCGTTCGAGCTCGGCCCGGCGCTCTCGGAGCGACTGCTTGACCTCGTCCAGCTTCTGGCTGCGCTCCTCGAGCCGCCGCATCTCGTCATCGAGCCGCTGCTCACGCTCGGCGAGACGGATCTCGCGACGTTCGAGGTCTTCCCGCACCGGGCGGAGGTCGTCCTTGAGGGTCTTGACCTCCTTCTCTGCCTCGGCACGGGCCACCGCGGAGGTGTCCTTGGCCTTGGCCTCGGCTTCGGCGACGATCTCCTGCGCCTGGGCCTTCGCCCGCGCTACGATCTCGTCCGCGTCCCGATGAGCGTTGACTTCCTCTTCGCTCCGCACGGTGCTCTTGGTAGCCGCGACCACCCGGCCGAGGATCCTCCGGAGCACAACGATGACGAGGATGACGAAGGCCACGATGATGAGCAGTGCCGCACCTATGACACCCAAGATCACGGCACTGACCCCTTTCCTCGACGTCGACGCCACCCAACACCAAGGCAGCGCGCGAGGGGCTACGAACGCGCCATGGGTCCACCGGACCGCCGACGGATGCCAGCCGGGGCACAACCATCCAGGGTCCCGGACTCCCACCAGAACCCTGTAATCCCACCAACCGGCCATAGGGGAGCCGGCCGGGATACCTCTCAGCTCGTCAAAGTCTGCGGTCGTATGGAAATCCGCACTGCGCGGAGTAACTCCTCACTGCCGTAACCGTAAGCGTCGCGGAGGTAATGGGCAAGGAAAGACCACACGTTCCGGACGATTCGTTGCATGTGGCAAGCAGATACCCATACCTCCCTCGCCGCAGGTGAGAGACAAGATCGCGCTGGTCGGCCGCGTGGCGGCCCTGACCAGGACCCGTACACACCCTCGGCCACGGACCAGGGCAAATTTTGTGGACCCGCTACACCCACGGGCGCGTCGCGCCCCTGTTCCCACCGCCGAGCACCACGCCGCCCGGAAGATCATCGCCAGTCACCATGGGCCCACTGGTCTGCGGTCGACGCCCTGGAGCCGGCACGGCTAAGTCACGGCAGCCACAGTGGGCCTGGCCTGGCCCGTCCTGAGCAACCTCACCCGGCTCAGACCGCGCCGCCCCAGGCACTCCCCCAGGTCATCCCGCCACAAGCCGCGCGGGTGAGCCGGTGCAGGGTCAACGCCACCTCGTCATCGGGCGCACGGTGGCCACGCTCCGCACCCACGCTTCTCATCCCATGCTCCGCAACCGGACGAGACCGGCCATGCCCCCCACCTCGCCCCGCAGCTGGACGAGGCCGGCCGTGCCCACTGCCGGGACGGTCATCGCGGTCACGTGCGTCGGCTGGATCCTGGGGGTGCGCTGGGGCGTTCTCGTGCTCGGGGGTGTCGGGCTGCGGCGACCGGGGTTAGTCCTCTGGGGGTGAGTCGGGGAGGTCGCCGATGCCCTCCGCTTCGAGGGCCTCGCGGATCAGGTTGTAGGCGAGGCTGCCGGAGTAGCCCTTGCGGGCGAGTACGCCCGCGATGCGGCGGGTGCGTTTGACGGGGTCCATGCCGCGGGTGACGGCCATTCGTTTCGCTATGAGTTCGCGGGCCGCGGACTCTTCCTGCTCCGGGGCCAGTTCTTCGACCGCTTCCTTGACGGTGTCGTCGGCGACGCCGCGCTGCCGGAGTTCGGCGGCGAGTGCGCGGCGTGCCAGGCCGCGGCCGGCGTGCCGGGACTGTACCCAGGCCTGGGCGAACGCGGCGTCGTCGATCAGGCCGGCCTCCGTATAGCGTCCCAGTACCCGCTCGGCCACCTCGTCCGTCACGCCCTTGCGCCGCAGCGCGTCGGCTAGTTGGGCGCGTGTGCGAGGCGAGAAGCTCAGCAGCCGGAGGCAGATCTCACGTGCCGCGGCCTCCGGATCGTCAGCGTCCGCGGCGGAACGCCGACCGGCCGACGACCTCCCACCCGCCATGGACCTCCCACCCACCGTGGACCGCCCGTCGGACGCGGACCGCTTCGCCTTCCAACCGGAACCACTGCGTGCAGCGCCGCCAAATCCGTTATCGGCCTTTCGTCCTGCCACGACATCCCCTTGAACTCTCGCCGTACCCGAATGTCCGTCCGAACCACTGCCCCCTGGACGGAGACAAGCGCCGGACGCCCGAAGCGGTGAACCGGAACCACCGCGCCCTCAAGCCGAGACTCCCGCCGACCGGACCGACCGACCGGACCGGCACCGGCGCCACACGAACGACCGTGGGACCGACCGGACGGCCACGCCCCAGCGAGACGCGACGCCGGCGAGCTCAGAGCCCACCGCGACACCAACCCCTCAGCGAGACGCCGCCGACAGGCGAACACCAACATCAGCGAACCCCGGATCCGGTCCTCGCGCTCCGGCCAACCGCCGATACCGCCCCCTGGGGAGCCTCCCGGCAGGCACCCACAGAGCGAGTGAGCACGAGCCCCACCCACTCCCAGCCAGTCGCGACGCCGCCAGGAAACCCGGCTCGACACCGCCCGGAGCGCCGATGTTCGGCGGTCCGGGGACAAGTGCCCGCAAAGCGAAACGGCAAGAGGCTCCTGGACGGGGGCGACGCCACCGGGGAAGGACTCCGCGCCGGTCTCGGTCCGGCGCGGGGCGTGACGCCGCCGCCCGCCAGGAGGGCTTATCGGGCCGGCTCTCAGACGTCGCCCGGCTTCGGGGTGCTCTTGGCGCCCCGCTTGGCCCCTGCCGGCTTACCCGCCCCCGCCGTGACCGCCCCGTCGGCCGGTGCCTCCGCGGGAGGCGCGGCCGGGGAGGTCGGGTCGGCGTCGAGCTTCGGGCCCACCCCGAGCTTTTCCTTGATCTTCTTCTCGAGCTCGTTGGCCATGTCCGGGTTTTCCTTGAGGAAGGTGCGGGCGTTCTCCTTGCCCTGCCCGAGCTGGTCGTTCTCGTAGGTGTACCAGGCGCCGGACTTGCGGACGAAGCCCTGCTCGACGCCCATGTCGATGAGGCCGCCCTCACGGCTGATGCCCACGCCGTACAGGATGTCGAAGTCAGCGACCTTGAACGGCGGCGCCATCTTGTTCTTTACGACCTTGACGCGCGTGCGGTTGCCGACCGCCTCCGTGCCGTCCTTCATCGTCTCGATGCGGCGGATGTCGAGGCGCACCGACGCGTAGAACTTCAGCGCCTTGCCGCCCGTGGTCGTCTCGGGCGAGCCGAACATGACGCCGACCTTTTCCCGCAGCTGGTTGATGAAGATCGCTGTGGTCTTGGTCTGGTTGATGGCGCCGGTGAGCTTACGGAGGGCCTGCGACATGAGGCGGGCCTGGAGACCGACGTGACTGTCGCCCATCTCCCCCTCGATCTCCGCGCGTGGCACGAGGGCCGCGACGGAGTCGATGACCACGACGTCGATCGCGCCGGAGCGGATCAGCATGTCGGTGATCTCCAGCGCCTGCTCCCCCGTGTCCGGCTGGGAGACGAGGAGCGCGTCGACGTCGACGCCGATCTTCTTCGCGTACTCGGGGTCGAGCGCGTGCTCGGCGTCGACGAACGCCGCGATGCCGCCGTTCTTCTGCGCGCTCGCGACCGCGTGGAGCGCGAGGGACGTCTTACCGGAGGACTCGGGGCCGTAGATCTCTACGACACGGCCACGCGGGAGGCCGCCGATGCCGAGGGCCACGTCAAGGGCGATCGAACCGGTCGGGATCACCTCGACCGGAGGGCGCCCCTCCTGGCCCAGCCGCATGACGGAACCCTTGCCGAACTGCCGCTCGATCTGGGCGAGCGCCGCCTCGAGAGCCTTCTCGCGATCGTTTGCTGCCATGTGAGGTGTCCCTGTGAAATCGGTGCCTGCTGTTATCGGATGCGACGTTACGGGGCCGCACTGACAGTTTTCGAGAGTCCGGGCCACCGGTGTGGATGACGTCGCTCGTTACGGCCAACTTTAGCCGAACACGTGTTCGATCATGGTAAGACACTCCGATTCCCACCGGAAACCCGGAGGGAGTTGGCTTACGCTGAGCGCAGGATCATGCCGGTGACCATTCTCATGTGCGCCGACCCGCTCAACCCCCGGAGGGTCGACGAGCACTTCGCCCGGGAGGCCGACGCCGTACGCGCGCTCGGCGGCTCCATCGCGCTCATCGACCATGATGCCCTCCAGCACGGCGACGCCGCCATGGCCGTCCACCGCGTACCCCGTGACCTGGGCACCGTCTGGTACCGCGGCTGGATGATCACGGCCGTGCAGTACATCGCGCTGACCTCCGCCCTCGGCGCGCGGAGGGTCACGATGGCGGTGCCGCCGGACGGCTACCAGAAGGCCCATGAGCTGCCCGGCTGGTACGACACGTTCGCCGGTGTCACTCCCGCGAGCGTGTGGCTCCCGATGCCCCCCGGCGCTCCCCCAGGCAGGGACAGGCTGGCGCAGCTCGTACGCCCGCTTCCCAAGGGACCCGTGATCGTCAAGGACTACGTCAAGTCGCGCAAGCACGAGTGGGACGAGGCGTGCTTCGTGCCCGACGTCACCGACCTCGACCGGCTGCACGCCGTGGTGTCGCGTTTCTTCGAGCTTCAGGGCGACTCCCTGGCCGGCGGCATCGTGATCCGCGAGTTCGAGACGTACGAGGGCGGCGAGGCGCGCGTCTGGTGGGTCGACGGTGAGCCGGTGCTGGTCGGGCCGCATCCGGACACCCCGGACCGGCATCCACGCCCGCGTACGGAGCCCACCGCGCCCTGCGTACGTTCTCTGGGCTGCCGCTTCATCACGACGGACCTCGCGCGGCGCGCGGACGGCGCCTGGCGGGTGGTCGAGGTCGGCGACGGACAGGTGAGCGATCTTCCAGGAGGCGCCGAACCCGCCGACCTGTACCTGAGCTTCCCGATCCGCTAGGCACCTCTACACTTACCGGACATCACCCCCGGAACCGGAGGGCCCATGCCTCCCCAAGACGCCGGACGGCGGATGCGCTCCGGTGCCGTACAGCTCAGCGCGGTGGGCGTGCTGTCCCTGACGCTCGTGGCCTGCTCCTCCAGCACCAGCGCGTCCTGCGTCGACGGCCAGAACTCCCGCGGCGGCTCACACCGCGTCGTCGACGACCGCTACTGCGACAACGGCGGCACGTACGGCCGCTACTACTGGTACTACGGCGGCCGCTACCACGGCGGTTACATCTCCCGCGGCTCCACGATCCGTCCCCGCGGCAGCAAGATCACTTCACGCGGCGGCCGGGTGATCTCGCGTGGTGGCTTCGGCGGGCACTCCGGCTCGCACGGAGGCTGAGCCGTGCGACGCGAGTTCTCGGACCCGCGGGGGGACTGGGCCCAGATCATCGAGTCACAGGGCCTCGCGTACCACCGCACCTCCCACCCCGAGCACCTGACCCGCCCGTACTGGGACGAGTCGGTGCACTACGTCTTCGGCATGGACGAGGTCCTCGCCCTGGAGACGGTCGTCGAAGAACTCCACGGGATGTGCCTGGCAGCGGTGGAGCACGTCGTGACGACCGGCCGGTACGACGTGTTCGGCATCCCGCCCTGGGTGCGCCCGCTCATCGAGGCGTCCTGGCGGCGCCGCGACCCGCACCTGTACGGGCGGTTCGACCTCCGGTACGACGGCGAGGGCCCGGCCAAGCTGCTGGAGTACAACGCCGACACCCCCACCGCGCTGGTGGAGAGCTCGATCGTGCAGTGGTACTGGCTACAGGACGTCTACGCCGACGGCGACCAGTGGAACTCCGTCCACGAACGCCTCGTGGACCGCTGGAAGGAGATCGCGCCGGGACCGGTGCACTTCGCCTGGACCACGGAAGACGAGACCGGCGAAGAGCTGATGACCGTCGCGTACCTGCAGGAGACCGCCGAACAGGCCGGCGTCGCTGCCACCCCCATCGCGATGGAGGACGTCGGCTGGCACGCACGGGACGAACGCTTCGTCGACCTGGACGAGGCCGAGATCCGTACGCTCTGCAAGCTCTACCCGTGGGAGTGGATCGTCGCCGAGCCGTTCGGCCGGCACGTCACGCGTGCGTCCTGGATCGAGCCGATCTGGAAGATGCTCCTGTCGAACAAGGCGCTGCTCGTCGTGCTCTGGGAGCTGTACCCGGGCCATCCGAACCTCCTGCCGACGTTCCTCGGCACGCCGAGCTCGCTCACGTCGTACGTGCGCAAGCCGCTGCTCGGCCGTGAGGGGGCGAGCATGAGCATCGTGACGCCCGACGGCGTACAGACCACTCCTGGGGAGTACGGAGCCGAGGGCTTCGTCTTCCAGGAGCTGTGCCCGCTGCCCGACTTCGGCGGCGAGCATCCCGTACTCGGCGCCTGGGTCGTGGGCGACGAGGCCGCCGGCCTGGGCATCCGCGAGACCTCCGGTCTCATCACCGATGACACCTCTTCATTCGTCCCGCACCGCATCGACGTGGCACCTCGTTAGGGAGATCGACATGGCTATGGCGTTCTCGGAAGGTTTCGGCACGGCTCTGGGCAAGGGCGCCGGCGCGATCGCGGCGTACACGGCACTGGGGCTCGTGCTGCTGCTCATCGGGTTCTTCGCGGTCGACATGACCACGCCGGGCCGCCTCACCACGATCATCAGGACGAACCGCAACGCCAACGCGACACTGCTCGCCGTCTGCGGCATGGCGGGCGTGGGCCTCGTGGTGGCCGCGTCGATCTTCGCGTCCGGCGGGAAGCTCCTCGAAGGGCTGATCGCGACTCTCGTCTGGGGCCTGGTGGGCATCATCACCCAGCAGATCGCCACGCTGGTCGTGCGTTACCTGCTGGGCATCGACGTGGCCGGGCTGATGAACAAGGAGAAGCTCGAACCCTCGGCGATCCTCCTGGGCGCGACGCAGGTCACGGTCGGCCTGATCACCGCGGTCGCCGTCATCTGAGGTCGTACGAGGCGAGCCGCGGGCGTACGGGACCGGGCGTCACCGGGAGCCCGGCCGCCCGCCACTCCTGGAAGCCGCCGACCACGTCCGTGGCGTCGACCAGGCCGATCGCCCGCAGAGACGCCGCGGCCAGCGACGAGGAGTAGCCCTCGTCGCAGATCACGATCCAGCGGACGCGGTCGTGGACGGCCTCGGGGATACGAGAGTCGCTGCCGGGGTCGAGCCGCCACTCGAGATGGTTGCGCTCGACGACGACGGCGCCGGGGATGTCGCCGTCGGCGCGCCGCTGGTATTCGGGACGCGTGTCGACGAGGAGCCCGCCGGCGCGTACGGCCTCGGCCGCCTCGTGCGGCTTGAGGCGCGTGAGCCCCGCCCTGGCCTCGGCGAGCAGCCGGTCGACGCTCACCGCAGTTTCTGGGGGACGTCGAAGGTGGCGCAGACCGCCTGCCACACGGCTTTGACGGCGACGCCTTCGGCCAAGGCCTGTTCGACGGTGCGGCCACCTAGCTCGGCCAGGACGTAGTCCTTGGCCACGCTCTCGGCATAGCCATCGCCGAACTGGCTGTTCATTCGTTCCCAGAACACGGTGAGACGCACCCCTCAACGCTACCGGCCGGCGCGTTCTGTCGGTGCCGCGAGGCATCATGGCAGCATGGGACCGCTAGACCGCTTCTCCGCCGCCGCGCGTGCGTGGTTCACCGGGGCGTTCGCCGCGCCCACGGCGGCTCAGGAGGGCGCCTGGGAGGCCATCTCCCGTGGCGACAACACCCTGGTCGTGGCCCCGACCGGCTCGGGCAAGACCCTCGCCGCGTTCTTCTGGTCACTCGACCGGCTCGCCACCGTGCCGCCGCCGGAGGATCCCAAGCGGCGCTGCCGGGTGCTGTACGTCTCCCCGCTCAAGGCGCTGGCCGTCGACATCGAGCGCAACCTCCGGGCCCCGCTGACCGGGCTGCGGCAGACGTCCCAGCGGCTGGGCCTGGACGAGCCGGACATACGCGTGGCCGTGCGCTCCGGTGACACTCCCGCTGACGAGCGCCGCCGGTTCGCGGCCAAGCCGTCCGACATCCTCATCACGACGCCGGAGTCGCTGTTCCTGATCCTGACCTCACAGGCGCGCGAGGCGCTGCGCGGCGTCGAGACGGTGATCATCGATGAGGTCCACGCGGTGGCGGCGACCAAGCGCGGCGCCCATCTCGCACTTTCTCTCGAGCGGCTCGACGCGCTCCTGGAGCGACCCGCCCAGCGCGTCGGTCTCTCCGCGACGGTACGGCCGGTGGCCGAGGTCGCGACGTTCCTCGGCGGCACGAGACCCGCCACCGTGGTGCAGCCGCCGCACCAGAAAGAGGTCGAGCTCGAGATCGTCGTGCCGATCGAGGACATGACCGAGCTGGGGCAGCCGACCGAGGACCTGAGCGGGGCGGCGGCCGGAGAGCCCAACCGCACGTCGATCTGGCCGCACGTGGAGGCGCGCGTGCTGGACCTCATCGAGGCACACCGCTCGACGATCGTCTTCGCCAACTCGCGCCGCCTGGCCGAGCGGCTGAGCGGACGCCTCAACGAGCTGTCGCTGGAGCGGGCCGAGGAGGAGCTCGCCGAGGACGACTCGCCCGCCGAGATGATGGCGCAGGCCGGGGCCTCGCGCGGGGCTCCGGCCGACGTCGTACGCGCGCATCACGGGTCGGTCTCCAAGGAGGAGCGGGCCGGGATCGAGGAGGCGCTCAAGGCCGGGCGGCTGCCCGCCGTCGTCGCCACCTCCAGCCTGGAGCTCGGCATCGACATGGGCGCGGTCGACCTGGTGATCCAGGTCGAGTCGCCGCCCTCGGTGGCCGGCGGGCTCCAGCGCATCGGCCGGGCCGGGCACCAGGTCGGCGCCGTCTCCAAGGGCGTCATCTTCCCCAAATACCGGGGCGACCTCGTGCAGACCGCGATCGTGGCCGAGCGGATGCGCGACGGCGAGATCGAGGAGCTGCGTTACCCGCGCAACCCCCTCGACGTGCTCGCCCAGCAGATCATCGCGATGGTCGGCATGGACGAGTGGCCGGTCGATGACCTGGAGATCCTGGTACGACGCGCGGCATCGTTCGCGACGCTGCCGCGTTCGGTGCTGGAGGCCACACTCGACATGCTCGCCGGTCGCTACCCGAGCGACGAGTTCGGCGAGCTGCGCCCACGGCTGGTGTGGGACCGCGTCGCCGGGGTCCTGCGGGGGCGCCCCGGGGCGCAGCGGCTCGCGGTCACCAGCGGCGGCACCATCCCCGACCGCGGCCTGTTCGGCGTCTTCCTCGTGGGTGAGAAGGCGTCGCGGGTGGGCGAGCTGGACGAGGAGATGGTGTACGAGTCGCGGGTCGGCGACGTGTTCGTGCTCGGCGCGAGCTCGTGGCGCATCGAGGACATCACCCCCGACCGCGTGCTGGTCTCCCCCGCGCCGGGACGGCCGGGCAAGCTGCCGTTCTGGCACGGCGACGCTCCCGGGCGCCCGGCCGAGCTGGGGCGCGCCCTGGGCGCGTTCAGCCGTGAGCTGTCCGCGCTGTCACCGGACCAGGCGCGCTCTCGCGTACGTGCCGCGGGCCTGGACGAATGGGCCGCCGGCAACCTGCTCGCCTATCTGTCCGAGCAGCGTGAGGCGACCGGCTACGTGCCCGACGACCGCACCCTGGTGGTCGAGCGGTTCCGCGACGAGCTGGGCGACTGGCGGATCGTGGTCCACTCACCCTTCGGGGCGCTCGTGCACGCTCCATGGGCGCTCGCCATGGCCTCCCGGCTGCGCGAACGCTACGGTGTCGACGCCCAGGCCATGCACTCCGACGACGGCATCGTGCTGCGCATCCCCGACACCGGCGGCACCGAGGCCGCGCCGCCGGCGAGCGACCTGGCGCTGTTCGATCCCGACGAGATCGAGCGGATCGTCACGGACGAGCTGGGCGGCTCGGCGCTGTTCGCCTCACGGTTCCGCGAGTGCGCGGCGCGTGCGCTACTGCTGCCCCGGCACCGTCCGGGCAAGCGCATGCCGCTGTGGCAGCAGCGGCAGAGGGCGGCGCAGCTGCTCGCCGTGGCGAGCAAGTACGCCTCGTTCCCGATCGTGCTGGAGACCGTGCGCGAGTGCCTCCAGGACGTGTTCGACGTGCCGGGGCTGGTCACGCTGATGCGCGACCTGGCCGGCCGCAAGACGCGGCTGGTCGAGGTGGAGACGCAGGTGCCCTCGCCGTACGCGCGGTCCCTGCTGTTCAGCTACGTCGGCGCGTTCATGTACGAGGGCGACGCCCCGCTCGCAGAGCGGCGCGCGCAGGCCCTCGCCCTCGACTCGACACTGCTCGCCGAGCTGCTCGGCCAGGCCGACCTCCGCGAGCTCCTCGACCCGGAGGTGGTCGCCGAGGCGTCTCTGGAGCTGCAGCGGCTGCCGGCCGCACGGCACGCACGCGACATGGAGGGCACCGCCGACCTGCTCCGCGAGCTGGGGCCGCTCACGACTCCCGAGCTGATCTCGCGGGGCGCGACCGCGCAATGGCTGGCCGAGCTGGAGGAGTCGCGCCGTGCGATACGGGTGCGCATCTCCGGCGAGGAGCGATGGGCGGCCATCGAGGACGCCGCACGACTGCGCGACGCACTCGGGGTGCCGCTGCCGGTCGGCGTGCCGGAGGTCTTCCTGGAGCCGATCGCCGACCCGCTCGCCGACCTGCTGAGCCGTCATGCGCGTACACACGGTCCGTTCCACGCGTCGGACGCGGCCTCCCGGTTCGGGCTGGGCGTCGCGGTGGTGAACGACACGCTGCACCGGCTCGCGGGCCGCGTGTCCGAGGGGGAGTTCACGCCGGGTGAGCGCGGCACCGAGTGGTGCGACACCGGGGTGCTGCGCATGCTGCGCCGCCGGTCACTGGCTCGCCTGCGCGCCGAGGTGGAGCCCTCGTCGCACGACGCCCTGGCCCGTTTCCTGCCCGCGTGGCACGGCATCGGCTCCTCGCGGCTGCGGGGTCTCGACGCGCTGGTGCAGGCGATCGAACAGTTGCAGGGCGCCGCGGTGCCGGCGTCGGCCCTGGAGTCGCTGGTGCTGCCCGCGCGGGTCCCCGGCTACTCCCCCGCGATGCTGGACGAGCTGACCGCCTCCGGTGAGGTGGTGTGGGCGGGCCAGGGCGGCCTGCCGGGCGGCGACGGGTGGGTGTCGCTCTATCTGGCCGACACGGCTCCGCTCCTCATGGCCGAACCCGCCGACATCACCCTGACGCCGCTGCATTCGGCGGTCCTGGAGGCGCTGGGCGACGGCGGGGCGGTGTTCTTCCGCACGCTGTCCGACCGGGTGGGCTCGCTGAACGACCAGGAGCTGGTCACGGTGCTGTGGGACCTGGTGTGGGCGGGCCGGCTGACCAACGACACGCTGGCCCCGCTGCGTTCGCGGCTCGGTTCGAGCCGGACCACACACCGTCCTCGCACCCGCCGCCGCCCGGTCATGCCCTCACGCACCGGCCCCCCGACGGTGGCCGGCCGCTGGTGGCTTCTGCCCGAACGCGTCTTCGACGCGACCCGCCGCAGCCACGCCCTGGCCGAGACACTGCTCGACCGGTACGGCGTCGTCATCCGCGGCGCGGTAATGGCCGAACGCACACCGGGAGGCTTCGCGGCGGTGTACCCCGTGCTCCGGGCGTTCGAGGAGACGGGCCGGTGCCGCCGCGGCTACTTCGTGGATGGCCTGGGCGCCGCCCAGTTCGCCCTGCCGGGAGCCGTCGACCGCCTACGCGCCACCACCCGCGCCGACGCGCCCCGCGCCCTGGTCCTGGCCGCGACCGACCCGGCCAACCCGTACGGCGCCGCCCTGCCCTGGCCCGAACGCCCGGAGGACGCCGCGAGCGGCCACAAACCGGGCCGCAAGGCGGGAGCACTCGTCGTCCTCGTGGAGGGACAACTGGTCCTCTACGTCGAACGCGGCGGCAAGACCCTGCTGTCGTGGAACGAAACCGACCTACAGCCGGCCGTCGACGCCCTCGCCCTGGCGGTACGCGAGGGAGCCCTCGGAAAACTAACGGTCGAACGCGCGGATGGCGGCGCCATCAACGACTCCCCCTTGGCGGCCGCGCTGGAGGCGGCGGGCTTCCACCCCACACCCCGAGGCCTACGCCTCCGCTCCTGACGCTTTACGCTGCCCGGCGACCGATGCGACCGTCATCGAGTCCCCACACGCCGTTCACTGGAGAAGACCTTTTCGCCCACCTCCGCACGGCCCTCTCCCGACGCTCGAACGTGTGGATGGCGGCGCCATCACCGACTCCCCCTTGGCGACCGACTTGGAGGCAGCGAGCGTCCACCCCACACCCACGGCCTACGTTTCCGCTCCCGAACGCCTCTCCCCGCTCGGACACCGACACGTCAACGGCAGCGGCCGTCAAGACCCCGCAACCGTTCACCGAAAACGACCTTTCCACCCGCCCCACACGACCCCTACTCCTGACACGCCAACGAGCGGACAGCGACGCCACCATCGCCTTCGCCGCTCGCCGAAAACACCCGGCACCACCCACCCCTGCGCAACCCCGCTCCGACGCTCGAGCGAGCGGATGGCGGCACCATCACCGACTCGCCCTTGGCGACCGCCTTGGAAGCAGCGAGCGTCCACTCCACATCCCGCGGCCTCCGCCTCCACTCCCGAACGCCTCGCCCCGCTCGGCGACCGACGCGTCGACGTCATCAAGTCCCCGCACGTCGTTCATGGGAAGCGACCTTCCACCCACCTCCGCGCAACCCCCACTCCCGACACTCGAACGAGCGGATGGCGGCGCCATCAACGCCCCTCACCGCCGCTTGCGGCCAGCCTCCACCCCACATCCCCACCCCACAGCCTCCGCTTTGGCTCCCGAACGCCTCGACTCGCTCGGAAACGGCCGCTTCCGCCCGTCCCCGTACAGCCGACGCCTGCCACTGACGATCACGGCCGCCATGGATCTCACACCGCGGCCTACGCCTTCGCTCCTGGGGAGCACGCGCACTGCAGCCACCTGCCGCTATCGGGAAGCTGATCGTTGAGCGCGGACGGCGGCACCGTGGTCGGCCCCATCGCTCGCCGCCGCTTTGGAGCCCGCGGTTTCTCCTACCGGCGCCGGTTTCTTCGCTCTCGGCAGTTGAATCCGGTACCCCGGTACAGGCTTATCGTCGTCTCGGGGTGATCTCGATGGTTGAAGCGTCCTGGGTGCCGGATGCCTGCACCCTGCCTTCGGCGGAACGTCCGCTGCGCGTGGCGGAATTCGACGCGCTGTTCGAGCGCGCGCTGCGCAGCGTCGAACGGGTCGACCGCCGACGACTGCGTCTGGTCGTCGATGAAATGTGGGAGGCCGAGCTACGTGACCTGATCGCTCGTGAGAGTTCATGCTGCTCGTTCTTTGCTTTCACGATCGTGCGGAACGGCGGCGGGCTGGTCGTGGAGATCGCTGTGCCTCCCGTTCACGAATCGGTACTCGATGCGCTGGCGGCCCGGCTCACACGCGGATCGAGGCACTGATGACGGAACGCTCGCTGCGTACGGGCGAGGTGGCCAGGCTGGCCGGGGTCAACGTTCAGACACTGCGCTACTACGAACGCCAGGGTCTGCTGCCCCTCCCATCGCGAACCCCCGGCGGCCACCGCGCCTATCCGCCCGACGCGGTCGGGTTGCTGCGAACGATCAAAGCCGCGCAGCGTCTCGGCTTCAGCCTGCAGGAAATCGCCTCACTACTGGCGACCGACCGGCGTCGGGCAAGGCGCCGGCAGGCAGGCCTGCATGGACATGCGGTCGCCAAACTCGTCGAAATCGACGCGAAGCTGGCGGACCTCACCACCGTGCGTACGACCCTGGCCGCCGTCGTAGCGGCCGGATGCGACGACCTGGCCCACTGCACCTCACCGAACTGCCCCCAGGCATCGAGTGGGACATTCGACTCATCACCGCTGCCGGACCTGACGAATTAGCCCGGCGGTCCCCGACAAGAACACTCGTCGCATATGGATAAATTTGGCGATTAGATATGCCAAATACTGACTCCAATGGCGACCTAAAACTGTCAGAGCCATCCATTACATTGGCCTTCAGATGCCGATTCATCTCTCACACAAGGAGCGTCCATGACGCTATCCGGAAAGCCGAAGCCCAGAGATTTTTCTGCTCGAGCGAGAGGTGATGAATGCCAGCGAAGAGTCCACTTATGGGAGCCGACGAGGTGGAGATTATCGATCCACCCGGCCGATACGTCGGCCAAAGATACCGGCCCGTCGGCGCACGGAGCTGAGAGCCGCCTGGCGGGATACGAACAACAGCGACCACACCCAGGAAACGGGACTTCGCGTAGCCACGTGAACCACCGAGGGCAGGCGAATGATCCTCGCCGATAGGGCCCGCAAGGCGCGCCGCAGCAGTTGGTGTCCCCTGTGCCGAGGCCCGGTCCGCATCGGCCAGTACATCGCCCGCCTCGGCCTCACCTGGGTCCACACCACATGCGCGGTGGCGCGCATGTAAGCCGCGACGAGACGTCCGGCCTCTCCGTGTGACTCCCGCCGCGAAAGGAGGGCCCGCCGGAGTAGGCGACACCTACCTCGGAAGGGAAACTACCCGGCTGCGGCTGCGGCTGCGGCTGCGGCTGCGGCTGCGGCTGCGGCTGCGGCTGCGGCTGCGGCTGCGGCTGCGGCTGCGGCTGCGGCTGCGGCTGCGGCTGCGGCTGCGGCTGCGGCTGCGGCTGCGGCTGCGGCTGCGGCTGCGGCAAATCAGTACTACACGACGGCACGGCTCGCAAAGCGATAATCGCCATCACGAAATGTGAATCGCACCACAGCACGAGATCGATAATCGCCGCTGCCGGGAAGGGAGAACCGCTGCCTACGGCTACGGCTACGGCTACGGCTACGGCTACGGCTACGGCTACGGCTACGGCTACGGCTACGGCTACGGCTACGGCTACGGAAAAATATCGCCATCACAGCCGGAAATCGCCAACTAGGGGAGGAGTCAACTGCGGAACTCGGCGTCGCCGATTCCAGTGGATAGAGCGCACTCGCTTGGATGATCTGCCACGTGGGCACCGCTCTTCGCGCGAAAGGTTGCTGCATGGAGGATTTGCCGCGCAGCACACCTCACACGTGACGGGATTTCCCCATGGGGCACTTCCCGCGCGCGGGAAATTGCCGGGCGAAGGATTTGCCGCGTAATGCACTTCCCGCGTGATGAGGTTGCCCCGTCAGGCACCTCCCGCGCGGGGGCCTCCGCATGGAGGATGGCCACGCAGCGCACTTCCCGTGTGACGAGGTTGCCACGTCGGCACCTCCCGCGTGGGAGGCTCGCCACGTGGAGGATGGCCGCACAGCGCACTTCCCGTGTGACGAGGTTGCCACGTCGGCACCTCCCGTGCGGAGAGGATGTTGTGCGGGGCACTTTCGCGTGGCGGCTTCCGCGTGCGGAGGTCGTCTCGTAAGGGACCGTCGCGGCGGGTTATTTGCCGCAGTGGCTCCAGCCGCTCGTCCACTTGGCCGTTTTCGAGGCACCGCCCCAGGTGACGCACTTGCCCTTCGCCGCCAGGCGTACCGGGCCCGCGTAGAACGGGAAGGCGCCCGCCCTGCTCCCCCGGCCGCCGCCCTTAACGACCAAGGAGGCACCCAGGTACGTCTTTCCGCTGGACTTGCGGATCATCGTGACGACGCAGTTGGCACCGGCCTTGGCGTTGTACAGCAGGTAGGTCGTGGCGTCGCCAAGCCCGTGCATGTCGATGACGCGATAGCCGGTACCGCACACTCGCTGGGGTGTGTACGGGTTGGGCTTCGCCTTGGCCACGGCCGGTTTGCGCGACGGCGTATGAGATGTCGCCGGGGTCCGTCGCTTGGACGGGTGGCGAGACCGGTTGGCGGACGGGGCAGACGGAGGTGGTGCGGCGACCTTCTCATCTTTTCCGTCTCCCCCGGACGCGGCCATCGCGGCGACTCCGCCGACCAGTGCGATGAGGACGGCTGCCACTGCCGCGATGATCAGTACCGTACGACCTTTTCGCCCGTCCGGTGGGTCGATCGTCGATGCCGGCGCGCCCGGGTGACCGGGTACACCCCCGGAGAACGCCGGGCCAGAGGTGGGTAGACGCGCGGTCCGTTCCTCATTCGGCGCGCCCGGCCCCGGCCCGACGCCGTACGAGGACGGAGTGCTTGCGGGAAGGCGCACGGTTCCCGCTCCACCCAGATCGGCCGATCCTGTGGGACCGCCGAATGAAGACGGTCCGGAGAGTGACGGGTGGCTGGGGGCCGCCTCACTCCTGCCCACCGGACCCGGAGTGCCATCGGATGAACGCCGGTCCATGCCGGACACGTACGGCGTGCCCACTCCGCCGCCCCCATGCATGGCGGTGGGCCGATCGAGTGCCGGCGACTGCGGGTTCTCGCGCTCGGATGCGTCGCCGGCCGAGTCGACGGCAGGCATGGCTTGCATGCCTGCCCGATCAGGTGAGGGCGGCCGCAGGTTCCCGTGATCGGATGCGCCGATGGCCGGGCCAGACGCAGGCATGCCCTGTGCAGCTGGCCGATCAGGAGGCCGCGGCTGCGGGTTCCCCCGCTCGGGTGCGCCGGGCGGTGCCGCGGAGGCCAGGGACGCCGCTGGGCCATGGTGGCCCATCAGGTCGTCCATCAGGTGCCGGGCGGTGGGGCGGCGTGCCGGGTCCTTGGACAGGCATGCGGCCACGGCGGGGCGTAGCCTGCCGTCCAGTTGTCCCAGGTCAGGCTCCTCATGGAGGATTCGGTTGATCACCTGCGGGATCGAGCGGTGGCCGAAGGCGGGTGTTCCGCTGGCCGCGTAGACCATCGTGACGGCCCAGGCGAACATGTCCGTGTGTGGTCCGATCGGGCCCTCGCTGAGCTGCTCCGGCGCCATGAACGCGGGTGTTCCCACGACCTGGCTCACCGCGCTCGTCATCGTTCCGCTCGCGTCCAATGCCTTTGAGATGCCGAAGTCGATGACCACGGGACCGTCCGGACCCATCAGGACGTTGCCCGGCTTGAAGTCACGATGGACCACTCCGGCCTGGTGGATCGCGGCCAGCGCGGTGACCGTGTTGATGGCCAGGCGGTCCAGGGCGGATCCGCGGCGGGGGCCTTCGGCTCGGAGCTGGTCGTGCAGTGACGGGCCGGGCACGTACTCGCTGATGATGTACGGGCGGTCGGCCGCCATTCCCGCGTCCAGGACCTGGGCCGTGCAAAAGCGCGCGACGCGCTTGGTGACCTCCACCTCGCGTACGAAACGGGCGCGGGCGGGTGCATCCTCGATCAGCTGAGGGTGCAGGAGCTTGATGGCCACCGCCCCGGCCGAACCCCGGCCCAGATAGACGACACCCTGGCCACCCTCGCCGAGCCGTCCGGTCACGTCGTAGTCCCCCAGCCGACGGGGATCCCCGTCACTGAGCGGCTGGACGTTCACCACGGCGGCCTCCCGATCACATGACACGGACGCCGCAGAACCTATCAACGCCGCCGGAAATCTCCATCTTCGGCGATCGAGCCGCAACCCCGTCGGAGCGGGACGTCTCTCCGCCTGCGACCACCGTCACTACGTGGCATGGGCCAGTTCACGGACCGACGGTGAGCCGTCACCTGTCTTTGCGGATGACCGGCAGCCGATGACGGGCGCACAGCGCGGGTCGCACGTAGTGGATTGCCGGTCGCGGATGGCAGATGGCCGCGGCGGGCGGCAGATCGCCACTGGAGGTGGACGATCGGGGCCCGCGGTGAGTGGCCGATCGTGGGTGGCCGGTCGGCGGTCGCGGATGGCAGATGGCGGGTCGCAGGTCGCGGGAGGCCTACTGCACGGGTCACGGGTGCGGGTCATAGTTCGCGGGACGCAGGCGCGGGACGCAGGCGCGGGACGCAGGCGCGGATCGCAGGTCGCAGCTTGCGGATCTCAGGTCACATATCGCGGATCGTTGCCAGCGGCTGGCGGTGTGGCTGGGCGAGTGTTCAGCCGGGGCACTGCCGGGAGTGGCCGCTGTTCGACGGCCGCGCGGGCATGTTGTTCCCCGTCAAGGACGCCGTGGCGCTAGCCGTGGCCGCTTCCGGGAGGCCAAGGCGTCCTCGGACCGCCAGGAATGATCTGGATCAACGCGACTCACGGTCGCCAAAGGGACAGGCTCAGGCGGCCCCGAGCAGCCAGATGCAACCGAAGCGAACCGCAGTCCCCCAGCGCCGGGACAGCGAAACGGGCAGAGACCGCTAGCTGGAGAAGACCTCGTCCCGGGCACGGTCCAAGGCCGCGAACACCGCGCCTCGCAGCACCGGATTCCCCTGGACCTCGCTCAACGCGACCCGCGGCCGTGTCGGGCAGATTCGGCCGACCGCCTCCTGGATGCGGCGGATGAGGCGTTCGCCGCCGGCGATTCCCAGTTCGCCCGAGATCAAGACCAGCTCCGGGTCCAGCACGATCGTCACCGACGCGACCCCGTACGCCAGGCGGGTGGCGAGTTCGTCCAAGAACGGGCCACCCGAGGCGCCTGCGGACGCGGCCGCGCGTACGCACTCGGTGGCGGTCGGCTCGTCGAAGCCGTGTTCACGTGCCAGGTCGCGTACGGCGTCGGCGCCCGCCAGCGCGCCCAGGCCTCCGGCCAGGGCCGGCATGCCCCATGTGACCGACTCGGTGTCCTTTTCCGGTAGTGCCGCGCCTGGGACCGGCAGGTAGCCGATCTCGCCGGCGCCGCCGGAGAAGCCTCGGTGCAGCCGGCCGCCCAGGACGACCGCGAGGCCCAGGCCTCGGTGGGCCCACAGCAGGGCGAAGTCGTCCACGTCGCGCGCGGCGCCGCACTCCTTCTCCGCCAGGGCGCCCAGGTTGACGTCGTTCTCGATCGTGACGGGCATGCGCAGGTCGCGGCGGAGGGCCTCGAGGATGCCCGCGTGCCAGTGCGGCATGTCGTAGATGAACTGCACGTCACCGGTGCGGGGGTCCACGACGCCCGGGGTGCCGATCACCAGGGCGTGCAGCTTGGCCAGGGGCACCTTCGCCGACCGGCATGCCTTCACGACCGCGTTGTGCACCAGGGAGACCGCGTCCGACGCGTCTCCGGGCTCGACCGTCACCTCCGCGGCGACGTGTCCCGTGATGTCGGCGATCCCGGCCGTCACGGCGTTCGGGCCCACGTCGAGGCCGGCCACGTACGCGCTGGAGGGCACCACGGCGTACAGCGCGGCGTTCGGGCCCCGGCCGCCGGCCTGCTCTCCCACGACCGCCACCAGGCCACGGTCCTCCAGCCGGGCGAGCAGCTGCGACGCGGTCACCTTCGACAGTCCCGTGCGTTCACCGATCTGCGTACGCGTCAGCGGACCCGAGCTCACCAGAAGATCGAGTGCGGACCGATCGTTCAGCTCGCGTAGGAGTCTTGGCGTCCCCGGCCGACTCGCCATCTCCGTACACCTTCCATCTCGATCCGCTAACAGGTCTTCTTGGTTAGGAAACTTTCCTGTTAGTTTAGTCCAAGCAGTCCGTTATCCCATAATCCGGCAGACCCACAGCCCGACTGTAGGCAGGCGCCCAGCGACCGTGCGTACGACATGCCGCATGAATACCAGTCGTACACCGATCGGGCGGTACCGAAGGGAGTTCCATTGTGAGGTACACCAAGGCCGCCGCGGCGGCCGTCGCACTCGCTGTGGCCATAACCGGCTGTGGCAGCAAAAAGAAAGACGACTCCGCCGCCAAGCCCGCAGACCCCGCGAAGATCGTCGTTTGGCAGATGGGCGATGGCAGCCCGGAGCAGACCAAGTTCCTCGACGGAGTGACCGCGGAGTTCCGCCAGAAGCACCCGAACACCGCGGTCGAGATTCAGTACATCCCCTGGCCGCAGGCCACCCAGAAGTTCCAGACCGCGATCGCCAGCGGTTCGGGCCCGGACGTGACCGAGGTCGGCAACACCGACGTGCAGTCATGGGCCGAGCAGGGCGCCTTCGCCGACATCACCGACAAGATGGGCTCCTGGGCCGAGGGCAAGACCCTCAGCAAGGGCGCCCTCGCCAACGACCAGCTTGACGGCAAGACCTACGCCGCGCCCTGGTACGGCGGCGTACGGGCCGTCTGGTACCACAAGGACTGGTTCACCGACCTGGGCATCCAGCCGCCGAAGACCTGGGCCGACCTGGAGGCCGCGGCAAAGACGATCCAGGACAAGAAGAAGGTGCCGGGCATCGCCGCGCCCAGTGACTTCACCAACGGCATCCTGAGCTTCGTGTGGGCCAACGGCGGCGACGTCGCCACCAAGCAGGGCGACAAGTGGGTCGGCACCCTCGACCAGCCGCAGGCCAAGGAGGCCATCGAGTTCTACGCCGGCCTGGTCAACAAGGACAAGGTCGCACCGGACAAGTACGTCGGCAAGAACGAGCTGCAGGGCCCCCAGCAGGACTTCGCCCTCGGCAAGGTCGGCATGTACATGGACGGCAGCTGGGCCCTTCCCCAGCTGGAGAAGGTGAACAAGAAGGACGAGAAGAACTGGGGCGTCTTCCCGATCCCCGGCAAGACAGGCGGCCTCGCACCGGTCTTCTCGGGCGGTTCCGACCTCGCCGTCTGGAAGGACAGCAAGTACAAGGACGTCGCGTTCGACTACCTGACGACGCTCGACAGCAAGAAGGACGCCAAGACCTTCGCCGACACGCTGAAGTTCCTGCCGCAGTTCACCGACGTGCTGCAGGGCGGCTCCTACCAGGCCGACCCGATCATGGGCCCGTTCGCGCAGGCCGCCGCGTCCGGCGTGAAGTTCACCCCCAACAGCAAGGGGTGGGCGGACTACGAAGGCGCCAAGAAGATCCTGCCGAACGCCGTCAAGGCGATCATGCAGGGCAAGTCGGCCGACGATGAGCTGAAGAAGGCCGACGAGCAGGCCGGCACCCTCCTCAACCAGTAAGGGATCAGCCCGCATGCTCGACACCGCCCAGGCGGTGCGGCACGTGCCGGGCCGGACATCGTCCGGCCCGGCACGGCCCGCCCGCCGCCGCCCACGCTTCGGGCCCTACCTTCTGATCCTGCCCGCGCTCGTGACCATCGCCGTGCTCCTCATCTGGCCGGTGGTCCAGATCGGCCGGATGTCGTTCCAGAAGGTCGGCCTGCGCCAGCTCCGCGGCGAACCCGCGGAGAACGTCGGACTCGACAACTACCGGCAGATCCTCGGTGACAGCTTCTTCTGGACCACCGTCCGGCACACGGTCCTGTTCGCGGCCGTCGCCGTCACCGCCACGCTGCTGGTCGGCACCCTCGTCGGACTACTGCTGAACCAGCTCGGCCGGCGGATGTCCTCGTTCGTCGCGGGCGGCGTACTGGTCGCCTGGGCGACCCCGCCGGTCACCGCGGCGGTCCTGTTCGCCTGGCTGTTCGGCACCACCGGCGGCCTGGTCGGATGGCTGCTCGACCTGCTGCCGAACTGGCTCGTCGGCGGCGGCTGGCAGAACTACAACTGGTTCTCCTCACCGCTGCCCGACTACACCGTCCTGACGATCTGCGTCGTCTGGATGTCGTTCCCCTTCATCGCCGTCTCGGTCCTGGCCGGGCTGCGTACGGTGCCGACCGAGCTGTACGAGGCCGCCAAGGTTGACGGCTCCAGCGCGTGGAACACTTTCTGGAAAATAACGTTTCCGCTGCTCAGGCCGGTCTTCGGGATCCTGCTGGTGCTCTCGGTGATCTGGGACTTCCGGGTCTTCACCCAGCTGTTCATCCTGTCCGGGCTCGCCAACAGCGACTCGTTCAACCTGTCGCTGTACGGCTACTCAGAGGCGTTCGGCTCGCTCAACGCCAAGTACGGCCTCGGGTCGGCGATCGCGATGGTCCTCACGGTGATCGTCCTGATCGTCACAGCGATCTACACGCGAATGATCGTCCGGCAGCAGGGGGTGGCATGAGCGCGCGCAGAGTACGGCGGATCGCCCTGAACACCGCGGGGATCGCGGTGTTCGTCGTCTCGGCCTTCCCCGTCTTCTGGATGATCTCGACGGCGTTCAAGCCCAACCAGGAGATCTTCAGCTCCACGCCGCACCCGGTGCCCTTCCACCCGACGCTGCACCACTTCGACTACGTGCTGAACGGCGGCATCGCCGGGGTCTCCTTCTGGCACTACTTCGTCAACAGCCTCATCCTGGCGGTCGGGACCGTGGTCGTGTCCGGACTGCTCGCGCTGCTGGCCGCGACCGCGGTGGCGAGGTTCCGCTTCCGGTTCCGTACGACCTTCCTGATCCTGCTCCTGGTCGTGCAGATGGTGCCGGCGGAGGCACTGGTCATCCCGATGTTCATCGACCTGAAGCACCTGGGCCTGCTGAACAGCCTGGTCGGCCTGACCGCGGTCTACGTCGGGTTCGCGCTGCCGTTCGGCGTCTGGATGCTGCGCGGGTTCGTCGCGGCGATACCCAAGGAGCTGGAGGAGGCCGCCGCGATCGACGGCGCCGGGCCGATCCGGATCTTCTTCCGGATCCTGCTGCCGCTCGTCGCGCCGGGTCTCGTGGCGACCAGCATCTTCTCCTTCATCACGGCGTGGAACGAGTTGATCTTCGCCTACACGTTCCTGAAGGACCAGGACAAGGCCACGTTGCCGATCATGTTGCAGTTCTTCTTCGGGCGCTCCGGCAACGACTGGGGTCCGATCATGGCCGCATCGACACTGCTCACCCTCCCGGTCATCGCCTTCTTCCTTCTCGTCCAGCGCCGCATGGTGTCCGGCCTGGTCGGCGGGGCGGTGAAGGGATGAGTGGGCGACGGGCTCCGGTGCCGCACGTACGGGAAGGTGAGCGATCCATGACCACGAAGCCAAGCCGGCACATCGAGCAAGAAATGGTGAACGACCGATGAGCGACCCCTCTCTCGAACGGCTCGTCAACGCCACTCTGCTCGTGCCCTTCCCGGGCGCCGCCGCGCCCCGCTGGGTCTTGGAGGGCCTCGAGCGGGGCGTGAGCGGCGTCACCCTCTTCGCGATCAACGGCAACGTCCCGAGCGCGGGCGGGCTCACCGCTCTCACCGCCGGGCTGCGCGCGACGTCCGAAGCGCTCGTCTCCATCGACGAGGAGGGCGGCGACGTGACGCGGCTGGCGCACGAGACGGGCAGCCCCTACCCGGGCAGCGCCGCGCTCGGCGCCCTCGACGACACCGCAACCACGTGGCGGGTCCACCGCTCGCTCGGCGCGGAGCTGCGCGGCGCGGGCGTGAACCTGGACTTCGCGCCCTCGGCCGACGTGAACACCGCCGACGACAATCCGATCATCGGCACCCGGGCGTTCGGGTCCGACCCCGAGCTGGTCGCGCGGCACATCACCGCGGCCGTGTCCGGCCTGCAGGAGGCCGGCGTCGCCGCCTGCGCGAAGCACTTTCCCGGCCACGGCGCGACCTCGCAGGACTCCCACCTGGAGGTCCCGTCGATCGACGCGGACCTGCCCCTGCTCGAACGCCGCGAGATGGTGCCGTTCCGCGCCGCCATCGAGGCCGGGGTCCAGTCGATCATGACGGCCCACATCCGCGTGCCGGCGCTCACGGGCGCAACGCCGGCCACACTGTCACCGGCCGCGATCACCGGGCTGCTGCGGGGCACGCTCGGGTACGACGGGGTCGTCGTCACCGACGCCCTCGACATGCGTGCGGCGAGTGGCGCGATGGGCATTCCGGAGGCGGCCGTACGGGCACTCGCCGCCGGCGCCGACCTGCTCTGCCTCGGCTCGAAGGAGTACGAGGACAGCGTGCGCGCCATCCGCGAGCAGATCATGGCCGCGGTACGCGAGGGACGGCTGTCCGCCGAGCGCCTGGAGGAGTCGGCGGCACGCATCGCCGCCCTCAAGGCGTGGCTCGCCGTGCCGAGGACGGCCGAGGTCGACCGCGCGGTCGGGCTGGAGGCCGCGCGCCGCGCGATCCGGGTCACCGGCTCGCTGTCGGTCGCCGCTCCGGTGATCGTGGAGCTGCAGGCGCCGTCCAACATCGCGGTCGGCCCGGTGCCGTGGGGCTTCGGGCCGTGGGCGCCGGACGCCGTGCCGGTCGACGCCGAGACGGCCGACCCGGACGAACTCCTCGCCCGTGCCACCGGGAGACCCCTGGTCGTCGTCGTACGGGACGCGCACCGCTACGCCGGGCACCGGGCTCTGGTGACCACGTTGCTGTCCGCACGTCCCGACGCCGTACTCGTCGAGATGGGACTTCCGGTGTGGCGTCCCGAGACCGCCGCGTACGTCGCCACATACGGTGCGACACGCGCGAACGCGCGTGCGGCGGCCGAGCTTCTCGGGCTGGTGGGAGAAGAAACGGAGGCGGGTGGCACGATCACGTCGTCCGAGGCGGGATAATCGACCTATGAGATTGTCCGCACGGGTCGATTACGCGCTTCGCGCAGCCGCCGAGCTGGCCGTCGGCGGCGAGCGCCCCGTAACGGCGATCCAGCTCGCCGAGGCACAGCAGATCCCGCCGAAGTTCCTGGAGAACATCCTCAGCCAGCTGCGCCGTTCGGGACTGATCCGCAGCCAGCGGGGCCCTGAGGGCGGTTACTGGCTGGCCCGCCCGGCGTCGGAGATCTTCCTGGCCGACGTCATCCGGGCCATCGACGGGCCTCTCGTCGGCGTACGCGGCGAGCGGCCGGAGGACCTCGGCTACGAAGGCCCCGCCAAGGCGTTGCAGCTGGTGTGGATCGCACTGCGCGCGAACGAGAGGCTCATCCTCGAACAGGTGAGCCTCGCCGACGTCGCGTCGGGCGACCTGCCCACCGCCGTGCACGCGCTGACGAAGGACCCGGCCGCCTGGGACTCCCCCGCCTTCCGCCCGTGACCGATGCCGGAGGGTGACGTCGTCTGGGCGGCCGCGCGCCGCCTCCACGACGCGCTCGCCGGGCGCGAGCTGACCCGCAGCGACTTCCGGGTGCCGCGACTCGCCACCACCGACCTCACCGGACGTGCCGTGGGCGAGGTCGTCTCTCGCGGAAAACACCTCTTGACCCGGGTCGACGGTGATCTGACCGTCCACACCCATCTGCGCATGGACGGCAGCTGGCGGATCCGGCCCGCCGCCGCGCCGGTGCCACGCGACCACCGCGTACGGCTCGTGCTGGCCAACGCCGAGTGGCAGGCGGCCGGCTACTCTCTCGGCGTCGTGGAGCTGGTCCGCACCTCACAGGAGGACCGGGTCGTCGGCCGGCTGGGGCCGGACCTGCTCGGCCCGGACTGGGACGCGGCCGAGGCCGTACGCCGCCTGCTCGAAACGCCGGAGCGTGCCATCGGGGAGGCGCTGCTCGACCAGACCAGGCTCGCCGGAATCGGCAACCTCTACAAGGCCGAGACGCTCTTTCTGCGCGGCGTCGACCCGTGGCGCCCGGTCGGCGACGTGGCCGACCTGGACGGCCTCGTCGAACTCGCGCGCCGGCTCCTCGACGCCAACAAGGAGGGCGTCGACCAGAGCACGACGGGCACCCGGCGGCACGGCGAGACGACCTGGGTCTACGGGCGGCGCACCTGCCGGCGTTGTGGCGGTCCGGTCAGGCGCGCCGAGCAGGGCGGGCCGGCGCAGGAACGCGTCACCTTCTGGTGCCCGGCCTGCCAGCCCGCCCGATCCTGATGATCAGCGCTGTACGGCGAACATCCAGTGCTGTTCGTCCAGGTCCTGGGCCGCAGCGATCAGGATGTCCTGGCTCACCAGATCCGTGTCATCGGTGGTCTCGATGCGGTCGCGGAAGCGTTTGCCCATCTCCCCGAGCGTGTCGGTGATGGCGGCGATCACCTTGTCGTCGGGCAGGGACCCGCTCTCCAGCGGGTGCAGCTTGGTGTTCTCGGCGATCGTGCGCGCCCGGCCGTCCGGGTTCACGCCGATCGCGACGGCCCTCTCGGCCACCGTGTCGGCATGCTTGCGCGCCAGGTCGACGACCTCGTCGAGCTGAAGGTGGATCGAGCGGAAGTTGCGGCCGGTGAGGTTCCAGTGCGCCTGCTTGGCCGACAGGTGCAGGTCGATCAGGTCGACCAGCGCCTCCTGCAGCACGGCGCCGGTGACCCTGCGCGCCTCATCGGTGAGCGAGCTCTTGACCGTCGTCATGGCCAGATCTCCTTTCGCGGATGATTGCATCGCTACTGGCGGAACTTCCCTCCGCTCCCGTGGGATAAGCGTGATCGGCCTTACGTAAAGAAACCGTATGGTCACGAAAACGCAGAATGCCCCGCCCGCAGGGGCAGGGCATTCGCGAGTGCCGTGGGTGAGGACCTGATCCTCAGGCCGCCACCATGTCGGCGCGAAGTGCGCTCTCGATCGTCTCCGGAGTCGCCGGGATGCTCTCCGCCGAGATTCGCTCGGCGTCGATGCGCTCGTGCTCCGGCGCACCCGCCATCACCGGCTCCTGCTGCAGCTCGGCCAGCGCCAACTGGTCGGAGACGTCACGCAGGACGTGTGAGAGGGGGACACCGAGGGCTTTGCAGATCGACGCGAGCAGCTCGGAGGAGGCCTCTTTCTGTCCGCGTTCGACCTCGGACAGATAACCGAGAGACACCCTTGCGGCCGCCGAGACCTCCCGGAGGGTACGGCCTTGGCGCAGCCGCAGCTGCCGGAGTACGTCGCCGAGCAGCTGACGAAGCAGGACCATGTCTCGCTCCCTCCGATGAGTCCTGACCCTTCTTGTGGTTCCACCGTACCTGTCTTGACGAGGCAGGTGGCAGACCGAAGCTTTCGTGTTCGCTTCCGACGTAACGCTGTAATCACCCTGGTTCTTCCCGATCTTCCGCCCAGCCGGGCCACGGATCGGTCGCCTGAAGATCGAGCAGGACACGCCGCAGCAGGTCAAGGGCGTGCACGGCGGTCATCTGCCGGATCCCGGCGCGGGCGCGGGCCCCGTCGGCGGCCACCGGAAGGCCCGGCGACCGTGTCCAAACGTCTCCGCCGGAATCGGCCACCGCGACATGAACCGTGCCCACCGGATGCCCGTCCTGCGGTTCCGGACCGGCCACCCCGGTCACCGCGAGGCCGTACGAGGCGCCCAGACGCTCCCTGACGCCCCGCGCCATGGCGGCGGCCACTTCGGGGTGTACGGCGCCATGGGCGGCCAGGAGATCCTCGGGCACGCCGAGGAGAGAGTGCTTCAGCGGCGTGGCGTAGGCGATCACGCCGCCGGCGAACGTCGCGGACGAGCCGGGCATCGCGGTCAGCTCCGCGCCGAGCAGCCCGCCGGTGAGGGACTCGGCCACGGCCACGGTCGCGCCGCGCTCGGCCAGCAGGCCGTGCACGACCCGGTCGAGCGTCACCTCGCCGTCGCCGTACAGCGCTGAGCCGAGCAGGTCGCGCGCCGCCGCCTCGGCCTCGGCCAGCCGGTCCGTGCCCTCCGCCTCGATCCGTACGCGCACCTCGCCGGCGGAGGCGTAGTAGGCGAGCTTGACCCCCGCCATCGCCTCGACCGGCGCCAGCCGGTCGGCGACCACCGACTCCCAGACCGTGGCGGTGCGCAGGACGGCGGCGGACACCGTCTCGCCGCCGAGCTCGGCCAGGATGGACTCTTCGGTGATGGCACGCATCTCCGAGGGCACGCCCGGCAGGGCGTACACCACGCCGTCCGGCAGCGCCAGCCGCAGCCCGGGTGCGCTGCCCGCCGGGTTGGGCAGCAGCGTCGCCCCTCCGGGCACGTCGGCCATGCGCAGCGCGTCCGGGCGCAGCGGGACGCGGCGGGCGGCGGCGCGCTCGCGAAGGTTCCGCTCCACGTCCGGATCCCGGTGGAGCGTGACCCCCGCCGCGAGGGCGATGGCCTCACGGGTCATGTCATCGGAGGTGGGCCCGAGCCCGCCCGTCATGATGACCGCGTCGGCGCGCGTCAGGGCGTCGTGCACGGCCCCGGAGATGACCTCGAGGTCGTCGGGGACGACCGCGCTGCGCGTGACCTCGGCACCGGCCTCGGTCAGCCGCCGCCCCAGCCAGGTGGCGTTTCCGTTGGCGGTGTCGCCGCGCAGCAGCTCATCACCGACCGTCAGCAGTTCGACCCGCACGGCCATCGACCCACAGCCTCCATGCCTTGAGTACGTAGTCCAGTCCGGTGACGACCGTGACGATCACGGCCGCGCCCATGGTCACCCAGCGCAGGAGGTCGATCGGGCCCGGCATCACGTAGAACCCGATGGCGAACACCTGGAGCATGGTCTTGAGCTTGCCGCCCCGGCTCGCCGCGATCACGCCGTACCGGATGACGACGAACCTCAGCAGGGTGATCCCGATCTCGCGGACCAGGATCACGATCGTGACCCACCACCAAAGATCGCCCAGCAGCGACAGGCCCACCAGGGCGGAGCCGGTCAGCGCCTTGTCGGCGATCGGATCGGCGATCTTGCCGAAGTCGGTGACGAGGTTGCGGCTGCGGGCGAGCTGTCCGTCGACGCGGTCCGTGAAGGAGGCCACGCCGAACACCACCAGCGCCGCGATCCGCCACCACGTGCCGTCGGTGAACAGCAGCCAGAGGAAGAACGGCACGAGCAGGAGGCGTACGACGGTCAGCACGTTGGCGATGTTGAGCAGACCGGCCTGCGGGACGGCGGGCGTCGCGATCGGGTCGCTCCCGGCCGGGAGCGACCCGTCGCCGGCGGTCACCGCTCGTCCACGACGGCGAGAAGGTCGACCCCCATCGCCTCGACGACTTGGGCTCGGACGAACGCGCCGACCGGCGCGTCGCCCTTGAGGGTCACGATGCCGTCGATCTCGGGCGCCTGGTGGGCCGCGCGGCCCTCCCCCGGCTCCTCCACGAGGACCTCGACCGTCGAGCCGAGGCGTTCTTCGGCGCGCTGCGCGGTGAGCTCCTCGGCGAGCACGGACAGGTCGGCGACGCGGGCGGCCACCTCGTCGTCGTCCAGCTTGCCGTCGAAGCCGGCCGCCTCCGTGCCCTCCTCGTCGGAGTAGCCGAACACGCCGATCACGTCGAGCCTCGCCGCGGTGAGGAATCCGGCCAGCTCCTCGACGTCCTCCTCGGTCTCGCCGGGGAAGCCGACGATGAAGTTGGAGCGTACGCCGGCCTCCGGCGCGAGGGCGCGGACCTGCTCCAGCAGGCCCAGGAAGCGCTCGGTGTCGCCGAACCTGCGCATCCGCCGCAGCAGCGAGCCGCTGGCGTGCTGGAAGGACAGGTCGAAGTAGGGCGCCACGCCGGGTGTGCCGGCGATCGCCTCGATCAGTCCGGGGCGCAGCTCGGCCGGCTGCAGGTAGCTCACGCGTACGCGCTCGATGCCCTCCACGGCGGCGAGCTCGGGCAGCAGGGTCTCCAGGAGCCGCAGGTCGCCCAGGTCCTTGCCGTAGGAGGTGGAGTTCTCGCTGACGAGGACGACCTCGCGTACGCCCTGGCCGGCCAGCCAGCGCGCCTCGTCCAGCACCTCGGTCGGGCGCCGGGAGACGTACGCGCCGCGGAACGCGGGGATCGCGCAGAACGTGCAGCGCCGGTCGCAGCCGGAGGCGAGCTTGAGCGGCGCGGCCGGGCCGCCGCCGAGACGGCGGCGCAGCACGCGCGGGCCGGACGCCGGGGCGAGACCCTCGGGAAGGTCGGGCGCGCCGTGCCCGGGGACGTGCACATGGGAGTCCGACCGCTCGGCCGGGCTCAGGGGCAGGAGCTTCCTGCGGTCCTGGGGGGCGTGCGACCGGTGCGGGCGGCCGGCCACGACGTCCTCGAGCCGGTCGCCGATGGAGGCGTAGTCGTCGAAGCCCAGGACCGCGTCGGCCTCGGGCAGCGAGGCGGCCAGCTCCGCGCCGTACCGCTCGGCGAGGCAGCCGGCCGCGACGACCTTCGCCCCGGAGTCGGACGCGGCCAGGAGCGTGTCGATCGAGTCCTTCTTGGCGGCGTCGATGAAGCCGCAGGTGTTGACGAGGACGACCGAGGCGTCGCCGGAGTCGTCCAGCGTCCACCCCGCGTTCTCGAGCCGTGCCGCGAGCTCTTCGGAGTCGACCTCGTTGCGCGCGCAGCCAAGGGTGACAAGTGAGACGGAACGGCGGTCCGCCGATTTCGCGGAGTGGTCGGCGGTGCTCACGCGAGGCGCTCCCCTCTCGCCGGGCACGCGGGGAAGGCGAGCACGGGCTCAGTACGGCGGGTGGACATGCCCCATACGGTACTGGCCCCGGTGAGGTGAGCGGCGGTCAGCCTTTGAGCGGGTCCCGCGGACCGTAGCTGAGCCGGATCACCTGGCCGGTCTCACCAGGTGAACCCATGTCCTTGCCGTTGACCGTCACGCGTACGCCGCCGCCGTTGCCGATGAGCAGCCGGATGCGCTTCTTGGACTTCCACTGCTCGGTCTGGCCGGCGCGGATGATGCCGGTGAACAGCTGCTTGCCCTTGGCGTCGCGCACGTTGAGCCAGCTCGCGCGCCTGGCCTTGACCTTGACGGTGACGTCCTTGCGCGGCATCGGCACCACGACGGCGCTCTGCGAGGGGCGGGTCGCGGGTTTGGCCGAGGCGGGCGCGGCGGCCCGTTTGGCCGCGTGGTGCTCGTCGTGGCCGACGGCGACCCGGACGATGCCGTAGATCGCGACCAGGACGAGCGCGACGACCATGGCCGCACTCCAGTTCGGCGCCCGTCTCTCACGGAAACGCACGGGGGTCTCCGGTTCGAACGCCTGCCGTGCCGGGATCGCCTGCGGTGATCCACCGTGCGCCTCGTCGTACTCGCCGATGAGCGGTTCCGGGTCGAGCCCGGCGACGCGCGCGATGCTGCGGATGTGCCCGCGCGTGTAGAAGTTTCCGCCGCACAGCGTGTAGTCGTCGCGTTCGATGGCCTTGATCACGGTCTCGCGGATCCTGGTCCGGTCGGCCACCTGCGTGACGGTCAGGCCCGCCTCCTGGCGGGCCTTCGCAAGGGTGCCACCGATGGTCAAGGTGTCTCCTTCGTCGGCACCACGACCAGAGGTGCTGTGCGTGAGGGTCCCCTCGCCGCGCTCGGTCACGGCACCTCCTTCGTCGGAGCCCGTGACCAAGGTGCTGTGCTTATCGGTTCCCTCGCCGCGCTCGGACACGGCACCTCCTTCGTCGGAGCCCGTGACCAAGGTGCTGTGCTTATCGGTTCCCTCGCTGCGCTCGGACACGGCACCTCCTTCGTCGGAGCCCGTGACCAAGGTGCTGTGCTTATCGGTTCCCTCGCTGCGCTCGGTCACGACGCCTCCTGAGAACCTCATGGCGTTGTTCACGTGCGACGTCGCCCGGCTCGTCCTTCACTCCCGGGCTGAGTCTATGAAGGCCGACCGCGAGAAGCGACGTGCAACGCTGTATATGTCAGCTACCCAAGATCTCCGCCGCTACTCGCCGCGCAGCGATGCCAGCACTCCCGGCAGATCGTCGGGTTTGACCAACACATCACGTGCCTTCGACCCTTCGCTGGGACCGACGATGGAACGGCTCTCCAGAAGGTCCATGAGACGGCCCGCCTTGGCGAATCCGACGCGGAGTTTCCGCTGGAGCATCGAGGTCGACCCGAACTGCGTCGAGACGATCAGCTCGGTCGCCTGGACGAGCAGGTCCAGGTCGTCGCCGATGTCCTCGTCGATGTCCTTCTTGCGCTGCTCGGCGGCGGCGACGTCCTCGCGGTAGTCCGGCTCGGCCTGCTTCTTGCAGTGCTCGACGACGTCGTGGATCTCTTTTTCCGACACGAAGGCGTTCTGCAGCCGCATCGGCTTGCTCGCGCCCATCGGCAGGAAGAGCGCGTCACCCTGGCCGACCAGCTTTTCCGCGCCCGGCTGGTCGAGGATCACGCGGCTGTCGGCGAGGCTGGAGGTGGCGAACGCCAGGCGGGACGGGACGTTGGCCTTGATCAGGCCGGTCACGACGTCGACGCTCGGGCGCTGGGTGGCGAGCACGAGGTGGATGCCGGCGGCACGGGCGAGCTGGGTGATGCGGACGATGGAGTCCTCGACGTCGCGGGGGGCGACCATCATCAGGTCGGCCAGCTCGTCCACGATCACGAGCAGGTAGGGGTACGGCCGGTAGACCCGCTCGCTGCCGGGCGGGGCGGTGAGCTTGCCCGCCACCACCCCCTTGTTGAAGTCGTCGATGTGCCGGTAGCCGGAGGCCGCCAGGTCGTCGTAGCGCCGGTCCATCTCCCCCACGACCCACTGCAGCGCCTCCGCCGCCTTCTTGGGGTTGGTGATGATCGGCGTGATGAGGTGCGGGACGCCGGCGTAGGAGGTCAGCTCGACGCGCTTGGGGTCGACCAGGACCATGCGTACCTCGTCCGGCGTGGACCGCATGAGGATCGAGGTGATGAGCCCGTTGATGCAGGTGGACTTGCCGGCGCCGGTGGCACCCGCGATGAGCATGTGCGGCATCTTCGCGAGGTTGGCCACGACCGTACGGCCCTCGACGTCCTTGCCGAGGCCGACGATCATCGGGTGGTGGTCGTTGACCGCGACCGGCGACCGCAGCGTGTCGCCGAGGCTGACGATGTCCTTGTCGGTGTTGGGGATCTCGACGCCGATCGCGGCCTTGCCGGGGATCGGCGAGATGATCCGCACGTCCGCGCTCTTGACCGCCAAGGCGATGTTCTTGGTCAGCGCGGTGATCCGCTCGACCTTGACCGCGGGGCCGAGCTCGATCTCGTACCGGGTGATCGTCGGCCCCCGGGTGAAGCCGGTGACCTGGGCGTCGACGCCGAACTGGTCCAGCACCTCCGACAGGGCGTTCACGACGATGTCGTTGGCCTTGGTGCGCGGCTTGACGATCGAACCGGGCTTGAGCTTGCCGACCGGCGGAAGGGTGTAGTCACCGCCCGCTCCCGAGGCCGACAGCGTCAGCTGCTCCGTGCTCTTCGGCGGAGGCGTGGGGTCCGGCAGCGCCGGCTCGACCGGCTCGAAGATGTCGGGCGGCTCCGGCGGCGACAGGAGCTCGTCGACGAGGCTGTGGTCCTCGACCTCCCGCGTCACGTCGTCCGGGGCGGCCATCACCGGGGTGTCGTAGGGCTTCTTGTGCTCGCCCAGCTCCAGGTCGCTCTTGCGCTTCTTCTTCGCCGGGCGGTCGCTCTCCTCGCTCTCCTCCGGCCCGCCCTCCGGCATGATCGGGTCGCGCAGCATGAGCCGGTCGCGGAGCGCGACGAGGCGCTCGGGCACCTGGTGAACGGGTGTGGCGGTGACGACGAGCAGGCCGAAGCCGGCCACCAGCAGCAGGAGCGGCACCGCGACCCAGGCGGTCAGCGTGCTCGTCAGCGGCGCCGACAGCAGCCAGCCGATGAGTCCGCCGGAGGACTGGAGTGCGTGCTCGCCCGCGTTGGGGTACGGCGTGCCGTGCGCGATGTGGACGACACCGAGGATGCCGCCGACTAGCGCGCCGCAGCCGATGGTGATGCGGCCGCCCTCGCTGTTGTGTTCGGGATGGCGCAGGAGCCGCCACGCCAGCAGCGCGAACATCAGCGGCAGCAGCCCGGCGAGTGAGCCGAAGCCGTCGCGTACGGCCCGGCCGAAGTATTTGATCAGACCGGACTCCGGCGACCACCATGTCGCGGCGGCGAGCACGATGGCCAGGCCGAGGTTGGCCAGGCCGAGCCCGTCGCGGCGGTGTTCGACGTCGAGGTCGCGTGCGCTCTGGCCGAACCTTCGCACCAGGCCGCCCAGGGCCTGCGCGGCGACCACCCACACCCCGCCGACGATGCGATAGATGCCGATGATCAGCTGGGCGATCGGATCCGGCCGTTTGGGACGGTTCTTGGCCGGCCGCCGGGCGGCGGCCGACCGTCCCTGGGCGGGTTTGCGAGCCGCCGGTTTGCGGGCGGCCGTGGTGCGGGACGCGGGCTTGCGGCGCGCCGCCGGCTTGCCGCTCCCACCGGTCCGTCCGCCACCACGCGCGCCGGAGGAGCCTTTGGCGCCCCCTGGCGTACGTGTGGCCATGATGGTGAGACTAACGGCTATGCCCGATGGGTTCCCTTCTGCGCGGACGGCGTGTCGCACCCCCGATCGGGGACGCGACTCCGCCGATCCGTGCTTCAGAGCTCGACGATCACCGGGACGATCATCGGCCGGCGGCCGAAGGACTCATTGACCCAGCGCCCCGCCGTGCGGCGTACGACCTGGCGGAGCTGGTGCACATCGTTGATCCCGTCGGCGGCCGCCGCCTCCAGGACCTCCTCCAGACGCGGGATGACGGCGTCGAAGCTCTCGATGCCCGCCCCTCGCGCGTGGATCTCCGGGCCGCCGAGCAGCTTGCCGGTGGAGGAGTCGATGGCGATGACCACGGACACGAACCCCTCGTCGCCGAGGATGCGCCGGTCCTTGAGCGAGGTCTCGGTGATCTCGCCGACCGAGAGCCCGTCCACGTACACGTATCCCGCGCGGACCGCGCCGACGATCGAGGCCTGTCCGTCGACGAGGTCGACCACGACCCCGTCCTCGGCGATCACGATGTTGTCCTCGGGCACCCCGGTGAGCGCGGCCAGGCGTGCGTGCGCGCTGAGATGGCGCCACTCGCCGTGGATCGGCATGAAGTTGCCCGGCCGGGTCATGTTCAGGACGTAGAGCAGCTCACCGGCCGGCGCGTGGCCGGAGACGTGCACGAGCGCGTTGCCCTTGTGCACGACCTTCGCGCCCCAGCGGGTCAGCCCGTTGATCACGCGGTTGACGGCGTTCTCGTTGCCCGGGATGAGCGACGAGGCGAGGATCACCGTGTCGCCCTGCTCGATGCGGATCTGGTGGTCACGGCCCGCCATCCGCGAAAGGGCGGACATCGGCTCGCCCTGCGAGCCGGTGCAGACCAGCACGACCTTCTCCGCGGGCAGGTCGTCGATCTCCTTCTGCTCGACGAGGATCCCGGCGGGGACGCGCAGATAGCCCAGGTCGCGGGCGACGCCCATGTTGCGGACCATCGACCGGCCGACGAAGCAGACCTTGCGCCCGCTCACGTGCGCGGCGTCGAGCACCTGCTGGACACGGTGCACGTGCGAGGCGAAGCAGGCGACGATGGCGCGCTTCTTCGCGATCCGCAGCACGTCGCTCAGCACGATGCCGATATCGCGCTCGCTGGTGACGAACCCAGGGACCTCGGCGTTGGTGGAGTCCGACATCAGCAGGTCGATGCCCTCGGCGCCGAGCCGGGCGAACCCGCCCAGGTCGGTGAGGCGGTTGTCCAGCGGCAGCTGGTCCATCTTGAAGTCGCCGGTGGCCAGCACGAGACCGGCGGGCGTGCGGATGGCGACCGCGAGCGCGTCCGGGATCGAGTGGTTGACCGCGAGGAACTCGCACTCGAAAGGACCGAACGTCCGCGTCTCGCCCTCGCGTACCTGCACGGTGATCGGCTTGATCCGGTGCTCGGTGAGCTTGGCCTCGATCAGCGCCAGCGTCAGCCGTGAACCGATCAGCGGGATGTCGGGCCGCTCACGGAGGAGGTAGGGCACCCCACCGATGTGGTCTTCGTGCCCATGGGTCAACACGATGCCCTCGACGTCGTCGAGGCGCTCTCGTATGTAGTCGAAGTCCGGCAGGATCAGGTCCACGCCGGGCTGTTCGGACTCGGGGAAGAGCACCCCGCAGTCCACGATCAGCAGCCGCCCCTCGAACTCGAAGACCGTCATGTTGCGGCCGATCTCGCCCAAGCCGCCGAGCGGCACGATGCGCAGGCCGCCCGCGGGCAGCCGGGGCGGCGAGCCCAGGTCAGGATGTGGATGACTCATCGTTCACCCCGCCCCTCTTCGAGGCGTACGGGGGCATGCTCATGCGCGTCTGTCACGCGCCCTCCTAGCTTCTTCAGCGGCTCGCCTCTCCGACGATGCCGTGTCGTGCCTTCGGTCCTCTCACGGACCCTCCAAGATCTTGACGCCGCCGGCGATGAGGTCCTCCCTCAGCGCGGCGGTGAACTCCGGCGTCGCGTCCACCAGCGGGGGCCGTACGGCCCCACCCGGCTGGCCGACGAGCGACAGCGCGGCCTTCGCAGCGATCACACCCTGCGTCCGGGTCATGATCGCAGTGATCACGGGCACCAGGCGACGGTGAATCCGCCGCGCGCGCTCGGTGTCCCCGGCGAGGAATGCGTCGATCATGTCGTGCAGGTCGGCGCCGACCACGTGTCCGACCACGCTGACGAACCCGGCCGCGCCCACCGAGAGCCAGGGCAGGTTGAGGGCGTCGTCGCCGGAGTAGAACACCAGGTCGGTCTCCGCCATCACCTTGGACGCCGCGAACAGGTCGCCCTTGGCGTCCTTGACCGCGATGATCCGGGGGTGCGCGGCGAGGCGCAGCAGCGTCTCGGTCGCGATCGGCGTGCCGGTACGGCCGGGGATGTCATAGAGCATCACCGGGAGCCCGGTCGCGTCGGCCACGGTCTCGAAGTGGCGCGCGAGACCCTCCTGCGGTGGCTTGTTGTAGTACGGGGTGACCACGAGCAGCCCGTCGGCTCCCGCGCTCTCCGCCTGGCGCGCCAGCTTCAGGGTGTGCACGGTGTTGTTGGTACCCACACCCGCGACGATGGTCGCGCGGTCGCCCACCGCGTCGACGACGGTCCGGAGCAGGCGCTCGTCCTCGGTGTCGGTCGTCGTGGGGGACTCACCGGTCGTGCCGCTGACGACGAGGCCGTCGTTGCGCTGCTGGTCGACGAGGTACGTCGCGAGACGCGCCGCGCCGTCGTAGTCGACGGCGCCGTCGGCCGTCATCGGAGTGACCATCGCGGTGAGCATCCGGCCGAAGGGCGCCGCGTCGTCGCGCTCCTGCGGCTCAGGGATCGTGCTGGGTGCCATGTTCCGAACTTACCGGGCATCGCCCCCGGTGGGGACCCGCGGGCACCCTCGTGTCGTCTTCTTGCCGCCTCTGAACTCGCGGAATGACGAAGACGCCGCCAGAACACGCTCGGGGGTACATGTTCTGACGGCGTCTTCTGATCAATCGTCTGCCACAAATCCGGCGTTACCGGTGAACCTTGGCGGGCTTTCGCGCGTTAAAGAGAGTGGGATGAGGTTCCGCCGGGGTCTGGCGGGGCTGGCGGAGCCTCTCCCGGCGGAGGATGCGCGCCTCGGTCGCCGGGGTCTGGGGCTCTCTCGCGCCGATCACCCACCCGATCGGCGCACCCGCGGCCGAGGCGCGCGCATCCTTCACCCGGACCGCCCTGGGGCGTCTTGGCGGGAGCTTTTCTCCCGCGTGACCAGCACGTTCTCGATGCGCCGCCATCCCAGGCGGCATCGCCGGGCCGTTCTTCACCGGCTCGCGCGTCAGGTCACCATCACTGAGCGCGCCTTCACTCGTTCGCCCGGCCGCGCATGCTCTGGCTCATCCGCTCGCCTGCGCGGCCGCGCACATTCCTGTTCTGTTCGGCCCAGCTAGCCGGGCGGGTGCATTCTCATGGGGGAACTCAGCCTTCGTGCCCGGTCGCGAGGTGCTCGTCGAGCCGCGACTTGAGATCCTCCGGACTCAGCGCGCGGAAGAACTCGTTTCCGCGCACCGCCCACCAGTGACCCGAACCACCCAGTCCGAACCTCCAGCCGGAATAACCGGCCGCGAGTTCCTGGAGCCGGCCGTCAGACCGGTCGACGATGTGCCTCATGCTCATGCTCTCCGAACCTCCCTACACCGCCATCCGCCACGACCAGCGCGGCGGGTCCCCGGATTACTTCCCCCAGACATGAGGGTTTGATCGCGTGAAAACGCCCTGCGACGCCTACGTGATCTTGTACGCGGGCAAGACGATGGCATGACGAGCCAAAGTCCAGGCAATTCGCCGACGATGTAACTAAATCGTGACAAGTACTTGTCCCTGCGCGCTTGACAGCCGCTGACACGTCTGCCGCAACCCTCGCTGCAAGTTCCACCGCGAGCCTCGGCGCAGGGTGTCATGAGGCCGTCGGTGAGCAACCCGTTTCCTTGCAGGTCAGCGCGTGGTTCGGCGCGACGGAGGCGAGCCCGGGGGTCGCTTCCCGCGAACGGCGTCAGTGGCGGCCGTGGTGAGGTGAGCCGGTGATGGTCGTGTAGGTCGTCACCGGCTCACCGGTGACGTCGCGCAGTGCCTGCAGACGGAGCTCGAGCAGGACCGAGCCCAGCGCCCAGATGACCGCGTACAAGATCACCACGGCGACGCATCGGCGCAGCAGCGCGTGGGGGTACTCGGGCGGCCTTCGCCGCGGAGGCCAGTCCGGCCCGTAGTCCATGAAGGGGCCCGCCGCACCGGCCCGACGCCGGCGGATCAGGCGGCGGCTCGCGGAGCCGGACGGGCGGCGCGGTCCATGACCCGGGAGACGACCGGTCGGCTCCGCCGGCCGGTCGAGACGCGCGGAGAGACGGCGCCATGCCCGGAGGCGATGGAGCGACGGCCGGCGCGCGATCGGTTTCACGGTGAGCAAGCAGCCGAGTATCGCAGGAAGTGATCATCACCTGCCACGGACACGCACGAGCCGGTCTCCCGGTCCCGCTCGCGGCCGAACCGACGGATGTCCGAGCTGCGACGCATCCAGCAGGTCATTGCCTCCCCCGGCATTCCCCTGGATCGAAATCAGGCCAGTAACTGCCTAAGGAGTTCCAATCCCTGCCCGGTTCAAAACCTGATCGCGCCCTTCGGCACGCCCGGCCGGTCGACACGTCGAAGCGCGCCGGGAACTCAGAACACCGGGATGATGTCCTCCGGGTCGATGTCGGAGACGTCCACGCCGTCGATGTCGAGTTCGGGGATGGCCGGGAACGCGATGCCCCAGCGTTCGACGATCGCGCGTACGCGGGCCATCGCCACGCGCCAGTTGTCCGCCTGCTCGTCGAACGACAGGATGCCCAGGCCCGCGTCGCGTGCGTACGACATCAGGATCCGGTGGTTCGCCAGGAAGTACGGCGGCAGGTCCCAGAAGCCCTCCGGCGGCTCCCAGAGGATCATCGACAGGAACACGAAGCCGGCGCGGAGCTGCTTGGTGATCAGCTCACGGGTGTCGTCGGTGAGGCCCGGCCACTCGTTCTCCAGGATCGTCATGCAGATCTGCAGATGCCGGGACTCGTCGCGGCCGATGCGCTGGAACATCTCGCCGAAGACCGGGTGCGTAGTGCCCGACGCCATTCCGCGGAACAGCGTGGAGGCGGCCATCTCCCCCATCATGAAGCTCGTGAACAGCACCGGGAGGGTGTAGCGGCCGACGGCGGTGTTGTAGCCGGTCCAGTAGCGCCCGCCATTGTGGTAGAGCCAGCCGATGTTGTTGTGCGCCGCCTTCTCCAGGTCGGTCTTGGGCTCCCAGTCGAGCGGACCACCCGGCCACAGCTTGGCGATCGTCCGCTGGCAGCACTCCTCGTGGTTCATCTCGTCGCGGGTGATGGAGAAGAAGCACTTGCGGACCGGGTCCTCCTCGTGCTTCTCGAAGGCCTGGATCGTGGCGCGCGCGAACACCGCGGGGCCGGAGGCGTCGAAGTTGGCCAGCACGGAGAACCAGTACATGATCCCCAGCCGCTGCTCGACCGTGAAGTCCTCCGGGCGCAGGCCGTCCCACGGGAGGTCGGCCGGGTTCCAGACCACGCGCTTGGACTTCTCGTAGATGTCGACGAGCTTCTGGGTGTCGACGTGCCATTCCATCGGGTAGATGTTCGGCTGCGGGACCTCCGGCGCGGGCCAGAAGCCGCCCTCGGGAATCGTCAGCTTCCTGTCAGCCATCTACCGCTCCTCGTCGTGAGACCGCCTCTTGTGACACAGTACGCCGAATCGCGGGCGATCCTGTCATATCCCGCGAGACCCGGGCCCGCTGGGCGACCAGGACGCACACCAGTACGCCGGCCGCGGCCACCACGGTGCTCATTCCCGCGTGCTCGCCGAGCAGCAGCCACGACCAGAGCAGCGTCAGCAGCGGCTGGGCGAGCTGCACCTGGCTCGCCCGCGCGACCCCCGCACGGGCGAGCCCTGAGTACCAGGCGAAGAACCCCAGGAACATCGAGACGACGGTCAGGTAGGCGAGCCCACCGACGGCCGCGGCGCTCCAGCGCGGCGGCTCGGCGGCGAACAGCGCCACCGTCACCGGGACGGTGACGGGCGCGGCGATGACCAGCGCCCAGGAGACCACGGCGCCGCCCGGCATCTCGCGTGCCAGCCGGCCGCCCTCGGCGTACCCGAGACCGGCGGTCAGCAGCGCCCCGAGCAGCAGGACGTCGGCGGCGGAGAAGCGCCCCGGTCCGTTCCGCAGGGTGAAGGCGAGGATGCACGCCGCGCCGGCCAGACTCGCCGCCCAGAACGCCCATGAGGGCCGTTCGCCCGCGCGTACGACGGCGAACACCGCCGTCATGACGGGCAGCAGCCCGATCACCACGGCGGCGTGAGAGGCGGAGGAGCCGTGGCCGAGCGCGAGCGTGGACAGGACCGGGAAACCGAAGACGACGCCGAGCGCGACCACGACGAGGGAGGCCCACTGGCGACCGCTCGGACGCGCCGCGCGTGTCAGGCGCAGCGCCACCACCGCGAGCACGGCGGCGATCGCGGCACGGCCGAGGCCGATCGTGTACGGGCCGAAGCCGCGCAGCGCGAAGGAGGTGGCCGGCAGGGTGAAGGAGAAGGCGAGGACCCCGAGCGCGGCGGCGCCGAATCCCGCGGGCAGCGCTATCGCGCGCCGCACAGTAGCGTTATCCTGATCTGTCATGGAAGACGATAGCAGTATCGCCACCCTGGCAGCCGAGCTGCGTGGCACGGTGGCGGCGCTGCGGGCCGGCGACCGGCTGCCCTCCAGCCGGGCGCTGATGGCCCGGCACCAGGTCAGCCCGGTCACCGTGTCGCGGGCGATCGGGCTGCTCAGCGCGGAGGGCCTGATCGTCACCAGACCCGGCAGCGGCACGTACGTCGCCGAGCGCGCTCGGCCTCGCGTCCCGGTGGACCTCGCCTACGCCTGGCAGGCGGTCCCTCTCGCCGACCGCACCGTCGACGCCGGCGGCGTCGTGGCGATGCTGTCCCCGCCTCCCGACGGGGTGATCGCGCTGAGCGGCGGCTACCTCGCACCGGAGCTTCAGCCCGAACGTGCCCTGGCCACGGCCGCGGCACGCGCCGTACGGCGGCCCGGCGCGTGGGAGCGTCCGCCGCT
Organism: Actinoallomurus bryophytorum; assembly: GCF_006716425.1. NCBI lineage: Bacteria > Bacillati > Actinomycetota > Actinomycetes > Streptosporangiales > Thermomonosporaceae > Actinoallomurus > Actinoallomurus bryophytorum. The sequence continues at coordinate 576,285 of NZ_VFOZ01000001.1, forward strand.
CTATGGCCTGGGTGGGCTGCGCGAGTGGTTCGCACGTACGGCGGGCGGCGACGTGACCGGGGCGGACGTCACGATCACCGGGGGCGGGCAGGCCGCGGTGACACTCGCTCTGCGGGCGCTGCTGCCGCCCGGCGCGCCGCTGCTCGTCGAATCGCCCACCTATCCGGGCGCGCTGGACTCGGCCCGCGCCGCCGGCCTGCGGCCCGTGCCCGTACCGGTCGATGACCAGGGGCTGCGGACGGACCTGCTCGCCGACGCGTTCGCCGCCTCCGGGGCACGCGCGGTGTACTGCCAGCCCACCTTCCACAACCCGACCGGCGCCGTGCTCGCCCCCGCCCGCCGCGAGCACGTGCTCGACGTCGCCCGCGCGGCCGGGGCGTTCGTCATCGAGGACGACTTCGCGCGGCATCTCGCGATCGACCCGGCGCCGCCGTCGCTGATCTCGGCCGACCGCGAGGGCCGGGTCGTGCACATCTCCTCGCTCACGAAAGTGACCGCACCGAGCGTCCGTGTCGCCGCGGTGGCCGCCCGCGGCCCGGTCGCCGAACGCATCCGCGCGACGCAGCTGGTCGACTCGTTCTTCGTCGCCCGGCCGCTGCAGGAGGCCGCTCTGGAGCTCGTCGGCTCCCCCGCCTGGCCCCGCCACGTCCGCATGGTCGGCGAGGCGCTACGGCGGCGACGCGACACGCTCGTGTCCGCGATGGCCTCGCACGGGCTCCGTCCCGCCGTGGTGCCGCGCGGAGGCCTGCACGTGTGGGCCGGGCTGCCGGCCGGCACCGACGATGTCGCGCTCGCCGAGGCGGCGCTGCGGGCCGGTGTCCTGGTCGGCGCGGGCCGCCGCTACTTCCCCGCCGAACCCGCCGGTCCCCGCCTGCGGCTCAGCTACGGATCCGCGGCCGGTGAGGGCGAGCTCGCCGACGGCGCCGCACGCCTCGCCCGCGTACTCTCCGCGACCGGGTAGTCTCCCCGGCAACCAGTGACCGCCGTTCACCGGTGTCGGTGACCGAGCGGAGCGAGGACCCGGCGAACACCCCCATCGGCGAAGGAGGAGACGTGAGCGGCTCGGACAGCGCCCTGCTGCTGCGCGACTTCGTCAACACCTACGACGTCCAGTGCGACATCGACGAGTTCGGCGCGCCGTCCGACCTCGGCGGCTGGCTGTCCGAGCACGGGCTGGCGGCGCCCGGCGACCGCGCCGACGAGTTCGACCTGGGGATCGCGGTCGCGCTGCGGGAGGGACTGCGGGCGGCCATGCCGGCGCGCCGTGAGCCGTGCGACCGGCCGGACCACCTCGACGGCCTCCTGGCCGGGCTGCCACTGCGGCTGTCGCTCGACGGCCCGGTGCTCGTCCCCGTGCACCGCGGGATCCGCGGCGCGCTCGCCGGGGTCGCCGCGGCGGTCGTGGCGAGCGACGCCGACGGCACCTGGGCACGCCTCAAGGTCTGCCAGGAGCCGACCTGCCGCTGGGCCTTCCTCGACACCTCCAAGAACCGCTCGCGCACGTGGTGCTCGATGCGCATGTGCGGCAACCGCACGAAGACCCGCGCGTACCGGGAGCGGCAGCGCGTGAGCGACTGAGCCGCGTTCGGAGGCGGCGCCGGTGCCCTGGGCGTGTTCGTCGGGCACCCTCTAGAGTTCGTGCCGTGGGTGAGGGCATGGTGACGGTACGGGACGCCGGGCCGGAAGACGCGGAGGCGCTGGCACGCGTGCGCTCGCTGAGCTGGCGGTCCGCCTACGACGGCCTGCTGTCGCCGGCGCTGATCGAGATCGCCACCGGCCCGGACTGGGTGGAGCGGCAGCGGGCGTTCCTCACCGAGACGCCCGGCCGGCGGGCACTGCTGGCCGAGGACGGCGACGCGGCCGTGGGGATGGCCGTGTACGGTCCGGACCGGGATCCGGGCGGTCATGCGGAGCTCTACGCCATCTACGTCCTGCCCGGCTACTGGTCCAAGAACGTCGGCGCGCCGCTCATGGACGGCGTGCTCGACGGCGTCCGCACCGGCGGCTACTCCCGGATCGCCCTGTGGGTGCTGGCCGCCAACCTGCGCGCACGGCGCTTCTACGAGCGGTACGGTTTCGCAGCCACCGAGCAGAAGATCATCGAACGGTTCGGCCACATGACGTACGACGTCCGATACGAACGGGAGGTCCGTTGAGTGTTGTGGGGGTACGACCGGCCTATCCGGGCGACGTCGGCGCGGTCGCGGACATCCAGGTCCGCGCCTGGCGCGAGGGTTACGGGGGGATCGTCCCGGCCGAGGCGCTGGCCGAGATGACGAGTGACACGGCGATCGGGCTCTGGCGCGACCGCTGGGCCGAGGCGGTGTCGGCCCCGCCGAGCCCGCGGCACCGGCTGCTCGTCGCGGTCGACGAGGGCGTCATCACCGGCTTCGCGGCGCAGGGCCCGCCCGAGGATCCGGACCAGGACGCCGGCACCACCGGGGAGCTGCTGACGCTGCTGGTCGACCCGGCGCACCAGCGGGCCGGCCACGGCAGCCGGCTGCTCGCCGCGACCGTCGACCATCTGCGCGACGACGGCTGCGCGACGGCCATCACGTGGGTGTTCGCGGCCGATGACGTGTTCCGGGCGTTCCTGATGTCGGCCGGGTGGGCGCCGGACGGCGCCCACAGCAAGGTCGACATGGGCGAGCCGGTCCCCATGGTGCGCCTGCACACCGGCATCGCTTAGGGCCTTTCTCGAAGTCCCCGTCCGTGGCGACCGGCGACCGGGCGGCGGACTTCGAGAAAGGCCCTTGCGGCCTAGAAGATCTTCTCGTCGAGGGTCCAGTCGACCTCGGGCCGGCCGGCGTCGGCCAGGGCCTTGTTGACCGCGCTGAACGGGCGGGTGCCCAGGAAGCCGCGCGGGTTCATCGGGCTCGGGTGTCCCGCCTCCAGGACGACGTGGCGGGTGCCGGTGACCAGATCGCGCTTCTTGCGCGCGTAGGCGCCCCAGAGCACGAACACGACGCGCTCCTCCCTGGCGTCCAGCGCGCGGATCACCGCGTCGGTGAACTCCTCCCAGCCCTTCCCCGCGTGTGAGCCCGGCTTGCCCGCGCGTACCGTCAGCACCGCGTTGAGCAGCAGCACCCCGCGTCCCGCCCAGGGCGTCAGGTCGCCGCCGGCCGGCATCGGGACGCCCAGGTCGTCGCGCAGCTCCTTGAACACGTTGCGCAGCGACGGCGGGACGCGCACGCCCTCGCGCACGCTGAAGCTCAGGCCGTGTGCCTGGCCGGCGCCGTGGTAGGGGTCCTGGCCCAGGATGAGCACCCTGGCCTCGTCCGGCGAGCACAGCCGGAAGGCGCTGAACAGGTCGGGCAGCGCCGGATAGACGGTCTGCTCGGCGTACTCGGCGGACACGAAGTCGGCCAGCCGGCGCGCCGCGGCGGGATCGAGCAGGGGTTCGATGAGGTCACGCCACGGGCCGGGCAGGAGCTCGAGAAGATCGAAGGACATGCGCCAGAAACTAACAGCGCGCGGCTCGGCCCGTTCGTAACTCAGAGTCCCCCGTGCCCCGGTGACTTGGCGGTCGGCGGCGCTCGACCCGGCCGGGCCGGGCGAGGTGGTCTACCGTGTGATTGAGGGTGGGGGGTGCGACGCCGCAGCGTCCGGCCGGGTCAGCCCGGATACGTGTTCGAGGTGGGCGAGCACGGCCACGCCGTGCGGCGTCAGGCCGTGGCGCCCCATGAAGCGCGGGCGAACGGCGACGAGGTGCCCGGCCACCGCCGGCAGGCGGGACGGCGACATGCCCTCGGAATCGGCTTCGGAAGCGACGACGGCGACATCGTCCGTGCTCAGGGCCGGCATGGCCGGCCGGGCGGGCGGGTCGCCGACCCGGATCAAGGCTTCGGAGGGGCGGGGGTATGTTGAGGGCGAACCGTTCAGCGGCTGACATCCGCCCATCCTCACCCAGGCCGGCTCAGAACCCCATGATCACAAGCGCGTCTCCGGCCGTTCCCGCAGCTGCCGCCGCCACTCCAGGACGCCGGCGCTGGCTCGGCATGGTGGTCATCGGCCTCGGCGTCTCGCTGATCATCGTGGACGCCACGATCGTCAACGTCATGCTGCCTCGCGTGGTCGACGACCTTCACCTGACCACGGCCGACGCCGAGTGGATCACCTCGGTCTACTCCCTTGTCTTCGCCGCGCTCCTGATCCCGTTCGGGATGGCCGGTGACGCGTACGGACGCCGGCGAATGTTCGTGCTCGGCACCGTGGTCTTCGTGGCCGCCAGCCTGCTCGCGGCCGTCTCGGGCAGCGGCTCGGCCCTCATCGGCGCGCGTCTGCTGCAGGGTGCCGGTGCGTCGATGATCCTGCCGGCCACGCTCTCCACGGTGACCGCGGTGTTCAAGGGCCGCGACCGGGCCATCGCGTTCGGCGTCTGGGGGTCGCTCATCGGCGGCATGGCCGCGCTCGGCCCGCTGCTCGGCGGCTGGCTCGCCACGTCGTACGGCTGGCGCTGGGCGTTCGGGGTGAACCTCCCGCTCGGCGCGGTGGTGATCGTCGGTGCGCTGCTGCTGGTCCCGGAGACGCGGGACCGTGCGGCCGCGCGCGGCATCGACTGGACCGGCGGCCTGCTCAGCGCGGCCGGGCTCGCCGCCATCGTGTTCGCGCTGATCGAGGGGCAGCGGTACGGCTGGTGGCGGCTCACCCGGTCCTTCTCCGCCGGGCCGCTGCACTGGGGCTCCACGATCTCTCCGGTGCCCGTCGCACTGGCCGCCGGGGTGATCGCTCTGTGCGCGCTCGTCGGCGTGGAGCGCGCGCGGGCCGCGGCCGGCCGGCCGGTCGTGCTCGACCTGACGCTGTTCCGCATACCGGGCTTCGGCCGCGGCAACGCCGCGGCGTCCCTGATCAGCGTTGGTGAGCTCGGGCTGATGTTCACGCTGCCGCTCTTCCTGCAGGACGTGCACGGCAACTCCCCGCTCCAGGTCAGCGTCGCGATCCTGCCGCTCGCCGTCGGCACCCTGCTCACGGGCGGTTTCGCGGCGCGGATGTCACGCCGCCTCGGCGCCGCGCGGATGCTGCAGACCGGCATGGTCCTCGAGATCGTCGCCGTGGTGCTCATCGGCCTCACGACACATGCCGACACCACCGGGTACGAACTCGCGCCCTGGATGCTCATCTACGGCATCGGACTCGGGCTGACCACGGCGCAGCTCACGAGCATCATCCTGCGCGACGTGCCGCCGGCCCGCGCGGGCCTGGCCTCCGGAACCCAGTCGACGGCGCGGCAGATCGGGTCGGCGCTGGGCATCGCGCTGATCGGCGGCGTCTTCGCGATGAGCCTGAGTCATGTCATGACCGACCGGCTGCGCTCCACCGGTGTCCCGCCGGGGCAGGGCGGCGTGTACGCCGCGCGGCTGCGTGACACGGCCGGGACCTTCGCCCGTGACCTGCGCGACGGCGACCCCCGTGTCGCCCGCGCCGCCGACGAGAGCCTGGCGGTGGCGACCGACCGCGCGGCCTTCGCCACCGCCGGACTGCTGACCATCGGCTTCCTGCTGACCCTGGGGCTGCGTCAGCCGCCCGAAGCGCATCCGGCAGAATCTCCCGCATGATCCTCGCCCCCGGACGCGTGCGCTAGTGGCTTCGCCCTCCCAGTGGGTCGCCGGTGCGCGACCACGCACGCTCCCGAACTCCATCGTCCCCGTCCTGGTCGGCACCGGCATCGCGATCGGCTTCGGCCACGCGATCTGGTGGCGTGCGGCGGTCGCGCTGGTCGTCTCCATGCTGCTGCAGATCGGTGTCAACTTCGCCAACGACTACAGCGACGGCATCCGTGGCACCGACGAGGAACGCGTCGGGCCGTTGCGCCTGGTCGGCTCCAAGGTCGCGGCGCCCCGGCAGGTGCTCGCGGCGGCGGTCGGCTGTTTCCTGCTGGCGGCCGTGGCGGGGCTGGTCCTGGCGGCGGTGACGAGCTGGTGGCTGCTGCTCATCGGCGCGGCGGCGATCGCGGCCGGGTGGTTCTACACCGGCGGATCGCGGCCGTACGGCTACCGGGCGCTGGGCGAGATCTCGGTGTTCGTCTTCTTCGGGCTCGTGTCGGTCGTCGGCACCGCGTACGTGCAGCTCGAGGGGCTGCCGTGGGCCGCCTGGGTGGCGGCGATCCCGGTGGGCCTGCTGTCGTGCTCGATGCTCGTCGTCAACAACCTGCGCGACATCCCGAGCGACCGTGACTCCGGCAAGCGCACCCTCGCGGTGGTACTCGGCGACGGGCGCACGCGCCTGCTGTACACCGGATGCGCGATCGCCGCGTTCTGCTGCGTGCCGGTCATCGCCATCGCGCATCCGTGGGCGATGCTCGGCCTGCCGGCCGCGCTGTGGGCGATCTCCCCGGTACGCCGGGTGCTGCGCGGCGCGACCGGCAGGGACCTGATCCCCGTACTGGGCGAGACCGGCCGCCTGCAGATCATCTTCGGCGTGCTCTTCGCGGTCGGCCTGGCGCTCTGAGCCCTCGCCGCATCTGCCATGGTCAATTGCGGGCGATCCCCGCATCGTCCTGGCGTTTCGTCGAAGATTCTTCGTTTCTGCGAGGGATATACTCTCCGCCGTGACGGTGTTCCGTATCAGTGAGGTCGCGTCCCTGCTCGACGTCAGCTCGGACACCGTCCGGCGGTGGGTCGACTCGGGACGGCTTATGGCCGAGCGCGACGACAACGGCCATCGGATCGTCTCGGGCGTGGATCTGGCGGCGTTCGTCCGCTCGCCCGCCGAGTCCGAGGCCGCCTTCTCCTCCGCGCGCAACCGGTTGCGCGGGATCGTCACCGATGTCGTACGCGACGGCGTGATGGCGAAGGTGGAGATCCAGGCGGGACCGTTCCGCGTCGTCTCCCTGATGAGCCGGGAGGCGGCCGACGACCTCGGCCTCGAACCCGGCGTCCTCGCCGTCGCCGTCGTCAAGTCCACCAACGTCGTCGTGGAGCGGCCCGAATGATCGTCAACTCCTCCAGGGCCGTACACCCGTGAACCGCCGGGCACCCTGGGTGCTCGTGGTGCCCGCGATCGCCGGGTTGGTCTTTCTCATCCTGCCCGTGGCGGGCCTGCTGGTCCGCGCTCCCTGGTCCACGCTCGGCACCCGGCTCGGCCAGCCGGAGATCCTCGACGCGCTGCGCCTGTCACTGATCTGCGCGACCCTCGCGACCTTGTTCTGCCTGCTGCTCGGCGTGCCGCTCGCGTGGGTGCTCGCCCGCGTCGCCTTCCCCGGCCGGCGCCTCGTGCGCGCGCTGGTGACCGTGCCGCTCGTGCTGCCGCCGGTGGTCGGCGGTGTGGCCCTCCTGCTGGCTCTCGGCCGCAACGGGCTGGTCGGGCAGTGGCTGGACCGCTGGTTCGGCCTGACCCTGCCGTTCACCACCGCCGGGGTCGTGGTGGCCGAGGCGTTCGTCGCCCTGCCCTTTCTCGTGATCAGCGTCGAGGGGGCGCTGCGCGCCGCGGACCTTCGGTACGAGGACGCCGCGGCGACGCTCGGCGCCTCGCGCTGGACGACCTTCCGGCGCGTCACGCTGCCGCTCATCGCGCCCGGAATCGGGGCCGGGGCGGTGCTGTGCTGGGCGCGGGCGCTGGGTGAGTTCGGGGCCACCATCACGTTCGCCGGCAACTTCCCTGGCCGTACCCAGACCATGCCGCTCGCGGTCTACCTCGCCCTGGAGACCGACCCGCAGGCCGCGATCGTGCTCAGTCTCGTACTCCTCGCGGTGTCCGTGGTCGTCCTGACCGGGCTGAGGGGGCGATGGGTGTCGTGATCGACGCTCACCTGGTCGTACGGCGTACGGGGTTCGCCCTCGACATCGAGCTGACGGTCGCCGAGGGCGAGGTCGTGGCGGTGCTCGGCCCCAACGGCGCGGGCAAGACCACCGCGCTGCGCGCCCTCGCGGGGCTCCTGCCACTCTCCTCCGGGCACATCCGGTTCGGCGGCGAGGAGTGGCGTGACCGGCCCGCGGACCGGCGGCCGGTCGGCATGGTCTTCCAGGACTATCTGCTCTTTCCCCATCTCACGGCGCTGGACAACGTGGCGTTCGGCCCGCGTTGCCAGGGTGTCCGCAAGGGCGAGTCCCGCCGGCTGGCGGCCGAGTGGCTCGAACGCGTCGGCCTCGCCGACTACGCCGGCCGCAGGCCGTCCGCCTTGTCGGGCGGGCAGGCACAACGGGTCGCGCTCGCCCGCGCCCTGGCCGTACGGCCCCGGTTGTTGCTGCTCGACGAGCCGCTGGCCGCGCTCGACGTCGACACCCGCAGGGAGATCCGCGCCGGGCTGCGGCGGCATCTCGCGGAGTTCGACGGGGCGTCGGTGCTCGTCACCCACGACCCGCTCGACGCGATGGCGCTCGCCGACCGGCTGATCGTGATCGAGGACGGCCGCGTCGTCCAGGAGGGCGCGCCCGCCCACATCGCCCGCCGGCCGCGTACGGACTATGTCGCCCGCCTCGTAGGCCTCAACCTCTACCGGGGCACGGCCGACGGCCACACCGTGACGCTGGACGGCCTCACGCTCACCGTGACCGAGCCCCTGAAGGGAGAGGTGTTCCTCGCCTTTCCTCCGACGGCGGTGGCACTGTTCCGTACGCGTCCCGAGGGGAGCCCGCGCAACCTGTGGCAGGCGACGGTCGGCGGTGTCGAGCCGCACGGGGACCAGGTACGGGTGCTCCTGGACGGGCCCGTGCCGGCCTCGGCGGACATCACCCCCGCCGCCCTGGCCGACCTTCGCCTGACCGAAGGTGATCCGGTGTGGGCGGCCGTCAAGGCCACGGAGACGCACGCCTATCCGGCGTGACGGACGCGTGACGCGCCGGCGGCGCGGCGGATGATCATAATCGCCGGATCACCCTAAGATCGCGCGCATGCCATATTTCTCCCGCCTTGCCGCGTTCGTCGCGGTGGCCCTTGCCCTGGCGGGGTGCGGCATCGCGTCCGGCGACGAGCGGTTCACTCTCAGGGTGCTGGCCGCCTCGTCGCTCACCGATGCTTTCGGCGAGCTGGGCACCGCGTACCGGTCCGCGAACCGGCATGTGACCTCCGTGCAGTTCGAGTTCGCCGGGTCGCAGGAGGTCGCCGGAGACGTGGCGGACCGGGAACAGGCCGACGTACTGGCCACCGCCGACGACGTGTCCATGAACATCGCCGCCGAGCACGTGACGAACAACCTGGCGTTCGCGCACGGCTCGATGACGATCGCGGTCGCGCCGGACAACCCGCACCGGATCCGTGGACTGGCCGACCTGGCCGATCCTCGGCTGCGGGTGGTGCTGGGCGGCCCGACGGTGCCGGTGGGACGCTACGCGATGGAGGTGCTCGCCAAGGCGGGAGTCACCGTACGGCCGAAGTCGGAGGAGGCCGACGCGCGTACGGTGCTCACGAGGGTGCGTACGGGCGTGGCGGACGCGGGCATCGTGTACGTGACCGACATGCGCTCGGCAGGGGTCTCCGCGATGAGCGTGGCCATCCCCGTCCAGCAGAACGTCACCGCGACCTACTTCGCCGCGGCGGTACGCCAGAGCAAACACGGCTCGGCCGCGAAGGACTTCGTGACCTGGCTCCGCTCCCCCACCGCAGCGTCCATCCTGCGCAAATACGGCTTCATGCCCGCCTGACGTCCGGCGCCTCGGCGAGTGTGTCGACCGCCTCGGCCAGTCGCCGCAGGCCGGGCAGCGCCTCGGCGAGGGCGGCCTGGTGGCGCTCGCCGAGCGTGCCGAGGGCGGCCTGGAGGATCGCGGTGTTGGTCGTCTTCCAGCCCTCCACGGCCAGCTGCCCCTCAGACGTGAGGGTGAGCGCGACCGCGCGCGCGTCGTCGGTGGCGTGGGTACGGACGATGAGCCCGCGCGCGTTGAGGGCGTTGACGAGCGTGGTGACGGAGTTGGCGGCGAGCATGAGCTGCCGGGCGAGCCGCCCGGGACGGATACCGGGCTGATCGGCCACGCACGCCAGCACCTCCAGCTGCGCGACGGAGAGCGGGTTGCCCGGATCCGCGGCGCGCGCTGCGCGGCGCATCGCACGGCGCAGACGCGCGACGGTGTCGGCGAGAAGCACACCGGTGGCCGCCGACGGGCTCTCACCCGGATCGGATGGTCGGTTGGCAGGGGCCATACGGCTGATTGTCCCCCTAATCGGGGGGATAAGTGTGCCGCCCAGGCCCGGCCGGGCGTGCCGCCGTGACCGGGGCGTCAGGTCAGGGGGAGTTCGAGCGCGGTATGGATTCGCGCGACCGTCTCGGCCGGGTCCGCGGCGAGGATCGTGGTGATGCCGAGTTCTTCGGCGGGCGGCAGGTTGTGCGCGGTGTCGTCGACGAAGACGCACGCCTCGGCCGGCAGCTCCATCAGGTCGAGCATGATCTGGTAGATCGCCGGATCGGGCTTGCGCATCCGGTAGTGCTCCGAGAGCAGGACCGCGTCGTAGTGCCGGTCGAGCTCGTAGCCGTCGTAGGGGTTGTGCGGCTCCATGCCCAGCGAGTTGGACAGGATCCCCACCTTGACGCCGGCGGCGCGTGCGGCACGTGCCGCCTCGATGACGCGGGGTTCGGGATGCAGGTCCGCCAGCATCCGGCCGAGCAGGTCCGTGCCGTCGATGCCGATGATGTCGCCGGTGCCCGTGTTCCACTCGGCCTGCGAGATCGCACCGCGCTCGAGGTCCTCGTACAGCGCGAGTCCACGGGGGTCGATTGCGAGCGCGGTGAGCAGGGCGCCCTCGGCCAGGCCGCTGCGGCGTTCGAACGCGAGGGCACACGCCGCCACGCTGGTCGTCAGCACCCCGCCGAAGTCGAGGATCAGGCCCGTCCGGCGACTCATGAATCTCCATCCTCAGAACACACATCGATCACCGGTAAGGCTAACGGTCCGCGGCTGGTCATCCGCCGCGAGCCGTCATAACCTCGTTCGACACCGCCTGCAGCGCGTCCCGGCGGGCGCCCCCAGCGAGGAGTGAGCAAACCGTGTCGTCCGCGTCGCCCTCGGACAGCGAGCTGACGCGCCGGGCGCAGTCCGGTGAGCCCGGGGCGCTCGGGCTCCTGCTGGCCCGGCATCGGGCGGGGATGCGCGCGGTGGCGCTGAGCCTCCTGGGTCACGTACCGGACGTGGACGACGCGCTGCAGGACGCGGCACTGGTCGCGCTGCGCCGGATCGGCGGCGTTCGCGACCCGGCCGCCGTCGGGCCCTGGCTGCGGATGATCGTGCGCAACACGTGCCGCATGCGGCTTCGGGCGCCGGCCATGGTGCCGTTCACCGGGGACTTCGCCTCGAAGGCGCCGACTCCCGAACAGATCGTGGACGAGCACGCGCTGCGTGACTGGGTCTGGCACGCGATCGAAGAGCTGTCCCCGCCGCTCCGTACGGCCGTCATGCTGCGTCATTTCAGCGAGATCACCTCCTACGAACAGATCGCGGCCGCCTGTGAAGTGCCCGTGGGCACGGTACGGAGCCGGCTCAGCCAGGCGCGGGCCAAGCTGGCCGAGGCTCTGCTCGCGACCGCGACGCTGGCCCATGACGACGCCGCCGCGCTGACCGCGGCGTCGGCCCGTGAGGCGGTCGAGACCCTGGCGGCCGCCGAACGCGGCGCCATGGCCGAGGTCGCGGCCGAGCGTTGGTCGCCGCGCTTCGAGCTCGTCGGCGGACAGGGCGAACGCGGCGGGCCCCAGCGCGCGGTCGCGGGGATGAACGGTGACCTCGAGGCAGGCGTCCACCAGCGGTTCGTCCAGGCGGTCGCGAGCCGCGACATCGTCATCTGGGAGATGGACCTGATCAACCCGCCGGACGATCCTGAGCACTGTCCCCCGAGCGTGGCCTGGCTCATGGACCTGCGGGAGGGCCGGGTACGGCGGCTGCGGCTGTTCCACCCCATGAGCGGTGTGTGACGAGCGTCACGGCCGAGGAGTCGAACTCGCTCCGCCGCCGCGCATCTTGCCGGTGTCAAGCACACCGAGCGAGATCGGAGACCCCCGATGGGTCCTGTACCTGCAACGCCGCTGTCCACGGGCGCGCACACCGTCGAGGTCGGCGGCGTCGCCCTGCGCTACCACGTCAGCGGCACCGGGCCCGTGTGCCTGGCCCACCCGGGCGGCCCCGGAATCTGGTGGGACTACCTGAGGATGCCCGCCGTCGAGCAGCACCTGACCATGGTCTACGTGGAGCCGATCGGAACGGGTGAGTCGGGCCGGCTGGCGTCCCACCCCCACGGCTACACGCGAGAGCGCTACGCCCAGGCCCTGGACCGGCTGATCGCCCACCTCGGTGTTCGACGGGTTCATCTTCTGGGCCACTCCCACGGCGGCTTCGTCACGCAGCACTACGCCCTGAAGTACGCCGACCGGCTCGCCGGGATCATCCTGTACGACAGCGCGCCGCTGACCGGACCCGAGCAGTTCGCCGACGCCGCGGCCAGGATGGAGGGGTTCGCCGCCGCGCACGCGGACGCTCACGGGCTACCGGACGTGCTCGACGCCTGGAGGTCGGTCCCCACGATCTCCGATGACGAGGCGATGACCGCGGTGGTCCAGCGCCTGTTCCCCGCGTACTTCGCCGACTACTGGGGCCGTGAGGAGGAGTTCGCCGCGGCCCGTACCGCGGTGCGCGGGACGTACATCTCCGGGTTCGACGAGCGTATGGAGCCGGTTCTCATCGACGACCGGGAACTGCTCGGCTCGGTCATGACGCCCACCCTCGTGATCGTCGGGCGGCACGACTTCATCTGCGGTCCCCGCTGGGCCGACGAGCTCCACGAGGGGATTCCCAGCTCCGAGCTGGTCGTGCTGGAGGACAGCGGCCACTTCGGGCACCTCGAGGAGCCGGACGTGTTCGCACGCGCCGTCGCCGGCTTCGTCGCCTCCACGGCCGGCGCGTGACGACGGAGCCGGAAGGCCGCGAAGGCCCCTTCCGGCTCCGTCACGTCTCGGAGGCTCGCGCCGTCGTACCGGTCGCGGTCGCCAGGACGGCGACCACGGCCAGTGCGGCGAAGGCGAGCCGCGCGCCCGCCGGAACGCTCGTGGTGGTGTGCAGGGCCAGCGTCACCATGGCGATGCCGAGAGCGGTGCCGGCGCCCCGTGTCATGTTCACCATGCCGCCCGCGGTGGCCGACAGCCGGCTCGGGATGGCGGCCATGATCGCGGTGTTGTTGGCGGGGATGAACAGGCCGAGTCCCATGCCGAGCAGCGCCAGCAGGACCGCGGTCACGCCGAGTCCGGCCTGGCCCAGGACGAGGGCGCCCGCCGAGATTGCGGCGACCGCGCCGCCGAGCAGGCAGCGGTGCCGGTTGCCGAACCGGTCCGGCAGTACCCGGTCGGCGGCGAGCGCGGCCAGCGCGAACCCCGCGGGCAGCGCGGTGAGCACGAGCCCCGCGTACGTCGCGCCGGTTCCCCTGGCCGTGAGGATCTGCGGGATGAGCGCCAGCGGCCCGAACAGCACGAGGTAGCCGCACATCGCCCCGGCCAGCCCGGCCGATACCGCGCGCGTACGCAGCAGGGACAGGTCGATCAGCGGGGCGGTCGCCCGCCGCTCCCGTGCGCGGAGCGCCACCGTCGCGGTCACCGCCGCGGCCGCGAGCGTGATCATCGCCCAGAGGGGCAGGCCGAGGCCGGAGGCCCCGGAGATCGCGAGGAGCAACGCGGTGCTCGCGGTGGCGAGCAGGACCAGCCCCTGCCAGTCGAACCTCGCCGCCGCCGCGCGCTCACGCGTACGGGGAAGGAGGTAGCGCCCGACGACGAGGGCGGCGCATCCGACGGGGACGTTCACCCAGAACACCCAGCGCCACCCCGCCGAGCCGACCAGGAGGCCACCGACGGTGGGCCCGAGCGCGAGCCCGAGTGCCTGGGCGGCGGCCTGCATGCCCAGCCCGGCCCGCATCCGCGACCTGGGCACACTGGTCACCACGAGGGCCACGCTGTTGGCCTGCAACATCGCCGCCCCGGCCGCCTGCACCACCCGGAACGCCACCAGCAGCCCGAGCGAGGGCGCGAACCCGCACGCCGCCGAGGCGACCGTGAAGACGACGAAGCCATAGAGGTAGACGAGCTTGCGCCCGGCCGCGTCCGCCAGGCGTCCGGCACCGGCGAGGAGCCCGACGAGCGCCAGCAGGTAGCCCAGCGACACCCACTGCGCGGCGGCGAGGGAGGCGTGGAACTCCCGCTGCAACGCGGGAAAGGCGAGCGTGACGATGCTGGCGTCCAGCTGCCCCATGAACGCCCCCACGCACACCGAACCCACCGCGAACCAGGGGGCGTTCCGGTGCTCCCGTACGGCCTGCGGCCGCGGCGGCTCGATCAGCAGCCGCGTCATCCGGCCGGGCCTCCGTGACTGAGGACCATCATCCTTTTCCTACTGAAGGAGAATACTTCTGTCTAAGAAGTATATCGTCTGACGTGGGCCGGCCTGCGGACCGGGCGGACCAGGCGGGCGGACCAGGCGGGGTGGGCCGGCCGGTGCCGGGCTCTCGCGGGGTCCAGCACGGTCGGTGGACGCGAAACCGTTTCGGGTGTTCGCCGTGTGACGGCGGGTCGCGGTGCGCGGAGATCCGCGAGAGCGGGACAATGCTGACCCCAGCGACACTTCCCCCCTTACGGAGTTCACCCCTTGGGACTCGCGGACCTTGACGACGTCGACCTCGTAACGGGAGAGGCCGGTGGTGACCAGGGCCTCTGGATCCTGTCCGACGACTGGCCGCCGGAGCGCGAGGCGCTCGAGTACGTACAGCTCCTGGTCAAGCTCGCCGGGGTTCTCGCGCACGCGGAGCGGATCGGGGGTGAGGGACATCGCTCGACGGTCCTGCTGCACAGCAGTGGCGAGCCGCCCTCCAGCGTGCTGGAGTTCCTCGGCGAGCGGGGCATCGCGGCGATGATCGCCGGTAAGGCCGGGCCGCGGCCGGCGGCCGGGCGCCCGGCGCGGTACCCGAACCTGCACGACGGCGCGCCGGACATCGACTCACTCCAGGCGGCGAACGCCGGGCGGTTCGCCGCCGACAACGGGCTCGACGGCTCGATCGAGTCGCTCGTGCTGCTCGACGACGCGCTGGAGGAATGCCGGCGCGTACACGGCCTCTCCCCCGGCGACCGGGACGAGGACTTCACCGACGGCGACCTGGTCGTGCTGGCCGGCGCGTACGCGGGTGAGGTCCTGCGCCGTCACACCCGCGAGGCGATGTGGTGGTACGGGCAGCCCGGCAGATCCGGCCCGCTGCACATGCGGGCCGGGCTCGGGCTGGGGTCGCGTGTCAACACGTTCGGCAAGGTCAGGCGGTATCTCCAGTACGGCTCCGGAGAGTCGGTGCACGACCTGATCGCGGACCTGGTCTCCCGCCTCAGCGGCTGACTCCCGCCGGCGGGCGGGCCCGCGGCTCCCGAGCCACGGCCGAAGCCGCACGGACGGGTCAGTCGAGGCCCAGCAGGGACTCCAGGCCGACGGTGAGGCCGGGGAGCTCGCCGACCCGGCGGACGCCGAGCAGCACGCCGGGGCTGAACGACTCGCGGCTCAGGGAGTCGTGGCGGATCGTCAGCGTCTCGCCGTGGCCGCCGAGCAGGACCTCCTGGTGGGCGATCAGCCCCGCCAGACGCACGGCATGCACACGGACACCGTCCACATCGGCCCCGCGAGCCCCGTCCAGGCCCGTCGTGGTCGCGTCCGGCGAACGGCCGACTCCGGCCTTCTCACGCGCGGCGTTGGCGAGTTCGGCGGTGCGGCGGGCGGTGCCGCTGGGAGCGTCGGCCTTGTTCGGGTGGTGCAGCTCGACGATCTCGACGGAGTCGAAGAACGGAGCGGCCTTCTGCGCGAAGTGCATCATGAGCACCGCGCCGACGGCGAAGTTGGGAGCGATCAGGGAGTTGACGCCGGAGTGCGCGGCGAGCCAGCCGCGTACGGTCTCCAGCTTCTGCGCGTCGAAGCCGGTCGTCCCCACCACCGTGTGCACACCGTGCTCGACGCACCAGCGCAGGTTGTCCATCACGGCGTCGGGGTGGGTGAAGTCGATGGCGACCTGGGCCGACGACAGCGGCTCCCGCGAGTCGCCCACGTCGACGGCGGCGACGAGCTCCAGGTCCTCCGCGGCCTCCACGGCCCGGCACAGCTCCGCACCGACGCGCCCGCGCGCACCCAGTACCCCGACCTTGATCATGATTTCCTCCCGCTCGTCCCGGCGCAGCGCCGAGCCTATCGCGGGGTGCCGGGAGCCCGTCTCCGTCCATCGCGAAGCGGCGGCGCGGGCCAGGACAGCGGCCCCGGGAGACGCCGAAGGCCCGCACGGTCCCCCAACCGTGCGGGCCGGATCACGGCGTCACAGCGAGAAGTCGCGGCCCTCGAAAGGACCGATGACGCTCAGCGTCATCGGCCGGCCGAGCACCTCCTCGCCGATCGCGCGGACGTCGTCGAGCGTGACCGCCTCGATGCGGGCGAGAATGTCGTCGACCGACAGCAGGCTGTCGTAGACCAGCTCGCTCTTGCCGATGCGGCTCATCCTCGACCCGGTGTCCTCCAGGCCCAGGACGAACGAGCCCCGGAGCTGGCCCTTGCCGCGTTCGAGCTCGTCGGCGGTGATGCCGCCGCCGGCCACCTTGGCGACCTCGTCCCGGCAGATCGCCAGGACCTCGTCGACCTTGGCGGGCAGGCAGCCGGCATAGACACCGAACGTGCCCGTGTCGGCGTACTGGGAGTTGTAGCTGTAGACGGAGTACGCCAGCCCGCGCTTTTCGCGGATCTCCTGGAACAGCCGGGATGACATCCCGCCGCCCAGGGCCGCGTTGAGCACGCCGAGGGCGAACCGCCGCTCGTCGGTGCGGGTGATGCCGATCGTGCCGAGGATCAGGTTGGCCTGCTCCGTCGGCCGGTCGAGCGAGCGGACTCCCGGGTTGACCTCGGCGCCCGCACCCTCGATCCGCGGGGTGTTCGGCGGCCGGCCGGCGTCACCCAGGCTCGCCTCGAACGCCGCCGCGACCAGGCGTACGACCTCGTCGTGGTCGAGGTTGCCCGCGGCGGCCACGACCAGGTTGGGGGCGACGTAGCGGTCACGGTAGTAGCCCGCGATGCGCTCCTGGCCGAGGCTGCTGATCGACTCGACCGTGCCGAGGATCGGCCGGCCGAGAGGCGCGTCGCCGAACAGCGCGGCCGCGAACTCGTCGTGGACGGCGTCGGTGGGGTCGTCGTCGTGCATGGCGATCTCTTCGAGGATCACCCCGCGCTCCGCCTCGACGTCCTGGCTCTCGATCAGGGACGCCGTCACCATGTCGGAGACGACGTCGATGGCGAGCGGCAGGTCGGAGTCGAGCACCCGCGCGTAGTAGCAGGTGTACTCCTTGGCGGTGAAGGCGTTCATCTCACCGCCGACCGCGTCCATCAGCGAGGACATCTCCAGGGCGGTGCGCTTGGGCGTGCCCTTGAACAGCAGGTGCTCCAGGAAGTGGGAGGCACCGGCCTCCTGATGCGACTCGTCACGCGACCCGACGCCCGCCCAGATGCCGAAGGCCACCGAGCGTACGGTCGGCATCGTCTCGGTGACGATGCGCAAGCCGCCCGGCAGGACGGTGCGCCGCACCACCCCGGCGCCGTCGGCGCCGGGGTGGACGGTGTACGTCGAGCCGGGTTCCTGCTCTCGAGCGGTGACCGTCATGAGTTGCGGTCGCCGCCGCGGTCGTCACGGCCGCCGCCACTGCGCGTACGCCTGCGACGGGGGCGTTCGCCACCGCCCTCACCGTTGCGCCGCTCTTCGGGCTGTCCGTCGCCCTCGGAGGAGGCCTCCGGCGCGCCGGAGCCGCCCTCGGCGGCCTCGCGCTCGACCACGTCGACCGGCACCAGCGACAGCTTGCCGCGGGAGTCGATCTCGGTGACCTCGACCTGGACCTTCTCGCCGACCTTGATGACGTCGTCGATGTTCTCGATCCGGGCGCCGCCGTGCAGCTTGCGGATCTGCGAGACGTGCAGCAGACCGTCCTTGCCGGGCAGCAGCGAGACGAAGGCACCGAACGTCGTGGTCTTGACGACCGTGCCGAGGTAGCGCTCGCCGACCTCGGGCATGTGCGGGTTGGCGATCGAGTTGATCGCCTGCCGCGCGGCCTCGGCCGACGGGCCGTCGGTGGCGCCGACGTAGATCGTGCCGTCGTCCTCGATGGTGATCTCGGCGCCCGTGTCGTCCTGGATCGAGTTGATCATCTTGCCCTTGGGGCCGATGACCTCGCCGATCTTGTCGACCGGGACCTTGATCGTGATGATCCGCGGGGCGTTCGGGCTCATCTCGCCGGGGGCCTCGATGGCCTCCTGCATGACGTCCAGGATCGCGAGCCGTGCGCCCTTGGCCTGCTTGAGCGCGGCGGCCAGCACGCCGGCGGGAATGCCGTCGAGCTTGGTGTCGAGCTGCAGGGCCGTGATGACGTCACGGGTGCCGGCGACCTTGAAGTCCATGTCGCCGAAGGCGTCCTCGGCGCCGAGGATGTCCGTCAGCGTGACGTAGTCCTCGCCCTCGTTGATCAGACCCATGGCGATGCCGGCCACCATCTGCTTCAGCGGCACACCCGCGGCCAGGAGCGACATCGTGCTGGCGCAGACCGAGCCCATCGAGGTGGAGCCGTTGGAGCTCAGGGCCTCCGACACCTGCCGGATGGCGTACGGGAACTCCTCGCGCGTGGGCAGCACCGGCAGCAGCGCGCGCTCGGCGAGCGCTCCGTGGCCGATCTCGCGGCGCTTCGGCGAACCGACGCGGCCGGTCTCACCGGTGGAGTACGGCGGGAAGTTGTAGTTGTGCATGTAGCGCTTGGTGCGCTCGGGGTTGAGCGTGTCGATCATCTGCTCCATGCGGAGCATGTTCAGCGTCGTGACACCCATGATCTGGGTCTCGCCACGCTCGAACAGCGCCGAACCGTGCACCCGCGGCACCACGCCGACCTCGGCGGTCAGCTGGCGGATGTCCTTGACGCCACGGCCGTCGATGCGGACCTTTTCGGAGATGACCCGCTCGCGCACGAGCTTCTTGGTCAGCGCGCGGAACGCCGCGCTGATCTCCTTCTCGCGCTCCTCGAAGTCGGGCCCGACCTTCTCGGCGGCGAGCGCCTTGACCCGGTCGAGCTCGCTCTCGCGCTCCTGCTTGCCCGCGATGGTCAGCGCCTGGGCCAGCTCGGAGCGTACGGCGGCCTCGACGGCGGCGAACACGTCGTCCTGGTAGTCCAGGAAGATCGGGTAGTCGGCCGTCTCCTTGGAGGACTGCGCGGCCAGCTGGCTCTGCGCCTGGCAGAGCACCTTGATGAACGGCTTGGCGGCCTCGAGGCCCTCGGCCACCGAGTCCTCGGTCGGTGCCGCGGCACCGTCGGCGACCAGGGTGAGCGTGCGGGGCGTCGACTCGGCCTCGACCATCATGATCGCGACGTCGCCGTCCTCGAGCACCCGGCCGGCCACGACCATGTCGAAGGTCGCGCGCTCCAGCTCGGTGTGGGTCGGGAAGCCGACCCACTGGCCCTCGATCAGGGCGACGCGGACGCCGCCGATCGGGCCGGAGAACGGCAGACCGGCGATCTGCGTGGACATCGACGCGGCGTTGATCGCGACGACGTCGTACAGGTGGTCGGGGTTGAGCGCCAGGATCGTCTCGACGACCTGGATCTCGTTGCGCAGGCCCTTCTTGAACGAAGGACGCAGCGGACGGTCGATCAGCCGGCAGGTGAGGATCGCGTCCTCGCTGGGCCGGCCCTCACGACGGAAGAACGAGCCGGGGATGCGCCCTGCGGCGTACATCCGCTCCTCGACGTCGACCGTCAGGGGGAAGAAGTCGAGGTTGTCCTTCGGCTTCTTCGACGCGGTGGTCGCGGACAGGACCATGGTGTCGTCGTCGAGATAGACGACGGCGGACCCGGCTGCCTGCCGGGCGAGTCGCCCGGTTTCGAATCTGATCGTGCGTTGACCGAAAGCGCCATTGTCGATGACGGCTTCGGCGACCTTCACACCTTCCACGATGTGGACCCTCCTTGAATTCGGTGGTGTCCGCATACGGTTCCCGGGGGTGCAGCGCTCTGTGGAGAGGTGCCGGTCTTCGATCGAAGCCGTCGGATCGCCCTGTTCCGATGGCCACTACCGAGGACCGGCCCCCGACGCACCCAGGGGCGGCGGTAGCGGACTCTTGCAGTTATACGAAGAGAGGGAGCGGCGGATGCCGCTCCCTCTGCGCGCTATCGGCGGAGGCCGAGACGCTCGATCAGCTGGCGGTATCGAGCGATGTCCTTCTTCTGCAGGTACTGCAGAAGTCGACGCCTGCGGCCCACCATGAGCAGCAGACCACGACGGCTGTGGTGGTCGTGCTTGTGGATCTTGAGGTGCTCAGTGAGCTCGTTGATGCGCTTGGTGAGCATCGCCACCTGCACCTCGGGCGACCCAGTGTCGCCTTCGGTCGTGGCGTACTCGTCCATGATCTTCTTCTTGGCGGCGGTGTCGAGCGACACGGCACTCCTTTTCAACTAGCGGGTACGCGGTAGCGAGAAAAACACCCGGAAACCATGCGTACCCACAGTCATCCGAGTGGAAGGGGGGATGGCTCGACGAGTCATCACGCCCTGCGCGGGCAGCCGACTACTGCCGGTCACTTCCCAGCGGCAAGTCACGGTACCACGTCAAACCGGAAACCCCGCCAATGACTTGAACGCCCTGTCCCGGTGGAGTGTTCCCCTCCCCGGAGGGGCCCAGGTCAGGTCACTCCCGGGTGAGTTCGCGCGCCCGGTCGACGTCGTGGCGCATCTGCTCCACGAGGGCGTCGACCGAGTCGAACTTGAGGGTGTCACGGAGCCGGGCGGTGAAGTCGACGCTCACGTGCGCGCCGTACAGGTCGAGGTCGTCACGGTCCAGGGCGTACGCCTCGACGGTGCGCTCGCTCCCCTCGAAGGTGGGGTTGACGCCGATGGAGATCGCCGCCGGCCACCGGGCGTCCGGATGGCCCGCCGAGCGGTCGTCGTGGGTGCGCCCGTAGTCGTCGCAGTTGAGGTAGCCCGCGTACACGCCGTCCCGTGGGATGGCGGTGTGCGGCAGGCTCTCGAGGTTCGCCGTCGGGAAGCCGAGGTCACGGCCGCGCTGTGCGCCGCGTACGACCACGCCCTCGACGCGGTGGGGACGGCCGAGCAGCCGCGCGGCGCCCTCGACGTCGCCGCCGGCCAGGCGCTCGCGGACCAGTGTGGAGGAGATCGGCTGCCCGTCGGCCACGAGCGGCACTCCCTCGGCCTCGAAGTCGTACTTGCCGCCGAGCTCCTTGAGCAGGGCGACATCGCCCTTGGCCCGGTGGCCGAAGCGAAAGTCCTCACCGACCACGACACGGGCGGCGTGCAGCCGATCGACGAGCACCGACTGGACGAACTCGTCCGGCCCCATCTGGGACAGCTCGAGGGTGAAGGGCAGCACCATCACCGCGTCGGCGCCGAGCCCCGCGAGGAGCGCGGCACGCCGCTTCGGCGTGCACAGCAGCGGCGGATGGGTGCCGGGCCGTACGACCTCGTCCGGATGCGGGTCGAAAGTGATCACTACGGTGGGCAGCCCCAGCTCACGTGCGAGCTCGGCGGTCCGGTCGACGAGCCGCTGGTGCCCACGGTGCACACCGTCGAAAACGCCGATGGTGACGACGGACCTGCCCCATTCACCGGGCACGTCGTCGAGGCCATGCCAACGTCGCACTGTCCACCCCTCTCGCGGTGCTCCTAGCGTGCCATGCGTTCACTGCCGGGGGTGACATCGGGCCGGTTCCGGCGAACCCCCGCACGTCCGCCCGGGTCAGGGGACGAAGACCGCGAGCGGCTTGGCGACCGGGCCGTGCTCCTCCATCAGCGCCAGGAGCGTGCCGTCCGGTCCGAACACCCCGATGGGGCCCGGCCCGAGCCCGGTCGCGCCCAGCCGCCCGCCGTGGGCGATCTTGCGGGCGTCGTCCTCGGAGACGTCCAGGCGCGGGAAGGCCGCGGACACGGCCTCGGCCAGCGGCAGCACGACCAGCTCCTCGGTGAGCTGCTCGATCGTGCGGGCCTGCGGCAGGTCGTACGGGCCCACGCGCGTACGGCGGAGGTAGCTGAGATGGCCACCGACGCCCAGCGCGGCGCCCAGGTCGCGGGCCAGCGCGCGGATGTAGGTGCCGCTGGAGCAGGTCACCGTCGCCGAGACGTCCAGCAGGTCGCCGTCGTAGCGCAGGTCGCCGATGGCGAAGTCGTACACGGTGACCGGCCGGGCCTTGAGCGCGACCTCCTCACCGTCGCGTACCCGCTTGTACGCGCGGCGGCCGTCGATCTTGATGGCGCTGACCTGGGGCGGGATCTGCTCGATGGTTCCGGTCAGGTCGGTGATCGCGGCGCGGAGGGCTTCCTCCGTCACCTCCGTGGCCGATGCGGTCGCGGTGATCTCGCCCTCGGCGTCGTCGGTGTTGGTGGACCGGCCCAGCCGGATGACCGCGTCATAGGACTTCTCGGTGAGCGCCAGGTGGCCCAGGAGCCGGGTCGCCTTGTCCACTCCGATGACGAGCACGCCCGTGGCCATGGGATCCAGCGTGCCGGCGTGCCCGACTCTGCGTGTACCCGCCAGCCGGCGCAGCTTGCCCACGACATCGTGGGACGTCCAGCCGGCCGGCTTGTCGACGATGACAAGTCCGTTCATATGCGGGTGACGACCTCGATCTCGGCGAGAAGCTCACGTAGGCGTTCGACCGCGTGCCCGACCTCGCCGTGCAGGGTGAAGCCGGCCGCGGCCGGGTGGCCGCCGCCGCCGAGGGCGACGCACGCCAGCCCGACGTCGACACGGCCCTTGGACCGGGTGGAGACCTGCCAGGCCCCCTCGTCGTCCTCCTTGAAGACGATGGCGACCTCGGCCTCGTCGGTCCGTCGCACGATGTCGATCACGCCTTCGATCAGGTCGTACGGCAGGTCGTACTCCGCGCGGTCGGCGCGCGTCACCGTCGTCCAGACCATGCCGAGACCGCCCGCGACGTCCGGCTCCAGCGTCGCGCGGCCGAGCGCGCCGGCCAGCACCGGGAGGTAGCCGAACGGCGCACGGTCCCAGACCTCGCGGGAGACGATTTCGGGCTGGATGCCGGTGGCGAGCAGCCGCCCGGCGAGCGCGTGGACCTCGGGCGTGGTCGCGGCGTACTTGAACGAGCCGGTGTCGGTGACCAGCCCGACGTACAGGTCCAGGGCCATGTCGTGGGTGAGCGGGACGCCGAGACGTCCGATGAGCTCCTCGGCGACCGCCGCGGTGGCCGCCGCGCCGGGGTCGACGAGATGCGTCGTGCCGAAGCGCGTGTTGGACGAGTGGTGATCGAGGACGATCACCTCGTCCGCCTTGCGCGCGTTGGCCGCGAGGCTGCCGAGACGGTCACGGCTGGCCGCGTCGAAGGTGACCATGACGTCGGGCTCGGCCGGATAGTCGTCCGGGTGCGTGAGCAGGTCCAGCGCCGGCAGGAACCGCAGGATCCGCGGGACGACGAACGCGTCGCCGAACGAGGCGACGAACGGCTTGTCCATGGCCCGCAACGCCTGCGCGAAGGCCAGCATCGAACCGAGCGCGTCGCCATCCGGGTTGACGTGACAGGCGAGGCAGATCGTCTGCGCCTCCTGGATTGAGGCGATCGCGCGTGCCCACTCGTCGGCGGTGATGGCTGTGACGCTACCCGGCGCGGAGTTCACGACCCGGAGTATCTCGCGTTGGCGGCGTCATCGCCGTCTGTTTCGTCAACATCCTCCTCGGTTCGCGCCTCCCGGTAAGGGTTCGCCTCCCCCGCGGGAAGGGCGCCCTCGGCGACCTTGGCCACCTGCTCGTCCGCGGCGCGCGCCTTGGCGAGCAGGTCGTTGATCTGCCGGGCGTTGTCGGGCAGAGCGTCCGGCACGAACGTCACGCTCGGGGTGTGGCGTACGCCGGTGCGCTTGCCCACCTCCGACCGGATCACGCCCTTGGCGCTCTCGAGTGCCGCCGCGCTGTCCGCGCGCTCGGTGTCGGTGCCGTAGACGGTGTAGAAGACCGTCGCGTCCCGCAGGTCGTTGGTCAGCCGCGTGTCCGTCACAGTGACGAAGCCGAGCCGTGGGTCCTTGATGCGCAGCTCCAGCATCTCCGCGACGATCTGCTGGATGCGGTCCGCGAGCTTACGAGCCCTCGCAGGATCCGTCACAGGTCCTCCTCCGTAGGACCTGTCGGCCAAGCCGCCGCGTGGGGGGTTCCCTCGTGCGGCCCGGTCACAGGTCCTCTTCACCGAACCGGAATCGGGCTCCCATGCCTGATCACCGGTTCTTCCGAACTATGTCCATCGGCCCCGGGGGGGCCGAACGCACTCTATGACTCTTCGCTGAAGAGCCGCTGCCGGGTGGAGAGCAGCTCGATCTCCGGTCTCCCGGCGATCAGTCGTTCACAGGCCTCCAGCACCTCGACGCAGTTGCCCGCGGTCGAGGAGACGACCGCGACCGCTATCTCGGCCCGGCGATGCAGGTCGAGATGGCCGGTCTCAGCCGCCGCGGCCGCCGGGAACCGCCGCCGTACCTCGGCGACGATCGGACGGACCACGGCACGTTTCTGCTTCAGCGAATGTACGTCGCCGAGCAAAAGGTCCAAGGTCAGGGCTCCCACATACACAACCGTCATCCCCCGCGGTCGGATCCGGTCCTCGACGGACGAGGTGGCGTGCGACAGAGCCGCACGCCACCTCTCAGCCATCCGCCGAGACCGGCGGAAGAACGCGCTTACACGCGTGGCTTCTCCCGCATCTCGAAGGTCTCGATGATGTCACCGATCTTGATGTCGTTGTACCCGACGCCGATACCGCACTCGAAGCCCTCGCGGACCTCGGTCGCGTCGTCCTTGAACCGGCGGAGAGAGGACACCGTGAGGTTGTCGGAGATGACCACGCCGTCCCGTACCAGGCGCGCCTTGCTGTTGCGCTTGATCGTGCCGGACTGGACCATCGAACCGGCGACGTTGCCGATGCGCGGCACCTTGAAGATGTCGCGGATCTCCGCCGTGCCGAGCTGCACCTCTTCGAACTCGGGCTTGAGCATGCCCTTGAGTGCGGCTTCGACCTCCTCGATCGCCTGGTAGATGACCGAGTAGTAGCGGATGTCGACGCCTTCGCGGTCGGCCAGCTCCTGCGCGTTGCGCTCGGGCCGGACGTTGAAGCCGATGATGACGGTGCCCTCGGACGTGAGCGCGAGGTTCACGTCGTCCTGCGTGATCGCACCGACACCGCGGCGGATCACCCGGAGACCGACCTCCTCGCCAACGTCGATCTTGAGGAACGCGTCTTCGAGGGCTTCCACCGAACCGGACACGTCACCCTTGATGACGAGCAGCAGCTCCTGGAGCTCACCCTTCTCGAGGTCCTTGAACAGCTCCTCGAGGGTGCGGCGGCCACGACTGCGGAGCAGCTCGGCGTTGCGCTTGCGCGCCTGACGGCGGTCGGCGATCTGCCGTGCCATCCGGTCGTCGTCGACGACGATGAAGTTGTCGCCGGCACCGGGGGTGGCCGACAGGCCGAGCACCAGGACCGGACGGGACGGCAGCGCCTCTTCGACGTTGTTGCCGTTTTCGTCCAGCATCGCCCGGACGCGACCGAAGGCCTCGCCACAGACGATCGAGTCGCCGACCTTGAGCGTGCCGCGCTGTACGAGCACGGTCGCCACGGAGCCGCGACCCTTGTCCAGGTGCGCCTCGATCGCGACACCCTGAGCGTCCTGCTCGGGGTTGGCCCGCAGGTCGAGCTCGGCGTCGGCGGTCAGGACCACGGCCTCGAGGAGGTCGTCGATGCCCAGCCGCTGCTTCGCCGAGATGTCGACGAACTGCGTCTGGCCACCGAACTCCTCCGCGACGAGGCCGTACTCGGTGAGCTGGGCACGCACCCGCTGGGGGTCCGCGCCTTCCTTGTCCACCTTGTTGACCGCCACGACGATCGGCACTCCGGCCGCGTTGGCGTGGTCGATCGCCTCAGTGGTCTGCGGCTTCACACCGTCGTCGGCGGCGACCACCAGCACGACCAGGTCGGTCGTCTCGGCGCCACGGGCACGCATGGCGGTGAACGCCTCGTGACCCGGGGTGTCGATGAAGGTGATCTTGCGTTCCTGGCCGTCGACCACGGTCGCGACCTGGTACGCACCGATGTGCTGGGTGATGCCGCCGGCCTCACCGGCGACGACGTCGGCGTTGCGGATCGCGTCGAGCAGCTTGGTCTTACCGTGGTCGACGTGACCCATGACGGTCACGACCGGCGGACGGGAAACCAGGTGCTCGTCGTCGCCCTCGTCCTCACCGAACTCGATGTCGAAGGACTCGAGCAGCTCGCGGTCCTCGTCCTCGGGGCTGACGACCTGGACGTTGTAGTCCAGCTCGGCACCGAGCAGCTGCAGGATCTCCTCGCTGACCGACTGGGTCGCGGTCACCATCTCACCGAGGTGCAACATCACCTCGACGAGCGACGCCGGGTTGGCGCCGATCTTCTCGGCGAAGTCGGTGAGCGAGGCGCCCTGCGGCAGCCGGACCGACTGTCCGTTGCCACGGGGAACGCGGACGCCGCCGATCGACGGGGCCTGCATGTTGTCGAACTCTTGACGCCGCTGCTTCTTGGACTTGCGGCCACGCGTGGGACGTCCGCCGGGACGGCCGAACGCGCCCTGCGTGCCACCACGGCCACGGCCACCGCCGCCCGAACGCGGGCCACCGAAGCCACCACCGGGACGGCCACCGCCACCGGCACCGGCCGGACGGCCGCCGAAGCCACCGCCACCGCCGGGACGACCGCCGCCACCAGGACGACCGCCGCCACCGCCGCCGCCACCAGGGCGACCGCCGCCACCGCCACCGCCGCCGCCACCGGGACGACCACGGCCACCGCCGCCGCCACCCGGGCCGCCGGAGTCGCGCTGCGGACGCGACGGCATGTTCATCGGGCTGGGACGGGGGCCTCCGCCACCGCCACCACCGGGCCGCGGCGGCATGCCGGAGCCCGGACGCGGGCCACCGGCGCCGGGAGCGCCGGGACGGCCCGAGGACGGACGCGGCGGAGCACCGGACGCGCGGTCACCGCGCGGCGGGCTCGGCCGGTCGCTGCGCGGGCCCGCCGGGCGGTCACCACTGCGCGGCGCGGGGCCGGGACGCGGGCCCGGCTTGGCCGAGCCCATGCCGGTGTTGGTCGAGGAGAACGGGTTGTTACCCGGACGCGGACGACCACCGCCGGAACGCTGACCAGGGCCGGACGGACGCGAAGCGCCACCGGGACCACCAGGACCGCTGGAACGCGGACCCGGCTTGGGACCCGCCGGACGTGCCGCGGGCGCTGGCCGCGGGCCCGGCTTGGGCCCGTCGGACGGAGCCGCGGGACCGGAAGGTCCTGCCGGTGCTGCCGGGCTTGCCGGTGCCGCCGGTGCTGCCGGGCTTGCCGGCGGACCTGCCGCCGGCTTGGGCGCGGCGGGACCCGGACGCGGGGCCTGCTGGCGCGGAGCCTGCTGGGGTCCCGGCCTGGGCACCTCGGGCACCGGCGGAATCTCGGGCCGAGACGGCGCGGGAGCCGGCGGCGCGGACGCCTCCGGTGTGATCTCCGGCTTGGTCTCCGCCTGGAACTCGGGCTTGGGTGCGGCCGGCTTGGGCGCCGGCTTCCGCGGACCCGGCTTGGGCGCCGGGGCCTTCTTTCCGTCGGCAGACTTGGCCGACGGTCCTCCGAATGCTTCTTTAAGTCTGCGAACGACCGGTGCCTCTATCGTCGAGGATGCCGATCGTACGAACTCGCCCATCTCGTTGAGCTTGGCCATGACAGCCTTGCTCTCAACACCGAACTCCTTGGCGAGCTCGTATACCCGGACCTTTGCCACTGCACTCCCTACTCGGTCCGGGGACGTCCTCGGACCGTCGCTACCTTGCGGTAATCATCGCTGCGTGCTCATCGAGCGCTCATAGCAATCTCGACCTGCTTCCGACTAGACGTCGCTTACGAACCGTCCTGCTGTGACTCGAGCCATTGGCGGAGAGTGCGAACTTCGAGCGGTCCCGCTCGGCGAAATGCCCGCGGAAACGCCCGACGCCGCTCAGCCAGCTCAAGACATGCCAGGTCAGGGTGCAGGGAGGCGCCCCGTCCCGGCAGTCGCCCACGCGGGTCGGGGACTACAGAGCCCTCGACCACGACCAGGCGCAGCAGGTCGGACTTGGTCGTGCAAATCCGACAACCCACGCATGTACGCCGTGGGACCGCGCGACCACGAGCCATGAGTCTACCGCGTCGGCGCGTCCGCGGGACCTGCCGCATGCTCGCCTTCGGCGGAAGACCCGTTTTCGGTGTCCGGGCGGATGTCGATCCGCCACCCCGTCAGCCGGGCGGCGAGACGGGCGTTCTGCCCCTCTTTGCCGATCGCCAGAGAGAGCTGGTAGTCAGGCACGATGACCCGGGCGACCCGCGCCTCCGCGTCGATGACCTCGACATGGTGGACCCGCGCGGGCGACAGGGCATTGCCCACGAAATCGGCGGGTTCGTCGGACCAGTCGACGATGTCGATCTTCTCGCCGTGCAGCTCGTGCATGACGTTGCGGACCCGGCCGCCCATCGGCCCGATGCAGGCGCCCTTTGCGTTCACTCCGGGCTTGCGGGAGCGTACGGCGATCTTCGTGCGGTGACCGGCCTCGCGGGCGATCGCGGCGATCTCGACGGTGCCGTCGGCGATCTCCGGAACCTCCAGTGCGAAGAGCTTTTTGACCAGGTTGGGATGGGTACGCGACAGCTTGACCAGCGGTCCCCGGTGCCCCTTCTTGACCTGGACGACGTAGGAGCGGAGGCGTTCACCGTGGTCGTAGCTCTCCCCCGGGACCTGCTCTTCCGGTGGGATCACGCCCTCGATCTTGCCGAGGTCGACCAGGACGTTGCGCGGGTCCTTGCCCTGCTGGATGACGCCCGCGACGATGTCGCCCTCGCGCCCGGCGTACTCGCCGAACGTCAGCTCGTCCTCGGCGTTGCGCAGATGCTGCAGGATCACCTGTTTCGCGGTGGTCGCCGCGATACGGCTGAAATTGGTGGGCGTGTCGTCGTATTCACGCGGCGCGACGGGCTCGGCGGGCGGGACGGGCGCGGTCTCGGTCTCGTCCGTGCTCTCGGCGTCCTCACCACTGTCGGCGGGGGGCTCGGTGGCCCACACCGTGACGTGCCCGGACTTGCGATCGAGCTCGACGCGGGCCTTGACCGCAGCGCCTTCGGTCCGGTGATACGCGATCAGCAGTGCTTCTTCGATCGCCTTGACCACAAGCTCGAGAGAGATGTCCTTCTCACTCTCAAGACTGCGCAAAGCCGTCATATCGATGTCCACGAGGCCTCCCCCTAGTCCTCGTCGCCGACGGGGTCATCGTCACCCCGGCGGTTGAACTCCACCTGGACCAGCCCCCGGACGAGTTCGTCATGTGCGATACGTCGCTCGTGGCCGTCGGCGTCGAACACGACGGTCTCGTCATCGGCCGCGGTGACACGGCCGGTGATCTCCTCGCCGCCCGACAACGTCGCGCGCACGAGACGGCCGCGCGCACGCCGCCAGTGCCGTGGCTGAGTGAGGGGACGGTCGACCCCGGGTGAGGTCACCTCCAGGACGTACGGTCCGGAGCCCATCGCCTCGCCGTCGTCGAGCACGGCGGAGATCTTTTGGCTCACGACCGCGACGTCGTCGAGGCTCACGCCCTCGTCACCGTCGACGATCACGCGCACCTGCCGCCGCCTGCCCGCCGGCGTCACCAGAACGTCCTCGAGATCGAACCCGGCATCGACGATCACCGGCTCGAGCAGTCGCATCAGCGCGGCCCGCGTCTGGTGCCCCGGCCCCCGCCGGTCCCGCTGAGCTTGGCCTGAATCGGCGTTTACGCTCATGGGACCTCCTTTTGGCATCACGGCCGCTGGGCGGGTGGTCGCCCGATGCGCCCACTCCGCACATAAGACTATCCACAGCTGAGGGCGGCGGGTGCCGCATCGGCGGCCGACCGGCGCGCCTCGGAGCCCACACGGCCAGGGCGCGCGCGGGGAGCGGCGTCCAGGTGGTACCGGCGAGACGGGAGGGAGCCCGGCCTCGTTCTGCCCGCCGACTGATGACAACGCCGCCGGGCGCTGCCTGAATGCCGCTTAGTAGCCCAGTCCCACCCCACCCTGACTCCCACAGGCCCACTCCGCGCTTGCTCTTGCGGTGCTATTCGCGCGGGGTCTTATGGAATGCTTGCGCACCTGAGTGAAGACCGATGGACGGAGGGCACGCTTGGACGCGTTGCGGTCCGTGA
This sequence comes from Actinoallomurus bryophytorum, assembly GCF_006716425.1. Classification (NCBI taxonomy): domain Bacteria; kingdom Bacillati; phylum Actinomycetota; class Actinomycetes; order Streptosporangiales; family Thermomonosporaceae; genus Actinoallomurus; species Actinoallomurus bryophytorum. Next base: position 606,449 of record NZ_VFOZ01000001.1, read on the forward strand.
CTCCAACGCGGCGCGCGGTGCTCGGCGGGACCGCGGCGGTGCTGGCGACGGCCACGGGATGCACGAGTGTCGGGCAGGCGGACGCGCCCCTCGCCGGGCCCGAGGTGGCCCTCCTGGACGGCGCGATCCAGAACGAGGCGCGGCTCATCGCGCTCTATGACGCCGTCATCGCCGCCCACCAGGGGCTCAGCGGCCGGCTGGCGCCCCTGCGGGACCATCACGTCCAGCATCTCGCGGTGCTCAAACGCCACTATGTTCCCGGCAGCAACACCGGCACCGCGACCCCGGCACCGCGACCGGCCGTCACCGCGCCCGCCCGTGAGGCGAGCGCCCTGTCGGCCCTCCGCAGCGCCGAACGCAAGGCTGCCACGGCCCACGCCGACGAGGTCCGCCGCGCGTCTCCGGGGCTCTCTCAGCTGCTGGCGGCCATCGGCGCCTGCGAGGCCGGACACGCACAGGAGCTCACGTGAGCGAGCGAAGCGAGAGAACCGGCAGGCACGGTCCCACGGTCACTCTCCCGACGGAGGAGGGCGCATGACCGCCTCTCCAGCGACGATCGCCGCGCTCCAGGGGGCGCTCGCCGCCGAGCATGTCGCGATCTTCGGATACGGCGTGCTGGGCGCCCACCTCCTCGGCGTACAGCGGGGCAACGCCGATCAGATGTGGAACGCCCATCGCACCCGCAGGGACAAGCTGCGCTCCTACGTCGAGGCGGGCGGCGGGACGCCGGTCGCCGCCGCGCCCGCCTACCGCCTGCCCTCGCCGATCTCCTCGTCCCGCGCGGCGGCCCAGCTCGCCGCCCGGCTGGAGGACGGTGTGGCCGCGGGCTACGCCGGCCTGGCCGGGGTGACCGACCCCGGCCTGCGCCGCTACGCCGCGCTGGCGATGCAGGAGGCCACGGTGCGCGCGGTCCGCTGGCGTGGTTCGCCGCCGTCCGCCTTTCCCGGGCTGACCAAGGCGGAGCTCTACCCGAAGGCGGAGGGATAGTCCCAGTTCGGCGATAGGTAACCTGCCTGGCGTAAATCACGACAGGGAGGTCAACGGCGCACATATGGGCGTAAGTCTGGAGCGACTGCGGGACAGCTGGCGAACCCTCATGGGGGACGCGACCATCCTGGAGCCGCCTGAGGAAGAACCCATCGACATCGTCTCCGGCGAGGCGCTCGACCTCGTTCTGCGCGTCGGCGAGCTCCTGCTGGCCAGCGGCGAGGCCACCGAGCGGGTCAACGAGTCGATGCTCAGCCTGGCGGTCGCCTACGAGCTGCCGCGCTGCGAGGTCTCGGTGACGTTCACGGTGATCTCCGTCTCGGTTCACCCGGGCCGGGGCGCCCTCCCGGTCACCGGCGCGCGGGCCATCCGGCGGCGTAACCCCGCGTACTGGCGGCTGGTCGCGCTGCACTCGCTCATCCAGGAGGCCTCCATCGGCCTGCTCGACGTCGAGGAGGCCCACGACCGGCTCCGGAGGATCAAGCGGAGCCTGCCGCCGTACGGTGCCCCCTATCCGCCCTGGCTCGGGGTGATCGCGCTCGGGCTGATCGCCTCCTCGGCGGGCGTGCTGGTGGGCGGCGGCTTGCTGGTGGCCGGGACCGCGTTCGTCGCGACGGTGCTGGGCGACCGGGCCGCGGCGATGCTGGGCCGCCGGGGCATCGCGGAGTTCTTCCAGCTCGCGGTGGCCGCGAGCATCGGTACGGCGAGCGCCGTGCTGGTGATCGCCGCCGGGGCGCCGGCCAACGCGTCGACCATCGTCACCGGCGCCGTCGTGGCGCTGTTGCCGGGGCGGCCTCTGGTCGCGAGCATCCAGGACGGCATCACCGGAGACCTGGTCAGCGCCGGAGCGCGGCTGCTCGAGGTGTTCTTCATCGTGGCGGCGATCGTCTCAGGGCTCGGGCTGACCGTCTACGCGGCGGTGCACCTGGGAGTGCCGATCGACGTACGTGACCTGCCGGCGGCGCCGGTGACCCTGCGGCCGGTGGCGGTGCTCGCCGCGGCGGCCGTGTCGATGACGTTCGCGGTGGCGCTGGCCGTGCCCCGCCGGGTGCTGCCGGCGGCGGCGCTGGGCGGGGCGCTGATCTGGGTGGTGTACGTGTTCGCGCGCGGCCTGGGAGCCGCGCCGCTGCTGGCCGCCGCGGTCGGCGCGGTGATCGTCGGCCTGCTCGGCCACCTCCTCGCGCGGCGCCGCCAGCTGCCCCCGCTGCCCTACATCGTGCCCGCGATCGCGCCGCTGCTGCCCGGGACCGCCGTGTACCGCGGGATGATCCAGCTGAACGACGGTGCCGCCTCCGAGGGCGTGCTCACGCTGATCGGCGGCATCTCGGTGGCACTCGCCCTCGGCGCGGGCGTCAACCTGGGCGGCGAGCTCGTCCGTGCCTTCCAGCGCGTGGGGGTCGGCGGATCGGGGCGTGGCGCCCGTCCGGCGGCTCGGCGCACCAGAGGCTATTGACCTTTTGTCCCCTTTGGTGGCTTCTGTCGGAATGTGTGGCGCCGAACGTGTGTTGAGCGCGGGGGAGCATCAGCGCAGGTGAGGTGGCCGTCGTGACCGAGGTGACAGTGGCGGCGATGGTGCCTGCCGTGGCACGCCCCGTACCGGCCTCGAGGCGCCGCCGGCTCCGATGGGCCGGGACCGCGGCGATGCTCGTGGCACTCGGCGTGTGCGTGGTGCTCTTCCGCGCCGACCTGCCCGAACCCGCCGCGTTGTGGCGCGTCATCGTCCACGCCGGGCCGGGCTGGCTCGCCTGCGCGGTCGCCGCCCAGCTGGCCTCCATGGGGATGTTCGCCCGTGTGCAGCGGCGGTTGCTGCGGGCCGGCGGCGTACGGATGTCGCTCCCGCGCGCGATCCGGATGACCTACGCGGGGAACGCCCTGTCCACGACGCTGCCGGCCGGGCCCGCGATCAGCGTCGCCTTCAACTTCCGGCAGTACCGCCACGCGGGAGCGCCCGCACGTCTCGCCACGGCGGTGGTCCTGCTCGGCGGAGTGATCATGACCGGCGCGTACACCGCGGTGGGCCTGGTCGCGCTGCTCGCCGAGCCGCGTTCGCGGGGATTCGCGGTGGCCGCCGTGGCGGCCGTCGTCGTTCTGGCCGGCCTGCCGGCCGTCGCGGCCTGGCGGCGCGGGACACACCCGGCGCTCCTGGCACGGCGGGCCCTGCGGCCCGTCCTGCGGCACCGGTTCGTCGCGCGGTTCACCGCGCGGTTCCGCGAGGGCCGTGCCGACCTGCGGCTGAGCCCCGCCGACTGGGCCATGCTCATCAGTGCCTCGCTGCTGAACTGGGTGTTCGACATCCTGTCCCTCGCAGCGTCCGGCCGCGCGGTCGGGATGCACACGGCGCTGTACGCCATCACGCTCGCCTACTTCGCCGCCCAGGCGGCCGGCAGTCTGGTTCCCCTGCTGCCCGGAGGGCTCGGCGCCATCGAGGGCAGCCTCGCGGCGTCTCTCGTCGCGTTCGGCGCCCTGACCGCGCCGGCCGGTGCCGCGGTGGCGCTGTACCGGCTCGTGTCGTTCTGGGGCGTCGTCGGAGCCGGATGGCTGGCCTGGCTGGCGGTACGCGCCGGTGAGCGGAACCGCGCGGAGGACCTGACCGCGGACGCCGCTACGGCGTGAGAACGGGTCTAGAGCGCCTGGTCGGCCACGAGGGCGGGGGCCTTCACCGCGTCGGGCTCCGGCATGTCCTCGTGTTTCGGCATGAGCGCCACGACGACGATCGCGGCCCCGAACCCGGCGGACCTGAGCACCAGCCGTACGGGATCCTGCGGCAGTGGCTCACCGAAAACGGCCGTGCCCGCCAGCACCGTGTAGACGCTGCCGACCACGCTGGAGACGGGGACGACGATGGAGGCCCGTCCGCGCTGCAGGGCCGTCTGGAACAGCAGCAGCCCCGCCCCGGACAACACCAGGTAGAGGTAGGGATAGGGCGATGCGAGGGTACGGCCGACGAAGTGATGGGCGTCTTCGGCGAGGAAGCCCGAGACGCCCTTCGTCTGCAGTCCCGCCGCCCCGTACAGCAGACCGGAGGCGGCGCCGTACAGCAGGCCCGGGGCCGGCATCCGGCCGGAGCGTGCTCCGGAGCGGGCGGCCGTGACGAACGCGGCCAGGCCCAGGAAAACCGTGCCGCCGATCACCGAGAACATCACGCCCGTGCCGGCGTGCAGCCCGAGCCGCGTGGGCTCCATCGACAGGCAGATGAGCAGCAGGGACAGCGCCAGCACACCGAGGCCGGCCCACTCCCGCTGCGTGGTCCGCTCGCCGAGGAACACCGCGGAGAAGACGACCAGCAGCGCGAGACCGGCCAGCTGGATCGGCTGCGCGACGCTCAGCGGGACGAGCGACATCACGACGACCTGGCAGGCCATGCCCATGCCCATGACGAGGAAGCCGGTCAGCCACGCCTTGCTCGTGGCGAGCAGGCGTACGAGCCGTCCGATGCGCCGCATGCTGAGGGGCGGCAGATCGCGCAGCGCCCGCTTCTCCAACACGAATCCGGCGTTGTAGAGGACGGTGGCGATCAGCCCGAGGACGATGCCGTAGAACAAGCAGCCTCCTCCGAGCCTGCGTTGGGGGACATGACGATCCAGGCGCGAGTTGCCTGACATCGCAGGTCAGGACGCACGAGGAAGCGTCCGTCGACGTGACCTTGAGCCATGAACTTACCCGATCGACCCAAATCAGAGGTCTGGACCGGTCGAAAAGCGCCTCTCGAGTCAGCCAAGCACCCCGACCTGGGGGAAACCTGTGACCGCGGCGGCATCGCCGGACGGGCGTCATGGACTGGTCGTAGGTCTTTCGGCGGAAATGCCGTGCCGGCCGGAATCTCTGTGGCGACAGGACGCTTTACTGGACTGCGGCGCCCCGGCGGTGCCGCGCGCACGGGACGTCCCGTGGGCCGAACGCTCGACCGGCAGAGGGGAAAGTCCATGACCGACGGCGCATCCGCCGCGAGGCCGTACGGTCCGGTGGAGCGGCCCTCGGGACGCAGCCAGGGCCCCCCGCTGACGGCGGTGGGCCGGGCCGATCGGATCGACGGCGGACCGAGTGCCGCGGATCGGACGGGACAGGGCGCGGCCGACGGGGTCAGCGCCATCGACGCCCGACGATTTCGCAGCATTCTCGGGCATTTCGCCACCGGCGTCGTGGTGATCACCGCGATCGACCCGGAGACGGGACGGCCCACCGGGCTGGCCGCGAACTCCTTCACCTCGGTGTCACTCGACCCGGCGCTGGTCTCCTTCTGCGTGGCGCACACGAGCACGACCTGGCCGCGGCTCCGCAAGGCCGAGCGGCTCTGCGTCAACATCCTGTCCGCGTCGCAGCGGGACGTCTGCCTGCGGTTCGCCTCCAGAGGCGGTGAGAAGTTCGCCGGGCTGGAGTGGACCGGGTCACCGAGCGGTGAGCCGGTGATCGACGGTGCCCTGGCATGGCTGGAGTGCTCGGTCGAGGCGGAGCACGCCGCCGGAGACCATATGATCGTCGTCGCCCGAGTGCACCACCTGGACCGGCATCACGACGGCGATCCCCTCGTCTTCTACAAGGGCTCCTACGGCAGCTTCGGCGACTGAGCCGGATCGGTACTGGAGGCTTCTCTGGTCGACAGCGGGCCTCCAGTACCGTCTCAGGAGCTGTACTCCCCCGTCGCGGCGAGGACGCGGGTGACGCGGTCCGCCGCCTCACCCAGGTCGTCGGCCGGCGCGATCCGCTCCGCCCACGACCACCAGAACCACCAGGTTCCGTCAGCGCCTGTCGCGCTCTCCGCCAGGATGTTCTCCGCGAGGGCCGATGCGTGTGGGTTCACCACGTGAAGGCTCGGCGGTCCTCCTTGCGGAATCGTCAGCCGCACGGCGAAGCCCCGGTTCCGGAGCTCGTCGCCGAGGCTTTCGAGATATGCGATTCGCGTCCGCGCTAACGCGGCCTTCTCATCAGACACGATCGGATCACCTCATCTTGAACACGTGGCCCGATGGAGCCTCAGCATTCCGCCGCACTACGCGGTGCGCAATTCGCATCACCGGGCGTTCCCGAACTCGTCCGCGCAGCAGGTGCGAATGCGCGGGAACTGCGTGGGTTTCGCCCTATGCTCTCTTCCACATCGGGGACCCGCATCATGAACCCGCCGCACCGCGCCTACGTCCTACGAGGCGGATCAAGGGACAGGGGGCCGCAGTTGGATCCGGCAATATCGGACCGGGCGACCGGGCGCACGCACTCACCGATGTGCGCGTTCGTGATCCTCTTCGGCGTCGCGAAGCTCGCCGAGCTCCTCGACTGGTCGCGCCTGCACCGTGACGTCGCCGCGATGCTGGGCCACGGATCCGGCGCCGCGACCGGGCTGCTGATCGCGGGCAAGGCCGCCGAACTCCTGCTCACCGTCCTCGCCGTGCTCTCCCTGATCCGGCGCGACGACACCCTGCTCCGCGTCGTCCTCGCCGGGTGGACCGCCGACCTCGCGCTGCTGTCCATCGTGGCCGCGGTCTACGGCGACCTCGGCAGGCTGGTCGAGCACGGGCTCTCCTTCGCGGTGTTCGCCGGCCTCCTGGTGGCGACGCGCGTGCGGGGCCGGCGGACCGGCACGGAGCCCGTACCCGATGTGAGCCCGCACCCCGTACGGGTGATGGCGCCGCACGGCACCCGCGCGGACCTGCCGGTGCCCTCGCCCGACGTCACCCGCCAGGACCTGCCGGTACGCAGGCCCGAGGTCACGCGGCAGGACCTGCCGGTACGGAGCCCCGACCTGACCCGCCACGACCTACCCGTCCGCGGGCCTGGCACCGCTCCGCCCGAGGACCAGGACTAGGGCGTGTCTGACAAACCCTCGTCCGGCTGCGCGACGCCCAGGCGGCGCCTCGCCACGTTGTCGTCGGTCGCCGGCCAACACCAGGCCGACTCCCTCATCCGCCTTGCGACGCACCACCTGGACACCGCTCGCTACGAACAGGATTTGTCAGACACGCCCTAGCCGACCAGGCGCGCGACGGCGGTCATCGTGCCGGGCGCGACCTCGGTGAAGCCGCCGTCGCGCACGACCACGTCCGCCTCGGCCACGGCCCGTCTCCAGTCGGCGGGCTCGACCACGCGTACCCGCAGGCCCGGCCAGGCGCCCTTGGCGCGCAGCAGCAGGTGCGCGGCGTGCCCGCACTGCGCGGCCGCCTTGCCGGTCGTCATCGCCACGCCGGGGTTCAGTCCGACCAGGGCGTACGGGGGCGCGGGCGGGGGTTTCGGCTCGTCGTCGCGCGGCAGGTCGGTGCCGCCGACCTGGAGCCGCGAGATCGCGGCCGGCACCTCGGTGACCGGGCCGGGCACGAACGCCCGCGCCGGTGCCCCCTCGTGGTCGACCAGCACGCCGGGCAGGTCGCCGAGCGCCTCCCAGCGGATGCCGCGTGCCCGTCGCACCACCTTGCGGATGCGCCGGTCCTCCCAGGCCGCGACCGCCTCATGCCACTCTCCTCCCGGCTCCGACCGCGGATCGCCGAGGAGGGTCACCGCGGCCATCGCGGCGGACTCACAGACCGCCAGATGGGCAGGAGGCTCGCCCTTCTCCACGCGCAGCACGAGCTGCATCGCCCATGGCGGCTGGTCCGCCGGATCCTCATGCCCGTTCACGCTCACGAGCACCATGTCTACACAACGCGCCCGCGTTCGGGCCAACCGGTATCTAGGTGAGCTTGGTCAGCGCCTCGTCCAGGATCTCGGCGCCCGTGTCGATCTCCTCCTCGGTGACCGTCAGCGGAGGGGCGATGCGCAGGCAGGCCGCCGCTCCCCCGGCCCGGCCCTTGGTGATGTTCAGCGACAGCCCGCAGGCGTAGCAGGCGTCGGTCAGCGCGTCGCCCTGCCCGATCGCGGGCGCCTTGGTCGCGCGGTCCTCGACCAGCTCGACGCCCCAGAGCAGGCCCATCCCGCGTACGTCGCCGATCAGCTCGTGGCGGCGGGCCAGCTCGCGCAGGTGCGCGCCGAGGCGTTCGCCACGCTGGGCGGAACGGGTGGCGAGGTCCTCTTCCTCCACGACGTCCAGGACGGCCAGCGCGGCGGCCGCGGGAAGCGGGTCGGACTGGTGGGAGGTGTAGTACATGAGCCCGGCGTCGTACGCGGTCTGCTCGATCGCGCCGGTCGTGACGACCGCGCTGATCGGCAGGCCGCCGCCGAGGGTCTTGGACAGCGTCACGATGTCCGGTACGACGCCGAAGACGTCCATGCCGAACATCGCGCCCAGCCGGCCGAAGCCGGTCTGCGCCTCGTCCAGGATGAGCAGCATGTCGCGTTCGTGGGTCAGCTCAAGCAGCCGGGCGAAATATCCGGGCGGTGGGACGAGGATCCCGCCGGAGGACAGGACCGGCTCGGCGACGACGGCGGCGCGCGACCCGCTCGTCTGCTGGTCGTACAGCTCGAAGCCGACCTCCAGGCAGGTGTGGTCGCAGGTGCCGGCGCAGTGGCGTACCGGGCACCGGTAGGCGTACGGCGCGGGCAGCGCGAAGACTCCCGGCATGGTGGGGCCGTGCCCGCGGCGACCCGCCGAGTAGGTCAGGGACTGGCTGCCCGACGTCATGCCGTGCCAGCTGCGGGTCAGCGAGACGATCTCGAAGCCGCCGGTGGCGAGCTTGGCCATGCGCACCGCGGCCTCGTTCGCCTCTCCGCCCGTGCTCAGGAACATCGAGCGGTCCAGGCCGTCGGGCATCAGCGCGGCGACCCTCTCCGCCAGGGCCAGCACCGGCTCGGACAGCAGGCCGGAGTTGAGATGGACGGCCTCGTCGAGGGAGCGGCGCACCGCCTCGACTATGCGCGGGTGGCTGTGCCCGATCGTGGCGCAGATCTGGCCGGAGGTGAAGTCGAGGACGCGGCGCCCGTCGGTGGTCTCCAGCCACGACCCCGAAGCCCGGGCGATCACGTCGTGGGCGAACTCCCCGTTGTAGCGGATCAGGTGGCGTTCACGTGGGTCCATGTGCCGATGGTCACCCCGCCGACCCATCGGGTCCAGCGATGATTCTCGCCGGATAATCGTGGAAGAATCCGAACGATGCTCGACCTCCGGCGGCTGCGGCTCCTCCGCGAACTCCACGAACGCGGCACCATCGCGTCGGTCGCGGACGCCCTGTCCTACAGTCCCTCGACCGTCTCCCACCAGCTCGCCGAGCTCCAGCGCGAGGCGGGCGTGCTGCTGTTCGAGCGCGACGGCCGTCGGCTGCGCCTCACCGAGGCGGCGCGCGTCCTCGTACGCCACGCGGACGCCCTGCTCACCCGCATGGAACGCGCCGAGGCCGAGATGGCGGCCGCGGCCGGTGTCGTGGCCGGGACCGTACGCCTCGCGGCGTTCCAGACGGCGGCGATCAGCCTGGTCGCCCCCGCGCTGACCGACCTCGCGAGCCGCCATCCCGGGCTGCGTCTCGAGCTCACCGAGGCCGAGCCGGACGAGGCGGTCGACGCCCTGCTGCGCCGCGAGTGCGACGTCGCGATCTGCGACGAGTACGGCGGGCGGCGGAGGACCCGGCCGCGCGGCCTCACGTTCGAGGAGGTGTACGCCGAGCGGGTGCGCCTCGTGCTGCCGCGCGACCACCCGGCGACGACCCTGGGTGAGCTGGCGGGAGCGGCGTGGGCCGGCGGCCACCCCGGCACCAGCCACGAGCGCCTGCTGGACCAGGCGTGCACGACCATCGGCGGCTTCACGCCCGATGTCCGCCATCGGGCCACCGACCTGCTCGTCCTGCTCGCGCTCGTCGCCAGGGGCGGCGCCGTCACGCTGTTGCCCGACCTGTCACGGCCCGAGCGCGACCCCTCGGTCGCGGTGCGGGACATCGGGATCGCGCGGCGCGTCCTGACCGTCGTACGGGACGACGGCCTCGCGCGGCCCGCGCTCGACGCGGTCCGTTCGGCGCTCCGCGCGGCGGCGCTTGACCTTGTCCCTGGGTGAAGCCCCAGCATCGAGGCCGACAGGAGGAAGGTGTCATGGGCTCGTTGACGATCGGCGCGTTCGCGCGTGCGGCACGGCTGTCGCCGAAGGCCCTGCGGCTCTACGACGAGCTCGGCCTGCTGCGGCCCGCGCGTGTCGACCCGGTCTCCGGCTACCGGCTGTACGAGCCGTCGCAGCTCGCGCGGGCCCGGCTGGTGGCCTGGCTCCGCCGGCTCGGCATGCCGCTGGCCCGCATCCGGGTCGTGTGCTCGCTGGACCCGGCCTCGGCCGCACGCGAGGTGGCCGCCTACTGGGCGCAGGTCGAGTCCGACGTCGTGGCCCGGCGTGACCTCGCCGCCTTCCTCATCGACCAGTTGTCCGGAGGGGACGATGAGCACATGACTCTGCGCATCCGCTACGCGAAGCACTCCGACATCGGGAGGGTCCGCGACGCCAACGAGGACTCCGTGTACGCCGGGACGCGGCTCCTCGCCGTCGCGGACGGCTTCGGCGGCCACGGGCGCGGCGCTCCGGCGAGCGCGGCCGTCATCGAGGCGCTGCGCCCGCTCGACGCGGGCGTCGCCGCGGGCGACCTGCTGACCGCGCTCGACCAGGCGGTCCACTCGGCCGACGCGGCGCTCCGTGAGATCACTCGTTCCGACCCCGCGATGGAGGGGGCCGGCAGCACGCTCACCGCGATGCTGTGGTCGGGTTCACGCCTCGGCCTCGTCCATATCGGCGACTGCCGGGCGTACGTCCTGCGCGAGGGCGAGCTGTTCCAGATCACCCACGACCACACCCTCGTCCAGTCGCTGATCGACGAGGGGCGCCTCACCCACGAGGAGGCGGCCTCGCACCCGCAGCGGTCGCTGCTGCTGCGCGCGCTGGAGGGCTCCGGTGTGGCGGCCGACCTGAAGCTGCACGAGGCGCGGCCCGGTGACCGGTACCTGCTGTGCTCGGACGGCCTGTCCACGGTGGTCCCGGTCCAGGCCGTCCACGACACGCTCGCCACGGTGGCCGACCCCGATGACGCCGTACGGCGGCTGGTCGACCTCGCCAACGACGCGGGCGGGCCGGACAACGTCACCTGTGTCGTCGCCGATGTGACCGACCAGGAGGCGCCGCGGGAATGAGGTCATCACGTTCTCCTGACCGGATATCGGCCGATCGCCGTCGCATGACCGTTGTTGACGGTTTCGTGGAACCGCCCTGACCCGGCGAGCGGCTGCCGGAGATGACCGTGTTAGGGGTTCCTGTCCGTAGCCGGGGGCGTACGCGGTGCTCCATACTCTCGGGTTAGTCCACCGAGGAGATCATGGTGACGGTGTCAGCGGAGCTCGCCGAGATCCAGCACTGGTGGGCGAACCGATCCGCTCCCCCCGGCCCGGCCCCCGCCGAGCAGGTCTGCCGGATCGCCGGTAGCGCCCATGACCAGCTCACCCCGGCCGGCGTCGACAATCCGTACTGGGAGATCGTCCGGCAGCTGCCCTCGGTGCGCGGAACCGGGCACGGCGTCTGCCCGGACGGGTTCGCCCGTGAGCTTCCCGTCGGCCATCATCTGCTGACCAAGCGCTACTCCTGGGCGATCCCCTCGCCGGGCGACATCGCCTGGCTCGGGGACGTACTCGGCCGTCGCGGCCTGGTCGAGATCGGCGCCGGCTCGGGCTACTGGGCATGGCAGGCGCGGCAGGCCGGGATCGACGTCATCGCCTACGAGCCGGCCGACTCCGCCGCCAACGCGTACACCGACGGCACTGAGTACTCCACCGTCCTGCGAGAGGGCCACAGCGTCGCCCGGCACCACCCCGACCGGGCGCTGATGCTGTGCTGGCCGACCCACAATGACTCCTGGGCGACCAGTACCCTCGACGCGTACGCAGGCGACGTGTTCGTCTACATCGGCCAGCCCCGTGGCGGTGTCTGCGCCGACGACGCCTTCTTCGGACTCCTGGACCGTGCCTGGACACCGGTCGGCTCGAGTGCCCGGCACGTCAGCTGGCGGCACGCCGGCAGCACCATGACCGCCTACCGCCGCAGAGAGCCCGCCTGAGCTACTTCCCGTCCGCCTTCTCGGGAAGCTCGCGCCGGCCGTCGGTCTCCTCCGCGAGGTTCTTCTTGACCGCTTCGAGGATGGTCAGCCCCTGGCCGACGAGTCCGGCGGCGATCTCGCCGAGGCCGTCGGCCCCGTTCAGGATGTTGACGTTCGCGCCGGAAAGGCCGCTCGCCGCCTCCCGTACGATCTGCGGCAACTGGTCGATGAGCATGCGGTCGAGGGCGACCCGGTCATAGGAGGCCGCGGCCTCGGCCTGGACCTTCATCCGCTCGGCCTCGGCCTGGGCCAGGATGCGAACCCGCTGCGCGTCGGCCTCCGCCGGCCGGACGACCTCGGCCACCAGCTGCTGCTGGCGGAGCTCGGCCTCGCGCATGGCCAGTTCGGTCTGCGCGGCGATGACCTCACGCTGTGCCTGGGCCTGCGAGAGCGGCCCGGCCTGCCCGGCCTCGGCCTGTGCCCGGTCCACCTCGGCCTTGTACTCCGCCTGGACGATCGCCGTCTGCCGCGCGTACTCGGCCTGGTTACGCTGCGACTCCTGCTGGGCCTCGACCGCGGCCTGCGTCGCCTGCGCCTGCGCGATCTGCGCCTGCCGCTGGATCGCGGCGTTGTGAGGGGCGGCCATCGCGTCGATGTAGCCGGTGTTCATGTCGTCGATGGACTGGATCTGCAACGAGTCGACGGTGAGCCCGATCTTGGCCATCTCCGCCTTCGAGCCGTCGAGGACCTCGAGCGCCAGCTTCTGTCGTTCGGTGACGATCTCCTCGACGGTCATCGAACCGATGATCGAACGCAGGTGACCGGCGAAGATCCGCCCGGTCAGCGTCGACATCTGGTCCTGGTCGGACAGGAACCGCTGACCCGCGTTGATGATGCTCTCGGCGTCGTTCCCGACCTTGAACGCGATCACCGAGCGCACGTTGAGACTGATGCCCTGCCTGGTGACACAGGTCTCCGACACCTCCGCCTCGCACATGGCCAAGGTCAGAAAACGCACCTTACGAAAGACCGGCAGGATGAACGCGCCATGACCGGTGACCACACGGAAGGGCGCGCCGTTCCTGGCCGCTCGGCCTCCGGAAATCAACATGGCCTCATCGGGGGCCGGAACACGATAACCGAACATCTCTTGTCTCCTCAGTGCTACGACAGGCCTGGAGCGACGCCGCCCGGAGGGATATGGCCTGGAGCTTCGCGCACATTACGCGCCTTGGAGCGGCCGCCGCTAGGGCGGGTCCGGCGAATGCCCGCCCTACCGCGCGCGAACGCCATTTGTGAGGAACACCTAGACGCCACCGCCGGCGATCTCATCCCACTCGATGACGTCCACCGTCCTGGCACCGCGCGACTCTATGACCAAGACCCTGGTGTCCTTCGGAAGCGGAGTGTCCGACCACGCCAGAAAGGTCTCCGATCCGCCGCGGACCTTGACCAGCGCCTCCCCCGGGCCGGCGGATCCGCGAGTACCGATGATGAGGACTCCGAGGCACCCTATGCAGGACTCGTCCCTGACCACCGGCACCCCCTCAGGTGGGGCCGTGACGCCCCATCCCTCACATTATCGGGGCGCGGACACGGCGATCGGGGAGGTCGGGGCGGTGCCATTGCTCATTTCGGCCGTTCCTGGCCAGAGGTCACCGGCGGCGCGAATCGCCAGCTCCGAACGGACCAGGCGGACAGCCCCGACAGAATCGACCCGAGACTCATCACCGAGCCGATCGAGAGCACAGAGGCAAAGGAGCCCACCGAGCCGATCGACAGAATCGAACCCGCCGAACCGATCGACAGGATCGAGCCGGCCGAGCCGATCGACAGGATCGATCCACTTGATCCGAAGCTCAGGATGGAACCCGCCGAATCCTGCCCTCGCGAAACGCCTCTCTTCTTCATACGGAGCACTCTTCCAGCCATGGCCGGCCGGCGACAGGTGGTCTCTCGCGCCCGCGCGGCCGGTCTCCCGGCCCGCAGCCACACCGTCTGTCTCGGCCTCCGGCGGAGTGACTCCCACCGGACGTACGTGATCCATGTGAGACTTCTGGGCGACCGTCTGATCGACCGGAGGTGGGCCTCGTGGATGACGGCGAAAAGGACGCACTGTCGATGTTCCTGGAGGCGCAGCGGGCCAGCGTGCTGGCGATCGTCGACGGTCTCGGCGTGGAGGCGCTGACGACCGCGGTCCTGCCGTCGGGGTGGACGCCGCTGGGGCTCGTCGAACACCTGGGGTACGCCGAGCGGCACTGGTTCCAGGAGGTCCTCACCGGAACCGCCGAGCCGCTGGAATGGCCCGACGACAACGCGCCGCTCACCACTCCGCGACCGCCGTCCGTGGTCTTCGCGTTCTACCGCGACCAGTGCAGGCGGTCCGATGCCATCCTGGCCTCCCTGCCCCTCTCGACGCGCCCGCGGGGAAGTCACCCGCCTCCGCTCGGTGACGAGACGACCGACCTGCGCCGGATCGTGCTGCACATGATCGAGGAGACCTCCCGTCACGCCGGTCACCTCGACGCCGCCCGCGAGCTGCTCGACGGAAAGACCGGGCTCGGGCCGCGATAGCCCGCGGTCCGCCCCGGCCGATGCCCCTTTGATCGGATGGAGGCCGATCGACCGCTCATGGCAGGGTGGGCGGATGATCCAGATCTCTTCGCGCGAGGTATATCGGAACCGCTGGATGTCGGTACGTGAGGACGACATTCGTCACCCCGACGGATCGCCCGGGATCTACGGGGTGGTGGACAAGCCGACGGCGGCGTTGGTGATTCCCCTGGAAAACGACGGGTTCCATCTCGTGGAGCAGTACCGGTACGCGCTGTCGCGCAGGTCGTGGGAGTTTCCGCAGGGGACGTGGCCCGACGACCGTGAGACCACCACCGAGGAGCTGGCAAAGGCCGAACTCGCGCAGGAGACCGGGCTGAGCGCCGGGCGGATCGAGCACCTCGGCTCCTTCGCGATCGCGCCGGGGTTCACGAGTCAGCGCTGTGACATCTTCCTCGCCACCGACCTCACCGCGGGCGAGCCCGACCGCGACCCGGAGGAGCAGGGCATGAAACAGGCGTGGTTCCCCCGTGCAGAGTTCGAGCGGATGCTGCGGAACGGTGAGATCGTCGACGGCTCCACCATGGCCGCCTACGCCCAGCTCGCCCTCCAGCACGACGTCACAGGGCGGACAGGGTCCTGGTGAGCAGGCCCGCGCGTGCGGGAGAAAGGCCACCCTCGCGGACGCGCTGGGCGATCTTGGTGCGGAGCTCACTCACCCGCTGATCCACGTTCACGTGGGCGCCGGCGGCGAGTTCGTTCAGCAGGTTGGTGATGAGGTTGTCCAGGTCGACGGCCACGTCGGCCCGTACCTCACTGGCCGCCAGGCCCTCGTCGACCGCGCGCCGCATGCGGGTCAGCGCGTCGATCGCGCCCGGCGGTGTGGCGTTCGGCGGTCTCGGCACCGCGGTGGGCGACGTCCGCGTCGCCACCGAACGTCCCCGCTGCCGGTGCACCGGCGACGAGGGATTCGTCACCGGCCGCTCCGGCGTCGCGCTCAGGGTCGCCGGCGACGGCGCGCCCGATGAGGACGAGTCCACCGGCGACGCCATCGGGCGGAACGCCGCACCGCTCAGCAGCAGGCCCAGAGCGACCGCGGCGGCCGCCGTCGTGCCGCCCGCGACCAGCAGCAGCCGGCCGTGCGGGCCTTGTGAGGTGGTGGTGGTCGTGAGCGTACGTGTGCGGGGGCGCGGCGGCGACGGCGGCACGGCGGCGCGGTACGCGGCGGCCGCCTCGTACGCCGCGGCCTGCTCGCTGCCCTCGTCCTCCTGGTCCGCTCCCGTCGGGACGCCGAGCGCGGTGGCGATCTCGGCGGCCGTCGGCCGGCTCGCGGCCGACGGGTCGACGCAGCGTTCTTGCAGGCCGCCGAGGGTCTCCCCCGGTTCCGGACGGCGTCCCTTCACCGCCTCGAACCACACGATCCCCAGGGCGAACACGTCGGCCGAGGGTGAAAGGTCGTTCTCCGGCGGCAGGTAGGCCGGGGTGCCCATGCGCTCGTCGTCGGCGATACCGAAGTCGAGCACCTTGACCCCGGCCGAGGTCAGGATGACGTTGGTGGGCTTGATGTCGCGGTGGACGATCCGTGCGGCATGCGCGGCGGCCAGGGCGGCGGCGATCTCGCCGATCACCCGGCCCACGTCGGCGACCGGGTAGCGCTCGTCGAGGGTTCCGCCGGTGAGCAGCTCCATCACGATGTACGGAGTGCCGTCGGACTCTCCGTAGTCGTGCACGGTCACGATGTGCGGGTGTGACAGGGCGGCGGCCGCACGCGCCTCCTCGCGGAAGCGCTCGCGGAACTCCTGGTCGCGTACGAGCTCGGGGTCGATCAGCTTCACCGCGACCGGGCGGATCAGAACCTCATCGCGGGCGAGCCAGACGGATGCCATGCCACCGGTGCCGATCCGCTGGCGCAGCCGGTATCTGCCGGCGAGGAGCGAGTCCATTCGCTCAGTGTGGCGTACAAGAGGATGCTCGTGTGACCAGATGGGTATCCAAAATGACCATGGAATTGTCGACCGACTCCCCGCGAATGCGCGCGACCAGCAATCGGGCCATTTCACGGCCCATCGCCTCCAGTGGCTGATGCACGGAGGTGAGAGGCGGATCGGTGTGCCGCGCGGTGGCCGAGTCGTCGAAGCCGACCAGTGCGACGTCTTCGGGGATGCGCAGACCGTGCTCCTTGAGGACCCGCATCGCGCCGACCGCCATCGGATCCGACGCCGCGAAAACGCCGTCGATCTCGGGCGTACGTGCGAGCAGTTCGCGCATGCCGCGCTCGCCGGACTCCTCGCTGAAGTCACCGGTGCTGACCATCTGCGGCAGGCCGGCCTCGGACAGCACGTCGCGGTAGCCGCCGAGGCGGTCGACGCCCACGCGCATGTCCTGCGGGCCGGCGATCGTGGCGACCCGGCGGCGGCCGAGCCCGATCAGGTGCTCGACCGCCTGCCGGGCGCCCCCGCGGTTGTCGGCGTCGACGCAGCTCACCGGCTCGACGCCGACCGGAGCGCCACCGAGCACGGTGGGCACGCCGTTGTCCTCCAGGTGGCGGGGCAGCGGGTCGCCGCCGTGCAGCGAGATCAGCAGCACGCCGTCGACGTGCCGGCCGGTGAGGTAGCGCTCGAAGCGCACGTGGTCGTCGGCGGACTGGGCGATGGCCAGCAGGAGCTGGAGCCCGGTGCCGGCCAGCCCGGCGCTGATCCCCCGGATGATCCCGGCGAAGTACGGCTCGCCGAAGACGCGTTCCTCCGACTCCGACACGAACAGCGCGACGGTGTCGGTGCGCCGGGTGACGAGAGTACGGGCGGCGCTGTTCGGGACGTACCCGAGCTCGTCGATCGCCCGCAGCACCGCCTCGCGGGCCTCCGGGCTCACCTTCGGTGACCCGTTGACCACGCGTGAGACGGTGCCGCGGCCGACTCCCGCACGGGCCGCGACGGCCTCAAGGGTCGGCCGTGCCGATGCTGGGTCCCGCGTGCGCTCGCTCACGGCTTCATTCTGCCGATGACAGGCCGACTCCGCCTCGTCCGATCACCGAGGAGTACCAGTGGGCGCTGCTCTTGGGGATGCGCGCCTGGGTCTCGAAATCGATGTAGACGAGGCCGAACCGCTTGGCGTACCCCCAGCCCCACTCGAAGTTGTCCATCAGTGACCAGGCGAAATAGCCCCGCAGCGGCACCCCTGCGGCGATCGCCGCGTGGCAGGCGCGCAGGTGCGCGTCGAGGTAGGCGATCCGGTCGGGATCCTCGACTCCGCCACCGGCCGACACGACATCGTCGAACGCCGCGCCGTTCTCGGTGACGTACAGGGGCACCGGCGGGTATTCGGTCGCGACCCGCGTGAGCACCTCGGCCAGACCGGACTCGTCGATCTCCCAGCCCATCGCGGTCTCCGGCCGGCCGGCCTTCACGAACCCGATGTGCTCACTGCCCGGCCAGGGTGAGGCCGCCGCGAACGGCGAGGTGATCGCCGGGGCGGCGCCCTCGCGGCCGGTGACGATGAAGCGGTTGTAGTAATTCACGCCCAGCATGTCGATGGGCCCGCCGATGACCCCCAGGTCGCCGCCCTCGATGCCGAGGTCGTACGGCTCCAGGTCGGCGAGCACGTCGTCGGGGTAGCGTCCGCACAGCAGGGCGTCGAGGAAGAAGCGGTTCTGCAACCCGTCGATCCTGCGGGCCGCGTCCACGTCCTCGGCGGCCTCGCTCGCCGGCGACACCGCGTACAGGTTGACCGCGGCGCCCACCCGTACGCCCTTGCGGCGCAGGGCACGTGCGGCCAGGCCGTGGCCGAGCAGGAGGTGGTGCGCCGCGCGTACGGACGCCTCCGGGTCACGGCGGCCGGGGGCGTGGTCACCGGAGGCGTACCCGAGGAAGGCCGCGCACCAGGGCTCGTTGATCGTCGTCCAGTTGGTCACCCGGTCGCCGATGGCCTCCTGCACGAGCGTGGCGTACTCGGCGAACCGGTACGCCGTGTCGCGTGCCGGCCAGCCGCCGGCGTCCTCCAGTGCCTGCGGCAGGTCCCAGTGGTACAGCGTCGGCCAGGGCTGGATGCCGGCGTCGAGCAGGGTGTCCACGAGCCGCCGGTAGAAGTCGAGCCCCTTGGCGTTCACCGCCCCCGAGCCGTCCGGCTGCACCCGCGGCCAGGAGATCGAGAAGCGGTACGCGCCCAGCCCGAGCGAGGACATCAGCGCGACGTCCTCGCGGTACCGGTGGTAGTGGTCGACGGCGACGTCTCCGGTGTCACCGCCCAGCACCACGCCGGGAGTGTGGGCGAAGGTGTCCCAGACCGAGGTCCCGCGGCCGTCCTCGGCGACCGCGCCCTCGATCTGGTAGGCGGCGGTCGCCGCCCCCCAGACGAAGTCCGTGGGGAAGCCGAGTCGTGTCTCCGCCTGTGATGGCTGCGTCGTCATGGGATGCGCGGCGTGGAAGCCCTGGCCTCCGGGGTCGGGGGAAAACGCCGCTCCCTCCTTCGTTTGTCAGTGACGGTCGATAGCGTGCTCACCTGCGGTTTCGCCTTCAACCGACGCCCGCCCAAGAACAGGCGTTGCTGGAGCACGACACACACGCCCGATTGATCTGAGTTCTCGCGGTGGCACAGCGGCCGATAACATCGCGGCAGGTCGTGCCGTGACTGCGCGGGGAGGCCGGCCGGTAGGTCGGCCCGTTAACCGCGGTCCCCAACTCGTTCTCTCCTCTGCGTAGGGGAAGGGTTGAGATCCCCCGCCTGATCAGGCCGGGGGAGGATGTCAAGCCTTGACCGCACCGTCCATGATTCCGCCGATGATCTGGCGGCCGAACACGACGAAGACGATGGCCAGCGGCACGGTCGCGACGACGGTTCCGGCGAACATCAGCGTGTAGTCGTTGAAGTAGGCGCTGTTGAGCAGCGCGAGGGAGACCTGAACGGTCGGGTTGTCCGGGTTGAGCACCGCCCGCGGCCAGAGAAAGTCGTTCCAGGTCTGCATGAAGGTGAACAGCGCGAGCACGGAGGCGGCCGGGCGCAACGCGGGCAACACGACGCTCCAGAAGATCCGGAACGTCGAGGCGCCGTCGACGCGTGCGGCCTCGATGAGCTCGTCCGGCACGGCCTGCCCGGCGTACTGCCGCATCATGAAGACGCCGAAGCCCGTGACGAGGAACGGCACGATCACGGCCTGGAGCTTCCCGGTCCAGTGCACGTGCACCATGACCATGTAGAGCGGGATGATCCCCATCTGCACCGGGACCATCATCGTCCCCACGATGAGAAGCAGCAGGGCATTGCGGCCGCGGAAGCGGAGCTTGGCGAAGGCGAACCCGGCCAGCGAGGAGAAGAACACCGTCGAGAACGCGACCACGGCCGAGGCGATGGCGGAGTTCACCAGCGCCTTGGCGAAGTGTGCCTGCTCGTTGTCGAACAGCCGGCGCAGGTTCGCGCCGAGGTGCTGACCGGCGATGAACGGCGGCGGCACCGCCCCGACCACCGCGTTCGTCCGCGTGGCCACGACGAACATCCAGTACAGCGGGAACGCCGACAGGACGACCCCGAATATCAGCACGACGTACGTGAGCGGACTGGCCTGCCAGAGCCGCGCGGAGCCCGCCACGGCACGGTGCGTACGGCGCCGGATCACGGCCTTCATGTGGCGCCCCTCGAAAGACGGCGGATGATCAGGAAGTTGAGCAGGGAGAAGACCAGGATCAGCAGGAACAGCATCCAGGCGACGGCCGAGCCGTATCCGTACTGGAAGCGCTGGAAGGCGTTCTCGTACATGTACATCATCACGGTCTGCGACTGCCGCAACGAGCCGCCGTTCATGTAGCCGCTGTTGAACATCAGCGGCTCGGTGAACAGTTGCAGGCCCCCGATTGTTGAGATGATGGTGACGAAGATGATGGTCGGCCGCAGCAGCGGCACGGTGACGCTCCAGAACTGCCGTATCCGCGTGGCGCCGTCGATCGCCGCCGCCTCGTAGAGCGAGCGCGGGATCGCCTGCATGCCGGCCAGGAAGATCAGCGAGTTGTAGCCGGTCCACCGCCAGTCGACCATCGTCGCGACGGCCAGCCACGCCGACCACTTGTTCGCCTGCCAGTCGATCTTGTGGACGCCGAAGAAGTGCAGGAACCAGTTGGCCATGCCGTAGTCGCGGCCGAAGATCTGGGTGAACACGATCGCCACCGCGGCGATGGAGGTGACGAGCGGCAGCAGCACGCCCATGCGGAACAGGGTGGGCGCCCGCATCTTGCGGTTGAGCGCGTTCGCGAGGAAGAGCGCCAGCAGGAGCTGGGGCACGGTGGCGAGGAGGAACATCCCGAACGTGTTGCCGACCGCGTTCCAGAACTGGTCATCGGTCAGCAGCCGCGAGTAGTTCTGCAGGCCGATGTACTCGTGTCCGCCGATGATCTCCCAGTGGTTCAGCGAGACCCAGAACGTGTAGCCGAGCGGGAACAGGCCGAACACCAGGAACAGCAGGTAGAAGGGCGAGATGTAGAGGTACGGCGAGAGCGACACGTCCAGCCGTGAGAGCCGGGTCCGCCATCGGCGCCGTTGTGGCGGCGGCGCGACCCGGGCACCGCCCGGGGCGGGCCGCACGTCGAGAGCCATGCGAGGAGGTCCTTTCCGTGAGGGGACAGGAGGGCATGGGGGCGGCGCCGGCAGGTTCACCTGGGGAGCCCGGCGCCGCCGCCCGGTATCACCCCGTTCCCGAGGCCTTCTTGGCGTCGGAGACCGCCTTGCTCCATCCGGAACCCGGCGAGAGCTTGCCCTGCGCGATGGCGCGGATGTCGGCCTCGACCGCCTGGCGTACCTCCTGGTTGTCGGCACCCAGGTAGACCGGCTTGAGGCTCGTCGCGGCCGGTCCGTAGATCTTTCCGACCGGCGCGTTGTTGAAGTACGGGTTGGAGAACGCCTTGACCGCGGCGTCGTTCAGCGCCTGCGGCGAGGACGGCAGGTTGTTGGCCGCCTTGAACGCCCCGATCTGACCCTGCGGGCTGGTCAGGAACTTCGCCAGGTCGGCCGCTTCCTTGGGGTGCTTGCTCTGCGAGGGCACCGCGAGCCAGGACCCACCCCAGCTACCGCCGCCGCCCGGAATCCCCGCGACGTCCCACTTGCCGCTCTGCCCGCTGCCGCCGAACTCCTTGATGAGCCCGAGCATCCAGGCCGGGCACGGCGCGGTCGCGAACGCGTCCTTCTTCAGCGCCTGGCTCCACTGGTCGGACAGGAACTGGACACCGTTCGCCAGCCCGGCCTGCGACATCTTCACGGTCTCGTCCCAGGCCGCCTTCACGGCCGGGTTCGATTCCATGACGAACTTGTTGCTCTGGTCGAAGTAGGTCTGGTTGCTGCCCTTTCCGGCCTCCTGCATGAGGATCGTGTTGTAGTACGTCTCAGGGCTGTCGATGAACTTCGTGTCACCGCCGACCTTCCCGGTGAACTTCTTGCCGGTGGCGATGAAGTCGTCCCAGGTGGGCCACAGCTTGGTGACGGCATCCCGGTCGGTCGGCAGTCCTGCCTTCTTGAACAGGTCGCTCCGGTAGCACAGCCCGATGCTGCCGACGTCGGTGCCCAGGCCGATGAGCTTGGAACCGTCGGGGCTCATGCCGCCCTCCCACTTCCAGGGAATGAAATTGCCCTGGAGCGAGGACGCGCCGTACTTCTTCAGGTCGACGAACTTGTCCGGCTGGGACTTGAACTTGACCATGATGCCCTCTTCGATGGCCACCACGTCGCCGGCGCCGGCGCCCGCCGCGATCCACTGCTGGAGTCGCGGCGTGTAGTCATCGAGCTTGGGCACATTGCGTTCATTGATCTTGATGTTCGGGTGCTGCGCCTCGTACTGCTTGTACAGGTCCTGGTAGCCGAAGGTGCCGAAGTCGTCGACGTTCAGCGTGATCTTCTGATCGGCCCCTCCGTCGCTTTTCGTGTCGTCCCCCGCGCATGCCGTTGCCGCCGCAAGCGTGGCGGACAGCATCATCGCCAGGGCTATCCGCCCGCGATGTCTGATGACCCTCATGACGAACCCCTCTCAGGTCGTCTCCAATAGCCGGGTTCATGGCCGCCGGGCTCCGCGGGCCCGGCGCCCGTGGGAGCGCTCCCACGCAGCGAAGCCGTGTGAGGTATCAGGTGTCAAGTGTTCGAAACCGCTTCGTTACACGATGGCCACATCGCCCTGGCGTTCCGGGCACATGACACGCTCGGGGCATGAGGCTGACGGAGGAGGCCGCCCGCGAGCGCCTGACCTCGGCAACCGTCCTCCGGCTGGCGTCCACGGACGCGGCCGGCCGGCCGCATCTGGTCGTGGTGACCTTCGCGATCGAGGGCGATCACATCTTCACGGCGGTCGACGCCAAACCGAAGCGCACGCGTGACCTGAAACGTCTCCGCAACATCCGCGCCGACCCGCGCGTGGCCGTCCTGGCCGACCACTACGAGGACGACTGGACCCACCTGTGGTGGGTACGCGCCGACGCGACCGCCGAGATCATCGAGGACCCGGCCGCGATGGCACGGCCCATCTCGCTGCTCCGCGAGCGCTACCGCCAGTACCGCGAGACACCGCCGGAGGGGCCGGTCATCGCCCTCACGGTCGAACGCTGGACCGGCTGGGCGTACGAGGGCTAGACCGCCAGCAGCGCGCGGACCTGGCCGGGGTCGCGGAACACCTCGGCCCGCATCCCGGCCTCGCGTGCGGCGAGCACGTTGGCCTCGTTGTCGTCGATGAACAGGCAGTCCTGCGGCTCGACGCCGAGGCGGCCGGCCACGATCTCGTACGCCTCGCGGTCCGGCTTGGCCACGCCGGTCTCACACGAGTAGGCCAGCACCTTGAAGTGCGCGAGCCACGCGCCGTGGCGTGCCTCGAAGATCGGCACCAGGTCGGCGACGATGTTGGAGAGCAGGCCGAGCGTGCGTCCGCCGGCGGCCAGCTCGCCGACCAGTTCGACCATTGCCGGGTCCATGTTGGTCCAGCTGTCCATGTCGGCCTCCACCAGCCGCCGGACCGTAGCGTCGTCGAACCGCACGTCAAGCCGGCCCGCCACCGCGGCCCAGTAGTCCGTCGCGGACTGCCCGGCGTCGTACGGCTTGCGCAGCGCCCAGTAGGCCTCCCAGAACGGCCCCGCGTCCACGCCGGCGATCAGCTCGATCCTGGCGACGTCCTCGGGCTTCTGGGTCGACGCGATGACGCCGAACAGGTCGAACACGATCGCGCGCGGCATGGGTTCCCTTCGGGCGAAGCGGTCGGCGGGGCCGGGACGAGCGTACAAGCAGGGCGTACGACGCCGGCCGGGCGCCGCTGATGATCCGCGACCCTGGAGCGAAACGATTGCGTACTCTTCCGCGGATCACGCTAGTGTACGGAACGGTTTCGTTTCGATGGAGGAGACATGACACCGACGACAACGCGTGGGCGCGGCGAGGAACGGGAGGACGCGATCCTGCTGGCCACGCTCGCGCTGCTGGCCGAGGTCGGCTACGACCAGGTGACCATGGACGCGGTGGCCAAGCGCGCCGGCGCCAGCAAGGCCACGATCTACCGCAGGTGGCAGGGCAAGGCCGAACTCGTCGTCACGGCCGTCAAACGGCACGCGGGAAGTCCGGTGATGACGCCGCCCGACACCGGGAACCTGCGTCAGGATCTGCTGGCCGTGCTGGGTGTGATGCGGTCCAGTCTCACCGGGCAGGACGCCGCGCTCATCCTCGGCCTCATGATCGCGATGCGCCGCGATCCCGAACTCGCCCGCACGGTGCGCGGACAGGTCGTCGACGACAAACGTGAGGTGTTCGGCGCGGTCATCGCCCGTGCCGTCGCGCGCGGCGACCTTCCGGCGACGGTCGACCACGCGCTGTTCGTGGAGATCAGCTCGGCGATGTTGTTCTCCCGCCTTTTCGTCACGGGTGAGCCACTCGACGACGCCTTTGTTCATCACCTCACCGACGACGTACTCCTTCCCCTCCTGGACCACCAGTCGGGCCGACGATAAGGATCCGCACATGTGGCAGACCATCGCCCTCAGTCTCATCGGCGGAGTGAGCGCCGGGAACGCCTTCCCTCATTTCGCGCGAGGCATCACCAAGAAGTCCTATCCGAACCTGCTGGGTAACGGGCCGGTGTCCAACCTGATCGCCGGATGGAGCGGGCTCGTCCTGGCCGCGCTGTTCCTTCACTGGGCGCACCCCGGCCGGCATCCCGGCTGGTCCTTCGGCGCCGCCGCCCTGGGCGTCCTGCTCATCGGCCTGTTCCACGCCGGCCCGGGGGCCTTCGGACGACGAGCCGCACCGGAGTAGGACACGCGGCCTGTCCAGGTGGGCTCTGACAGGCGTGGGTTGTCCAGAGACTTGAGCAAGCGATTGGGTGACCGCGTCATAATGTCAGGGTGACGACCACGGGCAAGGACAAGGGACCGCACCGAGCCGGTGCCCGCGCCGCTGGAGGCGCCCGGCGTCGCGGCAGAGGATCGACGGTGTTCGCCTCGGAGCGCCGTGAGCACCTGGTGCGCCTCGCGGCCGAGCTCTTCGCCGAAAAGGGCTACCAGGCCACGACGGTCCGCAACATCGCGGACGAGGCGGGCATCCTGTCGGGAAGTCTCTACCACCACTTCGACTCCAAGGAGTCGATCGTGGACGAGATCCTCTCCGCCTTCTTCGACGAGCTGACCGCCACCAACCAGGCCGCCCTCGAACGCGGCGGCGACCCGCGTACGATCCTGGCCGCGCTCGTGAGCAACTGCTTCGGCACGCTGGTACCCCACCGCGCCGCCATCATGGTCATGCAGAACGACTGGAACTACCTGCGGCAGTTCGACCGCTTCGACTACCTGACCCGGTCGGAGGAGAAGGCCGAGCGCATGTGGATGGGCCAGATCAGCAAGGGACAGGAGATCGGGCTGTTCCGCGACGACATCGACGCCCGGCTGACCTACCGGATGATCCGCGACACGATCTGGGTGGCCGTCCGGTGGTTCAGGCCGGGTGGCCGGCTCGACGCCCAGGGTCTCGCCGACCACTACATCAAGGTCCTCTTCGACGGCATCGCCGTGCACTGACTCAGCCGGCCGGCTCCTCCACCCGGCCGGGCAGCGGTGCCGTGGCCGCGGGCGGCTCGGCGACGGGCAGGATGCGGGCGAGCCAGCCGGGCAGCCACCAGTTGGCGCGGCCGAGCAGCTCCATGACGGCGGGCACGAGCACCATCCGCACGATCGTCGCGTCGATCAGCACCGCGACTCCCAGGCCAAGCCCGACCTGCTTGACGTCGATCTGACCGACGAGCAGGACCGACAGGAACACGCACACCATGATCGCGGCCGCCGCGGTGATGACACGTGCGGTACGCGCCAGGCCGCGGGTCACCGCCACCCGCGTCTCCGCGCCGAGGTCGTACTCCTCACGGATCCGGGAGATCAGGAAGACCTCGTAGTCGGTGGAGAGCCCGAACAGGATCGGGAACATGAACAGCGGCACCCACGCGGTCACCGGCATGCCGACCGGGAAGCCGAGCTGGCGCCCGAGCCAGCCCCACTGCACGATCGCGGTGAGCACGCCGTAGGCACTGGCGATGGACAGGAGGTTCATCACCGCCGCCTTCACCGCGATGGCGACCGAGCGGACGAACACGAGCAGCAGGAGCAGTGACAGGCCCACGACGACGGCGATCAGGTACGGCAGCCGCGAGGTCACCGAGTCGGAGAAGTCGATCGTGCCGGCGTTCGCGCCGCCGATCAGCACCTGCGCGTTCCCGGCCGCCCGTGGCACGACGGTGTCGCGTAGCCGGTGCACGAGCGCGGGTGTGGCGACGTCCTCCAGCCCGGTCTTCGGATAGGCGATGAACAGGGACGCGGCACCGTCCTGGCTGGTCCGCACCGGTGTCACGGACGCGACGCCGGGAGTGCGCCCGACCGCCGCCGCGACCGCGCTCGCGCCGTCGGCCGACGTCGAGACCCCGATCAGCGGCGCGTCGTAGCCGGGGCCGAAGCCGTCGGTGAGGATGCGGTGCGAGGTGTAGCTGCTGGTGTCGTGCGGCTGGGTGCTGGAGTCGTTGAAGCTCAACCGCATCGACAGGGCGGGGACGGCGAGCACGAGCAGGAGCACCCCGGCCGCGGTACCCGCGATGACCGGGCGCCGCTGGATCAGTCCGGCCCAGCGTTCTGACAGCGGCGCGCGTCCGGACCGGCGTGCCAGCAGCGGCAGCTTGAACCGGTCGATGCGCCGGCCGGTGAAGCCGAGCAGCGCGGGCAGCAGCGTGACCGCGGCGATCATGGTCATCAGCACGGTGACCGACGCCGCGACGGCGATCGAGCTGAGCAGCCGCTGCTGCATGACGAGCAGTCCAAGGAGCGCGAGGACCACGGTCGTCCCGGCGAACAGCACCGACCGGCCCGCGGTCACGATGGCCATGCCGGTGGCCTTTTCGGGATCGGCGCCGCCGTCGAGGGCCTCGCGATAGCGGGTGACGATGAACAGCGCGTAGTCGACGCCGACGCCGAGGCCGATGAGACCGGCCACGATGGGGCTGAACGACGGGGCGGGCAGCACGTGACCGAGGATCGAGATGCCGGCCAGCCCGGTGCCGATGCCGAAGATCGCGGTGACGATCGGCAGGCCCATCGCGAGCAGCGAGCCGAACGCGATCAGCAGCACGATCACGGCCGCGAGCAGGCCGATCCCCTCGGTCGGCCCGCCCCCGGGCGTCTCCGCGTCGGTGACCGTGGCGCCGCCGAGGGCGAGTGTCAGGCCGTTCCCGGACGCGTCGCGCACATCGGAGATCATCTTCACCACGCCGGCCTTCGGCACGTCGGCCGAGACCCGGTCGAGCTGGACCGGGGCGAACGCGGTATGCCGGTCGGGCGAGATCTGCTCCGGCGCCTGGTACGGCGAGGTCACGGAGGCGACGTGCGGGGCGTGGGCGAGCGCGGTGAGAACCCGCTCCACGCGAGGCCGGACGGCCGTGACGTCGCCGTCCGCGTGGATGGCCAGCGTGAGGGTGTCGCCGTTCTGCTGCGGGAAGTGCTCCTTGATCAGGTTCTGGGCACGTGCGGACTCGGTGTCGCCACCGGCGAAGCTGTTGTCGGCCGGAGCCGAAAAACCGAAGCCGACCGCCATCACGGCCACGGCGCCGACGATCCAGAACAGCAGGACCCGGCGGCGTCGGCGGTAACAGAATCGGGCCAGCCGTACGAGCGGGCCTTCGTGCACAGGAATCACCTCGAATAATTCGCGTGCCCAAAGAGTCCCGGTCGCGGCCCGCCGCGGGCGTCATGCTCGCGATGACACTTCGGCGGCCACGTACGCCGTGAGATGTATGCGGCGCCTACAGCGCGTACTGCACCGCGCGTCGTTCGGCGACGATCGGCGTGACGCACTCGTCGATGATCTTCCGGTGCGTCGGGTGGTCGCGGTAGACGAGGTACGCGTCACGGTCCGCGAAGTCGGCCACCACGGCGAAGTCGAAGTTGCCGTCGTTGACGCCGGCATCGCCGCCGATGGCGTAGGCACGAAGCTCGGGTATCACCCCGGGCAGCTCGTTGAGCCGGTCCTCGAGGGTCCTCTTCTGCTCCGCGGTCGCGTCCTCACGCCACTGGAACAGCGCTATGTGCCGGAACCCTGACATCGCTTCCTCCTCGCGTTCAATGCCTCTGGACGACCTTACGGAGTCCGTCGGACAGAGAAAGGGAGCGGCCGGTGACAACCTGACCGCTCCCTGTTTGCCAAGTCCTTCAGGACCAGGACACTCCGTCCATTACGCCTTCCTCTCCCCGCATGTCCTCAGTGACCCCGCTCCCCAGATGCGGTGATCTCCCACCGAGGCTAGAAGCTCGGCGGCCAACTTGAAATACGTCTTTTGACCTATTTTGACCCAAGCACTACGTGCATTTACTATTTCACTCACGGTCACGGACGCTCTTGGTCAGCCGTCACCCGCACGGATAGCCATCGGCACGGTTCCCGATAGCGTGATCACCTGTGAAGGTAGTGGATCTGCACCCCTGGCCGGCGACGGCCGAGGAGGCGACGGCGATCCAGGACACACTGCGTCCCCTCGCCGATCTGACCTCGCCGGGACCCCCGACCCTACGCACGGTGGCGGGCCTCGACGTGGCCTACGCCGATGACCGGCTGGCCGCCGCGGTGGTCGTGCTGGACGCGGACAGCCTCGACGTCGTCGAGGAGGCCACGGTCCTCGACCGGCCTGCCTTCCCCTACATCCCCGGGCTGTTCGCGTTCCGTGAGCTGCCTGCTCTGGTGGGGGCCCTGCGCGAGCTCACGGTCACCCCCGACCTCCTGGTCTGCGACGGTCACGGACTGGCGCACCCGAAGAGGTTCGGCCTCGCCTGCCATCTCGGCGTGCTGACCGGGCTGCCCGCGATCGGCGTCGGCAAGACCCGGCTCGTCGGCTCCTACGACGAGCCCGCCACCGACCGCGGCGCCTGGAGCGCGCTCAGCGACGGCGGCCAGGTCGTCGGGCGCGCGCTGCGCACGCAGACGGGCGTACGGCCGGTGTTCGTCTCGGTGGGACACCGTGCCGACCTGGAGGCGGCCTGCGCCCTGACGCTGCGGCTCGCGCCGCGCTACCGCCTGCCGGAGACCACCCGCCTGGCCGACCGCCTGTCCCGGCGGACCCTCACAGGTTGTTGAGGAAACGCCTGGCCAAGGGTCCGGCGGCCTTGGCACCGAACCCGCCTCCCTCGACGATGATGGCGAACGCCAGGTCCCCGTGGAAGCCGATGAACCACGCGTGCGTCGGCGGCTCCTTGCCGTTCTGGCCCCCGGCGTACTCGGCCGTGCCGGTCTTGCCCGCGGTGCCGGCCGGCAGGTGGACGTCCTTCGCGGTACCCGTCGTCACCACGGCGCGCATCATGTCGACGAGCTGGGAACGCAGGGTGGGGTCGAGCCGGCCCGCCTTGGCCTTCTGCGGGATCGGCGGGTCGGACACGAAGATCGGCGGGCGCCAGGTGCCACCGGCGACCGCCGCGGACACTCCGGCCATGTCGAGGGCGTTGGCGAGGTCACGTCCCTGCCCGAACCCGGAGACCGCCAGATCCGCGGTGTCCTTCGGCGTCGGGTAGCTGCCCGCGGCGACGCGTACGCCGGGGTCGATCTTCTGGTTGAAGCCGAACAGGTTCGCGGCGCTCGACAGCCGGGCCGCGCTGAGGCGCCGCTGCGTCTGCAGCGCGAAGGCGGTGTTGCACGACTGGGCCAGCGCTTCCTTGAACGTGATGCTGCCGAGCTCTTCGGCCTCGGCGTTGTGGATCACCTGTCCGCCCACGTTGGCCTGCTTGGGGCACTGCACCGTGGCGGAGGGGCTGAGACCGCTGCGCAGCAGCGCGTACGCCGTGACGACCTTGAACGTCGAGCCGGGCGGGTAGATGCCCTGCATCGCGCGGTCGAATCCACCGGGTGCGTTGACCACCGCGAGGATCTGGCCGTTCGAGGGCCGG
Organism: Actinoallomurus bryophytorum; assembly: GCF_006716425.1. NCBI lineage: Bacteria > Bacillati > Actinomycetota > Actinomycetes > Streptosporangiales > Thermomonosporaceae > Actinoallomurus > Actinoallomurus bryophytorum. Next base: position 636,303 of record NZ_VFOZ01000001.1, read on the forward strand.
ATGGCGACCAGGGACGTCGGCTTGGTCTGGCCCTGCAGGGCGTCCGAGCCGGCCTGCTGGACGTGCGGGTCCAGCGTCGTGCGGACGTTCCGGCCGGGTTTGCCGGGGAAGCCGCCGACCGTCTTGACCGCGTGGTTCGACGCGTCGGCCACGGTGACCGACGCCGAGGGCGTACCGGCCAGGCGCTTGTCGAATCGCTGCTGGATTCCCGACTGCCCGACGATGTCGCCCTTGTGGTAGGACGCGTCGTACTTCTTGGCCTGCTTCTCGGTGAGAGGCGCGGCGCTGCCGACGAGCTGCTGCACGGAGCCGGAGACGTTCGTACCGTCGATCACCGTGCCGTTGGCGGCGACCACCCGCGCGCGCTGAGGCCACCGGTAGGACGTCGTCAGGTGCTGGCCGGAGTGCAGGTCGGGATGGATGCTCTCGGGCGACCAGCCGACCTTCCACTCGCGATGGTCCGTCGCCAGGCTCAGCCGTCCCTGGTAGCGCCAGGTCCCCATGGGCAGGGTGAGGGACGCGGTGAACGGGGCGGTCGCGTGGCCGCCCTTCTTGCTGACGGACCCGAGCGTCGCCTGCACCTTCTTGACGCCGAGACCGGTGCTCAGGGCCTTGTACTGCTGGTCCATGTCGGGTGGCGGCGCGGCCGTCATGGCCCGCATCGTCGTGCTGTCTCCGCGCTCCCAGGCGGTCAGGAACTGCTGCGCCGTCGCGGCGGGACTTCCCTTGGTACGGAGCAGCACATACGCACCGCCCGCGATGCCGATGAGCACGACGGTCCCCGCGGCGATCGCCGCCCACAGATACTTGTGTCGCACGAGTTCGTGACACTCCCCCGGATGTCTGGTCTGATCGGTCATCGTAGTGTCTGGCGTCGCGACGCCGGCGGCATCCCGGTTTCCGCACGGCGGCCACGTCCGGACGTACCACCGGATGCGAGGTGCCATGGGCAGGCTGGACGGGAAGGTGGCGCTCATCACGGGCGGCGCCCGCGGAATGGGCGCCGAGCACGTGCGCCGCTTCGTCGCCGAAGGTGCCAGGGTCGTCTTCGGCGACGTTCTCGAGGAGGACGGCGCCCGGATCGAGGCCGAGCTGGGCGACGCGGTCCGCTTCGTCCCGATGGACGTCACCCGGCCGGCCGACTGGGAGACCGCCGTGGACACCGTGACGTCCGTCTTCGGCGGGCTCGGCGTACTGGTCAACAACGCCGGCATCCTCCGGCACCGGCTGATCGAGGACATGCCCCTCGAGGAGTTCGCCAGGATCATCGAGGTGAACCTCATCGGGCAGTGGCTCGGCGTGAAGTCGGTCATCGGCCCTCTGAAGGCGGCCGGTGGCGGCTCCATCGTCAACGTGTCCTCCACCGAGGGGTTCATCGGCGCCTCCGGGCTCGCCGCCTACAGCGCCAGCAAGTTCGGTGTACGGGGCCTGACGAAGGCCGCCGCGCGCGAGCTCGGCGAGTACGGCATCCGCGTCAACTCGATCCACCCGGGCGCCATCCTCACGCCGATGATCACCGATCCCGACCTGGTCACCGCCAAGGCGGAGAGCGCGGACGCGTTCCTGCGGGCGCTGCCGCTGGGGCGCATGGGCGAGGCCGGCGAGATTCCCGGGATCGTCGTCTACCTGGCCTCGGACGAGTCCAGCTACTGCACCGGCGGGGAGTTCGTCGTCGACGGCGGCATGCTCACCGGTGCCGGCTACTGACCGGGTCACCATCCGGAAGGCGTCCGCCTGGGCCGGCCGCCGAGGTCGCGGCCGCCGAGGTCGCGCGGGGCCGCGGGGCCGAGGCCACGCGGGGCTGATCGGGTGGCCAAGGACCTCCCGGTACCCGAGGTCGCCGTCACCCGGTGGGGTTCCCGTCGCGTCGGGGGCGTCCCGGGATCCGAACCGCCCCTTTTGGCCGGACCCCGGTGACGCCACCCTCCAAACTGGCCTGACCCCGTAGGTCATCGCCAGAAGTCTCGAGCGCGGGCAGCATAACATCGGATTCAACGGTCGTTTACGACTATTCGCTGATCCCTAATGGCCGTCACATAGAGCAAGATGGACGTGGACGGAGAGGAGACCTGTGGCCGACCATCGGATGACGGCGACGTCATACCTCGTGCTCGGGCTACTCGCCGACGCTCCCGCCACGAGCTACGAGCTCAAGCGCCGAGTCGCCCTCACCATCGGCAACTTCTGGGAGTTCGCCCACTCGCAGCTCTACGACGAGCCGGTACGCCTGGCGGCCGCCGGCCTGGTCGACGCCAGCAGCGAGGACGGCGGCCGCCGCCGGCGCACGTACACCATCACCGACGCCGGCCGGGCCGAGCTGGCCGGCTGGCTCGCCGAGCCCACCCCGGGCCGTACGGATGTACGTGACCCCGGTCTGCTCAAGCTCTTCTTCGCCAAGCACGCACGGCCCGGCGACGTCCGCGCCATCGCGGCGGACCAGCACCGAGCCCATCGTGACCGCGCCGACGAGTACGAACGCACGCACCAGCTGCTGGCCGGTGCCGCCGACCACTGGCAGATGAAGTCCCTGGAGCTCGGCATCCGCTACGAGCGCACGGTCGAAGGCTTCTGGGCCGACCTGCTCAAAGAACTCCCCGGCGAGTAGAAGCCCGCCCCGACGCTGGCAGACGGCACGTGACGAGCTTCTGGTGCCGCCAGGCCTGCTGGCACCGGCGCTCGGACACCGGCGGCGTGGCCGCCCGGGGCCCGGCCGGCCCGTGCCGCGGTGGACCCGCCCCGGCGAGACTTCCGCGGACACCCTCGCCCCCACCACTGACGCGCCTTCGCCGACGTGGCCCGGCCACGGCGAGCCGCCGGCGGGCGTCGGCAGAGGTGCCAGGTGCCGGACGATGCGAGTGGGCCCGCGCTCGGCCGGCGCGCGGTCGCCCGCGGCAGGACTCCCGGCGGCGTTTCTCCCCCGGTTCGGCACCGACCGGCGGGCGGTCTCTAAGAGGCTCGGCCCCCCGTCTCACGGGAGTCGCCGGCGACGGCCACGTCGGCCAGCGTCTCCGGCATCCACGGTCCCGGCTGCGTACAGGTGCACAGCCCGTAGATGGTGATCAAGTGGGCGCGCAGAACGGTGTACTCCTCCGGGCTGCGCGCCGGACGGACCCGGTTGCAGGTCAGGCAAAGCAACGTCTTCTCCCCCCTGCCACGACCCGCCACCGGGATGCCCCTCTCCCTGAGGCTTCCCGGCGGCGGGCGCTGGCGCGGCGCGCCGAATCCGTCCCCTCAAACGGCTCCGGGCGGACCGCCATCGAGCGGCTGCGTCCGGGCGTCAGAGTTCGTCACCCGCCGTGCCGCAGTACGCACGCTAGGCGACGTGAGGTTGCAAACACGTTGCACCCATCCAATAGCAGTACGTGATAAATCGCTGGTGAAGGTTTTACGTATTGGGTTGCAACGGTGGCCGTGGGCACGGATGCTCAAGACACGCACGCCCCCATGGAGACACCTTGACGCGGAGTAGCCAGGCAGACCGAGCGATCGCGGACTGTGATCGCCGGACCCCTGTCGTCGGCGCCGGTGCCGGCGACCGGCCCATGGTCACCGACTCGTGGCAACGCTCGCTGGCCGCGGGCGTCGACCCCGACTTACCGTCGGCCCCGCTGGTCTTCGACGCGGACACGCTTCCCGGTTTCCGGGAGTGCCATCCGCTCGACCGCCATCTGCCCCTGCTGCGCGAGACGCTCCGTGGCACGGCCGACGCCTCGGCCCATCTCATGGTGGTCACCGACGCCGAGGGACACGTGCTGTGGAGCGAGGGCCCGCGTTCCGTGCGCCGCCGCGCGGACCGCGTCGGCCTGGCCGAGGGCTTCCGCTGGGCCGAGGAGTCGGTCGGCACCAACGGCATGGGCACCGCGCTCAGTGTCGGCGGCCCCGTCCACATCCAGGCCACCGAGCACCTCATACGCGTACTCCACGCCTGGTCGTGCGTTGCCGCACCGATCACCGACCCCGACACGGGCAAGGTGATCGGCTGCGTCGACATCACCGGCGCCAAGAACTCCATGCACCCGGCCGTCATCGCCTTAGTCCAGGCCGCGGCCCGGCTCACCGAGGCGGAGCTCATGCTGGAGATGGCGCGCCGCGACGAACACCTGCGCGACCGCTACTTCCGCCATCTGCACGGCGACGCCAGCGTGCTGGTGACGGCCACCGGACGCATCCTGGCGGCCGATCCGGACGGCTGGCGCGACGGCCGGATCGCGGTGCCGGAGGCGGGACACCGGGTGACGCTGCCCGACGGCAGGACGGCCGTGGCCGAGATCCTCGGCCAGGCGTTCGTCCTGCGCGCGGTCGAGGGCGACCGTCCCTCGCTGATGCTGCGGCTGCTCGGCGACCAGCAGCCCCAGGCGTTCCTGGACGGACGGCGCATTCCGCTGTCGCTGCGGCACGCGGAGCTGCTCACCCTGATGGCCCTGCACCCGAGCGGGCTGACCTGTGAGCAGTCCTCGTTTCACCTCTATGGCGACGAGGGCAACCCCGTGACCGTACGCGCGGAGATCCACCGGCTGCGCGCCCAGCTCGGCGACGTCGTACGCGCCAAGCCGTACCGCCTCGACTGTGACGTGGACGCCGACTTCCTGACCGTACGCCGGCTGCTCGGCACCGGGAACGTCAGCGCCGCCGTACGCCTCTATCCCGGGCCGCTGCTGCCACGCTCGGAGTCGGTGGCCATCCAGAGTGAGCGCGACGACCTCAACGCACAGCTGCGCCGCCAGCTCCTGCACCACGGAGACATCGACGACCTGTGGGCCTATGCCCAGACCGGCGAGGACGACCTGGAGGTCCTCGGCCGGCTGATGGCGGTGCTACCGCCCGGCGACCCGCGCCGTGTGGCGGCGCAGTTGCGCGAGCACCGCGTCCTGTCGGACGGCTAGGACGAGTCTCCCGATGCGCGGAGCAGGGTGACGATGGTTCGACGCCGTCCTGGCCCCCAGGCCGAAACCGACTCGGTGCGGCTCGGACAGATCTACAGCAGCCGGATCCCGAGCGCGTACGTGGTGATGGTGCACGGGTCCGGGGTTATGTGGTCTTTGGAGGCCGCGGTGAAGCTGGGGTCCTGTGAGTTGGACGGTTGCAGCTTCCACAGCAGGTTCCCGGCTCCGGAGAAGTGCACTTCGGCGCCGCCACCGGTGAGCACGAAGCCCGGAGGGATTCCGGCGGTCGCCGAGGGGTGGGGGGACTGGCCGCCGTCCGAACGCACGGGTTCGGTGTCGACCACCGTTCCGACCGGCAGATTCCTCCTGAGGCCGATGGCGAACACCCGCAGGTTGGCCGCGTCCGGAACGCGGTGGTCCTTGGACCGCGCTTTCCAGCTGGCGCGGGTGGAGGGGAACGAGGCGGTCGCGAGGTTGCCGTTTCCGAACCATTCCACCTTGAAGCCGCCGCCCAGCAGAACATGGGTATTGGAATTGATCCCGGCTTCGGATTCGGGATGGGGCGCCAACCCACTGTCGGCGGGTACGACCTGGATGGCGTCACGGAGCTGGTCTCTGGTCATGCCGGCGATCTTTATGCCGATCACGTAGGTAACGAGCTCGTGCGGGTTGGAGCGTTGGTGATCCTTTGAGCTGACCACCCACCCGGTCAGATCTTCGTTGGGGTGAGAGGCCGTCAGCAACGCACCCTCGGGGAATTCAGCGGCGACGCCGCCTCCGCCGACGGCCAGCATTTCCTGGTCACCGACCGTGATGCCCTCCTCTTTCCAATGCGCCTGAGGCGGACTCCCCCGGTGCATGAAGACGGCGGTCGTGATGCGTCCCGACGAATCGGTGAACGTGTTGAGTTGTGCGCCCTGACTGCTCATTCCGCGCCTTTCCTTAGGTGCGATGACAGGAGCCGACCTGTCGTTCAAACTCAGCATCACAATTGGGCGATGTCCTCGGCGATACGTTGCTCTACGTATCGTCGGCTTCCTGTCTACTTACCGCCGACTCGCCGAGCAGGTCGTGGTCCATCGCATGGCGGACCAACGCGATCCGTGATCCGACGCCCGGCCGGGCGTAAACGTGCTGCGGATGATCGGTCACCGTGCGTGTGCTGAACACCAAACGGCGGGCTGTCGTGACGCGGTCCGGCCATCGCCGGACGGCGCCGGGCCCGTGCGGGAGTCTGCGGCCTGTCGCTCCGTCGTAGGGGGATGCTCCGTTGGACGCGCACGGGCCCCCGCTCAGAGGGGATGCCGCGGAAAACCAAAGATCTCTAGGCGCGGGGTTCCTCGACCATGTCGTCGAACTCGCCGTCCTTGACCCCGAGAATGAACGCTTCCCATTCGTTCGGGGTGTAGTAGAGCGCGTCGCCGTCCGGCTTGCTGGAGTCGCGCATGACGACCATGCGGTCGGCGTGCTTGTGCTTGATCGGCACGTCCTTGCCGTCGACGAACAGGATCTCGACGGACCCGGATTGCTCACTCATGCGGGCCTCTTCTGCTCAGGGGAAGATGGGGCGCCCCGTCCCACAGGTCGCCCCGGGATCAGGCTATAGTCCGCGCGCCCGCCGCGCCGCCGGAACGCCACGCCACGCGGGTGTGGTTCGATCCCCTAGATTTACCCGTGAGTAACCCACGGGAGGACAGCATGATCGATCTACGGCACGAGGGCGGCGTCCACGTCCTGCGGCTCGACGACGGCGAGAACCGTTTCACCCCCGACCTGCTCGACGGGCTCTCGGCGGCACTCGACGAGGTGACGAAGGCGACGGGTCCGCGGGCGCTGGTGCTGACCGGCACCGGCAAGTTCTTCTCGGCGGGTCTCGAGCTGGACCGTGTCATCCGCGACGGCGACGGCCTGGGCCCGTACATCGACCGCGTCCATGGGCTGTTCGCCCGGCTGCTGACACTGCCGATGCCCACGGTCGCGGCGCTCAACGGGCACGTCGTCGCCGCGGGCGCGATGCTGAGCCTCACCTGCGACTACCGGGTCATGCGCGCCGACCGGGGCTACTTCATGCTGCCCGAGGTCGACCTGGGACTGCCCTTCACACCGGGCATGAGCGCCCTGATCCAGAGCCGGCTGCCGAAGGCGACAGCGCACGAGGCCATGGTCACCGGCCGCCGGTACGGGGGCGAGGAGTCCGTCTCCGCGGGCATCGTGCACCAGGCGGTGGCCGAGCCGGAGGTCGTGCCCGCGGCGATCGCGCTCGCCGAACCCCTGGCGGCCAAGGACGGCGACACGATCGCGAAGATCCGGACCGGGATGTACAGGCCCGTCCTCGACGCACTGAACCTGTCCTTTACAATCTAATTCCGGTCGATATAGTATGAATTACGGTCAGCGTCCCAGCGGCAGCCATCGCATGTCGCTGACCATGCGTGACGTCCAAAGGTCCCTGCGCGTCGGGCCCGGACGGCGAAGGGCCGGCTCCGAGTGGCAGCGGGGCCGGCCCTGTCATTTCCCCGCGGCCAGCAGCGCAAGCAGGTGTTCCGCCTGGCCCGCGATGGTGCCGGGCGGGTTGCGAGGATTGTCCGGATCCTCGGACAGCACGGACAGGAACCAGAACAGCGCGAGCAGCCGCCTGCAGTCGGCGAGCCGCGTGCTCTCCGCCGCGGTCAGCTCGAACCGCGACAGCAGCGCCGTCGGGTCGAAGGCGTCATGCGCGCGGGCGGACAGGTGCTCGAGGACCTCGGCGACCTCATAGGCACGGTCGCTCCTGCCGGAGAACTCGAAGTCCACCACCCGGATCCGCGACCCGTCCCACAGGAAGTTGGCCAGGTTGCCGTCCCCGGATCCGAAGACCGGCGGGAGCTCGGCGGCGAAGACCTCGTCCAGCCGGGGCCGCGCGACCCAGTCGGTGACCGCGCCGAACGCCTGCGCCGCCAGAGGGTCGGCGACCGGCGGCGGTCGTCTCGCGCACCACGCACGGAGGTTGCGGAGGGCGTCCCGCGGATGCAGAAGGCGGGACGGCAGACGGCGGAGGACCTCGGGTGGGATCGCCCGCTGGAGCGTCTCGACGGCCTCGGCCAGGGCGGCGGTCTGCCCGGCCGTCACGGGCGCGGCGAGGGGGACGCCGTCCAGACGTGACATCTCGACGGCCGGTGGATCGGCGTCCAGGTCGGCGCGCAGCGGCTCCGGCGCCAGCCCGGGAGCGTACTCGGCGAGCAGGGTGAGCGCGCGCCACTCACGTCCGTGCTGGTCCAGATCCCAGGACCGGAACCGTTTGACCACCACCGCCGGGCCGAGCGCGACCGCATGGGTGTTCGCCCGATCGGCCATCTCCCGCTCCCGTCGCCGCCGGTCCGGCCGCAGGTCACGGCTGGACCGGCACCGACACTACCGACCGTGCTACCGGCCGTGGCCGCCGGCCACCCGGATGGTCACGGTCGCGGTACGGGTGACGGCGGGGAGCTTCGTGGTGTCGATGACCAGGTACTCGCCGTCGTCCTGGGTGCCGTTCGGCAGCGTCTTGACGTGCAGCGGGAACGGCGGCACGTCCGACGTGACACCGTCGACGCCGAAGTCGTTGTCGTTGCTGACGACGATGGTGCGCCCGCCGTCCGTGGTCGCGACCCCCTCGACCTTGTCGTGGCCGAAGAAGCCGCCCGTGGGGTCGAGGCGGGTCACCAGGCCGCCCAGGTCGACGTCCAGGCTCTTGCGCACCGGGGTGACGCCCACGCCGGCCAGGTCCTTGCCCGACTGCGCGGTGTCGTCCGTACCGACGTACGCGTCGATCGTCCTGCCGCCCACGAGCAGGCCGCCCTTGGCCGCGTCGTAGGTGGCCCCGGGCACCGACGCGTGCGGGCCGACATCGGTCGCGCCCCTCAGGTCGATCTTGAACAGCTTCTTGAAGGCGTTCGGCTCGAAACCGCCGTCACGCTCGTCGACGAGGAACGTGGTGGCGCTGAGCGCGGTGATCTCGCTGACCGCCCCGCTGTTGTCCTTGGGGTCGTCGAGGAGGTAGATGTACTCGTGCGTGGTCCGCGTGCGCAGGTCGTACGTCACGATGCGCAGCGTGGTGACGTTCGCCGGCTTGGCGGTGACGTCCGGCTGCTGCAGCGCCGACTGCATCATCCCCACCAGCGTCCTGCCGTCCGGGGTGACGGTGAGGCCCTCCATGCCCTTGTTCGGCACCCGGTTGGCGAGCTCGCGCGGAAGCGAGCCGTCGAAGGGCGAGAGCCGCTGCGTCGCCCGGCCGCCGCGGTCGAAGTGCGTGATGAACGGGCCGTACTCGTCCGACACCCAGAAGCCGCCGTCCGGCATGGCGACCAGGCCTTCGGAGTCATAGCCCGACGCGTCCGGCGCCAGCGCCGCGCCATCGCGGTCGACGAGGTTCTCACCGGTCGTGGCCTGGGGGTTCACCCGGCCCGAGTACGGGGTGCCGTCCGCCTCCCGCAGCGGGATCGTCTTCTCCAGTACGGCCTTGCGGTCGACGAGGCGGAACCTGCCGATCGCCGGGGTGAAGCCGGGCAGCGGGAGGATCTTCTCCCCGCCGGGACCGTCGACGTTCGGGCCGCGGTCGGTCAGGCCGTAGTACTCATCGCGCGAGCCGGGTACCGGGGCCAGCGACGAGCCGTAGGCGCCGCCCGTGATCGGCACGCCGCCGATCGTGGCCAGCGGGGGCAGGTGCGTCGGGTACAGGCCCACGGCGTCGCTGACCGTGTAGTCGAACGTGTCCGTGCCGACGAAGCCCGCGGCGGGCGTGTAGCGGAAGGAGCCGTCGGCGTTCAGGCTCAGCGACCCGTGGGCCGGCGAGGTGTGCGAGGTCAGCGTGATCCGGTCACCGGTGTCGTTGCGGAAGAGCCCCGCCGCGTCGAGGGTGTGACCGGCCCGCGTTCCGTAGGCGTCGTCGCGTGCCGTGAGCGCGTGGCCGTGCGCGTGTGCCGCCCCGGCGGCCTCCGCGGTCCCACCCCCCGTCAGCGCCAGGGTCAGCGTCGCGGCGGCGGTGATGGCGGTGGTGGCGTTCAGGCGATTCATTCGATCCTCCCCGGCCCGTCGCACGACGTGCCGACCGAGCAGTTTGATCAACCGGGATGGCCGGGTGCGGTCAGACGGCCGATGCCGAGGTGAACGACACACGACGCTTGCCCGTATTCGCCCTGCTCAGCGCCCGGGTCTTTTGCGCTGTCTTCGCTCTTTATCCCGTCAAGAGCTTGATGTACCCTCAGTAACTGAACCAGTACATTAGGTAGTCTCGGGGGCGACAGGGGGTGGCGCGGTCCATGGCGTACGCGCCGCCCGGCCCCATCTCCGATCGATGGCAGTCCTGCCCGACGTATCGCTCGCCCAGGCCTGATTCCCCAACTTTGGAGACGCCTCGTCATGTCGATGACCGCACCGGTCTCCGGCCCACCTGTCCCCCGGCGCTGGATCGCCCTGGTCTTCATAGCGCTGGCCCAGCTGATGGTCGTCCTCGACGCGACCATCGTGAACATCGCCCTGCCGTCCGCCCAGAGGGCCCTGGAGATCTCCGACGCGAACCGCCAATGGATGATCACCGCGTACACGCTCGCGTTCGGCGGTTTACTCCTGTTCGGCGGCAGGGTCGGCGACCTCATGGGCCGCAGGCGCGCCTTTCTCATCGGCCTCGTCGGCTTCGCGGGGGCCTCGGCCCTGGGCGGCGCCGCCGTCAACGAGGGCATGCTGCTCGGCGCGCGTGCGCTGCAGGGAGCGTTCGGCGCGCTGCTGGCCCCGTCGGCGCTGTCGCTGCTCGCCGTGACGTTCACCGCCCCGAAGGAGCGGGCCAAGGCGTTCGGCATCTACGGCGCGATCGCGGGCGGTGGCGCGGCCATCGGGCTGATCGTCGGCGGCCTGCTCACCGAATACCTCAACTGGCGCTGGGCGCTGTACGTCAACGTGCCGGTCGCCGCCATCGGGCTCACCGGCGGGCTGCTCTTCGTACGCGACCCGGTCACCGCGCGGGGCCGCGGCCGCCTCGACCTGCCCGGCGTCGTCCTGGTCACCACGGGCCTGATCGCGCTGGTCTACGGCTTCACCCGAGCCGAGTCCGAGGGCTGGGGCGAACCCGGCGTGGTCGGCCTGCTCACGGTGGCGGGCGTGCTGCTGGTGGCGTTCGCCGTGGTGGAGAGCCTGACCAGGGAGCCGTTGCTGCCGCTGCGGGTGATCCTGGACCGCAACCGCGGCGGCGCCTACCTGTCGGTCGGCCTGTCGGTGATCGGGATGTTCGGGCTGTTCCTGTTCCTGACCTACTACCTGCAGAACGTCAAGCACTACTCACCCGTCCGGACCGGCCTGGCGTTCCTGCCGATGACCGCCGGCATGATCACGGGTTCGACGCAGATCGCCGCGCGGCTGATGAACCGCGTGCCGGCGCGCCTGCTGATGGTGCCCGGTCTCCTCGTGGCCGCGACGGGCGTCGCGCTGCTGACCCGGCTGCAGGTCGACAGCGCGTACGCCGCCCTGGTCCTGCCCTCACAGCTCCTGCTCGGCATCGGGCTCGGCACGGCGCTCATGCCCGCGATGAACCTCGCCACGGCGGGCGTCGACTCACGCGACGCGGGTGTCGCCTCGGCCATGGTGAACACCTCCCAGCAGGTCGGCGGCTCGCTCGGCACCGCCCTGCTGAACACCATCGGCGCCACCGCGACCACCGGCTACATCGCGACGCACGCGGGGAGCCGGCCCTCGGCGGGTATCGCGGCGGCCGGCCTGGTGCACGGCTTCACCGTCGCCCTCTGGTGGGCGATGGGCGTCATCTGCCTGGCCGCGCTCGCCGTCGCCGTGCTGATCAACAGCAGGGGCGAGCGCAGGGCCGCGCGGGTCGCCGCCGAGCCCGGGGTGCCGGAGCCGGTCATCGCGGAGGCCCCGCGCACCAGGGAGCTCGCGTCCGTCGGCGCGCGCGCCGAGCCGCCGCACGACGACGGCACGCACGCGCGGCCCGCGTACGCCCCGAGGGTGTCCGCGGCGTTCGGTGACGTCGGCGCCCGGGTCCACGGCCGGGTACGCGGTGGCGACGGAGGCCCGGTCGTGGGTGCGGCGCTCACGCTGATCGACCTCGGCGGACGCCAGGTCGACCGTGCGGGCACCCGCGCCGACGGCTCGTACATGCTGGCGGCGCCCGGTTCGGGTCCGTACATGCTGATCGCGGCGGCCGACGGCCACCAGCCGCAGGCGGCCACCGTCATGGTCGGCGACGAGCCGCTCGGCTATGACGTGACGCTTTCGGGCACCTCCGGCCTGTCCGGCATCGTGCGCAGCGCCGCGACCGGCGCGCGGGTCAAGGGCGCGATGGTCGTGGTGACCGACGCGCACGGCGAGGTGATCGCCTCCGCGGAGACGGGGCGCGACGGGGAGTTCTCCTTCGACGACCTCGTCTCCGGCACCTTCGTCGTCGCGGTGAGCGGGCGCCGCCACCGGCCCTGCGCGATGCCGGTCGAGGTGGCCGGCCAGGGCACCACGCACTGTGAGGTGGAGCTGCCGCCCGCCGCCCGTGTGCACGGCACCGTGCGCGCCGGCACCGACGACCTGCTGCTGGCCGACGCGCGGGTCACCCTTGTCGACGCCGCCGGCAACGTCATCGCCACGGCCACCACCGGCCCCGACGGCACGTACGCCTTCGAGGACCTGGACCCCGGGCCGTACACCGTGATCGCCAGCGGCTATCCGCCGGTCGCGGCCACGCTGACGATCGGGCAGGCGGCCCCCGAGGCGTTCGGCCTCACGCTCAGCCACCCGGACGAGTGACGTCCTCCGAGAAGGAGCAGGAGTCGTAATGGACAACCGGGGCCTTCGCGCACGGGTCCGCACCAAGGACGGCTGGGCGCTGCCCCACGCGGTCGTCACGGTCGCCGACATGACGGGCCAGCAGATCTCCCGCGCCCAGGCGGACCACGACGGCGTCGTGTGCACCGGCCCCTTACCGGCCGGGCGCTACACGGCGATCGTCACGGCCATCGGGTACGCCCCGACGGCGTCGACCGCGAAGATCGGGCCGGCGGGCGCCGCCGAGCTCGGCACCGTCGTGCTGACCCGCCAGGCCGGCACGGACCTGCCCATGCCCGGACCGTGGACCATCGACCCGGCGCATTCGACCGTCATGGTCACCGTCCGGCATCTGGGCCTGTCGAGTGTCCACGGCCGGTTCGGGGAGTTCGCCGGCCGCATCGACGTCGCCGCGCACCTCGAGCGGTCCCGGGTGGCGGCCGAGATCAAGGCCGCCACGATCGACACCGCCGTCGCGATGCGGGACCAGCATCTGCGCGGCCCCGACTTCCTGGACGTCCAGCGCTTCCCGCTCATCACGTACACGGGTGCCCGCGTGACACCGGCGGGCGAAGACCGCTGGACCGTGCACGGTGAGCTCTCGCTGAAGGACGTCCGGCGCCCGGTGGAGCTGGACCTGACCTACCTCGGCACCGGCCCGGACCCGTGGGGCGGCCGCCGTGCGGCGTTCCGCGCGACGACCGAGCTGCGGCGCGAGGACTTCTCCATGGTCTACAACCAGATCCTGTCCGCCGGCATCGGCGCGATCGGCACCACCCTCCGCGTGGCCATCGACATCCAGGCCGTACGCGGCGAGCGGCTGCCGCCCGGCTGAGTCTCAGCGGGGAGGCGAGAAGGACGGGCCGCCGTCCGGCCCGGAACTGGTGCGTTCGGCCAGGCCTGCGGCCATGCCCTCCAGGTCGAGGCCCTGCCGGGTCAGATCGCCGCTGAGCGTGTCCATGATGGTCAGCGTCACGTGCAGGAAGACGTCCGGCGCGAGGCGGCGCACCTCGGCCTCGTACACGCGGTGCGCCTCGGGGTTGCCGGTCAGCGCGGCCAGCACGCCCGAGCGCACCCGCTGGCTCATCGTGCGCCACACCTGCTCACGCTCGGGTATCACGCCGGACCGCCACGGGCCGTCGTAGTCGAGGGAGCGGATCAGGTCACCCGCCGGTGAGCCGGAGCGCAGGTCCCACAGCACCGACCAGAACGCGATGAGCCAGTTCATTCCGGTGAGCACGCGCAGCGGGTCGGTGTCCATCGCGCCGAACAGCTCGGCCTGCGGGTGGTCGTCCTCGCGGAAGGCCAGCGCCTCGATCCGGACGACGTCCTCGATCGCCAGCAGCTCGGAGGGGGGACGGCGGAGCACGGTCGAACGCCCGGAAACCGTATCCCGTAGTTCGACCCCGTCTCCCTGCGGCAGGGTCGACCACATATAGGGCCCGGACATGATCACAACCGTAGGACGAACGCGCCACGAACGCGGTTCCAGCCCGCTGCCCGCATTCGGCCACCCTTCTCCGATACCCGACTCATGGTCTCACGCCGTACGCCGGGTACTGCCGGAACGCGCTGCCGGCCGCCGGTCAGGACCGTTCGCGGACGCGACGTTCGAGGAAGGCGCGTTCGGCCGGAGGCGGCTCGAGGCTCAGCGCGGTGCGGTAGGCGGTCAGGGCCTCGTCGCGGCGGCCCAGGCGGCTCAGGAGCTCGGCCCGCGCGATGTGCAGCTGAGGCCAGCCGGCCAGCCGCGGATGCTCGCGCACGCCGTCCAGGATCTTCAGGCCCGCCGCCGGGCCGTCCGCCATGCCGACCGCGACGGCGCGGTTCGCCTCCACCACCGGGGACGGCTCGTAGCGGAGGAGTTCCCGGTAGAGCGCCGCGATCTGCGGCCAGTCGGTGACCGGAGCGGCCGAGTGACAGGCGGCGATCGCGGCGTGCACCTGGTAGGGCCCCGGCCGCCCCATCCGTAGGGCGTGCTCGACGAGTGCCTCACCCTCGTTGATCATCTCGGTGTTCCAGCGGCTCCGGTCCTGGTCCTCCAGCAGGACGAGCGAGCCGCCGTCGTCGGTACGCGCGTCACGGCGTGCGTCGGTGAGCAGCAGCAGGGCCAGCAGGCCGACGACCTCCGGCTCACCGGGCATGAGACGGGCGAGCACGCGGGCCAGCCGGACCGCCGTGTCACAGAGATCGCCGCGGACCAGCGACGGCCCGCCGGAGGCCCGATGCCCTTCGGTGAACACGAGATAGACGACGCGCAGCACGGCGTCCAGGCGCGGCGCCAGGTACGCGGCGCCGGGCACGCCGAAGGAGATCCCCGCCTGTCTGATCTTGCGCTTGGCACGTACGAGCCGCTGCGCCATCGTCGGCTCCGGCACCAGGAACGCGGCGGCGATCTCGGCGGTGCCCAGTCCGCAGACCGAGCGCAGCGTTAGCGCCACGCGTACCCCCGGATCGAGGGACGGGTGGCAGCACAGGAAGATCAGGGCGAGCTCGTCGTCCAGGATCGGGCCCTCCGCGGGCGGGGCCCCGCCGGCGTCGCGTACCGCCACGGTCTCCTTCTCCACGCGCCTGGAGTCACGTCGCAGCCGGTCGAGGGCCTTGTGCCGGGCCACCCCGACCAGCCACGCCCGCGGATTGGCCGGCACGCCCTCGGACGGCCACCGGTCCAGCGCCACGACGCAGGCGTCCTGGACGGCGTCCTCGGCCACCTCGAGGTCGCCCACGAGACGGGTGGTCGCGGCGACCGCCGCGCCCCAGTGGGCGCGGAACAGGTCGCCGTACCGGCCGTTCAGGCGGGCACCTCCACCGGTACGAGAGGTCGCACCTCCACCGACCCGCCGTTCGCCGCGGGCATCAGGGCCGCCCACCTGAGCGCCTCGTCCAGGTCGGCGCACTCGACCAGGGTGTACCCGCCGAAGTGCTCCTTGATCTCGGCGGCCGGGCCGTCGGTGAGCAGGGTCTCACCGTCGCGGACCTGTACGGTCGTGGACGCGGAGACCGGCTGCAGCGGCGCGCAGTCGATCAGCACCCCCGCCTTGGCCAGCGCTTCGTTGGCGGCCTTGTACGCGGTGTAGGTCTCCCGCTGCTCCTCGGCACTCTGCTCGTCGAGCGGCGTTCCGTACAGCAAGAACAGGTACTTCATCCCGAACCCCTCTCGTGGCCGCCGATCGGCCTCTGCATGTAGTCGAACGGCCGGCCTCCGGATCGACAGCGAGCGGGAGATTTTCCCCATTATGGATCTGTAGTCGCGGTGGCGAGGCCGCGAACGCCCTGGAGATCGGCGCCGGTCAGGTCGGCCCCCGCCAGGTCGGCGCGCGCGAGCGTGGCGTCCGTGAGGACGGCGTTCCGCAGAGTGGCGCCGGTGAAGGTCGCGTCGGACAGGTCGCACCCGGTGAGCACGGCACCGTCGAGGTTGGCGCCGGCGAAGCAGAACCGGCTGAAATCCTGGCCGGCCAGCTCCGCGCCGCGCAGATCGGTCCGCTCGAGCTCGATACCGGTTCCGGGAAGCACCATCGTCCGGCGGCCGAGTACCCCCATCGCGCCACCGACGTCGTCGCGCAGCCCCCCGTGCCAGTGCGGCCGCTCCTCCGCGTCGGCCGGCGGCCAGGGTGCCTGCTGCCGGACGAAGGCGGCCAGCAGCGCCGCGACATGGCCGCGATAGTGCGGCGCCGCCTCGGCGATGCGCTCCATGGCGTAGACGCCACCGTGCCGCACCGCCACCTGCTCACTCGCCAGTTGCTCGACGGCCTTGGTGAACAGGTCGATGAACTGCCCTTCGCGGTTGACGCGCACCTGCCGCATGGTCACCGAGGCCCCCAGCGCCAGGCCGGCCAGGGCCAGCAGCCCGGCCACGCCCTGCAGAAGTGTCGCGCGGACGTCGTTCTCGGCCCGGAGCCGGTCGGCGAGCGGAAGCGCGGCGTCGCCGACGATCCAGCCGGGGAGCAGGGCCACACAGGCGACCAGCAGCAGGCCGAGGGCGACGGTGGCCAAGGTCACCATCGCGGCGAACCGGTTCATACCCGGTAATCGACCGTCGCCTCGAGGGTGTTCCACCTCTAGACATGTGACCTTTTGGTCACCTATTCTCGTGGCCACGGCCGGCGGCCTCTCTTCGAGGTCCTCGCCGACACTGCCTCAGGAACATTCAGCGAGCCCGTGACTCAGCCGGAGGAGATCGTGACGACCATGACCGACGCACTGACGACGCAGGTCTACCAGGTGTTCATCAAGGCCACCCCGGAGCAGGTCTGGGAGGCCATCACCACGCCGGAGTTCACCGCCAGGTACTTCCACGGCGCCCGGATCGAGGCCGCGGAGGACAAGTACGTCTCCCACGGCCCGAACGGCGACCTGTGGGGCGATGCCGAGGTCTTCGACTGGGACCCGCCGCGCCGTCTCGTCCACGGCTGGCGGTCGCTCTACGACGAGGAGATGGCCAAGGAGGAGACCAGCCGCGTGAGCTGGGAGATCGAGCCGGCCGACGGCGGGCTGTGCCGCCTGACCGTGGTCCACGACCGGCTCGAGGGCGCGCCCAAGACGGCCGCGAGCGTCTCCGGACCGGGGTGGATGTTCGTCCTCAGTGGCCTGAAGACCCTGCTCGAAACCGGAGAGCCGCTCACCGCCTGAACGCACTCACCCCAGGGACAGCGCCGCGAGGGCGGCGTTGACGATCGAGCCCGGCAGCAGGTCGTGCAGCTCGTAGAGCTCGGGGATCGAGCCGGACTGGCCGAACTCATCGACCCCGAGCGGCACGCACGGCACGCCGAGCGCGGAGCCGAGCCAGGCCATCGCGTGCGAGGCCGCGTCGTGCACGGTCACGATCGGCGCCCGGTCCGCGAACGCCGCACGCAGCGCGCCGGGCTGGGACGGTGTCGTCGCGGTCCGCACGCCCTGCCTGAGCGTGCGCCGCCAGGCCGAGTAGAGCCGGTCCGGTGAGGTCACGTCGACGACGCTCGCGGCGATGCCCTCCTCCTCCAGCTCACGGGCCGCGGCGAGCGCCTCCGGCAGCACGGCGCCGGTGGCGGCCAGGTAGACCGGCGGCCCGTCCACCTCGGTCTCGTGCAGGAGGTAGGCCCCGGCGAGGACCTGGCGCCGCAGGACCGCGTCGCCCAGCCGGGCGCGCGCCGCCTCGAACGGCGCCTGGTCCAGCGGCCGGGTGGTCAGCCGGAAGTAGTAGGCGCCGCCCTCGGCCGGCACCGCGGTCGGGGTCTCGGCGGGCCCGGTCGCGACCCGGCCCAGGGCGTCGCAGAGCAGCCAGTCCAGCGCCGTGGCGTAGGCCGGCTCGATGTAGGTGACGTTCGGCAGTTCGAGGCCGATGGAGGCGGTGATGCTCGACTGGTGCGCGCCGCCCTCGGGGGCCAGCGTCACGCCGGACGGCGTCCCGGCGACGACGAACCTCGCGCCCGAGTAGACCCCGTAGATGAACGCGTCCAGGCCCCGGCACACGAACGGGTCATAGACGGTGCCGACCGGCAGCAGCGGCCGTCCGTGCAATTCGCCCGACAGGCCGAGCTGACCGAGCAGCAGGAAGAGGTTCATCTCCGAGATGCCCAGCTCGATGTGCTGGCCCTTCGGCCCCTCGGTCCACTTCAGCAGCGGATCGGCGCTCCACGCCCGCTGCTCGGCCGGCGAGAACACCCCCATGCGGTTGATGAAGCCGGCCAGGTTCGTCGAGGTCGCCACGTCGGGCGCGGTCGTCACCAGGTACGGCGCGACGCTCTCGTCACGTGACAGCTCGACGAGGATCTTGCCGAAGGAGTCCTGGGTGGACACCGGCCGCGCGGTACGCACGCCGGTGGCCGCAGGGATCGTGACGTCGAGTGACGGGCTCGCGGGCGGGCGCCGCAGCGCCTCGCGCCGCTGGTTGCACAGGATCCCGGCGGGGGTGGCCGGGTCGAACCGGTCCCATTCGGCGGGACCGTCGGCGAGTCCCGTGGACCGGCGCAGCGCGCCGATCTGGTCGGCGGTGAGCAGCGCCGAGTGGTTGCGCGGGTTGCCGGCGATCGGCAGCCCGTACCCCTTGACGGTGTAGGCGAACACCACGCTCGGCCGGTCGGTGACGGCGTCGCACTGCGCGTACGCCTCCAGCATGGCGACCAGGTCGTGGCCGCCGAGGTCCTGGACGAGCAGGGCCAGTTCGTCGTCGGGCAGACCGGCCACGGCGTCGCCGACCTCGGCCGGCGCACCGTCCAGGAACATCTCCCGCAGCTTGTCGCCGGTCAGCCCGAACAGCGCCTGGTACTGCTCGTTCGACATCAGGTCGATCCAGCCGCGTACGGCCGGGGGCGCGTCGCGCAGCCGCCGCCCGTACTTGACCTCGACGACATGCCAGCCGGCCGCCTCGAACTGGCCGCGCCACTGCGCGATCCGCACGCCCGGCACCACCCGGTCCAGCGACTGCCGGTTGAAGTCGACGAGCCACATGACGTTGCCGAGGCCCTGCGTCGCCGGGTCGGCGATGGCCTCCCACACGTTGCCCTCGTCGAGTTCGGCGTCGCCGAGCAGCGCGACGAACCGCGGCTGCCGCCGCGACTCCCCCGGCCCTTCCGGCGCGCCCCAGTGGGCGTCCACGTACCGGCGGACCGCGCCGGAGAACAGTGGCGCCGCCGCGCCCAGCCCGACCGAGCCGGTCGAGAAGTCGACGTCGTCGGGGTCCTTGGTACGGCTCGGGTAGGACTGGAGGCCGCCACGGGACCGCAGCGTCGTCAGGTACGAACGGTCGAGGTCGCCGAGCAGGTACTTGATCGCGTGGAAGACCGGTGAGGCGTGCGGCTTGACGCTGACCCGGTCCTCGGCGCGCAGGTACGCGAACCACAGCGCGGTCATCGCGGTCACCAGCGAGGCGCTGGAGGCCTGGTGACCGCCGACCTTGACGCCGTCACCGGTCTCGCGGTCCCGGTTCGCCGCGTCGACGATGCGTACGGCGAGCCACAGCACCCGCTGCTGGATCTCGTCCAGGACGTCCAGATCCACCTCGGCGACCTCGTTGTCGCCAACCTCAACGGTCATTTGATGCCCTTTCGGCGGAACAGCACACTGTGCCCGTTGTGCCGCTTATCATCCGACACGAGACTAGAGGACGGTCATATCCGCCCTGCTCCCGCGTCCGGCTCGGACGCCCGCGCCGACGGGCACCGTGCCGCGGCCCGCGGTCGCGGCATAGATGAGTTGTCTCCCCATCCGGCTCCCGGACACCCGAATGTGTGCCATATGCATCAGACCCGCCTGCCGGCGCGCGCTTACGATGCACACGGCTTCGGGCGGGCGGTTCCGGGGCTTGTCCGCCTGGGCCGTGGCGTCGGGGGCGGCATGCGTGCGCGTGTGGCTCGCATGCCGCCACACCTCGATACGGTAAGCCCGTGCTGCCCAACGTCACCGCCACCCGTTACGTGACGCCGCTGCGTGAGGGCGGGTCGCTGCCCGCCATCGTGGAGGCCGACGATCTCGGCACCTATGTCGTGAAGTTCCACGGCGCGGGCCAGGGACGCAAGGCCCTGGTCGCCGAGATCATCTCCGGCGAGCTCGGCCGCCGCCTCGGCCTGCGCGTACCCGACATCGTCACGGTCGACGTCGACCCGGTGATCGGCCGGCACGAGCCCGACCCGGACGTCCAGGACCTGCTCAAGGCGAGCCCCGGCCGCAACCTGGGCATCGACTACCTGCCCGGCTCGCTCGGCTTCGACCCGCTCGCCTGGGCACCGGATCCCGCGTTCGCCGCGTCGGTGCTGTGGTTCGACGCCCTCATCGGCAACGTCGACCGCAGCTGGCGCAACCCCAACCTCCTCGTCTGGCACGGGGAGGTGTGGCTGATCGACCACGGCGCGAGCCTGTACTTCCACCACGCCTGGGCGAGCGCCGCGAAACTGGTCGCCAGGCCGTACGACGCCGATGACCATGTCCTGGCGACGTTCGTCGACGACGACGCGCTCGGCGCGGCCGGTCGCGCGCTCGCGCCGCTGGTCACCGGCGACCTGCTCCGTGAGGTGGTGGATCTCGTGCCCGTCGCGTGGCTGGAGGACGAGCCCGGCTTCGACTCCCCCGCGGACGTCGCGGCCGCCTATGTCGCGCACCTGCGCGCACGTGCCGCCGACCCGTCGGCCTGGCTGCCCGAGGTCGGCCCGGCGCGGCCGGCGCGTGCTCCGGCCCCGCGACCCGCCGCCCGGCCAGGATGGCTGGGCCCATGAACGTCTTCGAGTACGCCGCACTGCGCGTGGTCCCCCGTGTCGAACGCGGCGAGAGCATGAACGTCGGCGTGATCGTCTACTGCCAGGCCCGCGACTTCCTCGGCTGCCGCGTGCACATCGACACCGCGCGCCTGCACGCCCTGGACGCGGGCCTGGACCTGGACGGCGTACGCGCGGCGCTGGCCGCGGTCGAGTGCACCTGCGAGGGCGGGCCGCAATCCGGGCAGGCGGCGGACGAGCCGATGGGCGTGCGGTTCCGCTGGCTGACCGCGCCGCGGAGCACCGTGATCCAGAGCGGCCCGGTGCACGCGGGCCTCACCGCCGATCCGGCGGCCGAGCTGGACCGGCTCCTCGACGCGCTGGTCCGCTGACTCAGTCCGGCGCGTGCTCGCTGACTCAGTCCGGCGCGGGCTCGCCGCCGGGCTCCGGACCCTCGTCCCGTCCGCGTTCCGGATTCCGGTTGAGAAACGTCATGATCCCCCGCTGGAAGTCGTCGTAGGCGACCGGCGGCCCTTCGGCCCGCGCCTTCGCCACGGCGCGTACCGGAGCGAGCGACACGTCCACGGCGTGCTTGGCCGCGCGGATCGCCGAGCCCGGATGGCGTACGACCGACAGCACCAGCCTGCGGGTGGCCGAGGCCAGGTGTTCGACCGGGACGCTCCGCGTCGCCAGGCCGAGCCGTACCGCCTCCTCGGCCGAGACCAGGCGCCCGGTGTAGAGCAGCTCCCGCGCGACCCCGGGGCCCGCCAGCACGCTGAGCCGGGCCGCGAACGACGGGCTGACGAGGATGCCCAGCCGCGCGATCGGCATCCCGATCCGCGCCGTCTCGGCGAGAACCCTCAGGTCACAGGCCAGCGCGAGCTGGCAGCCGGCGCCCGCGGCCACGCCCTCGACCTCGGCGATCACCGGCACCGGCAGGTCCTCGATCGCGGTGAAGGCCGCCTCCATCGCGGCGAAGCTCTGCGCGACGTCCGTCCGGTCGGCCTGGACCCACTCACGCATGTCCGACCCGGCGCTGAACGTACCGCCCTGGCCGCGTACGACCACGGCGCGCAGCTCGTCGTCCTCGGCCAGATGACGGAACGTCTGTTCCAGCTCGCGCCAGTCCTCGCTGGACAGCGCGTTGCCGCGCTGCCCGTCGCCGACGGAGACATCGGCCACTCCGAGGTCGCGGTACAGCAGTCCGACCTTCTTGGGCTCACCTTCGGGCACTAGACCACCCCGCTCGCGCGTCCGCCCACACTGCCGATCGTAGGCGGACGATCGGCAGTGTGGGAGATCGCGTTCAAGCGGCGCTTTGGCGGCCGGGCTCAGAGTCCGTACGTGCAGTGATGGGCCGCGCCGGGGAAGTCCAGGTGGAAGCGGGCTCGCGCGAGGTAGAGGTTGCCGTCGTAGTACTCACCGGTCTGGACGTCGTCTCTCGCAGTGAGGGAAGTCAAGTCGTCGTACCCCGAGATCGTGTACCAGGAGCTGCCGAGACACCGGGCTCAGCCGGAGCGGACGTCGAGCCCGAGCGCCGTGGCGATCATGACGGCCTGGACCGGGTCGATAACCGCGCCGCCGAGCTGGACGGTGAGCGGGTTCAGCGCGGAAAGATCGCTCCCGCGCAGGTCGCAGCCGGTGAGGTCGGCGCGGTCGAGCGCGGCTCCGGACAGGTCGACGCCGCGCACCGTGGCGCCGCCCAGCCGTACGCCGGTGAGCTCGCACTCACGCATCCGTACGTCGGTGAAGGACGCGCCGTTCAGGTCGGCGCCGGGGAGCGCGACGAACGACCAGTCGCCGCCGGAGACCTCCAGCAGGCCGTAGGTGCAGGCGTCGAAGGTGCTGCCGACGAGCTTGCAGCCGGTGAAGGTGGCGTCGAAGAACGAGCATCGCGAGAAGGCGCAGTTGGTGAACGCCGTGTTGGTGTGCTCGGAGACGTTGAACCGGACCCCGCGGAAGGAGCAGTCGGAGAACGTCGCCCCGTTGGTCACCAGCTCGGTCATGTCGACGTCGACGAACTCCACCCGGTCGTGGACCTCGCCGGCGATGTCGCGGCCGTCCCAGTCCTCGGACCGGACGGTCGTCTCCGTCTCGGGCCCCGGATGCGCGCGTCTGCGGCCGGCCACGGCTAGCGGGCCACAGTGATGGTCGGATGCACGAGGGTGAGGCTACTCGCGGTAGAACAGGTGTGCGAGACCATCGAGGGACGGGAGCGGATGTGGTCCAGGGCGAGGAACGACGCGAGCGGCTGGCCCAGCAGGCGCGGGAACTCGCCGAGGTGGCGCTGGTCAACATCGACCGGGAGTACCCCAACGACCTGCGGCACGCGATGAACGGGCCGGAGGACCGGCCCTGGCCCCGCGACGTGCATCCGTCGTTCTACGGCAGCTTCGACTGGCACTCCTGCGTGGAGATGCACTGGCTGCTGGTCCGCCTCCTGCGCACGGTCCCCGGCCTGGTGCCCGAGGAGCGGATCCGCTCCCGGCTGGACGAGCACCTGGCCGCCGAGCCGCTGGCGGTGGAGGCCGCCTACCTGGCCGACCCCGAACGCCGCCTGAACCAGCGCCCCTACGGCTGGGGCTGGGCCCTGTGGCTCGTCCACGAGGCGGCCACCTGGGACGATCCCGACGCCCGCCGCTGGGCCGCCGCCCTGACCCCGATGGCGGACGCCCTCACCGCCGGATTCCTGCAGTGGCTTCCCAAGGCCACCTACCCGGTACGCGACGGGGCCCATTCCAACACCGCCTTCGGCCTGTCACGCGCCCTCCCGTACGCCCGCCACCGCGCGCGATCCGGCGACGACGCGCTGCTCACCGCGATCGTGGAGACCGCCCACCGCTACTTCGACGGCGACCGCGACTATCCCGCCCGGTGGGAGCCCTCGGGAGCGGACTTCCTGTCCGCCGCCCTCGTCGAGGCCGAGCTCATGGCCCAGGTCCTGCCGCGCGACCGGTTCGCCGGCTGGCTGGACGGCTTTCTGCCCGGCATCGCGAAAAGCCGGCCCGAGACGCTGTTCTCTCCGGTCACCGTCTCCGACTCCAGCGACGGCTACATCGCCCACCTGCACGGCCTCAACCTCAACCGCGCGTGGTGCTGGCGCCGCCTCGCCGAGACCCTCGGCGAGGACGATCCGCGGACCGAACCCATGATCGAGGCGGCGCGCCGCCACGCCGACGCCGCCCTGTCCCACGCCGCGGGCAGCCACTACGCCGTCGAACACTGGCTCGCCTGCTACGCCGTCCTCCTGCTGACCTGACCGGCGGTCAGAACATCACCGACATGAAGGTGTTGACGTCGTGCAGGCCGACGCGGCGGTACGTCGCGCGGGCCGGGGCGTTGAAGTCGTTCACGTACAGCGAGACCGCGGGGGCGATCGTGCGCAGGGCCTCGTCCACGACCGCGGCCATCCCGTGGACCGCGTAGCGGCGGCCGCGCATCTCCGGGTTGACCCAGACTCCCTGGACCTGGCAGGCGTACGGGGTGACCGCGCCGATCTCGGCCTTGAACACCACCCTGCCGCCCTCGATCCGGGCGAAGGCCCGGCCCGAGCGGATCAGCTCGGCGACGCGTGCCCGGTAGAGCACTCCCCCGTCGCCGGTCTGTGGCGAGATCCCGACCTCCTCGGTGAACATCGCCACGCACGCCGGATAGAGGGTGTCGAAGTCCTTCATCGTGACGCGGCGTACCGCGTCGTCCGGGGCGACCGGCGGCGGTGACGTGGTCGACATGACCGGCTGGGCCTCGCGGACGGCCCGCGGGGACCCCCAGTAGGGACGCAGGGCATTCCACAGCTGGGTCACCGGGGCGACCGGTCCGACGATCGAGGAGCACCGCCGGCCCTGCGAACGCGCCTTGTCGGCGAAGTGGCGTGCGGCCTGGGAGTCGGCGGCCACCGGGACGAGGTTGGCTCCGGAGTAGCACAGCGCGGTGAGCCGCCCGTCGCGGTGGTAACCCCACATCTGGGCGCCCAGACGGCCTGGATCCAGCCCGGCGATGTGCACGCGCGAGCTCACGAACACGTTGGACACCGGGTCGGCGTCGAGGATCGCGATCGCGTCGTCGAGATGGCGGTCATCGAGTATGCGGACCGGGGAGGTCCGAAGCACCGGGCTCACGAGATCTCCTCAGCTGCCTGCTCGGAGCCATGCGAGCCGAGCCGTCGACCTACCGACAGTTCCGCTCCGCTCACGATGTCAAGGGTACGGCAGGATCGCCCGGAGATCTCTCGCACGGTACGGACGAGAGCCTCATCAGCGGAAATCCAGGGAGTTCTCGGCAGATTTACGATGATCTAGGTACGAGTGGGTGCTCGAAGCCGGGACCGGACACACGAAGGCCCCCGGCACCTTGGGTTCTAGTGGTCGTCGCAACACCCCTGCTGAGGGGATGCGATGGCTTTCGAGATCCGGGAGAACCGGGGGCGGGCTCAGGGACGTAAGAAGCTGGTCCGTGAGCGCGAGGAATACTTGCGGCTCGTGCGTGAGGGTTTGAGCAGCAAGCAGGCATGTCAGATCGTCGGGGTCAACCCGCGGACCGGTAAGCGCTGGCGTAATGGGCGTTCTGGGTCCGCGGGGCATCGGGGGGCGTCACCGATCACCGCGGTGGCGCCCCCAGCCGGTCCGTCCCGCTACCTGCGAGAAGACGATCGGATCCATATCGCTGACCGGCTGCGGGAAAAGGCATCGATCCGGGCGATCGCTGCCGAGCTGGGGCGCAGTCCCTCGACGATCAGTCGGCAGATCCGCCGTAACCGCCACCCTGGCAATGGGCAGTACCGGCCACACGCCGCTCAGGCCCGCGCGCAGGCCCGACGTCCACGCCCGAAAACCGGGAAGATCGCAGCCGGTCCGGCGCTGCGCCAGGCCGTTCAGGGCCGGCTGGAGATGGAATGGAGTCCTGAGCAGATCAGCAACCACCTGCTCGCCCAGTTCCCCGACCGGCCGGAGATGCAGGTGTCGCACGAGACGATCTACCAGGCGCTTTATGTCCAAGGACGTGGAGAGCTGCGCCGCGAGCTGACCCGGGCACTACGGACCGGCCGTGCCCGCCGGGTCCCGCGCCGCCGCCCTGACCAGCGCCAGTCGCGTTTCCGCTGCTCCGATGGTGATGATCAGTGAACGCCCCGCCGAAGCCGGCGACCGGGCGGTGCCCGGCCACTGGGAAGGCGACCTGATCATCGGCAAAGACCAGGCCTCCCAGATCGGCACCCTTGTCGAACGCGCCACCCGCTACGTCCTGCTCGTTCACCTGCCCGGCAATCGCGACGCCGAGACCGTCCGTGACGCACTCGCCGCCACGATGACCACCATGCCCGCCGAACTCAAACGTTCCCTGACCTGGGACCAAGGCAGCGAGATGAGCCTGCACCACCAATTCAGCATGACCACCGGGCTACCCGTCTACTTCTGCGACCCGCACTCGCCATGGCAACGCGGCTCGAACGAGAACACCAACGGCCTGCTCCGCCAGTACTTCCCCAGAGGCACCGACCTGTCAGCCCACACCGCCGAGCACAGGACCGACGTCGCCGCCCGCCTCAACAGCCGACCACGCAAAACGCTCGGCTGGGAAACCCCAGCCGAGCGTCTCGCTAAGCTCCTGGCACCAGCCAGTTGACCACCGGTGTTGCAACGACCCCTTGAATCCGCCCACGTGCCGGGGGCCTTCGCCGATCGGTCCGTTACGGCCGGCCCAGCGGCTGCTGGGACGGCTGCGCGACGGCCGCCTTGGCCGTCGCTCCGGAGGGCGGAACCGGCTCGGGAAGACGCGCGCAGTGCGTCTTGTTCGCCGGCAGGGCGCCGTTGGTGAGGAAGGCGGCGAACTTGTCGTCGATGCAGGCGTTGCCCCGCTCGACGACGCCGTGCGTACGGCCGCCATCTTCGATCACCAGTCGCGAGCCCTTGAGCCGCTGGTTCATCTCCACGCCACCGGGGAACGGCGTCGCGGCGTCATTGGTCGCCTGGAACAGGAGTACCGGCGGTACGCCCTTGGCGTGCCCCACGTCGACCGGCTTGCCGGCCTTGGCGGGCCAGGTCAGACACGGGGCGTTGTACCAGGCGTTGCCCCAGGTCTCGAACTTGTAGCCCGCGTTGTAGAGCTTGGAGTTGTCGCGGCGCCACTTGTCCCAGCTCTTGGGCCACTGGACGTCGCTGCACTGCACGGCGTTGTAGACCGCGTAGCCGTTGTCGTCGGTGGTGAGCCCGAGCAGGTTGTACGCGTCGACCAGCGCCTGGGCGTTGCCCGCCTTGTACTGCGACAGGGCGTTCACCAGGTACTGCCAGTAGCCGCCCTCGTCGATGTAGCCGGCGACCAGGTAGGTGTCGTCGAGCTCGTCACCGCCCACCGTGCCGAGGGCCGGGGCCTTGGCCAGCTTCGCGCGAGTGGCGAAGTAGAAGTCGCGCACCGCCTTCTGGGTCGTGCCCAGGTGGTAGACCGAGTCGTACTTGGCCGCCCACGCGAACAACGCGTTGATGTTGCCCTCGAACGCCTTGTCCTGCTCGAGGTTGGCGTCGTACCAGACGTCGCTCGGCTTGACGTTGCTGTCCAGCACCATGCGCCGGACATGCGACGGGAACATCGTCGCGTACACCGAGCCGAGGTACGTGCCGTAGGAGGCGCCGTAGTAGTTGATCTGCTTCTGGCCCAGCGCCGCCCGGATGTCGTCCATGTCACGGACGGCGTCGGTGGTCTTCATGTGGTTCAGCAGCGAGCCGTACTTCTTGCCACACGTCGCGGCGTACTTGGCCGAGCGCTTCAGCCAGGTCGTCTCGAGCGCCTTTGTCGTCGGCAGGTAGTCGGGCCTGACCGGCAGGAAGTAGTTCGGGTCACAGGTCAGCGACGGGCTGCTGCCGCCCACGCCGCGCGGGTCGAACCCGATCACGTCGTAGGTGGCCTTGAGGCTGTCCGGCAGGCCGTCCGCCACACGCGAGGCGAAGTCACGGCCGGTGCCCCCAGGGCCGCCCGGGTTGACCAGCATCGCGCCCTGGTAACCCGTCGTCCCGGTGTGCTTGAAACGGGACAGAGCCAGGGTGATCTGCTGCCCGTGCGGCTTGGAGTGGTCGAGCGGCACCTTGAGGCTGGCGCACTCGAGACCGCTGAGGCTCTCGTCGGTACACGCCGACCAGCTCAGGCTCACGGACGGCTGAACGGGGCGGGCCTGGGCCACGGTCGGCGCGAGCGCCAACCCGACCAGTCCGGCTCCCGCGGCGGCCGCCGCGATGGCAAGCTTTTTCACGTAACCCCTTTCGCGAGGTTCGGCAATGAACCCCGGATCATGCGGTAACGCACGATTTTCGTGAGGATGTCCTACGGCCGGGAAGGGCCCGGCCAACAGTGGCCAAAGTTCCGGCGGCGCGGCACGGCAAAAACCCCCGGCCTTCAGGCCAGGGGTTTTTCGAGCGGTGCTATTCGGTGGTCACGACACGGTGACCTCGGCGCCCGGGCCCTCGCCCATGACGTCGATGCCCATTCCCTCCGCGATGCGGACGGCCTCCTCGATGAGGGTCTCCACGATCTCCGACTCGGGCACGGTCTTGACGACCTCGCCCTTCACGAAGATCTGGCCCTTGCCGTTGCCGGAGGCGACGCCCAGGTCGGCCTCGCGTGCCTCACCCGGGCCGTTGACGACGCAGCCCATGACGGCGACCCGCAGCGGGGCCGGGAAGTCCTGCAACGCCGCGGTCACCTGGTCGGCCAGGGTGTAGACGTCGACCTGCGCGCGGCCGCAGGAGGGGCAGGAGACGATCTCCAAACCGCGTTCACGCAGCCCGAGGGACTCGAGGATGGCGTTGCCGACCTTGATCTCCTCGACCGGAGGCGCCGACAGTGACACCCGGATGGTGTCGCCGATGCCCTCGGCCAGCAGCGCGCCGAACGCGACCGAGGACTTGATCGTGCCCTGGAACGTCGGGCCGGCCTCGGTCACTCCCAGGTGCAGCGGGTAGTCACAACGCGCCGCGAGCTGCCGGTAAGCGTTGATCATGACCACCGGGTCGTTGTGCTTGACCGAGATCTTGATGTCGCGGAAGTCGTGCTCCTCGAACAGCGAGCACTCCCACAACGCCGACTCGACCAGCGCCTCGGCGGTCGCCTTGCCGTACTTTTCCAGCAGCCGTTTGTCCAGGGACCCGGCGTTGACGCCGATCCGGATCGGCGTCCCCGTGGCCTTGGCCGCGCGGGCGATCTCCCCGACCTTGTCGTCGAACTTCTTGATGTTGCCCGGATTCACCCGGACCGCCGCACATCCGGCGTCGATCGCCGCGAAGACGTACTTCGGCTGGAAGTGAATGTCGGCGATCACCGGTATCTGCGACTTGCGCGCGATCGCCGGCAACGCGTCGGCGTCGTCCTGTGAGGGCACCGCCACCCGTACGATCTGACACCCCGCCGCCGTCAGCTCGGCGATCTGCTGAAGAGTCGCGTTCACATCCGAGGTCAGCGTCGTCGTCATCGACTGCACCGAGACCGGACTGTCACCGCCTACCGGCACCGAACCCACCATGATCTGCCGCGACTTTCGGCGCGGGGCGATCGGCCTGGGTCTGGCCTGAGGAATCCCGAGATCGACGCTCATCGGTCACGCGGCACGGAGCCGTACGCTCCGGTGGGCGCCGCGGCCTCCTTTCGATTGTGCAGGTAGGCGTACAGGGTCAAGCCTAGGCACCCTGAGGAGTGATCCGCACGCTCAGGGTCTATTGCGGCACTTTGAGTGGATTGATGACGTCCGCGAGAATCAGCAGTACACCCAGTCCGACGAGCAACGTCACCGCCACGTACGTCAGCGGCATGAGTTTGGTCATATCGACCGGCCCCGGATCGGGCCGTCCGCGGCTACGGAAGACCAGGGCCTTGATCCGCTCGTAGCAGAGCACCGCGAGATGACCGCCGTCCAGCGGCAGCAGCGGCACCAGGTTGAGCAGGCCGACGAACAGGTTGAGCGAGACGATGAGCAGGATGAACGTCGTGAACTTGTCACGCCACGTGTCGCTGGAGGAGAACACCTGCCCGGAGGCCTCCGCGCCGCCGACGATGCTGCCGGCCTGACCACCGGGCGTGCTCGCCCGCTCGTGGCCGAACAGCTTGGGGATCGCGTGCGGGATGTCCACGACGACCCCGCCGATCGAGACGGTCATGTCGCCCATGAACCGCCCCGCGAAGGTGACCGCGGCGATCGGGCCGAGCCGGTGCGTACGTGCGGCCGGTTCGAGCCCGAAGTAGCCGCTGCCACCGAGGTCGGCGACCGTGGCCGGCAGCGTGAGCCTCGAGCCGCCGCGCTCCACCACGACCACCACCGTGCTGCCCGGCTTGGTGGCCCGGATCGCCGCGGACAGCTGGTTCCAGTCGCGCACCGTACGGCCGCCGAACGAGATGATCCTGTCGCGGGCCCGCAGTCCCGCCTTCTTCGAGGGCGACTCCGGGTCGCGCGGGGTGCAGACGTCGGCGGCCGACACGCACGGGGACACCCGGCGTACGACGGTGCTGGCGGCATTGTCCGACGGGATGCCCACTCCCATCGCCAGCACGAGGAGCAGGACGAACGCCAGGAGGATGTTCACGACCACCCCGGCGCCGATGACCACCGCACGACGCGCTGCGGGCTGCCGGTAGAAGGCGCGCGGCTCGTCCGCCGGGTCGACCTTCTCCAGCGGCGTGTAACCGACGATCTTCACGAAGCCGCCGAGCGGGATGGCCTTGATGCCGTACTCGGTCTCACCCCGCCGTCGGGACCACAGCGTGGCGCCGAACCCCGCGAAGAACTGCGACGCCTTCATGCCGAAGCGTTTCGCGGTGAGCAGGTGCCCGGCCTCGTGCAGCACGACGGTGAGCAGGAGCGCCAGTACGAAGGCGGCCACGCCGAGAAGGCCGTAGAAGTGGGTCAACCAGACGTCAGCTCCCGTGCCCGGGTTCGCGCCCACGCGTCGGCGGCCAGCACGTCATCGAGTGTCAGCCCGTCCGGCGCCGGTGAGTCGGAACCGCTCATGTGCTCCGACACTACCCGCGCAACGGTGTCGACAATCGCCGGAAATGCGACGGTTCCCTTGAGGAAGGCGCCGACACACTCCTCATTCGCCCCGTTGTAGACCGCCGGGGCCGTGCCGCCGGCCGCGCCGACCTCGCGCGCGAGGCGTACGGCGGGGAAGGCGTCGTCGTCGAGCGGAAAGAACTCCCAGGTGTGCGACCGCGTCCAGTCGATGCCCGGTGCCACGTCCGGCACCCGGTCCGGCCAGCCGAGCGCCAGCCCGATCGGCAGGCGCATGTCGGGCGGGCTGGCCTGGGCGATCGTCGCACCGTCGGTGAACTCCACCATCGAGTGCACCGCGGACTGCGGATGCACCATGACCTCGATGCGGTCGAAGGGCACGTCGTACAGCAGGTGCGCCTCGATCACCTCCAGGCCCTTGTTGACCAGCGTGGCGGAGTTGATCGTGACGAGCGGCCCCATCGACCAGGTCGGGTGGGCGAGCGCCTGCTCCGGGGTGACGTCCTCCAGCTCCGCGCGCGTACGGCCACGGAACGGCCCGCCGCTGGCGGTCACGACCAGCCGGCGCAGCTCGCCGCGTGTCCCCCCGCGCAGGCACTGGGCCAGCGCGGAGTGCTCGGAGTCGACGGGGATGATCTGACCCGGCTTGGCGCGCCGCTTGACGAGCGGGCCGCCGATTATCAAGGACTCCTTGTTGGCCAGCGCGAGCGTGCGGCCGGCGTCGAGGGCGGCCAGGGTCGAGGCCAGGCCGGCCGCGCCGTCGACGGCGTTGAGCACGACGTCGCACGGCCAGGCGGCCACCTCGGCGATCGTGCCCGGCCCGGCGAGGAGCTTGGGCAGGCGGTAGCCGCCGCTGGAGTAGCCGCGCTGCTGCGCCTCCGCGTAGAGGGCGAGCTGGAGGTCCTCGGCGGCCGAGCCCTTGGCCACGGCGACCACGTCGGGACGCAGGTCCAGAACCTGCGCCGCGAGCAGGTCGACCCGCCCCCCGCCGGCGGCCAGCCCGGCCACGCGGAACCGGCCGGGGTTGCGCCGGATCACGTCGATGGCCTGCGTGCCGATGGAGCCGGTCGAACCGAGGATCACGATGTCTCTCGTACCGGCCGTCCGCTGCGCCGGATCGGTCAGTGCGGGTTTCTCGTCGGGAATCACCTCTCCATTCTCGCCGCGGGCGGCGGACGCCGCGACGTCAAAGCACACAACACCTGATCACGAGCACCGTTTTACCTAAAGTGAGCATACGATCACCCAACGTGCTGCACACTTTTGGCTCATGTTCAAGAGTGCCCCCATCGCCCTCGTCACCCCCGCCATCGGCGCCGTCCTCGGCGCCCTCGGCCCGGCGACGAACCACCCCGCGCCCGGTGTGACCGCGGTGACCGATCACGTCATCGCGTCCGGCCCCTCCACGACCCTCCGCTACTGGACCGCGGAGCGCATGCGCCGCGCGCTGATCCCCCCACGGCGTCAGCGCTCGAACCCGATGACCGGCATGTCCGGCCCCGACGACGCCGGCCAGGACACCGGCGCACCGGTCATGATCCCGGGCAGCGCGCCCGCCCCCCAGTCCAGCCGCCGCGGTGTGGAGACCCCCGGCGCGCCATGGACCTCACGCGGCGCCGTACGCGCCACCACCGGCAAGGTCTTCTTCACCATCAACGGCGCCGACTACGTGTGTTCCGCGGGCACGGTCGCCAGCGCCAACCACGACCTGGTCGTGACCGCCGGCCACTGCGCACAGGACGCCACCGGCACGTGGGCCCGCAACTGGATCTACGTACCGGGGTACGACCAGGGCCGCCGTCCGTACGGCGCGTTCGCGGCGAGGCACCTGTTCGTGCCGGGCCGGTGGTCGGCGCGGGGCGACGAGAACTACGACGTCGCCCTGGTGGTGCTCGCCACGACCGGCGGACGGCATGTCACCGACGTGGTCGGTGCCCAGGGCATCGCCTTCGACCAGCCGCGCGGCTCACTCGTGTACGGCTTCGGCTACCCCGCCGGAGGCCGCTACGACGGCGAGCACCTGACGTACTGCAGCGGCAAGACCTATCCCGACTCCCACAAGATCACTCACGACGAGGGCCTGCGCTGCGACATGACGGAGGGCTCCAGCGGCGGCCCGTGGCTGACCCGGTTCGACGCCGGCACGGGGACCGGCGTGGTCACCTCGGTGAGCAGCTTCAAGTACGCCGACGACCCCGCCACGATGTACGGCCCTTATTTCGGGAATGCCGTACGCCGCATGTACGCCAGGGCCCAGGGGGCGTGAAAATACACACGCGCGTAACAGCCGGTCCTTAAGGTTGTCGCGCATGAAGACCAGCCCGCCCGTCGAACTCGTCGTGGCCTCGTTCGACGACCCGATCGTGAGCCGTCTCCACGCCGGGCCGCCGCCGACCGGGGAGCCGGGCACCGCGGCGGCCGGGCGGTCCAGGGCGGCGTATCCGCCTGTCGCCACCGACGCCGGGATGGTCTTCCTGGTCGCGCGGTCGGCATCCGGTCCGGTCGGATGCGCCGGGCTGCGGCGGCTCGGGGACGACACCGCCGAGGTCGAGCGCCTTTATGTGCGGCCCGAATACCGCGGGCTGGGCATCTCACGGCTGTTGCTGGCCGGTGTGGAGGACCTCGCCCGGCGCCGGGGGTTCACGGTCGCCCGGCTCGAGGCGGGCGACCTTCGCGTCGCCGGGCTGTACGCCTCCAGCGGCTACGTCCGGATCGCGCCGTTCGGGCGGCATCCCGCCCGCAGCGTCTGTTTCGAAAAGTCTCTGCTCGTCCCGGTGACCGGGGGCCGGACGACCGGCCCCCGGTCCCTGCCCCGGACCTAGCCGGCCTCGCTCAGCGCGAGGCGGGCGTGCAGTCGCCGCAGGGGGCTCGGCAGCCACCAGTTGGCGCGGCCCAGCAGCCGGATCGTGGCCGGTACCAGCAGCGCGCGTACGACGGTGGCGTCGATCACCACCGCGGTCAGGAGGCCGACGCCGATGAGCTTGATGAACGAGATGCCCGACGTGGTGAAGGCGCCGATCACGACGGCCAGGAGCAGGGCGGCGTTCGTGATGATGGCGCCGGTGCGCTGCAGCCCGACGGCGACCGCCGCGGTGTTGTCCCCGGTGCGGTCCCACTCCTCCCGGATCCGGCTGAGCAGGAACAACTCATAGTCCATCGACAGCCCGAACGCCACGGCGAGAATGAGCACCGGCTGTGACGCCTCGACCGTCCCCGTCGAGGTGAAGCCGAGCAGGCCCGAGAGATGGCCGTCCTGGAACACCCACACCATGACGCCGAACGCCGCACTGAGCGACAGCCCGTTCATGACCAGTGCCTTGAGCGGAAGCACGACCGAGCCGAGCGCCGCGAACAGCAGGGCGAACGTCACCACCGCCACGAACAGCGCCGTCCACGGGAGTACGCGGGAGAGGCTGCTCAGCAGGTCGGTGAGCTCCGCGGTCTGCCCGCCGACGTACACCTGTCCCGGCGCGGGCAGTGCCCGGATCCGTTTCACCAGGTCGCGGGCCTCCGATGACTGCGGGTCGGCCGGCGTGCGTACCGCGACGTGGGTCGCGCCGCCGCCCGTTCCCGCGATGTCGACCGCGGACACCCCCGGCAGACCGCGCAGCCTGCCGGTGTAGCCCTGCAGGTCAGGGCCCGAGACGCCGCCGGTGAGGACGACGTCGATCGGTGAGAGCGAGCTGTGGGCGAAGTCGCGGTCGAGGGTGGTCGAGACGGTACGTGCCTCGGCGCCGGGCGGCAGTGCGCGTACGTCGACGCCGCCGAACCGGATGCCCAGGAACGGCGCGCCGAGCGCGAGGAGGACCGCGATCGAGCCGACGGCGTAGAGCACGGGCCGGCGCATGACGCTGCGGGCGAGCCGGTACCAGGCGCCCCTGCCGGTCCGCTCACCGGTACGCCGCCGCACGAGACGGAGCGCGTCGACGCGCCGCCCGAGCAGTGCCAGCAGCGCCGGCAGCACGGTGAGCGCGGCCAGCATGTCGACGAGCACGACCGCCATCCCGCCGAGGCCCATCGACCGCAGGAACATCTGCGGGAAGAACAGCAGCCCGCCGAGCGCGATGGCGACCGTGATGCCGGAGAACGCGACCGTGCGGCCCGCGGTGGCCATGGTCCGGGCCAGCGCCTCCTGTTCGGAGTCGGTACGCCGCAGTTCCTCGCGGTAGCGGGTCACGATGAACAGCGCGTAGTCGATGGCCAGGCCGAGCCCGAGCATCGTCACCACGTTGATCGCGAACGTGGACACGTCGGTGGTGAGGGTGAGCAGCCGCAGAGCGGTGAACGCGCCGAGGATCGCCACGCCGCCGATGGCCAGCGGCAGCAGCGCGGACACCAGGCTGCCGAAGATCACGACGAGCAGCACCAGCAGGATCGGCGTGGAGATCATCTCCGCGCGTGCCAGGCCTGCGGAGGTCTGCCGGTTCAGGTCGCTGTTGACGCCGATCGTCCCGCCGCGCAGGGTTCTCAGGCCGGGCGCCGCCAGGTCGTCGCGGACGCGCTTGTAGGTGGCCAGACGCGCCTGCAGGTCGGCGCCGGTCAGCCGGATCGCCGCGTACGTCGCGTGGCGGTCGCGCGAGACCAGGGCCGGCGAGCGCGTGTCCCAGTAGGTGGTGACGTGCGGCACGTCGCTCGTCGGAAGCTTGGCCAGTGTCCCGGTGACCGCGGTACGGAAGGCCGGGTCGTCGACGGTCATGGACCGGCTCTCGTACAGCACGACGAGTTCGCCGTCGGAGGGGCCGACACGGTCGTTGATGATCTTTGCGGCGTGGGACGATCCGGAGCCCGGGTCGTCGAAGCCGCCGCCCTTGAGCGCGCCGAACACCTGGGTACCCCACACGGAGGCGATGGCGATGAGCACGAGGGCTCCAGCGAGGACCCATCGTCGCCGCTGGTGGACGAGGCGGCCTAGAGATTCGAACATGTCTCTGCTCCCGAGTAACCTGTTACTAGCGATAACTTCAGTGAACGCCGTTTACCGTTAACGGTGTTCACTGAAGCACACGCCGTTTACCACCGTCAAGGGAGAGCCGTGCCGACCACCCGCCGGGAACGCCTGCGCGACGCCACGCTGCTCGAGATCAAGGAGGTGGCGCGCGAACACCTCCGAGCTCACGGCCCCGCCGGTATCTCCCTGCGCGGCATCGCGCGTGACATCGGCATGACCGCCCCGGCGCTGTACCGCTACTACGCGAGCCTCGAAGACCTCCTCGCGGCGATGATCGAGACGTACACACACGAGCTGAGTGACGCGATGGAGGCCGCGCGCGACGCGCTGCCCGCCGATGACGTGGGCGGCCGTCTCGTCGCCGTGACCCGCGCCTTCCGCTCGTGGGCCCTGGACCACAGGCCGGAGTTCACGATGATCTACGGCGCGCCCGCGCCGGGCTTCAGCGCGCCGGAGGAGGGCGGGATCCGGGAGGCGGGAGGACGGCTGGGCGGCATCTTCTTCGCGCTGTTCGCCGAGCTCTGGCAGCGGGCGCCCTTCCCCATTCCGTCCGATGAGGAGATCAACCCCGCGCTGCGCCGTCAGCTCGAGGTGTTCTCGGCCGGGTGCGGCCCCGAGGTGGCCGGCATGCCGATCGGCGTCATCCGGTTGTACGCCGCGGCATGGGTCCGGTTGTACGGCCTGGTCACGATGGAGATTTTCGGACACGTGCACTATCTGATGGAGGACGCCGATCCGTTCTTCGAGTCCGAGCTGGCCGACCTCGGCAAGATGCTCGGCCTGAAGAAGATCGCCCCTGCCTGACGGGTCCGGATTTGCGGGGATTACACAGCCCGAACCATCGCATTCGTCCGCCATTTCCCGGATTCGGATTACATCAGGTGGTCGGGGCGCGTGGTAATCCACGGTCGGCACAGTTTTGCCGTGGTTTGCAGTTGCGGCGACTGATTGCACACCTTCACGGCGATAGAACTGGAGGCCGAAGCGGAGCCGAGGAAGCAGGGGGAAACTTCATGGCCCGTTCCGGTCCGACATTCGACCCGGACGGTCTGACCGCCGCGCAGCGCTACGGAGAGGCCTGCGTCGTGTGCCACAAGAAGTGGCCGCGACCAAGGGCTCACGTGGGACGGCTGCCAGACGATTCCCGGGTATTCGCATGCGATGACTGCGTGCCCGCGCTGCGGATCATTCCGCAGCCGGTCCGCAGACGAGCCGCCAAGGGCAAGGAGCCCCGCAGGCGAGCACAGAGTTTGACCAGAGCCTAATTGGAAGAGCGTCCTGAGTCCGGGGGGAGCCCAGGACGCTCACGAGAGACGCGCGCCCGGCGGGGGCGGCCGGGCGCGCGTCTCTTCACTTCACCTCCGGCCGGTCGCGGCTCCCACGCCGACCGGATCCGACCACCGCCGGCCGCGCCCGCAGCGCCGAGGACCCGCGACGTCACACGGCGACGATCGGGACGGCCTCGGCCACGGGCGGGCAGCGGCGGGCATCCTGGCCGATGGCCGGGGCGGCCTCAGCCGCGGGCGTCCTGCCAGGCGCGGTTCCAGTCCGCGTAGTCGGCGCAGCCCTTGTCCTTGGCGCAGCTCGCGGCCGGCATCCGGGCGAACAGCACCTTGCTCAGATAGGCACGGTCACCGACGTGGTAGGCGCTGCAGAACTGCGGGCGCAGCCGGTCGGGCGCGCACGCCTCCGGGTTGGCCGGGGCCACGCCGTCCCACTGGGCCACCTGCTGCTGTACCTCCGGCGAGCTCGCCCAGTTGAGCCACTGGTACATGCAGTTCGGATGGTCGGCACGGGCGCCGATCATCCAGGAGTCCATCCAGCCGGTCACGCCCTCGCGCGGCGTCACCCCGGCGACGGGCCGGCCGCTGCGGCTGAGCACGTCGACCTGGTACGGCCAGACCTCGCCCAGCGAGGCCTCCCCCGTCGCGAACGCGGCGATCGCGTCCGACGGGTTGAGCCAGTACGTCTTCACCATCGGGTGCTGCTTGGCGATCACGTTCGCCGCGGCGGAGAGCTGCTTGGGCGTCAGCGCGAAGGGGTCCTTGATGTGCAGCTTCCGGTTGTGCGCCCGCAGGTAGAGCGCGACGTCGCCCAGCGTCAGCGGGCTGTCCCGTACGACCAGGTGCCCCGAGTACCTCTTGGCCTGCGCCGGGTCGAACAGCGCCGCCCAGCTGTCCGGCTGCGGGCGTACGGTCCGCTGGTCGTACATGAGGAGGTTCGCACCCCAGGTGAACGGCACGGCGTAGTGCTTGCCCTTCACCGTGAGCTGCGAGCGGAGGGCGGGCTCGAGCTCCTTGTAGGAGTCGACGAGGTCCGGGTTGACCGG
The DNA here is from genome assembly GCF_006716425.1 of Actinoallomurus bryophytorum. Taxonomy (NCBI): domain Bacteria; kingdom Bacillati; phylum Actinomycetota; class Actinomycetes; order Streptosporangiales; family Thermomonosporaceae; genus Actinoallomurus; species Actinoallomurus bryophytorum. The sequence goes on from NZ_VFOZ01000001.1 coordinate 674,383, forward strand.
CACGACCTGTTTGTCGGTAATGAGCTTGCCGGCGATCTCCGGGGTCGCGGCGACCCCGTCGTAGTGGAGGTTCGGCTTGGACATCAGGGCCAGCATCTCCTGCGGGTTCGCCGCGTACTTGATGTTGACCTTGCACTTGGTCTTCTTCTCGAACGGGGTGATCCAGTCGACTCGCGGGTCGTTGGCGCCGTCCTCGAGGTAGCCGTTCCAGCTCACCAGGGACACGGAGCCCTCGCCCTGCCCCATGGTCTGGGCCGCCCGCACCTCTGTGGTCTGGTGATCGCCGCCGCCCCCGCTGCAGCCCGCGAGACCGAGTGCGGTGGCCATCACGGCCGCCGCGAGCATCCGCGAACGCCTCATACCGCTCCCGTTCCATCGTGAAGAACCTCTGCGGCGAGCGTAACGACGTACGTGAGCGGATGCGTACGGGGACCGGGTTTGACGCCGGGGAACGGAAGAAGTCCGGACAACCGCGCCGGGGGCTACGCGGTTGTCCGGACGTTATGCGGCCTCGGGAGGGCGCCCCTCTGCAGTCACGCCTGTCACGGAGGTGTTGGAGGGGGAGGCGGCGCGACTGTAAAATGCCCGCCCGAGACCGCGGCTTTCGGGCGGCCGCCTGACGCGGCCGCGGGAGGTGAGGGTCGGCTGAACGGTCATCGCCGGCTACCGGGCCACGCGGCCGCCGGAACCCGGCGTGCCCGTGACGTCTCGGCCTCGCCGAAGAGGATGCCGCCGGGCTGTGGGGGCGGAGGCGACATACGGCGACGAGCCTGGATGACCTCGATCGACTCGACGAGCTCCTTCACGTTCGGCGCTTCTAGGAAGCGGTCGGCATCTCCACCGAGTGGAGGGAGCGCCCACCAATGGCGGGTCGCCTGCCCGAACCAGATCGTCCAGTACGGGTAACGCGCCGCCAGCATGGCCAACACTGAAACCGGCTGCTGGTCGAGCGATTCGTCGGCAGGCATGAGGGGCTCCCTGACAACCGGGGAACGTCTTATTTTTGCGTTGAGCAAATGTCGACATTCGAAGTGTGTCGTATGCCACAGAGGAGGTCAAGAGCCGTAGCTATTATTTGTAGTTTGCCCTGTCAACGGAGATAGACAGCGCAAAAGCGCTGTTCAACGCCGGGCCGGCATGGCGGAGTCAATGATCTTCCCCGCCGTCCACAGGACCCCGTTTACGGCGGTGCCACCACCGCGGCAACCCGCCTTGGACCTGTTGAGCGGTCCCCCTCAGCACATGGTGACCTACTCCGCCGCCGGAGACCAGCCTCCGGAGCACCTGCTTCTCCGACACATCGCCGTAGGGCCGTTTCGCCCGGTCCGGAAAACCCGCAGCGTACGACGCGAAATGCGGACCGGCCCTTTTTTCCGGCCCGCGAAATCGGCGCACAAAGCGTCTGTGCGCAAAATGCCGGAAAGGGCGCGTCCCTTTATCATGATCGTGGCCGCACCCCCATCGGACGGGATGCGGCCACGACGCGGCTCGGCTCAGGCGTTGGTGGGGAAGCCCAGGTTGACCCCGCCGTGCTCGGGCCCCAGCCAGCGGGCGGTGACGACCTTGCCGCGGGTGTAGAAGTGGACGCCCTCGCTGCCGTGCACGTGGGTGTCGCCGAACAGTGAGGACTTCCAGCCGCCGAAGGAGTAGTACGCCATCGGCACCGGGATCGGCACATTCACCCCGATCATGCCGACCTCAACCTCATTCTGGAACCGGCGCGCGGCACCGCCGTCATTGGTGAAGATCGCGGTGCCGTTCCCGTACGGGTTGCCGGCGATGAGCTCCATGCCCGCGTCGTAGGAGGACGCGCGTACGACCGAGAGCACGGGCCCGAAGATCTCGTCCCGGTAGCAGTCCATCTCGGAGGTGACGTGGTCGAGCACGGTGGGCCCGAGCCAGAAGCCGTCCCCTGACGGCACCGGGTGCGACCGCCCGTCGACGGCGAGCGTGGCGCCCTGGGCGACCCCGCCGTCCAGATAGGACTCGACCTTGTCGCGGTGCTGGCGCGTGACGAGCGGCCCCATCTCCGAGGCCGCCTCCGTGCCCGGCCCGACGGTCAGCCCGGCGACGCGTTCCTTGATCTTGTCGACCAGCTCGTCGCCCACCGGGTCGACGGCCACCACGACCGAGATCGCCATGCAGCGCTCGCCGGCCGAGCCGAACCCGGCCGAGACGGCGGCGTCGGCGGCCAGGTCGAGGTCGGCGTCGGGGAGCACGAGCATGTGGTTCTTGGCCCCGCCGAGCGCCTGCACCCGCTTGCCGTGCGCGGTGCCGGTCTCATAGACGTAGCGCGCGATCGGCGTCGAGCCGACGAAGCTCACCGCGCGTACGTCCGGATGGGACAGCAGGGCGTCCACGCTGACCTTGTCGCCGTGCACGACGTTGAAGACGCCTTCGGGCAGGCCCGCCTCCTGCCACAGCTCGGCGAGCCGTACCGAGGTCGAGGGGTCCTTCTCCGACGGCTTCAGCACGAAGGTGTTGCCGGCCGCGATCGCCACCGGGAACATCCACATCGGCACCATCGCCGGGAAGTTGAAGGGCGTGATCCCCGCGACGACGCCCAGCGGCTGCCGGATGGAGTAGGAGTCCACGCGCGTCGAGACGTTCTCGGAGAAACCGCCCTTGAGCAGGTGCGGGATCCCGCACGCGAACTCCACCACCTCCAGTCCGCGCGCCACCTCGCCGGCCGCGTCGGACCGGACCTTCCCGTGTTCGGAGCTGATCAGCGCCGCCAGCTCGCCGGCGTTGCTCCGCACCAGCTCGCGGAAGGCGAACAGGACGTTCGCGCGCTTGGCCAGGGACGTGTCCCGCCATCCGGGGAACGCCGCCTTGGCGGTGGCGACGGCCGTGCCCACGTCATCGGTGGTGGCGAAGTCGACGTGCCCGCTCAGCTCGCCCGTCGCCGGGTCGTACACGTCGCCCTGACGCTCGGCGGTACCGGTCCAGGGCTTGCCGCCGATCCAGTGGGTTATCCGCTTCATGCGATCTCTTCCAGCGCGTCGATCAGGATGCCCAGACCCTCTTCGCCCTCGTCCTCGGTCAGCGTGAGGGGTGGCGCCATCCGCAGGGTGTTGCCGTACAGGCCGCCCTTGCCGATGAGCAGACCACGTGCCTTCGTCGCCTCCAGCATGCGGGCGGCGAGCTCGGGCTCGGTCAGCTCGATCGCGAACATCAGGCCCTTGCCGCGTACGTCGGTGACGATGTCCAGGCGGTCGCCGGCGGCCTTCAGCCCGTCTATGATCCGTCCCCCCACCTTGGCGGCGTTGGCCTGCAGGTCGTGGTCGAGGATGTAGTCGAGCGTGGCGTTCGCCGCCGCGGTCGAGATCGGGTTGCCGCCGAAGGTCGACAGGCCGGTCGCGTGCAGCGCGTCCAGCAGCTCGCCACGGGCCACGACCCCGCCGATGGCGAACCCGTTGCCGAGCCCCTTGGCGAAGGTCATCATGTCCGGCGTCACACCGTGGTTCTGGATGCCCCAGAAGTTCTGCCCGGTGCGTCCCCAGCCGGTCTGCACCTCATCGGAGATGAACAGGATGCCCTGCTCGGCCAGGACCTCCTGGTACGCGGCGTACAGCCCGTCCGGCGGGCAGGTGTAGCCGCCGACGCCCTGGATCGGCTCGGCGATGACCGCGGCCACGTCGCCGCCCGTGACGGTGGCGAGGGTGTGCCGCAGGTCCTCGGCACAGACCTTGATGTAGTCCTCGTCCGACAGCCCGCGGAACTGCGTGAGGTGCTGGTCGCCGCCGTGCAGGAAGTACACGCTGAGCGGCGACAGGGCGCTGTTCTTCCAGGACCGGTTCGCGGTGATCGAGATGGTGCCGAAGGACCGGCCGTGGTAGCTCTGCCGCATCGCGAGCACCTGGTTGCTCTTGCGCGCGTACGTCGCCAGCAGCAGCGCCGTCTCGTTGGCCTCGGTGCCGGAGTTGGTGAAGAACACCTTGGCGTCCTCGATGCCGGACAGCCGGGCGATCTTCTCGGCCAGCTCGACCTGCCCGCGCAGGAGGTACAGCGTGGAGGTGTGCACCACTCCGGTCGCGAGCTGGCGCTCCACGGCCTCGCGCACCTCGGCGATGTCATAGCCCAGCGTGTTGGTGACGATTCCCGCGAAGAAGTCGAGGTAGGTACGGCCCTCGGCGTCGGTGACCCGGCTGCCCCGGCCGCTGACGATCTCGATGGGCTCGTCGTAGTAGAGGGCCACCCAGTTCGGGATGACCGCGCGATGGCGTGCAAGCAAGTCCGACATGTCTAGAGTCTTCCTGTCCTGCCGTACCGAGCGCAGGCGACACAGTGTCAGGACTCTGGCCCCGCATGTGGCAACCTGTCACGCCCGGCAGGCCGTGATCACAGTGCGTTCAGCCGGCGAGCCAGCCGGAAGTCGTGCTCGGTCAGGCCACCCGCGACATGAGTGCTCTGGGTCAGGGTGACGGTGTTCCACTGGATCGTGATGTCCGGGTGGTGGTTCGCCTCCTCCGCCACACCGGCGACACGGTTGACGAACTCCATGGCCTCCTTGAAGTCCTTGAACTTCGCGGTGCGCACGATGGAGTCGCCGGCGCGCTCCCAGCCGGGCGTGTCGGCCAGCTCCCGCTCGACCTCGGCCTCATTCAGCTTCTCCATTTTTGGCCTCCCCTTCTCTTCGTTTCATACCATCACGAATGTGCTGCCCACTCTGGCCGATGTCCTGCGTCTCGACGCCGTACGGCGCGGCGAACCCCGTGTCGTCGCCGGTGCCGACCGGCTGGACGCCCGCGTCCGCTGGGTGCACAGCGCCGAGGTGACCGACATCGCCCACCTGCTGCGCGGCGGCGAGCTCGTGCTCACCACCGGTATCGCCCTGCCCGACGAGCCCGGGCGGCTGAGGCGCTATGTCGCCGAGCTGTCCGAGGTCGGCGCCAGCGGCCTCATCGTGGAGCTCGGCCGCAAGTACGCCAGCGCCCTTCCCGCCGCTCTCATCTCCGCCGCCGAGGAGTACGGCCTGCCGCTGATCGCGTGGGCGCGCGAGACGCCGTTCATCGACGTCACCGAGGCCGTGCACGCACAGATCATCGACGCGCAGCTCGCCGAGCTGCGCGCGTCGGAGAAGCTGCACGAGGTCTTCACCCAGCTGTCGGTGGACGGGGCGCCGCCCGCCGACGTGATCCGCCAGGTGGCACGCCTCGCCGGGCAGCCGGTCATCTTGGAGAACCTCTCCCATCAGGTCCTCGCCGCGGACGCCGCCGGGGCCGATCCCGCCGAGCTGCTGGCCGGGTGGGAGACGCACTCCCGCGCCGTACGCACCGAGGAGCGCACCGCCTACGACGAGTCGTCGCGGTGGCTGGTGACCGTCGTCGGCGCGCGCGGCGAGGACTGGGGACGGCTGATCATCGCCGGGACCGGGCCGCCCTCCCCGCGCGACGTCGTCCTCATCGAGCGCGCCGCGACCACGCTCGCGCTCGGGCGGCTGCTCGAACAGCATGCCCAGAGCCTCGAACGCCAGGCGCACGGCTCGATCATCAGCGGGATCCTCGCGCACGCCTACTCCGATCCGCAGGAGGCCGCGGCACGCGCACGCGCGCTCGGCGTGCCGCTCACCGGGCGGCGCCTGCTCGGCATCGTGGTGCTCCCGTGCCGCACCGGCACGGACGGCGGCCTCCCCCCGCTCTCGGAGCTGGCCGACGCCACCGCCGCCGCCTGCCGCGACGCCGGGCTCGCCGCACTCGTCGGCACCCTCGACGAGGGATCACCGCAGGCCAGAGTGGGCGTGCTGGCCTCGCTGCCCACGCGTGCCGAGGACGAGAAGCTGCTCGGCGACGTCGCGCGCCGACTGCGCGCGCACCACGCGGTGACGTCATCGGCCGAGGGACGGCCCCGCGGCCACGCCCGCGACTTCGTCATGGCCGCCGGGTCGATCGTCGAGTCGATCCGCGACGTACGCCGCTCGTTCCTCGAAGCCGAGCAGGTCGCGGACGTGGCCGCGCGGCGCAGCGACGACCGCTCCTTCTACCGCCTGCCCGACCTGCGGCTGCGCGGGCTGCTGCACCTCCTGCGCGACGACGCGCGGCTCCAGACCTTCGTCGAACGCGAGCTGGGCCCTCTCCTCACGCACGACGCGGCGCGTGGCGGAGACCTCGTACGGGTGCTCGCGCTCTACCTCGACAGCGGGCGCAACAAGGCACTCGCCGCGCAGCGTGCGCACCTGTCCCGCCCGGCTCTGTACGAACGGCTGCGGCGGATCGAGCGGGTCCTCGATGCGGACCTGGAGGACGTGGAGTCCTGCGCGTCACTGCACGTCGCCCTGCTCGCCCTGGACTCCGTCCGAAGAGAACGCTGAAGGGAACGCTCTTGACCCTCCCCCGCCAAACCCGCGACCACCAAGCTCGCGACCACCAAGCTCGCGACCACCAAGCTCGCGACCACCGGGCCCGCGACCTGGGCATACGGATCGGCACCGGCGTTCCGGGCCCCGCGAACGCGATCACCGATGTGGCGGGCGTGCGGGTCGGGCACGCGACGATCGTCGAGGGCGACGGGCCGCTGCGGATCGGCGAAGGCCCGGTGCGGACCGGCGTCACGGTGGTGCTGCCGCACGACGGGCGGATCCAGGACGAGCCGCTGTACGCGGGCTTCCACTGGCTCAACGGCAACGGCGAGCTGACCGGCACCGCGTGGATCCGTGAGGGCGGCATGCTCACCACCCCGATCGGGCTCACCAACACCCACAGCGTCGGCGTCGTACGCGACGCGCTGGTCGACATCGACCGCCGGGGCAGTGAGCGCAGCGGCTGGGGCCTGCCGGTCGTCGGCGAGACCTGGGACGGCATCCTCAACGACATCGACGGCCAGCACGTGACCGCGGCGCACACGCGCGAGGCGTACGAGGCCGCCGAGCGGGCCGGATCGGGAGCCGGCGTGGCCGAAGGCAACGTGGGCGGCGGCACGGGCATGATCTGCCACGGCTTCAAGGGCGGGATCGGCACGGCCTCGCGCCTCGTGGACGGCGGCTGGACGGTCGGCGTGCTCCTGCAGGCCAACCACGGCAGGCGCGAGCGGCTCACCGTCGACGGCGTCCCGGTGCGGATCGAGGACGTGCCACGGCCGGCGCCTCCGGCGCTCGAGGGGGCCGGGTCGGTGATCGTGATCGTGGCGACCGACGCGCCGCTGCTCCCCCACCAGTGCCGGCGGCTCGCCCAGCGCGCCGGCCTGGGCATCGCGCGTACGGGCGGGGCCGGGGAGAACTCCAGTGGCGACGGCTTCCTCGCCTTCTCCACCGCGAACCGCGGCCGGCTGCCCACCGACGCCCGGGGCGCCGAACCCCCGCGGGTGCTCCAGGTCGAGGCGCTGGCCGACGCCTACATCGACCCGCTCTTCCACGGCGTGATCGAGGCCACCGAGGAGGCCGTGATCAACGCCCTGCTCGCCGCTGAGACGATGACCGGCCGCGACGGCGTCACGGCGTACGCCCTGGATCCGGAGCGCCTCCTGGGCGCTCTCACACGGGCAGGTGGCGGCTGAGGAAGTCCTCGGTGCGCCGCCAGGCCCGTGCGGCCGGCTCCGGCACGTAGAACATCGGCGCCATGCGGTTGTGGAAGGCGTGGCCCGCACGCTCCTCCACGTGGATCTCGGCGTTCGCCCGCGTCCGCACGGCCTCTTCGACCTTCGCGACCTCGGTGCGCGCGATGTAGGGGTCATCGCCCCCGAAGTGGAACTGCAGCGGGCGCTCGATCGCGTCCAGGAGCTCCAGGCGGTCCGGCACGGCCGAGCCGTAGAACGACACGACGGCCGCCGCGGCGTTCTGGGCCGCGAGGAAGTAGCCGATCGAGCCGCCCAGGCAGAACCCGACGATGCCGACCTCTCCGCCGACCTCGGGCAGGTCGGTGAGATGCCGCAGGCCCGCGGCGCTGTCCGCGACGCCCTGCTCGAAGTCGAAGCGCTGGGCGAGCTCGAGGGAGCTGCGAACACCCTCCTCGTCGTGCGCCGCCCGCCAGCCGGGGTGCAGCCGCCAGAACAGGTCGGGCGCCGCGACGACGTACCCCAGCCCGGCCAGATCCTCGGCCACCGCTTCGATGTAGTCGCTGACGCCGAAGATCTCCGGGATGAGCAGCACTCCAGGACCGCTCCCGCGGTCCGGTGGCCACACCGTCAGGTCGTACGCGCCACCGGATACCGCCACTTGCTCAACACGAGATGCCATGGCGGCACCCTAGATCATGTCGTGGCGGTGACCAGCTCGGTCTCGGAGACGGAGAGCTCGCCCGCCGGACGCGGCACGCGGCGGGCCCAGGGCATCGCCAGGGCCAGGAACGGAATCACGGCGATCGAGCTGATCGACCACCACTCGTGGTTCGTCCACCAGCCGTTGTCGCCGAACTGCGTGAGGTAGATGTAGCCGATGCCCGCCCAGACGGCGCCGAGCGCCATCGCCGGGCGGCTCCAGCGCGTCGGGCGTGCGCACAGGAAGGGCACGAACCACAGCAGGTACTGCGAGCCCATCCGCGGCGTCACGACCATGAACGCGAGCAGGATCGCCGAGGTCTGGTCGATCCGGTCGGAACGCCACCACAGCCACATGACGAGCGCGATCGTTGAGTACAGGATGACCTGGCCGATGGTCGCCGCGAGCGGCACGAGCTTCTCGTCGCCGCCCGTCAGCACGGCGGTCCATCCCCACTCGCCGACGACGGGCCGCACCTCGCCGAGGTAGCGGGCGACGTTCAGCATGTTCTTCCAGGAGGTGTCCACCACGAGCGGCAGCGTCACCAGGAAGAAGACCGGCACGGCGCCGGCGGCGCACAGGCCGTACAGCCGCTGCCGCCAGGTGGGCAGCATGGCCAGCAGGACCGGGAGCAGGACGATCGGCCAGCTCTTGGCCGACAGCGCGAACCCGAACAGCGCCCCGGCCCATGCGGCGTACATGGCCCCTCGGCTCGTCAGGCCGTCAGCGGGACGGGCGGCGCGCGCCACGATGTAGGCGCCGACCAGGAACACCAGCGCGACCGGCTCCACCTGGGCGTGGATCACGGCGACCATCAGGGCGATCGGGTTGGTCGCGTACTGGAACCGGGCCATCGGTCCGTACTTGCGGCCCGCGAGCTTGCCGACCAGCCCGATGAGGACCACGTCCGCGAGGAGCGTCCAGACCCGTCCGGCGACCTCCCACGGGAGCCCGGGTGCGAGCGTCAGGGCGTACAGGTAGGGGATCATCGGCAGGAAATGCCAGGAGCCCTGTGTCGCGAGCACCGGATCCTGGTGATGCAGGATGGCGAATCCCGCCGGCCTGAATCCTTCGTAGAAGTCGACGGGCTGCCAGGAATCGGCCGCCGCGAAGACCAGAAGGATCAGCCGCAGCCCGACGCCCACGGCGAGGGAGGTCCACAGTGAGGGCCGCCAGCCGCGCCACTGCGCCAGAACACCCGCGATCAGGCCTGCTACCAGGATGAATGCTGTGTAATAAGGATGGTCCATCGTCAGCCAGGCTCTCACATTCGGACACGACGTCTGTCCGGCCCCGGCTAAATACAGCGAACTCTCAGGTTCCCTTTGCCCTTTGACTTCTCTCCGCGGCCAGAAGGTCACCGGTCGTATGCGGCGTGACTCCTGGCGCGGACCGAGGGTCCGGTAGATCTTTCAACACCCCAGGTAAGCACCCGAATCTGCTTTCTGTGGCCAAAACCGGACTTACAAGGAATCTTGCAAAAATTTACTAGATGCGTGACTCTCTCGGGCAGGCAAGGTACTCGGTTCTCGGTCCCGCCGGAACGGACGCCCCCAGACCGTCCGTCGAGGCGAGCCCCGCCGTGCCAAGCCATCCCTCGGGTGCGCCATCGGGGCGCACCCGCCACCCCCTGAGGGAGGCTCGAGTGAGGTTCTCTGCACCCCGACGCGCCGGACTGATCGTCGCGGCGGCCGGGCTGGTCGGCGGCACACTGTTCGCCGCATCCGCGCAGGCTTCCGCCTCGCAACCGGACCCGTCCCAGCTCGCCACGAAGCTGGCCGGCCAGCTGGGATCCCGTTCCGCCGGTGCCTACATGGACCACTCCACCAACAAGCTCGTCGTCACCGTCACCTCCACGTCCGACGCCAACGCCGTACGCGCCGCGGGCGCCGTACCCAAGACCGTCGCTCTCAGCGGGGCCCAGCTGCAGCAGGCCACGTCCAGTCTCGAGAGCTCGGCCAAGGTGCCCGGCACCGCGTGGGCGGTCGACCCGGCCACGGACCAGGTCGTCCTGTCCGTCGACAGCACGGTGACCGGCGCCAAGCTCGCCCAGGTCACCTCCGCCGCCAAGTCGCTCGGCAGCGCCGTGCGCGTCAACCACGTGCCCGGCACGTTCACCACGAAGCTGAGCGGCGGCGACGCCATCTACGGCGGCCAGTACCGCTGCTCACTCGGCTTCAACGTTCGTAGCGGCAGCACGTACTACTTCCTGACCGCCGGGCACTGCGGGAACATCGCCTCGACGTGGTACTCCAACTCGGGTCACACGTCGGTTCTCGGCAACACGCAGAGCAGCTCCTTCCCGAACAACGACTTCGCCATCGTGCGCTACACCGCGACGGGTACTCCGTCGGGCACGGTCGGCAGCCAGGACATCGCTTCGGCCGGCAACGCCACCGTGGGTCAGACCGTGACCCGGCGTGGTAGCACGACCGGCATCCACTCAGGCCGCGTGACCGCGCTCAACGCCACGGTGAACTACGCCGAGGGCTCGGTCCGAGGAATGATCCAGACCACCGTCTGCGCCGAAGGTGGCGACAGCGGCGGCTCGCTCTACGCCGGTTCCGTCGCCCTGGGCCTGACCTCCGGCGGCAGCGGCAACTGCAGCTCCGGCGGAACGACCTTCTTCCAGCCCGTCACCGAGGCGCTGAGCACGTACGGCGTCAGCGTCTACTAGATCCCCGCCTGAAAACCCCCGGGAGGACGCGGTCCACGCGCCTCCCGGGGGTTTTCCTGTTTGCGGGGGACGCGCCCGTCACGGGAGGATCGCCGGTCATGGAACGCATCCAAGTGCCCCGCGCCGCCGATGAGGCCGCGATGCTCATCGCCTGGCTCGACTGGCATCGCGCCACCGTCTTCGTCAAGACCGAGGGGCTGGCCGAGGATCTCGCCCACCGGCCACTGCTCGCCTCCTCACCCCTGATGACCATCGCCGGGCTCGTCAGTCATCTCTACTGGGTGGAGCGGGACTGGGTCGATCACGTGCTGCTGGGCGAAGCGGTCGACCTGCCGTGGTCCGCGGAGGACCCGGACGGGGACTTCAAGGCGGACGGCACGCCGCTGGCCGGACTCCTGGCCGCGTACGAGCGCCAGTGCGCGCACAACAACGAGGTCGTCCGGTCACTGAGCCTCGACACAGAGGCGGCGGTCGAACGCCGCCAGGAGCGCGTCACCCTCCGCTGGATCCTCGTGCACCTGGTCGAGGAGACCGCCCGTCACAACGGTCACATCGACATCCTGCGCGAGATGCTCGACGGCGTGACCGGCGGCTGAGACCGGCTCCGGCCTCGGCGCGCCGCACAAATGGATCACTTCGGCGGTGATCCCGGGTTACAGTGCCGACGTGCCGCTCCCGGGATTCCTCACCGTACGGAACGTCGATCCGCACCACCTCGAGAAGTACCTCCTGCCGCAGGAGATGGACGAGGACTCGGTACTGATCCGACGGCATCCCGCCATGCTCCTGCGCTACGTGCTTGAGAGCTTCGGCGCGCTCATCCTGGCCGGGGTGCTCAGCGCGGTGGTCCACCAGTCGACCATCCTGACCCTGATCTGGGTCGGGTTCCTCGCGGTCACCAGCCGGCTCGCCTTCAAGGTGTTCGAGTGGTCGGATGAGTTCTTCGCGGTCACCAAAGTCCGTGTGATGCTCGTGCACGGGATCGTCACCCGGCGTGTCGACATGATGCCGCTGTCCAAGGTCACCGACCTCACGGTGGACCGCACGATCGTGGGCCGCATGCTCGGCTACGGCACGATCGTCCTGGAGTCCGCCGGCCAGGACCAGGCGCTGTCGAAGGTGGAGTACGTCCCCGAGCCCGAAGCGATCTACCTGGACATCTCGGCCGTGGCCTTCGGCCACGGCGATGACTGAGCGGCGAGCGCGACCGAGCAGCACCGACTCTCAGGAGTCGAAGCCGGCGCCGATGGCGTCCAGTGCGCGCAGCCACAGGTTGCGGCGCCCCTCACGGCGGTCGGCCCGCGCCATCGACCAGCGCGTGAGCTGCACGGCGCCGTACCGCAATGGCTCCGGCGGGAAGGGCACCGGCTTGGACCCGACCATCGCCAGGCGGGTCCGCTCGGTCTCCTCCCCCGAGAGCAGGTCGAGCATCACGTCGGCGCCGAAGCGCGTGGCGCCCACGCCGAGCCCGGTGTAGCCGGCCGCGTACGCCAGCCGCCCGCCGTGCGCGGTCCCGAAGAAGGCGCAGAACCGGCTGCACGTGTCGATGACGCCGCCCCACGCGTGGCTGAAACGCAGCCCGGCCAGCTGCGGGAAGGTCGTGAAGAAGTGCTCGGCGAGCAGCGCGTACGTGGCCGGGCGGCGTTCGAGTTCGGCGCGGACCGCGCCGCCGTAGTGGTAGATCGCGTCGTAGCCGCCCCACAGGATCCGGTTGTCGGCGGTCAGCCGGTAGTAGTGGAACTGGTTGCCGGCGTCGCCGACCCCCGCACGGCTGCGCCAGCCGACCGAGGCCAGCTGCGCGTCGGTCAGCGGCTCGGTGACCAGCGCGTAGTCGTAGACGGGCGCGATGAAATGCCGCAGCCGCCGCAGCGGGGCGGGGAACCCTCCGGTGCCCAGCGCGACCTTGGCCGCGGTGATCGATCCGTACGGCGTCCGCAGCCGCAGCGAGCGGCCCTCATCGTCGATGGCGCGTACCGGCGTGCGCTCGAAGATCCGGACCCCGGCCTCCAGGCACGCGCGTCGCAGGCCCCACGCGAGCTTGGCCGGGTGCACCAGTGCGACGCCGTCCCGGTCCCACAGGGCACCGCGGTAGGTGGGCGAGTCCACCTCGGCCCGTACGGCGCCGGCGTCGAGAAACTCCAGGTTCCGCCCGGCGTCACGCGCGCGCTCGGCCAGCTCGGTGAGCTCGGCGAGCTGCCAGTCCTCGGTGGCCACGTCCAGCTCGCCCGTCCGCTCGAACTCGGCGTCGATGCCGTATCTCCCGAGCGTGGCCTCGATGCCGCCCAGGTTCTCCCGGCCGAGCCGCTCCAGGGTGAGCATCTCGCCGGGCCAGCGGGCGAAGCCGTTGCCGAGCCCGTGCGTGAGGCTGGCCGAGCAGAACCCGCCGTTGCGGCCGGAGGCGGCACCGCCGGCCACGTCGGCCTCGACGAGGACGACGTCGCGCGACGGGTCGCGTTCCTTGGCGCGCAGTGCCGTCCACAGCCCGGTGTACCCGCCTCCGACGACCGCGAGGTCGCAGGAGGCAGGGCCGGTCAGCGCCGCGGCGGGCTCGGGCGCCGCCGGGTCGGCCAGCCAGAACGGCGTGGGCTCGGCCTCGGCGAGCGCCTTCAGCACGTCCATCAGCGACGCCGGCGTGCGATCACCGCGTTGCCGACCGCGAGCAGGATGCCCGCCACGAAGATCAACGTGCCCATCACGTTGACCTGCGGCGGCAGGCCGTTCTTCTGCGCACCCCAGATCCACAGCGGGAACGTCAGCGTGGACCCGCTGTTGAAGCTCGTGATGATGAAGTCGTCGATCGAGAGCGCGAACGCGAGCAGCGATCCGGCCAGCACCGCGGGGAAGATCATGGGGAGGGTGACGAGCCGGAACGCCGTCCAGCCGCCGGCCCCCAGGTCGCGTGCCGCCTCGTCGATGGCCGGGTCCAGCGTGAGCACCCGTGACCGTACGGTCACCGCCACGAAGGACAGCGAGAACATGATGTGCGCGACGACGATCGTCCAGTAGCCGCGTCCCACGTTCAGCTGCACGAAGAACGACAGCAGGGACGCGCCCATCACGGTCTCCGGGGCGGAGATCGCGGCGAACTGCACGAGGTTCAGCGTGCCCTGCCCGCGGAACCGGTACCGGCCGAGCGCCAGCCCGATCAGCGTGCCGAGCACGGCGCTGCCGAGGGTGGCGATCAGCGCGATCGTCAGGGAGTTCACCAGCGCCGTGGTCAGGTCGGGCACCGAGAACAGCTGGGCGTACCACTTGAACGTGAAGCCCTGCCAGGTCAGGTTGAGCCGGCCCTTGGTGTTGTTGAACCCGAACGCGATCATGACCGCGATGGGCAGGCACAGCCAGATGATGATGGCCCAGGTGTAGCCGTAGAGGAGCCGGTCGGACCAGCGCCCGCGCTGTCTGCGCGGTGCCGCCGTCTTCCGCTCGGCTGTCGTGGCGGTCATCGGGTGGCCACCTCCAGGACGTCCTCGGTGCCGAGCGCCTTCGCGTACAGGAAGATCCCCAGCAGCAGGATCGCCATCAGCGTGAAGGACAGCGCCGCGGCCTGCGGATAGTCGGTGTTGACCAGATAGAGGTTCTGGATGATGTTGCCGATCATCGTGTTGTTGGTGCCGCCGAGCACGGTGGAGTTCACGTAGTCGGCGCTGACCGGCACGAACGTCATCAGCACTCCGGCGAAGACCCCCGGCAGTGAGAGCGGGAAGACCACCCGTACGAACGCCTGCGTCGGCGAGGCGTACAGGTCCTGCGCCGCCTCGATCATCTTCGGGTCCACCCGTTCCAGCGCCACGTAGATCGGCAGCACCATGAACGGCAGGTAGTTGTAGGTGAGGCCGGCCACGACCGCGAAGCCGGTGGCGATCACGTGGAAGTCCTGCGGCAGCAGCCCGATGTCCTTCAGCGGGGACAGGATGATGCCGTCATCGGCCAGCAGGAACTTCCAGGAGAAGGTCCGCAGCACGAACGAGACGAAGAACGGCAGCAGGATCAGGAACAGGTACGTCGTCTTGCGCGCGCCGCCGCGGAACGCGATCCAGTACGCCGCCGGGTAGGCGAGCACGATGCAGGCGGCGGTGGCCAGGACACCGTAGATCAACGACCGGATGAGCTGGTCGTCGTAGGTGGACAGGCCCTCGCTGTAGTTCTGCCAGTGCCAGGTGAGCCGGAAACCGTTGACGACGTCACCCTGCATCAGCGAGAAGGACAGCATCACCACCATCGGCACCACGAAGAAGATGGCGAGCCAGAGCCCTCCGGGCAGGATCAACGCGTACGGCGCGAGACGTCTGCGCATCGATCAACCCGCCGTGATGTGCTGGAAGACCGCGTTGTACTCCTTCTCCGTCGCCGGCGTCAGGCTGCGGTAGTGGCGCAGCTTGGCGTAGTCGGCCTCGGAGGGGAAGACCAGCGGGCTGGTGGCGACGGCCTGGAGCGATTTCTGGTCCGCCCCGGTCGCCTTGGCCGCGTCGGCGGCGATGACGTCCTTGGCCGCGGGCACCGGCGTGACGTAGTTGATGATCTCCGTCAGCTTGGCGGCGGCATCCGGCTGGTAGAGGTAGTCCATCAGCATGAGTGCGTCGACCGGGTTCTCGGCGGTCTTGGGGATCATCAGGTTGTCGGTCCAGATCGTCGCCCCCTCCTTGGGGATGACGAACTTCAGGTCCGACTTCTCCGAGAGGTTCTGCTGGAAGATGTCGCCCGACCAGGCCATCGTGATCCACACGTCGCCGCGCGTCAGGGCGTCGATGTAGTCCTGTTCGTAGTACTTGCGGACGATGCCCTTGTCCTTCTGCTCCTGCAGCTTGACACCGGCCTTCTTCCAGTCGTCCGGGGTCGACTTCTCCGGGTCGATGCCGAGGGCGAACATCCCGAAGTTCCCGATCTCCTGGGGGTCGGACATCATCCCGACCTTGCCCTTGAACGCCGGGTCCCACAGGTCCTGCATGCTCGTGATCTCGCGCCCGGTCTTCTGCGGGTCGTACGCGATGCCCGTGATGCCGGTCGTGTACGGGATGCTGTAGACGTTCCCGGAGTCGAAGGACTCCTTCTTGTAGATCGGGTCCGCGTTCTTGGTGAAGTTCGGCAGCTTGGAGTGGTCCAGCGGGATCAGGTAGCCCAGCTCGACGAGCTTGGTGAACTCCACGCCGTTCGTGACCACCATGAGGTCATAGCCGATCGACTGGCCGGCCTGGAGCTGCGGCGCGATCTTGCCGAACCACTGGGGGTCGTCCTGGATGACCTCGCGGTAGGTCACCGAGATGCCGGTCGCCTGGGTGAACGCCTTCAGCGGCGTGCGGCCCTTGTCCATGTACAACGGCCAGTTCGCGAAGTTCACGTGGCCGTGCTTGGTCTTGTCCGCCCAGTACTTCTGCACGTCGTCCTGCTTGGCGGGGGCGGCCTTCTGGCCCTTGACGCCGCAGGCCGCGAGGCCGATGCCGGCGCCCGCGAGGCCGAAGAGTCGCAGGGCGTCGCGGCGGCTGCTCGTCATACCTCTCAGGAACGCGGGGTTTGTACTCATATGTGTCAGGCTCCGATCACGTAGGAGTGGCGTGGATCCCACGACAGCCAGACGCTGTCCCCCCGGGTGGCGACGTCGTCCGCGGAGGAGACGTTCTGCACGAAGACGACGACCTCGGCACCGGTCGAGGTCGTCACGTTGTAGTTGGTGAACATGCCGAGATAGACGACCTCGTTGACGGTGCCGCGCAGCGCGCAGCCGTCGCCCTCCGGGGGATCGGAGCGGACGTCGATCTTCTCCGGCCGTACGGTCAGCTCGATCTCGTCACCGGGTGAGACGTCCTGGGTGACCACGATGCGCTCCCCCGGGCCCGGCTCGATGACGGCCCGGCCTCCGCCGGTGCTCGTGACGGTCCCGGTCACCACGTTGGAGGTGCCGATGAAACCGGCCACGAACTTGCTCGCGGGCCGTTCGTAGATGTCACGGGGCGAGCCGAGCTGCTCGATCCGCCCGTCGTTCATCACGGCAATGCGGTCCGACATCGTCAGCGCCTCGTTCTGGTCGTGCGTCACGTACACGAACGTGATGCCGACCTCGCGCTGGATGCGCTTGAGCTCGACCTGCATGGCCTGACGGAGCTTGAGGTCCAGTGCGCCGAGCGGCTCGTCCAGCAGGAGCGCTCGCGGCCGGTTGACCAGCGCACGGGCCAGCGCCACGCGCTGCTGCTGGCCTCCGGACAGCTCGCGCGGCCGGCGTTTCTCCCGGCCCTTGAGGTCGACGATCTCCAGCATCTCGCCGGCGCGGCGGGCGACCTCGTCCTTGGAGACGCCCTTGCGGCGTAGCCCGAACGCGACGTTCTCGAACACGCTCATGTGCGGGAACAACGCGTAGGACTGGAACACCATGTTGATGTCGCGCTTGTTCGGCGGCACGCCCACGACGTTCTGGCCGTGCAGGAAGACCTCGCCCTCGGTCGGCTCGTCGAACCCGGCGATCATGCGCATCGTCGTGGTCTTGCCGCACCCGGACGGGCCGAGCAGGGAGAAGAACTCCCCCTCGCCGATGGACACGTCGACGCCCTTGACCGCCGCCACGGCGTCGCCGTGGGAGTGGAACGTCTTGACGATCCCCTTGAGCTCGATCGCGGCGAGCTCGGTGCTCATGGCGGTATCCGCCTCTTTCGTTTCCGTCACGTCAGGCTCCGATGTGGCTCATCACGTGCTTGATACGCGTGTAGTCCTCGAACCCGTACATCGACAGGTCCTTGCCGTACCCCGAGTGCTTGAAGCCGCCGTGCGGCATCTCCGACACGAACGGAATGTGGGTGTTGATCCACACGGCGCCGAAGTCGAGCCGCTTGGCCATCCGCATCGCGCGTCCGTGGTCCTTCGTCCACACGCTCGCCGCCAGTCCGTAGTCCACTCCGTTGGCCCAGCGGAGCGCCTCGTCCTCGTCGCCGAAACGCTGCACGGTGATGACCGGGCCGAAGATCTCGTTCTGCACCATCTCGTCGCCTTGGGCGAGGCCGCTGACGACGGTCGGCGCGTAGAAGTAGCCGCGGTCGCCGAGGCGCTCGCCACCGGCTCTGACCTCGGCATGCGAGGGAACGCGGTCCAGGAAGCCGCTCACGCGGGCGAGCTGGTTCGCGTTGTTGAGCGGCCCGTAGAAGGCGTCCTCCTGCGAGGGCGGGCCGACCTTGGTGGCGCGGGCCTGCTCGGCCAGGGCGGCCACGAAGTCGTCGTGCACACCGGGACCGGCGATCACGCGGGTGGCCGCGGTGCAGTCCTGCCCGGCGTTGAAGTAGCCCGCAGCGGCGATGCCCTCGGCGGCCTTCTCGACGTCCGCGTCGTCGAAGACGATCACGGGGGCCTTGCCGCCCAGCTCGAGGTGGACCTTCTTGAGGGTCTCGGCCGCCTGCTTGGCGACCTCCTTGCCCGCGCGTACGGAGCCGGTCACCGACACCATCTGCGGAATCGCGTGGCCCACCAGTTCGCGGCCGGTGTCGCGGTCGCCGCAGACGACGTTGAGCACACCCGGCGGCAGGAACTCCGCGGCGATCTCCGCGAGCATCAGCGTCGTGACCGGAGTCGTATCTGAGGGCTTGAGTACCACCGTGTTGCCCGCGGCCAGCGCCGGCGCGATCTTCCAGGTGGCCATGACCATGGGGTAGTTCCAGGGCGTGACCTGCGCGCAGACCCCGATGGGCTCACGGCGGATCATGGAGGTGTGGTCGGCCATGTACTCCCCCGCCGACCGTCCCTCCAGCAGGCGTGCGCAGCCGGCGAAGAACCGGAACTCGTCCACCATCGGGCCGATCTCCTCGTCCCGGGTGAGCTGCAGCGGCTTGCCGGTGTTGCGGCACTCCGCCTGGACCAGCTCCTCCGCCTTCGCCTCGACGGCGTCGGCGACGCGCAGCAGGGCCAGGCTCCGCTCCGAAGGCGTGGCGTCGCGCCAGCCCTCGAACGCGGCGACGGCCGTGGTCATGGCGGCGTCGACGTCCGCGGGTCCCGACAACGGGGCCTGATCGTAGGCGTCCCCGGTGCTCGGGTCGACCACGTCGGACGTACGCCCGTCCTTGGCGTCGACGTGCTCACCGTTGACGAAGTTTCGCAGGGTCACCCTCGACCTCCGACCGTGATTCGGATGGCCCCGACCATGTCAGACCAAAACACCTAAAACAAGGGATTCCGTTGTTACAATCCGATTTCACGACGGAATCCTTGACAATCCAGGCATAGATGACACGATGTCGCATCGAGGAGGGACTCGATGGCCGACGAACACCCGCCCCCCGTACGACCACAACCGAACGGGAGGCGCTCAGGTGTGACCCTCGACGAGACATCAAAGAAGATCATCGAGCTGCTGCAGGCGGACGGACGCCGCTCGTACGCCGCGCTCGGCAAGGCCGTCGGCCTGTCCGAGGCCGCGGTACGCCAGCGCGTCCAGCGGCTGCTCGAGTCCGGCGTGATGCAGATCGTCGCGGTGACCGATCCCCTGTCCCTGGGCTTCCTGCGGCAGGCGATGATCGGTGTCAAGTGTGAGGGCGACCTGGACAAGGTCGCGGACGAGCTCGCCGGAATGGACGAGATCGACTACGTGGTGATCACGGCGGGGTCCTTCGACCTGCTGGCCGAGCTCGTCTGTGAGAGCGATGACCATCTGCTCGAGCTCCTCGGCCGTATCCGTGCCCTACCCACCGTGACCAGCACCGAGAGCTTCGTCTATCTCAAGCTCCGCAAGCAGATCTATTCCTGGGGGACCAGGTGAGCCCCCGAGCGCCAGGAGGGTGTGCGCCATGAACATGCAGGACGCGGCCAAACGGCACCTGTGGATGCACTTCACGCGTATGTCGGCCTACAAGGACGGCGACGTGCCGGTCATCGTGCGCGGCGAGGGGCCCTATGTCTTCGACGACAAGGGCCGCCGCTACCTGGACGGGCTGTCCGGCCTGTTCGTCTCCCAGATCGGCCACGGCCGGCGTGAGCTCGCCGAGGCCGCGTCCCGCCAGGCCGGCGAGCTCGCCTACTTCCCGCTGTGGTCCTACGCCCACCCCAACGCCATCGAGCTGGCCGAGCGGCTGGCGAACCTCGCTCCGGGCGACCTCAACCGGGTGTTCTTCACCACGAGCGGCTCGGAGGCCGTCGAGTCGGCCTTCAAGCTGGCCCGCAACTACTTCAAGCTGACCGGCGAGCCCGGCCGCTACAAGGTGATCAGCCGCGACATCGCCTACCACGGCACCACGATGGGCGCGCTGTCGATCACCGGCCTGGCCGACATCAAGCCGCCGTTCGAGCCGCTGGTCCCCGGGTCGGTACGGGTGCCGAACACCAACTTCTACCGCGCGCCCGAGCACGGCGACTCTCTGGAGCGCTTCGGGCAGTGGGCCGCCGACGAGATCGAGCGGGCCATTCTGCGCGAGGGCCCGTCGTCGGTGGCGGCGGTGTACCTGGAGCCGGTGCAGAACTCCGGCGGCTGCTTCCCGCCGCCGCCCGGCTACTTCCAGCGGGTGCGGGAGATCTGCGACCGCCACGGAGTGCTGCTGGTCTCCGACGAGGTGATCTGCGCGTTCGGCCGGCTCGGCCACTATTTCGGCTCCGAGCGGTACGGCTACCAGCCCGACATCATCACCTTCGCGAAGGGCTTGACCTCGGGTTATTCGCCGCTGGGCGGCATGCTCGTGCAGGACCGCCTGATGGAGCCGTTCAACGACGGCCCGGCGACGTTCCTGCACGGCGTCACCTTCGCCGGGCACCCGGTCTCGACCGCCGTCGCGCTGGCCAACCTGGACGTGTTCGAGAAGGAGAAGCTGCTCGACAACGTCCGTACGAACGAGGCCGGCTTCCGCGCGTCCCTGGAGAAGCTGAACGACCTGCCGATCGTCGGTGACGTGCGCGGGGACGGCTACTTCTACGGGATCGAGCTGGTCAAGGACAAGGCGACCAGGACGACCTTCAGCGACGACGAGTCCGAGCGGCTGCTGCGCGGCTTCCTGTCCCCCGCGCTGTTCGAGGCCGGGCTGGTGTGCCGTGCCGACGACCGCGGCGACCCGGTCATCCAGCTCGCGCCCCCGCTGATCTGCGGCCAGGAGCACTTCGACGAGATCGAGCGCGTGCTGCGGTCGGTGCTGACGGAGGCGTGGACCAGGCTCTGATGGAGCTGTCACCTACCGAACGAACCCGGCTCCGGCGCCTGCGCGAACAGGGCCGCTCCGATCGCGCCGCCCTGTTCGCGGTGCTGGGCGCGGGCTTCGTCTGCCATCTCGGCGTCGTGCTCGACGGGGCGCCGATGGTCGTACCGACCGTGTACGGCTTCGACGACGACTTCCTGTACTTCCACGGGTCGGTGGCGAGCCGCAGCCTGGCGGGCGGGCAGACGGTCTGCGTCACGGTGACGCACGTCGACGGGCTGGTGCTGGCGCGCTCGGTGTTCGAGCACGGCGTGAACTACCGCAGCGCGATGGTGTACGGGCTGCCGCGCGCCCTCGACGGCGACGACAAGCTCGCCGGGCTCCGGGTGCTGAGCGAGCACGCCGCGCCGGGCCAGTGGGACTACGCGAGGCGGCCGAGCCGCAAGGAGCTCGCGGCCACCTCGATCTTCGCGCTGTCACTGGACGAGGCGTCGGTGAAGATCGCCGAAGGGCCGCCCGGCGACGGCGACGGCCCGGACGCCGCGCTCGGCCTGTGGGCCGGAGTCGTGCCGATCGAGTCGGTCCGCCGGCCGCCCGAGCCCGATCCCGCGCTGCCCGGCGACATCACCGCGCCCGCCCACATCACCGCGCTCGCGACCTGACCGGCTCGGCCGTCCCGGCAGGTTCGCGGTCTTTCGCGGCGCATCTATTCACTCAATGAATACATTGAATGTATAGTCCTCCGCATGTCTACCGGGCACATCCTGCTGGGCCTGCTCACCGAGCGGCCCAAGCACGGTTACGAACTCAAGCGCGAGCACGACGAGCGGCTCCCGGGGGCCAAGCCGCTCGCGTACGGGCAGGTCTACGCCACCCTCCAGCGGCTCCAGCGCGACGGCAAGGTGGCCGTGACCGGCACCGCACAGGAGTCCGGCCCCGAGCGAACCGTCTATGAGATCACCGGCGAGGGCACCGCCGACGTGCACCGCTGGCTGACCGAGACCGAGCCCCCGGCGCCGTACGTCTCCAGTCCGCTGTTCGCACGCGTCGTACTGGCTCTGGTCACCGAGGGTTCGGCCGAGGAGTACCTGCTCCGGCAGCGGGCCGCGCACCTGGACCGGATGCGCGAACTCACGACGCGCAGGAGCGCGGCCGGAGCCTCGGCCGGTGAGGTGCTCGCCGCCGACTACGCCCTGCACCACCTCGACGCCGATCTGCGCTGGATCGAGACCGCGCGGCAGCGCATCGGCGAACTCACCAAGGAGATCCGATGATGAGCACGCTGGAAGCCTGGCAGATCGAGAAGGCCTTCGGCCGCACGCACGCGCTGCGGGGACTGTCGGCCACGATCGAGCCCGGCGAGGTCGTCGCGATCACCGGGCCGAGCGGCTCGGGCAAGTCCACCCTCCTGCACTGCCTCAGCGGGATCATGCGCCCGGAGACCGGCGAGGTGTACTACGCCGGGCAGCGCGTCGACACCCTCGACGAGGCCGCGCGCACGAGGCTGCGCCGGGAGCACTTCGGGATCGTCTTCCAGTTCGGCAGGCTCGTCCCGGAGCTGACCGCGGCCGAGAACGTCGCGCTGCCGCTGCTGTTCGATCGGCACGGCCGCGAGGAGGCCATGACGGTGGCGCGCGCCTGGCTGGAGGAGGCCGGCGCGATCGAGGTCGCCGACGCCCGCCCGCTGGAGCTGTCCGGGGGCCAGCTCCAGCGGGTGGCGGTGGCCCGCGCGCTCGTCACCGCCCCCAAGATCATCTTCGCCGATGAGCCGACCGGGGCGCTCGACTCGGTCGCCGGCGAGCGCGTGCTGTCGCTGCTGCTGGCGGCCGCGCGACTCAACAACGCGACGGTCGTGATCGTCACGCACGACAACCAGGTCGCCGCGTACGCCGACCGCGAGATCGTGCTGCGCGACGGCGTCACGACGGGGGTGCCGGCATGAGGTCACTGCTGAGCGTGACGGGCATGCTCGCCCGCGGCGGCACCCCGGCCGAACGCACCCGTAGGCGTCTCATGGCAGCCGGGGCGATGCTCGCCACCTGGTTTTTGTTCGGCGCGGCCAACGTGCTCGCACTGCGCGGGCACCTGAGCGAGTGGCTGGGCCCCGCGTCGCAGCCCGGTACACGAGGCGGCACCGCCTTCGCCCTCGTCGTACTGGTCCTGCCGGTCACGGCCTTCCTCTACCAGTCGAGCCGGCTGGCGACCGCCGACCGCGAACGGCGGCTCTCCGCACTCCGCCTGGCCGGGGCGACGCCCTCGCAGGTCCGGCTGCTCGGCGCGGCCGAGACGACTCGTGCCGCCCTGATCGGCACCGTCACGGGCGCCGCGACGTACCTCCTGCTCCAGTGGGTCGCCCGCCGGCTGCTGCTGGACCCGCGATCACCCGCGAACGTCGGCGTCCCGCCCCTGCTCTGCGCCGCCGCGATGGTGCTCGTGATCGCGGCCGCGGCCGTCTCCGGCCTGCTCGCCGGGCGGCACGTCGTCGCGACACCGCTCGGCGTCACCGTCCGCGCCAACCGCCGGCCTCCCCGCCCGTACGCGATCGCGCTGCCCGTGGTCGGTCTCGTACTGATCACCGGGTTGCGGTTCCTGGGGAACCCCGTCCCCCTGGCCGGTGTGGTCCTCCTGGTGGTCGGCCTCCTGTTCTCCTCGAGCTCGCTGGTCCGGCTCTCCGCCCGGGTGACCGGACGCCGTGCGCGCTCGGCCGAGACGCTGCTCGCCGCCCGTGCGCTGGAGGCCGACGCGCGTCCCTGGGGCCGTACGCTCTCCGTCGTGGGCCTGGCCGTGGCCGTCGGCACCATAACGGGTTGGGCCGAGGCCGAGATGCTGATGGAGCGGCGCGCGACGGAGGCGTTCTGGCTCTCCAGCTTCGTCCTCGTCGACCTTGCCCTGCTGGTGGCGATCGCCGTGGCGGCCTCCGCGCTCCTCGTGCACCACGCCGAGTACTTCCTGGAGCGCGGCCCCGTACTCTCCACGCTCCGGGCCACGGGTACGCCGGAGGTCGCGCTGCGCCGCGTCCTGGTCCGCCAGGCGCTGATCGCCAGCGTCCCGGTGTGCGTCGTCGCGGCCCTGATGGGCCTGTACCCGCTGGTCATAGGAATCCGCATCTGGATCCTGTGGCCGGTGACACGCGCCGTGCTCATGGCCGCCCTGGGCATCCTCGCGGCCGTCCTCAGCGCGGCCCTGTCCCGGCGCCGGCTGCGCCGTACGGTCACGCCCGCGCTCCTGCGCGTCGAGTGAGCTACCGGACGGCGCGCAGGTCGGGCTCGGACCCGGGGCGGTTGAGCACCACGTAACCGCCCCGGCTCCGGACGATCGAGTAGCCCGAGCGCAGCAGGAGGCTCACCCGCGCGCGCTGGTCGTCCACCGAGGCGAACGGGAAGGTCACCTTCGCGGTGTCGGCGACCACCCACGGAGCCCAGCGCGGCCGGTCGTCCCAGAGCAGCACGCGGGTGCGGGCGGTCAGCATCGGCCCCAGTGTGTTGGGCGCCTCGACCAGCACCCCGCTGGGAACGGCGGGCAGGACCGCCGCCGCCGACCGCGCCCGCGCGTCGCGGCGGTAGAAGCCCGGCTCGAGGAAGCGCTTCAACGCGAAGTGCGGGACGACCGCCAGAGTGACCGCCAGGGCCGCGACCGGCCAGATCCGATCGGCGCGCGTCCGCTCGGGGAGG
This sequence comes from Actinoallomurus bryophytorum, assembly GCF_006716425.1. Classification (NCBI taxonomy): domain Bacteria; kingdom Bacillati; phylum Actinomycetota; class Actinomycetes; order Streptosporangiales; family Thermomonosporaceae; genus Actinoallomurus; species Actinoallomurus bryophytorum. The sequence goes on from NZ_VFOZ01000001.1 coordinate 699,013, forward strand.
AGCCGCGCGAGGCGGGAGGCGCCGTCGACGCCGGCCGCGACGAGCAGGGCGACCAGCGCGACGTTGTAGTGGAACCTCGGCTCCCACCAGTGCCCGAACCGGCTCGACAGCATCCGCTCGGCCAGAAGCGGTAGCACCGCCAGCGTGATCGGAGAGGCCAGTGGCAACAGCAGCAGCGGCGCCACCAGCCACAGCATCGTCGTCGCCTTCACCTGCGGGGTGACCGCCAGCTTCAGCGCCCGCCACGGATGGGTGAGGGTGTTCATGGCGGCGTGCGGCAGGTCACGGCCGAGCCCGTCGTAGGCCCAGTAGTAGTCGGCGTCGCCGCCGAACGCGGGGATGAGCACCCGCGAGGCCAGGACGGTCCAGACCAGCCCGGCCCCGACGAACAGCGCCGCCTGGCGCCGCTCCCCTGGCCGGGTCAGCAGGTACAGCCCGAAGCCCGCCACGAGCAACCCCATGTCCTCCTTGACCAGCAGCAGGGCACCGGCCGCCGCGGCGCACTGCCATCTGCGGCCGGCCTCGTGGCGCTCGAGCATGAGCATCGAGAGCACCGGCACGAACGCCATCTCGTGAAAGTCGAACGCCAGCGTCTCGGCCACCGGCCAGGCCAGGGCGTACACGAGGCTGACGCAGTAGGCCGGCCCGACCCCGAGCCGCCGTCGCGTGTACGCCCACAGCGGGACGATCGCCAGGGCGAGCAGCGCGGACTGGGCGATGAGCAGCGTCTGCGGCCCGTCATGGATCCAGTACAGCGGCGCCAGCAGCGCGAGTATCGGCGAGAAGTGGTCGCCGAGCACGTTGAAGTGCGGGCCGAAGCCGTTGTGCACGCCCTTGACGATCGCGATGGGCAGGTGGAGATGGCTGTAGGACCGCACCGCCTGGTCGAAGATCACAAGGTCGTACGTCGTGGTGTGGAACGCCCAGAACCGCATGAGGGAGTACACGGAGTAGAGGGCCGCGACGGCGACCGTGAGAACACCGACCGTGATCAGGTCGCGCCGGGCGGTCCCGGCCGGCGCGGCCGGCTCCGTGGTCGCGGCGAGCATCAGCCGAGCGCGCCGCGAAGACGGTTGGCGTACTCCCGCGCCTCGTCGTCGGAGTCGTACTTGGTCCGCGGCCAGAAGAACCCGCGCAGGCCGTCCTTGCGGTTGCGCGGCACGACGTGGGTGTGCAGGTGAGGCACACTCTGGGAGACCTTGTTGTTCATCGCGACGAACGACCCGGCGGCGCCGAGCACGGTCTCCATCGCGGCGGCCAGGCTCTGCGCGGCGCCGAAGTAGGGAGCGAGCAGATCGGCCGGCAGGTCGGGCAGGGTCTCGTAGTGGGTACGGGGTACGAGCAGCACGTGCCCCTTGAACAGCGGCCGGCTGTCGAGGAACGCCACGGTGGGCCCGTCGTCGAGTACGACGTGGGCGGCTCGGCTCCCCGCGATGATCTCGCAGAACGCGCAGTCCATGGTGGGCATTCTTTCGCTTACGCAGGGCTTACGTCGCGTCGGTAAAGTCCGAGATCATGCAATTGGAGCAGGTCGCCTTCCGCTACCGACGCCGCGCACCCTGGGTCCTCCGTGATGTGACGCTGACCGTACCGCGCGGGCGGGTCATCGAGGTGAGCGGGGCCAACGGAGCGGGCAAGTCGACCTTGCTCCGCCTGCTCGCGGGCATCGTGCCGCCCGTACGGGGACGCGTCTCCGAACGGCCCGCGCGTGTCGGCTACGCGCCGGAGCGGTTCCCCGCCGCCCAGCCGTTCAGCGCGAGCGACTATCTCGCCCACATGGCGAAGATCCGCGGTGTGCCCTTCGCCGGGGCCGCGGATTGGGCCGAACGCCTCGGCTTCGCCGGGCTGCTCGGCACGCGCCTGCCCGACCTGTCCAAGGGCAGCGCGCACAAGGTGGGGCTGATCCAGGCCCTCCTCGGCTCCCCCGGCCTGCTCGTGCTGGACGAGCCCTTCGCCGGGCTGGACGCCGACACGCGTGCGGCACTGCCCTTACTGCTGGCGGACATCGCCACCGGCGGCACCTCCGTGGTGGTCAGTGACCATCAGGCCGGCCTGCGTGAGCTGCCCGGCATCGTGCGCTGGCAGGTGTCCGGCCATAAGGTGACCACCGGCGACCTTCCCGACGAGTACGCGATCGTCGAGGTGACCGTGCCGGTCGATGAGGCCGGCACGCTCGTGGACCGGCTCACCGCCGACGGCTACCGGGCGCGGCGCCGGTGATCGCGGTGATCCGGTTCCAGCTGAGCGGCTATCTGCGGTCGGTACGCGCGCTGCATCCCATCCTCGCGCTCGGGCTGCTGCTCGCGATCGTGTTCTCCAGCCCCCTGGGCGGGACGCCGGCGCAGATCCGGCACGGCGCGCTGACCGCCGTCGCCGACATGACCGCGCTCATCTTCCCCATCTGCGCCTGGGCGGCCCGCGGGCTCCTCGACACCGAACCGGACACCCAGCGGCACGTCACCGCGGTCACCGCGGGACGCCGGCGTGCCGTGCTGGCGGGGTCCGTGGCCGCGTACGCCTTCAGCGTCGTCATGGCGCTCATCGCCCCGATCTACCCGCTGGCCCAGGGGGTCATGGCCGGCCTGGGCGTGCGGGACGTGCTGCTGAGCGTGGCGCTGCTACCGCTGACGGCGCTGGCCGCGACGGCGCTGGGCGCGCTGACGAGCCGGGCCGTCATCCCCTCGCCCGGCACCTCGGTCCTCGTGCTGCTCGGCGTGTGCGGCCTCGACCTCATCCTGGGCATCGGCCCGCTGAAGGTGCTGACCGTACCCCTGATCGAGTGGATGCGCGCGGCCTCCGACGGCCCCTCCGACCTCGCCGGCGCCTTTCCCTGGCTGGCACTGCGGACGCTCGCCTGGGCGGCGGTGGGCGGCGCCCTGTACGCCTGGCTGCGCCGTACCAGGCCTTAGTACTGCATCCGGGTTTGTAGTGGATCGTGGACCGTGTGGTGGTCGATGTGGTCGCCGCGGAGCTGGATCGGGTGCATGTGCGGATGGCAGGTCGGTTCACTCGGTCCGAGCCGCGTGAACGGGTGCGTGAGTATGTGTCGGGGCTGGTCGCGGGGCTGGAGCGTAAGAACGGCTGGACGCTTGCCGAACGCAGCGGTGCGGTTTCGCCTGATGGGATGCGGCGGCAGTTCTCCGGGGCTGCGGGCCGGACCGAGAACTGCCAGATCGGGACGTTCTCGGCCTACGCGGCGGCACGTGGGCACGCGTTGGTCGACCGGGAGTTGTACCTGCCCGAGTCCTGGACCGATGACCGGCAGCGATGCCGGGCGGCGGGCATTCCGGAGGAGGTGGCGTTCGCGACCAGGCCCCGCCAGGCGATGGCGATGCCGGCGCGAGCCTTCGCCGCGAGGGTGCCGTTCGCCCGGGTGACGGCTGATGAGGCCTACGGGCAGGTCAAGTACCTGCGGGTGTGGCTGGAAGAACGCGACGCGTCCTACGTGCCGGCGACCCGCCGCACCGAGGTGCTCATCACCACTACCGGCCACCAGCGCCAGGCCGATCAACTGGTCGCCGACCTGGGCGCGCGGGCCTGGCGACGGATTTTCGGCCGGTGCGGTAGCCATGGCCCGCGCGAGTACGACTGGGCGCGCATCCCGATCCGCATCGGCTGGGCACGCGGACGTGGTCATTGGCTGCCGGCCCGCCGCTCGATCAGCCACCCGGACCAGATCGCCTACTACGTCTGTTACGGCCCACACCGCTCCAGCCTGGCCGACCTGGCCTGGATCGCCGGGGCGCCCTTGCGGATCGAGGAATGCTGATCAACTTGGCCCACCGCGCCGTCCACACAGCCGAACACACCTGGTCTGGTCGATCTGGCGCCGCAGACGCCGACACCAAGCCCGCCTCAGCCACTACAAACGACGCGGCCACCCACTCGCCCACGTGCCGTTGCAGTACTAGCTCCTTCGGGATCCGGCAGCTCTGCCCAGAAGTTCGTCAGAGCCTTGGCAACCGGCGCCGGCGTCTCCTCGGGCCACCAGTGGCCCACGCCCTCAAGATGCGCCATCCTCGCGCCCGATCGCCGCGCTGCCCACTCGTGCTGCACCAGCGTCCCGCTGGCTCGCTCGAAGTCGTCAACGGCGATGAGAGCGAGCCCCGGACGTTCTGCGGCGCTCGGCAGCAGCCGTCCCGCTTCGGCCATCGCCGGCTGTCGTGCCGACCGCAACAGCTTGAGGACGGCGCGACCCATCTCGGGATCCATGCCTGCCGCGACCCGCTCCGCCATGCGCCCGGTCATACCGAGGGCCGACGTCACCGCGAGTCGCTGCTCCAGATCGCCTCCCCACAACTCCCGCACCGAGGCTTCCCCCGGCCCCTCCTGCTGCCACACCTGTGCCCGCGGATGCCAGACGTAGTCGGGCGCGAACACGCCGAGTGCGTCGGAGGCCCAGCTGCGAATCAAATCCGGACGGCTCATGGCCAGCGCTGCGACGTGGATTCCACCCCAGTCGTGACCCACCAGGTCGACCGGAGCGCGGAACAGCTCCAGCTGAGACGCCAGCCAGTCTCGATAGGCCGTCGTCGACGAGTCGAAGCCGCGGGGCGCGGGGACGCCGAACCCGGGCGGGGACAGGACTACCGCGTCGGCCCGGTCGAGCTCCCCGATGAGCTTTCCCCAGATGGCCGCTGTCTCGGGGTTGCCGTGGACGAGGACGAGTGGAGTGCGCGGCACAAGACCACCTTTCAGATACTTGTTGACTGACACACAAGTATCGTATCGTGCCGTCCTGGCCGCTTGCGTGCTCTCGTCCCGCGTGCCGTCGACGGGACCAACGCACAGAACCGGCGGACCCTATGCTTGGTCGACCCGATGTCTGAGGAGTCCTGATGCCCGATCAGCCTCCCGCTCGCCGCACGCAGCGGGAGCGTCGCGAAGAGACCGAACACAAGGTGCTAGGTGCCGCGACGGCGCTGATCGCCCAGCACGGGTCGCGCGCGCTCACCCTGGCGGCGGTCGGCGAGGCCGCCGGCTACAGCCGGGGGATCGTCTCTCATCACTTCGGCAGCCGCGAGAATCTGCTCCGCGCGGTGATGCGAGATGCTCAGACCTTCACCCTCCCGGAGCTTGGGGACAGCGCCGCGGACTGGCTGGCGGACACGGTTCGCGCCTACCTCAACAACGTCACCAGCCGACGTCCGGCTGCCGGCGCGTTCCTGCAGATGTGGGGCGAGGCGATTGCCGCCGATCCTGTCCTGATGCCGCTCTACGCGGAACAAGACGCCGGCTTCCGGCGCCTCCTCGCCGACAAGGTCAGCGAAGGGATCCGCGACGGCTCGGTGCGAGCAGATGCCGACCCCGAGGCGATGGCCGTGTTCCTCGTTGGCCTCGTCCGCGGGATCGCACTGCAGCTGATCTCGACTCCACCCCCGGCGCGGGTCAAAGCGATCATCGACGAAGCCGAGCGGTCCACCCTGCGTGCGCTCAGGCCGTGACCCGAACGGCCTTCGGCACGGGCGCGCGTCGAGAGTGACTCAGAGCCGACGAGGAGACTTGGTCCCCCCTTCATTACGAGTCGCTTTTTCATCGGATTCTGGCCGCCGACCCAAATGCAGGTGGGTTGCTGATTTCAGCGAGGCTGAACACTCTTACAAACCCGGATGCGTTGCAGTACTAGGGCGTGTCGGACAGACACGCCTTAGGTCTTCGACCGCAGCCGCTCGATCTCCGAGGCCAGCCGCTCCAGGAAGGCGTCCACGTCGGGCTGGCGGTAGCCGGGCCGCATCCGGGTGGTGGCGAACACCGCGTTCTTCACCTGCGACGCCCGTGCCCGGTCCCGTCGCAGCGCGGTGATCATCTCGTCGAGGAAGGCGTCGACCTCCTGCTCGTCGTAGCCCACCCTGAGCCGTGTGGTGCCGAACCGCACGTTGCGCACCAGGCCGATGAGCTGGTCCGCCTCGGTGGAGCGGATGCGGTTCGGCCCGCCCTTGTCCTCCAGCTGACGGACGTAGTCGTCGAGCGCCTCGTCCACCGGCTTGATCCGGTATCCGCCCAGCCTGCGCTTGAACCGTGCCGCGGTCACCTCGTCCGCGGTCACCGCCGGCGCGTACAGCGGGGACCTGCCGAGCGTCCCCTCGATGCGGGCGATGAGCGCGTCCACCTGGTCGCGGTGGTAACCACGGAAGGCACGCCGAAAGTCGGGCATCCGGCCATTGTTTCCGATGTCCGGCCGATACGAAGGCTTAACCGGCGCTTATTGCTGCTGGGTCCGCAGCGGAGGCTCCTCGGGCATGGCGGCGAGCTGGCCGCAGGCTCCGTCGATCTCCTGGCCACGGGTGTCGCGTACGGTGACCGGCACGCCGTGCGCCTCAAGGCGGCGGACGAACTCCGTCTGGTCCGAGGGCCGCGACGCGGTCCACTTGGAGCCGGGCGTGGGGTTGAGCGGGATCAGGTTGACGTGGACGGGGTGGCCCTTGATGAGGCGGCCGAGCAGGTCCGCGCGCCATGCCTGGTCGTTGATGTCGCGGATGAGCGCGTACTCGATGGAGACGCGGCGCCGGGTGCGGTCGGCGTACGTCCAAGCGGCGTCGAGAACCTCGCCGACCTTCCACCGCGTGTTGATCGGCACGAGCTCGTCGCGCAGCTCGTCGTCCGGCGCGTGCAGCGACACCGCCAGGCGTACCTTCAGGTCCAGCTCGGTGAGCTTGCCGATCGCGGGCACCAGCCCGACCGTGGAGACGGTGATGTTGCGCTGGGAGATGCCCAGCCCTGCCGGGCTCGGGTCGCTGAACCGGTGGATCGCCCGTATGACGGCCGGGAACGACGCGAGCGGCTCGCCCATCCCCATGAAGACGATGTTGCTGACGCGGCCCGGTCCGCCGGGGATCTCGCCACGGCTGAGCGCGCGTGCTCCCGCGACCACCTGCTCGACGATCTCGGCGGTCGACAGGTTGCGGGTCAGGCCGGCCTGACCGGTCGCGCAGAAGGGGCAGTTCATGCCGCAGCCGGCCTGTGAGGACACGCACATCGTGACCCGGTCGGGGTAACGCATCAGGACCGACTCGATGAGCGTGCCGTCGAAGGCCTTCCACAGCGTCTTGCGGGTCATGCCCTCGTCGCAGACCTGGTCGCGTACGGAGGTGAGCAGCGGCGGAAGCAGCTCGGCCACGAGCCGGTCGCGCAGATCGGCGGGCAGATCGGTCATGTCGGCCGGGTCGTCGGCGAGCCTGCCGAAGTAGTGGCGCGACAGCTGGTCGGCGCGGAACTGTTTTTCCCCGAGCGCGGCTACGGCCTCGCGACGCTCGTCAGAGGACAGGTCGGCGAGATGGCGGGGTGGCTTCGCCCGGCGGGGAGCGGCGAAGGTGAGTTCAGCGGACATGACGGTATCCAGTGTGGCAGACGACGAGGAGAGCTTTGACCCGGTCCGCTAGACGGTCTTGGCCAAGAGGCCGTCTCACGGCAGGTCGTTACTCCCCCTGAGACCGCGGAATCACTACAGTCCATTCCCATGCCGGTATTGCGTAGAACGCCGCGGGAAGCGCGGGTGCTGCTCAGCGACACGAGCCCGTACGGGAGCCGTGTCCTGGACATCGAGTACGACCACGTCGCGACGGCGGCGTACCTGCGGACGAGCGACGGGGACACGGTCGCGGCCACCTGGGTCGCCAACCACCAGGAGGCCCCCTTCCACGCCGATCTCGCGCGGCTCAACGCCGGGCTCGTACCGGCCCTGCCGAGCGGTCGTACGAAGCATCCCAAGGGCCGGCCGCCGCTCGATCCCCGCACCCTCGAGGTCGTCTGGCTCGAAGAGGGCGACGGGGTCGCGCTGATGGAGGCCGGGCAGCCGCTCTGCGTCATCCCCGGCTGGTCCGACACGGACCGCGGCGTCCCGGGCTACGCGCGGGAGGCGATCGGCCGCAGCCCGTTCGCGTTCGCGCTCGACGATGAGATCGACGAGCTCGGGCCGCGCATCCTGCAGGCCCAGGCGTACTGGAAGTGGCGGCGTGGTGCCGGGGCGTGGGAGGGCTTCCAGCAGTCGCTGCTCGGCCACCTCCTGAGCCGGCTGGGGCCGGGCGGGTACTACTGGCACGACGTCGCCCGGCAGCCGGGCCGTACGGAGCCGGGCACGCCGCAGCCTCCGGCGATGCCCGCGCCGCGTCCCGCGAACGCCTCGGCCGCCCACGAGCCCGTCGTCGGCGTCTCCGAGCGCCCGGCGCGGGGCGACCGCGCGTACACCGTGCTGAGCACCGTGGGCATGAGCTGCCAGCGGATGCCCACGGTCGAGCTCTATGAGGACAACGTCGGCGAGCACGCGCGCATCGAGCTGGCGGTCGCGACGACGCTGCCCAGCGTACGCGCCGGGCGGGTCTTTCCCTGGCTCGCGCAGTATCCGTGGCAGGCCGTCACCTCCTTCGCGCCGGGTGACAACGTGAAGTGGTACCACGAGGCACGGACGTTCCCGCTCGGCCCGTCCTGGGAGGGCGTACTCCTGCTGGACAACCCGAACCGCCTCGACGGCCCCGACGCGCCGGACCTGACGGCGTTCTCCTTCGGCGGCGACCCGGTGCAGTGGCTGTGGCTCGTGCCCATCACCGAGGACGAACGGCAGTTCGGCAAGCGCGAGGGGTCCGACGCCCTGATCGAGCGGCTCGCCCGCGAGGGACGGAGCTGGGTGGTCGGCTGAGGCGCCGCGCCGCTCAGTTCGGTGGGACGAACGCCTCGAGGAGCACCCAGACCACCGGAACGGTGGCGAGGAGCGAGTCGAGGCGGTCCATCACCCCGCCGTGCTCGGGCAGGAGACTGCCCATGTCCTTGATCCCGAGATCGCGCTTGATCACGGACTCGATGAGGTCGCCGAACGTCGCCGAGCCCACCGCGGCCACGCCGACGATGACGCCCTGCCACCAGTGGCCGTGCAGCAGCCAGGGCAGGAGCACACCACCGACGACCATGCAGGTGATCGCCGAGCCGGTGAATCCCTCCCAGGTCTTCTTCGGGCTGATGGACGGGGCCAGCTTGTGGTTGCCGAAGAACGAGCCGGCGAAGAACCCGCCGATGTCGCTCGCGACCGTGGCAGCGATGAAGATCAGCACCCGGTCCGGGCCGTCGGAGGGACGCAGCAGGAGCACGACGAACCCGGCCAGGAACCAGATGTACGCGGTGGCGAATACCCCGGCCGTGGCGTCGCGGACGTAGCCCTCCTGGCCCTTCGGGAGCCGCCAGAGCAGCACCGCCAGAGTGGTCAGGCCGAAGCCCGCGACGAGCGCGGTCGTGCCCCAGAAGTAGGTGCACAGCAGCATCGCCACGCCACCGAACATGACGGGGACCCACGGGATCCGGATGTCACGCGTGGCGAAGGCACGGATGAACTCCCAGACGGCGACGCCGAGGAAGACCATGACGACGCCGAGGAAGATCTCTTTGATGGTGTAGAGCGACAGGAGCACCACGGCGCCGAGACCCACGCCCACGCCTGCGGCGATGGGGAGGTTACGGCTGGGTGCGCGCTTCTTCTTGCCCATGTCCGCCTCCGGGGTCTCCGGCGTCGGCACGGGGGCCTGTTCGAGTCCCACTAGACCTCGAGCAGCTCGGCCTTCTTGTGCTCGAGCAACTCGTCGATCTTCGCGACGTGCTTGTGCGTGAAGTCGTCGAGATCCTTCTCCGCGCGGTGCACGTCGTCCTCGCCCGCGTCGCCGGCCTTGGCGAGCTTGTCCAAGGCGTCCTTGGCATGCCGACGGATGTTGCGGATCGAGACCCGCGCGTCCTCCGCCTTGTGCCCGGCCACCTTGATGAACTCCCTGCGGCGCTCCTCCGAGAGCTCGGGGAAGACCACACGAATGATCTTACCGTCATTTCCGGGGTTCACTCCGAGATCGCTCTCTCGGATGGCCTTTTCGATCGCCGTCAGCGACGAGGCGTCGTACGGCGCGACGATCACCATCCGGGCCTCGGGGAGCTGGAAGGACGCGAGCTGGTTGATGGGGGTCGGCGTCCCGTAGTACTCCGCGGTGATCTTGTTGAACATCGCGGGCGTGACGCGCCCGGTCCGGATGCTGGTGAAGTCGTCCTTGGCGACAGTGACGGCCTTCTCCATCTTCTCCTCGGCCTCGAGGAGGATATCGTCGATCACCTTAGGCTCCTGATTTTCAACTGTCCGCCGGACTTACCAATGTGCCGATCTTCTCACCGCGTACGGCCCGCACGATATTGCCCTGACCCATCAGGTCGAAGACGACGATCGGCAGACCGTTGTCCATGCACAAACTGATCGCGGTGGCGTCCATGACCTTCAGCCCACGCTGCAGCACCTCGACGTACTCCAGCCGGTCGAACCGGAAGGCGTCCGGGTTGGTCTTCGGGTCGGCGTCGTACACGCCGTCGACCTGGGTGCCCTTGAGCACGGCGTCCGCGGAGATCTCCAGGGCGCGCTGGGCGGCGGCCGTGTCCGTGGAGAAGAACGGCTGGCCGATGCCGGCACCGAAGATGACCACGCGCCCCTTCTCGAGGTGACGGATGGCGCGCCTCGGGATGTACGGCTCCGCCACCTGCCCCATCGTTATGGCGGTCTGCACCCGCGTGTCGACCCCGAGCTTCTCCAGGAAGTCCTGCAGCGCCAGGCAGTTGATCACCGTGCCCAGCATGCCCATGTAGTCGCCGCGGGCGCGGTCCATGCCACGTGCGGACATCTGCGCGCCGCGGAACATGTTCCCGCCGCCGCAGACGACCGCGACCTGCACTCCCTCACGGGTGACCTCGGCGACCGCCTTCGCGATGTGCTGCACGACCGACGGGTCGATGCCGAGCCCCTCGCCGCCGGCGAACGCCTCGCCGGACAGCTTGAGGAGCACCCGCTTCCAGCCATGGACCTGAGGCGACGGAGCCGCCGTCGTGTCGGTGGTTTCCTTTTCCTGCACGGCGGCGGCTCCTTAGTCTCTCGTTCAGTCCCCGGCGACCCTCAGGCCTGTCCGACCTTGAACCGGGCAAAGCGCTTGACGGTGACGCCGGACTCCTGGAGGACCTTGGCGATCGTCTTCTTGGGGTCCTTCACGAACGGCTGCTCGAGCAGGACGAAGTCCTTGAAGTAGGACCGCACGCGGCCCTCGACGATCTTCGGGATCGCCTGCTCGGGCTTGCCCTCGTCACGCGTGATCTGCTCCGCGAGGGCCCGCTCCTTGGCGACGACGTCTTCGGGCACGTCGTCGTTGCTCAGGTACTTCGGCGACATCGCCGCGATCTGCTGCGCGACGTCCTTGCCGACCTGGGCGTTGTCGACGTCCAGCTCGACCAGGACGCCGGTGGTCGGCGGCAGGGACGGGTCGGACTTGTGCAGGTAGCTGGTCACGAAGGCGCCCTTGAAGTGGGCGAAACGACGCAGCTCGATCTTCTCACCGATCTTGGCGCTGTTGTCGTCGATCAGCTGCTGCACCGACTTGCCCGGCTCGATCTCGGCGGCCAGCAGCGCCGGCGCGTCGGCCGCGTCACTGCCCGCGGCGAACTCGGCGATGCGGTCGGCCAGCGCGATGAACTGCTCGTTCTTGGCGACGAAGTCGGTCTCGCAGTTCAGCTCGAGAAGCGTGCCGTCGCCCGAGCCGTTGAAGAACTCAACGACCAGGCCGTTCGCCGCGGTCCGCTCGGCACGCTTGCCGACGTCCTTGGCACCCTTGAGGCGCAGCAGCTCGACGGCCTTGTCAAGGTCGCCTTCCGCCTCCTCAAGGGCCTTCTTACAGGCCATCATGCCCGAACCGGTGAGCTCCCGTAGCCGCTTGACATCCGCGGCGGTGGTGTTCGCCATTGTGGTCGTGTCTCTCTCGTCGTCGTCGTTCTGGTGGCCGTCAGGCGTCAGGCGTCCTGGGCTTCCGCGGGCGCGGCTTCGGCGGGCGCGGCTTCGGCGTCGGCCGGGGCCGCCTCGGGAGCGGCTTCGGCCGTCTCGGGAGCCGCTGCCTCGGTCGCCTCGGTCGTCTCGGTGGCCTCGGCCTCGGCCTCGGTCGCCTCGGGAGCCGCTGCCTCGGGGGCGGGCGTCTCCGTCTCGGCGGCTGCGGCCTCGGGGGCTGCGTCGGCCGGAGTCTCGTCCTTCTTCTCCAGCAGCTCGCGCTCCCACTCGGTGAGCGGCTCCTCGCCACCACCGGCGGCGGGCTTCTCGTCACCGGAGGTGGCGGCGCCCGCGCGGGAGATCAGGCCGTCGGCCACGGCGTCGGCGACGACGCGGGTGAGCAGGCTGACGCTACGGATGGCGTCGTCGTTGCCCGGGATCGGGTAGTCGACCTCGTCCGGGTCGCAGTTGGTGTCGAGGATCGCGACGACCGGGATGCCCAGCTTGCGGGCCTCGTTGACGGCGATGTGCTCCTTCTTGGTGTCACAGATCCACACCGCGCTGGGCACACGCGCCATGTCCCGGATACCGCCGAGGGTGCGCTCGAGCTTGTCCTTCTCACGCTTGCGCATGAGGAGCTCTTTCTTCGTCAGGCCGGAGCCCGCGACGTCGTCGTAGTCGAGCTCCTCGAGCTCCTTCAGACGCGTCAGGCGCTTGTGCACCGTCGAGAAGTTGGTGAGCATGCCACCCAGCCAGCGCTGGTTGACGAACGGCATACCGACACGCAGCGCCTGCTCGTTGATCGACTCCTGCGCCTGCTTCTTGGTGCCGACGAACAGGATCGTGCCGCCGTGGGCGACGGTCTCCTTGATGAAGTCGTAGGCGCGGTCGATGTAGGACAGCGACTGCTGCAGGTCGATGATGTAGATGCCGTTGCGCTCGGTGAAGATGAAACGCTTCATCTTCGGGTTCCAGCGCCGGGTCTGATGCCCGAAATGAACGCCGCTCTCGAGGAGCTGCTTCATGGTGACGACGGGTGCCATTGCCCGTGTTCTCCTGTCTGGCCCGGTCGCTCTCCGGGCCGCTCTCGGTTGTTCCTGCGCCCGTGCGTGCCCCTCCCATGGCTGTTGCCACGGACCGAGAGGGCAGCCCCACCTTCACACCGGTGACCGGCGGGCGCGTGAATTCGGTCATGCGACCGTTCAGTCAGTGTACCGGCGGCACGCCCCCGCCGTGGAATCGGCATGATTCATCCTTGGGTTATCCACATTCGCGCACCCCTCTGGCGGGTCCGAGAGCGCGGGCGCATGCTCTGGTCCCATGGTGTGGAATGGAATACTTCTGCTGGTCACAGCCTTGCTACCCCCCTCCGGCCCGGGCTGGCAGTGGCCACTGAGACCGGCACCGCAAATCCTGCGTGTCTTCGACCCACCGGCGCATCCGTGGGACCCCGGCCACCGCGGCGTCGACCTGGCGGCCACCCCGGGCAGCCTCGTGTACGCCACCGGCCCGGGCCGAGTGGGCTTCGCCCGAGACCTGGCCGGCCGAGGCGTCGTAACGATCGTCCACGGCACCCTGCGGACGACGTACCTGCCAGTACACCCATCGGTCCACCCGGGCCGCCGGGTGTCGGCAGGCGACCCGATCGGCAGGGTCGAGAACGTCCTGGGCCACTGCGGCCAGACCCCATGCCTGCACTGGGGCCTACGCGAGGGCGTCGAGTACCTGGACCCCCTGACCTTGCTGGGCCTCGGCCCCGTACGCCTACTCCCCTGGTGGGACGCGCCCCCCTGGAACCCAGCCGAGGCCCCTTTGCCACCCCCCGACCCCCCGACCACCCGCCGCCAATAACCCACGCGTGCGCTGAGGCCCACGCGAGGGGGCCAAGTACCTGGACCCCTGACCCTCCTGGGCCTCGGCCCCGTACGCCTACTGCCCTGGTGGGACGCAACCCCCCGGAACCCGCCGAGGCCCCCTCGCCACCCCCCGACCCCTCCACCACCCGCCCCCGATGAACCACGCCAACAGCCCATGCCTGGGCGTGAGCATTGCCCGATCCCCCGGCCCAACGATGCGGCCACTCACGGTTTCGGCCTCCGCCTCAGGTCAATGGACCCACCCAAGACGCCACCGGCCTGGCGTCATGTCACCGACCCGAAACAGCGCCGGATCGACAGAATGACCCAGCCTCGTTTCACTGCACGCTCGCACCAGAGCACGGAGAGTTGCGGTCGACGGCTGGAAGATCAAGAATGTCGGGCCCCGACGGCCCCGGAGGTTTGTGTGTTCCCGTTCGAAGACGAGCAGCGCCGCGAGCGGCGGCGGCTGATCGAGACGATTGACGGCCTGTCCGACGACGAGTTCACATCGGGACGGACCCTGTGCGAGGACTGGTCGCCCCGCGACGTGCTCGGCCATGTGATCGGCGTCGACACCATGAGCACCTACGTACGCCATGGAGGCCGGATCAACGTGGCGAACGCCGCGATGGCGCGCGAGGCCCGTGAGTTGAGCCGCGCTCAACTGATGGATCGTGCCGCCGAGTGGGCTGAGCGCCCCGCCCTGACCAGCCGGCTAGGCGCGCTGCTGTTCCTCGGCGACCTCGGCGTGCACCACCAGGACATCCTGCGCGGACTCGGCCGGCCACGCGAGGTACCCGAGCCGATCGCCCGCGCGATCCTGCGCGAGGGCATGCAGCTGAGCCTATGGATGAACCGCCGCGTGCTGCGCCACCGTCTCGTACTCACCGACGGCGACCGGACGGTCGGCCGGGGACGCGAGGTACGCGGCACCCGCGAGGCCCTGGGCCTGTGGCTGTCGGGGCGCGACTCGGTCGAGGACGAGCTGGAGTTCGCGGAGGCCCACTGAGCCGGGTCCGGGTCCGGGTCCAGGTCGCGGCCGGGTCCAGGTCCGGGGCCGTACGAATATCGCGGGGGAACGGCCGGATCAGGGCACCGGAGCCACCACGATCACACCACGTCGCGCGCTCGCCTGATCAACCCGGGGTGGCGTTCGGGGGTGGTCGGCGAAGTTCTTCGGGGTGAACGTTCGTCTGGCTCGCGATGATGAGCGCGCCCTCATAGGACTGCAGAGCACCCTTGAGCTGCTGGACGCTGGCGATCCAGATGCCCATAGGGCCGCTCCGAGTGATGTCGAGGCCGACATTCGGGTCAGGGGTCCAATGGGTTGTGGCGTAGTTTCCAGCCTTTCATGCAGCGTTCGACGAAACCGCCTGCGGCGAGGGCGCCCAGGCAGGTCAGGGCGGTGTCGAGGTCTACTCCCGCGGTCACCGCGATGCGGGCGGCGCCGGCTCCGCCGCGTGACGGGAGTGCTTCGAGTACGTCGCGTGCGGCTGGGCCTAGGCGGTCGCGGTCGAGGACCGGGCCGCGGCGTTGAGGGGCCATGTCGTCGCCGATGAGGCCGACGCGGTCGAGAACGTCCGAGGCGTCGGTCACGCACACGGCTTCGCCCCATTCGCGCAGGAGGGTGTGGCAGCCTGCGGACGTCGGCGAGGTCACCGGGCCCGGCACCACCATCACGGCGCGGCCAAGGTCGCGGGCGTGGCGGGCCGTGCTGATCGCACCGCTGCGCTGGGCCGCTTCGACCACGACGGTGCCGCGGGTCAGTGCCGCGATGGCCCTGTTCCGGATGAGGAAGCGCGGGCGGGTCGGGGTCGCCCTCGGTGGTAGTTCGCTGACCAGGAGACCGCTCCGTGCTATCTCCGTGAACAGGCCGGCATGCGCGCTCGGATAGGTCACGTCCACGCCGCACGCGAGCACCGCCACGGTCAGGCCATCGGCGCTGAGCACTCCGCGGTGTGCCGCGGCGTCGATGCCGTACGCGCCGCCGCTGACCACGGTCCAGTTGTGGTCCGCCAGCTCCGCGGCCATCTCGGCGGCCACGTGGATGCCGTACGCCGACGCGGCTCGGGCTCCCACCAGTGCGACCGATCTGAGACAGCCGAACCGCAGATCCTGATCGCCGCGTACCCACAACGCGTACGGACGGCCGTCACCCAGGTCGTCTAGCTGCGAAGGCCACTCCGCCTCACCCGGGCACACAAGCCGGCCGCCGCTCTCCTCACAGGTGGCGAGGAGGCGCTCGGGGTCGGCCTCCGACAACCGTGCCCGCCAAGCAGGGAATCGTTTTTCAAGTTCGACTCGGTCCAGCCCGGCGGGAGCCTCACCGGAGCGCACGGCCGCGAGCGCGTCCTGGGCCCCTTCCTGCTCGATCAGGCGGCCTAAGCGCTGGTCGCCGGGCTCAGCCATGCATGTGAGCACGGCCCGCGCCAGCCGTTCTTCAATAGGGACGATCATCTGTTGCCTCCCGCCCGTGGTCCGGTGTCCGGAGTGGTGTCCGCTCCGGTCAGGTGCGTCCCTCCCATAAGGCCAGTGCCTGGTTGATCTCGTCGGTGGTGGGTCCTTCCTTGCCGATGAGGTCCGTGAGGGTCCAGGCGACGCGGACCACACGGTCCAGGCCGCGGGCGCTCAGGCGTCCGTCGGCGAGTGGGCGGTCGAGTGTCGCCAGGGCCTGTCCGGGTGGGGCGAACCTGCGCCGTAGTTCGCGGCCGGGGATTTCCGCGTTGGTGCGCCACGGGGTGTCGGCAAGGCGTCTGCGGGTGCGGTCTCTCGCGGTGAGCACCCGCTCGGCGACGACCTCGCTGGACTCGGCGAGTTCGAGGTCGTAGCGGAGCTCGGCACGTGTCACCTCTTTCAGCCGGGACTTGAGATCGACACGGTCGAGCAGCGGTCCGGACAGCCGGGCGAGGTATCGGCGCCGTACCGATGGCGCGCAGCTGCAGTCACGTACCTTCGGGGCCGCGCACGGGCACGGGTTGGCCGCGAGGAGCATCGTGAACCGCGCGGGGAAGCGGGCGGTCGCGCCCGAACGGGCGATCACGACCTCGCCCTCCTCCAGCGGCTGGCGTAACGCGTCGAGGACGCCGCCGCCGAACTCCGGGCCCTCGTCCAGGAACAAGATGCCCCGATGTGCGAGGGATGCGGCCCCTGGCTGGATCATCCGGGCGCTGCCGCCGCCGACCAGGGCCGCTCGCGACGCCGTGTGGTGCGGTGCCTGGAACGGCGGACGGGTGATCAGAGGCTGTCCTGCGGGGAGTGTGCCGGCGACCGAGTGGATCGCGGTGACCTCGAGCGCCGCGCCGCGTTCGAGATCGGGGAGCAGCGTGGGGAGGCGTTCGGCGAGCATTGTCTTGCCGCAGCCGGGTGGGCCCATGAAGCAGACGTGATGCCCTCCGGCTGCGCTGACCTCCAGGATCTTGCGCCCCTCGGCCTGTCCGCGGACGTCGGCGAGGTCGAGGTCGCCGCGCCGGGCCTTGGAACGTGCGGCCAGCCCATCGGTGTGGGGCGCGGGGCCCTCCACGTCGGCCTCGTCATCGGGATCCTCGGGCGGGGGCAGGTCGCGCAGCCGGGCAAGCAGGGCGCGCAGCGATCCCACCGCGACCACCTTGACGTCGGGTACCAAGGACGCCTCGGCGGCGTTGCCCTTCGCGACGATCACTGTGTCGGCTCCGCTGTCAGCCGCGGCGAGCACCGCGGGCAGGACACCGGACACGGGACGGATCCGGCCGTCGAGACCGAGCTCTCCGATCATCACCAGACCCGCGCAGGCGTCGGTCGGCAACGCCTCGCCCGCTCCGAGGACGGCGACGGCGATTGCGATGTCGAAGCCACTTCCTCGCTTGGGCAGGCTGGCAGGGAAGAGGCTCACGGTCACGTGGCGATTGGGCCAGTTTTCGCCACTGTGCAGAATCGCCGCGCGTACCCGGTCGCGCGCCTCGCTGAGCGCCGTGTCCGGAAGACCGACCAGATGGAGACCGGGGACACCGTTGGTGATCGCGGCCTCCACGTCGACGATCTGGCCGTCCACGCCGAAGAGGGCCACGGCCCGGGTGCGGGCGAGCGCCATTCAGCACACTCCCCTCAGGTGGTCGATGCTGAACCGCCCGCCGCCCTCGGACACGAGCCCGATGGCATCGATGCGGACGGGCGAGTACGCGATGCCGCGCATCGCCACCCATCGAGCGGCGAGCCGGCGGAGCCGCGCCGCCTTGGCCGGCGTGACGGCCTCCACGGGAGCGCCGTAGACGAGGCCGGAGCGGGTCTTCACCTCGCACACCACGAGACTGGCCCCATCGCGGGCCACGATGTCGAGCTCGCCTTCCGGGCAGCGCCAGTTGCGGTCGATGATCGTCCACCCGAGCCCGGCCAGATGCCTCGCGGCCGCTTCCTCGCCAAGCCTTCCAAGCACGTCCTTCGCGCGCATGTGCCTCACCTCCGACCTCGAAACTGCCGGAAGGTCACGATGGGCGGTAGTGGAATCACGTTCTGTGGATAACGCACCTGGGTTCAAGGTTCGTCGCCGCTTTCGGGGCGATGTCGTATGCCCGGCTAGTCGCACGTTTTGAGGTCCGGAGTGGTGGAGTTCGCTGAGGACCTACGACCCCTCGATGTGAGGGGAGCGCGGACGGCACGCTCAAGATCGACTATCGAAGTCACCACCAACACGTCGGTTGGCAAGCAGGCTCGATCCGACCAGCCTTGATCCGACCAGTCTTGATGCGACAGCTCGATCCGACCGGCCCCTGGTGTCCGAGCAGCTCGATCCGACCGACTCTCGACCCGCATAGCCTCGATGTGTTCGGCGATCTCGGCATCATCGACCGCGTGATCGCAGGCGGCCGGATGGCGATGCCGACCCGTTCGACCGCTTCCGACGGCCAGGTGACGCTGGACGTCCCCGAGACGCTGAGGGATCGCCCCGACATCCCTTATCCGGCGAGCCTGATCACGCCCGAATGGCGGATCGAGGAAGCGCTGAGGCTGCGGCTCGCGGAGCTCGGCGGCGCGGTCGAGTTCGGCACCTCACTCGGCGGCTTCGAGTAGTCGGACGAGGGCGTCCGGTGATGGTCGTCAAGGGCGGCGAGGCCGGAACGGTTCAATCCGACCGACACCCCTACCGCGCAGCCCCATCCGACCGACACCCCAACCGCGTGACCCATCCGACCCGCCCTCGAACCGCGCAGCCCCATCCAACCGGCCCGCCTGGGCACTCGGCGGGACGGGGTTAGCTGTACAGCTCGGGCAGGCTGGCCGACGTGTCAGGCCCTTTCGCCGGCGGCGGCGATTGCGTGCCAGGCGAGACCGGTGTGCCGGCGGCCTGCGGCCGTCCGTAAGACATGCTCTAGGAGGGGCTGGAGCAGGAGCCGGAAGGTGCGGCAGTCGGCTGCGGTGATGAAGTGGACGAGGCCGCACATCAGCACGATCCGGACTGCCCGCCCATATCCGCTTCGGCTCGGGCGGCACGCTGTGTCCCCCCGCCGAGGGACGCACCAGGTCGCCCCCGGCTGGGACCGTGATGTTTGCGATCAGCTCTCGGGGAGTTCGAGATCGCTCTTGGCGAGTTCTTCGACGTTGACGTCCTTGAAGGTCACGACACGAACGCTCTTGACGAAGCGGGCAGGGCGGTACATGTCCCACACCCAGGCATCCTGCATGGTGACCTCGAAGAAGACCTCGCCGTTTTCGGTGCTGCGCACCTGCAGGTCGACCGTGTTGGTCAGGTAGAAACGGCGCTCGGTCTCCACGACATACGCGAACAGGCCGACGACGTCGCGGTATTCGCGATAGAGCTGGAGCTCCATCTCAGTCTCGTATTTTTCGAGATCCTCTGCGCTCATGGCCGTTCCCCTCCCCGTACTGCCGGCTCAGGCGACGTCCGCCCGGCCGGCGGTATCTTCATACTCTGACGCGTCCCAATCAGTTTCCCCAGTGATGGGAGCATCTTCTTCCTCCGTGGTTCCGGCAACCACGGTCGTCTGCCCGGTTTCCCCGTTCGCCGCTCGCGCCACGTTGATGAACGAGTGACGGTGTTCAGGACATGGACCGTGTTCGGTAAGCGCCGCAGTGTGCGCACGCGTGACATATCCCTTGTGCACGGCGAAACCGTAGTCCGGGTACTGCTCGTGAAGCTCGACCATGATCCGGTCTCGTGTCACTTTCGCCACGATCGAGGCGGCGGCGACGCACGCGGCGACCCGGTCCCCCTTGGGTACCGGCAGGCCCGGTACGACCAGGCCGGGTACGCGGAACCCGTCCGTGAGCACGTACCCGGGCACCATGTTCAGACCCGCCAGTGCTCTGCGCATCCCGGCGATGTTGCACCGGTGCAGGCCGATCCGGTCGATCTCCTCCCTCGACACGATCAACGCACTCCACGCCGACGCCGTGGCAGTGATCTCCTCGTACAGCTGCTCCCTGCGCTTCGCGGTGAGCAGCTTGGAGTCGGCCAGCCCCTCAAGGCGGCCCCGGCGCGCCGGAGCGAGCACGACCGCGGCGACCACGAGCGGCCCCGCACACGCACCTCGTCCTGCCTCGTCCACCCCGGCGACAGGGCCGAACCCGGCGCGTTCGAGCACCCGCTCATAGGCATACAACCCGGCGTCGCGCCGGGGAGTGAGACCACGAGGTCGATGAGCCCGGACATCGATGTGCACATCAGGCAGGGTACGTCGCCGACCCCCAAGCTCGGGCCGGAACGCCACGGGACACCTCGACCGACGGATGGTCTCGTCGGGACGAAACCCGAGCGGCACATGCCTCCCGCTTGAGGCTCCCCGCCACGATCAACGTCGTGCGAACACACCGATACGCCCATTCCCACGCACTTCAGCAGGCCCGTATCCCCCAGACCCCACCCAGCGACCGCGCGCTAACGAAACAAGGGCGCCGCCTCCCCGTACGCAAAGCCAAGCGGAGCCCTCAGAACGGCCCGGCAAAATTTGGTTTGGGAACCGGCGATCCGCCCGCGAGCCCAGAGCGGCGATAGGCCGGTTACGGCCTTCCCACCGGCATAGAACGCTAGTACGGAACGAAACCTTGCAATGGGCACCCATCAGCCACAGTCCCCTGCTAAATGGCACGAACACCTCGTCGAGGAAGACCCAGTTGAAGACCTCGTCCCCTGTGAGCTCCTTGAGCGGGCGAACCTCAATGCCGGGCGTGGTCATGTCGACCGCGGCCGGGGCGGCAGGCGAACGGCGGGATGTCGAGTTTCGGCGAAGCGAACCTCCTCTGGCCGATCCAGCGCGCCAGGCGGGCCACGCCGCTCCGTGGAGGCGGACCGAGTGGGCCGGGTCTGGGCTCCTCGGCCAAATATGCGGACGTAGATCGATCCGGACAGTCCCACCACCGAACCGTGCGGCCCGAGTTCCGCAGCAGCCGGACCCACCCCAGCCAACCTGGCGGGCGAGGCGGGGCCCCTCGCGAGGTCGTAGGCATCGCAGATGGGGTCGCAGGCGAACCCACCGCCGCCGTGCGCGTCAGCCGACCGGCTCGGCGCCGACGACGGCCGGACCGGTAGCCCAGCGAGGGCCAGACGACCAGACCGTGGGACCCGAGTCCCCAGCAACCAGGAACCAGGAACACGCAGCCGACCTAGGCAGGCCCCACATGCCGACGGCCGGACCGGGTAGCGCAGCGAAGGCCAGACGACCAGACCATCGGACCCGAGTCCCCAGCAACCACGAACCAGAAACACGCAGCCGACCTAGGCAGGCCCCACATGCCGACGGCCGCAAGTGGGTGCGCAGCGGCTGGGCCGGCTACACCGCGCCGCAATTGTGCTGTCCGGTCGAGCTCCAGGCCACCGACCATCGCATCCCGGCGGCGTGGGGGCCGAACAGGCCGTAGGCGCACACGTCCAGCTCGGGGTTGGGCGGCCTACCAAGGTCGGGCGGGTCGGAGCGAGCCAACGCGATCTCCGCGCTCCTCGCCCCAGCGCACTGAGGTCAACCGGCGAAGGCGTGGCGTGACCGTAGGCAGACGCGGATGGGCAGGAGGCTGGTGTCGAGCGCCGTGGCGATGCGGTGCACCACATGGCCCAGTCTCAGGACCAGGTCACCCAGCCGAACCAGACCATACGGCCCAAGTAGCTCAGCCGACCCCGCGGCGACGTCCTGCTCATCTGGGTCAGCCGCCCGCACCGGGATAGCGCCTGGGACGGCCACAGCCGAGCAGCCCGGGGGCGACCTGACGATGGGCACCGTGCGGGCGCGGGCGCGGGCCCATCGTCATGCCGGTGCCGGGCCTGTTCCCGATGGGCGATTCGGCGGTACGCCAGATCCCGTACGCGCCCGAACGCCCCGTGCGCGGCGTCGGTCGGCTCGCGCCCGGTGACGTGGAGCAAGGTGACCAGGTAGGCCCGAGCGGGTCAGGAACGAGCCGCGCGAATGCGACGGTCAATCGGTGGACGTGCGGCGTGATCGGCGGCGTCGGCGGAGCAGCGTCACCGGGACCGCGCCCACCAGGCCCAGTGCCAGTGGGGCGCCGGGCAGGGCGTCGTTCGGCAGGGACAGGCCAGGGGTGGCGAAAGTGGACGGGATCGACAGTGTCTTGACCCGCGAGAGCGGCCAGACGACCACGAAGGCTCGGCCGATCACCCGGCTCTCGGGGATCGTGCCGCCGCCCGGGTCGCCGATGTGGCCGCGCGAGTCGTACGAGACCTCACGGTGGTCGCCCATCACCCACAGGTGGCCCGGCGGGACGGTGATTTTGAACTTGCTGTCCGACGGGCGGTTCTGTTCGCCGGTCTGCGGGTCGGTGTAGATGTAGGGCGTCTCCGTCAGCGGGTGGCCGTTGACCATCACGTGGCCCTGTGCGTCGCAGCAGGACACGCGGTCGCCCGGGACGCCGATGACGCGCTTGATGTAGTCCTTCTCCCCCGGCACCACACCGAACGCGCTCCCGATGGCGTGCAGCAGCTTGGAGACAGGGTTCTTCGGCTGCGGGTACTGGACCTCGGGGTCCCACGAGTCGAGGCCGTTGAAGACGACGACGTCACCGCGCTTGATATCGCGCGTGTGGTAGACGATCTTGTTGACCAGGACCCGGTCGCCGACCTTGAGGGTGTTCTCCATCGACTGTGACGGGATGTAGAACGCCTGGACGGCGAAGGCCTTGATGACCATGGCCAGCGCCAGCGCCACCCCGACCAGGATGGGGAGTTCTTTCCAGAAGGAGCCTTGCTTCTTCTTCGGGGGCTTGTCCCCCGACCCCTCATCATCGTTGGAGCGATCGTCTCCGATCAAGGAGCCGTCGTCCCGCGCGCCGCCGGACCGAGTCATGTCGTGGCGCGTTTCACCAGAAGTGGGCGCGGGCTCGCGCAGGCCCTGATCGTCGTCGCTCATCATTGGGAAGCCTAATGCCCTGAAGCCGCGCGGGAGGCTATCGCCCGCGTGTCGTCTCCAGCAAGGGCGCCGGAGTCAACCGATTAACGAAGTTCGCCCCGGAACGCCGATGCGGCGCCCGGGGCGGAACGAGAAGCCGCGCTCAGTTGTCGCGCTTTTCCTTGATGCGTGCGGCCTTGCCGCGGAGGTCGCGCAGGTAGTAGAGCTTGGCGCGCCGGACGTCGCCGCGGGTGACGATCTCGATCTTGTCGATCGAGGGGCTGTTGAGCGGGAAGGTCCGCTCCACGCCCACGCTGTAGCTCACCTTGCGAACGGTGAAGGTCTCGCGAGCGCCACCGCCCTGACGCCGGATGACCACGCCCTGGAAGACCTGGATACGGCTGCGGGTGCCCTCTGTCACGCGCACGTGAACCTTGAGCGTGTCACCCGGGCGAAAGTCCGGTACATCCGACCGCTTCGCGGCGTTCTCGATCTCCTGGATCAGGGTGTGCATGACTGGGGTTCCTCTGTTGGACACGCGCACAGGCGCACAGCGCCGGAACGCGAAGGGTCTTCTGGGAAGTCTGGGCGCGCCCAGCATGAAGCCGGGTCGACATCTCAGTGTGCCATATGTTCGCCGTCGATCGGAAAACCGGCCTCTGACAGCGTACGCCGATCAGCGTCGTCCAGGGCATTCCGGGCGATGAGCTCGGGCCGGATCGCCGCCGTACGGCGGAGTGCCTCGTCGCGCCGCCACCTGGCGATCGCCCCGTGGTTGCCCGACATCAGCACCGGAGGTACCGGGCGTCCGCGCCAGTCCGGCGGCTTGGTGTAGACCGGCCCCTCGAGAAGGGCCTCCATCCGGCCCGGCGCGAAAGAGTCGTCGGCGGCCGAACCGGCGTTGCCCAGTACGCCCGGCAGCAGCCGGGTGACCGCCTCGACCATGACCAGGACCGCCGACTCTCCCCCGGCCAGGACGTAGTCGCCGATGCTCACTTCGTCGACGGGCATCCGTGAGCGCGCGTCCTCGATCACCCGGGCGTCGATGCCTTCGTACCGGCCGCAGGCGAACACGAGCCACGGCTCGGCCGCGTACGCGCCGGCCAGTTCCTGGGTGAACGGGCGCCCGCTCGGCGTCGGCACGACCAGCCGCGCCGAAGAGCCGGGCGGGACGATCGCGTCGAGCGCCTCCCCCCAGGGTTCCGGCTTCATCACCATGCCGGGGCCGCCGCCGTACGGGGTGTCGTCGACGGTGCGGTGCCGGTCGTGGGCCCAGCCGCGCAGGTCGTGCACGTGTGCGTCGACGTCGCCGCGCTGGCGTGCCTTGCCCAGCAACGAGACGTCGAGCGGTGCGAAGTAGTCAGGGAAGATCGTGACGATGTCGAGTTTCATCGGTCTCACTCGAGCAGGCCGGGCGGAGGGTCGAGGACGACCCGGCCGCCGGGCACGTCGACGTCGGTGACGATCGCGCTGACGAACGGCACCAGGGCGTCGCCGCCCGCCGTACGGCGCAGCACCAGCAGATCCTGGCCGTGGTGCTCGACGTCCACGATCTCACCGAGATCGGCGCCGTCCGCGGTCACCGCGGCCAGGCCGATGAGCTCGTGATCGTGGAACTCGTCGGGATCGGCGGTCGGCGGAACCTCGGAGGAGTCGACGAGCAGCAGGACGCCGCGCAGTGTCTCCGCGGCCGAACGGTCCTCGATGCCGGCGAAGCGCACCAGCAGGCGATCGGCGTGTGTGCGCACCGTCTCGACCGTCAGCGGGCCGATGTCCTCGGTGGCAAGCGATGACCCCGGCGCGAATCGCGCGTCGGGGTCATCGGTGCGTATCTCCACGCTCACCTCGCCACGAATGCCGTGCGCGCGGCCGACGCGGCCGACCACGAGCAGCATCAGGCCGCTCCGGGCGCGGCAGCCGACGACCAGACGGAGCGCGCTGTCGCCTCGCGGAGCCGACCTGGTACAGGCCGGCGACCGACGAGACGGCAAGGCGTGCCGCACTGCCGGCCAGCGGATTCGTCGGCCACGCCCTAGCGCGCCTCGTTGAGGTCGAGCAGGTCGACGCGGACGTAGCGACCTCCGGCGATGGCGCTCACCACGGTGCGCAGGGCCTTGGCGGTACGGCCGTTACGCCCGATGACCTTGCCCAGGTCATCGGGGTGCACGCGTACTTCCAGGACCCTGCCGTTACGAAGGCGGCGCGCCCGTACCTGGACCTCGTCCGGGTTTTCGACGATGCCGCGCACCAAGTGCTCGAGCGCCTCCTCGAGCACGCTACGCCTCGCTCTTGGCTTCGGCGGCGTCCTCGGCCGGCTTCTCCTCTACCTTCGCCTCGTCCTTCTTGGCCTTCTTCGGAGCGGCCTTCTTGGACTTCGGCGAGGTCGCCTTGCCCTCGGTCTCGCCCATGGTCTCCTTGACGGCGGCCTGGAAGACCTCGGTCTTGTCAGGCTTCGGCTCGGCGACCCTCAGCGTGCCCTCGGCACCCGGCTCGCCCTTGAACTTCTGCCAGTCGCCGGTGATCTTGAGGATGGCCAGGACGGGCTCGGTCGGCTGGGCGCCGACGCCCAGCCAGTACTGCACCCGCTCGGAGCTGACCTCGATGAACGAGGGCTCCTCCTTCGGGTGGTACTTGCCGATCTCCTCGATGGCGCGACCGTCGCGCTTGGTGCGGGAGTCGGCTACGACGATCCGGTAGTACGGTGCCCGGATCTTCCCCAGACGCTTGAGCTTGATCTTGACTGCCACAGCTGTGGTGTTCTCCAGATTCGCATGGATGAGTGGACCTGCGCCGGGTGGGGACCTGCGCTGCCACTCGGAAGGACACGGCTCGCCCGGGTTAGAGAGGGTCCCTGACTGACCGCGATTCCAGCCTGCCATTCTGCCAGACGATCGCGGTGAAGTCGCAATCGACCAGTGCTTTCGCCGATGATCAGCCGGCGGAACCGGGCAATCACCGCACGACACGGCCGAATTCGGTTATTTCCCCTTCTTCGGGTTCTGCAGTTTGGACAGGTCGGGCATCTGGAAGCCGGGCGGCAGCTGACCGGGCAGGCCGCCGCCCAGGCCCGGCGGCAGCCCCTTCGGCATCGGGTCCTGCGCCGCGCCGTCGGGCTTGCCGCCCTGCTGGGCGCGTTTGCGCGGGTCACCGCTGCGCTGCTTGCCCTTCTTCTTCTTTCCGGCCGCCTTGACCGCCTTGCGGCGGGTGCCCGGCATGCCGGGGATCCCCATCCCGCCGGCCATCTGACGCATCATCTTCTGCGCGTCGAAGAAGCGGGTGACGAGGTTGTTCACCTCGGTCACCGACACACCGGACCCACGCGCGATGCGCGCGCGGCGGGAGCCGTTGATCATCTTGGGGTTGCGCCGCTCGTCGGGCGTCATCGAGTTGATGATGCCGCCGACGCGGTCGAGGTCACGGTCGTCGATCTCGTCGAGCTGGCCCCGCATCTGCCCCATGCCGGGCATCATCCCGAGAAGATTTTTGATCGGCCCGAGCTTGCGGATCATCTGCATCTGCTCGAGGAAGTCCTCCAGGCTGAAATCCTCGCCTGAGGCGAACTTCGTCGACATCTTCTCGGCCTGGTCGGCGTCGAACGCCTTTTCGGCCTGCTCGATCAGGGTGAGGATGTCACCCATGTCGAGGATCCGGCCGGCCATCCGGTCGGGGTGGAAGACGTCGAAGTCCTCGAGCTTCTCACCGGTCGACGCGAACATGATCGGGCGGCCGGTGATGTGGCGTACGGACAGCGCGGCGCCGCCGCGGGCGTCACCGTCGAGCTTGGTGAGGACGACACCGTCGAAGCCGACGCCGTCGACGAACGCCTGCGCCGTCGTGACGGCGTCCTGGCCGATCATGGCGTCGACGACGAACAGGATCTCGTCCGGGCCGACCGCGTCGCGGATGTCGGCCGCCTGCTGCATCATCTCGGTGTCGATGCCCAGCCGGCCGGCGGTGTCGATGATGACCACGTCGTGCTGCGCGTGCCTGGCGTGCTCGATCGAGTCGCGAGCCACCTTGATCGGGTCGCCGACGCCGTTGCCGGGCTCGGGCGCGTACACCGGGGTGGCCGCGCGCTCGCCGAGCACCTGCAGTTGCTGTACGGCGTTGGGTCGCTGCAGGTCGGCGGCGACCAGGAGCGGCGCGTGCCCTTCGCTCTTGAACCACCGCGACAGCTTGCCCGCGAGCGTCGTCTTACCGGAACCCTGGAGGCCCGCCAGCATGATCACGGTCGGCGGGCTCTTGGCGTATCGGACCCGCCGCGTCTCACCACCGAGGATGTTGATGAGCTCGTCATTGACGATCTTGACGACCTGCTGAGCGGGGTTGAGCGCCTGTGACACCTCCGCGCCGCGGGCCCGCTCTTTGATCTGCGTGATGAAGTCCCTGACGACGGGCAATGCCACGTCGGCCTCAAGGAGCGCGATGCGGATCTCGCGTGCCGTGGCGTCGATGTCCGCGTCGGACAACTTGCCCTTGCTGCGCAGCGAGGAGAAGACCGTAGTCAGCCGGTCGGAAAGCGTCTCGAACACGTGTGTGGCCAGTCCTAGGAAGCTTCGGGGATCGGCCTCCAACACTATCCGCTCGGCGGCGCTTGAGTATCGGCCTGAGCGCCGCCATCTCTTCTCGCGGTCGTTTTCACCGCCGCCGGATCACCAGAGAGGGCGGATCGGCGGGGAACCCGCGGCGACGACGAACGCCGACAGGTCGTCGCGGAGCGCCGTGAGCCGCTCGGGTCCCACCATCGCGGCCCAGCGGCCTTCGATCTCGCCCCACAGTGCGACGACGCGTTCGACGCAGGCCCAGCCGCGCGCGGCGAGCACGACGACGCGGGCACGACGGTCGACCGGGTGCGGCCGGCGCTCGACGTAACCGCGTCTCTCCAGTTCGTCGACCAGTTGCACCGCGGCCTGCTTCGTGACGCCCAGATGCTCCCCCAGCTCGACGGCGGTCGCGCCACCGCGTACCGATAGGTACTGGAACGCGAAGCCGTGCGCGGGCCGTACGTCGTCGAAGCCCTCCTGGGCCAGCCTGACGTGCACTTCCTCCATGACGGCGTGGAAGGCCATGCCGAGCAGTCCTGGGATCTCGCCGCTCATAGGCGACCTCCTATAAAGACAAGCGGCTTGACCATCTAGACAAGCCGCTTTACCTTATTAGTCGTCAAGTAGCTTGACCATATCGAGGAGGACACCATGCCCGTCAGCACACTCGCCGAGGCGAGGACGATCGAGTTCCACGGTCTGACCGCGCGCCCGATCGCCGTTCCCAGCCGAGGGACGTCCGAGCTGGCCATCTGGCATCTGGAGGTGGGGCCCGGCGTACGCGGCGAGGAGCACACGGTGGACCGCGAGGAGGTCTTCGTCGTCCGCACCGGGCGGCTGTCCGGGACCCTGGGCGGCGAACCGTGCGAGGCCGGCCCGGGAGACGCGCTCATCGTGCCGCCGGGCGTGCCGTTCAGCCTGGGCAACGACGGGAGCGAGAGCGCGCAGGTGCTGGTCTGCACCTCGGCCGGCGTCCAAGCGTCCCTGAACGGCCAGACCGTCGTGCCCCCCTGGTCCGAATGACCCGCGGAGGGGTCGCTCCCCCGGCGGGAGCGGCCCCCGCGAGCGTCAGACGGTCGAGCTGTAGAGGACCGCGGTGGGGTCGGCCGGCGTCAGGGTGGCCGGCGTCGGGCCGGACAGGAACGACGTGCCGGGCTGGTCGTCTCCGCCCAGGAAGAACGCGCGGTTGATCGCCTTCACGTTGATCGTCGCGCCCGTGTCGACGGCCGTCGCCGGTACGCGGATGGCGGTGATCTGCTCGATGTCGGACGCCTTGGTGCCCGGCGGCAGCTGCACCGTCGTGGCGGCCGGCAGGTCGCGCTGGATCGAGCGGTCCGGGAACAGGTGGTCCGACCGGTACAGCGTCGGGTCGCCCTTCAGCCGCACGCCGATGGACAGACCCACCCAGTCCAGCAGGTTCGGCGGGTTCACCGTCTCCTTGCGCACGACCAGGTACAGGTAGTCGCGCGGGTCGGCGATGAAGTCCGTCGAGGAGGTCGGCGGGTCCGCCTGCACCTTCCCCTCGCGGCGCGACTCGGCGGCGGCCACCCAGTACGTCCACGGGTTGCGGTCCATGACCTGCTCGCGTGCCTCGGTCGCGGCGTCCAGCGACCCCGAGGTGGACAGGAAGAACCTCATCGGGTCATCGACCGTGTCGCAGATGTTGTTGTTCAGCGTGCAGGTCTGCATGAGCGGGTGGTCGCCCTCGTACGTCCCGCCGAACGGCTGGGTCACGTGGTTCGGCGCCTGGATGACCGCGGTGCCCGGTACGCGCCGGCCACGGGCGTCGACCTCGACCTGGTAGATCCACTCGATGTCGGTCGTACGGCCCCAGCGCGCCATCAGCTGCGGCGTGGACGTGCCGCCGTCCTCGTTGCTCCAGATGTAGGAGTAGGTCAGCAGCCGGTGCCCGGGAAGAAGGGCGGGGACGTCCTCGTGCCAGGCGACGAGCGGGGTGTCGGTGGAGGCGTTCTGGAACGGGCCGCCCGAGTCGGCGCCGTTCCGCCCGTACAGGATCGGGGCGTGCGACAGGTCGGTGTAGGCCTGACCCCGGCTCACCGTGCGGAACGACGTGCGGGTCACGCGTACCGTACGGCCGGCGGAGCGGTCGGCGGCGAGACGCAGCGACAGCCGGTGCCGCCCGGCCTTCAGGTGCCCGAGCGCGAACTCCCTGGTGATCGGGAACGCGGCGGGCACGACGTCATCGGTCGCGTACCGGCCGTCGACGAACAGCGACAGCACCGCGGACTCGTGGCCCTTGACCGCCCAGGACACGCCGGGCGCGGCGGCGGTCACGTCGACGAGCGCCTCACCCGCGTGGCTCGTGCGGAACGTGACCACCTGCGAGTGACCGCGGTCGACGACCGTGGTCCCCGCCGTGGCCGCCGGGACCGCCATCAGCCCCAAGGCGGCCGCAACGCCTCCCAGCACGGCGGTGCGGGCGAGCAGAGTTCTTCGCACAGGAGCCTCCCAGGCATCGCGGACCCAAGAAGCGTCATCGCCCACACCGGCACCGTCAACGACCCCGGCCACCGTTTCCGCGATCTTCACTGGCCGGTCTGTGCCACGTCACCCGGGCCGGGCCGAGCCGAGGGCGGCTCGCCTCCTCCGTGGGTGCCCACACCTCACGCAGGTCCCTAGCGGACGGCCTCGAGGATGGCCGTGCGGATCGACGCGCGTAGCGCTCCGTCGGTGACCGGCCGTCCCTCGGCATCGACGACATAGAAGACGTCGACCGCCTCGGCGCCCAGCGTCTCCACCCGGGCGGCGCGGACCTGCATGCCGAACGAGCCGAGGACGTGCCCGATGCGCCAGAGCAGGCCGGGCCGGTCGTGTGCGCGCACCTCCACGACCGTGGCGGTCTCCGACGCGTCGTCGATCATGGTCACCCGGGGCGGCGGCACCGGTACGCCCTTGCGGGGACGGTACGAGCGGGCCCGCCGTTCGAGCCGTTTCTCGACGTCGAGGCGGCCCGCCAGGATCCGGCGCAGGTCGACCTCGAGCGCGGCCGGGTCCGGGCCCGAGCCGTAGTCGGGCACCGCGATGAACTCCAGCAGCGCCGTCGTCCCCTCGGCCCCCACGCCCCACGACACCGAACGGGCGCCGCGGACCGCGAGGCGGTGGAGCGCGAGCACGCCCGCGGCCTGCCACAGCAGGCCGGGCCGGTCCGGCGCGACGATGGTGATCTGTGATCCCACGACGCGTACGGCTCCGCCGCCGTGCCGGGCGAGGGCGAGCTGTTCGGATGTGGGCTCCGGTGCCACCTGCGGAGGGGCGCCCGCGAGGACGCCGGCCACGCGGCGGGCCAGTTCGGCGACGAGGCCGGCCTTCCAGGAACCCCATGCCGCGGGCCCGGTGGCCAGGCCGTCGGCGATCGCGAGGGCGGCGAGCGTCTCCAGTACGACCGGGTCGCCGACCGCCTCGGCCACCGTCTCGATCGTCACCGGGTCGTCGAGGTCGCGTCGTGTCGCGGTCTCCGGCAGCAGCAGGTGGTGCCGTACGACGGCCTCCAGCACACCGACGTCGGCCGTGTCGAAGCCGAGGCGCTCCCCCATGTCGCGCGCCATCACGGCGCCGGTCTTGGAGTGGTCGCCCGGCCAGCCCTTGCCGATGTCGTGCAGGAGCGCGCCGACGAGCAGCAGGTCGGGGCGGGCGACGTCGCGAGTGTGCGCGGCGGCGCGCGCGGCGGTCTCCACGAGGTGGCGGTCGACGGTGTAGGTGTGCACCGGGTTGCGCTGCGGCCGGTTGCGTACGCGCTCCCAGTCGGGCAGCAGGCGTTCGATCAGCCCGACCTGGTCGAGCGCCTCCCACACGCCGATCGCGGGCGGGCCCGCGCCGAGCAGGGTGACGAGCGCGTCGCGTGCCTCCGGCGGCCACGGCACCGGCATCGTCGGGGTCTCCCTGGCCAGCCGCTCGACCGTCGAGATCGCCAGCGGCAGGCCCGCCTGCGCCGCGGCGGCCGCGGCGCGCAGGACGAGCGTGGGGTCCTTGGTGGCGTCGGCCCCGAGGGCCAGCACGACCTCGGAGTCGTGTTCGACGACCCCGTCGGCGAGCGGCCTGCGTACGGGCCGTCCGGACGGAGAGCAGAAGCGGTCCACCGCGCGCCACATGTGGTCGACGGCGAAAGTCACGGTGCGGGCCGCCTCCACCACGGCGCGCAGCAGCACCTCCGCGTCGAGCAGGCCCAGCGCGCCGGCCACCGTCTCCTGCTCCTGGAGGACGAGACGATCGCCCGCGCGGCCGGTGGACGCGTGCAGGGCGTGCCGCACGTCGAGGAGCAGGGAGTAGGCGTCCTTGACCCGGTCCGTCGGGGCGGGGGCGACCCATGCGGCGGCGACCGCCTGGATCGCGTGTACGTCGCGCAGCCCGCCACGCGACTCCTTCAGGTCCGGCTCCAGCAGGAACGCGAGCTCGCCGTCGTCCTCCCACCGGCGCCGGGTCAGCTTCCGCAGCTCGGGCAGACGGCGCCGCGAGTCGGCACGCCAGTCGGCGAGCACCGCCTCGCGTACCTGCCTGGTCAGCTCCGGGTCGCCCGCCACGTGCCGGGCGGAGATCAGTCCGGTCGCCGCCTTGAGGTCCTCGCGCGCGACGGCGCGGCCCTCGTCGGGCGTACGTACGGAGTGGTCGAGGCGCAGCCCCGAGTCCCAGATCGGGTACCAGACGCGATCGGCGAGCGCGGCGATGTCGGGCCGGCCACGGTGGAGGAGGACCAGGTCGACGTCGCCGCCCGGCGTGAGCTCGCGGCGGCCGTGGCTGCCCACCGCGAGCAGCGCCACGTCGGGCTCGGCGCCGACCAGCCGTGCCAGCGTGCGGTCGAGCTCGTCCGCACGCTCCGCACGCTCGGCGTGCAGCCGCGCACGTGCGTTGTCCTGCTCCGTCGAGGCCGGCACGACGGCAGGGCCCGGCTGGGCCAGCGCCTCAGCCGGGCCTTGCCCTCCCCCGATCGTGTCCGTCACCCTTACAGCGCCTCCGGCCCGGTCTCACCGGTACGGACGCGCACCACGGTGTCGACCGGGACCGACCAGACCTTGCCATCGCCGATCTTGCCGGTCTGCGCCGCCTTCACGATCACATCGACGATGTCATCGGCGTCCTCGTCGTCGACGAGGACCTCGACGCGGAGCTTGGGTACGAGGTCGACCTTGTACTCCGCGCCCCGGTAGACCTCGGTGTGTCCGCGCTGGCGGCCGTACCCGCTGGCCTCGCTGACCGTGAGGCCGTTCACACCGAACGTCTCGAGCGCCGCCTTCACGTCGTCGAGCTTGAACGGCTTGATCACCGCCGTGACGAGTTTCATGCCTCAGCCTCTACCTTCGTGTCACCGGGCTTCTCCACGGGTTGCCCGCCATTGTCGCCCTTCAAAGCAGCGATGATCCCGCCGCCGCCGGCGCCGCCGAACGCGCCGCCGATCTCGTACGCGGTCTCCGCGTGGACGGCGAAGTCGATGCCGGACACCTCGTCCTCATCGGTGATCCGCAGACCCATGATCTTGTCGAGGATCTTGCCGATGATCCAGGTGAGGACGAAGGAGTACACGCCGACCATCACGACGCCGATGGCCTGCTTGCCGAGCTGGCTGAAGCCGCCGCCGTACAGGAGGCCGGCCGGTCCGTCGCCCTTGGCCGGCGTCAGGATGCCGGTCACGGTCGGGGTGGCCAGGAAGCCGATCAGCAGGGCGCCCGCCGCGCCGCCGACCGCGTGCACACCGACGACGTCGAGGGAGTCGTCGAAGCCGAACTTGGACTTGATGCCGACCGCGACGGAGCAGAGCGCACCGGCGACGAGGCCGACGACGATCGCACCGAGCGGGTTGACCGAGGCACAGGCCGGGGTGATCGCGACGAGTCCGGCGACCGCACCGGAGGCCATGCCCAGCGCGGTGGACTTGCCGTAGCGGAACCTCTCCACGATGACCCACGCGAGCGCCGCGGCGGCCGTCGCGACCTGCGTGTTCATGAACACCACCGACGCCTGGGCGTTGGCGGCCAGTGCCGAGCCGGCGTTGAAGCCGAACCAGCCGAACCACAGCAGACCGGCGCCGAGCAGCACGAACGGGACGTTGTGGGGGCGCATCGGCTCCTTGGGCCAGCCGACACGCTTGCCGACCACCAGAGCCATGGCGAGACCGGCCATACCGGCGTTCAGGTGGACCGCGGTACCGCCCGCGAAGTCGAGCGCGCCGATGTGGTCGGCGAGGAAGCCACCGTCCTTGGTCGTCGTCAGGTCGCCGAAGAAGAAGACCCAGTGGGCGACCGGGAAGTAGACGACCGTGGTCCAGATGGCCACGAAGGTGCACCAGCCGCCGAACTTCACGCGGTCGGCGATGGCACCACTGATCAACGCGGGGGTGATGATGGCGAACATGAGCTGGAAGGAGGAGAAGGCCAGCTCCGGCGAGGTGCCCGACGCCGAGATCAGCGTGTCCTTCAGCCCGACCCGGCCGAACCCGCCGATGAAACCATGGTTGCCGACGTCTTTGGCGAACGCGAGGGAGTAGCCGTAGAGGACCCACAGCACGCTGACGATGCCGATCGTGGCGAAGTTCATCATCAGCATGTTGAGGACGCTCTTGGACCGGGTCATACCGCCATAGAAGAACGCCAGACCCGGGGTCATGAGAAGCACAAGAGCTGAGCTCGCCAACAGCCAGGCGGTGTCGCCTGAATTCAACATTTTGAGAACGTCCGGCGGCATGCGGCGTCCCTTCGGGTGAGGTGGTCGATACTGCTCTGGAGCTTCGAGCAGCACCGTTTCACCTACGGGGCATGAGTGTTTCGCCGGTGTGAAACCATGCCCGCCCATGTTTCCGCCGTGTTTCAGAACGCTTATCGCCCATTTACCCCGAAGACCGACGCTCGCCGCCTGGGCGGCCACGGGGTGCCGGAGAGCGCGCGGGCGTGCGTACAGTGAGATGGCAACTTCGCAGGTCAGCACTACCAGAAGCGCGGCGGGTACAGGTCTTCATGGTGATGCGTACCTCGGGTCGGTGGCGGGAGCGCGGGCTGCCGGCCGAGGTGACGAGCTTCGTGGGGCGTCGGCAAGAGATGGCCGACGTCAAACGCCTGCTGTCCGCGTCCCGGCTGGTGACGCTGACCGGTGTGGGCGGGGTGGGCAAGACCCGGCTGGCCTACCGGGTGGCAGGCGAGCTGTGGCGGGTGTTCCCGGACGGCGTGTGGCTGGTCGAGCTGGCCGAGCTGGAGAACCCCGAACTCCTCACGCACACCGTGTCCGAGGTGCTCGGGATCGAGGACCGCTCCGGGCGGCCGGCCATGGGGGTCCTGACCGAGCATCTGCGGGACATGAACGCGCTAATCGTCCTGGACAACTGCGAACACCTCCGGCCCGCGTGCGCCGCGCTGGCCGAGACGCTGCTGCGGAGCGCCCCCTCCGTGCGGATCCTCGCCACCAGCAGGCAGCTCCTCGGCGTCACCGGCGAACAGGCGCTGACCGTCCCGGTGCTGCCGCTGCCCGCCGCCGCGAACTCCGCCGAGGCCGCCGCGCAGTGCGACGCGGTGCAGCTGTTCGCCGACCGGGCGCAGGCGGTGCTGCACGACTTCACCGTGACCGAGGAGAACCACGACGTCGTCGAGCGGATCTGCCGCCGCCTCGACGGCATCCCGCTGGCGATCGAGCTCGCGGCCGTACGCCTGCGGGCGCTCTCCGTCCAGCAGCTGCTCGACCGCCTGGACGACCGGTTCCGGCTGCTGGAGTTCCGTACCTCCACGGCGCAGCCGCGCCATCGGACCCTGTGGGCGCTGATCGACTGGAGTTACGCCCGCTGTACCCCGCAGGAGCGGTCGCTGTGGGCGCGGGCCTCGGTCTTCGTCGGCGGCCTGGACCTGGAGGGTGCCGAGGCGGTCTGCTCCGGCGACGGCATCGCGCCCGAGGACGTACTGGACCTCGTGACCGGGCTGGTGGACAAGTCGGTGTTCGTCACGGAGGAGAACCAGCTCGGGATCCGCTATCGGCTGCTCGAGTCCCTGCGGGAGTACGGCCGGGAGCGGCTCGCCGAGTCCGGCGAGGCGGAGGAGGTGCACCGTCGCCACTGCGACTACTACCGCCGGATGTGCTCCGACACGCTCGTGCGGCCCGGCGCCTCGCAGCTGACCATGCTCGCCCGGGCGAAGCTCGAACGCGGCAATCTCCGCTCGGCCATGGATTATTGCTTCAGCGGGCCCGAACGCGCCGCCAACGGCCTGCACATGGCCGCCGACCTGCGTAATCACTGGCTGAGCGGCTATCTCGGCGAAGGCCGCCAGCGGCTGGCGCAGGGACTGGCCCTGCACCACGCGCCGGACGATGCCCGCGGCCGTGCACTGGTGATCGACAGCTGGCTGGCCGTGGTCGACGGGCAGCCCGACATGGCCGACCGGATGCTCGACGAGGCGCTGGAGATCGGGGAGCGGCTGGGGCACGGCGTGATCCTCGCCGACGTCGCCCTCCAGCGTGGCCTGGTCGCGCTGGACCGGGGCGACGCGGCGACCGCGATCACGCTCTGCCGGAACGCGGCCGAGCAGCAGCGCGCGAGCGGCGACATCATGGGCCGGATCCGGGCGCACCTGTGGCTCACCGGCGCGCTCACTCTCGGCGGCGAGCTCGAATCCGCCGTCTCCGCCGCCGAGGAGGGCATCGTTCTGTGCGAGGCCAACGGCAAGGGGCTCTACCGGGCGCACCTGCTGACCATGCTCGGCATCACGCTCTGGCGCCGGGGCGAGACCGTACGTGCCGGCGAGCTCGTGATGGAGAGCCTGGCGGTCCACCGCGTGCTCGGCAACCCTCGTGGGATCGGGCTCAACCTGGCGGCTCTCGCCTGGATCGCCGCGGCGGAGGGCCGGTACGAACGCGCGGCGCGGCTACTGGGGACCTTTGGGACGTTCTCGCAGGAGCCCAGGTCGCGACGGGCGGTCGGGGCGCAGGTGGCCGGATACCGGCATCTCCGCCGATACCAGGAGCAGTGCGTGGCCGACCTGCGGCTCGTGCTCGGGGACGCCGACTTCGAGAAGCTGGTACGCCACGGCACGCTGCTCGACGTCGACCGCGCGCTCGCGTACGCGCTGGAGGAGACGGCGGAGGAGGACGTCGCGCCGGCGGAGTCCGTGAACGGCGAGCGTTCTCCGCTGACCCGCCGGGAGACGGAGGTGGCCCGGCTCGTCGGCCGGGGCCTGACCAACAAGGAGATCGCCGCCGAGCTGGTGATCTCCCAGCGCACCGCCGAAGGTCATGTCGAGCACATTCTGGGCAAGCTCGGGTACGGCTCACGATCACAGATCGCGGTCTGGATCAGCAGGTCCACCGCCCGGTCCTGAAACCGAACGCTGGGGCCGGCGCAGGTCCTGGCCTGTGCCGGCCCCAGCGTTTCCCTCGGCGGCGCATAGGGGGGACGCCGCCCAGAAGGCGTCGCGCGCGGTCACGACGCCGGTACGGTGACGGCCGCCCGGGGGAACGTCGCCACAACGTCTCAGAGAGTGCCCGAAAGAGCGCCCCGAGCGAAGCGGGAGAAATACCTATACGGGTACGTATCTAGGTGTACGTATCCCGATCAGTCGCCCAGAATCGCCTCGACGAAGGCATCCGGGTCGAAGGGGGCAAGGTCATCGGGCCCCTCACCGAGGCCGACGAGCTTGACGGGAACGCCGAGCTCGCGTTGCACGGCGATGACGATGCCGCCCTTGGCGGTGCCGTCGAGCTTGGTCAACGCGATGCCGGTGACGTTGACGACCTCGGCGAAGACACGTGCCTGCCGCAGGCCGTTCTGCCCCGTCGTCGCGTCGAGGACCAGGATCACCTCGTCGACCTGTGCCTGCTTTTCGATCACCCGCTTGACCTTGCCGAGCTCGTCCATCAGCCCGGTCTTGGTGTGCAGCCGGCCCGCGGTGTCGACGATCACCGTGTCGACGGCGCCCGCGATGCCCTGCTTGACGGCCTCGAACGCGACGCTCGCCGGGTCCGTGCCCTCCGCCTTGCGTACGACCTCGGCGCCGACCCGTGATCCCCAGGTCTGCAGCTGGTCGGCCGCGGCGGCACGGAAGGTGTCGGCGGCACCGAGCAGGACCGTACGGCCGTCGCCGACGATGACCCGCGCGAGCTTGCCGCATGTGGTCGTCTTGCCGGTGCCGTTGACGCCGACGACGAGGATGACCGCAGGCTGGTTGCCGTGCGGCTCGGTGCGCAGCGTCCGATCCCAGTCCACGCCGAGCTGGCCGAGCAGCTCCTCCTTGAGCATCGCGCGCACCTGGACCGGGTCCCGCGAGCCGAGGACCTTCACCTTCGTCCGCAGGTCGTCCACGATCTGCCTGGCGGGCACGACCCCGACGTCCGCGGTGACCAGCGTGTCCTCGATCTCCTCCCACGCTTCGTCGTCGAGGGCGTCACGGGACAGCAGCGCCAGCAGGCTCTTGCCCAGGGCGTTCTGGGACCGGGACAGCCGCGCGCGCAGGCGTACGAGACGTCCGGCGGAGGGCGGCGGAAGCTCGATCTCCGGCGCCGCCGGGGCGACCGGGACGTCGACGGGTGGAGCCGCGGTCGCGACCTCGTCGTCGTCCAGGACGGCCGTGCCGCCCGCGGAGGTCTCGGGCGGCGGAGCTGTACGGCCCCGGCCGCGGCCGCGCAGCAGAAAGAATCCGGCGGCGACGACGGCGAGCACGACGATCGCGATGGCGAGGATCAGGTATTCCATAGCGTGTCCCAGTGTCGCAGAGGCCGGGGACGCTCAGCGCGGGCGGGGCAGCGGCGTACGCGCGCCGGGCGTGGAGTCGTGCTCCGAGTGATCCCACTCCTCCACGTTGCGCAGCAGGGCCTCCAGGTAGGACCGCAGATGCGTGCGGTAGACGTCGCTGAAGGTCCGCAGGTAGGCGATCTCGCTTTCGAGGTTGCGCCGCTCGTCCTCCGACAGGGGCTCGGAGGACGGCTTGACCTGCTCGGCGGCGGTCGAGGCCTGGCGATGCGCCTCGTCCAGGACCAGTACGGCCCGCGCCTTGGCCTCGGCGAGGATCTCGTCCCTGCCCCGGCGCGCCTCCTCGGCGATCTCCCGGCTGTAGCGCTGGGCGTCGGCCACGTAATGGTCGGCGGTCTCCTGCGCCTTGGACAGGATGCGGACCGCCTGGATGTGGGCGTCCTCGGCCTGTACGGGCGAGAAGCCCTGCGGGTTACCGGTGATCCGGTCCCGCAGCCGCCCGACCTCGTGCTGCATCGCGGCCTTCTCGTTCAGGACGCGGACCAGCTCCTGTTCGACCTGGCCGAGGAAGGCGCGTACCTGGTCCTCGTCGAAACCGCGCCGGCCGAGCGGCGCGCGCCGGAAGTTGACCGCCTGCAGCTCGGCGGGGGTCAGGCGCTGAGCTCCGGAAATGTCTGGTGAGTTCATCGCTCTCCCTATGCGTCCGCGAACTTGTCCGACCGGATCCGGTCCATGCCGAGCCCGAGGCCCACGAGCCGTTCCACGGTCGCGTCGACCATCGCGGGTGAGCCGCATACGTAGGCGTCGTGGTCTCTCCAGAGGCCGTACCGGGCGACCACGTCGGCCAGTACGCCCTGCTCGGCCTGTTCGGCTCCGTCGGCCCCGCCTTCGGACACGGCGGGCACCACGGTGAGCCAGGGACTGTCGGCGGCACGTTTGGTCAGGTCGGCGAGGTCGTAGAGTCCGTCGGCGGTGCGCGCGCCGAAGAACAGGTGCACCCGCGGCGGTGCGGGACTGCGGGCGATCCGTTCGAGGATCGCCTTGAGCGGCGCCAGGCCCGTACTCCCGCCGATGAGGAGGACGTCGCGGCCGGACCGCTCGTTGAAGGTCATGGTCCCGACCGGCGAGCCCAGCTTGAGCCAGTCACCGGCACCGGCGGAGCGCACCAGGACGGGACTCACCGGGCCGCCGTCGACGAGCCGTACGTGGAAGTCGAGCGTGTTGTCGTGCCGGGGAGCGTTGGCCATGGAGTAGTAGCGCCACATCCGCGGCCGTACCGGCACCTCGACCGCCACCGACTGCCCGGGCAGGTAGGGCAGCGGCCGGTCCGTCACGACGCGCAGGACGGCGAGGTCGAACCGGCGGCGCTCGTGCGCCACGATCTGGGCGTTCCACCAGGCCGGGCGCTGCTTCGCGTCCTCGTCGGCGGCCTCGACCATGACGTTCGCCAGGAGGGTGTAGGCATCGCCCCAGTCGCGCGCGAGTGCGTCACTCCACGCGGCGCCGGAGAAGTAACGCAGAGTGGCGATCAGACTCTGGCCGACCTCGGGATAATGCAGCGCCTCGACACCGAATTTCCGGTGGTCAGCGCCGAGTTGACGAACGAACGGAACGACTTCTGGCAGGTTGTCCACCTGCGCGACCACGCGGCCGAGTGCACTCAACAGACGGTCACGCTGATGGCTCATTCCGATCGGGAACATCTCCCGTAGACCGGGGTTTCTCAGAAACAAGTCCGAGTAAAAGAACAATGCGACAGCATCGCCGTGCTGTGCGACCTGCGCAAAGTTATCTTTCAATGCCTGGGCATCCACACGTTCTCCTGAGGGACGGTCTTGCGCGCGAGCGGGGCGCCGGCGGGGATCGGCGCCCGGGTCCGCGCTACCGCTCGCCGCCCGCCTGCACCATGACCTCGGAAACCACGCCGTACGCGGCTGTCCAGTCCTTCTCCAGGTCGGGGGTCCATGCGTCGCCGCTGAAGTGGCGGAGGGTCGCGATGAGGCTCGCGCCGACCTCCGGGTAGTCCTCCGCGGTGACCCCGAATCCGGAGTGATCGCTTCCCAGTCGCTGAAGGTAAGGAATCAATTCCTCAGTGTTATCCACCCACTCCACGATCTGCGCGAGTGCGGCGAGAAGTACCTTGTGCTGCTGCTCCATGGAGGCCGGGAAAAGCGATCGGTATCCCGGATTACGCTCGAACAAATCTGCGTAAAAGTAGTCAGCCACTTCCAGACCGTGATCGGCGACCAGCGCGAAGTTTTCCTTGATTCGTTGAGCGTTCATGTAGTCCCTTCCGTTTCCGAAGACCTCAATTCCTAACGACTCACACGACCTTGCGCAAGGGTTACGCACGGTTAACTAGGGACAATTGAGACGGCAGGGTCGTAGCCTGGGAATTCGTGAGATAGAGGACTCGCCCGGTCGGCCTGGATGTCCCGGGCAAGAGGCCGGGATGGCGCGGCGGACGGCCCCCGAATGAACCCGGCGGGCGTTTGGAACGTGCCCAGGATCACGTGAACTCGTGAATCCCGAGCCGCAGCGCACGCCTGGACGGAGGCCTCCCGCCCCGCCCGTCACGCGAGTCGGCGGCCCGCCGTCACGTACGGGCCGGACGCACCCGCCACGATCCACACAGCCGCCCCGGCTCACTCAAACGGATGCGGCGCGACAGATCGACTCGGGCCAGGCCGACTCGGTCACGCCGGCTCGGGTCAGGCGGGTTCGGGCTCGCGGAGGCGTTGGCTGATGACCTGGGTCACTCCGTCGCCGCGCATGCTCACGCCGTACAGGGCGTCAGCGCCCTCCATCGTGCGCTTCTGGTGGGTGATGACGATCAGCTGTGAGGACTCGCGGAGTTCTTCGAAGATGCCCAGCAGGCGCTGGGTGTTGGTGTCGTCCAGGGCGGCCTCGACCTCGTCCAGCACGTAGAACGGGGACGGGCGGGCCTTGAAGATGGCGACCAGGAAGGCGATCGCCACCAGGGATCGTTCTCCACCGGACAGCAGCGACAGGCGCTTGACCTTCTTGCCCGGTGGGCGGGCCTCGACCTCGATGCCGGTGGTGAGCATGTCCTCCGGCTCGGTCAGGGACAGCCGTCCCTCTCCGCCGGGGAACAGCCGGGAGAAGATCCCTTCGAACTCCCGTGCGGTGTCCTCGTACGCCGAGGTGAAGACCTGTTCGACCCGCTCGTCGACCTCCTTGACGACCGTGAGCAGGTCGCGCCGGGTCTTCTTGAGATCCTCCAGCTGGGACGTCAGGAAGGCGTGCCGCTCCTCCAGCGCCGCGAACTCCTCCAGCGCCAGGGGGTTGACCTTGCCCAGCTGGGTCAGCTGGCGTTCGGCCTGCTTGGCGCGCTTCTCCTGCACGGCCCGGTCGTACGGTGCGGGCACGGCGTCTTCGGGGGCGTCCGGCGCCGGGGGGACGAGCTGGTCGGGGCCGTACTCGGAGACGAGCACGTCCACCTCCAGTCCGAACTCCTCCATCGCCCGCTCCTCCATCTGCTCGAGGCGCAGCCGCCGCTCGGCGCGTGCCACCTCGCTGCCGTGCGCGACGTTGAGGAGCCTCTCGTGCTCGCCGGTGAGCTCCCGTACGCGCGTGCGGACGGTCTTGAGCTCCTCCTCGCGTGCGGCGCGTGCCTGCTCGGCGGCCTCGCGCTCGGCGACCGCCGCGGCGATCGAGACCTCGATGCGGGCCAGTGCCGCGCGTGCGCCGGTGACGACGGCCTGGGCGACCCGGGCGTCGTGCGCGCGACGCTCGCGGCGTTCGGCGGCGCGGGCGCGTTCGGCGCGTTCCTCGTCGGCAGCGCGCAGCAGTGCGTCGGCGCGGCCGGTGATGGCGGTGACGCGCTCCTCGGCGGTACGGACGTTGAGGCGCGCCTCCATCTCGGCGGCGCGCAGCTCCTGGCAGTGGTCGGTGAGTTCGTCGCGGCGGGCGGAGTCCTCCTCGTCGTCCGACA
The DNA here is from genome assembly GCF_006716425.1 of Actinoallomurus bryophytorum. NCBI lineage: Bacteria > Bacillati > Actinomycetota > Actinomycetes > Streptosporangiales > Thermomonosporaceae > Actinoallomurus > Actinoallomurus bryophytorum. The sequence continues at coordinate 741,124 of NZ_VFOZ01000001.1, forward strand.
GCGGCTCGGCCTCGGCGGCCTCCAGCCGCTCGCGCAGCCCGGCGTGGGCCTCGGCGTCGCGTTCGCGTGCTTCTTCGGCGGCGCGTACGGACGAGGACAGGCGTTCGGTCTCCTGGCGGGCGGCCTGCGCCGCGGCCTGGAGCCCGGCCACGTGCCTGGCCTCCTGTGCCGCCTCGGCGGCGGCCTCACGGAGCTTGGCGCGTACGCGGTCGAGTCCGGCCTGCGCGCGGTTGACGCCGGCCTGCGCCTCGCCGACCGCCGCCTGTGCCGCCTCCAGGACCGCTTGGGCGCGCTGCTCGGCCGAGACTGCCTCCTCCAGCGCCTCGGCGGTGTGCTCGGCCCTCTCGCGTGCCGCGGCCAGGCGTTCGGCCGCCTCGTCGCGTGCGGCGCGCATCTGCAGCGGGCTCTGCCGACCGCCGCCACCGCCCAGTGCCCAGTGGGCGCCGAGCAGGTCGCCGTCGCGGGTGACCGCCCGCAGCGCGGGCCTCTCGCGTACGAGCGCGGTCGCGGCGGACAGGTCCTGCACGACCACGACGCCGTCGAGGAGGTGGTGGACCGCCGAACGCACCGACTCCGCCGCGTCGACCAGGTCGGCCGCGTAGCGGGCGCCGCCCGGCAGAGCGGCGCGGTCGCCGTGGGCGGAGGGCCCGTCGCCGACCACGAGACCGGCCTGCCCCGCGTCGTCGGCGCGTAGCAGGGCGAGCGCCGATGACGCGGTGTCGAGAGAGGCGACGGCGACGGCCTCGGTGGCCGCGCCCAGGGCCGCGGCGACCGCGACCTCGGCGCCCGGCTCGACCGACAGAAGCGCGGCGAGCGTGCCCAGCACGCCGTCGAGGCCGGCGGACAGGAGTACCTCACCGCCGTCCACGGCACTGCCCAGGGTGAGATCGAGGGCCTCGACCCGCGCCTGCAGCGCGGTGAGCTCCTTCTGCGCGGACTGGTCGGCCCCGCGGGCCGCGCCGACGCGCTCATGCGCCTCGCGTACGGCGCGACGGGGCTCGTCTACCGCGTCGCGTGCCTGTTCGGCGGACTCCTTGGCCTGTTCGAGGATCTCCTGTACGCGTTCGTGCTCGGCGGCCAGCTCCGGGTCCTCGGCCGCCTGCGTCTCCTGTGACGAGTATTCGGCCTCGGCCACCCGCGCGCGTTCGCCGGCGGCGGCTCGCGCCTCGTTGAGCCGGCCGATCTCCGCCTCGGTGGCCTGCATCTTGCTGCCCAGCGCGTCGACCTGGCCGCGCAGCCGCGCCAGGCCCTCGCGACGGTCGGCCGCGGCGCGGGCGGCGGCCTGCAGGCGGCGTTCTTCGGCCTCGAGCGCGGTCTCCGCCTCGGACCGCTCGCGTACGGACTCGGCGAGCATCTCCTCCACGGCCTCCAGGCGCGCGGCGAGTACCTCCTCCTGCTCGCGTACCTCGGCGGCCTCGCGCTCCATGTCCTCGGGATCGCGGCCCCGGCGCTCCTCCCCCTCCGCCTCGACGGCGTGCCGGTGGCGCTCGGCGGCGACCTCACCGACGCCGCGCAGGCGCTCGCGGAAGGACGACAGGGAGTACCAGGTCTCCTGGGTGCGGACCAGCAGCGGCGCCTGCTCGGCGGCCTCGGCCTCCAGAAGGGTCTCCCTCTGCTGGGCCTGGCCGAGGGCCTCCTCCACGGCCGTGTGCCGCTGGCGTACGGCGGCCTCGTCGAGGGTCTCCTGCTTGAGCCGCCCGCTCAGCGTCACGAGGTCGTCGGCGAGCAGGCGGACCCGCGCGTCACGCAGGTCGGACTGGATCACGGCGGCCCGGCGGGCGATCTCCGCCTGCCGGCCGAGCGGTTTGAGCTGGCGGCGCAGCTCGGTGGTGAGGTCCTGGACGCGCGTGAGGTTGGCCCCCATCGCGTCCAGCTTGCGCAGGGCCTTCTCCTTGCGCTTGCGGTGCTTGAGGACGCCGGCCGCCTCCTCGACGACCGCGCGGCGCCCCTCGGGCCCGGAATGCAGAATCCGGTCGAGCTGCCCCTGACCGATGATCACGTGCATCTCGCGACCGATGCCGGAGTCCGACAGGAGTTCCTGAACGTCGAGCAGGCGGCAGGAGTCACCGTTGATCGCGTACTCGCTCTGCCCCGACCGGAACATGAGCCTGCTGATCGTGACCTCGGTGTAGTCGATCGGCAGTGCGCCGTCGGTGTTGTCGATGGTGAGGAGGACCTCGGCGCGGCCGAGCGGCGGGCGCGACGACGTGCCCGCGAAGATGACGTCCTCCATCTTGCCGCCGCGCAGCGACTTGGCGCCCTGCTCGCCCATCACCCACGAGAGCGCGTCGACGACGTTGGACTTGCCCGAGCCGTTGGGTCCGACGACACAGGTGATGCCCGGTTCGAGACGCAGCGTGGTCGAGGACGCGAAGGACTTGAAGCCACGCAGCGTGAGGCTCTTCAAGTACAAGCGTCTACCGATCCTTTCCGCGACCGTTCGATGCCGGCCCGTGAGATTCGGGAGGCCGGCCGGGCTTGGCCTCTGCGAACGATACCGGCCGAGACCCCGAACCCGGCGTAGCACCGGCCATCTGACATCCCCAAATGTGCCACGATCGATCCTGATGCGTGGTCTGTCCGGGAGAACCACCCCGCCCGGCGGCTCCGGCGTCCCGCCCCGGCGACCACCGGCCACGACGGATCAGGAAATGGCCTCTTCTTCGGTCGAACGCCCGTTCTGGCGCCGCCTATCGACGCCCTCAACGGGAGCGGACGGAAATTCCCCGCGCCATCGGGCGATCGGCTGACCTGGGGGCGAACATGATCACACGTGCATTTCCGAAGTGATTGCCTCACCGTTGCGGTCAAGGAACAACCTTTGGTGAAGCACGCCGGATGTTAATTCGAGGCAGCAAAAAGGGACGTCATGATCGACGTCCCTTTTAAGGAGCGGTCTGACCGTTAGGTCAGAGCCGGTTCGCGGTCGTTGGCGCTGAGCGCCATGACTTCGTTGTCCGCGACCGCCGCGAGCGTGTCGTTCTCGGTCTGGAGCCGTACGAGCTCGGCCTCCAGGTCACGGACACGTTGCTGAAGGCGCCGCATCTCCGCAACCATGCGGGGGTCCGGACCGCCGACGTGGCCGAGTAGAGCCTTCGCCATGATTAAGGGTCCTCCACGCTGAGTGACCAGCAGGAATGATCGCGCACATGAGAGCCGAAATGATGCGCGTAACAACTAGGGTCGCACCGGCTGGAGAGCCGGTCAAGACAGATGTCACAGACGCGTAACAACCTGCCTATCCAAGTTTAGCAGACTTCCCAGAGCGATCACCGTTCGACGAAGCCGCGAAGATCGCCACGCGGCTCCGTCCATCGCTCCACAACGCCGTCGACCATTCCCGGCGTCTCCCCGCCGCGCAACAGGGTGAGCAGCCCGTCACAGGCCGCCCGGGGGCCTTCGGCGATCACCTCGACCCGGCCGTCCCTGAGGTTGCTCGCCGAGCCGGCCAGACCGAGCTCGAGCGCCCTGGAACGTACCCACCACCGGAAACCCACACCTTGCACGTGGCCGCGCACCCACGCGGTCAGCCGAATCTGGTCCTCCACGTTCCGGGATCCTAGTCCCGCGAGAGGACCCGGCCATACGCCGATAGTTGCGACAAAAGACCCACGGCAAGGACCGCACGGAAGGCTCGCGGCCGGGCGACGGCGGCGATCGAGATCCGTCCGGCGACGCCGTCACCACGCACGGGAGGGCCCCCCGGGCGGTCGTCTAGCACCGCGGTCGAACCCGGACAACCCCGCCTGACGGAACGCCCGTGACCGGACCCGGACGCATGCGGAGCGTCGAAAAGCCCCTTAAGGGGCTGTCTCGAAGTCCCGATCCGTAGCGAGCGGCGTCCACGCGGCGCGTCGCAAGGCGGAGGAGGGAATCAGCCCGGTACCGGCCGGCGACCGACGACAACGCGGCGAGGGCGCCGCCTGGGCGCCGCGCAGCGGGACCTCGGATGAGGCCCTGAGGGCGTGCCGGAACCCGCTGAACGTCAGTAGCGCCCGCGGCGAGGGCGGGGCTGGCACCGGGGACAGGTGTAGGACGAGCGGTTCATGAACGCGTCACGCCGGACCGGGTCGCCGCAGCGGGGGCACGGCTCGTCCTCCCGGCCGTACACGTTGAGTGACCGGCCGAAGTAACCGCTCTCTCCGTTGACGTTGACGTACAGGCTGTCGAAGGACGTGCCGCCCGCCGTCAGGGCGTCGCCCATGACCTCGCGGGCGGCCGTCAGCACGCGCCGCGCCTCGGGCCGCGTGAGAGTCTCGGTGGGCCGTGCCCAGTGGAGCTTCGCCCGCCACAGCGCCTCGTCGGCGTAGATGTTGCCCACGCCGCTGATCAGCGACTGGTCGAGCAGCGCGCGCTTGATCCCCGTACGGCGCCGGCGGAGTGCGCGCAGGAACGCCTCCTCGTCGAAGGCCGCCTCCAGCGGATCCGGGGCGATGTGCGCGATCGGCAGGGGCACCCCGTCGTCCGTGGTGCCGGTGAGCATCAGGTGACCGAAGGTGCGCTGGTCGACGAAGCGCAGGTCCAGCCCCCCGTCGGTGAAGGTGAACCGGGCGCGCAGATGCTTTTCGTAGGCCCGGTCCGGCTCACCGACGATCAGCTGGCCGCTCATGCCGAGGTGGGCCAGGAACGCCTCGTCGTCGCCGACGGGCAGCCACAGGTACTTTCCCCGCCGCCGCGCGCCGGACACCAGGCGCCCGGTCATCCGGGCGGCGAGGTCGGCCGGGCCCTCGACGTGGCGGCGCGCCGCGCGCGGGTGGAGGACGGTGGCGGACTCGACGGTCCGGCCGGCCACCCAGCGTTCGACTCCACGCCGTACGACCTCGACCTCGGGCAGCTCGGGCACGGGTGTTCTCCTCTTTCCGGCTGTGGCGGGGGATGTCCGGCGCGTCAGTTGCCGGCAGAGGAAGAACGCTCGCGGATCGTCGTCCATGCCGCCTCGGCCGCCTGCTGCTCGGCCTCCTTCTTGCTGCGGCCCTCACCGTGGCCGTAGGCGACACCACCGACGGCGACGACGGCGCGGAAGCTCTTCTGGTGGTCCGGGCCGCTCTCCTCCACGTGGTACTCGGGCACGCCGAGCTCCTCGGTGGCGGTCAGCTCCTGCAGCGAGGTCTTCCAGTCGAGCCCGGCGCCCAGGCTCGCCGACCGGATGATCAGGGCGTCGAACAGACGGTGCACGAGGGCGTCCGCCGCCTTGAGGCCCTGGTCGAGATAGACCGCGCCGATCACGGCCTCGAGCGTGTCGGCGAGGATCGAGGCCTTGTCGCGGCCCCCGGTCCCCTCTTCGCCGCGGCCGAGGCGGATGTAGGCGCCCAGGTCGAGCTGGCGTGCCACGCCGGCGAGCGCCCGCATGTTGACGACGGCCGCGCGCAGCTTGGCGAGCTGGCCCTCGGGCAGATCCGGATGGCCGTTGAACAGCGTGTCGGTGACGACCAGGCCGAGCACGGAGTCGCCGAGGAACTCCAGCCGCTCGTTGGTCGGCAGCCCGCCGTTCTCGTACGCGTAGGAGCGGTGGGTCAGGGCGCGTTCGAGCAGCTCCGGGTCGGGCCTGACACCGAGCGCGGCCTCGAGCGCGCTGCGGTCGGTCATGGAGTGGTCCGGCTTCACGCGGCCCCCCGGGTCAGGGAGGCGGCACAGACAGAATTCACGGTCTTCCTCCGCGGAAGGTTCCGCGAGAGCGAGGTACACGCCGGGTCGTTCCCGGCGTCCGCCACGGCCTCGGGCGAGTCTTCATCGCGAGACGGGCGGGGGCGGCACTGCGCCGCCCCCGGAACGTCCTCAGGCCACGTCGATGACCTGACGGCGGTTGTAGGTGCCGCAGGTCGCGCACGCGGTGTGGGGCAGCTTCTGGTCGCGGCACTGCGGGCAGCGCACAAGCGTGGGAGCCTGGGTCTTCCACTGCGAGCGACGGTGCCGCGTGTTGCTGCGCGACTTCTTCCGCTTTGGTACGGCCACGTCAGCCCTCCTGGTCTTCTTGTCGTTGATCCAACATGCCCTGCAATGCCGCCCACCGAGGGTCGACGGCGTCGTGATGGTGGTCCGGACCGGCATCGGCCAGCCGGACCCCGCAGTCCGTGCACAGACCGGGACAGTCGTCCCGGCACAGCGGGGACAGCGGCAGTGCTAGCACCATCGCGTCCCGTACCACCGGTTCGAGATCGATGAGATCTCCCTCGAGACGGCGTTCGTCTTCGTCCGCGCTCTCGCCGGAACGAGTGTCGGAGTAGACGTAGAGCTCCTGGAACTCCACCTCGATCGACGAGGTGAGGGGATCCAGGCAGCGCGCGCACTCTCCTGCGAGAGACGCACGCGCCGTGCCCGAGACGAGCACGCCCTCCATCACCGCCTCGAGCCGGAAGTCCAGCTCGATCTCGGTGCCCTCGGGAACGCTCACCATCTCGACGCCGAGATCCGCCGGAGCCGGCACGGCGTAGGAGTCCTTGCGCATCGATCCCGGACGGCGGCCCAGTATGAGCGTGTCGATCACGAATGGGTCGCGGGGATCGATGCGAGTCAGGTTCTTCCTGCTTCCGTGAGGCATGGCGCATCACCGTCGTCTGGCAAGGTCGATTGGAAAGGGTACCGAATGCAGGCCCGTTCGCCCAACTCGGCGGGGTGCGGGCCCCCGGTCAGGACTCGGAGAAGCGCCGCGTGAGACGGCGCTGGACGGGCTCGGGCACCAGCCCGGACACGTCCCCACCGTACTGCGCGATCTCCTTGACCAGGCTGGAGGACAGGAACGAGTAGAGCGGGTTGGTGGCCATGAACATGGTCTCGACGCCGGCCATCTGGTGGTTCATCTGGGCGATCTGCAGCTCGTAGTCGAAGTCGCTGACCGCCCTGAGCCCGCGCACGATCACCGGGATGCCCCGCTCGCGGCAGAAGTCCACGGTCAGCCCGTGGAACTTCTCGACGCTGACGTTGCCGTACTCCTTGGTGACCTCGCCGATCATCTCGACGCGTTCTTCGACCGTGAAGAGGCTCTTCTTGGAGATGTTGATCAGCACGGCGACGACGACCTCGTCGTAGAGGCGCGACGCTCGGCTGATGATGTCGAGGTGTCCGTTGGTGACGGGATCATACGAACCCGGACAGACAACACGGCGCACGAGGTGAGTCCCCTCTGCAAGGAAGTCGTCAGTGGCCTGCGGCGTGACCGTACCAAAGTGTCCCCTCGCCGTAACGACGGGCCCTGCTCTCCGCGTACCCCGCCGGCCAGCGGACGGGCTCGCCGCGCGTGGCGCGTTCGACGGCGACGAGCGCCTCTGGCGCCAGCCAGCCGTTGTCGCGCAGCGCGTCGAGCATCCCGATGACGGTCTCCGCGGTCACCGCGTACGGAGGGTCGGCGAAGACCAGGTCGTACGGCTCGGGGGGAGCCTGCCGGAGCACGCGTTCGACGCGGTCGGTGACCAGCTCGGCTCCGGGCAGGCCGAGCGCCTCGACGTTTTCCTTGATCACCCTGGCGGCGCGGGCGGACGACTCGACGAGCAGCACGTGGGCGGCACCGCGGGACAGGGCCTCCAGGCCGACCGCCCCGGACCCGGCGAACAGGTCGGCGGCGCGCAGGCCGTCGAGGTCGCCGAGCAGCGAGTGGACGGTGGCGAACAGTCCTTCGCGGGCGCGGTCACTGGTCGGCCTGGTGTCACGGCCGGTGGGCACGGAGATCCGCCGGCCGCCGGCGGTTCCTGCGATGACTCGGGTCACGCACTCAGTGTGGCGCAGAGTGCGTCGCGGACACGGATGCGCCCGTCCGCCGCTCGCCAGGGTGCCCACTCAGCGCTGTGAATCGCTGACAGAACGCCGTCGATCGGCGTTCCAAAACGCTACTTGACGTGACAAACTGATCGCTACCTGTATGGCAGGGCTTCCCGGGACATGTGGTGGTGCGGATGACATTGCGGCGCCTTGTGACAAGGCGGCGGGAGGCCCGTACTCACCGTGCCCGGCTGCCTCCACCCGGCACGTGGTTACGTTCGCCGCCCCTCCGACCTGGAGATTCCTCAATGCGAAAAAGCGTGAGACTGGTCACGACCGCGGGCGTGACGGTCCTGGGCCTCACCGCCATGAGCGGGATGGCCCAGGCCGACACCGGCGGGCTCAAGCTCCCCGTCGACCTGACCGGTCCCCTGGCCAAGACCGGGCCCCTCGGCAAGACCGTCGACGGCGTGGTGAAGCAGGCGACGTCCGGCCCGCGGCGCTCGGCAGGTCCCGGCCTGCGCGTGAACCTGCCGGTCGACCTGCGGCTGGGCGCCCCCGCCCGCAAGCCGGGCAGGCCCTCCGCGCCGGCGGTGCACGCGGGCGTGAAGGCGTCGGTCAAGGTCGCCCCTCTGTCGGTACGTGCCGACGTGAGTCTCCGTCTGTGCGCCCAGCCGCCGCGGGAGTGCGTGCCCAATCCGCCCAGCCCGATCCCTCCGACGCCGCCGGCACCGCCGGTTCCGCCCACTCCCCCGCCGACGCCTCCGGTCGGGATGCCCCTGACGCCCAGGCAACCCGCTGAGGCCGCCCCGGCCACGGGCTCCCTGCCCGCCATCGGAGACGACCTGCCGTTCACGGGCGGCCCGATCGGCGCGCTCACGCTGCTCGGCGCGACCGCCGTGCTGTCCGGTGCCGCCGGTATCGCCGCCTCGCGCCGCAAGCCCGCCGGCGACGCCTGACGACGCGAGAAAGGGGCGCTCCCGTGCGACGGGGCGCCCCTTTCGACCGCCCGGAAATGTCCCCCGCGCGGCGCCCCGCTCAGTAGTCGAGGGCGACGGCCCCGTCGCTGAGCCGGCCGACCACCGCGTCGAGGTCCTCGGCATGGATGAGGGCGCCCCGCAGCCCGTACACGAAGGCGGCACCCTCGAAGCGTTCCCTGGTACGGCGCAGGCGCTCGGCCCTGTCCGGGTCGTCGCCGACGAGGTCCTCCGCCCCGGGCACGTCGACCACCAGGAACGGCCGCGGCCCCACGTCGGCGATCCGCAGCCGCGACACGCGATCCCAGGGGACGAACACGTCGTAACCGCGGCGGGCGAACACCCGGAGCCGTACGCCGTCGGCGGTGAAGACGGGAGGGTTCCGAAGGAGCCGGAACTCCCCGCGGGCGAGCAACGCCATCACGGTGGCCGAGGCGAGCAGGCCGAAGGCCAGCACCGGGAAGAAGACGAACACGAGTGTGGCGACGGGCTGTCCGGACAGAGGACCCATCGTGGCCAGCAGATATCCCACCATCACCAGGACGACGAGCGCTCCGGCGGCCGAGACGCCCGCCACCGTCGCGGTCAGGTACGCGGGCGCGGCGGCGACAGGAAGAGGGAAGTCGCTCTTCTGCTCCACTGCGGGAGGGTAACCGGATCCGCCCCACTCCTGCCACGTCCCGCGCCGCGTACCCCGCCGAAGATCACCGTAGGTTCGCGGTCAGAGCTTGCGGCCGACGCCGCCGATCGCCCAGACCATTTTGGGATCGACGCTGGGGCCGGCCGGGCCGGGCCGCCACGCGGGCAGGCGGACGATCCCGGGGTCCGCCATGTCCAGCTTGTCGAAGTACGGCTCGACCTCGGCGCGGCTGCGAATGTCGTGGCGCCGTGGCGCGCCGGAGAGGTCCTTGGCCTGGTACATCGCGGCGATCTGCTCGGCCACCTGGGGCCGGCTGTCGGAGATCGGGTGGGAGATCACCATCCAGCTCCCCGAACTGATCGCCTGGCGCAGGCGGGCGACGATGTCGAGTGCGACCTCGTCTTCGGGGATGGCGGTGAAGGCGGAGACCAGCAGGATCGCGACGGGTTCGTCGAGGTCGATGAGGTGGCGCAGGCCCGGGTGGGCGAGGATCTTGTCGGGCTCGCGCATGTCGGCCTGGATCACGCCGGTCCGCTCGTCGCCGGCGAGGATGGCGCTCGCGTGGCTGACCACGACCGGGTCGATGTCGACGTACACCACACGCGATTCCGGCGCCGCGGCCTGGGCGACCTCGTGCGCGTTGTTCTGGGTCGGCAGGCCACAGCCGATGTCGACGAACTGCCGGATGCCCTCATCGGCGAGGAAACGCACCGCCCGCCCCAGGAACTTGCGGCTCTCCAGGGCCATCATCGGCAGCTCCGGCGCCAGGGCGATGGCACGCTCGGCGGCCTCACGGTCGGCGGCGAAGTTGTCCTTGCCGCCCAGCAGGTAGTCGAGCACACGCGCTTCGCTGGGTGTACGAGGATGGAAGCCGGCAGAGGCACGCGTCGTGTCCGCCATACCGTCACCTCCTGAAGATCTCCTGCGATGGCAGGGTATCCAGGGGGGTCCTGATGTTTCGTACGGATCTCACATAAAAGACGACGTTTCGCTCATCTTGTTCGGCGTGGTCATCACACTCCGGAGGCGCCGCGAACGCCGCGTCACCATCGGCGGCCGTCGCCGGCCGGCCGCCCTTGCCATCGCCGTCGGCGCGCTGGAAGATGCCCGCGACAGGCCTCGGCGGCACCCGGGCTCGCAGGGGAGGAGGCTTGGTCCATGTACCCCGGCTTCACGCACCCCGCCGACACCGGTGACCCGGTGATCGGCCAGATGCTCTCGACCCTGCTCCTGCGCTCCCATCTGATGGCGCCGGGAACCCTGGCGGATCACCTGGCCGAGGCGGCCCGGCCGCTAGGTGTGTCGGAGGCCCGGATCTATCTGGCCGACCTCCAGCAACACCGGCTACGGCCGATGCCCGACGGCTCAGGCAGCGGAGCCGAACCCCTCGACATCGAGTCGACGACGGCCGGGCGGGCCTTCCAGACGGTCACCATCCAGTCCGCCGAGATCGAGCACGTGGCAGGCCAGGACGGCCCGTTCCGGCTCTGGGTCCCGCTGCTGGAGGGCGTGGAGCGGCTGGGCGTGCTGGAGCTGTGCTTCACCCGTGACGGCGGCGAGGCGAGCACCCGGCTTCTCGACGACGTCAGCGGAAAGATCAGCGCGGCGACGCTCGAGAGGTGCCGGATACTCGCCTCGCTCACCGGCCTCCTCATCGCCAGCAAGGGCACGTACAGCGACATCTACACCGAGATACAGCGCAGCCGGGCCATGGCACTGCAGGCGGAGATGGTCTGGGCCTTCATGGCCCCGCGTACGTTCGCGACCAGCCGCGTGCAGCTCGCCTGCGCCCTGGAGCCGGCCTACGAGGTCGGTGGGGACGCCTTCGACCATTCGCTGATCGGGGACCGCTTCCACGTGTCGCTCTTCGACTCGGTGGGCCACGATCTGACCGCCGGTCTGATCTCCAGCGTCGCGATGGCCTCCTGCCGCACCACCCGCCGGACCGGCGGCGGCCTGACCGACATCGCGGTCCGCGCCGACGAGGCCATCGCGAACGAGTTCGGCGCCTCCCGGTTCGCCACCGCGCTCCTGTGCGACCTCGACATCGCCAGCGGTGAGTTCGCGTGGCTGCCCTGCGGCCACCCGCCTCCGCTGCTCATCCGCGGCGACAAGGTCGAGGAGCTCACTCGCCCGCCCTGCCTCCCGCTGGGACTGGCCGAGATCGACGCCGACCTGGCCGCGCGCGGCGGGACGATCGGCGGCGGGACGATCGGCGGCGGGTCGTCCGGCGACGGGTACAGCGGCGCACCGGTCGCCGGGTACACCGAGCAACTCCAGGCGGGTGACCGGCTCCTCCTCTACACCGATGGGGTCATCGAGGGACGCGACGACGACGGCCGTCAGTTCAGCACAGCGCGCCTCAGCGACTTCGTCATCCGCCGGAGCGCGGAGGGCATGGCGGCGCCGGAGATCCTCCGCAGCCTCAACCGCGCGGTCCTCGACCACCAGCGCGGACGCCTCTCCGACGACGCGACCGTGATCCTGGTGGAATGGATGCCCAAACGGTCTGGAGACCGGCTCACCCTTCAGACCATGCGCACCTGATTTCTTCTGCCTCACGGTTTAACCCCGCGCTTTTCGAGGCGGCCGGCGCGGGGCGGCGGGCGCGATATGAATTGTGGATACGTTGCGTCATGAGGAGCCGACGGCGATGGTGCCGGGGTCGAAACGCGTCCAGCTTCCGTATGCCGGGTCCCCATTCTTTGGCGAAGTCTCGCTCTCGAAGCCGCCACATCCTCCTGATCCGCCCTGACCACGATGTTGCGCCGCGACCAGCACGGGCAGGGAGAACATGACCAGGCTCGGCCGTCGAAGATCGCCGTCACGCGCGTACCGATCACGCGGCCGACTTCGTTCCGTTCGACATTGAGGAGAGAGCAATGGGTAGCGCGGACAAAGCCCGCAACAAGGGCGAGGAGATGAAGGGCAAGATCAAGGAGACCACGGGCAAGGCGGTCGGAAACGAGGAAATGGAGGCCGAGGGCGAAACCGACCAGGACAAGGGCAACATGAAGCAGGCCGGCGAGAAGATCAAGGACGCTTTCAAGGACTGACCGGTCCGGCGCGTCAGGATCCGTCTCCGGGGAGGTGGACCCTGACGCGCCCCGGGCCGTCAGACGGGTGCGACGCCGGGGTTGCGCAGGTGCTCGTACACCACGCTGGTACGCACGTCGGCGATCTCGGGGCGCTGGGTGAGGCGGTCGATGACGAAGGCGTACAGCCGATCGTTGTCCTCGACGGCGACATGGATGAGGAAGTCCTCGGAGCCGGAGACGACGAACACGCCGACCGTCTCGGGAAGGGTGCTGACCCAGTCCCGGAATCCCTCGATGTTGCGGCGGGACGGCGGCCGGATGCGCACGGCGATCAAGGCCTGGACCGACCGGCCGATGCTACCGAGGTCGACGTCGAGCAGCGCTCCCCGGATGACGCCGCGCTGCCGCAGCCCGCGCGTTCGGTCCAGCGCGGTGGTGGGCGAGACGCCCACGGCGGCGGCGATGTCCCGGTTGGTGCGCCGTGCGTCCACCTGCAGTTCGCGCAGGATCGCCGTATCAAGTTCGTCCAGTCCCGCCATCGGACACCTCGCGCCGAATTAAATACGGATTATTTTACTTACAGTATCTGGATATCTACGCTCGGGTGCCAGTTGACGCACTAGTGGAGATCCTGATGCCTAATCCTCCTGACGAAGAAGCAGTCATCCCGGGCTTCGCCCCCGACGAGGTCGTCACCGACCGGCCGACCCGGTCCGCCCGGCTGAAGTGGATCGTGATCGTGGACGAGACCCTGCCGGGTGGGCTGATGGTCAACGCGGCCGTCTGTGTCGCCGCCGCGACCGGCGCCCAGGTCGAGGGGCTGATCGCCCGGGGTGGCACGGATGCCTCGGGAGCCTGGCACCCCGGCCTGCCCTGGGCGGGGTGCACGGTCCTCGGTGCCACACCGGAGCTGCTGGCCGAGACCCGCGCCAAGGCCGTGTCCGCCGCGAACCTCCTGGTCATCGACATGCCGGCGGCCGCGCAGACGAACCGCGTCTACGACGGCTACCTCGACGAACTCTCCACGACCCCCGCCGAGAAGCTGGCCGTCGGCGCGGTGAGCGTCATCGGACCGCGCAACCGCGTCGACAAGCTCGCCAAGAGGCTCACCCTGCTGTCATGAGCCCAGAGCTCGTTCAAGCCGGCGCCCAGCGGGCCTCGGCCCCGTACGCCGACGTCCGGGGGCGCTGGTCGGCGCGGTGCGGTGTAACGGCGGTCGGCCGCCCGTTCAGGCCAGCGCCCAGCGCGCCTCGGCACGTACGCCGGCGTCCGGGTCGTCCAAGGCATTCGTCAGCGCGGTGCGGGCGTAATGGCGGTCGGCCGCCCACTTGCTCAGTGCTTGCACGGCGGCACGGCGTACGGCGACGATCTCGTCGTCCAGGACGCTGGTCAGGGGGCCGATCGCGGAGCGGCTGTCGAGGTGGCCGAGGGCGGCGGTGGCGCGTTCGCGCACTCGCCAGCCCGGGTCGGTCAGGGCGATCTCGCCGAGCTCGGCCGCCGCGCGTAGGACCGCCAGGCCGCGTACGGTCTCCGCCCGTGTGGCGTCCTTGCGGCCGAGCGCCCCGCTGTAGATCTCCCAGGCGGCCGCGCGCATCGCGCGGACGAGTTCGGCGGCCACGGCGCGTACGTACGGGTCCGCGCTCGCCGTCTCGGCCTCGACCAGCGCGCGGACGCCCTCCTCCCCGATGAGCACCTCGCGCTCGTCGATGAGAGCGTCGGCGGCGGCGTGGCGTACGCGGACGTCAGGGTCGGCGAGCGCGCGGGCGAGGCGGTTGCCGGCCTCCTCGGTGAGCCCCTGGGGGCGGTGTACGGGCAGGTCGATGACGGTCATGGGGTCCTCCGGAGACGTGTCGTTCGGGCGTGAACTGGGCCATCACCGGCGACACAGCGAGCTGGCCTGACGTCGCAGATCGACGTGGAGCCGCACGACCAGCAGAGCTCTCCGGTACACAGTCCCGATCGTGGAGGAGAATCCCTCCAATGTCAACCAGTTAGGTAGGGAACCCCGTGACCCTCAGGTCTTCTCCAGGTACTCCGCGCGCTCCTCGTCCACCAGGGCGGCGAGCTCGGCCGCCAGCCCCGGGTGATCGCGCAGCTCGGGATCGGCCGCCACGAGCTCGCTCGCCTCGGCGCGGGCCGCCTTGATGATCTCCTCGTCTTGGAGCAGGGTGAGCAGCCGCAGGCTGGAACGCCGGCCGGACTGGCTCTCGCCGAGGACATCGCCCTCACGGCGCTGCTCCAGGTCGAGGCGGGAAAGCTCGAAGCCGTCCAGCGTCGAGGCCACGGCGTCGAGACGTTCGCGCGCCTTCGACTCCTCCACCGCGTCCGTGACGAGCAGGCACAGGCCGGGGTGGCGGCCACGGCCGACGCGCCCGCGCAGCTGATGGAGCTGCGAGACGCCGAACCGGTCGGCGTCCATCACCACCATGACCGTGGAGTTGGGCACGTCGACACCGACCTCGATCACGGTGGTCGCCACCAGGACGTCCAGCTCGGCGGCGGCGAACCTCCGCATCACCGTGTCCTTGTCGTCGGAGTGCATCCGGCCGTGCAGGACAGCGACGCGCAGCCCGTGCAGCGGCCCCTCGGTGAGCTTCGGCGCGACGTCGAGCACGGCCAGCGGCGGCCGCCGGGCGCTCTCGTCCTCCTCCGCGCCCTCGTCCTCGTCATCGTCTCCGGCCGTGACGTCCCCGGCCGGCTCGTCGCCGATGCGGGGGCACACGACGTACGCCTGGCGGCCCTGCCCGGCCTCCTCGCGGATGCGCTCCCACGCGCGGTCCCAGTAGGCGCGGTTGCCCGCGGGGACGACGTGGGTGGCGATCGGGGAGCGCCCGGCCGGCAGCTGGGTCAGCGCGGAGGTGTCGAGGTCGCCGTAGACGGTCATGGCGACGGTGCGCGGGATCGGCGTCGCGGTCATGACGAGGACGTGCGGGCGTCCGCCGGTCGCCTTCTCGCGCAGCGCGTCACGCTGCTCGACGCCGAAGCGGTGCTGTTCGTCGATCACGACGAGGCCCAGGTCCGCGAACTGCACGTGCTCCTGCAGCAACGCGTGGGTGCCGACGACGATGCCGGCCGCGCCGGAGGCCGCGTCGAGCAGCCCCTCGCGCCGCGCCTTGGCGCCCTGCGAGCCGGTGAGGAGGGCGACGCGCGTGCCGTGCTCGGAGCCGCCGAGCCGCCCCGCCTGTGCGAGGGGCCCGAGCATCGCCACGATCGAGCGATGGTGCTGCTGGGCGAGCACCTCGGTCGGTGCGAGCAGCGCCGCCTGCCCTCCGGCGTCGACGACCTGGAGCATCGCGCGCAGGCCGACGACCGTCTTGCCCGCGCCCACGTCGCCCTGGAGCAGCCGGTGCATCGGGTGGGTGCGGACCAGGTCGGCCGCGATCTCCTCGCCGACGGCGCGCTGTCCCTCCGTGAGCTCGAACGGCAGCATCGCGTCGAACTCGGCCAGCAGGCCCGCGCCGGCCGGCGGACGTGGCGTCGCGGCAAGCTCGGCGGCCGCCCGCCGGCGCTGCGCGAGGGCGACCTGGAGCACGAACGCCTCGTCCCATTTGAGCCGCTTGCGCGCCCGTCCGGCCTCGGCCATGTCCTGCGGCCGGTGGATCCCGCGGTACGCGTCGGACAGCCCGATGAGCCGATGGCCCTTTCGCAGTTGTTCGGGAAGCGGGTCGGCACCCAGGTCGGCGGTGTCGAGGACCACGCGTACGCAGTCGGCGATCTGCCAGGAGGTCAGCCCCTTGCCCGCCGGGTACACCGGGATCAGCTCCTCGGCGAACTCCCGCGCCGCGTCGGCGCTGTCACCGCCCGCGATCGCCTTGTACTCCGGGTGGACCAGCTGGCGCTTGATCCCCCGGCCGGCGCGGTAGAAGCTCACCTTTCCGGCGAACAGGCCCCTCGTGCCCGGGGGGAGCTCGCGTTCGGGCACATGGGCGCCCTTGCCGAAGAACGTCAGGGTCAGACGGCCGCTGCCGTCGGTGACGGTGACCTCGAGGAGGTAACCGGGCTTTCGGGTGATCCGGCGCCCCTGGACCTTTTCCACCTCGGCCATGACCGTGACGTACTCGCCCTCGGCGAGGCTGTCGAGGTCGGTCAGCTCGCCTCGCTGGGCGTAGCGCCGCGGATAATGGCGCAGCAGATCCCCGGCGGTCTCCAGGTCGAGGGCGGCCAGCTTTTTGGCCGCCTTGGCCCCCACCGCCTTGACCAGTGGCTGCTCGAGTGTCGTCACGGAACCCTTCCTTATCAGGCCATGTAACAGCCCGGCACCGACAGTTCTATCGGCTCGGGCCGATCCGCGCCCGCGCTCGGCCGATCTCCCCGCCGTGTCCACTGCCGGACATCCTGAAGATTTCCTGCATCTTCCTGAACCTCCGGGGGCCTGGCTGCGTACCAACAGACGCATCCGTACGTCTGGCGCCGCCCAAGGAGGGACAAATGCACCTTAAAAGCCGTTGCACGCGGCCGGTCAAGTCCCGGGCGGCGACGGCCGGTACGGGTCCGCCCGCACGAGCGCGGACGGGGGATCGTCCAGGATCAGGAGTGCCACGGGGGCCTTCTGATCGGGACAGGCGGCCGGTCCGGGGCTCACAGGGCACCGGGCCGGCCCGCTCGGCCTACTCGACGCCGATGAGCAGCGGATAGCGGTCCTGGCCGCCGTCGTAGACCACGACCTCCACGTCCGGACGGTGCTCGTGCAGATACCCCTGCGCCGCCTCGACGAGACCGTCGGGCGCCCCGATGCCGGTGATCAGCGTGACGAGCTCGCCGCCTCCGGACAGCATCCCCGTGAGGATCCGCAGCGCCACGTCGGTGAGGTCCGGCCCGATCACGGACACGTCGCCCTCGATCAGGCCGAGCGTGTCGCCGGGGTGGCAGATGCCGACGCTCGTCACCGCCTCCTCCCCGGCCGTCTCGAGCTGACCGGACCTCGTGGCGCCCGCCGCGCTGGTCATGGCGATGACGTCGTCGTCGAAGCGGCGCAGCGGGTCGTGCACGGCCAGCGCGGCGAGCCCCTGGGCGGACGCCCTGGCCGGGACGACCGCGACGCGTACGCCGTCCTCACGCGCGCGCTGCGCCGCCGCCTCGGCGACCGCGAGGACCGCCCGGTCGTTCGGCAGCACGGCGACCTCGTCGCCGGCCCGTACGATCGCCCCGGCCAGCTCGTCCAGCGACGGCGCGCGGCCGCTCTCCCGGCGTACCGCCTGGGCCCCGTGGTCCTCGAACAGGGCGGTCAGGCCCGCCCCCAGGGTGACCGCCACGACGCCGCGCCCGGTGTTGTGCGCGTGCCGGTCGGCGGGCGCCTGCAGGTAGGTCACGCGGATGCGGTGGGGGCGGCCGGCCCGGATGCCGGCCTCGACCGCCGGGCCCGCGTCGTCGGTGTGCACGTGGACGTTCCACAGTCCGTCGCCGCCGACCACGACCAGAGAGTCGCCGAGCGCGTCGAGGGAGTCGCGCAGCTCCGACACCGCGGCCTCGTCGGCGTCGAGGAGGTACATGACCTCGTATCCGCCGCCACCGGCGTGGTCCTCGGGCTCACAGGTGCCGGCCTCCCCCGCCTCGGAGGGAACGGCGCGGCGCGGCACGTCGTACGTCTGCGGGAACTCCCCGGTGACGACGGCGGCGAGCGCCTCCAGTACGACGCACAGCCCGGCCGCGCCGGCGTCGACGACCCCGTTGCGTGCGAGCACGTCCAGCTGGCCGGTCGTCTCGCGCAGCGCGGCACGCGCGTGTTCCGCGACGGTACGCGCGACGGCCCCGGCCTCGCCGCCGTCCGGGCAGGCCACGGCCACCGTGCGAAGGACGCTGAGCATCGTGCCCTCGACCGGGTGGGCGACGGCCTGGTCGGCCAGCCGCGACGCGTGCCGCAGCGCCTCCGCCAGGCCGCCTCCGCCGCCCAGGACCTCGGCCAGGGCGCGCAGGATCTGGCTGAGGATCACACCGGAGTTTCCGCGCGCGCCGAGCAGCGCGCCCTCGGCGAGCGCGCGCCACGCCGCCGCGGCGCCGGTATCGCCGGTGTCGCCGGGCAGCCGGTCGACCGCCTCCGCGGCGGCGAGGACGGTCAGGTAGAGGTTGGTCCCGGTGTCTCCGTCGGGCACCGGGAAGACGTTGAGCGCGTCGATGTCGGCGCGGGTCCGGCCCAGTGCGTCCGCCGCGAGCCGGCACCACTGCCGTACGGCCACGGCGTCGCCAAGGTCTCCCACGCCACCTCCAGAGATTTCCGTCGGCACTAGACTTACCGGACAACGAACGGCCGGCTCCAGTAACTCGGCGATTCGCCTCGGCGGGGCGGGGTCGGCTATTCTCTTCCCAGTGCCCTGTCCGGGCCCTCTTTTGACGAGCGCCCGATCCCGGGCCATCCCACTCGACCTTTTGGAGCGCATCCATGGCTTCCGTCTGCGACGTCTGCGGCAAGGGGCCGGGGTTCGGCATGCGCGTCTCTCACTCGCACCGCCGCACCCCGCGCCGCTGGAACCCCAACATCCAGCGAGTGCGTGCGGTCGTCGGCCGCAGCACCAAGCGGATCAACGTGTGCACGTCATGCATCAAGGCGGGCAAGGTCATTCGCCCCGTCGCGCGCTGACGACACACCCCTAAGGGCGCCGCGAGGCGCCCACACGGACTGTGCTCTCACCGGGCACAACGAACGGCCGGTCCCCCACACGGACCGGCCGTTCGACATTCCCCGAGCCGCCGCCCGCCCCCTCCACTGACCGCACGTAGCCCAGGTCCCCACCGCAGGCTGAATGAGCGGTCGGGCTCACCCTCCAGCGGGGGCGGTCGCTCATACTCTCGGCGGTCCGGGGCAGGATGGGACGATGAGAGTGGTGGTGCTCGCGGACACGCACGCGCCGCGGCGGTGGCGTGGTTGTCCGCCCGCGGTGGCCGGGCATCTGCGTGGTGCCGAGCTCATCCTGCACGCCGGTGACGTGTGCGTGCCCTCCGTGCTCGACGAGCTGGCCGCCTACGCGCCGGTGAAGGCCGTGCGGGGCAACAACGACGGGCCCGACGTCGCCGCCTGGGGTGCGCCGGACACGCTGGAGTTCGAGCTGGCCGGGCTGCCGGTGGCGATGGTGCACGACAGCGGTCCCGCCACCCGGCGGACCGCCCGGATGAAGCGCCGCTTCCCCGGCGCCGAGCTCGTCGTCTTCGGCCACTCCCACATCCCGCTGGACGAGACGGGCGACGGCGTCCGCATCTTCAACCCGGGCTCCCCCACCGACCGCCGCCGCCAGCCCCACGGCACCCTCGGCCTGCTCCGGATCGAGGACTCCCGGATCATCGAGGCGCGGATCGTCCCGGTGACCTGAGTCACCGGGTCGCGTTCGGCGAGGGAGCCGGGCGGGTGGTCCGGGCGGCCTCGTGCCCGTGCGCCGCGCTGAGGAAAAGCACCGCGCCCAGCGCGACGACCGCCGCCGCGCCAAGTGTGTGACGGCGGGAGCGGCGTACGGCGGTCCGTACCTTCCAGGCGTGGACGAGCTCCACGAGCCGGTCCTGGAGCCGGCGGGCGAGATCGGCGTTGGCCCTGGCGTCGGCGAGCGCCTGGGCCAGCAGGCGGGACCGTACCGGATCCTGTTCGGCGGCCGCGGTGACGGCGAGGTTGGCGGCGACGGTGCCGTGGAACGCGACCGCCGCGCGCAGGTCCTCCCGGCCCTGCCCGAACGGGCCGAAGAACGCCGGCCGATCCCTGGCCATCCTCGCCCGCAGATCGCTCAGGTCCGGGTCGTCCAGGTCGGTGAGCGTGGCGATGCGGGGCATCAGCGCCTCACCCGTCTGCCAGATCGCCCACGCCACCCCGCCGAGAGCGACGACGAGCCCCGCGAAGGCCAGCACCGCGTCCCCGACGTGGGAGATCTTCCCGATCGCGGTCAGGGGCGCTCCGCCGAGCAGCAGCGCGCCCACCGCGGCCGCGCCGGCGACGGTCCACCGGGCGGTGGCCCTCATGTCGGCCACGGCGTCGGAGGGCGAGTGGAGCCGCTCCGGCGGTGCGTCCTCACCCATGCGTCTCACCGTCGATGCCATAGCGGAAGACGACGTCGCCGTCCGTGGGAAGCCGCCTGTACGGACTCCATTCGGCGCCGTCGAACACTTCGATCTCCCCGGAGTCGGAGAAGCGCACGTCTCCCACCTGCGGCTCGGTGCTCATCGCATGAGTATCGCGTCAACCGCCCACGCGCGCTGGCGCGTCTCCGTGGACCGTGTACGCGAGCCAGGCCGCGTCCGGATCGCGGTACCCGCGGCGCGGACCGCCGCCCCCAGCGGCAGCTCGGGCAGGCGTCACCGAGCGCTCGGCGAACGCGCGCCCGCGCGACGACGTCGAGGCGGGGTCCGTCACGGGCCGCCGGGTACGAAGCCTTCATCACCGCGGCCACGGCGCTCCCGCCGGGCGTGTCGGCGGAGATCCGGACGACCAGGCCGGCGAACCTCGCCGACGCGGGATACGCGCCGGGAAACGAGCGGCGAGATACCGGGAGGGTGCCCGCTCAGCGGCGCTGCAGCCAGGCGTGGTCGACCGGCCCGATGCCCTCGCCGAGGGGGAAACCGTGCTCGATGGCGCCGGTGACGTACTCCTTGGCGCGGCCGACCGCCTCCACGACGTCGCTGCCCAGCGCTAGATGGGAGGCGATGGCCGAGGCGAGCGTGCAGCCGGTCCCATGGGTGTGCCGGTTGTCGTGCCGCGCCGCCGCGAACCGGTATTCACTCGTGCCGTCGAACAGCAGGTCGACCGGCTCGCCGGGGAGGTGGCCGCCCTTGATCAGCACCCATTCCGGGCCGAGCGCGCGTACCGCCTCGGCGGCGTCGCGCAGGCGGTTCTCCTCATCGACCTTGATGCCGGTGAGCTGCTCGACCTCCCAGAGGTTCGGCGTGACGACCGTGGCGAGCGGGAGAAGCACGCTGCGGACCGCATCGAGGGCATCCGGGGCCAGCAGTGAGTCACCGTGCTTGGACACGCCCACGGGGTCGACAATGATCGGCACGGTCACGTCCGCGAGCACCTCGGCGACCGTCTCGACCAGGACGGTCGACGCGAGCATGCCGGTCTTCACCGCCTGGGTGCCGATGTCGGAGAGCACGGAGTCGAGCTGGGCGCGTACGGCCACCGGCGGCAGCTCCCAGTACCCCTGGACCCCCAGGGAGTTCTGCGCCGTGACGGCGGCGATCACGCTCATCCCGTGCACGCCGAGCGCGAGCATCGTCTTGAGGTCGGCCTGGATGCCCGCGCCGCCGCCGGAGTCGGATCCGGCGATCGTCAGCACACGAGGAGGAGTCGGCATGATCCCAGGGTACGGGTGCGGCCGATCAGCACGCCTTGCCGTTGAACGAGCAGGCGGCCGGACCGGAGCTCGCGCCACGGGCGGTGAAGGAGACCTTCACCGACGCTCCGGGCGGGATGGACGGATGCGCGGCCGGGTTGTCCGCCACCAGAGTGGCACCCTTGCGGATGATCTTCACGTCCCAGGCGGAGAGGATCTGGGTCTGCGGGTACCGCAGGATCAGCGTCCAGCCCGTCACGGACCTGGTCGTACGGTTGGTGATCGTCGCCTGGCCGCGGAATCCCGCGCGCCACGTCTCGACCGTACGGAGCGCCACCGTGACGGCGGCCCGGTCCGCCCCCCGGCTCACCCGGCTGCCCTCACGCGGGGTCAGCGACGAGTCGTCCCGCGCGGTGTGACGGCTGTGCCGGCCATCCGGGCGGACGGAGTCGGATGCCTGTGGCTGCACCTGACGCTCCGGCGGCGGGGGGCCGCCGGCGAAGTTCAGTGAGATCTGCTGCGTGCTGATCGCGGACACGACCGCACCGATCGCCACGACGCCGGTGACCGCCGGCAGGAGCGGCACCTTGCCGACCCTCCGGCGCCGGTGAGGGCCGTCGTCCTCCGGAACGTCGTCTTCCACGTTCTTGGTGTGTCGTCCCATCCCGTCCCTCTCCGGTCTCGGGATGTATACCAAAAGCACACGAGTCATGCCTACCAGACGAGCAGCGTCAACAGGGACAACTCTTCGATTTGACTACAGGAAGTGATCCCATCCACCGGATCCGTACACGCGACCGTCGACCAGAACGGCGGGAGACCCGGCGACCACCCGTCCGATGACCTGCCACTCCGCGGGCAGCGCCGTCCCGGCCGGGAACGTCGCGGCGAACGCGTGGTCCTCGCCACCGGTCAGCGCCAGGCGGCGCGCGTCGGGCACCGGCGGCCCGGTCACGGCGTCGCCGTCGATCTCGATGCGGACACCGCTCGCGTCCGCCACGTGCCCGAGATCCTGTACGAGGCCGTCGCTGACGTCGAGCATCGCGGTGGCTCCGAGGTCACGTGCGCGCAGGCCCGCGGCGTACGGCGGGCGCGGGCGCCGGTGCGCGTCGATGAGACCGGCCGGTTCGCGCAGACCGCGGGAGAGCAGCTCGACGCCGGCGGCGGCGTGACCGAGCCGTCCGCAGACCGCCACGACGTCGCCGGGCCGTGCGCCCGAACGGGTCACCGGCGGGCCGTCCAGCGCACCGAGCGCGGTCACCGCGAGAAGCACGGAGTCGGCGCGGACGACGTCACCACCGGCCACGGAGGCGTCCACCTCGGCGCACTCGTCGCGCAGGCCGTCGCACAGCGCCTCCACCCACTCGACAGGGGTCTCCGGCGGCGCACCGAACCCGAGCAGCAGGGCCGTGGGCCTGGCGCCCATCGCGACCACGTCCGCGAGGTTCTGCGCGGCGGCCTTGCGCCCGATGTCGTACGGCGGCGACCAGTCGCGGCGAAAGTGCCCGCCCTCGACCAGTACGTCGGTGGTCGCGACGACGCGGCCGCCCGGCGCACTGATGATCGCGGCGTCGTCGCCCGGACCCAGCTCGACGCCTGGTCCGCGGCCCAGACGCGCGGTGATCCTTGCGATGATCCCGAACTCGCCGAGTTCACCGATGCTGATGACCCACCTCCAGCGAAGACACGGTACGGTGGCCGCCTGATGGCAGTCCCAGGGAGGACGTGATGGTGCAGGCCTACATCCTCATCCAGACCGAAGTCGGCAAGGCCGCCGACGTGGCCCGTGAGATCTCCGGCATCCAGGGCGTGACCCTTGCCGAAGACGTCACCGGACCTTATGACGTGATCGTCCGTGCCGAGGCGAACAACGTCGACGAGCTCGGCAAGCTCGTCGTCGCGCAGATCCAATCGGTCGAGGGAATCACGCGGACACTGACCTGTCCCATCGTTCACATCTGAGCGCGGTGTCCTCCCTGCCGTCAGTCTGCACCATGAGACGGGCGCTGGCGGCGGGCGGCCTGCTCACACTGTTCTCCGTGTCCGGATGCGGCTCCGGTGCCGTCGAGGCACCCGCGCCCCGCCCGCCCGCGGAGGTCGCGGCCCGCTGCCGTACGCTGCACGACCGGCTGCCGCAGAAGGTCCACGGATTCGCCCGGCGCGCGACGACGCCCAAGTCGCCCCTCGTCACCGCGTGGGGCTCCCCCGCCATCGTGATCCGGTGCGGCATGCCACGGCCCGCCGCGCTGAAACCCACCTCCGAGCTCGTGGTGGTCAACGGCGTCTCGTGGCTCGGAGTGCCGGTGGACCGGCCGGTGACCTTCACCGCGGTCGGGCGGCTGGGCTACGTCGAGGTGACCGTGCCGGCCGCCTACCAGCCGCCGGGCGACGTGCTGATCGAGCTGGCCGGCCCGATCAAGGCGGCGATCCCCGCCTCCCCCGACGGCTCCCTCTAGAGGCCGTCCTCACTCGACGCGGCGCCGGGGCGCGCGGCCACGCGGCTGCGTGGGAGCGGGCCGCCGAGGCGGGGCGCTCACCTTGCGGGTCACCGCGCCGCCGTTCAGCACCAGCGGCTTGCCGTTGTGGAAGATCTCCAGCGGCTCTCCCTCGAGCAGCTCGTACACGACCTCGTGGGCCGTGATGTGGATCTTCAGCCGGCGTCCGCGGAACCGCATACGGAAGACCAGCCGGGTGATGCCGCCGGGCAGCCTGGGTGTGAACTCCAGCCGTCCCTCCGGCATGCGCATCCCGCCGAGCCCGGCGACCAGCGCGGTCCAGGCGCCGGCGAGCGAGGCGATGTGCAGCCCGTCGCGCGTGTTGTGCTCCAGGTCGCCGAGGTCCATCAGCGCCGCCTCACCCAGATAGTCGTGGGCGAGGTCGAGGTGGCCCGTCTCGGCGGCGATCACCGCCTGGGTGCTGGCCGACAGTGAGGAGTCGCGGACCGTGAGCGCCTCGTAGTACGCGAAGTTGCGCGCCTTCTGCTCGGGCGTGAACGCCTCACCGAGCAGGTGCATGGCGAGGACGAGATCGGCCTGTTTGACGACCTGCTTGCGGTAGATGTCGAAGTAGGGAAAGTGCAGCAGCAGCGGATACTGGTCGGCTTCGGTGGACTCGAAGTCCCACGGCGCGTGGTCGGTGAAGCCCTCGCTCTGCGGGTGCACCTGGAGCCGCTCGTCGAAGGGGATGTACATGTCGGCGGCGGCGTCACGCCAGGAGGCCGTCTCCTCGTCCGTCACGCCGAGGTGCTCGGCCTGCTCGGGATGGCGTTCGGCCAGGTCGGCGGCGGCCCGGAGGTTCTGCTGCGCCATCAGGTTGGTGTAGACGTTGTCGTCGGCGATCGCGCTGTACTCATCCGGCCCGGTCACCCCGTCGATGCGGAAGCGCCCCTGGGCGTCGTGGTGGCCGAGACTGCGCCACAGGCGCGCGGTCTGCACGAGCAGCTCCAGCCCGTAGTCGCGGGCGAAGTCCTCGTCCTCGGTGGCGTACAGGTAGCGGACGACGGCGTGGGCGATGTCGGCGCCGATGTGGAACGCCGCGGTGCCGGCCGGCCAGTAGCCCGAGCACTCGTCGCCCGAGATGGTCCGCCACGGGAACGCCGCGCCGGCCAGGCCGAGCTGCTCGGCGCGCGCCTTGGCCGCGTCCAGCGTCGAGTGCCGCCACCGCAGCGCGTCCGCGACCACCCGCGGCTGCGTGAAGGTCAGCACCGGCAGCACGAACGACTCGGTGTCCCAGAACGTGTGACCGTCGTAGCCGGGCCCGGTCAGTCCCTTGGCGGAGATCGGCCGCCGTTCCCCGCGCGCGCCGGCCTGCAGGACGTGGAACAGGCCGAACCGCACCGCCTGCTGCACCTCGGGGTCGCCGTCGACCTCGACGTCGGCGCCCGCCCAGAAGTCATCGAGGTATTTCCGCTGCTCACTGAGCAACCCGTCCCAGCCGGACAGCTTCGCCGCGGCCATCGCGGCGATCACCTGGTCGTGCAGCGCGGGCCGCGACCGCTGGCTCGACCAGCCGTACGCGAGGTACTTGACGATGCGCAGCCGTTCGCCGGGCTTCAGATGCGTGGCCACGGTGAGGCGGCCGACGTCGTCGCTGACATCCGTCTCGATCTTCCCGTCGGGACTCTCGATCTCGTGCCCCATCGCCGCCGCGACGCGGAGCCCGCTCTCACGGGTCCGGTGCACCATGACGACGCTCTGTTCGCCGGCGACGCATTCCTCGCCGACGAGTGGGCAGTCGACCACGGCGGCGGCTCGCGGGTCCTTGACCGTGTCCGGCAGTGACTCGTTGGCGACCAGCTCGGACTGCACGACGATGCGGACCGGCTCGTTCACCGCCTCGACCTCGTAACAGATGGCCGCGACGGACCGCTGCACCAGGGAGACGAGCCGGACCGAGGACACCCGGACCGTGTCGCCGGCCGGTGAGGTCCACTCGGCCTTCCTGCTCAGCGTGCCGGCCCGCAGGTCGAGGAGCCGCTCGTGGGAGCCCACCTCGCCATAGCGCACGTCGAACGGCTCGTCGTTGACCAGCAACCGGATCAGCTTGCCGTTGGTGATGTTGATGATCGTCTGGCCGGACTCCGGATAGCCGTAGCCGGCCTCGGCGTACGGCAGCGCCCGCAGCTCGTACACGGAGTTGAGGTAGGTGCCCGGCAGCCCGTGCGGCTCACCCTCGTCGAGGTTTCCTCGCAGCCCGATGTGCCCGTTGGACAGGGCGAACACCGACTCGCTCTGGGCGAGAGTGTCGAGATCGAGCCGCTGCTCCCGTACACACCACGGCTCCACGGCGTACGCGGCCTGCTTGATCAAAGCAGCTCCTCCAGGTCCTTGACGACGGTGTCGGCGCCGTGGCTCTTCAGCGCCTCCGCCTGGCCGACACGATCCACACCGACGACGAACACGAAGCCCCCCGCCCGGCCGGCCTGCACCCCCGACAGGGCGTCCTCGAACACCACGGCCTGCGAGGGCGGTACGCCGAGCGCCTCGGCCCCGGCGAGGAACATGTCGGGGGCCGGTTTCCCGGCGAGGTCGTGCTCCTTGGCCGTCACCCCGTCGACGCGCGCGTCGAACAGGTCCGCGATGCCCGCCGCGTCGAGCACCTGGGCGGTGTTGGCGCTGGAGGAGACCACCGCGGTGCGCAGCCCCGCCTCACGCGCGGCGCGTACGTAGCGGACCGAGCCGTCGTACAGCTCGACGCCGTTTTCGCGGAGCTTGTCCAGCACGAGTTCGTTCTTGCGCGAGCTCAGCCCGTTGATCGTGGCCGCGCCGGCCGGATCGTCCGGCGAGCCCTCTGGGAGCTCGATGCCCCGTGACTCGAGGAAGGACCTGGTGCCGTCCTCGCGCCGCTTGCCGTCGACGTAGGTGTCGTAGTCGGCCTCCTGGTCGAACGGCGTGAACGAGTCGCCGTCACGCTCCCGCAGGAAGTCGTCGAACATCTGCTTCCACGCCGCGGCGTGAACGGTGGCGGTGCGTGTCAGCACACCGTCCATATCGAACAGGCACGCCGTCGCGGCGTCCGGCAGGCCGAGCATGTGGTCCTCCCCGTATCGGCGAACGACACATGCTTACCCCATCGGGCCATGTCAACCGCCGGGGCCCCGGCGGTTGACACGACGGCGACATCGCGGCAGGTCAGGTCGGCAGGCCGACGGCCCGCTCACCGTTGCGACGCTGCTGGATGATGACCGCGACGACGAGGAGCGCGCCCTGGGCGACGTTCTGCCAGAACGTGTTGACCCCCACGACGTTGAGGCCGTTGTTGAGGGCGCCGAGCAGCAGCACCGCCAGGAGCGTGCCGCCGACCCCGCCCTTGCCACCCTTCAGCGCACAGCCGCCCAGCGCCGCGGCGGTGATCGACTGGAGCTCCAGCCCCTCACTGCCGCTGGTCGGCTGCCCGGAGCCGGTACGCGCGGTCAGCACGATGCCGGCGAACGCCGCGACGATGCCCGCCAGGGCGTACACGGAGATGAGGTACTTGTTGATCTTGATACCGGCGAGGCGCGCCGCGGTGTCGTTGCCGCCGATCGCATAGAGGTTCCGCCCGATGTCGGTGTACTTCAGCATCAGGTGCACGAGGATGGCAACGACGATCAGGATGCAGACCTGCACCGGAATGCCGGCGATCCGGCCGCGGGCGATGAAGATGAACAGGTCGTCGCCGAGGACGAAGCCCTGCGCGCGGCCGCCGGAGATGAGCTGGGCGACGCCCTTGTACGCGGCGAGGCCGGCCAGGGTCGCGATGGTCGGGTTGACGCGGCCGTACACGATGATGAGGCCGTTCAGGATGCCGATCACGACACCCACGCCGACGGCGGCGGCCATCCCCAGCAGCGGGTTGTGCCCGGTCGCCGTGAAGGCCATGGCGGAGACGACCGAGGCCACCCCGGTCTGGGAGCCGACGGAGATGTCCAGCGCGCCGCAGATGATGACCACGGTCTGCACGACCGCCAGCAGCCCGGCGACGGTCGCGGCCTCGCCGATCACCTGGATGTTGTCCCAGGTGAAGTAGCCGGAGTTCAGCCAGCTGAAGAGGGCGACGACCACGACGAGCGCGCCGATGAGGCTGATGTTCTGGGGGCCCACCGTGGCCAGGATGCGGCGCGGCGCCGGGTCCTTGGGCGGCGTGTCCACGGGCTCGCGGGTGGCGGTTGTCATCTGATCTCCTCCGAGGAAACCCCGCTCTTCAGGGCGGGAAGGAATCGGGCCGCTGCGGAGCAGGGCGAGAAAAGCCGGTCCGCCGTAAGGGCGGCCTGGCGTGTGCCCCCAACCGCCCGCAGGATCACAAGTTCACGTGATGGGTGTGGCACGTGGCCACCATGCACGTGAAGCGGGCGTTCAAGTACCGCTTCTATCCGAGTGATGCGCAGGCAGCGGAGCTGTCGCGCACGTTCGGGTGTGTGCGGAAGGTCTACAACATGGCCTTGGCGGCTCGCACGCAGGCGTGGACACAGCGACAGGAGTCGGTCGACTACAACGCCACGTCGGCGATGCTGACGACGTGGAAACAGACCGAGGAACTGGCCTACCTCAACGATGTCTCCTCTGTGCCGCTGCAACAAACGCTTCGGCACCTTCAATCGGCGTTCACCCACTTCTTCGCCAAACGCGCCAAGTACCCACGTTTCAAATCCAAGAAGAAGTCCCGCAAGTCCGCCGAGTACACCACCAGCGCTTTCCGCTTCCACGATGGCAGGCTGAGGCTGGCGAAGATGGCCGAGCCGCTCGACATCGTGTGGTCCCGGCCGCTTCCGTTGGGTGCACGGCCCTCGACGGTGACCGTGTCCCAAGACACCTCCGGTCGCTGGTTCGTGTCCCTGCTCTGCGCAGACCCCACTGCCCAGCCACTTCCCGCAACGGAAACCACGGTCGGCATCGACGCGGGTCTTGCGCACCTGCTCACTCTCTCCAGCGGAGAGAAAATCGCCAACCCTCGGTATGAGCGGCGTGACCATGCGCGCCTCGCGAAGGCTCAGCGTGCTCACGCCCGTAAAAAGAAAGGATCGGCGAACCGCGCCAAGACCCGACTCAAGGTCGCCCGTATCCATGCCCGGATCGCTGACCGGCGCCGAGACCACCTGCACAAACTGACGACTCGTCTCGTCCGTGAGAACCAAACGGTCGTGATCGAGGATCTGAGCGTCCGGAACATGCTGAAGAACCGACGCCTGTCCCGGGCGATCTCCGATGCGGCATGGCGGGAGTTCCGGACCATGCTGGAGTACAAGGCCCGCTGGTATGGCCGCGAAGTGATCGCGGTTGACCGCTGGTTCCCCTCCTCCAGGCTGTGCTCGCACTGCGGCACCAGGCGGGACACGATGTCGCTGGGCGTTCGTACTTGGAAATGTGAATGCGGCACGACCCACGACCGCGACGTGAACGCGGCGAAGAACCTTCTGGCCGCCGGGCTGGCGGTGTCGGCCTGTGGAGCCGGTGTAAGACCTCAACGGAGCACTCCGGGCGGGCAGTCGGCGATGAAACAGGAATTCCTGCAGCGCGAGCCGTAGGAACCCCGGCCCTTCAGGGCCGGGAGATGTCAATGCTGTCCCTCCGATAGCGACGTGGTCAGGTCCTCCGCCATTGCGAGGCCGAGGATGGCCTCTTCAGAAGCGTCGGCCCGGTCGAGTTCGCCGGTGATGTGGCCGTTCTGCATGACGATGATGCGGTCGGCGAGTCCGAGCACCTCGGGGAGCTCGGACGAGATGACGAGGACGGCCACGCCGGAGCGGGCGAGGTCGTCGATGAGGTGGTAGATCTCGGCCTTGGCGCCGACGTCGATGCCGCGGGTCGGCTCGTCCAGGATGAGCACCTTGGGCTTGCGTGCCAGCCAGCGTGCCAGCACGACCTTCTGCTGGTTTCCGCCCGACAGCTTGCGCACCTCCTGCTCGATGCCCGGCGTACGCACGTGGAGCTCGTCGACGTACTTCTGGGTCAGCCGGCGTTCTTCGGCGCGTTTGACGAAGCGGAAGCGGCGCAGCCGGTCCAGGACCACCAGGGAGGTGTTGTCGCGCACCGAGCGTCCGAGCAGCAGGGCCTGGGCCTTGCGCTCCTCGGGGGCGTACCCCATCCCGGCGCGTACGGCGTCGCTCGGCTGCCGCAGGCGCACCTGTTTCCCGTCGACCGACACATGCCCGGAGCGGATCGGCAGGTCGCCCACCAGCGCGCCGGCGAGTTCCGAACGGCCCGCGCCGACCAGCCCGGCCAGGGCCACGACCTCGCCCGCGTGCACGGTGAGGCTGATGTCGCGCACGTCGTCGGTGGTGACGTCCTCGACCTCGAGGACGGCCGCGCCGATCTCGGAGCGTTCGCGGGCGAACAGGGACGACAGGTCGCGGCCGACCATCATCCGCACGATCTCGTTCTCGTCGGTGTCCGCGGCGTCGCGCACGCCCACCAGGCCGCCGTCGCGCAGCACCGCGATGTGGTCGGCGAGCTGGAAGATCTCCTGGAGCCGGTGGGAGACGTAGATGACGGCGAGGCCCTCCTCGCGCAGCCGGCGGATCAGGGTGAACAGCGCGTCCACCTCGTGCTCGGACAGCGAGGACGTCGGCTCGTCGAACGCGATGACCTTCGCGTCTGTGGTCAGCGCCCGCAGGATCTCCACGAGCTGGCGCTGCGCGGGGGTGAGGCGCGAGCCGAGCGTCTCGGGCGAGATGACGCGTTCGAAGCCCAGGCGTTCGAGGTCGGCGCGTACGCGGCGGAAGAGCGTCGCCCTGTCGAAACCGCGGCCACCCTTGCGCGGCAGCGCGCCGAGGTAGACGTTCTCGGCGACCGAGACGTGCGGCACGATCTCCGGCTCCTGCGGGATCACCCGGATGCCGGCCTTCCTCGCGTCCGCCGGCGAGTGCAGGCTCAGCACGTCGCCGCCGAGGGAGATCTCGCCCTTGTCCGGCAGATAGTCGCCGGTAATGATCTTGATAAGGGTGGATTTCCCGGCGCCGTTCTCGCCCATGAGGGCGGTCACGGCCCCGCTGGGGAAGTCCAGCGTGACGTCGTTCAGCGCCCGTACGCCGGCGAACCGCTTGGAGATCCCTGCGACGCTCAACTCGGTCATGAATCCTCCTTCGTCGGAGGGGTGACCAGGCGGACTGCGCCGTCGATTCCCTCGCGTCGCTCGGTCATGTCACGCCCCTGGGGGGTTGGGGCGGGGCGGCTTGGCCGCCCCGCCGGGTGGGTCAGGTGCAGGTGAGCTGGGCGCCGGCCCAGTCACCGTGGTCGGAGTTGTTGCCGTTTCCTCCGTCGGTGACGACGACGCGGACGAACGTCGCTCCGCCGACATCCGCGGTCAGGTGCCTGGCCGGGTCGGCGGTGGTCAGCAGACCGCTGTCGGCGACCTTGTTCCCGTCGGCCCACACCTCGAAGGTCACCGAGCCGCTGGCCGTCTTCTCGTCGTCCACGCCGACGTCGGCCGACAGGGACGTGCACTTCTTGGCCGTGTAGTACTCGATGCTGCTCGGCGCGTTGGTGCCCAGGCCCTTCTTGTAGACGGCACCGTTGATGGTGATCGGGTGACCGTCGCCGGCGGCCTTCTCACCGTTGCTGGTGTCCTTCTCCACCGGGCCGTAGCCGTTGTCGGCCCGCAGCCAGGGGATGTCGCTCAGGTAGGACGTGCCGGAGGGTGGCGCACCGGTGTTCAGCACGTCCACCTGGACCGTGCTCTGGCTGACCGCGCCGTCCGGCTCGTACGTCGCCGTGGTGGTCAGGTCGTAGGACCCGGGCTTGGCGTCCGCCGGCACCTGGACCGTCCAGGTCGTGGCGAACCTCTGGTTCGAGCCGACGAGCACGCTCGACCTGCGGGAGGTGGCCATGACGTTCCAGCCGTCCGGGACGGCGAGGCTGTTGTGCAGCAGTACGGCGGGCAGCTTTCCGGAGTTGGTCGCGGTCGTGGTGACGGTGACCGGCTTGCCCGGTTCGACGAACGGCCGCGCGCCCGGGTAGGCCGCGGGCACATCCGCTCCCGCGTCCACCGCCGGCGGGTAGATCGCCCACCGCGGGTCACGTGCGACGCGCAGCATCACGGTGCCGTGCGCCGGAACCGTCGCGGTGAGGGAGCCGGCGGTCTCCCGCGTAGTGTGCGCCCACAGGTCGCGGACCCGGTACGCGGGCGCGGCGGGCATCCCGGCCGCGCTCGCCGACGTCGTGATCCGCTGGGCCGCGTCCGACTCGTTGAAGAGCGTCACCGCCCGGTCGCCGTTCGCGAGCGGCTTGACGAAGACGTCGCGTCCGCCGTCCGTGGAGATCGGCGCGCCCTGGACGCCGAGCTTGTCCTGGTCGACCGCGATGACCTCTTTGTTGGTGAGAATGGCCATCGTCGCGGCGGAGGCCTTGCGCAGGTCGCTGCCGATCAGCAGCGGTGCCGCCATCTCGGCCCACAGGCTGAAGTGCGAGCGGTACTCGGTGTCGGTCATGCCGCCGTTGCCGACCTCCAGCATGTCCGGATCGTTCCAGTGGCCGGGGCCGGCGTACGGGGCCAGCACCATGTTCTGGTGCACGATGCCGAGCATGCTCGAGTAGCTGTCGCTGATGTCGCCGGTGGTACGCCAGGAGTTGCCGACGTCCTTGGCCCACAGCCAGGGCTTGTTCTCGCCCCACTCGCAGATGGAGAACAGGATGTCGCGGCCGGTGGCCTTCAGCGCGTCGCGCATCGTGGTGTAGCGCTGCTGCGCGTCGACGCCCTGGTTGTTGCAGTTGTCGTACTTGAGGTAGTCGACGCCCCACGACGCCCACAGGTTCGCGTCCTGCCGCTCGTGGCCGAGGCCGCCGGGGAAGCCGTTGGTGTCGCAGGTCTTGGTGCCGGCGCTGGAGTAGATGCCGAGCTTGAGGCCCTTGGAGTGGACGTAGTCCGCGACCGCCTTGATGCCGTCCGGGAAGCGCGAGGGGTCCGGCTGCAGGTTCCCGTCGGCGTCACGCTGAGGGAGCGCCCAGCAGTCGTCGAGGTTGACGTACTGGTATCCGGCGTCCTTCAGGCCCGAGGAGACGAAGAGGTCGGCGATTCCCTTGACCATCGCCTCGTTGAAGTCCGCGCCGCAGTGCGTCGCGTTCCAGTTGTTGAACCCCATCTGCGGGGTCAGGGCGAGGCCGTTGTCGAGAGCGGCGGCCGGCGGGGCCGATGCGAGCGTGAGGACCGCGGCACCGGCGACGCTCGTCGCGAGCGCGGCGAGTACCGATGTCAGGGTACGGACGGTGCGCATGGGGCTGCTCCTGTTTTCGGGGGACTGCGCACTGCTGGGGATCGGCACGGCCAGACGCGCCGTGCCGGTCCCCGGGTGACCCGAACCGGCGGGCGACGGAGGCGCCCGCCGGTCAGGATCGTCGGCGTGGTCTCAGGACGTCAGCTGCACTTGACGCCTTCCTGCTTCCAGTTGGACGCGTCCACCATCTTGGTCGGGGCGAACGCCTCCTGCGGCATCGGCTTGCCGGTCCGCAGGTTGTCCACGATCTCCTGTACGGCCAGGCCACCGACGTCGTAGCCGTTGATGAACAGCGCGGCCCTCATGCCGGTCGCCTTGCCCGAACCCCAGTCCTTGCAGGCCAGCTGGGCGCCGAGCCCGACGCCGTCGATGTCGGCCGCCTTGTAGCCGCCGTTCTGGATCGCGGTGACCGCGCCGGAGACGTTCTCGTCGTTGCAGCCCCACACGACCCAGTGCTTGACGGACCGGTGGCCCGAGATCACGGCACCGGTCTTGGACTGCGCGTCGGTCGGGGTGTTGTCCGTACCGACCTTGATCACCTGGACCTTGGCCCCTGCGGCCTGCTCGAACGCGGCCTGCGCGGCGACCACGCGGTCGGTGCAGACGGTCACGTCCTGCTTCCAGGCCGAGATGATCGCGGTGTCCGCGGGCTTCCAGCCGGACTTCTTGAACTCCTCGCCGGCGCGCTGGCCGACCTGGGTGCCCATCTGGCTGCCGGAGAAGCCCACCCGCTGGACCAGCTGGTCCTTGGGGCACTTGGCCGGGTCCGGGCCGGTCTTGCAGATCTGGTCGTCCGTGCTGAGCAGCGTCACCTTGCCGCCCGCCGCGGTCTGCACGATCTGCGGGCCGACCGCCGGGTCCGGCGGCACGATGAGGACGCCGTTCACCTTCTGCGCGACGGCCGCCTGGGTCTCCGACACCGCCTTGTTGGTGTCGTTGCCCAGGTTGACGATCTTGACGTCGACGTTGCCGAGCTGCTTGGCCTTGGCCTTGGCGCCGTCCGCCTCGTCGATGAAGTACTGCTGATCGCCCTGCTTCTGCAGGAAGGCGATCGAGATCTTCCCTGAGACCTTCTTGCTGGAGCTCGCCGAGGAGCTCTCTTTGCCTGACGAACAGGCGGCAAGGCTGAGGGCGGCGGCGAGACCTATCGCCACGACCGCGCCGGGCCTGCGTATCCGGGCCATGCTCTGCCTTCTTTCTGGCCTTTGGTGGCTGGACCTGGTCCCGTTTCCCCGATGTTTCCGCTGAGTTACCAGGCGATGTGCGCTATTCCTACCAGTCTCAACACAAACCAACAAGACTCGATTCGGTAACATGTTGGGCCGTGTTGACATATGTCGTTTCTGGGGGCACGCTGCACGCGGTGGCGGTCGCTGAGAGGGGGGACGATGCTCGCCCAGCAACGGCAGCAGGCAATTTTGGATCTCGTCCAGCAGCACGGAGGCGTCCGTGTCGCCGACCTTGTTCGAGAGTTCAGCGTCTCAGACATGACGATCCGCCGTGACCTGGAGGTACTCGCCGACCGCGGCCTGATCTCCAAGGTGCACGGCGGCGCCACCACGGTGGGCGCCGGGTCGACCGAGGAGCCCGGCTTCGCCGCCAAGTCGGTCCGTCAGCGGCAGGAGAAGGACGCCATCGCCCGCCGCGCCGCCCGGCTCGTACGCCCGGGTACGGCCGTCGCGGTCTCCGCCGGCACCACCACGTGGGCGCTCGCCCACCATCTGACCGACGTCCCGGAGCTGACCGTTGTCACCAACTCGATCCAGATCGCCGATGTCTTCTACCGGGCCAACCGCGCCGACCAGACGATCGTGCTCACCGGCGGCATCCGCACACCCTCGGACGCGCTCGTCGGCCCGGTCGCGGTCAACGCGATCCGCTCCCTCAACGTCGACCTGCTGCTGCTCGGCGTGCACGGCATGAGCACGCGGGCCGGCTTCACCACGCCGAACCTCATGGAGGCCGAGACGGACCGCGCGATGGTGGGCGCTGCCCGCCGCCTCGCGGTGCTGGCCGACCACACCAAGTGGGGCACGGTCGGGCTCAGCACGATCGCGCGCCTCGGCGACGCCGACGTGCTCATCACCGACGCGGGCCTGAGCGACGACGCACGCAAGCAACTCATCGAGGAGGTCGGCGAGCTCGTCACCGTCGACCCGGCCGAGGCGCACCCATGAAACGCACCGTCACCCATCTCGCCGACGGCAGAGAGCTGATCTACTTCGACCGGCACGATGACGCCGACCGGTCCGCGGTGGACACACGGACACTGCCGCCTCCCCCGCAGGCCTCGGAGCTGCGCCGCGACCGGCTGCTCGGCGAGTGGGTCACGATCGCCTCGCACCGCCAGGACCGTACGTACCTGCCGCCGAGCGACCAGTGCCCGCTCGACCCGTCCGCCCCCGGCCGGCCGACCGAGATCCCCGCCTCCGACTACGAGGTGGTCGTCTTCGAGAACCGGTTCCCGTCCTATTCCGGGCGCGTGCCGGACGACCTGCACGGCGCGACACCGGGAGTCGGCCGCGCCGAGGTCGTGTGCTTCTCCCCCGACCACGACGCGTCGTTCGCGACCCTGGACCTGGCGCAGGTCGGCACGGTCATGGAGGCGTGGGCGGACCGTACCGCCGAGCTGTCCACGCTGCCCGGCGTCCAGCAGGTGTTCTGCTTCGAGAACCGCGGCGCCGAGATCGGCGTCACCCTCGCCCACCCGCACGGCCAGATCTACGCCTATCCGTTCGTGACGCCGCGCACCGAGCGGATGCTGAGCGTCGCCCGCGCCCACCGCGACGAGACCGGCCGTGACCTGTTCGCCGACGTCCTCGCCTCCGAGCGGGCCGCCGGGGTACGGGTCGTGGCGGCCAACGACCTGTGGACCGCGTTCGTGCCCGAGGCCGCCCGGTGGCCGTTCGAGGTGCACCTCTTCCCGCACCGCAAGCTGCCGGACCTGGCCGCGCTGTCGATGGAGGAGCGGGAGGCGTTCGCCACGCTGTACGTCGACGTGCTGCAACGCCTCGACCGGCTGTTCGGCGTGCCGATGCCCTACATCTCGGCCTGGCATCAGGCCCCGGTCTCGACCGGCCGCGACCTGGGCTACCTGCACCTTCAGCTGTTCAGCAGCCGGAGGGCGGCGGAGAAGCTGAAGTACCTGGCCGGCTCGGAGGCCGCCATGGGCGCGTTCGTGAACGACATCTACCCCGAGGACGCCGCTCGCCGCCTGCGCGCGGCCACATAGCGGCCTTTACAGCGCCCTCCAGGCGGGCGATGGTGAGGGCTTCGGCACATTCCCGGAGGGCGTGCACCGGTGATGCGACTGCGGGTCGACCCCGTACGGGCCCAGGTCTACGAGCACGGCTGGCAGAGCTGGAGCCCGACCACGACGTACGGCGTCACGGCGACCGCGCACCGGCCCTTGACTCCGGCGATGTACGGACGTCCCGGGCGGCCCGCTCCCCGGGAGGGCTTCCAGGGCGAGGGACTGCTCGCGGTCGACCCGGGCACGGGTGAGCCGGTCCACGTCTACGCCGCGCGCGACGGCCGCGCCGAGGTGCCCTCGATCCGCGCGGCGTACGGGGACGGCGTACTCACCGTCGACGCGGACGGTGACGTCGAGCAGGCCCTGCACCCCGGCACGATCGAGCGCGCGCTCGGCACGTGGGCGGACGGATACGCCCGCCGTACGGG
Source organism: Actinoallomurus bryophytorum (assembly GCF_006716425.1). Taxonomy (NCBI): domain Bacteria; kingdom Bacillati; phylum Actinomycetota; class Actinomycetes; order Streptosporangiales; family Thermomonosporaceae; genus Actinoallomurus; species Actinoallomurus bryophytorum. Next base: position 778,083 of record NZ_VFOZ01000001.1, read on the forward strand.
CGCCGGCGCCGTCCGGGCCGCCCCGGCCGTCTGGTGCTCCTGGTACCACTACTTCGGCGCGGTGACCACCGACGACATCCTGGAGAACCTCGACGCGGTGGAGGAGCGGGACCTGCCGGTCGACGTGATCCAGATCGACGACGGCTGGCAGGCCGGCATCGGCGACTGGCTCTCCTTCTCCGGCCCGTTCGCCGGACTGCCGAGGCTGGCCGGGCGGATCCGGAGCGCCGGCCGGCGGGCGGGCATCTGGGTCGCGCCGTTCCTCGCCGCCGCGAACAGCGATCTCGCCCGCGCGCACCCGGGCCGGCTGGGCGGCGACGCCGGGCACAACTGGGGCCAGGCCCTGTTCGCCCTGGACGTCGTGCGCGCCGAGGATCACCTGCGCGAGGTGTTCACCGCCCTGCGCGCCTGGGGATTCGACTATTTCAAGCTGGACTTCCTCTACGCCGGGGCGATGGGCGGCCTGGACGCCTACCGGCACGGGCTCACGGTGATCCGCGAGGCGGTGGGCCCCGACGCGTACCTGGTCGGCTGCGGCGCCCCGATCCTGCCGAGCGTGGGCCTGGTCGACGCCATGCGGGTCTCCCCCGACGTCAGCCCCGTCTACGAGCCGGAGGACGGCGACCTTTCCCGGGCCTCGCAGCGGGCCGCGACGGTGACGACGATCGCGCGCGCCTGGCAGCACGGGCGGTTCTGGGTGAACGACCCGGACTGCCTGATCGCACGCCCGCAGGTCGAACGCCGCGAGGACTGGGCCGCTGTCGTGGAACGCTACGGCGGCCTGCGCGCGTCCTCTGACCGCATCGCCGACCTCGACGCATGGGGGCTGGAGACGACGCGGCGCCTGCTGTCCTCGGCCCCGGACCCGGTGCCCTTCGGAACTCCGTGACGGCCGGCGCCAGCGGCCCACGGCGTCGAGCCGGGCGCGCCGCCCCAGGTGCTCGATCGAGCTCGTGCCGGGGATCGGCAGCATGACGGGTGAGCGGGCCGGCAGCCAGGCCGACGGCCCTCGTGGCCACCGGACCGGCGTGGCGGTCATTCCCCGGCCCGGTCGCGATCCGGTGCCCGACGGCGTACGCTTCGTGCCGGTGAGACCTGCTCTGACCAGGCATGTCCACGTCGCGTGGCGGGCTCACGCCGATCGGCGCCCCTCGAACCACGCCTTCATCGAGACCCTGCGCGAGAGCACTCCCCCGGGCTTGCATTTGGTTTAACTTTCAACTAAGCTCCAGGACATAGTTGAGGCTTCAATATAAGTGGAGGATGACATGGCCGCGCTCGCCAGCGAACTCGGACTTCCGGTCGGCACCTGGAACCTCGATCCGGCACACACCGAGATCTCTTTCATAATCCGGCACCTCATGACCAAGGTCCGGGGTACTTTCACCGACTTCACCGGGTCGATCGAGATCGCCGAGAAGGTCGAGGACTCCCGTACCAACGTCGAGATCCAGATCGCGTCGATCGACACGCGTAACGCCGACCGTGACGCCCACATCCGGTCCGCCGAGATCCTTGACCTCGAGAACCACCCGGCGATCAAGTTCGAGGCCTCGGGCGTACGCCAGGACGGCGACAACTACCTCCTCGACGGCACGCTCACGGTCAGGAGCGTCACGAACCCGATCACGCTCGCCGTCGAGTTCAACGGCACCAGCGAGGACCCCTGGGGCAAGACGCGCGCCGGATTCAGCGCCACCGCCTCGATCAGCCGCAAGGAGTACGGCGTCGAGTTCAACATCCCGTTCGGTGGCGACAAGGCCCTGCTCGGCGACAACGTGGACATTCTGCTCGAGATCCAGGCCGTCCACGCCTGAGCACACCGGTCAGGGCGTCCACGGGATCCATGTCCGTGGCGTCCACCCTCCGCGGCGGTTCGTGACGAAGAGCACCAGGACGAATTCCGCCTGGTGCTCTTCTCCGTGTTGGCGAAGCCGACATTCGGGGTATCGCGGAACAGCAAAGGGGAGATCGGCGTTGATCCTTACGGGATCCGACGTGAGAGCGAGGTGGCCCAATGGTGGCGACCACGAATAGTGGCAGGCGTGTCAGGCGGCCCGGACGGGCCGCCGACGGAGATCTGCTCGGCGCCTACCTGGACGAAATCGCCGCGACACCGCTGCTCGCCGCCGAACAGGAGATCGAGCTGGCACTGGCCATGGAGGCCGGACTGCTCGCGCACAACCATCTCGACAGCGGCACACGCCCGGAAGGCGCGACCGTCGAGGAGCTGGAGGAGGTCGCGGCACGGGGCGACGCGGCCAAGGACCGTTTCATCCTGGCCAACCTCCGCCTGGTCGTCTCGGTCGCGCGGCGCTATCCCACGGACGGCATGAGCCTGCTCGACCTGATCCAGGAGGGCACGATCGGCCTGATCCGGGCGGTCGAGGGTTTCGACCCGCGACGGGGTTTCAAGTTCTCCACCTACGCCACGTGGTGGATCCGGCAGGCGATCGGCCGCGCGCTGGCCAACTCGTCGCGATCGGTACGCCTCCCCGGGGCGGTCCACACCGACGTCAACCGGCTCCGCAAGGCACGCCGCGAGCTGGTCCTGCTCACGGGCTCCGAGCCCGCCGACGAGGAGCTCGCCGCCGAGCTCGACCTGCCGGTGGAGCGGATCGGCGAACTGGACCGCTGGGACCGTACGCCGGCCAGCCTGGACGCCGTCGTCGGCGAGGACGAGGAGACCTCACTGGGCGACCTGCTCGCCGACGTGGACGCTCCCTCGCCCGAGGACACCGCCATGGCCGGTGCCCAGCTCGAGATCATCGACGGCATGCTCGACCGGCTGGAGCCTCGCGAGGCCGTGGTCCTGCGGGCGCGTTACGGCCTGGAGGACGGCACCGAGCACAGCCGCCGCGAGATCGCGACGCGGCTCGGGGTATCCGCCGAGCGCGTACGGCAGATGGAGCTGGCAGCCTTGCGGCGCATGCGTGAGATGGCGCAGCGGCTGGACGCACCCCTCGCCGCCTGAGCCGCGGTCCGGCGCCTCATGCGCCGAACCAGGTCAGAAAGTCCTCATGGCCGAACATCCGGGCCGTGTCGACGGCCGACGGGGTGCCCTCCCGCGGGTCGGCACCCGCGTCGAGCAGCGCGCGTACGACCTCGGGTTCCTTCTTGAAGACCGCTCCCGCCAAGGGCGTCTGTCCGCGGTCGTTGAGCCGTCCCGGGTCGGCGCCGCGCTCGACCAGCGCTCGTACCGTCGCCGCGTGGCCGTGGTAGGCGGCCAGCATGAGCAGAGTGTCTCCCGCCTCGTTGGTGAGGTCGACCGGCACGCCGGCGTCGACGTACGCGACCAGCGACTCGGTCGCACCCGAGCGGGCGAAGCCGAACACCTTGGTCGCGAACTCCACCAACTCTGGATCATTCACCGGTCAAGCATCCCATGGAGAGACGCCGGGGGGCGCGGGAGACGAATCGCTCCCCCCGGCGTGGTGCCTCCTGACGGTTCGGTGCTCTCGCTAGGCGTTCACCTCCTCGTTCGCGCCGCGTTCCCGCGACGCTCGTGCCACTAGGCGACTCCGACGGTCAGCCCTGCGACTGTCGCGTCGAGAGAGCTGGTCGTGATCGGCATGAGCAGCGGTTCGGTGACGCGGAACCGCTCCATGCCGCGCTTGGTCAGATGGATCCGCAGGTCGAGCCAGCCATCCTGGGTCCGGCATCCTCCCTCGTCGGGGAAGTGCAGATCACCGGCCGAGATGCGGGCGCCGGGGACGTACACGGGCAGCAGGATCTGTGCCCGCGGCGCCAGGGCACGGCAGGTCGCCCGGATCGGCTCGGCACGCGCGGCCACGCGTGCGTGGTCCGCCGAGGCGGGTGCGATGCGGCCGAGCAGCGCCCCGGTGGGATCGCCGCCGGCGTCGCGCAGCATGGCGTGCGACGGGGCGCAGCCGAGGATGCCCGGATGGCCCGTGCCCGCGAACCGCCCGTCCATCCGGCCGATGCCCAGGACCTCCACCATGACGAGGTCGCCCGGTTCGGCTCCGACGATGCCGATCGGGCCGCACAGGACGTCGTCGCCCTCGCAGTTCAGCCGGATCGAGCCGCCGGCGATCATTTCGGCGACGGCGGGGATGTCGGGGTGCCAGCGGTTGTGACCGGGAACGTACTGCACGGTCCGGAGCGGTGCGGCGGGCGTGAACAGCAAGTTGCCGGTCCCTTCTGTGCTGTCTCTCGCGGTCGATCTGCTGGGTCAATCCTGCACGTCAAGCTGTTTCACGCGGGTTTCGCGGCTTTTAACGCGTCGTCAATTGAAATTCACCGGAACCCCGGGGAGGCGCGCGGCGTCCAAGGCCCATGGGCTCCGACTCAGGCTCGGGCGCCCGGCCGGTCCTCGCGGTCGCGGCAGCCGGATTGATCATCGCCGGATGCGGCGCGGGCGGCGCCGCCACCTCCGTGCGTCCAGCGCCGTCCCTGCGGCTGGTCGCCTACGACGACTGCGGCGGGCTGCTCCGCGGCCTGCGCGAGGCCACCGCGGCACACGTCGGGCCGTACGGCCTGGCGGGTGACCCGATGATGCGCCCGCTGGCGAGCGGCCGCGTCCCGGGGGACGCGAAGGCGGCCCAGCAGGCCCCCGACACCACGCATTCGGCCACCAACGTCCAAGAACCCGGCATCGACGAGCCCGACCTCGTCAAGACGGACGGCCGCCGCATCGTCACCGCCTCGCGCGGGCGGCTGCACGTGATCGACGCGGCCTCGCGCAAGGAGACCGGCACGGCCGACCTGGGCGCCGGCACCACCTGGTCACCCGGTGAGCTGCTGCTCGGCGGGGACCGCGCGCTGGTGGTGCTGCGCCCGGCGATCACCTTCGCGCGCGACACCATCGGCGGTATCACCGACATCGCCCCGATCCCGCGCGGCCAGGGACCTCGGCTGGTCCTCGTCGACCTCAAGGGCGCCCCGCGCGTCGTGAGCTCCCTGCAGGCCGACGGCTCCTACGTGGACGCCCGGCAGGTCGGCTCGGTCGCCCGGCTGGTCGTCCGCTCGGCGCCCGCCATCACGTTCCCGTCGCGCCGTGGCGGCACCGACTCCGGCGCGACCGCGGCGAACCGCCGGGCCGTCGAGCACGCGCCGCTGGACTCCTGGCTGCCGCACTACAAGGTCACGCGCGGCGGCCGTACCGAGTCGCGCACGGTGCCGTGCGACCAGGTCAGCCACCCCGCGTCCTACACGGGGACGTCTCTGGTGTCGGTGCTGTCCGTCGACCTGGCCGGCGACATGGCCGACGTCTCACCGGTGAGCGTCGTGGCCGGCGGCCAGACCGTGTACGGCTCGGGCACCGGCCTGTACGTTACGGACCGCCCGGCGACCGGCACGGCGGACAGAACCGACATCTACCGGTTCGATCTCAACGGCTCCGGACCGCCGAGGTTCGCCGCGTCCGGTTCAGTCCCCGGTGACCTGCTGAACCAGTACTCCTTGTCGGAGTACGCCGGGAACCTCCGTGTCGCCACCACGACCGGCCAGGTGCAGGTGCCCTGGGCCTCCCCCGGCACGACACCGCCGACCGAGAGCGCCGTGTACGTCCTGGCACGCCACGGCGGGCGTCTGGAGCAGGTGGGACGGCTCGGCGGTCTCGGCCGCGGCGAGCGCATCCACGCCGTACGCTTCGCCGGGCCGTCCGGCTACGTGGTGACCTTCCGGCAGACCGACCCGCTCTACGCCCTCGACCTACGCGACCCGGCCAAGCCGCGTGCTACCGGCGAGCTGAAGATCAGCGGCTACTCGGCGTACCTGCATCCGGCCGGCGACGGACGGCTCATCGGCGTCGGCCAGCACACCGACGCGAAGGGACGGCCGCTGGGCACCCAGGTGTCGCTGTTCGACGTGTCCGACCCGGCCGCTCCGCGGCGGCTGAGCGCGTACACCGTGCCGTCGACCTGGTCGATGGCCGAGTTCGACCCCCACGCGTTCCTGTACTGGCCGCAGAGCGGGCTGACCGTCGTCCCGATGGCCGGGCCGGGCAAGGACGGCGCGCTGGCGCTGACCGTGACCCCGGCGGGGGTGCGGCGGCTGGGCGAGGTGGACCCGCCGAAGGCCGCGGGCGCCGTCCAGCGCGCCCTGGTCGTCGGCGGCACGCTGTGGACGCTCACTCCCTCGGGACTGCAGGCCGGCGACGCCACGACCCTCGCCAGGACCGCCTGGGTGCCGTTCTCCTGAACGGCGTCAGCGCAGGCCGGTGGGGCGCCGCAGGGCCGTACGGATCCAGCGGTCGACCAGGGCCGGGTAGTCCAGGCCGGTGGCGGCCCACATCTTCGGGAACGCCGAGGCGGGCGTGCAGCCGGGCATCGTGTTGATCTCGTTGAGGATGATCTCGCCGCCGGGGGTGTAGAAGAAGTCGACCCGGGCGAGGCCCTCACAGCCCAGCGCCTCGAATGCCCGCACCGACAGCCTGCGGACCTCCTCGATCACGGCGGGCGGAAGGTCCGGCGGGATGTCGATGCGCAGGTCGGCATCCAGGTACTTGGCGTCGAAGTCGTAGTAGTCGTGACCGGAGCCGACGCGCACCTCGGCGGGCAGGCTGGCCTCCGCCGGGTCGTCGTCGAGGCCCTCCAGGACCCCGCACTCGATCTCCCGGCCCTCGATCGCCGCCTCGACGATCACCTTGGGGTCGTGTTCGCGCGCGGCCTCGACCGCGGCCTCCAGCTCCGGTTCGGCGTCGACCCGGGAGATGCCCATGCTGGAACCGGCCCGCGCCGGCTTGACGAACACCGGCCAGCCGAGCTCCTTGATCTCATCCACGACCCGCTTGCGCTCGCGCCGCCAGTGGCGGTCGCCGACCACGACGTGCGGCCCGACCGGGAGCCCGGCACCCTCCCAGACGACCTTCATGAAGCCCTTGTCCATGCTGGCGGCGCTGGCGAACACCCCCGCGCCCACGTAGCGGACCCCGGCCAGCTCGAGCAGACCCTGGATCGTGCCGTCCTCGCCGTACGGGCCGTGGAGCAGCGGCAGCACCACGTCGACGTCGCCGAGCGCCCGCGGCACCTCGCCGGGCTCCACGACGATGAGGTCGCCGCCGGGCGTGCCGAAGGGAAGGGCGAGAGGCAGGCCCTCGCCGCTCACCTCGGGCAGGTCGCCGTCCTCGATCGCGAGCCGCTGCCCGGAGGCCAGGACCCACCTGCCGTCACGGGCGATGCCCACCGGGACGATCTCATAGCGGTCCTCGTCGATCGCCGCCATGACGCTGCCCGCGGTCAGGCAGGAGATCGCATGCTCCGAGCTGCGGCCACCGAAAACGACGGCGACACGGATCTTGCCCATGCATCCACCTCTTCTCGCCTGCGTCAGGACTCGCGAGGCCTCGACCATACATGGCATTTCGCCTGGTCGACGGCACCGGAAGTCCCGCCCGATTACGAGATGAATGCCCCGTCCTGGGTCCCGGTCCGCCCCAGCGCGGTCAAGGCATTGTTGACATCGACGATCAGGTCGTCGGCGTCCTCGAGCCCGATAGAGAAGCGCACGGCGCCCGGATCGATGCCCGCGGCGGCCAATACCCCGGCGTCCATCTGCCGATGCGTGGTGGAGGCGATGTGGCCGGCCAGCGTGTGGGTGCCCCCCAGGGACGTCGCCACCGTGGCGAGCCGAAGGCCGTCCGCCAGGGCCATGCCGGCCGCGGGTCCGCCGCGTGGCGTGATCGTGACGATCGCGCCGAACCGCGTACCCTCCGGCCCGGAGTCGAAGAGCCGGCGGGCCGTCTCGTGGCCCGGGTGCCCCGGCAGGCCCGGATAGTCCACCCTGGCGACGGCCGGATGCCGCGCCACGGCGGCGGCGAGCAGTGCGGCGGTGTCGCACTGGCGGCGCACCCGCAGCGGGAGCGTCTGCAGGCCGCGGCGCAGTAGGAACGCCTCATCGGGCGCGAGCATGCCGCCCGTGTGGATCCGTACCGCGCGTACGGGCCCGATCAGCCCGGTCCGCCCCACGACGACACCACCGGTGGAGTCGCTGTGCCCGCCGATGTACTTGGTGGCCGAGTGGACGACCAGATCCGCGCCGTGCTCCAGCGGACGGCACACCACCGGCGTCGCGAACGTCGAGTCGACCACCAGCAGCGCGCCGGCCTCGTGCGCGGCCTCGGCCAGCGCGGGCAGGTCGGCGACGGCCATGGTGGGGTTCGCCAGGGTCTCGGCCCACACGATCCGCGTCTCGGGCCGGATCGCCGCGCGTACCTTCGCCAGGTCGGTCATGTCGACGAAGTCGGTGCGTACACCGAACCTCGACATCAGCTCGGTGAGGAGACCGTAGGTGCCGCCGTACGCCGCGGCCGGCGCCACGACGTGCGCGCCGGCGTGCGTGAACGCCAAGAGGGCCGCGGTGATGGCGGCCATGCCGGAGGCGAACGCCTGACCGGCCACGCCGCCGCCGGCACGGACGCCCTCCAGGGCGGCCACCGCCTCGGCGAACGCGTCGGAGGTCGGGTTGTCCACGCGACTGTAGGTGTAGCCGGGCGCCCGGTCCCCGAGCACGTCGGCGTACTCCTGGGAGGTCTCGAAGGCGAACGTGGCGCTGCGCCACACGGGGGTGCCGAGCGGGGTCTGGCTCGGAACGGGGAGCGGCGGCAGGTGCACCGCGCGGGTGTTCTCCCCAGGAGGGGGTGTGTCGGGCATCTCATCCATGTGATCGGGCCTCAGACTCCGTAGCGTTCCGGCTTGGGGGTTCGTGACATCAGCAGCCGGCCGGCCTCCACCGGGCTCAGGCCGCCGTGCATGACGGCCACGATGCCCTCGGTGATCGGCATCTCCACGTGGTGCGTCCGCGCGAGTTCGAGCACGGCGTCGCAGGACTTGACGCCCTCGGCGGTCTGTTTGGTCGCGGCGATGACCTCCTCCAGGCTCATGCCACGGCCGAGGTTCTCCCCGAACGTCCGGTTGCGTGACAGTGGCGAGCTGCACGTGGCGACGAGGTCGCCCATGCCCGCGAGCCCGGCGAACGTGTGCTGGTCGGCGCCGAGCACCCCGCCGAGCCGGGCGATCTCCGCGAGCCCGCGGGTCATCACGAGGGCGCTCGCGTTGTCGCCCATGCCCATGCCGACCGCGATGCCGACGGCGAGGGCGATGACGTTCTTGACCGCCCCGCCCAGCTCGCAGCCGACCACGTCGCGGTTGGTGTACGCGCGGAAGTAGGGGGTCATGCAGGCGAGCTGGAGCTTCTGGGCGGTCGGCTCGTCGGTGCAGGCGACGACGGCGGCCGACGGCTGCTCCAGGGCGATCTCCCGGGCGAGGTTGGGCCCGCTGACCACCGCGACCCGCTCGTCCGGCACCTCCGCCACCTCGCGGATCACCTCGCTCATCCGCTTGCACGTGCCGAGCTCGATGCCCTTCATCAGGCTCACCAGCACCGCGTCGTCGCTGATCAGCGGCCGCCACTCCGACAGGTTGGCGCGCAGCGTCTGGGCCGGTACGGCCAGGACGACGTAGGAAGCGCCGTCGAGCGCCTCGACGACGTCCGTCGTGGCGCGCAGGCGCTCGGGCAGCGGGCAGTCCGGGAGATAGTCGGGGTTGCGCCGGGTCTCATTGATCGCGTCGACGACGTCCGTGCGGCGGCCCCACATCGTGACGTCGCCACCGGCGTCGGCGAGCACCTTGGCGAACACGGTGCCCCATGACCCTGCCCCGAGTACGGCGATCTTCAAGAGGCCTTGGCCTCCTTGTCCTTGTCGTTGCCGTCCTTGTCGTTGCCGCCCTTGTCGTTGCCGTCCTTGCCCCCGCGTGCCGCGCGGGACGCCTCGTGGTGGTCATAGAGCTTCTCCGGCGGCTTTTCGCCGCGCAGCTCGCCGAGCAGGTCGGCGATGGCCCGCATGATGTCCGCGGTGGCGGCCGTGAGCGTCTCGGCGTCGAGCGGCTTGCCCTCGTACTTCGACAGGTCGACCGGGGGACCCGCGATGACGTGCATCGTCTTGCGGGGGAACGGCCGGATCTTCTTCGTACCGTACCGCCACAGCTCGTGCGCTCCCCAGTGCGCGACGGGGACCACGGGGACGCCGGTGGCGAGGGCGACTCTGGCCGCGCCGGTCTTGCCGGTCATCGGCCACAGGTCGGGGTCGCGGGTGCAGGTCCCCTCGGGGTAGAAGATCAGGCACTCCCCGCCGCGCACGCCCTTCTCGGCGTCCCGTAGCGCCAGGCCGGCGTCCGTACGGTCGCGGTAGACCGGGATCTGCCCGGTACGGCGGAGGATGTGGCCGACGACCTTGCTCTTGAAGACCGAGGCCTTGGCGAGGTAGACCGGGAACCGGCCGGCCCGGTTGATGAAATGGGCGAGGACCAGCGGGTCGGACTCCGACAGGTGATTGGGCGCGATGATCACGCCGCCGTCACGCGGGACGTTCTCCTGGCCCTTCCAGTCGCGCTTCAGCAGGTTGAACAGCAACGGCCGCAGGATCCCCACCACGATCGTGCGCCATAGCGGCGAATGCTCCACTGCCCATCTCCTAGGTTCGTCCCCGCGAACTGCGGGGTCCGGTCAAGTCTCGCGGTTGGTTCCGCATAGTGTCGACCCACGATGCCTCACGCACACCCCCTCACCTGGACCCTCGTCGTGCCGGTCAAGCTCCTGGCACGGGCCAAGTCACGTCTGTCCGGGGCGGCCGGACCCCACCGCGAACGCCTCGCGCTCGCGATCGCGACCGACACGGTATCGGCCGTGCTGCGATCCTCGCGGGTCCAGGGGGTCGTGGTCGTCACCGACGATCCGGTCGCCGCGCCGGAGCTCGCGGCGCTCGGTGCCGTCATCGTGCCGGACGCGCCCGACAGCGGCCTGAACCCCGCCCTCGTCCACGGCGCCGCCGAGGCCCGGCGGCTCGCCCCGGCGAGCGCGGTGGGCGCGCTGAGCGCCGACCTGCCCTCGCTGCGGCCCGCAGAGCTGGACCGGGTGCTGGACGCCGCCTCCGCCGCACCGAACGCCTTCGTGGCGGACGCGGCCGGCATCGGCACGACGCTCTACACGGCGCGCCCGGACGCGAACTTCACCCCGGCGTTCGGCGTGGACTCCCGCGCCCGCCACCGCGAGGGCGGCGCCCGCGAGCTGGCACTCGAAGGCGTACCGAGCGTGCGGCGCGACGTCGACACCATCGAGGACCTGCAAGCCGCGCTCGAACTCGGCGTGGGTCCGCACACGGCCTCGGTGGCGCCGCTGCTGCCCGTCGTACGCCGCTAAGGCCTGTCTCGAAATCCTCCTCGCCCGAAGCCCGCCCGCTCGAAGCCCACCGGCTCGGACCCCACCGGCTCGGACCCCACCGGCTCGGACCCCACCCGCTCGGACCCCACCCGCTCGGACCCCACCCGCTCGGACCCCACCCGCTCGGACCCCACCCGCTCGGACCCCACCCGCTCGGACCCCACCCGCTCGGACCCCACCCGCTCGGACCCCACCCGCCCTGGGGTGCCATCCCATTCTCATTGTCCAGTCGGATCAGCGGGGTACGGAAGTAGAGCGGGATTCTGTGGATAACGCCGGGTGGAGCACCCTCTAAGCTCTGCCGTATGCAGGCGACGGTGAAGGATTACGACCGCGAGACCCGCAGCGGGAGTGTGCTGCTCGACGACGGGAGCGAGATGCCCTTCGGGGCGCTGGCGTTCGACGCGGGCGGCCTGAGGCTGCTGCGCCTGGGTCAGCGGGTCAACATCGCCGTCGAGGACGGCTGGATCACCGCCATCACGCTGTCCACGTTCCCGCTGCCCTGAGTGAGCCGGGCCCGGGTACGACGACGGCGCCCGAGAGACGAGATGTCCCGCCGGGCGCCGTAGCCGATGTGGTTGTTCTCTGGTTGGTTACTTTTTCTTGGGACCGGCCACGTGCCCCTTGAAATCGGCGCCTGCCTTGAACTTCGGCACCGATGTCGCTGGGACCTTGATAGTGGCGCCAGTCGCCGGGTTGCGGGCCTCTCGGGCCGGCCGATCAGCCTTTTCGAAGGATCCGAAGCCAGTGATGGCGACCTTCTCCCCCTTGGCGACGGTGCTCTGGATGGTGTCCAGAATCGCGTCGACGGCCTCTCCCGCGACCTTCTTACTGCCCACTCGTTCGGCGACTGCGTCGACGAGCTCACGCTTGTTCATGGGTTACTCCTCTTCCCCCTTGCTCGCTTGAAACTAGGGGACTTGCGGCATCTACACAATCACCCATGGCCGAGGTTTTCGGCTGTGTCGCAGGTGGAACTGCCGTTCGGGGTACGTTTTCATCGCTCTTCGAGATCACTCAGGAACGATTCGAGGCGTCTCAGGGCGAGCGAGGCATCCCGCTTCGCGAGGTCGGTGATGACCAGCAAATGCCTGGTCATCTGGGGTCTGACCTGCGGTGGAAGGGCCGTCACACGGGCATGCGCGAGCCGCAGACCGTCGGCCAGGGCGTCGAGCTCCGGATCGTTCCAAGAGGGCCGGTCCGGTGCGTTCATAATCACACCTGACTTTCTCGGCGCGCCGCGCGGCACCGAGCGCCCGGCACGCCGGCGGGGTGTCCCGCCGGCGCCAGCCCGGGCCGGCCCCGCCACATGCTGGGCGCGCAGCATCGTCGGCGTCCCCGTCGTACGGACGCCGGTCTCCCGCGGTCTCTCAGGCGGTCACCGGCATCCAGGGCCTGCGGTTCTGCTCGTACGCGGTGATGTCGTCGGCGTGACGGAGGGTGAGGCCGATGTCGTCGAGCCCCTCCAGGAGGCGCCAGCGGGTGTAGTCGTCGATCGCGAAGGACAGCACGCCCCCGTCGTCACAGCGCAGCTCCTGGGCGGCCAGGTCGACGGTGAACTCCGTGGCGGGGTTCGCCTCGATCTTGTCCTGCAGGCGCTCGACGTCCGCCTCGGACAGCTCGATCGGCAGCAGGCCCATCTTGGTGGCGTTGTTGCGGAAGATGTCGCCGAAACGGGCCGAGACGACGGCGCGGAAGCCGTACTGCTGCAGCGCCCAGACGGCGTGCTCGCGCGAGGATCCGGTGCCGAAGTCCGGGCCGGCGACCAGGATCGAGGCCCCGTCGTACTCCGGCCGGTTCAGTACGAAGTCCGGGTTCTCCCGCCAGGCGCCGAACAGGCCCTTCTCGAAACCGGTGCGGCTGACCTGCTTGAGCCAGACCGCCGGGATGATCTGGTCGGTGTCGACGTTGCTGCGCCGCAGCGGCACGGCGCGCCCGGTGTGGGTGGTGAAGGCTTCCATGGCTCCTCGTTACAGGTCGGCCGGAGCGGCCAGGCGGCCGGTGACGGCGGTGGCGGCGGCGACGGCGGGTGAGACCAGGTGGGTACGGCCGCCCTTGCCCTGCCGGCCCTCGAAGTTGCGGTTGGAGGTCGAGGCGCTGCGCTCCCCCGGCTTGAGCTGGTCGGGGTTCATGCCCAGGCACATCGAGCACCCGGCCTCGCGCCACTCGGCGCCGGCGGCGGTGAAGACGGCGTTCAGGCCCTCCTCCTCGGCCTGCGCCTTGACCTTCATCGAGCCGGGCACGACCAGCATGCGGACGCCGTCGGCGACCTTGCGGCCCTTGATGATGTCCGCGGCGGCCCGCAGGTCCTCGATGCGGCCGTTGGTGCAGGACCCGACGAACACGGTGTCCACGGACACGTCGCGCAGCGGCGTACCGGCGGTGAGCCCCATGTACTCCAGGGCACGCTCGGCGGCGCTGCGCCGGGTCGGGTCGTCGTAGTCGGCCGGGTCGGGCACGGTCGCGGCGAGCGGCGCGCCCTGGCCCGGGTTGGTGCCCCACGTGACGAACGGGGTCAGCTCGGAGGCGTCGATGACGACCTCGCGGTCGAAGGCCGCGTCGTCGTCGGTGCGCAGCGACCGCCAGTACTCCTTGGCCGCCTCCCAGTCGTCCCCGGTGGGCGCGTTCGGGCGGCCCTCCAGGTAGGCGAAGGTCGTCTCGTCCGGCGCGATCATGCCGGCACGCGCGCCGGCCTCGATGGACATGTTGCAGACCGTCATGCGGCCCTCCATCGACAGCGACCGGATCGCCTCGCCGCGATACTCGATGATGTGGCCCTGGCCGCCGCCGGTGCCGATCTTGGTGATGATCGCCAGGATCAGGTCCTTGGCCGTGACGCCGTACGGCAGGTCGCCGTCGACGGTGACCGCCATCATCTTGGGCCGTTTCTGCGGCAGCGTCTGGGTGGCGAGGACGTGTTCGACCTCGCTCGTGCCGATGCCGAAGGCCAGGGCGCCGAACGCGCCGTGGGTCGAGGTGTGCGAGTCGCCGCAGACCACGGTCATGCCCGGCTGGGTCAGGCCGAGCTGCGGGCCGATGACGTGCACGATGCCCTGACCCGCGTCTCCCATCGGGTACAGGCGTACGCCGAACTCCGCGCAGTTCTTGCGCAGGGTCTCGACCTGGGTACGCGACACAGGGTCGGCGATCGGCGCCAGGATGTCGGTCGTGGGTACGTTGTGGTCTTCTGTGGCGATCGTGAGGTCGGGGCGCCGGACCGCACGGTCCGCCATGCGCAGGCCGTCGAACGCCTGCGGGCTGGTCACCTCGTGAATGAGATGAAGATCGATATAGAGCACGTCCGGCTCGCCCTCGGCACTCCGCACGACGTGCGCGTCGTAAACCTTGTCCGCCAGTGTCCGGCCCATCACTTCACCTCTTCTTGGTCCCAGGCTTCGTCCCTCACGACTTGCATCTCAGATTACGAGACGCCAGTATCGAGGTATGGACAACTCTAGCGGAGTCGGCGTACTTGACAAAGCGGTCCTCGTCCTAAACGCCCTGGAGGCCGGGCCCGCGTCCCTGGCCCAGCTCGTGCAGACGACCGGCCTGGCCAGGCCGACCGCCCACCGGCTCGCCGTCGCGCTGGAGCACCACCGCCTGGTCCACCGCGACACTCAGGGCCGGTTCATCCTCGGCCCGCGGCTGTCCGAGCTGGCCGCAGCGGCCGGTGAGGACCGGCTGCTGGCCGTCGCCCAGCCGATCCTGACCCAGCTGCGCGACCTGACCGGCGAGAGCGCCCAGCTGTACCGCCGCCAGGGCGACTCACGTGTCTGCGTGGCCGCGGCCGAACGCGCGAGCGGCTTGCGCGACACCGTCCCGGTGGGCAGCGCGCTGCCGATGACGGCCGGGTCGGCGGCCCAGATCCTGCTGGCGTGGGAGGAACCGGACCGCCTGCACCGCGGGCTGCGCGGCGCGAAGTTCACCGCGACCACCCTCGCCTCCGTACGCCGCCGCGGCTGGGCCCAGAGCGTCGCCGAACGCGAGCAGGGCGTCGCGTCGGTGTCGGCCCCGATCCGCGGCACGGGCGCGCGGGTGATCGCCGCGATCTCGGTCTCCGGCCCCATCGAACGCCTGAGCCGCTCCCCGGGCCGCATGCACGCCCCACCGATCCTGGCCGCCGCCGAGAAGATCTCCGAATCCATGCGCCGCCCCTGAGCCCCTGACCTGCGGGTACAGGCCACACCACACCGGACCCTCGCTTTATCCACAGGGCACGCACACGTCTTCCACGTGGCCGGCCCGCGCTGGACAATAAAAGTGGGGTCGGCCCCCTGGGCGGGCGGGGACCTGGACGGGCGGGGACCTGGACGGGCGGGGACCTGGACGGGCGGGGACCTGGACGGGCGGGGACCTGGACGGGCGGGGACCTGGACGGGCGGGGACCTGGACGAACGCGAACCCGGGCGAACACCAACCCGCCCGAACACCAACCCGCCCGAACACCAACCCGCCCGAACACCAACCCGCCCGAACACCAACCTGTCCCCAGACCTCACCACGCGACCCGACCCAGGCGCGTTCGCGTCAGGCGTTCAACGGGCGGTAGATGGGGATCTTCCGGGCCTCCAGCTCCTCCCGTAGCGCGAAGTACGCGTCGCCGAACGGGTCGAGGCCCGTCAAGGGCATCAGGCCGCGGCGGATGGTGACGTCGTGCGGTGCCAGTTCGGCGGCTTGTTCGACGTGGCGGGCGGCCGCCTCCGTGCGGTCCCGGCGGGCGAGCCAGACCGCGAGCCGGGCGTGCGCGCGTGCGTGCTGTTCGTCTCGGGTGGGGACGCGGAGGTTCGCACCGATCTGTGCGTCGGTGAGACCGCGGTCCCCGTCGACGACCCAGCGGCGCAGTGCCGCGAGCGACGCCTCGGAGTCGATGCCGTTCATCGAACGGAACAGGTCCGTCGCCGTCTGTGTGTCCTGCGGCCGTGCGATCCGGCCCTCCTCGTCGATCCAGACGACGGTCGGCACGTTGACCACGTTGTAGCGCTCGGCCACGATCCCGTCGGCGTCGGCCAAGGCGGGGTGGGTGAGGTCGCTCTGCCAGGGCTTCGCCTGCTCCGGGTCACGGTCACAGGCGATGCTCACCACGGTGAGGCCGTGGGGCTCCAGCGCCTGGTGGCGTTCCTCCCAGGCCGGCAGGTCGTACCGGCAGCCGCACCATGACGCCCAGAACACCAGGGCCACCTTGCGTCCGCGGAAGTCGCTCAGGGACCGGCCGCCGAGCGTGAAGTCCGGCGCCCGGCCCGTGGTGAGAGACGGCTCGGCGTCGGCGAAGGCGATCACACGCTCCTCGCGGTCGACGGCGGCGAGCCTGCCGGTCAGCTCGGCGAAGGCGATGACGTCGATGGCCCACTCGGTCTCGGCGTCGCGGACGCGCGCCGCCGGGATGCATGCATCGCCGCGGCACCAGCCGTACGGCTTGCGTACCCAGCCGAGCACCGGCTCGGTCAACGGCGCGCGCAGCTCGGCGTCCAGGTTCAGCCGCTGTTCGCCGTCCTCGCCGAGAAGGGTGTACTCCATGACTCGCCCCCTATTAGATAGTGCCACTCTCCAACTATTGGATAGCGGTAGTATCCAAGTCAAGGGGGAATGTGAATGAAGGTCTCCGAGCTCAGCGATCGCAGCGGTCTGCCCGTGCAGACGATCAAGTACTACATCCGCGAAGGGCTGCTGCCGAAGGGTGCCGCGACCGCCGCGACCAGGGCGGAGTACGACGACACCCACCTGGAGCGGCTGCGGCTGATCCGTGCCCTGCGCGAGGTCGGCGAGCTCCCGATCGCCTCGGTCAAGCGCATCGTCAGTGCCGTCGACGACGAGGACATCGGCCTGCACGACCTGCTCGGCACCGCCGCGTACGCGCTGAGTCCCTCGGCAGACCCGCAGCCGGGCGAACCGGAGTGGCGGGCCGCGCGCCAGGACGTGGATGCGATCGTCGCGGAGCTCGGCTGGCGGGTGACGCCGGACGCGCCGACCCGTGACCTGCTCGCGCAGGCGTTCCTCGCGCTGCGCCGGCTCGGCCTGCCCATCGTCTGGACCGAGCTGCGCCCCTACATCGAGGCCGCGACGATCATCGCCGAGCACGAGATCGGGGCGGTCCCCCTCGAAGGCGAACGCGGCAGGGCCGTGCAGACGGCCGTGGCGACCAACGTGCTGTACGAGAAGGTGCTGCTCGCGCTGCGGCGGATGGCACAGGAGAACGCCTCGGCCCAGCGGTTCGGCGGCTCCGGCTGACCGGCATCGGCACGCGACGGAAACGGCGCTTCACGCCACGTCGCTCGCGGGTAATCATGACGGTGTGGAATTCTCCGCCGCCGCCGACGAGCTGTACGGCGTCCTGCCCGCGGAGTTCACGGCCACGCGGAAACGCCTGGCCGGCGAGCTCCCCCGCGAGCAGGCCCGGCGGCTCACCGCGCTACGCCGGCCGACCGTGCCCGCGTGGGCGGTGAACCGGCTCGTACGCGACGACGCCGTCGGCCCGCTCCTGGACCTGGGCGAGCGCATGCGCGCGGCATGGTCCGACGGCGGCGACCTCGCCCCCCTCGATCGCGAGCGCGCGTCCCTCGTCGAGGACCTCGTACGCCGCGCGCGCGAGCTGGCCGACGAGGCGGGCCGGCCGCTGAGCGACGCGTTCGCCGACGAGGTCGAGGAGACGTTGCGAGCCGCCATCGCCGACCCCTCGGCCGCCGACGCCGTACGCGCGGGGCGGCTCGACCACCCGTTGCGGCACGCCGGGTTCGGGCCGTTCGGGGGCGCGCCGGCACCGGCACGGGCCGCCACTCCGGTACGCCGTAAAGAGAAGGAGAAGGGGACCGGCAAGAAGGAGCGCGAGGAGCGGGAACGGAAGGAGCGAGAGAAGGCGCGCGAGAAGGAGGCGAAGGCCGCCGAACGCAAGGCCGAGGAGGCCGAGCGTTCCCTCGCCGAGTGGAAGACCGCGCTCGATGAGGCGCGACAGCAGCTCGCCACGGCCGACGAGGACCTCGACCACCTACGCGACCGCCTACGGGAGGCCGAGGCGCGGCGGGCGGACCTGAACCGCAAGGCCGAGGTCGCGGGCCGGGAGCACGACCGCGCCGCACGCGCCGCCAAGGACGCCCGCCGCCGCGCCGGACAACTGACAGAACCGGCCGTAACCCGCGCGGTCCGTACGCCGACGGACCCGTAACCCGCGCGGACCGCAGATCGGCGGACCCGCGCCGACCAGGAGCCGACCCGGCATGGGACCGGCCATGACCCTCCTGGACCGTACGGACCGGCACCGGCCGCATGTCCACGCCCAGTACGGGGCTGTTCACCGGCTCATGGGGACTTGACGGTCCAGGATGCCCAGGCTGGGACGTGGGCCGTGCGCTCGGACCGGCACCGCCCCCGTCCACTCTCTGCGCGCGCCCGCCGCCGCGAGCCCACGGGACGGGAGCCGAGCCGACCCAGGCATGAGCCGACCAGGCATGATGCGTCACCCCCTGGCACCGCCCCCCGAGGCGCCGGCCCGACCGCGACGGTAATGGTCGTATCCGACTATTTCCCAGATCACATGTATGCATATATGGCTAAAACTCAATTGGTTCATCACACATCAGCGGGGAACCAACAGAGCGCTGGCACCTGGCCAGGGTCTAAGATCAGATCAAAACAACAGAAAGGGTGGGGACGTGACCGGCGCGGCGCGGCGGGCCCTCGGGGATTTCAACACGACCAGACCCAACATCGCCCGCATGAACGACTACTTCCTGGGCGGCAAGGACAATTTCGCCGTCGACCGGGAGGCGGCCGAGCAGCTGCTCGCGATCGCCCCGGAGATCCAGGACATCGCTACGGAGAACCGCCGCTTCCTCGGCCGGGCCGTACGCTACCTGGCCGAACATGGAATCCGGCAGTTCATCGACATCGGATCCGGGCTACCGAGCCGCCGCAACACCCACGAGGTGGCGCAGAAGGTCGCTCCCGACGCCCGTGTGGTCTACGTCGACAAGGACCCGGTCGTCATCTCCCACGGCCGGGCGATCCTCGCCAACAACGAGCGCACCGTCGTCGTCGAAGGCGACATCCTCCACCCCGAAGACCTCGTCACCCACCCCCAGGTCCGCCGCATCGTCGACCTCGACGAGCCGGTGGCGGTGCTCATCTTCGGCGCGCTGCACTTCATCCCGCACTCCGAGGACCCGTTCAAGTGCGTCGCGTGGATGCGGGACGCGATGCCGCCCGGCAGCTACCTCGCGATCTCCCACGTGGTCTTCGACACCAGGCCGGACGCCGTCGACCCCATCGAGGACATCTACCGGGGGATCTTCGAACGGCCCGACGCCAAGGCGGCGCGCAATATCGAGGACGTACGGCGCTTCTTCGACGGCTGGGACCTCATCGAGCCCGGCCTGGTCTACGTACGCCAGTGGCACCCGGACAACCCATTGAGCGCGCGGAGCGCCGAAAAGGTATGGGTGGTCGGCGGAGTGGCCCGCAAGGCCTAGGTGCACGGACCACGGCCGCGGGACTTCGAGACAGGCTCTAGGAATCGCCGAGGATGCGGGTAAGCGTGTCCTGGATCTCCGAGGCCGGCTCGGCATCGATACAGAGCCGCTCCATCACCATGTGGTAGTGGTCGACGTCCTCGCGCTTGTCGAGGTACAGCGCGCTGGTCAGCTGCTCGAGGTAGACCACGTCGGGCAGGTCGCGGTCGGCGAACCTCAGGATGCTGAACGGTCCCCCGGCCGCCGCGTGGCCGCCCCGCGCGAACGGCACGACCTGCAGCGTGACGTTCGGCAGCTCGGTCACCTCGAGCAGGTGCTCCAGCTGCCTGCGCATGACCCGCTTGCCGCCCAGTGGACGCCGCAGCACGGCCTCGTCCACCACCGCCCACAGGTGCGGCGGGTCGCCTGCCTCCAGCAGCGACTGCCGGCGCATACGCAGCCCCACACGCCGCTCCACCTCGTGTCCGGGGGCGGACGGGTGGCCGAGCAGGGTGACGGCGCGGGCGTAGTCCTCCGTCTGCAGGAGCCCGGGTACGAACTGGACCTCATACGTCCGGATGCGGGAGGCGGCCTCCTCGAGGCCGATGTAGATCTCGAACCAGTTGGGCAGGATGTCGGAGTAGCTGTGCCACCAGCCGGGTTCGTTCGCCCGGTCGGCGAGCGTCAGCATGCCCTTCTGCTCGTCGTCGTCGGTGACGCCGTAGAGGGTCAGCAGGTCGGCGACGTCGCGCCGGCGGCACCGTACGCGGCCCAGCTCCATGCGGCTGATCTTGGAGTGGGAAGCACGAATGGCGGCGCCGGCCTCCTCGCACGTGATCTGGCTCCGCTCCCGCAACCGGCGCAGCTGAGAGCCCAGCACGATGCGCAACACCGTCGGGCCACCACGGTGGTCACCGAAGATGTCGGTGGTGGCCGCCTCCCCGCCAGGCTGGGACCCGATCATGTGCTCCCCTAAGGACACTGGAATCGGCCCAGTGTCCCACTGGAGCCCTCAGATGCAAAGCGCTTGCCTCAAGCAAGCATGTGATCGAAGTCGCCGTCCTTGGCGCCCTTGATGAAGGCGTCGATCTCGGCTCGTGTGTAGAGCAGGGCGGGACCGTCCGGGAACCGCGAGTTACGTATCGCGATCTCACCGCACGGCAGCTCCGCCAACTCCACGCAGTTGCCACTCGGGTTGCTGACACGGCTCTTGAGCCAACTGGCCTCCTGCAGGTAGGTGGCCGATATTCCGTTGTAGGCCTGATACATCTCGCCCTCCAAGCCGTCGTTCGAGGACTGCCCGGCCGGTAACCGGTCGAGCCGCTCCCCCCGGGACAGCGCCACGCTCGTGCACTTGCACGTGCATTCGTGCGTGCAAGTGTGCTTGCATATGCACGACTTGAGGAGCAAGATAGCGGAACGACGCACCACGCGCCTTGCGACGATGACGACTCCCCCAGGGTTCGCAATGAACTTCCCGCCGCCGAGCGAGACCACCGGTATCCCCCTCAATGACCAGGGGTGGGATGACTGGCTCCGCCCTTTCGCCGATAACCCCCGGTCGAACGGGGATCGGCCCTTGGTCGCATCCAGGAACCTTCCCCCCGAGGTTGAATCGCCAGGAATTGCCCGAAATGTGACTAAAGCCACACTTGTCCGGTGGAGTCTGGGTGAGTTCTATGACGACGCCGCGGTGGTCGTCTCCGAACTCGTGACGAATGCCATCCGTTATGGACTCCGCCCGGGCGTCGGCTATCCGCTGCGGCTGGTCCTCGTACGCTACGAACGCCAGCTCGTGTGCATGGTCACCGATCCGGCCGACGCGGCTCCGACGATGAGAGAGCCCGACTGGATCACCGAGACCGGCCGCGGCCTGCACATCATCGAGGCGATGAGCCGCGCCTGGGGCTGGACCCCGCTACTGCAGGGCGGAAAGGCCGTCTGGGCGTCCTTCTCCATCATCTGAGTCCCCGGCGGGCGCCGAAAGCCACTCGGCGTGCCCGTCCCCGAACGCCAGCGCGCGGGCCCCACGGTCGCTGTGACGCAGCTCGAGGGTGAACCCCAGCTTGTCGGTGTCGCCCTCGTAGGACAGATGGAACAGCTCGTGGTCCCGGGCGATCTCCGCGATCGCCGCGTCGAACCCCTCCCGGCGCTCGTACGGCACGTGCAGCCGCGTCGCCGAGTGAAAGACCACCACCGGCATGCCGCGCGGCACCCCGGCCACCACCTCCGGAAGCACGGCGGCCATGTCTCCGGCGACGGTACGCGGCGGATCGGCCGCCACGACCCGCAGGGCCGC
The DNA here is from genome assembly GCF_006716425.1 of Actinoallomurus bryophytorum. Taxonomy (NCBI): domain Bacteria; kingdom Bacillati; phylum Actinomycetota; class Actinomycetes; order Streptosporangiales; family Thermomonosporaceae; genus Actinoallomurus; species Actinoallomurus bryophytorum. Next base: position 799,998 of record NZ_VFOZ01000001.1, read on the forward strand.
GTCCTGGAGCGCCGCCTGCGCGGTGTTCTCCGGCCAGATCAACCCGCGAAGCCACAGCCGTTCGTCGGGGTCGGTGGCGTCGATCGGGTTGAGGTCCACGCCCACCCGGTCCGCGATCACCGGAATCCGATCCAGGCCGGTCGGCGCGGGCCCCTCCCGCCACTCGGCCGACACGACCACGGGTGAGGACGGGTTCCCCCACGTACGCCCCGCCAGCTCGTACCGGTACTCGTCGAACCGCAGCTGCAGGCCCGCGCTGCAGCCGACCTCGATCAGCATCACCGGCTCGCTTGTCATCGACGCCACCGCCGCCATGCCGACGCGCAGTACGGCGGAGCGTTTCACGACGTTCGTCTGCACGAGGCGGTGGCGCATCAGGTCGACGATCTCGGCCCGCCGGCCCAGGCAGAAGTCGGTGAACGCCGGTCCCGGGTCACCGGTCGCCGTGCCGCCGAGCGAGCGGTACCAGGCCGCCAGCTCGTGTCCCCCGTCCCGCAGCAGCAGGTAGTGCACCGAGGCGAGCAGCAGGTTCGGGGGTAGCTGGCCGGCTCGGGCCTGTTCCGCGATGGCGAGCAGGCGGTCATCGCCCGCGACCACCTGGACGAGCCGCCCGTACAGCGGCGAAGTGGGGAAGAGAGGCGGTGAGGCCGCGAACATGCCGGCGAGCCCGAAGTCGTCCTTGGCTGTGCTCATGCCCTCGATCGTCGCAAGGACGGTCAACTACGGTCAACATTGATTTTAATCAATAGAGTGGCCCAGGATTTCCGGCATGCGCGACAATCAGCGCCATGTGGTTCGGCATTCTTGGCGCGACGGAGGTACGGTCCGCCGACGGCGGCGCCGTACCGGTCGGCGGACCACGCGTACGGTCGCTCCTCGCCCTCCTGCTGCTGAACGCCGGGCGGCTGGTCGCCACCGAACGACTGATCGACGGGCTGTACGGCGACGACCCGCCCGCCGGTGCCGCCAACGCCCTGCAGTCCCAGGTCTCCCGGCTGCGCCGCGGGCTCATGGACGCGGCTGACAGCGTGGAGTTCCACGCCGCCGGCTACCGGCTCGCCGTCGACCCGGACGACGTCGACGTCCACCGGTTCGAGCGTCTCACCAGGGACGGACGCCAGGCCCTGAACGCCGGCGACGCGTCACGCGCGTCCGCCCTGCTGCGGGAGGCGCTCGGCCTGTGGCGCGGACCGGCACTCGCCGACGTGACCGGGGCACCGTTCGCCGAGGCCCAGATCGCCCGGCTCGAAGAGCTGCGCGTCTCGGCCGTCGAGGACCGCGCCGAGGCCGAGCTGAAGCTGGGCGGCCACCGCGACCTCGTCCCCGAGCTGCGCGATCTCGTCGCGGCGAACCCTCTACGCGAGCGTGCGTACGGCCAGCTCATGCGGGCCCTGTACGCGGGAGGGCGGCAGGCCGAGGCCCTCACCGTCTTCGAGGACGCACGGCGGACCCTCGCCGAAGAACTCGGCACCGACCCCTCTCCCGAGCTCACCGCGGTGCATCTCGCCGTGCTGCGTGCCGAGCCCGCCCTTGCCGCGCCGGCCGAGACGCCGTACGCGGCCCCGGCCGGGCCCGCCAGGCTCCCGGCCCAGCTGACCAGCTTCGTGGGACGTGAGGAGGAGCTCCAGCGGATCGGCAAGCTGCTCGCCGCCGGTCGTCTCGTCACCCTTCTCGGCCCCGGTGGTGCCGGCAAGACCCGGCTGGCGATCGAGGCCGTGGGCCAGGAGCGGTGCGAGGTCTGCTTCGTCGACCTGGCCCCGGTCGAGGGTGTCTCCTCGCCCGACGCGATGCCCGTGGCCCAGGCGGTGATCGAATCCCTCGGCCTGCGGGAGTCCGGGCTGTTCGCGTCGGCGCCCGAGCTGCCCGACCCGGTCGGAAGGCTGGTCGCGGCCCTGTCCGAACGCCGGATCCTGCTCATCCTCGACAACTGCGAGCACGTCATCGAGGAGGCCGCCCGGCTCACGCATCGGCTCCTCGGCGCCTGTCCTCTCCTCCGCGTGCTCGCGACGAGCCGTGAGGCACTCGGCATCACCGGGGAGGCGCTGTGCCCGCTGCCGCCACTCGCGCTGCCCCCGCCCGCCACCGACGCCCCGGAGGCCCTCGGGTATCCGGCCGTACGCCTGTTCGCCGACCGGGCCACCGCCGTACGCCCCGGCCTGGACCCGGCCGCCGAGCTTCCGGCGATCCAGCGGATCTGTGCCGCGCTCGACGGGCTGCCGCTGGCCATCGAGCTGGCGGCCGCGCGGCTACGGTCGCTGACCGTCGAGGAGGTCGCGGCGCGCCTGGACGACCGGTTCCGGCTGCTGTCGCGCGGTGACCGTACGAAGGCGCCGCGGCACCGGACGCTTCGCGCCGTGGTCGAGTGGAGCTGGGACCTCCTCGGGGAGGACGAACAGAGGCTCGCCCGGCGGCTCACGGTCTTCGCCGGTGGCGCGACTCCGGAGGCCGCGGCGCGCGTGTGCGGGCTGCCCGACGTCGACGAGCTCCTCGCCGACCTCGTGGACAAGTCGCTCGTCGAGGACGCCGGCGGCCGCTACCGCATGCTGGACACGATCCGGGTGTTCTGCGCGGAGCGGCTGGCCGAGGCGGGTGAGGAGGAGTCCACGCACGCGGCGCACACCGCGTACTTCCTCGGTCTGGCCGAGACCGCCGAGTCCTACCTCCGGCGCGCCGAGCAGGTGGACTGGCTGGCCAGGCTGGGCGCCGACCATGGCAACCTCGTGGCCGCGCTGCGGTGGGCCGTGCGCGGCGACCAGGCGTCGGCGCTCCGGCTGCTCGCCGCGCTGTCGTCGTACTGGTGGCTGCGCGGCCTGCGCAGCGAAGGCGCCCCCATCGCCCTCGAGCTGCTCGACCTCATCGGACCCGAGCCGCTCGCGGGGATGGAGGAGGAGTACGTGCTCGCCATCATGATCGCCGTACACGGCGGATCCCAGGGACCGCGGACCCGCGACCACAAGCGGACCGTCGAGTCGATCCTGTCGGGCCTGGGTCCGGAGCATCCGCCGCTGCGGCCGATGGTGACCGTGCTCTGGGCGCTGATGACCGGCCCCTCCCACACGAACATCGAGCTGCAGGAGCGGCTCATGGGCCGGGATCCGTGGTCGCTGGCGCTCCGCCATCTCGGGTGGGGCTACATCCGCATATTCGGCGGCGACGTGACCGGCGCCGAGGCGGAGTTCGAGGCGGGCATCGTGGGCTTCCGCGCGATCGGCGACCGCTGGGGCCTCGCCGGACTGCTCGCGGCGCAGGCACGGCTCGCCGCCGGCCGCGGTGAGGACGACCGCTCACTCGCGCTGGCCGACGAGGCGTTCGAGCTGGTCCGGCAGCTCGGCGCGGTCGAGGACCTGGCGGACCTGCTGTGCCTGCGCGCCGAGGGGATGACGCGCTCCGGCGACTTCGCGCAGGCGCACGCCTGCTACGAGCGAGCCGCTGAGTTCGCCCGTACGTCGGGCGCGCCCGAGACGGTGGCACAGGTCCGGCGCGGCCTCGGCGAGCTGGCACGGACGAGGGGCGATCTGGCCGAGGCCCGGCGGTGCTACGAGAACGCGCTGAGCGCCTGCACGACGGAGTCGTTCGGCGTCATGGAGGTACGGGCGCACGTCCTCATCGGCCTCGGGCGGGTGGCCGAGGCCGAGGGCGACGCCGCCGGGGCCGCCTCCCGCTATCGCGAGGCGCTGACCGTCAGCCCCGGCGACCTGCGGGCCGCGGCGAGCGCCGTCGAGGGCATGGCCGGGGTTGCGTTGTTCGACGATGACGGAGAACGCGCCGCGCTGCTGCTCGGCGCCGGGCCCGCGCTGCGCGGCATGTCCGTGGCCGGTGATCCGGACGTGGCCCGCGCCTCCCGCCGGGCGCGGGAGCTGCTCGGGGACGCCGCGTACACGTCGGCCTATGACCGCGGTGCGGCGATGTCGCGCGAGGAGATCCTCACCCTCATGGCGCCCGGCCGGTGAGGGCGGTGCGTGGGGGCCGGTAGCGACGCCGGAACCGTCGTCTCGGTGAACGCGGGTGCGTTTATGACAAAAGGGCTGACCGCCTTTATAGCGATCAACCCTTTTCGATGTAGTCCCGACCGGATTTGAACCGGCGTTACCGCCTTGAGAGGGCGGCGTCCTAGGCCACTAGACGACGGGACCTCATGTGCCCGCTTGGTCTCCCTTGTGGGCGACGCCCAGCTTAGCGGACGTTCTCCCGTTGTACGAACCGGGTTCTTCGAACCCGGTACCTACAAGAGAAGCGGCCGCCTTCAGTGGATGCCAGGCGACCTGCCGGGATACCGGCGCCGCCAGCATACCGATGGACGACGTCGGCGCCAAACGAGGCGACCCGCGCTCTCCCGCCCGTTCACGCGGGTCATTTTCCGCGGCTTTGAGCCCGCGCGGACTCTTAGTACCGCAGATCGGCGAGGACGCCGTAGTGGTCCGAGGGCAGGACGCCGCCGACCGCCTCGGTCCCGATCACCTCGCAGTGGACGGGATGGCCGGCGCCGCCGCGGCGCGGCCACGCGGAGAACACGTGGTCGATCCGGCGGTCGGGCCACAGCGCCGGGGCGGCCCAGGGGTTGTCCCGAGCCCAGGTGTACCCGGGTCCGCCGGTGCCGGCGGTGTCCCACGCGTCGTAACAGACGAGCTCCGGCACTGCGGGAGCGGACTTCCCGGTGAGCATGCGGATCTCGTCGCTGTCGGGGTCGGCGTTGAAGTCGCCGCACACGATCGTCGGGTACCAGCGGCGCTGGAGGCTCGCGACGAACGCGGCCGCCTCGCGTACCTGCGCCTGACGCACCGCACTGTGCTCCAGCCGCCAGGTCAGCGCCACCAGGAAGACCTGTACCGGGCCTCGCGGGCCGGCGATCTGGGCGAACAGGACGGCACCGGTGGCGTCCTCGGGGCCGGCGAGCGGCCGCTGCTCGTGCCGTTCGATGGGCCAGCGGGACAGGACGGCCAGCCCGGAGTCCTCCTCACCGGCGAAGACCTGGTGCGGCATCCCGAGCCGTCGTCCCGGCTCGCCCCACGCCTCGACCAGCCCGACGATGTCCGGATCATGGCGTGCGAGGGTCTCCCGTATGGCGGTCTCCCGCTGCTCCCAGGGCCCGAATCGCGCCCAGACGTTCCACGAGACGAGCCGCAGCGTGGTCTCGATGAGAGGCCCGTACGGCTCGGCGATGTCGTACGCCATCCGCCGAAGATATACCCGGGCCTTACGCTCGGCCGAGCGCGTCGTAGCCGACGAAGGCGAACCTGGCGGCGCCCCCGGCCAGTGGCCACGACTCGCCGCCGAAACGGTGGGCCCCGACGCCGAAAGCCATGCTCGGGTCGGACAGCCATGATCGGTCGAAGCCGCGCTCCCGGAACCAGCCACGCTCCCCGAACCAGCCACGCTCCTCGAACCAGCCGCGCGCGTACGTCGTCGCGGCGAGGGTGGTCGGCGAGGACGCCGATCAGGTCACGGCCCTGCCCGGCGCACAGGCTGATCACCTGGATCCGGGCGGGCGGGCGTCCAGTACGAGCCGGATCCGCTCCTCGACGACCCGTAACCGCCGCGCGAGCTCCGAGCCCGGGCGGTCGTGGTCGTCGTGCCATGCCCGCCAGTCCATGCTCAGGACATCTCCTCAGGCCAGCGGCCGAGAATGTGGAGGCGGACCAGCGCCGCGTGGGAGAGCGGGGTGGCGAGGTCCGCGACGTCGCCGTTGGTGGTGTAGTCGAGCAGCACGACGTCCTGCTCCCCCGCGAGACCGCGCAGGTCCTCGACCAGGCCGGCGGTCCGGTGCTCCAGGACCCAGCGGTAGGCGGGCAGGTAGATGCGGCGCCGTGCGGTCTCGTACGGCAGCAGTCCCTCGCCGTACAGGCCGTCACGATGGCCGAGCACAGGACCGTATCTGCGCACCGTCCGCTTGAGCCCGGTCATGCCGGTGACGTCGAGCTTGGCGGGGTCGGTGCCGGCCGACTCGAAGACCTTGAGCGCCTGCCAGATGCCCTCGACGGACTGGGCGGTGACCCCGGCCGTGAGCGGGACGGGGATGCCGCCGTGCGGGTAGAACGGGCTCAGGCGTACCCAGGGCTCGTCCGCCTTGGAGGTCACGTCGATGATCCGCGCGCCGGGAAACTCCGTGACGAGCGTGGCCGCCGAGCGGCGGCGGCTCGCTATGTGGATCGGCATGCCGGCCCCCTTCTCATCCGGGGTCCAGCATGGTGGGCAGGGCCGACATTTTCTGCCGGGTACGCCTCAGCCGCCGGCGCGCAGGGCCGCTGTCAGGGCACGGAACTCTCCGATGCGGAGGCCGCGCGCCGCCAGGGCGTACAGGCATCCCCCGGTCAGGACCGCCGCGCAGACGATGATGAGGGAGCCGGTACGGCCCGTCCCCAGTGCCGGGCCGAGGACCCGTACGGTGCCGGCGGCGGCGAGCCCGGCGAGGACCGCGGCGGCCAGCATCCGGACATGGGCGCTGACCAGCCGGTGCCCGTCGACCCGGCCGAGCCGGCGGCGGAGCACCCAGACCGTGACGAGCATCCCGGCGGTGTAGGCGAGCGCCGAGGAGGCGGCGAGCGCGATGACCAGGTGCGGGCCGGGCGTGATCCGCGTGGCGGCCAGGCAGGCCGCGACGGTGACGGCGGAGACGCCGATGCCGAGCAGCGCCGGGACACGCGTGTCGCCGAGCGCGTAGAAGACCCGGAGCATGATCTGGTACCCGGCGAACGGCACCAGCGCGAACCCGTAGGCCGCGAGCACCGTCCCGGTCAGCCGGGCGGCGTCGGGCGAGGCGTTCCCGTACGCGAACAGCAGCGTGGTGAGCCGCGGCCCGAGCACGATGAGCGCGGCGGCGATCGGCACGAGCACGACGCCGGCCAGCCGCAGGCTCTGGGACAGGTCGGCGATGACCTTGGCGAGGTCACGCTCGGCCGCCGCCCGTGACATCCGGGGCAGCACGCCGGTGATGAGGCTGACCGCGATGACGGCGTACGGCAGCTGGAACAGGGTGTAGGCGTTGGAGTAGACACTGACGGCGCCGGCCCCGGCCTGCGAGGCGATCCGGGTGACCACGACGAAGACCGCCTGCGCGGCGACCACGGAGGTGAGCGTCCAGCCGGCCAGGACGGCGATCCTGCGCACCCCGATGCCCCGCGGATCGGCCCGCAGCCGCAGCCGGAACCCGGCCCGGCGGCTCGCGAGGGCGAGTACGGCCGTCTGCGCGGCGACCCCGGCGCTCGTACCGGCCGAGAGCATCAGCGTCTGGGCGTGCGTGAGACTCTCCATCTTCCCGGTCCCGCCGAGCAGCAGGAAGACGAGCGCGGTGGCGATGACGACGAGGTTGTTGGCCACGGGCGCCCACTGCGGCGACGCGAAACGGCCACGGGCGTTGAGCACCGCCGACAGGGTCGCGCTCACGCCGTAGAAGAGGATCTGGGGCATGAAGAACCGGGTGAAGACGATCGCCAGGTGGCGCTGCGGCGGGCTGAAGCCGGGGACGTAGAGGTCGACGATGAGGGGCGCGGCGATGATCGTCACGATCACCACCGCGGCGAGAGCGTAGACGACGAGCGACAGCAGCCGCTGGGCGAAGACGTCCCCGTCGACGTCGCCGTTGGTGGCCGTACGGATCAGCAGCGGCACGAGGACGCTGGCGAGCGCGCCGCCGAGGACGAGCTCGTAGATCGTGTTCGGGGTGACGTTGGCGGCGGTGTACGCGTCGAGGAGCCGCGTTCCCAGCCCGAGCGCGGCCACGAGCGCCAGCGTGCGGACGAACCCGGTCACCCGCGAGACGACGATCGCCACCACCATCGCCCGCCCACTCCGCAGCAGCCGCGGCTCCCCCACCTCCGACACGTCTCCTCCACAGGTTGATACGGAGCAGTATGTCCGATCCGGGGAGGCGGTCCGGGTGCCGAGGGGTGCCGGCCCGACGGCAGGCGCGCCGTCACGATCGTCCGGCGGGGAAGACTTTCATGAGCCGCTGCTCGGTATGCCTGACGGCTACACGGACGTCGCGATCCGTGCCCAGAGGCCGGCGGCGCCACGTACCGACCTCGTCTCGTACCCGGCCGGGCGAGGCCGGGTACGAGGCTCGTCCGTCAGGTCTGGTTCGCCCAGTAGTCCGCTGAGGCTCTCGTCTTCGCCGCGGCCTCCGCCGACTCGAAACCGGGGGCCATCGAGGCCGTCGTCTCTGCCATGTACTGGTGATGGTCGATGCCCAGCAGGCGGATCCAGCTCTGCTGGCCGAAGGTCAGAGCGACGAAGCACCCCAGCTCCACCAGTTCCGCATCCGAGAAGTGGCCGTGCAGGCGGTCCCAGAAGGCGTCGTCGGTCTCCAGGCGCCAGGCGATGGCCTCCGCGTAGGCGAGGGCGGCCTTCTGCCGTTCGTCGTACTTCGTCGAGGACTCGAAGTTCAGCAGGTCGTCGTACTGCTGCTCGCGCAGGCCCGCGGTCGTCGCCTTGATCGAGCGCTGGTTGCCGCAGAACTCGCACTTCACGGTGCGCGAGATGTACACCCGGCACAGTTCCTTGATGGCGTGGTCGCAGACGCCGCCGTGGAAGATCGCCTTCCATGAGTCGGCGAACGCCCAGAACGCGTTCGGGGCGTTCGCCCGGACCGCCGAGCTCTCCGGCCGGGGTGTGCCCTCACGGGCGCACCGGCGCATCTCCTCCCGCATCCGCTCGTCCATCGCCTCCAGCGGCACATAACCGATGCGCTGCCTGGCCGTTTCCTCCATGGTCGCTCCTCTGGCTCGTCGTGGGTGCGGGAGCGATCGGCCCTGCTCGAATGCCCAGCGTGAGGGCGCGTGATCGCCGTCGGTTACCGGTGCGGGGAGGTGCTGCAAACGACTGCATCGTCGCTGAGCATGCCCGATATGTCAATCATTGCGCCAAAGGGAAAACCGATTGCTCTCCGTGGCGAAAACACAGCGGAAACGAGCCGTCGGCCGTGCGCACGCCTGCGTACGATCGCGGCGAAGCGGTCGACCACGACCCGCAAACGATTGCAACAAAGGCCGCCGGTCAGAGTCGTACCTGGATCAGGCCGTGGGTGCCCTCGGTCCTCCAGCCGCGCCCGGAAGCGCCGAGCGAGGAGAGCCTCGCCGCGGAGATTCCGGTCACGACGTCGGACTTCAACGTGCGAAGAGCCGCCACCGGCCCGGGAAAGTACGCGGTGACCTCGGCGAAAGGCGTGGCCGGGTGCCAGGCGCGATCGCCGACGAGACGCCGGTAGTTCAGGTCGCCCTTCAGCACGGTGAGCGAGAAGGTGCGGAACTCCTCCGCCAGATCCGCCGGCATGCGGTGGAACGACCACGGCGCGCACGAGAACTCATGGGCGCGCAGGCGTAGGCGTCCCGCGCCGATCGCCTGAGACAGCCGGCGCGAAACGTCCGCGGCACGTCCCTCCGCGGCGGCGAGCCGGCGCAGGCAGGCGACCAGGTCGGCCGTTGTCGCGTCGGACACGTAGTACGGGCGCGGCTTCAGGTGCAGTGTCAACGTCGCGGCGAGCCCGGTCTCGAGCAGGTGGTCGGCCAGCAGCAGATCGGCGAGCAGCTCCCGGCCGGCGTTGTCGGTGACGACGCCGACGTGGTTCGGGCGGCCCGCCTCCAGCGCGTCCCAGAGCAGCGCGCTTTCGTCGGCCACCAGCCGATCGCCGGACCCGGGCGCGTCCGGAAGTCCGGTTGAGCCGAAGAGAAAACCCAGGTCGGCCTGGTTGCCCCACAGCGAGGCCGACAGGAGTGCCTGCCGCTCCGAGGTGGCGGCGAGCGCGGCGAGATCGGCGTCCACTCCCGGGCCGTGAAGTTCCGCGGTCTTCCAGTGATCGAACGGGTCGAGCCAGAACCAGGGGCCGGGCTCGAAGAACCCGACCGCCTCCAGCAGCCTCCGGTAGAAGTAGGACTCCCACCAGAGGAACGGCACGTCACCCCATGGCCGGCCGAAGTAGGCGGCGCCCCAGCGATCCCAGGCATCGCGGTCGTGCGCGCCCGAGCCGAGCGGCTTCATCGTGCTGGAGGTGATCTCCTCCAGCAACGAGTCCAGCGCCCGGCGTTGGGCGGGCCCGTACGGTCGCGTGTCACGGACCTGGGCGATAAGCGCGGGCGTACGGTCGTGCAGGACGCTCCAGCCGAAGCCGCCGGGATCGTCGCTGCCCAGCTCCGGCACGTCGAACGCCGGCGCCGCGGGCAGATCACCGGACTCCGGTCGCGGCCAGGGCACCGCCCCCACCTCCCTCAGGCGCCGCCCCCCGAGGCGGCACCGGCCATCAGCACCCGGTCGAGGCGGATCGGCAGGTGCCGCTGGCGTACGCCCGTCGCGTGCCAGACCGCATTGGCGATGGCCGCGGCGCCGCCGACGATGCCGATCTCGCCGAGGCCCTTGATCCCTGAGGGATTGTACGTGTCCGGGTCATCGACCCAGTCGGCCTCGATGACAGGGACGTCCGCGTTGGACGCGAAGTGGTAGGCCGCGAGGTCGGCGTTGGCCAGGCCGCCTGAGGCGACGTCCCTGACGCCCTCCTCGTGCAGCGCCATCGACAGCCCCCACGTCATCCCGCCGATGAGCTGGCTGCGCGCGGTCGTCGGGTTGACGACCCTGCCGACGGCGAAGACGCCGAGCATCCGGCGTACCCGCACCTCGCCGGTGGCCACATCCACCGCGACCTCGGCGAACTGAGCGCCGAAGCCCAGGCTCTCGCGCTGCTCCCGGCCGCCGACCAGCTCCGTCGTGTCCGCCCTGGCCATGATGCCCTCCGGCGGGATCGGGTCACCGGGCACGACCTTCTTGCTCAGCGCGACCGCCGCCTCGGTGATCGCCCAAGCCCAGGAGGTGGTGCCCATGGAGCCTCCCGCGAGGAACGCGGGTCCGAAGTCGCTGTCCGCGATCTTCATCCGGACCGATTCCTTGGGGACCGCGAGCGCGTCGGCCGCGATCAGGATGAGCGCCGTACGCGCTCCGGTCCCGATGTCGGCCGCCGCGATGCGTACGGTGAAGGTGCCGTCCGCCTCGGCCGTGATGGACGCCGTGGCCGGCGCGACGCCGGCGGAGTGGGCCGACGCGGCCATCCCGAGACCCAGCGCCCACCGCCCGTCGCGGCGCGTACCCGGCCGTGGGTCGCGGTCCGCCCACCCGAACCGGCGGGCTCCCTCCTCATAGCAGGCGATGATGTTCCGGCTGCTGAACGGCAGTCCGGACCCCGGCGCGACCGCGGGCTCGTTGCGGACGCGCAGCCGGATCGGGTCCTCGCCGCTCTTGTCCGCGAGCTCGTCCATCGCCGACTCCACGGCGAACGAACCGGGGGCCCAGCCCGGAGCGCGCATGAAGGACGGGGCGCCCACATCCAGAGGCACCACCTTGGTGCGAACACGCAAGGCGTCGGCACCGTACAGGGCGCGGCTGTGCCGCGTGCTCGCCTCCACGAACTGCTGGAGGGCCGAGGAGAGCGAGACCGACTCGTGGTCGAGCGCTCGCAGCCGCCCGTCCGCGTCCGCGCCCAGCCGGACCCGCTGCGCCGTCGCGGGCCGGTAGCCGACGAGGGAGAACATCTGCCGTCGCGTGAGCACGACCCGGACCGGCCGGTCGAGCTGAGTCGCGGCCATCACCGCGAGGATCAGGTGCGCGTTGAAGCCCTTGGACCCGAAGGCACCGCCTACGTGCTCCGACCGGACCCGTACCGAGTCCCCGTCGAGGGAGAACAGCGCGGCCAGCAGCTGCGCGACGGCGTGGGAACCCTGGTTCGAGTCGACGACCTCCAGCCGGCCGTCCTCCCACCGCGCCATCGCGGCGTGCGGCTCCATCGCGTTGTGGTACTGCTCGGGCGTGGTGTACTCCTCGTCGACCACCACCGCGGACGCGGCAAGCTCCGCTTCGACGTCGCCCCTCTCCACGTCCGGCTGCACGAAGCGGCTGGACTCCGGCGTGTACGCGCCGGGATGGCCGGCCGTGAACACCACGTCGTGCGGTTCCTCTTCATAGGTGACGACGAGCGCCTCGGCGGCGGCTCTGGCCTGCTCGGCGGTCTCCGCGACCACCAGCGCCACGGGCCAGCCCCGATAGGGCACGCGGTCGTCCTGTAGGAGCAGGGTGCTCGCGTCGGGTCCCATCAGGCCGACACCCGGCTTGAGGCGCGGCGCGTTCTCGTGGTGCAGGACGGCGAGGACGCCGGGCATCGCGAGCACGGGCTCGGCATCGATCGAACGGATTCGGCCACGGGCCACCGTCGAAAGCACCAGCCAGCCGTGCGCGAGCTCGGCGAACGGGATGTCCCCGGCGTAACGGGCCTGTCCGGTGACCTTGGCGATGCCCTCCACCCGGGTGTTCGCGGTGCCCACGGCGTCGTGCGTACGGGTGGGCGTGGTCTCGGTGGTGGTCGTACTCGCGGTCACGTCGAGCAAGGTCATCGGGTGGTCTCCTGGGTGAGCTCGGTCAGCACGTCCACGACCAGATTCCGGATCAGCGGCACCTTGTAACCGTTGTGGGGCAGGGGCCGGGCCGCGGCCAGTTCGGCGTCGGCCGCGGCGGCGTACGCCTCGGCGGTCGCCGGCCCGCCGATCAGCGCCCGCTCGGCCGCCCGCGCCCGCCACGGCCGGGACGCGACCGCCCCGAAGGCGAGCCGCACGTCACGTACGGTGCCGTCCTCGACGTCCAGGGCGGCCGCGATCGAACCGTTGGCGAACGCGTACGAGGCGCGCTCCCGTACCTTGCGATAACGGGACCGGGCCGCCACCGGGGCGGCCGGGATGGTGATCCCGGTGATCAGCGCGCCGGGCGGCAGCGCGGTCTCGCGGTGCGGGGTGTCGCCGACGGGCAGGTAGAAATCCGACAGGGGCAGTTCCTGGTCGCCGTCCAGCGTGTGGACCGAGACGACGGCGTCGAACGCGGTGAGCGCCACTCCCATGTCGGAGGGATGTGTGGCCACGCAGTGCTCGGACCAGCCGAAGATGGCGTGGTTGTGGTGCTCGCCCGCGAGTGCCGCGCAACCGCTGCCGGGCTCGCGCTTGTTGCACGGCTGGGTGATGTCGCCGAAGTAGCCGCAGCGGGTGCGCTGCAGGAGGTTCCCGCCGACGGTGGCCATGTTGCGCAACTGGCCGGACGCCCCCGCGAGCACCGCCTGGGCCAGGGCCGGGTAGCGGCGCCTCACCTCGGGGTCGGCGGCGAGGTCGCTGTTGGTCACGGTCGCGCCGATGCTGATGGCGCCGTCTCCCGCGACCTCGATCCGGTCGAGCGGCAGCCCGCGTACGTCGACGAGCAGGTCCGGGCTCTCCACACCGGCCTTCATGAGGTCGACGAGGTTGGTGCCCCCGCCGAGGAAGCGCGCCTCCTGGCCGGTCGCGAGCAGGGTGACCGCCTCGGACACGCCGGTAGCGCGCCGGTAGTCGAACTCCCTCATGCCGTCACCTGCTTCGCGGCCTCCGCCGCCTCCGTCACCGCGCGCACGATGGAGACGTACGCCCCGCAGCGGCACAGGTTGCCGCTCATGCGTTCTCGTATCTCCTCGTCGCCGACCTCCGGCGGCCCGGCCTCGGGCCGTACGTCGGCGGTGACGGCGCTCGGCCAGTCCGCCGCGAACTCCTCGATCACGGCGACCGCGGAGCAGATCTGGCCGGACGTGCAGTAGCCGCACTGGTAGCCGTCGAAGTCGAGGAACGCCTGCTGCACCGGGTGGAGCCGCTCACCGTCGGCCACACCCTCGATGGTGGTGACCTCGCGCCCCTCCACCGCGACCGCGAGCTGCAGGCAGGAGTTGGCGCGCCGGCCGTCGAGCAGAACGGTGCAGGCACCGCACTGACCCTGGTCACAGCCCTTCTTGGTGCCGGTCAGATCAAGCCGCTCCCGCAGGGCGTCGAGCAGGGTGGTGCGGTTGTCGACCGTGAGGGAGTGCGTCTCATCGTTGACACGGAGCGAGATCGTTGTCGATTTGGTGGAAGCCATTGAAGATCTCCTGAGAGCGGGATGCGGGGGGTGCGCGGCCGGTCGCCACCGTCATCATCAGGGCGGTCGGCGTGGTCATGCGCTCATCGGTGATCCTGTTGTCCGCACGGCAACCTGGCGTTGTGCCTGCGGCAACCGGAGACTCCTCCGCGATATTCACCCTAAACGGAGGATGCTCCGAATGGCAAATCGGTGCAGATGGGGCACTCCTTGAAGCGCCGCGGCCCGCCCGTGATGACACGGGCGGGCCGCGGCGGCCGCCTATCGCGGCCTGTTTCGCGTCGTCTTACCGGTGGAAGTGGTACGGCCCGCGGTTCCACCCACCGTGGTGCCACCGGTTCCAGCCGTAGTTGTAACCGGGGTAGTACGTGGTCGGCGGGTAGACCGCGACCGGCGGCGTGTAGTTGGTGCACCAACTCGGCGTGTAGACGCCGGGCACGATGTTGTAGCAGGGGTCGACCGGGTACGCGGTCGACGCGTGTGCTGGCTGGGCGGAGAGAAGGTCCGCCTCAGCGGAACCGCCGGACAGCATCACGCCCGCGGTTGCCGCTGCCAGGATTCCTGTTGCGGTGAGCTTCTTGAGCACTGATTTCCCCCTAAATCGTAACTCTCGTGGCCCGATCTCAGGGCCACGACGCAAGAGATATCCAGATACCGATCGGTGCGAACGGGGGCGCGCCAATGCGTGATCAATTCGTAATGCTAAGTGTCTGGTACGTGGGGGTGCGCGATAATTTTCCACCCCGACTTCGAACTCCGAAGCCGCAGCCAGGCACCCACGACTCGGAGACCGGCTCTTTCCCTCTCCGTACGGCCTTCGATGCTCACTTCGATCCCGGTGGCCGCCCTTACTCAATGTCCAGATAAAGCGCAGACCAGAGAAGCGTAATTGCACGGCCGCCCGGGCTTCGGCATGCGTCTCGCCGCCCGATGAGGCTGGAGTTCCACCACGGCTACGGACAGCTTCGTCCAGCGAGGCTCGCGAGCGCGGCTCGGGCGGCAGCCGAGGAGCGCCCCCTCTCCGTCGTCCACCCACGGCCGGCCCGGATGCCCGATACGGACCATGACGGTACGTACCGGGCATCCAGTGAGGCCATAGGTGGTGACCATCGGGCCATCGCTCAAGCCTTTGCAGTTACCCGAGCGCGCCACGGCACCGTTGGCCGCGTCGACGACTTGGTAGTAGATCGTCCCGAGTGGCCCTCCGGCGCTTCCGCACTGGATCTGAGACTGGATCCAATGCCCAGAGCTGTGCGCCGGGATCGTACCGCACGTCTTGTCGATACCAGAGACGCTGGGGTTGCAATTGATTTGGCTGTAAGCACCGTAGTTACTTACCCTTCACCATGTCGCGCGTTAACACGAACCTCCCCTTCCTCTCTTCTGAGAGAGCGATTCATCGCGCTCGCAATCCCGCATGGCCTTGCTGTGCGGTGTCGATGGCATTCAGGCTTATCCAAACCTCCTGCGCAAGCACCGTCCGCTCGGTGTAAAGCAGATCAGCGGCCCGGGGTGAGCACCGGCGCGGCGGCCGGGAGGACCGGGGTGGTCCGGCGGCCCGGGATGGCCAGTGCCCCCACCGCCCCGGCCAGCGACAGTGCGCCGCTGACCGCGATCGCCGGGGCGAACCCGTCGGTGAAGGCGGCCGGTCCCGCGTAGCTCCCGGCCCTGGTGAACACCAGGGCCAGCACCGCGACCCCGAACACTCCGCCCAGTTGCCGACCGGTGTTGAAGACCCCGGAGGCCTTGCCGATCTGCTCGGACGCGACCGCGTTGAGTACGGCGGTCTGGGCGGCGGGCATCGCCATGCTCACACCGGCGCCCGCGATGAGCATCGGCGCGACCATCTCCCAGTACGCCACCGACGGTGTCGCGACGAGCGCGAGCCAGCCCATCCCGGCAGCCTGCAAGGTCAGTCCGAGCGCGGCCAGCGGCCGGGCGCCGACCCGGTTCACCAGCCTCCCGGCCAACGGTGCCACGACGGTCACCGAGGCCGTCCAGGCCAG
The DNA here is from genome assembly GCF_006716425.1 of Actinoallomurus bryophytorum. NCBI lineage: Bacteria > Bacillati > Actinomycetota > Actinomycetes > Streptosporangiales > Thermomonosporaceae > Actinoallomurus > Actinoallomurus bryophytorum. The sequence continues at coordinate 815,897 of NZ_VFOZ01000001.1, forward strand.
CAGGTGAAGCCCGGCCGCCAGTGGCGAATCGCCGCGCCCCGTCTGGAAGTACTGCGCCGCGAAGAACAGCGACCCGTAGAGCGAGGCGTACAAGAACACCCCGGCGGCGTTTCCCGCCACGAAGCCGCGAAGCCGGAACAGCCCCAGTGGCACCATCGGCCGCGCGGCGACCCGCTGCCAGGCCACGAAGGCCAGACCGCAGACCGCACCCGCGAGCAGCGTGCCCGTCACCTCGGCGCTGCCCCACCCGGCGGCGTGCGAGCGGACCAGGCCCCACACCAGCCCGAGCGCGGCGCCGGTCACCAGCACCAGCCCGCCGGCGTCCACCCGGCCTCCGGCACCACGGCTCTCCGGGATCCGGCGCAGCACCAGCGGGATGACGGCCAGGCCGATCGGCAGGTTGAGCCAGAAGATCCACTGCCAGGCGAGACCCTGGGTGACGGCGCCGCCCACCACCGGGCCGGCGACCACCGCGAGCCCGGTCAGCCCGGAGAAGAGCCCCAGGGCCTTCGGCCGGTCCCGCGGAGGATAGGCGGCGCTGAGCAACGCCATCGCCAGCGGCATCACGAGCGCCGCACCGGCACCCTGTACCGCCCGTGCCGCGATCAACCAGCCCACGCCCGGTGCGAGCGCGCAGGCCGCCGAGGCCGCGGTGAACAGGGCCAGCCCGGTCGTGAAGACCAGCCGCCGCCCGTACCGGTCGCCCAGCACGGCGCCGGTCATCAGCAGGACCGCGAAGCTCAGGCTGTAGGCGTTCACCGTCCACTCGAGTTGTTCGATCGAGGTGCCGAGATCCAGCCGGATCCGGCTCAGTGCCGTCGTCACGACGGTGGCGTCGAGCGCCACCATCACCGAGGCCGCCGAGGCGAGCCCCAGAACCCATTTTCTGTTCATGTGAGTACCGACCCGGGGTCCCCGCGCGATTGGCCGGGCCGGACCCGACGAATTCCGGCGGTCTGGCGTGTCCTTACAAGGGTGACCATGATCGAGCAGCCGCATGATGAGTTCGTCCGACTGACCGGGCCGTTCCGGCGTGAACTGCTGACCCACTGCTATCGGATGCTGGGGTCGGTGCAGGACGCCGAGGACCTCGTGCAGGAGACCTATCTGCGGGCCTGGCGGTCCTACCAGGGATTCGAGGGCCGCTCCTCGCTGCGCACCTGGCTCTACCGGATCGCCACCAACGCCTGCCTCAACGCGCTGCGGCACAGCGGCCACCGGGTGCTGCCGGCCGGGCTGGGCGGCCCGGCCACCGACCCGGCGGCGCTGGCCCCCCGCGATCCCGAGATCCCCTGGCTGGAGCCGATACCCGACGAGCAGGCCGACCCCGCGGCCATCGTGGCCGGACGGGCCGGGCTGCGGCTGGCCCTCATCGCCGCACTGCAGCACCTGCCCGTACAGCAGCGGACGGTGCTCATCCTGCGGGACGTCCTGGCCTGGCCGGCGGAGGAGGCCGCCGAGGTGCTCGGCATCACCCCGGCCGCGGTGCACAGCACGCTGCGGCGCGCCCGTGCGCGACTGGACCGGCTGGAACCGGCCATCGACGAGCTGACCGAACCCGCCGAGCGGGAGCAGCGCGACCTGCTCGACCGGTACGCCGACGCCTTCGAACGGGCCGACATCGCGGCACTGACCCGGCTGCTGACCGAGGACGCGGTCTGGCAGATGCCGCCCAACCCGTCATGGTTCGCCGGCCGCGACAGCGTCATCCGGCTGCTGACCGCCAGGCTGCGCGGCGCGCGTACCCGGATGGTTCCGGTCCGGGCCAACGGACAGGCGGGCTTCGCCATGTACCACGAAGGCAAGGCCTTCGCCGTCCAGGTCATCACGCTGCGCGGCCCGGCCATCGCCGCCGTCACGGCGTTCCACGACGCCGCCCTCGTACGGCGGTTCGGCCTGCCTCCCCAGATCTAGGGCCTGGTGAGGGTGGCCATCGCGCGATCCGGCTCCCAGTGGGCCCGCATCGAGGTGATCAGGCCGTCGTCGTCGACCGTGTAGATCGGCAGGCAGTCGACGGTCATGGTGGTGCCCGCGTCGTCCAGCGTGATGGTGATCGTGGTGACATTGGCGCAGCATGGGCCGTTGGCGAACGAGTCCCGGACGTCGAAGCGGTAGGCCTTCGCGGTGCCGATGAAGGAGTCCCAGAAACCGAGGATCCCTTCGTGGCCGCGATGCCCCTTGCCCTCCGGGTCGAGCATCGAGGGGCCGACGGGATCCTCGACCAGGGCGTCCGCTGTGAAGAGACTGATCCAGTCGTCCTTGCGGCCCTCGGCGACGGCGGCCATGGAGGCCTTCGCGGCGCGACGGGCGGGATGGTCGGAGTCGGGCGCGTCCCACGTGACCGTCATGGCGAAACAATAACCCGTTCTCGTTTAGCCGGAAACCTTCGCGATCACCGTCTCGGCGAAGCGTTCGAGGTTCTCGATCTTCGTAGCCAGCGGCTCGGTGTCGGATCCCTTGATATAGGGCCACCGGAATCCCACGATCGCGTCGGTGACGCCCTTGTCCTCGAGGCGCTTCACGCCGTCGGTGGTGTAGGCGTCGAGCGAGATGACATGCACCTCGAACGGGTCGCCGGCCCTGCCCTCCTCCTCGCGGATCCGCGCCAGCTTGGCCAGCATCGCGTCCAGTTCCTCGGGGTCGCCGCCGGCGTGCATCCATCCGTCGCCGCGTACGACGGACCGCCGCAGGGCGGCGTCGCTGTGACCGCCGACCAGGATGGGAATCGGCTCGGGCGGCGCGGGCGACATCTTCACCGCCGGGAGGTCGAAGAACTCGCCGTGGTACTCGAAGTACTCGCCGGTGCTGAGCCCGCGCACGATGTCGATGGCCTCGTCCATGCGCTTACCGCGCCGCTCCCACGGAACACCCATCACGGTGAAGTCCTCGGGCCAGGGGCTCAACCCCACGCCCAGGCCGAGCCGCCCCCCGTTCAGGGCCGCGATCGACATCGCCTGCTTGGCCACCAGCACCGGCGGGCGCACCGCGAGCTTGAGCACGAACGGCGTGAACCTGATCCGCTCGGTCACCGCACCGAGCGCCGCGATCAGCGTGAACGTCTCGATGAACGCCTTGTCCTCAAGGAACTCACGGTTGCCGTCGTCGGTGTAGGGATAGGTGGAGTCGGACTCCCTGGGGTAGATGAGCGAGTCCGCGACCGAGAAGCTCGCGTACCCGGCCGCCTCGGCCGCACGCGCGAGCGGCGCGTAGTAGGACGGGTCGGTCATGGCCTCGGCGTAGGTGAACCTCATGGAACCGCTCCAGACGTCGGCGACGGGCGACCAATACTAGAACGCGTTCCAGTCACATGCGAGGAAAGCGCCTCGCTCCTTCCCTGGTTGGCCGCTGTCGGCAGCGGATCGCCCGCAGTGCCGGAACGTGGCCTGATTCACAGCCGGCCGTCGGCGGAGCGCATAATCGGCGCTTTGGGCTTTCCCGCGCTTTAGGAGACATCGCCGAGCCATCAATGCGATCACGCGTTGTGCCTCCTGCCGAATCCACGCAGGGCCGTGGCCCGCCTGTGATGACAAGCGGGCCACGGCGTCCGGCCGTCGCGGCAGGAATTGAAATGTGCCGGCCTAGTGGTGGAAGTGGAACCGATGCCGGTTCCACCGGTCGTGGTGGTGCCACTGGCCCCAGGGGTTGCGATGGTGGTAACGGTGGTGCCACCGGCCCCAGCCGTCGTGGTGGCCGGGGTGGTACGCGGTCGGCGCGTGTTCTGCTTGGTTGAGGGAGATCTGGTCCGCGTTCGCGGCACCACCGAGCAGCATGAACCCTGCGGCCGCCGCCGCCACGATTCCCGTTGCGGTGAGTTTCTTGAGCACTGATTCCCCTTACGTCGCGGTTCTCTGTGGCCTAATCACAGGACCACGACGCCATCCGTATCCCGATGCTCATGAGCCATAGCCGAACTTGTCGACGCGTAATCGAATCGCAACTCTAAGTGTCCGGCGTACCGCCATTCGCGATAATATTCCGCCTACTCCCTGACAGCAGGCGCTTCCGCCGACGCCATGCAATTCCGCCGATCATTAATGGGCCTACCCGCCGAAATGTTGCGTGCGGCCCGGCATCGGTGGCACCGGACCAAGCCGCAGGCCCATGCCGCGTACCCCGCCCCACGGCAGATGATCAAGCGAGCCCGTCGCCCGGGCGCCGGATGACAGGGATCCCTCGTCCTGACCGTTCGCCTCGCGCGCTTCTCGTGCTGCTCTCGCTCATGACGTTGGCTCTCGCGGCCACTCTGGCGCTGCTCGGCGTGGTGGTGTGGACGCATCCGCCGGCCGCCGTATCCGCCCGGCGCAGTCCGCGGCCACCGACGGACGTGCAGGCCGCGCTGCGGCCGACCGATTCCGACGCCGCGGTTCTCGTACGCGAGAAGGCCGCACAGAGCATCGTCCGCGTCGTGGGATCGGCGGCGGAATGTGGGCGACCCTCCATCCAGGACACCGGTTTCGTGTACGCACCCGAGCGGGTGATGACCACCGGACGCCCACGCCGCCGGACCGCGTGCCCAGGCCTGAGACCCGGCGCAAGAGGGCTCGCCTGGATTCGGTAGTGACCGTGATCAAGGCCGCTCCAGCAGGCCTCTAGAGAGCGGGTTCAGGATGCTGTTCCCTATCCGTTCCCGAACGTGCCCGGGAATGACGAAAGCGGGGTCTCAATGAGACTCCCACTCCAGGTCATACGCTTGCTGGGGTACCAGGACTCGAACCTAGACTAACTGAACCAGAATCAGTCGTGCTGCCGATTACACCATACCCCACAGGCCACGAACCCCTGGTCCGCAGCGCCTCAGCGAGTTTAGCGGACATTCACCACCGCTCGCGAACGGGCAAGTGAGGTGGTTCGGCGGTGGGGGGCTCGTGGGGCGCTGATCGTCCCCTGTGGTGGTCGTTTCCGGCGGTCCGGGGCTCATGGGGGCTCCCCGCTTGGGGCTAGTCTCCCGAATGTGGATCATTCGGGGGGTTTGTCGCGCGGGAGAGCCACCTGGTTGCTCTACGCCGTCCTCAGCTGCATGAGTTTCCTGCTCAACGGGATCGGCGCGATCCTGGTGCCGCTGCAGAAGGAGTTGCACGTCGGCCGGGACCGGGTCGCGTTCTACCCCACGCTCTTCGCGGTCGGGTTGCTGATCGTCGGTGTCGTCGGCGGGCGGGTGGTCGGGTGGCTCGGCCGGCCCGTGGCCTTGCGGGTGTCCATCGTTGGGATGATCCTCGGAGGGCTGCTGCTCGCCACGTCCTCGCTGGCGCTCACGCTGGCCGGGGCGCTGCTTCTCGGTGTCGGCGGGGCCTTGCTGATCCAGTTGACCCCCGCTCTCCTGACGGCGCTTCACCCGCACGCGCCGGCTGCGGCGGTCGGGGAGGCCAATGGGCTGGCCAGTGGGGCATCGGTGCTGGCTCCGCTCGCGGTGGCGGGGGCGCTGGCCGCGGGGCTGGGCTGGCGGGTGGGTTACCTGCTCGTTCCCCTGGTGATGCTCGCGATCGTTCTCGTGCCCGTGTGGCGCGTTCCGCTTCCGGTGGCCACGGCTCCCCCGCACGACGCGCCCCCCGGCCGGGCCACCGCTCTGCTCGGGCCCTGGGTGGAGGTGCTGCTCGCGGTCAGTGTGGAGTTCTGCATGGTCTTCTGGGCGGCTTCGGCGGTCACCGACTGGCATCACGCCTCCGATGGGGTGGCGCCCGCGGTGGCGTCGCTGTTCCTCGTCGGTATGGCGGTCGCGCGTTCGCTCGCGGTTCCGGTCGTGAGGCGGCTGCCGAACGTGCGGGTTCTCATGTTGACGTGCATCGGGGTCGCGGCGGCCGGGTTCGTGGTGTTCTGGTCGGCGCCGGTGCTGCCCCTCGCCGCCGTCGGGCTCGTGGTGACCGGGCTCGGCGTCGCGCTGCTGTACCCCACCACCGTCAGCCGTACGGTCGCCGCGTGGCCGCACGCGCACGACCGGGCCGCCGCCCGCGCCGCGCTCGCCTCCGGGATGGCGATCGGCGGCGCGCCCTTCGTACTCGCGCGGCTCGCCGACCTCACCGGGCTCCGTGCCGCCTACCTCATCGTCCCCGTGCTGCTGGCCGCCCTGGCGATACGTACGCTCGCCGCGCGCGCCTAGCCAGGGGGCAGGACGAGTTCGGCGTAGCGCTTCTTCATCGTGGCGAGCACCTCGTCCGGATCGGCCGCCCACACATCGGCGTTGAAGATCTCGACCTCGATGTCGCCGGTGTATCCGGCCGCCGAGACTGCCGCGTACAGCGGCGGGAAGTCGATCACTCCGTCGCCCATCATCGCGCGGCCGAGCAGCAGGTCGGACGGGAGCGGCAACAGGAAGTCGCAGACCTGGAAGGCGGCGATCCGTGAACCCGCGCGAGCGATCTGGTCCGCCGCCTCAGGGTCCCACCAGACGTGGAACGAGTCGACGACGACCCCGACGTCCGGCGGCGCGATGTCGAGAGCCTGCTTCAGCGTCGAGACCACCGACCGGTCGCCGCAGTACATCGGGTGCAGCGGCTCCAGCGCCAGCCGCACACCGCACGACGTCGCGTACGGTGCCAGCTCGGCCAGCGCGTCGGATACCTGGGCACGCGCGCCCAACAGGTCCTTGGATCCCGCGGGCAACCCACCAGGCACCAGGACCAGGCAGGCCGCCCCCAGCACCGCCGCCTCGTCGATGGCCCGCCGATTCTCCGAGCGCCAGTCCGGACCCGTGAAGAAGCCGCCGCGGCACAGCGACGAGACGCGCAGGCCCGCAGAACGTACGAGTGCCGCCGTCTCCGACAAGCCGTGCGCGGCGACGTGCTCGCGCCACAGACCGATCGCGGGGATCCCGTGGCGCACGCAGCCGTCCACCGCCTCCCCGACCGACCAGCGACGCGTCGTCCACTGGTTCAGCGAGAGACGGTTCACAGCACCCCGGCCGTGGTGAGGAAGGACCGCATCCGGCGTACGGCCAGGTCGGGGTCGGGCAGCAGGCCCGCCTGGTCGGCGAGACGGAACACGTCGGTCAGGTGCAGCACCGACCGTGCGCTCTGTGCCCCGGCGACCATCACGAACGCGTCCTGGTAGCCGGCGAGCCAGGCCAGGAACACGATGCCGGTCTTGTAATCATGCGTCGGGGCCTCGAAGATCTTGCGGGCCAGCGGCAGCGTACGGGCGAAGATCGCGTCGTAGGTCTCCGGCTCTCCCTGGTCCAGGGCGGCCAGGGCGGCGGACGCCGCCGGGGCGATCGCGTCGAAGATGCCGAGCAGCGCGTCGCTGCCGTCCTTGATCAGCGAGGGGTAGTCGAGGTCGTCGCCCGTGTAGAGCCGTACGCCCGACGGCAGCGAGGCCCGCAGCCGCGTCTCGTGTGCGGCGTCGAGCAGCGAGACCTTGACACCGTCGATGGACGAGGCGTGCGAGCGTACGAGCGAGAGGAACGACTCGGTGGCCGGCTCCAGATCGGGCGAGCCCCAGTATCCGGCCAGATGGGGATCGAACATCTCCCCCAGCCAGTGGAGGATCACCGGACGGGAGACCTGGTCCAGCACGCGGCCGTACACCTCGTGGTAGTCCTCGGGACCGCGCGCGACCGCGGCGAGCTGCCGGCTGGCCATGAGGATCACTCGGGCGCCGGCGTCCTCGACCACGCCGGCCTGTTCGGTGTACGCGGCGGTGACCGCGTCGAGAGAGGCGGCGTCCGGCGCCTGGTCCGTGCCCGCTCCGCAGGCGAGCAGCTCGTACGGGTCGCCGAAGGTCTTCGCCTCGGCGGCGCTACGGCGGATCAGCTCGCGGGTGGCCTCCCAGTCCAGGCCCCTGTTGCGCTGCGCGGTGTCCATCGCGTCGGCGACGCGCATCCCGTACGACCAGAGGTGACGCCGGTACGCCAGCGTGGTGTCCCAGTCGAGCGTCGCGGTGCCCGGGGCGGCGAGCGGGTCGGCGACGACGTGGGCGGCGGCGTACGCGACGCGTGAGGTCGGCCGGGCGTCCGGCCGTGGCCAGGCGCGCGGCCCCTTGAGCTCGTAGGACTCGAGCGCTCCCCCGGGCACGGGGAGGAGCAGGAAGCGGCGGGCCGGGCGCCGGCGTACGCGGTTCTCACGAGTGATCATCGAGCGGCTCCAGTTCGATACGGCGACCCTCGGCCGACGAACGCAGCCCCGCCTCGGCGACGTACACGCCGCGAGCACCGGCGGCGAAGTCGTGCGGGAACGGCGCGTCGTCGGCGACGTGGCGGATGAACATCTCCCACTGGGTCTTGAACGCGTTGTCGAAGTCGACGTTGTCCGGGACCTCGTGCCACTGGCCGCGGAAGCCGTGCTCGGCCGGTACGTCGGGGTTCCACACCGGCTTGGGCGTCATGCCCCGGTGCTGGACCCGGCAGTTGCGCAGGCCCGCCACGGCGCTGCCGTGCGTGCCGTCCACCTGGAACTCCAGGAGTTCGTCGCGGTTGACCCGTACACACCAGGAGGAGTTGATCTGGGCGACGATCCCGCCGTCCAGCTCGAAGATCCCGTATGCGGCGTCGTCCGCGGTCGAGTCGTACGGCTTGCCGTCTTCGTCCGAGCGCTCGGCGATGTGCGTCACCGCGCGTGCGGTCACCGCGTCGACCCGGCCGAAGAGGCTCTCCAGGACATAGGTCCAGTGCGGGAACATGTCGAGCACGATGCCACCGCCGTCCTCGGAGCGGTAGTTCCACGAGGGGCGCTGGGCGGCCTGCCAGTCGCCCTCGAACACCCAGTAGCCGAACTCACCTCGTACCGACAGGATCCGGCCGAAGAAGCCGCCGTCGACCAGCCTCTTCAGCTTGAGCAGGCCGGGCAGGAAGAGCTTGTCCTGTACGACGCCGTTCTTGACGCCCGCGGTACGCGCGAGGCCGGCCAGCTCCGTCGCGCCGTGGAGGCTCTCGGCGGTCGGCTTCTCGACGTAGACGTGCTTGCCCGCCTCGATCGCCTTCGTGACGGCGGGGACGCGCGCCTGCGTCGTCTGGGCGTCGAAGTAGATCTCGGCACCGGGATCGTCGAGCGCCTCGCCGAGCGACGTGGTCCACTCCTCCAGGCCATAGGTCTGCGCGAGCGCACGCAGCTTGGCGGAGTTGCGCCCGACGAGGACGGGCCGGAGCAGGACGCGTTCGCCGTCGCCGAGCGCAACGCCCCCCTGCTCGTTGATGGCCAGCACCGACCGGACGAGATGCTGGTTGTGTCCCATCCGACCGGTGACGCCGTTCATGATGACGCCGAGAGTGCGTGTCGTCACCCGTGACCTCCCGAGCCCAGGGAAAGCGCTTTCCGCGCCACCGTACGCAGCCGGTGGCCCTGGTGTCCAGATTGTCCCATCGGCGTCAGGACAGTGCGCCGATCGCCTTCCTCAGCCGCTCCAGCGTCCGCTCTCTGCCGATGACCTGCAGCGACTCGAACAGCGGGAGGCCGACCGTACGGCCGGTGACGGCGACGCGTATCGGAGCCTGGGTCTTGCCGAGCTTCAACCCGTGCTCGGCCCCGATCGCCTCCGTACGCGCCTTGATCTCCTCGGCCGTCCAGGGCACGTCGGCGTACGCCTCGAGCGCGGCCGCCAGGATCGCGGCGGCGGGCTCCTTCATGGCCTTGTTCCACGACGCCTCGTCGACGGCCGGCTCGGCCAGGAACGCGAAGTCCACGATCGCGGTGATCTCCGACATCACCGACACACGGGTCTGGGCGAGCGGTGCGAGTGCGGCGAACACGTCCTCGTCGTACTGCTCCGGCGTCCAGGGAGCGTACGGCGCGACGAGCCAGGGCCGGCTCCGCTCGACGAACTCCTCGACCGGCAGGGCGCGGATGTACTCGCCGTTGAACGCGCGCAGCTTCTTGACGTCGAAGAACGCCGGAGAAGGATGGACGTCCTCGAGGCGGAACTCCTCCTCGATCACGCTCCACGGCACGATCTCCCGGTCGCCGGACGGCGCCCAGCCCAGGAGCATCAGGTAGTTGCGCATCGCCTCGGCGAGGTAGCCCTCCGCCTGGTAGTCCTCCAGCGCGACCTTGTCGCGGCGCTTGGACAGCTTCTGGCGCTTCTCGTTGACGACGACGGGCACGTGCGCCCAGATCGGCGGCTGCACGCCCAGCGCCTCCCACAGCAGCTGCTGCTTGGGGGTGTTGGACAGGTGCTCCTCCGCGCGGATCACGTGCGTGATGCCCTGCGTCATGTCGTCGACGACGTTCGCGAGCATGAACAGCACCGAGCCGTCGGCGCGGGCGATCACGAAGTCCTCGATCGCGTGGTTCTCGAAGGCCGGCTTGCCGCGGATCAGGTCGATGACGACCGTGGTGCCCTCGTCGGGCGTACGGAAGCGCAGCGCCCTGCCGGGCCCGGCCTCCAGGCCGCGGTCGCGGCAGAAGCCGTCGTAGCCCTTGTACGAGTCGCCGGTGCGGGCGATCACGTCGTCGCGGGTGCAGTCGCAGAAGTACGCGCGGCCGGCCTCGCGGAGGCGTTCGACGGCCTTGCCGTGCTCCTCGGCGTTGGCCGACTGGAAGAACGGGCCCTCGTACTGGCCCTCGTCGATGCCCAGCCACGCCAGCGCCCGGATGATCCCGTCGATCCACTCGGGCCGGTTGCGCGAGGCGTCGGTGTCCTCGATGCGCAGGACGAGCGCGCCGCCGTGCTGGCGGGCGTAGAGCCAGTTGAACAGCGCGGACCGCGCGCCGCCGACGTGGAACATGCCGGTCGGTGACGGCGCGAAGCGTACGCGCGGCGTGTTGTCAGTCACGTGAGATCACCCGGTTGGTGAGCGTGCCGATGTTCTCGATGGTCACGGAGACCTCGTCCCCGACCCGCATCGGCCCCACACCCTCGGGCGTGCCGGTGAGGATGACGTCTCCGGGAAGCAGGGTCATCACCTGCGTGACGTACTCGATCAGCGCCGGGATGTGGTGTAGCAGCTTGTCGGTACGGGAGTCCTGGCGCTTCTCGCCGTTCACGGTCGTGGTGATGGCCAGGTCCGAAGGGTCGAGCTCGGTCTCGATCCACGGGCCCAGCGGGCAGAAGGTGTCGAAGCCCTTCGCCCGGGTCCACTGACCGTCCTTCTTCTGCAGGTCGCGCGCTGTCACGTCGTTGGCGCAGGTGTAGCCGAGGATGACCTCGGCGGCCCTTTGCGCGGGTACGTCGCGGCACAGCCGGCCGATGACGACGGCCAGCTCACCCTCGTAGTCGACGCGCTCGGACAGCGACGGGTAGACGATCGCCTCCTGCTGCCCGATCACCGACGTGGACGGCTTCATGAAGATCAGCGGCTCGGCCGGCACCTCGTTGCCCAGCTCTTTCGCGTGTTCGGCGTAGTTGCGGCCGATCGCGATCACCTTGTTCGGCAGGATCGGCGCCGTCAGCCGTACGTCGGCCAGTGGCTGGCGTTCACCGGTGAGCTGGATCTCGCCGAAGGGATGGGCGGCCACAGTGGCGATGGTGTCGTCGTCCCCGACCACCCCGAAGGACAGATCGCCGTCTTTGGTGAACCTCGCGATACGCACGACACTGAGGCTATCGAGCCTGAAACCGTGCTGCCGCCACAGTACGGCGGTTGGTGCCCCTCGGCGGGCCGGCCGGGGACGCGGGCGGCGGACCGTGGGGGTCTGGGGGCGGCTCGGCGGCTTCGGGCGGCTCGTGGTCCGCCGGAACCCGGGGATCTTCATCGGCTCGTCGTGCTCGTCGCCAAGGCACGGTCCTCCGGTCTGCCGGCGTATAACGTTCCGACGGCAGGCCGGGTCCGATGATTTCATTCGCGCCGGGGAGGAACCCCGGCTCCACGCCCGTGTGCCGGGCGGTCAGGCCTCGATCGGGCGGTCCAGGGCCCGGCAGGCCGCCACGTGCTGCTGGCGTTCCAGCAGTGCCATGACGGACTCCATCGACTCCTGGTCGCCCGAGCGGCTCGTCGTGTCCAGCCAGCGGCTGACCTCGGCGATCAAGAGCAGCTCAGCGTCGCGGTCGTAGCGCAACGTTCGTTGAGAAGGTAGCAAAACAGACATTCGGCCCCCGATGATCCTGCTGAACATGAACGCATCGGCGAAGGTGCCCCCCAAGGCCGATGCGTGGAAGATTCTGCGCTAGATTTTTGCACCTTCGCCACCTATTTAGCGCCCTTCGCACAACATTTTCCCCAATGGCGCTAGAAAACCCAACCGGTCCCGGAGCCACGATGTCGGCCCTGACCTGCGCGAACACAGAGTCTAGGGGTAGCTGGATTCTGCTCGGTATCGAATAGGTCACCAATGAAATGCACGTGCACACGCACGTGCCGACATTCGTTCATTTTTCCAGACAGTACAAAGTGGACATTTCCCTGTCATTGGTCGGCCATGGCCCCGCGACAAGGCCCCCCTCACCCGTACCGGACCCGTGCCGCGCGACAATGCCCTCATGAGCGTCGTGAAGATCAACGTCCTGACCGTCCCGGAGTCCATGCGAGACGAGCTGGAGCGCCGCTTCGCCGGACGCGCCGGCCTCGTCGAGAACGCCGACGGCTTCGAGGGGTTCGAGCTGCTCCGCCCCGTCGACGGGAACGACCGCTACTTCGTGTACACCCGATGGCGGAGCGAGGAGGACTTCCAGCGCTGGACCGAGAGCCAGTCGTTCCAGAAAGGCCACGAGCAGGCACGGGCCGACGCCGAGAAGGGCGACGCGCCCACAGGCCACGGCCACGGCCACGGCGGCCCCGCCTCGAGCGCCGCCGAGCTGTGGTCCTTCGAGGTCATCGAGCAGGCCGCTCCCAAGCAGTGAGCCAAGGGGTGGCCGACGGATCGCGTTCGGCACGAGCGGCGCCCTGCCGCGCGGGGCGGTGGAGCAACTCAGCCGACGGCGCGGCCAGGCCGCCGCGCACCCGGACAGCGATCCGTCGGACGGTGCTCTAGAGCGGCGCGTGGCCGGCGCGCAGGAGGCAGTAGGTCACCGACTCCTCCAGCGCGTCCCACGAGGCGGCGATCACGTCGTCCTGGACCCCGACCGTGCCCCACTCCCCGGAGGAGTCGCTGGACTCGATCAGCACCCGCGTCCGCGCCTCCGTACCGTGGGTGCCCTCCAGGATGCGCACCTTGTAGTCGACCAGCTCGAGCTCGGACAGCTCCGGGTAGATGCGTTCGAGCGCGAGGCGCAGCGCGCGGTCCAGCGCGTTGACCGGGCCGTTCCCCTCGCCGGTGGCCACGATCCGCTCGCCCTTGGCGTGCAGCTTGACCGTCGCCTCGCTCACGAGGGAGCCGTCGGTGCGGCGCTCGACGATGGTCCGCCACGACTCGACCGTGAAGAACCGCGTACGCGAGCCTGAGAGCTCCTCGCGGAGCAGCAGCTCGAACGAGGCGTCCGCGGCCTCGAAGGTGTAGCCGGCGGACTCCAGGTCCTTCACCTTGCCGACCACGTGCTTGGCCGACTCACCGCTCAGGTCGTACCCCAGCTCGCGCCCCTTGAGCTCGACGGACGCGCGGCCGGCCATGCTGGAGATCAGCATGCGCATGTCGTTGCCGACCAGTGACGGATCGATGTGCTGGTAGAGCATGGGGTCGACCTTGACGGCCGAGGCGTGCAGGCCCGCCTTGTGCGCGAACGCCGACGTGCCCACGTACGGCTGCTGCGACGACGGCGCGACATTGGTCACCTTCGAGACGGCATGCGCGACGCGTGTCATCTCACTGAGCCGGACACCGAGGTCGTGACCGCGCTTGAGCTGCAGGTTTCCGACGACCGTGAACAGGTTGGCGTTCCCGCTGCGCTCGCCGTACCCGTTGGCGCAGCCCTGCACATGCGTCACTCCGGCACGGACCGCCGCGAGAGTGTTGGCCACCGCGCAGCCGCTGTCGTCGTGGCAGTGGATGCCGAGCCGTGCGCCCGACGCCCCGACGGCCCCCACGACGTCGGCCAGCTCGTCGGGGAGCATGCCGCCGTTCGTGTCGCACAGCGCGATCACGGATGCGCCGGCCTCGGCGGCGGTGCGGACCACCTCGACGGCGTACGCGGGGTTGGAAAGGTAGCCGTCGAAGAAGTGCTCGGCGTCGAGGAAGACGCGTTGTCCCTCCGCGCACAGGTGGGAGACCGTGTCGCGGATCATCGCGAGGTTCTCCTCCAGCGTCGTACGAAGGGCCAGTTCGACGTGCCGGTCGTGACTCTTGGCGACAAGGGTCACGACCGGCGCGCCGGACTCGCGCAGCGCGGCCACGAGTGGGTCGTCCGCGGCCTTCGCGCCGGCTCGGCGGGTCGCGCCGAAAGCGGCGAGCTGCGCGTGTTTCAGCCCGAGTTCGGTCCGGGCACGCCGGAAGAACTCGGTGTCCTTGGGGTTGGAGCCGGGCCAGCCGCCCTCGATGAAACCGACGCCCAGCTCGTCGAGGTGGCGCGCGATGGCCAGCTTGTCGGCCACAGAGAGGTTGAGGCCCTCCTGCTGGGCCCCGTCACGAAGCGTCGTGTCGTAGACGTGGAAGCCGTCATCCTGCATGGGTGTCGATTCCTCTGCTGAGAGTGAGCGCACTGCCCCGGAAAACAAAATGACCCCTCACGGTCGTGAGAGGTCAGCGCGTCGGCGATGTAGTGAGATCAGCCGACGCGCTCGCCGATAATGAGAAGTCCGCAGCGCATGATGTCAGTGAGTCTGCCACAGGTGTACGGCCCGTGACACCACTCATTCCACATGGTGAGACACATTCGCGATCGGCCAGGTCTCCCGCGGCCACGGACGGCCCACTCGGGGCCGAAATCGAACTGATGAATGAAGTTCGCCGGACAACCACCCTCCGTGTTCGCTACTTTCTGTCATCGAACGGACACCGAGGATGGAGAATCCGGAGGAGATGATGGCACCATGTCCACTGTGCCGGAGATGCCGATGGACACGGAGACAGGTGAGGGCACCTCACTCGAGGAGCGCTACCAACAACTCAGCGATCAGTGTCCTGACCGCAAGGTCGAGCTCATCGACGACCGGATCGTGGTGAGAGAAGTGCCCACCACGGAACACGCCAAGCTGATCTACCGCCTGCTGCTTCAGCTCATTCCCGTGATGATGGAGCGAGGCTGGGAAGCCTGGAACGACGTCGCGCTCTTCCTCGGCCCGCAGCTCGGCCGCTACCGGCCGGACATCCTGGTCGTACCGCCAGATCCGAAGCTCTGGGGTAACGATCATGTCTTCGGCCAGGACACGCTGCTCGTCGTCGAGGTGGTCTCCAAGAACAGCAGCCATGACGATCACGAGGTCAAGCCGCGTGGATCCGCACGCGGCGGGGTGCCGCTCTATCTCGTGGTCGACACCTTCTCCGGCCGGGTAAGGCTGCTCAGCCGACCCGGCGAGAAGGGGTACGGCCGGAAGGTCGAGGTGAGGCTGGGTGAGCCGCTCGAGCTGCCCGACCCGTGGAGCCTCACCCTCGACACGTCCGTCCTGGGTGGCTGAGCTCAGCCGGTCTTGTGGATCCAGCCGTACGGGTCGGGGCGCTCGCCGTACTGGATGCCGACGAGCTCCTCGCGCAGGCGCATGGTCACCGGGCCCGGCTCGCCGGAGCCGACCGTCCACTCGCCGCCGGCGCCCTTGACCCGTCCGACCGGGGTGATCACCGCAGCCGTACCGCAGGCGAAGACCTCGGTCAGCTCTCCCGAGGCGCACCCGGCGCGCCACTCGTCGGTCGAGATCCGGCCTTCGGACGCGGGAAATCCCAGGTCGGGAGCGAGTTGCAGCAGAGAGTCACGCGTGATGCCGGGCAGCAGCGTGCCGGTCAGGGCAGGGGTCACGATGCGGGCGTCCGAGCCCGACCCGTGGACGAAGAAGAGGTTCATGCCCCCCATCTCCTCGACCCACCGGTGCTCGTTGGCGTCGAGCCAGACGACCTGGTCGCAGCCCTCGCGGACCGCCTGGGCCTGGGCGACGAAGGCCGCGGCGTAGTTGCCGCCGCACTTGGCCGTTCCGGTGCCGCCGGGGGCGGCGCGCGTGTACTCCTCCGACAGCCACACCGAGACCGGCTTGATGCCGCCGGTGAAGTACGCGCCCGAGGGCGAGGCGATGACGATGAATTTGAACGACGACGAAGGGCTGTTCACGCCGAGCCCACGCTGCGTCGCGATCATGAAGGGGCGCAGGTAGAGGCTGTGTCCCTCGTGAGTGGGGACCCAGTCACGGTCCGTGTCGACCAGGAGCTCGAGCGAGCGGACGAACAGCTCCTCGGGCAACGGCGGCATCGCCATCCGCTCACACGAGCTGTTGAAACGGGCCGCGTTGGCGTACGGGCGGAAGGTCACGATCGACCCGTCCGCCTGCCGGTACGCCTTCAGACCTTCGAACAGCTCCTGCGCGTAGTGGAAGACCGCGGTCGCCGGGTCGAGCGTCAGCGGCCCGTACGGCTCAAGGCGCGCGTCGTGCCAGCCGTCCTCTTCGGTCCAGCTGATGGTGATCATGTGATCGGTGAAGACCTGGCCGAATCCGGGGTTCTCCAGCAGGCGCTGACGCTCCTCGGCCGAGCTGCGGTGCCCGGATAGCTGGATATCAAAGGTGTTGTTCATCTGCGGTCCTCTCGCGGCGCGGCCGCGTCGCCACGCTTACCCATCATTGTCTTACTTTGACGTCCTAGTATCTCCTCGGTCACGGCAACGCAGAAAGGGCGCGCCGTGGGGCGCGCCCGGAGATGTTCCTTGGGAGGAAGGCGCGCCCTAGCCGGTTACTCGCTCGGCGAGGTCGTCGCCGGCCTCCTGCGTCGAACGCGCGGCCCATGCGCCCTGGCGTTCGATGATGTCGTCGGCGACCGCCTGCTCCACGCGACGCGCCTCCGTGGTGAATCCCAGATGGTCCAGGAGGAGCCCGACGGACAGGACGGTGGCCGTGGGGTCGGCCTTGCCCTGCCCTGCGATGTCGGGCGCGCTGCCGTGCACCGGCTCGAACATGCTCGGCGCGCTGCCGGAGGGGTTGAGGTTGCCGCTCGCGGCCAGGCCGATGCCGCCGGCCACCGCGGCGCCCAGGTCGGTGATGATGTCGCCGAACAGGTTGTCGGTGACGATCACGTCGAAGCGCTGCGGCTGGCTGACGAAGAACATGGTGGCGGCGTCGACATGGCAGTAGTCGACCTCGATGTCGGGAAACTCCTGGGCCACGGCATCGACGGTACGCGACCACAGGTCACCGGCATAGACCAGCACGTTGTTCTTGTGGACGAGGGTGAGCTTCTTGCGCGGCCGCCGGGCGGCGAGCTCGAAGGCGTACCGGACGGTGCGCTCGACGCCGAAGGCGGTGTTGACGCTCTCCTGGGTGGCGATCTCCTGGGGGGTGCCGCGCCGCAGGACGCCACCCGCTCCGGCGTACGGGCCCTCGGTGCCCTCACGGACGACCATCATGTCGATGTCCTCGGACCGCACGCCGGCCAGAGGAGTGGCCACACCCGGGTAGAGGCGGACGGGGCGCAGGTTGATGTAGTGGTCGAGCTCGAACCGCAGCTTGAGCAGGAGCCCGCGCTCGAGGACGCCGCTCGGCACGCTCGGGTCGCCCACGGCGCCCAGCAGGATCGCGTCGTGGCCGCGGATCTCCTCCAGCGTCGCGTCGGGCAGCGCCTCGCCCGTCTTGTGCCAGTAGGTCGCGCCCAGTTCGTACACCGTCTGCTCGATCGTGAGCCCGAGCGCGTCGAGGACCTTCAGCCCTTCCGCCACGACCTCGGGGCCGATGCCGTCACCTGGGACCACGGCGAGCCTGATGCTGCGGGAAGCCATTTACGTACCCTAGCGGAGCGTCTCAGCGCCTGAACACTCGTCTCACCCCATGAACCTCGATCAGGCGGGTTCCGCGCCGGCGATCGCGCGGTCGAAGACCAGGGCACGCGCGGTGGCCAGGCCGGTCGCGAGGGCCCCGAGCACGACGGCGTCGTCACCGAGAGGTGAGACCTCGACCCGCGGCGGTCCCAGTGGCGTGGTCGTCTCCAGCCGTTCGCGTACCGCTCCGAGCAGGACGTCCGCGCCGTGACCACCGATGCCGCCGCCCAGCACGACGAGCTCGGGGTCGAGCAGGGCCACCACTCCGGCCAGAGCGCGTGCCACGTGGTCGGTCTCGTGCGCGACCGCGCGCACCGCGACGGGGTCGCCGTCCCGTGCCTCGTCGAAGACACGCTTGGCGGTGATCTGCCCCTCCATGCCGAGACGCTGCGCGGTCGCGACCACGCCGGGAGCCGACGCGACGGACTCGAACATGCCGTGCCGCCTGGTGCCCGGGGTGTTCGCGAGCGGGTCGGTCTCCCCCATCGGCAGGAACGCGATCTCACCGGCCGCGCCGCGCGCGCCGCGGTAGAGCTCGCCGTCGATGATGATCCCCATGCCGATGCCGGTGCCGATCGAGACGTAGACGAAGTGCCGCAGACCCGCGCCGAGCCCGTACCCCTGCTCCCCCAGCGCGGCCAGCGCGATGTCGTTCTCGATCGCGAACGGGACCGGCAGCCGCTCGGCGAGGCGCCCGATCACGCCGGGCTGGTCCCAGCCGGGCAGGTTGGGTGCGAGGTGCAGGCGCCGGTTGCCGACGTCGTGCACGCCCGGTGTGCCCAGGACGATGTTGGTGATCTCCCCGCCGGCCGCGGCGGCGAGGTCGTCGACGATCCGGCCGAGCCTGCCGATCAGCGCGGTCGCGCTCCCCGCCTGGGCCGGGACGTCCTCGCGTACGGCGATCTCGCCGCTCAGGTCGACCAGCGCGGCGCGAATCCACTCACGCCCGACGTCGAGGCCGATCACCCAGCCGGCCTCGGGCCGGATCTCGTACAGCAGCGCGGCGCGTCCCGCGTTCCCGGTGCGATGCCCCACGGAGAGGACCAGCCCCGCGCGCTCGAGGTCGGCCAGGGCGAGCGAGATCGTCGGCTTCGACAGACCGGTCGCGGCCGCGAGCTGGGGTCGCGAGACCGGGCCCAGCACACGGATCCGCTCGTAGACGGCCCGCTCGTTCATGATCCGCAACACGCTTGTGGTGTTCGCGGTGGGATTCACACTCCCCGTCCCACCAAGTTCGGTCGACACGCGTCCCCTCCCACGCCGATGTCACAGGTTGGCATATCACGAGACGGTCCGGGTTGCGCGTATTGATTCGTTAGGGACCCTCCCTTACATTTCTCCCCAGGGTAGCTCGGGGGAACCCTGGATCGCGGGCCGTCACGGTCCGCGGGCGGACACCAGGAAGAAGGTGGACATCCCATGCGCAGAGGATGGCTCGTGATACCCGTCGCGGTGGCACTCGTCGCCGCAGGCTGTGGATCCGGTAAGAAGAACGACTCCGCGAAGGGCGGTGAGAAGTCACCGACGATCGCGCTCTTCCTCCCCGAATCCAAGACGACGCGTTATGAGGCCTTCGACCGGCCGCTGTTCGAGGCGAAGGTCAAGGCGCTCTGCCCGGCCTGCAAGATCCTCTACAACAACGCCGACCAGGACGCCGCCAAGCAGCAGTCCCAGGTCGAGTCGGCGATCACCCAGGGGGCCGACGTCCTGGCCCTCGACGCCGTCGACGCCAAGGCGGTCGCGCCGCAGGTCAACCACGCGCGGCAGCGCAACATCCCGGTCATCGCCTACGACCGGCTGATCACCGGCATCGACTACGCGTACTACGTCTCGTTCAACAACGTGCGGGTCGGCCAGATGCAGGGGCAGGCACTGCTCGACGCGATGAACGCGCGTGGCACGACGGCCAAGGGCAAGATCATCATGCTCAACGGCGCGCCCACCGACCCGAGCTCGGGCGACTACAAGAAGGGCGCGCACAGCGTCCTGGACGGCAAGGTCCAGATCGGCAGGGAGTTCGACACTCCCGACTGGAGCCCCGACAAGGCGCAGCAGGAGACCGAACAGGCCATCACGGCGCTCGGCCGGGACAACGTCGTGGGCGTGCTCTCGGCCAACGACGGCATGGCCGGCGGCGCGATCGCCGCGATGAAGCGCGCCGGCTACAAGACACTGCCCCCGATCACCGGGCAGGACGCCGAGGTCGGGGCGGTCCAGCGGATCATCACCGGCGAGCAGTACATGACGATCTACCTCAACATCAGGCAGCAGGCCGAGAAGTCCGCCGAGCTGGCGGTCGCGCTGGGCCGCGGCCAGCACCCGGCCGCACCCACGAAGGTCAACAACGGCAGCGCGGACATCCCGGCGTTCCTGCTCGACCCGACCGCGGTCACCAAGGACAAGATCCAGTCCACGATCATCAAGGACGGCTTCTACACGGCCGCCAAGATCTGCACCGGCAAGATCGCCGCCGCGTGCGCGAGCGCGGGGATCAAATGACATCCTCCCTCGCCTGAAGGCGGGGATGTCCCCAGCGACCACCCCACTGGGACGAGGTAGCCCCCGCCGTGCGGCGACTGATGCGGGACCGCCGGCGAGGTATCAGACCGGCGGAACAGTGCCGGCCCCACCTTGGGAACCCCGCCGACCGGACCACCGACTCACACCGACAGAACCGGGAGACAAAAGTGCCCGACCATGCCACATTCCCTCCCCGCCCCGATGGACAGGGCCGCCACGCAGGAGGCGTCCGGTGACGCTCCAGGTCAGCGGCGTCTCCAAGCGGTACGGCGCCGTCCAGGCCCTCGACGGGGTGGACCTGAGCGTGGAGGCGGGCGAGGTGGTCGCGCTGGTCGGCGACAACGGCGCGGGCAAGTCGACCCTCGTCAAGGTCGTCTCCGGCGTGATCACGCCGGACTCGGGGACGCTGGAGTTCGAGGGCCGTACGGTGCGGATCAACCGGCCGCACGACGCGCAGGCCCTCGGCATCTCCACCGTCTACCAGGATCTCGCGCTCTGCGAGAACCTCGACGTGGTCGGCAACCTGTTCCTCGGCTCCGAGGAGCGCAGGTGGTCGCTGATGCGCGGCATCCGGATGGAGCGCCGCGCCCGTGACCTGCTGACCTCCCTCGACGTCCGGATCCGCGACATCTCGGCGCCGGTCGCGGCCCTGTCCGGCGGCCAGCGGCAGTCGGTGGCGATCACCCGTGCGCTGCTCGGCGAACCGCGGCTCGTCATCCTGGACGAGCCCACCGCGGCGCTGGGGGTCGAGCAGACCGCCCAGGTGCTGGACCTGGTCAAACGGCTGCGAGATCGTGGCCTCGCGGTCATGGTCATCTCTCACAACCTGGCCGACGTCCGTGCCGTCAGCGACCGCATCGTGGTGCTGCGCCTGGGCCGTAACGCGGGCGACTTCCGTACCGCGGACACCTCGCAGGGAGCGATCGTGGCCGCCATCACCGGTCTGGAGGACCCGACATGGCCTCAGTGACGCGCGCACCGGACCGCGCCGAGCCCGGCGCCGTACTGCGCTCGGCCGGGGACCGCCTCGCCCGCGGTGACCTCGGGCCGCTGCCGGTGATCGCCGGGCTCGTGGTGATCGCGATCGTCTTCGGGACGCTCAACGACCACTTCCTGTCGGCGGAGAACCTCACCAACCTCGCGCTGCAGATGGCCGCCACCGGGACGATCTCGCTCGGCGTCATCATGGTGCTGCTCCTCGGCGAGATCGACCTGTCGGTCGGTTCGGTCAGCGGGCTGAGCGCCGTGCTCATGACGATCTTCAATGTCGAGCACGGCCTGAACCCCCTGCTGTCGGTCGTGGCCGCGATCGCCATCGCCGCGGTGATCGGCCTGGTGCACGGGCTGATGTTCACCAAGCTGGGGATGCCGTCCTTCGTGGTCACGCTGGCCGGCCTGATCGGCTGGCAGGGACTGCTGCTCTACCTGCTCGGCAAGGAGGGCACGATCAACCTGCCCTTCGACGGGGCGATCGCGAAGATGAGCGACTCGTGGCTGCCGCCGGTACTGAGCTGGGTGACCGCCATCGTGATCGTCGGGGTGTACGGCGGCTCGGCGCTGGTCTCACGGCGCGCGCGTGCCGCCGCCGGGCTGCCGGTCCAGGTGTTGACCTGGGCGGTCGTACGGATCGGCGGGCTCGCCGTGGTCCTGTGCGTCACCGTGGCGGTGCTGAACGGCGACCGCGGGGTGCCGCTGACCCTGGTCATCTTCGGGGCGCTGGTCGTGGCGCTGGACCTGGTGCTGCGGCACACGGTCGGCGGCCGGTGGATCTACGCCGTGGGCGGCAACCCCGAGGCGGCACGGCGCGCCGGCATCAACGTCACCGCGGTACGGGTCACGGCGTTCGTGGCGGCCTCCAGCCTCGCGGCGGCGGGCGGCATCCTCGCCGCGAGCCGCCTCGTCGCGGTCAACCAGAGCTCCGGTGGCAGCGACATCCTGCTCAACGCGATCGCCGCGGCCGTGATCGGGGGTACGAGCCTGTTCGGCGGGCGCGGGCGCACGTACGCCGCGCTGCTGGGCATCCTGGTCATCCAGTCGATCACCAACGGAATGCTCCTGCTCAACGTCGACTCCTCGGTGCGCTTCATGGTGACCGCGAGCGTGCTGGCGCTCGCCGTCGCGATCGACTCGCTCGCGCGCAAGGGACGGCCGGGAGCCGCTCGGTGAGCCTGGTCCTGGGCATCGACTTCGGCGGTACCAAGATCGCGCTCGCGACCGCGACCACCTCCGGCGAACGCCTGCGCGGTACGCGGATCGAGACCCGCGCCCCGGAGGGGGCCGAGGCGGTCCTGCGGCGGGCCCTCGACGCCGCGAACGCCCTCGTCGCCGCCACCCCCGGCCGCCTCGTGGCGGCCGGGGTCTCGACGTTCGGGGTGGTGCGGGGCGGCCGGGTGCGCCTCGCGCCGAACGTCCCCGGCTGGGAGGACCTGCCGCTGCCCGCGATCCTGCGCGACGGCCTCGGCGTGTCCGCCCTGGACGTGGACAACGACGTGAACGCCGCCGCGACCGCCGAGCTGCACTGGGGTGGTCTCGCCGGCACCGACGTCGGCCTGTACGTCAACCTGGGTACGGGCACCGGCGCGGCCCTCGTCGTCGGAGGCCGGGTGATCCCCGGGACGCACGGTGCGGCCGGGGAGATCGGCTACTTCCTCCGCACACCGGGTGAGCCCGCCTACGCCTCCGGGCGTGCGCCGCTGGAGGAGCACACCTCCGGCAGCGGGCTCGCCGCGCGCGGCTCTGAGCTGCTCGGCGAGCCGGTCGCGGCGGCCGGCCTGTTCGAGCGCCGGGAGGAGCCCGCGGTCGCCGCGCTGCTGGAGGACGCCGCCGGCGAGGTCGGCATGACGGTGGCCAACCTCGCCACCTTCCTCGACCCCGAACGCGTCGTCGTCGGGGGCGGCATGGCCGGCGCGTTCCTGCCCGCGCTGCGGGCCGCCATCGCCGGCGCGGTCCCCTTCCCGCCTCCGGTCGAGGCGGCGCGCTTCATCGACGACGCCCCGCTGATCGGCGCGGTCGCCCTGGCGGTGCGGACCGCGAACGGCCGCGCCTGAGCTGTTTTCACGGCATTTCGGGCCAGCCGGTTCATTTGTTAGGGAGTCTCCCTTACCTTTGATGGAGAGCGTTTCCCCTGGGTATGGCCTTTCCCGTCTCCCCCGCGAACGGAGAGCTTCCATGGCGAGTCCCACAGCGCCGACGTTCGAGCGCCGCCTCGGCCTGTTCCAGGCCACCACCGTGAACATGACGCAGATGTGCGGCATCGGGCCGTTCGTCACCATCCCCGTCATGATCGCGACGATGGAAGGGCCGCAGGCGATGTTCGGCTGGGTGGTCGGCGCGATCATCGCGATCACCGACGGCCTGGTCTGGGCGGAGCTCGGCGCCGCGATGCCCGGCGCCGGCGGGAGCTATCTCTATCTCCGTGAGGCGTTCCAGTACCGCACCGGGCGGCTCATGCCCTTCCTGTTCGTCTGGTCCGCGGTGCTGTTCATCCCGCTGATCATGTCGACCGGTGTCATCGGACTCGTGCAGTACGCGGGGTACCTGTGGCCGACGCTCGTCCACGGCAGTGGTCTGTCCACGCCGGGCCACCTGGTCGCCATCGGCGTCGTCGTGCTCGTGATCGTCGCGCTGTACCGCCGGATCGGCGACATCGGCCGGCTGACCTCCGTCTTCTTCGTGGTGATGCTGATCTCCGTGCTGGGCGTGATCTTCGCGGCCTTCACGCACTTCAGCCCCCACCTGGCCTTCACCTTCCCCGCGAACGGGGGCTCGAAGTTCTTCACCGGGCTGGGCGCGGGCCTGGTCATCGCCATCTACGACTACCTCGGCTACAACACCAGCGCCTATCTCGGCGCCGAGATCAAGGATCCGGGCCGGGTGATCCCCCGTTCGATCGTCTTCGCGATCCTCGGGATCATGGGGCTGTACTTCCTGCTCCAGGTCGGCGTGCTCGGCGTCGTGCCCTGGCAGCAGGCCGAGCACTCCAGCTCGGTCGCCTCGCTCGTCCTGGAGAAGGCGTGGGGCAAGGGCACCGCGCAGATCTTCACCGTCGGGATCATCATCACCGCGTTCGCCTCGGTCTTCGCCGGGCTGCTGGGCGGCTCACGCGTGCCGTACAACGCCGCGCGGGACAAGGTGTTCCTGTCCTGGTTCGGGCGGTTGCACCCCCGGCTGAGGTTCCCGACCGCCGGGCTGTTCGCGATGGGGGTCATCACGGCGATCGGCAGCCTCTTCACGCTCACCGACGTGATCAGCATGCTCACCGCGGTCTTCGTGCTCATCCAGTCGGTCGCCCAGGTGGTCGCGCTGACCGTGCTGCGCCGACGGCAGCCGGGCCTGCCCCGCCCGTACAAGATGTGGCTGTACCCGCTGCCCAGCATCGTCGCGCTGGCCGGCTGGCTCTACATCTACAAGTCGGCGGGCATCGACCACATCCTGCTGTCCCTCGCGTGGCTGGCGGCCGGCGGCATCGCCTTCCTGGTCTGGGCGCGCGCCGAACACACCTGGCCGTTCGGCCCCAAGGAGATCCGGGAGTCCTTCCTGGAGAACACCGGGGAGGCCGTCCATGGCACCTGACGACCCGGCCGGCTTCGTCCTCGGAATCGACTTCGGGGGGACGAAGATCGCCCTCGCGACCGCCACGACGGCCGGTGAGCGACTGCGTGCCACCCGCATCGAGACGCGCGCCGCCGACGGCGCGGAGGAGGTCATGCGGCGGACCGTGGCCGCCGCGCACCGGCTGGCCGGCACGGCCCCCGGCCGTCTCCTGGCCGCGGGCGTCTCGACGTTCGGCGTCGTACGGGACGGCCGCGTGCACCTCGCGCCCAACGTGCCCGGATGGGAGGACCTGCCCCTGCCCGCGCTGCTCCGCGACGGTCTCGGCGTGTCCGCGCTGAACGTCGACAACGACGTCAACGCGGCCGCCACCGCCGAGCTCGACTGGGGCGCCCTCGCGAGTACGGACGTCGGCCTCTACATCAACCTTGGCACCGGCACCGGCGCCGCCCTCATCGTCGGCGGCCGTGTCATCCCCGGCGTGCACGGCGCCGCGGGCGAGATCGGCTACCTGCTCCGTGAGCCGGGCGAGCCCGGGTACGCCCACGGGCACGCGCCGCTGGAGGAGTACACCTCCGGCAGCGGCCTGGCCGCACGGGGCACCACCCTGCTCCGCCGGTCGGTCACCGCCGTCGACCTGGCGGCGAGCCGGCACCAGCCCGCCGTCGCCAGCCTGCTGGACGACGCCGCCGCCACGATCGGGATGACGGTCGCCAACCTGGCGACGTTCCTGGACCCCGAGCGCGTCGTGGTCGGCGGCGGCATGGCCACCGCGTTCCTGCCCGCCATCGAAGGTGCCATCAGGCGCGCGGTCCCGTTCCCGCCTCCGGTGGTGGCCGCGCGCTTCATCGACGACGCTCCGCTCATCGGCGCCATCGCTTTGGCCGTCGAGGCGCTCTGACACGCCCGCCGAATCTCACTCCACCCCGCGCCGGGTCTTGACGCGAGAAACACCCCTGTGGACGCTGAACGAGGAGGTGGCGGTGATGGGTGACGGACAAGGCGGCATCCCATCCGCGGCGGCGAATCGTGCGTGATGACGATGAGACGTTCGGGGGCGTACTGACACCGTGCGACATGTGCCTCGAGGTCGGTGAGCTGGTCACACTCGACGGCCGGCCGCCGCAGGTGCTGCGTGTGGGCGAGTGCCCGCAGTGCCACGGGTCGGGGCATGTCCACATCGACTGCGAAGAACACGAGGTGGACGAGATCGTCCGCGGCCTGCCGCCGACCCGCAGGCAGATCGCCGTACGCCGGATGGTCGCGGGTGCGGGCATGTGCGCCGACTGCTTCGGCGTCGGCGCGGTCGCCCACGTCGAGTGCGACACCGACCGCGCCCCCATCCGGTACGTCGAGGCGCCGTGCCCGAAGTGCGCGGAGGCCCACTGACCTTGTCCGGAACGCCATGATGCGTACACTTTCGGACATGCGTTCGGTCGCACTCGCCGTCCACGACGGGATCACGATCTTCGAGGTCGCCTCGGTCTGCGAGGTGTTCGGGGTGGACCGCGGGCTCGCCGACCCCTGGTACGACTTCACCGTCTGCGGCGCCGGCACCGTACGGGTCGGCGGGTGGTTCCGGGTGGAGGCGCCCAGCGGCCTCGACGAGCTCGCCTCCGCCGGCACCGTCATCGTGCCGGCCTGCCGTGACGTCGACGAGGAGCCGCCAGCCGACCTGGTCCAGGCCGTACGCGCGGCCTACGATCGCGGGGCGCGGGTGGTCTCCATCTGCACCGGGGCGTTCGTCCTGGCCGCGGCCGGGCTGCTCGACGGCCGGCGTGCCACCACGCACTGGATGCATGCCGGCCTTCTCGCGGCACGGTATCCCCGGGTGCGGGTCGATCCCGAGGTGCTCTACATCGACGAGGGCCAGGTCCTCACCGCGGCGGGCAAGGCCTCCGGGATGGATCTGTGCCTGCACATCGTCCGGCTCGATCACGGCATGGCGGTCGCCAACGACCTGGCACGCCGCCTCGTCGTGCCTCCGCACCGGCCCGGCGGCCAGGCGCAGTTCATTCCCACCCCGGTGCCGAACGGCCGGGAGCACGCGCTCTCGGACCTGCTCCCCTGGGCGATCGCCCGGCTGGACCGGCCGCTCACGGTCGAGGACCTGGCGCGCCGGGCGAACATGAGCGCCCGCAACCTGGCCCGGCACTTCAACGCCGTGACCGGGACGACCCCGCTGCAGTGGCTGCTGACCCAGCGGATCCACCGGGCACAGGAGCTGCTGGAGACCACCGGCGACAGCGTCGAGCTGGTCGCCGCGCATACCGGGATGGGGACCGCCGCCACCCTGCGACGGCACTTCAGCCGCGTCATCGGAGTGCCGCCCGACACCTACCGCCGCACGTTCCGCGACGGATCATGAGGCGGCCCGGCGCTCCGGCAGGTCGTCCGCGAGCCGTGCCTCGCCGGGTTCTCGCGCCTGGGCGGCCGTCCACGCCAGCGTGAGGGCCGCGAGCGCGGCCACGACGAGCAGGAGGACGCCCGCCGGCACGGCCTGAGTCGCGGCGGCGAGCGGGAGGGAGACGACCAGGCCGAGGTAGGACACCGCCTGGTAGACCGCGGTCAGCCCGGCCAGGTGGCCGGGCCCCGCCAGGCGCTGCACCTCGATCAGGCCGCACACCTGGCAGCAGCCGTAGCCCGCGCCGAGCACCAGCGCGGCCACCACCACGAGCACCGGCTGCACGACCGCCGCGGCCAGGGCGGCGATCAGCGTTCCGGCCACCACGATCGCCATCGACGTCGCGAGAAGGCGTGGCCTGCCGGGGACGTCGACCCGGCGTGCCAGCGGCTGCACGAAGATGCCGGCGAACGCGGTCAGCAGCGTCACCGCCGCGCTGAACACCACCGTGTACCCCGCCAGGCGGTCCTTGACCACCCAGGGCAGGTAGGCCATGGCCACCGCCACCGAGCCGAACACCCACGGCGCGAGCGGCACCACGACCCTGCGGAAGCGGCGGTCGCCGGCCTCGGGGACGCGCAGTTGCCGCAGCAGGCCGTCCTGGACGTCCGGGACACGGGTCTCCGGGGTGCGGAGCACCGCCGGAAGGGCGACGGCCGCCAGACCCAAGTGAGGCAGGTACGGCAGGACGGTCGGTGCCGGCGCCCACTGGGCCAGGACACCGGCGACCAGCGGCCCGAGCCCGAAACCGGCACTCATCGCCACGGTGATCCGCCGCGGAGCGTGGCCTCCGCCGCCGGGTGAGCCGGCCGCGGAGAGCTCCTTGATCCAGGCCGCGCCCGAGCTGAAGGCCGCGCCGCTGGCCACACCGGCGAGCAACCGCCCGGCGAACAGCCCGCCGACCCCTGCCCCACCGGACATCAGCAGGACGGTGGCGGCGGCGGACGCGACCAGCGTCGGGGCCATCACCCGGCGGCGGCCGTACCGGTCCGAGAACGGGCCGCCCAGCAGCAGTCCGGGGATCAAGCCGAAGATGTAGAGGCCGAACGTCGCCTGGGTGACCGTCGCCGACAGATGGAGCCTCGCCTGGTAGAGGAGCAGCAAGGGCGCGAACTGCTGCGCGCCCCACCCGACCGCCGCCACCGCCAGCCCCGCCGGCCACCACTGCCGCGCCTTGCCCGGTCGCAGCGGGATCGGGCTCGCACCGAGTCGTGCCTGCTTTTCCACACCCGTCATGCTGACGTCGGAGATCCTGCCGGGCGAGTGGCGAAAACGACGTCATGCGCATACTTTCGGACATCTACCGGCGAAAAACGCGACAACGGAGGACTTCGTGAGTGTCAAGGACGCGTACCTGGCCGCCGCCGGCGAGGCGGTAGACCTACTCGGGCGGCCGGAGATCGCCGCGACGTGGGAACGGCCCAGCGCGCTGGCGGAGATGACGGTCAGCGGCCTTGCGGGGCACCTGGCCTACCAGATCCTCAGTGTCGGGTCCGCGCTGGACGGGCCCGCGTCAAGACAGGCACCGATTCCGCTGCTGGAACACTACGCGCGTGCCGAATGGATCGGCACACCGCTGGACGGGGACGTCAACGCCGGCATCCGCGCGAAGGGTGAGGACATCGCGTCCGAGGGGGCGCGGCCGCTGCGGGAACGCGCGGGCGCCGCACTCGCCGGGCAACGGACCAGGCTCGCGGGGCATCCGGACGATCAGGTGGTGTTCTTGCCGCAGACGGGCTGGGCGCTCAGGCTCGGCGACTTCCTCACCACGCGGACGCTGGAACTCGTCGTGCACCTGGACGACCTGGCCGTCAGCGTGGGGCTCGCCACGCGAGAGCTCCCGCACGGCGTCTTCGACCCCGTGCTCATGCTGCTGGCCCGGCTCGCCGTGCGGCGGCACGGCCAGACGGCGGTGCTGCGAGCGTTGACCCGGACGGAGCGGGCGCCCGCGGCGATCAACGCGATCTGACCGGGCCACGGCGGCGCGCGGGCTCATCGGGACGGCACTCGGCGCCTGGACGGCACGTGAGAATCCGTCCAAGCGCCGGGCGGCGGCTGTTACTTGCTGGCGGCGCCACCGTTGTCGCGGCGATCCAAGGCGATCTGGACGGCCCGGGTGGCTTCTTCGGCGGCGTCTTCTGCAGGCTTCGACACGTACATCGAGTCCATGGGATTCGTCTCCGTGATGTTGACATCAGGGCGATCGGGACTTGGGACCAGCGGCTGACTCCGCGGCGGGTCGCCGGTCTGCCCGAGGGATCAGACCCCGCCGCGGCTGCTAAGGATGTATACGTAGCGCCGCATATTGATTTCCACGCTACCTCGGCCCCGACGCCGAAGTCTCGCCTCGCGGTCAGAAATCCCACCAGGTGAGACGGCAGGCGACCGGCTCAGTCCTCCAGATCGACGCGACGTCCCTGTTCAGCGCCGATCTCCGCCGTGATCGCGTCGGTCAGGTCCGGCCCGAGTGCGGAATCGACGGTCAATGCGATAAGCGCCTTGCCGCCCTTTTTGTGCCGGCCGACCTGCATACCCGCGATGTTGACGCCGGCGTCGCCCAGCAGCCGGCCCACCATCCCGACGATGCCCGGCCGGTCGATGTAGGTGAAGAACGCCATGTGCGCGGTCGGCGCGATCTCCATCGCGTAGCCGTTGACCTCGACGAGACGCTCGGCGTGCTTGGGGCCCGTGAGAGTCCCGGACACCGACACGATGCCGCCGTCGGCCATCGTGCCGCGGACGGTGATGAGGTTGCGCCAGTCGGGGCTGTCCTCGCTCGTGGTCAGCGTCACCTCGACGCCGCGGTCGCGGGACAGCAACGGCGCGTTGACATAGGTCACCGCGTCCTCGACGACGTCGGTGAACGCGCCCTTGAGCGCGGCGAGTTCGAGGACCTTCACATCGTGGTGCGCGATCTCGCCGCGCACCTCGACCTCGAGGCGGGCCGGGACGCCGCCCGCGAGCGCGGTGAAGACGCGGCCGAGCTTTTCGGCGAGGGGCAGGCCGGGCTTGACCTCCTCGGCGACGACACCGCCGCCGCGCACGTTGACCGCGTCGGGCACGAACTCGCCGGACAGCGCCAGGAACACCGAACGGGCGACCTGTGTGCCGGCCTTCTCCTGCGCCTCGTGCGTGCTCGCGCCCAGGTGCGGGGTGACCACGACGTTGTCGTGGTGGAACAGCGGACTGTCGGTGCAGGGCTCGCTGGTGAAGACGTCGATGCCGGCGCCGGCGACGCGTTTCTCCTTCAGCGCCAGGTCGAGGGCGTTCTCGTCGATGATGCCCCCGCGCGCGGCGTTGACGAGCCGCACCGAGGGCTTGACCAGGTGCAGCTCACGGTCGCCGATCAGACCGAGCGTCTCCTTGTTCTTGGGCAGGTGCACGGTGATGAAGTCGCTCTCGCGCAGCAGCTCGTCCAAGGAGACGAGCCGCACCCCGAGCTGGGCGGCGCGCGGCGCCTGGACGTACGGGTCGTAGGCGATCACCTTCATGTCGAAGGCGGCGAGCCGCTTGGCGACGAGCACGCCGATGCGGCCGAGGCCGAGCACGCCGACGGTCTTTTCAGCCAGTTCGACGCCGGTGTACTTCGAGCGCTTCCACTCCCCCTGCTTCAGCGCCGAGTGTCCCTGTGGAACGTTGCGCGCGGTGGCCAGCAGCAGGGCGACGGCGTGCTCGGCGGCCGTCACGATGTTGGAGGTCGGCGCGTTGACGACCATGACGCCGGCCTTGGTCGCCGCCTCGACGTCGACGTTGTCGAGGCCGACGCCCGCGCGTGCGACCACCCGCAGCCGCCTGGCCACCGCGAACACGCCGGCGTCGATCCGGGTGGCGCTGCGCACGATGACCGCGTCCACGTCGGTGACGGCGGCCAGCAGCCCCTCGCGGTCGGCGCCGTCGGTGCGGCGCACCTCGAAGTCGCCCTCGAGCAGGGCGAGACCGGCGGGCGAGAGCTCCTCGGCGACGAGGACCACAGGCTTGCTCAACGTACGTCTCCCTTGCGTAGGCTGCCCGTACGGGGGCGTGGCGCGAGACACCGTCGAGCCCCCGCCGCGGCCGAGTCTAGCGACGGACCCGTCGCGTTCCGTGAGTCAAATGAACGCCCGGTGCCCCTCACTCGTAGGTGCCCCGCGCAGTCCCGTCCACGCACTAGGGTCAAGCGCATGGCGAATGGAAACGCGAAGCTGGCCGACGTGCTCGCGCAGCGTGGTGAACCCGAGCAGATCCTGGGCGCGCTGGTCGACGGCGGGGTCCTCATAGTGTCCAACCCCGACGGCTCCGTGCTCGTCGGACAGCTCGAGGACGAGAGCGTCGTCCTCGCCGCGTTCACCTCCCCCGAGACGTACGGCAACAAGCAGGACGAGGAGACGTTCCAGCAGGCCGACGCCGCCTTGCTGCTGGAGATCGCGCGCAGCGGTGACGTCGACGCGATCGTCGTCGACCCCGAGGGCGACGACGCCGCGCTCATCCCGTTCACCGACATCCAGGGCTACCTGATCGCCCAGGGCATGAGCGTGGACGAGGACGTCGAGGTCGCCTTCCGGCCGAGCGAGCACGAGCTGGTGCCCAGCCTGCGGGACGGGATCGCCACCCGGCTCCCCGACTACCCGGACGTCGAGCGGGTGTGGATCTCCGACGTACGCATGCCGAGCGGCGTCGAGGGCATCATGCTGCACGTCATGGTCGCCGAGGGCGCCGACCCGCAGCTGGCCAACGAGCTGCTCCAGGCGACGATGCAGGACCTGCCGACGAGCGACGTCCCGGTCTTCGCCCACCTCGGCGACGAGGAGACCGAGGGATTCCTCACCGAGATGGATGCCGTCGTCGTACGCCGGTAGCGCGCCGCGGTGACGGTGGATCCACTGACCTTCGCCCCCGCCGCGCCGGGCGAGGAGCGGACCCGTACGGTCGCTGGACGGTCGCGGTGACGCTGCGGTTCGGCGAGCCGGACCGGCCTTCGTCCCCTCACACGCGCCGACGCGGGCGCGTGGACGCGGTCGCGCCTGGTACCGCGGGGACATGCACCTGCACTCGGTGCACTCCGACGGCGCGTGGACGCCGGAACAGATCGTGGCCGAGGCGCGCCGATCGGGCCTGGACTTCATCGTCTCGACCGAGCACAACACCTCCAGCGCGGCGGGGATCTGGGGCCACCACTCACGCGACGACCTCCTGATCATCGACGGTGAGGAGGTCACCACCCGCGACGGCCACTACACCGCGCTCGGGCTGCCGCCGGGAACCTGGATCGACTGGCGGTACCGCGCCGCCGACGGAGTGATCCCGCGCTTCCTGGACGAGGTTTACCGGCACGGCGCGCTGGCCGTGGCCGCGCACCCGTTCGGCCCGTTCGCCGGCGGCCAGTGGAAGTTCGGGTACTCCCAGGTGGACGCGATCGAGGTCTGGAACGGCCCGTGGACCTCGGGCGACGAGGCGTCCCTGCGGCTGTGGAGCGGCCTGCCGGCCGAAGGGCGGCGCTGGGTCCCGGCGGTCGGCGACAGCGACTCGCACAGGGAGGGCCAGGTCATCGTCCTGCCGCAGAACGTCGTGCTCGCCGAGGACCTCGAACGCGGCGCCATCCTGTCGGCGGTCAGGGCCGGGCGCCTCTACGTCGCCGAGTCGTCCGCGGTGTCGATGTCCTTCGAGGCCGCAGCGGGCTCGCGCACCGCCGGCATCGGCGAGCGGCTGGGCGCGGAGCCGGGCGACCCGGTCACCGTGTCCGTACGGACCGAAGGCGTGGCGGCGGGCGTGATCCGCCTGTTCACCGACGAGGGTCAGGTCTTCGAGTGCCCGGCCGGCACGGCCACCTGGCGTACGACGCCGCACGTCTCCGCGTACGTGCGCGCGGAGGTCCGCCACCCGGACGGCTCGATGGCCGCGTTCACCAACCCGGTCTTCCCGGGCCGCTGATCCCGCCACCGGCCGGCGAGGACGCCTCACGTGCGTCGAGCAACTCGTCCCAGTGCTGCTCCGCCCATGCGCAGGCGGCCTCCATGGGAGCGAGAAGGCTGCGGCCGAGCGGAGTGAGTTCGTACTCGACCCGCCGCACCGGCGCCGCGTAGGCCGTCCGCCTGACCATTCCGTCGCGTTCGAGCGCCCGCAGCGACTGGGTGAGCACCTTCGCGGTGATGCCGCGCAGGGGGATCCGTAGCTCGGAGAAGCGTCGTGGTCCGTCCTGCAGGCAGCGAATTATCAGTCCTGCCCATTTGTCGCCGAAGCGGAACGGCAACATCTCCGACGGGCAGATCGGGTCGAACATCTCCGGATCCAGCGGCTTGGTCACGCGCCCCACGCTAGCCGGTATCCGCGAGGTAACCACCGGTCCGGTTAGCGTCCCGGGCATCGGCCGGTGATCGCACCGGCTCGGACGTGAGGTGAACGCATGAGCAGAATCGTGGTGTTCGGCGCGGGCGGCAGGGCCGGCCGGGCGGCGGTGGCGGAGGCTCGCCGGCGCGGGCATGAGGTCACCGCCGTGGTGCGTGATCCGGCCGGGCACGGCGGACTGGCGACGGACGGCGTACGGCTGGTCGCCGGGGACGTCACCGACGCCGGCAGCGTCGCCGAGGCGGCGCACGATCACGACGGCGCGATCAGCGCCGTCTACGACGCGGGAGCGCCGCCCGAGGTCTTCTTCGCCGCCGCCGCTCGTGCCCTTGTCGACGGGCTGCCACGAGCCGGCGTGGACAGGCTGGTGACGGTCGGTCTGGCATCGATCCTCCCGACCGAGTCCGGGGTCCTCCTGATGGACACCGCCGGCTATCCACAGGAATACCGCGCCTTCTACCTGGCCCATGCCGCCGGGAACGACGTGTTCAGAGCCGCCACCGGCGCGCTGGACTGGCTGGTCCTGAGCCCGGCCGGCGACTTCGACCACGACGGGGGTCGCACCGGCCGCTACCGGACCGCCCCGGCGGAGGCGGCCTCCCGTGTCTCCTACGCCGACTTCGCGATCGCCCTGCTCGATGAGATCGACACTCCCGAGCACCACCGCACACACGTGGGCATCGACGTTCCGTAGACGCGTACGCCCCGGTGTGTGCGAGCGCACACGCCGGGGCGTATCGGAAGGCCGTGCTCAGTCCTGGAGCCAGGACATCATCGGGCGGAGCTTGGCACCGGTCTCCTCGATCGCCGAGTGCTGCTCCTCCTCGCGGCGCTTGAGGAAGTTCTTCTTCCCGCCGTCGAACTCCTCCACGAGCTCCTTGGCGAAGGTGCCGTCCTTGATCTCGCCGAGGATCTTGCGCATCTCCTCGCGGGTCTCCTCGGTGATGATGCGACGGCCGCGGGTGTAGTCGCCGAACTCGGCGGTGTCCGAGATCGACCAGCGCATCTTCGACAGGCCGCCCTCGTACATGAGGTCGACGATCAGCTTCATCTCGTGCAGGCACTCGAAGTAGGCGGCCTCCGGCTGGTAGCCGGCGTCGACGAGCGTCTGGAAGCCGGCCTTGATCAGCTCGGACACGCCGCCGCAGAGTACGGCCTGCTCGCCGAACAGGTCGGTCTCGGTCTCCTCGGTGAAGGTCGTCTTGAGCGCGCCGGGCCGGGTGCCGCCGATGGCCTTGGCGTACGACAGGGTGAGCGGCCAGGCGTTGCCGGTGGCGTCCCGCTCGACCGCGACGAGCACCGGGACCCCGCGGCCCTCGGTGTACTGGCGGCGCACGAGGTGACCGGGGCCCTTGGGGGCGACCATGCAGATGTCGACGCCCTCAGGCGGCTGGATGAGGTCGTAGCGGATGTTGAGGCCGTGGCCGAAGAACAGCGCGTCGCCCTCGACCAGCGCCGGCGCGATCGCCGAGGCGTACAGCTCGCGCTGCAGGTGGTCGGGGATGAGCACCATCGTCAGGTTGGCCTCTTCACACGCCTCCTCGGGCGTGACCACGCGCAGGCCGTCGTTCTCGGCCTTCTCACGGCTCTTGGACTCCTTCGGCAACCCGACACGCACGTCGACACCGGAGTCACGGAGCGAAAGCGCGTGCGCGTGGCCCTGGCTGCCGTATCCGAGTACCGCGACATGGCGGTCCTGGATGACGCTCAGGTCCGCGTCCTTGTCATAGAAGATCTCAGCCACTGGTGTTTACCTCTTTCGAAAACGGGTCAAGCGCTGCGCTCGATGGCGCGCAGCGATCGGTCGGTGATGGAGCGGGCGCCGCGGCCGATGGCCACCGCACCCGATTGCACGAGTTCCTTGACGCCGAAGGGTTCGAGGACCCTGATCAGGGCGTCGAGCTTGTCCTTGCTGCCGGTCGCCTCGATGGTCACCGCGTCCGGGGCCACGTCGATGACCCGCGCGCGGAAGAGTTCGACCGTCTCCAGGACCTGCGAACGCGTCTCGTGGTCGGCGCGCACCTTGATGAGGACGAGCTCCCGCTGCACCGACGCCGTCGGGTCCAGCTCGACGATCTTGATGACGTTGATCAGCTTGTTGAGCTGCTTGGTCACCTGCTCGAGCGGGCGTTCCTCGACGTTGACGACGATCGTCATGCGGGAGATCTCGGGGTGCTCCGTCGTGCCGACGGCGAGCGAGTCGATGTTGAAGCCGCGGCGGGAGAAGAGCCCCGCGACGCGCGCGAGGATGCCGGGTTTGTTCTCCACCAGCACCGAAAGCGTATGCATGCTCATGAGCCCTCCTTCGTCGGACGAGTGACCAGAGCGCCGTGCTCGCCGATTCGCTCACTCCGCTCGCTCATCTCCACTGCTCTCCCCCTCGCTGTTCGCGGCACTCAGGCATCGTTTCCCCAGTCCGGAGCCATGTCCCGGGCGATCTTGATCTCGTCGTTGCCGGTGCCCGCGGCGACCATCGGCCAGACCATCGCGTCGTGGTGGACGACGAAGTCGATGACGACGGGCACGTCGTTGATCTCCATCGCCTTGTTGATGGTGGCGTCCAGGTCGGTGGCGCTGTCACAGCGCAGGCCCGCGCAGCCGTACGCCTCCGCCAGCTTGACGAAGTCGGGGATCCGCCGGGACTGCAGGTCGGAGTTGGAGTACCGCTCGTTGTAGAACAGGGTCTGCCACTGGCGGATCATGCCGAGGTTGCCGTTGTTGATCACGGCCACCTTGATCGGGATGCCCTCGATGGCGCAGGTGGCGAGCTCCTGGTTGGTCATCTGGAAGCAACCGTCGCCGTCGATCGCCCAGACGGCCGTGTCCGGGCGGCCGTGCTTGGCACCCATCGCGGCCGGCACGGCGTACCCCATGGTGCCGAGCCCGCCGGAGTTGATGAACGCCCCAGGCCGCTCGTAGCCGATGAACTGCGCGGCCCACATCTGGTGCTGGCCCACGCCCGCGACGTACAGGGCGTCGGGGCCGACGATCTGGCCGATGCGCTCGATGGTCTGCTGCGGGGACAGCGACCCGTCGGACGGGGTCTCGTAGCCCAGAGGGTAGGTGTCGCGCCAGGCGTTGAGCTGGCTCCACCACTCCTTGTGGTCGCCCTTGCGCCCGGCGGCGTGCTCGTTCCGCACGGCGACGATGAGGTCGGCGATCACGTCACGGCAATCACCCACGATGGGCACGTCCGCGTGGCGGTTCTTGGAGATCTCGGCCGGGTCGATGTCGGCGTGCACGATCTTCGCGTCGGAGGCGAAGGTGTCGAGCCGGCCGGTGACCCGGTCGTCGAAGCGTGCGCCCAGCGCGACGAGCAGGTCGGAGCGCTGCAGCGCGCCGACCGCGCCGACGGTGCCGTGCATCCCGGGCATGCCCATGTGCAGCGGATGGCTGTCGGGCAGCGCTCCCCTGGCCATGAGCGTCGTGACGACGGGGGCGCCGGTCAGCTCGGCGAGAGTGCGCAGTTCCTCCGCCGCCCTCGCCTTGATCACACCGCCGCCGACGTACAGGACCGGTCGCCGGGCCGCGGTCAGGAGCCGGGCCGCCTCACGGACCTGCTTGGCGTGCGGGCGGATCGCCGGCCGGTAGCCGGGGAGCTGCATCGGCTGCGGCCAGACGAAGTCGACCGGGTTCTGCAGCGCGTCCTTGGAGATGTCGACCAGCACCGGGCCGGGACGCCCGGTGGAGGCGATGTGGAACGCCTCGGCGATGGTCCGCCCGATGTCGGCCGGGTCGGTGACCAGGAAGTTGTGCTTCGTGATCGGCATGGTGATGCCCGAGATGTCGGCCTCTTGGAAGGCGTCCGTCCCGATGGCCCCGCTCGCCACCTGGCCGGTGATGGCGACGATCGGCACCGAGTCCATGTAGGCGTCCGCGATCGGGGTGACGAGGTTCGTCGCGCCCGGACCGCTCGTCGCCATGCAGACGCCGACCTTCCCGGTGGCCTGCGCGTATCCCTGGGCGGCGTGGCCGGCGCCCTGCTCGTGGCGGACAAGGATGTGGCGTACCTGCCGCGAGTCGAAGAGCGGGTCGTACGCCGGGAGGATCGCGCCACCCGGGATCCCGAACACAGTGTCCACACCGACCTGCTCCAGGGCTCTGACGAGCGCCTGTGCTCCGGTCATCCGTTCGGTCATCGCAATGTCCTTGTGCTCCTGAGCGCTGGGCTCGGGCTCGTGATCACGCGCCGCCGGCACGTCACACGGACCCAGGGGTCATGGCCAACAAAAAACCCCTCGCGCCGGTCGGCGGTCGAGGGGAGCGCGCAAGCGATCTACTTGGTCAGCTTGCGCGCTGTCCAAGTACGAGAATCAGGTTGCGTTTCACGTTCACAACCATGGCGAATTTGCCGCGTCACGTCAAATTGGTGGACGACAAGTCTCACCATATGAGACAGCCCGCCGTGATCGGCACGATCACGGCGGGCCGCCCCGTCGTCCGTGCGCGGCTACGACACGTGCTTCAGCACCACGTCGCCCGTCTTCACGAAGTACACGCGATGCCCGAACTGGAGCTCGTAGTACCTGAGCTTGCCAGAGACGATGGCGTGCGTGGACACGTCGAAGGTGTTCGAGTAGTCGTACTCCCCGCGTACCTCATCCGCCACGGAGTAACTCTGGCCCGCGGCGAAGGTGTACTGCATGGGCGCTAGCGTCTGCACCGGGATGTTCGCCGGATAGGCCTCGGGCTCGGGATAGGCACGCCCGTAGACCGGCACCGACGCGAGGCCCGGCTTGGGCGTGGCGACGAGACCGCGCGCCCCGACGGCGACCGGCCGGCCCTTCGGGTTGTAGAACCACGCCTGCTGCCCGAGGTACCAGATCGACGTCCAGTCGCCCTGGCGGCCGGCCACGGCGAAGGTCTGGCCGGTCGCGGCGCGTGCGCTGTGGTCGTACACGCTCATCGTCGCGTCGCCGTTCGGCGGGTGCTTGCCGATGTCCTTCACGAGCGGCGCGTCGGCGCTCGGCGCGGTGCGCAGCATGATCGAGCCGCCACCGTGCGCCGGGCACGCGGCGCTCGGGTTCGCGTCGTCGCAGCCGGTGTAGGGCACGACGTTCTTGTCGTAGTCCGGCAAGATCTTGACCAGGCCCGAGCGGGGTCCGGCGGTGGCGTGCAGCGGTCTGCGCAGCAGGTCGAAGTAGTGCGCCCAGTCCCAGTACGGCCCGGGGTCCTCGTGCATGCCCTGGACGCCCGCCGGCGTGATGCCCGGGACGTTGTCGTGGCCCAGGATGTGCGCGCGGTCCACCGGGATGTCGTACTTCCTGGTCAGGTAGCGCACCAGCTGCGAGGAGCTGCGGTACATCGCCTCGGTGTACCAGCTGCCGCCCTGGGCCAGGAAGCCCTCGTGCTCGATGCCGATGGACTTGCTGTTGATGTACCAGTTGCCCGCCTGCCAGCCCACGTCCTTGGCCTTGAGGTGCTGGGCCACGTGGCCGTCGGCGGAGCGGACCGTGTAGTTCCAGGCGAGGTACGTCGGGTCCTGCACCAGGTTCAGGGTGACCGGGTAGCTGCCCTCGGTGTCGTGGATGACGATGAAGCGGATCTTCTGGCTCTTGGGCCGGTTCCCCAGGTCGTGGTTGCCGTAGGCGGTGGGGTCGGCCGGGTCGAGCTGCTCGTACGGTGCGGGGATCCACTCACAGCCGAGACCGGGCGGGCACTCGGTCTCCGCGTCGTTGGCGCCGGCTCCGGCGGCCCGCAGGCCCGGCGTGGCGGCGAGCGTGACGCTCTGGCCGTCGTCGGTCGTACGCGAGGCGCCGCTCCGGAGCACGTCGTAGACCTGACCCGCGAACCAGGCGGAGCCGCCGTAGCGTACGGCCGCCTGGTACCACGCGGCAGGATCCGCGCTGAGAGGCCTGCCGAGGTCGCGCTGGTAGCTCGCGAGCAGCGCGGCGCCGCCCCCGATGTTGGCCGCCGGGTCGGCGCGCAGCCTGCCGGCGGTGGCCCCGGTGAGCCGCGCGGCCTCCTGCAGCGTCTGCCCGCCGGCCGGCTGGCCTTTTGCGGCCACGGCCTTCGGGTGGAGCGCCGGGCGCGAGGTGTCGCCGCGCGGGTCCTCGGCGCCTCCGGAGAAGTGCTCGCCGGACGGGGTCAGGGTGCCGTCGGTCAGGTGCATGGGCCCGTAGCCCGCGCTGACGCTGGGCCGGCCCTGGTTGGCGTCCCACCGCGACTCCAGGTAGGACACGGCGAGCAGCAGTTTCTCGGGTACGCGATAGGCCTTCGCCGCACCGGCGAAGGCCTGTTGTCGGGTGATGGGAGCCGGACTGGGTTGCTGGGCGGCGTAGGCCTGTCCGGTTCCTAGACCGGCCAGGGCCACGGTCACCGCGACGAGGGTAGGGCGTCGCACGCGCATCGGCAGCCTCCGCACTGACAGTGGGGGTCGCGGTAAGAGTGCCGAAGAGACCGCCCACCGTCAATGGCTTTCGATCAACCGGTGCGCCGCGGAGAATTCCTACACCGCGTCAGCTTGCGGAGATCACCGAGCCGTGCAGCGGGATGGACGCCTCGCCGCGCGCGTTCAGCTGGACGACCGCCTCGATGCCGCTCGGGGCCATCGGGCGCGAGACG
Source organism: Actinoallomurus bryophytorum (assembly GCF_006716425.1). Lineage (NCBI taxonomy): Bacteria > Bacillati > Actinomycetota > Actinomycetes > Streptosporangiales > Thermomonosporaceae > Actinoallomurus > Actinoallomurus bryophytorum. The sequence goes on from NZ_VFOZ01000001.1 coordinate 855,936, forward strand.
AGGAATCCCTGCGCGCGCGGGCAGCCCATCTCCCGCAGCAGCTCGAGCTGCTCGGGGCGTTCGACGCCCTCGGCCACGACCGTGAGGCCGAGGTCGCGGCCGACCCGGGCGATCGTCCTGGTCAGCAGGGTGAGCGTCTCGTCACGGCCCAGACCGGAGACGAAGGACGGGTCGATCTTGATGACGTCGACCGGCAGCTGGCGCAGGAACGCCAGTGAGGCGTACCCGGTGCCGAAGTCGTCGATGGCCAGGCCCACGCCGAGGTCGCGCAGGGCGGACAGCCGGGCGATGAGCTCCTCGGCCCCGTCGACCAGGACCTCTTCCTCGACCTCGAGGGTGAGCGCGCCGGGCGGCAGGCCGCTGTCGGCCAGCGCCTCGGCGACCGAGTCGACGAAGTGCGCCGCGGCGATCTCGCGCGGGCGAAGGTTGATCGACAGTCCGATGTCCCAGCCCGCCTCGCGCCAGTGGGCCACCTGGCAGGTGGCCTCGCGCAGCACCCAGTTGCCGAGCGGCACCATCAGGCCGGACTCCTCGGCCGTGCCGATGAACTCCTCGGGCGGTATGGAGACGCCGTCGCGCCACCAGCGGACCAGGGCCTCGACGCCGGTGACCCGTGAGGTGGCGAGCTCGACCACCGGCTGGAACTCCACCGCGAACTGCTGCTCGGTGAGCGCGCGCTGCAGGTCGCTGCCGAGCTCGAGGCGGCGCATGACGTCGGCGTGCATCTTGGCGGCGAAGACCTCGACGCGGCCGCCGCCGAGCTCCTTCGCGCGTGACAGCGCGATGTCGGCGTTGCGGATGAGCTCGGAACCGGCGATGCCCTCCTCGGCGAAGGCGATGCCGACGCTCGCGGTCAGCACGATGCCACGGTCGGCGACGCGGTACGGCTCACCGGCAAGCGCTCGCAGCAGCCGCTCGCCGAGGTCGACCACGGTCTCCACCTCGGTCGCGCTCTCCATGAGGACGGCGAACTCGTCTCCGCCCCAGCGCGCGACCGTGTCGTCGGCCAGGACGCCGGCGCGGAGCCGCCGGGCCGCCTGGGCGAGCACCTGGTCGCCGCCGCCGTGGCCGATCGAGTCGTTCACCGCGGTGAACCCGTCGAGGTCGACGAAGACCACCGCGACCGGGCCCTGGCTGTGCTCGACCTTCTCACGCGCGCGTTCTTCGAGGTAGGCGCGGTTGGGCAGGCCGGTCAGCCCGTCGTGGAAGGTCAGGTGGGCGACCTGGCGCTCTAGGGCGACCTGCTCGCTGAAGTCGCGCGTCGTGACCAGGAGCTGGTCGGTGCCGTCGCCGGCCCGGCCGTACCGGGAGATCGTCGACTCGGTGGGCAGCCAGGTGCCGTCGGTGGCACGTACGCGGCAGGCGATGCGCGCGACGTCGAGGTCGCACTCGGATCTCAGGAAGGAGGTCACCGCGTCCACGACCCGCGGCAGGTCCTCGGGGTGCACGATGTCGTACACGGGCCGGCCGAGCAGGTCCTCGGCCGCGTAGTGGTACGAACGCCGCGCGCCGGCGCTGACGTACTGCACGACACCGTCGAGGCCGCAGATGAGGACGACGTCGTTGATGCTCTCGGCCAGGGCGCGGAAGTGCTCCTCGCCGGTCTCGGCGGCGCGGCCGAGCCGGTCGTTCTCACGGAGCAGCTCGGCGAGCCGGGCGAGCACGACGAGCACCGCCGAGCCGGCGATGATGGGCACGATGGGCCGCAGCCCGCGGGCGGCGGTGAGCGTGTGGCCGGCGACGAAGATCGCCGCGGCGGCGGCAGTCGCGGCGGGTGCCAGACCGGGCCCGACGAGCGGGCGGCGTGTCTCCTCCGCGGGCTGCCGGCCGCCCTCCTCGGCGGACTGCCGTCCGCGGATCCACGGCACGGTGGCGAGGAACAGCAGGCCGACCATGCGGGTGACGTCGGCCGGGACGCCGTGCGCACCGCCGTCGTTGAGGCGGAGCGCGGCGTACAGGACGTCGGCCGTGGTGAGGACGAGCACCGCGCAGTAGGCGACCACGGCGGACCGGTGGTTCGCGCGCACGGCGGCGAGCGTCATGGGGAACAGCACACAGATCAGCGCGGCGTCGAGCACCGGATAGCGCAGCTCGATGAGGAACTGGCCCCAGCCCTCACCGGCCACGTGGTAGAGCCGGTCGAAGATCGCGACCCAGCCGACCACGAAGAGGGCGCAGGCACAGACATAGGTGTCGGCCAGGTAGCGCAGCCAGGGCCGTGTGGTGCGCGGCAGGCGCACCGGCACGATGAAGCCCGCGGTGATCGCGATCGGGGCGACCAGGAGGAACAGGTCGGCCGGAGAGACCGTCACCACGGCGCGGCTGATCACGAGCCGGGAGATGGCGTTGACGGTCGAGCCCGCGCACCAGGCGATCGCGGCGACGCCGAACCAGCGCCACATGTCGCGGTCGATCTTGCCGACGGGTGTCTGCGGTGTCCGCCCTGCGGCGTACAGCAGGGAGGTCGCCGCCACCGCGGCGGACCACGCGGACAGCCAGGCGCCCGAAAGGCCGCCTCCCCATCCCAGCACGAGGGCGAGGGCGTAGATCAACGCGAGCGCCGCGAGCGCTCCGAACGGCCGCACCGCCACCGGGATCCCCCGGTGTCGCCGCCCCGTCCCTTCCGCGGTCATCTAACTTGCTCCCCGCCACTTGATCATGAGCCGTCCCGCATTTGGAAACGCCTCGCACCGGACACATGACTCCCGAGATCTCCACCGACCTCGGGACGTTCTTGGGCGTGATCTCCGCCGGTCTGTCAAGTGCTTTGTCATCCTGTACGAGGCGGCGTCCCGCATACGGGACACCGGGTTTGGAGTTGCGCGCCACCTGGTTTCGGCCGGGATCTTCCGGCACGGTCCATGCGGCGGTCAGGCTGGTCAGCTTCGACGTTCAATCTACGGGCCGTATGTCACAGAGCGATTGAGGCCGGGCGTCCACCCGGCGACAACCGGATACGTTCCGTGACCGAATCTCGGACGTTTTGGGTGGTTTGTCGTTAACGCAGCACGGATGAGAAAAGTTGCGGCGTGTAATCGGCCGCCGCCGCGCAAAGTGCCGCCGCAGAGGCTTTACCGGATCAGTAGTCGCCCTTGATGATGTTGTGCAACGGCTCGCCCGCCACGAACCGCGCGACCTGCGCGCGCACCAGCGCGACGGCCCGGCGCCGCGAGGCCGGCGTGGACCCGCCGACATGCGGGGTGATGAAGACTCCGGGCGCTGACCAGAGCGGATGCCCGGCGGGAAGGGGCTCGGGGTCGGTCACGTCGAGCACCGCGCGGAGCCGCCGATTCGTGAGCTCGGCCAGCAGTGCCTCGGTGACCACGACCGTGCCGCGAGCGGCGTTGACCAGGAGCGCACCGTCCCTCATCCGGGACAGAAACTCCTTGTCGACCATTCCGGTGGTCTCCGTCGTCGACGGCACGATGAGGACGACGACGTCGGCGTCGGGCAGGAGTTCCGGAAGCGCGCTCACACCGTGCACACCGTCACGCACAGTACGTGCGACGCGGACGATCCGCGTCTCGAACGGGACCAGCCGCCGCTCGATCGCCGCGCCCACCGAGCCGTACCCGACGATCATCACCGTCCGGTCTGTCAAGGCGTCTGTCATGTGCCAGTCCCAGCGGCCCTCGCTCTGGGCGCCGGCGAATCCGGGGAATTCCCGCTGCGCCGCGATGATCCCGCCGACCACCCACTCCGCCGTGCTCGCGTCGTGTACCCCGCGCGCGTTGCACAGCACCGCACCCGCCGGAACATGAGGGATGAACGTGTCCACGCCTGCGACCTGCAGCTGTACGACCTGCAGGTTCGTCATCGAGGCGATGATCTCGCGGCTCCGCGGCGTCGCGACGAACGGCGGCACGTACACGGCGACCTCGGCCGGGTCGCCCGGCAGGTCGTCGCCGCGGCCGTCGTAGACCCCCACGCTGACCCCGTCGATGTCCGCCACGGCGTCCGCGATCTCCTGATCCGGCACCCAAATCCTCACCGCACTGAACCTTCCGCTAGGCCGACTGCGATCGTAGGCCGTCGTTTCCCTGCCGTGACGCCGAGGTGTGACGATGCTTACGAGGGACGCCTCGTGGACGCCTCGAGGTGCCGACCACGGAGAGTCAACGCCCGCCCGGGAAGTTCGTTCCGTATTGAGATGGGAACTTGACCAAAGTGAGGCTCAGCATCGTCGCCGCCCTAAGCGCCCTCGCTCTCGCCGGCTGTTCGTCGAGCGGCCCGCCGGACGCGAGCGGCTCCACTCCCCCGCCGTTGCCGTCGTCCGCTCCGGCCGGAACCCCGCCCGGCTCCGCGGCGCACCTCGGTACTCCACGGGACCTGGCGACCGGCCTGGCCGTCCCCTGGGCGATCGCGTTCCTGCCCGGCGGCGACGCGCTGGTGACCGAACGGGACACCGCCCGGCTCCTGCGCGTGACGCCTGCCGGGAAGGTCAGCACAGTCGGAAAGGTGCCCGGCGTGTCACCGGCCGGTGAGGGCGGCCTGCTCGGCGTCGCCGTCTCACCCACGTTCACGCGGGACCACCTGGTCTTCCTCTACTACAGCGCGGCGTCGGAGAACCGGATCGTACGGTTCGAATATCGCGGACCGGGGATCAGCGGCGTACGGACCCTCGTCACCGGAATCCCGCGCGGCCCGATCCACAACGGCGGACGGCTCGCGTTCGGTCCCGACCACCTGCTCTACGCCTCGACCGGGGAGACCGGCCGCGGCGGGCTGTCACAGGACCGATCATCGCTCGGCGGGAAGATCCTGCGGATGACGCCGGACGGCAAGCCCGCACCGGGCAACCCGTTCGGCACGCTCGTATGGACGTACGGGCACCGCAACGTCCAGGGCCTCGCGTGGGACCGGCAGGGGCGCATGTTCGCCACCGAGTTCGGCCAGGACCGCTTCGACGAGATCAACCGGATCACCGCGGGCCACAACTACGGCTGGCCGGTGGTCGAGGGGTTCGGCGGCGACCGCAAGCGCTACACGCCGCCGCTGCTGACCTGGACGACCGACGAGGCGTCGCCGTCCGGGCTCGCGTACGCCGGTGGTTCGCTGTGGGCCGGCGCGCTGGGCGGGCGGCGGTTGTGGCAGGTGCCGGTCGCGGCGAACGGCACCGTCGGCAAGCCCGTCGCCCATTTCACCGCCCGGTACGGACGACTGCGCGCGGTCGCCGCCGCACCGGACGGCTCGCTGTGGGTGAGCACCAGCAACCGCGACGGCCGGGGTGACCCGAAGCAGGGTGACGACCGGATCCTGGTGATCCCCGTCTCTTGACCAGGACGAGTCCGCCGGGCACGCCCTAGTAGTGCTTTGTTAGATGAGTAAGGCGAGGGGTTGGGGTCGGCAGGTGGGGCAGTGGCCTGTCCAGGTTGCGAGCAGTGCTTGTAGCTCGCGGAGGATTTTGTAGAGACTCAGGCTGCCCCGGTTGCTTTTGGGCTGGTCAGGCGCAGGGTCGTGAGGAACAGGTGGGCGGCGGCGACGAGGGTGACATGGCGGTTCCAGCCGGCCCAGGAGCGGCCTTCGTAGTGGTCCAGGCCCAGGCCGGTCTTGAGTTCGCGGTAATCGTGTTCGATGCGCCAGCGGATCTTCCCGAGCCGGATCAGATCCTGAAGTGGGGTGTCGGCGGGCAGGTTCGACAGCCAGTACCTGACCGGCTCGGGTTCATCCGGCGGCCACTGGGCGATCAGCCAGGCCTCGGCCAAGGTGCCGTCGTCGGCATAGCGGGGCCGGCGGCCGGCCGGGCGGACGCGCAGCGTGAGGAACTCGGCCGCCAGTCTGCCTTTGGAGCCTTGACGCCAGGACAGGCGGCGGACGCCGGTGCGGCCGGCGGCCAGGACATGTTCGCGCAAGGAGACCGGTTTGGTGCGATAGCGCGGCAGGCCACGCCATCCCTTGCCCTTGGCGGGCAGCAGTTCGGGCACGGCGTCGGCGGCATGGGCGGTGCCCGAGCCTTTGACCTGCACGATGTAGCGCAGATCTCGCTCAGCAAGGGCAGAGCGGAAATGAGCGTTGTCACCGTAGCCGGCGTCCGCGCAGATCACCGGCGCCGACAGGCCCCAGTCACGCAGCTCATCGAGCATCTCGATCGCCAACTGCCATTTCGGCCGGTTCCGCTCCTCATCATCAATGCCGCACCGTGCGCGCCTGCGCCTGATCTCCTGGGCCAGGATCGGGTCGCCGGTGCACGCATCGTCCCAGGCCTCGGGGATGAACAACCGCCAGTCCAAAGCGGCCGAAGCATGGTCACAGACCGCGTGCACGCTCACCCCGATCTGGCAGTTGCCGACCTTGCCCAAGGTGCCCGAGTACTGCCGGGCCACCCCGGGCGAGGACGTCCCGTACTTGGGGAACCCGGTGTCATCGATCACCCACGCCACCGGCTCCACCACATCGTGAATCCGGGCCGCCAGCCGACGCCGCACTCCAGCGAAATCCCACGTCGAAGAGCTCATGAACTGCTGCAGCCGCTGATGATCGGTCCCCAGCCGCTCCGCCATCGGCTGCATCGACTTGCGCTGCCCGTCCAGCAACAGGCCCCGCACATACAGCTCACCCGTGGCGCGCTGATCCGACCGCGGCAAGGACGCGAACACCTCAGCCGCGAACTCCTCCAACCGCGACCGGACCGCGGCGATCTCCCCAGACCTCACACAAGATCATCGCAACCAAGATCACAAACGTAACAAAGCACTACTAGGGTGATGCGGATGAGTGATCCTGAGGTCCTGGGGCACGTCGAGCGGTATCTCGGTGCCCGAACGCGTACGGTCTCGGTCTCTGGTTTCTCGATCGGCGTCCATTCCTCGCCGTCCATGGTGTCGGCGGTCACCGACGGGATGCGCTTCCGGTCGCTCCAGTCGTCGCTGCCGCTGGAGTTCGCCTGCTCGGTCCTGCCGGGGCAGGAGGATGTGGCCGTACGCCTCGTGGAGATGTTCGCGGACTCGACCGTACGCAGCGGGTCGGAGGTGGAGTACGACGACGGGTTCGTCGTGGATGAGCCGCTGGTCGACGGCAGCCGGGTACGCGGGCTGCTCGCGGCACCGCATCCGTATGCGGACGAGATGTTCAACCTGTTCCGTGACGCGGGAGGCGAGCTGCGCCTGCAGTTCGTCACGCTGGTGCCCCTGACCGGAGCGGAGGCCCGGCATCTCCGCGACCATGAGACCGGCGAGCTGTTCGAACTGTGGGAGGCGTCAGGCACCGACCTGCTGGACCTCCACCGCACCTCGGCGGTCTGATCTTCCTCGCGAGCCGACGACCGGATGGGGGCCGCGCCCGGGGTGGCCGACGACCGGGCCGGGACGCCGGCGGGCGGTAGCAGTCCCTGCGCGGGACTCTCACCCGCCGGCCCGCGGCCTGTGGGAGGCGTCAGGCACCGACCTGCTGGACCTCCACCGCACCTCGGCGGTCTGATCTTCCTCGCGAGCCGACGACCGGATGGGGGCCGCGCCCGGGGTGGCCGACGACCGGGCCGGGACGCCGACAGGCGGTAGCAGTCCCTGCGCGGGACTCTCACCGCCGGCAGGCGGTAGCAGTCCCCGCGCGGGACTCTCACCGCCGGCAGGTGGTAGCAGTCCCGGCGCGGGACTCTCACCCCGCCGGCCCGCGGCCTGTAGGCGGCGGGCCTGGCTAGTGGCCGGGCGGCCGGAACGGCTGCTGGACGGTCGGGCCGGGAAGGATCAGTGGTTGCGCCGGTGGCCGGACGGCCGAGCCCTGCCGGTAGGCCTGCGGTAGGGCCGTGGTCTGTGTCCGAGCGGCCCTGGGCCGGGAGCGGGCGGCCGGGCCGGGAACCAGCGGTCCGGCCAGGAACCAGCGGTCCGGCCGGGAACGGACGGCCGGGAACGGACGGCCGGGCGGGAACGGACGGCCGTAGGCGGGACGAGCGGTCCGGCCGGGAACGAGCGGTGGCCAGACGGCCCGGCGGGTCGGGACGGGAAGTCGCCAGGTGATCGGAATCCCCCCACCGGACGCTCAGACCGCCTATCCGCAGCCACTGACCACGCGGCCCCGCCGCAGCCGCACGACCACACCGGGAGCGAGCGGTGGCTGGGCGGCCGAGCCCTGCCAGTACTCAGTCGGTAGGACCGTGGTCCATGTCTGGGTGGCCCGGGCCGGGAGCGGGCGGTCAGGCCCGGAACGAGCGGTGGCCGCACCGGTAGCCAGACAGCCGGCCGGGCCAGGAAGCCGCCAAGCGGTAGGAGTATCCCCCGCCGGACGCTCGGCCCGTCTGCCCGGCCGTCACCTCGGCGGCGGTCAGCGCGACCAGCCGCAGCGGGTCGAAACGCCGCCTACGCGCACTCGGCGGGCGACCCGGTGCCCGCGTTGGCGGACCTGCCCGTCTCCCGTCTGCCCGTCTCCCGTCTGCCCGTCTCCCGTCTGCCCGTCTCCCGTCTGCCCGTCTCCCGTCTGCCCGTCTGCCCGTCTGCCCGTCTGCCCGTCTGCCCGTCTGCCCGTCTGCCCGTCTGCCCGTGGCCATTGGCCGGGCCCGGCCAATGGCCGGACGGGCGAGGCGTTGGCCGGACGGGCGAGCCTGGCGGTGGCCAGTGGTGGGGCCGTGAATCTGTGTCGGGACCGGTGGCCGGGCGGCGCCGGACGGGCCGCGTGTTGGGCGGCATGTGGTCGGCCGGTTACCGAACGGGGTGCGGCGCAGGCGCTCGTGCCCCTATCGTCACTTGGGTGTCAGAAGATCAGCGACATATCCGGATAGCGATATTCATCCAGCGCTTCCTGAGCACGGAGACCATGCGGCGTGCGGTCGCTGGGCCGGGCGAGGGTTTCACGGCGCGCGACTGGGTCGTCGTCATCCAGCGGGTGCGCAAAGAGGCCAAGGAGGACAACGTCGGGCTGATCGCCGCCGGCGTCGCCTTCTGGGCCATCCTCTCGATCGTTCCGCTGCTGGTGGGGATCATGGCGGTCGGCGTTCTGGTCGCTGGTCCGGCCCAGGTCCACGAGCAGCTCCGCCCGCTGGCCGGCATTCTGCCGCGTCCTGTCGCCCACTCCCTCACGGACCAGCTGTCGGACGCGGCCGCTGCGATGAGTGGCCAGGGACGGACGCTCGGCCTCGTCGTCGGCCTCCTCGGTGTGCTGTGGACGTGTTCGCGCGGGATCAGCGCGGTGATCAGCGGCCTACACATCGTGATCGACGAGACGGAGACGCGGAGTGTCGTACGGCGCCGTGCCACGGCGTTCGCCCTGGCCATCGGGGCGGTGGCCACCGTCCTGGGCGCGCTGGCGCTGGTCTCCGCCGTACCCCATGTCGCGCTGCACCAGGCGGACGTGGTGCTGGGCTTCGGGATCCGGTGCGTGATCCTCGCCCTGCTCGCGGTCGTCGGCCTGATCCTGCTGTACCGCTACGGCCCGGACCGCAAGGACGCGGACTGGCACGCCGTGCGCTGGGGCGCGGGGATCGCCATGGTGTGCTGGCTGGTGATGTCTCTGGTGTTGGGCCTGTACGTGGCGGACACGGGCGGCCGAAGCTCGACGTACGGGACTCTCGCGGGCGTGGCGGCCATCGCGACCTGGCTGTACATGTCGTCCTACATCGTCCTGCTCGGCGCGGAGATCAACGCCGAGATCGAACGCATCCTGGCCCGCAGATCCGTCATGCGCGACGAGCCCGCCGAGGCACACCCCGAGAAGCCGGATGAGCATGCCCTCCCCGCAGCGGACTCATCCCTGGCCACTGCGGCCAGCCGACCCGCGGACCCCAACGGCAACGGCAACGGCAACGGCAACGGCAACGGCAACGGCAACGGCAACGGCACGAAACACCTGCCGGAGAACCCTGTTGTGCCCGGCCTCTCCGCGGCGGACTCCGTTCCCGCCACCCCGGCGACCCGGCCCATGGAACCTCACGACAACGGACCGAAGGAACCAGTCGAGCCGGCCGACCCCACAGCGGACTCACCTCCGGCCGCACCGGCGGAACCCCACAGCACCCGCCCGGAGGGCCCACCCGCCGCGTCTCCTGCCATCCCCCGCGCAGACCCACAGGGCGAGCCGACAGTATCCGCCTGAGCCTTACAGCACGGCCCAGCCACACGGCCCAGCCACACGGCCCAGCCACACGGCCCAGCCACACGGCCCAGCCACACGGCACGGCCCAGCCACACGGCCCAGCCACACGGCCCAGCCACACGGCCCAGCCACACGGCCCAGCCACACGGCCCAGCCACACGGCCCAGCCACACGGCCCAGCCACACGGCCCAGCCACACGGCCCAGCCACACGGCCCAGCCACACGGCCCAGCCACACGGCCCAGCCACACGGCCCAGCCACACGGCCCAGCCACACGGCCCAGCCACACGGCCCGATGCGGTCCTCCTCCGGAGGACCGCATCATCGCCGTCGTCTTCGAGGACCGTGGCCGGCGGTGGGGTCGGGTCAGCCGGTGAGTTTCTCGATGATGAGCTCGCGGGCGCGGCCGGCGTCGGCCTGGCCTCGGGTGGCCTTCATGACCGCGCCTACCAGGGCGCCGGCCGCGGCCACCTTGCCGCCGCGGATCTTGTCGGCGACCTCCGGGTTGCCCGCGATGACCTCGTCGATGACGCTGGAGAGCTCGCCGTCGTCGCTGACGACCTTCAGGCCGCGCTTCTCCACGACCTCGTCCGGGGTGCCCTCGCCGGCGAGGACGCCGTCGAAGACCTGCCGGGCGAGCTTGTCGTTGATGGTGCCCTCGGCGACGAGGAGGCTCACCCGTACGACGTCCGCCGGAGTGACCGGCAGCTCCGTGAGCTCCACGCCCTGTTCGGTGGCGCGGCGGGAGAGTTCGTTCATCCACCACTTGCGCGCGGCGGGTGCGTCGGCGCCGGCCTGGACGGTCTCCTCGATGAGGTCGAGCGCCCCGGCGTTGACGATGTCCTGGAACTCCTTCTCGCTGACCGCCCACTCGTCGCGTACCCGTACGCGGCGCGCGGCGGGCAGTTCGGGCAGGCCGCCGAGCAGCTCCTTGACCCATTCGCGCGACGGGGCCATCGGCACCAGGTCCGGCTCGGGGAAGTAGCGGTAGTCCTGCGCCTCTTCCTTGCTCCGGCCGCTCGTCGTGGTGCCGCTGTCCTCCTGGAAGTGGCGCGTCTCCTGGACCACACGCTCGCCCGCGTCGAGGACGGCCGCCTGGCGTTCGATCTCGTGCCGTACGGACCGCTCGACCGAGCGCAGGGAGTTGACGTTCTTGGTCTCCGAGCGGGTGCCCCAGACCGTGGACCCGGACGGCATCAGCGAGACGTTGACGTCGCAGCGCATCGAGCCCTGCTCCATGCGTACGTCGGACACGCCCAGGGAACGGACCAGCTCGCGCAGCTCGGTGGCGTACGCCCGCGCGACCAGCGGAGCCGCCACCCCAGTGTCGGGGATCGGCTTGGTGACGATCTCGACGAGCGGGATGCCGGCCCGGTTGTAGTCCACCAGGGAGTAGTCGGCGCCGTGGATCCGGCCGGTGGCGCCGCCGACGTGCAGCGACTTGCCGGTGTCCTCCTCCATGTGGACCCGCTCGATCTCGACGCGGTACGTCCGGCCGTCGACCTCGACGTCGAGGTGGCCGTCGACGCACAGCGGCTCGTCGTACTGCGAGATCTGGAAGTTCTTCGGCATGTCCGGATAGAAGTAGTTCTTCCGGGCGAACCGGCACCACTCCACGATCGAGCAGTTCAGCGCGAGGCCGATCTTGATGATGCCCTCGATCGCGGACCGGTTCGTCACCGGCAGGGCGCCCGGCAGGCCGAGGCAGACCGGGCAGACCTGGGTGTTCGGCGGAGCGCCGAACGTGGTCGAGCAACCACAGAACATCTTGCTCCGGGTGCCCAGCTCGATGTGGGTCTCGATGCCCAGCACCGGCTCGTACCGCGCCAGCGCCTCGTCGTACGGCACAAGAGTGGTCACTTCGCAGCCTCCGTGAGGTCTGGGGCCTGGGCCAGCAGCGGACCACCCCAGCGGTCCTGCAGGGCCTTCTCCACCGCGGCGCCGACGCGATAGACGCGATCGTCGGCCAGCACCGGCGCCATGACCTGCAGGCCGACCGGCAGGCCGTCCTCGTCGGCCAGGCCGCAGGGCACCGAGATGGCGGCGTTGCCGGCGAGGTTGGAGGGGATCGTGCACAGGTCGGCGAGGTACATCGCCATCGGGTCGTCGGCCCGCTCCCCGATCGGGAACGCGGTCGTCGGGGTCGTCGGCGAGATGAGCACGTCCACCTGCTCGTACGCCGCGTCGAAGTCGCGGGCGATGAGCGTGCGGACCTGCTGGGCCTTGCCGTAGTAGGCGTCGTAGTAGCCGCTCGACAGCGCGTAGGTGCCGAGCATGATGCGGCGCTTGACCTCTTCGCCGAAGCCCTCGGCGCGGGTCAGCGCCATGACCTCCTCGGCCGAGCGCGTGCCGTCGTCACCGACGCGCAGCCCGTAACGCATCGCGTCGAAGCGGGCCAGGTTGGACGAGCACTCCGACGGGGCGATCAGGTAGTACGCCGGCAGGGCGTAGGTGAAGTGCGGGCAGGACACCTCGACCACCTTGGCACCGAGCGACTCGAGGAGCTCGACCGTCTCGTGGAAGCGCGCCAGGACGCCGGGCTGGTAGCCCTCGCCGCCGAACTCCTTGACCACACCGATGCGCAGACCCTCCACGTCGGCGCGGCGCGCGGCCTCGACCACGGGGGGTACGGGTGCGTCGATCGAGGTGGAGTCCATCGGGTCGTGCCCGGAGAACGCCTCGTGCAGCAGTGCCGCGTCCAGGACCGTACGGGCCAGCGGGCCCGGCGTGTCCAGCGAGGAGGCGAACGCGATCACGCCGTACCGCGAGGAGCCGCCGTAGGTGGGCTTCATGCCGACCAGGCCGGTGACCGCGGCGGGCTGGCGGATCGAGCCGCCCGTGTCGGTGCCGGTGGCCAGCGGCGCCTCGTACGCGGCGACCGCCGCCGACGAGCCGCCGGACGACCCGCCGGGGATCCGCGTGAGGTCCCACGGGTTGTGCGTCGTGCCGTACGCGCTGTTCTCCGTGGAGGAGCCCATCGCGAACTCGTCCATGTTGGTCTTGCCGAGGATGACCAGGCCGGCCTCGCGCAGCCGTGCGGTGACGGTCGCGTCGTACGGCGGGTGCCAGCCCTCCAGGATCTTGGAGGAGCAGGTGGTCGGCATGTCCTCGGTGGTGAAGACGTCCTTGTGCGCGATGGGCACGCCCGCGAGCGGGCCGAGCTGCTCGCCGGCGGCGCGCTTCGCGTCGACGGCGCGCGCCTGCGAGAGAACGGTCTCCCCATCGACGTGCAGGAACGCCTTGACCGAACCGTCGACCGCGTTGATGCGGTCGAGGTGGGCCTGGGCGACCTCGGCGGCCGAGGCCTCGCCGGAGGCGATGAGCGCGGCCAGCTCGGCGGCGGTCTTCTTGATGAGACTCGAGCTCATTGGTCGCTCAGCGCTCCTCATTCGCTACGCGGACGGCCTCGTGCCTCACCCGTCCACTCCACTCACTGCGTCGGGTTCGCTCCACTCAGACCTCCTCGTCCAGGATCCGCGGGACCTTGAAACGCTGCTGCTCGGAGGCAGGGGCGCCGGAGAGCGCCTGTTCGGGCGTGAGGCCCGGACGCAGCTCGTCGGCGCGGTAGACGTTGGTCAGCGGCAGTGCGTGCGAGGTCGGCGGAATGTCGGCCGCCGTGACCTCCTGGACGCGTGCGACCGCGGAGATGATGTCACCGAGCTGGGTGGCGAGGTGGTCGAGCTCGTCCTCGCGTAGCGCCAGCCGGGAAAGCCGGGCGAGGTGCGCGACCTCGTCCCGGGTGATGGCTCCGCCGGTGGCGGCACCCGTGGCGGCGTGCTCATCAGGCATAGGGAAACCGTTTCTGCGATCGATGGGTTCTCTTCAATCCTAGAGGGCCAAGGACACCCGCACCGACCGGTTTAGAGCCCGCGCGGGCAGGACTGCGCTACTGCGCCGTGTCCAGGCGGCGCCTGGCGGCGTTGTCGTCGGTCGCCGGACAACACCGGGCCGACTCCCTCCTCCGCCTTGCCAGACACCACCTGGACACCGCTCGCTACGCGCGCCCCACCCGCGCGGGCTCTCACCCAGCGGTGATCGTCAGCAGGCGGCCTCTTCTTGTGCGGCCAGCAGGTGGGAGCGTTCGCGGAGCCAGATGGTCGCGTCGGCGGCGGTCATCGGCGGCCGGAAGTGGTAGCCCTGGGCCGCGTCGCAGCCCATCTTGCGCAGCAGGGTGGCCGTGCCGGCGTTCTCCACGCCTTCGGCGACGGACCGCAGCCCGAGCGTGTGGACGAGGTCGACGATGGACTGGACGATCACCGCGTCGTCGCCCGTGTCGCACAGCCGGCCGACGAACGAGGAGTCGATCTTGATCTCCTCCACCGGCAGGCTCCTCAGGCGTACGAGCGAGGAGTAGCCGGTGCCGAAGTCGTCCAGGCTCAGGGGGATGCCGAGCTTGGCGAGGGCCGCGACCGTGTCGGCGGCGTAGGCCGGTTCGGTCATCAGGATCCGCTCGGTGATCTCGAGCTGGAGCGCGTGCGGGGGCACGGAGTGCCGCAGCAGGGCGGAGGCGATGGTCTCGGTGAGCGTCGAGTCGAGCAGGTCACGTCCTGAGGCGTTGATCGCCACCTGGATCTGCAGCCCGGCCTTCCACCACTCGGCCACCTGCGCGAGGGCGGCACCGACGACGAAGCCGGTGATGCCGCGCATGAGGTAGGTCTGCTCGGCGATCGGGAGGAACTGGTCCGGGGTGAGCAGGCCCTTGGTGGGATGCCGCCAGCGCAGCAGCGCCTCCATGCCGGCCGGGCGGCCGTCCTCAAGGAAGATCTTGGGCTGGTAGTGCAGCTCCAGCTCGCCGCGGTCGATGGCACGGCGCAGCTCCCCCTGGCGGCCCAGCCGCTCCGGGGAGTTTCGGTCGCGGTCGGGTGAATAGATCTCCACCCCGGTGCGACTCTCCTTCGCCACGTACATCGCGACGTCGGCGCGCTGCAGCAGGAGCTCGAAGTCGGGCGCGTGGTCGGGATGGAGCGCGATGCCCACGCTGCCGTCGAGGTCGAAGGAGTTGCCGTCGAGCCGTACCGGCTCGTTGAGCGCGGCCCGCAGCCGGGCCGCCACCTCACGCGCGGCGCGCGCGTCGCGTACGGAGGGCAGCAGCACGGCGAACTCATCTCCGCCGAGCCGTGCGACGAGGTCACCGGGCCGCACGCTGTGGGTCAGCCGGTGCGCGACGAGCTGCAGCAGCCGGTCGCCGGTGGGGTGCCCGAGCGTGTCGTTGACCTCCTTGAACCGGTCCAGGTCCAGGAGGAAGAGACCGACGCGCTGCTGCGGCTCCTCGTCGTCGGTGTCGCGCCCCTGCACCGCCCTGCGCTCGGCCCGGTGACGTGCCTGGGCCAGCGCCTCCTCGGTACGGACGATCAGCAGCTTGCGGTTGGGCAGCCCGGTGAGGGCGTCGTGCAGGGCCTGGTGTTCGCGGCTGAGCGAGACCGAGGCGTTGAGGTAGACCGCGATGAACGGCAGCACGAACAGCGGCACGAACGCCGCGGACCGGCTCATCGCGACCGCGACGAGCGGCGCCAGGCCCAGCAGGGCGCTGTGCACGAGGAGCTGGAGGCCGAGGTTCCACCGCATCGCCTTGACCATCGAACCGCGCTCGTGGAAGGCGATGGCGGCGTTCACCAGCAGCGAGTTGACCAGGAAGTAGACCATGCCGGCCAGCGCCAGCGGCAGCAGGTCGGTGCCTTCGAGGATCCACACGTGACTCGGCGAGGCGGTGATGCCGAACGCCAGCAGCGTGAGCCCGGACGCCGTGAAGCTCAGGGTGTACTGGCCGACGTTGAACGCGTTGCGGTGGACGGCGCGCCTGCGCAGGGCGCCGCTGGCCACGGTGGCGATCGCCTGCAACAGCAGGGCCGTGGGAAGACCCGCGTAGAGCATGGTGGCGAAGGTGAACGTGGTCGAGATGGTGGCGCCGGTGGTCTCGGTGGAGCCGGGGGTGACGATCGGCTTGAGCTCGCCGAGGAGGATGAGGGCGGCCAGGATCCAGAAAAGCGGGTTACGGACCAGCTCCCGCAGGTCGTCGCGGTGAAGGAAGGCGACCGAGGTGGCCAGGGCCGCGACACCGACCAAAGTGACACAGGCGATGTAGACCCACAACGGCGATCCGCGCCGAGGGACCGTGTCCCGCGTGTTGTTCGGGTCCTTCATCACGTCCTCGAGGGGTTACACCAAACGCTCCGCCTTGGATCAGTGCGGTGGTGTTTGGACGGACACAGGTGGTGCTTGAGGGGAGACTACGACGTTCGGGCAACTTCGCGAAACCAGTTGGGCACGTTCCGTTACGTCCGAAATCTAGGGTTGATCGGCTCGTCAGTAATCAGACGATACCGTACGGTATGTTGTCGCAGGTCAGAAAGCAGAGAACTGGCCCCGTGTCACTCTTCGGAAGTGATCGCTACCTCAGTGGCCGCATCCGGCCCTTTTTCGAGCAGAACGGCGAATCCCGCGTCGTCCAGAAGAGGTACGCCGAGCTTGACCGCTTTGTCGTATTTGGACCCTGGGCTGTCTCCGAACACCACAAATCCGGTCTTTTTGGACACCGCGCTGGACACCTTGCCGCCGAGCGCCTGCACCGCGGCGGTGGCGGAGTCACGGCTGTGGCTCTCGAGCGAACCGGTGATCACCACGCTGACGCCTTCGAGCGGCCGTGGGCCTTCGCTGCCCTCGTCCTCCATGCGCACGCCGGCCGCGCGCCACTTTTCGACGATCTCGCGGTGCCAGTCGACCTCGAACCAGTCCTTGACCGCGGCCGCGATCGTCGGCCCGACGTCCTCGACCGCGGTGAGCTCCTCCTCCGAGGCCTCGATGATGCGGTCCATCGACCGGAACTCCCGCGCCAGGGCCTGCGCGGCCGTGGGCCCGACATGCCTGATCGAGAGCCCGACCAGGACCCGCCAGAGCGGCTGCCGCTTGGCCTTCTCCAGCTCCTCGAAGAGCTTGTCCACCGTCTTCTTGGGCTCGCCCGCCTTGGTGGCGAAGAAGGTGACGACCTTCTCCTCCCCCGTCTTCGGGTCGATCTTGGGCAGGCCGGTGCGCTGCTCGCGTACGACGGACTTGATCTTTTTCAGCTCGTCGATGTCCAGGTGGAACAGGTCACCTTCGTTTTTGACCGGCGGGTCGTCGGGCTCCAGCGGCTGGGTCAGCGCGGTCGCCGCGACATAGCCGAGGGCCTCGATGTCGAAGGCGCCGCGGCCGGCCACGAAGTAGAGGCGCTCGCGGAGCTGGGCGGGACAGTTGCGGGCGTTGGGGCAGCGGATGTCGACGTCGCCCTCCTTCTGCGCCCTCAGCTCCGTGTCGCACTCAGGGCAGTGGGTCGGCATCGCGAACTCGCGCTCACTGCCGTCCCTCAGGTCGGCGACGGGGCCGACGATCTCGGGGATGACGTCACCGGCCTTGCGCAGCACGACCATGTCGCCGATCTTCACGCCCTTGCGCCGCACCTCGTCGGCGTTGTGCAGCGTGGCGTACGCGACCGTGGAACCGGCGACCTTGATCGGCTCCATCACGCCGTACGGCGTCACCCGCCCGGTGCGGCCGACACCGACGCGGATGTCGAGGAGCCGGGTGTTGACCTCCTGCGGCGGGTACTTCCAGGCGATCGCCCACCGCGGCCAGCGGCTCGTGGACCCGAGCCGGCGCTGCAGCGTGAGCTGGTCGACCTTGACCACGACACCGTCGATCTCGTACGCGGGCTCGTGCCGGTTTTCGCCGTAGTGCTCGATGTAGTGGCGTACCTCCTCGAGCCCGTCGACGACCGTGTAGCGGTCGCTCACCGGCAGGCCGAACGACCGCATCACCTCGTACGCGTGCGACTGGCTCTCGGGCTGCGTGCCACCCGTCCACGTGCCGAAGCCGTGCACGATCATGTTGAGCGGGCGCTTGGCGGTGACCCGCGGGTCCTTTTGCCGCAGCGACCCCGCCGCCCCGTTGCGCGGGTTGGCGAACGGCGCCTTGCCCGCGTCGACCAGGCTTTCGTTGAGCTTTTCGAACGCCTCGACCGGGAGGTAGACCTCGCCGCGCACCTCCAGCACGTCGGGGATGTCCTCCCCCTTGAGCTGGGTCGGGATGGCCTCGATGGTGCGGATGTTGTTGGTGATGTCCTCACCCGTGCGCCCGTCACCGCGCGTCGCACCGCGTACGAGCCGGCCCTGCTCGTAGGTCAGGTTGACCGCCAGTCCGTCGATCTTGAGCTCGCACAGGAACGAGGCGAGCGTGCCGACCTCCTTCTCCGCGCGCGCCACCCAGGCGGACAGCTCGTCGGTGCTGAAGGCGTTGTCGAGGCTCTGCATGCGCTCGAGATGCTCGACCGTGTCGAACTCGGTCGTGATCGGCGACCCGACCTTCTGCGTCGGCGAGTCGGGCGTGATCAGCTCGGGATGCTCGCTCTCCAGCTCCAGGATCTGGCGCATCAGGCGGTCGTAGTCCGCGTCGCTGATCGTCGGCTGGTCGAGAACGTAGTAACGGTAGTTGGCGTCGTCGAGCTCCTGGCTCAGCTCGCCATGACGCTGCCGGGCCTCATCGGGTATGCCTGTCGCCACGTGTGTCTCCCCTGCCGTGCGAGTACCGCCAAACAGTATTCTCTCGCGCGGCTCTGACACTTTGACCTGCGGCGCGCCCGTTGTTCGGGCCTGGTCGCGTCACGCGTACGCAGGGTCCGTACGCGGTCAGTCCTCGGCGGAGTCGCGCAGGATGCGGCCGGCCTCGCGGCAGTGCCTCAGGGCGCCGCGCGCGTACGCCGGGGTGGCGCCGGACAGCCCGCAGGACGGGGTGAGGACCACCGACGCGGCGAGTGATCGGGGTGAGAGCCCGAGGCGGTGCCACAGCTCGCGTACCGGCGCGACGGACTTCGCCGGGGCCGGCAGACGGGTGCCGCGCCCGGGGACGACGCCCATGAGGAAGCCGGTACCCGCCTCGACGGCCTCGCCGATCGCGTCCTCGTCGCGGATCAGGGACGCGTCGGCCGAGATCGCCTTGGCGCCGGCCGAGCGCAGCAGGGCGTACGGGACGCGGCGGGCGCAGCAGTGCACGATCGGGAAGGCCCCGGCCGTCTCGATGACATGCCGCAGCCGTTCTTCGGCGTGGGGCGCCTCGACGGAGCGGATACGGGAGAAGCCGCTCGCGGTGGGCACGCTGCCGTCCAGCACCCCGGGCAGGGACGGCTCGTCCAGCTGCAGGAGCACGGTCGCCCGCGGCAGCCGCCGCCGTACGTCACGGACGTGCGCGGCCACCCCTTCGGCGAGCGAGGCCGTCAGATCGCGTACCGCACCGGGATCGGCGAGCGCTCGCTCACCGCTCCTCATCTCGATGGACGCGGCGAGGGTCCACGGGCCGGCCACCTGGATCTTGACCGGTCCTTCGACGTCGGCGCCGAGCTCCTCCAGAGTGTCGAGGTCCTGGGCGAGGTAGCCGTGGGTACGGGACGTGTCGCCGCCGGGGTGGTCGGCGAACCTCCAGCCCGAAGGTTGCAGGCTGACGGCGAGGTCGACGAGCAGCCCGGCGGTCCGCGCGATCATGTCCGCCCCGGGACCGCGGGCGGGCAGCTCGGGCAGATGCGGCAGGTCCGGCAGTTCGCCGATCACGACCTGGAGCGCTTCGGCCGGGTCTTCGCCGGGATAGGAGCCGACACCGGTGGCGGAACCTTCGCTCCACGGGAACTCATGCACGGCCCTGAGCCTAGTCAGCCACCGCACCCGCCGAGCCGTGGCGAGAGCTAGGCGGTCAGGCGGGCGTAGGTGTCGAGGCGTTCGAGGGTCGGGGCCGTCGGCTCGGTCGGCAGGTAGAACAGGATCTCGTCCACGCCCGCCAGCGTCAGCTGCTCGACCCTGTCCGCCCTGGCCGCGGCGGCATAGGCCACGACCGGCACGTGCCACCCCGCGCGGGCGCGCAGGTCGGCCACCGCCTCGGCCAGGCCGTCGTCCTCGCGTCCCACGTCCGGCAGCCAGCCGTCGCCGTACTCGATGACGCGGTCCAGGGTCGTCGGGCCCCAGCCGCCGATCAGGATCGGTGGCCGGCGTACCGGCTTCGGCCAGGAGTAGATCGGATCGAAGTCGGCGAACTCACCGTGGAACTCGGCCTGGTCGCTCTCCCAGATCGCCCGGATCGCGAGGACGTACTCCCGCATACGGGCCACCCGGGTCTTCGGGTCCGTGCCGTGGTTCAGCATCTCCCGGCGGCTCCAGCCGGCGCCGACGCCGAGTACGGCGCGGCCACCGGTGACCACGTCGAGGGACGCGGTCTCCTTGGCGAGCAGGATCGGGTCACGCTGGTTGATCAGGGCGATGCCGGTGCCGACCTCGAGCCGCTCGGTGGCGGCCCCGGCCACGGCCAGCGTCACGAACGGGTCCAGCGTCCGGTAGTAGTGACGCGCCAGGCCCTCGCCCGACGCGGACGGCGGCCCCATCTCGACCGGAACATGGGTGTGCTCCGCGACGTACAACGACGCGAAGCCGCGCTCCTCCAGCGCCGGGCCGAGCACGGCGGGCGGAATGCCCTCATCCGTCACGAAGGTCGAGACACCGAATCTCATGCTTCTCCAAACGTGGTGAACGGTCCTCCCCTACCCGCCACGTTCGGATGATCACGCCATCGACGGCACCGCGACCGCGATCGTGGACGAGCCCAGCACCGTGTCACCCGCGTACAGCACCGCCGCCTGTCCCTTGGCGACGCCGCGCGCCGGGCGGTCGAGGCTCAGGCGCAGCACGTCGCCCTCGACGCGGACGGTGCAGTCGTACACCTCTCCGTGCGCCCGCAGCTGGACCACACATGAAAGCGGGCCGTCCGGCGGCGGCGAGAGCCACACGGGGCGCTCCCCCACGATCTCGTGCACGTCGAGTGCCTCGCGCGGGCCGACCGTCACCGTGTTGGTCACCGGGGAGATGTCCAGGACGTAGCGCGGCCGTCCGTCCGGCGCGGGACGGCCGAGGCGCAGTCCGTGCCGCTGGCCGATCGTGTACGCGTACGCGCCGTCGTGTGAGCCCAGCACCTCGCCGGAGGTGTCGACGATCGGGCCCTCCTCCGCACCCAGCCGCGAAGCGAGAAAACCGCGGGTGTCGCCGTCGGCGATGAAGCAGATGTCGTGGCTGTCCGGCTTGTCGGCGACCGCCAGGCCGCGGCGGTCGGCCTCGCGGCGTACGTCCGCCTTGGTCGTGTCGCCCAGCGGGAACATCGCGTGCGCGAGCTGCTCCCGTGTGCACACCGCCAGGACGTAGGACTGGTCCTTGCCCTGGTCGACGCTGCGCCGCAGCGTGCCGTCGACCAGCTGCGCGTGGTGCCCGGTGCAGACCGCGTCGAAGCCGAGGGCGATCGCGCGGTCCAGCAGCGCCTGGAACTTGATCTTCTCGTTGCAGCGCAGGCACGGATTGGGCGTACGGCCCGCGGCGTACTCGCTGACGAAGTCCTGCACGACGTCGCGGTCGAAGCGTTCGGCCATGTCCCAGACGTAGAACGGGATGCCGATCACGTCGGCGGCGCGGCGCGCGTCGCGGGCGTCCTCGAGCGTGCAGCAGCCACGTGCGCCGGTGCGGTAGGACTTGGGGTTGGCGGACAGTGCGAGATGGACACCGGTCACCTCGTGACCGGCTTCGGCGGCACGTGCGGCGGCCACCGCGGAGTCCACCCCGCCCGACATGGCGGCGAGTACGCGAAGAGTCATGACCTATCGAGGGTACGCACCGCGGGCCGCAAACGGGAAACCCGCCCGCCCGCGCGTACTCGGTGGCCTGTCCCACATACGATTGGCGGCACTATGGGATTCTTCCGCCGTTCACCCGACGCCGCAGCCCCGCACACCGAGGCCATCGCCCGCTTCTGGGAGTGGTGGCCGCAGGCCCGCAGACGGCTCGACAACGGGATGCCCGCCGACATCGCGGATGACATGTCCGCGTACGTCGAGGCCATACACAAAGATCTCGAATGGGAGATCGGCCCCGGTCCCGGCCTGACCGTGAGCGGCGGCGGCGTCGACGAGCTGCGCGGCATCGCCGAACGCTGGCTGCTCGGCGCCCCCGACGACGGCTGGGTGTTCCGCGCGGCGCGCCCGGCCGACCCGGCGATGCTCAGCGGGAAGCTCCAGCTCGACGAGCACGAGTTCGACCTGGAGTACGTACGTATGGGGCTGCGCGCCGACTCGACCCGCGCGCGCGTCGACATCACCTCCTACCACCCGGACTTTCTCTTCGTCCCGGACGAGACCCGGCTCGCCCTCACCTACCGCGTGCTCGACTGGGCGCTCGGCGAGGACGACGTCGCGCGCTGGGTGGGCGAGGTCACGACGGTCGCGGACGAGCCCCTGGACGCGCTGCCGCCGAGCATGCTGCCGACCGTGGTCGAGCAGATCTCCGCGCCGTTCAGCGAGCCGGCGTGGCTGGTCGGCGAGGGCCGTACGCCGCTGGGTCACGCCGCGCGGGTCTCCGTACGCTTCCCGCTGCACCGGCAGGACTATCCGCTGTGCGACCAGTACATCTCGGTCGCACTGCCGTACGCCCACGCCAACCCCGACCGGCTGCCGGTCGAGCCGTCGGCCTCGGCGCTGCGTGACTTCGAGACGGCCGTCGAGGCGCTGGGCAGCGGAGCCGTACTCGCCGCGCACGAGACCGGCGACGGGCGCCGCACCCTGCACCTGTACGCCGACCCCGGGTCGGGTGCGGTCGCGAAGATCGACCAGCTCGCCGCGTCCTGGTCCGAGGGGCGTGCCAAGGTCACCACGCAGCCGGATCCGGCCTGGACCGCGCTGGCGCCGTACCGTCCTTAGAACGGCGTCTCAGACGGCGCCCGCGCGGCGCGCGCGCTCGACCACGGGGCCGATCGCCGCCGCCGCGGCCTCGACGTCGGCCTCGGCCGAGTCGTGGCCGAGGGAGAACCTCAGCGACCCGCGGGCCCTGCCGAGGTCGGCGCCCATCGCCAGGAGTACGTGACTGGGCTCGGCCACGCCCGCCGAGCACGCCGAGCCCGTGGAGCACTCGATTCCGCGCGCGTCGAGCAGCATCAGCAGGGCGTCGCCCTCACATCCGGGGAACGAGAAGTGCGCGTTGCCGGGCAGGCGGTCGACCGGGTCGCCGTTGAGCACGGCGTCCGGGACCTCCTTGCGGATGCGCCCGATGAGGTCGTCGCGTAGCCGCGTGAGGCGGTCGGCCTCGGCGGTGCGGCGCGAGACCGCGACGCCGATCGCGGCGGCGAACGCCGCGATCCCGGCCGTGTCGAGCGTGCCGGATCGCACGTCGCGCTCCTGGCCGCCGCCGTGCATCACCGGGACCGGGTCGAGCCCCTTGGCCAGCAGCAGCGCGCCGACGCCGACCGGGCCGCCGATCTTGTGCCCGGTGATGGTCATGGCGTCGGTCGTGAACCGGACCGGCAACAGCGCGGTCGCCTGCACGGCGTCGGTGTGGAACGGGATGCCGTGCTCGCGGGCGATCTCGGCGAGCTCACTGATCGGCTGCACCGTGCCGACCTCGTTGTTGGCCCACATGACGCTGACGAGGGCGACCGAGTCCGGGTCCCGCTCGACGGCGGCACGCAGTGTGGCGGGGAGGACGCGGCCGTGTTCGTCGACCGGGAGGCGCTCGACGGTGGCGCCCTCGCGTTCGGCCAGCAGGTCGGCCGAGTCGAGTACGGCGTGGTGCTCGACCGCGCTGACGAGCACGCGGGTACGCCCGGGGCCGGCGTCGCGCCGGGCCCAGAAGATGCCCTTGACCGCGAGGTTGTCGGCCTCGGTGCCGCCGCTGGTGAACACCACCTCGCTGGGACGGGCGCCCATCGCCTCGGCGATGATCTCGCGTGACTCCTCGACGACGCGCCGTGCCCGTCGACCGGAGGCGTGCAGTGAAGAGGGGTTCCCGACGCGCGCCATCTCCGCGGTCATCGCGTCGATCGCCTCGGGCAGCATCGGCGTGGTCGCCGCATGATCCAGGTACACCATGGCGGCCTCAGCCTATCCGCGCGTTCTGCGGGCGGCGACGCCGCGGTCCGGTCCTGGACGGCCGTTCTTCCCGTCCCCGCAGGTGACGGGAGAACCCGGCCTTTCACGGCGACTCCGCCGGCCGCCATACGGCCCGACCGGGGAGGGAATTACGTCGCGTCCGTCCCGGTTTGACCGTGTGTACCGTCCGGACGGTATAGTTGGGAGCGCCATGAAACGAGACGACCTCCTCGACGCCGCCGAGGCTCTGCTCTGCGAGCAGGGCACCCAGGCGCTCACCCTGTCCGCGGTGGCCGACCGCGCCGGGGTCAGCAAGGGTGGTCTGCTCTACCACTTCCACACCAAGGAAGCGCTGGTCAGAGGTCTCGTCGCACGGCTCGTGGAGGAGTTCGACGCGTTGATCGCGTCCTACGACTCGGGCGGCCCGGGGGCGTACACACGCGCCTTCGTGGAGGCCAACCTGGCCGTCGTCATGGACCGTGACCAGTCACGGCTCCTGCGGCGATGGGCGACGGTGAGCGCGGCCGCGGCCGATCCGGAGCTGCTCGCCCTGGTCCGCGAGGCCATGCACCGCTGGCATGACGTCGATCCGGCCGACGACCCTGATCCGGTCGCCGCACGGATGGCGCGGCTGGCCGCCGAGGGGCTCTGGGAGGTCGTCATACACGACCCCGGCCTCTACGACGAGGCGCAGCTCGAAGAGCTGCGCGAACGGCTGCTCGAACAGCTTTAGCAGCCGATAGACGAACTGACGAGCCGGTGCCCAGCGGGCGCCGGTCGTTCCGTGCGCAATGCGAAAGAGGTGAAATCATGACGTCTCGGGTCCTCTCCCGTGCACGCCTGGGCACCGTACTCACGTTCGCCCTGGCCGGCATGCTCTGCGGAATCTGGGTGTCGCGTACCCCGGCGCTCGCCGCGAGGTTCGGGCTGAGCGACGGCTCTGTCGGCATCGCGATCCTCGTCTGGGGAATCGGTGCCATCATCGCGATGCAGGGGCTGCGGGGCGTCATCGCCCGGGCCGGCAGCCACGCGGTGCTGCGGATCGCGGCGCCGCTGACCGCACTCAGCCTGGCGCTCATCGGCCTGGCCCCGAACTGGCCGTTGCTGCTCGCCGCCGTCGCGGTGTTCGGCATGACCTTCGGCCTGACCGACATCGGGATGAACGCGCAGGGCAGCGCTGTGGAACGTTCCTATGGCCGGCCGGTCATGAACGCGATGCACGCCGGATGGTCCGCGGGGGCCATCTCGGGCGGCCTGCTCGGTGTGCTCAGCGCCTCGGCCGGGCTGTCCTTCGGCCAGACCCTGTTCTGCGGCGGGCTGCTCGCCCTGCCCGCGACTCTGGCGATCGGGCGTTGCTACATCCCCGACGGCCCCGTGTCCGCGGCGACCGGCGACCGCCGTACGAGGCTTCCGCTCGTGGTCTACATCGTCGGCGGGCTGGCGTTCGCCGCGTTCATGATGGAGGGCTCGATCGCCGACTGGAGCGGGCTGTACCTGAGCCGCGAGCTCGGCGCCGGCGAGGCGATCGGCGCCCTCGGCTACCCGATGTTCGAGGGCGCGATGCTGGCCGGACGGCTCGTGGGCGACCGGCTGCGCTCCCGTGTCGGCACCCGCCGGCTGATGACGTACGCCGGCCTGGGTACGGCCGGTGCGGTGGCCGTCGTCGTCCTGGCGCCGACGGCCGAGGTCGCGCTCGCCGGCTTCGTCCTCACCGGCCTGGCGATCTGTACGGTGATCCCGACCACCATCTCGGTCGCCGGCACGATCGCGCCCGGCCGCTCGGCCGGCGCGGTCGCCCAGGTCGGCGCGATGGGGTACGGAGGCCTGGTACTCGGACCCGTCGTGATCGGCTTCCTGGCGAACGTGTCGTCACTGCGCGTCGGGCTGGGCGTGGCCGCCGTACTCGGACTGCTCATCGCGGCCGGCGCCCGCTACGTCCCGATGCGACGCCTGGTCGCCATCGCCGGCGAACGCGAGCACGAGCGTGAGGCCGTCAGCCTCGCCGCCTGATCGCGCCTTTCCACGGACACCGGGGGCCGTTCGCCTCCGGTGTCCTCTCATGTACGGGGTGGGGCGACACTGGTCCGACGGACGGCGACCGAGGAGTCATGGTGGGCAACGCGATCGTGCTGGCCGACGGCGAGGGGCAGGTCTACAGCGCCCGCGGGAGCGAGCTGGTGTTCAAGGCCGGGCGGGCGACCACCGACGGCCGGTTCTCCTTCATGGACCGCACGCTCCCGCCGGGCGGGCGGCGGCCGCCCAAGCACGTGCACGTCGCGGCCTCCGAGGCGTTCTACGTCCTCGAGGGCGAGATCGAGTTCTGGCTCGACGACGCCACGACCCGGCAGGGAGCGGGCGCGTTCGTCCTCGTACCGGGCGGGGTCTCCCACAGCTTCGCGAACGCCGGGCCCGAGCCGGCCCGGCTGCTGATCCTGCACGCGCCCGCGATGGACGCCTACTTCGAGGAGCTGCACGAACTCTGGCTGGGCGACGAGCCGCCCGCACCGGAGACGGAGAAGGAGTTGATGCGACGCCACGGCATGGTCACGGAGACCTGAGCGCCGGACGGCACCCGGACAAGGCAAGGACCCGGCGCCACCGGCCCGGGTCCTGCCCTGTCCGCGGCGGCGTTCCGGCCGGCGAGGACCGGGACGCCGCCCCGCTACTTGCGCTTCTTGATCTCTTCGGTGAGCTGCGGTGCCACCTGGAACAGGTCGCCCACCACTCCGTAGTCGACCAGCTCGAAGATCGGCGCCTCGGAGTCCTTGTTGATGGCGACGATCGTCTTGGAGGTCTGCATGCCGGCCCGGTGCTGGATGGCCCCGGAGATGCCGACCGCGACGTAGAGCTGCGGCGACACCGTCTTGCCGGTCTGGCCGACCTGGAAGCTGTGCGGGTACCAGCCGGCGTCGGTGGCGGCGCGCGAGGCGCCGACCGCCGCGCCGAGTGAGTCCGCCAGGTCCTCGATGAGCTTGAAGTTGTCGGCTCCGCCGACACCACGGCCACCGGAGACCACGATCGCGGCCTCGGTGAGCTCGGGGCGCTCACCCTTCTCCTGGACGACCTTCTCGACCACGTGAGTGCCCTTGGCGGCGTCGGAGAGACTCACCGACACCTGCTCCTCCTCCGGCGTGGAAGGGGAGGCCTCGGGGGCGGTGGAGTTGGGCCGTACGGCGACGATAGGCGTGCCCTTCGACACCTTGGCGTGCGAGACGATCGCCCCACCGAAGATCGAGTGCTCGCCGACGAAGTCGTCCGCCAGACCGACCACGTCGGTCAGGACGCCAGAGTCGATCTTGACCGCGAGCCGGCCCGCGATCTCCTTGCCCTCACCGGTCGCGGGCACCAGCACCGCGGCGGGCGACTTGTCCGCCACGAGCTGTGCGAGCAGCTCCGCCTTCGGCGCGACGACGTAGGACGTCAGCTCCTCGTCGGCGGCGACGTACACCTTGGCGGCGCCGTACTCGGCCAGCTTGTCCTTGGCACCCTCATACCCCGGCCCGATCCAGACCGCGGCGGCCTCGCCGTGCGCCCTGGCCAGTGTCAGGAGCTCGAAGGTGACCTTCTTGACCTCCCCGTCGACATGGTCGACGAGGACGAGAATCTCAGCCATTTCCCCGCCTCTCAGATGAACTTCTTCGACGCGAGGAACTCCGCGGCCTTCGAGCCGCCATCACCCTCGTCCTTGACGATCTGACCCTTTTCGCGCGGCGGCGCGTCGGCGAAGTCGACGACCTCGGTGGAGGCTCCGGTGAGCCCGACCAGGGCGGCGTCGATCTCGGCGTCGGCGACGGCGAGCTTCTCGACGGGCTTCTTCTTCGCCGCCATGATCCCCTTGAACGAGGGGTAGCGGGGCTCGTTGATCTTCTCGACCACGCTCACGACGGCCGGGAGCGTCGCCTCGACGCGGTCGAAGCCGTAGTCGGTCAGGCGCTGGGCCTTGATCGAGGTCCCGTCGATCTCCACCTTGTTGGCGAGCGTCACCTGGGGGACTCCGAGCCGCTCGGACAGCATCGCGGCGAGCATGCCCGTACGCGCGTCGGTCGACTCCGAGCCCAGGATGACCAGGTCGAACCCGATCTTCTTCAGGACCTGGGTCAGCGCGTACGACGTCGACAGGGCGTCCGAGCCGACCAGCGCCTCATCCGACACGTGGACGGCCTTGTCGGCGCCCATCGCGAGGGCCTTGCGGATCGAGTCGGCGGCCTTCTCCGGCCCCATGGTCAGGACGGTCACCTCTCCGCCCTGCGCCTCCTTGATCGTCAACGCCTCTTCGACGGCATACTCGTCGAGCTCGTTGATGACGCCGTCGGCGGCCTCACGGTCGAGGGTCTTGTCACCGGACTTCAGCTTCCGTTCGGTCGCCGTGTCGGGTACCTGCTTCACGCAGACGACGATGTTCATTCCGTGTACGCCCTCCCTGCACACTTCATAACGCGCCTCTCTCCGTCCCGCCTCGCCTGCGTAAAAGAACAGGCGCCGCCCGGTCGGGCCGGCGCGGGGTCATGCGTTCGCACCTAAGACTGCCAAACACCCGAAGGACATTCGGCTTCGGGGGGCTCCGGCAGTTTGTACGCCCATGATGTTACCCGCGAGTAGCCACCCTGCAAAACCGCACGGGACGGGCGAGCGGGCTCAGGAGACGTGCTGGCGCACCGAGTGCTGGAAGTTGGAAAGCTCCTGCGCGATGGAGTTCTTCAGCTCGTACACCGGCGAGAACCTCGGCTGCAGCACGATCGCGCCCGCCACCGCGGCCAGCGCGAGCACGCACAGCAGCACGCCCGCGACCGCGATCCGCCGCGGTTCGGCGGCGAGCGCCGTGAAGACACGGACCAGATGGCGGCGGGGCGTGCGTACGCCGGGAGCCGCCAGGACGACATACGCCGCCGCGCCCGCTCCCCACGCGGCGCCGACCAGCGGGGCGACCTGAACGTGGACCGCGGACACCGACATGATCAGCAGCGGCACGGCGACGGCGAACACCGCGGCGTACGGCAGGCTGACGAGAGTGCCGGCGGCGCCGCGTGCCAGGTCGAGCGGGGCGGTCAGCGGACCGGCCAGCACGCGCAGGAGGCCCTCGTCGCCGTGGCGGCGAGCGTGCAGCTCACCCGCCCGCAGGTAGGACGCGGCGGCCAGGGCGAGCAGGAGACCGAAAAAGGGCAGCACGACCGTGAAGCCCACCACGATCGCGATGACCAGGTAGGCGAAGAGGCGCGACCAGCCCTCGACCACGGCGTCGGCGTCCTGTTCGTCCGCCAGCCGCTGCCCGAGGGGGATCGCGTGTGTCTCGTCCGACGTCATCGCCAGGCAACATTACCGGCGCGAACGCCGTTCGGGGGTCATGCTGGACGGTGCTACGTAAAGGGCGGGTCAGCCCAGATCCCGGATCAGGTCCTCAGCGAGATCGGCCAGCCGGCCGAGAACCCGGTCCGGCGGCGGGAGCGGCCACCAGTACGGCGGGAGGACCCAGCCGGCGACGGCCGCGCCCACCGCGAGAGCGGCGATGAGGAGCCCGGCACGCGCGGTCGCCCGCCGGTCCCGTGCCAGCGCCGACAGGAGGCGTACGAGCTGGCGGCGCGGCGCCATCACCCGCGGGCCGGCCAGGATCATGTACGCGAAGACGACGGCGGTCCACTTGGTGATGCCGCCGGACGCGACGGTGCCCTCCAGCTTCTCGCGGACGAACAGTGAGGTGCCCACCGCCGTCGCCGCCAACCCGGCGTACGTCACCGCCGGCACGAGCATGGCGGTGGAGCGGATCCGGCCGCCGCCCGTGGGTGCCAGCACCAGCTCGCCGGCGGTCCGCACCGGGACACGACGGTTGCGGACGGCCGAGTCGCCCGCACGCAGGTACCACCCGGCGGCGACGACCCCCGCGCCGCCGAGGAACGGGAGCACGGCGCAGGCCGCGGCGGCGCCCCCGATCGACACGTAGGCGAGCACCTTGTAGACCCGGAGCGACGGACGGCGCGCGGGAGCCGTACGGTCCGGGAGCGTCTCCTCCGCGGCGGCGGGGAGCACCGGAACCTCGGGGCCGGCCCCGCGCATCCGTTCCACGAGCCGCGGCGCGGACGGGCGGCGGGCCGGGTCGCGCTCGAGCGCCGCGCGCAGCAGGGGGTCGAGCCAGGGCGGCACGCCGTCGAGGTCGGGACGGCCCGACGCGATACGGGCCAGCACCGACTCCAGCGAACCGGTGCCGAAGGGCGACCGGCCGATGGCCGCGAACGTCACGGTGGCCGCCCAGCCGTACACGTCCACCGCCGGTCCCGGCGTCGCCCCCTCGATGATCTCGGGTCCCATGTATCCGGGCGTCCCGACGACCTGCCCCAGGCGTGTGAGGCGGGTGGCGTCCACCGCGTGCGCGATGCCGAAGTCGATGACGACGGGGACTCCGCCGACGAGCATGACGTTGGTCGGCTTCAGGTCGCGGTGGACGACGCCGGCACCGTGGATCGCCACCAGCGCCTCCGCCAGGCCGGCCGCCAGACGCCGCAGCGCCTCGCCGGAGAGCGGTCCACTGGCACGGACCGTGTCATCCAGCGGGCTGCCCTTGATGAACCTCGTCACGACGTAGGGCCGCTCGGCGGACACGTCGGCGTCCAGCACCTCGGCGACGTACGGGCTGCGCACGCGCCGCATCGTGTCCACCTCGCGCGCCAGCCGGCGGCGGAAGTCGGCGTTCACGGCGAGCTCGGGCTTGAGCAGCTTGACCGCGACCTCATGGCCTCGATGGTCGAGCCCGCGGCGTACCACTCCCATGCCGCCCTCGCCGATGAACTCCAGCAGGCGGTACGGACCTGCGCGCTCCGTGTCGGAGCCCTCCACCGGCGTCACGGCACGTGTACGCGATCAGTGCCCGAGCAACTGGCGGATCTGATGCCGCGTGTGAGCCAGATCGTGGTTGAACTGGGGAAAGTTGAAGGGCCGCAGTTCCGGGGTCTGGCTCAGCGAGAACGACACGAGAAAGAAGGTGAGCAGGGCGACGACGCCCACGACGATCAGCGCGCGGTCGCGCCGGGGCGCGACGGCGCCCCAGATGCGCGCGAGCTGAGCGCGGGCCGGCTGGCTGCCCGGCCCGAGGCACTGCACGATGATGAACGCCGCGGCGCTGAACGACAGGGCGCGCGCGGTCGTCATCTCGCTCTTGGACGCCAGCGCGATGACCAGCACCACCAGGGCCGCGAAGATGCCGACCGGGCTGATCAGCGCCATCACGAGGCCCGCGCGGACCACCGAGAACGGCGACTTCACGATCACCCCGGCGACGTCGGCCGGACGTGGTCCACGCCGCGTGCGCTTGGAGGTGAGGGTCTGGTGCGCACGGTCGGCCACCCGCAGCAGCAGCAGGACGATCAGCACGATGATCACCGCGACCGACGGCACGACCATGGCCAGCCCCACCGCGCCGGCGAGGAGGATGAAGCTGAGAAGCCGGTAGAGGCCGTACGGCTTGGGCTCGTCGGGCTTCGGTCCCGCGTCGGGCGGCCGCTCACGCGACGCCGAGGGCGGAGGCGGCTGCGGGTACGGCCGGCGGCCGTACGGCGGCGGGGGCTGCTGGGGCGGAGGCGCCACCGGCGGCAGCTGACCGCGAAAGTCGCGCGGGTTCGCCATCGGCGGCGCGGCCACGGCCGTGAGCGGCTTGGTGTGCGGCGCCGAGGGCTTGTCGAACATCGTGGCCTCGACGTCGAGACGCGAGGCCAGGCCGATGAGCGCCTGGGCCGTCGGGCGTTCGGCCGGGTTGCGCGCCATCGCGGCGCGGACCAGCGGCATCATCGCCGCCGGCACACCGTCGAGGTCGGGCTTGCCCTCCATGATCTTGTAGAAGATCGACTCGAAGGTGCCCGAGCCGAAGGGCGCGCGGCCGGTCGCGGCGAAGGCGATGGTGCTGGCCCAGGAGTGCACGTCGGCAGGGGCGGCGGCGTCCTCGCCCTCGATGATCTCCGGTGCGAGGTAGCCGGGGGTGCCGATGACCAGTCCGGTGGCGGTGAGCCGCGTCGCGTCGACGCCCTGCGCGATGCCGAAGTCGATGACGACCGGCTGCCCGTTGTCGAGGAACATGACGTTGCCGGGCTTGAGGTCACGATGGATGATCCCGGCCGCGTGGATCGCCGCGAGGGCGTCGGCCAGGCCGGTGGCCAGCCGTTGCAGCTCGACTCCGCGCAGCGCGCCACGGTCGCGCACGGTCTGCTCCAGCGTGCGCCCGGGGACGTACTGCGTCACGACATAGGGCGGCTCGGCCGTGACGTCGGCGTCGACGATCTCGGCCACGTGCGGGCTGTGCACCCGCCGCATCGAGTCGACCTCGCGCGCCAGCCGGCGCAGCGCGGTCTGGTCGGAGGCGACGCCGGGACGCAGCACCTTGACGGCCACCTGGCGCCCCTGGGCGTCGGTGGCCAGGTGCACGACCCCCATGCCGCCTTCCCCGATCTTCTCGAGCAAGCGGTAACGGCCGATCATCTGCCCGGACGTGTCTACCCCCTCCATAGTTCCGCCACGATACCCGTGCATGTGGGGTCAAGCGGGTGCCAATCAGGACAACGTCACGAAGCGCGCCTCGGTTCGCCCAGCGTAAGCCGGGCGGAGAGCCAGGCCGCGGAGGGCCGTGTCGCCGGGTCGCGTCGCAGTGCGAGCCGCAGCAGCGAGAGGACCGGTTCCGGGACACCGCCCAGGTCGGCGGCGCCGCTGAGTACGCGGAAGCACACTCCGTGCAGCGATCCGGCGCCGAACGGCGGGCGGCCGGTCGCGGCGAAGGCGACCGTCGCCGCCCACGAGAAGACATCGGACGCCTCGCTCGAGCGCCCGCCGTCGATGAGCTCGGGCGCGACGTAGCCGGGCGTGCCGGTCAGCATGCCGGGCTGGGTCACCTGCGCGGCGTGCGACTCCTGCGCGATGCCGAAGTCGATGATCTTCGGGGCGCCCGCGATGACCATCACGTTGCCCGGCTTGAGATCGCGGTGCAGCACGCCCGCCCCGTGGATCGCGGCGAGCCCCTGCGCGAAGCGCCCCGCGAACACGGTCAGCGCCTCTCCCCGCATCGGGCCGAACCGCGCCGAGAGGTCGCGCAGCGGCACCCCGGGGACGTACTCGGTGACGATGAACGGCCGCTCCCCCGTCAGGCACGCGTCGAACGCCTCGGCGACGTACGGGCTGCGTACCCGTGCCATCGTGCGCGCCTCACGGGCCAGCCGGCGGCGGATGGCCGGGTCCCCCGCCAGCTCGCGGCGCGGTTCCTTCACCGCGACGACGCGACCGAACGGATCCGACGCGCGGTAAACGACGGACGTGGCACCCTCCCCGACCGCCTCGAGCAGATCGTAGGAGCCCAGTGGCCGAACCCCTATGCCGTTCATGACCCATTCGACGTGAGATCGGCGGCGTGGGTTCCGGCTATTGTCCGGGACATGGATGCTCTGCCGGCGCGGCTCCGTGCGGTCTGCGATCTCCTCATGCCCCTCGTACGCGAGGGGGCGGGCCGGCACGAGTACGACGGCCGCCTGCCCGACTACTCGGTGCCCGGCGTACGGGACGCGCTGACCCGCGTCGGGGCAGGTGAGCGTCTCGACGATCCGCACGACGAGGCGCATCTCCGGGCGTTCGAGTCGCTTCTGCGGACCACGTACGGCGAGCTGGAGCTGCATCGTCGTAACCCGCTCGACCACCTGGAAGCGCTCGACCTGGCCTGTTACGAGCGTGAGTACGCACCGGCCGCCGAGCGCGAGGCGGCGCGGCTGCGGCACCTGGCGGGCTGGCCGGAAGCGGCCGACGCCGCCGTGCGTACGCTCGACCTGGTCCCGGCGCCGGTCGCCACGGCGCTGCTCGGCGCCATCCGCGGCCTGTCCGCCGGCATACCCGCCGACTCCGGCGAGACCGGCGCCAAGGCACGGGCGGCGCACGCCCGGCTCGTCGCGCACATCGAGCACCTCGCCGAACACGGCGACCCGGACGCCGCGCTCGGCGCGGACGCGCTGACCCGGCTGATGGGCACCCCGGAGGCCCTCGACCTCGACCTCGGCGGCCTGGCAGCCGAGGCCGACCGCGAACGCGACCGGCTGATCGAGCGCCTGACCGAGTCCTGCGCGCGCCTCGACCCCGCGAAGCCGCCGCTGGAGCTGTGCCGCGAGCTCGTACGGGACCATCCCGACATCGACGGCGTGCTGGAGGCGTCACGGCACTGGACCGAACGCGCCCTGGAGTTCAGCCGCGAACGCGACCTCGTGCCCTACCACGACGGTGAGTGCCGGGTGGGGCTGTCACCGGAGTCACGCCGGTGGGGCATGGCGATGATGTCCTGGGCGGCGCCGGGCGAACCGGACGCGCCCTCCTGGTACCACATCAGCCCGCCGGACCCCTCCTGGCCGGAGGAGGACATCGAGGACTGGCTGCAGGTGTTCAGCGCGACCACGCTGCCCGGCGTCACGGTGCACGAGGTCGCTCCCGGGCACTACTCCCACGGCCGGGCGCTGCGGCACGCGCCGACGGCGGTGCGCAGGACGCTCTACTCCTGGGCCTTCGTCGAGGGATGGGCGCACTACGCGGAGGAGCTGTGCGTCGAGGAGGGCTTCCTGGCCGACGACCCGAGGTTCGAGATCGGGGTGTGGCTGGAGGCGCTGGTACGCGTGACGCGCCTCGCCTGCGCGATCGGCGTGCACAGCGGGGAGATGACGGTCGAGGACGGCACGCGCCGCTTCGCCGCCGACACCCACCTCGCGGGTTCGGCGGCGCGCGCCGAGGCCGCTCGCGCGGTGTTCGACCCGACCTACGGCAGGTACACCCACGGCAAGCTGGAGATCCTGCGGCTGCGCGAACGCGCACGCGCGGAGTGGGGCGCCGGCTACTCGCACCCGCGCTTCCACCGCGCGATGCTCGAGCTCGGCGCGCCGCCCCTCGGCCTGCTGGGCACGGCTCTCGGCCACCCGCCCAGGATCTGAGAGCGCCGGTCAGCGACCGCCCCAGCGGGACACCTCGGGGCGGCGCAGCAGAATGCCCGCCGTGAGCAACGCGCCACCGGCGAGCAGTCCGGGCAGCAGGTAGACGAGGGCATCCGGCGCGAGGCCGCCGGGCGGCGCGGCGAAGATCAGGACGGCGAAGGCCACCATGCCGGCCAGGAAGACGGTGCCGATCATCGCGGCGACGCGGGCCATGAACGCGATCGCGGTCCGGCCGCCGCGCCACACGCGCCAGATCACCAGCGCGAAGACCACCGTCCAGAACGCGACCGTGGCCAGCGCGCCGGTCCGGCCGGATGCCCGGTGTTCGTGCCCGATCCGCCACAGGGCCATGACCGCCGAGGCGACCCAGAAGGCCACGAGCAGTCCTGCCGCCACGACGAGGGGGCGGGGCCTGCCCTCGGCCGGTTCAGGGGGGAACATGGCCGGGAGCGTACTCGCCCGTTCCTGACCTCTCACAGGGTCGTGTGAGAGCGGTCCCATGGTCCTCCAAGACTCCTCGGTCACGCTGACGGCCTGTCCACGTCAGCGACGGAAGGCCCTGAGATGAAGCGGTTCGCGGCACTGACGATCGCGGCCTGCCTGGCGCTCGCCTCATGCCGGGCGGACGCCTCCGAGCGGAGCTCACAACAGACGGCGGCCCAGGCTGCGGCCCAGGCGCGGGGCCGGCCGAACGTCATCTTCGTCCTCACCGACGACCTCGCGACCAACCTCGTCGCGTACATGCCCAAGGTCCAGCAGATGCAGCGGCAGGGCACGTCGTTCGGTAACTACTTCGTGACCGACTCCCTGTGCTGCCCCTCACGGTCGACGACGTTCACCGGCAAGTTCCCGCACAACACCGGCGTCTTCACCAACACCGGCGCGGACGGCGGCTACCAGGCGTTCAATGCCCACGGTGACCAGCGGCAGACCTTCGCGACCGCGCTCAAGTCGGCTGGCTACCGCACCGCCATGATGGGCAAGTATCTCAACGGCTACCAGCCTGCCGACCCGGTGCCGCCCGGCTGGAGCGAGTGGGACGTCGCCGGCAACGGCTACCCCGAGTACGACTACTCGCTGAACGAGAACGGCAAGGTCGTCCAGTACGGCCACCGGCCGGGCGACTACCTGACCGACGTGCTGAACCGCAAGGGGCAGGACTTCATCGCCCGGTCGGCCAAGGCGGGTCAGCCGTTCATGATGGAACTGGCGACGTTCGCCCCGCACGGCCCGGCCACACCCGCGCCGCGTGACGCGAACAAGTTCCCCGACCTCAAGGCGCCGCGCGGCCCCGCGTTCAACGAGGCCGACATGTCCGACAAGCCCAAGTGGATCAAGGACCGCCCCGCACTGAACCAGAAGCAGACCAACCGGATCGACCTGGCGTTCCGCAAGCGGGCGCGCGCCGTGCAGGCGGTCGACAAGATGCTCGGTGACCTGCAGGCGGCCCTGAAGAAGAACGGCGTCGACCGTGACACCTACATCGTGTTCGGTTCCGACAACGGCTTCCACATGGGTGATCACCGGCTCATGCCGGGCAAGCAGACGGCGTTCGACACCGACATCAACGTGCCTCTCGTGGTCACCGGACCGGGTGTCGCGGCCGGCCACAAGTCCACCGTGCTCGCGCAGAACACCGACCTGTGCCCGACCTTCGAGGCCCTCGGCGGAGCGAAGGTGCCGGACTCGGTGGACGGCCGCTCGCTCGTGCCGTTCTTCAAGGGTGACGCTGTGCGGGACACGCGTGACGCGGTCCTGGTCGAACACCACGGTCCCGGCCAGGCGGCGGACGACCCGGACAAGCAGACCGGGGCGATGGGCGACCCGCCGAGCTACGAGGCGGTCCGCACCGACCATGACGTGTACGTGGAGTACGCCGACGGCGAGCGGGAGTACTACGACGTCCGCAAGGATCCGAACGAGCTCGACAACGCCGTGTCCCGCGTGCCGGCCGAGCGGCTGACGCAGCTCAAGTCGATGCTGCACCGGCTGGAGAAGTGCTCCGGCAAGGCGTGCCGCTGATCCTTCGCGGAAGCGGGGCGGGTCCGGCGGGGCCTGCCCCGTGGCGTACGGGGCGTCAGCGGTTCGCTCTGGTCATCGCCTCGGCGGCGACCGTGAGCGCGACCGAGCGCGTGGTCTCGGCCAGGAGTGAGGGGATGAGCACCCCGCCCGAGGCGAGATGACGGTCATAGGGCAGGTACGCGACGCCGACCCCGTTGTCGCGCAGGAGCGCGGCCGCCTCGTGCAGGTCGGGCCGTGCGTGCGGGGCGTGTGTCGCGAACACCGCCATCGTGCGGGGTACGAGTCCCCCGAGTTCGTTGCGCTCCATCCAGTCCAGCGCGCGGCCGACACCGATCGCGCCGTCGTTGGTGGCCGGCGTGACATGGACGCACGCATGGGCGCTCGCGAGGATCGCCTCCGGCAGCTCTCCGACCATCCCCACCCCGCAGTCGATCACGACGACCGTGAAGAAGCGTTCCAGCACGGAGGTCACGGACGCGTAGGTCGCCAGATCGAGCGGCTGGTCGGCCATCTCACCGCGGGCGCCGGGCAATACCCACAGGCCCACGTCTGTACGGGTGAGGTGCGGCCTGACCTCCTCGAACGAGGTCGGCCGGGTCCCCGCGAAGTCACGCAGCGACGGCGCCGCGGTCATGCCGAAGCGCATCGGCAGGGACCCCAGGCCGGGATCGGCGTCGATCAGCAGGACCCGGTCCTGACGGTGCCGGGCGAGCGCGGACGCGATGAGCACGGCGACCGTCGTCTTGCCGGCTCCCCCGCGGACACTGCTCACCGCGATCCGCCGGATCGTCGTCACCGGCTGCTGCATGGCGGCCGCCACCGCGGTCCAGTCGTGCACGTCCTGCGCGGCGGACACGCCGACCACGCGCCGTACCCCGCGCCCGACCCGCCGCAGCAGCGGATCTCCGTGCATGGCCCGGCCAGGCTCAGGCGGCTCGGGCGGTGGCGGGACCGGCTGCTGATAGTGCTGCGGTGGGCTGACCGGCTGCGGCGGGGCGTTTCCCCAGGGGCTCTGCCCGTCCACGTACGGCTCGGGAGGGATCCCCGTGCCCGGTCCCTGGACGACGACATCCCACCGTGTGGACGGCGGTGCTTCGTACGCCGGCGGTCCTGACGGTAGGTCCGCAGGCGGCTGGGGGGCGGGGTTCGCGTTCGGGGCACGGCCGTTCGGTGCCGGACCGTCGGGTTCTTCCGGCCGGGCGAGTACGGGCGGCGACAGGGTGGACGACCCCTTCGACGCGGACGCCGGGATCGATGGTCCGGGCTCGGGAGGCCGCGCGGGCTCGGGAGGCTGCGCGGGCTCGGGCACGGCCGGATGCGGCGAGGCCTGAGGATGGCCGTCGACGCTCGGTGCCTCCGCGACCGGTGCTTCTGCGGCCGGTGCCTCCGCGGGGAAGACGGTCATGCCGGGCTCGACGTTCAGCTCCTCGAGGACCTTCGCCTGCCAGTCCTCACCGACCACCACCGGCCAGGTCGCGTCGGTCATGCCGGCCACCACGTCCGACCGCGGGAACCGTACGGAGAACGGCGACCACTGCGCCGCTCGTCATCCGCGCCACGGCGGGCGAAACGCGCGGCCAACGTCACGGTCAACACGACATCGAGCCTATGTCGAAAGACCGGCGGCTCCGCGGCTCTTTTCCCCCGGCGGCTGCCCGCGCGGCCGGTCGTCAGGGCGATGGGGGATGCCACCACCAGTGGTGCGACGGAATGCCTGCCGGTACGGCACCGGGCGGCACGGGACCCACCTCCGCGACCACGTCCCGAAGCTCGTCGTCGATCTCCTCGATCTCCTCCATGTCGACGAGGGAGACCGCGGCGCCGCCGAGAAACCCCTCGAACAGCGTCTCCAGTGCGGAACGGTAGAAGCAGGCGGCGAACGGCCCATGCGCCCTGACCGCCAGCGCGTACGACTCGGCGTTCGAGACGTAGGCGCCCAGCTCCCCGCGCCGGGCGGCGACCGCTTCGGCGAGCTCGATCCGCCGCGCCTCGGTGCCGACCGGTCCCGGCCAGGCCGAGGCGGTGCCGAGCACCATCGACATGACCCGGTCGAACGGCATGCCGGAACGCGCGTCCGTCACGGCCTGGGCGAGGTACTCCTCAGCGGTGCCGCCGAAGACCCAGATCGGCGCTCCGTCCGGCTCGGCCGGCCACCCGAACGCCTCCAGCCATACGCTGCCGTCCGCATCGACCTCCACGACCGCCTGGAGTGTCACGGTCGTGTGCGCCACCTCCGCCGCGACTCGGTCGAAGACCAGCCGACCTCGCGAGGCGGACCGCAGCTCACCGTGCGCCACCGTCGCCGAGGCCGCGGCGTGGTAGGGCCCGATGGGCGAGCCGGCACCGCGTTCGGCCACCGGGAGCTCTCTGAGCCGCCGCAACGAGAGGGTGGCCGCCTCCACGGGTGAGCGGAACGCCAGCCGGTCCGCGTTCGCCCGTACGACCTCGGCCATCGCCCGCGACCCGGCGGCGGGATCCGTCTGAACGCCGCCACGGCCCAGCGCGGCGATCTCCGCCAGATCGGCCGCCAGCTGACCGCGCACGGCCTGCGGATCCGCCAGCATCCGATTCGCGGCGATCTCGTCCTCACGCCCGTTGCTCATCGCCTCGAACATCCCATCCCGGAACGGCACGCGACACGACCGTGGACCGCTTCCTCAGTAGTCATCGAGCTCTCCGCCGTACAGCCGGTGCCGGCGTTCTTCCTCGCTCATGTCCGTCTGCTTGGGCGCCCGCCACCACCAGTGCGACTCGGGCACCCAGGACGGCACGTCGAGTATCGGCGGAGCCTCCTCCGCGGCCGCCGTCAGCTCCTCGTCGATCTCCGCCAGGTCGGACTCGGTCATGTCGTCGAACACGTCCAGGTCCGCGAAGTCCTCCCGCAGAAACTCCAGGGCCGAACGGCCTAGAGACGCCAGCTCATATCCGTCGAAGCGCCCCCGCTCGGCGTATTCGAGGACATGCTCGCGGTACTGGGAGAACCTGCCGGGATTGCGCCCGGCCTTGAGCAACTCGGCGACCCGACGCCGAAAGTGGTCGAGCTCCTCCGGGGCAGGCACATCGCCGTGCGCGGCCCTCTGCCGCAACGCGATCAGACCCCCCAGCGCCTCTCCGACCAGGGCACTGCCGTTCGCAGACCCCGAACCGGCGGTTTCGAGCGCTGACACGATCGCCCGCATGATCGCTTCTGCGGACAGAGGTGTCTCGGACTCCACCATCACTTCGCTTTCGCAACGCCGAAGGTCTTCATGATGACCTTTCCGTCGGGCCGGACGAGGACGATGGCCTCCATCGTCTTGCGCAGACCTCCCGCTTCGATGACCTCACGGCGGAAGATGAGCTCTTCTCTACCATCAGGGAACGTCTCACGCTTCCACACCTGGCCATCACGGATGGTCCGCTCCGCACTTTGGAAGTAGTCCTCCAACGGATGCCCGGTCTTCTCGACCGCGGGGAGCTCGTCGTAGTGCTTGTAGCCATGGTAGGCCGCGGACGTGTCCGAGCCCATGTCGATGTCACCCGCCCTGGACCGCAAGACGTTCTCCAGGTCGGGCGCGGGGAGATGCGGGTCGACGAACGCCGGATCGGGGCGAAGGCCATGAACGGTGCGCAGGTCGGCCGCCAGCTCGGCCTTCATATCCAGGTCGAGCACCTTCTGGGCCGCGTCCAGCGCGACCTGTTTCTTGGTGAGGCCGGTCTGCTCTGCGAGCGAGTCCCTCAGCGCGTCAAAGCGCGCCTTGAAGTACTCGTACCTGTGGGCGAACGTCTCCGGATCGGAGACACGACCTCCGTCGGAGGCGAAATCGATCGCCTTGGGGTGCAGCAGTCCCTTGACCTTGCCGCTGAACTCCTGGCTGAGCGCCGACGCCAGCCGCTGCCACTGACGGCTGTCCCGGGGCAGATCTCCTCGGAGCCGGTCGATCTGGTCGTCCGTGAGGCCGCCGTTCCGCAGACTGTCCTCGGCCTTGTTCGCCCGGTCGAGCTTCTTGGCCTCGTCGGGGTCAGGTGTGGCGGGATCGTGGTCCTGTCCCTGGTGCGGCTTCGAACCATCGCCCGGGTCCTGATGGCCGTGCGGATCGGTGTGGCCGTCGGTCGGATCGGTGTGACCATCGCCTGGGTCAGTGTGACCGCCGGTCCCGTCGTGGTCACCGCCACCGTGGTCACCACCACCGTGGTCGCCGCCACCGTGGTCGCCCGCACCGTGGTCACCGCCGCCGGTGCCGGGGTCGTCGTGGCCGCCCACGTGCACGGGGTCGCGGTCGGGCAGGTTGGGATCGGGTGTGTCCGTGTCCACATCGGTGTCCGGCGGCTTGAAGCCTTCGGCATCATCGACCGACTTACCAAGACCTCGCAGTTCGTCGAACTTGAACTTGAAGTTGTTCAGTGAGGTCTTCAGGTCGCCGATGCTCGGAAGCTTGAAGGCGCTCTTGAAGCCCGCCATGAACTCACGGCCCAGAAGGCCGGCCTTGGCGGCCGTACTGGCGCCTTCCATGGCCTCGAGCCCGCGGGCGGCCTTGCCGGCCTTCACCAGGCCCTTGACGACTCCGGCACCGACGAAGCACGAGCCGATGTTGAGAATGCTCTGGGTGATGACGTAGCCGGCGCCGTTGCCGCCGTCCCATTCGCGGTAGGGGACGAAGCCGTTCACGAGGTTCAGCCAGTTGTCGCCCAGGTTGCCCCAGCCCTGCCAGCCCCACCCGTCAGGGCCGTAGAAGCCGACCAGGCCGACGATGCCTCCCGCCAGGCCCTCCCAGTTGTCCAGCAGGCCGCCCCAGCCCTGCCAGCCCCAGCCGTCCGCGCCGTACATGCCGACCAGCGAGGACAGGTCCTGCGCGAGGCCGACGCCGAAGTCCTTGACGCCGTTCCAGACGTCCTCGTACCAGGGAGCGTCGTACGTCTGCGGCTTGGCCCACGGCGTCTCCACTCCGTCGACCGACTTGGTCAGGCCGTAGACCTGCTCGCCGGTGTGGAGCAGCAATGTGTCCGAGGTCGGGTCGCTCCCGACGAAATGCGTTCCGCCGAACAGTCCCGTGATCTTGTTGGCGCAGTCCCGCTCCGCCGCCTGGTAGGCGACCAGCTTGGCGAAGATGTCGTCGTTCAGGTTGTTGTGCTCGTTGACCTTGTCCTCGTCCTCGCGCCAGTCGTCGTCCCCGTCGATCTTCTTCCGGAACGCCTCGGCCCTCAGTTTCAGATTCTTGAGGTCGTTCAGCAGCGAACCCGCCGTCTGCGCGAATGTGGTCAGTGCGTCGCCCACGGTCTGCGTCGGCACCTTCATGCCGTCCCCGGCCGTGGCCACCGGTTTCGTCTTGGCGAACAGTAACTCCGCCTCCGGCGAATGGTAGAACTGCTTCAGCCCCTGCCAGTCCGAGTCGATGTCGTGGCCCGTCTGGGCGATCTTCACGCCGTCGGCCTTGATGTCCTTGCCGGCCGTTTCGAGGTTTTCCTGGTTCAACCCGGGAATCGGAATCGCATTCGGATCGATTACGTCACTCAACGTCATACCCCCAGAAGCCGGCTCGTTCGGCTCTGACTATCGAAGCCACGGAACACGATCCCCGTCCACGGCTCCACCGGATGGGCGCCCTTACTGCGCCTCCACCGCCTTCTTCTGCGCCTCGGCCGCCATTTCAAGATCCCCTTGGATGTAGGCCTTCGTCGCGTCGACCGCGCCCTTGATGCAGCTGCCGGTCTTGGTCGCCATCCCTTTCAGGGTGGGTGTGTAGTGCTCGACGAACTCCTTCAGCGCGGTGCCGATCGGAGCGCTCGCCGCGCTGTTTCCGGCGTTCTCGAGATGGTCGCCGAAGTCCTTGAGATGGTGTTCGAGCGTCTCGCCGCCGCCGTGGCCGTCGGTGACGTGACCGGCGACCTTGGTCACGACACTCTTGACCCCGGGTGGATCGATGTCCCAACCCTTAGCCATGAGCGCTCCTCGTCAGTCGGTGGGGCCCGCGGCGGGCCGTTCGATGTGGGCGCCGAACCGGCCGGCGCGAAAGCTCACCGGTGGACGTGCGGCGGCCACTGGCGCGTACCGGCCGAGGCGCATTCCCGTGGCCTGCGCCGCCAGGCCCGTCACCTCCGCCACACAGTCGGCGATCTGCTGCGCCTCCCCACGTACACCGGAGACCAGCCGAGTCGTCCCGGCCTTCAGTCCCTGAATCGGGTCGGCCGATATCTGAATTTCGGTTGGCAAATTGCCGTTATCGACAAGGTCGTCGGCCGAAGGAGATCCCCCGGCCTGCTCCACGATCTCGAACTTCATGACCTGGCCTAACGTCGGTCAGTGCTGCGTGTTGACCATTGGATGCGTCAGAAATCGCATCGGTTCCCGTGAAGTCTCAGTAGGAGAGACTATTCTAAGACTCACATGACGGACTAACAGTTACATCGGGGAATTCTCACAGAGGCGCCACGACGGGAACCAGACCGGCGCGTCGCACATCTGTACTTGCGGAGGCACCAGTGCCGCGATGAGCGCACGGTGGTTCCGGCCGCGGACAGAGCACGGGAAGCAATGGACCGAGTGGGCAGGTGAGAGCATGTCAGGGCGGTGGGATCACGGCCAGCAGACGCTGGTCACCCTGGCGCGGGGTACCCAGGGTTCGACCCAGGAGTTGGGAACTCTCGTCAAACAGCTGATCGAGGCGGCGCAGCCCCTCGCGGGCAAATTCAACGGCGCAGGCAAGATCGCCTTCGATAATTTCAAGGCCCACGCCGACCAGATTACGGCGGACCTTAATGCCGGCCTGGGGTCGGTCAATACCGGCCAGGTGGGCATGGAGAAGGCGTTCTCCATGGGCGACCAGACCATGGCGGACGACGCGCAGTCGAGAATGAGCTCGGCCAATTTCGACGCCGCCAAGTTCAAGACCGGCGCCTGAGCGAGAAAAGGGAGACGCGAACGCCATGAGCGGCGACGGACGGCGCAGCTACGACACCGGCGCCTCGCAGGAGGCGCAGACCAACATCCACGTCATCATCGGGCGGCTGGAGACGCTGATCGGCCAGCACGACACCGACGTCTCGACCGCGATGTCCGACTTCGAGGCCACGGGGGTCTCGGACCAGTACAGCGCCAAGGAACTCAAGTGGCACAACGCCGCCAACGAGGTCCGCGAGATCATCCGGCTGGTCAAGAGCACTCTCGAGTCCAACGACGGCACCGCGCAGAACACGCTCACCAGGGCGAGCTCGGCGGTCGAGGCGATCTGAGGTTTCCACGGCCCGTACGGATCACTGACAGCCGAGGAGTAGGAGGGGCCGGCCGGCCCCTCGCGGTCCGGCCGACGGGCCGCTCACAGCCGGGGGACGCGAGTGGCCCGAGACTACGACACGCAACTCCTGGAGTCGGTGGCCGTACGGCGCCGCCGGCTCCGCGACGCCGTGCTGTTCGGACGGCACCGCACGCGCCGGACGCTCGACGAGAACATCAACAAGATCTTGATCGGCCTGTGCCTGGCCGCGGTCGTGTGCGCGGGCTGCGTGGGCTGGTCGCTCGTCAAGACCCAGCTACTGAAACAGAAGCAACAG
The DNA here is from genome assembly GCF_006716425.1 of Actinoallomurus bryophytorum. Lineage (NCBI taxonomy): Bacteria > Bacillati > Actinomycetota > Actinomycetes > Streptosporangiales > Thermomonosporaceae > Actinoallomurus > Actinoallomurus bryophytorum. Next base: position 900,343 of record NZ_VFOZ01000001.1, read on the forward strand.
GCCCCGCAGTCGCTGCCGACCGGCCCCGCCACCGCTCCGGCGACTTCGGCGCCGAGTGCTCCCGAGGTGCAGATCCCCGCCGGCTGGGTCGGCACCCAGGTGACGCTCCCCATGCTGCGTGAAGCCCTCGGCGGCGCGGGCGTCCCGGCCACGCTCTATGTGCTCCCGGGGCAGAGCCGGCCCGCCCCCTCACGGACCGCCAGCTACTACCTGCTGGCCAAGACGCAGGACGGCTTCACCGCCGGGACCGTGGAGGGCCGTCAGGGTCGGATCGGAGCCGAGTTCAGCACCGAGGACGAGGCATGCCGGTGGATGTACGGCGAACTCGTCATCCGGGAGACTCGTCCGACGCGTCTCAGTACCCCGGAGGAGCAGCAGGCCGCCCAGCTCACGGCCGCGCTCGTCCAGGACGTCAAGAGCAAGATCGCGCAGAGCACCGGCGCTCCCCTCGCCTATCCCCTGGTACCGGGCCGTCTGGTCGACGCGTTCGGCCAGGAGAGCGGGTCCACGCTGTTCCCGGACGCCACCCCCTTCGGCCAGCGCGGGCTCCCCAGGTCCGTGCGGGTCACCGCGAATCCGAAGGTGCCCAGGAACTACTACCGGTACCGGGTGGTCAGGCCGTTCCAGGTGAACGCCTCGATCGTGCCGAAGGGACCCGATGGTCCGGGCGGCGGGGTCCGCCTCGCCGTCAGCGCCGAGCTGTTCTCCGAGCCGCCCGGGCTGCCGACCGTCCGCTGGCTGCTGCGCAACGGCTACCTCGCCCGGGTCGCCCCGGAGACCGTCCCGAAGTAAGGCACCAAGGGCATGACCGCGAGTCGAAGGGAGACGCCTGTGGCGTCGTGGAGCCGGGTCACGATCGTCGGTGACCAGCGGAGGGTGGACGCCGTCCTGCCCGCGCAGGAGCCGATCGGGGCGCTCATGCCCGACGTGCTGCAACTGATCGGCGACGAGGTGGAGCGCCCGCCACGGCTCCGGCATCTGGTCACCACGGCCGGCGAGGTCCTCGACGGCAACGCCACCCTCGCCGACCGGCGCATTCCCGACGGGTCGATCCTGCGGCTGGTCAGGGCCGACGAGCCGCTGCCGGCGCCGGTGGTGCACGAGGTCCCCGAAGTGGTGGCCGACTCCCTGGACGGTTACGCCTGGCGCTGGGGGCCGCGCGCCCGGCGATGGACCGCCACCGTCAGCGCGGCCACCCTGATGCTCGCCATCGGCGTACTCCTGCGGCAACGGTTCCCCGAGGCGAACGGTCTCGCCGTCGTGGCGGCCACCGCCCTCCTGCTGCTCCTCACCGGCATGGCGGTCGGCGTGAGGTGGCGCGAGCCGCTCGGGACGGCACTGACGCTCGGCGGCGGCGTCCTCGCCGGACTCGCGGTCTGGTTCGCGGCGGACGTCTATACCTGGGAGACCTGGGCCCGCTGGGGCGGTCTGTCCGTCCTGGCGGCCCTGATCACCATCGGGCTCGGGCTGACCTCGCCGCTGCGCGGCGGCGGAACGATCGGCGGCGGGGTGGCGCTGCTCCTCGCCGCCGCCGGGACGATCACCGCCGGGCTGGGGCTGAGCGGTGCCCGCGTGGCCGCCGTGCTCGCGGTCGCCTCCGTGCTCGTACTGAGCCTGCTGCTGCGGATCGCGCTGATGCTGTCCGGGCTCACCTCACTGGACGACCGGCGCAGCGCGGGCGGCACCGTGACCCGTACGGACGTGGCGAGCTCCCTGGTGAGCGCGCATCGGAGCATGGTGCTGGCGACCGTGGCGGTGGCGGGCTCGGTGGTCGTGGCCGGGTACGGCCCGGTCGTCGCCTTCGACGGCTGGACCGCGGCGCTGTCGGTGCTGCTGGCCACCGTCGTCGCCAGCAGGGCGCGTACGTTCCCGCTGGCCATCGAGAAGATCGCGCTGTTCGGTGCCGCCCTCTGGACCCTCGTCTGCGTGGCCTGGGCGTGGGCCGGGCACGACTCATGGGCCGTGGCGCCGGCGATCGGCGTTCTGCTGCTGGCGTCGGTACCGCCGATCGTGGTGCTGTCCACCGAGCCGCCCGAACACGTCAGGGCCCGGCTGCGCCGGATCGTGAACCGCGTCGAGGCCGTCGCCGTCGTGGTGATGCTGCCCGTGGCGATCGGCGCCTTCGGCACCTTCGAGCGCCTGCTGGACACGTTCTGATCCGGCTACCGCCGCCGCGTCACGGCGCGGACGGCCGCCGAGACCCCGCGCCACACGCGCACCGGCGCGGCGGCTCTCCCCGCCGCTGGAATGCGCGAGACCAGTCCGCGCAGCTCGGGGGGAGGTTCGCCGCGTTCCCGTACGAGCAGGAGGCTGCCGTCGACCCACCAGAAGACCTCACGGGAGCACGGGTCGGCGCTGCCGTCGTACATCTCCGCGACGACATCGGCGAACACCGGAAGGACGTCGAACACAGTGGTGGAGGCGACGGGGTACAGCAACACCCTGTTGTGGTCGGGCACGCCGACCAGGGCGCCGTACGGACACCGCCGGGGCAGATGGCTCTCCAGCTCGATGAGCGCGCAGGAGACGTAGCGGCTGCCGGGCTTGGTGACGAGTCGTACGGACTCGGTCATCGTTAGGGGGCGCTCGGTGACGGTGAGGCCGACGAGCTCGCGCGTGGTGGTGTTGTCGATGGCAAGGGTGCCGAGCCGGCTGAGTTCGAACAGCGCGGCGCGTTCTTGGCTGAGCGGGCCTCCGTACCGCGGGTGGTCGATCACCACCATGGCGTCGAAGAAGGGCCCGAAGTCGGTCACGACGAACTGCTCGCGCGTCCGCGCGGAGGTCTTGGGGACGATGCGGAGCCGTAACAGCTTGCGTACGTCGCCGAGCAGCTCGATCTCGCCGACCGCCAGGGTCGCCTTGTCGCTGACGGCGCACAGCCACTCCTCGACCATTCGCGGCCACGCGTGGCGCGGAGCCTCCGCACAGCGAGCGACGATGGTGGTCGTGACGGCCCACGGCTCGGCCCGGCCGACCGGCAGGATGACCTCGGCCGTCTCGATGTTGAACCGCGCGTCGGGCACCAGGATGGGCAGGAGGTCCTGGATCAGGGCGCACACATCCGCCGCGACGTCCACCGGCTCACTCATCGGCGCGCTCCTTCACCCGTCACCACCCCACGGACGCGATGTCGAAACGACGGACCCAGGAAGCGATCCCGGGCGTCTTAGGGTGTATATGGCGATTCTCGATGCTGAGGAGGGCTGGTGACCACTCGCATCGTCCATCGGCCGGCGCGCACCGTCTACCCGCCGGCCGGGCCGGGCACCCGCCAGGTGGAGGCACCGCCCACGCTCCCCGACGGGCAGGGCGGTGGCGGCAGCCCGCTCATGAGCATCCTGCCGATGGTCGGCATGATGGGCTCGCTGACCATGATGACCGTGCTGCGCAACCCGGCCTTCATGGGACTCGGCGCGGTGATCCTCGTGGTCGCGGTGCTGGCCGGAGCCGGCATGCTGCTGTCGCGCCGCGGTCAGCTCGGACGGCAGCGCCGCGCGCAGCGCGAGCGCTACCTCGACTACCTGGAGGAGCTCCGCGAGGAGCTCGGCAGGTCGGAACGCGAGATCCGGACCCGTGCACGGCTGCTCGACCCGCCCCCGGAGGCGTTGTACGACGTCGTACGTGACCCGACCCGGCTGTGGGAACGCCGTCGCCGGCACCCCGACTTCCTCCAGGTGCGCATCGGCACCGGCTACATGCCCGGTGACCCGCTGACGCTCGGCGAGCACGGCAGCGCCCTCTCGCCCACCGACCCCTTCATGGCCTCCGAGGCGCAGGCGGCCATCCGCCGGTACGAGATCATGCCGGACATGCCGTTGACGGTGCCGTTGGACATCGCCGGCAACGTGAGCGTGATCGGCGCGCGCGAGGACGTGATGCGGCTGACGCGGTCGCTGCTGCTGCAGCTGTCGGTCTTCCACTCCCCCACGGACGTCGCGGTCGCGGTGATGCACGATGGTGCGCGATCACCCGACTGGGACTGGCTCAAGTGGCTGCCGCATGTGCTCGATCCCCATCGGCGCGACGGCGGCGTGAACGTCCGGCAGATCGCGCCGACGCCCTTACGACTCGGCGTGCTCCTCGCCGACGAGCTGCGTCAGCGCGGTGACTTCGCCACCGAGATCCGGCGTGGTCTGGGCCAGCGCGAAGCGCTCCGGCTGGTACGCCGGCTGCTGGTCGTGCACGACACTCACGGCGACGTGGCCGACGAGCTGGTCCGCCCCGACGAGACCCTCGCTCCGGAGGAACTGGCCACGACGGTCCTGCATCTGGTCGCCCGGCAGGTGGACGAGCCGAGCGAGGTCAGCGTCCGGATGACGGTGTCGGGAGACCAGGTGGTGCTGGAGGATCTGCGCGGCGAGGCGCCCACCACGCTGACCGGCACGGTGGATGACGTGGGCGCCGCCATGATGAGCGGACTGGCCCGGATGCTCGCCCCGATCCGGCTGTCGCGCGAGTCGCTCAGGGAAGAGGCCGACGCGGGCAACATCGACTTCACCTCGCTGATGAACGTCGAGGACCCGGGCGACCTGGACATCCGGCGGCTGTGGGCACCGCGTACCGAGCGCAACTTCCTGCGGGTCCCGATCGGGATGGACGACGCGGGCGAGCCGGTCATCCTCGACCTGAAGGAGTCCGCCCAGCTGGGCATGGGGCCCCACGGCCTGTGTGTCGGAGCGACCGGCTCCGGCAAGAGCGAGCTGCTCCGCACGCTGGTGCTCTCTCTCGCCTCCTCGCACCCGCCGGACCGGGTCAGCATGCTGCTGGTCGACTACAAGGGCGGTGCGACCTTCGCTCCGTTCGAAAGCCTGCCGCACGTCGCCGGCGTCATCACCAACCTGGAGGACGACGCCGGCCTGATCGAACGCGTCTACTCCAGCCTCGCGGGCGAGGTGCAACGTCGCCAGCAGGTGCTCAAGGACGCCGGCAACATCGCCAACATCGGCGACTACACGTACCGGCGCCGGCACGACCCGGACCTGCCGCCGTTGCCGCACCTCCTTGTGATCATCGATGAGTTCGGCGAGTTGCTCACCGCCCGGCCGGACTTCATCGAGCTGTTCCTGTCCATCGGGCGGATCGGACGCAGCATCGGCGTGCACCTGCTGCTGTCCAGCCAGCGGATCGAAGGCGGCAAGCTGCGCGGCCTCGACAGCTATCTGTCCTACCGGCTGGGCCTGCGCACCTTTTCGGAGGAGGAGAGCCGGACCATCTTGGAGACCCCGGACGCGTTCCACCTCCCCACGTTGCCGGGCTTCGGCTACCTCAAGGTCGACACCACCATCTACCAGCGGTTCAAGGCCGGATATGTCTCCGGGCCCTACCGCGGTCCGGTGGCGATCGTGGAGGAGACCGACGTCGCGGTACCCGTGCGGCCCTACCCCGCGTACAACATCATGGGTTCGCAGCAGCAGGCGGAGGCCACCGGCGACGAGGAGTCCGGGCTCCCCGAACGCACCGTCGGTCCCACGCTCCTGGACGTGATGGTGGACCAGCTGCGCCGGCACGGCGACCGGGTGCGCAACATCTGGCTGCCGCCGCTGCCCGTCGCGACCGCCCTCGACACGCTGACCGGTCCCGTACGGGTCACCGGCAACGGGATGTGGCTGCCGTTGCGGGTCCCCTGGCTGAACGTCCCGGTCGGGGTGCTGGACGACCCCAAGCGGCAGTGGCAGGGCCTGTGGAACCTCGACCTGACCGCGGCCGGCGGCCACGTCGCGCTGATCGGGGGTCCCCAGACCGGCAAGACGACGCTCCTGCGCACGCTCGTGCTCTCACTGGCGCTCACGCACACGCCCGGTCAGGTGTCCGTCTACGCGGTCGACCTGATCGGCGGCGGCCTGCAGGTGCTCGCCGGGCTGCCGGGTGTCGGAGGCGTCGCGGGGCGCGCCGACCACGAGCGCGTACGCCGGACGGTCGAAGAGGTCTCCGGGATGCTGGACCTCCGGCAGGAGGTCTTCCGGGTCCGCGGCATCGACTCGACCCAGCGGCTGCGCGCCATGCACGCCGCGGGCGAGCTGCCCGAGTTGCCCTCCGCCGACGTGGTGCTGATCGTCGACGGTTTCGGCGCGATCAGGAACGACTTCGAAGAAATCGACGACATGATCAGCGATCTCCTGCAGCGCGGTGGCGGTTACGGCATCCACGTCGTGGCGGGCATGCTGCGCTGGAACGACGTGCGGATGGCGATGCAGTCCAACTTCGGCCAGCGGGTCGAGCTGCACCTGAACGACCCGTCCGACTCCTCCATCGACCGCAAGCTCGCCGAGACCATCAGCGCCAGGGAGCCGGGCCGCGCGCTCACCGACGGCAGGCTGTTCGCGCACGTGGCCCTGCCCAGGATCGACCGGCAGCCGGACGCGAACGACCTGGGCAAGGTCGTCGAGACGACCGCGCGCACCATCCGCGGCGCGTGGCACGGCACGGTCGCCGCCCCCGTACGTGTACTGCCCTACGAGCTCGCCACCCGCGCGCTGCCGTCCGTGGCCGCCGAACCCCGCCGGGTTCCGATCGGCATCGACGAGCGGGCCTTCGAACCCGTGCTGCTGGACCTGTTCGACCAGGACCAGAACCTCCTGGTGCTCGGCGACGGTGAGTGCGGCAAGACCAACCTTCTGCGGCTCATCGCGCGCGGGCTGATCGAGCGCTACTCGCCGGAGGAGGTCGTGTTCGCCGTCATGGATCCGCGGCGAAAGCTGCGTGACCTCGTGCCGGACGCCTACCTGGGCGGCTACGCGAGCAACTCCCGCGTGTGCGCGGGGCTGGCCGCCGGGGTCTCCAAGGAGCTCGAGGGCCGCATGCCCGACGAAGGGGACCAGGCCGACCTCGCCGAGGGGAGTCACTTCGACGGGCCGCACGTCGTCGTGCTCGTGGACGACTACCACCTGCTCACGGCGGCCGGGCAGCACCCGCTGACTCCCTTCCTGCCGTTCGTGCCGGCCGGGCGGGACATCGGGCTGCATTTCGTGCTGACCCATCCGGTGGCGGGCGCGAGCCGCGGACTGTACGACCCGCTGCTCCAGGCGGTGCGCGAGATCAGCGCGAGCGCCCTGCTGATGTCCGGCGAACGCTCCGAGGGACAACTCTTCCCGCGGGTCTACGCCGCCCAGCAGCCACCGGGCCGTGGCAAGTGGATCCGCCGCGGCGAGCAGGCCCATCTGATCCAGACCGCGCTGCTCCAGGCTCCGGCCGGCCCGGCGCGCGAACCGAGGGGGAACGAGTGACCCACGACGTGGTCGCCCTGGTGCGGAACGCACCCGACGTGCGGACGATGGTCGACAGCATGGCCGAGACCGACGAGCACCTCCGCGTGCGGGGCACCGGGGAGGGCGCCATCATCCAGCTCTGCAACGAGGAGGGCCAGGCGCTGGTGAGCATCGAGGCGCCCCAGTTCGTCCGGGTCGACGGCGAGGTGGAGCGGTTGCTCGGCGCGGAGGTCGCGGCGAAGGTCCCGACCCCGGTCTGGTGGGTGGAGGCACGCGCCGCCCTCGCGGACGAACGCTCCGCGGCACTCGCCCGCCGGTTCGCCGACGAGCTGGTCCGCCGGCTCGGCGGCACGGTGTGGACCGGATGGGAGGCGGTGTGAGCGCCCAGGAAGCCGAGATCCCTTCGCCGGAGGAGGATCCCGGAGTCTTCATCCACCCCGCCGTCGACGCCGTCACGGACCAGGTCGCCGTGGTCGTACAGGAACGGCCGGTGGTGCCGCTGACGGCCTGGCTGGTGGACGCGGCGTCGGCGTGCGCCCAGGCCCAGCAGGGCCTGCAGATCCTCACCCCGGCGAACGCGCGGATCACGCTGCCGCTGCGCACCACCCTGTCCGGTCCGGGCTCCCGCTGGGTGGTGCGCGAACCGGGCGACGCCGGCTTCTACGACGGCCTCTCCGGTGTACCGCTGGCCTGGGACGGCTCGGCGTTCGCGATCCTGCCCGAACAGGCCAAGGCCGGCCCGTCGCCGACCTTCGCACAATCGGTGCCCGACCTGGGCAGCCACCTGCTGCTCGACGTGAGGATCCGGCACGAGGCAACGCTCGACCTGGTCCTCGGTGGTGCCGTCGAGGCGCTGGCCCGGATCCTCGGCGGCGGTGAGCCGGCCGGCTGGGGCATCGCCGAGCCCGCCGTCAACCCGTGGGACCGCGCCGAGCTGACCGAGCTGTGCCATCGCCGGTCCCCCAAGTCGACCTGGCTGATGTTCACCGGCTCGGCCGGACGGCGCTTCATCGGCAGCGTGCTGGTGTCCCGTGTGACCTCGGGCGTCAAGGAGGAGATCACGTTCCTGGTCGGCTACGGACCGGACGAGGAGCCACCTCTCGACCTGCTCGAAGGGATCGTGGCCGAGTTCGCGGACGTCCTGCTGTCGATGACCGTCCAGCGGACCCGTGGGCGCACGGATCTGACCTATCCGGCACGGTGGTGCGGGGCGCCGGTGCCGGTCGGCCTCGCGATCGGCGCCGAGGGCGTGCGGGAGATCGGCCTGGACCACGCGCTGTCCGCTCCCGCCGAAGGCCGCCCCATCGGGCCGGAACGCGCGCCGGCCGTGTGGTACCCGCTCGGTGACGGGCAGGACCCACAGGCGTGGTCGAGCTTCAGCGACCTGCTGAAGCACCTGCGGCCCGAGGGAATGGCCTGAGGGCTCGGCGGCGTCAGCGGGCGAGGCCCGGCAGGACCTCGGCCGTCCCGATCCCGGCCAGCGCCGCTCCGGGCACGATGAGCTTGGAGCGGCGCACGCCGCTGCCCACGACGACGTAGGCCTGCTCGGTGACGGCCCTGTCCACGAGCACGGGCCAGGTGGACGGGAGCCCGAACGGGGTGATCCCGCCGTACTCCATGCCGGTCTCGGCCACCGCCTGGTCCTGCGGGGCGAACGACGCCTTGCGCGCGTCCAGGTGCTTGCGGACCACGCCGTTCACGTCGGCCCTTGTCGTGGCCAGGACCACGCACGCGGCGAGCCGTGTCTCCCCGCCACGCTTGCCCGCGACGATCACGCAGTTGGCGGAGACCTCCAGCGGCACGGCGTACCGCTCGCAGAACGCCGCGGTGTCGGCCAGCCCGGGATCGATCTCGGCGACCTGGAACGCGCCGTCGCCCTTCCAGGCGCGGATCGCCGACGCGACGGTCTCGGCGAGCAGGTCGGTACGGTCCAGGGCAGGTTCGATTGTCAGTCCCCACATGCCGTGAAACCCTAGCCGTACTGCGCGCCCGTGCAGCCGACGCTCCCCCCGATGGTGGCGAGGATGCCGAGCACCGCCATGATCTCGGTGTAGTCGTCGCTGGTGAACTCCACCGAGCGCGCGCCCGCGCGCTTGACGCCCGGGATCATCGCGCAGGACTCGGCCATCGAGGTGGACGCCCAGTCGATGCCGAGCGTGTACGGTGCCGGCACCTCGTAGGGCCGGAGCCGGTCCAGGCTCCGCAGGGCGCGGGCGGCGGCCTCGCCGATCAGGCTCTGCGCGCGGCCCGGTGACAGCAGCTCGGCGGAGTAGCGGTCGATGCCCTTCTTCACGGCGACCGTCTCGACGTCGCCGAGCAACTCCCGCGCCTCGGCGCAGGCCGCCTCGTCGCCGGTGACCAGGGCGACGGGTACGCCCATGGAGCCGGCCAGCCCGGCGATCAGCCGGATCTCACCGCAGATCTCCCCGTTGAGGTACATGTTCTGGATCTCATATCCCATCCACGTGTGGTTGAGCACGCCGTGCGGCACGCCCGCCCGCGCGTGGTAGCCGACGAACATCGCCGCGTCGTGCGAGGGGCCGATCCCCTGGCCCATCCGCAGCGGGCGGTACGGCCCGCGGATCAGGGTGCAGCGCTCGTCGATGAGGTCGGCGCGGATGTTCTTGGTGCTGCCGTGCGCGTCGGTGACCACGACCTCGTCGGCGCCGGCGACGAACGACCCGCGTACCGCCGCGTTGGCGTCGCCGGTCATCAGCTCGCAGCCGCGGTCATAGCCCCGGCCGCCGGCACGCATCTCCTCGGGGTCGGTGAGCCCCGAGACGCCCTCCATGTCGACGGACACGAACACCCTCATACGGCGAACCCCCTCGCGATACGGCTCGCTCGACCGTACCGCGAGGGGGTTCGGCTCAGCGGGTGACGGTCAACGTGAGCCTCCCGGTGACGCCTCCGCTGACGACCGAGACGGTGGCGGCGCCCGGGCGGTGCGCGGTGACCGCGCCGGTGACCGCGTCTACCGAGACCACCCGGGGGTCGCTCGACGTCCACACGTGCGAGGCCGGATCGGCGACGGGCATGGTCAGCGGCGGCAGGTCGTCCCCGCCGACGGCCGTGCCGGTCGCGGCCAGGGACGTTCTCGCGCCGGTCTTCAGTGTCCCTGGCCCGGTCACCGCGATGGAGGCGAGCACCGGCTCGACGGTGAAGCGGAACTCGCCCGACGGCGTGACGTGGATCAGGCCGAAGTGGTAGAAACCGCCCTTGTCCGCGCTCGCGTACGCGGGCATGCCCAGGTCGGCGAAGGTGAGCTGCGGCACCCCGTCCGCCGACGGATGCCCGAGCGGGTCGAGGATCTGCTCGGCGAAGCCGCGCGCGTGGCCGTACAACATGATCACGTGCGTGCCGCGGTGTGTCTGCTGGTACTTCTGGATCAGCCGGAGGTACATCCGCGCCTCCCACCGGTCGCCGAACTGGCTGTTCGCCTCCGGATGCGGGTCGTACGCGGGCTCGTGCGTCACGACGACCAGCGCCTTGGACCGGTTCGCGTCGAGCTGCTTCACCAGCCACGGGTACTGCGGCCCGGCGGGTGACTGGTACGCGTCGGAGGACAGCAGGCCGCCGTGGGCGCTGTCGGTCACGATCACATCGGCGGCCCCGGCGGTGTACGCGTAGTGCGTCTCGCCGAAGGCCTGCGCGAAGTTCGCGTTCTCCGGCAGCACGCCCTGACTGATCTCGTGGTTGCCGACGGCGTCGCGGTACGGGATCCCGAGCGCGTCCATCTTCTGCTTCGCGTACGCGAGGTCGGCGGGCTGCCCGTCGTCGGACATGTCACCGAGGAACTGTGCGCGGTCGGCCTTGGGTGCCCGCTCGGCGATGGCGTCCATGACGGCGCTGCTCGCCGAGCCCGGGCCGGCGGCGACCAGGTGGGCGTCGTCGCCGGTCAGGAGCGTGGCGCCGCTGTTGCCGAAGGCCTTCGTACTCTCCTCATACGACAGCCAGGACGGGTTCTCCGGGATCGCCGTGTACGGCGGGGCGGTCGCGGGGCGCGGAGAGTAGAGCGCCTGCAGGCCGCTGACGTTCAGCGTGCCGCTCATCGTCGTCGCCGCGTTGATGCCGAGGAAGTCGATGAAGCTGATCTTGAGCGGGAACTTCAGCCCGGCCGGCAGCTGTGCGACCGCCAGCCGCCAGTCCTTCCAGGTCACGGTCGTCGGGTAGAGCGTCGTGGTGAGGCCGTCGGCGCCGATGTAGGACTCGGCCAGGTTGATGCCGCTGCCGTCACCCTTGATCCACAGCCCGATGCCGGTCGGGTTCTTGCCCTCGTCGTCCGCCTTGGCCTCCAGCGTCGTCTTCGAGGACAGGACGAGCTGCTTGACGCCCGGCCCGGCCGGCACGTTGTAGGTCAGCCGCATGGATCCCGGCGCCGTCGACCCGGGTGGTACGACGCCGTCGGCCTCGGTCAGGTCGGCGGGCTGTCCGGTGGTGTTGCGCAGGTTCCAGCCGCCGGGGTCACTCATGTCGTCGATGAGCGCCGACACGCTGCCGACCGCGACCGTCGTGCTCGCGCTCTTACCGCCGGCGGTCGCGGTGACGGTGGCCAGTCCCGACCCCGTGGCCGCCGCGGTGAACAGGCCGTGCGCGTCGACCGTGCCCAGGTTCGCCGGGGTCACCGTCCAGTGGGCGGTCTCGGGCGGGATCGGGATGGCGCCGTTCCCGGTGACGGTGAACTGCTGGGTGGCGCCGTTGACGGCGTCCGGCTCGTCCGGGCTGATCGCGACGGAGTCCAGCCGGGACAGGACGTGCAGCGGCTGGGCCGTGGTGGCGTGGCCGTCCTTGGCGACGATGACGCCGTCGCCGGTGCGGTTCACGGTGAGCCGGCCGTTCTGCCAGGTGGCCAGGGACGACGGTTCGACCTTGACCTCGGGCGTCCCGGTGGCGGGGTTCCGCGCGGCGTCCGTGGCGTACACCGGCACGTCGACGGTCGCGCCCGGCACGGTGGTGACGGGCTTGCCGTCGTTGATGACGATCTTGCTCGCCGGGCCCGCCGCCTTGGCGGTCGTGTAGAGGAACAGGCCGTTCGCGACCGCGCGCTCGTGGCCGTCCGACGGAGCGTTCATGATCGACAGCTTCGTGTCGCCCGGTTTGCGGGCGACCAGCTCGCTGGAGCCGCCGCCGTCGAACAGGATGGCACTGTCCGCGCCGTGCGCGAGCAGGTAGCCGGTCGCCTCGTCCGGGGTGACGCCGGACGCGACGGACTCGCCGGCGCGTCCGTCCAGGACCACGAACGTCGCGTGCCTGCCGTCCTCGCTCAGGCCGACGGCGGTCTCGGGGTTCCGGGCGGGGTTCGCGCCGCCTGGCGGGGTCCCGGCCGGGTCCTTGTACGCCTTGCCGTCCCTGACCAGCACGGTCGCGCCGCTGATCATCTCTTTCAGGTCGGGGGTTTTCTCGCTGATCTTCAGCGTGTCGCCGGGGTGCACGGTGGCGGACAGCCACTGGCCGCCCGCTCCGGCGCCGGCCAGTCCTTCCGTCCCGGCGGCGAGGCGCGGGATCGACGTGACACCGGTCGTGACGGTGTCGACGGTCAGGGTGCCGCCGGCCGCGCGCCCTTGGACGAGCGTCGCCGCGGGTACGGCGGTCGGTCCGCCGAGGTCCGGGGTGAGCCTGCTCACGCCGCCCGCGCCGACGTCGGTGACGGTGTTGACCGAGGTGACGGCGTGGCTCGCCTCGCCGTCGGTGACCGTGCCGCTGTAGTCCTGCGGGCCGATGACCATGCTGCCGTCGGGCCTGACCCCGAGCTGGGCGTTGAAGCCGGGCTTGGGCGTCTTGAGCAGGCGGCCGCCGGCGATGATCCCGCCGGTCGGGCGCCCGGTGGCGTTGATGTCGAAGTAGTCGCCGTTGATCCCGGCGACGGCGCCCGTACGGGTCCCCATCGAGGTGAGGGTCTCGTCGGACGGGTACGTGATCTGGTCCCCGGCCTCGACCGCGCCGACGCGTACGTTGCCGTCGGCCAGGTCGACGTCGAGCACCTGGCCGTGCTGACGGCCGCCGACGGCGTCGTAGGTCTCGGAGTGGGCGTCCACGCCGTGGGTGACCGGGACCTGCGGGGTACGGCTCTGGTCGACGACGACCGGCCAGAAGTCCGGGGTCTCCGGAAGCCAGGCCCCGGCCGCCGCGTGGGCCTGCCCCGGGGGTCCGATGGCCGTGAGGGCCGCCGCGAGCACGGCGGCGAGGGTGATCCTGCCGAGACGATTCGCCGCGTGCACGGCGCCTCCCATGAAGTTCTCAAAAGCCGCGATGTGGCTCACAAACCACAGCAGGCAATGATTTACGGGAAGCGACGGGTGATCGGCAAGTTTCCTACGAACTGATGGCCGCCCGTGGTCAAGCCTCTTGCTTCGCCCGCCGGCGCATGGACCTGGAGGTCAGGATGCGAGTCGGCCGACGGCGCGCGGGGCCCGCTTGGCGGGCCGCCTTGAAGACCAGCGGAGAGTTGCACGGCCGCCGCAGGGCGAGTGTCCCATGTGGCCGCGATGACAGCTGGAGGTCCCGCACAGACCCATTAAGGACGACGCTGCGCCCGGAGACCCGCGAGGCTTTCCACAGAGGCGTCCGTTTGTCCGGTGCGAGGATTCTCGCTGTCGCGCAGGCAGTTGCCCCCGGAGAGGTTCGCAACTTCTACACAGTCGCTGTTCTCGAGGCCCTGACTCCGGCTCGACTTACGCCATTGGATCATGGCGGATGACCTCCATGGTCTGTTCTATCAACCTTCGCGAGGAGTCTTCGGGAAGTGCCTTGGCGCTTATGCCGTCGTACCGGTCCTGGAAGGTCTCCACCTCGGATGCTCCTTGGGCCAGTCTTCCACCGCCGACCGCTTCCGTATATACAAGATCCGTTCCGCCTACTCTTATGATCTTGAAGGCTCCAGGCATCCCCGGATGTGCGCCTGCGGTCTTGGGCAGCACCCGAAGGCTGACGTTGGGCATCTGCGAGACCTCTAGGAGCTTGGCCAGTTGCCGATACAGCACGTCCGGACCGCCGACGTGCCACTCAAGGACCGGCTGAGCGAGCAGGATCCAGAGCCTCGGCGCACTTGCTCCGGTTAACCTCTCCTGCCGAGCCATACGCTGGGCGACCTTCCCATCGACGTCCTTCACGTCGAACGAGAGGAACAGCGCCCGTGCGTACTCTTCGGTCTGGAGCAGACCAGGCACCACGCTCAGCTCATACATCTTGAGTGAGGTGGCCCGGCCCTCAAACTCAAGGTGCGCCTTGAACCAGTCTGGATCACCAGCATATGTGGCGTAATACACCATTATTCCGAACAGGCCGCCCGTATTCCAGGCGGCGTCGAGCTTTTCCGCCTGATCGAGCGCAAGCTTTGCCTGACCAGACTCAAGTCGGGAAATGCTCGACCGTGCGCAGTTCAGCAGCTCCGCCAATGCGCCACCTGACCATCCGTGCTGGCGGCGGAGAAACCGCAGGTAGTAGGCGATGAAATCATACATCGAGGATCTTGGATTGGGTGATTCATTCATCGCTATTCTCCAGGTGTAAGGGTTCTCGAAAGTTCCAAAATTCCAGAGAACATAGCGAAAATACCGCGCAAGAGCCAAGCCATTCACCAGAAGCTGCAGATCGGCCACTGAAGCCGACGAATAAATCCCGCTTCGCCCAGATCATCAGGGCGATGCAAATTGCATCAGCGGAAAGACGGCCCCGGCCAGTGCTGCGAACACACCGCTTGGCAAAGGCCGTCGGGGGCCCACTCCCGAGGCGCGCGAGGCGAGCCGGTCGGAGTGGTTCAAATCAATACGGGCATCGGAGTACCCCAACGGGGTCATCCACAGCCATCCCGCCTGCCTACCGCCAACGCAATGTCGTGCCGGCCGATGAGGGTGGCCCGTACCCGAGGGGGACCATGCTCGGACGGCGGCGGCAGCCGCGGGTCAGGTGCCGGCGACCAGGCGGCGTAGGGCCTCGGCGGCGCGGGCGCTGGCATCGGCCTGGGCGACGAGTTCCCGTGCCAGGGCCTGGACCCACACGTCGAGGGTCACCTGGTCGCGGGACAGCACCACGCCGCGTACCTCGTGGTGGATCTCGGCGACCGGCCGGCCGCCACCGGCGAGGAACAGGGTGCGCTCGCCCAGCCGGACCACGATGCGGCTCGGGTGACCCTCCCGGCCCTTCAGCCGGTCCGAGAGGCTGCGCTCGTACTCGACCTCGACGCTGCCGGGCGGCAGCACGTCGGCCAGGGTGACCGTGAGCACGCGTGCGTAGGTGGCGACGTCGGCCGCGTCCTGTCGTAGCGCGGCGGCCACCATGTCGAAGTCCATGATTACCAGTGAATCAGCGGTCGAGGCCGAGCACCATCTGCGGCTTGGCGATCACATGGTCGGCGCGCAGCGGGCGTACGGCGGTGCCGATGGCGAAGAACTCCATCGTGTGACCGCCCCACTGGTGGTGGAACTGGTCCAGGAACACCCCGACGATGCCCTCGGCGTGCAGCGCCTGGCCCTCGGCCTGCATGCGGCTCATCGCCAGCTCCCGCGCGTCGTACAGGGCCTGGGTGAACTCCGGGATCTCGACGTTCTGCCCCATGTTGCCCAGCACCGACCCGAGCCGCCGGTGGGCGACGTGGTAGACGCAGGTGCCCATGACCATTCCGACCGGGGCGTACCCCGACTGGATGAGCGTCCAGAAGTCCTGGCCGTTCAGGTCCGAGGTGAACGGCTGGTTCTTGTTGTTGCGCCAGTTCTGCGACGTGTCGTCGGCCTTGACCGCGGTGCCGATCGCGATGAACTCGGCGATGTCGCTGCCGAAGTCACGGAACTCGACCCGCAGGCGTACACCGACGATGCCGTCCGCGCCGAGCTGGTCGGCCTCGGCCTCCATGCGGGTCATCGCCAGCTCGCGTGCGTGGTACATCGCGCTGGAAAGCTGGTCGAGCTCCATGTTCTTGCTCCACCGGCCGACCTGGATGCCGACGTGGTAGATCGAGCTGCCGAGCACCAGGCCGAGCGGCCGGAACCCGGCCTCGCGTACGAGGAGGAACTCGTTGACGGACAGGTCGCTGGTGAACAGCGACCCTGGCTTGCCCGGCCGCAGCTCGGCGAGGCGTGCCATCGCGTCGGCGGGGACTCCCTGGGCAACAGGATCGGTCATCTGTCACAACCTCATGATCGTCAGCGATGAAGGCGGGTGGTGGGCGGTGCGGAACTCGGCGATCGCCGTGCCGATGAGCGTCGTCTCGACGATGTGGTCGCGCTGTTCGTCGTTGTAGGAGCACTCGCGTTCGCGTACGTGGAACTCGATGTCGGACACCACGACCCCGTCGGCCCCCGTGCGCGCGGTGTCGGCGAGGAAGTGCGCGCGTGCCTCGTGCCGGGTGACCGAGACCAGCTCGGTCCAGCCCGCCACCTCCTGGGCGGGGGCGAACGTGCCGGTGGACCAGCCGGTACGCCAGTCGTCGTGGCGTACGCCCACCGAGGCGCCCATCACGAGGTCGACCGGCACCCAGCCGCTCTCGATCAGCTTGGCGAACTCCTGGCCGCTCAGGTGGGACATGAAGACACGGCCGGGCCGGACGTTCCCGACGGCGCGTACGGCGGTGCCGACGGCCTGGAACTCCAGGTGGTGCGCAGCCCCCTGGAACGGCGCGATGGTGAGCTCGACCGCCACGACACCGTCGCCGCCGAGCGCCGCGCACTCCGCGGCCATCCGGCCCATCGCGACGTGGCGGGCCTGGTAGAGCGTGTCGATGTAGGTGCTGAAACCGCCCCATGCGCTCTGCATGCCGGACGTGACGGTGCGCGACGTGCCGGTGCCGAACAGGCCGGTGCTGTAGCCGCAGTAGGTCGGCGCGCGGTACCACCACCCGAGGTTGTGGACCGTGCTCCCCATCACCTGGCCGACCGGCTCGAACCCGCGGGAGCGCAGGCCGGCGAACTCGCCGACGCTCAGACTGGAGGTCCAGGTGCCCCCTCGCCTGGCCTGGTTGAGCCGGGCCTGCGCGGTGGGCGGCAGCTGCTGGGTCACGCTCCCCCCTCATGGACGACTACAGGACATGTGACGTGTGAGTGACCCCAGAGGTTCCGCTCAGCGGCCGGTGAACTCGGCCTTCCCCGGACCGTCCTCGACGAAGCTGCGCATTCCGATCTTCTGGTCCTCGGTGGCGAACAGGCCCGCGAAGTGCAGCCGCTCGATCTCCAGGCCGGTGGCGAGGTCGACCTCCAGACCGGCGTCGACCGCCTCCTTGGCGGCCCGCAGCGCGACGGCCGGGCCGTTGGCGTACCGGGCTGCCATCTCCTTGGCGGCGTCGTACACCTGGTCGTCCGGTACGACCTTGTCGACGAGCCCGATGGCGAGCGCCTCGTCCGCCTTGACGTGCCGGCCGGTGAAGATCAGGTCCTTGGCACGAGACGGGCCGATCAGCCTCGGCAGCCGCTGGGTGCCCCCGGCACCGGGGATGACGCCGAGCTGGATCTCCGGCTGCCCGACCTTGGCCGACTCGCCCGCGACACGAAAGTCGGCGCACAACGCGAGCTCGAGCCCGCCGCCGAGCGCGTACCCGGTGATCGCGGCCACCACCGGCGCGCCGATCCGCGCGACGGTGTTCAGCGCGTTTTGGAGGGCACGGCAGTGCTCGGTCGTCTCGGCGTACGACAGCTCGGCCATCTCCTTGATGTCGGCGCCCGCCGCGAAGACGCGCTCGCCGCCGTAGAGGATGACGGCGCGTACGGCCGGGTCGGCGTCGGCGGCGCGGGCGGCCTCCGCGAGCTCGTCACGCAGCTGGGCGTTGACGGCGTTCATCTTCGGCCGGTCCAGCCGGATCGTCGCCACCGCGCCTGAGACCTCGAGACGTACGAACTCTCCCACTGCCCCTCCAGAATGATCGACTGCGCTGGCCGCGAGCCTAACGCCCGCCTTCCCACCGGCGGTCCGTGCGGTGGTTCCCGTACCGCCCCGCCGGTCGGCGGGCGCCGCCGGGACAATCACAGAGCGAACATTCGGCGCATATCCCCCGCCGGGGATCGGGTGATCGCTATATTTCACCGGCTCATCGAACGATCATGAATGGAACCGCCATGTCCGGTGAACCCGAGGCCCCGATGTTCGACGACGACTTCATCAAGGGCGCGTCGTTCACCGAACCGTCCGCGCGGGAACGCGCACGCCGCCCCGGACGGCTGGAGCGCCGCCGGATCGCGCGCGCCGCCGGACGGCGGACGCGGCGCGACGGGTCGCGGATGAAGACGGCCGTCACGGTGCTCGCCGTCGTGGTGGCGATGGCGCTGGTCGGCGCGCTGGCGTGGAAGGTCCGCGGTGGCGGTGCCCTCTCACCCGAGACCGCCTCCGTCAAGAAGGGCCCGGTCCCCGCCATCGGCGCCGCGAACCCGTTCGAGGGCTCTCCTGCCGCCTCGTACGCCGACGGTGCCGCCGGGATCGTGCCGCCGCCCGCGAAGCCGGTGGGCGCGTTCTCAGCCCGCAACGTGGTGGCCGCCTACGCGAACACCGGACATCTGCTCGCCGCCTCCGCGCTGGACCGCCAGACCCTCCTCGGCGGCAGCCCCGACGCCTTCGCCGCCGCCGTCGGGCCGGACGAGCGGCCCGACTTCGTGAAGCGCCTGAACGACCACGACACCGGTCAGCGGACCCGCGGGTGGCTCGTCACCTTCGCGCCGCACACCGCCGAGCTCGTCGGCAGGACCATCAAGGTCGACGGCGGCATGTCGGCGCATCCGGTCACGCTCCAGGGCGCGCACGGCGTGGGCGTCCGGTTCGACTACCTGTTCGTCTACCCGATCCAGCGGCCCGGCGCGCCCCGTACGCTCGAACGGCTGGTGGCGCGGGTGAGCGGAGAGGTCTTCTACTACCTGCGGAGCGGCACGATGCACATCCACATCGCCGACTGGTCCGTCTCCCCCACTCCCGCGCGCTGCGACGTCCGCGACGGGTTCATCCACCCCTCCTACGGTGACTCGGCGCCGGAGAAGGCGGCCCCGTCCGGGCGGCCGCTGGACCCGTACGACCGGTCGGACCCGGAGCCCAAGAACGGAAAGTGCCTTCGGTCAACCGGCACCTGACCGGCGGGCCGGCGCGCCAAGATGGACGGACCCTCCTGGTAACTTCGCCGGGTCGGCGACGTTGGGAGCACGGGCATGCTGGTCGCGCACGCCACCTGGCACGGTGGTGCGCTGTGCCTGTGGGCCGAAGATCCCGCGCTGCCCGACACCAGCCGCGTACGCGTGACCCCGAAACCGCACCCGTTCGCCGCCGCCGACCTGCACGGCACCTCCTACGCGGCACTGACCGCCGGGGCCATGCGCGTCGAGCTGACGCTGCTGCTGCCGGGCTCGGCCGCCGGTCCCTTCCCTTCTCCGGAGCTGGCGCGCGAGCCGTCCTCCCGGCGGCCGGCCCCGCATCCCTGGCGGGTGCCCGCGCTGGCCCTCGACCCGTTCGCGGCGATGGCGCTGCTCGGCTCGGCCGACGACGCGGAGGACATCGTGCGCGGGGCCGACCTGCGGTTCTTCGCACTCGTCGCCGACGAGGCGATGCACCTGGCCGAGCGCGGCCGGGTGCTGCCCGCGCTGGTCCGCGAGGACGGCGACCTGACCGCACGATGGCGGCCGGTGATCACCGGCGCCGACGCCGAGCGCTTCCGTGAGCTCGCCCGCGCGATGCCGCCGGCCTGCCGCGCGGCCGGCGACGGGCGTGCCGCCGCCGAGGTGCTGCTGGAGGCGCTGACCGGCCTGGCCGACGCGACCGTACGCGGCATCGTCCCCCACCCTCTGCTCGCCGAGCGCACCGGCCGCGTCCCCGACCGGCTGCCCCTCGCCGAGCGCTGGGCCGAGGCCCTGACCGGCCCCGACCCCGCGGTCGCGCGCGAGCCCGGCGACGACCCCGGCGCCCTCGCCGCGGAGCTGGACTCCTGGGCGGCGGCCGCGCTCCGCCCGTCGGGCCCGCTGCGCGTCTGCTTCCGGCTCGGCGAGCCGCCGCAGGACGATCCCGGCGGCCCCTGGACGGTGCAGTTCGCACTACAGGGCACCGACGACCCGAGTCTCTACGTCCCGGCCGGCGCGATCTGGACCGGCGACGCCGCCTCCGTGGCCGGCGCCGAGGAGACGCTCCTGGCCGGCCTGGGACGTGCGCTGCGCCTCTACCCGCAGATCACCGAGGCGCTGCGCGTCGCCACGCCGACCAGCGTCACCACGGACGCCGAGGGTGCGTTCCGCTTCCTGCGCGAGTCCGCGCCGCTGCTGTCGGCCGCCGGGTTCGGCGTGCAACTGCCGCAGTGGGCGGGCCGTGCCCGGCTGGGCATGAAGCTCACGACCCGTACGAAGACCGATCCGGGGGCCACGGTCTCGTCCGGGTTCGGCCTCGGCGACCTGGTGGACTTCCGATGGGATCTGGCGCTCGAGGGCGAGGACCTCACCGAGGAGGAGCTGACCGAGCTGGCGCGGCTGAAGGCCCCGCTGGTCCGGCTGCGCGGCAAATGGGTCGAGCTGGACGACGCCCAGCTCACCAAGGCGCTGGAGTTCCTGAGCCGTGGCCGTGCGGGTGAGATGAGCGCCGCCCAGGCCGTACGCGCCGTGATCCACGCGGGCGACGACACCCTGCCGCTCATGGAGATCGACGCCGACGGGGGGCTGGGCGATCTGCTGTCCGGCCAGGCCGACCGCCGCCTGGAGCCGATCCCCACGCCGGACAGCTTCGAGGGGACGCTGCGCCCGTACCAGGAGCGCGGCCTGGCCTGGCTGGCCTTCCTCGACGACCTGGGTCTGGGCGCGGTGCTCGCGGACGACATGGGCCTTGGCAAGACCACACAGACGCTCGCGCTGCTCGCGACACGGGCGCCCTACCGGAGTGAACGCGGGCCGACTCTGCTCATCGGGCCGATGTCGCTCGTCGGCAACTGGCAGCGGGAGGCGGCGCGCTTCACGCCGAAGCTGCGGGTCTACGTCCATCACGGCGGCGGCCGGCATCGCGGCGAGGAGCTGGAGGAGGCCGTACGGGGCGCCGACCTGGTGCTCACGACCTACGGCACCGCGACCCGAGACCGGGAGGCGCTCTCCGCCATCGCATGGGACCGGGTGGTCTGCGACGAGGCGCAGGCGCTGAAGAACAGCGGCACCCGGCAGGCCCAGGCGGTGCGGAGCATCCCGGCGCGCGGCCGGATCGCGCTCACCGGCACCCCGGTCGAAAACCACCTGACCGAGCTGTGGTCGATCATGGAGTTCGCCAACCCGGGGCTGCTCGGGCCCAGGCAGGCGTTCCGTGAGCGGTTCGCCACGCCGATCGAGGCCCACGGCGACGAGGAGGCCGCGGCGGCGCTCGGCCGGGCCACCGGGCCGTTCATCCTGCGCCGGCTGAAGACCGACAAGACGATCATCACCGACCTGCCGGACAAGCAGGAGATCAAGGTCTGGTGCAACCTCACCCCTGAGCAGGCGTCGCTCTACCAGGCGACCGTCGAGGACATGCTCGACCGCATCTCCGCGAGCTCGGGCATGGAGCGGCGCGGCCTGGTCCTGGCCACCATGGCCAAGCTGAAGCAGGTCTGCAACCACCCCGCCCACCTGCTCAAGGACGGCTCGCGGCTTCCTGGGCGCTCGGGAAAGCTGGAGCGCCTGGAGGAGATCTGCGCCGAGGTGGTCGCCGAGGGCGAAAAGGCCCTCGTCTTCACTCAGTACTCCGAGTTCGGCACGATGCTGCAGCCGCACCTGGAGGCCCGCCTCGGCCGGCCGGTGCTGTGGCTCCACGGCGGCACCACCAAGCGGCGCCGCGACGAGCTCGTACGACGTTTCCAGGAGGACACCGAGCCCGCCGTCTTCCTGCTGTCGCTGAAGGCCGCCGGCACCGGGCTCAACCTCACGGCCGCCAACCACGTCGTCCACGTCGACCGCTGGTGGAACCCCGCGGTCGAGGACCAGGCCACCGACCGGGCGTTCCGCATCGGCCAGACCAAAAACGTCCAGGTCCGCAAGTTCATCTGCGTGGGCACCATGGAGGAGCGCGTCGACGAGATGATCGAACGCAAGAAGGCCCTGGCCGAGCGCATCGTCGGCACCGGCGAGGGCTGGCTCACCGAGCTGTCCGTCGCCGAGCTGCGCGACGTGGTCCGCCTCGGGCCCGAGGCGGTGAGCGCCTGATGCCCATGTACGGTCCCCCGCGCCCGGTCGAGGGCGGCATCCGCGCCCGCACCGAGCGCGGCACGATCGGCGAGGAGTGGTGGTCGCGCCGCTTCATCGACGTGCTGGAGTCCTTCGCCGACTCCGGGAGGCTCGGCCGCGGCCGGTCGTACGCGCGCAAGGGCCAGGTGGTCGGCCTGAAGGTCGACGCGTACGAGGTGACGGCCCAGGTGCAGGGCTCGCGCGAGGAGCCGTACGACGTGGCGATCGGCATCGACGTCATCGACGAGCCGACCTGGGAGGCGATCGAGGAGGCGCTGGCGTCCCAGGCGGTGTTCCGCGCGCGGCTGCTGGCCGGGGAGATGCCGCCGGAGATCGAGGACGTCTTCGCCGCGTTCGGCATCCCGCTGTTCCCGGGAGCGTCCGGTGACATGCACATCATGTGCAGCTGCCCCGACTGGGGCGAGCCGTGCAAGCACGCCGCCGCCGTGCTCTACCTCCTGGCCGAGGCCTTCGACGACGACCCGTTCCTGATCCTCACCTGGAACGGCCGTACCCGCGAACGGCTCCTCGCCGGCCTGCGCCGCCTGGACTCGGCCGAGGCCGCCGCGACCGCCGACCCGCTGGAGATCGAGGAGACGCCGCTCACCGAGCGTCTGGACGACTTCTGGACCCCGGCCGCGATACGCGACCGCCCGCCCGCTCCCCCGATGCCGCCGGGACTGCTGCTGAAGCTGCTCGACCCCCCGAAGGTCAAGGTGCGCCGCAGGGATCTCACCGACGTGCTGCGCCCCGCGTACGACGCGCTCGGCGAAACCCGGGGGCCTGCGTGAGGACGCGCAACGACACCCGACGGATGTCAGGCATTTTGAACTGACCACTTGAGGCAGGATCCCCACATAACCGCCATTAGTGACGTAAGAAATGCACGACGGGAAAGATCGTCGCGACTTACAGGGGGTCCTTTTCTTGCGTCGCATCGGGCTAGTTCTGCTGAGTGCCGTGCTGCTGGCACTCGGAATCACCACACCGCACACCGCGTTCGCCGCGGATCAGCCGGTCGTCAACTGGGCGAACAGCGACCCGGACGACCTGGGCGTCCTCCGGGTCTCGGTGACGTCCGCTCAGGCGATCACACACTTGACGGCCCACATCATCTCGCCGAAGACCGGGGCCGAGGTCGCGGCCACCGACGACTTCGTGCTGCGGTCGGGCACGGCCGAGAACGGTGAGTGGGCCACACGTGACACTTTCAAGCTCGACCAGCTGGACAATTACCCGGTCACGGTCGACGCCACGGCCTCGGACGGCGGTCAGGTCACCGCGCGGTCCATCGGCTATCTGAGCTACTACGCACAGACGGTCTTCGATCCGTTCACGGCGAACCGCACGGCGGTGAACTACGCCCACCGCGACGTCATCGTGCGCGGACGGCTGTCGAGCCGCTCGCCCGCGACCCGCGAGCTCACGCCGTTCGCCAATGCGCCCGTCGGGCTCAGCTACCGGATCTACGGCCGGAACGGAAACGGCGACGACCACTTCGGCTCGGTCCAGCTGACGACCGACGCCCAAGGGCGGTTCTCCTCCACCCAGACGCTGACGGGGGCCGCCGACTTCGACGCGCTCTACGACTACCGGAACGACTTCCCCGGCTATCTCAGGGGCAGTTCGCCGACGCTGCGGATCGGCGTGAAGCAGGCTCCGGTACGGGTGACCGCCGTGTCCGACCCGCGCCGGGTCGTCCCGGACGCTCAGATCACCGTGTCCGGCCAGGCCACGTGGAAGTCCCCCACCGGATGGCAGCCCCTCGCGGGGGCACGGCTCGGCGTGGGGCCGCAGGAGGTGACCACGGGGAGCGACGGGCGCTACTCCGTGACCATGGTTCCGTACAACACGGGAGACATCCCCGTGTATTACACGACGCAGGACCCGTTCGTGGCCGACGCCACGGCGGCGGCCGCGGTCATCGTCGTCCAGCCGTCGGTCATCTCCGAGTTCGAGGCCGAGCGCGGCGTCGACGCCGGAGCGGTCAATGTGCGGGGGAACCTCTACTTCCCCGGGCTCGCCTCTCCGGGTGATCCGCAGGTCGACATCCAGTTCTCGCTCGACGGCACGACCTGGCACCGCAGGGCGACGCTGCCGGCGAACTCCTCCTTCTCCACGACGATCCAGGAGACCCGCCCGGGCTACTGGCGGGCACACTACCGAGGCGGCCGGTACTTCCAGCCGTCCGTCAGCGACGCCGTGTACGCCGACCCCCGCTAGCGGGGACGAGAGTGGCCCTGACCCGGCCGAAACCGGGTCAGGGCCACAAGCGAACCGTGTTACCGCAGGTCGCCGTTGGTCATTCCGGTCGGGGCCGGGGGAAGGGCGACCAGGCCCATCTCCGCCCTCGACGCGAACAGCTCGTGCTTGGGCACGACGCGGACGCTATAGCCGAAGGCGCCCGGCCGGTTGAGGGGGACCTCGCCCGCGTAGCGCAGCCGGCCGCCGTCGACGTTCTCGACCTGGGTCAGCTCGAGGTAGGACGGGTCGACCAGCGTGTCGGTCTCCCCGACCCGGCCGTACACGACCTCCACCGCGACGTCGGAGGGTTCGAGGCCGCCCAGCTCGACCGTCGCACGTACGGTGAGGCCGGTACCCAGCTGCGGGCTCTGCCCGGCACCGCTGGACTCGACGTGCTCGACCGTGACGTTCTGCCACAGTTTGGCCACGCGCAGCTTCCACGCGGCCACGGACTTCGCGGCCGCGTGCTCGTCGGCGGCCAGCAGCCGCCCGGAGACCGCGGCGGGCGCGTACAGGTCCAGGACGTAGTCGCGGAGCATGCGCCCGGCCAGCACCTTCGGGCCCAGAGAGGCCAGGGTGTGCTTGACCATCTCCAGCCAGCGGCGCGGCAGGCCGTCCGCGGCACGGTCGTAGAACAGCGCCGCGACGTGGTCCTCGATCAGCTCGTACAGGGCGTTCGCCTCGACGTCGTCACGGCGGTCCGGGTCGGCGGCGCGGTCGGCCGACGGGATCGACCAGCCGTTGTTGCCGTCGAACCACTCATCCCACCAGCCGTCGCGGATCGACAGGTTGAGCCCGCCGTTCAGCGCGGCCTTCATGCCGGACGTGCCGCAGGCCTCCAGCGGGCGGAGCGGGTTGTTCATCCACACGTCGCAGCCCTGGACCAGCGACTGGCCGAGCGCCATGTCGTAGTCGGGCAGGAAGACGATCCGGTGGCGTACGGCGGGGTCGTCGGTGAACCGGACGATGTCCTGGATCAGCCGCTTGCCGCCCTCGTCGGCCGGGTGCGCCTTGCCGGCGATGATGATCTGCACCGGCCGCTCGGGGTCGAGCAGGAACGACTTGAGCCGCTCGGGGTCGCGCAGCATCAGGGTGAGCCGCTTGTAAGACGGCACGCGGCGGGCGAAGCCGAAGGTCAGCACGTCCGGGTCGAGGACGTCGTCGATCCAGGTCAGCTCGGCGTCGCTGGCGCCGCGCTGGTGCCAGGACTCCCGCAGGCGACGGCGGGCGTCGAGCACGAGGCGTTCGCGCAGCGTACGGCGGATGCGCCAGATCTCCGGCTCGGCGACCTTGGCGACGGCGTCCCAGCCCTTGCCGTCCTCGACGACGCCGGGCAGCTCGCGCCGGGCGAGCTCGATGACCTCAGGGGCCACCCAGGTCTCGGCGTGCACGCCGTTGGTGATCGAGCCGATCGGCACCTCTTCGGTGTCGAAGCCCGGCCACAGGCCGCCGAACATCTCCCGGCTGACGGCGCCGTGCAGCACCGAGACGCCGTTCACGCGCTGCGCCAGGCGCATGCCCATGACGGCCATGTTGAAGACGTCGGGGTCGCCCTCGTCGTAGGTCTCCGCGCCGAGTGCCAGGATCCGGTCGGTCGAGACGCTGGCGGCCTCGTTGTCGGTGCCGAAGTACTTCTTGATCAGCTCACGGGGGAAGCGGTCGATGCCGGCCGGGACGGGCGTGTGCGTGGTGAACACCGTGCCGCCGCGGGCGGCCTCGACCGCCTCGTCGAAGGTCAGGCCCTTGTCGTCGATGTACTCCCGGATGCGCTCCAGGCCGAGGAAGCCGGCGTGGCCCTCGTTGGTGTGGAAGACCTCCGGCGCGGCGTGGCCGGTGGCCTGGCAGAACTCACGGATCGCCCGCACGCCGCCGATGCCGAGCAGCATCTCCTGCAGCAGCCGATGGTCCGTTCCACCGCCGTACAGCCGGTCGGTCACGTCGCGCCCGGCCGGGGCGTTCTCCTCGACGTTGGAGTCGAGGAGGAGCAGCGGCACCCGCCCGACACTGGCCACCCAGACCTGCGCGTGCAGCTTCCCGCCGTCCGGGAGGCCCACGGCGACCCGTACCGGCGCCCCGCCCTGCTCGCGCAGCAGCGTCAGCGGCAGGCCGTCGGGGTCGACCGGGGGGTAGTGCTCCTGCTGCCACCCGTCCGGCGACAGCGACTGGGCGAAGTATCCGTGGCGGTAGAGCAGCCCGACCCCGATGATCGGCACGCCCAGGTCGCTCGCGGTCTTGAGGTGATCACCGGCGAGGATGCCGAGGCCACCGGAGTACTGCGGCAGCGCCGACGCGATGCCGTACTCGGGGGAGAAGTAGGCGATGGCCGACGGTACGTCGGACAGGCCCTGGTACCAGCGGGGGGCGGTGACGTACTCCCGTAGCTCCTCTACGGCGTCGCCGAGGGCACGCAGAAAGCGCCGATCGCCGGTCAGGGCGGTCAGGCGTTCGGCCGAGACCTCTCCGAGCAGTCGCATCGGATCATGGCGCGTCGTTTCCCAGAGCTCCGGATCGACCGATTCGAACAGGTCGAGCGTCTCAGGGTGCCATGACCAGCGCAGGTTGAGGACGAGCTCTTCGAGCGGCTGAAGCGGCTCGGGCAGTACCGTGCGTACGGTGAATCTCCGGATGGCCTTCACGTGGCGCGACACTAATCGGTAGGGGGCCATGCTCGCGACCCAAATCCGCACAGCCGCCCACACCTTGGACCTATGTTTGCCGCTCCGGGACGGCCAAAAGCCCGAGAGTGCGAAGTTCGTCCAGGAGTGCAAGCATGAGACGAGTGCCACCGGGCAGATCCTCGGTGACCACCAGCGAGCGACACCGGCCGTCACGTCCACGAGGTGCGGGGTGCTCGCGCCCCCGCCGTACCATCGTTGCAGGCGAGAACACGAATCCGGCCCCCTGGTGGACCGCCGGCCTCCGTCGGGATCGCCCGGTACCACCGACGTGCAGAGATACCCCCCGATCATGAAAAGCGACAATTCTCCCGTTTCGCACGCGGGAGATTGGCAACGGAGACCATATGCGCGAGCCTTCGCCGAGCCCCCGGCTCCCCCGCGGCGACACGGGCGGTCAAGATAGATCATTTATTTCGGAAGACGAGGTTGATCCCGCCCCCTCGTCGGTACGCTCGCCAGCGATGATCGGACGTATTCCCATTCTCGACGTGCAGCCGGTGGTCGACTGCGGTCGGTGGCCCGCGAAGGCCGTCCCCGACGAGACCTTCGAGGTCGGCGCCACCGTGTTCCGCGAGGGGCACGAGATGCTGGGTGCCGGTGTCGTGCTGCGCGATCCGGAGGGCGGCAGCGGACCGCTCGCGCGCCTGCGCGAGGTCACCCCGGGCACCGACCGGTACGCCGCGGAGGTCACCCCCTCCTCGACCGGCCTGTGGCACTTCAGGGTGGAGGCGTGGGGCGACCCGATCGCGCACTGGTGGCACGACGCGGCCATCAAGATCCCCCGCGGGCAGGACACCGAGCTGATGCTCGAGGAGGGCGCGCGGCTGTTCGAGCGCGTGGTCAAGGACGTGCCCAAGGGCGAACGCTCGGTGATCAAGGGCGTGATCCGCGCGCTCCGCGAGATCGCGATCCCGGCGATCATGCGCTTCGAGGCGGCGGA
The DNA here is from genome assembly GCF_006716425.1 of Actinoallomurus bryophytorum. NCBI lineage: Bacteria > Bacillati > Actinomycetota > Actinomycetes > Streptosporangiales > Thermomonosporaceae > Actinoallomurus > Actinoallomurus bryophytorum. Next base: position 928,535 of record NZ_VFOZ01000001.1, read on the forward strand.
CGCGCCCGAGGTCCACGAGCTGCTCGAGCGGTATCCCCTGCGCGAGCACGTGACGGTGACCGACTGGCATCCGCTGCTCGTCCAGCGCGAACGGGCGCTGTACGGCTCCTGGTACGAGCTGTTCCCACGCTCGGAGGGGGCGACGCATGATCCGATGGGGCGGCGCGCACCGCAGTCGGGAACGTTCCGAAGTGCGATGAAACGGCTGCCCGCCGTCGCCGAGATGGGCTTCGACGTCGTCTACCTGCCGCCGATCCACCCGATCGGCACCCAGTTCCGCAAGGGCCCGAACAACACGCTGCACGCCGAGGCGCACGATCCCGGCTCGCCGTGGGCGATCGGCTCGGAGGACGGCGGGCACGACGCGATCCACAAGGCGCTCGGCGGCTTCGCCGACTTCGACGCCTTCGTCGACTACGCCAAGAACCTCGGCATGGAGGTCGCGCTCGACCTGGCGTTGCAGTGCTCACCGGACCACCCGTGGGTCAAGGAGCACCCCGAGTGGTTCACCACGCGGGCCGACGGGTCGATCGCGTACGCCGAGAACCCTCCCAAGAAGTACCAGGACATCTACCCGCTCAACTTCGACAACGACCCCGAGGGCATCTACCGCGAGGTCGAGCGCGTCGTACGGCTGTGGATGGACCACGGCGTACGGATCTTCCGGGTGGACAACCCGCACACCAAGCCGGTGGCGTTCTGGGAGCGGCTGCTGGGCAGCATCGCCGAGACCGACCCCGACGTGCTGTTCCTCGCCGAGGCGTTCACCAAGCCGGCGATGATGCACACGCTCGGCAAGATCGGCTTCCACCAGTCCTACACCTACTTCACCTGGCGTAACAGCAAGGACGAGCTGGAGGACTACCTCCGCGAGCTGTCCGGTCCGGCCTCGCCGTACATGCGGCCGAACTTCTTCGTCAACACCCCCGACATCCTGCATGAGTACCTGCAACACGGCGGTCCGCCCGCGTTCACGGTGCGTGCCGTCCTCGCCTCGATGCTCGCCCCGGCCTGGGGCGTCTACTCCGGCTTCGAGCTGTTCGAGAACACTCCGGTGCGCCCGGGCAGCGAGGAGTACCGCGACTCGGAGAAGTACCAGTATCGGCCGCGCGACTGGGAGGCGGCCGAGCGTGAGGGCCGGAGTCTCGTGCCGCTCATCTCAACTCTCAACTCTTTGCGAAGAGCGCATCCCGCGCTGCGCAGGTTGCGTAATCTACGGTTCCATAACGTCGACCAGCCAGAGCTGATCTGCTTCTCCAAACGCGTGCCTCCGGCCGGCGGGAACACCGCGGACCCCGGAGACGTGGTGCTGGTCGTCGTCAACCTGAACCCACATCAGGCCCGTGAGGCGACCGTCTATCTGGACATGCCGGCACTCGGTCTCGATTGGGCGGATCAGCTCGTCGTCACCGATGAGCTGTCCGGTGAGTCGTACACCTGGGGCCAGGCGAACTACGTGCGCCTCGACCCGCACACCCAGTCAGCACACATCTTCACGGTTTCGAGAGGCGAGAGTTGACCCAGATCGATCCCCTGCTCGGAGGCGGCGCCATAGAGCCGGTTCCGGACACGTTCACGCGTGACCTGCCGAACGCGCCTCACTGGTACAAGAACGCCGTTTTCTACGAGGTGCTGATCCGCGGCTTCTACGATTCCACCGGCGATGGCACCGGGGACATCAAGGGCCTCACCGAAAAACTGGACTATCTCGTCTGGCTCGGTATCGACTGCATCTGGCTGCTGCCGATCTACGAGTCGCCGCTGCGCGACGGCGGGTACGACATCAGCGACTTCATGAAGGTCCTGCCCGAGTTCGGTGACCTCGGTGACTTCGTGGAGCTGGTGGACGAGGCGCACAAGCGCGGCCTCCGCGTCATCGCCGACCTGGTGATGAACCACACCAGCGACCAGCACTCGTGGTTCAAGGCGTCCCAGGAGGACCCGGACGGGCCGTTCGGCGACTTCTACGTATGGTCCGACAGCAACGAGGGCTACCCCGATGCGCGGATCATCTTCGTCGACACCGAGACCTCCAACTGGACCTGGGACCCGGTACGCGGCCAGTACTACTGGCACCGGTTCTTCAGCCACCAGCCGGACCTCAACTTCGACAACCCGGCCGTACAAGAAGCGATGCTCGAGGTCCTGAGGTTCTGGCTGGACCTCGGCATCGACGGTTTCCGTCTCGACGCGGTGCCCTACCTCTTCGAGCGCGAGGGCACCAACTGCGAGAACCTCAAGGAGACCCACGACTACCTCAAGTCGGTCCGCAAAGAGATCGACCGGCTCTACCCCGACCGGGTGATGCTGGCCGAGGCCAACCAGTGGCCCGCCGACGTCGTGGAGTACTTCGGCGACCCGGCGACCGGTGGTGACGAATGCCACATGGCGTTCCACTTCCCGGTCATGCCGCGCATCTTCATGGCGGTACGCCGGGAGCAGCGCTACCCGATCTCGGAGATCATGGCCCAGACGCCGAAGATCCCGGAGAACGCGCAGTGGGGCATCTTCCTCCGCAACCACGACGAGCTGACGCTCGAGATGGTGACGGACGAAGAACGCGACTACATGTATTCGGAGTACGCCAAGGACCCGAGGATGAAGGCCAACATCGGCATCCGCCGGCGGCTGGCCCCGCTCCTCGACAACGACCGCAACCAGCTGGAGCTGTTCACCGCCCTGCTGATGTCGCTCCCCGGCTCGCCGGTGCTGTACTACGGCGACGAGATCGGCATGGGCGACAACATCTGGCTCGGTGACCGCGACGGGGTCCGTACGCCGATGCAGTGGACCCCGGACCGCAACGCGGGCTTCTCCAACTGCGACCCGGGCCGGCTCTACCTGCCGACGATCATGGACCCGATCTACGGGTACCAGGCGATCAACGTCGAGTCGCAGCAGCACAACCCGGGTTCGCTGCTGCACTGGACCCGGAAGATGATCGAGATCCGTAAGCGCCACCCGGTGTTCGGGATGGGCGACTACACGGAGCTGTCCGCCTCCAACCCGAGCGTCCTCGCCTTCGTTAGGGAGTTCGGCGCGGATCGCGTACTTTGTGTGAACAACTTGTCACGTTTTCCGCAACCTGTGGAGCTCGATCTGCGGCGCTTCGAGGGCGTCAACCCGGTCGAGTGCATGGGTGGTGTTCAATTCCCTCCAATTGGGGAATTGCCTTATCTCCTGACACTTCCAGGACACGGTTTCTACTGGTTCCTCCTGCCCACGAACCACGGAGGTGGTGGCGAGTAGCCATGTGGACCAGGCAGGTGGAACAGGCGAGGTGACGTAGCCAGTGCGGCTGTCCGAACGACTCGACGATCTGATCGCGGATTGGCTTCCGCGCCAGCGGTGGTTCGCTGGCAAGGACCGTGACATCGACGACGTCTCGGTCGTGATCGAGACGGAGCTGGTCGAGGGTGATCCGGCGCTGCATCACGTCGTCATCGCCGTACGCCAGGGCGAGCAGGTCGACCGTTACCAGGTACCGGTCGGCCTCCGCCGCGAGCTACCCGGGCGGCTGGAGTACGCCGAGATCGGGCAGATCGACGACGTGCACGTCTACGACGCGGTACACGACCCCGAGCTCACCCGGGTGTTCCTGGAGAAGATGGCCGACTGCGCCGACGCCGGGCCGCTGGCGTTCCGGTCGATCGGCACTCTGGACACCGACCTCGACAGCCTCGCCAGCCCCGCCGAGCAGAGCAACACCTCGCTCATCTACGGCGATCTGTACATCTGCAAGCTGTTCCGGCGCCTCACCCCGGGCATCAACCCCGATCTCGAGCTGAGCCGCGGGCTCGTCGGCGCCGGCAGCAAGCACGTACCGGCCCTCTACGGCTGGATCTCGTGCCAGCTCGACGGCACCGTGTGCACCCTCGCCATGATGACGGAGTTCCTGCGGTCCGGCACCGACGGGTGGCAGCTCGCCGGCACGAGCGTGCGCGACCTGTACGCCGAGGCCGACCTGCACGCCGACGAGGTCGGCGGCGACTTCGCGAGCGAGTCCGAACGCCTGGGCGCCGCGACCGCGGAGGTCCACCGCGACCTGGCCGCGGCCTTCGGCACCGGCGTGATGTCCTCGTCGGACGTGACGGCACTGGCCCGGCAGATGAAGACCCGGCTGACCGAGGCATGCTCCACGGTCCCCCAGCTGGTGCCGTACGCGGGACGGCTGAACGACGCGTTCGAGGCGTTCGCCGAGCTCGACGAGCCGCTGATGGTGCAGCGTGTCCACGGTGACTACCACCTCGGTCAGGTGATGCGGACCGAGACGGGCTGGATGCTGCTGGACTTCGAGGGCGAGCCGGCCAAGTCGCTGGAGGAGCGCCGGCAGCCGGCGCACCCGCTGCGCGACGTCGCCGGCATGCTGCGTTCCTACGACTACGCGGCCCGGCACCTGCTGGTCAACGGCAAGGCGGTGTCCGGCAACCCGGACCAGCTGGAGTTCCGCGCGCACGAGTGGGCCGAGCGCAACCGCTCGGCGTTCTGCCGCGGGTACGCCGAGGCCGGCGGCGTCGACCCTGCCGCGCACGAGGAGATCATCCGCGCCTTCGAGTTCGACAAGGCCGTCTACGAGGTCATGTACGAGGCGCGCAACCGCCCGTCGTGGCTGCACATCCCCCTCGGCTCGATCGCCGCCCTCAGCGCGTCACCGGCCCCGGGGTCGGCCGCACGCTGAGACGTGTCCCAGCGCACACTTTCCGCCCGGTGACCAGGGGACGGTTACGCTCCCCTCACCGGGTACGCAAATACGAAAGCACCCCCGATATCCGAGGAGCGTCATGGCGCGGGTCACCCACGACGAGATCGACCGGTTGATCAGCGGAGACCATCACGACCCCCACGGGATCCTGGGCGCGCACCCCGACCGTGACGGTGTCACGATCCGCGCGCTGCGCCCGCTCGCCGGCGAGGTCGAGGTCGTCCTCGCCGGCGGAGAACGCCGGCCGATGCGCCACATCCACGAGGGCGTCTTCGCCATCACCTTGACACCCGGCAGCCCGCTGTCCGGCGACGAGCCGGTGGCGGTGCCCGACTACCGCCTCGCGGTGACGTACGCCGACGGGCCCGAGGTCGTGCAGGACGACCCGTACCGGCACGCGCCCACGCTCGGCGAGCTCGACCTGCACCTGATCGGCGAGGGCCGGCACGAGGAGCTGTGGAAGGCCCTCGGCGCCCACACCCGCACGTACACGTCGGCGTTCGAACCCGTCCAGGGCACCGCGTTCGCGGTCTGGGCGCCGAGCGCGCGCGGCGTACGCGTCATCGGCGACTTCAACCACTGGGACGGCCGCGCCCACCCCATGCGCTCGCTGGGCTCGTCCGGAGTGTGGGAGCTGTTCGTGCCCGGCGTCGGCGACGGCACGAACTACAAGTTCGAGATCCTCGGCGCCGACCAGGTGTGGCGGCGCAAGGCCGACCCGATGGCGCAGTACGCCGAACGGCCGCCCGCGACCGCCTCGAAGGTGTTCACCTCCGGCTACGAGTGGGAGGACGGCGAGTGGCTGACGCGGCGCAAGTCCTATGACGCGCTGCGCTCGCCGATGAGCGTGTACGAGGTGCACCTGGGCTCGTGGCGGTCCCACCTGGGCTACCGGGAGCTCGCCGAGGAGCTGGTGGACTACGTCGCCGACATGGGCTTCACGCACGTGGAGCTGCTGCCGGTCTCCGAGCATCCCTTCGGCGGGTCGTGGGGCTACCAGGTCACCTCCTACTACGCGCCCACCTCGCGGTTCGGCAACCCCGATGAGTTCCGGCACCTCGTGGACCGGCTCCACCAGGCCGGCATCGGCGTGATCATCGACTGGGTGCCCGGCCACTTCCCCAAGGACGAGTGGGCCCTCGCGCGGTTCGACGGCACGGCGCTGTACGAGCACGGCGACCCGCGCCGGGGCGAGCAGAAGGACTGGGGCACGTTCATCTTCGACTTCGGCCGCTCGGAGGTGCGCAACTTCCTGGTCGCCAACGCCTCGTACTGGCTGGAGGAGTTCCACGTCGACGGCCTGCGCGTGGACGCGGTCGCCTCGATGATCTATCTCGACTACTCGCGCGCCGAGGGCGAGTGGACGCCGAACATCTACGGCGGGCGCGAGAACCTCGAGGCGATCGACTTCCTCAAGGAGATGAACGCCACCTGCTACAAGCGCTCCCCCGGCATCGTGACGATCGCCGAGGAGTCCACCGCGTGGCCCGGGGTGTCCCGGCCGACGCACCTGGGCGGGCTGGGCTTCGGCTTCAAGTGGAACATGGGCTGGATGCACGACACGCTCAACTACCTCAAGCACGAGCCGATCTTCCGCGGCTACCACCACCACGAGATCACCTTCTCGATGGTGTACGCGTACTCGGAGAACTACGTGCTGCCGCTGTCCCATGACGAGGTCGTGCACGGCAAGGGCTCGCTGCTGGGCAAGATGCCCGGGGACGAATGGCAGCGGTTCGCCGGGCTGCGGGCGCTGCTGGCGTACATGTGGGCGCATCCGGGCAAGCAGCTGCTGTTCATGGGCCAGGAGTTCGGCCAGGGCGCGGAGTGGGCCGAGCAGCGCTCGCTCGACTGGTGGCTGCTGGACGAGGCCGAGGACAACTACCACGCCGGCCTCCAGCGGCTGGTCCGCGACCTCAACCGGTCCTATGTCGCCTCGGGGGCGCTGTGGACGATGGACGCCGAGCCCGAGGGGTTCAGCTGGATCGACGCGGACGACGTCGCGGGCAACGTGATCTCCTTCCTGCGCTACGCCTCCGACGGCACGCCGCTGGCCTGCGTGGTCAACTTCGCCGGCGTCCCGCATGACGACTACCGGCTGGGCCTGCCCCGTACGGGCCGCTGGCGCGAGGTCGTGAACACCGACGCGTACGACTACGGCGGCAGCGGCGTCGGCAACTTCGGCGCGGTCGAGGCGACCGGCGAGCCGTGCCACGGCCAGCCTGCGTCCGCGCTCCTCCGGGTGCCGCCGCTCGGCGCGGTCTGGCTCGCGCCTGAATGATCTGCTCCTGGGCGGACCTGGGCCGGATGTGGCAAGAGATCTTGTGCTGAGGCGACAGGTCGCGGAGGATTTGCGCGCGCAACCCCAGGAGGTATCGCGTGCCGATCTCATCACGGCGGGGCATCCTCGCCTCCGCGATCGTCGTCGCGGCCGCACTCGCGGTCGCGGGGGCACCTGCCGCCAACGCGGCGAAGAAACCTGCGATCAAGGTGTCCGGCGGGGTGACCCAGCCGGTCTTCTCCTACCAGGACGCGATCCGCGAGTACGTCCGGGTCCAGTCTTCCGTCGACGCCGACCGTGACGGGAAGAAGGACCTGATCCGGGTGGACATCATCCGCCCGAAGGAGAGCGACGCGGGGCTCAAGGTCCCCGTGATCATGGACGAGAGCCCGTACTACGACAACCTCGGTCGTGGGAACGAGTCGGAGCGCAAGACGTACGACGCCGCCGGGAACCCGGTCAAGTTCCCGCTCTTCTACGACAACTACTTCGTCCCGCGCGGCTACGCGGTGCTCGACGTCGACATGGACGGCACCACGAAGTCCGATGGCTGCCCCACCTCCGGCGGCCTGTCCGACGTGCTCGGCGGCAAGGCCGTCGTCGACTGGCTGAACGGCCGCGCGACGGCGTACGACGCCGCCGGCAAGAAGGTCAAGGCGTCCTGGACCAACGGCCGTACGGGAATGATCGGCAAGTCCTACGACGGCACCTTGGCCAACGGCGTGGCCGCGACCGGCGTCGAGGGCCTCGACACGATCGTGCCGATCTCGGCGATCAGCTCCTGGTACGACTACAGCCGCATGAACGGCGCGGTCTGGTGGACGGGCGAGGAGGACGGCCTCGCCGACACGGTCGACACCGACCCGCCCGCCAAGTGCGCCGCGGTGAACGCCGACCTCGCCACGGGCCAGGACGACGCCACCGGGAACTACAACTCCTTCTGGGACTCGCGGAACTACCGTTCGGCGCCGGTGCCGTCGGTCTCTCGCGTGCACGCCTCGGTGTTCGCGGTCCACGGCACGAACGACCTGAACGTCAAGCCGAACCAGTTCTCCACCTGGTGGGCGGGCCTGGCGGCACGCGGCGTACCGCGCAAGGTGTGGCTGTCGCAGTACGGCCACGTGGACCCGTTCGACTTCCGCCGCGACGCGTGGGTGGACACGCTGCACCAGTGGTTCGACCACTGGCTGTGGCACGTCCCGAACGACGTCATGAAGCAGCCGCGCGCCGACGTCGAGGTCGCCCCGGACCAGTGGGTCGGCCAGTCCGACTGGCCCGCGCCGGCCGCACGCCCCCTGAACCTGTCCCCGCAGGCCGACGGCACGCTGGGCCTGGCTCCTTCTCAGGGCAGCGCGATGTTCACCGACACCTCCGAGGACGAGGCCTCATTGGTGAGCGACCCGACGACCGCCCAGCCGTACCGGCTGGCATACACGACGGCGCCACTGAAGCAGGACGTACGGCTGTCCGGAACGCCGACGGTGTCGCTGAGGATCAAGTCGGACCACCCGGCGGCGAACCTCGGCGCGCTGCTGGTCGACTACGGCACGGACACGCGGGTGAACTACCTGGGCGCCGGCTCCGGCGTCCGTACGCTGACGACGGAGGACTGCAACGGCGAGAGCACCGCGACGGATGACGCCTGCTACCGGCAGGTGGTGACGGACACGGTGACCTCGGACGTGAACGTGGTGACGCGCGGCTTCCTGGACGCCCAGAACCGTACGTCGCTGAGCCACTCCTCCCCGCTGGCACCGGGGAAGTCGTACGCGGTTCGCTGGCAGACTCTGCCGCAGGACTACCGGTTCAAGGCGGGACACCGGCTGGCCCTGGTCCTCTTCGGCACGGACGGCGACGTCCAGTACGACGAGCCCGGCACCGGAGCCGGGGTCACGGTGGACCTGGCGGGCAGCAAGGTCACGCTGCCGGTGGTGGTGAGCGGCGCGGCGCCGTCGGCCAAGACGTTCTCCACCGAACAGGCCTGGCGCGGCCCGACCAACGTGGTCCTGCCCCGCCAGCCCCGCCTGTTCTACTGATCACCTGACCGACGACGGGCCCCGGGATTCGTCCCGGGGCCCGTTCCCGTTCCGGTCGCGACGCGCTGCCGCCGGCGTGGTCCGCACGCTCGGGTGGTCGGGCATCATGGGCGCATGTCGTCGCGGGAGCTCGTGGTTCTCGGCACGTCCAGTGCGGTGCCGACCAAGCAGCGGAACCACAATGGCTATCTGCTGCGCTGGGACGGGCACGGCATCCTGTTCGATCCCGGGGAGGGTACGCAGCGGCAGATGGTGCGCGCCGGCGTCAGTGCGCATGACATCGACTGGATCTGCCTCAGCCACTTCCATGGCGATCACTGCCTCGGTGTGCCGGGCGTCATCCAGCGCATCGCGCGGGACGGGGTCGAGCATCCCGTTCGGGCGGTCTTTCCAGGGAGCGGGGAGGCCTACTGGCGGCGGTTGCGGCACGCGGCGATCTTCAATGACACGCAGGTCGTCACCGAGCATCCGGTCGACGGGGACGTGATGCCGGTCCCGACCGGAGGCGCGCCGTTCGGGCTGACCGTGCGGCGGCTCTCCCATCGGGTCGAGTCGTACGGCTACCGGCTCGAGGAGCCCGACGGGGTCACGATGCTGCCCGACCGGCTCGCCCGGCACGGGGTCGAAGGGCCGCTCGTCGGGCGGCTCCAGCGCGAGGGAACGCTGACCGCCCCGGACGGCCGTACGGTCACGCTGGACGAGTGCAGTGTGCCGCGGCCCGGCCAGAAGGCCGCGTTCGTCATGGACACCCGGCTCTGCGACGCGATCGCGCCGCTGGTCGACGGCGTCGACCTGCTCATCGCCGAGGCGACCTACCTCGACGCGGACGCGCGGCTGGCCGAGGAGTACGGCCACCTCACCGCGGCGCAGGCCGGCCGGCTGGCGGCGGAGGGCGGCGTACGGCGCCTGGTCCTGTCCCACTTCTCCGAGCGGTACGGCGAGGAGGACGAACCACGGTTCGCCGCGGAGGCGGCCACCGTCTTCGGCGGCGACATCGTGCTCGCCCGCGACCTCGACCGCGTCCCGGTACCCCCACGCCTCCGGCAGACGGACGAAACCCCAACGAGTCGGTAACGGCCCCGGCCCGACGGCCGAATCCATGATCATTTAGGGACGGTTTTCCCTAGCATTCCGTCCATGATCGCCGAACCGCCACATACCTGCCCGAGCTGTGCGAGTGCCATCGAGGCGGCCGGCGACTTCCCGGCCTGGTGCACCCAGTGCGAATGGGGCCTCGGCGACGGGACCCCGGCCACCGGACCCGTACGCGGCCGGCTCGGCAGGCGTTCCGCTCACATGGTCGAGGCACTGTACGAGGAGGTGTCCGGCAAGGAGATCCACCGGCCCGGCTGGGACCTGGCCCGCGTCCTTTCCTACCTCCTCGCGCTGGCCGTGCACGCTTTCACGCTGAGCCTTCTCCTGGTCGCGGTCCTGCTGATGTGGAAGGCCAGGAACCTCTTCACGATGATCATCGTGCTGATCCTCGTGCTCACCGTCTTCGCCATCGCGCCCAGGCCGGGGCGGCTCCCCAAAGAACACGTGCGGTTCCGTGGGGACGCTCCGGCGCTGTTCGGGCTCCTGGACCGGATCGGCGCCGAGATGGACGCACGGCCGGTGGACGCCGTCGTGGTCTCCCCGGAGTTCAACGCCGCGTACGGCGCGGTCGGGCTCCGGCGACGACGCGTCCTGGAGATCGGCCTCCCGCTGTGGGACGTGCTGTCCGAACAGCAGCGCGTCGCGCTGATCGGCCATGAGCTCGCGCACGGCGTCAACGGCGACTCACGGCACGGGCTCGTCGTCGGTACGTCACTGTCCAGTTTGAGCCGGCTCCACTCCGCGGTCCTGCCCGGCGGCGGCGACGCCCGGGTCAACTACCTCATCGATCTGATCGCCAGAGCGATCCAGGGCGCGGCAGGGTGGCTGATCGGGCTGGCCTTCCGCCTCCAAATGATCATCACCCTGCGGGCCGGGCAGAGAGCCGAGTACCTCGCCGACCGTCTCGCGGCCCGGGTCGCCTCGCCCGCCGCCGCCATGGGCATGCTGGACACGCTGCACACCGCCGCGGACTCGCACACCGCGGTCGTACGCCGCCAGGCGCTGCCCCGCAGCACCGCGTTCTGGGACGACCACCGGCACGGCTTCGCCGCGCTTCCGGAGCGGGAGCGCGAACGCCGCCGCCGCGTGGCCGCTCGCCGGCGGTTGCGCGTCGACCGGAGCCACCCGCCCACACACCTGCGGATCGCGGCGCTGAAGGGGCGTCCGGACACCGAGCCACGGATCCGGCTGGAGGGCGCCGAGCGCGACAGGATCCAGGCGGAGCTCGCCCAGGACTACGACCGGGTCGCCAAGGATCTTCGCGAGGCCGCGCGGGCGGCGCTCTACCGCTGAGGCCTCACGACGCCGGGCAGGGGCGGTCCACGGCGTCGAGCAGCCAGCGGGGGCCGGTCACCATCGCTCCCGCGCTCTCGCAGCGGGCGCGCAGTTCGCGGTCGGCCGTCACCACGACGCGGCGCTCGTCGGCGGCCTGCGGCTCGGCGAGCGAGGCGATCGTGTCGTCGCCGCTGCCCGGGGCGTCCACCACCTCGGCACCGGGCACACCGGACATGCCCCGCGCCGCGCCCTCCGCGACCATCACGATCCGCGGATAACAGATCTCGGCGACCGCTCCCGGCACACCGGTGAAGCCGTCGACGGCCGCGACCTCGTCCCGCAACCGCTCGGCCGCGCCGCGCCGGTCGCGCCACCAGCCGTCCGCGCGTGAGCCCATGACGTTCGCCGTGTCCACGACGATGACCACGCGGTACAGCGACCGTCGCAGGCGCCGCCAGGACTCGGCGAACGGCGGGAACAGCTTCTGGTCCGCGACCTCGGAGGCGGGCACCCAGGCGACCCCGGCGGTCTCGAACGACTGCGGTCGTACGTCGAGGCGCGACGCCGCCGAGCCGATCACCGTCTCGTACGACCAGCCGCCGTGGTCCTCACGCGACAGCCAGTGCGGGCGGACCAGCGACGGGTCCAGCGTGCTCTCCTCCGACGCCTCGCGCAGCGCGGCCTCGACCGGGCCCTCGTGGCTGTGCCGCGCGCCCCCGAGCAGGCCCCACGTGCCACCGCCGATCGACAGCCGGGACCGCTTCTGCAGCAGGATGTACGGCTCGTCGCCCGGGTGGTAGAGGAGGAGGCCGGCGGCACCGTACCGCCCCCAGTGCCGGTGTCCCGCGTCGCAGCTCGCCCAGCCGTCGCCGTCGCCCATGGAGGCGAGCCTAGCCGCCGCGCCTCGGGCATTGACGGCAGGCGCGGCGGAGGCTACCGTCCGATCTGACAGGAAACTTTCCTTTCTGTTAAGTGCGGCGCCGCGCTCCTCCCTCCCGCCAGACCGAGGAGCACCACCTTGAAACGAGCCATCCTCCGACTCGCCGTCGCGTTCGCCGCGACGGCCTCCCTCACGCTGCCCCAGCTCGCCGCCCACGCGGCCGGTACGCCGACCGCGACGTTCTCCAAGGACTCCGGCTGGGGCACCGGTTACCAGGGCAAATACACGATCACCAACGGCGGTTCGACCACGCTGAACGGCTGGAAGGTCGAGGTCGACGTGCCCTCCGGCGGGTCGATCAGCTCCGCCTGGGACACCGCGATGACGCACAGCGGCACCCACTACACGTTCGCGAACCAGTCCTACAACGGCACGCTCGCGCCGGGCGCCTCGACGAGCTTCGGGTTCTCCGGCGCTCCCGAGTCGGCCACCCCCACGAACTGCACCCTCAACGGGCAACCGTGCGCCGGCGGCGGAGGCGGAGGCGGAGGCACCGACACATCCGCGCCGACCGTGCCCGCGAGCCCGCAGGTGACCGGCACCACCTCATCCTCGATCTCGCTCGCGTGGACCGCCTCGACCGACAACGTCGGCGTCACCGGGTACCGCGTCTACGAAGGCGGTACGGCCGTCGCGGACGTGACCGGGACCAGCGCCACCGTCAGCGGGCTGGCCGCGAGCAGCAGCCACACCTACACCGTCGCCGCCCGCGACGCCGCCGGAAACGAGTCGGCCAAGAGCGCGGCCGTCACCGGCAAGACCCAGGCGAGCGGTGGCGGAGGCGGCACCGGGACGTACCAGAAGATCGGCTACTACCCCCAGTGGGGAATCTACGGCCGCAACTTCTGGATGAAGGACCTGGACACGAACGGCGCGGCGAGCAAGCTGACCGTGCTCAACTACTCCTTCGAGAACATCGACCCGAACAACCTGACCTGCTTCGAGGCGACCAAGGCCACGAGCAGCAACCCGTCGGACCCGGACCAGGGCACCGGCGCCGGTGACCAGTACGCCGACTACGGCGTCTCGGTGACCGCCGACCACAGCGTCGACGGTGTCGCCGACACCTGGGACCAGAAACTCAAGGGCAACTTCAACCAGATCAAGAAGCTCAAGGCCAAGCACCCGAACCTCAAGGTGCTCGTCTCGCTCGGCGGCTGGACGTACTCGAAGTTCTTCTCCGACGTGGCCAAGACGGACGCGTCGCGCAAGAAGTTCGTCGGCTCCTGCATCGACATGTTCATCAAGGGCAACCTGCCAGTGTCTTCGGACGGTACGGGCGGCGCGGGCACCGGCGCGGGCGTGTTCGACGGCTTCGACATCGACTGGGAGTGGCCCGGCAGCCCCGACGGTCACCCGGGCAACCACTACTCCACCGCGGACAAGGCCAACTTCACCGCGCTGCTGGCGGAGTTCCGTACCGAGCTCGACGCGCTGGGCTCCGGCCGCCTGCTGACCGCGTTCACCCCCGCCGACCAGGCCAAGATCAGCGCCGGCTGGGACTTCTCGAAGATCTTCAACTCGCTCGACTACGCCAACGTGCAGGGGTATGACTTCCACGGCTCCGGCAGCGACAACTCGTGGGAGCCGAACCGCACGGGCGACCAGGCCAACCTGTACACGGACCCGAACGACCCGTACCCGACCCACTTCAGCGTCGACTCCACCGTCAAGCTCTACACCGGCGCCGGGGTGACCCCGAAGAAGGTCCTGGTCGGCATCCCGTTCTACGGCCGCGGCTGGCAGCAGGTCGCCGACGGCGGCAAGAGCGGCGAGTGGCAGCAGGCGAACGGCGCCGCGCCCGGCGACTTTCCCGAAGAGGCCGGCACCCGCGGATACAAGAACCTCGCCACGAACGTGCCGGGCTGCACGGTCCACCACAACGAACAGTCCGTCGCGACGTACTGCTACACGGGCGCCAACGGCCAGTGGTGGACCTTCGATGACCCGTGGTCCATCGGCAAGAAGACCGACTACATCAAGGCGAACGGCCTGGGCGGCGCGATGATCTGGGAGATGTCCGGTGACACCGGCACCCTGATGTCCGCTCTGGACGGCGGGCTGAGGTAGTCCGTCGTCGCCGAGGGTGGCCCCCGACCCGGGGGGCCACCCTCAGCTCACGAGGATTCCGGCCAGCGCGCCGGCCAGCATGAACGGCCCGAACGGGATCTCCGACTTTCGCGAGCCTCGTCGGGTGATGAGCAGCCCGGCGGCGTACAGGCCGCCGAGAACGAAGCCGGCGAGCATGCCGAGCCACCAGGCCGCCGCCCCCAGCCAGCCGAGATAGAGGCCGAGCACACCTGCCAGCTTGACGTCACCCCAGCCGATCGCTCCGGGCGCGAACAGGTGCTGCACGGCGTACAGGGCCCACAGCACCGCCAGCCCGATCAGGGCGTGCCCGAGCCGTTCCGGACGTCCGCCGGTGAGCACCGTGACTCCGAGCAGCGCGGGGCCGACGAGGTAGGAGGGCAGCGTGTACGGGTCCGGCAGCCGTTTGACCGCGACGTCGACGAAGGCCAGCAGGGTCCCCACGCCGGCCAGGTAGAGGTACGCGGCCAGCTCGGCGTGGCCGGCGAACCGCCAGGCCATCGCGGCGAAGGCGGCCGCCATGGTGAGCGCGATGCCGGGCCGCGCCCAGCGGACCGGCCGGTCGAAGTAGTGCCCGGCCAGCGGCGCGCAGAGCAGGCCGGCGACCGCGCCGCCGAGGGCGCACAGCGGCACCAGCCAGATGTCCAAGGACGTGCCTCTCCGTAGCCGCCGGTGGCCTCGACGGGAGGATAGCCGGGAACGGCTGTCGTCAGATGAAAACGAAAGCGATGATCATCAACAGCGCCGGGGCGACCGGGAGCAGGCCCTGGACGATCGCGGGCCGGTCGCGGAAGGTGGGGCGGCGGCGCAGGAGGGCCAGCACGATCATGGCCCCGGCCGCCCACAGCACCATCACGGGCAGCACGAACAGCAGGATGAGCCGTGCCGTGCCGGCCGGCGAGAGCACGCAGCCGCCGCCGATGCCCTCGCACTCCCCTGCGGGCACGCTGTGGTCGCCGAAGATGCCGATCAGCTCCAGCATGAGGGGAGGCAGCGCCGCGAAGGCGAGCATCGCCACGTACGGAAGCGCGGAACGCCGGATGCCTGCCTGCTCGCTGCCGGGCATGTCCTCACCCGTCGTCAGTCTGGGGCCGGCCCTCTGCCGGATGTGTCATATATGCCCTCCAAAGCGACGAAATCGCCCTGCACCCTGAAGCGATTGCCGCCGTCTCGCCTCCGGTTGGCCGACTGGGGTCCCCGCCCGGGGCGGTGCGCCATAGAGTTGGCACATGGTGGATGCCGGATCAGTCGTTGACCTGCTCAAAGACGCTCGTGATCGGCGCAACGCGGCGCTGATCCTCGAAATCGACCTCACCGACGGGATCATGGAGGGGCAGCCTGCCGACCCGGTCTCGGCGCTGCTCGGCATGCGCCGTCCCCATCTGCGGGACGTGCTCGGTGGGCTGCGCCGGGGGCGTACGGACCCGCGGGTCCGTGCCCTCATCGTCAAGATCGGCGGTCAGCGCCTCGGGCTGGCGATGGCGCAGGAGCTGCGCGACGCGGTACGCGCGTTCCGCGACTCCGGCAAGCTCACGGTCGCGTGGGCGGAGTCATTCGGCGAGGTCAGCCGCGGCACGGTGCCGTACTACCTGGCGACCGTCTTCGAGCGGATCTACATGCAGCCCTCCGGCGACCTGGCGCTGACCGGCGTCGCCCTGGAGGAGCCGTTCTTCAACGAGGCGCTCGGCAAGATCGGGGTCACGCCGCGCTTCGCCAAGCGTCACGAGTACAAGACGGCCGCCAACACGTTCATGGAACGCGCCTACACGCCCGAGCACGAGGAGATGTCGGGTCGTCTCGTCGCCTCCGCCGGCGAGCAGGTGGTGGCCGGCGTCGCCGCCGGGCGCGGGCTGCCGGAGGAGCGCGTACGTGAGCTGATCGACCAGGCGCCGCTGCTGGGCGCCGAGGCGCTCGAGGCCGGTCTCGTGGACAAGCTGGCCTACCGCGATGAGGTGTACGCGGAGGTACGCAAGGCCATCGCCACCGAGCCGGGCGAGCCCGACGAGACCGCGCGGCTGCGATACGTCTCCCGCTACAACCGCACCAGCGGGCTGGCGAAGCGTCTACCGCGCCCGCAGCAGGACGCCGTGGCGCTCATCCAGGGACAGGGGCCGATCAAGGTCGGCCGCAGCGGGCGCAGCGCGATGCCGGGCCAGGGTTCCTCGATCGGGTCGGACACCATCGCGGCGGCGTTCCGCGCCGCGGTCAAGGACGACAGGGTCAAGGCGATCGTGTTCCGCGTGGACAGCCCTGGCGGCTCGTACGTCGCGTCGGACACGATCTGGCGCGAGGTCGTGCTCGCCCGCCGGGCCGGCAAGCCGGTGATCGTGTCGATGGGCAACGTCGCCGCCTCGGGCGGATACTTCGTCGCCGCACCCGCGACCATGATCGTCGCCCAGCCGGGCACACTGACCGGCTCGATCGGGGTCGTGGTCGGCAAGCCGGTCATCGGCGACCTGCTGGACCGCCTCGGCATCGGCCTGGGCAGCGTCGAGAACGGCGCGCACGCCCGGATGTTCGCACCGACCCGCGACTTCACCGAGGAGGAGTGGACCCGGGTCAACACCTTCCTCGACCGCGTGTACGACGACTTCGTGGGCAAGGTCGCCGAGGGCCGCGACCTGTCACCCGAACAGGTCGACGCGATGGCACGCGGCCGGGTCTGGACCGGCGCGGACGCCCACGAGCGCGGGCTGGTCGACGAGCTCGGCGGTCTGGGCTTCGCCCTGGACGTGGCACGGAAGAAGGCCGGCCTGGCCACGGACGCACCCGTACGCACGTACCCGCACGTCTCGCCGCTGGACCGCCTGCGCCCGGCCGATTCGAGCGAGGACCGTACGGCCGCGAGCGCCCGCCTGGACGCCTGGGGCCCGATGTCCACCACCGCCGCGCGCATGGGCCTTCCCCTGGGCGGACCGCTGATGCTCACCGGCAACTGGAGCATCGACTGAGACCCGATCCTGCGGAGGCCTGGTCAGTCGTGGACGACGTTCCCCTCCGGGACCTCACCGACGCGCTCGCGACCTTCGCCACCGGCGTCGTGGTGGTGACCGTACGCGAGGGGCGGGATGACATCGGCACCACGCTGACGGCGTTCTCGTCCGTCTCGCTGGACCCGCCGATGGTCATGGTGGCGGTGGCGAGGGAGTCCTATGTCACCGAGGTGCTGCACCGCTGCGACCGGTGGGCGGTGACCGTACTCTCCGCCGATCAGCGGGCCATCGCCGGCCGGTTCGCCTCGGCCGGGCGACCGAGCGCCCGGCTTCTGATCGCGAGTGTCCCCCATCACCGGGGACCGCTGTCCGACGCCCTCATCGTGGACGACGGAGGGGCCGCGCTGGAGTGCGAAACGCGGCAGCGAGTGCCGGCCGGCGACCACGTGCTGTTCGTCGCCGAGGTCCTGTCAGTCGACTACATCGCCGCCGACCGGCCTCCGTTGATCCGCTTCAACCACCGATACCGGTGACGATGACGACGACCGCGATGAGGGCGCAGACCCCGAGAACGGCGTTCATCGTCTCTTTCATGCGCAGGCCGCGCATGCTGGCGAGCCGGTCCTTGTAGTTGGACCACATGTAGTGGGCCTGGCGCGCACGCTCGGAACGAATTCCGATGAACACCGCGACGCCGACTGCGATCAGTACGAGCATGGAAGGGTCCTTTCCGTTGAGGGGAGTACGCCGGGCCACGACAGCAGGGCACCGGCGCAATCGCGAGACAGGGCCCGAGTGAGCGTCACCCCGCCGGCCGCGTGGAGCACACGGCCGGCCGGGGCGAAATGCGCGCCGAGATCCGTCTCCGCGATACGAGCCGGCTCCCCCGAGACACCCCGCGCGGGCGTCTCACCGGTGTCTCGCATCCACGTGACCAGGCGGAAGGCCGTGTTCGATCGGGCCATCGAACTCCCGGCTCCGCTCTGGTCGAGACTCGTCTCGACATTCCTGTAAACGCGCACCGCTCATCTCCTTTACGAAGAGCAGCTCCCGTTCTACTCTTCCTGAAAGGATATTAACTGCGCCTGGATGCATTACTCAATAGGTTATCTAGTCACGAAGGTAACATTTCTGTATTAGCAATAAAGCCAAATGCCAAGTGCTAATTCGCTAAGGCGTAAATGGCTAGATATCATTTCCTGACATTCCCGAATGCGTCCCCGCACGATGCCTGCCGTCGAGCTGCGTACCGCCGCCACGCCTACCCGCGCGCTGCGTCCCGCCGCCATGCCTGCCACCATGACGCCTGCCCGCGTGCTGCCTGCCGTCACGATGCGCACTCCCAGCGTGCACACCCGCGCCGTGCCCACCACCATCGTGCGTACCCGCGTACAGCAAGGTGGCCATAAGCAGGCAGGCGCCGGCCACGTATAGCTGCCATCTGACTTCTGACCTGGGCGAACGCCTGACGCATCTCGACATCAACGGCCCGGCACACGCGTGTCCGCCGCGGAAATGATCACACGGGCGGACGGAACTGCCATCCAGAAGAGCCGAATCCCCATATTTTGAGCGGCTAAAATTCGCGCGGTTCTCAGCTCGGCAAATTTACCCGGTTCTGCACCGAGCACGACTCCGACGCACCCCGTTATCCCTGGTCAACACGCATGTCGAGCAGAATTAATTCGTTCACCGACCATCTCAACAAGATCAAATATGTGTGACGTAAGGGGCTGGCCGGGTGGACGCTTGCCACCTCGCTCTAAAAGGGTATGGCAACCTGCCACCTTGCTGATTTAATCTAAGCCTGTTGGAAGGCAGCGAAAAGCGAGATGACGGACGAGCCCCCCGAATCTCGATCTTCACCTGCAAGGGGGAAACATGGCTTCGGATCCCGGCCCTGTAGTCCAGCGCGCACGCCTCACCGCCGAACTCCAGAGAATCCGGCGCGACGCCGGCAAGACTCAGGAGGAGGTCGCCCGCGCGCTCGACTGGTCACCGTCAAAACTGATCCGCATCGAGGGCGGCAACGTCGGCATCTCGACGACCGACCTTCAGGCACTGCTCAGATATTGCGGCATCTCCGACGAGACCCGCATCCTCGAACTCTCCGCGCTCGCACGCGGCGCCAGAGGGCGCGGCTGGTGGGATCCCTACAAGGAGGACCTGGGCGCCCCTTTTTCCAGCTATCTCGGGTACGAGCTCGGAGCCTCTTTCGTCAGGTCGTTCAGCCCGCTCCTGGTCCCCGGTCTTCTGCAGACCGAAGAATACGCACGTGCGCTGACCATCGAGTACGTGCCGGGCCCTGTCGCCGAGGCGGTAATCGAGGCCCGCATGCTGCGCCAGGACAAGATCTTCAACCGAGAAGACCTGCCACAACAGCACTATGTGCTCGATGAGGCCGTCATCCGACGCCGGGTCGGCGGGCAACGCGATCCGGGGATAATGCCACGCCAACTAATCCATCTGCTCGAACTCGCCCAGCGGCCCGACATCACCATTGAGCTGATCCCCTTTGAAAGGGGGTCACATTTCGGGATGAGGGGAGAATTCACCATCCTGGGATTCGAGAGCGGTCCCGCAGGCGTGCTGTTCTTGGAGAACGCGCAGGGGCCAGACTTGACGGTCGCCGACAGTGACCAGATCGCGTCTTATCTCGAGGCGTTCGACCATCTGCGCCAGTTGGCCTT
This sequence comes from Actinoallomurus bryophytorum, assembly GCF_006716425.1. Taxonomy (NCBI): domain Bacteria; kingdom Bacillati; phylum Actinomycetota; class Actinomycetes; order Streptosporangiales; family Thermomonosporaceae; genus Actinoallomurus; species Actinoallomurus bryophytorum. The sequence goes on from NZ_VFOZ01000001.1 coordinate 948,575, forward strand.
GACTGAGCCCGAATCCACCACCTTCATCGAGGCGGCCACCGACCGGATGAAAGACAGGACGGCTGCCGAGCTGGCGAACAGCGATGAGCCCTCAGTGGTCTGAGCAGATCTGCGTCTCGTTATCGGGAAATATCCTCTTCGGGAGCCGGAGCATTTATCGGCCAAGGACGAGGAGCTGTCACAAGGGCGGCCTCTACACATCCGCCAGAGCCGCTACGCGTACCTTTGCGCCACAACTCCGCCAGCATGAGCGAGCTTGGGTCGGCAGCCATGCCTTCTCCTCAAAACCTCAGATGGACCCCCATAGGGGCCCAGTGTCGGCAAATTTTAGCTACGCATAGTGAATACCCATGCGCAGTGTGTCACGAACGCGTTGAGCGTACCGAATTTAACCAGAGGCGCACGCCAGGCAAGCGGGAACGCCGAAAGTCGATCACTGTTGCTCCAGGCCCTCATGCGAGGACCCCGCGATGGCGCCCCCTCCCACGTCCGCGCCGGCCGCGTTGGAGCTCGGCGACCGCACCTCATCCGCGCGGACCTGGCCCCATCGACTCAGGCCGCGGCCGACCGTGCGAAGCGGCGCAGAATAATGTCGCAAAAATCTCAAAATGGACACCACTGGCCACAGTGCACCAAATTTGAGGCGACGACGACCAATGATCACAGTTCAACTCGCCCTTAGACGTCCCCGGACCGTCCAATACAGCATCAACGCCACATGACCCACATCCTTGCGTTTAGCCACTCACTTCACCCTATGGGATATCTTCACGATGCATTCGTGACACTTGTCCCTAGGCCCCACCCTGTCCGACCTGCGAGTCTCTGTGTCGAAGCGAACAGTCGGTTCCGACCTTCGCCCGGCAAAGGGCTATAGCAGAGGACGTATCCGGTGGAAAAGCAGTACGAAGTGTATTGCCTGAAAGACAGGCTCTTCTATGACGTCCTTGATGGACAGGAGAGCCCGGCTTTCACCATCGTCGACGAAGCGCTTCCCGATGGATGGCAGCGAATTCAGCGCAGCGAATGGATCGTCTACGTTCCCCCCGTACACGAGATTCCTTCGCAAGGATGGAAGATCCACGTCTCGGCGAGGCACGAGAACGCCTCAGACGTCCTCATCCGTGTACGCGACTACTGCCTGCCCAAAGGCATCTCCTTCAAGCACCTCCGCAGCGCGGACATGCTTCTCATGCGCAACGCGAAATACTCTCCGCGGGGTGCCAGCGGGAAGCTCGTCACCATCTACCCGCGTGACGACGAGGAGTTCGCCCGGATCCTCGACGAACTCGGCGGCATCCTCGCCGGCGAGCCCGGTCCGTACATCCTCAGCGACCTGCGCATCGGCGAGGGGCCCCTCTACGTCCGCTACGGCGGGTTCACCGAAAAGCACTGCGAGGACGAGAGCGGCCGGCTGGTCGCCGCGATCGAGGACGGCACCGGGCGGCTCGTGCCCGACCGCCGCGAGCCGGTCTTCGTGGTGCCGGACTGGGTCACGCTGCCCGACTGCCTCACGGCCCACCTCGACAAGAGAAACGCCGTGACGATGGCCGGCGTCCCGTACCGGATCACCGAGGCATTGCATTTCAGCAACGGCGGCGGCGTGTACGCGGCCGAGAACACCCGTACCGGGCGGAAGGTGGTGCTCAAGGAGGGACGGCCGCACGCGGGTCTGGCCGCCGACGGCGCCGACGCCGTCACCCGGATCCGCCGCGAGTACGACATCCTGCGGCTCCTGGGTGGCATCGACGGGGTGCCGCGGGCACTCGACCACTTCGTGGTCGGCGACCACCACTTCCTCGTCGAGGAGTTCGTCGAGGGACGGCCGCTGAACACCTTCTTCGCCGAGCGGCATCCCCTGCTGGATCCCGAGCCGGACCCCCAGGACCTCGCCGACTACACGGCCTGGGCGATGAAGATCTACGCCGGCACCGAACGGATCATCAAGAAGGTCCACGCGCGCGGCGTCGCCTTCAACGACCTGCACATGTTCAATATCATGGTCGCTCCGGACGACACGGTGGCCCTGATCGACTTCGAGGCCGCGGCGCCCGCCGCCGACAACCGCCGGCAGACCCTCGCGAACCCGGGCTTCCTGGCGCCTCCCGACCGGCGCGGCATCGCGATCGACCGCTACAGCCTCGCGTGTCTCAAGATCGCGCTGTTCACGCCGACGACCAATCTCTTCATGCTCGACCTGGCCAAGGCGGCCCACCTGGCCGAGGTGATCGCCGATTGGTTCCCGGTCCCCCCGGGCTACCTCGAAGAGGCGGTCGACGAGATCACCCGGGGCGAGCCGGGCCGGAGGGCGATCCCCCGGTTCGCCCCGGAGCCACCCGGCTGGGTGAACGCGCGCGCCGCCCTGAGCACGGCCATCCTCGCCAGCGCGACACCGCAGCGCGACGACCGGCTGTTCCCCGGCGACATCCAGCAGTTCGGCAGCGGCGGGCTCGGTCTGGCCTTCGGCGCGGCCGGCGTGCTGTACGCGCTCGACGTCACCGGCTTCGGCGTCAAGTACGAGCACGAGAACTGGCTGATCGAACACGCCACCGACCCGCCCCAGGGCACCGGCCTCGGACTGTACGACGGGCTGCACGGCGCCGCGTACGGCCTGGCCCATCTCGGGCATCCGGACGCCGCGGCGAAGGTCGTCGACATCTGCCTCGGCGAACGCTGGGAGCGGCTCGGCATCGACCTGCACGGCGGGCTCCCCGGCGTCGCCCTCAACCTCGACCATCTCGCCGGCGTCCTGTCCGAACCCGCACTGCGCGGGGCGGCCGCACGCGCCGCGCAGATCGTCGCGGACCATGTCATGGCCGCCGACGGCGCGCCCGCCCGGCCCGGGCTCATGCGCGGCATGGCCGGTCCGGCGCTGATGTTCCTGCGGCTCTTCGAGCGCACCGGGGACACGAACCTCCTCGATCTCGCGGCCCGCGCCATCGGGCTCGACCTCGACGGATGCGTGACCGACAAGAACGGCGCCATGCACGTCGACGACGGATCGCGCATTCTGCCCTACCTCGCCCGCGGCAGTGTCGGGATCGGCATGGTCATCGACGACTACCTCCTCCACCGCGAGGACGAACGCTTCCGCGCGGCCCAGGCCGCCATCCGTACGGCCGCTCTCACGCGCTACTACGCCCAGTCCGGGCTGTTCAGCGGGCGCGCCGGGATGCTGCTCCACCTCGCCCGCCAACGCGATCCGCGGACCGCCATGCACGTACGCGACATGGCCTGGCACGCGCTCTCCTACGGCGGCGGGCTGGCCTTCCCCGGCGAGAACCTGCTGAGGATGTCGATGGACCTCGGCACCGGCACGGCCGGCGTACTGCTCGCGCTCGGCGCGGCACTGCACGACGGCCCGGTACACCTGCCGTTCCTGGCGGCACCAGAGCTTCCCGCGAGATCCCTCGCGGGGACCGCAACTCACTCGGCAAGGAGGTGACACGACGATGGCGCTTCTGGACATGCAGGGGATGAGCACGGCCCCGAACGGCGGTGGGGGCGGTGGCGGCGGCGAGAACAACAGCACGCTGAGCCTGCTCTGCCACAGCTCGCACAGCATCACGATCTGCCTCTGACGGCGGATCCGGACATGAACGCTCGACCGAGAGGGAGGTGACACGACAATGGCGCTTCTGGACATGCAGGGGATGAGCACGGCCCCCGGCGGCCACGGTGGGGGCGGCGGCGGCGAGAACAACAGCACGCTGAGCCTGCTCTGCCACAGCTCGCACAGCATCACGATCTGCCTCTGATGACTGACCCGTGGCCCTGAGTGCCATGGCAGGACCACGACAGCAAGGAGACCGATGACGGCGAGCAGGCTCGTGATTCGGACGATCCGCTACGGCGGCGTCTGGGCGAGTCTGCTCGCCGTCACCTCTTTGGTTCAGGCCGGGGCCGCGGTCCTCCTGCCGGCGGTGCTCGGCCGGGCCGTCGACGGCATCCTCGGTGGCTCCCGCGCACTGACCTGGCCCGCTCTGTACGCCGGCCTGGTCGCCCTCTCGATGGCCGGCGATTCCCTGAGCGAACTCTCCATCGGGGCGAGCACGGCCAACGCGACGGCGCGGCTGCGGCACCGGTTCACCCGGCACGTACTCGGGCTGGGCACGTCCGCCGGTCTTCCCGCCGGGGACCTGACGACCCGCGCGGTCACGGCGACGGCGGACACCGCGTACGCGCCGTCCGCCTCGATCCTCGCGCTCACCGCCGTCGTCCCTCCCTTCGGCGGAGTGATCGCCCTCATCCTTCTCGATCCCTGGCTCGCGCTGACGTTCACGCTGGGCCTGCCCGCGATCGCCGCGCTGCTCCGGTCGTTCGTCCGCGACACGTCCTCGGTGGTCACGCGGTACCTCGAGGCCCAGGGCCTGATCGCCACCCGCCTCGTGGAGACCCTGGCCGGCAACCGTACGGTCGCCGCCGCCGGAACCGCCGAACGCGAGACCGGCCGGATCCTGCAGCCCCTCCCCGAGCTGGCCGGACACGGCTACGCGACCTGGCGCATCCAGGCGACGACGTCGGGCCGCGGCACGCTGGCCGTCCCGCTGCTCCAGGTCGCGGTGCTCGCCGTGGCGGGATACGAACTGGCCCGCGGGCGGCTCACCACCGGCGGGCTGCTCGCGGCGACGCAGTACGCGGGCCTCGGCTCCGACATCGGCCCGCTGATCGCCCAGCTCGGGCGGCTGGCCCGCGCCCGCGCCGGCGCGTCCCGGCTGACCCCGGTGCTGGAGCGGCCGGTCCCCGTGTACGGCTCCGCGGCGCTGCCGGACGGACCCGGGCGGCTGGAGTTCCGGCACGTGTCGGCCGCCTCCGTACTCGACGGTCTCGACCTGGTCGTCCCGGGCGGCGCCGCGCTGGCCGTCGTCGGGCGCTCGGGTGGCGGCAAGTCGCTGCTCGCCGCGCTGGCGGGGCGGCTGGCCGACCCCGACGACGGCCGGATCCTGCTCGACGGGATGCCGCTGACGTCGCTGGACCATGACGCGCTCCGGCATGCCGTCGGGTACGCGTTCGCGCGACCCGCTCTGTTCGGCGCCACCATCGCCGACGCGATCGGCGGAGACGCCGAGGCCGCCGCGCGTGCGGCCTGCGCGGATCCCTTCATCCGCCGGCTGCCGCTCGGCTACCGGACGCCGCCGTCCGAAGCGCCGATGTCGGGCGGAGAGCTGCAGCGTCTCGGCCTCGCTCGCGCCTTCGCCCACCCCGGGCGGGTACTCGTCCTCGACGACGCCACCTCCAGCCTCGACACCGTTACCGAGGTGCAGGTCGGCGACGTACTCACCCGTGACGGCAGGACCCGGTTGATCATCGCGCACCGGGTCGGGACGGCGGCACGCGCGGACCTGGTCGCCTGGCTCGACGGCGGCCGGGTCCGCGCCTGCGCACCGCACCACGAGCTGTGGCCGGATCCGGAGTACCGCGAGGTGTTCGGTGAATGAGGTACGTGGCCACCGGGTCCTGGCCGCCGCGCTGCGCCGGCAGCCGCGCCGGCTCGTGCTGTTCGGCGTCTGGTCGGCGCTGGAGGCGGCTCCCGTGCTGGTCTTCGGGCGTGCGGTCGCGGGCGCCACCGACGCGTTCCTCGCCCACCGTGTCGAGGCCGCGCTGTGCTGGCTGGCGGTGCTGGCCGGCGCGGCGGTGGTCGGGGCGGTGGGCGCCACGCGGGTGTACGGGCCGCTGGCCGCGATCGTCGAACCGCTCCGCGACGCCCTCGTCCGCCATGTCGTACGGGGCGCGGTCCACGACTCGGTACGCACCGGGCGCCGTGACGACGGCGCCGTCGCCCGCCTCACCCAGCAGGTGGAGATCGTCCGAGATACGTTCGCCGGGCTGCTGATGATCGTCCAGGGCTTCGTCTTCACGCTGGCCGGCGCGCTGATCGGCCTGCTGACGCTGATGCCGGTGACGCTCCTGCTGGTCGTGCCGCCGGTCCTCGTGGGGCTCGGGCTGTTCCTCTGCCTCGTCTCGCGTTCGATCACCCGGCAGCGGCAACTGATCCTCGCCGAGGAGCGGATCGCCGAGTCCGCCACGGCGCTCGCGGCGGGCCTGCGGGACGTCACCGCGTGCGGCTCGGAGGAGGCGATGGCGGCCTCGGCCGGACGGTTGATCGACGCTCAGGCCGCGACCGCGCGGTCGATGGCCCGGCTCGCCGCCGGCCGTACGGTGGCGCTGGCCGTGGGCGGGCGGCTGCCGCTGCTGCTCATCCTGGGCGCCGCGCCGTGGCTGGTACGGCACGGCGCGACGCCGGGCGTCATCCTGGGTTCGCTGACGTACGTGCTGCAGGGCCTCTCCCCCGCGCTGAGCACGATCATCCGGGGAGTGGGCGGCAGCGGACTGCGGCTGGCCGTGACGCTGGACCGCGTCATGGAGGCGGCCGAGGTGACGCAGGTGCCCCGGCCGTCCCGTCCGGCAGGCGGCGACCTGCGGCTGTGCGGGGTGAGCTTCGCGTACGGGCCCGGGGCCGCGCCGGTGGTCGACGACCTGTCCCTGCGGGTGCCGGACGGCGACCACCTCGCCATCGTCGGCCCCAGCGGCATCGGCAAGTCGACACTGTCGCTGCTCGCCGCCGGCCTCCTCACGCCCTCGGCGGGGTCCGTCACCCTCGGCGGCGTACCCGCCGACGAGGCGGACCCGGACGACCGCGCGCTGATCCCCCAGGAGGCGTACGTCTTCGGCGGCACGCTGCGGGACAACCTGTGTTATCTGCGCCCCGGCGCCTCCGACCACGCCCTGGACCGCGCCGTCACGGCCGTGGGCGCGGGTGACCTCGCCGAACGACTCGGCGGATATCGAGCCGAGGTGTCCCCCGAGACGCTCTCGGCCGGCGAACGCCAGCTCATCGCCCTCGTACGGGCGTACCTGTCGCCGGCGCGGCTGGTCATCCTGGACGAGGCGACCTGCCACCTGGACGCCCTCGCCGAAGAACGGGCCGAACGCGCCTTCGCGTCCCGCCCCGGCTCACTCATCGTCATCGCCCACCGGATGACCTCGGCCCGCCGCGCGCGTCACATCCTCGTCCTGGACGGCACCCGCTCGTGGCTGGGCACCCATGAGGACCTGCTCGCGGACTGCGGCCTCTACCGCGAGCTGCACGGCCACTGGTCGGCACCACCTCCGGAACCGACCGGGCGAACGGGTCGCGAAGCCTCCCCGTCCCCGGCCTAGGAACGGCGGCGGGCCAGCAGGTGGGCGTCGAGGAAGCCACGCTCGGAGGCCGGATCGTGGACGAGCCGGCCGAACACCACGAGCCCTGCCTCTGCCAGGAGTCCGGCGAACCGGTCCACGGGCCAGCTGTAGGCAGGAGTCACCTTGTGGTCGAAGCGGACCGGCTCCGGTCCGTCGGTCGCGAAGAACGAGACCAGGAACAGCCCCTCCGGCGCCAGGACGCGCACCTGCTCGGCGAGCAGCGCGGGCAGTTCCCCGGGCGGGGTGTGGATCATCGAGTAGTGGGCCATCACGCCGCCGAGCGCGCCGTCCTCGACCGGCAGGGACTCCATCCACGCCTCGTCGAACCGCAACGCCGGATTGGCCCGCCGGGCATGGTCGACCATGGCCGGGGAAAGGTCGAGGCCGAACGCGTCCAGCCCCTGCTCGTGCAGCAGGGCCGTCAGATGTCCGGGTCCGCACCCGACGTCGGCCACTCGCCGGTTCCCCGTACCGCGCACCAGCTCGGCGAAGATACCGATCATGGCCCGCGCGAACGGCTGCGTCTCCAGCCGGTCGGCGAACAGCGACGCGTACAACTCGACGACCCCGTCATAGGCCGCCCTGGTCTCCCGCTGATGCTCCACCACGGGCAGAGAAGCTAACACCGGTGCACGTTCTTCGGCGTCCCGTCACCTGATCACGGGACGGTCTGCCGGCGGCGTCAGGGGGCGAACCAGCTGTCATGGGGTGGCGCGCAGGCCGTCCGAGGGCGCGTACGGGAGCGGCTGGAAGAACTTCCACGCGTACCCGTAGGGGTCGAGACATTCGAGCTGCGTTCGGTGAGGAGTCCAGGACCGGCCACGATGCCTTGGTCCGGCGAATCGTGGCCAGTGCCGCACCCGGCGGACCGAGGGTGGTCGATCCCCCTCGGCCGCTGCGGGGCACCGCCCCCGGGGGCTCCCGAGCCCCCGGGGGCCGCACTCGGCCGGCAGGCGGGCCGGTCATAACCAGCCCGCGTCGTCGGCGATGCGGATGGCGTCGATCCGGTTGCGGGCGCCGATCTTCCCGATGATGCGCGAGATGTGGTTGCGCACCGTTCGTACCGAAAGGAACAGATGGCCGGCGATCTCCGCGGATGACGCACCCTGCGCCGCGAGCCGCAGTACGTCGACCTCCCGGTCGGTCAGGGGACTCTCCGCGCTGTCGAGGGCGGCGAAGGCGAGCTCGGAGTCGATCACCCGCTCGCCCTGTGCGGCCCGGCGTACCGCGTCGGCCAGGTCGTCCGGAGGGGCGTCGATCAGCAGATAGCCCATGACCCCCGCGGCGACGGCGCGGCGCAGATCGCCCGGCCGGCGGCGATTTGCCATTATGACGATCGCGCATGACCGTAATTCGTCGTGGAGAGATTTGGCGATCGCAAATCCGTTGGCATCCTCCATACCCGCCCCGAGCAGGACGACGTCGGGTTCGAGTTCCAGGGCGGCGGGAAGTGCCTTGTCTGCGGATTCCAACGCCGCTACCACCGCCATATCCGGATGTCCGGAAAGCAGGGCGACCAGGCCGCCCCGAATCAGGTTCATATTCTCAACGATGAGAACGTGGATCACGTTTAGCCTCGTGTGGCATAGTCGATTTCGCCGGACGACGTTACCCGATCAAACGGCGAATCACCCCAGCAGCAGCTAATGAATAGACGTTCACTTCTTGTGATAACGGATAGGGCATCACCTGAGGTCGCAAACGATCAAGAACGTGCATCGTGGACTCCTGAGGGGCTAGGGCCAGTGCACCTTTAACACTGGATGACAATCCGTGATCAGTCAACGTCCACGCGTGGCCGGGAAAGGCCCTGACGCCGGTGAATGCTTATTCAACCGCGGCGAAACAATGTTCCGCGATACGCGTTTCGCGGCCAAATATCCCCCGGCCGCCTATATCGGTCCGCCCGCACGCCATACGCGGGCCACTTGGGGGACCCCGGGCCGGTAGGCGAGATGGATGTGCGACGGTGCGTCGAGCATGAGGACGTCGGCGCGGGCACCGGGCCGCAGATGCCCGACGTCGGTGCGCCGCAGCGCCTTCGCCCCGCCCTCCGTGGCCGCGCGTACGGCCTCCTCCGGCGTCATGTGCATCTCGCGTACGGCCAGGGCGATGCAGAACGCCATGCTGGACGAGTAGCACGAGCCCGGGTTGCAGTCGGTGGCCAGCGCGACGCTCGCGCCCGCGTCGATGAGCGCGCGGGCGTCCGGGTACGGCTGGCGGGTCGAGAACTCCACGCCGGGCAGCAGCGTCGCCACCGTCTCCGAGCCCGCCAGCGCGGCGAGGTCCTCATCGGACAGGTACGTGCAGTGGTCGGCGGACGCGGCGTCGTACTCGACCGCGATCCCCACCCCCGGCCCGTGGCCGAGCTGGTTGGCGTGCAGCCGCGGCACGAGACCGGCGGCACGCCCGGCGGACAGGATCTGCCGGGTCTGGTCCGCGTCGAAGGCCCCCCGCTCGCAGAACACGTCGATCCAGCGCGCGTGCGGCGCGCAGGCGGCCAGCATCGGGCCGGTGACGAGGCCGACGTACTCGGCGGGATCGACACCGGCCGGTACGACGTGGGCGCCGAGGAAGGTGACCTCGTCCACGAGCTCGGCCGCGATCCGCACGGCCCGCTCCTCCTGCTCCACGGTCAGGCCGTACCCGGACTTGCACTCGACCGTGGTCGTGCCCTGCCGGGCCATCTCACCGACGATCCTGCGCACGTTGGCCCGCAGGTCGTCGTCGGAGGCGGCGCGGGTGCGCTCGACGGTCGTACGGATCCCCCCGGCCGCGTACGGCCGGCCGCTCATCCGCGCGGCGAACTCCTCCGCCCGCTCCCCCGCGAACACCAGATGCGCGTGGGAGTCCACGAACCCGGGCAGCACCGCCCGGCCGCCCGCGTCGTAGCTCTCATCGGCCGCCGGCGCGTCCGCGGCCGGCCCGGCCCACGCGACGCGGTCACCGTCGATGACGAGCGCGGCGTCCTCGATCAGCCACCGGTCCTCGGCGGCCCCGGCCAGCTCTCCGATGTTCGTGATCACGGTGCTCACCCCGCCAGCATCCCATCCACGGATCGCCGCCCACAGGACCCGGAGACGGCAAGCCGTCTCGCATCCGAGACACCGGTCCCGAGAGGTAAGCGACTCTGCCAGGCCGGGCGCCGGGCCGGCTGGTGCGGTTCAGGGGGATCCGTACTCGTCAACGTCCAGGTGGGCGCCCGTCGCGACGAGGAACTCCAGCACCTCGTGATCGAGGGCCCAGCCCAGAAGACGGTGCCGGTCGGCGGGATCTCGCGGGCGCTCGAGCGCTTCTCCGCCGGAATGATCGAAGTAGCGCACCACCTCGAGAACCGCGCCGGCCTGGTCCGGATCCCGGGCCCTGAGCTCCGCGGAGAACGCCACGATCCGCTCCCGGCAGGGCCGGAGACGGTCCATGATCTGGCCGATCTGCTCGTCGACCGCCAGGCCGGGCTTTCGGCACACGATCTTCCACGCATGGCGGATCGGCCTCGGCGGCTCGGCGATCCGACTGCCCCGAACCGATACCTCGTCTGGTTCCATGCCCAGCCGCTCCGCCATCTCCGCTGCCGGGACGACCGCGCTTTTCAGCGCGAAATAGGCGTACTGCTCGATCTCCACGTGGCGGACCCTAACCGGTGACGCCGCGGGCGGTCGTGGATGGCATCCGGCTGTCAGCGGGATGCCGGTGAGCTGACAGCGGCGCCCGGCAGCGTGCGCGGCATGGACGAGACACAGGTACTGATCGCGGGCGCCGGGCCGACCGGGCTCACTCTGGCATGCGACCTCGCGCGGCGTGGCGTCGACGTGCGGATCGTGGAGAAGGAACGGCTCGCCGGGTCGCGCGGGAAGGGGCTGCAGCCGCGCACGCTGGAGGTCTTCGACGACCTCGGCGTGCTCGATGCCGTGATGGCCGCCGGGGCGGAGTACCCACCCCTTCGCTCGTACGCGGGCGGCGAGGTCGTCTGGGAGGGCCGCATGCACGAGCCGAAGGAGCCGACGCCGGAGGTTCCCTATCCCAACGTGATGATGCTCCCGCAGTGGCGCACCGAGCGGATCCTGCGCGACCGGCTGGCCGAGCTGGGTGTCCGCGTCGAACACGCCGAGCTGACCGGGTTCGAGCAGGACGCCGACGGCGTGACGGCCGTTCTCGACGGGACCCGGCAGGTCCGCGCCGCCTACCTCGTCGGCTCGGACGGTGGCCGCAGCCTCGTGCGCAAGCGGCTCGGGGTCGGTTTCGAGGGCGAGACCCACGAGACCGAGCGGATGCTGATCGCCGACGTCCGCACCGACGACCTCGACCGCGAGCACTGGCACATCTGGGGCGACATGGCGACACAGGCGCTCAAGGTCGGGCTCTGCCCGATGCCGGGCACCGACGTCTTCCAGCTCACCGCCCCCGTCACCGGTGACGAGACGCCGGACCTGTCCCCGGCGACGTTCGAGAAGCTCGCCGCGGAGGTGTCCGGCGTACGGCTGCGGGACGTGGGCTGGATGTCGCTCTACCGCGTCAACATCCGGATGGCCGAACGCTTCCGCGACGGCCGGGTCTTCCTGGCCGGGGACGCCGCGCACGTGCACTCCCCGGCCGGCGGGCAGGGCCTCAACACCGGTGTGCAGGACGCCTACAACCTCGGCTGGAAGCTGGCCGCCGAACGCGCGCTGGACACGTACGAGGAGGAACGGCTCCCGGTCGCCGCGGGGGTGCTCGGTCTCAGCACCCGCCCGTACCGCGAGATCGCCGAGCGGCAGGCCGAGGCGTACCGCCGTGGCGGGGAGACCGAGCAGCTCGGCATCGGCTATCCCGGCGGCTCGCTGTCGGTCGGCGGCGGGAAGGCCGGGCAGCGCGCTCCGGACGCGCCGCTGCGCGACGGGCGGCTGTTCGACGTCTTCCGCGGCCCGCACTTCACCCTGCTCGGCTTCGGCGAGCACCATGCCGAGACCGTCGCGCGGATCGGCGAGCGGTACGGTGCCGCGGTCCGTGCCCACACCGTGGGCGCCACGGGCGATCTCGTGGACTCCGGCGGCCACGCGCGCCGCGCGTACGGCACGGACGGCCTGGTCCTGGTGCGGCCCGACGGTTACATCGGGGTCTACGACGCCTCGCCGGAGGACTACCTGCGGGCGCTGGCCTGACGGGCGAACGACTCGGGTGAGGAGAGGACGCGCGACCAGGCGGCCGCGAACCGCTCCTCGCCCAGCTCGGCCCGGCAGCGGTCGAGCAGGGCACGTACGCCGGGGTCGGCGGTGTCCTCGATGCCGCGCAGCGTGCGTGCCGCGCTGAGGACAGCCACGGCGTCGTCGTGCCTCAGGCGGCAGGCGGCGCCCTCCAGAACCGTCGCGCGCGCCACGTCGTCGCCGGAGCCGGCGATCAGGGTGAGGGCATGCGAGGCCAGCTCGCCGGCACGGTCGTCGTCGCCCAGCGCGGCCTCGGCGCAGGCCGCCGACATGTGCAGGAGCGCCAGGAACTGCTTCGGAGCCTCACGTACGCACGCCAGCGCCGCCCGGTGGCACCTGGCCGCTCCGTCGGGATCGCCGTCCGCGTACGCCAGGTCGCCGAGCGCGTGGCGGACCCGGGCCAGCGCGAGCGCGTCCCCGCCGCGCTCGGCGGTCACCAGCGCCCGTTCGAGGTCGGTACGGGCACCGGCACGGTCACCGGCCCTCGTCCGCGCCTGTCCCAGCTGGACGAGCAGCATCATCGGCGCCGGGATCTCCTCCACTCCGCCGACCGCGGCGGCACGGGCCCGCGCGCGTTCGAGGACGCGTACGGTGTCCGACCACGAACCGCGGTTGGCCAGCACCATGCCGAGCGCGAAGAGGGTGACCGCCTCTCCCCAGCGGTCGCCGACCGCCGTGAAGCCCTCCTCGGCGGCGCGCAGGTGCTCCTCCGCCTCCCCCGCGCCGCCCGAGGTGAACTCCAACCGCACGAGTCCGGAGGCCAGGCCGGCCATGGCCCGCAGCCACGGGTCCGGACTCGCGCCGAGGCGTTCGGCCACCTCGGACGCGTGCGCCCGGATGACGGCGGCCTGGCCCATGTGACCGCCCGCGATGGTCCAGGCCCCGAGGGCGGCCGGCCGGTCGGAGCGGTTGACCACCTCCAGCGCGCGCTGGACACCGGATGAGTCCTCGGCCGCCGCGATGAGGACGCACATGCCGTGCGCCAGCTCGTGACCGGGTGGGGCGTCGTCGCCCACGGCCGCGAGCACGGCCCGCGCCCAGTCTTCCGCCTCGCGCCGGCGCCCGCGCATGACCCACGGCCAGGTCCGCGCGATTATCAGGCGCAGGGCCGTACCGTGGCGCCCGGACTCGATGGCGTGGCCGAGCGCCGCGTCCAGGTTGCCCTGCTCGGCGTCGAGGCGTGCCAGCCACAGCAGCTGGTCGCCGCCGCGCAGCCTCGGCTCGGCGGTCTCGGCGAACCCCGCGTAGAAGCCGGCGTGCGCGGCACGTACACGCCCGGCCTCTCCCGCCTGTTCCAGACGCTCACGCGCGTACTCGCGCACGGTGTCCAGGAGGCGGTAACGGACGTCCTGCTCGTCCTCGGTCATCAGGAGGAGAGACTTGTCGACCAGCCCGGCGAGCAGGTCGACGGTGTCGCGGGCGGGCTCGCAGACCGAGGTCACGGCCGCCACGGTGGCGCCGCCGAAGAAGACCGACAGCCGCCGGAGCACCTCGCGCTCGGCCTCGTCCAGGAGCTCCCAGCTCCAGTCGACGACGGCGCGCAGCGTACGGTGGCGCGGCTGGGCGGTACGGCTGCCGCGCTCCAGGAGCCCGAACCGGTCACCGATCCGCTCGGTGAGCTGCCCGACCGTCAGCGACCGCAGGCGTGCCGCCGCCAGCTCGATGGCGAGCGGGATGCCCTCCAGCTCGCGGCAGATGTGGGCGACGTCCTCGTTGACGGTGAATCCCGGCCGCACCGCCGCGGCGCGCTCGGCGAACAGCGCGACCGCCGGCGCGGCGCGGGGGTCGGTCCCCGGCTCGGGCAGCCCCAGCGGGGACAGCGGGAACAGGGTCTCGCCGCCGATGGCGAGCGGTTCGCGGCTCGTGGCGAGGATGGTGACGTCCGGCGCGGCCGCCAGGAGGTGTTCGGCGACGCCCGCGGCGGCGTCGATCACGTGCTCGCAGTTGTCGAGGATCAGGAGCAGGTCGTGGCCTGTGAGCATGGACGCGAGGCGTTCGAGCGGTGGCCGGCCGGTGTCGGTGCCGAAGACGCCGTCGTCTCCGACCGTGGCCACCACGGCCGGGACGACGCGTGCCGGATCGGCGACGGACCCGAGCTCGACCAGGCGTACGGGCCGCGACAGGCCGGACGCCGCCTCCAGGGCCAGGCGGGTCTTGCCGGTGCCGCCGAAGCCCGTGATCGTGACCAGCCGGGACTCCTCCAGAGCGGCGCGGAGTGCCGCCAGTTCGGTGTCACGGCCGACGAAGCCGGTCGCCCGCGCGGGCAGGCCGCCCCTGCGTGGCGCGCGCTCGGTCCGCAGCGCCGCCAGGTGCGCGGCCCGCAGCTCGGGACCGGGGTCGACGCCGAGCCGTTCGGCGAGGTCGTGCCGGATCCGCTCGTAGGCCTCCAGTGCCTCCGCACGCCGGTCCGCGGCGCACAGCACGCGTACCAGCCGGGCATGCAGGCGTTCGCGCAGAGGGTGCTCGCGTGCCGGCTCCTCGACCTCGGCCACCGGCACGTGCGTCCCCGCCGCCAGGTCGGCGTCGATCCGATCCTCGATCATCGCGAGACGCGTCTCTTCGAGTCGCGCGGCCGGCGCCATGGCGAACAGGGCGCCTCCCGCGTCGGCGAACGGCGTCCCGCGCCACAGCTCGAGCCCGGCGCGGAGTACGACCCCCGCACGCTCCGGGTCTCCGGCCTCCAACGCCGCATGCCCGTCCTCGGCCGCCCGCTCGAACATCCACACGTCCACGCCGTCGGGCGCGACGTCGAGGAGGTACCCGGCGGGATGCGACACGATCACCGCGCGCTCACTCCCGAAGGCCCGGCGCAGCCGGGCGACGAGCGTCTGCAACGCTCCGGCGGGATCCACGGGCAGGTCATCGCCCCAGAGGTCCTCGGCGAGCCGGTCGGCCGTCACGACCCGCCCGGGGTCGAGCGCGAGCCGGATCAGCAGGAGCCGCAGCCGCGCCCCACCGACCTCGATGGGCCGGTCGCCCTCGCCCCGCACCCGCAGCGGTCCCAGCATCGCCACACGCATAACGCGGTGAAGCCTATGCGGCTCTACCCCGTGACGGCGGCGATCGTCTCGGCGAGCGCGGCGGGGACGTCCTCCACCAGCAGGTGACGGCCGCCGTCGACGACCTCGCGACCTGAGATCACGACATGCCGTACGTCGGCGGGCGATGCCGCGAAGACCACCGACTCCGGCAGGTGGTCCGGGGCGGCGCCGGCCAGGCGTACGGAGTCGAGGGACACGGTGACCAGGTCGGCGTACGCGCCCGGTTCGATGCGGCCCGCCTCCGGCCAGCCCAGCGTGGTGTGGCCCGCGGTCGTGGCGGCGGCGAGCAGCTCGCCCGCCGTCCAGTGGCCGCGCCGCCGGGTGCGGAGGCGCTCGTCCAGCTCGACCGCTCTGGCCTCCTCGAACAGGTCGATCATCGCGTGCTGGTCCGAGCCCAGCGAGAGCGGCGAGCCCGCGTCCGCCAGGGCCCGGGCGGGGCCGATGCCGTCGGCCAGGTCGCGTTCGGTGGTCGGGCACATGCAGACGCCGGTGCGCGTCCCGCCGAGGAGGCCGATGTCGGCAGAGGTGAGATGCGTCGCGTGCACGGCGGCCGTTCGCGGGCCGAGGGCCTCGCAGTCGGCCAGCAGGCCCGCAGGGGTTCGGCCATAGGCGTCCTGGCACGCCTCGTTCTCGGCCGGCTGCTCGGACAGGTGGACGTGCAGCGGCGCGTCGTGCAGGTCCGCCCACCCGGCGACCGTGCCGATCTGCTCACGTGGCACGGCACGTACGGAGTGGAGTGCGGCGCCGACGCGAGCGTGGCCGGCCGTGCGCAGCGAGGACACGCGCGACGCCCAGGCCGCGGCCGTCCCGTCACCGAACCGGAGCTGCGGCCCGTGCAGTTCCTCGCCGATGCCGCCGGTCAGATAACACGTGTCGAGAAGGGTGATCCGGATGCCCGCCTCGCCGGCCGCGGCGAGGAGCGCCGCGCCCATGGCGTTCGGGTCGTCGTACGGCGTGCCGCCTGGACCGTGGTGGAGATAGTGGAACTCCCCCACGCAGCTGATCCCGGCGAGGGCCATCTCCGCGTACACCGCTCTGGCCAGGGCGAAGTAGGAGTCCGGATCGAGCCGTGCGGCCACCTCGTACATCCGCGAGCGCCACGTCCAGAACGTGCCACGATCGGCCTGTACGCGCCCGCGCAGCGCGCGATGGAACGCGTGGGAATGCGCGTCGGCCATGCCCGGCAGGGTGAGCCCGGCCAGGCGTACGGCGTCCGGCGGCGCGGGCACACCCGCGGTCACCCGGGTGAACCGCTCCCCCGAGACCTCGATGAGCACGTCCGCCGCGACCGCGTCGCCGAGCCACGCGTGCGGGGCGTGGTACCTCACCGGCACGCCAGCTCCTCCAGTACGTCGGCCAGCGCCACCACACCCGCGTGGCAGTCCTCCGGCGAGGCGTACTCCGACGGCGCGTGCGACACACCGGTCGGGTTGCGGACGAACAGCATCGCGGTGGGCACGTGCGCGGACAGGATGCCCGCGTCGTGTCCGGCGCCGGTCGGCAGCACCGGTGGGTCGCCGAGCGTCTTGGCCAGCCGGTCCCGCAGCGCGGTGTGGAACTCCACGACCTCGGTGTAGGACTCCTCGGTCAGCGCCACCTCGACGCCGTCCCACCCCGCGGCCTCCTCGGCCGCGGACAGGGTACGGGCGACCGTCGCGCGTACGGCGGCCTCGGACGGGGCGCGGGCGTCCAGCCACGCCTGGACCGATGACGGGATCGCGTTGACGCCGTTCGGCGTGATCCGGACCTTGCCCATCGTCGCGACGGCGTCATTGTGTTCGGCGGCGTCGCGGGCGGCCAGCACCGTACGGGCGAACGGCAGCATCGGGTCCCTCCGGTCGCCGAGCAGCGTCGTGCCGGCGTGGTTGCCCTCCCCGGTGAAGTCGAACCGCCAGCGGCCGTGCGGCCAGATCGCGCTCGCCACCCCGACGGGAGCGTTCAGCGCGCGCCCCTGCTCGACGTGCAGCTCCACGTAGCAGTTGATCGACAGCAGGTCCGGGTCCGGGCCGATCAGCTCGGGGTCATATCCCTGGGCCTCCATCGCCGCGGCCCAGGTGACGCCGTCGGCGTCGCGGAGGCCGCGCGCACGCGCCGGGTCGATCGCCCCGGTGACCAGCCGCGACCCCAGGCAGGCCACGCCGAACCGCGCGCCCTCCTCCTCGGCGAAGACGGCCACGCCGAGCGGCCGCCGCGGCGACACCCCGCGTTCGCGGAGCAGGTCGATCGCGGCGAGCGCGGACACGACGCCCAGCGGCCCGTCGTACGCGCCGCCGTCCGGCACCGAGTCCAGATGGCTGCCGGTCAGCACCGCGTCCCGGCGCATGCGCCCGGCCATCGGGTCACCCGTGATGCCGCCGGCGGCGATGCTCGCCGCACCGGCGACCATGTCCGCCGCGCCGGGGCCCGGCTCGGGTTCGACGTCCCACCAGGCGAGCAGGTTGCCGTTGCGGTCCTGGTCGAGGGCCAGCCCGCGCGACCGCGCCTCCTGGGCGAACCAGTCGCGGCACTCACGGTCGGCCGCCGTCCAGGAGAACCTCCGGTAGCCGCCGCCGTCGCCGCGTCCGATGGGCCGCAGCGCCTCCCACATCTCCTCGAACGCCATGGATCAGGCCTCGCGCATGGGGACGCGCACACCACGCTCGGCGGCCACCTCGTCGGCACGGTCGTAACCGGCGTCGACGTGGCGGATGACGCCCATGCCCGGGTCGTTGGTCAGGACCCGCTCCAGTTTCTGCGCCGCGAGCGGCGTGCCGTCCGCCACCGAGACCTGGCCCGCGTGGATCGAACGGCCGATGCCGACGCCGCCGCCGTGGTGGATCGACACCCACGAGGCCCCCGAAGAGGCGTTGATGAGCGCGTTGAGCAGCGGCCAGTCCGCGATCGCGTCCGAGCCGTCGGCCATGCCCTCGGTCTCGCGGTACGGCGACGCGACGCTGCCCGAGTCGAGGTGGTCGCGGCCGATCACGATCGGAGCCGAGATCTCGCCGGTCTCCACCAGCTTGTTGAACTCCAGCCCGGCCCGGTCGCGCTCGCCGTAGCCGAGCCAGCAGATCCGCGCGGGCAGCCCCTGGAAGTGGACCTTCTCGCCCGCGAGCTTGATCCAGCGGGCCAGCGGCTCGTTCTCGGGGAACAGGTCCAGGATCGCCTTGTCCGTACGGGCGATGTCCTTCGGGTCGCCGGACAGCGCCGCCCAGCGGAACGGCCCCCTGCCCTCGCAGAACAGCGGCCGGATGTAGGCGGGCACGAACCCGGGGAAGTCGAACGCGCGCGTGTAGCCCGCGGTCTGCGCCTCGCCGCGGATCGAGTTGCCGTAGTCGAAGACCTCCGCGCCGGCGCCCTGGAAGCCGACCATCGCCTCGACGTGCGTGGCCATGGACTCCCGTGCCCGCGTCACGAACCCCTCGGGGTCCTTGGCGCGCGCCGCGGCCATGTCCTCGAAGTCCATGCCGCGCGGCAGGTACATCTGCGGGTCGTGCGCCGACGTCTGGTCGGTCACGATGTCGATCGGTGCGCCGGCCGCGAGCAGCTCGGGCACGATGTCGGCGGCGTTGCCGAGCAGGCCGATCGACAGGGGCCGGCGCCCCTCCTTGGCCTCCTGGGCGAGCCGCAGCGCCTCCTCGACGCTGTCGGCGCGCACGTCGCAGTAGCCGTGCTCGACCCGGCGGTCGATGCGCGAAGGGTCGCACTCGACGCAGATCGCCACGCCGCCGTTCATGGTCACCGCGAGCGGCTGGGCGCCGCCCATGCCGCCGAGCCCGGCGGTGAGCGTGATCGTGCCGGCGAGGGTGCCGCCGAACCTCTTGGCGGCCACCGCCGCGAACGTCTCGTAGGTGCCCTGCAGGATGCCCTGCGTCCCGATGTAGATCCAGGAGCCGGCGGTCATCTGCCCGAACATGGTCAGCCCGAGCGACTCAAGGCGCCGGAACTCCTCCCAGGTCGCCCACTGCGGCACAAGGTTGGAGTTGGCGATGAGCACCCGCGGCGCCCACTCGTGCGTACGGAAGACGCCGACCGGTTTGCCGGATTGGACCATGAGCGTCTCGTCGGCCTCCAGGTCGCGCAGTGCGCGGACCATCGCGTCGAAGGCGTCCCACGACCGTGCGGCGCGGCCCGAGCCGCCGTACACGATGAGTTCGTCGGGGTGCTCGGCGACCTCGGGGTCGAGGTTGTTCATGAGCATCCGCAGGGCGGCCTCCTGCGGCCAGCCCTTGGCGCTCAGTGTCGTGCCGCGCGGTGCGCGTACGGGACGGGGACCCATGGGTTCTCCTTCTAGGACAGTGATCCGACGACGGACTCGGCGGCGGCGACCAGCGATCCGTCGCGGACCAGGTCGACGGCGGCGGCGATCTCGGGGGCGACGTAACGGTCGGGTCCGGGCGCGGGCACGCCCGTACGGAGGGCGGCCACGACGGCGGCGGTCGCCGGGCCGGGGCGCAGCGGAGCCCGCAGGTCCAGGGCGCGCGCGGCGGTCATGATCTCGATGGCGACCACCCGGGTGAGGCCGTCGACGGCGCGCCGCAGCTTGCGGGCACCGCCCCAGCCCATGGAGACGTGGTCCTCCTGCATGGCCGAGCTGGGGATCGAGTCGACGCTCGCCGGGTTCGCGAGCCGCTTGAGTTCCGACACGATGGCGGCCTGCGTGTACTGCGCGATCATGTATCCGGAGTCCACGCCCGGGTCGTCGGCGAGGAACGCGGGCAGCCCGTGCGACCTGGCCGTATCCAGCATCCGGTCCGTACGGCGCTCGGCCATGGAGGCCACGTCCGCGACCGGGATGGCCAGGAAGTCCAGGACGTACGCGATCGGGGCGCCGTGGAAGTTGCCGTTGGACTCGACGCGTCCGTCCGGCAGCACGACGGGGTTGTCCACGGCGGCGGCGAGCTCACGCGAGGCGACGAGCGAGGCGTGGTCGAGGGTGTCGCGGGCGGCGCCGTGCACCTGCGGCGAGCAGCGCAGGGAGTACGCGTCCTGGACGCGGTTGCAGTGCGGGCCCCGGTGTGACTCCATGATCGGCGAGTCCTCGAGGAGCGCGCGCAGGTTGGCGGCGCTCGCGGCCTGACCAGGGTGCGGGCGGAGTTCTTGCAGGTCGGCGGCGAAGACCCGGTCCGTGCCGAGCTGGGCCTCGACGCTCATAGCGGCGCCGATGTCGGCGCTCCGCAGCAGACCGCGCAGGTCCTCGATGGCCAGGACGAGCATGCCGAGCATGCCGTCCGTGCCGTTGAGGAGGGCCAGCCCCTCCTTGGCGACGAGCGTCAGGGGCTCGATGCCCGCGGCGGCCATCGCCTCGGCGGCCGGGCGCCTGGTCCCCCCGGCGTCGTGGACCTCGCCCTCGCCGATCAGCGCGAGGGCGACGTGGGAGAGCGGGGCGAGGTCGCCGGAGCAGCCCAGGCTGCCGTACTCGTGCACGATCGGCGTGATCCCCGCGTTGAGCAGGCCGGCCAGCGTCTCGGCGGTGACGGGGCGGACGCCCGTACGGCCGGTGGCGAGCGTGCTCAGCCGCAGGAGCATCATCGCCCGTACGACCTCGCGCTCGACCTCGGGCCCGGAGCCCGCGGCGTGTGAGCGGACGATGTTCTCCTGGAGCCTGGCTCGCAACTCCTCGTGGATGTGCCGGGTGGCCAGTGCGCCGAACCCGGTCGAGATGCCGTACGCGGGCGTCGGCTGTGCCGCGAGGTCGTCCACGTGCGCCCGTGCCTCGGCGATCGCCTTGAGCGCCTCGTCGGTCAGTGAGACCTCGGCTCCGTGACGGGCGACGGCCACGACGTCGCCGAAGGCGAGCGGGCCGGTCCCGACGGGGATGTTCGTCATACCTCCATTGGACGTGACCGCGTCCGGCGACGGCACCCCGGGTAGCGTGCTTGTGTCTGAGATGCGAGACACTGGGTACGAGCGGGCGCCAGACGGCACCTGGTTTGGGGCTCGTGCCGCGATACGATCATTTGCGGTGATCACGGCTGATGGCCGACCGCGGCTGGAGCGTTCATGTTGGATTTCCTCGCCTCCCCCAGCGCCATCGGCAGTGCCGCGTCCGGTATCGGAGCGCTGGCGACCCGGGTGGAGACGTTTCAGCGTTCCACCGACGACGTGAAGCGTTCGCTGTCCCCCGCGCACGCCTGGGGAATGCTCCGGCCGCTGCGCCATGAATTCCTGTCGCTCGCCGCCGGGTTCGAACAGCACCTCAACCACCTGTCCGGCGCCATCGACGGCGCGAAGAGACGCCTCGACCACACGGCCGCCGGCTATTCGTCGGCGGACAAGGCGTGCCTGCAGGTGCTGGCGAAAGTCGGTAACGACCACGGCGACGGCCAGCGGCTTCGCCGGCTGAATCCGGCCTCCCGCTTCTACCAGGACCACCGGCTGTGGAACGGCGTCATCGCCGCCGCTCCCCCGGCCATCGGCGGCTCGACCGTCCTTCACGCATGGCGGTTCGTCGGCGACCTGAGCAGTGACGACAAGTACAACATCGGCACTGACGTCGCGATGCTGACGACCGACGCGTCCATCGCTTTCCTGCAGGTTCGCGCCGACTACGCCCATCTACGTGCCGACCCGCTGGGGCTCCTGATCCGGGCGGGCATGCCCTTTCTGCTGAACGCCTTCTACTGGACGAAGAGCGTCACGGACTGGCTGACGGGTGACCCGATCGCCACCGGACAGGCCGCCTACAACTTCGACAGCATCGCCGAAGGATGCCGCAAGCTCGCGGCGGACCTCGGCGAGACCGTGGACCGGGCGCTCAGCGGGACGTGGCACGGCACCGCCGCGGACAGCGCACGGCAGCGGCTGACCGCGATGCGGGACGGAATCAACGAGACCGCGGGCGGCGCCGACCGTATCGCCGCGCTGCTGCAACTGGTCAGCTCCCTGATCACCGACGTCGAGACCGTCATCCGCTCGATGATCACCGATGTGATCACCTGGGCGGTCGTGACCTGGTTCAGCGCCCAGCTGGCCGCGGCCGAGACGTTCGGCGCCTCCGAGGTGGCCGCCGCGGAGCGGATCACGGCGGAGTCGGAGAGAACCGCCGGCGACGTCGGGCGCCTGATGACGTCGCTGACGGGCATGCTCCGGCGCATCAGCGGACTGGTGAGCAGACTGCGTACGGAGCTGGTGCGGATCAAGGACAAGTCGTTCGCGGCGCTCGCTCGTTCGTCGCCCGGAGAAAAGTTCATGGAGTCCCCGTACGGCGGCGGCCGCCAGACCCAGGCGATCGTCAGAGAGGACGCCGTCCGGGGAAGACACGAGAAGATCGACGCCTTCCACGGCTACGTCAGCATCGGTAAGCAGACGGTGCGAGCGGCGAAGAACGGCGCCCTGCAGAATTTCGGATTCCGTCAGTTCCGGACCGACCAGTACGGGACGCCCTATCCGGACGGCGCGCGCAAGATACGGGTTCTGTCCGTCCAGATCGCGGACGGCCGCGGAGGAGTGCGCGGGTTGAACAACGATGTCGGCGTCGTGGGCAGTGCGGCGTCGACCATCCTGCCGTTCGGCCGCGTGGCACAGTACTGGGCCCGAGGCGGCGACAAATCCGACTACACCATCGACAAGGAACTCGACCCGTGGAGCACGCCCCGCTAGGGCCTGAGGTCCCGCTGTCCTACTGCGCGGCGCCCAGGCGGCGTCCCGTCGCGTTGTCGTCGGTCAACACCCCTTACTCCCCCTCCGCCTTGCGTGGCACCACCTGGACGCCGCTCGCTACGGACGGGGACTTCGAGGCAGGCCCTGGCGGATGGGGCGAGTATCGCGTGGCTGGGCACCCCGCGAGACACTGGGCGGGAGCGGGGGAGGTTCCGGTTGTCCGGCGAACAGGTTCCGGCCGCGCGGCGTGTCCTCGCCGTGCTGCGCCTGCTGGCGTCCTCCGCACGTCCCCTGGCCGCGTCGACGATCGCACGCGAGCTCGACCTGCCGCGCTCCAGCACCTACCACCTCCTCACCGCGATGTCCGAGGAGGGCTTCGTGACGTACCTGCCCGAGGACCGGCTGTGGGGCCTCGGCGTGACGGCCTTCGAGATCGGCTCGGCCTATCTGCGACAGGGGCCGCTCGAACGCCTGGCCCGGCCGCTGCTCGTACGCCTGGTCGACCGGCTCGGTGAGATCGTCCAGCTCGGCGTGCTGCACGGGCCCGAGACGCTCTACCTGCTGAAGGAACAGCCGAGACACCACGCCACTCTGGTCACCGACGTCGGCGTGCGCATGCCCGCATACCTCACCGCCAGCGGCCGCGCGATGCTCGCATACCTACCGGCCGCCCAGGTCAGGGCGCTGATCCCGGGTGGTGACCTCCTCAACCGCACCGGCGCGGGGCCCCGCTCACTGCGGGAGCTGCGCCGCCTGCTCGCCGAGGACGCCCGCCGCGGGTGGGCGGTCGAGGACGGGCACGTGACCGAGGGGTTCGCGAGCATCGCGGCGTGCAGCTTCGACCACGTCGGCCGGCCGGCGGCCGCGATCACGGTGACGTTCCGGCGAGACTCCCGCGCCGAGGCCGAATGGCCCGCCATCGCGACCTGCGCCCGCGAGGCGTCCGCCGAACTCACCCGCCGCCTGTCCGGCCACGCCCCCACCCGATAAGAAAGGATCCCCACCGAGCCGTGACCGAAGCGGGGATCCATCTTGGGAGAGAAGTCAGGCGTCCGTCTCGGACTCCAAGGACGTGACCTCTACACAGTCTCCTTGAGTCCCGCTTCGGGAGCTCTTAACCCATCCGGACTCCGCCACTAAAATGCCTCCATTGCCTTTTCGATCATTGCTCGAGAGGGTTCTGTCGGCAGGGCCACTTGGCCGATGCGGTCGTAGCGCACTCCATATGACCGTACCTCGGTCGTTGAGGGTACCAGCCTGCCACCTCCCGGAGAGTCGGTGTAGGCGACGTCCCCGATCTCACCGGAGATGATGGAAAAGCTCCCGTCGAGCCCAGCATGCGCACCAGTGACCTTGGGGATCACGCGTATCCCGATGTTCTCTCGCTGAGACATCTCAAGGAGATGCGCCAGTTGCTTGCGCATCACCACTCGGCCCCCCACGGGCCACTCCAGAACGTTCTCTGTGATCAAGGCCCACAACAGCGGAGATGGAGCGTCATCCAGGATGACCTGCCTCCTCATCCTTTCCTCCATCCGTTCCTGCGGGTCGGACGCCCCTCCTGCCTTGATCAGAGCCAATGCGTAATCGGCGACCTGGAGTAACCCCGGGACGGCCAGGGCCTGGAACGTCTTAATCGTCTTGGCCTTCTTCTCCAGGTCGACGAACTGTTTGAACCAGTTCGGGTCGTGGCCGCGCTGGGCGAACCGGAGGAGGCGCTGGAAGTGCCCGCCGGTCGCGAAGTGGCGGTCGAGCGCCTTCGCCTCCTTGTCGGTGATCCGTCTCCGGCCCGCCTCACAGTTGGAAAGGTTCGTGGAACTGCGACCGATGATCTTTCCCATCGCCGTCTGCGGCAAACCGTACTTTTCTCTGTAGAAGCGCAGGTCATAAGCGAGCCACGCCCACAGCGAGGAGTCAGGGTCCACCGCTTGGTGCTGAGCCATGTCTTCTCTCCTGACTTTCCAACGTTTCCGGAATGCTTCCGGCGGCATTGCGAACGGTCCAGACTTTCTTGCAGCGCCAAAGGAGTTCAACGAATCGGAGACGGACGCAGGGCCTCGAAATGGGCCCGCCGCGTTCCGGCAGAAGGAATCGGGGGCGGGATGGATGAACCAGGGATAGCACAACTCCGTGACTATCGCCTACCGTTACCACCGCACGCGATAGCGTCCCGCCAGGCCCACAAAGTGCTGGAATGGGCACTTTTAGGGTGGCAGGTCCGCGACTCCCCTGCCGACGACGCTCACATTGTCCTGGGCGAGCTGGTGACCAATGCCCTGACGCACTCCATGGACGTATTCACGCTGGCACTGCGTCTCCACGGAGATCAGATACTCATCGAGGTGAGGGACTGTGCCGACGCCACGCCTGAAGTCATGCGGCCCGATGATCTCGCGGTCAACGGCCGAGGGATGTTCCTGGTAGATGCTCTCTCAAAAGAGTGGGGAATCCGACCCGAAAGAGGAGGAGGCAAGACCGTATGGGCCCGAATATCGCGCTGACCGCCGGCGGTACGCCGACGTCCTCGGCAACGCCCTCCTCAGGCCCAAAGAGGCGGCAGCCATTCTTGGCATAACCGTCACTACCCTCGCACGGCTGGCGCGTGACGGGGAACTGCCGTCCGCCCTGACACTGGGCGGCCACCGCCGTTACCGGCCCGCCGACGTACGCGCACTGTTCGACGAGAAGGACGCCCGCGATCCCGCCCGCACCGCGATGGAGGAGGACGCGGTACGCCTGTACGACGAGGGATGGTCCATTCGCCAGGTCGCGAGCCGTTTCGCGTGCGACTACGGCGCGATGCGCCGCATTCTTGCCAGGCGGACCGCCTTGAGAGACCGCGGGGGCGCGGAGAACGGCCGGCCCGATCGCCGATAGGTCACGGACCATCGAAGGGAGGTGACGACAATTGGTGCCACACTTCGCGATCCTGACTTTGCCTGGGGTGTCCTGGGCGGCAGCCTGTTCGTAGGCGTGCTCGCACGCTCCGCGATGGCCCGCCACAGCAGAGGACGGAAAAAGGATTCCCGTCCCTGAAACCTCCGCACCGGGAAAAACCGGCACGGCTCCGCGGTGAAGGGCGGCCCTCAGCCCCGCTCGGCGAGCTGAAGGCCGCCCCAGGTGGCGACCACGAACAGAACCCGCTCGAAACCACACCCCTGCCCTACGACTCAGCGCGTTCCGTGCGCCTTATGGGAAGGTGCGGGGTTATGGCGGATCCATGCGGGGGAGAGTCAGGCGTCCGTCTCGGACTCGATGAACTTGACCTCTACGCAGTTTCCATCCTGTGTCCCGCTCCGGGAGCTCTTTGTCCATCCTGACTCTGCCATCACGGTGCCTCCATGGCCTTTCGATCATCGTGCGGGGGTTTTCGCGGGCGAGGTCACCTCGCCAATGCGGTCATAGTGCACCGAAACCGACCGCATCTCTGTCGCAGATGGCACAGGTCCGCCGCCTCCACGGTGCGGACGGAGGTTAACTTCGATGTGAGGGACGGCCACCCTCTCCGGCCGTTGTCAGCCTTTCCCTCGCCATGCGAATGTGTACGGGTGACGGGGATCTCGACACGACTCGAACGGCGCGTCCAGGCGGAGTTCCCGCGTCACGCCCATCTGGTCACCGCGGCGCTGATCGAGCTGACCAGCGACATCTTTCCCAGTGAGACCCGCGACTCGCCCGCGATCGAGCGCATCCAGGTGGCCGCGCTCCTACTCGGCCGGGGCGACCTGGAGAGGCTGGACGGCGCGCTCGACCTCGGCAGGCGGGACTGGCGTGACCTTCTGGTCGCCGCCGGGCTCGCCCACGAGGACTGGCCGGTCCGGGTGGCGGCCGAGCTGGACCCCCACGGCCGATGACGCGCCATCCCGTCATGACCGCGATCCGATCCATCCGTTCAATGATCATTCGCCGTTCGCTGGACTGAGCGAGTATCCAGGGGTTCGGACCGCATGTGACGTGCGAACTTCTCTCGACCCGATGAGGACGACATGTGTCTTGGCGGACAGTGTGAGCACAACGTCAACCCGTTGACGAACGCGAGTGAGGGGCGGCAGGAGAGTGCCGGCGGGCTTGATCGCCGTCGGCTGCTGGCCGCTGCCGCCACCGGGGCCGCCGCGCTCACGCTGGCCCCGGTGTCCTTCGCCCGCGCCCAGGCGGCCACCGCCCCGCCGAAGGGCGCGACCGGTCCGGGCGAGGTGACCCGTACGGTCACGGGGCACCTGGAGACCGGCGCGGCGGACTTCGTGTACCTCCCGGTGGAGGTACCCAAGGGCGTACAGAAGATCGCCGTTGAGTACTCCTACGACAGGCCGTCCGTCCCGGCGGGCACCCCGGGCAACTCCTGCGACATCGGCGTCTTCGACCAGCACGGCACCAAGCTCGGCGGCAAGGGTTTCCGTGGCTGGTCCGGTGGCTTCCGCACGTCTTTCGAGATCAGCGCGAGCGAGGCCACCCCGGGCTATCTCCCCGGTCCGGTCCAGGCCGGCACCTGGAACATCGTCCTTGGCCCGTACCAGGTGGCGCCGCAGGGCATGAACTACCAGGTCAAGATCACCTTGACCTTCGGTGCGGCAGGGGCCGCCTTCGTACCCACCTATCCGCCGCGGCGGGCCAAGGGGCGTGGCCGCACCTGGTACCGCGGCGACGGTCACCTTCACACGGTGCACTCCGACGGAAAGCGGCTGCCCTCCGAGGTGGCGGCCGGGGCGCGGGCGGCCGGGCTCGACTACATGATCTCGACCGACCACAACACGTCCTCCTCACATGCCGTCTGGGGCGAGTACGCCGGCGATGACCTGCTGATCATCACCGGCGAGGAGATCACCACCCGGAACGGCCACTGGCTGGCGTGGGGGCTGCCCGCCGGAGAGTGGATCGACTGGCGGTACCGCTCACGCGACGGCGACTTCCACCGGTTCGCCCAGCAGGTGCACCGCGCCGGCGGCCTCGTGGTCCCCGCCCACCCGTACTGCCCGTACGTCGCCTGCCAGTGGAAGTTCGGCTACGACGACGCCGACGCGGTGGAGGTGTGGAACGGCCCGTGGACCTACGACGATGAGTCGGCCGTCGACACCTGGGACGCCAGGCTCGGCGAGGCCGTGCGTACGGGCGGTCGGTGGCTCCCCGCCGTGGGCGACAGCGACGCCCACAGCGAACCCCAGGTCATCGGCCTGCCGCACAATGTCGTGTACGCGGACGACCTGACCACCGGCGCGATCACGAGCGGCCTGCGCGCGGGCCGTACCTGGATCGCCGAGTCGGCGTCCGTGGGGCTGGCGTTCACCGCCGGCGGTAACGGCCGGCAGGCCGGCATCGGCGAGACCCTGACCACTCCCGCCGCCGCCCCGGTCGACGTCCGCCTGGAGGTCCAGGGCGTACCCAACGGCACGGTCCGGCTCATCACCGACGAGGGCCAGATGCACCAGGAGTCCCTGCCCGCCTCCGGCACCGGCACCGTCGTGTGGCGGACGACGAGCTCGCTCGCCGCCTACGTACGCGCGGAGGTACGCCACCCGATGGCCGACGGCAACCCCGGCCACGGAAACACGATGGGCCCGGTGCTGCAGTGGGGACCCATGGCCGCGCTGACCAACCCGGTCTTCCTCAAACGCGCCTGACCGCCTCACGACAGAACCCGTGGATCGCTCACCGAGTGCGGAACACATCACCTTGATTGGAGATCACTACGGCACCCTCGTGCAGTCGCAAGCGTTGGCCGGGCCGCACAGTGAGTTAAGAGTGACCTTCTGAATACCCATCTGCACGGCAAGCTCTTGTTTGGCGAAATACAGAGGGTGGGTGGGTGAGGGTGGAGAAGGATTCAGACGAGATACCAGCCACAACGTCCGGTTCGGAGATGCCTTTTGGGTGATGGCAAGGCAGATCACCATCGCGGAGCCGACGCCCAGCTTTCCGTCATAAGACGCGACGCCGTCTATGTGTGCCTTTCCGACGCCGGTGACCGGCGGCTCGGCCAACTCTGGCGAGGTCGCCGGCGCAAGCGCGTTTCACCCACGCGGCAGCGGGCAACAGACGTTTTGTCCCGGGCCGGGAGGCGACTTGGAGGTCGGCTCGCCGACTTCTCCGGTGTGTGTGACCAGAAGTGGCAGCACTATTGCGACGATCCCCACCGGGTAGGCCGATCCATTGGTCCACCAGGCCGACGAGGTCCACACTGCCGTTCAGCAGGTAGACCATCAGCGCGACGGCGACGCACGCGGCTGAGAGCGGGATGACCCATATGTAGAACGGCATGTGTGCGCGAATAAGAATGGCAACGCCGATCGTGCAGCCGACGACGGCCAACGTGGCAGTGGCGGCCGACACCATTCGCAATCTTCGTTGCTTGACCATCGCGGCTTTCCCCCGTGGAAGTCCTGGTAGACGAATTGATGCGAGCGTCACCAGTCCTCGACAATCGCGGTTGCCAGGCCAATTTACAATCCCCGAACTCGGGGTCACGAGAAAATGGGAAGCGACCCTTGCGGGGAGTCGATTGCCGTTACTTCTTCGAGCGGGCCGGAAGGCGCCCGCCAGGGGCATGGACCGTCAAGGGGTGGCGCCGTGGGCCGGGGGCGAGACGACCCCGCCGACGACACCGTGCCGGCTCAGCCAGTCTCTCGCGACGGTCCGCCGGTCGACCCGGTCGACCAGGATCCGGACGTTCATCAGGAGCAGGTCGGCGGTGGTCAGCCTGGCCGAGACCGCGTTGAGGGCGGCCCGGCCAGGGGCGCTCAGCGCCGACCGGTAGATGAGCGGCGTGACGTTCTGCACGCCGAACAGATGCTTCGGGTCGGCCAGCACGACGAGCCCGCTCGCGGCGATCGCGGGCTCGGTCGTGAAGAGGTTCGCCGCCTGGATGAGGCCATCCTCCAACTGCCGGACGATCGTGGCGCGGTCGTCGGTCGCGAAGGGCTGATAGTCACGGAAGTCCAGCTTGTAGGTCTGGCGTAAGCCGACCTGGCCCTGGTGCCGGGACTGGAACTCCCGCGACCCTCCCAGGACGATGTCGTGGTCCACCGGCCTGAGGTCGGCGATGGTGCGCAGGTGGTACCGGCCGGCCGTCTTCTTCGTCACGGTGACCGTGTCCTTGTCCTCGGCCGCCGCCGGATCCAGCAGCTGGAGCTGTGACGGCAGCGCCCGGCGGAGCACCTCGTTCACTCGCGCCGCGGTGGTCACGTCGCCGGCCGGGTCGAGGGCGGTGGCCAGCGCGCCGTTGTACTCCGGGATCACGTCGATCTGCCCGGACCTCACCTGCTCGTAGTAGGTTTCGCGGTCGCCCAGGTCGAACCTCCTCGTGACGCGGTAGCCCTTGGCCTCCAGCGCCTGGGCGTAGATCTCGGCGAGCAGGGAGCTCTCGGCGAAGTTGGCCGAGCCCACCGTGACCCGCCCGGGGCCCACGGCCCCCCTCGATCCGGTGCCCGGCCACAGGACGAAGGCGAGGGCGGCCGCGACGGCGACGGCGGAGCAGGCCGCGACGAGCGTCCGTGCCCTCGTCCATCTCCGGGACACCACCAGGGTCCGGTCGGGGCGGGTGTACGCGTCCGGACGTGTGGCGTTCTGCGGTACGGCGCCGCGCTCGGGCCGGTCGACCGTCAGGCGGTCCGGGCCGCGTACGCCCTCGGGCAGCGCGATCGCGGACGAGGCGGCCTCGACGTCTTGGTGGCCGAGCAACTGGAACAGGATGTCCCACGCCGCCGGACGCGCGCGTGGGTCCTTGTCCAGGCAGCGCGCGATCACCTCACGGAACGGCGACGGGACGGCCGCGATGGTGGGCTCGTCGTTCAGGATGCGCTGGAACACCGCGGCGACGGTGTCCGCGCCGAAGGCCGGCTTTCCCGTCGCCGCGAACGTCATCGCGTTCGCCCAGCCGAAGATGTCGGCGGCGGGCGTGTGGTGCTCTCCGCCCAGGAGTTCGGGCGCGGCGTAGGCGGGGGTGCCGACCAGCCCGCTCGTGACGGTCGCGGCGTTGTCCAGTGCCCGCGCGATACCGAAGTCGATCACCCGCGGACCATCGGGGCCGATCAGCACGTTGTGGGGGGTGAAGTCGCGGTGCAGGACGCCGGCGCGGTGAACGGCCGTCAGGGCCGAGGCCGTACCGACCATGAGCCGGGCCAGGGTCCCGCCGGTCAGCGGCCCGTCCCGCTCGACGAGCTCCTGGAGCGAGGGTCCGTCGACGTACTCGCTCACGACGTACGAACGGCCGTCGTCGGCGCCCAGCTCGTACACGCGCGCGGTGCAGAAGTCCGCCACCCTGCGCACCATCGCGATCTCGTCGCTCAGCCGGGCGTGCGCCTCCGCGTCACGGAGCAGCCGTGGACGCAGCACCTTGAGCGCCACCGGGACGCCGTCGCCTCCATCGGCACGGTAGACGATGCCCTGGCCGCCCTCGCCGAGGCGCCCGGTCAGGCGGTACCGTCCGATCCTCCCCGGGTCTTCCGCACGCAATGGGTCGATGTGCCGCATTGCGTTTCCTCCCCCGAAATGCCGCCGAATGACTCTCGCTCCATCGTCTCTTACTGAAACGCATCAGAGCTCGCCTCATTTGCCGCACGAAAGGAATCGACGCGAAAGGCCGGTGGAATGACGATCATCGCGTGGGCACGGGTGGGCAGGAGCCTGGGGAGCCTGATCGTCGCCGGCCTGCGGAACCCGGTGTCGCGATGGGTACCGGCGCCGTGCGCTCCGCCGCCGTCGCTACGCTCGGCGCCCCTGAAGCACCCGAAGACGGACGGCCCGCGTCCACGGGCCGGCCGCCGCATCCTGCTTGCTCAGAACGTTCTCCAGCTGAACAGCGAGTTCTTGTAGCTCGGCTTGAAGCCGTAGATGACCAGTGGAGCACCGGCCTTCGTCACCGCGCCGGATACGTTCCACCCCATGGTGGGCCCGGCCTTGTCCATTATCGAGTAGTAGTTGGGGGAGGTCGTGGTCCAGATCTCCGGGTACCACTGGTCATTCGGCCCGGCACCGCATTTGTAGCTGATGACGTGCGTGTTGTTCGCGTAGACGCCGCCCTTGATATTGGTGCAGAGTCCCCAGTCGTCCGTGATCAACTGCCACGTGGGGCCGTCAGGCGAGTCTCTGAAGAAGAACCTCTGCGCCGCGCTGCCGCTGCACGGCTGCACGGTGATGTCACGCCCGCTGGCCCCGCCCGACTGCAGGCACAGGGACGGGTCGCTCTGGGGCCAGATCCGCCACGGCCCGGTGCCCGCGGCCGCCGGGCCGGCGGTGCCGACCATTCACCTGCGATGACGCCGCGAGTGCTCCAGAAGTCATCACGCGAAACGGCCGCCGTCACGCTTGCGCGTGGCGGCGGCCGTTCTTTCGCTTGGTGCGTCAGCCGAGGCCGGCCTGGGACAGCCAGCCCTTGGCGACCGTGTCCGCGTCGTCCTTGTCGGCGACGAGCTTGGTCATCATGGCGAGCAGGTCCTGGGTGGTGAGCTTGGCCGAGACCGCGTTGAGCGTGGCCTGGGACGCGGCGTCCACCCCGGACTTGTAGATCAGCGGCGTGACATTCTGCGCGCTGAAGACGTTCTGGGGGTCGGCGAGCACGACGAACTTGTTCTGCGAGATCGTCGGGTCGGTCGTGAACAGGTCGGCCGCCTGGATGGTGTTGTTCTTCAGCAGCTTGACCAAGGTGGTCTGGGCGTTGGCGTCGAAGGACTGGAACTTCTTGAACTTCAGGCCATAGGTGCTCTGCAGGCCGACCAGGCCCTGCTGCCGGGTCTTGAACTCCGACGGGCCGCCGATGGTGACCTGACCGGCCGACGACTTCAGGTCCGCGATGGACTTGAGGCCGTACTTCTGGGCGGTCTGGGGGTTGACCGTCACCGAGTCCTTGTCCTCCGCCTGGGAGGAGTCCAGGATCGCCAGCGTCGAGGGCAGCTTGGCCTTGAGAGCGGCGTTGACATCGGCGGTGGTGACCGCCTTGCTCTCCTTGTCCACCGACGTGGTCAGCAGCGCGCCGTTGTACTCCGGCATCACCGTGATCGCACCGGACTTGACCTGGTCGTAGTAGACCTCACGGCTACCGATGTTGAACTTCCTGGTGACCTTCACGCCCTTGGCCTCCAGCGCCTGGGCGTACACCTCACCCAGCAGCTGACTCTCGGGGAAGTTCGCCGAACCGACGACGACACTCCCTCCGCCACCGGCGGGTTTTTGGTCCAGCGGATTGCCGCTGTCCTTCTTGTCACCGCCGCACGCACTGACGACCAGCGCGACGACGACACCGAGAACGGCGCCACGGACTATCCGGATCATTGTTTGTTTCCTTCCCTGTTTCACGAAGTACGCATTTCCGGAGATCTGCTCGTCCTATTGATCGTTTATGGGTACGGAGATCACGCGCCTCGACCGACTGCGATCAAGGCGGGACGACCCACGCAGGCCCTGAGACACGAGCACTCTCCGGAGGCCGATGAAGCCGAGCTGGACCACGACGGCGAGGAGCACGACCAGTAGCGAACCACCCACCACTGACGGATAGTCCTTACGGGAGAGACCATCGACGATGAAGCGGCCGAGACCGCCCAGGCCGGCGTACGCCGCGATCGTCGCCGTCGCGACGATCTGGATCGCCGCCGTGCGCAGCCCGAGGAGGATCAGCGGCATGGCGACCGGTATCTCGGCCTTGAGCAGGACGCCGGTCCCCTTCATGCCCATCCCCTTGGCGGCGTCCTTGATGTCGTCGTCGACGCTGCGGATGCCCTCGAAGGTGTTCACGAGGATCGGCGGCGTCGCGAGGGCGATCAGCGGGACGATCACCGGGGTGAGGCCGATCGAGGTGACGGTGACCACGAGCAGGAGCAGGCCGAGCGTGGGGACGGCGCGTACCAGGTTGGCGAAGTTGACGACGATGAAGCCGCCGCGGCCGGTGTGGCCGACGAGCGCGCCGAGCGGCAGTGCGATGACGGCGGCGATGGCCAGCGCCAGCGCGCTGTAGCCCAGGTGCTCCAGCAGACGCGAGGGGATACCGTCGCCACCGCTCCAGTGAGAAGAGGCGGTGAGCCAGTTCCAGGCGGCGGTGATCTGGTCGGAGAGGTTCATCCGTTGCTCCTACGGGTGCGCGTCCACGGCGTGAGCAACCGCTGTGCCGTCACGAGGATGCCGTCGCTGAACAGCGCGAGCACCATGATCAGCACGCAGGAGACGATGATCGGCGTGGTGAAGTCGCGGGAGTAGCCGTCGATGAACAGCTGCCCGAGGCCGCCGTTGCCGATCAGCACGCCGACGCTCACCAGGCTGATCGAGGCGACCGTGGCCACGCGAGCACCGGCGATGACCACCGGGACCGCGATGGGCAGCTCGACCTGGACGAGCCGGCGAAGCGTACCGAAGCCCATCGCGGTGGCCGCCTGGCGCACCGGGTCCGGGACCGACCGCAGCCCGTCGACGACGTTCGGCACGAGCACCGACAGCGAGAACAGCGTGAGCGGAATGATGATCGTGAAATCCGCCTCGCCGCCGCTGCCGATGCCGAAGTACGGGATGAACAGCATGAACAGCGCCAGCGACGGCACGCCGTACAGGACGTTGGCGACGCCCAGCGTGGGGGGGTAGAGCCAGCGCCAGCGGACGCACAGGATCCCGAGCGGGATCGCGATGATCAGGCCGAAGAGGACCGGCAGCAGCGCGAGCTTCAGATGATGGAGCGTGAGGGTGGTGAGCTCGTCGGTGTGGTCACCGATCCAGTTCCACCGGACGAGAGGTTCGCCGTCGGCGAGTGCGCTCATCGCTCGGCCGCCTCGACCTCGTCGGACGCGCCGCTCGCCGTGGAGGGAGCCGGCTCGTCGTCGGCGGTCGCCTCGAGCTCACGGTTGAAGCGCAGGCGCTTGAGGCCCTTCTGCCCGCCGAGGAACTCCGTCACGAAGCCTTCGGCGGGGTGGGAGAGCAGTTCGTCCGGCGTGGCGTGCTGGGCGAGGACGCCGCCGACCTGGAAGACCGCGATCCGGTGCCCGAGCTTGACCGCCTCGTCGATGTCGTGCGTGACGAAGGCGATGGTCTTCTGCACCTCGGACTGGAGCCGGAGGAACTCATCCTGCAGGCTCTTGCGCACGATGGGGTCGACCGCGCTGAACGGCTCGTCCATCAGCATGATCGGCGGATCGGCGGCGAGCGCACGCGCGACGCCCACACGCTGCTGCTGGCCGCCGGAGAGCTGGAACGGATAGCGCTTGGCCATCTTGGTGTCCAGTCCCACGCGCTCCATCAGTTCCATCGCCGTGGCCCGCGCCTTCTTCTTGTCCCAGCCGAGCAGATAGGGAACGGTCGCGATGTTGTCGATGATGGTGCGGTGCGGGAAAAGGCCCGCGTGCTGGATCACATAGCCGATGCCACGGCGCAGGTCCGACGGATCCTTCGCGCGAATGTCCTCGCCGTCGATCGTGATCGTTCCGGAAGTGGTGTCGATCAATCGATTGATCATCCGAAGCGTAGTGGTCTTGCCACAGCCGGACGGTCCGACCAGCACGGTGATCTGGCCCGACGGGATCTCCAGGTTCAGATCGTCGACGGCCACGGTGCCATCCGGATACCGCTTGGTGACGCCCTCAAATTTGATCAAGAGTGGCTCTCTCTCCTGGCGTTAGCGAGACCCACCCCGACGTCACCGCTCTGCCCCAATGGATGCTTCACGTCATTGCACGGGAACGGCGCCGGCGACAGGACCCGACAAGACACGTTTCTGTCTGACATACGAGACACTAGACGAAGATCATTCGGATTACCCCGCGTTACGGGCC
Organism: Actinoallomurus bryophytorum; assembly: GCF_006716425.1. Taxonomy (NCBI): domain Bacteria; kingdom Bacillati; phylum Actinomycetota; class Actinomycetes; order Streptosporangiales; family Thermomonosporaceae; genus Actinoallomurus; species Actinoallomurus bryophytorum. Next base: position 984,299 of record NZ_VFOZ01000001.1, read on the forward strand.
TTATCATCCGGAACCAGGGGGCCGCATTCCGGCCGGACGGCCCCACCGGCAGGCCGAACACCTCGTCGGGCGTGCCGCCGTCGGCGCGACGCTCGGTGACGCCGTCGTTTCGGATCAAGGTGTTCCGCCCTGTGATTACCGGGATAAGAGGTCAAGATAGTGGAATATCTACTGTCCGTGATGGTTCGCCCATGAACCAAACGGCCATAGCGGTCAACGGTAGCGGTTTGAACTGCGACGTTGTAGCCGCAGTGGCCCGTGACGGCGCCTTCGTTACCGTTACTCCACAAGCGGTCGAACGCGCGCGGCAGGCGTGGGAGGTCGTTCGCGAGGTCGCGACACGTCAGCCGGTGTACGGCCGGACCACCGGTGTCGGCGCCAACCGGAACGTCCTGATCGAGGACGATGCCGCGCACGGCCTGCGGGTACTCCGCAGTCACTCCGGCGGGGCGGGACCCCTCATGTCGGCCGAGACCGTACGGGCGATGCTCATCGTGCGCCTCAACCAGATCGCCGCGGGCGGCTCCGGCGTCGACCCCGACGTGCTCGGCGCCCTCGCGGACGTGATCAACCGATGGCTGATCCCTCCGATTCCAGCGTACGGCGCCATCGGCACCGGAGACCTGACCGCCCTCGCCTCGACCGCGCTGTGCCTGATCGGCGAGCGCCCGTGGCAGGGCAACGTGGTCGGCGCGCACTTTCCCCTGCGGCCGGCCGACGCGCTCGCGTTCATCAGCTCCAACGCGGCGACACTGGGCGAGTCGGCGCTGGCCTGCCGTGACGTCCTCGAACTCCTGCGCGTGTCGATCCCGGTGACCGGCCTGTCGCTGCTGGCCGTACAGGGCTCCGCGGAGGCGTACGCCGCGCCGGTGCACGCCGGGTGCCCGCACCCGGGGCGGCGCCGCGTCGCGGACGCCATGCGCGGACTGCTCGAAGGGGAGGAGCTCAAGCCCGCGCGCATCCAGGACCCGTACGGCTACCGCGCCTTCCCCCAGGTGCACGGGCCGGCCGTGGACGCCGTGGAGAACGCCGAGACGGTCGTGACCCGGGAGATCAACGCCTCGTCGGAGAACCCCCTCGTGGACGTGGCGAACCGTACGGTCTGGCACAACGGCAACTTCCACACCGCGTACGTGGGCCTGGGGCTGGACGCGGTCCGCGCGGCGATGTTCCAGACCGCGGCGCTGTCGGCGGCGCGCCTGGGCACGCTGGTCGAGCCGACGTTCACCGGCCTGCAGCCCTTCCAGGCGGCGCCGGGCGAGCCGGGCTCGGGCATCATGATCCTGGAGTACGTCGCCCACTCGGCCATCGCCGACATCCGCCGGCTGGCCACGCCGTCCGCGCTCGGCAGCGCCGTGCTGTCCCGTGGCGTGGAGGAGCACGCGGGTTTCTCCACACAGTCGGCACGCGCCACGACGGAGGCGGTCACGGCGTACCGCATCGTGCTCGCGTGCGAACTCATCGCCGCGGTACGCGCCCTGCGCATGCAGGGCCGCGAGCCGTCGGGACGGCTGGGCGAGGTGTTCGCCCGCAGCGCGGACGCACTGGACTCCGCCGTCGAGGACCGGGCACTGGACGGCGACATCAGCTCCGCCGCCGACCTCCTCCCCCGCCTCGCCCCGTACGGCGTTTATTAGGGTCTGTCTCAAAGCCATGCTGGTTGCCGTGCAGCGCCGCCTGGGTGGCGCCTGGGTGGCGCCTGGGTTGCGCCGCCCGGGGTTATCCACAGAACCCCGCTCTACTTCCGCCCGCTGCTGTTCTGGCTGGACAATGAGAGTGGGATGGCACCCCCGGGCGGGTGGGCTCCAGGTGGGTGGGCCCCAGACGGGCGGGCCCCAGACGGGCGGGCCCCAGACGGGCGGGCCCCAGACGGGCGGGCCCCAGACGGGCGGGCCCCAAGACCCGCGGGCTCCAAGACCCGCAACCCCCAAGACCCGCGGGACTCAGACCAAGGACTTCGAGACAGGCCCAATGGCGCCGCGGCCATCCCGGTCGGATTCGCTGGGCGGTCGGGTACGGCGACAGATCAGGTGTCGTACTCGTCGGGCAGGCGCATCGCCGGGCCGCCGACGTTCAGGCCCAGTGGGGTCGCGCGGCCCTTCGGTTCCTCCCACTCCTCCTGGCGGCCGAGGGCGGTGAGGTCGAGGTACTCATAACCGTTGTGGAACTCCTCGATGCCGCGGCCGTACGTGGAGTAGGTGTGGAAGACCTCATCGCCGACCCGCAGGAAGGCGCTGATGCCCGGGAGCTCCTCCCCGCGCATGCTCTCCGTCCACGGGCCTCCCGTCCACGGTGTCCCGACCTCGGCGAGTTCGGCCTCGGTGCGGAAGTGGAGCAGCACCGGCGCGACCCGGTCGTCGAGGGTGGCGTGGAAGTCGTAGTTGAAGTCGCTGCCGTAGGAGGAGTACCAGGGGAACGTCCAGCCCATCCGCTCGCGGAACGCGGCGATCTTCTCGTACGGAGCCCGTGACACCGCGACGAGCGTGGTGTTGCGCACGTGGAGCTGCCGCAGTCTGCCGATCCCGTCGGCGGCGGAGGAGCAGCTCGGGCAGCCCTGGTCCCAGTCCGGGGCGAACATGAAGTGGTGCATCACCAGCTGCGGCCGGCCCTCGAACAGGTCGGGCAGGCTCACCGTCCCGTCCGGGCCCTCGAACGTGTACGGCTTGTCCATGCGGACCATCGGCAGGCGACGGCGGTCGGCGTTGACCCGGGTACGGGCCCGGGTCAGTTCCTTCTCCTTCTCCAGCAGTTCCTTGCGGGCGGCGAGCCACTCCTCGCGCGACACGACCTCGGGCAGGTTCCCCATCGTCATCTCGATCTCCCAACCGCTCTCGTTCTGCGACTAGATCCGGCCTCAGCACAGCACTTCGGTGAACCGCTTGCCTGCCCCGAGCGGGCCTCGTCGAACACAGGAATTCAGGAAATGAGCAGGCTCACGCCGAGGGCAACGCACACGGCGACCCCGAAGAGGCTCGAAGCGAATCGGGCGCCGCCGCCCGGCGACCGGACTACCTCCGGCTTTTCCGGCAGGTACCGAATCCCCGTCCGGCCGCCGACAGGAACGTCGCGGAGCCGCCCCCTGGGCATTGCCACGGTCACTTCCCTGTTCTGGGCGGTGGTGAAGCGGACGACGCGGGAGCGGCTGTAGTTCGCCAGGCCGGTGCGGGGGTTGATCCCGATCACCTCCGCGGTGGCGGCGGCTCCACGGCGGCGCACCTGCGACGACCTGACCACGTCACTGACGGTGCCGAAAATCAGCAGGCCGGCGAAGGCGAGCACGCAGACTCCGAGAAACGGCATGTCGGCCTCCGGCTCACGGCGACGATGGCGCGGGGGAGCTTATCAAGCGATCTTTTCGGCGAAGACAAGGCGGCGGACGGCAGGAATGAACCCGGCGAAGGGATCGCCGGACGCGGCGCCGCTCAGTTGACCTCGGGATCGACGCCGCGGGCCCGGCCGGTGGACTCGCGCTGGAGGAGGCTGGGCTCGCAGACGATGCGCCGCCTGCGGGGCTTGCCGTCGATCGCGCCGATCATGACGCGGACCGCGGAGTGGACGATGCCCTCGATGTCCCAGTCGACGCTGGTCAGCGGGGGCGTGAGCAGGCCGGACATCGGGTGGTTGTCGAAGCCGGCGACCGAGACGTCCTCCGGGACGGCCAGGCCCAGCTCGCGAGTGGCGGCGTAGACGCCGTAACCGATGGAGTCGGAGAAGCAGAAGAGCGCGGTCGGCCGCGGGGAGTTGCCCAGGACGTCGAGTGCGACGTCGGTGGCGGCGCCGAGCGCCTGGGGAGAGGTGACCACGTCGACCTTGACGCCCAGCCGTTCGGCTTCGGCGTTGACGTGGATGTCGGCCGGACGGTCGGGAGTGCGGGCCACCGTCGGGGTGAGCACGGCGATGTGCCGGTGGCCCAGGTTGTACAGATGCTCCAGCGCCAGGGTGACGCCCGCACGGTTGTCGAAGACCACCTCGCCGTAGGCGTGGCCGCCGGGCAGTGAGTCTCCGATCGAGACGATCGGCAGGCTCTCGGCGAGGTCGGCCCACAGGGCGGCGGACGGGTCGACCGGCTGCACGATGAGCCCGTCGACCCGCTGGTCGCGCAGTTGGCGGGCGAGCATCAGCTCGCGCTCAGGGTCGCCCGCCGCGTCCAGGATGATGGCGAAGCGGTCGCGGGCGAACAGCGCGCGGCCGATGCCCACCGCCAGGGACTGCTGCCACAGGTCCTCGAGAGAGCCGCAGAGCAGGCCCACCATGCCGCTGCGCCCGCTGGCCAGCGCGCGGGCGATCGGATGGGCCTCATAGCCCAGCTCCTCGGCGGCCTTGCGGACCCGCTCCTGCGTCTCTTCTGAGGTCTGGATGCCACGCAGCGCGTATGAGACGGCGGCGGGCGAGAGCCCCGTCGCCTTCGCCACCTCGCGGATCGTCGCGCGCTTTCGCTGCTGCGTCACGCCCCAACCCTATAGAGCAGGCCGGACAAGACTGAGGACGAAGTCTTGATCCTTGTCAGTCCACCACTGGTCAACCCGGAGGCCCGCCGCCTCCATCGAAGCCTCGAAGCGTTCGCGGCGGAACTTCGCCGAGATCTCGGTGCGCATCTCCTCCCCCGCCGCGAACTCCACGACCAGGTCAAGGGCCGCGACGCGTACGGTCTGGGCCTGCGTCGAGCGCAGCCGCATCTCGATCCGCTCTTCCGTGCCGTCCCACACCGCGACGTGGGAGAACCGCGAGACGGCGAAGTCGGCGCCGAGCTCACGGTTGATCACGTGCAGCACGTTGCGGTTGAACTCCGCGGTCACGCCGCGCGCGTCGTCGTACGCGCGTACGAGCCGCTGCGGCGCCTTGACCAGGTCGGCGCCGATGAGCAGCGCGTCGTCCTCGGCCATGGTGGCGCGCAGCCCGCCGAGGAAGGACACGCGCTCGTCCGGCTCCATGTTGCCGATCGTGCCGCCGAGGAAGGCGATCAGGCGACGCTCGCCCGCCGGCAGCTGGTCCAGGTGGCGTTCGTAGTCGGCGACGATCGGCTGGATCGAAAGTGCCGGATACTCTGTCGCGATCTGCTCCGCCGCCGTGGCGAGGAAGTCGCCGCTGACGTCCACCGGGACGTACGTCCCCAGCGTCCCGCCGAGCGCGTCGAGCAGGAGCCGTGTCTTCTCCCCCGACCCGGCGCCGAGCTCGAGCAGCGTGCGCGCTCCGGTCACCGAGGCGATCTCGGCCGCGCGTTCGGTGAGGATGGCGCGCTCGCGACGTGTCGGGTAGTACTCCTCCAGCCTGGTGATCTCCTCGAACAGCTCACTCCCGCGCTCGTCGTAGAACCATTTCGGCGGCAGCGTCTTCGGGAAGGCGGTCAGCCCGTCGGCGACGTCCTGCCGGAGCGACTTGCCGAGGTCGTCAGGCGTGAGAAAGCTCTTGGTGGTCGGCACTGAGGATCTCCTCATCGAGTTTCGGCCGAGGTGAGCGGATCAGAGTGGGCTGATGTCGACGCCCCCCGGACCGGCGGTCACGAGTGATCGGTCGGGCACCTCCTCCCATCCGGGTTCGTCGTCGTACGGCTCGGAGGCGAGCACGACGTCCGAGCCCCCGAGGTCGCGGACGAAGAGCGTGTCCCCCCAGGTCGTGGCCGCCAGCTGCGTACCGTCGGCGGCCAGCAGGTTGTAGCGGCCGCCGGCCAGCGGGGTGACGGTGCGCACGGCGTGAACCAGGCCCTCGGCCAGCGACCGGCCGGCGCGCCACGGGGCGGCGGCCAGCGCGAACAGCAGGGCCGAGTCCACCGGCGCACGCGCGTCCGGCACCGGGGCGAGGTCGCCGGCCAGCTCGCGCAGCTTCGCCTCCACCCCGCCGAACCCCTGGATCACTCCGTTGTGGCTGAACAGCCGCGTCCCGTCCGTGAACGGCTGGGCGCACGACTCGTCGACGGGAAAGCCGACGGTCGCCGACCGGACCGCCGCGACCGCGCATCGCGTGCGCACCACGTCGGCGACGTCGGCGAAGGACAGGTCGGTCCACATCGGCTGGGTGCGCCGGTAGCGCACGGGGGCGTCGCGGGCGGGGTCGTACCAGCCCGCGCCGAACCCGTCCGCGTTCAGGATGCAGGCGCGCGACATGCGCGGTGCGTACGCCTGCGTCTCCAGCGAGTGCTCCGGCGCGTACAGCAGCTCGTGCAGGCTCCGCGTGCCGCCGAGGTAGCCCAGGTGACGGCACATCAGGCATCCCTCGCGCAACGGAAGCCGGAGAAGATCTGCCGGCGGATCGGGTAGTCCCAGTTGCGGAAGGTGGGCCGGCCGGACAGGGGGTGCGTCGCCCAGGACCCGCCCTTCAGCACCTTGTAGTCATCGCCGAAGAACACCTCGGAGTACTCCTTGTAGGGGAAGGATCGGAAGCCGGGGTAGCCGTGGAAGCTCGTCGAGGTCCACTCCCACACGTCCCCGACCAGCTGCCGTACGCCGTAGGCCGACGCGCCCTCCGGGTAGGAGCCCAGCGGTGAGGGGTGGAGCCGGCGCTGCCCGAGGTTGGCGTGCGCGTCGGCCTCGCCCGAGTCGCCCCAGGGCAGACGGCGCTTGCGGCCCGCCACGGGATCCCAGCTCGCGGCCTTCTCCCACTCCGCCTCGGTCGGCAGCCGCCGTCCCGCCCACCGGGCGTAGGCGTCCGCCTCGTACCAGCAGACGTGCTGTACGGGCTCGTTCATGGGCACGGGTTCGACCCGGCCGAGCCGTCGCCGCATCCACTGGCCGCCCTCGCGGAACCAGAACGCCGGGGCCTCCTTGCCTGAGGTGGACCTCCACTCCCATCCCTTCGGCTGCCACCAGCGCGGGTCCTGGTATCCGCCCGCCTCGACGAACGCGGCGTAGGCGGCGTTGCCGACCGGTGTCGTGTCGATGTAGTAGGACGGCACGTCGACCAGGTGGCCGGGCCGTTCGTTGTCGTACGCCCACGGGTCGTCCGAGGTCCCCATGAGGAAGGGACCGCCGGGGACGAGCACCTCCGCGCCGACCGCCTCACCCGTGCCGGGTTCCTGTCCGGGCGGGTCGAGCAGCGCCGGGGCGCCCTTGCGCAGCTGGTGGGTGGCCAGCATGGTCTCGTCGTGCATGTGCTCGTGCTGGATGACCATGTGGTAGACGAAGCCGTCCCCGGCGAGGGCGCCGACGAGCGGCACCTTCTCCAGGGAGTCGATCACCCTGTCGCGCACCGTGGTGACGTACGCGCGGCTCTCCTTGGGCGTGAGCAGCGGCAGCGACGGGCGTTCGGCACGGGGATGCTCGAAGGCGTCGTAGATGTCGTCGATGTCGGGGCGTACGGCCTCGGCTCCGGCCGCCGCGCGCAGCAGCCACTGCTCCTCGTAGTTGCCGATGTGGGCCAGGTCCCAGACGAGCGGCGACATCAACGGGGAGACCTGCGAGGTCAGCTCGGGGTCCTCCAGCGCCCCCACCGTCAGCCCGAAGCTGCGGTCGCGCGCCGCGACCAGCTCCGCGACGATCCGTTCCTTCACATCCATAGTTCCTCCTTGCCGGCGGGCACCCGCGCGCCGGAGCCCCCGGAGGTCGTGCCCAGGGGGGTTTCATCGGCTCCGTCGGCGGGGCAGCGGCCGCGTGCCACGAAGCGTTCTGTGTAGTCGTCGACGAGGGGGACGAGTGCCGACGCTCCGAGCCTTGGCAGCGCGTCGCGCGCGGCCTCGAAGCAGCGGCGTGCGGCGCGCCCCAGTACGGGGTCGGTGAGGCCGAGGCGTGCGGCCTGCCACCAGCGGTCCGCCGCGGGTTCGGTCGCCTCGGCGGCGATGTCGGCGGCCATCGGATCCTCGATCAGCGCCGCGACCACCGCGATCGGCACGGGCCAGTAGGGCTCCGGCAACGCGTCGATCATCCGCAGCTCCAGCCAGCCCTGGGGGCGTACCGGCGGGAACAGCGTGGTCAGGTGGTAGGCGAGGTCGGTGACGTCCGGCCGTCCGTCGGTGATCCACTCGCGGAAGGTCATGCCGGGGTCGGGCACCCAGCCGTCCCGCAGCAGCATGACCCGCGCGTCGAGGGCGTACTCCGCCCACGCCGTCACCGGGTCATCCCCCACGACCGGCCCGGTACGGCCGCGGTCGAGCGCCTCCCAGACCACCTGGCGGGAGGAGCGGTGGCCGCCCCCCGGCGAGTTGGCGAACGCCGCCACCAGCATCGGCCCCAGGGCGTGCGCGAGCTGCCAGCGCCGCGCCGCGTCCTTCTCGTCGGCCCCGATGTCGAGGCAGACCTGCAGCGAGGCCGTCGCGCACATCATGGCCAGCCCCGGTTCGCCGAAGTAGGCGCGCATGCAGCGATAACGGCCCTCGTCGAGCTGGAAGGGCGCGCGCACGTCGCGGGGATCCGTACCCCGCCCCAGCAGTGCCAGCCCCTCCTGGGCCAGCCGTCCCCCCACGTGGGCGATGTCCGCCGCGAGAGCGGCGTGCGCCGCCGTGACACCCCGTTGCGGTTGCGAGCTGAGCTCGAGCTGACCTCCCGGTTCGTACGTGATCCGGCTGCCGGCGGGCGGTGGGCCCGCGGCCTCCATGGCCGTACGCAACAGGGTGATCGGCACGTGCCGTTCGGGTTCGCGCCGGTCGACGACGAACCACTCGGTCTCCGCGCCCACCTGCCCAGGTGGCCCGGTCTTGAAACAGACACCGCTGATGTGTTCGTACACGTCGTCCAAGGTCAGACGGGTCATGGGTACCTCCGTTCACTCACGATCGATGGTCATTCCCTACTGAACCGGATCAATAATCCGAAAGCTCACTTTTCGCTGGTAACGCGTCGGTGAACTCTTCAGCCGCCTGAGCTGGTGAATCGGTTTACTTAAGCGGTACAGTGATACGGTTCAGTAAACCGGTTCACCAGAGCCTGACCAGACGCCTGACGAGACGGGAGCGCCGTGGCGACCGACGTACACCAACACGTGTGGGGCCCGGCCTTCATCGACGCTCTGCGCGGGCGGACGTTGGTGCCCCGGCTCGACGGCTGGACTCTGCATCTCGACGGCGAGGCGCCGTACGACGTCGATCCCGCCGACCACGATTTGGCGGCGCGTTCGGCGCTCGCCGCCACGGACGGTTTCGACCGCGTCCTGACTTCTCTGTCCTCGCCACTCGGAATCGAGTGGCTCGCCCCGCCTGACAGTACCCCGTTGCTGGATGCCTACCACGAGGACGCTCTCGCGCTGCCGGCCCCGTTCGGGGCGTGGGCGGCCGCCTGCGTCGCCGAGATCGACGCGCCCGGCCTCGCCCGGTGGCTGGACCGCGGCTTCACGGGCCTGCAACTTCCCGCGAACGCGCTTGTCGACGCGGCCGGCTACGAACGCTGTGAGCCGCTGCTGTCGCTGCTGGAGGAACGCGGGCTGCCGCTGTTCGTCCATCCCGGGCCCGCTCCGGACGCCTCCGGACCCTCCTGGTGGCCCGCTCTCGTCCCGTACGTCCAGCAGATGCACGCGGCGTGGTTCGCGTTCCGCGCGTTCGGGCGTGCGAGTCATCCGCGGCTGCGGGTGTGCTTCGCGCTGCTCGCCGGCCTGGCTCCGCTGCACGGCGAGCGCCTCGCCGTACGCGGCGGGGGTCGCGGCGAGGTCGACCGCGACGCCTTCGTCGAGACCTCGTCCTACGGGCCGCGCGCCATCGACGCGACGATACGGGCGCTCGGCATCGACACGATCGTGTGCGGCTCTGACCGGCCGTACGCACCACCGCCCGGCGACCTCGGCCTCGGAGAGGCCGCCGAGCATGCCATCCGGGTAGCCAACCCGGAGCGACTGCTGAACGGAGAGGAGTGATCCAATGTCCTTCGAGTCACTGCCCGCACGGTGTCTCGACAAGCGCGAGCTCCGCGAGCTCGTGGACGGTCTGGCACAGGACACCGAGTCTTGGCGCGAGCACGTGGCCTTCCCGGACGGTCAGCGGCACTACGTGTCGCTGCACCGTGACGAGTACGTCGACGTCTGGCTGCTCTGCTGGACGCCGGAGAACGACACCGGCTGGCACGACCACGACATCTCCTCCGGCGCGGTCGCGGTCGTGGACGGCAGCCTGAAGGAGTACAACCCCCGGATCGGCGGCGCCCACGTCGAGGTGGCGGTCGAGGAGGGCGTGTCCTTCGCCTTCGGACCGGAGCACATCCACCGCCTGGTCGGAGCCGCCGACCAGAGCGTCTCCATCCACGCCTACTCACCGCCGCTATGGCGCCTGGGCCAGTATTCGATCGACGAGGGCGGCGTGATGCGGCGCGTCTCGGTGAGCTACGCCGACGAACTGCGCCCCCTCAACGCCGTCGCCTGACCGTCCCCCGCCGGCAGCCGTCTTCCTCCCGGTGGTCCAGCGGTACGGAGGAACGGGTGCGCGTCACCTGGACCCGGTGCCGGCCGTACACGCTGCCGCTGTGACCACGCGCCGGCCCGTGCCGGATCCATCTGTCGTCGTGACCCCTGCCGAGGGATTGGGGACCCTCAATGCTGTCGTTTGACCGGCACGGCCGCTAATATCCAGATTCCTAGCGTTATGCGTGAATCATGTGGTGACCAAGTGATGGGCGGGACGGAGGAATGGTGTCTCTTACCGAAGCCCTGCGGGCAGGTGCTCCGGACGCCTTCGGTGTGCTCTACGACGAGCACGCCGAACGGCTGTACGCCTACTGCCACATCATGGTCGGCGACGAGGCGGCGGATGCCGTACGCGACGCCTTCATCGCGGTCGCCCGGCATCCGGGTACGGCACCGGACGACGACGCGCTGCCCGTGTGGCTGTACGCGCTGGCCCGCGCCGAATGCGTCCGCCGCGGCGCGCTGGTGCGCAAGCCCACGATGCCGCCGTCGGTGGACCCGCTGCGACGCGCCCTGGCACGCCTTCGCCCCGAGCACCGTGAGGTGCTGGCCCTGTCCACCGCCCTGAAGCCCGACGAGATCGCCCGCGTCATCGGCGTGGCGGCGGACACCGCAGAGATGCTCCTGCGAGTGTCGGAGCGACGGCTCGAACAGGCGGCGGCCTCCGTACTCGGCGCCCGACCGGTGAACGACGAGGCCATGCTCGCCGCCCTGAGCGGCGGCAACCTGCACCGGCTGGTGATGCGCGGGTACGAGGCGCCCCCGAGGCAGCGCGAGAGGGTGCTGTTCTCGTGCGCGGCGGCCGAACGCGCGGCCGACGGCGCCCTGCTGTTCGACCAGGACGGAATGCCGATCCCGCTGGACGGCCTGTTCGGGACCGCGGAGGACCCGACCCATCCCTTCGCCAAGGTCGACATCGCGGACGAGCCGACGGGCCCGATGCGTCAGGTCGACACGGACGCCTCGGTGGCGTCGGTGTCCTCGGTGTTCGAGCCGCGGCGTACATCACGTGACGGCGGTGTCCACGGCGGTCACGCGCGGCCGAAGAAGGAACCCTTCCTCAGCCGGAGGCGCGACGGCCTGGTCGAGGTCGCCGGGCTGGCCGCGTGTGTCGCGGCGGCGACGAGCGTGCTGGCCCTGTGGCCGAGCCCGCACAACCACGACGGCGCCTCGAACATGGACGGGTCCAGCCTGTTCCTGCACCGGGGGGCGTCGGCGAGCCGTTCGGCTCAGCCCGCTCCTCCGGTGGGCGACGGCATCCCGCCGCAGGGAGCGACCTCCAAGCCCGGCACGTCGCCGACGCCCACGCCGACGAAGTCCCAGGCCGCGCCCGACCCCACGACCACCGCACCTCCGGGGACGACCGCACCGGACCAGCCGGCGCCCCCGCCGGCGGACGGCTCGGGCCCGTCGCATCCGACGCCGCCCCCGAGCGACCCGCCTCCGAGTGATCCTCCGCCCAGTGACCCGCCGCCGAGCGATCCGCCGACGACGACCCCGACGCCGACACCCACGCCGAGCGACTCCCCGACCGACTCGGGCAGCGACTCTCCGTCCCCGGACCCCAGCACCCCCTGACCCGTCGGCGGAGTCGTACGGGCAACGTCGAGGACCTGCGCCTGCCGTTCTCTGGACACGGACCCCGCTGAGGTTCCCTGGGCCGCGCCGTGCGCACCCTGGTCGTGCCGCCGTCGGCGCGGTCGCTGCTCCCGTTGCGCGGTAAGCGCCGGATGCCGCGGGCCCGGAGCTCGTTCGTACGGATCATCTCGGCCAGGGTCGTGTCGCTCTCCGGCGCGGAGTCGGCGTTCCACCGCGTCACCCCGCACGCCACCATGATGGTCGCGGCCGGTCCGGTCGTCGCGCCCGCCACCTGCGGCTGACCCTTGTACTTCCGGCCAAGACCGCCCCGGCTCATGATGTACCTGTTCGACGGCACGGCCGGTCCCGGCCGGGGTCCTCGGCGGACGGCGGTCGCCCATGTTAAGAACGGTCGGGATCCGACGTATCGGAACGTACACGACTGATCACAACCAGCAGGAGTCACGAGGATGGACGATCGGCTGACGCGATGGACGGTCGTCGCCGGTATCGGCGCCGGCGCACTGGTGACCGGGTTCGACCCGATGACCGGGAACTGGCTCACCGAGGCGTCCGCGAGTGAGGTGCCGCACGACCTGCCGTGGCTGGAGGGGCGGGTACGCCTCGACGACGCGGCACGCGCCGCGGCCGCCGACGACTTCGGGCATCTCGTGCGTCATCGCCCGCTCGCCGTACTCGAGCCCGGGTCGGTGAACGACGTCGCCGTCATGGTGGGGTACTGCCGCGAGCACCGCGTCCCGGTCGCCGCGCGCGGGCAGGGGCACGCCACCGGCGGGCAGGCGCAGGTGGCGGGCGGGCTCGTGGTCGACATGGGGACACTTCACGGGATCGACGTACGCGACGGGTACGCCGTGGTCCAGGCGGGGGCACTGTGGAGCGACCTCCTGCGCGCGACGCTGCCCGCGGGACTCACGCCGCCCGTGCTGACCGACTACCTCGAGCTCTCGATCGGCGGCACCCTGTCCGCCGGGGGCCTCGGCGGCACCAGCCACCGGCACGGCGCGCAGGTCGACAACGTCATCGAGCTGGAGGTGGTCACCGGAACCGGCGAGCGTACGGTCTGCTCACCGGCACGGCACGCGGACCTCTTCCACGCCGTACTCGCCGGCCTGGGCCAGTGCGCGATCATCACCAGCGCCACCGTACGGCTGCTGCCCGCCCCCACCTCGGCACGGCGCTACCAGCTGTTCTATCCGAGCCCCACCGCGTTGACGGCCGACCAGCGCCGGGTCGTCCGCGAGGAGAGGTTCGACTACGTCGAGGGGCAGGTCCAGGCCGCGCCCGGCGGGTCCGGCCACCGGCTCTACCTTCTGGAGGCGGCGGCCTTCGACGGGACGCCGGCGGACGACGCGGGGCTGCTCGGCGACCTGTCGTACACGCGTGGCAGTGAGCAGGCCGAGGACCTGACCTACTTCGACTTCCTCAACCGGCTCGCCGCCTCGGTGGAGTTCCTGAAGTCGATCGGCGAGTGGGCGCGCCCGCACCCCTGGCTGAACGTCTTCCTGCCCGGCACCGGCACCGACTCTCTCGTCGCGTCGGTCATCGAGGAGCTGAGACCGGCCGACATCGGGCTCAGCGGCGTGGTCCTGCTCTATCCGATACCGCGCCGGCGGCTGCGCGCTCCCCTGCTGCGGGTGCCCGGCGAGGAACTGGTGTTCCTGCTCACGCTGCTCAGGACCGCCTCGCCCGGCGCCGCCGACCCGGCCGTGATGGTCGAGGCCAACCGCGCACTCTACCGGCGGGTCCAGGCCGCGGGTGGCACGCAGTATCCGGTCGGCACCATTCCCACGACCCACGCGGACTGGCGCCGTCACTTCGGCCCGTGGTGGCCGCGCCTGGCCGCGGCGAAACGCGCGTACGACCCGGCCGGAATTCTCGCTCCGGGTCAGGGCGTCTTCTGATGCGCCCGCGGCGTCCCGGCCACGGCGGCGTACCCACGCCGTTCGGACGCGCCGGCCCCGGAGGCGAAGCCGGCCACCCCGACCGCGCCGGCCTCGGAGCCGAGCTCACGGCGAATCCCACAGCTGATCGCGGAGCCGGCCTCCGAGCCGATCTCACGGCCGATCGCGGGGCCGGTCCCGGCCAGCATTTCGAAAGCGTGCGGCGCCCCGGCAGGCCGGCTCTCCGGCGACCGAAGGTCCGGCTCCAGTCCCCGGTCGAAGCCGAAGCCGCCATCCTCGTTTCGGTGAGCCGAAAGAGCCGAGCGCACGTCAGGTGATCCCCCCGCCCCGGTGACCGGCTCGAGCCATCGCCGATCAAGCAATCGCGCATGCGCGGCCGTAAAAGACGAGGCCCGAGCCACGACGACGGCCATCAGCCGATTGGGGATTGCTCGATTTCGGTAACCGCGACCTCAACGCAGTTACCTTGATTTTCTCCGCTTCTACTGGCCTTTCGCCAGTCGGGCTCGCTCATATCCATCTCTCTTCTACCGTCCTGGCGATGAAGTCTATCGACATTCCGACGGGAAGGGCTTGCGAGCGGATCGACTCCCATATATCATTAAGGTGCAACAGATCTTTTCTGTCATTGGTGACGACACCCCGAACGGCATTCTCCACATAGGCCACGTCGCCGCCATCCACCGATGCGATCGTGAACGCTCCCAGCCGATGGGGGTTCGCCGAGGCGGGAACGATCTGGATCGTGGCGATCGAAGTCGCGGTGGTGACCAGGTGCTCAAGCTGGGCCCGCATCACTTCACGGCCGCCTATCTCCCGATATAGCGCCATCTCGTCCAGGACACAGCGCACGGTGGGCGGATTGCCGGCCAAAACCCTCGCCTGCCTGGCCATTCGGTGCTGGAGGGCCTCCTCGTCGCCCCGGAAGACGGCCCTGGCGTAGTCCTCGGTCTGGAGCAGCCCGTAGATGAGCGAATCCTCGAAGGCGCGCAGGCTCGACGCCCTGGCCTCCTCGTCCCACCAGTCCCTCGCCCATCCGGGAACGGTCTCTTTTGATAATTCGTCATAGAGCTCCAGCAGAGCCTGGTCCGTCACTCCCAAAGCCGCCTCGAATTCGCAGATGACCTTCCGCAACGGACGCAGCTGACCGGTCTCGACGTTGCTCAGCCATGCTTTCGAGTAGTTGATCGTCTGGGCCAGTTGGTCCTGCGTGAATCCCTTCGCCATTCGGAATGCCCGGACCGCCTTGCCGAACGTCGCCATGGCTGGATCGACCCGATTTGCCATGCTAGTCCCCCATGTCCATATTCAGCTCGGCTCAGCAAGCGCCGGTGAGTTTCAACGGTAAAAGTGCGCCCATCAATAGCGTGTGGCGATCTTTGTAAAGGCTTCCAATCGTAACTCGACGAGGTCAGCATGAGAGGCGTAACAACGCAACGCGAAAAGGGACGGAGCCGCGTCGATGACAACCCCCATCCAGGACGTCGACGACCTCGTCGCACAGCTGACCGACGGCTGCCAGGCGGCCGGACTGGAGGCCGTGGCCCTCGCCCCGACCCGCGTACGCGTCAGCTCTCCCGGCACCGGCGCGCGGCTCACGGAGATCATCCGCTGCATGCCGGACCACCAGGAGTCGCTCTACTGGTGGTGGAGCTGGGACGAGCCGATCTGCCCCGCCGCGCAGATCGTGGACGCGGTCAAGGTCATCGCCCACGTGGTCATGCCACCGGGGCCCGAAGGCGAACCGAGCGACCTGCCGGAGTGAGGCGGTCCAGCCGCGGGAAGGCCCGGACGGTTCAAAGAACGTCGTAATGAACCCCGCCCTGCCCGTGCCTCGCCTACCGTGCGGCGCCAAGCGACCGTTCAGGAGGCACGAATGACGTCACCGACGGGCCCCGGCACGCCTGTCCGGTCGTACCGGCTTCTCTGGGGCCTGCTCGCCGTCGCGGCCGGTACGGCGATCGGCTGGCTGGTCGCCGGCGCGGTCTGGGACTTCCTGAGCCCGCCACCGCCCGGCGGCTGCGCCGCGGAATGCGTGAGACAGAGCGCCACCGGGCCGTTCTCGTCACACCTGAAGCTCGCGTTCGTCTTCGGGCTGGTCGTGTCGGCACCGATCTGGCTCTACCAGCTGCCCTCGCCGCACGGCGTACGGCGCGGGGTCCACCTCGCCGCGGCGTTGGCGCTGTTCGCGGCCGGCGTCGCTCTGGCCTGCGTGTCGCTGCGGCGTGACTGGTGGCTGTCCGGCTCCGGCGACACCATCACGCTGGTCACGACCGGCACGTTCCTTGATCAGGCCATCGCCCGGATACTGGTCTTCGGGCTGGTCATGGAGCTTTCGCTGCTTGCGGCGATGTCACTGCGGGCTCGTCGGCGCGGGGCTCGAGGCGCACCAGGATGAGGCCCGCCCCGGCACCGGTGATCAGGGCGACCGTGTGACCGACGGCCGCGACGTCCAGGTGGTTCAGGCCGCCGAACAGATGCGGGGCCAGGAACGCGAGGCCCACAAACGCCCCGACACGCCACCAGAGGCTCGGGATCCGGTCGAACAACCAGTGTCCGTGCCGGGCCGTGCGGACGGCGGGCTCGGCGCCGTACAGGATGGTCGCGATGAGCGCGGACGCGATGACGTAGGAGGGCCCCACGTCGTCGAGGAAGCGCAGCGAACCCGGGACCGCGCCGGTCGAGATGCGCCAGGCCAGCAGGCCCTCGCTGAGCAGCGTGCCGATGATCTGGGCGGCACCGACGAGCAGCAGGGCCCGCAGGTTGCCGAAACGGTGTGCCAGCGGGAACAGGCCGACGATCGCGAAGCCCACCCAGATCCACGGCGCCGCCTCGGACACGAAGGCGGAGGCGATGAGCGTGCCGAGCGGGTCGGATCTCAGGTTCACCAGGTTCGTGGCGGTCGAGGCCACGAATGATCGCTGGTCAGACGGTTCGAGCCCGTACGCGTACACCGAAGAGACGACGCACAACGCCATGATGAAAAGAATGGGTACGGGGAAACGCCTGAGGATCGAGGGCACCTGGGCAGCCTAGGGTGCTTGGCTGAGCATTTTCTGACAACCCGGGCAGAGTCAGGCCGCTGTCACTCTGCGGCCACCTCGCCGCTCGCGGAACCGATGCAGGCGGTACGCCCCGCGGTCCACGGCCGTCGTGACGATGACCTCGCGGAACTTTCCCGGCACCTCGGCCGCCCAGAACGCACCCGCGACCGTCAGCGCCGGCACCGTACGCGACGAGCCCCCGGCACGGAACTCCACGAGCACCTCGCCCCCGGGCGGAAGCTGTCCCCACGCCACCGAGAACTGGCGGCCGCGCACGGCACCGCGTACGAGCACGGCCCCCGGCCCGCCCGCCACCGCGACGTCGATCAGCCCGTCACCCGTGTGCACTTCCAGGGCGGGGCGGTCCCCGCTCCCCCGGCCCACCCGCAGCTCCCAGCCGCTTTCCGGCAGCGGAGTCCCGGCCGCTTCGATCCCCGTGTCCATCACGTACTCCCCGTTCGTGTGAAAAGGGTGCGGGCGGAGGGAGTCCGCCCGCACCTGTCGTCGATCAGATGGCGGCGGAACCCTCGACGGAGGACTCGCCACGCCGTACGAACACCGCGACGACGGCGGCGGCCAGAGCCACGACCGCGGCGACCGACATGGCGGTCTGGAAACCGTCCATGAAGGCCAGGTGGCTGCCGTTCGTGATCGCGGTCGCGACGGGTCCGGGAGTGCCCGGCGGCACCGGTGCGACGCCCTGGGCGACGTAGGACTTGGCGCCCGCGAGCCCGTGCGCGGCCGGTCCGGGAACGCCCGCTCCGGAGAGCCGGTCCACGAGGACGTTGCCCACACGAGTCGACAGGATGGTGCCGAGGACCGACGTGCCGAGCACGCCGCCGACCTGGAACGCGGTCTGCTGCAGGCCGCCCGCGACCCCCGCCAGCTGCACCGGGGCGTTGCCGACGATGGCCTCCGTCCCGGCGGTCAGGATGAAGCCGAACGCCAGGCCGATCAGCACGAACCAGGGCCAGATGGTGTTGTACGACGCGTCGACGCTGATCCGGGACAGACCGAACATCGCCACGGCGGTGAACACCATGCCGATCCCCAGCGGCACACGTGGACCGAAGCGCTGGGTCAGCGCGCCCCCCAGCGGCGAGGACACGATGAAGATGCCGGTCATCGGGAGCAACCGCACGCCCGCGGCGACCGGGCTCAACCCGTGCACCTGCTGCAGGTACAGCGTGATGAAGAAGATCGTGCCGAACAGCGCGAAGACGCCGAGCAGCAGCAGGCCGGTCGCCGCGGACAGCGACACCGACCGGAACAGGCTGAGCGGCAGCACCGGGTGTGAGGCCATCAGTTCACGCACGACGAAGCCGGCGAGGAGCACCGCGAACGCAATGAAGGACCACACCGGCACAGGGTCACCGAAACCGTACGTACCGGCCTTGATCAGTCCCCAGACCAGGGCGAACAGCGACCCCGACAGCAGGGCGACGCCGGACAGGTCGAAGGATCCGTGCGCCTCCTCGTCACGCGACTCGCGGATCACCCAAAGGCCGACCAGGAGCGCGATGAGACCGAGGGGTGCGTTGAGGTAGAAGACCGACTCCCAATTGACGTGCTGGACGAGGAGCCCGCCGACGATCGGGCCGCCGGCGATGGAGATCCCGACCGTGGCACCCCAGATGCCGATCGCGGCGTTGAGCCGGTGGGCGGGGAACGTGTTGCGGATGATCGCCAGGCTGGCCGGCTGCAGGAGTGCCCCCGCGAACCCCTGGACGACGCGCCAGAAGATCACCATTCCGATGCCGCCCGAGAGACCCACCAGCAACGAGGCGGCGGCGAATCCGACGACTCCCACCAGGAAGGTCCGCTTGCGGCCGAACCGGTCGGCGATCTTTCCCGCGGGGATCAGGGTGACGGCGAGGGAGAGCAGGTATCCGTTGGTGACCCACTGCAGTCCGGTGAGGTCCGCGTGCAGGTCGGTCGCGATCGCCGGATTGGCGATGGAGACGACGGTGGCGTCGAGCCCGACCATCATCACGCCGAGGGCGACCGCGAACAGCGTCAGCCAGGGATGGCCGTGTCCGGTACGACTCGGCCTGTCGCGCGCCTCAGCGTGGGGCGCGAGTGTCGCTTGGGACATGAACTTGCCTCCGTGAAGTTCGATGAGGCACAAAAGTGTCATGCCGTGACACATGTCGTCAAGCGACTAAAGTCTCACTATGACGACTGTCACAAAGTGAAAGGTGACCTTGGCTAAGTGAACTTCGTCAGTTACCCTCCTGGCATGGAGGCGACCACGGTGGAAACAAGCTGTGTGACGCCCACGTGCGGTCGACGTGAGCGCAAGAAGCAGCGCACCCGCGAGGCGTTGATCGACGCGGCATTCCAGCTCTTCCAGGAGAAGGGCTTCGAGGCGACGACCGTGGAGGAGATCGCCGACGAGGTCGACGTGTCGTCACGGACGTTCTTCCGTTACTTCGCGTCGAAGGAGGACGTCGTCCTCACCTTCCAGGAGGAGCAGTTCACGACGATGCTGGAGGCCCTGGCGGCCCGTCCGGCGTCCGAACCGGTGATGACCGCGCTCCGCAACGCGGCGGTATCGGTGCTGCGCGCCTGCGAGGACGGCGAGTACGGCTTCGACCCCGAGCGCTTCGGCTGCCTCCAGCACATGATGGAGAACAGCCCGGCGGTCTTCGGCCGCAGCCTCGAACACGGGCAGAAGAAACAGGCGGAGATCACCCGGGTCATCGCCGAGCGCATGGGCGTGGACCCGGCCGTCGACCTGCGGCCGCACGTGGCGGCGGGCCTGTCCAACTGCGCGTTCCGCAGCGCGTTCGAGGTCCTGAGCTCACGCGTGTCCGGGACCGGGCGCTTCTCCGACGTGCTCGACCAGGTCTTCGGGGTCATGGAGGACGGCCTCAACTACATGCCCGCGGATCAGACCGCGACGCCGGAAATGACGACGCCGTCCCGGTAAGGGCCCACACGGGCTCATGGGGACGGCAGTCGAAGGTCCCGGCCGGTCCGCCGGTCCACGGAGCAGATGGGGGAAGTCTCCGTGAACCGGCACGTCCTGCCGGGGATGGCCGCGGGGTGCGTAGGGTCGCTCCTCCGGGGCCCTGGGGAGGTCCACATACGCGGACCGAGGGGCTTGCGGGGTCAGGCAGCGAAGGACAGGGGCCGAGCTCGGTGGGGTGCCGTGGTGTGACCGTCGGGGGCCAGCTCGCCGGTGTCATCGAAGATGACGACACCGTTGCAGAGCAGGCACCATCCCTGTTCGGGGTGGGACGACACGACACGTGCCGCCGTGTGATCGTCTGCGCTCGCCGCAGGGCATGGAGGCCGGTGCTGGCACATGTCACTTCCCCTTTCTTGTCGTAGCCGGATTTACCTACAACACCACCATCGCTCATTGAATGCCCTCGTGTCTGCGGGGCCAGCCCCCAAGCACCGCGCCTGCCAGCGGCACCATCGGTCTTACGGCTAGCCGGTATGCCAAGGTGGTGTCCATGCTCCCCGACGCTGAGACCACCCCGCCGCCGGTACCCCCCGGTGCGCTCCTGCTCGAACTCGTACCCGTGCCCGTGACGGATCTCGACCGGTCCAAGGCCTTCTACGTCGACCGCCTCGGCTTCGTCGAGGACGTCGACGTACGCCCGGCGGACGGGGTGCGGATCGTCCAGCTCACCCCACCGGGCTCGGCCTGCTCGATCACCCTGACCGAGGGCCTGTCGGCCCTCGACATGCCACCGGGGACGCTACGGGGCCTGCACCTGGTCGTGAGCGACATCGAGGCGGCACGGGCAGCACTGATCGAACGCGGGACCGAGGTGGGCCCGGTCCAGGACATGGGCGGCGTCTACTACGCCTACTTCGCCGACCCGGACGGCAACACCTGGACCCTCCAGCACATGCCCTGGCGACCTTAGGTGTTCAGGGACTACCCAAGCGCGACCAGTAGCAGGGCCAGGGGTCAGCCCATACGCAGAGGGGAGCGACGCGGGTCTCGGAAGTTCACGTTCTCTGTCGTGAGGAACCCCTCCGGGCCCTGCTCCTCCAGGAGCGGGAGCTCCGACTCGTACATCGGATAAAGCTGGATGAGGTTGACCGGTCCGTCCGGGAGCTCGATGTGGGTGAAGTCCGGGTCCAGGTCGGTGACCAGGAACACGAGGAGGACCGACATCTCGGACTCGTCCGGGCTGATCGGGCCGCCGAAGTCGAAGACGTCACCCTCGCTGAACCGCTCCCTGCCCCGGCCGGCCTTCACGACCGAGCCCGCGGCGAGCGTCCAGTCCACCCGGTCGGAGTCCATGCTGATGAAGAGCTCCGGCTTGGCCGTCCGCCATTCGGGGTGCGAGGCCAACGAGAGGCCGTAGGTGAAGCCCGCGATGGTGTCCGCGCCGAACGGATCGCGGCAGGTGAAGGTGAACACCGGCGCCGCGTCATCGTCGACCGGCACCGTGTGGATCTCCGCGTCTCCGTTCGTCCACTCGCTCAGGTGGTCGAGATAGAGCCGCATGGAGTCGTCGCTCACTTGTGCTTCCTCTTCGGATTCGCCTTCTCGTACGCCTTCTGGGCCTTCTCCGCCGCCTCGGCCGCCACATCCGCGGCTGTCTTCTTCCAGATAATGGCCTTTCGGGCCTTCTCCGCAGCCTCGTTCGCTTTTCGCTGTGCCTCCAAGGCATTCCGCTGCCTGCTGTTCAGCTTTTCCTGCTCAGATGTCTGCTTCAGCCACTGCTGTCGCTCGTCAAGTGCCGCCTCCTGCTCCTTCGCGGCCTTGTCCGCCGCCTTCGTGGCCTGGCCTTGAACCGAACTGGACTTCCTTTCCCAGGCGCGCGGGAGATCGGCATCCTTGATCGGTCTTTGGGTCCTCGCGTCGAGCGCCATTCCGTTGCGGAGGATTCTCACGCCTCGAACGAGGACGCTACCGTCTCGCAGCTTTTTGGCACCTGCAAAGAGATCACTGGGCTTGTTGCTCTTGTCCTCATGCTGGTGGGCGCTGTTGCCGTCCGCCCCGCTGCCCTTCTCCAGCCGATAGAGGTCGGCGTTCTGCATCGCCGCCCTGAACATCGCCTCGTTCATGCCCAGCCTGTTCGCGTCCGCCACAAGCTTACGGTGCTCGTTTCCGTCGACGTGTCCCTTGTGGATGTCCCCGGCGGGGATGGGTTTTCCGGTGGTCGCGCTGATGATGTTCCCCGCCTGATCACGTTTGGCTCGTTTGAAGATCTCCTCACGGGTCGCCTTAGTGATGTGCGGTCGGTCCGTGCTCTTGATCGGCGGCTCGAAGGAGTTGTAGATCTCTCGGGCCAGCTGCAGCCTCGCGTCTCGGCTCAGCCTGCCATATCGCTGCTCGTAATCCCGGACGGAATCATTCGTCAGATCGACCCGCTCTTGTCGTGATCGGGGGGAGTACTCCACGCGCGGCACGGGATTTTCGCCGGGGTGGGCGAGGGGAGGGCTCTCGGTGAGCTCGTCGATCGCGCGGCGGGTGGTCTCAGGGCCCGTGGTGGTGCCGAGCCGGTCGGCCGCGGCGCGGTGCAGGGCGTCGGCGGACGGCTCGAACGGCCGGCGGCCGTCCATCACGTTGTTGAGGTGGTCGGCCAGGCTGGTCAGGGCCTCGATCTCGTGCGGAGCCGGAGTGTGTCCCAGGGTCTCGTGGGCGACGTCGTGCAGGAGGTCGGCGCGTGGCATCACGCCCTCGGGGGCCGCGCCCACGACGTCCGCGAGTTCGCGCAGGCCCCGCAGGTCGGTCGCCCGGAACGAGTAGTCCGGGGCCGTGTCGTAGAGCTCTCGCGCCGCGTCGGTGAGCTCCTCGGTGTACCGCATGTGCTCACGGGTCAGCCGCTCCGGCGGGACCTCGCCCTCGAACACCGCGTGGGTACGGTCGACCAGCATCGCGTGCTCGAGCGGATCGCGGCCCTCGGCCGGGAATACCGGGTGGCCGTCCTCGTCGAGGCGCGTGAGCAGATCCCGTACGTGATCCGGCAGTTCCGGCGTCACCTCCCCACGGGTGCGCGGGGTCTCCCCCGGGACTCGTGGACCGGGCTCGCCGCGAACCTCCGGCGGGCGGCCGGCGAACTTCTCCAGCTGCCTCAGGTCGCGCTCGCGCAGGTCGACGTGGGCGGGCACCGGGTTGCCGAGGTGGTCCACCACCACCGTGTGGTCCGCCCAGAAGCGGAACACGCTGCCCATCAGGCCCAGGTCGCGGTGCACCCCCGGCGCCGTCAGCGATCCTCCGCCGGTCCGTCCCGGGTCCGGGTAACCGTCGCGCAGGTCGAGGTGGTGGCCGAGCTCGTGGGCGATGACGGCCGGGTCCATGTCGGCGTACAGGTTGAGCATGTCCGGCCGCTCACCCGGGCCCATGCCGTCGCCCCGGTGCAGGCGCACGACCTGCGGGCTCGCGGCCTCCTCCGTCACCGACGCCGGCACCTCCTCGAACTCCGCGCGCAGGTGGAGCCGAGAGCCGTCGGAGGCGCGGTACTGATGGTTGAAATGCGCGTCGACCGCATCGAGGATGTTCGACTTGGCGCGTACGACGTCCGCGGGCGTCATCGCCGGATCGGCCTGGTAGCGGAGCCTGACCGTGAACTCGGTCACCGTTCGCGGGGTCTCCCCCGCTCCGGCCAGGGTCATCCGCCGTACCTCGACGCGTGAGGCGTCGGTGAACGGATGGATCTCGCGCAGGAGCGGCACCGCGGTCGCGGACTCCCGCAGATGCGCCCACTCCGAGGCGTGCGGCGCCTCTCCCGCGGTCACCGTGTCGGGAATCAGCGGCGTACGCGTGTCCGGATTCAGGTCGAGGCTGCGAGGCGAGGTGGCCTCACGCGCCACCGGTGTACGGGAGCCGGAGTCGAGTCCGGGCGCGTCCGTACGCGTGCCCGGCCCGGTCTCGGCGGCCGGGTGGTCGACGCGCGGTGCCGTCCTGCCCGGTGCGCTGTGAGGTGCGGTGCCGCCGGGTTGGGCTCGGCCCGCGTCGCCCGGCGTCACCGGGACCTCGACGGGCGCGGGCCGAAGCAGCGTCTCTGAGCCGCCGGACCGGTCGAGGACGACCGGTGGCCGGTCCGCCCCGGCCAGATCCGCGGGCGGCTCGCCGAGACCGTACGCGGGCGAGGAGTCGGGGCGGCCGGAGCCCCGGGCGACCGGAGACACCGGATCGCCGGAACTCTCTCCCGCGAGGGACACCTCGGCGGTGCCCTGCCCGGAGGCGGGCCGCCCGGGATCCCGGCTCAGGGGTACGGAGGCGTTCTGGCCGAGCGCCGGCCGGGCGCTCGACGTACCGGGGTTCCCGGACGCTGCCGACGTGCCGGATGGCAGGGTGCCCTTCGAGGCGAGGCCCTCCGCGGGGACGCCCGTACGGTGGGCGGCCACGGTCTGAACGGGCACGGCGTCGCCGGACCCATGGGCGGGCGGCAGGTTGATGAGCGCGTTGACCCGGCCGACGCCCGTACCGCCCGGGGAGGTGCCCTGGCCCTGCCCCCCAGGAGCGGCGTCGCCGCCGACGGCCGGGGCCTGGTCCGCGGCCAGCCTGGTCGTGGCCGGATCGCCCACCGCCGCGCCCTCGTGGCCGTACGCGGCGGGGGTCACGGGGACATCGGCCGCCGGGACGTCGGGCGCCGGGACGTCGGGCGCCGGGACACCGCCCTGACCCGCCTGCTCGCCAGGACCGATCACGGGGACGTCGGCCACCGGGGCCTCTCCGGCCTCGTACGGAGCGGCGTCCAGGCCGGATCGGGAGAACGCGGCCGGGGCGGCTCCCCCGTGCTGGCCGAGGAGGTGCTTACCGGTCTCCCCGGCGGCGCCCATGGCGGCCATACCGACGCCGAACTCGGCCGCCTGGGCGAGGTCGACGCGGTGTTCGACCAGCCCCTGCGCCGCGACGTTGCCCGCGGTGCCGGTCGCGGCGGCCACGCCCATACGCGTGAGAATCGCGTTGCCACCGTTCGCGCTCATCCGGTCGGCCAGCGCGGCGGTCAGCCGGGTGCCGCGGCCCGCGATCACGAGTCCCGCGCCGCCCATCACACCGCCGGCGACGGCGCCCTCCTCGATCGCGGTCAAGAGCTCCCCGCCGTCGAAGTTCCGCTGGACGCCCTCGTGGATGCGCGCGTACTGCCCGATGCCGTCCAGGCCACCGGCGAACCCCGCGCCCGCCGCGACGGCCTTCCACATTCCCCGGACCACGGTGACGATCCTGGCCAGGAGCGACTTGAGCATCGAGCCCTCGACCACGGTCACGGCGTTGGCCTCCGCGACCGACGTACCGGCCGTCAGCCACGAGATGGCCATCGCGGCCGTCCACGTCGCGACCAGGAACGCGCACGACAGCTCGAACTGCAGGCGAGCGGCGTTCTTCTGCTTGACCAGAAACCCGGCGGAGTCCCCCAGCGCCTGGCACATTCCGGCCAGCCACAGCAGCCCGCCCTCTTCACCGCCGCCTCGCAGCGCCGCCGCGAACGATCCGAACCTCTCGACCGCCTCACCCGCGTTGTTGGCCGTCACCGCACGGGAGTGCCCGTCCACGTCTCGTGCCACGTCCAGGACCGACGAGGCAGCGGTCGTGCACGCCGCTTCGATCGACTTCAGGCCCGCCATGTCGCCGTCCGGGTACTCACACCCGCCGACGAGTTCCTCAACTAAGCCGATGATTTGGTGGACCGCCGGCGGTGGCGGATCCGAACGTGCCAGTCCCGCCGCCACAGCGGGCAGCGAGTACGGGTTCTCCCCGGCCTGGGCGCCCTTGTCGGCGCCGTCCGGCAACGCCGCGCCCACCGTGTTCGCGTTCTCCGCCAACTGGTAGTTGCGGCCGTTGACGATCAACGTGCCCCCGGTGGCCCGGAGGAGGTTGACCATGTCCGCCAAGGCCGCGAGCACGACGTCCCGTACGGCGCCGAAGCCCATCGCCTGGTCGTCCCCGGTGAAGAACGCCCGGCCGATGTCATCCTGACCCCACGCCTGTCCGGCCGCGGCCAGCTCACGGCACAGCGTGTCGACCGCGAGCGCCAGGGTGTCGCCCGCCGCCGAGATCCCCTTCCCGGCGCTCTTGAACGTGTCGAACTGAACGGTGTATCCCGATACGGCCACGATTCACTCCTCGCCGGTCTCTTGGATACGAGGAGGTATGGGGAGTAGGGAGATGAGATCCCTCTCCCCGTCACGCAGCCGGGCGACCATGTCGTCCGGAAGAAACGCCGCGGTCATGTCCATCGCCTGAGCGGCCGCTTCCTCGGCGGCCTCGGCCACGACGGTCATGATCAGATGAGCCAGCTTCTGGGCGTTCAGCTTCGTCAGTGCCTGCGGTTTGAACCGGATGTCACGAAGCTGCCCCTGTGCGCCGACCTCGACCGATACCTCGCCATTGCGGGATCGGGAAGTGACGGTCACCTCGGCGACATCGCGCCGTAGCCGCTGCACTTCCTCGAGCCGCCGCTGATCACGCGTCGAACTCATCCGGACATTTTGGCGTTCCTGAAGATCGAAACGCCAGCTTTTCTTGATACTTAACGAAAGGCAAATAAGGACCGTTTATCCCAAAAAGGACATAAGGTACGTTGGAGCACCCAGCCTTCCCGGCGAGGCCAGGGCTCTACCGACCGGCCACGCGCTCACCATCGGCGTCAGCTAGGCCGGACCGACCGAGTTCGCCCAGATCGTTGGTGGGATATCGCCGAAGCGGCTTTGGGCCAAGAGGAAGGGAGCCCAAGGTCGGTGTGTGAAGACAGACCTAGACGCCCTTCTGGTCGCGCTCTATGTGCATCTGGATGACCACGACAAAGGCTTCGCCGGAGCCGGCATCGAGACAGCAGCCGCCAACCTCCCATCGACGATCTAAGGACGGCTACTCGTCCCGGCCGAGGATGAGGCCGCTCGTCGGGACTCCGGTGCCGGCCGTCACGAGGACGTTCTCGACCTCGGGGACCTGGTTCACCGACGTGCCGCGTATCTGGCGTACCGCCTCGGCGATGCCGTTCATGCCGTGGATGTACGCCTCGCCGAGCTGGCCGCCGTTCGGGTTGACCGGCAGCCGGCCGCCGAGTTCGATGCCGCCGTCCGCGACGAGGTCCTTGGCCTCTCCCCGGTCGCAGAAGCCCAGCTCTTCAAGCTGCATCAGCACGAACGGCGTGAAGTGGTCGTACAGGATCGCGGTCTGCACGTCCGCCGGACCCAGACCGGACCGGCTCCACAGTGAGCGGCCCACGACGCCCATCGCGGGGAGTGCGGCGACGTCGGTCTCGTAGTAGCCGAACATCATCATCTGGTTCGGCCCGGCTCCCTGCGCGGCGGCTCTGACCATCGCCGGCGGGTGGGCGAGGTCGCGGGCGCGGTCCGCGCCGGTCACCACGATCGCCACCCCGCCGTCGGACTCCTGGCAGCAGTCGAACAGGTGCAGCGGCTCGACCACCCACCGGCTGGCCTGGTGCTCCTCCAGCGTGATCGGCCGGTCGTGGAACCACGCCTTGGGGTTGGTGGCGGCGTGGCGCCGCATCGCGACCGCGACACGGCCGAAGTCCTCGCTGGTGGCGCCGTACTCGTGCATGTACCTCCGGGCCTGCATCGCGACCCACGCGGCGGGGGTGGCGAAGCCGTACGGCAGGTGCCAGGAGAACTCCAGCGTGGTCGTGCCCGGTGTCGAGCGCGTGCTCGCCTGGCCGAAGCGGTGCCCGGAGCGCTCGTTGAACGCCCGGTAGCACACGACCGTCTCCGCCTGCCCGGACGCGACCGCCATCGCGGCGTGCGCGACCGTGCCGCAGGCCGCGCCGCCGCCGTAGTCCACGCGGGAGAAGAAGTTCAGCTCCGGGATGCCCAGCTCGCGGGCGACCGCGATCTCGGAGTTGGCGTCCTGGGTGAAGGTCACCAGGCCGTCGACGTCCGACGGCGTCAGCCCCGCGTCCTTGATCGCGGCGATGCACGCCTCCGCGGCGAGCTGGAGCTCCGAACGGCCCGACTCCTTGGAGAACTCGGTCGCGCCGATGCCGGCGATCGCCGCCCGGCCCGAGATCGTCATGCGGGCTCCTTCAGCCGTACGGTCGCGGTGACGTGATCGCCGAGGCTCACCGCGCCGCGGACCTCCAGGGTGTGGTCGCCGGACCGGTGGCCGGTCAGGACCAGCGTCTCTCCCGCGTACGCCGGGACGCCCAGGCGTATCGCGATGCCCGAGAGCCGCGCGTCCGGGACGAGATCCAGGGCGCACCGCTGGACCAGGCCCATCGTGGTGAGGATGTTGAGGAAGATGTCCTTGGACCCCTGTGCCCTGGCACGTGCGGGATCGTGGTGCACCGGCATGAAGTCCCTGGTCGCCAGCGCGGTGGAGATCACGAACGTCGGGGTCAGCTCGATGCGGAGCGCCGGGCCGCCGGCGACCTGCGCCTCCTGCGGAGCCGCCGTCTCTTCCGGCACCGCACCGGCCGGCCGCCACTGCGGCAGCGTCAGCTCGTCGTCCATCCGCTGGAAGGACAGCTCGACGGGCATGCCGATACGGACGTCGTCACGGGTGCAGCCGAGGAGGTTCCCGACCATCCGCACGCCCTCCTCCAGCTCGACCAGCGCCACGACGAACGGCGACCGCTGCCCCGGAACCGGCGGATGGTGGTGCACGACATAGCTGTGCACGACGCCGCGCCCGCTCGCCGTGACGTGGTCGCGCTTGGTCGCGTGGCAGTGCGGGCACATCGGGCCGGGCGGATGTCGCAGCTCGCCGCATTCGGCGCAACGCTGGATGCGCAGCTCGCCGGCCTCGACGCCCTCCCAGAAGAACCGGGTGTCCGCGTTCACGGCGGGCCGCAGCGGATAGCGGCCATCGGGCGACGGGGCCGCGCCGCCGGAGTCGCGTGGCCGGAACTTCAGCACGCGGAACAGCATCTCCGCGACGCGTTCGTCCCCGGCGTACCAGGTCTGGTACCAGGTCACGAAGTAGCCCTCGCCGAGCGCGGTCTGCTTAGGGCCGACCACGTCGCCCAGGCGCAGGGTGATGCGGAGTTCTTCCCCCAGCCGGAGGTATCGGTCGTAGGTCTGCTCGCAGTCGGTGGCGACGATGCCCGTGTAGCCCGCCTCGTGCAGCATCGCGAGGGCGGGCTCGGACACGGCCGGCCGCCGCGGGCCCAGGCCGGGCATGGACCAGACCTGGATCATGGCCGGCGGGGCGTACTCGGCCCAGAGCGGGTTCGGATCACCGAGCGTCTGGGTCCAGTTGCGGATCATCGCCGCGTTCACCGGATCGGGGCACGGCCCGACCGGCACCTCCCCCTTGGCCGTGAGTTCGGCCGCGAGCGCCATGAGGCGATCGTGCATGTCTCTCCCTCCGCCGCGCGCGGTCAGCGAGGGGCCCGCGGCAGGCCGAGGCCGATCATCGCGATGATCTCACGCTGGATCTCGTTGACGCCGCCGCCGAAGGTGAGCACGAGGCCGCCCTTCACCCCGCGGTCGACGCGGTCGATCAGGTCGCGGGTCTCCTCGTCGCCCGGGTCGCCGTACCGCGCCAGCACCTCGCCGGCGATGCGCCCGGCGTCCTGCATGCGCTCGGAGCCGTAGATCTTGGTGGCGGAGGCGTCCGGCGCGCCGAGCCAGCCGAGGTCCATGCTCGCGGCGACCTGCCAGTTGAGCAGCTCGTTGATGCGCAGGAACGCGTGGATCTCGGCGACGGCGCGGCGTACGGCGGGCTGCTCGATCAGTGGCCGCCCGTCACGGCCGGGCTTGGTGCGCGCCCAGCGCAGGAACCGGTCGTAGGTGTGGGCGATGTTGCCGGCCGGGCCGAGCGTGACGCGTTCGTGGTTGAGCTGGTTGACGATGAGGTCCCAGCCGCGGTTCTCCTCGCCGACGAGCATGTCGACCGGCACGCGTACGTCCTGGTAGTAGGTCGAGTTGGTGTGGTGGCGGCCGTCCATCGTGACGATCGGCGTCGAGGAGAACCCCGGGTCGGTGCAGTCGACGATGAGCATCGAGATGCCCTTGTGCTTCTTGGCGTCGGCGTCCGTGCGCGCGGCCAGCCAGATGTGGTCGGCGTGGTGCGCGCCCGAGGTGAAGATCTTCTGGCCGTTCACGACGTAGTGGTCGCCGTCCCTGACCGCCGTCGTACGGAGCGCGGCCAGGTCGGTGCCGGCGCCGGGCTCGGTGTAGCCGATGGCGAAGTGGCACTCACCGGCGAGGATCCGGGGCAGGAAGCGCTTCTTCTGCTCCTCGGTCCCGTACTGCACGAGCGTCGGAGCGACGGTGTTGAGGGTGATGAGCGGGTACGGCACCTCGGCGCGGGCGATCTCGTTGGCGAAGATCTGCTGCTCGACCGGGCCGAAGCCGCGCCCGCCGTACTCCTCGGGGAGCGCGATGCCCAGCATGCCGTCCTGGCCCAGGCGCCGGCAGTGCTCCATGTACGAGGGGCCGAACGAGTCGCGATGGATCCGGTCCCGCTGCTCGTCGGTCAGGCAGGCGCGGAAGTAGTCGCGCAGTTCGTCGCGGAGCGCCTTCTGTGCGTCGGTCAGGTCGATGAACATCAGGCCACCAGAGCTCCGATCGCCTCGAGCTGTGCCTCGGCGCCACCGAGGAGATGGGCGTAGTGCTTGACCCACGCGAAGTGGCGGTGCAGCGGGTAGGTCACGTCGAGTCCGAGCCCGCCGTGCAGGTGCTGGCAGGTGTAGACGGCTTTCAGGGCTCCCTCGCAGGCGGCCCAGGCGGCGACGGCGAGCACCTCGGCGGCGTCGTCGCGGCCTTCGGCGAGCCGCCAGATGCCCGCCCACATGGCCACGTCCAGGGTGCGTCCCGCGATGTAGACGTCGCCCATCTGCATGGTGACGGCCTGGAACTCCGCGAGCACCCGGTCGAACTGCTGACGCGTCTTGACGTGCTCGGTGGTGAGGCGCAACGCCGAGGCGAGGGCACCGGACGCGCTGGCGACGGCCCCGGCGGTGGCGTGCCCGAGCAGTGTCTCGTACGCGCCGGCGCCGAGCAGGGTGTCCGCGCCGGCGCGGACGCCGTCCAGGCCCAGGCGCGCCATGGGCTCGTGGGTGGCGGCCGGGTACGGAGTGAGCGCGACCTGGCCGGGCTCGAGAAGGAAGACGCCGACGCCGCCGTCCTCGGTACGGGCGGGGACCAGGATGTAGGCCGACTGCCCGGCATAGGGCACGAAGGTCTTCACGCCGTCGATGACGTACGCGTCGCCGTCGCGCCTCGCGGTCGTGGCGATCGTCGCGGTGGGCGCCGTGCCGGGCGTCGTACCCGGTGTCGCCGCGGGGGGCACGGACAGGTCGGTGCCCGGCTCGCGTACCGCGGCGGTGATGACCAGTTCGCCCTCGGCCAGCGCGGTGAGGCGCGCGCGCTGGTCGGCGCTGCCGTGGCGTGCGACGGTGACGGCGGCGATCAGCGAGGCGTACGCGGGCACCGGCGCGGCGTACGCCGCGATCTCCCGTAGGAGCACCGCCAGCCCGACCGCGTCGAGCCCGGCCCCGCCGAGATCCTCCGGCAGGCAGGCGCCGAGCAGGCCGGCATCGGCCAGCGCCGTCCAGAGTTTGCCGTCGTAGGGGTCACCTGAGCGTTCGTGTGCGTCGAGCCGGACCGTGGTGGCCTCGCGATCGAGCAGGCCCCCCGCCAGTGTCCGCAGCTCCTGAAAGCTCTCGTCGAGATCGAAGTCCATGATCCCCTCTCGCGGCAGAAGCAGGCGGCAGCCGGGACTGCGATGAAAACTAGAACAGATTCTAGTACGTGTCCACCTTGAGGGAACTGCTCTCATCCCACCATGTGGTGCGATGGTTGACTGATCGCATAACATCCACTTTCGAGCGCCTGTACAGCTCGCGCGGAATAACGTGTTCTCGCGCATGTACCCTTGTGCACAGTAACCGCGCGGATAGGTTCCGCGCTCCCCGAGGGAGGGCCGACGTGACCGCAGAACCCGCGGCGGCCGGTCACCAGACAGGCCGCTCCCGCAGCCAGCACCAGCGCCGCAAGCGCATCCTCCAGGCCGCCGCCGCGCTCGCGTCACGCGGGGGCGTGGAGGCGATGCAGATGCGGACCGTCGCCGAACGCGCCGGAGTGGCCCTGGGCACGCTCTACCGCTACTTCCCGTCCAAGATGGATCTCGTGGTGGCCGTCGTCAACGAGGAGATGGACACCCTCGAGGCGAGCCTAGACCGCCGTCCGCCGAGGTCGGGCTCCCCCGCCGGCCGTGCCGTCGAGGTGCTCATGCGCGCGACGCGCGGTCTGATGCGCGAGCCGGAGCTCGCCGACGCGCTGATCCGCTCGCTGCTGCTCTCGGACGTCAAGACCGACCTGGGCGACCGGATGGCCGGGATGCTCGCGAAGGTGGCCGAGGACGGGGCCGGCCGGCCCGAGGAGCACGGCGTGCTGCTCCGCTCACTCTCCAGCATCTGGATCATGGAGATGATGGAGATCCTGCGAGGCCGCAGCGGCACCGAGCGGCTTCAGGCGCGCCTGGAGATCGCCGCCGAGCGCCTGCTCGCCGGCTTCTGAGGGACCGTGATCAGGCGGCGGCGCCCGCCGCACGAAGATCGCGGTAAAGCCCGGAGCGCATGAACTGCAGGATCAACCGGGCGAGAAGGGCCTCAAGGAGCATCACGAGGGCCTTCGCGAGGATGGTCGAGACGAGGTCCGGCACGGGGAACACCTAACTCATCGGGGGGTAGTTTCGACCCGAGTATGCCTGCTTGTCCGAATTTTAGGCAACTACTCTCGGTAACAGGCAGATGAACATCCCCTGACGTCAGGTCACCGGCCGAACCCCCTGAGTCACCCCGCGCCCCGTACGGTACGCCAGACCATCCGTGCACCGTCGGCGACCTCGGCCGGAACGGCGGCCGAGATGCCGCTCGGAAGACCGTCCTTCATCCCGTCGGCGAGGCCGTCCTTGACCCCCTCGGCCAGCCGCGCGGCCAGCTCGGCGCCCGGCACGTACGCGACCAGTGTGCCGCTGGGCAGGCGCGTCACCAGGAGCGCCCCGAGCGCGAAGCCCCCGGCGCAGGCCAGCGCGATCATCCAGCCGTGCGGCAGCAGCGGCGTGCTGCCGAAGAACTGACTCAGCACCGGGACCTGGACGATGATCCCGAGCGCGGCGAACGAGGCGACCCCGGACACCAGGACCAGCGGATCACGGCCGCCGGTCACGATCGTCTGCGCGAGCTGCGTGCCGACCAGGGCGACGAGACCGACCGTGTCGGCCTGGTTCCGGGTGCCGCTCATCCGGCCGAGCGTCCAGGCGGCCATGGCGGCTCCGGCGGTGGCGCTCGCGCGTACCGCGATGTCACGGGTGAGCGCGGAGCCGAGCGAGCGGTCGGGCCCTTCCTGGAGCAGTTCCTCGCGGCTCACTCCCGAGGGCGGGCGGGACGCGAGCGCGACCGCGGGGAGCATGTCGGTGAGCAGGTTGACCAGGAGGAGCTGGCGGACGTTCAGCGGGCTGGCGCCGCTGACCAGACCTGTGACGACGGTGAAGGCGATCTCACCGAGGTTGCCTCCGAGCAGGACGGCGAGCGCGTCGCGGGTCGACCGCCACATCGCCCGGCAGTCGGCGATCGCGTCGGTGATGGTCTCGATCCGGTCGTCGGTGACCACGACGTCCGCGGTCTCGCGTGCGGCCGGAGTGGCACGCTCGCCGAGCGCGATCCCCACGTCGGCCAGCCGGATCGCCGGGGCGTCGTTGGCGCCGTCGCCCGTGACGGCCACCACGCGGCCGGCCGTCCGTAGGGCCTGGACGACGCGTGCCTTCTGGCTGGGGCTGACCCGGGCGAACACCGAGACCGTGGCCAGCGCCTCCGCGAGCTCGTCGTCCTCCAGGGCGTCGAGGTCGGCGCCCGTCATGATCCGGCCGTTCAGGAGGTTCAGCTCCGACGCGATGGCCTCCGCGGTCGTGGGGTGGTCACCGGTGATCATCATGACGTCGACGCCGGCCTTGCGCAGCCGCGAGACGGCCTCGGCGGCGGTCGGCCGTACCGGGTCGGCGATGCAGACCAGGCCGAGCAGGCACAGCCGGTCGATGCGCGACTCGGTGAGGTCCTGGCGGCCCGACGCCTCGCGTTCGGCGACGGCGAGGACGCGGTATCCGAGACGCGCCAGCCGGTCGATCTCCTGCTCGACCTTCTCCCGCGCGCCGGAGTCGAACTCCGTGAGGCCCTCCTCGCGCGCCCACGTGACGCAGCGGTCCAGCACGATCTCCGGCGCTCCCTTGACGCTGAGGACCTGCCCGTCCGGGGTGCGGCCGAGCACGGCATGGTAGCCGCGGGCGGGCTCGAACGGGATCTCCTCGACGCGTTTCCAGGACGTGTACCCCTCGGACTCGTCCATGCCGAGCTTCTTGGCCGCGCGGATGATCGCCCGGTCGGTGGGGTGTGGCAGCCTCCGGCCGACCTGCTCCGGGCTCGCACGGAGCGCGGCCGCGACGATCACCCGGCGCTGCGGCGTCAGCTCCTTGAGCGGGGTGGCCGACTCGCCGTCCGAGACCTGCCTCAGCCGGAGCCTGCCCTTGGTCAGGGTGCCGGTCTTGTCGAAGCACAGGACGTCGATCCGGCCGAGGGCCTCGATCGTCGACGGGTTGCGTACGAGCGCGCCGCGCCGGGACAGGCGGCGCGCCGTCGCCAGCTCCGCGGCGGTCGCGACGAAGGGCAGGCCCTCCGGCACCGCGGCGACCGCGAGGCTGACCGCCGGGCCCAGGGCCTGGGCGACCGACCGCCCGCGCAGCAGGTCCGACAGGAACAGTCCCGCACCGGCTCCCAGCGCGACCGGCAGCGTGACCGCGGTGAGGGACTGGAGCCGTGACTCGACCCCGCCGGGGCGGCGCTCGCCGGCGAGCCTCGTCGTACGCCCGATCTCGGTCCGGTCCCCGGTGGCGACGACGACCCCCGTCGCCTCCCCGGCCGCGATGACCGTGCCCTCGTAGAGCATCGAGGTACGGTCCGCGACGGCCTTGGACACGCTCGGCCGTGCGCTCTTGATGACCAGCTGCGACTCGCCGGTGAGGCTGGACTCGTCGACCTCCAGCCCCTTCGCGGCGAGCAGCCGCAGGTCCGCCGGCACCGCGTCGCCGGCGCTCAGCATGACCACGTCGCCGGGCACCAGCTCCTCCGCCGTGGCTCTCACGTCGGGCTCCGCCGGGTCGGGCCGCCGCAGGCGTACGCGCACGGCGCTGAGGTCGACCAGTTGCCGCAGGGCACGGTCGGCGCCGACGCGCTGGACACCGGACATGAGGGCGTTGACCCCGAGGACGGTCCCGATCAACGCGGCGTCGGTGATGGAGCCGACCACCGCGGACACTCCCGCCCCGGCCGCCAGCGCGGGCGTGAGCGGGTTGTCGAGCTCCTCGACCGTGACCCGTGCGAGGCCGGGGATCTCCGGCCCGCCGGTCTCCGCGTGGATCCTTCGGCGTTCCGCCTCCGACTCGCTGATGCCCGACGTGGTCGAGTCGAGCCGGTCCAGTACGGCCTGGGCCGGCCACGCGTGCCAGGGCGTACGGTCGGCCGGCACGGCCTGGGGCCGCCGGGTCACCGCGAGCCCCGCCCAGGTCCCGGTCGCGAGGGCGGACAGCGCCGCCATGTCGACCGCGAGCTGGGCCCTGCGCGCGGCGGTCGCGGGGGTTCCGGTCGCGGCCAGCAGAGCGCCGGCCACCGACCCGACCTCGGCGATACGGGCCGAGCGCGAGCTGACGTCACGGGCGGGCAGCAGCGCCTCGATCAGCGGGTATGCCTTCCCGAGGCCCGGACCGCAGAGAATGTGGGCGCCCCAGGGCGGATGGCCGTTCGTCCCCAGGAGCCCGACGCCGATGTCGGCGGCGGCCAGCGCCGCTCCGCCCCGCGCGGAGATCAGCATGACCGTACGGCCGTCCTCCTGCAGCCGCCGGATGGAGGTCAGGAGCCGGCTCCCCCCGGGTACCGCCTGCTCGACCGGGAGCCGGTGCCGCAAGCCTGCGGCGGCACCGGCGACGGCGACCGCGCAGGCGCGCCGTGCGGTCACGAGCAGCGACTCGGCGAGGGAGTCCAGCTCGACCACGACGGACACCAGCGCGACCGGCTCGTCGTCGTGGGTCAGGAGGAGTACGGTCGCGCCGCCCTTGCGCATCACGGCCAGCTGTTCCTCCGCGCCGGGCGGCATGGTGCGTGAGCGCAGCGGCGCCACCGCCCAGGGTCCGTCCACGTGGCGGCCGCTCAGGTTCTGCACGTCGACGAGAGCGTGCGCACGCTCATGGATCTCTTCGGGCGGAATCCCCTCGTCGCCGACCTGGACGATCTCGTCGATGACCAGGTTGCCGGTCCTCAGCGCGGACGCGTCGACGACCAGCTGGTCCACGCGGTCGAGCCTTCTCAGCGCGTCCGGCTCGACCACGACGACGTCGCGGCGGCCGGCCGACATGCCGAGCTGGGCGGCGAACGCGTCACGCCCCAGCCGCGCCGCCTTGGGCACACCCGCGGCGAGCACGCCCTGGGCCCGGTCCGCGTCACGACCGAGGGCGTACGTGCCGACGGCCGCGGTCAGTGCGGCCGGGATCGTCCAGGCGGCGCGTTCCACCGGCCCGTACGGCAGCGGAACCGGCCTTGGCGGCACGTCGATCGGCTCCGCGTGGAAGGCCCCGGGGATCGGCGCCATGCGGCAGGCCTGGCGGTTCCAGGTCGCCAGGTGGCCGCGCATCTCGACGATCCGGATCATCCGGTGCACGGAGTTGATGAGCGGCCCGGACGGCTGGTACGCGAACGCGTGGGTGATCGCCACACCGCCGCCGAGGACCAGATCGGTCGCCGGCCTCCCGATCCGCCGCTCCAGCCCGCCGCGTACCTGCGGAGCCGCGTCGGCCATCGCGGCGAGCGTCGCCACACCGGGCGGCAGCGGCGTGGCCCGCACCAGCCGCCCGGCGATGGCGGCACCGCCACCGGCGAGGTACGCGCCGACGAGGACCGCATCGCGGATGACGGTCTGCCGGTTCGCCGGATGACCGATCGCGGAGAACGGCTCACCGGAGACGGCGTGGAGCTCCTCGATCGCCTCGACCACGTCGAGAAGCGCGTCGACCGGCGTCTCGTCGCCGTGCACGACCATGACGAGCCCGAGGGGCGCGTTCACCTCGGCGCGCGTCACCCCGGCGACGTCGAGAAGCCGGGCGACGAGCGACTTGGCGACGGCCTCGGTCCCCGGCTTGTGCATGCCACGAACCTGAATCCGCGTAGACCCGGGCGAGGCGTGCACCTGCCGCCGCTCCATGGCGCCGGAAACCCCGCCGGCCACCGCCCGCAGGGCGTTGCCGGGCAGTCCGGTCGCGGTACCGAGAAGTCCTCGCAGTCGCATGGCTGTCTTCCTCGTCGCGGTGTACGTCGGTGATCACTACTGACGGCCGAACGTGCGTGCCACGGCGCCTTGGGGCCAGACGCGAGCTCCCGACACGACGCGGCCCGGTTTCATGGCCCTGGCCCCGGTTTCGTGGGCCCTGGTCCTGGTTTTCGTGACCCCGGCCCCGGCCCCGGTCTCGCCTGGCCGGTGGCCCAGACCTGGCCGGTGGCCCAGACCTGGCCGGTGGCCCAGACCTGGCCGGTGGCCCAGACCTGGCCGGTGGCCCAGACCTGGCCGGTGGCCCAGACCTGGCCGGTGGCCCAGACCTGGCCGGTGGCCCAGACCTGGCCGGTGGCCCAGACCTGGCCGGTGGCCCAGACCTGGCCGGTGGCCCAGACCTGGCCGGTGGCCCAGACCTGGCCGGTGGCCCAGACCTGGCCGGTGGCCCGGTCGCGATGCGACCTGGGCCACGGGCGGATCCGGATCGCGGGCGCATCGGATCGCGGGCGGGGCCGGACGTGGCGCCGGAGGCGCCGGAGCGCCGGGTGGCAGGTGGTCTCTCTCTCGGACGCCGCCTGCGTCTGAGGACGAATCCCCTAGCACCCCGGCCGCACTCCGCGTGCGCATCCCGGGCTGAGGCCGGCCTGGCCCGTACGTCGGTCCCGCACGCGGCTCCGCTGGCTCCCGGCCAACCGGCCGGCCCCGCCCAGACGTGGGGACGGCCTGCTCGTGCGCGACGCGGTCTCGGGTGCCGGTGTTCCGCAGGGTGGTTCGGCGATCACGTGCGCGTCGTGGATCCCGGTTGCCGCCTGGTACGGGAGCGCAGGCCTCCCGCTCTGCGGCCGGTCCGGCGGGCGATCATGGCGCCGACGCCGATCGCGGCGGCCACCGGCCAGTCGATGGCGCCGATGACGGCCGCCAGCCCCAGGCCGCCGTAGAACGCCAGGCGCTCGGGTGGCGGGAGGTAGCCCGCGACGACGCGGCCGGCGTCGCCGACGTAGGACATCCCCGGTGTCGGAACGTGAAGGACCTTCATGTGAGGCGTGAGGACGGGCACCGCGACGTTGACCCCGTTCCCGTTCGCGGTGCCGGCGCGGGCCGCCAGCCGGCGCTGGCCCGAGACGGTGGTACTGGACGCGCCGGACGTCCTGGCGCTCGACGTTCTCGCACTCGCGGTCCTGGCGCTCGACGGCCTCGCGGCTCTGGTGCCGGACGTCCTGGACCTGGAGGTCCTGGAACTCGAAGGCCTGGCGCTGGAGGTCCTGCCGCCGGACGTCCTGGAACCCGACGTCTTGGCGCTGGACGTCCTGGAACCGGGCTTCATCGCACTCGACGTCCTGGAATCCGACTTCATCGCACTCGATGCCCTGGAACCCGCCGACTTCATGGCGCTCGACGTCCTGGAGCCCGGCTTCATCGCGCTCGAGGCCCTGGAGCCCGACTTCATGGCACTCGAGGTCCGGGCGCTGGAGGTCCTGGGGCTCGAAGCCTTGGTGGCGGAGGCCTTTGCTCCGGATGCCTTCGTGCCCGAGGCCCTGGCACCCGAGGTGCCGGCGGCCGAAGCCCGGGCACCTGAGGTTCTGGCGCTCGAGGTGCCGGCGCCTGAAGTCCTGGCACCAGAGGTTCTGGCACTGGAGGTCCTGGCACTGGAGGTTCTCGCACCTGAGGTCCTGGCGCTCGAGGCCCTGGCGGTGGAGGCCTTCGCTCCGGATGCCTTCGTGCCCGAGCTCTTGGTACCCGAGGTGCCGGCGCCCGAAGTCCTGGCACCCGAACTCTTGGTGCGCGCGGCCGTCCCCCGTGACGCGGTCCCCGCTCTGGTCGCTCTCCCAGCTTCGGCCATACCGTCCCATCCCCCCGCTCACGTGCCCGAACGCGTTATCCGGTTAAGTCCACGTTGTTTCCGGGAGCGAGTGCCCCCAAGCGTCACGCCGCAGATCCAGACCGACCTTTTCCCTGGTCACGGCGGCGCAATGGGAAGCGACAACATTAGGGCCATCCCGCAGGAACGCCCCGGTCGGCCGACCGCGCAGGAGACGACACCACAGCGATTCCGGACGGTCCCTGGCGGGGTCATGCGCCCGATCGCCGACCGCTGGAGCGGGTCGAGGAACCAGGGCCAGGGCTGAATCCGGCTCTGGTTCCGAGACAGGGCTCGGCCCAGCGCCAAGCGCCGGATGCCGCGCCGGAACCCAGGGGCCCAGTGCGGGAAGCCGGAGCCGGGTGAGAGCGGGCGGGGTGCGAGAGCGGGGCGGGCAGAGGAGCAGGAATGGGACGGCGTGCCGGAGCGGGAGCGGCGCTAGCCCAAGCGCCCCAGCCCGCCCGAAGCGGATGCGTGCCCGGAGCGGGAGCGGCACCAGCCCAAGCGACCCCAGCCCCAACCCAGGCGACCCCAGCCCGCCCAAAGCGGATGCCTGGAGCGGGAGCAACCCCAGTCCGAGCGGCGCTAGCGGAGCACGGTCCCGGGTGTCCGGTCGAGCAAGGGCAGTTCCTCGCGGCGGGGTAGGCCCTCCCAGTCGCCGCGCTGGGTCACCGCGAACGCCCCCACGGTCACCGCCGTGTGCAGTGCGGCCGGGAAGTCCCTCCCGGCGAGCCGGTCCGCGAGGTAGCCCGCGGCGAACGCGTCCCCGGCGCCCACCGTGTCGACCGCCCGTACCGGCCGGGCGGCGCTGGACAGCGGCCGTCCCTCGCACCAGGCCGCGCAGCCGTCCGCGCCTCGCTTCACGACGACCTCCGACGGGCCCAGCCGGGCCAGCGCCTCCGGGTCCGGTGAGCCCGTCAGCAGTGTCGCCTCGTCCTCGCCGGCGAACAGCACGTCGGCGCGGGCCGCGAGGTCGGTGAGCACGGGCCGGGCCTCGTCCGGTGACCACAGCCGGGCGCGGTAGTTGACGTCGAAGGACACGCGCGGCGCGAGCTCGGTCGCGGCGAACACCGCCTCGCGGGCCGAGGCCGACAGCGCGGGTGTGACGCCGCTGACGTGCAGCAGGCCGGCCGTACGCAGCAGGTCCTCGGGCAGGTCACCGGCGGTCAGCCGCGAGCCCGCGCTGCCCGAACGGTAGTACGCGACGCCCACGACCTCCGGCAGCCGGTGTTCCTTCACCATGAGCGCGGTCGGGGCGTCGGCGTCGGTGACCACACCGGACACGTCCACGCCCTCACCGCGCAGCGTGGCGAGCACCAGCCGCCCGAACTCGTCGTCGCCGACCCGGCCCGCGTACGCGACGGGAACCCCGAGGCGCGCTGCGCCGATGGCGACGTTCGACTCGGCACCGGCGACGGTCAGCCGAAAGGAGACGGCGTGCCGCAAGGGACCGGAGCCGGCGGCGTCCATCACCGCCAGTACTTCACCGACGGTTACGATCATGCTACTCCTTGTCCCCAATATCCGGGCGTCTCCGACAGTACGGGTCGGACAGTCCGAGGGTACGGATACGGACGGCCCGATAAACGAAGGAGCACCGATGGCGCGCGAGGAGCCCGGCTACGAGCCCGACTACCGATTCTCCCTCGCCAACGAACGCACGCTCCTGTCCTGGATCCAGACGGCGTTCGGCCTTCTCGCTCTCGGCCTGCCGCTCGCCGGTGGTATCCACGGCGTACGGCTGCCGCCCTGGCACCACGAGATCGGCCTGGGCGCGATCGCGCTGAGCGTGATGATCGTGCCCGCCGCGTACCGCAACTGGCGCCGCTCCCAGCTCGCGATGCGCCTCGGCCTGCGACTCCCCCGTGATCCGCTGCCGGTGATCGTCACGTCGGGCGTGGTGGCCCTGCTCGTGATCACGCTGGTCGGCGTGGCGATGACATGAGCGAGCGAACCAGGAACCCCCTCCGACGAAGGAGGCCACCATGAGCGCCGGTCTTCAGCGGCAGCGCACCGACCTGGCCTGGCTGCGTCTGGTCCTCGCGTCCTGGGCGGTGGTGGTGCTCACGGCACGCGTCGCGCTGCCGGTGGGCGTCCTCGCCCTCATGGGCCCCGTGGCGGTGACCGCGATCGCGCAGGCGAGGCGGCGGCGGCTCAGGGGCGACGGTACGCCGCCCACTCTGTCCCGGGGAGCGGCCGTGCTCATGGTGGCCGCCTGCGTGCTGACGGCCGTCGCGGAGGCGGTACGGCTCTGAGGAGTCAGCAGTCAGGGCACAGGAAGCAGGCCCAGACGACCTTGCCGTGGCTGGACAGCGGCGCCCAGTTCCACGAGTCGCTGAACGCCTCGACCAGATGCAGGCCGCGCCCGCTCTGGGAGGCGAAGTCGGGCTCCCGGCACACCGGGATCTGGTCGCACGGATCGGTGACGGCGCAGGTCAGCCGGCCGCTGGTCCGCAGCAGGCTCAGCCGGATGGGCGGGTCGCCCTGGGTCGGGCAGCCGACGGCGTACCGCAGGGCGTTGGTGACGAGCTCGGAGACGACGAGGCGTACGTCGTCGTACATCCCGGTGAGACCCCAGGAGGACAGGGCGCCCCGGACGAAGTCCCGGGCCTCCTTCACCGACTCTGGAACAGCGGCAAGCCTCACAGACCTCGTCTGCAGGGCGGAGCGGATCGACGCGGTGGTGTGGTCACGCGATCGCTCACCCTGCGCGATCGTCGACAACCACTCTTGCGCCTCGTCGACCGTTTCCCCTGTTCTTTCTCCTGCCATCCAGCGCGCTCCGTGTGCTGTCATCCGCGATCCCCGGGTACTCAGTGATCGGCGTGTCCGCGCGCTATCCTGCTCGACATGTCTTGCAGATGCAAGGCCCGATGCACGTGCAGATGACCGTGCGCACTCTGACAGCACCGGGAGGGAGTGGCAGACTGTCCGCTGACCGATGCTCA
Source organism: Actinoallomurus bryophytorum (assembly GCF_006716425.1). Taxonomy (NCBI): domain Bacteria; kingdom Bacillati; phylum Actinomycetota; class Actinomycetes; order Streptosporangiales; family Thermomonosporaceae; genus Actinoallomurus; species Actinoallomurus bryophytorum. The sequence continues at coordinate 1,026,159 of NZ_VFOZ01000001.1, forward strand.
TGGAGGTAGGGGTGGAAACAGCGCAGCCCGCCGGAGGACCGACCGTTCTTCGCCGGCTCCTCGGCGCCCAGCTGCGCCGTCTGCGAGAACGGCAGGGCATCACGCGCGAAGAGGCCGGGTACGCCATCCGCGCCTCCGGCTCCAAGATGAGCCGCCTCGAGCTGGGCCGTGTCGGCTTCAAGGAGCGCGACGTCGCGGACCTGCTCACCCTTTACGGTGTCACCGACGACACCGACCGGGACACCCTGCTCGGCCTCGCCCAGGATGCCAACAGCCCTGGCTGGTGGCACCGGTACGGCGACGTCCTCCCCGGCTGGTTCGAGACGTACGTCGGCCTGGAAGAGGCCGCGGCCCTGGTCCGCACCTACGAAGTCCAGTTCATCCCCGGCCTGCTGCAGACCGAGGAATATGCTCGTGCCGTCATCTCCCTGGGCAACTCCGCCTCACCGCCAGAGGAGATCGAGCAGAGGGTCAGCCTGCGTACAACGCGTCAGAAGCTACTCACACGCGGGGACGCACCTCGCTTGTGGGCTGTCGTGGACGAGGCGGCTTTGCGCCGTCCGATCGGGGGACGGGATGTGATGCGCGGCCAGATCCAGCGGCTGATCGAGGCCACCAAGCTGCCGGGCGTCATCCTCCAGGTGCTGCCATTCCGGGTCGGCGGGCACACCGCCGAAGCCGGAGCCTTCACCATCCTGCGTTTTCCCGAGTCGGACCTGCCGGACGTGGTCTACGTCGAGCAGCTGACCAGTGCTCTCTATCTGGACAGACGCGACGACGTCGATGCCTACATGGAGGCCATGGAGCGCCTCTGTGTGGTCAGCGCACCTCCGGACAACACCGCCGAGATCCTCAGCAGGATTCTCCAGGAGACATAGATGCAGTACCCCACCTACAACGGCGTCCCCGCCACCGACCTCCTCGACGTCAGCTGGCAGAAGAGTCATCGGAGCAACTCCCAAGGCAACTGCGTCGAGCTCGCGAAGCTGCCCGACGGCAGCGTCGCGGTACGCAACTCCCGGCATCCTGCGGGCCCGGCGCTCGTCTACACCAAGGCCGAGATCCAGGCCCTGATCCTCGGGGCCAAGGCCGGCGACTTCGACAGCCTGCTCGTCTGAACCTCCGGCCGTGCTATCGGCCGGGGGCTGTAGATAGAACCCGTTATCGGCAGGAACCCCTGCCCTCCTTCGCTTGCCGGTGTCCCACTAGAACAGGTTATTGTTTCCGAACATCGTTCTGGTGGGAGGCCACATGAGCAACCCCGTCATCGTCGAAGCCGTCCGTACGCCGATCGGCAAGCGCCGAGGCCGGCTGGCCGGACTCAAACCGCAGGCACTGCTCGCCCACGCGCAGCGAGCCCTGGTCGACCGCGCCGGAATCGACGCGGCCGATGTCGGCCAGGTGTTCGCCGGCTGCGTGACCCAGGCCGGTGAGCAGGGCGGCCATGTCGGCCGGCAGGCCTGGCTGTACTCCGGGCTGGACCACCGGACCGGCGTCACGACCATCGACGCGCAGTGCGGCTCCAGCCAGCAGGCCGTCCACCTCGCCGCGGCGCTCGTGCACGCGGACGTGGTCGGGACGGCGATCGGCTGCGGCGTCGAGGTGATGAGCCGCGCGCCGCTCGGCAGCAACGTGCTGCCCGCGAACCCGCGCCCGGACGACTGGTCGATCGACCTGCCCGACCAGTTCACCGCGGCCGAGCGCATCGCCGCCCGCCGTGGCCTCACCCGTGCCGACCTGGACGCGTTCGGCGTACGTTCTCAGCGGCTCGCCGCCAAGGCGCAGGCCGACGGGCGCTTCGAGCGCGAGATCACGCCGGTCGAGGCCCCGGTACTGGACTCCGAAGGCGCGCCGACAGGTGAGACTTATGCGGTCACCGGCGACGAGGGGCTGCGCGAGACGACCCTCGAGGGGCTCTCGAGGCTGCGGCCGGCGTTCGGCGAGAGCCTGCACACCGCCGGGACGTCCTCCCAGATCTCCGACGGCGCCGCGGCCGTACTCGTGATGTCGGAGGAGGCCGCACGCGCGAACGGGCTCCGGCCCCGTGCCCGGATCCGTGCCCAGGCGCTGGTCGGCTCCGAGCCGTACTACCACCTCGACGGCCCGGTGCAGTCGACCGCCCGCGTCCTGGAGGCGGCCGGAATGACGATCGGTGACATCGACCTGTTCGAGGTCAACGAGGCGTTCGCCTCGGTCGTGCTGTCGTGGGCGTCGGTGCACGAGCCGGACCTGGAGAAGGTCAACGTCAACGGCGGGGCGATCGCGCTCGGACATCCCGTGGGCGCGACCGGCGCACGCCTCATCACCACGGCACTGCACGAGATGGAGCGCCGCGACGCCTCGACCGTCCTGGTCGCGATGTGCGCCGGCGGCGCCCTGTCCACCGCCACCATCCTCGAACGTCTCTGATCTAGGGCCCTCAAACCCTCCTGCCACCAGGCGTGGTGAGACACGCGCCACGTTGACCCTAACGAGCGCTTGGTTTAGAACGTGTTACAGAAGCGCCGACCGGAGGAGCGCCGATGGGCATCGACATCATCACGCCGGAGCTTTACGAGACGAGAGGCTTCCCGGACGACGACTTCCGCCGGCTGCGACGTGAGTCACCGATCCACTGGTACGAGGATCCCGCGCAGGGCGCGCCCGGTTTCTGGGCCGTGACCAGGTACGACGACGTCGTACACGTCTCGCGGCACCCCGAGCTGTTCTCGTCCCACGCGCGCACGTCGATGTTCACCGAGCTCGCCGAGGACGACATCGCGCTGTACCAGCTGATGATGCTGTTCATGGATCCTCCGCAGCACACCAGGCAGAGGATGTTCGTCAACCGCGGCTTCACGCCTCGCATGATCAAGCAGCTCGAGGAGCACATCCGCGAGGTCGCCCACCGGCTCATCGACGAGGTCGTGACCCGCGGCGAGTGCTGTTTCGTCCGCGACATCGCGGCGCCGTTCCCGCTGTACGTCATCTGCGAGCTCATCGGCGCGCCGATGGAGGACCGCGAGAAGATCTTCGAGTGGTCCAACGCCCTGGTCGGCGCCGACGACCCGGACTACTCCACGTCACCCGAGGACGCGCGCGAGGTCTCCATCCAGGTCCTCGAGTATGCCCACAAACTGGCCGCTCACCGCAGGGAACACCCCGGTGACGACATCGCGACGAGCCTCCTCGAACCGGACTCCGACGGCAAGCGGCTCAGCAGCGACGAGTTCGCGATGTTCATCCTGCTGCTGCTCATCGCGGGTAACGAGACCACGCGCAACGGCGCCTCCGGCGGCATGCTGGCGTTCTTCCAGCACCCCGACCAGTGGCAGCGGCTGGCCGGCAACCGTGCCCTGCTCAGGACCACCGCCGACGAGATCGTGCGCTGGGTGAGCCCGGTCAACCTGTTCCGGCGCACGGCGCTGAAGGACACCGAGATCCGAGGTCAGCGCATTCACGCGGGCGACAAGGTGGTCATCTTCTACTCCTCCGCCAACCGCGACGAGGACATCTTCGCCGACCCGTACACCTTCGACATCGGCCGCGACCCCAACCCCCACATCGGCTTCGGCGGCGGCGGCCCGCACTTCTGCCTGGGCACGCACCTCGCCCGGCTGGAGCTGAACGTGCTCTTCGAGCTCCTGCTGGACCGGATGCCCGACATCCGGCCGGCGGGTGAGGCGCGACGGCTGCGGTCCAACTTCATCAACGGCATCAAGGAGATGCCGGTACGGTTCGCCCCCTCGGAGCCTCTCAGTAGAACGTGTTTCATTTAGCCTCATCGTCGTTTACGCTCAAGAGCCCCGAGCCTCCAAGGGCGGTCGTCATGGACATCGATCTCGTCAATCCCGACTTCTACGCGAACGGAGGCATCCCGCACGAGCAGTTCCGGTGGTTGCGGGAGAACGCCCCGGTGTACCGCCATCACGGCGACGGCGCCGGCGAGACCGACTTCTGGGCGATCACCCGCTTCGACGACGTCGTGCACGTGTCACGCCATCCGGAGATCTTCTCCTCCCGCGAGAAGCTAGCGCTCTTCCCGGAACCTTCGGAGGACCAGCTCGCCATGCAGCGCATGATGATGCTGAACCAGGACCCTCCGGAGCACACGCGCAAGCGCTCGATCGTCAACCGGGGCTTCACGCCGCGCACGATCGGCAAGCTGGAGGACCACATCCGGGCGATCTGCGACGGCCTGATCGACGAGGTCGCGGGCCGCGGCGAGGCGGACTTCGTCCATGACATCTCCGCGCCGCTCCCGCTGTATGTGATCTGCGAGCTTCTCGGTGCCCCGCCCGAGGACCGGGAGAAGATCTTCGACTGGTCCAACCGGCTGATCGCCCAGGACGACCCGGACTACCGCGCGCCGGAGGACGACGGCATGGCCGCGGCGACCGAGCTGTACGCCTACGCCAACGAGCTCGCCGTGCGCCGTCGCGAGGAGCCGCGCGACGACATCGTGACCAAGCTGCTCCAGCAGCACGGCGGCGAGGAGCTGTCGGTCGACGAGTTCGACCTGTTCGTGATGCTGCTGACCGTGGCTGGCAACGAGACCACCCGCAACGCGGCCTCCGGAGGCATGCTCGCCTTCTTCGAGAACCCCGCGCAGTGGCAGCGGCTGCTCGACGAGCGCGCCGCCGGGGGCGACCGGCTCGCGGGCACGTTCCCGGACGAGATCGTGCGCTGGGTCAGCCCGGTCAACCTGTTCAAGCGCACGGCGATGAAGGACACCGAGATCCGGGGCCAGCGGATCGCCGAGGGTGACAAGGTCGTCGTCTTCTACTCGTCGGCCAACCGCGACGAGGGCGTGTTCGCGGACCCGTACAGCTTCGACGTCGGCCGCGACCCCAACCCCCACATCGGCTTCGGCGGCGGCGGCCCGCACTTCTGCCTGGGCGCTCACCTCGCCCGGCTGGAGCTACGCGTGCTGTTCGAGACGCTGCTGGCGCGGATGCCCGGCATCACACAGACGGGCGACGCCCGGCGGCTGCGGTCCAACTTCATCAACGGCATCAAGGAGATGCCGGTCCGGTTCGCCACCTGAGGCGCGCCCCGTGATCGTCCTCGCGCCCGGCCCGCCGTCGCGCCATCAGTACGTTCGCCCTCCGTCCGTACGGTCCGCCGTGCGGCTGACCTCGGGCGCCTTACCCCGCATTGAGTGGCTTTCGCCACCTTTTAGACTCAGTGCCTAATATCGAACGCGCAGGTAGGACCGGCCAGGCTATGGTCTTACTTCACTGGGTGACACATTTACGGGAGGGGCGAGCGTGAATGAGGTAGACGAACCATTGCGCGTCGCACTGCTCTCCTATCGGAGCAAACCGCACTGCGGCGGCCAAGGCGTCTACCTTCGGCACCTTTCGCGCGAGCTGGTCGATCTCGGACACCACGTCGACGTCTTCTCCGGCCAGCCGTACCCGGACCTCGACCGCGACGAGATCACGCTGCACAAGGTCCCGAGCCTGGACCTGTACGCCGACGAGGACCCGTTCCGTACGCCGAAGCTCAAAGAGTTCCGCGACTGGATCGACGTGCTGGAGTTCGCCCACATGCGCACGGGCGGCTTTCCCGAACCCCTGACCTTCAGCCTTCGCGTCCTCCGTGAGCTGCGCGGGCGCCGCGGCGAGTACGACGTGGTGCACGACAACCAGGTGCTCGGCTACGGCAACCTCGGCATCCCGCGCCTCGGCCTGCCGCTGGTGACCAGCATCCACCACCCGATCAGCGTCGACCGGCGCATCGAGATCGAGGCCGCCAAGGGCATCAAGCAGCAGTTCGGCAAGCGACGCTGGTACGGCTTCGTCCGGATGCAGGCGCGCGTCGCCGCGCGCGTCGGGCCGATCCTGACCGTCTCCGGTTCCTCCAAGCACGACATCGTGCGTGACTTCGGCGCGCTCCCCGAGCAGGTGCACATCCTGCCGCTCGGCGTCGACGACGACAACTTCCGCCCGCGAGGCGAGCGAGTCCCCGGCCGCATCGTCGCGGTCGCCAGCGCCGACTCGCCGCTCAAGGGTGTCGCCACGCTGCTGCGCGCGGTCGCCAAGCTCGCCACCGAGCGTGACGTGCACGTCGTGGTCGTCGGCAGGCCGACCAAGGGTGGCCCGACCGACAAGCTCGTCGGCGAGCTCTCCCTCGGCGACCGCGTCCGCTTCGTGTCCGGCATCTCCGACGAGGAGCTGGGCGAGCTGCTGTCCAGCGCCGAGATCGCGGCGGTCCCCTCGCTGTACGAAGGGTTCTCGCTGCCGGCGGTCGAGCACATGGCCTCGGGCACCCCGCTCGTCGCCAGCCGTACCGGCGCGCTGCCCGAGGTGGTCGGCGACGCCGCCGTCCTCGTCGAGCCGGGCGACGTCGAGGAGCTGGCCGCCGTCTTCCGGCGGCTGCACGACTCACCTGAGGAGCGCGAACGCGTCGGCGCGGCCGGCTACGCGCGCGTACAGGAACGTTTCACCTGGTCCGCGGTCGCGCGGGCCACCGTCGGTCACTACCGCGACGCCATCGCCCGCCGTACGGCGGGCGCAGGACGGAAGGAGCACGGCCCTGCTGACCGTGGACTTTGACCGGTTCCGCATCTCGCCCGGCGAGCAGGTGCTCGACATGGGCTGCGGCGCCGGCCGGCACGCGTTCGAGCTCTATCGGCGCGGGGCCCACGTGGTGGCGTTCGACCGCGACGAGAAAGAGCTGGCGTCGGTCGCGACGATGTTCGGTGCCATGGAGCTCGAGGGCGAGGTGCCCGCGGACGCCTCGGCCAAGACGGTGACCGGCGACGCGCTCAACCTGCCGTTCCCGGACGACTCCTTCGACAAGATCGTCGCCGCGGAGGTGCTGGAGCACATCCCGGACGACATGAGCGCGATGGCCGAGCTGCTGCGCGTGCTCCGGCCGGGCGGCCGGCTCGCCGTGACCGTGCCGTCGTGGCTGCCCGAGCGCATCTGCTGGGCGCTGTCGGAGGACTACCACACCGCGCCGGGCGGACACGTGCGCATCTACACGCGCGCCGAGCTGGAGGCCAAGCTCAAGGCCACCGGTTTCCAGGTGGGCGGCCACCACCACGCGCACGGCCTGCACGCGCCGTACTGGTGGATCAAGTGTGCGGTGGGGGTGAACAACGACGCCCATCCGCTCGCCAAGGCCTACCACCAGCTCCTGGTCTGGGACATCATGAAGCGGCCTCGCGCCACTCGCCTGGCCGACCGTGTGCTCAACCCCGTCATCGGCAAGAGCGTCGTCGTCTACTTCACCAAGCCGGACGTGCCGGCCGCGCGGGAGCAGGCCCATGCGGCGGCCTGACGCCGTACCCGGGATCCTGACCGCCGACGACCTTCTCGCCACCGCTCAATCGATCGTCTCCCAGCAGGAGCCCTCGGGAGCCATCCCGTGGTTCGCGCCCGTGGACGGCGTCCCCGGGCACGTGGACGCGTGGAACCACGTCGAGTCCGCGATGGCGCTGTCCACCGCCGGGTTCACCGCCCCGGCCCGCCGCGCGTACGAATGGCTGCGCGGCGTCCAGCGCGAGGACGGGTCGTGGCCGGCCAAGTGGGTCATCGGCGACGTCACCGAGCCCGGCGGGGAGTCCAACCACGCCGCGTACCTCGCCGTCGGCGTCTGGCACGAGCTCACGCTGACCGGCGACCGTGCCTTCGCCGAGAACATGTGGCCCTCGGTACGCCGCGCCGTCGAGTTCGTCCTCGGCCTCCAGAGCGCCCGCGGCGAGATCATGTGGATGCGGCATCCGGACGGCTCGGCGGCCGACCACGCCCTGCTCACCGGCTGCTCCTCGATATACCAGTCGCTGCGCTGCGCGGTCGCCCTGGCCGAGCACCTGGGCGAACCGCAGCCGGACTGGGAGCTGGCCGCCGACCAGCTCGGCCACGTCGTCGCCTGCCACCCCGAGGCGTTCGCCGACAAGGACCGCTTCTCGATGGACTGGTACTACCCGATCCTCGGCGGGCCCCTCCGCGGCGCGTCGGCGTACCGTCGTGTCGACGAGCGGTGGGAGACCTTCGTCGTCGACGGCCTCGGCTGCCGATGCGTCTCCGACCAGCCGTGGGTGACCGGCGCGGAGACCAGTGAGCTCGTGCTCGCCCTGGACGCGATGGGCGACAAGGACCGGGCGCGGGAGCTCTTCGCGGCGATGCAGCATCTCCGCCACGAGGACGGGTCGTACTGGACGGGCTGGCAGTACGCCAACGAACGCCACTTTCCGGGCGACCGCTCGACCTACACGGCCGCCGCGGTGATCCTGGCCGCCGACGCTCTGGCCGACGGCTCACCGGCCGCCCGCATCTTCAAGCGGATCGCCGACCGCGACCTGGGCCCGTCCGACCCGTCCGACCCGGTCGCCTGCGGCTGCGAGGCCCCGTCTCTGGCCGACTCGGTCCAGACCCACCGCTGAGGACCGGCGCCGGTCCTCAGCCTCCGAGCGCCTAGCGGCGTTCGAGGACCCGTAGGGAGCCCTCGACGCGGCGTTCGGTCCAGAGGCCGGTCTCCAGGGCGCGCCGGTAGACGCGGTACGGCGCCTGCCCGCCGTCGGCCGGGTCGGGGAAGATGTCGTGGAAGGCCAGCGCGCCGCCGGGCATGACGTGGTGGGCCCAGCCGTCGTAGTCGGCCTGGGCGAGGTTCTCGGCGTGCCCGCCGTCGATGAAGAGCATGCCCAGCGGCGTGGCCCACAGCCTGGACACGGTGCCGGACGTGCCGACGACGGCGACGACGCGGTCTTCGAGGCCCGCCGACACGATCGTGGCGCGGAAGGTCGGCAGCGTGTCCATACGGCCGGTCGCCGGGTCGACCAGGGTGTCGTCGTGGTACTCCCAGCCGACCTGGTTCTCCTCCGAGCCATGGTGGTGGTCGACGGTGACGACCACCGAGTCGGCCCCGCGGGCCGCCGCGCCGAGATAGATCGCCGACTTGCCGCAGTAGGTGCCGACCTCGAGGATCGGGCCGCGTGCGCCGTACGCCAGGGCCGTCTCGTACAGCGCGAGTCCTTCGGCCACCGGCATGAAGCCCTTGGCCGCCTCGGCGGCGTCTCGCAGGCCGGTCGGCATCGCCTGGTCATCCACGCCGCGCACTCTAGCCCTACGCGGCCGTACAGCCGTACCCGGTCGTACACGCCGACAGCGCGTGCGGGTGGCCGCCTGTCACCATGGAACCCCCGAGAAACGGAGCCCGTGATGCCGCAGAGCCACGCCGCGTACGACCTCCTCGTCGTCGGTTCGGTCAACGCCGATCTCGTGGTGCGGGTCGACCGGCGCCCGGCGGCCGGGGAGACCGTGCTCGGCTCCGACCTGGAGATCCACCCGGGCGGCAAGGGCGCCAACCAGGCGGTGGCCGCCGCCCGGCTCGGCGGCGGGGTCGCCTTCCTCGGGCGTGCGGGCACGGACGGCAACGGCGATCTCGTACGCGACGCGCTGCGCGGCGACGGCGTGGACATCGGCCACCTGGTCACCACGTCCGCGCCGACCGGGGTGGCGCTGATCACCCTCGGCCCCGACGGGGACAACAGCATCATCGTCTCCCCCGGCGCCAACTCCCGTGTCTCCGCGGACGACGTCGCGTCGGCCGGGGCCCTGTTCTCCGCGGCCGCCGTGGTGTCGCTCCAGCTCGAGATCCCGCTGCCCACGGTGACGGCGGCCGCACGGGCCGCGGCCGGGGCGGGCGCACGGGTCGTGTTCAACCTCTCGCCCGCCGCCGAGGTGCCGGACGAGCTCCTCGCGTACTGCGACCCGCTGGTGGTCAACGAGCACGAGGCGGAGTTCCTCGGCGACCCGCGCCCGGAGGGCCTGCTCGCACGCGGTCCGCGGTCGGTGGTCATCACCCGTGGCGCGGACGGTGCCATCGTCGCCGACCGCTCGGGCGTCACCGAGGTGCCCAGCCCTCGTGTGGAGGTGGTGGACACGACCGGCGCGGGCGACGCGTTCACCGGTGCGCTGTCCCTGCGGCTCGCGCGAGGCGACGATCTGGCCACCGCCGCGCGCCTCGCCGCCCGCGTCGGCGCCGCGGCCGTGACCAGGCCCGGCGCGCAGAGTTCGTTCCCCTCCACGGGCGACCTGTAGACGGTCTTGCCGCCACAGACTGAAACGTGTTCTACTCTTCGGCGTGAGTCAGCGCTCGCGCATCGCGATGACGGACGACGAGGTCGGGGCCCCCATCGGCGAACGACCCGAGTCCCCGTTGGCGGCCATCGACGGCACACCTGACGCCGTACGGCACCGCCAGGATCCTGACAGACCCGAACGACGTTCGGTATGTTGGCTCCCAAGCCGTCCTGAGACCATCGCAAGCTGACCTGACCGGAGGGGAACAGCGTCATGGAAGTACGGGTCGACCCACTGGTCTGCGAGGCCAATGGTGTCTGTGTCGGGCTCGTCCCCGAGGTCTTCGACCTCGATGACGACGACGCGCTGCAGATCGCCCAGCCGACGCCGCCCGCGGAGCTGGCCGACCGCGTCCGGCACGCCGTACGGTCCTGCCCCAAGGCCGCGCTGACCCTCAACGAGGACTGAAACCCCGATCATCGGCCGGCCTCCGGGACCGGCCCCGTCCTGGAGGTACAAGGTGCGAGCAGCGGTCATCCAAGGTTCCGGGGTCAAAGAGGTCGAGCTCCGCGACGACGCGACGACGGTCGGCCCGGACCCCGCCGAGGTCAAGGTCAAGATCAAGGCGACCGGGGTCTGCCACTCCGACCTGTCCATTCTGAGCGGAACCCTGCCGAACAGCTATCCGGCCGTGCTCGGCCACGAGGCCGCCGGTGAGGTCATCGAGATCGGTGAGCACGTCAGCGAGGTCGCGGTCGGCGACCGCGTGGTCATCAGCTGGACGCCGTCCTGTGGCCTGTGCCCGGACTGCGTCGCCGGGCGGCCGTTCCTCTGCCTGAAGTACATCATCGAGGGCTACACCAAGCCGAGGTTCCGGCTGGGCGACGGCACGCCGGCGTTCGGCATGGCGGGCTGCGGCACCTGGGCCGAGGAGATGGTGGTGCCTTGGGAGGCCTGCATCAAGGTCGACGACGACGTGCCGTACGAGTACGCCGCGCTGCTCGGCTGCGGCATCTCGACCGGTGTGGGCGCCGCGATCAACACCGCCCAGGTACGTCCCGGCACGGCGGTCGCGGTCGTCGGCTGCGGCGGCGTCGGCCTGTCGGTCATCCAGGGCGCCAAAGCGGCGGGCGCGGCGGCCATCCTCGCGATCGACCCGCTGGAGTCCAAGCACGAGATCGCCAAGAAGTTCGGCGCCACGCACACCGCGACGCCGGACGACGCCGAGGGCGTGAAGAACCTCCTCACCGCCGGACAGGGCTTCGACTACTCCTTCGAGGTCGTGGGCAGGAGCGCCACGATCCGCGCGGCGTGGCAGCTCACCCGGCGCGGCGGCGACGTCATCGTGGTCGGCGCCGGCGCGGCCGACGACAACGTGCAGTTCAACGCGTTCGAGCTGCTCTTCGACGGTAAGAACCTCAAGGCGTCGCTGTACGGCAGCTCCGACCTCCGCCGCGACATCCCGCGCTTCGTGGCCCTGTGGCGCAACGGCAAGCTGGACCTGGAGAGCCTCATCACGCGGCGCATCCGGTTCGAGGACCTCAACGACGCCATCGCCACCCTCGAGCGCGGCGACGCGATCCGTCAGGTCGTCCTGTTCGACTGACCCCGGTGTCACCGGCGATCCCTCCATGGATCGCCGGTGACGCACCAGGCCGCGGCCGGAACGTACCGGGGTTCCGCCGCCCGTGAGGTGGGGCGCGACAGCGCCCGGTCAGGGTAGGTCGGCGAGCGCGGACCGGAGCGCGGACATGACGTTCGAACGCCAGCCGCCGCCCAGGATCCGCCGGCTGAGCTGCTGGGTCGGGTCGTCGGGATCGAAGCCGTCGTGTTCGAGGAACAGGCGGGTACCCCGGCCCTCGGACTTCAGGGTCCAGGTCACCGTGCTGTCCAGGGAACCCCCGCGCCAGCTGATGCGCAGCAGGCTCTCCGGCTCGACGACCAGGACCTCGCAGTGGACGACACCGTCGAAGCCGGCGTTCGGCCGCGGGTCGGTCACGAACGTGAACCGATGGCCGACCACCGGACGGAAGTCGTTCGGCATCAGCCACCTGGCCAGCAGAACCGGGTCGGTCAGCGCCTTCCAGACCCGCGCCGGCGGATGGGCGAGGAACTCATCGACGTGGATGGCCCGTGGGTCGGTCATGACGGGGCGTCGCCTTCTTCGTCGAGTAGCTCACGCAGACCCGAAAGCTTCTCCCGCCAGAACCGCTCGTACGGGGTGAGCCACTGGGAGACCTCGCGCAGGGGGTCGGGCTCCAGGTGGTAGAAGCGCATCCGGCCGCTCTTGCGCTCGCCCACCAGCCCCGCGTCCTTGAGCACCTTGAGATGCTCGGAGACGCTGGGGCGGCGCATCGCGAAGTGCGAGGCGAGCTCCTGTACGGGCAGCGGGCCGCGTTCGAGCAGGAGCCCCAGCAGCTGCCGCCGCGCCGGGCTGGCCAGTGCGGCGAAGACGTCGCTCTCAGGCACCGGAGGCCGTGGCCTGCAGGATGAGACCGTTGCCGTCGGGATCCTCAAGGGTGACGAACCGTCCCCAGGGCGCGTCCTGGACATCCGCGTCACCGAGCCCCAGGGACTCGATGTCGCCCTGAAGGTCGTCGGTCTCGATGACCAGGCCCTTGAGCGACCCGGGTGGCATCGTCTCGAACCAGGTGACCAGCGTGATCGAGGACACCGAGCCCCGTGGCCGTACCTGCACCCAGCGCTGGTCCGGCCCCATCGCGGTGTCGGCCACCAGCTCGAACCCGAGCGTGCCGACGTAGAAGTCCTTCGCGCGGTCCTGATCGGCGACCGGCACGGACAGCAGCTGAATGTGCGTGAGACTCATGGGGCCATAATAGGTAGGATTTTCCCTACCGGTCAACGCTCCAGGAGTCAGAGCGCGGCGCTGTCCGGGCGGACGCCTGTGCGGTGACCGAGCCGGCGGGACGCCTCCTCGGCCGCGCCGACGACCGCCGAGGCGAGCCGGCCGGTGTCCGAGGGTGCCAGGCGCTGGGTGGGTGCGCCGATTCCGATCGCCGCGACGAGATCCCCGGTCATGCCGAACACCGGGGCGCTGATCGAGGCCGCGCCGTAGTCGCGTTCTTCGAAGCTGGTCGCGTAGCCGGCCCGCCGGATCTGCCCGAGCTGCTCGGTGAGCAGGTCGATGTCGACGACGGTACGCGGGGTGTAGCGCGGCAGGCCCTGACCCACCGCGTCGCGACGCGCGGCGGGGTCCCAGGCCATGAAGACCTTTCCCGCCGAGCCCGCGTGCAGGGGCATCACCATGCCCACCACGAACAGGCGGATGACCGGGTGGCGGGACTCGGCCAGCGCGACGACGGTGCGGAACGCCCCGTCGCGCATGTAGAGGCAGGCCGTCTCGCCGGTCTCGTCGCGCAGCCGTCGCAGGGCCGGGCGCGTCAGCCTTACCAGGTCGAGCCCGAACGTTCCCGGCGCCGCCACCTGCACGAGGCCCAGCCCGATCCGGTAACGGTCCTCGTACCGGTCCAGGAACCCCTCGCGCACGAGGTTCTGCACCAGCCGCTGACAGGTGCTCGACGGCAGGCCGGTCAGCCTGGTGATCTGCTGCAGCGTGAGCTCGGGCTCCTCGATCGTGAACGACTCGAGGATCTGCTTGACCTTCCGGATCACGAGGACCGGCGCCACGGCGGCCTTCTCGCGCTCCTCACCCGACGTCGTCATCTTGACCCCATCTCTACCAACACCACATTATGGGATGACTACCCACGATGCGGATGTTATGGAGGGTGGCCATGAACACCGACCCGGCAGCGGGCCCGCCGGAGACCTACGGCCCCCTGGCCGGCGTCCGTGTTCTCGAGCTCGGCAACTTCATCGCGGCGCCCACCGCCGGGCGGCTGCTCGCCGAGTTCGGCGCGGACGTCATCAAGGTCGAGCGCCCGGGCGTCGGCGACGAGCTGCGACGCTGGCGGTTGTACGACGGCGACACCTCCTTGCTGTTCCGGATCCTGGGGCGTAACAAGAGGTCACTCACCCTGGACCTGAGCCGTCCCGAAGGGCGGGACATCGCGCTGCGGCTGGCGGCCGGCACCGACGTCGTCCTGGAGAACTTCCGCCCGGGAACGCTGGAGAAGTGGGGCCTGGGCCCGGCCGACCTGCGCGCGGCCAACCCCGGCCTGGTTCTGGTCCGCATCTCCGGCTACGGACAGACCGGCCCCTACCGCGACCGGCCCGACTTCGGCGGCGTGGCCGAGGCGGTCGGCGGCCTGCGGGCCCTCACCGGCCACTCGGGCCAGCCGCCGACCCGCATCGGGATCAGCCTCGCCGACTCCGTCGCGGGCCTGTACGCGGTCATCGGCGCGCTGATGGGGCTGCTCCAGCGTGACCACGTCGCGGGTGAGGTGGTCGACGTGGCCCTGTACGAGTGCGTGTACTCACTGACGGAGTCGCTGGTGCCCGACTTCGACGCGTTCGGCGTGGTGCGTGAACCCGGGGGCAGCGGCCCTCCGGGTGCCGCGCCCGCCTGCACCTACCGCTGCGGCGACGGCAGGTACATCGTGGTCGGCGGCAACGGGGAGGCGATGTTCGGTCGCCTCATGCGGGTCGTCGGCCGGCCCGACCTCGCCGACGGCCCACGGCCGGCCGACGACTCCGGGCGCGTACGCAACACCAAGGAGCTGGATGACGCCATCAGTTCCTGGGTGGCCGAACGCACCCAGGACGCCGCCGAGGCGGCCCTCGTGGAGGCGGGCGTGCCGAACGGGCCCATCCTGACCGCTGAGGAGATCGTGGAGGATCCGCACTACTCGGCGCGCGGGATGCACGAGCGCCGCACCGTGGCGATCGGCGACGGGCACAGCGAGGACGTGATCTTCCCCGGCGTCGTGCCCAAGCTCGGCCGCAACCCGGGCCGGGTCACCTGGCTCGGCCCGGAGCTCGGCGAGCACACCGACGCGGTCCTGTCGGAGCTGGGCATCGACGCTCCACGCCGCGCCGAGCTGCGCGAACAAGGAGTGATCTGACGTCTTCGCGGCCGGACGCCGTGGCGTCGTGGCGTCGCATGAGCTCGCCCGAAGGTGAGAGGAGCGGCCGGCGTGCGCTGCCAGGCTGCCGACCGCCCCTTCGCGACACCCGTTTCTCCCGCGATACGCGGGCGGGTGTCTCGCCATGATGAGCGTCCCGGACCGGGCCGCCGGGTCACCCTTGTGCGGTGACTCAACTGTTACATCGCGAACGGCGACCCCGGCGCTACAGTCAAGCCCCCACAATTTACGGACAAAAGTTTCGAATGCCGCCTATCGGGCAAATCGCGGGCGTTCGAACCGAGCCAAGGAGGTCCCGATGCGCAGACGGGGCGGAGTCAGTCTTATCGGTCTGATCTACATATTGATTGGCATTTTCGTGGCGTGGGACCACGACTACATCACGATCAGCCTGCTGAAGAAGGTCCTCAGCGCGCTGCTCGCGATCTTCCTGTGGTTCCTCGTCCTTCTCGGCGTCAGCCTGCACGTCAGCTGACCTGACCCCCCTCTTTCGCGGCCGCTCACCTCGTGGGAGCGGCCGCGAAGGCGTTCAGGGCGTCGGAGTCCGCCACAGCGTGGGCTCGTCGGTGCGGTAGTCGCCGGTAAAACCGACCGCGAGCAGGTTCGCTCCCACCACCGTCAGTCCGTCGAGCCGCTGCACACCGGGCCCGTCGAGACCGAGGCCGTGCGGGCGCACGGCGCGCCAGGTGCGGCCGTCCGGCGACGTCCACATGATCACGTCGGACCGCGTCCCGCCGGCGAGCACGAATCCGCGCGGTGTCGCGGTGGCCGTGGTGAGCGCGGTACCCGGCGCCGCGCCGGGCAGTGCCGCCGGCTGCCAGGTGTGGCCGCCGTCCGCGGAGACCGACGCGAAGACGTACGCGCCGGCGATGCCGGTGGCCACCAGCACGCTCCCCCGCGCGACGACCTTGGTCAGCGCGCCCTCGGTCGTGCCCTGCGGCAGCGCGGGTGCCGTCGTCGCCAGCGTCCAGCGCTTGCCGTCCGGCGAGGTCCACAGCGCGGGCTGCGACAGCTTGTTCTTCGTCTGGCCGCCAACCGCGACGAACCCGCTCGGCGTGGCGGTCACGTCGCTCATCCACTTCGGCGCGGCCCGGCCGCCGTCCAGATCGGTCTTTCCGGCGTCGCGGGAACGAGCCCAGTCCTTCAGATCGCCCGAGGACCACGCGGCGGCGGTCGTGCCGTTGTCGGTGCCGACCACGACATAGGTGGATCCGTTCGCGGCGGCCGCGGACGGGACGAGGGCACCGCCGAACGCACGGCTGCCCGGCACCGGCTGCCAGGTGCTCGTGTCGCCCGACATCAGCACGAGCGAACGCGAGCCCGTACCCCCGACGGCCAGCCAGCCCGGCCCGCCGTGGACCACGTCGACGAGACGCTGCTGCCCCGGCGCCTTGGAAGCCGGGAGCCGCGCCCTGCTCCACGCGGCGCCGTCCGCCGAGGTCCACAGCGCGGCCCGGCCGTTCGTGCTGCCGACCGCGACGATCCGGCCGGCGTCGGCCGTGATTCCGTCGACCGTGCGTTCGGCGTGCACCGCGTCGGGGACGGCGGCGAGGTTGACGTCGCCCGCGCCGGCCATCGTCAAGTAGGCGTCACCGCTGCCGAGCCGCCCGGTCACGACCGGCCCCTGCGAGGTGAGCGCCGCGCCGGTGAGCGTGCGTCCGGCCGGCAGGTCCGCGACGTGCCGCCATGCCTTGGTGTCGCCGCTGGTCATGACCGCGGTCTTGCCGCCGTGCAGGGAGACGAGGACGGTCAGGCCGCTGTCGGTCCCCCGCAGCAGATGGATTCCGGAGTACCCGCTCACCGCGAGCCGGCCGGCCGTCGCCCAGTTCTTGCCGTCCGACGAGCCGAAGAACGCCCCGTACGCGGTGGTCGTGCGCCTTCTCTTACGGCCGGTGGTGCGGGACGCCTCACGTGCGGCGAAGAAGCCGGTCTGGGTCGCGGCGACATCCACCACGTCACCGGAGGAGCCCTGCCCCTGCGGGACCCTCACCGGCTCCCAGCTGCGCCCGCCGTCGGGCGAACGCCAGAACGCCTCGCTCTCGGCGGTCCGCCGGACCTTCCTGCGCTTCCTCTTCACTCGCTTGATCACCGTCTTGGTGGTCCGCACCCGGCCACGCGCCACCACGATGTCACCGTGTGCCGCGACCTGGGACAGCCCGACGGTCGTGCCGCCGGAGGCCGGCTTGAACGGGTCGCCGCCGAGCCGCGTCCAGGTGCTGCCGTCGGGGGAGGTCCAGATCACGGCCTGCGTGGCGGCGTTCACCGTCGCGGTGCCCGCGGCGACGAAGCCCGACGTCGTACGTACCAGCTGCCTGACGGTGTCGCCGGAGCCGAACGCACCGGACTGGGGGCGGCGGGTCCAGGTGCGCGCGTCGCGGCTCGTCCACTCGACGATGCCGTCGTGGGTGTTCCCCAGCGCCGCCCACTCGCCCGTCCCGCCGGCCAGGAGCTGGGGGTACTCCCCCTGCGGCGGATCGCCGCCGTCGGCGGCGCGCACCGCCGCGAGACGCCAGGAGTGGCCGCCGTCGCCCGAGGTCAGGAACTGCCCGCGGGAGTAGACGCCGCCCTGCTCCGAGCCGATCGCCACGGCCGTGCTGCCGGACGAGACGACGGTGTCGAGCGTGTGGGAACGACCGCCGGTGGCCGTCGTGGGATCGAGCGCGAACAGCCGCCCTGCCGCCACGGCCGGCGTGCCCGCCGGCTTCTTCGCCTCGCCGCCGTCCCCGCCGAACAGCACGTACGCGCCGGCGCCGGCGATGAGGACGGCCACCACCGCGATCGCGATGGGCAGGACGGGGAGACCGTCAAGGGCCGGCAGGCGACGGCGCCGCTTCGGGGGCACCCACGGCTCGGGGTCGCCCGGGGCCCGCTCACCGGACGGCTCGTCCGCGTCCTGGGGCCGGGCGGGGCTCTGCGGCCGCGCCGGCGCCGTCGGCACCGGGGCCGGGTACTGGGGAGCCGGGCGCGGCGCCGGCACGCTCGCCGCCGGCCGGGCGGCGCGTGGCGCGGGATCGGCACGGCTCCAGTCGATGCCCGCGCGGTGCCATACGGCGTTCGAACGCTGCCAGGGCGACGCGCTGGGCATCCCGCGGCCACGGCCCGTCTCGGCGGTCGCGGCGGCCTCGGCCAGCCGCTCGCCGATCCGGCGGCGCTCGCTCTTCGCGCTCGGCGGCGCGGACTGGCCGGCCCGATCCCGTGGCCTAGGGGCGGCACCGCCGCCGGTGAAGTCTCCAGGGGAGGCGCCGTTGCCGGTCGTGCTCACGCTGTCCCTCTCGTCAAACCATCCGTGCGGGTACCCATCAAACCGTGATTCGGGACGCCACGACGACGGGAAGGGGCATGTCGGGCACGGATTTCCCCGAGCGGGCCACCACGCGGTGTGGAAGAGCGCTCACGCTCGGAGGCGTGGGATTACCTCAGCCCCGAGCCGGACGATGTTCTCCCTGGTCAACGCCGGGTCTCCGGTGCCTTCGACCATGAGGGCGAAGTGCTCGACACCGGTACGCTCGGCGGTCTCCGCCAGTGCCGCGACGCAGTCGTCGGCCGTCCCGACCGGGTGGATGCGGCACAGCAGCGCGGCGTACTCCTCAGGGTCGCGGCGCCGTCGCGGACGGTCATCGACCGGTACGTATCCCGCAAGGCCCGGACCGAGCCAGCGGGGCATCGCCGTGCGGAGCACGCGCTGGGCCTCGGCGCGGCTGTCGGCGACGTAGGCGACGGCCGCCGCCATGTGGCCGGACACCGCCGGACCGTACCGCCGGTAGTGCTCGACCAGCGCGCGTTTCTCCTCGTCGCCGGCGTGCATGCCGAGCAGCATCGGCAGGCCGCGCCGCGCGGCGAGCTCCACCGTGTGCGTGGAGGTGCAGGCCACCACGACGGGTGGCCCGGTCAGCGGGCGCGGGACCACGGGCACGGGACGGAACGCGAACGTCCCGTCCCCGCCCACGCGTTCGCCGGTGAGCGCGTCGAGCAGCAGGTCCAGGCTCTCGCCGAAGCCGGACTCGTACCGGGCGAGCCCGGTGCCGAACACCTCCAGGTCGACCCACGGGCCGCCCCGGCCGACCCCCAGCCGGAACCGTCCCCCGCTGACTGGTGCTCGGCGAGCCACACTCCGTCGAAGCCCGCCCGCTCGGCGGCCACGGCCGCCGCGACCGTACGCTCCAGCACTTCGGCGTGGGTCTGGCCGGGGAACTGCGCGGCCAGCAGGAAGAGCCCGACCCGCACCGGCCGGTCAGCCTCGGACGTAGACGCGCGTGCCGATGGGCAGCAGCTTGGCCACGATGTTCGAGGTGCCCATCGGGATCCGCACGCAGCCGTGCGACGCCGGGTGCAGCGGCACCGCGGGCTCGCCGTGGATGGCGTAGCCGCCGTCGAAGTAGTTGGCCTTGTAGAGCGTGCCGAGCGGTGAGGTCTCCCAGCCCGAGGCCTTGCGGTACACCCGGAACTTGCCTCGCGGCGTGTGCGCGAAGCCGGTGTGCCCGTTGGTGGAGTAGCTCGTCTCCGTCCCGGAGGAGATGTGGCTCGTCAGGACGAGCCGTCCGCTCTTGTAGACGTAGAGCAGCTGGTGCTTGACGTCGACCTCGGCGCGGTTCTTGGCGCCCTTGGGCACGAGCGGCTCGGGCAGGTGCGGCAGCGCGAGCGCGGCCCAGGTCTTCGTGCCGGCGTTGGAGCTCGGCTTGATGTGGTTGACCTTCTGGAACGCCCAGACGGCGAAGCTCGTCGCCTGACCCCACTTACCGTCGACCGTGCCGGGGTCGTAGCCGAGGTCCTTCAGCCGCTGCTGCAGCTTCTCGACCCCCGCACCGTGATCCCCGAAGTGCACCGTCGGGCCGACGAGCTCGGCCCGCGGGTTCTGTGCGCTCCGCACGGCGGCCTGCGCGGGGGCGGGCGCGGCGACGGCCTGTGCGGTGAACACCGGGGCCATGAGGACCGCCGAGCCGGTGCCGGTGAGAACGACCTTGCCCAAGCTGACTCGCATCGGGTTCACTCCACGACGTCGAGAGGATTGGTCGTTCCCGGCGTCCCCGCTATTGGACGCTTTACTCATTTATTTCGTCCGCTTGACATATTCGGGGGGTCACGCGCTCAGCGGCGGGGAATCGTGCGTGTTTCCACCAGGCCCTTGTACGCGACCGCGCGTACGTGCAGCACCGGCGCGTCGGCCGGCAGCTCACCGGCCCATTCCTCGTCACGGGTGACGCCGAAGCCGTTCACCTCGACGCGGATGCCCGGCGGCACGATGATCTCGATGTCGGACTTGTAGGCGATCGCGAGGATGGTCGTGACCGGCTCGGTGAGCTCGGCGGCCCGCAGGTCGAACACCCCGCTGCCCTTGTAGACCAGCGTCCGGAACGTCCCCGGCACGCGCCACCGCCCGGCGTGGCGCACGTTGTTCTTGTAGGCGACCGCGTAGCGACCGGGTTTGGGTCCGCTCCCGGGGGTGACCGCGGTACGCGGCACGACGGGCGCCGTCGCGGACGGAAGGTCGACGAGCAGCCCGTCCAGGTCGCCGTGGGTCCGTGCGGCCAGCGCGGCGCGCATGCGCTCGTCGAACTCCCCGTCCGCCAGGCGCCCCTCGGCGAAGGCGACCTGCAGCCGCTGTACGGTGGCGTCCCGCTCCTGGTCGGAGGCGCGCATGCCGGACGGCTTCGCCTCGCGGTACGGCTCCATGATTGATCTCCTCTTCGGCCAAAGTCGAGATGTATCTTAACGACATTTCTCTCTAATGACGAGACCTTCTCATCTTGGACGACGCGACCCGGCGACTCGCCGGGGCCCGGCCACCGGCACGCACCTCGGGCCGTTAGGTTGATCGTGTGCTGCTACTCACGACACTCGACGCGTGGCGATCCGAGCCGGACCAGCCGTTCCGCAGCGAGACGGCCGCGTACTCGCCCGAAGAGGACGCGGTCGCGCTGGCCAACGACGCGTTCGCCGACGAGCAGGTCGTCGGTCTGGTCGTCCCGTTCTCGCGGATGCCGCTGCCCGGCGCGGTCAACCGGTCCACCGTCGAGGAGGTGCGGTACGCCCGGCGCGACCCGAGCGGCCAGGTGACCGGTTTCTTCCCCAGGCCCCCGGTGGCCGAGGCGCTCGACCTGCTGCCCCACCCGGAGGGCGGCTGGTTCCGCGAGACCTGGAGGACGACGACCCCGGTCCCGGCGCACGGCGGCGAGCGCGCCACCGCCACCGGCATCTACTTCCTGCTCGGCGTCGGCGAGGAGTCGATTTGGCACGCCGTGCGCTCGGACGAGCTGTGGCTGTGGCATCGCGGTGGACCGCTCGAGCTGACCCTGCGCGGCGACGCGCCGGGCGAGGAGAACACCGTCCTGCTCGGCCCCGACGTCGAGCACGGCCAGGTGCCGCAGGCGCTCGTGCCCGGCGGGATCTGGCAGGCCGCCCGGCCGGCGGGTGACCAGGAGGTGCTCGTGAGCTGCGTCGTCTCCCCCGGCTTCGACCCCGCCGACTTCAGCGTCTGACCTCAACGGTTACGAAACCGCGGCTCGCGCTTCTCCACAGTGGCGGCGAAGCCCTCGGTCAGGTCCTCGGTCAGGAACGCCAGCGTCTGGGTACGGTTTTCGACCGCCAGGTGCGCCCGCAGGCCGGACGCGTCGAGCGAGAGGTTGAGCAGTTCCTTGGTGTGCCGCAGCCCGAACGGCGACTTCGCCAGCAGCTCCGCGGCCAGCGCGAGCGCGGCCTCCAGGTCCGCGCCCTCGTCCGCCATCTCGGCGATCAGGCCGAGTTCGCGCGCCTCCGCGGAGGTGACCGAGCGCGCCCGGTAGAAGATCTCCGCGGCCCTCGACGTGCCGATCAGGCGGGGCAGCATCCAGGTCAGCCCGAGATCCCCGGCCGAGAAGCCGAGCTTGAGGAACGGCGCCATGAACTTCGCGGTCGGGTCGGCGACTCGCAGGTCGCAGGCGAGCGCGATCGCCATTCCCATGCCGACCACCGGGCCGTGCAGCGCGGCGATCACCGGCTGCGGGATCTCTCGCAGCCGCAGGATGATCTCGCCGCTGCGGACCATGCCGCTGTAGGCCCGCGCGACCCGGCCCTCCGGCTCACTCGCCTCGTCCGCCGGCGCCGCGCCCGCGCCGTCGCCCAGGATGTCCATGCCCGCGGTGAACGCCCGGCCCGCGCCGGTGAGCACCACGACGCGCGTCGCCGGGTCGGTCGCGAGCCGGTCGAAGAGGGCGATGAGCTCCTCGACCATGGCGGGAGTGACCGCGTTGAGCCGCTCGGGGCGGGACAGGGTGATCACGGCCAGCCCGTCCCGCCGCTCGAACTCGATGTCGCCCATCGACCCCGCGCCCTACTTGATGGCGTCGAAGATGGCCATGGTCTGCTCGCCGATGTTCTTGGCGAGCAGATACGGCTCGGTCTCGTTGATCTGCTGCCAGTTGTCGCGCACGTCCTCGGCGCGCAGACCGTTCTGGCCGGTGAAGCCGGGCCCCTCCGCCACGAAGACGCGGGCCACTCTGCCGCCGCCCACGGTGTAGGTCTCGCCGGTACCCTCGTTGCTCTCGTGCACGAGCCACGCCACCACGGGCGTCACCAGCTCGGCGCTCAGCTTCTCCTTGTATTCCGGCGGGAACATCTCCTCGGTCATCCGGGTCCACGCGATCGGGGCGATCGCGTTGACCTTGATGTTGTACTTGGCGCCCTCGGCGGCGAGCGTCTTGGTCAGCCCGACCAGGCCCATCTTCGCCGAGGCGTAGTTGGCCTGGCCGAAGTTGCCGAACAGCCCGGCGGGCGAGGAGGTCATGACCACACGGCCGTACGCCTGCTCGCGAAGGTGCGGCCAGGCCGCGTGCGTGACCAGGAACGATCCGCGCAGGTGCACGGCGATCACCTGGTCGAACTCCTCCGGCGCCATGTTCTTGAAGGACTTGTCCCGCAGGATGCCGGCGTTGTTCACCACGATGTCGATCTTGCCGAACGCGTCCAGCGCGGTCTGCACGATCGCCTGGGCGCCCTCGGGGGTCGCGACGTTGTCGGTGTTGGCGACCGCCTCACCGCCGTTCTTCTTGATCTCCTCGACCACCGCGGCCGCGGGCCCGGTGGAGGAGCCACTGCCGTCGAGGGCTCCGCCGAGATCGTTGACGACGACCTTCGCGCCACGCGCGGCCAGTTCGAGCGCGTGTTGCCGGCCTAGGCCCTGCCCCGCACCGGTGATGACCGCCACTCGTCCGTTGAACCGGAGTTCCGACATCTCCACATCCTCCTCGCGACGCGTTTTCTGACTCAGTGTCTATCACTGAACCGAATCCCGCTCGGCTGAGGAGGTGCGGTCGCGGTCAGTTCTCTCTCAGGTCCGGGACGGCCACGGGCTCTTCGGCCGCCACCGCCTGCTCGGCGGCCTCCCTGCGCCTGCGGCGGACGAACCAGATGGCGATCGCGATCAGCGCGATCGCGGCGACCGCGATCGCCAGCACCCGGCCGGCCCACTGCGCGACCTGCTCGAAGGCCGTGCCGGCGAGGTAGCCGCCCACCGTGAAGCCGACGCCCCAGGTGATGCCGCCCATCGCGTTGAAGACGA
The DNA here is from genome assembly GCF_006716425.1 of Actinoallomurus bryophytorum. Lineage (NCBI taxonomy): Bacteria > Bacillati > Actinomycetota > Actinomycetes > Streptosporangiales > Thermomonosporaceae > Actinoallomurus > Actinoallomurus bryophytorum. The sequence continues at coordinate 1,049,711 of NZ_VFOZ01000001.1, forward strand.
GAAACCGCCCGTACGGCATCCGCGCACTGCCTGCGAGAGCGGGCATGAGCGCGCGAAGGATGGCCGTGAAGCGGCCGATGAAGACCGCCATGGCGCCCCGCCGCCGGAGCAGGTGGTGCGCCCCGTCGAGCTTTTCACGGTGCTTGCGCAGCGCCTTGGTGTCGAGCAGCCGGTCGCCGAAACGCCGGCCGATCTCATAACCGACGGAATCGCCGACCACGGCGGAGACCGCGACGATGATCAGCAGGATCGGGAGCGAGACCCGGTGCTGGCTGGCCAGCACGCCGCCGACGACGATCGCCGTCTCGCCCGGGAAGACCATTCCGAAGAAGAGGGCCGCCTCGGCGAACACCAATGCCGCGACCACGGCGTAGATGACCGGGCCGTGCAGGTTCAGAAGAGTGTCGGTGATGTGGCCCACGCGCGCTCAACGTCCCGGTTCCGGCGTCTCCATGACCATAATCGTACGGGGAGGGCGACGCCGCCGGATCGCCCGGAGGTCGGACTACCCGTCGTCCGCGAGAAGGATCATGGCGAACATCGTGACGCGTGAGATGAAGGACGGCCGGTTCGTACGGCAGCCCAACCGGTTCACCGGCCTGATCGGCTCCGAGGATTTCCCCGCCGAGAAGGGGCGCTATCACCTGTATGTCTCTCTGGCATGTCCATGGGCCCATCGCACGCTGATCGTGCGGCGGCTGCTGGGGCTCGAGGACATGATCGGCGTGACGGTCGTGGACCCGATCCGCGACGAACGCGGCTGGCGCTTCACGCTTTCGCCGGACGACCGCGACCCCGTCACCGGGATGCGCTTCCTGGCCGAGCTCTACACCGCGACCGACCCCTCCTACGACGGACGGCACACCGTGCCGTGCGTCTGGGACACCGAGACCAAGCGCCTCGTCACCAACGACTATCCGCAGATCACGCTCATGTTCGAGTCGGAGGCGTTCGCTCCGTTCCACCGGCAGGGCGCACCGGACCTGTACCCCCGCGAGCTGCGCGCCGAGATCGACGAGCTGAACGACGAGGTCTTCCACAACGTCAACAACGGCGTCTACAAGGCGGGGATGGCCACCACTCAGGAGGCGTACGAAGAGTCGTTCGACGCGCTGTTCGCCACGCTGGACCGCCTGGAGGCACGGCTGGAGGGCCATGACTTCCTCGTCGGCGACCGGCTCACCGAGGCCGACGTGCGCCTGTACCCGACGCTGGCGCGTTTCGACGCGGTCTACTACAGCCACTTCAAGTGCAACCTGCGGCGGATCACCGACTACCCGGGCCTGTGGGCGTACGCCCGGCGGCTCTACGCGATCCCGGCGTTCGGTGAGACCACCGACTTCGACCACATCAAGCGCCACTACTACGAGACCCATCGGCACCTGAACCCCTCCGGCATCGTTCCCAAGGGCCCGGCCATCTCCTGGACCTGATCTCCGGCCTGCCCCGGGGTACGTTCGTGGCATGTATGAGTTCGCGCTGAACCTCGACGGCCGGCTGGATGCGACGGGAAACCGGGTCTGGTCGCCGTACTCGGTCGCGTCGGCGCTCGGTCTGGCCGCCGCCGGCGCACGCGGCCGCACCTACGACGAGCTGGTGCGCGCGCTGGGCGCGGCACCGGGCGAGCTCCGCATCGCCGAGGCGGCCACGCTCGACGGCGCGGAGATCGCCGTGGCCAACACGCTCTGGATGCGCGAGGGGCTGCCCGTCGAGGAGGCCTACGAACGCGCGGTCGCCGGCTTCCCGGGCGCGGCGGTGCGGCACGCCGACTTCGGCGGCGATGCCGAGGGCGCGCGGCGGGCCGTCAACGCCGAGGTGGCCAAGACGACGCGCGAGCTCATCCGCGACCTGCTGCCGCCCGGCTCGGTCGAGGCGCAGACCACCGCGATCATCGTCAACGCCCTCTATCTCAAGGCCGCCTGGCAGCGGGTGTTCGCCAAGGGCGACACCCGGCCGGCGCCCTTCGACGGCCCCGGTGGACGGCGGAGAGTGCCGACGATGCGCCGTACCGGGCACCTGCCGTACGCCGACGCTGACGGCTGGCGGATGGTCACGCTCGCCGCCGAGGGCGGGGTCGTCGCGGACGTCCTGCTCGGGCCGGACGAGAGCGCGCCGTCTCCGCAGGTGCTCCGGCGGCTGTACGACGCCGCGAGGTCGGTGAAGGTGGAGCTGTCGGTGCCGAGGTTCCGGGTCGAGAGTCAGACGAGCCTGACCGACCCCCTTCGCGCCCTGGGTGTCACCACCGCCTTCACCCGTGACGCCGACTTCTCCGGCATCACCGCCGAGGCCACGCAGATCGACCGGATCGAGCACAAGGCGGTGCTCGACGCCGACGAGGACGGCTTCGAGGGCGCGGCGGCGACCGCGGTGGTCATGGTGCCCGCGGGCCTCGACATGAGCAGGCCGGTGGAGTTCCGCGTCGACCGGCCCTTCGCGGTCGTCGTGCGCCACCCGGCGACCGAGGCCGTCTACTTCCTCGCCCACGTGGTCGAGCCCTGAGCCGCCCTCAGCGGAACGCGCGCCGGTAGGCACCCGGACTGGTGCCCGCCACGCGACGGAAACGGTCGCGGAACGCCGTCGGCGAGCCGAACCCGACCTGGCTCGCGATGCGGTCGACGGGATGCGTGGTGGTCTCCAGGAGGTACTGCGCCTGGCGGATCCGCGCCCGGTGCAGCCACTGCAAGGGTGTCGTGCCCGTCTGCTCGCGGAAGCGCCGGTTGAGCGTACGGGTGCTCATCCCGGCATGCGCGGCGATGTCGTCGAGGGTGAGGTCACGTCCGGAGTTCTCCTCCATCCATCGCAGCACGGGTTCGAGCAGCGAACCCCGTGTCGCCGGCGGCTGCTCGTGCACGATGAACTGCGCCTGCCCGCCCTCTCTTTCCAGGGCCATCACCGAGAGACGCGCGGCGTCGGCGGCCACGGCCGAACCATGGTCGCACCGGATCATGTGCAGGCACAGGTCGAGCCCTGCCGCCGCGCCCGCGGAGGTCAGCAGCCGCCCGTCGTCCACATAGAGGACGTCGGGATCCACCTCCACGGCCGGATGCCGGGCGGCCAGGAGCCCGGCGGCGACCCAGTGGGTGGTGGCGCGCCTGCCGTCCAGCAGGCCCGCCGCGGCGAGGGTGAAGGCGCCGGCGCAGATCGAGGCGATGCGTGTGCCCGCCTCGGCCGCCCGCCGCAACGCGTCGACCACCTCGGCGGGAACCGGCGCGGTGGGGTCGGCGACGCCCGGCACCATGATCGTGTCCGCCTCCGCCAGCATGTCCAGCCCCCAGGGCGCGCGGAGCGTGAAGGCCCCCGCGTCGACCTCGGGCGCGGGGGCGCAGACGCGTACCCGGTACGGCATGCGGCCGTCGGGCAGGCGTGTGCGGCCGAACACCTCCAGCGGCGTCGTCAGATCGAAGCCGATGACCCCGTCCAGCGCGAGTACGGCGATCGTGTGCATGGCCGCAATCTATGCGAACAGCGGATTCCCGTCAGCCGCCCCGAGCAGTGAGTCTCGCCCATTACCCATGACCACAGAGGGATGGCGAGAATCCGCTGCCTATTGGCATTGGAGCCACTATCGACCTCACGGGCCTCCTCCGTAGCGTCGGCACGGCGCCGCACACCTGTGGGCGCCGTACCCGATCACCCACCCCGGAGGCACCGGCTCCCGTGACCAAGATCCTTCTCATCGCCCATGTCCTGGCCGCCATCCTCGCCGTCGGCCCGGTGGCCGTCGCGGCCAGCATGTTCCCGTCCGCCGCGCGGCGCGCGGTGACCGATCCCGCCGGCCGGGCACTGGCGGACGCACGGATCCTGAACCGCATCTGCCGCGTCTACGCCGCGATCGGCGTCTTCGTCCCCGTCTTCGGGCTGGCCACCGCCGGCGCCATGCACGTCATGGGCGACGCCTGGGTGATCGTGTCGATCGCCCTGACCGCGCTCGCCGCGGCCGTGCTCCTGCTGCTCATCCTCCCCCGCCAGGGCGCGCTGATCGCCGGCACACGGACCGGCGAGAACGGGGGCGGGAACCCGGCACGGCTCGCGATGTACACCGGGACGTTCAACCTTCTCTGGGCGACCGTGACCGTGCTGATGATCGTCCGGCCCGGCTCGACCACGGGGGCTTGACACTTTCCCCGAAAGTTGCAGATCCTACACGTGATCTGCGTCACATCGATGGTGGCGTCCGGGCCGCCGCGGACCACCGGCCGGGGCCCGCCGCCGGAGCGCCCGATGACGGGCGCACGTACCGTTTCCTCGCGCTGAACAGGAGACGGTACGTCGCGTCACGCGATCGCTACGCCCCCGAAGTGCCCTTTAGCGTCGCCCGTATTGGACTGGAATAGCGGCATGCGTCCGAGCGCTGTGTCGTGAGGTGGCCGTTCCTGGATGTAGAGAACGCATGGCCTTGCATCGGTGACGGTCACGGACGAGTAGCCTTGTCTCGATTACAGATCCACCTGCGAGCGCGGAAGAGGGCGATCTCCGCCGTGTCGACTCAGTCGTCGCGATCCTCTGCCGACCTGAGCACTCCCGACTTCGGTCCGAATGAGTGGTTGGTCGACGAGCTTTACCAAAAATATCTAGAAGACCCCAACTCAGTCGATCGAGCCTGGTGGAACTTCTTCGCGGACTATCAGCCGGACCGCCCGGCGAAGGCGGACGGTGCGGCCGCGGCCTCTCCTGCACCGCAGACCGCCCCGGCGGCTCCCGCGCCCCAGCAGAAGCCCGCGGCCGAGCCGACGGCCAAGCCCGCCGGGCCCGCGGCCCAGAAGGCCGCCGAGAAGCCGGCGAAGAAGGCGGCCCCCACGCCTCAGGTCCCGAGCGGCGCCGAAGAGGTACGCCTGCGCGGCGTCGCCGCCCGCACGGTGACCAACATGGAGTCCAGCCTCACGGTTCCCACCGCGACGAGCGTGCGCGCGGTGCCGGCCAAGCTCTTGATCGACAACCGCATCGTCATCAACAACCACCTCAAGCGCGGGCGCGGTGGCAAGGTCTCCTTCACCCACCTCATCGGCTACGCCCTCGTCCGCGCGCTGCAGGCGATGCCGGAGATGAACGCCTCCTACACCGAGGTGGACGGCAAGCCCACGCTGGTCCGGCCCGAGCACGTCAACTTCGGCCTGGCGATCGACCTGAAGAAGGACGACGGCCAGCGACAGCTCGTCGTGCCCAACATCAAGAGCGCCGAGGCCCTCGACTTCCGCCAGTTCTGGGCGGCCTACGAAGAGGTCGTCCGCAAGGCGCGGGGCAACAAGCTCACGATCGACGACTACGCCGGCACCACGATCAGCCTGACCAACCCGGGCACCATCGGCACCGTCCACTCGGTGCCGCGGCTCATGCCCGGCCAGGGCACGATCATCGGCGTGGGCGCGATGGAGTACCCCGCCGAGTACGCCGGCACGTCCTCCGAGGCACTGGCCCGGCTCGGCATCAGCAAGGTCATGACGCTGACGTCGACCTATGACCACCGCATCATCCAGGGCGCCCAGTCGGGCGACTTCCTGCGCCGCGTCCACCAGTTGCTGCTGGGCGAGGACGAGTTCTACGACGAGATCTTCGAGGCGCTGCGGATCCCGTACGAGCCGGTGCGCTGGGTCCAGGACATCAGCACCAGCCACGAGGACGACGTCGCCAAGGTCGCCCGGGTGCACGAGCTGATCCACGCCTACCGCGTGCGCGGCCACCTCATGGCCGACACCGACCCGCTGGAGTACACCCAGCGCCGCCACCCCGACCTGGACGTGCTCAAGCACGGTCTCACCCTGTGGGACCTGGAGCGGGAGTTCGCCACCGGCGGGTTCGGCGGCAAGCCGACCATGAAGCTCCGTGACATCCTCGGCGTGCTGCGCAACTCCTACTGCCGCACCGTCGGCATCGAGTACATGCACATCCAGGACCCCAAGGAGCGCGCCTGGATCCAGGAACGCGTCGAGGTGCCGCCGGGCAAGCCGGACCCCGAGGAGCAGAAGCACATCCTCGGCCGGCTCAACACCGCCGAGGCGTTCGAGACGTTCCTGCAGACCAAGTTCGTGGGGCAGAAGCGCTTCTCGCTCGAGGGCGGCGAGTCGCTGATCCCGCTGCTCGACGCGGTGATCACCTCCGCGGCGCAGTCGCACCTGGACGAGGTCGTCATCGGCATGGCCCACCGCGGCCGGCTCAACGTCCTGGCCAACATCGTGGGCAAGTCCTACGGCCAGATCTTCGGTGAGTTCGAGGGCAACCTCGACCCCCGCAGCGCGCAGGGCTCCGGCGACGTCAAGTACCACCTGGGCGCCGACGGCGACTTCGTGGCCCGCGACGGCTCCAAGATCCGGACCTCGCTGGTGGCCAACCCGAGCCACCTGGAGACCGTCGACCCGGTCGCCGAGGGCGTCGTGCGCGCCAAACAGGACATCCTCGACGTCGGCGAGGGCGGGTTCACCGTCATGCCGGTCCTCATCCACGGCGACGCGGCCTTCGCCGGCCAGGGTGTCGTGGCCGAGACGCTCAACCTCTCGCAGCTGCGCGGCTACCGCACCGGTGGCTCGATCCACGTCGTGGTCAACAACCAGGTCGGTTTCACGACCGCGCCCGAATACTCCCGCTCCAGCGTCTACGCCACCGACGTGGCCCGGATGATCCAGGCGCCGATCTTCCACGTCAACGGCGACGACCCCGAGCAGTGCGCGCGGGTCGCCCAGCTGGCCTTCGAATACCGGCAGGCGTTCAACAAGGACGTCGTCATCGACATGATCTGCTATCGGCGACGCGGGCACAACGAGTCCGACAACCCGTCGTTCACGCAGCCGCTGATGTACGACCTCATCGACGCCAAGCGCTCGGTACGCAAGCTCTACACCGAGGCGCTGATCGGCCGCGGCGACATCAGCGTAGAAGAGGCCGAGCAGGCACTGCGCGACTACCAGGAGCAGCTCGAGCGGGCGTTCAGCGAGACCCGTGAGGCGATCAACCAGCCGCCGCAGGACAGCTTCACCAAGCCGGACACCGAACGCATCCCCGTCGACCATGCGAGCGTGCCCTCGGCCATCTCCGAGGAGACGGTGAAGCGCATCCTCGACACCCAGGTCAACCCGCCGGAGGGCTTCACCCCGCACCCGCGCGTGCAGCCGCTGCTGCAGAAGCGCGCGCAGATGGTCGAGGACGACGCGATCGACTGGGCGACCGGTGAGATGTTCGCCCTCGGCGGGCTGCTCATCGACGGCCGTCCGGTGCGCCTCGTCGGCCAGGACACGCGCCGTGGCACCTTCGGCCAGCGGCACGCCGTGCTGTTCGACCGCAAGACCGGCGAGGAGTACACCCCACTCAAGCAGTTCGGCCAGGGCACCTCGAAGTTCTACGTGCACGACTCGCTCCTGAGCGAGTACGCCGCGATGGGCTTCGAGTACGGCTACTCCATGACCCGGCCGGACGCGCTGGTCTGCTGGGAGGCCCAGTTCGGCGACTTCGCCAACGGCGCCCAGTCGATCATGGACGAGTACGTCTCGTCGGGCGAGCAGAAGTGGGGGCAGCACTCCTCCGTCGTGTTGCTGCTGCCGCACGGCCACGAGGGCCAGGGGCCGGACCACACCTCCGCGCGCATCGAGCGCTACCTGCAGGACTGCGCGCAGGACAACATGACGGTGGCCCAGCCGACCACCCCGGCGAACTACTTCCACCTGCTGCGCTGGCAGGCACTGTCGCCGCGGGAAAAGCCGCTGATCGTCTTCACGCCGAAGTCGATGCTGCGGCTCAAGGCGGCGACGTCGGCCATCTCGGAGTTCACCTCGGGGACCTTCCTGCCGGTGATCGGCGACACGGTGGAGCCCGGAGACGTACGCCGGGTCGTGTTCACCACCGGCAAGCTCTACTACGACCTGGACAAGGCTCGCGCGAAGTCCGGCGACACCTCGACGGCGCTCGTACGCGTCGAGCGGCTCTATCCGCTCCCGGTCGACGAGATCAAGGCCGAGCTCGCGAAGTACTCCTCCGACGCCGAGCTCATCTGGGCACAGGAAGAGCCCGCCAACATGGGTGCGTGGCCCTTCATGGCGCTCAAGCTGCCGCCCCACCTCGAGGGCCGCGAGCTGAAGCGGGTCTCCCGCAAGGCCAGCTCGTCCCCGGCGGTGGGTTCGGCCAAGATACACACGGCCGAGCAGCAGGGTCTGGTCGCCGCCATCTTCGGCGAGGACTGATCCTTCGGGTCGCCCCGCACGCCTGGCGTGCGGGGCACCGGGGTACCCGGCGGCCGGCCGATGCCGCCGCCGGTTCAGCCAGCGAACAGTTGCGGACATAGACGCATGTACTTCACCGATCGAGGTATCGAGGAGCTCGCCGAACGCCGTGGCGAGGAGGAGGTCTCCCTTGCCTGGGTGGCCGACCGCCTCAGGGAGTTCGTCGATCTGAACCCCGAGTTCGAGACGCCGGTCGAACGCCTCGCCACCTGGCTGGCGAGGCTGGCCGACGAGGACGACGACTGAGCCGGCCCGGTACGGGCAGCCGAACCCAGACGCGATACATCTTGACTTTCCTCAAACGCGACATATCTTGATAGAAGAGCGTTTCTGACGGAAGGGACTCGCACATGGCGCGCTGGACGGTCGATGAGCCGACGAAGATCGATTTCGACGGCGTGGTCGCGCTCAAGGCGAACATCGTGGCGGGCACGGTCTCGGTACTCCCGACCGGCGACCGCCCCACCCTGCACGTGAGCGAGATCTCCGGGCATCCACTCGAGGTCGTACACGAGGCGGGCATGCTGAGCCTCACCCAGAAGCGCAGCGGCATGGAGGGCGTCCTCAAGTGGTTGCAGAACACCAAGGGGCGCACCACGATCACGGTGACGGTGCCCGAGGACTGCCCGGTCACCCTCAACCTCGTCACCGCGAACGCGATCGTCACCGGGATGTCCGGGCGCGTCTCGGTCCGGACGGCCTCCGGTGACGTCACCTTCGACGGCGTGACCGGGACGATCGACGCCAACACGGCGACCGGCGCGATCGAGGGCCAGGGGGTCGGCGGCTCGGTGACCTTCAACTCCGTCTCCGGCGACCTCGCTCTGGCCGGCGGCGCCGTCGACCGGCTGAACGCCCACTCCGTCAGCGGCCGGATCACCACCGACGTCGACCTCCGTGCCGCCGCCCGCGTACAGGTCAGGACCGTCTCGGGCGAGGTGACCATGCGCCTGCCGAAGTCGACGTCGGCCAAGGTCACGCTGAGTTCGATGGGCGGGCGGATCGACGCCGCGTTCGACGGGCTCGGCCGCGAGGAACGCGGCGTACCCAAGAGCGTCACCGGTACGCTCGGCGACGGCACGGCGTCACTGACCGTCAACTCCGTCTCCGGCGCCGTAACGCTCCTGAGCCGTCCCGATCCGGAAGCACTGAAGCGAGAAGGTGACCACGACCGATGAGTCCCGTGTTCGGCCACGGCCGGCTGAGGCTGTACCTGCTGAAGCTGCTCGAAGAGAGCCCACGGCACGGCTATGAGGTCATCCGGCTGCTCCAGGATCGCTTCCTCGGCGTCTACTCCCCCTCCCCGGGCACCATCTACCCGCGGCTGGCGAGGCTGGAGGAAGAAGGGCTCGTCACCCACGAGGTGGTCAAGGGCAAGAAGGTCTACCGGCTGACCGACGCGGGCCGCGCCGAGCTGGAGCGGCGCATGGACGAACTGGCCGAGCTGGAGGACGAGCTGACCGAGTCCGTACGCGACATCGCCCGCGAGGTCCAGGAGGACGTGCGCGACACCGTACGGTCACTGCGCGAGGAGCTGACCCACGCCGCGCGCGAGATGCGCAAGCAGGGCCCGGTGGGCGCGACGCAGAACCTCAAGGACACCACTCAGCGCCAGAAGGAAGAGTGGCGGCGCCAGAAGGATTACTGGAAGGACCAGAAGCGCGTCTGGAAGGAAGAGTGGCGCCACACCTGGGAGGACGCCTGGGCGACCGCCACGGGTTCGCAGGACGAGGCCACGCGCGTCAAGCTCGACCGCGTGCTGCGCAGGTTCGTCGAGGAGATACGCGAGGCTTCGCAGGACGGCCTGGACACCGAGCAGCTCACGCGCACGCGTGAGCTGCTCACCGAGACGTCCAAGCGCATCCGGTCGGAGATCCTGCACTCCGACGACCGGCCGTCAGAGCAGTAGCACCACGGTCACGGCGTAAAGACGATCTTTCCGAAGATCTTGCCATCGGCCATGGCCGCGAAGCCGTCACGCGCCTGCTCCAGCGGGAGGACCCGGTCGACCAGCGGGCGCACGCCGGTGACGTCGAGGAACCGCGCGAGCCGTACGAGCTGGTCGCGCGTGCCCATGGACGACCCGACGACCGACAGTTGCAGGAAGAAGACGCGGTTCAGCTCGGCGGGCGGGACCTCGCCGCTGGTGGCACCGGAGACGACGATCCGGCCGCCGGGCCGGAGCGACTTGAGCGAGTGGCTCCACGTGGCCTCGCCGACGGTCTCGAGGACGGCGTCCACCCGCTCGGGCAGCCGCGCGCCGGACTCGAAGGCCTGGTCGGCACCGAGGTCGAGCGCACGCTTGCGCTTGTCGGCGCTGCGGCTGGTCGCCCAGACGCGATAGCCGGCGGCCGAACCCAGCGCGATGGCGGCCGTCGCGACCCCGCCGCCGGCACCCTGGACGAGGACGGTGGCGCCCGGCTGGAGGCCGGCCTTGTCGAAGAGCATGCGGTACGCGGTCAGCCAGGCGGTCGGCAGGCAGGCGGCCTCTTCGAACGACAGCGAGGCGGGCTTGGGCACGAGGTTGCGACGGGGAACCGCGACCTTCTGCGCGAACGTGCCGTCGTGGACCTCCGAGAGCAGCGAACGCTTCGGGTCGAGCGTCTCGTCGCCCCCGCCGCGCTCCAGGTCGCCGATGACGGAATGGACGATCACTTCGTTACCGTCCTCGTCGATCCCGGCCGCGTCACCGCCCAGGATGATCGGAAGCCGGTCCTCACGTATCCCGACGCCGCGGAGGGTCCAGACGTCGTGGTGGTTGAGCGCGGCGGCCTTGACGGTCACGGTCGTCCAGCCCTCGGGAACCGTGGGGTCGGGACGCTCCCCGAGCTCCATCCCGTCGAGCGGATTGTCGGCATCGATGCGTGCTGCGGTGACGGCGAACATGAACGGCACTGTAGTCAGAAAGCCCGCCCGCCCGCTCCCCCGCCTACCCGAGTGGGCGTCGCCACCGCAATCCGGGAAAGCGGCCGAAGTCGCGATCGGTGCTGATGAACTCGCATCGGTGCTCGATGGCCAGTGCCGCGAGGTAGGCGTCCGGGACGAGCTTGCCTTTCGCGTCGGCCTGCCGGCAGAGGTCGTTGAAGATCGACCAGTGCCGGCCGCCCGGATTGATCACCACGGCGTGTTCCTGGTTGCGGATGCCGTCCGCGAACAGCAACGCCTCCTCGAGCTTTGTGGGGTTCTTGTAGATCCGACGGTCGGTGACGATCCTGAGATAGCCGTTGATGACGAAGTCAGAGACCGCATACGGCTCATCTCCCCCGACCACACCCAGGACCCATCGTCGGTAGTCCTCGTGCCGAACCGCATCGAGCCGGTTCGCGTAGATCAGGACATTGACGTCAAGAAGCAGCATCGCCTCGGTCCTGCTCCCTCATGTAGTCCTGCACGACCACCTCATAGGCGATCTCCTTGATGTCCGTATCCGGAGCCCAGCCGGGCTGGAGTCCTCCACCTCCGGACACGGGGAGATCGACGTGCGGGCGCTCGCCGCTCTCCCGTGTGCGTCTGAGCAGTTGGTACAAGGCGTCCTCCACTACCGAGTTGAGGCTGCGGCCGTGCTTGGCCGCGAACGCCTTGGCGTCCGCCAGGAGCTCGTCGTCGATCCGCACTGTGGTCCTCCGCATGCCTTCAGTGTCAGCAGCGTGACATAAAAATGTCAATGATCACAAGCGGTCATCGAACGAACACGGCCCGTACTCTCGAACGAGAGTACGGGCCGTGTCGGACGTTCGGCTCAGATGCGGGCGACGCCCTCCTTGCGAGCCTGGTCGGCCACGGCCTTGGTCACGGCCGGGGCGACGCGCTCGTCGAACGGGCTCGGGATGACGTAGTCCTCCGACAGCTCGTCGCCCACCACGCCGGCGAGCGCCGTGGCGGCGGCGAGCTTCATGCCCTCGGTGATCGAGTGGGCCCGTACGTCCAGGGCGCCACGGAAGACCCCGGGGAAGGCCAGCACGTTGTTGATCTGGTTGGGGTAGTCACTGCGGCCGGTCGCGACCACGCGGGCATGCCGCCGCGCGACATCCGGCTGGATCTCCGGGTCGGGGTTGGACAGCGCGAAGACGATGGCGTCGTCGGCCATGGCGTCCACGCAGTCCTCGCGGATGGTGCCGCCCGAGAGGCCGATGAACACATCGGCGCCGACCAGGGCGTCCTCCGTCGAGCCCTTGAGCGCCGAGCGGTTGGAGTCACGTGCCAGCGCCTGCTTGACGGGGTTCAGCCCGTCACGGCCCTCGTAGATCAGGCCCTTGCTGTCGGAGATCGCGATGTCGCCGAGGCCGGCCTCCAGCAGGATGCGGGAGACGGCGACGCCCGAGGCGCCGGCTCCGGCAACGACGCCGCGCATCTCCGACAGCGGCTTGCCGATGAGGCGGGAGGCGTTGCGCAGCGCGGCGAGCACCACGATCGCGGTGCCGTGCTGGTCGTCGTGGAAGACCGGGATGTCGAGCGCGGCCCGCAGGCGGTCCTCGATCTCGAAGCAGCGCGGCGCGCTGATGTCCTCGAGGTTGATGCCGCCGAAGCTGGGGGCCAGCCGGATGACGGTCTCGACGAGGTCGTCGGCGTCGGTGCAGTCGAGGCAGATCGGCACGGAGTCCAGGCCGCCGAACTCCTTGAAGAGCAGGGCCTTGCCCTCCATCACCGGCATCGCGGCGGCGGGGCCGATGTCGCCGAGGCCGAGTACGGCGGTGCCGTCGGTGACCACCGCCACCACCTTGGAGACCCAGGTGTAGTCGTGGACGAGCTCCGGCTCCTCCGCGATCGCCATGCAGACGCGGGCGACGCCCGGCGTGTAGGCGAGTGAAAGATCGTCCCGGTCGCGTACCGGAACGGTCGAGCGCACCTCGAGTTTGCCCCCTCGGTGCAGCGCGAACGCCGGATCGGCGTCGTAGTCATGATCAGTCGATCCATCAGGCTTGGCAGCCACAGCGACCCCTGCTATTTGCGTGTATGTACGGGTAGACGACCTGGTCATCCCTGGGTCAACGGGCGACGCGGGCGTCTCTCGGTGTACGGGGGTCACCCGTTCACCGATTCAACCACATCCCCCGGCGGACTCCAGGCCGGGGACCGTACCACCCCGGAGAGAGAGGCGTACCCCGCCATTCAGGCCCGTCCGTAAAGGGTTTATGCCATTGTTGGTCCCGCTTAGCGGCCACCGTCACAGATGTCGTCTAAGCCCCTCTCCGTACCCCTGAACCTCCGCCCAGAGGAGGACGCTCTGCGCCCCCGTCCCCTCGTCCGCCGCATGTGCGCGGCGACGCTCGCCGCTCTGCTCGGAACCCCCCTCGCCGTAGCCTGCCGGGACACCGGCACGGGTGCGCTCGGCCGCATCCAGCGAGCAGGCAAGATCATCATCGCCACCGACGCCCTGTACCCGCCGAACGAGTTCAAGCAAGGTGACCGGATCGTCGGCTTCGACGTCGACCTCGGCACCGCCATCGCGCGCAAGCTCGGCGTCAAGGCGGAGTTCCAGGACGTCAGGTTCGACACGATCCTGCGGGCCCTGGAAGAGGACAAGTACGACATCAGCCTGTCCTCCTTCACCGACACCCGGGAGCGCGAGAGCAGATTCGACTTCGTCACGTACCTGTCGGCGGGCACGATGCTGATGGTCCCGCAGGGCAACCCGCGCCACCTGCGGCCCGAAGGCCTGTCCCTGTGCGGCAAGAGGATCGCGGTCGAGAAGGGCACCACGCAGGAGGAGGAGCTCTCCCGCAAGGACGTGACCAAGCCGGATGCCGGCACGCGGATCGACGCCTGCCTCAGCGGCGGCAGGCCGGCCCCGATCCGCATGTCCTACGACGACCAGGCCGCGGCCAACGAGGCCCTCCTCAGGGGCCACGCCGACGCTTCGCTCACCGACTCGCCATCGGCGATCTACGGGGCGAAGGAGTCGAGCGGCCGCATCCAGTGCTCCGGCGAGCCCTACGCGACCGCGCTGTACGGCGTGGCGATCCCCAAACGCGAGGGCGATCTGCGCGACGCCATCTTCAAGGCGGTGAAGAGCCTGATGTCCGACGGCACCTACCGTCGGCTAACCGGACAGTGGGGGCTATCCTCGGGCGAAGTACCCGATACGCGGATCAATGCAGCGAGCTAGTGGCGTTGCACGAGTGTTTCCTGTCGGCAACCTTGTTTAACACGGGTGGCCCAGGATGACCTCCGTTGTGATCGTGGGGATCCCGGAAGTCAGGAGCTCGCCGTGCATACCGGCCTTCTACGCCACCGCGACATCGTGGCCGGCGTCATCGCCCTCGCCCTCTCCTTCACACTGTCCGCCTGCGGGACCAGGACGGCCTCCTCGGGCGAGCGGAGCGCCCTGGACAGGATCAAGAAGGCCGGCAAGATCACCATCGCCATGGACGCGTCGTACGAGCCCAACGAGTTCGAGTTCCACGGCCGGATCATCGGTTTCGACGTCGACCTCGGAACCGAGATCGCACGGAATCTGGGTGTCCCCGCGCACTTCCAGAACGTCAAGTTCGACAAGATCCTGCCGGCCGTGGAGAGCAAGAAGTACGACCTCGGCATGTCCTCCCTCACCGACAACGAGCAGCGGGAGCAGAGCCTCGACTTCGTGACCTACTTCTCCGCCGGCACCGGCCTGATGGTGAAGGCGGGCAACCCGCTCAAGCTCTCACCCGTCGGCCTGTCGCTGTGCGGCAGGAGGATCGCGGTCCAGGAGGGCACCACGCAGGAGGACGAACTCGTGCCCAAGTCCTCGGCCAAGCCCGAAGACGGCGCCCGCGTCTCCAAGTGCAAGCAGGCGGGCAAGCGCGCCCCGGTGAAGGTCTCCCTCCCCGACCAGGACGCCGCCAACCGGGCACTCGCCCGCGGCCATGCCGACGCCGTCCTCGCCGACTCCCCGGTCGCCTCCTACGCTGCCAAGGAGTCCGGCGGCAAGCTCGCCACCACCGGCAAGGCCTACGACACCGCGCCGTACGGCATCGCGATCCCCAAGGACGAGAGCGAGCTGCGCGACGCGATCCAGAAGATCGTCAAGAATCTCATCGGCAACGGCATCTACAAGGTGCTGACCGACAAGTGGGGCGTCTCCGACGGCGGAATCACCGATCCCAAGATCAACGGAGCGGCCGGCTGAGGACCGGCAGGACCGGCACCGGTACGGCGGTCCGAGGCGATCGATGCCGGATACGCGGGTCAACGTGGCGTATTAGCGTTGCATGATTGTTTCACGCCGGTAATCCTCCTTAGGGCGCGGTTACGCAAAGATGTCCACCACTGAACAGGCAACCATCGGGGGCCGCCCCCGATCTCTAGAGGAGGACGCCGTGTACACCGGCCCTCTGCACCGCCGCGGCCTCGCGGTGGGCATCGCAGTAATCGCAGGCGCCCTCGCGCTGTCCGCGTGTAACGCCAAGACGACCACACCGGGCAAGAAGAGCGCCCTCGACACGATCAAGAAGAACGGCAAGATCGTCATCGCGACGGACGCGTCGTACGCTCCGAACGAGTTCAAGCAGAACGGTCAGATCGTCGGCTTCGACATCGACCTGGGCAGCGCGATCGCCAAGAAGCTCGGCGTCACCGCGGACTTCCAGGACGTCAAGTTCGACAACATCCTGCCCGCCCTGCAGAGCAAGAAGTACGACATCAGCCTGTCGTCCTTCACGGACAACAAGCAGCGTGAGCAGAGCTTCGACTTCGTGACCTACTTCTCGGCGGGCACCGGCCTGATGGTCAAGACCGGCAACCCGGAGAAGCTGTCGCCGGACGACCTGTCGCTGTGCGGCAAGAAGATCGCGGTCGAGAAGGGCACCACGCAGGAGGACGAGCTCACGCCGAAGTCCTCCACCAAGCCCGACGCCGGTGCTCGCGTCGACAAGTGCAAGCAGGGCGGCAAGTCCGCGCCGACGAAGGTCTCCCTCGATGACCAGAACGCCGCCAACCTGGCGCTGGGCAACGGCCGCGCCGACGCGGTGCTGGCCGACTCCCCCGTCGCCGCGTACGCGGCCAAGGAGTCGGGTGGCAAGTTCGAGATCGCCGGCAAGGCGTACGACACCGCGCCCTACGGCATCGCGATCCCCAAGAACGAGAACGAGCTGCGTGACGGGATCCAGAAGGCGATCAAGGACCTGATCACCGACGGCACGTACAAGCAGCTGACCGACAAGTGGGGCGTCTCCGACGGCGGGATCACCGACCCCAAGGTCAACGGAGCGGCTGGCTGAGGTCGCTGTGACTGAAACCGACACTGCGGAACCGGTACGGCCTGAGACCATCAAGGCCGTGCCGGTCCGGCACCCGGGCAGGTGGGTCAGCGGCGCGATCGTGGCTGTGCTCGCCGCCATGCTCGTCCACATGCTGTTCACCAATCCGAACCTGGATTGGGGGACGTTCGGGAAGTACTTCTCCGAGACGCAGATCCTCAAGGGCCTCGTCGCCACGCTCGAACTGACCGTGATCGCGATGGCCATCGGCATCGTGGGCGGCGTGGTCCTGGCGCTGATGCGGCTGTCGGCCAACCCGATGCTCTCGTCGGCGGCGTGGCTGTACATCTGGTTCTTCCGCGGCACGCCGGTGCTGGTGCAACTGATCTTCTGGTTCAACATCAAGGCACTGTTCGGCGACATCTCGCTCGGCATCCCGTTCGGCCCGACGTTCATCACCTGGGACGTCAACAGCCTGGTGACCACGTTCGTCGCGGCCATCCTCGGGCTCGGCCTGAACGAGGCGGCGTACATGTCCGAGATCGTGCGTGCCGGCATCCTGTCGGTCGACGAGGGCCAGACAGAGGCGTCACAGGCCCTCGGCATGCGGCGGCTGAAGATCATGCGCCGGATCGTGCTGCCGCAGGCGATGCGCGTGATCATCCCGCCGACCGGCAACGAGACCATCTCGATGCTGAAGACCACGTCCCTGGCGTCCACGGTGGCCTTCACGGAGCTGCTGAAGGCCGGCGAGGACATCTTCAACGCCAACTACAAGACGATCCCGCTGCTCATCGTAGTGAGCGTCTGGTACATCATCATCACCTCGATCCTGTCGGTCGGGCAGTACTACCTGGAGCGCTACTACGGGCGAGGCTCCTCGCGGGAACTGCCGCCGACTCCGATGCAGCGACTGCGGCGCAACCTGACGACCTTCCACGTCAGGCCGCAGGTGCCGGAGAGGGGCACGTCATGAGCGAGCCGACGGTCGCCTCGGCCGGTGGGCCGATGGTCAAGGCCGAGGGGATCCACAAGTACTTCGGCCGCCTGCACGTCCTGTGCGGCATCGACCTTGAGGTCACCTCCGGCGAGGTCATGTGCGTCATCGGCCCGTCCGGCTCCGGCAAGTCCACCTTCCTGCGCTGCATCAACCACCTGGAGAAGATCGACTCCGGTCGGCTCTGGGTGGACGGCCATCTCGTCGGCTACCGCCAGCGCGGGGAGAAGCTGCACGAGATGCGCGAGAGCGAGGTCGCGGCGCAACGGCGGGACATCGGCATGGTGTTCCAGCGCTTCAACCTCTTCCCGCACATGACGGCGCTGGAGAACATCATGGAGGCGCCGGTCCAGGTCAAGGGCGAGTCCAAGGCGGTCGTCCGCGAGCGGGCGATGGCACTGCTCGACCAGGTCGGCCTGTCGGACAAGATCTCCGCCTACCCGTCGCAGCTCTCGGGCGGGCAGGCGCAGCGGGTGGCGATCGCGCGGGCCCTGGCCATGGAGCCCAAGCTGATGCTGTTCGACGAGCCGACGAGCGCGCTCGACCCCGAGCTGGTCGGGGACGTGCTCGACGTGATGCGGCAGCTCGCCGTGGACGGCATGACCATGGTCGTGGTGACGCACGAGATGGGCTTCGCGCGCGAGGTCGGTGACTCTCTCGTCTTCATGGACGGCGGCGCCATCGTCGAGCAGGGCAACCCGCGTGACGTCCTGGCCGAGCCCAAGCACCGGCGTACGCAGGACTTCCTGTCGAAGGTGCTCTGACGAGAGTGTGACGCGGCCGCGGATGCGGCCGCGTCACACTCTGTCAGGACGGCTCAGCGCGCTCCGAGGCGCAGCGACGGCCTCGGCCAGTAGCGCATGACGACGCGTCCCACGATGAGGCCGTCGGGAACCGCACCGAAGTCCCAGCTGTCCTGGCGGCCGGGCGCCCGCTGGTTGTCGCTCTCCAGCCACCATCCGCCCTCGCCCCGGTGCGCGGCACGCTTGACGATGAGCGTGTCCGTCTCGCTCGGGTGCCGCGCCACGACGACGCTGCCAGGGACGATCCGTGCGCCGGGCCGTACGATCAGCCAGTCGCCGGGACGGAGTACGGGCAGCATCGACTCGCCCGTGACTTCGACCGCCCGCATGATGATGAACCTCTCCGTCGAGGGGTAGGGCCCCAGGAGTAGTGTCTGGTACCAGAGCATGATCTACGAGAGACAACGGAAGGACACGCAGGTGCTCGCACGATTTCTGCGCCCCAAGACCACGGTGTCCGCTCACTGTGACCTGCCCTGCGGCATCTACGACCCGGCGCAAGCACGGATCGAGGCCGAGTCGGTCAAGGCGATCATCGAAAAGTACGAGTCCAACGAGGACCCGGTCTTCCGCGCCCGCGCCCTGATCATCAAGGAGCAGCGGTCCGAGCTGGTCAAGCACCACCTGTGGGTGCTGTGGACCGACTACTTCAAGCCCCCGCACTTTGAGAAGTACCCGCAGCTTCACCAGCTGTTCAACGAGGCGACCAAGCTCGCGGGTGCCGCCGGTACGAAGGGCGGCGTCGACAACGGCAAGGCCGAAGAACTCCTGGCCAAGATCGACGAGATCAGCAAGATTTTCTGGGAGACCAAGAACGCCTGATCTCTCCCCACGATGAGGGCCGGTTCGCGAGAGCGGACGCGGCCCTCATCGTGTCGGCCCGTTACCTGGGCGGTTCAGCGCGTGAGCGGGCGGGCGCCGCGATCTCCGAGCCCGATGATCCCGGGCAGTGGAAAGATCCCTTGGCCATATGCAGGCGTGCCGGACGCGCGAGTAGGTACGCGTAGGCGGTAGTTTCAAGGGAGCGGGTAGCCCCAACTAGGGAGTGACGTGACCGAGGAAACCGCAGCCATGCCGGCCAGTCTTTCTGAAGTCCGCGACGTGGTGACCGTGCGGCTGCCGGCCGACAGCGCCTATCTGTCCGTGCTCCGCACGGCGACGGCCGGGCTGGCCGCGCGCCTCGACTTCAATCTCGACGAGATCGAAGATCTGCGCATCGCGATCGACGAGGCATGCGCGATGCTCCTTGCCCAGGCGGTTCCGGGCACCGACCTGACGTGTGAGTTCGAGCTGACCGACGATGCGATGAGCATCGGGGTGTCGGTTCTCACCGTCGACGGTCGGCAGCCGAGCCGCGACACGTTCGCATGGACCGTGCTGAGCTCCCTCGCCGGTGACGTCGACGCCGAGGTCGGCGCCGACGACAGGGTGACCATCGTCCTGCAGAAGCGACGCGGGCAGACGACGTGACCAGAGTCGACCCAGCACAGCACCGCCCCGCGTGGCCAGGCCCGTCCCATGGCTCCGAGCCGCGAGGCGAGGTGCTGTCGTGACAGAGAAGACGACCGTGGCGGGCAACGAGCATGGCGTACCGGATCGCGCGCGAGCGCGCATGCTGTTCGAACGCCTCAACGCCCTTCCGGACGGCGACGCGGAGCGCCAGCGCATCCGCGACGAGCTGGTGGAGCTGCATCTCCCGCTCGTCGAATACCTCGCACGCCGCTTCCGCAACCGCGGCGAGTGGCTCGACGACCTGATCCAGGTGGCGACGATCGGCCTGATCAAGTCGATCGACCGCTTCGACCTCGAACGCGGGGTGGAGTTCTCCACGTACGCGACGCCGACCATCGTCGGTGAGATCAAGCGGCACTTCCGCGACAAGGGCTGGGCGGTCCGCGTACCCCGCCGGCTGCAGGAGCTCAAGCTCTCGCTGACCAAGGCGATCAGCGACCTCGCCCAGCGCGAGGGCCGCGCGCCGACCGTCAGCGAGCTGGCCCAGCACCTGCAGATGAGCGAGGAAGAGGTGCTCGAGGGCCTGGAGTCGGCCAACGCCTACTCCACGGTCTCACTCGACGCGCCCGACTCCGGCGATGAGGACGCACCCGCGGTCGCCGACTCCCTCGGCATCATCGACGACGCCCTCGAAGGCGTCGAATACCGCGAGTCGCTCAAACCGCTGCTGGAAAAGCTCCCCGCGCGGGAGAAGCGCATCCTGTTGCTGCGGTTCTTCGGCAACATGACCCAGTCGCAGATCGCCGCGGAGCTTGGCATCTCCCAGATGCACGTGTCCCGGCTCCTCGCGCGTACCCTCGCCCAGCTGCGCGACGGCCTCACGGCCGACGACTAGCCAGGGCGCGTAGGCACCGACTTCGAGACGGGCCTTGGGGCCTTTCTCGAAGTCCCCGTACGGGGCGGACGGCGAGACGGGCCCTACTCCTCCGCGTCGAGGGCCCGCGTCGACGGCGGGCTCATCAGGGTCGCCGCGCCCGCGAGGGCCAGCGCGATGAGGATGACGCCGATGGCCAGGCGCCTGCTCTGGATCATCGAGATCGCCGCGATCACCGCGAAGATCTGGGTGAGCAGGGCGGGCGCGCGTGCCCAGCGCCGCACCTGCCACAGCCCGCGGCCGACGGCGACGATGCCGACACCTGCGGCGACCGCCATCAGGGCGAGCACCACGGCACTCGCCAGGTCGTTCGGGCTGCCGATGATCGCCTCTATGCCGACGAACAGGCCGATCGCCAGCACGGCGACCCCTTGGACGGCCTCGATGGCCGCCGCTGAACTCAGGGTGATGGGACGTGTGGACACAGCCCCGAACACTATCCGGGTCAGCGGGGACCCGTCACCGAGGGTGCGCGATCGACGCAAGAGGTGTGGAAGCTACTCTTTTGCACGTGCGTGCACTTCTGATCGCCAATCCCAAGGCGACGACGACCTCCCGGCGAGCCAGGGACGTACTGATGCGCGCGTTCGCCGGTGAGGTTCGGCTGGAACTGGCCGAGACTCAGCGACGCGGCCACGCGACCGAACTCGCCGCGCAGGCGGTGAGTGAGGGGTACGACGTGGTGATCGCGCTCGGCGGCGACGGCACGGTCAACGAGGCGGTCAACGGCCTCCTGGCCAATGGCCCGTCACCGGACCTGCCGGCGCTCGCGGTCGTCCCGTCGGGCAGCGCGAACGTCTTCGCCCGTGCCCTGGGCATGCAGAACAATCCGCTCGACGCGGCCGGGCAGGTGCTGGAGGCGTTGCGCGCCGGCCGCAGCCGTACGGTCTCTCTCGGCCAGGCGGGCTCCCGCTACTTCACGTTCTGCGCGGGCCTCGGGCTGGACGCCGAGGTCGTGCACGCCGTGGAGGAGCTTCGCAACTCCGGCTCACGGGCGCATTCGACGCTCTACACGCGTACGGCGGTGCGGCAGTACTTCGTGCTGACCGACCGGCGGCGGCCCGCGCTCACGCTGGAGGCGCCCGGAAAGCCGCCGCTCGGCCACATCTTCCTCGGAATCATCTCCAACACCGCCCCGTGGACGTACGCGGGCCGGTGGCCGATCGACCCGAGCCCGCGGGCGAGCTTCGCGACGGGGCTGGACCTGTTCGCGCTGCGGAGGTTCGACCTGCTGTCGACGCTGGGGGTGCTGGCCCAGATCGTCCCGCCGTTCAACCGGCTACCTCGGGGCAGCCACATCCTCGGCCTGCACGATCTTCCCGAATTCACCCTGCGTTCCCACCGTCCCATTGCCTTCCAGGTGGACGGCGACTACCTGGGCCAGCGGGACTTTGTCACGTTCCGTTCGGTTCCTAAAGCGATACGCATCGT
This sequence comes from Actinoallomurus bryophytorum, assembly GCF_006716425.1. Taxonomy (NCBI): domain Bacteria; kingdom Bacillati; phylum Actinomycetota; class Actinomycetes; order Streptosporangiales; family Thermomonosporaceae; genus Actinoallomurus; species Actinoallomurus bryophytorum. The sequence continues at coordinate 1,071,709 of NZ_VFOZ01000001.1, forward strand.
GATTTAGGACACATGCCCGGTAGGTGTTTCGGTTGTGTGACACATCCGACAGCCATACTTTGAGAAAACTTTCTCAAAGGCCTTGCGCCCCTCCGGAGGCCCTGCGAATCTCTAAAGAGGCGCGGGACATGGGATGACACCCCCGCGCGCCATACAACTCTTCCCGGGGCCAAGCCGAACAGCACCCGGCTGTGGGTTACATCGTGAAACCGTTCACAAGTGGAGTCATGGCTTCACGCTTGAAGAAGGAGTGGACCGCATGGACTGGCGCCACCGCGCTGCCTGCCGTGACGAGGACCCCGAGCTGTTCTTCCCGATCGGCAATACCGGCCCCGCGCTTGTGCAGATCGAAGAGGCCAAGCAGGTGTGCCGCCGCTGCCCGGTGACCGAGTCGTGCCTGCAGTGGGCGCTCGGCTCCGGCCAGGACGCCGGCGTCTGGGGCGCCATGAGCGAGGACGAACGCCGCGCCCTGAAGCGCCGCCGCGCCCGCGCTCGCGCCCGCGCCCACGTCTGAAATCTCTCTACCCGACACCGCGCCTCCCAACGTGGACCCGCGGCTCGTCGGCTGCCTCCAGCGCCCGTGGCCCTGCCACGGGCGCTGAGTTCTTCCCAGCCCCGCTCCGCCGACCGGGTGTGACCGGGACACCACCTGAGCCCGTCCGGCGCGGCGGTGGGAGCGAAGGCGCAAACCACCGCCCACTGCCGGTGGGGCGGGGTGCGGTGTCCGTGCAGGTCACGTTGGTGATCTGTGGCCTCCTCGAGCTGAGAACTCCCCGACGATAACTTCCCCGGCCGGTGACCTCCCACGCCTCCGAAGTGCTCAGCCGCTCTGGGGAGTTCGCTGTGCCCGGTCCAGCGGGATGTCCAGCGTGACCTCCGTGCCTCCGCCGTCTCGGCGGCGGAGTTCGAGGACGCCGCCCAGCTCCCCCACGATCAGTGTCCGGACGATCTGCAGGCCCAGGCTCGCCGCCGACTCCACGTCGAATCCCTCCGGCAGGCCCACTCCGTTGTCGGCCACGACGACGCCCAGCCGCTCGCCGCTTCGCGTGATCACGACCTCCAGGAGCCCGGAGTTGTCCGTGAGCCCGTGCTCCAGGGCGTTCTGCAGCAGCTCCGTCAGCACCATCGCGAGCGGCGTCGCGATGGCCGCGGGCAGGACCCCGAAACCGCCGATCCGCTTGGGCCGTACGCGGGTCTCCGGCGCGGACACCTCACCCGCCATGGCCATCACCCGGTCGGCGATGTCGTCGAAGTCGATCAGCTCCTCCGGGGTGTGGGAGAGCGTCTCGTGCACGATCGCGATGGAGCCGACCCGGCGTACCGCCTCCTCCAGCGCGTCTCTCCCCTCCGGCACCTGCAAGCGCCGGGCCTGCAGGCGCAGCAGCGCCGCCACCGTCTGCAGGTTGTTCTTCACCCGATGGTGGATCTCGCGGATCGTCGCGTCCTTGGTCATCAGCTCACGGTCGCGCCAGCGCAGCTCGGTGACGTCGCGCAGCAGGACGAGCGCGCCGGTGCGGTGACCGTCGACGATGAGAGGGATGGCACGGAGCTGGACGACCGCGCCGTTCGCCTCGACCTCGGTCTCGCGGGCCGCACGGCCACCGGCGACCATCGCCAGGGAGTCGTCGACCGGCGCGGTGTTGATCCGTGCCGTCATCTCGCCCAGGTGCGCGCCGGACAGGTCGGTGGCGAGACCGAGGCGCCGGTAGGCCGACTGGGCGTTCGGGCTCGCGTACAGCACGCGTCCCTCGCGGTCGATGCGCAGCAGACCGTCGCCCACACGGGGTGAACGGGCCAGGTTGGGCTCCTGCTCGGGGAACGGGAACCGCCCGTCATTGATCATCTTCGCCAGGTCGCTGGCGCTCTGCAGGTACGTCAGCTCGAGCCGGCTCGGCGTACGGGCCGAGCTCAGGTTCGTGCTGCGCTGGATGACGCCGAGGATCCGCTTGCCACGCCGTACCGGGATGGACTCCTCGCGTACCGGGATGCCGCTCCCCCACTCCGGGTCGCCTTCGCGGCAGATGCGTCCCTCGCGGTAGGCGATGTCGACGAGGTTGCGCCGCCCCTTGCCGGCCACCACCCCGACGAGGTCCTCCGGGTAGGCGGTCGGCCCGGTCGTGGGGCGGATCTGGGCCACCGCCACCCAGCTCTCCTTCTCCGCACCGCGCGCGGCCTCGGAGCCCAGCGGCACCCAGAGGACGAGGTCGGCGAAGGACAGATCGGCGAGCAGCTGCCAGTCCGACACCAGCGAGTGGATCCACTCCAGGTCCGCGGTGTCGAGGTCGGTGTGCTTCTTGATCAGGTCGCTCAGCGTGGGCACGACTGCATCATCGCAGGTGGAACTGGCATGATTCGGCGCGTGGATCCTCTGGAACGGCTGACGGCCGCGACGCGTGAGCGTACGGCCGCAGGCCTGCGCCGTACTCTGCGGCCCCGCGAGCCCGGCCATTTTCAATCTGGGACGCTCGACCTGGCCTCGAACGACTATCTCGGGCTGTCCCGCGACCCGCGGCTGGCCGAGGGCGCGATCGAGGCCGTACGCACCTGGGGTACCGGATCGACCGGATCACGACTCGTCACCGGCACCACCGGACTCCACACCGCGCTCGAGGCGCGGCTGGCCGAGTTCACGTGCATGCCGGACGCGCTCGTCTTCTCCTCCGGCTACCTCGCCAACCTCGGCGTGCTCACCGCCCTGCGCCCCGGCCTGATCGTCTCCGACCAGGGCAACCACGCCTCCCTCATCGACGGCTGCCGCCTCGCCCGATGCCCGGTCGTGGTCACGCCGCACCGCGACGTCGCCGCCGTGGACGCCGCGCTCGACGGCGCGAGGGACGCGGTCGTCGTGACCGACGCGGTCTTCTCCGTCGACGGTGACCTCGCGCCGCTGCGCGAGCTGCACGCCGTCGTACGCAGCCGGGGCGCGCTGCTCGTCATCGACGAGGCGCACGCGCTCGGCGTCGTCGGACCGGGCGGACGCGGCGCGGCGTACGCCGCCGGGCTCGCCGGCGAGCCCGACGTGATCCTGACGGTGACCCTGTCCAAGTCGCTGGCGTCCCAGGGCGGCGCGGTGCTCGGCGCTCCGCAGGTCATCGAGACGATGGTCGACACGGCGCGTTCGTTCGTCTTCGACACCGGGCTCGCCCCCGCGTCCGCCGGAGCGGCGGCCGCCGCGCTCGACGTGCTCGCCGCCGAGCCCGCGCTGGCCGAACGCGCGCGGGACCGTGCCCGCCGCCTGGCCGGCATCGCGGACGCGCTCGGTCTGGAGACGACCTCACCGGCGGCCGCCGTGGTCCCGGTCATCATCGGCGATCCGCACGACGCGGTGCGCGCGGCGGAGATCTGTTCGGGGTACGACGTACGGGTGGGCTGCTTTCGCCCGCCCTCGGTTCCGTACGGCCGCGCGTGCCTCCGCCTGACCGCACGAGCGAGCCTGGACGAGGCAGAACTCACAACGGTCACCCGTGCGCTGACTGGTGTCAAGGAGCAGATCGGCCCGTACTCTGCTCGTAACGCCGAAGCGACGCGGCGGTGAACGTGAGGAGTGCGAGTGACGGCTGAGCGGGCACCAGAGCTGGGGGTGGAACCTCGCGTTCCCAAGTACTACCGGTTGAAAAAGCACCTCGTGGAGCTGACCGAGGCGCTCCCGCCCGGAAGCCCGCTCCCGCCTGAGCGGAGTCTCGCGGAAAAGTACGGCACGTCGCGGACCACGGTACGACAGGCCCTGGCGGAGCTCGTGATCGAGGGCCGCCTGCAGCGCATCCAGGGCAAGGGCACGTTCGTCGCCAAGCCGAAGGTCTCCCAGGAGCTGCAGCTCGTCAGCTACACCGAGGACATGCGCCACCACGGCCTGCACCCTGAGACGCGCATCCTGGACATCGGTTACGTCACCGCCGACGAACGCTTCGCGCGGCTGCTCGCCATCCGCCCCGGCGGCCGCGCGCTGCGCATCCACCGTCTCCGGCTGGCCGACGGCGAGCCGATGTCGATCGACACGTCGCTGCTGCCGGCCCGCCGCTTCCCCGGCCTGCGCAAGGAGCTTCCGCGCCACCGGTCCCTGTACGAGACCCTCGCCACCGCGTACGACGTGCACCTGGCCGAGGCGGAGGAGACCATCGAGACCGTGCTGGCCACCCCGGACGACGCACAGCTCCTCGGCGTCGACGTCGGCCTGCCGCTCCTCCTGCTGTCCCGCCACGCCTTCGACACAGACGGCGAACCGGTCGAATGGGCCCAGTCGCTGTACCGCGGCGACCGCTACAAGTTCGTCACCCGCCTCCGCCGCCAGCGCGAGACCCCCTGACACCTCCCCGGCTACTTCGGCCGATCTGGGTACGCTGAGCGAGCAGAATCCCTACGATGACCGGAGCTGATCGTGAGGGGAGAGTCACACAACGTGAGCGCAGTCGCCCATTACTACACGCTGCCGGACACGCCGTACAACCTGTGGCTGCGCGACGAGCTCGCCGAGCAGCTTCACCTCCCCAACGACGGCACCAAGGTTGAGGTCGTCGGAGGGGAGATGGTCGTGTCGCCGGGGCCGACATATGATCACAACCTGATCGTCCAGGACGTTCAGCGCGCGTTGTTCGCCGCGGAAATGGCCGATCCGGGATTCCGGTGGCGTTGTGTGCACACCATGGACCTGAATCTGAGCGAGATCCGTGACGGTTACATCCCGGATCTCATCGTCCTGGACGTCGATACCTCCGACAAGGCGCGCGAGGCGCAGGCCCGGCATCTGCTTCCCGATCAGGTGGGGCTGGTTCTGGAGGTCACGTCACGGTCGAACGCCGCCGACGATCGTCAACCGGCCCTGAGTCGTTCGACAGGCACCAAATGGAACGGTTACGCCCAGGTGGGCCTGCCGTACTACCTCCTGGTCGACCGGGCTCCCCGCAGCGCGCAGACCGTTCTCTACTCCGACCCGGATCCGGCTTCGGGCGCCTATCTGCACTTCGAGTCCTGGAAGTTCGGTGAGACGATCCGCCTGCCGGAACCCTTCGGGCTCGAGATCGTCACCGACGCCTGGCGGCCCTGGGACGGCTGACGGACGCCCGGCCGCCCCGGGGAGAACCCGACATCAGGTGAGTCGCTAGAGTCGCGCGAGTGAGTGTGCTCGTCGTGACCGGGACCGATACCGGTGTGGGAAAGACGGTCGTGACGGCCGCGGTGGCGGCGCTGGCGCGTACGCGCGGGGCCTCGGTGGCGGTGGTCAAGCCCGCCCAGACCGGGGTGCGTCCCGGGGTGGCCGGCGACCTGGACGAGGTGCGCAGGCTGGCCGGTCTCACCGATCTGCATGAGTTCGCCCGCTACGCCGCCGCTCTCGCGCCCGCCTCGGCGGCACGCCTGGCCGGGCTGCCGCCACTCGATCTCGCGAACTGTGCCGAGCAGATCACCTCGCTCGACCGGGACCTGGTCATCGTCGAGGGCGCGGGCGGGCTCCTGGTGCGTTACGACGACGAGGGTGCCACGCTCGCCGACCTGGCCCATGCCCTCCGGGCTCCCGTGCTCGTCACCGTACGGCCGGGGCTCGGCACGCTCAACCACACGGCGCTGACGCTGGAGGCCATGGCCGGCCGCGGCGTCGAACTGGCCGGGATCGTCATCGGGGCGTGGCCGCGCCGCCCTCTCCTGGACGACCTGTGCAACGTCCGTGACCTGGAGACCATCGCGGCGCGCCCGCTCTCCGGGGTGCTGCCCGAGGGCTCCGGGCGCCTGGGCGGCCCGGAGTTCCTGCTCGCCGCACGTGACGGCCTCGCTCCGCACCTCGGCGGAGTCTTCGACCCGGGCAGCTTCCGGGAGGATTGCCATGCCCGTACGCAGACGTACGGGGAACTGACCCCATGAGAGGAAGAGCCGTGAGCGACATTCGCGAGACCCCGGCGCCGCCCACGACCGACGGTGCACCGACCGACATCCTCGCCATCGCGCGTGCGCAGGTGCTCGAACAGGGCGAAGGACTCCGCGAGCAGCAGATCTACGAATGCCTGACGCTTCCCGACGACCGTGTCGAGGACCTGCTCGCGCTCGCGCACGAGGTGCGCATGCGGTGGTGCGGGCCCGAGGTCGAGGTCGAGGGCATCGTCTCGGTCAAGACCGGCGGCTGCCCGGAGGACTGTCACTTCTGCTCGCAGTCGGGGCAGTTCGAGTCCCCCGTACGCACCGCGTGGCTGGACATCCCCTCACTCGTACGGGCCGCCAAGGAGACCGCCGAGACGGGCGCGACGGAGTTCTGCATCGTCGCCGCCGTACGCGGGCCCGATGACCGGCTCATGAGCCAGGTACGCGAAGGTGTCGCGGCGATCCGCAAGGAGGTGGACATCAACATCGCGTGCTCGCTCGGCATGCTGACGCAGGAACAGGTCGACGAGCTGGCGGCGATGGGCGTCCACCGCTACAACCACAACCTCGAGGCGCCCAAGTCCCACTTCCACAACGTCGTGACCACCCACACGTGGGAGGAGCGCTGGGAGACCTGCGAGATGGTGCGCGCCGCCGGCATGGAGCTGTGCTGCGGCGGCATCGTCGGCATGGGCGAGACGATCGAGCAGCGGGCCGAGTTCGCCGCGCAGCTCGGTGAGCTCGCGCCCGACGAGGTGCCGCTCAACTTCCTCAACCCGCGGCCCGGCACGCCGTTCGCCGGGTATCCCCTCGTCGAGGGCGCCGAGGCGCTCAAGACCATCGCGGCGTTCCGGCTCGCGCTGCCGCGGACCATCCTGCGGTACGCGGGGGGCCGCGAGCTGACGCTCGGCGACCTGGGCACCAAGTCGGGCATGCTCGGCGGGATCAACGCGATCATCGTCGGCAACTACCTCACCACGCTCGGCCGCCCGACCGGCAGCGACCTGGAAATGCTGGGTGAACTGAAAATGCCGATCAAGGCACTGTCACAAACTCTCTAGAACCATCCGGCGCCCGCTACCGTCAAAGTTCGGACAGCAGTATCAACTGTCACCGAACAAAGGTGGTCATGATGAGGAACGCGGTCGGGGCGGCCCTCAGCGGCGTCGCACTGTTCGTTTCCGGGTGCGCCGGAGATTCCCAGGCCCAGGTCGGCGACTCCACGTCCCCGAGCCTCGGCTCGGCGGACACGCTCGTGCTGCGCACGATGACCACGGGAGGCTTCGCCGGCCTGGGCGGCCCCGGCACCGTGCCGGACTTCTCCCTGTACGGCGACGGGCGCGCCGTCACCGGCGGCCGGGAGCCGACCGAGTACCACCTCACGCACCAGGCCCTGCGGCGGCTCGTCAGCGACGCGTCCAAGGCCGGGCTGGCGACCCCGCGCACCGTCGACGACCCGAACATCTCCGACGGGACCTACAAGGTCATCACCTTCGTGACCGGCGGCCGGGCGCGTACGACGAAGGTCATCCAGGAGGGTGGTCGGGCAGACGATCCGGCCAAGAAGTTCCTCGCGCGGCTCGTCCCGGCGAACTGGCCGCGCGGTGACCAGGCCTCCGCTCCCGTGGCGTACCGTCCGTCGCGGGTCGCGGTGCTGGCGGTCGCCTCGCCGGGCTCCGGCCCGAAGTGGCCCTACGGCCCGCTGACCTCCGGCAAACGGGTCGGGACGAGCGGCTGCACCGTGCTCACCGGCGCGGATGCCGCCAAGGCCCAGCGGCTCGCCACGGCCCGTACGCAGTGGAACGACCGCGGGAAGTCCTTCCGGGTGAGGATCCGGCCACTGCTGCCCGACGAGCGTGACTGCGCCGCGCTCAGCCGCTGAGGCTTCACAGGGCGGACCGTTACCGACTCGTGATCTGGGGCGGCCGAAACGTAATCACCCGCCTTCAAAGTGGCCCCGAGCGAAACAATGTTTCGAAAGGGCCTCCGATGCCTCAAGGTGATCCACGTTCGACCAGCCCCGTCGTGCGAATCGTGGTCGCGGTTCTGCTGATCGCGCCATTCGTCGCCTACCTCGCCGTTCCGAGTTATGCGAGAGTCAAGCCGCGCCTCGCCGGATTCCCGTTCTTCTACTGGTGGCAGCTCCTCTGGGTGATCATCACAGGGGTGTTCATCGGGATCGCCTACCTGCTCACGCGCCCCCGCGGTGACGCCCCGGCCTCGGACCCGGCGAACGAAGGGGGCGAGTGATGGACGACGTCAACGGCGTTGAGCTCACCATCGTCATCGTCTTCTTCGTCCTCGTCACGGCGATGGGGTTCGCGGCCGCGCGCTGGCGGCGCGGGCAGAGCCTCATGCACCTCGACGAGTGGGGGCTGGCCGGCCGCCGTTTCGGGACGTTCACCACGTGGTTCCTGCTCGGCGGCGACCTCTACACGGCGTACACGTTCATCGCCGTACCGGCGGCCGTCTTCGCCGGCGGGGCCATGGGCTTCTGGGCCCTGCCGTACGCCGCCATCGCCTACCCGATCGTGTTCCTGGTCGGCCCGCGGCTGTGGTCGGTCTCCCACGTCCACGGCTACGTCACGACGGCCGACTTCGTACGTGGCCGGTTCGGGTCCAGGTCGCTGGGGCTGGCCGTCGCGGTCACCGGGATCATGGCGATGATGCCCTACATCGCACTTCAGCTCGTCGGCATCCAGGCGGTTCTGACCGTCATCGGGGTGAAGGGCACCGGGCTCGCCAAGGATCTCCCGCTCTTCATCGCGTTCGCGGTACTGGCCGCCTACACCTACACCTCGGGCCTGCGCGCCCCGGCGCTCATCGCGTTCGTCAAGGACGCCCTGATCTATCTCGTGATCATCGTGGCGGTCCTCTACATCCCGACGAAACTGGGCGGCTGGGGTCACATCTTCGACAGCGCACAGACGAGTCTGGCCAAACCCAACCCCGCCACGGGTAAGCCGAGCGGCTCGCTCATCACCAATGACATGACCCACTGGGCGTACGGCACCCTGGCGATGGGGTCGGCGCTGGCGCTGTTCATCTACCCGCACACCGTCACCGGGACGCTCGCGGCGGGACGGCGCAACGTGATCAAACGGAACGCCGCGCTGCTCCCGGCGTACTCCCTGCTGCTCGGGTTTCTCGCCCTTCTCGGCTACATGGCCCTCGCCAAGCCGGACGTGGCCGCGGCGGTCAGGGCCGCCAAGAACCCTCAGCTCGCGGTGCCGACCCTGTTCGACCACGTGTTCCCCAGCTGGTTCGCCGGCGTGGCCTTCGCGGCCATCGCCGTGGGCGCGCTCGTCCCGGCGGCGATCATGTCGATCGCCGCCTCGAACCTGTTCACCCGCAACGTCTACAAGGAGTTCCTGCGGCCCGGCGCCTCACCGGCCGAGGAGACACGCGTCGCCAGGATCGTGTCCTTGCTGGTCAAGGTCGGCGCACTGGTCTTCGTACTCGCGTTCGACAAGACCCTGTCGATCAACCTGCAGCTCCTCGGCGGCATCTGGATCGTGCAGACCTTCCCGTCACTGACCCTCGGGCTCTACACCCGCTGGTTCCATCGCTGGGCGCTGCTCGCCGGCTGGGCGGCCGCCATGGTGTACGGCACCGTGGTCGCCTACCAGCAGCACTCACCGGCACAGAAGCACTTCGCCCAGTCCACCGCCGACGTGCCGTTCCTCCACCACACCGCCTACATCGCGCTGACCGCCTTCGTGATCAACATGATCGTCGTCCTGCTCCTGACCACGATCTTCAAGGCGATCGGGCTGCCGGTCGGCGGGGACGAGACCGACCCCGCCGACTACACGGCCGACGCCGACGACCCGGGCGTGAAGGAACTTCCCGAGCTCGTCACCGACTAGGGCATCCCGTCGTGCGGAGCCGCCGGGCGACGGCTCCGCCGGCAGGAGGCCTTCGTGTCCCGCGCTTGGCTCCATGAGCGCGCCAGCCATCGACCGATGACCTCGAAGTCCTCGTCGGTGAGGCCGCGACGATGGTCCACGCGGTGAAGGAGAGCCCGCCCCCTGTGGTGTGCCGACACCCAGGCCTGATCCCTGTCGGTGATCTCGTCATCGACCCAGACGAACGCGCGTCCGGCGGCCCACTCGACCAGGCCACGGGTCTTCCAGTGCAGCCCGTCGAGGCCCTCGTCGTCCTCGGGCGAATCGGGCCAGGTCACCAGCGGTAGTTCGGGCAGGCCGATCCGTGGGGCGATCTCGTCGTTCGCGTCCGCCATCCAGGTCGTGGCCCACACCAGGTCACAGGGCAGGGCCGACAGCCGCCTCCCGTGCTCGGGGTCGAGCCTGGCCAGGAGCGGATTCGCGGATACCCCCGGCGGCTCCGGCCCGGCCTGACATGCCGGCGGCCCGTCCGGGGGCCGCTCCGGGTCGATCCCGAACGGAATCAGTGGTCCGTCGACGTCGAGGAAGAGCAGCGGACGGCCTGCGGCACCATTCACCGCCGGCACGATAGCGGTGGCGGTCATCGGCAGGCGACGCGTCCGGTGCGCGACGTCGCACCGGTGCACGGCCGCCCGCCCCGGGCCACGGCAGGCCACCCGTCGCCCGGCGGACCCCAGGTCCACACGCAGGGTCGACCCGGACAAAGGACGGCTAGTTCCCCGCACGGGGAGTCTGACCTGCGGCTTTCCCACCACAAAAGGGGACCTGTTCCCCGCCTTCCCGGACCGGGTGACCGATCCCGCTTTGTAGTGTTCTAGGCTCAACCCGTGAGTGAGGAGACCCGGTCAGAACCGGCAGAGCCCCCATATTCGCCTCCTCCCGCGCCGTCGGCCGACATCGAGATCCGGATCGCGCGGCAGGACGAGCTGATCCGGGTCGGCGAGCTCACCGCGGCCATCTATGTCGCCGCCGGGTACATCAGTCCCAACAGCACCTACATCACGCGGTTGCGCGACGCCGCCTCCCGCGCACGCGAGGCGGAGCTCCTCGTGGCCATGCACGACGGGGAAACGGCCGGGACGGTCACCTACTGCCCGCACGGCAGCGCCTGGGCGCAGCTCACGGTGCCCGGTGAGGCGGAGTTCCGGATGCTGGCGGTGGTGCCGGCCGTACGCGGGCTCGGCATCGGCGAGACGCTCGTACGCCACTGCGTCGCCCGCGCCCGCGAGGACGGCTGCGTGACCCTTCGCCTGTCGACCGAGCCCATGATGCACGCGGCGCACCGGATCTACCGGCGGCTGGGTTTCGCGCGGACGCCAGAGCGCGACTGGCAGCCACAGCCCGGCGTCGAGCTCCTCACGTACGCGCTGGCTCTCTGAGGCCGCCACCGGCCTCCTGGCCCGGCCCTGGGGAGTACGCTGCTGCACCGTGACGGCGACATACTGCGACCACTGCGGAGACCCGCTGACGACCGGCGAGCACGAGGGATGCCTGGCCGCGCGGGAGATGGAGCCGCCGCGCTACTGCGCCGAGTGCCGCCGCCGCATGGTCGTCCAGGTCACGCCCGGTGGCTGGACCGCCGACTGCACCAGGCACGGCATCCGCACGGCGGTGAGCCCGGCGTCCTGACGACCGGGCCCCAGGCGGCTACTCGATGACGGCGATCAGGTCGCCTTCCTGGATGACGTCACCCTCGGCGACCTTGAGACTGACGAGCGTGCCGGAGTCCTCGGCGAGCACCGGGATCTCCATCTTCATCGACTCGAGGATGACGAGCGTGTCACCTTCCTCGACCGTGTCCCCCTCGGCGGCGACGACCTTCCATACGTTCGCCACCATTTCCGCGCGTACCTCAGACAACGCGGCTCCTCTCCTCGGGCGCCGGCGTGTACCGGACGCGCTTGTCGATCAAATCGTCCGACCAGGTCATCACGCGCGCATCCGCTCCACGAGACCCGTGTCGTAGTCACCGGAGACGAACTCGGGGTTCGCCAGCAGCTCCGCAAAGAATGGCAGGTTGGTCTTGAGTCCTTCGATACGGAACCCCTCGACCGCCGTGCGCGCCGTGGCGAGGGCCTGCGCGCGGTCCGCGCCGTACACGCAGAGCTTGGCCAGCAGCGGGTCGTAGAACGGGGTGACCTTGTTGCCCGCCTGGTAGCCCGAGTCGACCCGGATGACGTCTCCGGACGGCTCCTCCCAGACCGTGATGTCGCCGGGGCTGGGCAGGAACCGCTTGGGGTCCTCGGCGTACACACGGAACTCGATCGCGTGCCCGCGCGGCGCGGCGGTGGTGAACGTCACCGGCTCCCCCGCGGCGATGAGCAGCTGCTGCTCCACCAGGTCGATGCCGGTCACCAGCTCGGTGACCGGGTGCTCGACCTGGAGCCTGGTGTTCATCTCGAGGAAGACGAACTCCTGTGCCACCGGGTCGACCAGGCACTCGACGGTGCCGGCGCCGCGGTAGCCGACCGCCTCACCGGCGCGTACGGCCGCGGCGAGCATGCGGGCGCGCAGTTCCGGCCCGACCCCGGTGGACGGCGTCTCCTCCACGACCTTCTGGTGCCGGCGCTGCACCGAGCAGTCACGCTCGCCGAGCGCCACCACCGTGCCGTCGGCGAGCCCGAGGATCTGGATCTCGACATGGCGGGCGCGCTCGACGAAGCGTTCGAGCAGGATGTCGGAGTTTCCGAAGAACCGCTCGGCTCGCGTACGCGCGGTCTCGAAGGCCTTGCGCAGCCCGGCCTCGTCGTAGGCGACGCTCATGCCGATGCCGCCGCCCCCGCCGGACGCCTTGACCATGACCGGGTAGCCGAGGCCGGCGGCGACCGCGGCGTCGGCGTCGGGCACCGGCTCGCGGGTGCCGGCCGCGACCGGGACGCCCGCCTGCTCCATGAGGTTGCGCGCGCTGATCTTGTCGCCCATCGCGGTGATCGCGTCCGCCGGCGGGCCGATCCAGATCAGCCCGTCGTCGTTGACCCTGCGGGCGAACGCGGCGTTCTCGGCCAGGAAGCCGTAGCCGGGGTGGATGGCACGGGCGTTGGTACGCCTCGCGGCCTCCATCACCGCGTCGACGTCGAGATAGCTCTTCGCGGGCTGTGCGGGGCCGATGAGCACCGCCTCGTCGGCCTCGGCGACGTACGGGAGGTCGGCGTCGGCCTCGGAGTAGACCGCGATCGCCTTGATCCCGAGCGCACGCACGGTTCGGATCACCCGCCGGGCGATCTCGCCTCGATTGGCCACCAACACCGACTCGAACACCAGTCCTCCTCATTTCGTCAGCCCAGGAAGAATAACCACGCGCCACCCGGCGGAGTGCGTCTCCCGCCGACAAAAACTCCTGTGACCGCCTTGTCAGCGGATGCGGTCGACGGCGTGGCCGAGAGCCTCGACCACGGTCGGGTCGTACTCCGCGGCCGAATCCCCCCGCAGGCGTTCGAGCACGGCGGCGGACCGGTCGCGGTCCGATGACGCCCCGACGAGATCATCGTAGGCGTTGGCGACTTTGATGACGCGGCTGGCCAGCGGTGGCGCCGACCCCTCGGCCGCGCGGTAGGGCTCGGACTGGCGGCGTACGATCTCGGCGACCTCGTGGAGGACACCGGTCTTGGTGATCACTCCGGCGCCGAGGCCGGCGATGCGGCGCTGTTCGTTGGGTGAGGCCAGCACGGTCGCGCCGCCCGGGATCGGGTCACGCAGCGAGAGCTGGCCGATGTCGTGCATGAGCGCGGCGTACTCGAGCTCGAGCAGCGCCTCCTCGGTCATGCCCAGCTCGCGTCCCATCGCGACGGCCAGCTCGCTGACACGCCTCGAGTGGCCCGTCTCGACGTATCCGCCGACCTCGGTGACCTGGGACAGGGCTCGTACGGTCTGCAGGTAGGTGGCCCGGATGCCGGCGAAGCGCCGGAACGCGAACTGCGTCACGAGGATGGGCGCGGTGAACACCAGCAGGGCCACCGGTCCCATCACGAACATGCTCACCGCGATGAGCATGCCGGTCGCTCCCGAGGCGGCGCACAGCGGGACCTTCGCCCAGATCTCGTCGCCCAGGGCGATCCCGAACCGGGTGCGTACGGCCTCGGCGCGGATGGTCGCGGCGGCCACGACCTCGGCCGCGCAGGCGAGCATCACGGTCAGCGCCATCACGGTGATGAGCACGGGCCAGTGATGCCGCAGCGACGAGGTGACGAGCGGGCGGAAGATGAACGCCACGAGCGCCGGGCTGAGGATCCGGCGGGCCATCGCGTCGAGCGCCGGGATCCGGCCGACGGCGATGTGCGGCAGCGCCCCGACGAGCGTGCCGCAGGCCGTGACGGTCACGACCTGGAAGGCCGAGTGCGCGGCCGGTTCGTTGCCCACCCGCAGGAGGAGTGCGTACCCCAGGGAGCCGGCGCTGGCGATCGGGGCCACCTCGCGGTTGCCGGGCATGATCATCCGGAGCAGCTCGCCGACCGCGATCAGCGCGCCGAACATGATGGCCGTGCGCGAGTCCTTCAGGCCAACGGCGCCGACCTGGGTGACGGAGGCGATGACGAGCATTCCCGCCACGGCGATCAGCAGGAGCTGACCGGAGTCGAGCGACTGCCACGCCGGCCGCTGCCGGCCTGCCGTCGCGCTCATGCCGCAGTGCCCTCGCCGGTCACCCGTGTCACCGGACGCCTTCGCTCGCCACGCGCAGCGGTGTGCTGGGGTCGTCGTGGTCCTGCTGGGTGGTCTCGATCTCCTCGCCCTCCGGCGGGCAGACCGGCTCGGGCTGGGTCCATCCCTCGCTCTCGAGGGCGGCGATGAACGCCTCGACCAGAGCGGGATCGAAGTGCGTGCCGGCACAGCGCCGCAGCTCGGAGATGCCCTCCTCGAGGGAACGGGCGGCGCGATAGGACCGGTTGGAGGTCATCGAGTCGAAGGCGTCGGCCACCGAGATGACACGGGCGAACTCCGGGATCTCCCCGCCGGCCAGGCCCATGGGGTAGCCGGTGCCGTCCATCCGCTCGTGGTGGTGCATGATGCCGGCGAGGGCCTCGTCGAGGAAGCCGATCTCGCGGACGATCTCCAGGCCGCGCATCGGGTGGAGCTGGATCGCGGCGAACTCCTCTTCGGTGAGGTCACCGGCCTTCTGCAGCACCTTGGTCGGCACGCCGAGCTTGCCGACGTCGTGCAGCATCCCGGCGTAGCGGATCGCGCCCACCCGTGAGGGCGGCATGCCGATCGCCTGGGCGATCATCGCCGAGCCGCGTGACACGCGCTCGCTGTGGCCGCGCGTGTAGTAGTCCTTGGTCTCCACCGCCTGGCAGAGCGCGGCGATGGTGGCGGCGTGGGCGCGCTTCTGGGCGCTGGTCTGCTCGAACGCCCAGCGGGCGAGCAGCATCGGCAGCAGCACCAGCACCGCGGAGAAGGGCCCGATGAGCCCCCACGGCGCCGCGATCAGCAGGCCGAACATGCCGTACGCGAGCTGGCCGGCGGCGAGGCTGCCGATGGGCCGCCACTGGAACCCCCACAGCGGCGCGAGCTTGGTCAGCACGAGGACGACCGCCACGAGGGCGAAGTTGACGGCGACGTAGGTGACGACCGCGCCGACGTACGGCGTGATGATGCCGGGGAAAGAGCCGTTGGTCGGCTTGCCGGTCTCGCCACCGGCCGCGATGTAGACGACGCCCGCGAGGTATCCGGCGAGCGCGAACTGTGCGCCGTTGAAGAGGCGCTTCACCAGGCCGATGTCGCGCCGCCCGGCGAAGATCGCCGAGGCGCCCACCATCGCGGCGCCGGCCGGGCCGAGCAGGATGACCGAGGCCAGGCCGGCCGAGTAGCTCAGCGAGACGCGGGCGTTCTTGCTGTCGAGCGGGGCCGGCGCGGACTCACAGATCACCGAGAGAAGCGCGAGAACGGCGAGTGTGGTCCAGTCGATGCCGTGGAAGGACGAGAGGCCGATGGAGAATGCCGCGAGCACGACGACCGTGCATACATATGCCCGCGCGGCGAGGGGTAGTCCACGCAATGCCGCCCCCACGAGGTTATGGGCTAAGCCCAGGACACGCCTTGACGCATTCTTCTCTGCCTCCCCAGTGAGCTCCCTGCTCAGGGAAGCTCGTCCGTACCCGACTCACCGCCCGTCTTCGATGGACGCTCGAAGAATCGGTGGTAAGCCTAACCCGACCGGGCCACATGGCGCAGACGCGCAGGGAAACGTGAGCAAAGCGTGAATGAATCGTCACCTAGGGTCTGAGTGGACGCTCTTCGGCGGAGATTCGGTCAGTCGACAAGGTCGGCGCGGACCTGCTGAATACGCACGAGCACCTTCGCCCTGAGATCCTGTGGCACCGGGTCGCAGCCGCAGCTCTTGTGCACGAGCTTCTTGACCGACTCCTCCAGGCCGTACTCCCGCAGGCAGGGACCGCACTCGTCGAGATGCTGCCTCATGTCGGAGCACCCGTGCTCGTCCAGCTCCCCGTCGAGATAGGAGTAGATACGGGCGAGCACCTCGGTGCACGGGGTCTCGTGAGGCTTTCCGCAGCTCATTTCGCCACCTCATCTGGAGGCAGGGGCTTCCGCTCGCTCATGCGGAATCCTCCTTGCTCTGGCCTCCGTTCGCGCGGGCGAGCCCGCGGTCCTGCGCATAGTCTTCGAGCATCGACCGGAGCTGACGCCTGCCGCGGTGCAGCCGGGACATCACCGTGCCGATCGGAGTGCCCATGATGTCGGCGATCTCCTTGTAGGCGAAGCCCTCGACATCGGCGAAATAGACCGCCATACGGAAATCTTCGGGCAATGCCTGCAACGCCCTCTTGACATCGGAGTCCGGAAGGTGTTCGAGAGCCTCGGCCTCCGCGGACTTCAGCCCGGTCGACGTGTGCGACTCGGCCCGGGCGAGCTGCCAGTCCTCGATCTCCTCCGACGCCGACTGCTTCGGCTCCCGCTGCTTCTTGCGGTAGGAGTTGATGAAGGTGTTGGTGAGAATGCGGTAGAGCCAGGCCTTGAGGTTCGTGCCCTCCTGGAACTGGTGAAAGGATCCGAACGCCTTGGCGAACGTCTCCTGAACCAGGTCCTCCGCATCGGCGGGGTTGCGCGTCATGCGCAACGCGGCGGAGTACAGCTGGTCGAGGAACGGGAGCACGTCACGCTCGAAACGGCGTGTGCGCTGCTCCAGAGTCTCTACTGCCTCGGGTACCTGACCCACCTCCTCCGTAGCGCCGATCCCGGCATCGAAACCATACGCTCCAGACGATAGCGGGTGGGCCGCCGGCGTCTCGTGCCGGTCCGCCAGCAAGACGGCCATCATCACCTCGAACTTTCCCAGACCAGTGTCCGTTATGACGCTGTGCAACGCGCAAGGCGTCCGCGGGATTCCCGGGAGCGGGGGAAACCGGCATGAAGTGTGAGCGCGTACCGCCAACAGGGAAGGATTGGGAGAAATGCATCCCCGAGGAGCCGCCGTGCTGTCCATTCCGGCGAAGCATCCCGCAGTCGGCGAGGCCGAGACGCTCGCGAGCTACTGGACCTTCTACTGGGCCGTAGCGGCCGCGCAGCTGTCTCGATGGCTGCCTCGCCGGCCGTCGCGGATTCTCGACCTGTCCGGATCCCAGGCGCGGTACGCCGACCAGGCCGCCAACGCGGGCCACACCGTGGTCGAAGTACGCGACGCGCCCCGCGCCACGCCGCGCCCGAAACGCACGCGTACGGTCGTGGCCGACGCGGTCTCGCTGGGGTTCCTCGCCCCCGGTTCCTTCGACGCCGTCGTGGCCGAGGCGCGGATGCTCTCGCGCCACCTGGTCACCGAGGACGTCGTCGCCGAGATCGCCCGCGTGCTGCGCCCCGGCGGCCGCGTCCTGCTGAGCGTCGACTCCCTCGTGCTCGGCATGGCCATCCTCGCCGAGCAGAACTACTGGGCCCACCTGTCCGACGTGCCACGCTCGGAGGTCGTGCTCGTGCCCTGGCCGGACGGCTCGATCACCCGGTGCTTCGGCGTGGAGCAGCTACGCGAGCTCCTCACCGAGTGCGGCCTGGAGGTCGAGTGGATCAGGCCGCGTACGGCGCTGTCCCCCTCGACGGTCGAACACGTGCTCGGCTCGAGCCCACAGGCGCTCACCCGGCTCGTACGCGCCGAGCTGACAGCACCGCAGAGCGACGAGCCGGTGGGCATCCACCTCGTCGCCAGCGCCATCAAGAGGGTCGACGCGTGAGCCGGGCGCTCTCTCAGAATCCCCATCCGCAGCGAGCGTCGCGCGCTCGGACAGGGGATCCGCCGGACCCGCCCTGGGGCGTGTCTGACGAATCCCCGTCCTACCGCACGGCGCCCTAGCGGCGGGAGCGGTCGCGTTTTGCCTGGCAGGCCACGCAGCGCGACGCCTCGGGGCGTGCCTCCAGGCGTCCCTCCGTCACCGACAGGCCGCAGTCGACACACTTGCCGTAGGTGCCCTCACGCGCGCGTCCCAGCGCGGCGAGGACCTCCGTCCGCTGGCGGCGCATCGTGTCCAGGGCGGCGTCGACCCGTTCGGTGTCGGACAGGCTCGCGCCCGCGTCGGCCGTGTGGTGTTCGGCCTCCGGTTGCTCGCCCTTCAGGACCGCGATCGAGCGATCCAGGGCGGCGAGCATCTCATCCAGGCGCTTCTGCGCGGTGTCCAGGCTCATGCGCACCTCCGACGCGTGGGTCAGAAGAGAGTGAGGGGAGCTGAAGAAGAAATACCCACTTGGGGCGCCGGCTTGACCAGTTCGGGCCCGTTATTTGTCACCTTGTTCACCGCGGTGGACACCGGATGGGACTCCAGGCGCCCCGAGGCCGCCGGAACCAGCAGAGAACGCACCTCATCAGGGTGGGTCAGAGCCGGATCCAGCCACGCTCCGAACCTGTCCGGCTCGACCAGCATCGGCATCCGGTCGTGGATGCGCCCCACGTCGTCGGTCGCCTCGGTCGTGATGATGGTGCAGCTCAGCACCCGCCCGCCGGCGGCGTCCGGTGACCGCCACACCTCGTACAGGCCGGCCATGGCGAGCACTCCCCCGTCGGCGGGGCGGATGAAGTGCGGCTGCTTGCCACCGTCCTCGGTGGCCTGCCATTCGTAGTAGCCGTCGGCGGGCACGAGGCAGCGGTGCAGCGCGAAGGCCCGGCGGAACGCCGGCTTCTCGTGTGCGGTCTCGACCCGCGCGTTGATCAGCCGGGCGCCGATCGAGACGTCCTTGGCCCAGAACGGCACGAGCCCCCATCGCGCGACGTGCAGCTCGCGCACGTTCTCCGGTCGCGCCCGCTCCACGCGGGCCGCTCGCTCCTCGCCCCCCGCACCGTCGCTCACGCTTCCCGGCCGCTCCTGCTCCCCAGCGGCTCGTCCCAGACCGGCGGCGTCGCTGCCGCGTGCGCCTCCCGCTCGCGTCCGCCCCTCGGTCACCGCGCCGGCGGCTCGTCCCGCCTCCCCCGCACCACTCGCCGCGTCGCCACCGCTCAGGCGGGTCAAGACGATAGGCACCGGCTTGGTCGGCGCCACGTTGAAGTCCGGCTCCAGCTCGTCCGCGTCGTCGACGTCGATGCCGAAGAAGTCGGCCAGCTCCTGCCGTCCGCGCGTCGACGCGTACCGACCGCACATCGCCCGGGGCTCCCCTCTCTTTCCCAACCGTGCTTGGCCGCGCCTTCTATGGGCATGACCGGTGTTATGCAGATCATCAGGACCATCGCGCGACCGCTCGTCGCGGCACCATTCATGGTCACCGGACTCGAGACATTGCGCAATCCGGCCCCCCGCGCGGACAAGGTCGGCCCCGCTCTCAAACCGCTCGCGGACCGGGTGTCGTGGCTTCCCTCCAAGGATCCCGAGACGCTCGTACGTATCCAGGGAGCGATCAGCCTCGGCGCCGGGGCGCTGTTCGCGCTGGGCAGGTTCCAGCGCCTGACGACTCTCCTTCTCGCCGCCGAGATGGTGCCCGCGCTGCTCACCGAGCACCAGTTCTGGTCGGAGGACGACCCGGGCAGCCGCGCCGTCGAACGCGCCCTGATGCTGAAGAACGCCGGGCTGTTCGGCGCGCTTCTGTACGCCGGGGCCGCGCCGAGCCGGCACCGCCCGGTCAAGGCGGCCAAGACCGGACTGCGCGAGGCGCGCATGCAGGCGGCGATCGCCAGGGCAGAGGCCGGTCGCAAGGCCGAACGCGCCCGGCGCAAGGCGTCCAAGCACGCCGCCCAGACGCAGCGCAGGGCCGCGAAGCTCACAGGTCGCTGAGCGTGATGACCTCGTCGACGTGACGGAGGATCGGCGCGGCACCGGGAACAATCACGCGGTGCGTGACCAGCAGCAGCGTACGATCCTCCGCCGCCGCGAGTAGCTCGGTGAGCGCGGAGTCGCCGGCGCGCCCGTCATCCGGATCGTCCACGATGATGATGGGCACATCGGCCAGCAGAGCCCGCGCCAGTGCGACGCGCTGGCGTACGTCGCCGTCCGGCTCGCCCATGGCCTGGTCCGGGGGCAGGTCGAGCCCGGCCCGCCGCATCGCGCCGGCGACCTGCTCGTCCGTCGCGTCCGGGCGGGCCACGCGTACGTTGCCGGCCACCGTGGCGGGCAGCATGCGCGTGTCGCGTGCGCACAGGCCGATGACCGAGCGCACGTCGTCACCCGACAGGTCGCGTAGCTCCACGCCGTTGAGCGTGATGGTGCCCTCGTAGTCGAGGAACCGCAGCAGGACCGCGGCCAGCGCCGAGGTGCCGACCCGGCCGCGGGCGACCAGGGCCACCCGCCGCCCGGCGGGCAGCACCAGGTCGGCGTCGTCCAGCGCGACCGCCTCGCCGTCCGGCCAGCGGGTGCGCAGGCCCGTGACGTGCAGCTCGTAGGGGCCGGGCGGCAACGGCAGCGGGGCCGGAGGCTCGGCGATCAGTGTCCGAGCGGTGTCGCGTGTCAATGGCGGTGCTTCCACTGCCGCCTCCCCTGTATCCGTGGTCCGTGAGCTCACCGTAGACACGGGGTACGACAGTCGCCGCGAGATCTACCACCCGATTCCCAGACCACGACCGTCCCGGCACCTTGGGGTTTCGTAAGATCCCGCCCTGTCATTGGCCGGTACCCTTCAGTCATGCCTCAGATGTGGCCCGCACCCGCGGCCGACGGGCCCACCGACGCCACGGTCGCGTTGCCGGGTTCGAAGTCGATCACCAACCGCGCGTTGGTCCTCGCCGCACTGGCCGAGGACCCGTCGCTCGTACGCCGCCCGCTGCGCAGCCGCGACACGCTGCTCATGGCCGGCGCGCTGCGCGCCCTCGGCGCGGGCGTCGAGGACGCGGGCGCCGACTGGCGGATCACGCCGGGTGAGCTGCGCGGCCCCGCCACACTTGACGTCGGCCTGGCGGGCACCGTCATGCGCTTCGTGCCCCCGGTCGCCGCGATGGCCACCGGGGAGATCCTCTTCGACGGCGACCCGCATGCCCGCAAGCGCCCGATGGGCACGATCCTGGCCGCGCTGCGCGTCCTCGGCGCCGACGTCGAGGGCGACGCGCTGCCGTTCACGGTGCGCGGCACCGGCGCCGTGCCGGGCGGGTCGGTCACGATCGACGCCTCGGGCTCGTCGCAGATGGTGTCCGGCCTGCTGCTGGCCGCCCCCCGCTACGGCAAGGGCGCGGAGGTGCGCCACGAGGGCCCGCCGGTGCCCTCCGCCCCCCACCTGGCGATGACCGTGCGGATGCTGCGCGACGCGGGGGCCTCGGTCGAGACCGGCCCCGACGTGTGGCGGGTGCAGCCGGGCGCGCTGCGCGGCGGCGAGTTCGACGTCGAGCCGGACCTGTCCAACGCGGCGCCGTTCCTGGCCGCCGCGCTGGTGACCGGCGGGCGCGTGACGGTGCGCGGCTGGCCGGCCGAGACGACACAGCCCGGCGACGAGCTACGTCACCTGCTCGCCGCGATGGGCGCCTCGGTGACCCGCGAGGACGGGGACCTGACCGTACGCGGGGGCTCCATACACGGCATCGACGTCGACCTCGGCGACGTCAGCGAGCTGAGCTGCGTGCTCGCCGCCGTCGCCGCGCTGGCCGACGGCCCGTCGCGGCTGCGCGGCATCGCGCACATGCGCGGGCACGAGACCGACCGGCTGGCGGCGCTGACCGCCGAGATCAACGGCCTGGGCGGCGACGTTCGCGAGCTTCCCGACGGTCTGGAGATCCGGCCACGGCCGCTGCACGGCGGGGTGTTCCACACCTACGACGACCATCGGATGGTGATGGCCGGCGCCGTCCTCGGCCTGGCCGTACCCGGCGTCGAGGTGGAGAATCCCGGGACGGTCGGCAAGACCCTTCCCGAGTTCGGCGAGATCTGGGCGGAGATGCTGCGTTAGGCATGGCGCGCGATTGGGCGAGACTCGATGAGGATGACGTGCGGGTACGTCCCGGGAAAGGATCCCGGCCGCGTACCCGTCGCCGCCCTGCGCACGAGGACGCCATCGGCGGCTTCGTGATGGCCGTCGACCGTGGCCGCTACCGGTGCCTGGTCGCCGAACACGGACGCACCGTCACCGCGATGCGCGCGCGGGAGATGGGCCGCAAGAGTGTGGTGGTCGGCGACCGCGTACGCCTCGTCGGCGACGTCTCCGGCCGGCCCGACTCGCTGGCACGCGTCGTCGGCCTCGAACCCCGCGTCTCGACCCTGCGGCGCACCGCGGACGACAGCGACCCCATCGAGCGGATCATCGTCGCCAACGCCGAGAGCATGGTCATCGTCACCGCGCTGGCCGATCCGCCCCCCAGGCCGCGCATGATCGACCGCTGCCTGGTCGCCGCCTACGTCGCGGGCCTCGAACCCCTGCTGTGCCTGACCAAGGCCGACCTCGCCTCCCCTGACGCGCTGGAGGAGATGTACGCCCCGCTGGGCGTCGCCCATGTCGTCACGCGCAAGGACGAGGCCGTGGACGAGCTGCGCACCCACCTGACCGGGCGGATGAGCGTCATGGTCGGCCATTCGGGGGTCGGCAAGTCGACGCTGGTCAACTCCCTCGTGCCGGACGCCGAGCGGGCCGTGAGCGCGGTCAACCCCGTGACCGGGCGCGGCCGGCACACGTCCTCGTCCGCGATCGCGCTCGCGCTGCCGGGCGACGAGGGCTGGATCATCGACACGCCGGGCGTGCGCAGTTTCGGGCTGGCCCACGTCAAGCCGGAGGACGTACTGGCGGCGTTCCCCGACCTGCTCGAGGGCGCCACGGACTGCCCGACGCACTGCACCCACCTGCAGGACGACTGCGCGCTCGACGCGTGGGTGGCGGCCGGCCACGCCGCACCCTCCCGCCTCGACTCACTGCGCCGCCTGCTCACGAGCCGCGACGCCGACGAGGCCTGACGCGGCCGCGCGCGCCTACCGGCGTGCGGCGAGCGCGGCGATCGAGTCGTCGTCGCACGATGCCCAGAAGCCCCCCACGACGTCCTCGAGCTGGTCCATGGACTCCGCCAGGAACAGCACGTCCTGATATTTGGTGATGTCGTAGGTCGTCGCACCCATCGCGGCGAGGTCCAGTGGCCGGATGTCCATGCCGCGGAACTCCTCGATCTCCCCGTACGAGGACAGGATCCCGGCGCCGTACGCCTTCGGCTCACCGTCCTCGGCCATGACGCCGAACTCCATCGTGAACCAGAAGATCTTGGAGACGAACTCCAGCGCCTCCGCCGACTCGACCCGCCGCGCGGCCCCGCCCGCCAGCCGGTACAGCGCGGCGAACCGCTCGTTGGCCAGGGCGTTCGCGTGCCCGATCACCTCGTGTACGACGTCCGGCTCCGGGGTGTAGAGCGGGACCGTGTGGTGGCGGATGTACTGCGTGGAATGGAAGCGCGAGTCGGCCAGCGTGCCGTAGAAGTCGCGCAGCGGCACCAGTCCCGCGGCGGGCAGGTAGCGAAAGCCGGTGAGCGGCTCCAGCCACGCGGAGACCTCCTCGAGCTGGGGCACCCGGTCGCCCGGCAGGCCCAGGCGCTCCTTGCCGTCGAGGTAGGCGCGCACGGCGTACTTGCGGTGCTTGATGTCCAGCTCGCCGGAGACGATGCGCCACACCTCGTGCTCGGCGGGGGTGTACTCCGCGGCCGGGATGGGGTCGCCGGGCACGTACGCGGTGGCGAGTGCGGCGATGGCGTTGCGCCGTGCGCGGTAGTCCGGGTCGGCGAAGCCGGGGTGGCTGCGGGAGAGCTGGACGACCACCTCGCCGTCGGCGTCCTGGGCGATCGGAGCGAGGTAGGTGGCTTCTTCGAACATCGTGCTCCTCGGGAGGCTCGGCGTCGTGACCCGCCGGCGCCGTTGACGGCGGGCCACGACGAGAGGACAGCAGATGTGCCCGGAGACTGACAAGAGTGCACAGATGATCTGGACGATTCGCCTAATTCGGGTCTATATCGCGGCTAATCTCTGGTCATGTCGCCCAGTGAGATCGACGCCCTCGACGCCCGGCTGCTGGAGACGATGAGAGCGCATCCACGCGTCGGGCTGACCGAGCTGGCCCGCCTGCTCGGCGTGGCGCGCGGCACCGTACAGGCTCGCGTGGACAAACTGGTCGCCCGCGAGGTCATCGCCGACTTCGGCCCGACCGTACGCCCGGCGCGCCTCGGCTATCCGGTACTGGCGTTCCTGTCCCTGCAGATCGCGCAGGGACTCGTGGCCGAGGCCGTACAGCATCTCCAGACGCTTCCGGAGGTCCTGGAGGTGCACGGCACGAGCGGCAGCTCGGACCTGCTGTGCCGCGTCGCGGCGCGGAGCACCGACCACCTGCAGGAGATCATCGCCACGGTGCTGGCCTCGCCGGCGGTGCACCGGACCGACACCAGCGTGGTGCTGTCGACGCAGGTTCCGTACCGGGTCGAACCCCTCATCCGGGCGGCACCACGCTAGTTCGTCCCGTACCCGCCGCTGTAGAAGATCTTGGAGCGTAAGCGGGGCTGCTCTGTCTGTGCACGCCTCTGTCGCGATAGCGTTGCACGCCGTGGCGGACTATTCGGATGACCTACGCCTTGCACACGTCATGGCGGACGCGGCCGACGATGTCGCCACGCGCCGGTTTCGTGCGCTCGACCTGACGGTCGAGACGAAACCCGACCTCACCCCGGTAACCGACGCCGACCGCAGGGTCGAGGAGACCCTGCGCAACACGCTGAAGCGAACACGGCCGCGCGACGCGGTGCACGGCGAGGAGTTCGGCCGCACCGGCTACGGCCCCCGCTGCTGGGTGATCGACCCGATCGACGCCACGAAGAACTACATGCGCGGCGTACCCATCTGGGCGACCTTGATCGCGCTGATGGAGGGCGACGACCCGGTGGTCGGCCTCGTGTCCGCGCCGGCCCTCAACCGCCGCTGGTGGGCGGCACGAGGCGGCGGTTCCTGGACCGGGCGCAGCCTCGCCAAGGCCACCCGCTGCCGGGTCTCGGGCGTCACCGACCTCCAGGACGCGTCGTTCTCCTTCTCCAGCCTGACCGGCTGGGAGGAGCAGCAACGCCTGGACGGCTTCCTCGACCTCACCCGTTCGGTCTGGCGCACCCGCGCGTTCGGCGACTTCTGGTCCCACGTGATGGTCGCCGAGGGTGTCGTGGACGTCGCGGCCGAGCCCGACGTGTCCCTGTGGGACGTCGCGGCCGTCCAGGTCATCGTCGAGGAGGCGGGCGGGGTCTTCACCGACCTGTCCGGCGTCCCGCGCGCCGACGGTGGCAGCGTCGTCTGCACCAACGGGCTGCTGCACGCCGCCGTACTCGAGAAACTCGGCAGCGAGCCGAGCCACGCCGTCTGATGTGAGCCGAACACGATATATCTTGTGATCTGAGGAACAGCGGGCTCGTGCCCGCTCGTTCTCCTTTACGGAGTCCACGGAACGGAGAAGATCGTGGGACGCACCGGATACATCGTCGTCGGGGTCATCGTCGCGCTTATCGCCTTCATCCTGCTGCCCGGCTGGGTCAAGCTACTGGGCGTCCTCCTGCTCGTGGGCGTGCCCGCGGCCGGATACCTCATGCTCGACCCGTCACAGCGGCGGCGTCTGCGCGGCCAGCGGCGCAAGCGCCTCGGCTGAGAGCACGCGCGGGCAGGGCGCGGTCCTGTCCGCGCAGGCTTCAGGCCCGCCGGATCATGCGGGTACGTGGCGAGGCAGCGTCCGTACGTCACGTACCGGCAGGACGGCCAGCGTGGCCACCAGGATCACCGCCGCGCTGAGCCCGATCGCGCCGCCGAGCCCGAAGGCCACCATCGCCGGCCCCGCCAGTCCCTGCCCGACCGGGTTGAAGACGAGCGAGCCAAGCGCGTCGTAGGCGTACACCCGCGACAGCGCCTCGGCGGGCACGTGGTGCTGCACGGTGGTGTCCCACTGCACGCCGAAGGTCTCGAACCCGATCCCGGCGGCGAAGGCCGTCGCGCAGACGACGGGCACGGGCGCCATGACGGCCAAGGTGAGGAGCAACGGCACCCCGGCCAGCACCCCGTACATCGCGATCAGCAGGGGCCTGCGCGGGCGATGCCACAGCGCGAGCACCCCGCCGGCGATGAGGCCCGCCGACTCGGCCGCCACCACGAGGCCCCAGGTCGCGGCGCCGCCCAGGTCGCGCACGGCCACCAGCGGGCCGAGCACCCCGAAGCCGCCGGCGAACGCCGCGTTCACGAACGCGAACTGCACCACGATCACCCACAGCCACGTACGAGAGCGGAACTCCTGCCAGCCCGCGCGGAGTTCGCGCAGTACTCCCGTCGGCGGGAGCCCGCTCCGCGGGAGCGCGAGCCGGCCGAAGAACACCGCGGCGACGGCGAACGTCGCGGCGTCGAGGGCGATGCCCCAGCCGGCGCCGAAGCCGGCCACGACCGCACCGGCCAGGCCGGCGCCGACCATCGTCGCGACGTTCGTGGCGAGGCGAAGCAGCGCGTTGGCGGGCTGGGTGAGGTGCGGCGGGATCGTCTGCGGTACCGCGCCGATGGACGCGGGGCCCAGGAAGGCCGCCGTCATCCCGTTCACCGCCTCCAGGAGCGCCAGCTGCCAGATGTGCGCGGCACCACTGATCAGCAGCGCCGCCGCGACCGCCTGGGTGACCGCGGCGGCCAGTGAGAAGACGACGAGGAGTACGTGCCGTGGCAGCCGATCGCCCCAGACACCGCCGAGCAGCAAACAGGGCGGCCATGGGCAGGCTGCGCGCGGCCAGCACGACGCCCAGGTCGCCGGCGGACCCGGTCAGATCGAGTACCGCGAACGCGAGCGCGATCGGCGCCATCGCGTTGCCAAGGAAGGACACCGATCGCCCAAAGAACAGCATGCGGAACCTGGACGCGGCGAGTGGCCGTAGCGCGGACCTCACAGCCGAATGACCCTAACCGCAGCGCTTCCGGCGGGTCGACCGGGTTTTCCCCCTCGCGACTATGTCGCGTTCGGGCCGGAAACACCCAAGCCCCGCCACGGCCGTACGCTCGGGTTGCGTGCCCAGGAGGATTGCCCGTCAAGGGGGGTGATCACTCGTGGCCACGGATCGGCCGATCTTCGTACTCGGCTGCCCGCGCTCGGGCACGACACTGCTGCGCCTCATGCTGCGCGCCCATCCCCGCATCGCGATCCCCCCGGAGACCCGCCTCCTGCTGGACGCGTACGAACACCGCGGCGCGTACGGGGATCTGCGCCGGCTCCCGAACCGGCAGGCCCTGGCCGAGTGGATCGTGGCCGGCGCCGGCACGCGTTTCAGCGGGCTGGGCCTGGACCCCCGCACGATCGCCGACGAGATCGTCGCCGGCCCTCCGACGCTGGGGTCGGCCTTGGAGATAGCACTGCGCGCGTACGCACGACGGCTGGGCAAGCCGCGCTGGGGGGACAAGCGGCCGGGATACGTGCAGCACATCGACGCGCTGCTGCGGATGTTCCCGGACGCACAGATCGTGCACCTGGTACGGGACGGACGAGACTGCGTCGCCGAGCTGAAACGCGCACCGTGGTGGCGCATGGGCGTCTACCACGCGATCGCCACGTGGACCCAGGCCATCGACGCGGGTCAGGCCGCCGCGGCCCGCCTGCCGTCCGATGCGTACATGGAGATCCAGTACGAGCGGCTGGCCGGCGATCCGGAGGACGAGCTCCGGCGGCTGTGCGCGTTCCTCGGTGAGGAGTACGCGCCGTCGATGGTGATGCCGCGGGGGACGCCTGAGT
Source organism: Actinoallomurus bryophytorum (assembly GCF_006716425.1). Classification (NCBI taxonomy): domain Bacteria; kingdom Bacillati; phylum Actinomycetota; class Actinomycetes; order Streptosporangiales; family Thermomonosporaceae; genus Actinoallomurus; species Actinoallomurus bryophytorum. The sequence continues at coordinate 1,099,548 of NZ_VFOZ01000001.1, forward strand.
GGAAGCGGTGGCACGCCGAGGTGCCGGGGAGCCGGCGGCTGGAACGCTGGGAGCTGGAGCTCTGCGAGGCGGTGATGACCGACCGCCTGCTGGCGTACGGGTACGAGCCGTCGCCGGCGTCCCGCCCGTCAGCACGCCACCTGGCCCGGTACGCCACGGTGACCACACACCGCCGCCTGGCGGCCCGCAAACGAGCCATGCTGGACCTTCGCCTGCGCGCCGCCGAGCCCCAATCCGTGGCGTCCTGCCTCAACGGCGGCGGCGAGGCCTGAGCGGCGTCAAGGCTGGTGGCATCGGGTTTGGGCGTTACTGGAGGCGTCTGATGGACCCTGACCCGCGTGTCGCACGGATGCGCGACCACGAGCCCGTTCCTGTCGCGTGACGTGCCATTCCCTGGGGTCTGCGCGCCATCCCCGTCCGCTCTCCGGAGCGTCGTCCCCGAACCTCGAATCCGTTGCGTGGCCCTCGCGTGCGCGCCGCCGCCGGTAATGCCCGAGAGCGGCTGGGCATCGTCGCGGCCCCCGTGTATGCGCCGTCGGACAATGCCGCAGACCCGCTGGGGTATTACCGACACTTCACGGGCGTGCTTCGCCAACGGCACTGGCTGGGGTCACGTTCCCTGGACCTGCCAGCCCATGTTGGCAGCCCTTACGTCAGCAACGGCGTCGGCCGTTCCTGCCCATCGTGGTGGGTTGTGATCAGGTCGCGGGGTCTCCCCGCCCGGATGTCCCCGCTGAGTGGGCCGTGCCCTGCTCAGGGGGTGGGATGTTCAGAGCACGAAACGCTCGTCGAGTTCCCCGCGCATCTCTTCGGGCAGCTCGTGCTTGCCCGCCTTGATACGGTCGAGGAAATCGCGCCATGCGCTCACGGTGAAGAACAGCTTGGGGCCCTCGGGGTCCTTGCTGTCGCGAACCGCAATGAGGCGCTCGCTCCGGCCCTCGTCGGCAGCCTCGGACACCGCGCACCTCTGTTCTACGATGAGGATTCACTGGTGAGACGGGCCGCCCGTCCCACAGGTTTAACATGGTAAACGGTAGCAGGGACGGCCCGCTGGAGCGGGTTGTTGTGCTGTCCTGGTGGCATCTGGCGCCACAATGCCTCCATGACCACCTTGCGCTCGGCCGCCCTCTTCCTACTAGCCGCAATCGCCGAGATCGGCGGCGCGTGGCTGATCTGGCAAGGCCTCCGCGAACACCGCGGAGTACTCTTTATCGGAGCCGGCATTGCCGCCCTGGGGGCGTACGGATTTGTCGCCACATTTCAGCCGGACCCCCACTTCGGGCGCATTCTCGCGGCCTATGGAGGGGTCTTCGTCGCAGGCTCCCTCGTATGGGGAATGGTCGTCGACAAGTTCCACCCGGATCGCTTCGATGTACTCGGCGCCCTCTGCTGCCTCCTGGGCGTCACCATCATCATGTACGCCCCCCGCTGACCAACCGCCCACTGCCTCTTGGGGCCACCATCAGCCCTGACCGCACCGCCCGCCCGCCTGAGCACTCCCCGCGTGCCATGGGACACCACCAGCCCAAGCCGGACCGCCGGCGGACGTTGCGCGGTCCTCCGCGTACTCGCGAGCCCGGATGGTTTACCTCGGCGTTTGTCCCAGTAAATGCAAATAGGCCCCTCCCCCCACTGAGGTGGGGAAAGGGGCCTATTTAATGGAAAGAGCGGACAGGACCCCGGGGGGTTCTGTCCGCTCTTTCTTATATGTTTATGTCCGGCGGTGTCCTACTCTCCCACACCGTCCCCGGTGCAGTACCATCGGCGCTGGAGGGCTTAACTTCCGGGTTCGGAATGGGACCGGGTGTTTCCCCACCGCTATGACCACCGAAACGCCTGAACAGGAGCACGACTCCGGTGAGTGGTTCCCGGTCGTGTCCCGGGAACCGCATAGTGAACGCGAACATAGAGCACAGCAGTTAAGTCTGTTGTGTGTGTTCAAGCCGCTCGGCCTATTAGTACCAGTCAACTCCACACCTTGCGGTGCGTCCATTTCTGGCCTATCAACCCAGTCGTCTAGCTGGGGGCCTTACAACCCGTAGGTTGGGAGACCTCATCTTGAGGAAGGCTTCCCGCTTAGATGCTTTCAGCGGTTATCCCGACCGAACGTAGCCAACCAGCCATGCACCTGGCGGTACAACTGGCACACCAGAGGTTCGTCCGTCCCGGTCCTCTCGTACTAGGGACAGACCCTCGCAAGTCTCCTGCGCGCACAGCGGATAGGGACCGAACTGTCTCGCGACGTTCTAAACCCAGCTCGCGTGCCGCTTTAATGGGCGAACAGCCCAACCCTTGGGACCTACTCCAGCCCCAGGATGCGACGAGCCGACATCGAGGTGCCAAACCTTGCCGTCGATATGGACTCTTGGGCAAGATCAGCCTGTTATCCCCGGGGTACCTTTTAGCCGTTGAGCGACACCACTTCCACACGTCGGTGCCGGATCACTAGGCCCTGCTTTCGCACCTGCTCGACATGTCTGTCTCACAGTCAAGCTCCCTTGTGCCCTTGCACTCAACACCTGATTGCCAACCAGGCTGAGGGAACCTTTGGGCGCCTCCGTTACATTTTGGGAGGCAACCGCCCCAGTTAAACTACCCACCAGGCACTGTCCCCCACCCGGATTCACGGGTGCGGGTTAGACGCTCGAAACGACCAGAGTGGTATTTCACCAATGACTCCACCCATACTGGCGTATGAGCTTCATAGTCTCCCACCTATCCTACACAAGACGCTCCAAACGCCAATGCCAAGCTGTAGTGAAGGTCCCGGGGTCTTTCCGTCCTGCTGCGCGTAACGAGCATCTTTACTCGTAGTGCAATTTCACCGGGCCTGTGGTTGAGACAGTGGGGAAGTCGTTACGCCATTCGTGCAGGTCGGAACTTACCCGACAAGGAATTTCGCTACCTTAGGATGGTTATAGTTACCACCGCCGTTTACTGGCGCTTAGGTTCTCAGCTTCACCCGCCGAAGCGGATTAACCGGTCCCCTTAACGTTCCAGCACCGGGCAGGCGTCAGTCCGTATACAGCGTCTTACGACTTCGCACGGACCTGTGTTTTTAGTAAACAGTCGCTTCCCCCTGGTATCTGCGACCCCCACCAGCTCCACAGAGCTAGTCTGGTCACCAGCAGGGGCCCCCCTTCTCCCAAAGTTACGGGGGCAATTTGCCGAGTTCCTTAACCACAGTTCACCCGATCGCCTTGGTATTCTCTACCTGACCACCTGAGTCGGTTTGGGGTACGGGCCGCCGACACACATCGCTAGAGGCTTTTCTCGGCAGCATGGGATCACTCACTTCACCTAAATCGGCTCGGCATCACATCTCACCCTTAATGGTGTGCGGATTTGCCTACACACCGGGCTACATGCTTACCCCAGGAACAACCATCGCCTGGGTTGAGCTACCCTCCTGCGTCACCTCATCACTTGCCTACTACCACCTCAGGTCCGCAGCTCCCCCACCAAACAACCCGAAGGTTACAAGGTGAGCTTGCGGCGTTAGTGTCAGTGGGTTCAGCATGGGCGCGTGTCAGCGGGTACGGGAATATCAACCCGTTGTCCATCGACTACGCCTCTCGGCCTCGCCTTAGGTCCCGACTTACCCTGGGCGGATTAGCCTGCCCCAGGAACCCTTGGTCATCCGGCGGAGGGGTTTCTCACCCCTCATTCGCTACTCATGCCTGCATTCTCACTCGTGTGGCCTCCACGGCTGGCTCACGCCGCCGCTTCACCGCCCACACGACGCTCCCCTACCCACCCCAACCCCTGAACAAGGATCCGAAAACCCTCACTAGGGACGTGTTGGAGTGCCACGGCTTCGGCGGTGTGCTTGAGCCCCGCTACATTGTCGGCGCGGAATCACTTGACCAGTGAGCTATTACGCACTCTTTCAAGGGTGGCTGCTTCTAAGCCAACCTCCTGGTTGTCACGGCAACTCCACATCCTTTACCACTTAGCACACGCTTAGGGGCCTTAGCCGATGATCTGGGCTGTTTCCCTCTCGACTACGAACCTTATCGCCCGCAGTCTCACTGCCACGCTCTCACTTACCGGCATTCGGAGTTTGGCTGACTTCAGTAAGCTTGTAGGCCCCCTAGGCCATCCAGTAGCTCTACCTCCGGCAAGAAACACGTGACGCTGCACCTAAATGCATTTCGGGGAGAACCAGCTATCACGGAGTTTGATTGGCCTTTCACCCCTACCCACAGGTCATCCCCCAGGTTTTCAACCCTGGTGGGTTCGGTCCTCCACACGGTCTTACCCGCGCTTCAACCTGCCCATGGGTAGATCACTCCGCTTCGGGTCTACAGCATGCGACTAAAAACGCCCTATTCAGACTCGCTTTCGCTACGGCTCCCCCACACGGGTTAACCTCGCCACACACCATAACTCGCAGGCTCATTCTTCAAAAGGCACGCCATCACATCACAACACCCCCGAAAGGGTGTTAACGCTCTGACGGCTTGTAGGCACACGGTTTCAGGTACTATTTCACGCCCCCTCACCGGGGTGCTTTTCACCTTTCCCTCACGGTACTAGTCCGCTATCGGTCATCAGGGAGTATTTAGGCTTACCAGGTGGTCCTGGCAGATTCACACGAGATTTCACGGGCCCCGTGCTACTCGGGAAACACCATATGAAGACGGAAAGGTTTAACCTACCGGACTATCACCGACTACGGTCGACCATTCCAGGCCGTTCGGTTACCCAACCGTTTTATAACTTCACATCCGGCCAGGCGGACCAGATACAGATGCTCCCACAACCCCACACACGCAACGCCCGCCGGCTATCACACGCGCATGGTTTAGCCTCATCCCCTTTCGCTCACCACTACTCAGGGAATCACTGTTGTTTTCTCTTCCTGCGGGTACTGAGATGTTTCACTTCCCCGCGTTACCACCAACCGCCCTATCAATTCAGACGGCGGCAACACCCCATGACGGGTGCTGGGTTACCCCATTCGGAAACCCCCGGATCAACGCTCGGTTGCCAACTCCCCGGGGCATATCGCAGGCTCCCACGTCCTTCATCGGCTCCTGATGCCAAGGCATCCACCGTGTGCCCTTAAAAACTTGAACACAAAAGTTACAAGATGCTCGCGTTCACTATGCAGTTCTCAAAACACGAACGGACACCAACCCACACCACCACCAAACCACCCAAAACCCCCCACCCCACAGACAACACACAAGGGAAGAAGCCATGGATGCGGTATGACGGCAAGACCGGCCCGCACGCCCAAACCCACCCCACCAACCGTGGCAGGACAGGCTCAAAGGCGACCTGAAGACAACCAACACCAGAACAAATCCTGGTGTCCGTTTCCTCAGGACCCAACAGTGTGCTCGACCCTCCCCGACCCATCCGTCCGACGGGTTTCCTGAACCCCCGCTCCGAAGAGTAGAGGCAGTACTCGCGTCTGGGATCAACCAATGAGAATCGAATAGCCAGTGCTCCACTAATGAGCAACCCACCCGCAGAACATTCGCCCGCAGCATGAGTCATGGACCCCACACCCCGAGAACCCTCGAGTGTGTGTGGCCAGGTGCTCCTTAGAAAGGAGGTGATCCAGCCGCACCTTCCGGTACGGCTACCTTGTTACGACTTCGTCCCAATCGCCGGCCCCACCTTCGACGGCTCCCCCCACAAGGGTTGGGCCACCGGCTTCGGGTGTTGCCGACTTTCGTGACGTGACGGGCGGTGTGTACAAGGCCCGGGAACGTATTCACCGCAGCGTTGCTGATCTGCGATTACTAGCGACTCCGACTTCATGGGGTCGAGTTGCAGACCCCAATCCGAACTGAGACCGGCTTTCCGGGATTCGCTCCACCTCACGGTCTCGCAGCCCTTTGTACCGGCCATTGTAGCATGTTTGCAGCCCAAGACATAAGGGGCATGATGACTTGACGTCATCCCCACCTTCCTCCGAGTTGACCCCGGCAGTCTCCCATGAGTCCCCACCATTACGTGCTGGCAACATGGAACGAGGGTTGCGCTCGTTGCGGGACTTAACCCAACATCTCACGACACGAGCTGACGACAGCCATGCACCACCTGTCACCGGCCCAAAAGGACCCCGCATCTCTGCGAGTTTTCCGGTGATGTCAAACCTTGGTAAGGTTCTTCGCGTTGCGTCGAATTAAGCAACATGCTCCGCCGCTTGTGCGGGCCCCCGTCAATTCCTTTGAGTTTTAGCCTTGCGGCCGTACTCCCCAGGCGGGGCGCTTAATGCGTTAGCTACGGCACGGAATCCGTGGAAGGACCCCACACCTAGCGCCCAACGTTTACGGCATGGACTACCAGGGTATCTAATCCTGTTCGCTCCCCATGCTTTCGCTCCTCAGCGTCAGGTAAGGCCCAGAGAACCGCCTTCGCCACCGGTGTTCCTCCCGATATCTGCGCATTTCACCGCTACACCGGGAATTCCGTTCTCCCCTACCTACCTCTAGTCTGCCCGTATCCACCGCAAGCCACGAGGTTAAGCCTCGGGTTTTCACGGCAGACGTGACAGACCGCCTACGAGCTCTTTACGCCCAATAATTCCGGACAACGCTTGCGCCCTACGTATTACCGCGGCTGCTGGCACGTAGTTAGCCGGCGCTTCTTCCCCACCTACCGTCACGTTAGCTTCGTCGGTGGTGAAAGAGGTTTACAACCCGAAGGCCTTCATCCCCCACGCGGCGTCGCTGCGTCAGGCTTTCGCCCATTGCGCAATATTCCCCACTGCTGCCTCCCGTAGGAGTCTGGGCCGTGTCTCAGTCCCAGTGTGGCCGGTCACCCTCTCAGGCCGGCTATCCGTCGTCGCCTTGGTAGGCCGTTACCCCACCAACAAGCTGATAGACCGCGAGTCCATCCCCAGCCGAAAAACTTTCCACCATCAGACATGCATCCAATGGTCATATCCGGTATTAGACCCAGTTTCCCGGGCTTATCCCAGAGCCAAGGGCAGGTTACTCACGTGTTACTCACCCGTTCGCCGCTCGAGTACCCCGAAGGGCCTTTCCGCTCGACTTGCATGTGTTAAGCACGCCGCCAGCGTTCGTCCTGAGCCAGGATCAAACTCTCCGTTAAGGTCACAACGACAACCACCCACCGGGCAGCTGCCAAACCAAACCGAAAAAATCCTGGCAAGAATCATATCTTGCCAAAGAAATCCAAAACCAAAACAACCAGACAAGCCCGCAAAGGGACCCACCCAGCCGCCTCGGTCGAGGACCTAAAGGCACTGGCTTTTAGCACACTGTTGAGTTCTCAAGAAACGGACACACACCATCAAAGATCCAACCGGACCCTCTCCGGGGCAACCCATCTAACTTACCATCCCCAGCCACCAAGTCAACCCCAGAACCCGCAAAGATCCCGAAGATCAACCTACCCGCTGAAGAGTCCCCATCCGGGCCGGCCACCGCGAGGCGTCCTGCATCCCGTCTATCGGGGAGACCCTCACCTTACCGGTTCGATCCGGTGCTTTGCTCCGGAACTCTCCGCCAGGTGTTGGTTCCCCGCCAGTCTCGGGCGCCTTCCGGCGTCCCGTTTCCCTTGGGGCGAAGAGAACATTACGTAGATCGCGGACCTTGGTCAAATCGGCCCCGCCATCCCCTGCTTCCTCGTTGGCCACACCCGTATCCGAGCCTGGTCACCGAGCTGAAGATGGTCCACGCGCGGGCCTGGACACCGACACCACGGCGGGCGGTAGTTAAGAGCACGAGCGACAAAATGTCGCCATTGTTCCGGCCGGCCCGGAACACACCCGCTGTCATTCGGCGACGGGCTCCCGGCACACGAGGTCCCGGCACACGAGGTCCCGGCACACGAGGTCCCGGCACACGAGGTCCCGGCACACGAGGTCCCGGCACACGAGGTCCCGGCACACGAGGTCCCGGCACACGAGGTCCCGGCACACGAGGTCCCGGCACACGAGGTCCCGGCACACGAGGTCCCGGCACACGAGGTCCCGGCACACGAGGTCCCGGCACACGAGGTCCCGTCCCGGCACACGAGGTCCCGGCACACGAGGTCCCGGCACACGAGGTCCCGGCACACGAGGTCCCGGCACACGAGGTCCCGGCACACGAGGTCCCGGCACACGAGGTCCCGGCACACGAGGTCCCGGCACACGAGGTCCCGGCACACGAGGTCCCGGCACACGAGGTCCCGGCACACGAGGTCCCGGCACACGAGGTCCCGGCACACGAGGTCCCGGCGATGTGCGGGGACGACCGCCTGGACGGCGGCCGTTCATCGGCGAGGGTTGCGGCTGGGGGCTCCCGGTCGGCACAGATACCGAGCTGATGGCGGGCACGACGCCGGCTCGAGTGGCGGTCGGTGAGATGCGCTCGCCGGAGTGATCCCGCTGCGAGTGATCCCACCGCGCGTGCAGCCGACACTTCCGGTGGCGCTACTTGCGTGTGCGGTGTAGTCGATCCCACCCACGCGCGTGAAGCCGATACGGCTCAACGTTCACGGGAAGGCGTCACCTACCGAAGAACGACAGAAGTGGAAGCCGACGCAGACGGACGACGCAGACGGAATGCGCAGCGGCCCCGCCAGCCGACGACAGGCCCAGGTGACACAACCCCGTCGCGCTGCGGAAGGCCTCAGACGGACTCGTGAACGAGCTTGTTGCCGAACGTCGGTCGAACGCCCCCCACCGAGACGCGGCTCCCCCGCATCGCGAAGTCCCGCGGCAGAGATGACGCCAAAGGAAACCGCGAAAGATCGAACCGAAGCCAAAGCAGCAAAGACACCAGCACATAAGCAAAAGGCCCGGAGGAAATCCTCCGGGCCTTGTCTTGGTAGCGGGGGTAGGATTTGAACCTACGACCTCTGGGTTATGAGCCCAGCGAGCTACCGAACTGCTCCACCCCGCGTTGCGGTGTGCCCTAACTCTATGGGCACCCGCTCCCGCTATGCAAATCGATACGGCTAGCCACTCGGTTTCGGTGTCGGTGTCGGTGCCGGCGTGGCCGGTGGCGTGGGTGAACCGCTCGGCACCGGCGTCGGGGTGGCCGGCGCGGACTTGCCCTGGTTGCGCAGCTTCGCCAGCTGGTCGAGCGCGGACTTGAGCTGCTTCTGCGCCTCCCCGTACGCCGTCCAGTCGCTCTTGGCCAGAGCGTTCTGCGCGTCGCTGTACGCCTTGTTGGCGGCGTCGATCGCCGCCTGTACGTCCTCGCTCGACTGCAGTGGTGGACCGGTCGGCGTCGTGACGCCTCCGCCCTTGAGGACCTGGTTGAGTGCGTCTTCCAGGGTCGCTCCGAACCCGATGTCGTTCCCGTACGACACGAGGACGCGTTTCAGCAGCGGGTAGGACCCTCCCCCGGCGTTGGCCTGGAGATAGACGGGTTCGACGTACAAGAAGCCTCCACCGAACGGCAGTGTCAGTAGGTTGCCGCTCACCGTCCTCGAGCCGGGCCCCCGCAACAGCGTGAGCTGCTGGGAGACCGTCGGATTGTTCTCGAAGGTGTTCTGGACCTGTTCAGGCCCTGGAGTCACCTGGCTACGCGGTACCTGGAGGATACGGATCTGACCGTACGTCGGGCTCGTCGGCACGCTGTCGACGGCCATGAACGCCGTCAGGTTGGTGACCTTGCCCTTGGGCACGAACGTCGAGGTCAGGGAGAAGCCCGCCGTGGTCTGGTCGGGCATCTTGACGCTCAGGTAGTACGGCGGCTCGACCGTGCCCTCGCTCGTGGGGTCGTTGGGGATCTGCCAGAAGTCCTGGCCGCCGTAGAAGGCCTGCGGGGTCTCCACGTGGTAGCGGGCGAGGATCTGGCGCTGCACCTTGAAAAGGTCCTCGGGGTAGCGCAGGTGCGCCAGCAGACTGGCAGGGATGGCCGTACGCGGCTGCACGGTGCCCGGGAACGCCTTCATCCACGTCTTGAGGATCGGATCCGTCGGGTCCCACGCGTAGAGGCTCACAGTGCCGTCGTACGCGTCCACGGTCGCCTTCACCGAGTTGCGGATGTAGTTGACGCGGTCGCCGGACTGGGCCGCCACCGAGACGCGGCTTTCGGTGTTGGTGTCCTTCGTGGCGTCGGCGAGGCTGGTGCGTTCGGAGTAGGGATAGTCCGGGGTGGTCGTGTAGCCGTCGACGATCCACTTGATCCGGCCGTCCACGACGGCGGGGTACGGGTTGCCGTCGACCTTGAGCCAGGGCGCGGCCTTCTGTACGCGTTCGCGCGGGGTGCGGTTGTACAGGATCCGCGAGTCGGGGTTGATCGCGCCGGACAGCAGGAGGTTCTTCTCCTTGAAGCGCAACGCGTAGAGCGTCCGGTTGAACAGCGATCCGATCGGTACGCCGCCCTTGCCCGCGTACGAGCTGTTGTGCTGTCCCGTGGGGCTCTTGTCGTCGGGATAGTCCAGCTCGCGGTTGCCGGCCCCGCCGACGATCGAGTACGACGGGGAGCGCTCACCGAAGTAGATGCGTGGCTCGGTGATGCCGAGCGCACCCGTCGGCGGGATGTTCTTCTCGGTGAAGTCCGGCGCGCCCTGGGAGTCGACCTGGTTGCCGGGGGCCGCCACGAAGCCGTAGCCGTGGGTGTAGACCAGATGGCTGTTGATCCAGTTCGCCTGGCCGGACGGTGGCCCGTCGATCTCACGCACGGCGACGACGGTGTCCTTGAGCGCGTTGTTGTCCGCGGGGTTGGGGTACCGGTCGATGTCGAGCGGGTTCGGGAACTTGTAGAAGCCCTTGATCTGCTGCAGCTGCTGGTACGTCGGCGACACCACGGCGGGGTCGAGCAGGCGCACGTTGGGGAGGGTGGAGGTCTCCTGCTTGGCCTGCGCCGGGGACAGCTTGGTGTTGGGCAGGTAGTCGGTGACCTTCGTGCCGCCCACGTCGTACGCCTGTCTGGTGGCCGCGATGTTGCGGCCGATGTACTTGGATTCTTTGTCGGCCTCGTTCGGCTTGACGTGGAACGTCTGGATCAGCAGGGGGAAGACCCCGCCGATCAGGATGGCCGACAGGACGAGCAGGCCGAACGCCATGCCGGGCAGCATCGCACCCGGCCGGAAGAGCGTGGCGAAGAACATCAGCGCGCAGATGAGCGCGATGGCGGCGAGGATGGTCTTGGCCGGCAGCACGACGTTGACGTCGGTGTAGGACGGGCCGGTGACCACGCCGCGTTCGGAGTGCGCCAGACCCCACCGGTCGAACCAGTACGCCACGGCCTTGAGCAGCACGAACACCCCGAACAGCACCGAAAGGTGCGCGCGGGCACCCGGGCTGACCTTCTGCCCCGGCCCCTGCACCCGGACGCCGCCGTACAGGTAGTGCACGACCAGCGACGCGAGGAAGGTCAGGATCACCGCGGTGAACAGGAAGCCGAGCACCACCCGCAGCAGCGGGTAGGTGAAGACGAAGAACGAGATGTCCTTGTGGAACTGCGGGTCCTTGACGCCGAACTTCTGCCGGTTGAGGAACGCCAGCCAGACGCGCCACTGACCCGCGGCCGCCGAGGCCGTGAGCAGGCCGACCAGGCTCAGGAGCCCGATGGTGATCAGCCGCCGGTGCGGGTCGACGACGGCCCGGTAGCGGTCGAGGCCCTGCTGCTCGACCGATGAGGGCCGGTACCCGGGCCGCAGGCGGTAGGCGGTGACCATGTTGGCGCCCAGGAGGGCGACCATGATCAGGCCGGCCGCGAAGAAGAGCAGGACACGGGTGGTGATCTGCTTGGTGTAGACCGAGGAGAAACCGACGGATCGATACCACAGGACGTCGGTCCAGATCGCGGTGAACGCGAGAAACACCGCGACGAGGATCACAAGGATCACTATCACGGGTAGCAGGAGCCGTGATCGGCCCACGTTGATGCGGCCGCCAAAGCCTGGGCTCCGGAAGGTCACAGCCTTCCCCCTTCGCCGGGTGTCTGTGAAAGCAACTTACCGAGGCAACCCAGGGTTCCCGTACACGACCGGCCACCTACGGCGAAATCACCCGTGCGGAGGGTGAAAAAATAGACGGATGAGCCGACTGGAAGACCTCGTTCTCGAGCTCGAGCGCCACGCCTCGAGCGTCGGGTGGGATGCCGCGCCGCGGCTCTACGCCCTGGTCGAGGCCATCGAGCTGCACGAGAACGAGCCGGAACTCGCGCGACGTCTCGGTGTGCCGAACGCTACGGGCCGGCTCGCCGCGCTCGAACAGCCCGAGCTGCCGGCGGGAAAACCGATCGACGAAGTCCTCGGCGGCATCGAATGGCCCGAGCAGGTCGCGGGCTGCGTGCTCGTCGTCGAACGCATCCTGCTGCCCGAAGGGGCCGAGGAGCACATTCCCGAGGAGGATCCCGTCGGCTGGGCGGGTGGGCACCCGGGCCGTGAGGACGTACGGCTCGTCGTGGGGGTGCTTCGCGACGGCGACCGGCACTCGGCGATGCGGCTGCGCGGCCACGACAGCGACGATCAGGTGCTCTCGGGCCCCGAGCTGGTCCCGGCGCTCGCCGAGACGCTGGCCTCCACGTTCGCCTGACCCCGGCTCACTTCGGGCAGGCGGGCACGGCGCCCTGGCCGGTGCGCAGGGCGTTCAGCGCGTCCAGCGCACCGTGCATGGTGTCCACCCGTACGAGCCGCAGCCCCTTCGGGTCGGAGGCGACGGCGTCGGCGCAGTTCTGCGTGGGCGTGAGGAAGATCGTGGCGCCGGCGTCGCGTGCGGCGACCATCTTCTGCTGGATGCCGCCGATCGGGCCGACCTGACCCTCGGGGGTGATCGTGCCCGTACCGGCGATGAACTTGCCGCCGGTGATGGTCTGAGGGGTCAGCTTGTCGTAGATGCCGAGCGAGAACATCAGCCCGGCGCTCGGCCCGCCCACGTCGCCGACGCTGATCTTCACGGTGACCGGGAAGTCGAACTTCTCCCGCAGGACCACGCCGACCACGGGTTTTCCCGCGGTGGTCTTGTCCGTGGAGGCGATGGTGCCCACCTCGACCGGGGACTCCTTGCCTCCGCGCCGGACCGTGAACTTCACCGTGTCGCCCGGCTTGTGCGCGCTGATCACGGCGCTGACCTCGGGCGTCTGCTTGATCTTCTTGCCGTCGACGGCCACGATCTCGTCGCCGGAGCGCAGCTTTCCGTAGGCGGGCAGTCCCTGCTGGACGGAGTCCACGACCACGGTCGTGGGCGTCGGCATGTGCAGCTCGTGCAGCGCGGCCGCGGTCGCGGCCTCCTGTGAGGAGGCCATCTCCTCGGTGTTCTCCTGCTCGACCTTCTTGGTCGAGACGTTTTTGGGGAAGATCGCCTCTTCGGGCACGATCGCGACGTCCGGGTCGAGCCAGCCGCGCAGCGCGGTGAACAGGTCGATCCGGTTGCCCGGGCCGCCCTGGTAGGCGACGGTCACGAAGTTGAGATGCCCGTTGACGGGGTAGGTCTTGGCGCCGGTGATCTGGATGAGCGGCGCCTTGCCGAGCTGCCCGAGCGTGTCGGTGGTGGGGCCGGGACGCAGTGCGACATACGGCACGGGAATGAAGGCACCGATCACCCCGAGCACAAGAATGAGCACGCTCGCGAAAACCAGTGTGGCAGCACGACGGGACATGCCCGGCAGCCTACGCGGTCGTGTGGTCACCCCGTTCGGCCCTCTCGACGCTGTGTCGTTCGAGCGCGTTCAGGAAGCTCTTGAAGTACTCAACCTCTTCGAAAGAGCGCCGGAACCGCGGCCGGCGGCCCCACGTACGAATGACCGCACCCACGAGCAATGCGACGGTCACAGGGATGACCCACCACGCCAGGACTGACATGCCGCGCCACCTCCCCAATACCGGTCACCTTTAACTTAACCAGCATTGGACGCGACAAATCACCCGATCCCTACCCACTCGCTTCCGCCATCGGCAAAGACCTGGTGTTTCCAGATCGGTACCTCGGCCTTGAGTTCGTCGATCAGCCTGCGACACGCCGCGAACGCCTGGTCGCGGTGCGGGCAGGCCACGGCCACGACCACGGCAAGATCACCGACTTCGAGATCGCCGACCCGGTGCACGGCGGCGATCGCGCGTACGTCGTGGTCCGCGACGATCTTCTCCATCACGACGCGCAGCTGGTCGGTGGCCTGGGGGTGCGCCGAGTAGCCCAGCCCGGTCACCGCACGCCGATGATCTTCGTCGCGTACGGTCCCGATGAACATCGCGGTGCCGCCGGCGCCCGAGTCGGCGACGGCGGCCAGCACCTCGTCGACGGACAGCGGCGTGTCACGAAGCTCCACGAGCCGGATCACGTTCATCAAACGAACGCTACCTCGCCGCTCATGTCTCTTATGCCGCGCCCGATATCGCCCATGCGACCATCCGCAGGCGAAAACACCCGCGACTGCGACGTCACACGGGTCTCAGCGGTCGCATCGGCGAGCAGCCGGAAATGATCCGGATTCAGCCTCGGCGCTTGCGGCGTGCCCTCCGTACGATCGCGGCGGTACCGATGACGGCGACCGTCGCACCGGCGGCCGTGGCCATCGTGGCCTCCTTGCGCGCCAGCCGGCGTCCGACGAGCGCGTGGCGGCCCGCGACCTCCTCGAGCAGCGCGTTCAGCGCCTCGGCGTTGTCACGTGAGGGTTTCCACCCGGCCGTACGCAGCGTGGCGCAGTCGGCGACCCACGGATAGACCACGTAGTGCAGGTCGGTGGCCGGTGCCGGCGTGACCCCGATGCGGTGCAGGCGCTGCGCGGTGCCGAAGGTGATCGCGGCGGGCAGCTCGAAACGACGGCGCCCGGTGATCTCCTCGACCTCCTCGGGTTCGAGCCAGCCTTCGCAGCCCACCGCGAGCGTGCCGGTGACCTCACCGGAGACGGCGAGCTCGAGCGCGGTGACCAGATCGTCGACGTGGCAGAACTGCCAGCGCTGCGCGCAGCCCTTGACCGTGAGCAGGCGTGGTGCCTCGAAGTGGCGGGTGACGACCGTGTCGATGCCCGGTCCGACCAGCGCCGCCGGGCGCAGGACCGTGACGGTCATGCCCGGATGCGCCACCGGAGCCATCGCGGCGAGTTCTTCGATCTCCAGGAAGTCACCGACGATGCCGTCGTCGAACTCGGCGGACAGCGGCGCGTCCTCCGGAAGGGGCACCGGGTTGCTCTCCTGCGCCCCGTACACCATCGCGCTCGTGACGAGGATCACCCGCCGGACCCGTACGGCCGCCGCGGCGGTGACCACGGTCTGCGCGCCACGGACGTTGTACGCGCGGCGCTCCCGGTGGCCCGTCTCCGGTGACTGGTCGACGTCGAGATGGACGATCGCGTCGACGTCGGAGATGCGCTGAGCGAGCTGGGGGTCGCGGATGTCGACGACCCGCCAGGTGACACCGGGCACGTCGCCCCGATGGTCGTCCAGCGCGATGACCTTCTTGATGTCCGCCGAGCCGGCCAGCCGTGCGACCAGGGCGCGCCCGATGCCATCAGCCGCCCCCGTGACGGCGATGACCGGGCCGGCGCTACGCCGTGGGCGAACCTGTCGTGTACTCAAGTCGAGCGAGCCCTCCTATCGCACGCCCCCCGGCTACGACCGGATAACGTGAAGGTTGTGACCTATTCATCCTGCCCGAGGTAGAGCCCGTGAGCGAGCGGAGCGACCGAGCCATTAAACACAGCAGCGTGCTCGCGGGGCCGGCCAAGGAGGCCCCGTGAGTGATATCCCCTTCGGGTTCAACCGTCCGGGCGAGCCCGGTGACGAGAACGAGCCCGGCAGTCAAGACCCGTTCGGCGCGGGCAACATGCAGGATTTCGCTGCCATGTTGCACCAGTTCGCCGACATGCTGTCCAACCAGTCCGGCGGAGGCGGCGGCCCGCTCAACTGGGACCTCGCGAAAGACATCGCCCGGCACCAGATCGCCGAAAAGGGCGACCCGTCGATCCTTGACGCCCAGCGCCGCGCGGTCGTCGAGGCGCTCCGCCTGGCCGATCTGTGGCTGGACGAGGTGACGACGCTTCCGGCCGGTATCCGCAACCCCCAGGCATGGAGCCGGTCCGAGTGGATCGAGCAGACCCTGCCCGTGTGGACCAAGGTCTGCGACCCCATGGCCGCGCGCATGGCCGAGTCGATGGGCTCGGCGATGCCCGAGGAGATGCAGGCCATGGCCGGCCCGCTGCTCGGCATGGTGCAGCAGATGGGCGGCGCCATGGTGGGCGGCCAGGCAGGGCAGGCGCTCGGCGCGCTGGCCCTGGAGGTCGTCGGCTCCAGCGACATCGGCCTGCCGCTCGCCCCCGCGGGCGTCGGCGCGCTGCTGCCCTCGGGCGTGAAGGCGTTCGGTGAGGGCCTGGAGGTCGACGAGGACGAGGTACGCCTCTACCTGGCGTTGCGTGAGGCCGCACACCAGCGGCTGTTCGAGCACGTGCCCTGGCTGCGCCCGCAGCTGCTGCGCGCGGTCGAGGACTACGCGAGCGGCATCACGGTCGACCTGTCCAAGATCGAGGACGCGGTCTCCGGGATCGACCTGAACAATCCCGAGGCGCTGCAGCAGGCGCTCGGCGGCGAGCTGTCGCTGACGCCGGAGGAGACGCCGCAGCAGAAGGCGGCGCTGGTCCGGCTGGAGACCATGCTCGCCCTGGTCGAGGGCTGGGTGGACACCGTCGTGAACGCCGCGGCGAAGGACCGGCTGCCGTCCTCGGTCAAGCTCGCCGAGGCCGTACGCCGTCGCCGCGCCACCGGCGGCCCGGCCGAGCGTACGTTCGCCACTCTCGTCGGCCTCGAACTCCGGCCGCGCCGGCTGCGCGAGGCGGCCACGCTGTGGACGAGCCTCGGCGAGGCACGCGGCAACGACGGACGCGACGACATCTGGGCGCACCCCGACCTGATGCCGACCCACGAGGACCTGGACGACCCCATCGGATTCGTCGAGGGCAAGAGCGCCGACTTCGACATCACCGACTTCACCGGGCCGAAGGACGATAAGGACGATAAGCCGGACGACGAGGCGTGACCGCGGAGGTTCGCGCGGCGCTGCACGACGACGCCGTACGGGTGCTGTCCGGCTGGCACCCGTACGACGATGGGCAGGACGCGCTGCGACAGGAGTTCCTCACCCATCTGGCGACGCACGCGGACGGCATGTGGCGTGAGTGCGTGCCGGGGCATCTGACCGCCAGCGCGGCGGTCCTGGACTCCTCGGGCGAGCGCGTGCTGCTCACGCTGCATCCGAAGGCGAAGATGTGGCTGCAACTCGGCGGCCACTGCGAGCACGGCGACGACTCGCTCGCCGGAGCGGTGCTGCGGGAGGCGGAGGAGGAGTCGGGCATCGAGGGCCTGCGCCTGCTGCCGGGCCCGGTGCGCGTCGACCGCCACCGCGTCTGGTGCCACGGCGGCTCGTACCACCTGGACGTGCAGTACGCGGCGGTCGCACCGGCCGGGGCCCAGGAGAAGATCAGCGACGAGTCCGACGACCTGCGCTGGTTCGCCCTGGACGCCATCCCCGACCTCGCGGACGACGTCCTGCGAAGCCTGGCCACCGCGTCACGCGAGGTCTTCGCCCGGCACGCCTGACCGGCGAGCACGGGCGAGGCCGCTCCACCGATCGTGTCGGGCGGGGCACATCGTCAGCGACCGCCGCCGCCCCCACCACCCGGGCTCCCGGTGCTGTCAGGGCGGCCTTCGGTGTTCGCCCGAGCCCGCCGTATCGCCGCCGCGGTGTCGTGACCGGTGATGGGGCCACCCCGACGGCGCTGCTTCAAGTCGAACAGGGCCGCCGTGACGACTAAGGCAAGGATCAGGGCCGCAATCAGGATCAGAATCATCGGGATCTCCTTCGTCGGAGCCTGAGCGTATTTCTCCAATGCCTGAATTGGCCTGGCCTGGCCGCCACACCGTCAAGTGTGGCGGTGCTCGCCTTGGGACCGAGCCCTATGCGGGTGGCCGGTCGTCATGAGGTGGCTCGGTCAGGGCGCCTCTTCCGGTCACTCCACCAGGCCGCGGCCCGTGATCAAGGGCAGGTCCAGGGCGGTCAGCAGGCCGGGCGGGGCGGCCACCACGGAGGGTACGGCGTTGACCAGGCGCATCGCGGTGGCCTTCAGGCCCGCGGTGTTGTGGTCGCCGTTCTTGCCCAGGAGTTGCAGGTCGACCGTGTAGTTCGGCTCGCCCTTCACCTCGACCCGGTAGCTGCCTTGGCCCGCGGGCTGGGGCCAGTCGGGGCCCAGGTCGTCGCGTAGGCGTGTGACGTGTTCGAGGACGACGACCGGGCGGCCGCCGCGCATGCCGCGGACCTCGAAGCGCAACGCCGCCGCGGTGCCCTTCTCCACCGTGCCGGCGTCGACCTCGAACGTCTCCGGGGCCGGCAGGCGCGTGTGCCACTCCTCGATGCCGTCCAGCTCGACGTCGAGGCCGGCGGCGAGCTGGCGTACGACACTGCCCCAGGCCAGCGTCAGGACCGTCGGCGAGAGCAGGAGGGGCGTCTCGTCCATCGGGCGTCCGAAGCCCATCACGTCGAACAGCACCGTCGGCTGCGCGTACGTGGAGTAGTTGAGGATCTCCATGCAGCGGACCTCGGTGATGCTCTCGCTGATCCCGGTGATCGTCAGCGGCAGCCAGTCGTTGGCGAAGCCGGGGTCGATGCCGTTCACCCAGATCGAGACGCCGCCCTCCAGCGCCGCCTCGCGGATCGGCGCGCCGGTCTCCTCGTCGGGGAACTGCAGGAAGACCGGGCTGCTGGAGACGACGTTCACGCCCGCGCGCAGGATCCGGGTCAGGTCACCCATCGCCTCGTCCAGGCGTACGTCGGCCATCGAGGTGTAGACGACGCAGTCGGGACGCAGCGCCAGCACCGCGTCGGCGTCGTTGGTCGCGAAGACGCCCAGGCGGCCGAGGCCGGCGAGCTCACCCGCGTCACGGCCGACCTTGTCCGGGTTGGAGACCCAGACGCCGGCCAGCTCCAGGTCCGGCCGGGCATTGATGCCGATGAGGGCGTTGCGGCCCACGTTCCCTGTGCCCCACAGCACCACGCGGTGCGTCATGTTGAGTCTCCTCGAGGAATCAAAGGTCCGGCAGGCCCAGGTCGAGGGTGGGCTGTTCGGTCCCACCGTCGACCTCCAGGACCTTGCCGGTGACGAACCCGCCGGCCGGAGAGGCCAGGAAGAGCACCGTGGCGGCGATCTCGTCGGGGTCGCCGATGCGCCCGAGCGGCGTCTTGCCCTCCATCTGCTTACGGATTCCCTCGTCGCCGATGACGAACTCCAGTGCCGAGGTCGCCACCGAACCGGCGGCGATGGCGTTCACCCGTACGCGCGGGGCGAGGTCGACGGCGGCCAGGCGAGTGTAGTGCGCGAACGCGGCCTTGGCGGTGCCGTACGCGAGGTAGCCGCGCCCGGTGATCCGGCCCATCACCGAGGAGATGTTGACCACCGCGCCCTCTCCCCCATCGGCGATCATGAAGGGGACGGCGGCGCGGGTCACGGCGTGGGCGATGCCCACGTTGAACTGGAACGCCTCGTCCAGGTAGTCGACGGTCGTGTCCATGAACGCGTTCGGGATGGTGCCACCGACGTTGTTCACGACGATGTCCAGCCGGCCGAACGCGTCCATCGCCGCCTGGGGCAGCGCGGCGGCCGCGGCCAGGTCGGTCAGGTCCGCCGCGACCACGACGGCCCGCCGGCCGGCGGCCTCCACGCGGGCGGCGATCTCTCGGAGCTGGTCTTCACTGCGGGCTGCCACGACGACGTCCGCGCCGGCCTCGGCAAGGGCGACCGCGGTCGCGGCACCGATCCCTCGTCCGGCACCGGTCACGATCGCGGCCCGGCCATCGAGCCGGAAACGGTCCAGAATCACGGGGAGAGCCTAAGTGGATCTAGAACACGTTTCAATAGCTCGCAGCACCCGCCGACAACCTGGACAGACGGCGCGTCATGGCCGAGGCGCGGGAACATCGAAGGCCGCCCAGACGACCTTGCCGCCCCTGCCATCGGCCACTCGTCGGCCAGCGCGTCGACGATGACCAGACCGCGACCGTGGACGTCGAGCGGGCCTGCCTCTTCCGGTATCGGCAGTTCGGTCGAGGGGTCCGCCACCTCCACGACGAACCGGCCGCCGGCGGAGATGAAGCATTCGAGAGTGAACAGGTCCGGGGCATAACAGACGGCGTTGGTCACCAGCTCGCTCATTACCAGCGCGACGTTCTCGGTGAGCGCCTACTTCGCCTACGAACTGCGGCGACACCGCGAGGAACGCGGTCTGGGCCAGGAGCAGCTCGGCCAGGCGCTCTACACCCCGCGGGCGAACATCAGCCACTGCGAGAGGCTGATCCGGCGCCCTGGCCTACCGTTCGCCAGACAGCTCGACGAGCACTTCAGGACGGCGCGACACTTCCAGACCCTCTGGCACCACGCCCGCCGCCAGCATCTGGCCGACTGGCTACGCGAATATCTTGACTACGAGACGCGCGCATCAGAGATCAAGAGCTTTCAGACCTACTTCGTCCCCGGCCTGCTCCAGACCAGGCGGTACGCCCATGCGCTCCTGATCGCCGGACAGGCCAAAGACCCCGACGATCTCGTGGAAACCCGCATGGCACGTCAAACGATCCTCACGCGCGAGAATCCGCCGCCGCCAATTCTGTGGGTGAGGTGGCCGACCTTTCACAGCAAGCGGCCGAGGTGGTCGGTCAGTAGGTCGCGGAAGACCACGGAATCGCGTAGGTCCGGGCCGAAGACGTCGGTGATCGACAGCAGTGCGTCCACCACCTTTTCCGGACTGTCCGCGCCTGCCACGGCCTTTCGCAGCGTCTCGGCCATCGGGTCGTCCAGCTCCTTCGCCGTCTTGACGTGGCGCATCCATGCCGCCACGGCCAGCGCCGCCCAGCGGGGTTCCTCCCCGGTCGCCAGGCGGTCGCGTACGACGCCGAGCAGTCGCTGCGGCAGCTTCTGCGAACCGTCCATCGCGATCTGGGCGATGCGGTGCCGCAGGGCGGGGTTGGCGAAGCGTTCGATCAAAGAGGACTTGTACGCGGCGAGGTCGAAGCCGCGTGGCACGTCGAGTGTCGGGGTCGCGTCCTCGTCCATGTAGTGACGCAGGTCGTCGCCTAGCCCGCCGGCGATCGCGTCGGAGACGTAGGTGAAGTCCGCGCCCAGGTAGGCCAGCATCGAGTGCGCGCCGTTGAGCAGGCGCAGCTTCATCGTCTCGTACGGCGCCACGTCGGTGGTGAGGATCGCTCCAGCCGTGTCCCACGCGGGCCGGCCGGCCGCGAAGGTGTCCTCGATGACCCACTGGGAGAACGGCTC
This sequence comes from Actinoallomurus bryophytorum, assembly GCF_006716425.1. Lineage (NCBI taxonomy): Bacteria > Bacillati > Actinomycetota > Actinomycetes > Streptosporangiales > Thermomonosporaceae > Actinoallomurus > Actinoallomurus bryophytorum. Next base: position 1,120,727 of record NZ_VFOZ01000001.1, read on the forward strand.
GGTGACCACGACGGCCTCGTCGCGCACGCCGAGCAGGCGTTCGGCCTCGTCGAGGTCCTCCGGGGTGGTCGCGGGCGTGATGCGGTCCACCATCGCGTTCGGGAAGGTTACCTCGCACGGGAGGCGGATGCCGCCTCGGTCGCAGTACTCCTCGACCAGCCCGCGTACGAACGAGCCGTTGGCGGTGAGGTTGTCGCAGCACAGGACGGTCACCGGCGCCTCGCGCCCGGCGAGGCCGCCGACCAGCCGGCCGATCACCGTCTCCGGCGGTCGCCCGGCCAGGTCGCGGAGGATCTCGGGGTCGTCAACGCGCAGCCGCCTCGTCGCCGGGTCGTGCCGGTAGCCCTTCTCGGTCACCGTCAGGGAGACGATCTTCACCGCGGGGTCGCCGATACGCGCGACCGTGGCCGAGCCGGTGAGCACCTCGCGTACCGCTCCGATGACGCGCGCCGAGACGCCGCCGGGTCCGCGCTCCAGCACGCTGTACAGGCCGTCCTGCGGCGCCAACCGCGACGCCACGGCCGCGCTGCGCTGGGTGATCCCGCAGATCCCCCAGCCGTCGCCGGCGTCCTCGGTGTAGACGGCCTGGTGGGCACGGTGGAACGCCCCGATGCCCAGGTGCACGATCCCGACCGAGGCCGGAACCTCACGAGGCCGGCTCGTCAGCGACAACCGCAACGTGGTCTCCCTCACATGACCGCCCCCAGCTGCCAGGGGGCGAACTCCTCGTCGCCGAAGCCGAGCTCCTCACTTGCCGTCTTGCGGCCCGACGCGACCTCCAGGACCAGGTCGAAGATCTGTGAGCCCAGCTCCGCGACCGTGACCTCGCCGTCCAGGATCACACCGCAGTCGACGTCCATGTCCTCGGCCATCGCCCGGTAGACCTCGCGGTTGCTGGCCAGCTTCAGGCTGGGCGCCGGACGGCAGCCGTACACCGAGCCCCGGCCGGTCGTGAAGCAGATCAGGTTGGCGCCGCCGGCGACCTCCCCGGTCGCCGAGACCGGGTCATAACCCGGGGTGTCCATGAACACGAAGCCCCGCGAGGTGACCGGCTCGGCGTACTCGTAGACCGCGGTCAGCGGCGTGGTGCCGCCCTTGGCGACCGCGCCGAGCGACTTTTCCAGGATCGTGGTCAGGCCGCCCGCCTTGTTGCCCGGCGAGGGGTTGTTGTCCATCGACTCGGCGTAGGACTCCCACCAGCGAATCCGCGAGACCAGCCTCTCGCCGACCGCACGGGAGACCGCGCGGCGGGTCAGCAGGTGCTCGGCCCCGTACACCTCGGGCGTCTCGGCCAGGATCGCGGTGCCGCCGTGGCGTACGAGCAGGTCGGCGGCGGCGCCGAGAGCCGGGTTGGCGGTGATTCCGGAGTAACCGTCCGACCCGCCGCACTGCAGGCCGAGGACGAGCTCGGAAGCGGGTACGGGCACGCGGGTGACCGCGTCCGCGGCGGGCAGCAGCTCGCGGATCACCTCCAGACCGCGGCGTACGGTCGCCGAGGTGCCGCCGAGCTCCTGGATGGTCATCGTCGGGGTATCGGCCGGCAGGTCGAACCCGGTGAGCTGGTTGACCTCGCAGCCGAGGCCGATGACGAGGATCGCGGCGAAGTTGGGATGCCGCGCGTAGCCGTTCAGGGTGCGGCGCAGCAGCCGGATCCCGTCGCCGTCAGACGCCATGCCGCAGCCGGTGCCGTGGGTCAGCGCCACGACACCGTCCACGTTGGGGAAGCCCTCCGTGGACGCCCGCGCGGCGATCATCCGGGCGACCGTCGCCGAGCAGTTCACCGAGGTGAGGATGCCGATGTAGTTGCGGGTGGCGACCCGCCCGTCCGGCCGCCGGATGCCCTGGAAGTGCGCGGGCGCGGGCACCGGCTCGACCTCGCGTACGTCGGTGCCGAAGGCGTAGTCCCGGTCGTGCGGCCCCATGCCGAGATTGTGGGTGTGGACATGCGAACCGGCCGTGATCGGCGCGGTCGCGACGCCGATGAGCTGGCCGTACTTGCGGATCGGGGCACCGGAGGCGAGGTCGCGGACGGCCACCTTGTGGCCGCGGGGTACGCCGGGCAGGTCGCGCAGGGCCACCGCCACGTCGTCGTCGGGCTGTAGCAGCAGGGTCTCACCAGTCATGCATGCTCCCGTCCTCAAGGCGGTTGACCGGCAGATACGCCTGCCGGTAGGGGTACGCCGCGGCCGCCTCCTCGTCGATGTCGACGCCGAGACCGGGCTCCTCCGAGGGGTACATCGACCCGTCCGCGAAACGGTACGAGTGCGGGAAGACGGCGTTCGTGGCCGAGGTGTGCGGCATGTACTCCTGGATGCCGAAGTTCGGCACCGCGATGTCGACGTGCAGCGCGGCCGCCAGGCACACCGGCGACAGGTCGGTGGCGCCGTGCGAGCCGGTGCGCACGTGGTACAGGTCGGCCAGGTCGAAGACCCGGCGCAGATGGGTGATGCCGCCGCCGTGCACGACGTCCATCCGGATGTAGTCGATGAGCTGCTCGGTGATCAGCTGGTGGCAGTCCCAGATGGAGTTGTAGACCTCACCGACCGCGATCGGCGTCGTGGTGTGCTGCCGGATGAGCCGGAACCCCTCCTGCAGCTCCTCGGAGATCGGGTCCTCCAGCCAGAACAGGTCATGCGGCTCGAGAGCCTTGCCCAGCCGTGCCGCCTCGATCGGGGTGAGCCGGTGATGCGCGTCGTGCAACAGGTGGAAGTCGCGGCCGAAGCGGGAGCGTACGGCCTCGAACAGCCCCGGGATGAAGTTGAGGTACTTCGTGGTCGACCAGGTCTCCTCGTCCGGCCGCTCCCCGGCGAGAGCGGGCTCGTACGGCTCCCCCGTCACCGGGACGCCGTAGACCTTCTCCAGGCCCGGAATGCCGACCTGGACCCGCACCGCGCGGTAGCCGCGGCCGAGGAGGTCCCCGACCTGCTCCAGCGCTTCGGGGATGGTCGCGCCGTTCGCGTGGCCGTACACCGTGACCGCGTCGCGCGACCGCCCGCCGATGAGCTGGTAGACCGGCATGCCGGCCGCCTTGCCCTTGATGTCCCACAGTGCCGTGTCGACCGCCGCGACCGCGGTCATCGTCACCGGCCCGCGCCGCCAGTACGCGCCCTTGTGCAGGTACTGCCAGGTGTCCTCGATGCGGCTCGCGTCGCGGCCGATCAGGAGCTGGCAGACGTGGTCCCGCAGGTACGAGGCGACCGCCAGCTCACGGCCGTTGAGGGTGGCGTCGCCCACCCCGGTCAGGCCGTCGTCGGTGGTCAGCTTCAGGGTCACGAAGTTGCGGTCGGGGCAGGTGACGATGACCTTGGCCGCGACGATCTTCACCGTGGCCTCATCCCGTCTGGACCCAGGCGTGCTCGGGGTCGAGGTAGGGGATCATCTGCCGGCCCTGGCCCGCCATCACCCACAGGTAGCAGAGCTTGTAGCCGGGCGCGGCGACGACCGGGTGGTAGCCGGCCGGGATCGCGGCGACGTCGCCGTCGCGGACGGTGAACGCCTCCTCGCCCTTGCCGTCGTAACGGAGCTGGATGCCGAAGCCGTTGGCCGGGTCGAGCTTGAAGAGGTAGACCTCCTCCAGCTTCACCTCGCGCGGCGGCTCGTGGGTGTCGTGCTTGTGCGGCGGGTAGCTGGACCAGTTGCCGGGCGGGTTGATCGTCTCGCCGAGCAGGAGTCGCCCGGCGTCGTCGCCCGGGCCGAGGATGGTACGGACCGTACGCGACCAGTTCCCCTCACCGCGCTCGGCGACGTCCTGGTCGGCCGGGCCGATGATCCGCGCCGTGCCGGGGGTGCCGTCGCCGAGCGGGGCGTAGGCGATGACGATCTGCGCGGGACCGCCGGTCGCCTCGAACCGCAGTGGCGTGCCCGGTGGCGCGTACACGGTGTGGCCCGGTCCGTCGAAGACGTCGCTGCGCCCGCCCGCGGTGCCGAGCCCCTCGACGTCGACGACGCCGGAGAGGACCACGGCCGCGATCTCGGCGTCACGGTCGAGCTCGAGGGTCTCACCGTCGGCCAGGTCGGCCAGGTCGAGCCCGATCAGCTCGGTTTCCTTGCCCGGGGTCAGCAGGGTTCTCAATCTCTCTCCTTGATCTGGGTGACCAGCTGCGTGGGATTGACGAAGCGCAGTGCCACGACGAGCAGCACCAGCATGGACATGGTGTAGATGACCGCCATCGCGTCGATCTCCTGCTGCGCGCGGATGCCCGCCGAGGAGACCGAGTAGTAGAGCGCGACCACGAGCGTCTGGCTGTCGGGACCGGCGGTCAGGAAGGTCAGCTCGAACATGCCCACCGTACGCACCAGGATGAGGATGGCGGCGGCCAGCATGCCGGGGAGCAGCAGCGGGCCGAGGATCCTGGTGAAGATCACGCGGGTACGGGCGCCGCACATCCGCGCCGCCGCCTCGATCTTCGGGTCGATCTGCTCGATGAACGGCGTCATCACGAGGATGACGAACGGCACCGCCGGCACGAGGTTCGCCAGGATGACGCCGGACAACTTGCCCGCCAGGTGGAACTTGTACAGGACGGTCGCCAGCGGCACGCCGTACGTGATCGGCGGGATGAGGATGGGCAGCAGGAACGCCACCATCAGCACCCGCTTGCCGGGAAAGGTCCGGCGGGCCAGCGCGTACGCGGCGGGCACGCCGATGAACAGCGAGACCACCACCACGGCCAGGGCGACCTCCAGGGTCACGACCAGCACCCCGCCGAGGTCGAACTCCCGCCACGTCGTCCCGTACCAGCGCGTGGTCCAGCCGGCCGGCAGCCACCCGGTGAACCACCGGGTGCCGAAGGAGTCGACGACGACCGCGCCCACGACCCCGGCCAGGATCAGCATGAAGAAGACGACCGCGCCCCAGACCAGCCACGCCCCGGGCCGCAGAGTGACCCGCCGTCCGCCCGATACGGCCGCCATCAGCCCTTACCTCCCGTCGCGCCCCGGTACAGACGGGAGCGCCAGCCGAGGACCAGGCCGATGACGATCAGCTCGACGGCGCCCATGATCATGGCGATCGCCGAGGCCATCGAGTAGTCGTACTGCTCGAAGGCCGCGTGGAACGCCGCGATCGAGATCACCCGGGTCTGCCCGGCCGGATCGCCGACCATGATCGCCGAGGGGAAGACCGAGAACGCCAGCACGAACGACAGGCAGAAGGTGATCCCCAGACCCGGTGCCAGCAGTGGCAGCGTGATGTACCGGAACCGCTGCCACCAGCCCGCGCCGAGCGTGGCCGCGGCCCGCTCCAGGGTGGGATCGATGCCGCTCAGATAGGACAGCGTCAGCAGGAACGCGAACGGGAACCCGGAGATGATCAGCGAGAACAGCACGCCCCAGTAGTTGTGGGTGAACCGCACCGGGTGGTCGGCGATGCCCGCGTCCATGAGCAGCCGGTTCAGCCAGCCGGTCGGGCCCATGAACGCCAGCAGGCCCTCGGCGGTCAGCACCGTGCCTAGCGTGATCGGCACGACCAGGATCGTGGTGATCGTCCGCTTGCCGCGGAACCTCCCCCGCATCCGGTACGCGATCGGCACCGAGGCGATGACGTTGAACAGGGCCGCCGGCAGGCTGAGCTTCAGCGTCGTCCAGATGGTGTCCCGCAGATAGGAGTCGGCGAAGAAGTTGTGGTAGTCGGCGAACGGGCCCGAGCCGTACCGCTGCACCGTCTCCGATCCGGGCTGCGGCTGGAAGGACAGCTGCAGCCCGTACACGAACGGATAGATGAACAGCGCCACGATGAAGATGACGGCCGGCAACAGGAGCAGCAGCGTACGGTCCATGCCACGGTCGGCCAGGCGATGCCGCAGCGCCATACGCGCCATGGACGCGTCGGCCGCCATCTAGCTCACCTCCGCGGGGGCCGCCGGACTCTCGGCCGCGAACACCAGCACCCGCTCCGGCGGCACCGACACCGTCACCCGGTCACCCGGGGCCAGGCGGGCGGCCGCACGCAGATGGAGCGGGGCGCCGGCCGCCGTACGCGCCTGGACCGCCTGCTCGCGGCCCTGGTACTCCACGACCTCGACGTCGACCTCCATGGCGTTCGGACCGTCGCCCACGGTGAAGTCCTCGGGCCGGATCGCGGCGACCGCGGTCTCGCCCAGGTCCTCGCGGCGCGTGCCGGTCAGGTCGCCGAGGACGACGGACTTGCCGGCGCCGGCACCCGAACCCGAGGTCACCGGCAGTTCGAACTCGTTCCGGTAGCCCATGAACCCGGCCACGAAGCGGTTGGCGGGCTCGGTGTAGACCTCCTCCGGAGTGCCGACCTGCTGGACCCGCCCGTCCCGCAGGAGCACGAGCCGGTCGGCCAGGGAGAGCGCCTCCTCCTGGTCGTGGGTCACGTAGACCGTGGTGAGCCCTAGCGTCTGGTGGATGCGCTTGATCTCGGTGCGCATCTCCAGCCGCAGCTTCGCGTCGAGGTTGGACAGCGGCTCGTCCATGAGCACCAGCGCCGGCTCCATCACGATCGCGCGGGCGATCGCCACGCGCTGCTGCTGGCCGCCCGACAGCTGGCCGGGGAACTTCGCGGCGTGGTCGCCGAGCTGGACGAGCGACAGCGCCTCGTCGACGCGCCGCCTGGACTCGGCCTTGGCGACACTCGCCATCCGCAGCCCGAACGCGATGTTGGCGCGCACCGACATGTGCGGGAAGAGCGCGTAGTTCTGGAAGACCATGCCGAAGCCGCGCTGTTCGGGCGGCACGGTGTCGATCCGCCGCTCGTCGAGCCAGATCGAGCCGCCGCTCAGCGGCAGCAGACCCGCCAGGCAGTTCAGCGCGGTCGACTTTCCACAGCCCGAAGGGCCGAGCAGCGCCACGAACTCCCCGCCCCTGATGGTCAGGTCGAGCCCCTCCAGGGCCGGCACACCCCCGAAGCCGCGGCTCACCTTGTCCAGCCGCAGCTCCGAGATCCTCGTGTCGGGACGCGTCACTTGCGCACCTTTCCGCTGCCCACGGTGCGGTCCCACTGGTCGAACGCGGCGACCTGCTGCTCGGCCGGCAGCGAGGTCTCCTTGGGGAACTTGGCGATCCACTGGTCGTACTCGGGGCGGCCGAACTGCTGGATGACCTGCTGGGACTTCGGCGGGGCCATCTGCACGGTGACGCCGTTGACGGCGGGGCCCGGGTAGAAATAGCCGGTGTCGTAGGCCTTGGCCTGCTGCTGCGGCGTCAGCATCCACTTGAGGAGCTGCAGGTCCGCGGACAGCACGTCGGCGGAGACCCCCGTCGGCACGACGCCGTACTGCGCGTCGGTGACCCAGTGCATGCCCTTGAGGTAGGCGACCTTGTCACCGGCCGGCACCTGGCCGAGCGCCCGCGGGTTGATGTCCCAGCCCGTGGTGGAGGCGATGATGTCGGCCGACCCGTTGGCGAGGTTGGCCATCGTCTCCGACGTCTTGGAGGGGTAGTAGTCGACGTACTTGCTGAGCTCCTGGAGGTACGCCCAGGTCTTGGTCCAGCCGGCCTTGGGGTCCTTGGGGTTACTGTCCCCGAGGATGTAGGGCAGGCCCATCAGCAACGTACGGCCCGGGCCGGAGTTGGCGGGGCGGGCGTACTGGAACTTCTTCGGGTGTGCCTTGGCCCAGGCGAGCAGGTCCTGCGCGGTGGCCGGCGGCTTGGTCACCGTCTTGGGGTTGTACTCGATCAGCGGCCCGGACGGGTAGTACACGACCTCGACGCCGTGGCCCTGGGCCAGCTCCTGCATCTTCGCCGCGGGCGGCAGGTAGTTCGCGTTCCCGAGACGGCTCGCGTAGTCGTCGGTCTTGACCCACAGTTTCTGGGAGATGCCCGCCGCGAGGCCGTCGGTGCCAGTGAGGACCAGGCCGATCTGCACCTGCCCGGCGCTCTGCTGCGCCTTGATCTTTCCGGGCAGCTCCGGCGCGGTCGCGGTGGTGTACGTGACCTTCTTGATCACCTTGGGATGCGTCTTGACGAACTCGTCGATCATCCCCTTCGTGAGCTGGAGGTTGCCCGCGACGTCGATGATGTTGAGCGTCACGGCCTTCTTCGGGTTGTCCGGGACCGAGTTCGGGGAAAGGTCCTTGGCCCCGCCTCCGGAGCTCGGTGAGCCGCACGCGCCCACCAGGACGAACACCGCCGCGAGGCTCAGACTCTTAACGCGCATCTGGGGATTCACCTTCCAGTCGGATCGGGCGGTACGGCTGTCGACGCCCGCACGATCAGCTGACATTCGAGTTCCCGGCGAAGATCCCCCGCTTCGGCGCCGGTGACGGACAGGAGGCTGAGGAGCAGGTCGACGGCCGCACGGCCCGCTCGTTCGTTCTGCAGGGACACGGACGTCAACGGCGGGGTGGCCATGCCCGCCATCGCGATGTCGTCGAACCCGACGACGCTCATCTGCCGGGGCACGGACACGCCCCGGTCGGCCAGCCGGGACATCACCCCGAGCGCCATCAGGTCGTTGTACGCGATGATCGCCGTCACGCCCTCGGCGAGCGCGAGGTCGGCCGCATGTGGCCCGCCGTCGAAACGCGGCGCGAACGGGCCCAGCTCCACGATCTCGATGCCCTCGCGAGCCGCACGGCGCAGTCCGCGCCGGCGCTCCCGGTTGGACCACGAGGTACGCGGACCGCTCAGGTAGGCGACCTTGCGGTGTCCGAGAGCGGCGAGATGATCGACGGCCTGCCGCATCCCGCCCGCCGCGTCCATGGTCACGGCCGCGTGGCCACGGACCTGGCGGTTGATGAACACCAGGGAGGTCGTGCCGACCACCCGCTCGAGCTGGGTCGCCGACATGCGTGACGAGCAGAGGATGACACCGTCGACCTGCTTGGCCATGGCCTGGACGAGCGCCATCTCCTCCGCGGGGTTCTCGTCGCAGTCCGCGAGGAACACCGCGTAGTCGGCCTCGCGGGCGCGCGCCTGGACCCCCTTAAGCACGTTGGGAAAGAAGGGGTTGGACAGGTCGGGGACGATCACTCCGAGGTTTCCGGTCTTGCCGGTGATCAGTCCCCGTGCGGCGCGGTTCGGGCGGTAGCCCAGCCGCTCCGCGGTGGCGAGCACGTAGTGCCGGGTCTCGTCCTTCACCATCTCCGGCACGGTGAACGCACGGGACACGGTGGACACCGAGACCCCCGCCTCACGGGCGACGTCCTAGATGGTTACCGGCACCACGAAACTCCTTGACGCATGAGATTGAGTGAAAGACTGCAATCCTTTGCAGAAGCCGTCAATGTAGCCTTTTGGGTATAAAACCCTTACTTGCTACCCGCCGCCGAGAAGAATTCTGGTGTTGTCCCAGCCCTCGAGCCCGGGATCGAGGCGTGACAGGTCCTCCGGCGCGCGAAGCCGGTGCCAGCCGGGCCCGGAGCGTACGGCTCCCGGGAGCCCGGCGGCGGCACGCAGCCGGCCGGGGGCGTCCGGGGTGTCGAGATCGATCTCCTTGAGCCACGGTGGGGCCGGCAGCCGGGCGGCCAGGGCCACGAGGCCGCCGTCCTTGGCCGGGCAGATCGCGACCTCACCGCTCCCGAGGGCGCGGAAGAGCTTGCCGAGCAGCAGGGGCGGCAGGTCGGGTGCGTCGTGGGCGACGACGGCCACCTGGTCGGCGCCGAGATCGGCGAGCTGGCCGAGCAGCGCCTCCAGCCCGGTGGTCAGCACCACCCGGGTGCCCGGCCAGGTGATGGCCTCGGCGTCCTCGTCGGGCTCGGTCAGCGCGAGGACGGGCGTGACGAACTCCAGCCCGGCGACCACCTCGTAGGTGTCCTCCAGCATGGCGAGCCGGAACTCCGCGGGGTCGGCGCCGGGCGGGGTCGCGACCGCGCGCCCGGCGAGGACCGCGACGAAGCGGGAGCTCACGTGACGGGCTCTCCGTCTTCGAGCGGCAGGCCTGCGGTCGCGGCGACGCCTTCGAGGTAGCCGCGGGCGCGCTCGGTCTTGGGGTAGCGGTTGACCAGTTTCCAGAACGCCGGTCCGTGACCGGGCTCGATGAGGTGCGTGAGCTCGTGCAGGAGGACGTAGTCGACGACCCAGGCGGGCATCCCGCGGAGCTGGGCCGACAGCCGGATGGTGCCGTCTTCGGGAGTGCAGGAGCCCCAGCGGCTGTGCTGGTTGCCGACCCAGCGCACACTGGCGGGCGCGACCAGCCCGTCGAGGTAGCGCTGGGAAAGCTCCCGCGCACGGTCGAACAGGACGGCGTCGCTCGGATGCCGGCGTTGCTCGCGCCTCGCGAGCCGCTCCAGCACCATCGTGATCCATTCTTGCTCTTCGGCGGCGCTCAGCCCGGCCGGCATCATCACGACCGTTTTGTCACCGTCGCGGCGCGCGGTGACCGTGCGGCGGCGCCGCGCGCTGCGACGGACTTCTATCTCGCCTGTGGGGGGCACCGTAGCACCGTACCGAAAACTTTGTTTTCTCCACAGGGGGTGGATCGCATCGATGCAGGTAGAACCCAGGTAATTGGTTCATCCCCAGGACTATCCACACCCTTGTGCTCAGCCTGTCCACAGCGACACTCCGCCCCGTCCCCACCGGTTCCCCAACATCGTCCACAGGGTTTCGTTGACGCCTCTCGTGCTCCGCTCCTACCGTCACGCGAACCGGGGGTCCCCGCGGCGCACGGATCGGCGGCCGACTGGGAAGGGCGGCGGCAGGTCCGGCGCACGGGGGCTTTCCGGGCGCGCCGGGCCGGAGTGAACGGGCTCAGCGGCCGGTGAACCTCGGGGCACGCCTCTCGCGCTGGGCGGCGATCCCTTCGGCGAGATCGTCCGAGGCCATGGTCACGGGCTGGGCGAGCGACTCCCACCGCAGCGCCGCCTCCAGGCTCGGCTGGCCGCCATCGGCCAGGGCGGCCTTGGTCAGCCGGGTGGCGACCGGCGCCCGCTCGGCGATCTCCGCGGCGACGCCGAGCGCCTCGTCGAGGACCTCCTCGCGCGGCACCGCGCGGTTGACCAGGCCATGCGACGCGGCCTGCGCTCCGGTGACCACGCGGCCGGTGAAGAGCATCTCGCGTGCCAGCGGCAGCCCGCCCGCCTCGGGCAGGAGGTAGGTGGCGGCCATTCCGGGGTGGATGCCGAGCCGGGTGAAGGGCGCGACCAGCTTGGCGTCCGCGGCGGCGTACCTCAGGTCGCAGGCGAGCGCGAGGCAGAGGCCCGCGCCGACGGCGGCGCCGTTGACCGCGGCGACGGTGGGGACCTCCAGCGACCGGATCGACAGCCAGGTGCGGTAGAAGCCGAGCATGTGATCACGGAGCGGGGCCACCTCGACCTCGCCTCGTTCGGCGATCCAGGCCAGGTCACCTCCGGAGGAGAAGGCGGTGCCGGCACCGGTCACGACCACGCACCGCAGTCCCGCGTCGTCTCGCAGATCCGCGATGACCTCGCGCCAGGCGGCCGTCATCGCGTCCGACATCGCGTTGCGACGCGCCGGGTCGTTGAGGGTCAGCAGGACGACTCCGTCGGCACGCCGGTCCACCAGTAGCTCTTCGCTCATGATCGGAGGGTATTGGGCCTGCTCGGAGAGGGCAGTGAGAAAGCACACACTTACCCTGTTGTCCAGTTCACCTATGCTCACAAGTGCAAGCGGTGAAGTTCTGGCGTACATCGGTATAGACGCGTTACGTCTCTCCCGGACAATGAAGACGACGTGGTCCGACCGGACCTCCAGCCCCAGCAACCTCGCGGATGCGCGAACAAGCAGGTAGGCGAATGAGCGATCTCCCCCGTCGCGCCGTGACCCGGACCGCCAAACTGGCGTCCCTCCCGATCGGCTTCGCCGGGCGTACGGCGCTCGGTGTCGGCAAGCGCACGTTCGGCAAGTCCGCCGAGCTGGTCGCCGTCGAGATCCAGCAGCGCACCGCCGAGCAGCTGTTCAAGGTGCTCGGTGAGCTCAAGGGCGGGGCGATGAAGCTCGGCCAGATGCTGTCGATCTTCGAAGCCGCACTGCCGCCGGAGATCGCGGGTCCTTACCGTGCGACGCTCACCCGGCTGCAGGAGGCGGCGCCGCCGCTGCCCGCCAGGACCGTTCACCGGGTCCTGGCCGAGGGGCTCGGCGAGGACTGGCGGGAGCTGTTCGACGAGTTCGACGACCGGCCCGCCGCGGCGGCCTCGATCGGCCAGGTCCACAAGGCGGTCTGGCACGACGGCCGTACGGTCGCGGTGAAGGTGCAGTACCCCGGCGCCGGACAGGCGCTGCTGAGCGACTTCAACCAGCTCGCACGGCTGAGCCGGCTGTTCTCCGCGCTGATGCCCGGGCTCGACATGAAGTCGATGCTGGCCGAGCTCAAACAGCGCGTCAGCGAGGAGCTCGACTACACGGTCGAGGCGGACTCACAGCGCGCCTTCGCCGCGGCGTACGCCGATGATCCCGACATCTACGTCCCGCAGGTCGTCGACCAGTCCGGCCACGTGCTCGTCACCGAGTGGATGGACGGCACTCCGCTCTCGGCGATCATCACGGGCGGCACCCAGGAGCAACGCGACCACGTGGGCCTGCTGTACTGCCGGTTCCTGTTCTCCGGGCCGGCGCGGTGCGGCCTGCTCCACGCCGACCCGCACCCGGGCAACTACCGGCTGCTCGACGACGGCCGCCTCGGGGTCATCGACTTCGGCGCCGTCGACCGGCTGCCGGGCGGTTTCCACCGGCGCATCGGGGTGCTCATGCGCATCGGCACACTTCTCGACATCGACCAGATCGTGGATGCCCTGCGCGAGGAGGGCTTCATCCGCGAGGGCGTGGAGATCGACCCGGAGTCGCTGCAGTCGTTCATCGTGCCGATCACCCAGCCGCTGATCGAGGACAATTTCAAGTTCAGCCGCGAGTGGCTGCGCCAGGAGTTCGCACGGGTCACCGACCTGCGGCCGACCAACGTCGTACGCCAGCTGAACCTCCCGCCGTCGTATGTGCTGATCCACCGCGTGGTGGCCGCGGGCACGGGCGTGCTGTGCCAGCTCGAGGCGGAGGGCCCGTTCCGTGGCGAGGCGCTGCGCTGGGTGCCCGGCTTCGCCGATGACGACCCGACCGGTGAGGAAGAGATCGCCAGCTGAGAGCCCGTGCTCCGGCTACCAGTAGGCCGGGTCCAGGCGGCCTTCGATCGAGCGGAGGTTGTCCCGGCTACAGCGGTCGCACAGGTGCTGCGCGCCCCGCTCGGTCACATCGGTGGTCCAGCCGAGCGGTGACTCGGCGGTGACTCCACATGACGTACAGCTGACCATTCCGTGCTGCCCCCTCTGTCGGCCTCACCCAAGCATCACCGATTCGCCCCGCGACCGGAAGCGGAACGCGGTGACGTTGGCCAATGCCTTGCCCCCACCAGGGCATCCCAACCGCTGGAGCCGGCCGGCGCACGATTCGCTCGCCTGCCCCTCCCCGCGAGCCGCCGGGCTCCGGGGCCGTGGAAACGACGAGGACCCCCGGCCGTTGGTGCCGGGGGTCCCGTTTCCTCTGGGAGGCGTGTCAGCTTCTCGGTGAGGCCGTCAGCGCGTGGTGAACAGGCGCCTGAGGCGGACGGCGGTCAGCTCGGCGTCCCGCCGGGCCCGGCGTGCGGCCCGGGCCTGGGCGAGGCCGCGCCGACGCACCGCGTCGCGCTCGGCCTCGCGTATTCGCTCCTGGGACAGTTCAATGCTCAGCAAGCTCATCTTCTGCTCTTTCTCGATGTGTTCGGGCTCGATGGGCGGTGGCGTCATGCCGCCACCTCGGCGTTCTTGCGCGGACGTCCACGCGGGCGCTTCCGTGGGACGACGACGCCGCGGATGAAGAGCTCCCCACCCCAGACACCCCAGGGCTCGCGGCGCTCGAGAGCACCGGCGAGGCAGGCGCGCCGGATCGGGCACTCGGCGCACAGCGCCTTGGCCAGTTCGACGTCCTGTGGCGACTCGGCGAAGAAGAGCTCAGGCTCGTTCCGACAGGGAAGATCAAGGTTCTCGCTGATCGCGGTGAGCGCGAGGCCCAAGGTCTCCACCCCTTTCTTGATTCGATCTCGTTGGCTCGGTTGTGTGTGGCCAAACAAAAAGGCCGCGGTTCCCGGGTTCGGGATCCGCGGCCTGGAGGCCTGCCAGAGCTTTTACTCTGGCGGTCTCCAGGGGTGCGGACCCTTGGGCATACGGATGCCGGTGTCCTTGACCTGGTCATTGACCTGAACAGCCGCGGATTTGGCGAAGACATGCTGCTCCACGCGCTTCTCCACGCCGCTAGCTCGCTCGCGCCCGGCTTCGGGGGAGGCATAGCCGGCGGCGGTAAGCGGCACGAGGCCGCGCGAGGACAGCACAGTCGTACGCGGGCATGCGGCAGGCCACGTCAGCAACGCGCTGAAGTTCGTCACAGGACTGCCACCGCCTCTCTCGTCCGAAGGCTCTTCTGCGATCAGAGAGCCCTTCATGTGCTCGCGAGAAGCGTACGATCGCTTCCCGGATGCAGGCAACGTATTTTCCACCTGCGATTTCTTATTTTTCGAAGCGTTGCCTTGAGGCCTCGTACAGGAGCACCGTCGCGGCGGCCGCGGCGTTGAGCGAAGAGGCCGCCCCGCCGATGGGGATGCGCACCACCTCGTCGCAGGCAGCGAGCCATGCGGCGCTCATCCCCCGCGTCTCGTTGCCGATCACGATCAGTGCCGGGTCGCGCAGATCACAGCGGTGTACGTCCCGATTTCCGGTCTCGTCGGTGCCGATGATCTGGATGTCCGCACCACGGGCCCATTCGGCGACCGTCCCCGGCGAGGGCGCACGCACGACGGGGACGGCGAACAGCGACCCCGTGCTGGCGCGTACGGCCTTGGGGTCATAGACGTCGGCCGCGTGCCCGGTCACGATGACGCCGGCGGCGCCGAACGCGTCGGCGGAGCGCACGACGGTCCCGATGTTGCCGGGATCGCTGGGCCGGTCGAAGACGATCACGGGCCCGCCGGGCGTGATGCGGTCCAGGTCGTCCGGCGGGAGGGCGGCCACCGCCACCAGCTCGGCCTCGTCCTTGGCGGCGAGCTCGGCCAGCAGGTCCGGAGCCATCTCGACGCGCTCCGCGCGCGTGTCGCGCAGCATGTCCTCGGCCCACGACGACAGCCGGCGCCCGGAGGCGTACAGGAGACTGCGGATGGGCCAGCCACGCTCGGCGGCGATGGTGATCGGCCGTACGCCGTGCACGAGGAACTCCCCGGCCCGGCCACGCTTCGTACGGTTGGTGAGGAGCGCCTCCCACTGCTGGAAGCGCGCGTTGCGCGTCGTGACCCGCAACGCCCCGGTGGCGCTCACGCGGCGCGCTCGGCCGGAGCCCCGGTGCGAACCCGCAGGAGCCCGCAGCCCTGCCGGCTGGTCGGCAGCTGCCCGGGAAGTCTCACGATCGGCACCCTACAGGCGCCGCCGCGGGAGGGATCCGCGCCGAGGCCCAGGCGGTACAGGCACGGTTGTAACGCTCCCTGAGGTCCGGACATCTGCTGAGATAAATCCAGAGAAGGGAAACGGCGTGGATGATCCGCCGGATGGACCTCGACGGCACTTCGAGAAGATCTACGAGACGCATTACACCGCGATCGCCCAGTACGCACTGCGTCGTACCGAGTCCTCGGACGATGCCGTCGACGTGGTCAGCGAGACGTTCCTCACGGCATGGCGCCGGCTGCACGACGTGCCGGCAGGTGACGAGACGCGCCTGTGGCTGTACGGCGTGGCACGCCGTGTCCTCGCCAACCTTCACCGGGGCGCGGCCCGGCGTGAGCTGCTGACGGCGCGCCTGCGGATGTCATTCGCCGAGTCCTTCGCGGACCGGCCGCGTGAGTGCGACGAGGTGCGTGCCGCCTTCGCCGGACTCTCGGCAGGTGATCGCGAACTGCTCTCCCTGACCGGCTGGGAGGGACTGTCTCCCACCGAGATCGCGACGGTGCTGGGGTGCTCGCGCGGCACCGTACGGGTGCGGTTGCACCGGGCCCGCAGGCGTCTCGCCCGGGAGCTGGCGGTGGCGGGCGCGGACCTGGAGCGCTACGGCACCCGGGCGATGGAGCTGGCAGAAGGAGTGAACCGATGAACGTCGACCGGATCGTGCGACACCTCGACCCGATGAACACCGCACCTCGGCTGGACGAGGACGCGCGGGAGCTGTGCGCCGAGATCACGGCCGTGCCACGGAACACCGGGCGGCCCCGTGTGCCGGCGCCGCGCCGGTGGCGGGTCGGCGTGCCGCTCGTCGCCGCCGTCGCCGCTGTGGTCCTGGCGCTGACCTGGCTGCTGCCGGGGGCGTTCGGCCTGGGCCCGCGCCCGGCCTCGGCGGCCCTGGACATCAAGCGGCAGGGTGGCTACTACGTCGTCACGGTGAAGGACCTGTTCGCCGACCCGGCGCGCTACCAGGCCCAGCTGCGGGGACGCGGCCTCAACATCTCGCTCAAGCTCGTGCCCACGACGCCGGACGCCGAGGGCCGGCCGTTCGTGCTGGATCCGAAGGAGAACGGCCTGACCGAGGCGGATGTTCGCCTCAGGAAGGACCTGATCACGACCATCGCCCACCCCGCCAAGTGTGAGGTGCCTGGGGGCTGCGCGATCGGGTTGAAGATCCCGGTCGGATACACCGGCAGTGCGGTCATCTACCTCGGGCGCGAGGCCCGGCCGGGTGAGAGCTACCAGGACCCTCCGGACCTCAATGCTCCCGGCGGACCGCTGCACTGCGTGCACTACCTGAAGAGGACCGTCGACGAGGTACGCACGCTGCTGAGGCGGCACGGCGTGCCGACGGTGACGTTCACGGACGGCCATGGAACGCCGGGCTCGGTCCCGGGCTCCTGGTACGTCCACGACGGTGTCCTGAGCGGACCGGGCCGTGCCCTCCTCCTGGTCGCCCCCACGCTGAAGCGCCCCGACGCGCCGGGGCCCGTCCTGACGGGCGACCTGTGGTGGCACGGCTGCTGAGCCCCGGGCCCGGCCCTCGGGCAGCGTGACGGGTATGGCGGGCGTGGCCGATGGCCACGCCCGCCCTGACGCGCCGGATCTGGGGGCCGCGGGCCCGGATCCCGCGCTGTACGAGGCTGTTCGCCCGCTCAGCCGTGCAGAATCGCCTCGGCGATCGCGTCGGGGTGGGTCAACAGGGCTTCGTGGGTCCCGGGGACCATCACGGGCTCGAGCCCGAGCCGGGCGGCGTACTCGAGTCCGGGCCGGGGCAGCGCGCGGTCGTCCGCACTGAGGATGTACTGAGCGCGAATGCCGAGCGTGGTCACGTCCGGGACGTCGAGCGCGTCCAGGAAGTAGCCACGAGGCTGGGATGTCAGCAGTTCCGCCAGCAAACGTTGCGCGTCCTCCGCGACACCCTGCATGAGCAGCCGCTGGACGACCTCTGGGGTGAGCGAGACGCGGTCCGGCGAAGCCGCCATCAGCTCCGGCAGGAAGCCGGGAGCCCCC
Organism: Actinoallomurus bryophytorum; assembly: GCF_006716425.1. Lineage (NCBI taxonomy): Bacteria > Bacillati > Actinomycetota > Actinomycetes > Streptosporangiales > Thermomonosporaceae > Actinoallomurus > Actinoallomurus bryophytorum. Next base: position 1,138,048 of record NZ_VFOZ01000001.1, read on the forward strand.
GCCGGCAGATCCTCCACCAGCGACCTGCCACGTACGGGAACGAGCGCGCTGTAGTAGACGACCTTGGAGACCCTGTCCGCCAGACGGTGAGCGGCTCCGGTGATCGGGTAGCCGCCCCAGCTGTGCCCGACCAAGGTCACCTGACCGGAGCTCAGCCGTTCCGTCTCGGCGACCACGTGGTCCACCGCGTCCTGAAGCCCCAGCCCCGTGGCGTCATCACCATCGTCCAGGCCGGGCAGCGTGAGGCAGATCGCACGATGCCCGGCCGCGCGCAGCCGCTCGGCCACCGGCCGCCACGCCCACCCGCCATGCCAGGCTCCCGGTATCAGCACGTAGGTCGGCGAGTCCCGGTCCATGGTTGAACCATAGTGCCCCTGACCTGCCCATCTTCGCATCGGCCCGGAGATCCCGAAGATCGGGCCGGCCGTGGCGGGTCAGGCCCCCGTCGTCCTGATCAGGCCCTCCTGGACGACCGAGACGACGAGCTCGCCCTCCCGGGTGAACACCTCGCCACGGGCCAGCCCTCGGGCGCCCGAGGCGTTGGGGGTGTCCTGCGCGTACAGCAGCCACTGGTCGGCGCGGAACGGGCGGTGGAACCACATGGCGTGGTCCAGGCTGGCGCCCATGGTCTTCTTGTCGCCCCAGGCCAGGCCGTGGTTGAGCAGGACCGTGTCGAGCAGCGTCATGTCCGAGGCGTACGTCATCAGGCAGACGTGCAGCAGGGGGTCGTCCGGGAGCTCGCCGTCGACGCGCAGCCAGACCTTCGACTCCGGGCCGGTCAGCGACGGGTCGCGGGCGGCCTCCCAGGTGAGCGGGGTGACGTGCCGCAGGTCGACCGGGCGCCTGCGGTGGAAGTCGTCCGCCATCGGGCCGAACAGCTTTTCCAGCCGCTCGCGGAACGTCGGCAGGCTTTCCGGGTCCGGCACCTCGGGCATCGGCGCCTGGTGGGACGGGCCGTCCTCCAGGACCTGGAACGACGCCGACAGCGTGAAGATCACTTTGCCGTGCTGTACGGCGGATACGCGGCGCGTCGTGAACGACCGGCCGTCGCGTACGCGGTCGACGGTGTAGACCAGCGGCACGCTCGGGTCGCCGGGGCGGATGAAGTAGGCGTGCAGCGAGTGGACGTGGCGGTCCTGCGGCACCGTGCGGCCGGCGGCGACCAGCGCCTGCCCTGCCACCTGGCCGCCGAACACGCGCTGCTGGCGTTCTTCGGGGCTGCGCCCGCGGAAGATGTTCATTTCGATCTGCTCAAGATCGAGCAGATCGAGCAGCTCCTTCAGTGCGCCGTTCATTTCGTGGTGTTCCCTACTCAATTGACCGGATCATCAGTCAACCAGGTCGGCGGAGGTCATCTCGCCCCGGCACAGCGCGAGGACATCGGAGCCGTAGCGGTCGAGCTTGACCGCGCCGACGCCGGGGATCGCGGCCAGCTCCGACTCCGACGCGGGGGCGCGCTCGGCGATCGCCTGAAGGGTCGCGTCGGTGAACACGACGTACGACGGGACCTTCAGCTTCTTGGAGGTGTTCACCCGCCAGTCCTTCATGCGGGTCAGCAGCTCCTCGTCGTAGTCGGCGGGACAGCTCTCACAGCGGCCGAGCTTGCGCTCGATCGCCGCGGTCAGCGGGCGGCCGCAGACCCGGCACGGCTGCGGGCCCTGCGCGGCCGCCCGGCGCCGGGACCGGTCGACACGCGGAGGCCCGGCACTCTGGGGCGCCAGGCCGTCGAGGAACCGGGACCGCCGGCGGCCCTTGCGCCCGCCCGGAGAGCGGGCGAGCGCCCACGAGAGCGTCAGGAACTCCCGCGCCCGCGTCACCCCGACATAGAGCAGCCGGCGCTCCTCCTCGATCTGCTCGGGGTTCTTCTCCGCGTAGATGATCGGCAGCGTGCCCTCGACCAGGCCCGCCAGGAAGACCGCGTCCCACTCCAGCCCCTTGGCGGTGTGCAGCGTGGCGAGGGTCACGCCTTCGAGCGTCGGCGCGTGCTGCGCGCCGGCCCGTTCTTCCAGCTCCGCCACGAACTCCCGCAGGCCCGCCGACGGCCGGTCGGCGGCCACGTCCTCGGCGAGCTGGGCCAGCGCCGCCAGGGACTCCCAGCGCTCGCGTGCCGCGCCCCTGCCCTCGGGCGGCTTGTCCGTGAGACCGGCGCTGGCCAGGACGTCGCGTACGGCGCGTACGAGCGGCTCGTCGCCCGCCGAGCGCGCGGCGCCGCGGAGCAGCACCACGGACTGGCGCACCTCGGCGCGTTCGAAGAACCGCTCGGCGCCCTTGACGACATAGGGCACGCCCTGGTCGGCGAAGGCCTGTTCGTACGGCTCGGACTGGGCGTTGATGCGGAACAGCACGGCGATCTCGCGTGCGGGTACGCCCTCGTCGAGCAGCTCGCGGATGCGCTTGGCCACGGCATCGGCCTCGGCCACCTCGTCGTCGTACTCGTGGAAGGCCGGCGCCGGGCCCGCGGGGCGCTGGGCGACCAGCTCCAGGCGGTGCCGGCGCGCCTCGCCGCGAGCCTGGGCCAGCACGCCGTTCGCGAGCCCCACGACCTGCGGCGTCGAACGGTAGTCGCGGACGAGCTCGACGACCTTCGCCCCGGGGTGCTCGATCGTGAAGTTGAGCAGGTACGAGGGGCTGGCGCCGGTGAAGGAGTAGATCGTCTGGTTCGGGTCGCCGACGACGCACAGGTCCTTGCGCTCGCCGAGCCACGTGTCGAGCAGGAGCTTCTGCAGCGGGTTGACGTCCTGGTATTCGTCTACCACGAAGTGGCGGTACTGGTCGCGGAACTGGTTCGCGACCTCCTGGTGCTCGGTGAAGATCGCGGCGGTCAGCTCCAGCATGCCCTCGAAGTCGACCAGGTTGCGGTCGCGGCGGAGCTGTTCGTACGCGTCGTAGAGGCGGGCCATGTCGGCCGCGTCGGCCGGCGGGGTACGTGCGGCCTTGGCCGCGGCCGCGACGTATTCGCCGGGGCGGGTCTGGGTGACCTTCGCCCACTCCACCTCGGCCGCGGCGTCGCGCAGCTCGGTGCGGCCGAAGGACAGGCGGCACGCGCGCGCCGCCTCGGCGACCAGGCCGAGCTTGGACTCGACCAGCCGGGGAGGCTCACCCCCGATGACCTTCGGCCAGAAGTAGTGCAGCTGTTTGAAGGCGGCGGCGTGGAACGTCTTCGCCTGCACCCCTGGGGCGCCGAGCTGCCGCAGCCGCCCGCGCAGCTCACCCGCGGCGCGCGTGGTGAACGTCACCGCCAGCACGCGCTGCGGCGAGACCACACCGGTGAGCACGGAGTACGCGATCCGGTGGGTGATCGCACGGGTCTTGCCCGTGCCCGCGCCGGCCAGCACGCACACCGGCCCGCGTATGGCCTCGGCGACCTCACGCTGCTCCGGGTCAAGTCCGGCAAGGACCTCATCCGCATCCATCGCCCCTCCTTCCTCGGATCGCTCATCCTCTCAGGCCCATCGGACGCTCGCGCCCCTTCCCTCACGTGTCGCGACACGGGGAATGAGGTGGCCTGACCCGGTGTTGAGAGAATGTTCGCGACTGAGGGTTGACCGACGATGCCGGGGAGAGTCATGACCACGCCCACGACGGGTGAGCTCACGATGTACACCACGACCTGGTGTGGCTTCTGCAGGCGGCTGAAGACGCAGCTGTCGCGCGATGGGATCGAGATGGTCGAGGTCGACATCGAGCGCGACCCGGCGGCCGCCGCGTTCGTCGAGAGTGTCAACGGCGGCAACCAGACCGTCCCGGTCGTCGTGTTCCCCGATGGCACCGCCGTGACCAACCCCACCGCCAAGGACGTGAAGGCGCGCCTCGCGGCGATCGTGACGACCTGACGCTGTCGGCCTGACCTGGGCGATCACTGGCCGGATGCAGTTTCGGGCCAGCGGTAATGTGTGTTATGCGCCCATCCCTGCTGGCGCCGCTCCGGCGCCGGGTACACCCGCCCCTGGCCACGGGAATCCTCGTGGCGGCACTGTGCCTCATGACGGAGACGGCCGTCGGCGCCCTGCTCGGGAAAATGGTGCCGGTCCAGTCCCTCGGCGTGCTGTACCTCCTCGGCCTGCTGCTGATCGCGACGGTGTGGGGTCTCGTCCTGGGGCTCCTGATGGCCCTCGCCAGCACCGTCGTGTTCGACTACTTCCTCATTCCGCCCGCGTGGAGCCTGCGGCTCAACCGCGACGAGGACCTGGCGATCCTCGGCGTCTTCATGGCTCTGGCGCTCCTGGCCTGCACGCTCGCGAGGCTGTCCCAGCTGCTGTCCGCCGAGGTGGAGGCGCGCAAGGAGGCCGACCTGTCCGCCGAGCTGGCCCGCCTCCTGCTGCGCACGCCGGACCCGGGCACCGTCCTGCAGTCGGCCGCGCGGCGGCTGGCGCGGACGCTGGGGCTGCCCTCGGCCGCGATCGAGCGCGGCGTGATCGCCTCGGACGTCCGGCATGAGGCCTTCCCGCTCCGTGGCGAACAGGTGATGGCCACCCTCCTCGTTCCCGCCGGTCTGCCACGGCAGGTGACACGCCGCCTGCGAGAGCGCGTGATCCCCTCGCTGGAGGTGCTCCTGGAGGCGGCGTGCGAGCGCAAGAAGGTCGCGGACGCGCTGCGCGACAGCCGCGACGAGCTCGCCCGGATCGCCGACGAACAGGCCTCGCTCCGTCGCCTGGCCACGCTGGTCGCCCATGCCGCCCCGCCCACGGAGGTCTTCCACGCGGTCGCCCACGAGATGGGGCGGATCCTGGGGGCGATGCACACAGTGGTGGCCCGCTACGAGCCCGTCGCCTCCGCGGTCACCGTCGGCAACTGGAACAACCGCCCTGACCTCGACGCCACCATGCCGCTCCACTCCCACTGGACCCTCGAACCCGGCACCGTCTCCGAGCTGGTGTCGCGTACGGGTGCGCCCTCGCGGGTCGACGCGTACCTGGGCGCCGGCCCGCTCACCCGAAGGCTGCGCGCGCGGGGGATCGTCTCCTCCGTCGGCTGTCCGATCGTGGTCGGCCGGTCCCTGTGGGGCGTGGCGATCGTCTCCGCCAGCACGTCCGACCCGCTGCCGGACGACACCGAGATGCGCATGCTGGAGTTCACCGAGCTCGCCGCCGCCGCGATCGCCAACGCCCAGGGCAACGCCGATCTGAAGGCCTCACGTGCCCGAGTCGTCGCCGCCGCCGACGAGGCACGCCGCCGCGTCGAACGCGATCTGCACGACGGGACGCAACAGCGACTGGTCTCCCTGGGCCTCGAACTGCGCGGGATCGGAGAGGCGATCCCGCCGGAGCTGGACGAGGTCAGAACGCAGCTGGCACGGACGGCGAAGTCGCTGGACGACGCCGTGGTGGATCTGCAGGAGCTTTCACGCGGCCTGCATCCGGCGATCCTGTCCAAGGGCGGTCTCAAGCCGGCGCTCACGGTGCTCGCACGGCGGTCCGCCATGCCGGTCGAGCTCGACGTGTCCGTGTGCGGGCGGCTCGCGCAGCGCTTCGAGGTGACCGTCTACTACATCGTGTCCGAGGCGCTCACGAACGCGGCCAAGCACGCGTTCGCCTCCGTCGTTCACATCGGACTCGCCATGAACGGCCGCACCCTGCGGCTCTCGATCAGCGACGACGGCGTCGGCGGAGCCGATCCGAGCTGCGGATCGGGCCTGATCGGCCTCACCGACCGCGTCGAGGCCATCGGCGGCAAGATCTCGATCGTCAGCCCGGCCCGTGGTGGGACCTCCCTGCTGATCGAGTTCCCGCTGGACGAGCGCGGGTGATGCTCACCGGGCCCGCGAGAGGTCGGTGATGACGACCTTCCCGATGGGCCGGTCCTCGATCAGATGGCGGAGTGCCTCGCCCGCGGCGTCGAGCGGATAGATCGAGTCGATGACCGGAAAGATCCGCGCGTCGGCCAGCAGGCCGGTGATGGTGGACCAGGCGAGACGCGACTCGGCGGCGTCCACCGCGGTCAGGGAGAACCCGTGCAGGCTGGCGCGGCGCCGTACGACGTCGCCGATCGGCAGGTGCGCCACCCCGCCGCCGGACTGGCCGACCAGCACGATCCGCCCCTCGGTCGCCAGTGTCTCGGCGATCTGCGCGGTCAGCTCGCCCCCGACGCCGTCGACGGCGACGTCGATGCCGTCGGCGAAACCGGCGCCGAGCCCGCCGGCCAGCCGGTCGCACTCGAGGTCGACCACCTCGATCCCGTACGCCCACGGCGCCGCGCGTACGGCCTCGGCCTTGGCCGTGCTGCCCGCGCTGCCGGCCACGGCGGAGGCGCCGAGCGCGCGGGCCACCTGGGCGGTCGCGTTGCCGATGCTGCCGCCGATGGCGGGTGAGAAGACCCGCGCTCCCGGCGAGAACATGCCCAGGCGCAGGGCGAGCACGGCGGTGAGGTAGGCGATCGGCACCGTGGCCGCCACCTCGTCGGCGACGTTCACGGGGATCTCGGCAAGGTTCTGTTCCGGGATCACGGCGAACTCCGCCATCGTGCCGTCCGCGGTGACGCCGACGGGCCCGGCGAAGAACATCACGCGAGTGCCGGGCTCCCACCGGCCCGCGGGGTCGGCGACGACGACGCCCGCTCCCTCATTGCCCAGCGTGACCGGGCCCGGCATCGCGCCGGTGGCGACCGTGTGGTCCCACCGGGTCACCCCCGCGGCGGTGACCTGCACCAGCACCTCTCCGGTGCCGGGCGTGGGATCTTCGACGTACTCGACGCGCAGGTCGGTGGTGTGCTCGGTGATCGGATACGCGCGCGCAGCCTTCACCCGCCGCCCCCTTCGCAGCCCCCTGGAGCGGACGTTGACGCGACACGATGTCCCCGAGTGCCGCTTTCGTCCCTACCGTCACTCGGCATACCCCCGGCACTGGTGCGGCACGCCTGATCAGGGCCGGTACCTGCCGGTATGGCAGGCACCGGCCCTGGGTTCTCAGGACGGAAGCGTCCACTTCTGGTTGGCGGCGGAAGCGTTGCAGTCCCAGATCTGCAGACGGGTGCCGTTGGCCGAGCTCGGGCCGGTCGCGTCCAGGCACCTGCCCGATCCGGTGTTGACCAGCGTCCCGCCCGAGCCGGGTTGCCACTTCTGGGCGGCGGAACCGTTGCAGTCATACAGCTGCACCGGCGTGCCGTTGGCCGTACCGGCCGACGTGACGTCCATGCACTTGCCCAGTGCCCGCAGGGTCTGGTCCGATCCGACGGTCCAGCTCTGCGCGGACGTGCCGTTGCAGTCGTACAGCTGCACCGCCGCGCCGTTGGCGCTGCTCGCCGCGGCCACGTCGACGCACTTGCCGCCGTACCCGGTGATCTGACCGCCGGTGCCACCGCCACCGGTCGCGCTGGTGGTGACGTGCACGTAGTCGACGACGAGTTGCTGCGGGAAGGTGGTGGAACCGTCCGGGTCGCCCGGCCAGTAGCCGCCGACCGCGAGGTTCATGATGATGTAGAACGGGTGGTCGAACACCCAGTGGTTGCCGTTCAGGTCGGCCGGCGTACGGGTCTCGTACGCGTGGCCGTCCACCGACCAGGTGATGGTGTTCGGCGCCCAGTCGACCGCGAAGGTGTGAAAGTCGTCGGCGAAGGCCTGGCCGTTCGGCAGCGTGTAGCCGGCGCCGATGCCGCCGCTGCCGGAGTAGCCCGGCCCGTGGATCGTGCCGTGCACGCTGCCGGGCTCGAAGCCGACGTTCTCCATGACGTCGATCTCTCCGTTGCCGGGCCAGCCCTGGTTGCCGGTCCCGAGCATCCAGAACGCCGGCCACATGCCCTGGCCGCGCGGGATCTTCATCCGCGTCTCGAAGTGGCCGTACGCCTGGGTGAAGGCGGAGGCCGTGTTCATCCGGGCCGAGGTGTACTGGCACGTGCCGTACCAGCACTGGTAGCCGGCCGGGTTCTCCTTGCGCGCGGTGATCACGAGGTGGCCCTGGCCGTCCAGCGCGGCGTTGTTCGTACCGCTCGTGTAGTACTCGCGCTCGTGGTTGTTGACGTTGTCGCCGGTCTCGAGGCGCCACTTGCCTCCGTCGACGGCGGAGCCGGCGGCACCGTTGAAGTCATCGGTGAACGTGGCCGCGGCGGGCGCGGCGGCCCGCGGGGCCTGAGGCGCCCGCGGGCTCGCCGCCGCCGTGGCGGCGCCACCGGACCCGATGATCAGCGCGGCGGCCAGAGTGAACAGGCCGATACGCCGGCGGGATGCGGTGTGCATCGTTTTCTCCCTCTCGTACTCGATCGGGCTAGGACGTGGTCCACTGCTGGTTGGTGGCGCCGGTGCAGGTCCAGACCTGCAGCCGGGTGCCGTTGGCCGAGCTCGGCCCCGTGGCGTCCAGGCACTTACCGCCCGCGCTGCTGACCAGGGAGTTGTTCGCGCCCTTGCTCCACTTCTGGTTGGCCGCACCCGTGCAGTCCCACAACTGCACCGTCGCGCCGTTGGCGGTACCGGGCGCGTTCACGTCCATGCACTTGCCCAGGGCGCGGATCGTGCCGTCCGAGCCCACGGTCCACTGCTGCGCCGTGCTGCCGTTGCAGTCGTACAGCTGGACGGCCGCGCCGTTGGTGCTGCTCGCCGCGGCCACGTCGACGCACTTGCCGCCGTAGCCGGTGATCTGACCGCCGGTGCCGCCACCGCCACCGCCGCCACCGCTCGAACCGCCGGTGATCGCGTTGAAGGTGCGGGAGAACTGGTACGCGCTCTGCGGCGTGCCGCTGCAGGTGTCGGAGAGCTGGCCGTTGGTCGAACACGCCTTGTCACGGCCGAGCGCCCAGAACGCGAGCTCCTGGATGCCGTGGCTCGCCGCGAAGCTTTCCAGCGTCGTGGCGTTGCCGGTGGTGAAGATCTCGTTCTGGGAGTCGTTCACGCCGATCATCGGCGTGTTGCCCTCCATGGCCCACAGCTGGTCGGAGGTCTTGGTCGTCCAGATCTTGCCCAGCTGCGTGTGAAGGCCGTTCGCCGCGTTGATGGCGGTCTGTCCCATGTCAAGAGTCGGGCCGTAGTCCATCGTCATGGGGTTGACGAGGTTGACGTCCAGGCCCCGGCTCTTGGCGTTGTTCAGCAGGTCGAGGCCGTCCTGCGGCAGGCCGCCGGGGTCGGTCGAGAGGGTGTAGTCGACGGTGAGGTGCTTGCCGGCCGCGGCGTACTGCTGCTGGAGCGCGGCGAGCGCCTGGTTGCGCCGGTCGTTGGCGGCGTCGTCGTCGATGACCCCCTCGCCCTCGATGTCCATGTCCACGCGGGTGAGGTTGAGGGTGTCGATGACCTTCTTGTACTGCGCCTGCAGCGCGGAGACCGACGAGCACGCCTGGGCGAGCTCGGTCGGGGCGGCGCCGCCGAAGGAGACGATGACGTCGCCGCCGGAGGCACGCAGGTTGTTGATCGCGGTCTGCCACCCGCTGCTGTCGATGGAGGTGTCACCGTTCCAGGTGGCGGTGCAGCCGTTGCCGGCGATGACGAAGGCGAGTGTGTAGTACTTCAGCCCGGTCGCGGCCTGGGCGCTGGCCATGGCCGAGGTCGAGCCCCAGGTCTCGACGTACGGGGCGGCGTAGTGGGCGGGGAAGCCCGGTCCCGGGTTGACCGCCGCGTGCGCGGCCGTCCCGGTGCCGACCATCACACCCGCGGCCGCGAGGGGGATCGCGGCGAGCGCGGCGAGACGGGCCAGCCCGCGCCGGGGCGTGCTGAACAGAGGTCGTGGCATGAAGAGTTCTCCTGACGGGGGTGAAATGAAACGGTGGTGACGGAGATGGCTAAGGGGTGGCCCACTGCTGGTTGGTGGCGCCGGTGCAGGTCCAGATCTGCAGCCGGGTGCCGTTGGCCGAGCTAGGGCCGGTCGCGTCCAGGCACTTGCCCGACGCGGGGTTGACGAGCGAGCTGGACGCGCCCTTGCTCCACTGCTGCGCGCCGGAGCCGTTGCAGTCGTACAGCTGGACCTGCGTGCCGTTGGCCGTACCGGCCGAGGCCAGGTCCATGCACTTGCCGAGCGCCTTGATGGTGCCGTCGGAGCCGACCGTCCACTGCTGCGCGCCCGAGCCGTTGCAGTCGTACAGCTGCACCGCCGCGCCGTTGGCCGAGCTGGCCCCGGCGACGTCGACGCACTTACCGCCCAGGCCGGTGATCTGGCCCGTGCCGCCACCGCCACCGCCACCGCCGTTGCCGCTCTGCGTGCCGTTCCAGGTGAACGTCGCGGTGGTCTTGGCCGGCAGGGAGTAGGTGAACGACTCGCCGCCCCAGTTGACCTTCATCGACTGCGCGGAACCGGTGTCGTTGTAGGCGACGAGCGCCTTGGAGCCGTCCGGGTTGCGCCAGGCGACGTTGGGCACGGAGGAGTTGGCCGTAGAGTCGATGCGGTATGCGCCGGGCTTGACGAACTTGGTGAGCTGGCCCATGTCGTAATACTCGACCGTGTAGTCGACCTGCCCGCTGCGGCTGTCGCCGTTGTGCACGGTGATCAGTCCGGTGCAGGTGCCGCAGCCGCCGTTGTGCGGGCCCATGTTCTGGTCCACGGCAAGCGACCACTTCACCACGCTCTTACCCCAGTTGCGGGTGTAGTCGATGATGTTGTGCATGTCCTCTTGCTGCTGGTTCCCGATCCAGGTGCCGCCGGAGTGCTCGGTGTCGTAGGCGTCCAGGTTCGGGTACTGGTTGTGCGTCGTGGTCTGCTGGCCGACGTCGCCGCCGTAGCCGTGCCAGGCGATGCCGCCGAAGTTGGGGTCGTTGCGGATGGCGGTGTCGTCCACCTGCGGCGCGCCGTAGCTCGCGTAGGTGTCCCAGTTCCAGTCCAGTGCGAGGACCTTCGTGGACAGGCCGGCGGTGTGGAAGGCCGGCAGCAGGTTGGTCTTGGTGAAGTAGTCCAGACCTGAGCCGTTCCAGCTCATCGACGGATACCCGCCGCAGCACGTCGGCTCGTTCTGTGCGGACACGAAGTCGATCGGCACGCCCTGAGCCTGGTACGCCTGGATGTACTTCACGAAGTACTGGGCGTACGCGGCGTAGTACTGGGACTGCAGCCAGCCGGGCTGGTTGAACGTGCCGTTGTCCTTCATCCAGGCCGGCGCGCTCCATGGCGTGGCCATGACCTTGAGGGCCGGGTTGAGCTGCCGTGCCTGCTTGGTCAGCGGCAGGACGTCGGCCAGGTCGTGGGAGATGGAGAAGTGGCTGAGGCTCGGGTCGGTCTGGCCGGAGGGCATGTCGTCGAAGGAGTAGTTGCTCCGGGCCAGGTCGGAGGCGCCCATCGGGTTGCGCAGGAAGTCCAGGCCGATTCCGCTGTTCGGGTCGAACAGCTGCTGCATCACCTGGGTGCGCGTCGTCGAGCTGAGCGCTCCGCTGCTGTTCATCAGCCAGGCGGCGGTGTCGGTGAACGACGCGCCCGCGCCGGTGAACTGCTGGTAGCGGTTGTTCTCGTTGACGGTGATGTTCTGGGCGCCGCTGCCACCGGTCCCGAAGGTGATCGGCGTCTGCTGCTGCAGCCCGCGGGTGACGTGGCGGCCGCCGCTGTCATCGGTCGTGGTCAGCCAGATGTTGACGCTTTCACCCGCGGCGTGCGCGGGAGAGAGCCCACCGGTGAAGAGTGCGGCGACGAGAGCAAGGAGTGCGGAGGAGGCGAACAGCCGTGCGGGCCTTTGGCCGGCGCGGCGGGCTTTCTTCTTCATGGGGCGTCTCGGCTCCAGGATTCGGGGGCGGAGGAGTCATATGCCTGTGGCGGCAGGCGAGGTCGTACTCGTGCGGCTATGCCTGTGGCGGCAGACATGGTCGTACTTGGGCGGTTATGCCTGTGGCGGCAGGCGTGGTCGTGCTTGGGCGGCCCCCGTCCGCGGTGAAAGACCCTCGGCCGGGTCACCCGCTGCGAGAACAGCGCGGGCCCGGACAAGGAACGCGGGCCGGGTGACGGTCGCCACCCTCCCGTCGACCTGCTCCCCCGTCCCCGGCCGGCCGGACCACCGTCGCCGGCGTACGCGCTGGCGGGCGCGTAGGCGATGGCGTTCGGTGGCTGTCCTGCGCGGCGGGGATCGTGCCCGGCACCGGTGGCTCTGGCGGAGTCATCCGCGAGCCGGGGCTCGGCCGGGGCGAGCACGGCGAGGGAGCCGGCCCGGCCACCCACCGGGCCGGGTTCTGGTCGGCGTCCGGCCGGGGCGGGCCCTGGCCGGAGGCCGGCGGGAGCGGATCCCGTACGGCCACTGAACGGACAGGGCGGCACCATGGCGATCGCGTCTCGCTGGAGGCTGCGGTGCCACATGGCGCGTGCCCCTTTCGGCGGGATGAAGTCCTGGTTCGGCATCCCCCGAGGCCATTTATTAAGAAACCTTCCTTTCAGTGGTCCCGACGTTAACGTCGCGGTCAAGTCATGTCAACACTCATCGGACATGACCGTCCGGCCGTACGATGGGCCGCCTCACAGGCCCATGGGCCGCCGTCGCTCCCTCTTGACGGACCACAGATGTGGGGATAAACAGAAGTAAAACAACCTTGAAACGGTGGTCAATCAACATGTACGCCGAGGAACGACAGCAGGAGATTCTTCGGCGCACACGCGATGCGGGCCGCGTCGACGTGGTGACGCTCGCGGAGGACTTCGGCGTCACGATGGAGACGATCCGCCGGGACCTGACGGTTCTTGAGCGTGCCGGCACGCTGCGCCGCGTGCACGGCGGCGCCATCCCCGTCGAGCGCCTCGGCTTCGAGCCGGCGCTGGCGGCTCGCGACGCCGTCATGACCGCCGAGAAGGAACGCATCGCCAAGGCCGCCCTCGCCGAGCTCCCCGCCGACGGATCGATCATCATCGACGCCGGATCCACGACGGGGCGCCTGGTCCAGGTGCTGCCCAGCGACCGCGAGTTGACAGTGATCGTCAACTCGCCGCCGCTCGCCACCATCCTGGCCACCCGCTCCAACCTCAACGTGATCATGCTCGGTGGCAGGGTCCGCGGGCGTACGCTCGCGACCGTCGACGACTGGGCCATGCAGCCGCTCGCGCGAATGCGGGTCGATGTCGCGTTCATGGCCACGAACGGCATCTCCGCCGAGGTCGGCCTGACGACACCGGACCCGGCCGAGGCGGCCATGAAACAGTCGATGATCGGAGCCGCACAGCGCACGGTGCTCCTCGTCGACCACACCAAGGTCGGCAACGACTATCTCGCCAAGTTCGCGTCGCTGGCCGACATCAGCGTGCTGATCACCGATACCGGGCTGGACAGCGGGCTGGCCGCGGACCTGGCGGCCGCGGGGCCGGAGGTAATCCGCGTCTGACCAGGTGAGCGACCGGCCGAACAATTCTCGGCGATGGTAGTGACGACGACGCGGCGGCCCCCGTACGTACGTGGATCACCGATCTCCCCTTCGACGGCCAAATGTGAACGAAGCTCATTTATACCGGCTGAGCAGGGGAAATAGGTTTATCTAACCCTTAAGCGAAGCCTAAGCGTATTTATGTCCGTGACAGAGCGACCGGACGTACGAATGCCCCCTGCCGCGCGCAGGGGGCATTCGCGGACCGTGCCGCCGGGTGTCAGCCGTTCGTCTCGGCGAGTACCGCGGCACGGGCCTCGGCCGCGTCACCGGCGTCCAGCGCCAGCGCGGCAAGACGTTCGCATTCGGCGAGAGTGTGCCCGGCGAGGCTCGCCCGTACGGCGGGCAGCCCGCGCGGGCTCATGGACAACTTGGTGATGCCGAGCCCGGCCAGCACCGGGGCGAGAAACGGGTCGGCGGCCGCCTCACCGCAGATGCCCACGGACTTGCCGGCGGTCTTACCGGCCGCCGCACAGACCCCGATCAGCTCCAGCAGCGCCGGTTGCCACGGGTCGAGCAGGTCGGCGAGGCCACCGCTCTGCCGGTCGGCGGCGAGCGTGTACTGGCTCAGGTCGTTGGTGCCGATGCTGAGGAAGTCCACGGTGTCCAGGAACCGCCCGGCGCGCAGGGCCGCGGCCGGTACCTCGATCATCACGCCGGCCGTGGGCAGCCCGTGGTCGCGGACCCGGGCGGCGAAGTCGGCGGCCTCCGGCTGCGTGGAGACCATCGGCGCCATCACCCACACGTCGGCGGCGGTCTCCAGGGCGGCGAGCGCGATGGCCTCGAGCTGGGTGTCCAGGATCTCCGGCTGCTCGCGCGCCACCCGCAGGCCGCGTACGCCGAGTGCGGGGTTGGGCTCCTCACGCAGGCCGAGGAACGGCAGCGGCTTGTCGGCTCCCGCGTCGAGGGTGCGGACCACGATCGTGCCGCGTTCGAAGAGACGGAACGCCTCGGCGTACGCGTCCACCTGTTCCTCCAGGTCAGGCGCGTCGTGCCGGTCCAGGAAGAGGAACTCCGTGCGGAACAGTCCCACACCCGCGACGTCGGTCAGGTCGACCCCGGCGAGGTCGGCCGCCGAGCCGATGTTGAGCATCAGGTCGACCGCGTGCCCGTCCGAGGTGCGCCCCGGACCCGTGCCACCGGCGAGCCGTGCCCGCTCCTCGGCGGCCCGTGCGCGTACGCCGTCGACCTCCTCGTCGCCGACTCCGGCGCGTACGAGACCGGTGGTGCCGTCCACCGTCACGGCGGTCGCATCCGCGATGCCGAGCGCGCCGGCACAGCCGACCACGGCGGGTAGGCCGAGCGAGCGGGCCAGGATGGCGGTGTGGCTCGTCGGGCCGCCGCGTTCGGTCACCAGCGCGAGGACGTTCGCCGGGTCGAGGGTGGCCGTGTCGGCCGGCGCGAGATCGTCGGCGACCAGGACGTACGGGTGGCCCGGCTGCGGCACGCCGGGCATGGGCAGCCCGAGTGCCGCGGCGATGGCGCGGTGGGCGATGTCGTCCAGGTCGGCCGCCCGCTCGGCGAGGTATCCGCCGAGCCCTTCGAGTGTCCTGCGGTGCTCGTCGAAGGTGTCCCGCAGGGCGTGCGGGGCGTCCGCGCCGTCCTTGATCCGGTCGGTGACACCGTCCTTCAGCGTGGGGTCGGCGGCGATCATCGACTGGGCGTCGAGGATGTCGCGCGCCGCGCCGGTCGCCTGGGCCGCACGCTCGCGGAGCCGGTTCTCAGCGGCCTCCAGGGCGCGCGCCGCGACCGCCACCTCCTCATCCGGATCCTTGACCGTTCGCGCCTCGGGGAGGGACGGCGGCGGGCTCATCCGCGCGACCGGCCCGGCCGCGAGGCCGGGGCTGACCCCGATACCCCGCAGCTCCTCAGGCATCGGTCGGCTCCTCCGCGTCCAGGTCGCGGGCGAGCAGGGCGGCCAGTGAGTCCAGGGCCTCGTCGGCGCCCGGCCCGTCGGCCTCGAGGGTGACCTCGGTGCCCTTCTGGGCGCCCAGCGACAGCACGGCGAGCATGCTGGCCGCCGGCACGGGCTTGCCGTCGCCGACCCGGATCTTCACCGGGACGCCCTGGTCGGCGGCGGCCTTGACGAACAGCGCGGCGGGCCGTGCGTGCAGACCCGTACGGGAGGCGATCGTTACCGTTCGCTCGGACATGCTTGCTCCCTCGTCAGGGTTCGATGGTGACCTTGATGGCGGTGCCGCGGGCCACGATGTCGATGCCCTCGAGCACATCCGCGAGCGGCAGGTGATGGGTTATCAGATCCGCCACGGGGACCGCGCCGGAGGCGATGAGCTCGAGAGCCTGGGCGTTGTGCCGGGGGCTGGAGCCGTTGGCACCCACGATCGTCAGCTCGCGGTAGTGCACGAGGTTGGAGTCGCAGGCGATCACCGGGTTGTCCTTCGGCAGCCCGCCGAAGAAGCTGATCCGGCCCTGCCGTGCCGCCATCTGGAGCCCCTGCTCCTGCGCGGCGCCGGAGGCGGCCGCGGTGATGATGGCGTCGGCGCCCCGCCCGTCGGTCAGCTTCATCACCTGGTCGACCAGGTCGGTGCCGTGGAGCGCGGCGTCCGGCTTGACCCGCTCGGCGGACATCGCCAGCCGGTCGGGGTTCAGGTCGGCCAGGAAGACGCGCGCGGCGCCGCGTGCGCGGGCCAGGCGTACGTGCAGGCAGCCGATCGGACCGGCGCCGATGATCACGACGTCGTCGCCCTCGCCGATGCGGGCCAGCTCCTGGCCGTTGAGCACGCACGCGAGCGGCTCGGCCACCGACGCCTCGTCGAAGCCCAGCCCCTCCGGGATGTGGTTGAGGCCGTCGACGGCGAGCACCTTGGCCGGCACGATCGTGTACTCGGCGAAGCCACCGTCGTAGTGGTAGCCCATCGACTCCTGGTTCGGGCACACCGTCATCCGGCCGCGGCGGCACTCCTCGCAGGTGCCGTCCGGGATCGCCGCGATGACCTGGACGCGGTCGCCCGGCTGCCAGCCGGTGACCCCCTCGCCGAGCTCGACCACCTCACCGGCGATCTCATGCCCCATGACCCGCGGCGGCCGGATGTGGTGGTGACCGAACTTGGAGATCTTCACGTCGGTGCCACAGGTCGAGCAGTTCCGGACCCGGATCTTGACGTCCCCGGGGCCGGGGGAGGGCTCGGGGGCATCCTCGACGCGGATGTCCCCGGGCGAGTAGAAACGGGCGACCTTCACGCTGGTTCCTCTTCTCCGGCCGGCTGCAGCAGCCGTACCACTTCGTCGATGTCGTTCGTCTCCCGCAGGGCACGTGCCCGGTCGGGGTCGAGCAGGATCTGGGCGAGCTCGGACAGCAGGCGTACGTGGCCGTCGCCGACCGCGGCGATGCCGATACAGAGCACCACCTGCTGGTCATCGCCCCAGCTCACGCCGTCAGGGAACCGGACGAAGGAGACCGCGTCATGGCGTACGGACTCCTTGCCGTTCAGGGTGCCGTGCGGGATCGCGACGCCCTCCCCGACGTACGTCGACACGGACTGCTCGCGTTCGAGCATCGCGACGACGTACGCCGGCTCCACCGCGCCGGTCCGCACGAGCGCCTCGCCACACTGGCGGATGGCGTCGTCGCGGCCGGTCGCGGTCGCGTCGAGACGTACGGCGCCGCGGTGGAGGAGCTCAGGCACTGATTTCGCCGCCGTTCTTGATCGCGTTGACGAGGCTCTTCACGGCGGGGTCGCCGATGAAGACCTGGAACTTGACGATCGGCTTGCCGCCGGCGCCGGCCGCCGCGCGTGCGGCGAGGCCCTGGTGACAGACGACGATGTCCGCGTCCCCGGGGATGGTGTTGACCGGGGTGTGCTCCACCTCGACGTCGAACTTCTTCAGCTCCTTGCGCAGCTGGCTGGCCAGCATGACGCTGCTGCCCATTCCGGCGTCGCAGGCCACGACGATCTTCTTTACGTCCTTGCCGTTCATCGGTCACGCTCCATGGGGTGCTGTTTCGGTGGCCGGCGCCTCGTCGGTCCGTGTGGTCGTCGCCGACTTCTCCTCGGCCGTCACCGCGACCGACTCGTCCTCGGCCACCGCCTCGGCTTCTTCCTCTTCCTGGTCTCCGGCCAGTCTGCCGAAGCCGAGCAGGACCGAACCGACCGCGAAGGAGACCCCGGCGGCGATCAGTACTCCGAGGAACACCCCGAAGTAACCGCCTCGGGGGGTCTCCGCGGCGTACGCGAAGATGCTGCCCGGCGCCGGGGTGGCGACCAGACCCGCACCGGTGACCATGAACGTCCCGATGCCCGCGGCGCCGCCGGCAATCGCGGCGAGGATGAGACGCGGCTTCATCAGGACGTAGGGGAAGTAGATCTCGTGGATCCCGCCCAGGAACTGGATCACGATCGCGGCGGGGACGCTGGGCCGCAGGCGCTTCGGGCCGAACAGCAGGTAGGCCACCAGGATGCCGAGGCCGGGCCCGGGGTTGGACTCCAGCATGAACAGGATCGACTTGCCGTGCTTGGCCGCCTCCGTCACGCCCAGCGGGCCCAGTACCCCGTGGTTGACGGCGTTGTTGAGGAACAGCACCTTGGCCGGCTCGATCAGCACCGACGCCAGTGGGAGCAGGTGATGGTGGATCAGCCACTCGACCCCGCTGCCGGCCCAGGTGGTCACGTGCTTGACGATCGGCTTGATCGCCCAGTTGCCGAAGACCGCGGCCGCCGCGCCGAGGATGCCGGCGCTGAAGTTGTCCACCAGCATCTCGAAGCCGGCCTTGGTCCGCTCCTGGATGAAGCCGTCGACCAGTTTGAGCACGTACGCCGTGGCCGGGCCCATGATCATCGCGCCCAGGAACATCGGGATTCCGGCGCCGACCACGACCCCGATCGTGGCGACCGCACCGACGACCGCACCACGCTGGCCGTGCACCATCCGCCCGCCGGTGTAACCGATCAGTACCGGCAGCAGGACGTTGATCGTCGGGTCGACCAGCGCGCCGAACTCCTTGTTCGGCAGCCACCCGGTCGGAATGAACAGCGCGGTGATGAGACCCCAGGCGATGAACGCGCCGATGTTGGGCATCACCATCCCGGCGAGATAGCCGCCGACTCGCTGAATCGTGGCCTTGACGCCACCACCGGTGACTTCTGGTGTGTACGGAGTGGCCATGAGGGGCCTCCCTTGGGGGTTGGGGAATCTGCCGGGCAGATCAGGCGATCAGCGACCGGCCCAGGTCCGGACGCGAATGGATGTGGACGATGTCGCGGCGGATGTCCTGCGGCCGCGGCATCCGGCTGGCGGGCAGGCGGACCGCCGCCGCCCCCCATGCCAGACCTTCGGCGAGCGCCTCGCTCCCCCGCGCGCCGGCGGCCAGGAACCCGGCGAGCAGGGCGTCGCCCGCCCCTACCGTGCTCCTCGCCCCGGCGACCGGTGCCTCGCCGATGGTGACGCCGCCGTCCTCGACCAGTACGGCGCCGTCGGCGCCGAGGCTGGCGAGCACGCTTCCGGCGCCTCGTTCGCGCAACTGCTGTGCCGCCTCGACGGCGTCGCCGACGCTGTCGACCGGCCGCCCTACGGCCTCGGCGAGCTCGTCCCGGTTCGGCTTGATGAGTACCGGGGCGGCGTCGACCGCGGCCAGGAGCGCCGGGCCGCTCGCGTCGACCGCGACCTGGACGCCCGCCTGGGTGAAGAACTCACACATCTGGGCATAGATCCCGTCCGGTACGCCGGGCGGCAGGCTTCCGCAGGTCACCACCCAGCTAGCGGACTCGGTCTCGCCGAGCACCGCGTCGGCGACCGCGTCCAGCTCCTTGCGGGACAGGGGCTCGCCGGGTTCGTTGAGCTTGGTGACCACACCGTCGGGCTCGGCGATGGTGATGTTGGATCGGGTCCGGCCGGCCACGCCGACCGCGCGGAGCGGTATCCCGTCGGCCTCCAGGAGGCGGACGAGCTGTTCGCCGTCGGCACCGCCGACGGGCACCACGGCGACGGAGGGGACGTTGTTCGCGAGCAGGGCCCGCGAGACGTTCACCCCTTTGCCGCCGGGGTCCAGCCGCGCCGAGGTGGCACGGGTCATCGTCCCGCGCACGAGACGGTCGACCTCGATGGTCCGATCCAGACTCGGGTTGAGGGTCAACGTAACGATCATGCCGCGTCCGCCCTCGCCACTCGGGCCGTGCCCCCCGTCCAGGCGGCCCGAAGACCCACCATGGACCGGCGGCGGACCTGCCCGCCCCCGAGGCGGCAGCGCGCGCCTTGAACCCCCACCACGCCGGCCGGGCACAGGGCCGCCCGTCGCCTCTCATCGGCGCACATCGTGTTGCTTCACCGCCGTTTCAGTTTGGTTTCCATTTGTTTACGCCCATATGCGTCCGGCCGTCAAGAGATTGACGTGCCCCAGATCACACAAATTCACCCCTCCGGAAGCACCGACTGGAAGCCGCAGGTGTAGGGGGGACGGGCGATGGTGGAGGGCACGGGCCGAGGTGGCCAGGCGGGGGCACTGGCGCCGAGCGGGGGCGGAGGCTGGACGAACCTGCCACCGACCACCCACCGCGCGCAGCACACCGACCAGCCGGCTACGGGCACGCGGGTGTAGAGGCACGGCGGAGACGGGATGATGAGCGTCCCGCCCAGGAATCCGTCGGTATCCCCTCAGCTCCGGATGGCCGCCGCCAAGTGGGCCTTCCACCGAGAAGCGACTCGTTCCCAAGCCCCACCAGCCCGCCGGCGTTCCGACTCCGAGGACGCGTGTGAAGGACCTGCCACCCGAGCCACCCACCCCGCGCAGCACACCGACTGCCCCAGCGAAGCTACGGGCACCGCCACGAGCATCGGCCCGGCATGGCCGTCATTGCGGCACAAAACGCCGCGCGGTCGCGAGTGCGCCGAGGCCGCGCATCCTCGCTGCGGCACAAGACACCTGCTCGTGCGCCTAGCGACACGCCGCGCAGTCACGAGTCTGCCGACCCGTGCATCACGGTGGATTCGCTGCGCGTTCGTCGGCGTACCCGTGGCGAATCTGGGGGAGGGTTGTTCGCGGTCGCCCGCAGCGCGTCGCCTTGGTCGAGGTGATACCCAAGGCCCGCACGCCCCGCGTCCTCTGCGTCAGGTCCGTTTGCGGACTTGATGTCCGGGTCTGCCCGCACTCGCGCTCCTCCCGCGTCCGTGCCCGCCCGCACTCCGGGTCCTCGCGCTCCGCCCCTTGTCTGCTCGCATCCCGCGCTCCGCGCTCCGTCCGGCCCGCGCACTCGCGCGCCCCGCCCGCTCCGCGCGGCGCGTGTCGCCCCCGCGCCCTGTCCCGCGCCCGTGCTCGCCCGTACGCTCCGGTCCCGTCCACGCTTCGGCAAGCCCCCGTGGGATTGCGGCGGTGTCGGTCGGCGTGGTGTCAGGGGCGGGGGATGTTCCGGAGGTTGGAGCGGGCCAGCTGCACCATCCGCCCCACGCCGCCGCTGATCACCATCTTGCTCGCCGACAGGGCGAAGCCGGTCAGCTGCTCCCCCGTGATCCGCGGCGGCAGAGACAGTGCGTTCGGGTCCGTGACCACGTCCACCAGCGCCGGTCCGTCGTGGCGGAACGCCTCGCGCAGTGCCGTGCGTACCTCTCCCGGGTCCTCCACCCGGATCCCGTGCACGCCCGCCGCGCGGGCGATCGCCGCGTAGTCCGTGTGCTGGTGCTCGGTGCCGTACGGCGGCAGGCCCGCGACCATCATCTCCAGGTCCACCATGGCGAGCGAGGAGTTGTTGAACAGCACGATCTTCACCGGAAGCCCGTGCTGGACGACCGACAGCAGCTCACCCATCAGCATCGAGAAACCGCCGTCTCCCGACATCGAGATCACCTGGCGGCCGCGGTCGGCGAGTTGCACGCCCAGGGCCTGGGGCAGGGCGTTGGCCATCGAGCCGTGGCTGAACGAGCCGATCACCCGCCGCCGGCCGTTCGGTGTGAGGTAGCGCGCGGCCCAGACGTTGCACATGCCGGTGTCGACGGTGAACACCGCGTCCCCTGCCGCCTCCTCGTCCAGGACGGAGGCGACGTATTCGGGGTGGATCGGCGTGCGCCGCCCGACGTCGCGTGTGTAGGCCGCCACCGCGCCCTCGAGCGCGTCCGCGTGCCGTTTGAGCATGCGGTCCAGGAACCGGCGGTCGGTCTTCTCGCGTACGAGCGGGATCAGCGCGTGCAGCGTCTCGCGTGCGTCGCCCCACACGGCGAGGTCCAGCCGGCAGCGACGGCCCAGATGCTCGGGCCGTACGTCGACCTGGACGATCCGGACATCGCTGGGAAGGAACCTGGTGTACGGGAAGTCGGTGCCGAGCATGATCAGCAGGTCGGCCTCGTGCATCGCCTCGTACGCCGCGCCGTACCCGAGCAGCCCGGACATGCCGACGTCGAACGGGTTGTCGTACTGGATCCACTCCTTGCCGCGCAGCGCGTGGGCCACCGGGGACTTCAGCCGGTCCGCCAGCCTCATCACCTCGTCGTGGGCGCCGGCCGTACCGCTGCCGCAGAAGAGCGTGACCCGCTCCGCGTCGTCGATCATCCGGGTCAGCGCGGCGATCTCCTCGTCGGCCGGGCGCACCGTCGGGCGCCGGGTGACGAGGGCCAGCTGGGCCGCCCCCTGGGGCGCGTCCAGCGCCGCCACGTCGCCGGGCAGGCAGACCACCGAGACGCCCGAGCGGCCCACGGCGTGCTGGATCGCCGTCTGGAGGACGCGTGGCATCTGCGCGGGATTGGAGATCAGTTCCGAATAGTGGCTGCACTCGGCGAACAACCGGTCCGGATGGGTCTCCTGGAAATAGCCGGTGCCGATCTCGCTGCTCGGGATCTGCGCGGCCAGCGCGATCACGGGCGCCATGCTGCGGTGCGCGTCGTACAGGCCGTTGATCAGGTGTAGGTTGCCGGGACCGCAGCTGCCGGCGCACGCCGCCGGGCGGCCGGTGATCTGCGCCTCCGCGCCCGCGGCGAAGGCCGCGGACTCCTCGTGCCGCACCTGCACCCAGTCGATGCCGGGCGTACGCCGGACGGCGTCGGTGACCGGATTGAGACTGTCGCCGACGACGCCGTAGATGCGTTCCACCCCCGCGCGGACGAGGATTCCGACGAACTGCTCGCCGATGCTCTGCCTGGCCATCCGTACTCCCCCGTGAAGCGGCCACCCCTTGCGGACCGGCTCATACCCGCAATCGGGGGTCCAGGGCGTGTCCGATACACGACGGCAGGAGGACAGACCGCCCTAAGCGGTCCAGGTCGGGATCCGTACCTGGAGCGAGGTGCCCTTGCCGCTCGGGCTCCGTACGTCGATCGTGCCGCCGAGCGCCTCGACGCGGTCCTTGAGGCCGATGAGGCCCGATCCCCCGCCGACGGCGGCGCCACCGACCCCGTCGTCCTCGACCGCCATCTGGATCACGTCCTCGTCCAGGTGCAGGTGGATCCGTACGACCGAGGCGTCCACGTGGTTGGTGGCGTTCGTCATCGCCTCCGCCACGATGTAGTAGACGGCCACCTCGAGCCGCTCGTCCAGGCGCCGGGCGACGTGCAGGTCGAGCTCGACGGGGACCACGGACCGCCGGGCGAGCGCCTTGATGGCGGGGTGGAGGCCGCCGCGGGACAGGATCGCCGGATGCAGACCCCGGGAGATCTCCTGCAGGTCCTCCAGGACGCCGGACAGGCCCGAGGCGGTCTTGGCCACCCGTTGCCGCAGAACGTCGTGGCCGTCGGGGATGGAGCCCTCAGCGGCGCGGAGTTCGAGCCCGAGCGAGACGAGGCGCTGCTGGGCGCCGTCGTGCAGGTCGCGCTCGATCCGGCGCCGGGTCTCGTCGGAGGCCGACACGAGGCGGGCGCGGGCGGCCGTGAGCTTGGCCCGGCTCTCGGCGTTGGCGATCGCCGTGCCGACGAGTTCGGTGTACTCGGTCATGCGGACCTCGATCCCCTCCGGCTGCGGATCTTCGCTCATCGAGAAGGCGATCATCACGCCCCACAGACGGCCCTCGACCACGACCGGGCTCCCCGCGCCGCACCTGACTCCGCGCGTCCGCGCCCACACGCCGATGCCGCTGGTGGCGCGCTGGTAGTCGGTCACGCGCGCCGGACGCCCGGTCCGCTCCACCGACGACTCAAGACTCCGGCCCTCCAGCGACCAGCAGGAGCCCGTGGGCGGTGCCGCCTCGGGGTTCTTCTCGGCCTTCCAGGAGCCGACCACGGTCTCCATCCGGTCGGGCTCGAAGCGGTTGACCACGATGAAGTCGGCGGCCAGGATGCGGCCCAGCTCGGCGGCGACCGCCTCGAAGACCTCGTGCGGGGAGACCGCGCGCGCCACGAGGGTCGCCACGCGGCGCAGGGCCGCCTGTTCGTCGGCGACCCTGCGGAGCTTGTCGTGGCTCATCTCCAGGGAGCGCGCCATGGTGTTGAAGGCCTGTTCGAGCACGCCGATCTCGCCCAGCGAGGTCTCGGGCATCCGGACGCCCAGCTCACCACGGGCCAGGTCGGCGGCCATGATCGACGCGCGGCGCACGGGGCGTACCAGCGCGCGCGTCAGGTACGAGGTGAAGACGAAGACCAGCACGAACGAGGCCACCGCCGCGATGCCGGCCATCGCCATGGCCCGCCGGGACGCCTCCAGGGAGTGCTGTTCGTAGCGGGAGGTGAGCCTGCGCTGTACCCCCATGAACTGGTCGAAATCGGTCCGGATCCGGTCGACACGCCGCTGCCCGTCCGCGACCGAGGCCGCCGCGCTGACCCCCGGTTGCCGCTGGACCTTCGTCACGAGCGGTACGGAGAAGTCCTGGAGGTAGGACGTCACGGCCGACGAGATCTGGCCGGCCCGCTTTCCCTGCTCCCCGCCGATCTTCGTGCCGAGCCGGCGGAACTCCGCCGCCTCTTGGGGAACCGCGGCTCGTGCCGTCTCCCAAGGCGTCAGGAATGTCGGATCTTTGGTGATGATGTAGCCGCGTTCGCCCGTTTCGAGGTCCACGATGAGACGTTCGAGCCGGCTGGAGGAGGCGAGGACCTCCTCCGACCGGCCCGTCAGTGCCGCCGCGTCGCGCAGCCGGGTGATCGCTCCAAAAAGGATCAAGAACGTGGCGGTCATCAGCAGCGCCAGCAGGGCACTCGCGATGACCAACCGTCGGCTCAGTCCCCGTGGAGCGTCGACCCGCAGCTGCGAGCGGCGTGACGCCCATCTGGTCACTGCTCGTTCCTCTCGACCAGGAGAGACTGGCCGATAATGAGATTAGGGTTGGTGTGGAATCACTCTACGTGCGGAGGAGAGTGATGGTCGAACGTAGAGCGCGACTGGCTCTGGCCGAAGATGACGTCCTGCTTCGCGCCGGGCTGGCAAGCCTGCTGGAGCGGTCGGGGTTCGAGATCGTGGCGCAGGCGGGCGATGGGGAGGAGCTCATCGCCGCTGTTCGCGCGCACCAGCCCGACGTCGCCATCGTCGATATCCGCATGCCCCCCGCGTACGAGACCGAGGGGCTGGACGCGGCCCAGATCATCCGCGCCGAGTTCCCCGCGATCGGCATTCTCCTGCTGTCGGCGCACGTCGAGGTCGAACAGGCGACAGAGTTGCTCGCCGCCGGCCAGCGTGTCGGCTACCTGCTGAAAAGCCGGGTGACCGAGGTGAGCGAGTTCATCGAGACGGTCGAGCGGATCGCCCAGGGCGGCTCTGTCGTGGACCCCGGGCTCGTCCAGGAGCTCCTGACCGCCCGGCACAAGGACGATCCGCTGGAGGGCCTCACCGAGCGCGAGCGCGAGGTGCTCGCGCTGATGGCCGAGGGCCGGTCGAACGCCGGCATCGCCAACCGGCTGTGGATCACCGAGGGCACCGTGGAGAAGCACGTGCGGAGCATCCTCGCGCGGATGCAGCTGCCGGAGACCGAGGACGATCACCGCCGGGTCCTCGCCGTGATCACGTTCCTGGACAACCGTTAGCGGTCACGCTCGGTCAGGGAATAGGGGCGGCTAGCAGTGGTGGGCGGAGGCGTGCCCGCCGACGTCACCGGGCTCACCGGACCGCTCGCCGACGATCTTTCGGACCGCCGGGCCCGACAGCTCCGACTTCGGCAGGAAGCCGAGAGCGGCGCTGCCCGTGACGATGTCGGCGAAGTCGTCCTCGGGATAGGTCGAAATCAAGATCACGGCCGGTTTCGACGGCGCCTTCTCGACGATCTGGTCGGCCAGCGCGACCCCGCACTCGTCGCCCAGACAGACGTCGATGAGCGCGACGTCGGGGCGGAGCTCGTCGATGAGGTCACGGGCGTGCTCGCTGTCCGAGGCCACGCCGACCACAACGATCCCGTCGCGCTCGAGAACGCCGCGAGCGGTCTCGAGGAAGCGGTCGTTGTCGTCAACGATCAGACAGCGCATGTCCATTGCCCCAGTCTGGCGAATCGATGGCCGAATACGCATTGCCGCTACCCGGAATATAGACGTTCCGGCTGACAGGGCGCCAACCGGGGGCCCGCAAGAGCGCAGGTCAAAGACCATCTTCGGGCACCTCTGACCCGGTGGAAGCACCGGTGTACCGGCTAGCAGGGGGGTGCCCGGTGCCGCTGGCATGACAGCAGGATGGGTGCTGGCGGCGCAGACGGGGGACGCCGAAGGCGCGATGGTGGATACATAACCCGAACCAGCTGGGAGAGGAGAAGACGTCATGTGCCAGCACTGCCCGCACTGCCCCGCGGCCACCGCGGAGGATCACATTGCCGCACGCGTCATCTCCGCGCACCCTGAGCAGGGATGGAGCCTGCTCTGCAACGGTGTCGTGGTCTTCGATGACACCGGCGAGCTGTTCCCGGACGGGCACACCATCTCACCCCACAGAGCCCGCCCGCTCACGCTCGCCGCTTGATTTCTTAATTTCGAGCGTAAGGATCGACCCCATGCGTCGCATCCGTATCAAGGTCAGCAGGCCGCCTGCCAACCCGCTCCCCGAGCTCGACCTCCGGACCCCATCCGGACGGCTACTGCCCTACTGAGACACCCCATCGGCCCCGTGTGAACCCCGGCCCCCGCCGTCGGCTCACCCCCGAGCCGAAGGACCGCCGTGCGGTCTGGCGACGATGGCCCCCGTCGACAGGCCGCACGGCAGAGTCCCCCATCTCCCCGCCAGGCGGCGGCGAGCTGCTCGTCACCAATCACCGGGCAGCTCGCCGCCGTACCAGCGTTCGATCAGCTGCCGCGCGATGGAGATCCGGCCTGGCAGGAGCAGCTCGCCGGACTCGGTGGCGGCGAGAAGCTCCGCGCGGGTGTACCAGCGGGCGCTCATGATCTCCTCACCGTCCACGCGCAGCTCCTGCCCCTCCTCGGCGCGGGCGAAGAAGCCCAGCATGAGACTGCGGGGCAGCGGCCACGGCTGACTGCCGAGGTAGCGGCAGTCGTGGACGCGGATCCCGACCTCTTCGTACACCTCACGGGCGACGGCCTGCTCGAGTGACTCGCCCACCTCCACGAACCCCGCGAGGACCGAGGCCCGCCGCATCGGCCAGTTCGCGCTGCTGGCCAGCAGCATCCGCTCGTCGTCGTGCACCAGCATGATCACCGCGGGGTCCGTACGCGGAAACTGCTCCGCGCCGTCCACCGGGCAGACCCGGGTATGGCCCGCGGACGCGGGGGTCGTCGGCGCGCCGTGGCGGGGGCAGTACGCGTGGGTCTCGTGCCAGTTCTGCAGGGCGACCGCCTGCGTGAGCAGCCCGGCGTCACGGTCGCTGAGCAGCGCGCCGACCCCGCGCAGGCCGGCGGGCTCGGTCCCCTCGATGGCGGGCAGCGGCGCGGCCACCGCGAAGTAGGCGACTCCGTCCTCGTCGACGCCCAGCAGGTAGCGCTCACCTTCGGGGGCCTGGTCCGGGCCGAGCAGCACCAGGGCGGGATCCGGACGGATCAGCACCTTTCCGTGGTCGATCGCGAAGGCCCGCGTACGGGCGTCGGCCCACGCCTCGGTGAGCCAGGCGTCGTCGCGACGGCGTTCGCCGACGCGGTCGAGCGCCCCACGGGAGAGCGCCAGCCAGTCGAGCGTGGTTTCAGTCACGGAGCACCCTTCCCACCGGTCTAGCGCCGACCGGCGAACTCGTCCCAGAGATACGCCGCGACCTCGGCGCCCCTGAGCAGCAGCGGCATCTCGACCTTCTCGTTGGGGGCGTGGATCCGGTCCTCGTCCAGGCCGACCGCCACGAACACCAGCGGTGCCTCCAGGATGTCGGCGAGGTCGGCCTCGGGGCCGCTGCCGCCCTCGCGGGTGAACAGCACCTCCTTGCCGAACACGCGCTCCATCGCCCGCCGGGCCGCCAGCACGCCGGGTGAGTCGATCGGCGAGAAGCACGGCCGGACCCCGGCCCCGGTGACGTGCACCTCGGCCCTGATGCCGGGCGGAGCGTGCTCGGCCACGTACGCCTCGAACGCCTGCTGCACCGCCTGCGGATCCTGCCCGGCGACCAGCCGGAACGACACCTTGGCGTGCGCCTCGCGCGGCACGATCGTCTTGCCGCCGGGGCCGGTGTGGCCGCCCCACATGCCGTTGATCTCGGCGGTCGGGCGCGCCCAGACGCGCTCCAGCGTGGTGTAGCCCTCCTCGCCGAACGCCGCGCGGCTGCCGCCGGCCGTCGCGAGCCACTCGGCCTCGTCGAAGGGCAGGCGCGCGAAGGAGTCGCGTTCCTGGTCCGTGAGCTCGATCACGCCGTCGTAGAAGCCCTTGAGCGTGACGCGGTTTTGCTCGTCGTGCAGGCCGGCGAGGAGCCGCGTCATGGCGTGCAACGGGTTGGGCACCGCGCCGCCGAAGGAGCCCGAGTGCAGGTCAGAGGACGGCCCGTACATCGAGACCTCGGCCTCGGTGAGGCCTCGCATGCCGGTGCACATGGACGGGACGTCCGCCGCCCACATGGTCGTGTCGCTGATCACGATGGCGTCGCAGGCCAGCCGGTCCCGGCGCTCCCGGAGCAGATCCGCGAAATGGGTCGATCCGGACTCCTCCTCGCCCTCGACCAGCATCTTGATTGTTACGGGCGGCGCGGTCCCGCCGCTCGCGGCGAGCCCGGCCCTCACACCGAGTGTGTGGAAGAAGATCTGCCCTTTGTCGTCGGACGCGCCGCGGCCGACGAGCCGGTCGCCGCGTTCGACCGGCGAGAACGGATCGGTGGCCCATTCGGCGAGGGGCTCGACCGGCTGTACGTCGTGGTGGCCGTACACGACCACGGTCGGCGCGGCCGGGTCCTCGGCCGGCCACTCGGCGAACACCGTGGGCAGGCCCGGCTCGTCCGCGGTGCCGGTCTCCCAGATCTCCACGACCGGGAACCCGGTCTCGCGAAGATGGGCCTCGAGCCAGACGGCGGAGCGCCGTACGTCGTCGCGGCGCTCGGGATCACCGGAGATCGACGGGATCGCCAGCCATTCCTTCAGCGCGGCGAAGAAGCCGCTCGCGTTGGCGTCGATGTATTCGCGTACGTCCATTGAACCGCTTCCTCGCGGGCTGGTCAGGCCTCGGATCTGCCTCTGGCACTCTAATGCGGTGACCGTCTTCATCGACCGCCCCCTCTGGCCCGCCCGCGGACGGTTGTGGTCCCACATGGTCAGCGACACCTCGTTCGCGGAGCTGCACGACTTCGCCGAACGCCTCGGAATGCCGCCGCGCGCGTTCGAACGGGACCACTACGACGTGCCGTCCGACCTGTACCAGCCGGCCCTGCGCCTGGGCGCGGAGCCGATCGGCTCCCAGGAGCTGGTGGCGCGGCTCATCCGCGCGGGTCTGCGCCGCCGGAAGCACGCCCCAGGAGCATGAGCTCGGTCCGGAGGTTGTGCCGGGCGACGGCCTCCCACCGCTCCCGTGCGGGGGCCGTACGGAACAGCGCCGGCAGCCCCAGCAGGCTCTCCAGGATGTCCGCGCGGCCCGCGCGGAACGCCTCGTCCGGCACCGCGGCGTACTCCTCACGTACGGCGGCGGCGTAGCTCGCGTAGCGGTCCGGGGACGCGGCCAGGACGGCCAGGTCCGCGTCGCACAGGACGGCGCCGTCGCGGTCGCCGTCGCGCGGGTCGTGCGTCGTGGTCAGCCGGACCAGGCGGGCGACCTCGGCGACGGTCCCCGCCGGCAGGTCGGTGTCGGCGAGCATCCGCTCGGCCAGGACCGCGCTGCGCTCCTCGTTGTCGCCGCGCGACGGGTCATAGATCGCGTCGTGGAACCAGGCCGCCAGGCGTACGGCGTCGACGTCACCTGCCTCGGCGGCCAGCTCGTCGACGCGGTCGAGCACCTCGGCGAGATGCTCGGTGGTGTGGTAGCGGCGGTGCGGCTCGCCGTAGCGGCGCAGGAGGTCCGTGCCGATCGCCTCCGGGCCCGGCCAGCGGCTCAGGAGTTCCATCAGGCGGCCCTCGCGGTCCAGCGGCCTGCGGCCTTCTCGATGGTGATCGGGTGGTCGAAGCAGGCACTGATCAGTTCGGTGGTCAGGACACCGTCGACGGCCCCTGAGGCGAGCACCCGTCCGTCCCGCAGCAGCATCGCGTGGGTGGTGCTGGCCGGGAGCTCTTCCAGGTGGTGGGTGACGAGCATGCTGGTCAGCGACGGCTGGGCGCGCCGCAGCAGGTCGATGGAGGTCAGCAGCCGCTCGCGGGCGGCGACGTCCAGGCCGGTGGCGGGCTCGTCGAGCAGGAGCAGCCGGGGCCGCGGCATAAGGGCGCGGGCGATGAGCGTACGGCCGCGCTCGCCGTGCGACAGCGTGGGCCAGCGGGCGTCACGGTGCGAGACCAGCCCGAGCAGCTCGATGAGCTCCTCGGCGCGGTCCAGCTCCTCCGGCTCGGGCTTCCAGTGCGGGACCAGCTCGATGCTGCCGGTGAGGCCGGTGAGGACGATCTCGTGGACGGTGCGGGCGGAACGGAGCGGATGACTCGGGTTGACGTGCCCGATCCAGGCGCGCAGCTCGCGTACGTCCACGCGGCCGAGGCGGTGGCCCAGGATGTGGACCTCCCCGCTCGTCGGGTGCTGGTAGGCGCCGAGCAGGCTGAGCAGGGTGGACTTTCCGGCGCCGTTGGCGCCGAGCAGCGCCCAGTGCTCGCCCTCGCACACGGTGAGGGACACGTCGTCGAGCAGCGCCCGGCGCTCGCGTACGAACCGGACATCCTGCGTGCGCAGCACGGCCGGCGGCTCGGTGGTCATCGCGATGCTCATCGCGGGCCAGGCTACCCAAGAGCCCGCGCGGACAGGACCGCGCTACCGCGCGCCTGCCCGCGTGGGCTCCAAGACACGCGCGTGACCCGTTGGTTGCGTGGCGCCATGGGGCCGGGCCACTATGGTCACCCTTGGCTTAGGTAAGCCTTACCTACCTCACCATGCGGGGGACTCGTGCGGCTCTACATCGTGGCCGGCAAGCAGACCGACTCGGTGACGCACGGGTTCCTCCCGGCGGCCGCCGCGCTCGGTCTCGACGTCACCCTGCTCACCGACCGCGCGTGGCCGGTGGAGACCGTGCGCTGTGACGTCACGGACTTCCGCTCGATCATCGCCGCCGTCGCGCGCGACGCGGACACGCCCGCGGCGATCTTCTCCAACAGCGACCATCTCCAGGCGCCGGCCGCACTGGCCGCCGACTATTTCGGGCTCCCGTGCAAGGACTGGCGAGCCGCACTGCGCACCAAGAACAAGGCCCTCATGCGCCGGACGCTCCGCGGGGTGTACGCGGCCGAGCTGCTGCCCGGCGACAAGCCGCCCGAGGGCGCGCCGTACCCCCTCGTCGTCAAGCCGCGCGAGGGCGTGGCCAGCGAGGACGTCTTCCTGGTCGGCGACGCGACCGAGCTCGCCGCCCGCTGCCGGGAGATCTGGGCCCGGCGCCACGAGGCGCTCGTCGCCGAGGAGTACCTCCCCGGCCGGCTGCACACCCTGGAGACCCTGAACGGCCAGGTCATCGGGGGATTCCGTACGACGGTCTCGGCTCCGCCCCACTTCGTCGAGGAACGCCTCGACTGGACCCTGCCGCCCTGCGCGGAGGAGGTGCTGGCCGGGCTGCGGACGCTGGGCGTCGGCTTCGGCGCGTGTCACACGGAGTACGTCGTCCACGAGGGCCGCGCCCGGATCGTGGAGGTCAACTACCGGATCATCGGCGACCACTGCGACTTCCTGCTCGCCGACCTGCTGGGGGTGCCGATCTTCGAATGGGTGCTGCGCGCGCACCTCGGCGAGCCGGTTCCGCCGGTCCCGTCCGCCCCCGGCCACGCCACGGTCGACTCGGTGATCGCCGAGCGGTCCGGCACACTCGCCGCGGCTCCCCCGCGGCAGGAGTACGAGACCGGCGGTGTGCGGCTCGCCTACTGGCCGGTCCGTACGGCCGGTGACACGATCGAGCTGACCCGTACCAACCGCGACTACGTCGGCATGATCCGGGCTGTCGGCTCCGACGCCGCGGGCGTCGAGGCGGCGATCCGCGGATTCCGCGCCGGGCACACCTGGGAGATCATCCCTTGACCGGTGACGCCGCGACGGTGCGGGCCGGCCGCGAGACCTACCTCGCCGCGCGGGTCCTCGACGCATTGGTCCGCGAGGACTACGGCGGCCTGTCGGGCCGTGTCTCGGGTGAGGTCCTGGCGCTGCCCGGGGGGCGCGTCGTCCGGCTGACCCGCGAGCCGTCCGGGGCGGGGCGGTATCCGGGGTTCCTGGCCGACCTGGTCGTGGACGACGTGCTCACCCTGGATGAGGTGCTCGCCGCGGTGCGGGCGCTGGCCGACCCCCGCGACGACGTCACCGCCTTCGAGCGCGAGTGCCGTGAGGCGCTCCGCAGTCTGCGGCTGTACGACGCGGTGACGCCACGGCCGCACGGCATCGCCCGCTACGAGGCGCTCGCCGCGACCGTCGACCATCCGGTCTATCCCACCGCGCGCTGCCGCCTCGGAGTGGACGAACGCGATCTGCTCGCGTACGCGCCCGAGTTCGGCCCGTCCTTCCGGCTGTGCTGGACCACGGTGCCCCACTCCACGTGCCGGGGCGACCGGCCTGCCTGGTGGCCCACGGCGGCCGACCTCGGGATGCCCGGAGACCTCGACGTGTTCCCGGTGCATCCGCTGGCCGCGCGGCTGATGCCCACGGTGACCGGCCCCGCCGTCACCGTCCGGCCCACCCTGTCCATGCGCACGGTGGTGGTCGGCACCGATGAGCAGCTCAAACTGCCGCTGCCGACGAGCACCCTGGGCCTGCGGAACCGCCGGGTGATCATGCCGGCCACGCTCGCCGACGGCGCCCTCGTCGAGCGCGTGCTCCGCGCCGTACTCGCGCGGGAGGGATCTCCCGTGCTCCTGGCCGACGAGCAGACCTGGGGGCACGCCGACGACCCGCTCCGCGGCTACCTGCTGCGCCGGATGCCGGCCGAGGGAGTGCCGGTGGCGGCGCTGCTGGCCCGCACCGAGAAGGGCGGACACGTCATCGAGGAGCTCACCGACGACGTGCCCTCCTTCTTCGGGAGCTATCTCGGCGCGCTGTTCGACTGGAACGTCATGCTCCTGACGAAGTACGGCATCGCGCTCGAGGCCCACCAGCAGAACGTCTCGGTCGTGCCCGGCGAACCCCTGCGGCTGATGATCAAGGACAACGACGGGGCCCTGCTCGACCTGCGCCGCCTGCGCGAGACGCTGCGATGGGCGCCGGAGCCCGCGGAGTTCGGTGACCGGCGGCTGCTGACCTCCGACCCCGAGGCGCTGGCCCGGGTGTTCACCACGATCACCGTGCACCTGTGCGCGGGGGCGATCGCCTTCGGGCTCGCCGAACGGGGCCTGCTCCCCCTCGCCACGGGCCTCGGCCTGATCCGCGATCATCTCGGCGCGGCGCTCGACGCTCACGACGGCTCGGGCTTCCTCCGCGCCCGGACCCTCGAGGCCGACCGGCTGCCCGGCAAGGCCATGGTCACCGCGGGGACGCTCGTCGGCAAGGACCGTACCCGCGCCGAGGACATCAACAAGCACTACGGTCCGCCGGGACCGAACTACCTGAAGAGGTCTGCGCATTGACGTCGCTCGCCCACGCCGCACCGTCGCGGCCCGCCCTCGCCCCTGCGGAGACACGGCCACGAGCCGACGCGGGTGAGATCACCGCGCTGGCGTTGCTCAACTGCGCGGTGCGGGAGCTGTGCGCGCCGGGCCGGCAGGTCTGGCCGGCCCTGCCCTATCTCGTCGTGCGCCTCCCCCGCGCCGGCGTGATGTTGCGGGCCCGGCTGCTCCGCTCGCCGCTGATGACCCCAAGGCTCGCGACGCCCGTCGAGGAGCTGCGCGACGGCTGGAGCCCGCTGGGCTGGCAGCGGCTCGCCGAGCTGGTCGCCGGCGAGCTGGAGCTGACGACCGGCAGGGCCAACCCCGAGTTCGCGGACCAGGTCGCGGCCAGCCACGACGCGATCGCGACCATGATCGGTGAGGGGCGGCGGCCGGCCGGTGATCCGTTCCTGGACTCCGAGCAGGCGCTCCTCGCCGGGCACCGGTTCCATCCTTCGCCCAAGGCGCGGCAGGGAGCGGACTGGCCGCGCTACGCCCCCGAGACCGGCAGCCGGTTCCCGCTGCACTGGCTCGCGGTCCGCGAGGACGCCATCGCCGAGGAGGGCGACGTCTCCCTGCTGGACCGGCTCGGCCCGCCGGTCCGTGCGGGCTACCGAGTGCTGCCCGCCCACCCCTGGCAGCTCGCGCTGCTGAGGCCGGAGTCCGAGGCGATCATCGACCTCGGGCCGTACGGCCCGGAGGCCGTGCCGACCGCCTCGGTGCGTACGGTGTACGTCCCCGACGCGTTCCTGAAGTTCAGCCTCGACGTGCGCATCACCAACTGCGTGCGCAAGAACGCCTGGTACGAGCTGCCCGGCGCGGTCGCGCTGACCAGGATCCTGCGGCCGGTCTTCGAGGGCCTCTCGGCCGGGCTGCTCGGCGAGCCCGGCTACCGGACGGTCACCCTGACGGACCCGCGGCTGCACGAGGGACTCGGGGTCATCGTGCGCGACGGCGTCGGCGGCTTCGCGGGCACGCCCCTGCTCGCCGCCGCCGTCGCCGACCCGTACGCCCGCAGCGGCGCGGCCGTCGCCCGGCTGCTCGGCGGTGCGTCCCCAGAACACCTGCTGGCCTGGTGGGACGCCTACGTCCGGCACGTCGCCCCGCCGGTGCTGCGCGCGTACCTCGAACACGGTGTCGTCCTCGAGCCCCACCTGCAGAACGTCCTGATCTGCCTCGACGACGACGGCATGCCGATCCAGGCGATCTTCCGTGACCTGGAGGGGACCAAGCTGCTGCACCGGCCGTGGGCCTCGTTCCTGGCCGGGCTGCCCGGACCCGTGGCCGGCGCCATGACGTACGACGCCGAACGCGGCTGGGACCGCGTGGTGTACTGCCTGTTCGTCAACCACCTGGCCGAGGTCGCCGCCGCGATCGCCGACCTGTGCCCGCCGCTGGAGCGCGAGCTGTGGCGCCTGGCCCGCCACCACGTCGCACGCTGCGCCGGGGAGACGCCTGCCGTACCGGGCGGAGCGGCCCGCCTGCGCGCCCTGCTCGCCGGGGTCCCGCTGCCGGCAAAGGCCAACCTGCGCACCCGCTGGGCCCGCGATCCCGACCGCGAGGCGGCCTACGTCTCCGTGCCGAACCCCCTCGCCGACCTCGGCGCGGTCCCCGGTTCTCGTCCGGGGGTGGCCTGATGCCGCTGCCCGGGGCCGTACGGGAATGCGCGCTGTCCGTCGCGCCGCCCGCGTACGTCTACGACCTGGCCGGCCTGCGCGCGCACGCCGCCTCGATACGCGCGGCGGTCCCGGCGGAGTTCTTCTACGCGGCCAAGGCCAACCCCGACGCGCGGCTCCTCACGGCGCTCAAGCCGTACGTCGACGGGATCGAGGTGTCCTCCGGCGGCGAGCTCGCGCACGTTCGCGAGGTCCTGCCGGACGCGCGCGTGGCCTTCGGCGGGCCGGGCAAGACCGCGGAGGAGCTGGACGCCGCGTTTCCGCTCGCGGGCCGCCGCCTCCACCGGATCCACGTCGAGTCGCCGGGCGAGCTGCGCCGCCTCGCCGCGCTCCGCCGCGAGGCGGACGTTCTCCTGCGCGTGAACCTCCCGCTCGCCGCGGCCGGGGCGTCACTGCGGATGAGCGGCCCGTTCGGGATGGACGCCGAGGCGCTGGGGACCTGCCTCGACCTGCTGGCGCGCGCGCCGTGGCTCCGGCTGCGCGGCGTGCACGCCCATCTCGCGTCCGGCCTCGACGCGGTGCCGCTGCTCGACGTGGCGGCCCAGGTGCTCGCGTGGGGGCGTTCATGGCTGGACGGCGTAGACGGCCCGGCGGAGTTCAACGTGGGCGGCGGTATGGCGGTCGACTACTGCGCGCCCGGCCGCCGCTTCGACTGGGCGGCGTACGGCACCGGGCTGGCGGCGCTGCGCAGGCCCGGCGAGGTCCTGCGGATCGAGCCGGGCCGCGCGGTCACGGCCTACTGCGGCTGGTACGTCACGGACGTACTGGACGTGAAGCGGACGCACGGAGCGTCCTACGCCGTTCTGCGCGGCGGCACCCACCATCTGCGCACCCCGGTGGCCAAGGGACACGACCAGCCGTTCACCGTGCTCCCGGTGGGCGACGGGGCGGCGGTGGACGGACCGGTCACGGTCGTGGGGCAGCTGTGCACGCCCAAGGACGTGCTCGCGCGGAACGCCGCCGTCGAGCGCATCGCGGTCGGCGACATCGTGGCGTTCGCGCTGGCAGGGGCCTACGCCTGGAACATCTCACATCACGACTTCCTGATGCACCCGAAACCGGGCGTCCACTACGTCGGCTGAGAGACAGGACCGCCGAGGCGTATCGTCCGGCCGGTGGGCCGGGGCGTCCTCGTCGACCACACCGGTTACCGGACGCGCACCGTGAGGGCCGCCGGCCACGGCCCTCTCCGGTGCGCGGGATCAGCGCGCGAGCGTGTCACCCGCGGCGGCGGTTGTTGATCAGTTTCTGGGCGATGGAGGACTCCTCGCCCTCACGGGGGATGAGCATCCAGGCGGCGGCGTAGGCGGCCACCGCGGTGCCGCCGGTGAGGCAGGTCACGGTGGCCGCGGCGATCCTGGTGACATTGGGGTCGACGCCGAGGCGGTTGGACACGCTGGAGCAGACACCGCCGAACATCTTGTCGTCATCGTCGCGGCGGATCGAGAAGGTGGAGGTGTTTTCGCTCATGTCTCGATACTGCCGGGGGGACCTCTGCGGCGTTATCGGGATCTGCCCTGATACGACCCTGAGCCGCCCCTGGGGGCCGCATCCGACTCGAGAGGGCGCACCTCAGGGTCGCCGGTCGGCCGCCCGGCCGGATCGGCGCCGCGCGGTCATGCGGCGGAAGAGAGGCGCGACGGCCGTGGTGACCACCGGGTGCCCCGGCGGCGCCGCTCAGCCCTGCGGGACGCGGTCGAGCAGCTCGGCCAGGCCGGTCTCGTCCAGGAGGTCGGCGGGGCGCACGGTCACGTCCGCGGCCACATAGTGGAACGCGGCGCTGACCTTGGCGACGTCGACGCCGGTGAGCCGCGCCCAGGCGAGGCGGTAGGCGGCGAGCTGCACGGACACCACACGCGCCTCGTCGCCGGACGGCGGGCGTCCGGTCTTCCAGTCGACCACCTCGTAGCCCCCGTCACCGGTGCGGAAGACCGCGTCCATCCGGCCGCGGATGAGCCGGTCACCGATCAGCGTCTCGAACGGCACCTCGATGTCGTGCGGCTCCCGGTCGGCCCAGGCGCTCGCCTCGAACGCCGCCTGCAGCGCCTCGAGCTGCCCGTCCGCCGCGGCGCCGTCGTCGGACGCGCCGGGCAGGTCGTCCAGGTCGAGCAGCCGCTGCTGGCCCCAGCGTGACTCCAGCCAGCGGTGGAAGGCGGTGCCCCGCCGTGCGTACGGCGCGGGAGGGCGGGGTAGCGGGCGGCGGATCTGGCGGGCGAGCGTGGCGGGATCGCGGGCCAGCGACACGAGGGAGGACACCGACAGGTGGCCCGGCAGGTCGACGGCGAGACCGTCCGTGCCGCGGGACCGGTCGCGCTCGGCGAGGAGCAGCTCGACGTCGCGGGCCCAGGCCGAGACGCGGCCGCGTTCGGCGGCCGGGACCGCGGAGTAGGCCGCGGCGCCGCGGCGGGGGCGGCCGTGCATGGCGTCCTCGACCATGCGGGCGCCCTCGGCGATCGCGGCGTACCGCTCGTCCTCCTCCGCTCCCCCCTCTCCCGGCCATGGTCCCGGGGCGACCGGCCACGTGGCGGTCTGCTGCCGGGCCAGGAGGGGGTTCTCCTCGCCGATCGGCTCCTCGGCCCAGTAGCCGACCTGGCCCGCGCCGGCCTCGCACGCCTCCCGGATCTCGGCCAGGAACGGCGACGGGCCCAGCGGCCTGCTCGACGTGCCCCACCGATAGCCGGTGGCGATGAGCAGGTGCTTGGCACGCGTCACGGCGACGTACGCGAGACGGCGCTCCTCGCGTACGTCACGCTCGGACGTCGCGGCGTTGAACGTCTCGATGTCGTCCTTCTGCAGGCCCGGCAGCCCCGGCAGGTCGGCGCGGTCGCCGCGCAGGGGGTACGGGAGGGTGCGGGCGTTCGTGGTCCACCGCGAGGAGCTCTGCGGCCGTGCCGGGAAGACCGAGCCCGGGCCGGGCGTGCCCTCCTTGGTCGGGTTGAAGACCAGCCCGGGGATGGCGACGACCTCCCATTCGAGGCCCTTCGCGGCGTGCACGGTCAGGATCTTCACACTGTTGGTCTCGCCGACGCGCCCGGCCTCCAGGCCGAACTCCTC
Organism: Actinoallomurus bryophytorum; assembly: GCF_006716425.1. Lineage (NCBI taxonomy): Bacteria > Bacillati > Actinomycetota > Actinomycetes > Streptosporangiales > Thermomonosporaceae > Actinoallomurus > Actinoallomurus bryophytorum. The sequence continues at coordinate 1,175,950 of NZ_VFOZ01000001.1, forward strand.
GGACTCCGCGGCCCTGAGGTAGGCGAGGAAGGCTCCCAGCGTCGGGTCCTCGGCGTCGCCGGCGAAGGAGGCCGCGGCGTCGACGAACGCGTCCAGGTCGGCGCGGGCCGTCACCGGGTCCAGGCCCGTACGCGAGGCGACCTCGATGTCCAGTCCGAGCGTGCGCTCGACCTCGGTGACCAGGTCGGGCAGGGCCAGGCCGACGTGCCTGCGGAGGGTCCGCAGCTCGTCGCGCAACCGTTCCAGCCGCGCGAACCCCTCCTCGCTGTAGGCGTCGCCCTCCCCCAGGTCGTCCAGGGCGTCGACGAGGCTGCCGTTCTCGTCGTTCAGCTCCTCGACCACCTGCCGGAGCGGGTCGGCGGCCGTGCGTTCCGGCGGCGTGCCGGCGTCGGGATGGACGTCGCGCGCGGCCTCGCGTGCCAGCTCGCGGGCCCGGCGGCCGAGCGCCACCAGGTCGCGGGGGCCCAGCCGCCAGCGCGGGCCGGTGAGCAGCCGGGCCAGCGACGCCCCCGCCGTCGGGTCGTGCACCACGCGGAGCGTCGCGACGACGTCCTGCACCTCCGGGACGGTCAGCAGGCCACCGAGGCCGACGACCTCGACCGGGATGCCGCGCGCCTCCAGCGCCGCCCTGATGAGCGGGAACTGTGACCGCTTGCGGGCCAGCACCGCGATGTCGGAGGGCTGTACGCCCGCTCCGTGCCGGCCGGTGCGGTCCCAGGCCACGCCGTCCGGCGCGATCTCGCCCGGCTGCCGCAGCAGCGTGACGAGGCGTTCGGCCAGGCGCTCGGCCTCGTCCTCGATCGTCTCCAGCATCGCGCACTCGATGCGGCCACGCGCCTGCTGGTCCGCGCCCGGCCACAGGCGCGGCACGTCCTTGGCCTCCTCGCGCAGCTCTCCCTGGATACGGGCGGCCGCATCGAGGATCCGCTCGCCGTTGCGGAAGCTCGTGGACAGCTGGCGCATCGGCGCGACCCGGTCGCCCTCGGGAAAGTCGCGCACGAACCCCAGCAGGTTGCCGGCACTGGCGCCGCGCCAGCCGTAGATCGACTGGCACGGGTCGCCGACCGCGGTGACCGGATGCCCGCCGCCGAACAGCGACTTGAGCAGCACGAGCTGCGCGTGGCTCGTGTCCTGGTACTCGTCGAGCAGCACCACGCCGTACCGCGAACGCTCGATCACGCCCACCTCGCGGTGCTCCGCGGCGATCCTGGCGGCGAGCGCGAGCTGGTCGCCGTGGTCGAGCACCTCACGCTTGGCCTTGGCCCGCTGGTAGGCGTCCACCAGGGGCAGGAGCTGCTCGCGTACGGCACGTGCGGCCAGCACGGTCCCCTGGTGCTTCTTGGTCGGCTTCTTGACCTCGGCGAAGCGCTCGTCGAGCCACAGGCCGATCCGGCGTACGTCGTCGGGGGTGCGCAGGTGCTCCGAGAGCTCGCCGGCCAGCGCGATCACGGCCTTGGTGACGGTGTCGGGGGCCCACTCGACGTCGTCCATGGGCCCGTCGTAGGCGTCCACCACCCGCGCCGCGATCTGCCAGGCCACCGCGGGCGTGATCAACCGCATGGTCGGTTCGAGCGCGGCCCGCAGCGCGTGGTCGCCGAACAGCCGCGCGGCGTACGCGTGGTACGTCGAGACGGTCGGCTCGCCGTCGAGGATCTCCGGGTCGATGAGGTCGTCGTGCTCGCGCAGCTGCCCGAGGCGCCGGCGTACGCGGTCCGAGAGCTCGGCCGCGGCCTTGCGGGTGAACGTGAGGCCCAGCACCCGCTCGGGGCGGATCAGGCCGTTCGCCACCAGCCAGACGACGCGTGCCGCCATCGTCTCGCTCTTGCCGGACCCCGCCCCCGCGATCACGGCCATGGGCGCGAGCGGCGCCTGGATGACCGCCGCCTGGTCCGGCGTCGGCTCAGGAACCCCGAGCCGCTGCGCCAGCTCCTGCGGGCTGATCACGTGAGCGAGCGTAGCGAGGGAACCGATGAACACAGCACCGTTGTCAACTCCCCGACGAAGGAGGTCACGTGACCTGTCCGCCGTTCTCGTGTGCGGGGCAGCAGCTCTGCACAGGGCACGTACGGCAGTGGTCGTCGCGCCGGGCCTCGAAGAACGGGCTGGCCATCCCCTCGGCCACCCGGTCGACGAGCTTGCGCGGCCACTGGGGGTCCTCGTCCGCGGACGGCGGAGGCTGGGTCTGGATGCGCACGCGTGCGCTGTATGCGCCCTTACCGACCTGGATCAGCTCCGCCCCCCCGGGCTCGATCAGGCCCTTGTCGGCGAACGCGCCGAGCATCACGGCGAGCTGGTAGACCCCGAGCTGCGGATGCCGGGCGAGATCCTCCTCGCGTACGGCGACGCTGGAGGTCTTGATGTCGACGATCCAGGCGCGCCCCTCGTCGTCACGCTCGGCGCGGTCGATCCGGCCGCGGATGACGACGCGGCCCAGGTCGATGTTGAACGCGTCCTCGACGGAGACGACCTCGCGCGCCTCGGGCCGGTTGTGCCACTCCATGAACTTGTCGACCATCTTCTCGGCCTGGCGGCGCTGCTTCGCGGAGTACCAGACGCTGCGAAAGTCCAGGTCGTCCCAGATCTCATCGAGCCGCTTGGCGATGTCCGCGTCGCTCGCCGCCTCGTCGCCGCCGACCAGCTCGGCGACCGCGTGGATCACCTTGCCCATGGTGGCGAACTCCCCCGCGCCGCCGTCCTCGGCGCCGACGCTCGCGGCCAGCAGCCAGCGCAGCCCGCACTTCTCGAACGTCTCGACCTGTGAGGGCGACAGGACGAGCCGCTCGTCCTCGGCGAAGGCCGGTCCCTCCTGCGACAGCCCCGTCAGGGCGTACCAGCTGTGCGGGTCGGCGCCCTGCACGCCGCTGCGGGCGAGCCGGGCGAGGTGCCCGGCCGCGGTGCGCCGCAGCGGTGGCGCGGTCTCCGGGTCGGTCACCACCGAACGCAGGTCGGCGACCAGGGCACGCAGCGACAGCCAGCGGGTGCGCTCGTCGAGCTGGAGGTGCTCGGCGGCGTCGGGCAGCAGCTCGCGGAGGAAACGCGAGGGACGCTCCTCGGCGTCCTCACCACCGACCGCGGTCACGATGAGCCGCCGCCGGGCACGGGTCGCCGCGACGTAGAACAGCCGGCGTTCTTCCTCCAGCAGCTTGGCCGCCATGGACGCCACCTGCGCGTCGCCGTCGTGAGCCGGCGCCGTCGTCGCCGACTCGATCAGCTCCTCGCTGCCCAGCAGCGACCCGCGCAGCCGCAGGTCCGGCCAGACGCCCTCCTGCACGCCCGAAACGATCACGACGTCCCACTCCAGGCCCTTGGAGCGGTGCGCGGTGAGGATGCGGACGGCGGCGCCGTCCGGCGACTGCTCGGCGAGGCTGTCGCCGGGGATCTCCTGCGAGGCCAGGTCGTCCAGGAACAGCCGGGGACCGGCCTGCGGCAGCCGGTCGGTGAACCGCGCCGCCATGTCGAACATCGCGACCACGGCGTCGAGGTCGCGGTCGGCCGCCGCGCCGCGCGCACCACCCCGGATGCTCTGCTCCAGGAGCCGGCCGGCGAGCCCGCTCTCCTGCCACACCGTCCACAGCACGGCCTCGGCGTCGCCGCCCCGCTCGGTGACCTCACGCGCGAGGCCGACGAGCCGCGCGACCCGCTCGGCCGGCGCGCGGACCTTCGGGTGGATCAGCACCAGCTCGCGCGGGTCGTTCAGCGCGCGTACGAGCAGCCGGTCGGCAGGCTCGTCCTCCCGCAGGGAGTTGAGGTCGCGGAGCGCACGCCGGAGCCGCCGCAGGCCGAGGGCGTCGGCGCCGCCGATCGGCCCTAGGACCAGCTCCTCGGCCGCCTCCTCGTCGAGCAGCTCGGGCCGCAGCGCGCCGCGCAGCAACACGATGAACGGTCGCGCGCCCGGCTCGTTGACCAGGGGAACCTCGTCGCCGGCCACGACGACGGGTACGCCCGCCGCGGCCAGCGCGCGGCGGAGCGTCGGCACCTGGCGCACCGCCGAGCGGACCAGGACGGCCATCCGCGACCAGGGGACGTGCTCCAGCAGGTGGGCACGGCGCAGCTCGTCGGCGACGAGCGCCGCCTCCTGGCTGGCGCTGTCGGCCACGACCACGCGTACGGCCTGGGTGTCCTCGTCGTCGCCGGTGGCCGGGGCCAGGTCGCGATGCTCGCTCGTCAGGCCGCCGATCGGCAGGCGCTCGGCCACCCGCCGCGAGGCGTCCAGGATCGGCGGCGTCATCCGGCGGCAGGTGCGGAGCGAGACGACCGGTGCCTCCTCGCCGGTGAGCGTGCGGAACCGGCTCGGGAACTCCAGGATCCCGGTGACGTCGGCGCCGCGGAAGCCGTAGATCGACTGGTCCGGGTCGCCGACCACGATGAGGTCGGCGCCGCCGCCGGCCAGCTGCCGCAGGAGGTGCTCCTGCGCCGGGTCGGTGTCCTGGTACTCGTCGACGAGGATCACGTCGTACGCCGCGCGCTCGCGCCGTCGCACGTCCTCCAGGGTCAGCAGCCCGGCCGCCGCGCGGATCAGCTCGGCGTAGTCGTAGGCCATGACCGGGTCGAGGTCGAAGCGCTCGTCGTAGCGGTGCAGGAATCGGCCCGCGGCGTACCAGTCGTCGCGGCCGTTCGCCCGCCCCAGGTTGATCAGGTCCGAGGGGCCGAACCCGCGCTCGCCGGCGCGGAGGATGAAGTCGCGCAGCTCCTCGGCGAACCCCCGCGTCTTGAGGGTCTCGTGCAGGCGCTGGGGCCACGCGGAGGCGCCGTCGGCGACCTCACCCTGCAGCAGCCGTCGGACCTCCAGCAGGTGTTCGGGCCCGGACAGCAGCCTCGGCGGCGCCTCTCCCGCCAGCGCCGCCTCGCGGTTGAGCAGGGCGTACGCGTAGGAATGGAAGGTGAGCGCCAGCGGCGTGCGTGTGGTGCGGCGCAACCGGCCCGTGATGCGCTCGCGCAGCTCGCCGGCGGCCTTGCGGCCGAAGGTCAGGACGAGGATCCGCTCCGGGTCGACACCACGCGTCTCGATGCGGTCCACGACGGTCTCGACGATCGTCGTGGTCTTGCCGGTGCCAGGCCCGGCCAGGACCAGCAGCGGCCCGCCCGCGTGCGCGACGACCCGCCGCTGGTGCTCGTCGAGCACGGGCGGTGTCGCCTGCGCCGGTCCGGCGCGTCGCACGAGTCGATAGGACGCTGCTGACACAACACACGATTCCAGCAGATCATCGGGGCTGCGCTGGCCAAGACGCACGCATGTCACGAATGTTGCGATTGATTCGTGGCCGATTCGGCTCATGATCGCCCAGGTACGCGGTCTTCTTGCGAGGACGGCCGAGAGGTGATTTAGTTTTCAACTAACTACCGCTATGAGGTGAACCATGATCGATCTCGATGCGATCGAGGCGGAGCGGACCCGGCTGCGGCAGGTCCATCTTCGCGAGGACCGGCCGGCCAGCTCGGCGCGCGGGCTGCACCACATGGCACTGCTGTCCTCCGACGTGGAGCGGACCATCCGCTTCTACCAGGACCTGCTCGAGTTCCCGCTGACCGAGATCTTCGAGAACCGCGACTACGAGGGCTCGAACCACTTCTTCTTCGATATCGGCAACGGCAACCTGCTGGCGTTCTTCGACTTCCCCGGCCTGGACCTCGGGCCGTACGCGGAGGTGCTGGGCGGCCTGCACCATGTCGCGATCTCGGTCGACCGCGACACCTGGGAGCGCCTGCGGGGCAAGCTGGAGGAGGCCGGCGTGGAGTACCAGACGGAGAGCGGCTCCTCGATCTACCTGCGCGACCCCGACGGCGCCCGGCTGGAGCTGCTCGCCGACTCGCTCGGCGAGATGTACGGCAGCAAGGTCAGCTGAGCGGTCCGCCGTCCCAGCGGGCCAGGCGGATGTCGACGCGATCGCCGCGCAGCGGGGTGCCTTCGGCCTCGTAGTGGGGCCGGGCACCGTTCACGTGGCTCATCGGCAGGGAGCCGTCGGAGCGGATCACCCGCCACCACGGCACTCCCCCGCCCCACAGCGCCATCACGCGGCCGACCTGCCGGGGGCCTCCCTCGCCGAGGTACTCGGCGATGTCGCCATAGGCCATGACGCGTCCAGGCGGGATCCGCTCGACCACGTCCAGCACCCGCTCGGCGAACTCCGTCGGGTCACCCGCCATACCCGCCGTACCCCGTGTACCCGTCATACCCTGCTCCCTCTTCGGCGTCCTCGCGGCGGGCCCGTATCCGCCGTACGAGCAGCACGGTGCTCATCACCGCTCCGGCGAGGCCGAACAGCGCCGCGACACCGACCCAGCCGCCGAGGATGACCAGTCCCGGGGGATGGCGCTCGACCTGGACCGGCTTGATCGGCCCTTCGTCGAAGCGACCGGTCCTGCCGTCCGTGACCTCTTTGTACCGGCTGAGCCGGCCCGCCTCGGTCAGCGCGGCGGCGGCGTCCACCTCACCGAAGCCGACCTTTTCGTTCCAGCCGCTCTTCGGGCGATGGGTGGCACTCGCGCTGATCGCCTGGGCCACGAGCGCGGGCGCCAGGTCGTGGTACTTCGCCCGGATCAGCGCCGCCACGCCCGACACGATCGCACCGGCCTGGCTGGTGCCGTCACCGTCCCAGTAGGTGTCGGAGGGGCCGGCCCCGACCACGCCGGACCCCGGTGCCGCGACGAGCACGCTGGAGTTGCGGTCCGAGAACTTGGCCGGCTCGCCGCCGCGCTTCAGCGCCGCCACGCCGATCACCCCGGGGATCGCCGCCGGATAGGACAGCCGGACGAGGCCGTTCTTGTCGACCTTCTTGGAGCTCTTGGAGTCGCCCTCGTTGCCCGCCGAGGCGACGACGACAACCCCCTTCGAGATCGCGTACGCGACCGCGGCCCGGTCACCCGTCGAGACACCAGGGCCGCCGAGCGACATGTTGATCACGTCGGCGCCGTGGTCGGCGGCGTAGCGGATCGCCTTGTGCAGAGCGTCCCGGTACTCGAACCGCTGCCGGAAGGCGTGGTAGCCGGGCTCCTCCGGATCGGCGATCGTCCGTACGGCCAGGACGTGGGCCTCGGGGGCGATCCCGATGATTCCCGCGTTCGCACCGTGCCCGTGGCCGGCGACCAGCGAGGACATCCACGTGCCGTGGAGGCGGCCCGCGTGCGGCGCGACGCTGTGGATGTAGTCCGGTCCGGTGGTGACCGACCCGGACAGGTCGAGGTGCGAGCCGTCGACACCGGTGTCCAGCACGGCCACGGTGACGCCCTTGCCCCGGGTGACGTGCCAGGCCCGCTCGGCGGAGACGGCGTCGAGCACCCACTGCTCACGTGAACGGACCTCGTCCGCGTGTGCCGGCGAGGGACGCAGGGCCAGCGTCGGACCGGACACCACCGCCAGCGCCAGGAGCAGCGCGGCGGACCGCCTCAGCACTTCCACTGCCGTTTCTCCGAGCAGTCGGGCAGGGCGCGCAGGGCCAGCGCGTCCGCGATGTTGCCCCCGATCTCGGGTGCGAGGAGGAACGCGCTGGTGTGCTTCTTGCGTACCGCCGCGCCCGGACGACCGTCGGTCTGCCCGGCCACGGTGAGCACGACGTACGGCCCGGCCTGACCGGCGGCGGCGTACTGACGGGCGGCGTCGGTGAAACGGGAGGTGATCGTCCGCGGGAAGGGCAGCGCGTGGAGGGTCGCCCCGGGGACGGTCGGGTCGGCGGGCGTCAGCGCGTTCTTGGCCGCGCGCGCGGCCCGGTCATCGGTCACGGCGGCCACCCCGACCGTGAGGACGATGCCCTGGAGCTGGTCGACGTAGGTGGCGCGCAGCAGGGCGCGGCAGCCGCTGCGTCGCAGAACTCCCGCCGACACGGGATCGATGCCGTCCGCGCATCCGATGCCGGAGGCGATCCCGACGCGCCGGGCCTGTTCGATACCGCCCTGCTCGGAGGTGTACGGCACGGAGGTGGGGAAGATCCGCTCGGCCGGCCAGGTGCGCCATCGGTCGCGCACCTCGTCGGTGGCCGCACGGTAGAGCTCACCCGCGGTGGGTTTTCGGTGGAACTCCCAGTAGACCCGGCCGGTGGCGAGCGCTCCGACGGCCACATAGCCGACCGCGGTGAAGACCGCGATGACGAGCCACAGCGCGCGCCGCTCGTGCCAGCGCTTGGGGTCGGGAGGCGGCTCCGGCAACTCCGAGTGAGGGCCTCGCCACGACCCGGTTGAGGCCGGGCCAGGGGCGGGCCAGCCCGGCCCGGAGCTTTGCGCCATATTCGTCTAGGTTACTTGGCCGACCGGCGGACCTACGCGGAACCACGCCCTCCCGAAGCCGCGTCCTGCGCCGCGGCCCGGCCCGCCGTCGCGGTCCGTGGCGATGCGGTCCTCCGCGCGGGAACGCGCTCACGGAACGGCTTTTCACACGAAACGGCCGGGCCGGGACGTGGAACAGGTCCACGTCCCGGCCCGGCCCGGCCCGAAAGATCAGTACGACGGCAGGGACGGGTCGATCTGGTTGACCCAGGCCAGCACGCCGCCGCCGAGGTGGACGGCGTCGGAGAAGCCGGCGTCCTTGACGATCGCCAGGGCCTCCGCGCTGCGGGCGCCGGACTTGCAGTGCAGCACGACCTTCTTGTCCTGCGGGAGCCGCTCCAGGGCCGCGCCCGACAGGAACTCACCCTTGGGGATGAGCGTGGCGCCCGGGATGCTGACGATCTCGTACTCGTTCGGCTCGCGGACGTCGACCAGGAAGATGTCGTCGCCCTCCAGCATCTTCTTGAGCTCCTGGGCCGAGATCGTGGAGTCCTTGGCCGCGTCGGCCGCCTCCTCCGAGATCGCGCCGCAGAACGCCTCGTAGTCCTCGACCAGCTCGGTGATGGTCGGGTTCTTGCCGCACAGCGGGCACTCGGGGTCCTTGCGGACCTTGACGCTGCGGTACGTCATCTCCAGGGCGTCGTAGATCATCAGGCGTCCGACGAGGGGCTCACCGATGCCCGCGAGCAGCTTGATCGCCTCGTTGACCTGGATGGAGCCGATGGAGGCGCACAGCACGCCCAGCACGCCGCCCTCGGCGCACGAGGGCACCATTCCCGGCGGTGGCGGCTCCGGGTAGAGGCAGCGGTAGCACGGCCCGTGCTCGGCCCAGAAGACCGACGCCTGGCCGTCGAAGCGGTAGATCGAGCCCCAGACGTACGGCTTGCCGAGCAGCACCGCGGCGTCGTTGACCATGTAGCGGGTGGCGAAGTTGTCGGTGCCGTCCACGATCAGGTCGTAGCCGGCGAAGATGTCCATGACGTTGTCGTTGGACAGGGCCTCGTTGTGGACGATCACCTTGACGAGCGGGTTGATCTCCCTGATGGAGGCCGCCGCCGACTCGGCCTTCGGGCGGCCCACGTCGGACTGGCCGTGGATGATCTGGCGCTGAAGGTTGGACTCGTCCACGATGTCGAAGTCGATGACGCCCAGCGTGCCCACGCCGGCCGCGGCGAGATACATCAGCGCGGGTGATCCCAGACCGCCGGCGCCCACGCACAGCACTTTGGCGTTCTTCAGACGCTTCTGCCCCGCCATCCCGACATCCGGGATGATCAGGTGGCGCGAATAGCGTCGTACCTCATCGACGGTGAGCCCGTCCGCGGGCTCGACCAGGGGTGGCAACGACACGGTCTCTCCTGTGCGTCGGGTTCTTCCGGGCGGACACTCTTTTCCCCATCAGTGTCCTATCCAGGCGACAACTCTCCCATACGGTCTGTCATTCCCATCGTTCCGTGCTGGCAGGTGTCGCCAGAGCCTCAGGCTCCGATCGGCATAGATCGCTAAATAGCGGGCACATCGCAGCAGTACGCCCTCAGCGAGGAGATGCAAACGATGAGTCTCATAGACAAGGTCAAGAACAAGCTGCAGATGGCCAAGGGCCACAGCAAAGAGCAGGCCGGCCGGGTGGCCGACGACCCCGATCTCGAGGCACGGGGCCGCGGCGACCGCATGTCCGGTGGCGCCAAGCAGGCCGGCGAGCACCTGAAGGACATGGGCAAGGACATCAAGAAGAGCTTCAAGAAGTAAGAGCGCACGCGTGGCTGGGCACCGCCGAGCGGCGGTCAGCCCGCGGCGGAGGTCGTGTCTTCGGGCATCGCGATGTCTTCGAGCATCGCGCGGAATTCCCGGGCCACGACCTCCGGGCGTTCCATCTGCGCGACGTGTCCCACGTCGGGCAGCACGACGACGCGCGCGTGCTTGAACACCCGGCCCGCGCGCGCCGCCATCCGCGGGTCGACGAGCCGGTCGTGCCGGCCGTAGATCAGCAGTGTCGGCGCGGTCACGCGCGCGGCGTAGCGCCACAGTGAGCGCCGAACGTACGCGTTGACGATGGCGCGCGACGAGGCGATGAGCGCCTCCGGAGTGTGCGAGAGCCCGTCACGCCGCCGTACGTCCTCCACGAGCTCCATCAGCCGGTCCGGGTGCACGCACGTCGGATCGGCGAAGCACATGTCGAGCGTTCCCTGCACGCGCTGCTCGGCGGACAGCAGGGTGAACCTGCGTACCGCCCACGGGCCGAAGCCCGGCATGGTCGCGGCCAGGATGCGCGCCGGGCCGTACCTCGGCCGCAGGTCCGGCAGGGCCGGCGAGACGAGTGTGAGGGTGCGGACCAGGTCGGGCCTGGTGCCCGCCAGGCGCGTGGCGATCGCGCCGCCGAGCGAGTTGCCGAACAGGTGTACGGGGCCGCGGGCACGCTTTTCGATCAGACGGACGACCGCCTGGGTGTGCGCGTCGATCGAGTAGTCACGGCGGGGCGGCGGGGGTGAGTAGCCGAAGCCCGGAAGGTCGAGTGCGTCGCACGCGAACTCATCGGAGATCAGGCCCATCAGGTCGGTCCAGTTGGAGGCGGAGCCCGCGAGTCCGTGCACGAAAACGGCCTGCTCGGCGTCGGGATCGCGCGCGGTCGCCGTCCGCGTGAAGACCTCCAGATCACCGAGCGAGATGAGTTCGCCAGGCCAGGCCGGAATCGGAGCGCTCATATCGAGAGAAACAATACGCGCGTCGAATCTGTGCCCTCGCCCGCCTTGACCCGATCTTGGACATAGTCAGGGCCACCCACCACGAAGTGGGTGACCCTGGCTCTGACCTGCAAATACATGTCTTACTGGGGCTGACTGCCGTTACTGGGCCGTCTCGCGCGGACGACGGTTTTCGGGACGGCGGTTCGGCCGGTCGTCACGGCGCGGACCGCCGCCGTGACCTTCGTGCCGCTGCCCGCCCTGGCGGGCCTCACCGTCGCGGTGCTCGCCGTAGCGTCCGCTGGAGCCTGCGCGGCCCTCACGGCGCTCGCCGTAGCGCCCGCCGCCCGGACGCCGGTCGCGGCCTGCGCCGCCCGGCCGGTGGCCACGGGGCCGCGGACGCGGCTCCGGCTCCACCTCGACCGGGATGCCGCTCGGCGCCTGCGCGCCGGTGATGCGGATCAGCGTGTCGTCGCCGACCGCGACCCGCGACCGCTGGGCGTTGACGCCCGCCCGCCGCATCATGCGCTCGGCGTTGCGGACCTCGTTGTGCGCGACCAGCGTGGCGACCGTGCCCCGCTCACCGGCGCGCGCGGTGCGGCCGGCGCGGTGCAGGTAGTCCTTGTGGTCGGCGGCCGGGTCGACGTGCACCACGAGGGTGACGTCGTCCACGTGGATGCCGCGCGCGGCCACGTCGGTGGCGATCAGCACCCCGACCTTGCCCTCACGGAACTCCGCGAGAGTGCGCGTACGCGCCGCCTGGGTCTTGCCGCCGTGCAGGGCGCCGACGCGTACGCCGACGCGTGCCAGCCGCTTTGCCAGGGAGTCCACGCCGTGCTTGGTGCGCACGAACATGATCGTGCGGCCTTCGCGGCCCGCGACCTCGGCGATGACGTCGTGCTTCTGCGCGCGGTCGACGATGAAGATGTGGTGGTCCATGGTCTCGACCGGCGAGGCGGCCGGGGAGACCGAGTGGGTCACCGGGTTGTGGAGGTAGCGGCGGACCAGCTTGTCGACGTCGCCGTCGAGCGTGGCCGAGAACAGCATCCGCTGACCGTCATTGGGAATCATGTCGAGCAGTGCGGACACGGCCGGCATGAAGCCGAGGTCGCACATGTGGTCGGCCTCGTCCAGGACGGTGATCCGCACGTCCTGGAGCGAGCAGGCGCCGCGCTCGATGAGGTCGGTGAGCCGTCCAGGCGTGGCGACCAGCAGGTCGACGCCGCGGCGCAGCGCCTGGATCTGCTTGGTCATCGACATGCCGCCGACGACGGTCTTGGCGTGCAGACCGAGAGTGCGGCCGAGCGGGGCCAGGGCGTCCTGGACCTGCATGGCGAGCTCACGGGTGGGAACCAGGATCAGCGCGGTCGGCCGCTTCGGCGCGGCCGGGGCACCGGCGATCCTGGTGAGAAGAGGAAGCCCGAAGGCGAGTGTCTTGCCCGAGCCGGTCTGTCCACGGCCGAGCACGTCGCGCCCGGTGAGGAGGTCCGGCAGGCAGGCCGCCTGGATCGGAAACGGCGAGCTGATGCCGCGACGCTCCAGTGCGGAGACCAGCACCTCCGGCAAGCCGAGCTCGGCGAAGGAGGGCAAGGTCGATGAAGCTGATGTCAAGAAAGAACCTCTCAGAAAGGGCCCGCCTCGAGAGGTATCCGCAACTATCCGGGGGATCGCGGACTCGTAGCCGGCCATCGGCGCGGAATGCGCCTGAACACGAAACACAAAGCCTACAGGGCGTCACAACCGACCCGGGGGGCGGATCTATTCCCTGTGCCGTAGATCTCGCTCGGATGAGGCCCCCGGCTAGGCCGACTTGCGGCCGCTGCCCGTGCCGGACTTCTCCTTGGACTTGGCGGCGCTCGTCTTGGCCCGCGAGCCCTTGCCGCCGCTCTTGGTCTCGGACTTGCCGTCCGTCTTGGTGTCGGACTTGGCCGGCGTCTTGGCGCGGGACCGGCTCTTCGCCTTGCCGTCAGCCCCGCCGGAGCGCCCCTTCTTGGCGGCCTCGACACTGGCGCGCAACGCGCTGAGCAGGTCGGACGCGGCAGGGGCCTCCTCGGACGGCTCCTGCGCGACGATCTCCTTGCCCTCGACCTTCGCGTCGATGATCTCCTGGATCGCCTCGCGGTAGGCGTCGGTGTAATCGGACGGGTCGAAGTCGCCCTCCATCGAGTCGATCAACGAGGAGGCCATCTGGAGCTCCTGGGGACGAAGGTCGACGTCCTCTTCCAGGAACTTGAACTCCGTCTCGCGTACCTCGTCCGGCCACATCATCGTCTCGAGCACGAAGACCCCGTCGCGTACGCGGAGCGTGGCGAGTGACTCGCGCTGCCGCAGCGCGACCTTGACGATCGCGACCTTGCCGGAGCTCTCCAGCGCGTCGCGCAGCAGGACGTACGGCTTGGCGCCCTGCGCCTCCGGCTCCAGGTAGTAGGACTTGTTGAAGTAGATGGGGTCGACCTGCTCCATCGGCGCGAACATCAGCACGTCGATGCGGCGGCTGGTGGACAGCGGCACGTTGGCGAAGTCCTCGTCGGTCAGGACGACCATCTCGCCGCTCGGGAGTTCGTAGCCCTTGGCGATGTCGGAGTAGGGCACCTCCTCGCCGTCCTTCGTACAGACCCGCTTGAACTTGATCCGGCCGCCGTCCTCGCGATGGACCTGGTGAAACGCCACGTCACGCTGTTCGGTGGCTGAGTACAGCTTCACCGGGATGGTGACGAGGCCGAAGGAGATCGCGCCCTTCCAGATGCTGCGCATGAGGTCTCCCTACCCGCTCACGCTGCCGATCTAGTGCCGAGAACTAGCCGAATTGCGAAGTATGTTCGAATATACGGTTGCCGCCTCGTCACGGCCAGTACCCATCGGGCTGATCGGGAACCGCGCGGTGGCGTACTCCGGCCGGTCTGGCGTCAGGCACGAGTGAGATGGGCAGAAACGCCGTATGGGTGACCCAATGCCCGACAACATCCAACCGATGCTCGCCACGACGGGCGAGCTGCCGGACGACGTCGCCCGCTGGGCCCTGGAGCTCAAGTGGGACGGCGTACGCGCGATCGTGTACGTCGCGGACGGTCGCGTGCGCGCGGTCGGCCGCCGTGGAATCGAGGCGACCGGCCGGTACCCCGAGCTCCAGGCGCTCGCCGACCTGCTCCCCGACCAGACCGCCGTGATCGACGGAGAGGTCGTCGCCTTCGACTCGGAGGGACGCCCGAGCTTCGAGCGGCTGCAGGCCCGCATGCACATGGACCACCCGGACGCGCGGCTCATCCGCCAGGTGCCCGTGCACTTCGTCGCCTTCGACCTTCCCTACCTCGGCGGCCACGCGCTGTACGACCTGCCGTACCGCGAGCGGCGCGCGCTGCTCGACGGACTGGAGCTGGCGGCCGGCCCCATCGAGGCACCGCCGTACCTGGACGGCGCCGAGATCGAGCAGGTACGCGAGCTGCAGGACTACACGAGAGAACAGGGGCTGGAAGGGCTCATCGCCAAGCGCCTGGACTCTCCGTACCGGCCCGGCCGCAGGGTCGACTTCTGGCGCAAGGTGAAGAACTTCGCCGCCCAGGACGTCGTCATCGGCGGCTGGAAGGCCGGCCGCGGACGGCGTGAGGGAGGCGTCGGCTCGCTCCTGCTCGGCGTGTACGACGGCCCGGACCTGCGCTTCGTCGGCCACGTCGGCACCGGCTTCACCGACGCCGACCTGGACGACCTGCACAAGCGCCTGGTCTCGCTGGAGCGGCCGGACAGCCCGTACACCGGCGAGGTGCCGCGGGAGCACGCGCGTTTCGCCTACTGGGTCGAGCCCTCGCTCACCGGCGAGGTGGAGTTCTCGCGGTGGACGAGAGACGGGATGCTCCTGCACGCCTCCTGGCGCGGCCTCCGTCCGGAGATCCCGCCACGGGAGGTCCACCGGGAGCCGTGACCGTTCTGCGGTGAAAGGCCCTGCTCAGGATTGAAACCGGCCCGGCCGGGGAGGGGGCCTCCGTGAGCGCCAAGACGAGCGTCGAGGTCGACGGCACCCGGCTCACGCTGTCCAACCTCGACAAGGTCCTCTACCCCGCGCACGGCTTCACCAAGGGCGAGGTCATCGACTACTACGCCCGGGTCGCCCCCGTGCTGCTCCCCCATCTGAAGGGCCGCCCGGCGACGCGGCTCCGGTATCCCGACGGCGTCGACGGGCAGTCCTTCTTTGAGAAGAACGCCCCCTCGCACACGCCGGACTGGGTGCGCACCGTGGAGCTGCCGACGCCCGGGGGCAGCCGTACCTCGCTCGACTTCGTCATCGTCGACGATCTCCCGACGCTGGTCTGGACGGCCAACCTGGCCTCGCTGGAGCTGCACGTCCCCCAGTGGCGCACCGGACCCCGCGGGGGCGCCCGCGATCCCGACCTGATGGTCTTCGACCTCGACCCCGGCGCGCCGGCCGCCATGGACGACGTACGCCGCGTCGCGGTACTGCTCCACGAGCTGCTGGACGACGACGGCCTGGAGGCGTTCCCGAAGACGAGCGGCCGCAAGGGCGTTCACCTGTACGTCCCGATCGAGGAGACCTCCGACGAGCGCACCTCCGCGTACGCCAAGGAGGCGGCCCGGCGGCTCGAGAAGGACCACAAGGACCTCGTCGTCAGCCGCATGGACAAGAAGCTCCGGCACGGCAAGGTCTTCGTCGACTGGAGCCAGAACAACCGGCACAAGACCACGGTCGCGCCCTACTCGCTGCGGGCGGCACCGGAACCGTACGTCTCCACGCCGGTGACCTGGGACGAGATCGAGAACAACGCCGATCTCGAGTTCGGCCCCGATGACGTGCTCGAACGTGTCGAGCGGGACGGGGACCTCCTAGCGCCGATGTTGGAGCTCCACCCCGGACTTCCATGAACCTTCGAGGCCGCGTACAGGATGGCGACGGGTGCGTCACCATTGGGTCCGATGGTCCGGCGGGCCGATCCCAGAGGTCACAATCGTGGACCGGGGAGACATGGGGCCCACGGGTTGACGCACGCCCGGGCGTGCGAATTGGGAGGATGATCAGGTGACGGACGCACAGGACAAGCGCTACGACGTCCTTGTGCTCGGTGGCGGCGCGGGCAAGAACATCGCCGCCGACCTTGCACGGGCGGGCCGCTCGGTCGCGCTGGTGGAAAAGCGCCTGGTCGGCGGCGAGTGCCCCTATTTCGCGTGCATGCCGTCCAAGTCACTGCTGCACTCGGCCCGGCAGGGCGAGACCTGGGAACACGCGGTGGCGCGCCGCGACGAGGTGACCCGTCATCTCGACGACGCCCCCACCGCCGCCGAGATGGCCGAGGCCGGCGTCACGGTCGTACGCGGCCACGGCCGCGTCGCGCGCCCCGGCGTGGTCGAGGTCGACGGTGTCGAGTACGGCTACACCGATCTCGTGATCGCCACCGGCAGCGAGCCGGTCGTGCCCGGCGTCGAGGGCATCGGCGACGTCCCCACCTGGACCAGCGACGAGGCGCTGACGCGCCCCGAGCTGCCCCGCCGGTTGATCGTCCTCGGCGGAGGCCCGGTCGGGTGTGAGCTCAGCCAGATCTACGCCGCCTTCGGCACCCAGGTGACGCTCGTCGAGGCGGCGGACCGGCTGCTGGCCTCGGAGGCGCCGTTCATCGGCGACGTGCTCGGCGACGTGCTCCGCCGCACGGGCGCCGACCTGCGCCTCGGCGTGGGCGCGACGAGCGCCGAGCGCACCGAGACCGGTCTGCGCCTGCGCCTGTCCGACGGCAACCACATCGACGCGGACCGCATCCTCATCGCCGCCGGCCGCCGGCCACGCGTGGCGGACCTCGGGCTCGAGCGGCTCGGCATCGAGGCCGACTCCGAAAAGGGCATCGCGGTCGACGTCACCTGCAAGGCCGCCGTCACCGACTCCGGTGTCGACGCCGGCGGGACGAACGTCTGGGCCGCCGGCGACGTCACCGGCGTCGCGCCGTACACGCACGCGGCCAACTACCAGTGGCGCGTGGTCGTCTCGAACGTGCTCGGCAAACGCCGCGAGGCCGACTACCGCGCCGTGCCACGCGCCGTCTACACCACCCCGACGGCGTACGCCGTCGGGGTCTCGCCGGTCTCGGCCACCGGGCCGGAGCTCATGGCGGCCGGGTACGACCTGGTGAACACCCCGCGGGCGACGGTCGAGAACGACGACCGCGGCCGGGTCGAGCTGTACGCCGACCGCGCACGGGGCGTCCTGGTCGGCGCCGCGGCGGTCGGCCTCTACGCTGAAGAGTGGATGAGCGAGATCACGCTGGCCATACGGGCCGAGACGCCGCTGAGCATCCTGACCGAGGTAATCCACGCATTCCCGACCTACGGCGAGGCCATCGAACCGGCTCTGCGCGAGCTGGCCGAGCGTCTCTGAGAGGGGAAGGCATGTCCGACCAAGACATCGAGCTGAGCATCGAGACTCCCGAGAACGATGCCGCCGAGCAGTACGCCCACGACGACGAGCGGTCCGAGCCGCTCACGGTGCCGGCCGAGGCGAACGACGCCGACGCCGCCGAGCAGCACACGCCCGTACACGACTCCTCGGAGCGCTGGCCGGACACCGTACCCACCGAGGCGAACGAGGCAGACGCCGTGGATCAGCACATCGCGGTCCCCGACGACCAATCGGACGAGGACGACCATCAGTGAGGCGTCGCTCGCCGCTCGGTGTTACCCAGCCGTAGGATGAGGGGAACCAGGCGCTTTCGCGTTCCGGCGCCGCTCAGCAGCTGATCGGAGAACCCACGTGACCGCAACCCCGGACGCCCGCCCGCGAGGCACGCGGCTCCCGAGGATGGCACGCCGTCGTCAGCTGCTCGGCGCGGCGCAGGAGGTCTTCGTCGCCCAGGGTTACCACGCCGCCGCGATGGATGAGATCGCCGAACGTGCCGGTGTCAGCAAACCAGTGCTCTACCAGCACTTTCCCGGCAAGCTCGAGCTCTACCTGGCCTTGCTGGACGAGCACGCCGAAAACCTCGTGCAGCGCGTACGCGAGGCGCTCGCCTCGACGCCGGACAACAAGCTGCGGGTCGAGCGGACCATGGAGGCCTTCTATGACTTCGTGGCCGGCGAGGGCGAGGCGTTCCGGCTGGTCTTCGAGTCCGACCTGCGCAACGTCGCGCCCGTACGCGCCCGGGTCGACCGCACCAACCAGCAGTGCGCGGAGATGATCGCCCAGGTCATCCAGGAGGACACCGGAGTCTCCAGCGACGAGGCGCATCTGCTGGGCATGGGCCTGGTCGGCATGGCCGAGGTCAGCGCGCGCTACTGGCTGTCGCAGCACGGCACGATCTCCCAGGATCGGGCCGAGCACCTCATCTCCCGCCTGTCCTGGCGTGGCATCGGCGCTTTCCCGCGTACGACCTGAGCATCCCGCAACGCGTGCAATAGTTCCGATGAGCCGGTCATGCGGGGGTTCGTACGCTGGGTCGGCGCACAGTGGATGGACGATCACGGAGGAACGACGTGCAGGTCAGGATCGGTGTGCAGTCCGTGCCCAAGGAGCTGGTCGTGGAGACCTCCCTGTCGGCGGACGAGGTGGAACGCGCGGTGTCCGAGGCGCTCAGCGACGCGGACGGCGTCTTCACGATCAACAGCAAGAGCGGCCGGATCGTCGTACCCGCCGCGAAGCTCGCCTATGTCGAGATCGGCGTTGACGAGGCACCCTCTGTCGGATTTGGCACGTTTTAGTCGGAATGACCTGCTCGTCAGGGGGCATAGACCGCTGAGCCGCGCCGCTGAAGAGGGTGGCCGGCAGGAGGTGTCACAACGATGGTGATGACAGTGGTCTGGTTCATCGTCATAGGCGCCGTGATCGGCGCCCTCGCCCGCCTGCTCATCCCGGGCCGCAACCCGATGGGCATCCTGCTGACGATCCTGGTCGGGATCGTCGGCGCGGTCATCGGCGGAGTGGTCGCCAACGCGATCGGCGTGGGAAGCGTCCTCGCGTTCGTCATCTCGGTCATCATCGCCGCGGTCGTGGTCGCACTGATCAGCGGCGGCGGACGCTGGGGCGGCTACCGCCGCCGCCGCGTCTTCTGACCCCGTCTTCACAGCCGGGATTCCCCCCGGCGCGCGACAGACAACGGCCGGCCGGAGCAATCCGGCCGGCCGCCTGTGTCGGGGGTCCACTCAAGCCCTCACCACCCCACGCCCGACTCCACACGCTGGCGTAATGCTTTGGGCCGGTACGGAAACCTCGGCAGAGTCTCGCGAGGTCGGTTCGAGTTCGAGGCCGAGGTCGAGCGCGGGTCGCGAGGTCGAACGCAGGTGGGCGAGGTCGCGAGATCGAGCACAGAGCGCGGGATCGCGGATCACAGTCACGGGGTCACGAGGTGCTGGCTCGTGGGATCGAGCGCTAGACGCGGGAACAGCCACGCCAGCCACGCCAGCCACGCCAGCCACGCCAGCCACGCCAGCCGCGCCAAGATGTTCGGTCCTCTTGGGTCAGTGCGTCACGTAGCGCATGTGTCACGCAGATCATGAAAGTCGCACAGGTCCTGCTCGTATGCAGGCCGAGCTCGTCGTCATACCGGGCGCGTGCGCCATGTTCTTGGGAGCGGGCCGCCGGCATGGCACCCGTCCTCGTCTCCGCCCCCATTCCCGCCTCCACCCCGTCCCTGCCTCCACCCGTCCCTGCCTTCCTCTGCGTCCGTGCCTCCGCCTCCGTCCCCGCTTCCGAGGAACAACCTGATGCCGCGCTCCGCCCTGCTCGCCGCAGAAGTCCACCACTGCTCTCAGGCTCGCGTGGGCCAGGCGGTCCAGGCGCTCGGCGCAAGGCTTCGCGGGCTCATTGTCACCGTCAGTAACATCGGCCACGCCCGTCGCGCCGGTAACGTCGGCTCCTGGGCTCGACCTCGCCCTACCAGCGATCTCATGCCCGGTCGGCCATGGCCGGAAGCGGCCAGGTGATCACGACGGCTTCCTACCCTGCGTGCGGGGGTGTCGGGCTGTGTGTCGGTGGGGTGTGTGGCCTGATCGGGCAGCCGCGCCGCCGGTTCGGGTGGTCCGGGCACGGCGTCCGGACCGCCGCACGGCCCTAGCAGGGCAGACGGGCGAACGGGGCCTCCCGGTCACATGGAGGGACGCCCGGAATGAAAAGGGACGGACGTGTGTTAGACCTTTACATCGGAGGCTTTCTGTTTCCGATCTGCCCCGCTACACTGCGTGGCGAAATGTGACCGCGCGCTGAACAGCGCGACCCCCGGTCACGTCCTTAGGAAGAATTTGACGGCTGGTCCCTCCCGCGCGAGTGCGCGACCGTATGCGACGACCGGCAGGTGCATCAAGGCCCTGTCGCGGCCGGCGCATGAGTTTGCGACCGTGAGATGGCCTGCCGCGCCACCACGTGGTGCATGCGCGGCGCCGAGCGGACCCCGCACTCTGGAGGCTGAAGGCCCTGACGACATTTCATGATCTGGGAGTAATCCCCGAAATTGCAGCTGCCCTCGAGACCGAGGGCATCATCGAACCGTTCCCGATCCAATCACTCGCCGTGCCCATCGGACTCAGCGGGCACGACATCATCGGCCAGGCTCGTACCGGCACCGGCAAGACCCTTGCCTTCGGCATCCCGCTGCTCCAGCGCATCGAGCACGGGAAAAAGAAGCCGCTGGCCCTGGTCATCGTGCCGACCCGCGAGCTGGCCATCCAGGTCACCGCCGACCTCGTCGTCGCCGGGGGCAAACTCGGCAGCCGCGTGCTCGCGGTGTACGGCGGCCGTGCGTACGAACCACAGATCCAGGCCCTCAAAGAGGGCGTGGAGGCCGTGGTCGGCACGCCGGGCCGCCTGCTCGACCTGGTCAAGCAGCGCTATCTCGACCTGTCGCAGGTCGAGGTCCTCGTCCTGGACGAGGCCGACCGGATGCTCGACCTGGGCTTCCTGCCCGACATCGAGCGTCTCGTCGACCGGGTGCCCGCGAAGCGGCAGACGATGTTGTTCTCGGCGACCATGCCGGGCGAGATCGTCGCGCTGTCCCGCAAGTACCTCACCCGGCCGACCAACGTACGTGCCGAGTCGCATGAGGAGTCCGATGCGACTCCGCAGGTCGTGCAGCACGTCTTCCAGGCACACCAGATGGACAAGCCCGAGCTGCTCGCCCGTGTACTGCAGGCACGTGGCCGTGGCCTGACCATGGTGTTCTGCCAGACCAAGCGCGCCTGTGACCGGGTCGCCGAAGACCTGAGCAAGCGCGGTTTCGCCGCGGCCGCGGTCCACGGTGACCTCGGCCAGGGCCAGCGTGAGCGGGCCCTGCGCGCATTCCGGGCCGGAAAGATCGACGTGCTCGTCGCCACCGATGTGGCGGCCCGTGGTCTCGACGTCGATGACGTGACCCACGTCATCAACTACGAGTGCCCCGACGCCGCCGACACCTACGTGCACCGCATCGGCCGTACGGGCCGCGCGGGCAAAGAGGGCATCTCGGTGACGCTCGTCGACTGGAAGGACCTCCAGCGCTGGAAGCTCGTCAACGCGGCGCTCGGTATGGACTTCGCCGAGCCGGCGGAGACCTACTCCACCTCCGAGCACCTCTACGAGGCGCTCGACATCCCGTCCGACATCACCGGCACCCTCCCGAAGGCCCAGCGTGACCGCGCCGGGCTGGAGGCCGAGGAGGTCGAGGACATCGGCGAGACGGGCCGTAACCGCTCACCGCACCGTACGGAGGCACCACGTGAGCGCGAACGCGAGCGTGAGCCTGAACGCCAGCCTCGCAAGCGCAACCGCACGCGGCAGCGCACCCGGGGCGGGCAGCCGCTCGACGACGCCGACGCGACCATGGACGCGGCTCCGGCCGTTGACACGGCCGTAGACGCGGTCACGACCGCGGCTCCGGACGAGACGGTCGAGAAGGCGGCCCCGGCCCGCCGGCGCACCTCACGCGCCGCCGAGACGACCGCTGAGACGACCACCGAGGCCGTCACCGAGGCGCCCGAGCAGACTCGCCCGGCAAGGCGACGCGCGCCACGCGCCGCCGACACCCACCTCGACGCCGAAGTCGAACCCGACACCAAGACCGACATCGACACCGACACGACCGCCGACACGCAGGCGGCTCCGCAGCCGGTCCGGCGAGAAGCACCGACATCGGTGACTCCTGCCGGTGTCCCGGTCGTGGCGTTCATGGCACCGCCGGCCGACCCTGCCGCCGAAGAAGAGGCGGAGTACCCGGTCGAGCCGACGCAGTCCAACACCAGGCGCAGGCGCCGCACCCGCAGTGGTGGAGCGCGCAGGTAAGCCTGACCGGACGTGACAAGGGGCGTGGTGACGGACCGCGCCCCTTTCTCATGTCCCGGGGACGGGCCCCTCGCGACTCAGGTACGCAGGCTCAGCGCATAGCGGGGGCGGTCCGTGATCAGCACGGTCACCCGGGGGTCGGCGAGGAACTGCCGCAGCTGAGGCTCCCCGTTGACCGTCCAGACCATCGCGGGGATGCCGAACCGGCCGCAGAGGCGCAGGACGTTCGCCCGCGCCAGCCTCCGGTGTACGGCGAGCCAGTCGGCACCGCAGGCACGCATGCGCCCGAGGGGGTACAGCTCGCGTGCCCGTGCGGGCAGGCGCAGCAGCCGGGCCACCTCCCGCAGGTCACGGCCGAGCGAGAGCGCCGTGGTGACCTCCGGATAGCTGTCCTTGATCCGCCGGATGGAGGAGTCCACGAGCGTGGTGGCGACGAAGTTGCCGGGACCCAGGAGTTCGAGCGCCAGCTTGACGACCTCGTGCTCGTACCCGGTCTCCTTGAGGTCGAGATGGCCGACCGCCCTTCCGGCGATCAGCTTCATCACCTCGCGCACCAGCGGGACCCGGTGCCCGGTGGCGGTGCAGAGCTCCTCGTAGGTCAGCCCGGCGATCGGCCGGCCGGCGATCTGCGGGTCATGGAAGACCACGAGATCACCGTCGCGGGTGCGCCGGATGTCGAACTCGACGTACTCCGCGCCCGTGGTGAGCGCGGTCTCGTACGCCTCCGAAGTGGCCGGTGGCGCGTCTTCCGACCCGCCCTTGTGCGCTGAGACGGCGACCGTCATGGTCAAAGAGTACGTCCTCCGACGAGGGGCGTTAACCGGCAAAGCCCCTAAGCTGGTGTCGCTTCGACAGCGGCAAGTAAGCTCCTGCCAGTGAGTACGCCCCAGTTTCTTACTCTGCCCCCCGGGGTTCGCCGGACGGACATCGAAACTTCGCGCGGCACCTTCGCCGCGCTCGAGGCGCTGCCCGGATCCGGGATCTCCGAACGCGGCCCGGCGCTCCTGGTGCCGGGCTACACCGGGAGCAAGGAAGACTTCATCTCCGTCCTGCAGACTCTCGCCGGCGCGGGCCGGCGCGTGCTCGCACTCGACATGCGCGGCCAGTACGAAACGCCGGGGCCCGACGACGCCTCGGCGTACACCTGCACCGAGCTGGGCGCCGACATCGCGTCGGTGATCGAGACGCTCAGCGACCCGGTCCACCTAGTCGGGCACTCCTTCGGCGGCCTGGTGACCCGCGAGACGGTGATCACCGAGCCGACGCTGATCGAGTCCTACACCCTGATGAGCTCGGGCCCGGCCGCGATCAGCGGCGGGCGCGAGGTCGATGGACGTGTCCTGCTCTCCGCGCTGCCCAAGGTCGGCCTCGAACACCTGTGGGCCACCCGGATGGAGCCCCAGGCGATCGCCAAGGGCGTTCCGCCGGACATCGTCGCGTTCCTGCGCCGGCGGATGTTCATGAACTCCGCCGTCGGCCTGATGAGCATGGCGAACGAACTGCTGTCCATGGCCGACCGCGTCGACCAGCTCGCCAAGGTCAGCGGCGGGGCGAGCCTGCCCGTACTCGTCCTGTACGGGGAGAACGACGACGCCTGGGATCCAGAAGACCAGGCCTTCATGGCCGAGCGCCTCGGTGCGCGGAAGGTGGTCATCCCCGGGGCCGCGCACTCGCCCGCCGTGGAGGCGCCCGAGACCACGGCGAGCGCCCTCACCAGCTTCTGGAACGACGCCGAGCGCACCTGAGACAAGAGACACATAGCGTCTCATGTAAGAACGCACTTACGATGGGCGCCATGGAAGCGACCCTGCAACCCCCGCAGAGTGCCACCTGGCAGGTCCACATCGACCGGTCGATGTGGATCGGCGGAGTACGCGGCCTCATGCTGCAGGCTCTGCACCCCATCGCGATGCGCGGCGTCTGGCAGAACTCCTCCTTCCAGGAGGACCCGATCGGCCGGCTGCAGCGCACCGCCGACTTCGTCGGGGTCGTGACCTGGGGCACCGCCGAGGAGGCCGACCGGCTCGGACGCCGGGTGCGCGGTATCCACCGGGCACTACGGATCAACGACCCCGACACCGGTCGTGTCCACCGCGTCGACGATCCGGAGCTGCTGCTGTGGGTGCACTGCGCGGAGGTGTCGTCCTATCTCGAGGTCGCCCGCCGTGCCGGCCTGCGGCTGAGCGACCGCCAGGCCGACCGGTACCTCGCCGAGCAGCGTCGCAGCGCCACGTACGTCGGGCTGCACGAGGAGGACGTGCCGGGCAGCGTCGCCGAGATGGGGGCGTTCTTCGCCGAGGCGCGGCCGGAGCTCAAGGTCACTCCGGAGGCGCGCGCCGCCGTACGCTTCCTGCTCTGGCCCAAGCTGCCGCACGAGATGCGCTTCCTGCGGCCCGGCAAGCCGGCGTACGTGCCGTTCGGCGCGCTCTGCTACTACTCGCTGCCCGGCTGGGCCCGGCGGATGTACGGCATCCTCCCCGAGATCCCGCAACCTGTGGTGACCGCGGCCCTGCGGTCCTTCCGCATGGCGATGAACTCGCTGCCCGAGGGCCTGCACGACAGATCCTTCCAGCCCGCGACCCGGCAGATGCTCGCCGGCGCACGCCGGCGGCTCGCGACCGAGGGCTACGACCTGAGCCGAGGCCTGTACGGCCTGCGCGACCCACGCCGCTGGCCGTCCCGCCAGATGGAACAGGTGGAATGACCCCGCGGCCCTGGACCCGGGCGTCACCGCCGGGCGTCCGCCGTCCTGACGGGCCCGGTACGCCCGCGAGAGGCTAGGGCGTGTCTGACAAATCGCGTTCGTAGCGAGCGGTGTCCAGGCGGCGCGTCGCAAGGCGGAGGAGGGAGTCGGCCTGGTGTTGGCCGGCGACCGACGACAACGCGGCGAGGCGTCGTCTGGGCGCCGCGCAGTAGGACAGGGATTTGTCAGACACGCCCTAGACCTCGTCGGGGAGGGCCGCCCAGGGGTCGCGTGCGGGAGCGGCCGCGCGGCCCTCCGGGCAGTGCCGGGCGTAGTCGCACCAGCCGCAGAGCACGCCCGTACGGGGTGGGAACATCGCGTCGAACTCCGCGTGCGGCAGTCCTGCGGCTGCCCCGGGCGCGATGTGCTCGCGGTACCACTCGTCGGCCTGCCCGCACTCCTCGGCGATGTCCTCGGCGCGCCGCAGATGGCGGTCGAGAGAGTCCTCGGTGTGCTCCCAGACCGCGACCTCGCCGGTCGGCAGGTGGTGCAGCTCGACCAGGCGGCACGGGGCGCGCATCATCCGCCCGGACGCCGCGGCGTACAGCGCCAGCGCAAGAGACGAGCGCGCGTCGTCGCTGGTGAGGGGGCGGCGGCCGGTCTTGTAGTCGACCACGACCAGCTCACCGTGACGGCGGTCCAGCCGGTCGATGCGTCCCTGCACGGTGATCAGGTGAGTCTTCATCGACACCGTGCGCTCGACGCCGACCGGCTCGTCGGCCGGGTCGAGTCCGGCGACGTAGCGCTCGACCATCGCGCGCGAACGCTGTCGCCAGTCCGCGGACTGGGCCGCGTCCCGGAATCCGTCCGTCAGCCAGCCGCGCTCCAGCAGCCGCCCGGCCGACTCGGGTGTGCGGTCCGTCGCCGGCAGCCGCCACCACCCGGCGAGCGCGTTGTGGACGCTCGCGCCCACGCTGTTGTGCGCCCACGGCGGGCCCCTGTCCGGCTTGGGCCGGTCAAGGTAGGTCATGCGGTAGCGGCGGGGACAGTCGAGCCAGGTGTTGAGCCGCGAGGGCGTACAGGGGTAGAGCCGTTTCGGCATCCCCTCGAAACCGAGCTGCTCGATCGCCATCAGCTCAGGACTCGTCGGGCTCCTGTGCCAGGGCGAACCAGCTCTCCCACTGGGAGTCCTCCTCGCCGACGGTGGTCTCGTCGCCCTGGCCGGGCAGGACCCGGGTCTCCTTGGGCAGCGGACCGAGCAGCGCTCCGATGGAGTTGAGCTGTTCTTGGAGCTCGGGGTAGTCGGCGCCGATCCGGCCCGGCCTGCCCTTGTGCAGGGTGTCGCCGGAGAACAGCACGCCGAGCTGCTCGCTGTAGAGGCAGATGCTGCCCGGGGTGTGCCCGGGCGTGTGCATGACCTCGAGCTGCGCGTCGCCGATCTCGAACACACCGCCGTCCTCGATGTCGAGGTCGGGGGTGAGGTCCTTCATGAACTCCGCGTCCTCGCTCTCGTTCGCGAGGGCGCGGAAGTGCTGACGCCAGAGCAGACGGTCGCGGGTGTGCAGCGCGATCGGCGCCGGGTCCTCCTCGTCGGCCTCGGCGACCTCCAGGACGGCACTGAGGTGCCCGTCGCGGCCGTCGGTGCAGATGACGGCCATGACCTCACGCTCGCCGACCGCCTTGAGGATGGCCTCGGCGTCGAACGCCGGGTCGATGACGATGACCGTGTCGTCGTCGCCGACGACATAGGTGTTGCTCTCGATGTCGTATTCGGTGTCGTCGAGCATGACCTTGCCCGACGTCACTACTTTCTCGATGCGCGCGTCCACATGAGAAACCCTACCGACTCCGGGCGTCTGGTGCGCGGGCACGGGGCACATCAGGTCGACGAGGGGTCCGGGGCGGGCTCGCCCTCCCACGTGACGCGGACGGCGTGAGCGTGCCCGCCGCCCGTGAACGTCACCGAGGCCGACCCGCTCACCCGCGGCGACGGCGGGTGCAGGGTGATCGTGACCGTGTCGGTGTCACCGGGCTCCAGAGTGCCGCTCGACGGGCTCAGGGAGAGCGGATCGGCGGCGGTCGCCATCCAGTGGACCGTCGCGCCGGATCCCGTGAGCGTCACGGTGCAGCTGAGGCCGGTGGTGCCGAGGTCGCAACCCGACGGCTCGACGAGGAGCACCGGCTGTGGTGCCGGGTGTACGTCCGAGGGCGAGGACCTGCCCGCCCCCGGCGGGGTGCTCTGACGCTGCCGGCCGGTCGAGCCCGTGTAGACGGTCCTGGTCGGCCCGGGCACCGGCGACCGGTCGTCGCCGCCGAACGCGACCACGGCGATGATCGCCGCTCCGGCCAGCGCGAGCGCCCCGGCCGCGCCGATCACCGCCGGCGCCCAGTTCCGGCTTTTCTTCCGCGACGCCACCGCCGGCCGGGCCGCGCCCACCGGCACGGGCACGTGCGAGGCCGGGAGGGTCGGCGGCAGGTCCGCGGCCGCCGTGACCCCCTCGGCCAGGATCGTCTGCGCCTGCTCTCCGCCGGGGACCGTGGAGTGGCCGAGCAGGCGCATCAGGAGCACGCTCGCGGACGGCCGCCGGGCCGGGTCCTTTTCGAGGCACTCGGCGACCAGGTCGCGAAGACCGTCCGTCAGGGCTCCGAGCTCCGGCGGCTCGTTCACGATCCGGTAGGCGAGCACACCGATGGAGTCGCGGCCGAAGGGCGGCGTGCCGTTGGCGGCGAAGGCCAGCGTCGCGCCCCACGCGAACACATCGGTCGCCGGCGTGGCCTCGCCGCCCGACACCTGTTCGGGCGCCATGTACGCCGGGGTGCCGAGCGTGTGCCCCGTGAGCGTGGCCGCGCGGTCCGTCATCCGCGCGATGCCGAAGTCGATCACGCGGGGGCCGTCGGGGCCGATCAGGACGTTCGGCGGCTTGAGATCGCGGTGCACCACCCCGGCCTGGTGGATGGCGACCAGCGCGGTGGCGGTGCCGATGGCCAGCCGGTCCAGCGCCCCGCCCTCGATCGGCCCGCGTTCGGCCACGAGAGCCTGCAGCGACGGTCCTGGGACGTACTCGCTGACGATGTACGGCTGGTCGCCGGCGATGTCGGCGTCGAGCACCTGGGCGGTGCAGAAGCGTGCCACCTGCTTGGCGGCGGCCGCCTCCCGCGCGAATCGGTCGCGTTCGCCGCCCGCCTCGGCCAGAGCGGTCCGCAGCAGCTTGACGGCCACGCGCTCGGCGTCCGCGGTCTCGGCGAGGTAGACCACACCGTAACCGCCGTGGCCGAGCCGGCCGATCAGCGTGTACGGGCCCAAGCGCGCCGGATCCTCCGGCTGCAGGGGCGAGATGTCCGGCATCAGGGCCTCCGGTCGACGAGCGCGACGCTCACAACCGTTGGACGCGGCGGCACCGACGCGGGTTGCCCCATCACCGCCGAACCGGGCGTGGTGCCTACAGGTCGTCGTTCACCAGCGCCAGCACGAACCCGTCGTGTCCCTTGCGTCCCACCGTCTGCACCGCCGTGGCACTGACCCGCGGCTCGGCCGCGATCACGGCGTTGAGGCGATGGACGCCCAGCGTCCGCGGGTCGTCGTTGTCCGGGTCGACGACCTCGCCGCTGCGGACCACGTTGTCGACGATGATCAGAGTGCCGGGACGGGAGAGTTCGAGCGCCCAGACGAAGTAGTCGGCGTTACTGGGCTTGTCGGCGTCGATGAAGATCAGGTCGAACGGCCCGAGGCCTTCGGCGGCGAGCTTCGGCAGCGTCTCCAGGGCCGGGCCGAGGCGGAGTTCGACGACGTCGCCGAGATCGGCACGGTCGACGTTGCGGCGGGCCACCTCGGCGTGCTTCGGGTCGACCTCGAGGGTGATCAGGCGGCCGCCGGCGGGCAGCGCCCTGGCCAGCCAGATCGTGCTGTAGCCACCCAGCGTGCCGATCTCCAGGATGCGGCGCGCGCCCTGCAGGCGGGCCAGGAGCTGGAGCATCTTGCCCTGGTTCGGAGCGACACCGATCATCGGCAGCCCGGCCGCCTCGGTCGCCTCCAGTGCCGCGTCCAGCGCGGGGTCGGAGGGCACCAGCGCCCCGTCGAAGTAGTCGTCGACCGCCGTCCAGAGCTCCCCGCCCATGCCTGCCGCCTCTCCTCCGGCCCGGCCATGCCCCGATGCCGGGCACACTCACGAAACACCGGCTTTCTAGCATCGTGCCACGTTGACGTCCTCCTCCGCCTGATGGGCGGGGGATTACAACCCGGTCCCCTACGCTGAGGAGAAAACAGGTTGAGGTTCGCGGTTCACAGGCCCGCCCAGCGGTCGGCCTCCCCGCGCGGTCACGGCACGTCCTGCCGCGATGTTCTTGGCTGCGTTCACATCCGCGTGATCGGCACGCGCGCGGGCGCGACAGCGAAAAACCGCTTGGCTCTCACGGTTTCCCGGGTCGCAGTACCCGCAGGCGTGACAGATCTGGGACGTGAACGCGGGATCGACCTTCTCCACCCGCCCCGGCGCCTTGTCCCGCGGCCGGGCCACGAGCAGGCCCCGGCCGGCCGCGTGAACGGACCGGTTCGGCCCGGCCTTGGCCCGCACATTCCTACCTGGCGCGTCGATGGTGCCGCGCCGATCACTCTCACGGGCCTTCGACCGGCCGATCGCGGCCTTCACGCGCTGCTTGCGGTTCGACCCGCGTCTCGCCCGAGCCGGCCTGCGCCGCAGCCGCAGCCGCAGCCGCAGCAGACGCTTGCCCTCGGTCTCCCGCAGGCCAGGGGCGGACAGCACCTCGCCGGTCGACAGCGCGGCCGAGACGGCCACACCACGATCCACCCCCACGACCTCACCCGTACCCGGGCCGTCCACCGGCGGCGGGATCGCTGCGAACGCGACATGCCGGCGCCCCGCTCGATCTCGGGTCACCCGGAACGATTTTGTCTCTCCCGTGATGGCGCGGGACCAGCGGAACCTCACCCAGCCCACCTTCGGGATCCTCACCTCACCCGTCCTGCGAGACAGACGGCGTGCGTCCCACTGTCGGCCACGGCGGCCGACGATCCGAAAACCCTCACGCCTACCGGCTTCACGCCACGTCGGACCTCGGTGCGTTCCAGCAAAGAAATCAGCCATGGCCTGGGCGAGGTCTCGCAGCGCCTGCTGCCGCACCGTCTGGGATCCCGCCGCCAATCACCCGAATTGTCTTCTGGCTTCGGTCAGCAGAGGGAGCGGCGGTTTTCCCCCGGCCTCAAGGCCGGGGGTTTCCACGCCGTACAACCGCTGACCAGCGTGACCAAGAGGCGGCAGGCCGGGACCCGCGATGGCTGAGATCCTCTGGCTCGGCGTCCTCCTCGGCGCGGGCGCCGCCCTGTCCGTCGGCCCGGTCTTCGTCACCATCCTCGGCGAGGCCGCGACGCGCGGTCTCGGCGCGGCCCTCCGCGTCATCCTCGGCTCCGCGACCGCGGACGTGATCCTGCTCCTGCCCGCCCTGGTCTTCGCCTGGGTGATCGGCGCCGTGGCACGTGCGGTGTTCTGGGTCGGCCTGGTGGGAGCCGTCTTCTTCACCTACCTCGCCGCGCAGGCCGTACGCGACGCGTTGCGGCTGTGGCGCGAGGGACAGGGCCTCCAGACGCGTGGCTGGGCGTTCTGGAAGGGCGTGACGGCCAACCTCGTCAACCCGCTGTCATGGACGTTCTGGCTGGCGACGGGGACGCCGACGATGCTGCGCGCCCAGCATGTGGCGGGCCGGCCCGGGCTGGCGGTGTTCACGGTGACGTGGTTCTGCGTCGCGTCCGGGCTGGAGGCCGTCATCGCCTTCGCCGTCGCGCGCTCCGGCCACCTGGTCGGCCGCCGGGGTCAGAGCGTGTTCACCGCCCTGTCCGCGCTGCTGTTCGCCACGCTCGCCGGGATGATGCTCGTCCGCGACGTCATCGCCTGACGTCCGGGGCCGCGCCGGTGGCCGCGGACCGCAAGGCGTCGTACGCGTCCTCCGACGTGGTCTCGGCGCCCAGGCGGTGACCGGTCAGCTCGCCGTGGTCATCGCTCGCCCCCGTGACGAACATCCCCAGCCCCGCCGCCAGCACCCGCAGCGCGTCCCGGTCGGGAGCGGCGTGGTCCGGGTGGTCGGCCTCGATCCCGGCGAGCCCCGCGCCGGCCAGCTCGGCGATGTCATCGTCGGCGACGGAGTACCCGCGCCGCGCCGCTCGCGGATGGGCGAGCACCGGCACCCCGCCCGCCGCGCGTACGAGCCGGACCGCACGCACCGGGTCGAGGGCGTACCGGTCGACGTACGCGCGGCCGCCGGCTCCGATCCACTCGGGCGTGAACGCCTCCTCCACACTCGCCACGACACCGGCCTCGACGAGGGCACGCGCGATGTGCGGCCGGCCGGGAACGGACTCACCGGTGATCCGCGCGACCTGCTCCCAGGTGACGGGCGCACCCAGCTCGCTCAGCCGCTCGACCATGCCGCGTGCCCGGTGCGCACGGTCGTCGCGGATGCGCTCCCGCTCGGCCGCGAGCTCCGGCTCCCTCGCGTCGAACAGGTACGCGAGCAGGTGGAGGCTGTGGTCGTGCAGCCGGCACGAGAGCTCCATGCCGCGTACGAGCGTCATGCCCGGCGGCAGCGCGCCCGCGGCCTCGGCGTGGCCCGCGACCGTGTCGTGGTCGGTCAGGGCGAGAACGCCGACGCCCGCAGCATGGGCGCGGCCTACGACGTCGGCGGGGGGCTGGGTGCCATCGGAGGCGGAACTGTGGCAGTGCAGGTCGATGAGCAACCGATCACGTCTCCAGCCGCGGGCAGAGCGCTCCGTACGGCAGGTCGAGGGCGTTTTCGCGCAGGTCGTGGAGGTTGAGCTTCTCAAGCATGAGGACGCCCGCCGAGCCGGGCCACAGCACCGCCCAGATCCAGTTCGCGAGCGCCTCCCCCGCGTACGCGGCGGCGACGTCGCATCCCACGGCCCACATCGAGACGGGATGACCGTCGATCACGAGCTTGGCGTTCGGGACGCAGACGCCGAACCCGTGGCCCGGGTCGGGGCCGGGCAGCCCGGCATAGGAGGAACCGAGGCCGATCCCGGGCTCCTCCGCGACGATCATGAGGTCGGCCGGCCCGCCGAGCGGCGAGGGACCGGACAGGGCCACGGCGACGGCAAGCGCTCCGGAGCGGTCGTCGCCGACCTCGGCGAAGCCGGTCACGAGCCAGCCGGGAGGCAGCGGCCACGGCACCCAGACCGGCACGCGGGCCCGCGAGCGTACGACCTCGAGCGCCTCGCGGCAGGGACGCCAGGGCGGAAGAAGGGGACCGACCTCGCCGTGCTCGGGGCAGAGCCATGCGCTCGTCCAGACGCTGGGCGGTATGAGAGTCCCGCGACACCGCGGGCATGTGGGCGCCGTCCTCATGGTTACTCACAGTCGCCCCTCCTCGGTGGGACGTCAAGGTTTCCGCTGATCGGAGGCACGATCAGGCGGACGGCTCGAACGTCTTGGTCCGCCGCATCCCGGCCGCGCGTCCCTTGGCGGCGACCACCAGGGCCATCTTCCGTGAGGCCTCGTCGATCATCTCGTCGCCCAGCATGGCCGCGCCGCGGCCCTCCACGCGCGTGGCGTGGTCGTAGGCGTCGAGGATCAGCTCGGCATGGTCGTAGGCGTCCTGCGCCGGCGAGTAGACGTCGTTGCCCGCCTCGATCTGCGCGGGATGGAGCACCCACTTGCCGTCGAAGCCCAGCGCGGCGCTGCGCTCGGCCGCGCGGGTGAAGGCGTCCACGTCGCGGACGTTGAAGTAGGGCCCGTCGATCGCCTGCAGGTCGTTCGCGCGTGCGGCGAGCAGGATGCGCATGAGGATGTAGTGATAGGCGTCGCCCTCGGTGTATCCGGGCGGCTGCTCCCCCACCACCAGCGTCCTCATGTTGATCGAGGCCATCAGGTCGCCCGGCCCGAACACGAGCGCCTCGAGACGCGGTGACGAGGCCGCGATCTCGTCGACGCGGGTGAGGCCCCGCGCGTCCTCGATCTGCGCCTCGATGCCGATCCGGCCCACCGGCAGCCCAGCCGCCTGCTCGATCTGGCTCAGCAGCAGGTCGAGCCAGACCACGTGGTCGGGCGAGCTCACCTTGGGCAGCATGAGGCAGTCCAGGTGTGCGCCGGCGCCCTCGACGACGTCGATCACGTCCCGGTACGCGAAGCGCGTCGTCACGTCATTGACCCGTACGACCCGGACCCGGTCGCCCCAGTCCCCGTCGTTCAGGGCGGCGACGACGTTGGCGCGGGCCGCCTCCTTGGCCTGCGGCGCGACCGCGTCCTCCAGGTCCAGGAAGAACTCGTCCGCCGGCAGCCCCTGCGCCTTGTCGATGAACCTCGGGTTGCTGGCCGGCACCGCGAGCGTGGTCCGCCGGGAACGCGTCGTCGCCATGATCGGGATGCTATCGGGCGCGCCTGCCCCCGGCCGTACGTGGGAGACTGCGGGCGTGGACATCGCGGCGCTGGTCACCGAGGCCACCAAGAAGTCGGGCCTGATCTGGCTGTCACTGCCCGGCCTGCCCTATCCGCGTGCGGCCTGGCACATCTGGCATGTGACCGAGGGCGGCGAGGACGGGACCGCGCGGGGCGCGGCGTACGTCGTGACCGGCGGTATCGAGCAGCCCCTGCCCGGCCTGCCGGAGGCCGAACGGATCACCGTGACGGTCCGCAGCAAGGACAAGGGCGCACGCCTGGTGTCCTGGATCGCCGCCGTCGCCCAGGTCGAGCCCGGTTCGGACGAGTGGGAGGCGGTCGTCCCGCCCCTCGCCAAGTCACGCCTTAACGCCCCCGACGGTGAACACCAGACCGAGCGGTGGGCCGAGGAGGCCTACATCATCCGTCTCACCCCGACCGGTGAGGTGCCCGAGGCGCCGGGCAGCCTGCCCGAGGACTACACGGGCGTACGGCCGGTGCCCAGCCCGGCCACGACCACCGGCCGAGCCCCCTTCATGATCGGCGGCCGGCGCCGCCGGCCCGATCGCTGAACACCGCACACTCCGTACGGGGCGCGGTCAGCGGCCGAGAGGGACCTCGCGACGCTCGGTCACCGCGTGCAGTTTGTCCGGGTTGGCCACCAAGTGCAGGGTCTGGACCAGGCCGTCGGCGACCTCGGCCGCCATCGCGGTGAGGACCATGCCGCCGCCGCGGATGACCACTCCGGGCACGCCGTTCACATCGATGACCTCGGCCGTCATGTCCTCGATCGAGACACCGTCGTACGAGCGCCGCCCGATCCCGGCCATGAAACGTGCGACCTTCTCGGCCCCCTCGATCGGGCGGCGGGCCGCCGTGCGCTTGCCGCCTCCGTCCGAGATCAGCACGACGTCGGGAGCCAGCACGCCCAGCAGCCGTTCGAAGTCACCGCTCACGGTCGCGGACAGGAACTCCTCCGTCACCCGGCGCTGTTCGGACCGGTCCGCGGAGAACCGTGAACGCCGCTCGGCGACGTGCTGCCGGGCCCGGCGGGCGACCTGCCGGACGCTCACCTCGGAGCGGTCGAGCGTGGCAGCGATCTCGGCGTGCGAGAAGCCGAACACCTCCCGCAGCACGAACACCGCGCGTTCGAGCGGCGAAAGCGTCTCCAGCACCACCAGCATCGCCAGCGACACCGACTCGGCCAGCTCGACGTCCTCCGCGACGTCGGGCGAGGTCAGCACGGGCTCGGGCAGCCAGGGGCCGACGTAGGTCTCGCGCCGCACCTGCGCCGAGCGCAGGCGGTCGATCGCGGTGTTGGTCACGATGCGGACCAGGTACGCCCGGGGATCCTTCACGCTCGAGCGGTCCGCGCCCGACCAGCGCAGCCACGCGTCCTGGACGATGTCCTCGGCGTCCGCGACCGTGCCCAGCATCCGGTAGGCCACCGAGAAGAGCAGACCGCGGCAGGCCTCGAACGCCGTGGTGCCGTCGCCGCCCTCCGGCCGGTCTCGCTCGCTCATGTGCCCCTCGATCACGTCGTTCACCCCATCGTGTCATCTGGTGGCTGCACCGGTATAGATCACGCTTTACCGATTGGGAGCACGCGGCTCGATAGCCTTCGAGCATGACCGCAACGCCATCGCGGGTGTTCGTTGCGCGCCTGGCCGGGATCGCCGTCTTCGACCCGGCGGGAGACCAGATCGGCCGGGTGCGCGACGTCGTCGTCGTGATCCGACAACACCCACGGCCACCCAGAGTGCTCGGACTCGTCGTCGAGGTTCCGCCGCACCGCCGCGTGTTTCTGCCGATCACCCGCGTGACCAATATCGACGCCGGGGCCGTGATCTTCGACGGCCGGATCAACATGCGCCGGTTCGAGAAGCGCAGCTCCGAGACCCTGGCCCTCGGCGAGATGCTCGACCGCAGGGTGGAGCTCGCCGACGGCGGAGAGCACGTCATCGTGATCGACCTCGGCATGGAACAGAGCCGCAGCAGCGACTGGCTCGTCACCAAGGTGGCCGTGCGCCGCACGGGCGTGAGCCCCTCCGCGCACGCACACCGGTGGACGGCCGGAGGCCGGAGCGCGGGCACCCGGCTGGGCCTGCGCCGGCGGCGCGGTGAGACGTTCGTGGTCGGCTGGGGCGCGATCAACGGCCTCGGCGTGGTCGAGGACGGGCAGGGCGCGGCCAGCCTCATCGCGGCGTTCGAGCGGATGCGCGCACCCGACCTGGCGAACGTCGTGCACGAGCTGTCGGCGAAACGCCGCGGCGAGGTGGCCGCAGCGCTCGACGACCGGCGGCTGGCCGACGTCCTCGAGGAGCTGCCCGAGGACGACCAGGTGGAGATCCTCGGCAAGCTGGACGCCGACCGGGCCGCGGACGTCCTGGAGGAGATGGGACCCGACGACGCGGCCGACCTGCTCGGTGAGCTGCCGCTGGAGCAGCGTGAGCAGCTGCTGGCGCTGATGCAGCCCGAGGACGCCGCGCCGCTGCGCCGGCTGCTCAGCTACGCCGACAACACCGCGGGCGGCATGATGACGACCGAGCCGGTGATCGTCTCACCGGACGCCACCGTCGCCGAGGCCCTCGCCCAGATCCGCAATCCCGATCTCAACCCCGCGCTGGCCGCGCAGGTGTACGTCTGCCGCCCGCCGACCGAGACGCCGACCGGCCGCTACCTCGGCACGGTCCACTTCCAGCGGCTACTGCGTGAGCCGCCGCCCACTCTCGTCAGCGCGATCTGCGACACGGAGCTGGACCCGCTGCGGCCGGAGCTGCCCCTCGAGACGGTGTCCAACTACCTGGCCACCTACAACCTGGTGTCCGTGCCGATCGTGGACGTGAACGGACGGCTGCTCGGCGCGGTGACCGTCGATGACGTGCTCGACCACCTGCTGCCCGACGACTGGCGCGAGAACGTCATGGACACGGACGTGGACCTGGACGAAGAGGAAGAGGCACTGCGTAACGCCGAGGCCGCCCAGGCGGCACAGAACGGCGAGCGGCCGAACTGAGCACCCGAAAGAGGAACCGATGAGCACTGGCCTGGACCGGGTGCGCGACCAGCGCCGCCTGGGGCGCCTCGACCAGCCGCGGGAGATCCGCCTGGTGCCGCGGCTGTACTACGACCCCGAGGCGTTCGGGGTGTTCTCCGAGCGCATCGCGCGCTTCCTCGGTACCGCGAGGTTCCTCGTCTACATGACGGGGTTCGTCCTCGTGTGGTTCGCCTGGAACGTGCTCGCGCCCATGACCTGGAGGTTCGACCCGTACCCGTTCATCTTCCTGACCCTCATCCTGTCGCTTCAGGCGTCGTACGCCGCGCCGTTGATCCTGCTGGCCCAGAACCGCCAGGACGACCGGGACCGGGTGCAGTACGAGGGCGACCGGGCGCGGGACGAGCGCAGCGTCTCCGACACCGAGTATCTGACCCGGGAGGTCGCCAGCCTGCGCATGGCGATGAGCGAGGTCGCCACACGTGACTGGATCCGCGACGAGCTCCAGCACCTGCTGAAAGACCTGGAGGGCCGCCGCCGGGACGGGTGACCTTGGCGACATCCACGCCGCCGGAGCACGTGAGTTGGCCCGGTGCTTCGCGGCTCAAATAGCATGGGGTCATGGCCTCCCCCACGATCGAGCAGGTGACCGCGGCGCTAGCTACGGTGAACGACCCGGAGATCCGGCGTCCCATCACCGAGCTCGACATGATCAAGGGCGTCGACGTCTCGGCCGAGGGCAGTGTCACCGTCGGCGTGTTCCTGACCGTCGCCGGTTGCCCGATGCGCGACACGATCACGCGCGACGTGACCGCCGCCGTCTCCAAGCTGCCCGGCGTCGCGGGCGTCCAGGTCGACCTCGACGTGATGAGCGAGGAGCAACGCCAGGCCCTGCAGACCAAACTCCGTGGCGGCCAGGCCGCCAAGGAGATCCCGTTCGCCAAGCCCAACTCCCTGACCCGCGTGTACGCGGTGGCGAGCGGCAAGGGCGGCGTCGGCAAGTCCTCGGTGACGGTCAACCTGGCCGCCGCGATGGCCGCGCAGGGCCGCAAGGTGGGCGTCGTCGACGCCGACATCTACGGGCACTCGATCCCGCGCATGCTCGGCGTGACCGGACGGCCCACGCAGGTCGAGCAGATGATCATGCCGCCCAACGCTCACGGCGTGAAGGTCATCTCGATCGGCATGTTCACCGAGGGCAACTCCCCGGTCGTCTGGCGCGGGCCGATGCTGCACCGCGCGCTCCAGCAGTTCC
This sequence comes from Actinoallomurus bryophytorum, assembly GCF_006716425.1. Classification (NCBI taxonomy): domain Bacteria; kingdom Bacillati; phylum Actinomycetota; class Actinomycetes; order Streptosporangiales; family Thermomonosporaceae; genus Actinoallomurus; species Actinoallomurus bryophytorum. The sequence goes on from NZ_VFOZ01000001.1 coordinate 1,213,452, forward strand.
TCGCGGACGTCTACTGGGGCGACCTCGACGTGCTGCTGATGGACCTGCCGCCCGGCACCGGCGACATCGCCATCTCGGTGGCACAGCTCCTGCCGTCCGCGGAGATCCTCGTCGTGACCACACCGCAGCAGGCCGCCGCGGAGGTGGCCGAGCGCGCGGGCGCGATCTCGGCGCAGACCCATCAGACGGTCGCCGGCGTGATCGAGAACATGTCCTACCTGCCCTGCCCGCACTGCGGCGAGCCGGTCGACGTGTTCGGCTCCGGCGGTGGCCAGACCGTGGCCGACGCGCTCACCCGTACCCTCGGGACGTCCGTGCCACTGCTCGGCCAGGTGCCGATCGACGTGCGCCTGCGCGAAGGCGGCGACGAGGGCAACCCGATCGTCCTGGACGCTCCCGACGCGCCCGCCTCGAAGGAGCTCCGCAGCATCGCCGACAAGATCTCCGGGCGGGCCAAGAGCCTGCGCGGCCGCCAGCTTGGCCTCAGTCCGAATCGCGGTTGACCAATCCAAGGGCGTGTTTCCGCTTGACGCGCGGCCCGAGCATGATTTCGTGGAGCGTATGGCATTCGACGGGGTCATACGGGGGACCGCGGTCGCCATCGCGCTGGCGGTCGCGGCGGGCGGCTGTAGCCATCACTCGTCACGGGTGACGCAGAGCGGCGGCGGTCAGGGCAAGGCACCGAGCGGAGCGTCGAAGACCTGGGGGACGCCGATCCTCTCGGACGACTTCGGGGGCACACAGCTCGACGCGAACAAATGGCAGGTCTACGAGGCACCGGACGCCTCCACCCACCGCGGCGTCGCCGCCGGCACCCACGTCTCGGACGGCAAGCTCATGCTCGTCGGCGGGATCTACGGCGGCAAGGACCAGGGGGCGGGGGTCATCTCCCGTTTCTCCCAGACGTACGGCCGCTGGGAGGCCCGCATGCGGTCCGACCCGGGCGCCGGTTACTCCGCCACGGCGTTCCTGTGGCCGGTGCACATGGGCGATCCGGAGTTCGCCGAGATCGACTTCGCCGAGATCCTGTCGGCCAACCGGCACAGCGGTGGCCTGTTCATCCACCACGGCCGGGACGACCAGCAGGTCCAGCGGACCACGCATGCCGACTTCACCAAGTGGCACACCGTGGCCGTCGACTGGCTGCCCGACCACGTCACGTTCTGGATGGACGGTAAGAAGACGTGGACCTACAACGGGTCCTTCGTCCCGAAGCAGTCCATGATGCAGCTGTACCTACGGAACGAGATGCGGAACGGCTTCCACCGCACGTCGGAGACGCCGCAGAAGATCACGATGCAGGTCGACTGGATCCGGGTCTACCGCGCTCCGCCGCCCGCGCGCTGACGCGTCCGGCCAAGATCGGGCTAGGTGGCCTCGGGGTCGTACGGCGGCCGCTCACCGAACGGCAACAGGGGCTCCTCGGCCATGGCCGACTCCTGGTCGAAGTCGTCCAGATCGTCGAGCAGGTGCTTGCGGACGAACCGCCGCGGGCTGAGGTCGGCGACGTCGAAGTCGGCGAACTCCGGGCCGAGACCGTCGCGCAGATCTTCCTTCGCGCTGTTGGCCATGGTCCGCAGCTGCCGCAGCGCCCGGCCTGCCTGTGAGGCGACCTTCGGCAACTGGTCGGGGCCGAAGATGACCAAGGCGAGCACAACGAGGAGCAGTGCCTCACCGAGTCCTACGTCGAACACCGGTCCTCCACCTGATGGCCCGCGGTCCCTTTGCCGGGACCGCCGATGTCAGCTTAACCGCGCCGCCGACCTCGCGTCTCGGCGGAGGTCGGCGGCGCGGGCCGATCAGTTGCCCGAACCCAGTGTGAGCTGGGTGGTCAGCTTCTGCGCGCCGCGGGTGTAGGCGATCAGGACCCGCTCGCCCGGTGACTTGGCGCGGATGGCCATGATCAGCTCATCCGACCCGCTGATGGGCTTGTTGTCGAAGGAGGTGATGATGTCGCCGGCCTTCAGCCCGGCCTTCTGGGCGGGGCCGCCCGGCACGATCGTGCCGCCCTTGCAGGTCTGGGATCCCCCGTCGGTGGCGATGCGGGCACCGCCGCCCTGGTAGGTCATGTCGATGCAGGCGCCGATCACCGCGTGCGTGGCCTTGCCGCCGCTGATCAGCTGCTCGGCGACCTTCTTGACCTGGTTGCTGGGGATGGCGAAGCCCAGGCCGATGCTCCCACTCTGCTGCTTGTCGCTGCCGAGCGTCTGGCTGCCCAGGGTGGCGATCGCGGAGTTCACCCCGATGACCTCGCCCTTGGCGTTCACAAGCGGGCCGCCGGAGTTGCCGGGGTTGATCGCCGCGTCGGTCTGTACGGCGTTGATGAAGGCGGACTCGCCGCCCTCCCCGCTGGTGCTCACGGGCCGGTTGAGGGCGCTGACGATGCCGGTCGTGACGGTGCCGGCCAGGCCGAGGGGCGACCCGATGGCGATGACGGGGTCACCGACCGCGAGGCCGTCGGAGTTGCCGAGCGTCAGAGCCTTACGGCCGCCGAGAGTGCCCGGCTTGATCACGGCGATGTCCGAGGTCGGGTCGTGCCCCACGATGGTCGCGGTGGTCGTCTTGCCGTCGTTGAAGACGACCTGCATGTTGCCGCCGCTGACCGCGGGGGCGACCACGTGGTTGTTGGTCACGATGTAGCCGCCGTGCACGATGAACCCGGTGCCGGCGCCGCCCTCGGTGCCGTTCTGCACCTTGATCATCACGACGCTGGGCACCAGCCGCTGGGCGATGCCGGCGATCGAGCCGGGGTCGCGGTTCTTGTCGCCGGTCGAGGTGGAGGAGCCGCCGCCCAGGTCGACCGAGCCGGTACGGTCGCCGCTCGCCATCACACCGATGCCGGCACCGAGCGCACCGGCCAGCAGCGCGACGACGACGGCGACGATCAGGAAGACGCCTGTCGAGGGCCCTCTGCGCTGGTAAGGCTCGACGGAGGGAACGGGTGCCCAGTTCGGGGGTCCGCCGGGATAACCGCCACCGCCCATGGGCCGCTGCTGGGTGTTCCAGCCGCCGTACGGAGGCGCCGGGGGACGATGGCGCTGGTCGTAGGGCTGCTCGTAGTTGTGCGGCGTGAACGCCGGCCGCGGCGGATGAACGGGTACGTCGCTGCGCGGCGGCGCGCCGTACGGGGAGCGCTGTCCCGGGTCAGGCGGCGCCATGCCCTGCGGCGGACCCGAGGCGAACGGCTGGTCCGTGGAGTTCTGGGGGGCCGCCGCGCTCCCCGCCTCGGGCTCTCGCGTGCGCCGGTCGTCCTGCGGTGGACCCCCGGGCGCGCGGCTGTCTTCCGTCATGAACTGACTCCTTGCCGACCGCGCATGGACCTGTCGTTGTCGCCCCACAATGACGAACGAGGTATGTGGCGAGCATAAGCGACCTTGGCGGTGAAACCTGGCGGCTCACGGCTTCATCCCCCGGGGACGAATCGTTCCGAGGGACCAGCCAACGGGATCTCCGCAGATCAGTCAAATGGGTTGGCCCACGACGTGATCCGGTCCAGTCCGCGTCCCAGGCGTCCCCAGAAACCGGTCTCGCCGTGGGGCAGCGCGGCCACCGCGCTGTCCATGACCGACGGCGGCGCGTCGGCGAGGACGGTGAACACATAGCCCCTGCTGGCCCACATCGCCCGCTGCTGCACGGTGTCGCGCAGGTAGACCGTGCGGCCGCCCCTCGTCGCCCTGCGCCAGCCCGCGACGCTCTTGGCGTCCAGCGTGCCGCGCTGTACGAAGACCGAGACCACCGACAGGCCGTCGGAGTAGCTGAGGTGCACGACCGGGCCGTTGCCGTCGAGCTGCCGCGCGTCGTACAGGCTGAGCCCGTCGGGCAGCCCGGAATGCACCGGCCAGCCGTGGTAACGCAGCGAGCCCAGGTCGGCGCCGACCAGCTGATGCGCCCACGGCGCCTCGATCGTGCGCGACGCGGACGCGGTCACGAACCTGGCCCTGGGTACGGACGACCGGATCTCGGTGAAGACCGTGAGGTTGACCTCGCGGCCCTGCTGGTCGAGCAGCTCGCGGCGGAGCATCAGACCCGTCTGCCGGTCGATGTGGAACCGGCCCGCCGCGGTGCCGTCGGCGCGCCGTGCCTCGATGACGAGGGTGGGGCGGCCCGACACGTCGCCCTGCCCCGCACGGACGACCGCGTAGTTGCGCGCGAGGAGCTCGAGCATCTTCGGCGTGTACCCGGTGAGGCCGCCGGTGTGCTGTGAGTCGTCGGCCTCGAACATCTGACCGCCCTGGGCGGCCGTCGTGCTCTGGACGTTGATGTGGGTGCCGTCACCCGGAACGTGGACGACCTTGACCAGCGACGTGGTCCCCGTCCCGCTGCGGCTCCAGGCCGTGATGAACTGCGTGCCCTCGTACGAGGTCGTACGCGCGGCGCTCTCGGCGTTGCGCAGTTGCTGCAGCGCCTCCGGATCGGACTTCAGCCGGGCCGCGCTCGCGGTGTCGCCGGTGGTCACGAACCACAGGACGAGCAGCGCGGCGGCGAGGCCTCCTGCCATCCACGTGTTGCGTGAGATCCGGTCCGTCACGGGCTGCTGGCCTTGGGGTCGGTGAGAGGAACGTCGCCTGAGGTGAGTGCGTGCTCGACCGCGAACTGCTCGATCGAGGGCGCCACGCGCGGCAGGGAACGCGGCTCCGAACCGGCGGCGAAGGCCGCCGAGCCGATGCCGAGCACGGCCAGGGTCGCGGCGCCGGCGACCAGGTAGCGCCCGCGGGGCAACCGGCGGCGCGTCGCGGCGGCCCGGCCCGGGCGGTTGCCGGCGGGACGCGTGTCACGCGGCCGCGTGGACCGGACGGCGCCCGGGACCCGGCCCTGACCGGGCAGCCTGCGGACGACCGGTGGCAGCGGGTCACCCGGCTCGCCCATGGCCTGGAGACGGCCGAGCAGGCTGTCGGCCGGGAGCATGTCCCCCATGGCGCGGAGCCGCCGCTTGAGGGCGCGCAGCACGTCGGCCTCGGCGCGGCACGCGTCACAGGCCGCCAGGTGCATCAGGGCCCTGTCACGCTCGTCGTGGCCCAGCTCGCCGTCGACCAGCGCCGTGAGCCGCTCCCCTAGATGGGCCATGAGACCTCCTCCGCCGGCCGCATGACCAAGGTGCAGTGCCTGGTGATTCGCTCGCTCCGCTCTGTCATACGGCCTCCCCCGAAGCCTCTGCCGTCCCCGTCGCCGTGCGGCGGCGGGGCCCGCGGTGTTCGAGCGCGGCGCGCAGCTGTGCCCGGCCCCGGTGGATCCGGCTGCGGACCGTGCCGAGCTTCACGCCGACCGTCGCGGCGATCTCCTCATAGGACAGTCCCTCGATGTCGCACAGCACGACGACCGCGCGGTAGTCCGGCGCGAGGCCGTCGAGCGCCGCCTGGACGTCGGCGTCGAGCTTTTTGTCGTCGTAGGCCTGCGCGGGCGTGGGCTCGTGGCCGCGCAGGCGCTCCGCGGCGTCTTCGGCGAGGTTTTCGAAACGGATCCGCTGACGGCGCCGCGCCTGGTCGAGGAAGAGGTTGGTGGTGATGCGGTGCAGCCACCCCTCGAAGGTGCCGGGCTGGTAGTTGGCGAGCGACCGGAACACGCGGACGAAGACCTCCTGAGTGAGGTCCTCGGCGTCGTGCGGATTGCCGGTGAGACGGAAGGCGAGGCGGTAGACGCGGCCGGAATGCTCGCGCACGATCTCTTCCCACGTCGGGGGTGTCCAGGCGATGCCGGCGTCCCGCACCGTCGCTCCCCTCTCACGCAAGAGTTCTGCCACCGCCATACTGCCCCGTTTCTTCCTTTCCGCCTACCGGCTGCCGTGGCCCCACTGAAGAACGTGACGGTAGGCGGTGGAGTTCCCCCGCCGCAGTAGTCTTTGACCTCGCAGGCTCATGCTCTCCGAGGAGGAAGTCATTGACACGGTGAAGGCCACTCTGGCCTACGTGGAGCAATACCTCCCCGAGGACGAGGCGCTGCGCAACGCGCGTCAGCGCGGCGAGGACGTGGGCGCCACGCCGATCGGCGCGGGCGGCGGCGCCGCACTGCGCTTCCTCGCCACCGCCATCAGCGCGCGTACGGTCGTCGAGATCGGCTCCGGATGCGGCGTGTCCGGCATCTGGCTGCTGCGCGGCATGCAGACCAACGGCGTGCTGACGAGCGTCGACGTCGAGCCGGAAAACCAGCGGCTGGCCCGCGAGGCGTACGCCGAGGCCGGCTTCCCGACCTCACGTGCCCGGCTGATCACCGGCCGCGCGCTGGACGTCCTGCCACGCCTCACCGACGGCGCGTACGACCTGGTCTTCTGCGACGCGCTCAAGCGGGAGTACCCCGACTACCTGCCCGAGGCCCTGCGCCTGCTGCGCCCCGGCGGCGTGGTGGCGTTCGACAACGCGCTGCTGGGCGACAAGGTGGCCGATCCGACCAACCGCACGCCGGACACCGTCGCGGTCCGCGAGCTCGGCCGCCTCGTCCGCGAGGACGACCGGCTGACGCCGATGCTCATCCCGGTCGGGGACGGACTCCTCGCCGCGGTGAAGGGTGCATGAGAGTACGCCGGCGACCCTCCCCGGGTGACGCACGGCCCGTGGGGTGCGCCCTCGTCCTTCTCGCGTTCTCAGTGATCTTCGCGGCGACCGCCGTGCCGGCCCTGCCGGGTCTGGGCGCGGTCCTCTATCTCGTCATCGGCGTGGCCGGCATCACGCTGTGCACGGCCGGGCTCCTGACGGCGGCCGGGCGGCTCGTGGGCGGCCGGCCGGTGCTCGAGCTGGACGAGGAGGGGGTACGCCTGCCGGCGCCCTGGCCCTGGCCGCGTACCCGCGACCGGTCCGTACGCTGGGCCGACCTGGCCGCCGTCGTGCTCTGGAGCAGCCCGGTCCCGCGCGGCCGCCGTGGCCTCGCCGACCACCTGGCGTTCCTGCCCACTCAGGAGGGCGCGGGACCCGCTCAGCCGAGCGCCGAACTCCTCGCGCTGGGCCTTCAGGACCTTCCGGGCGTCGCGACCGCGGACTGGGCGATCGACGTCTCGGGTGGCTGGGACCCCGGCGTGGAGGAGATCCTCGCCGAGGCCCGCCGCCACGAACTGCACACCGCGGATCTGCGCTGACGGAGAGCCGTCAGCGGCTCGCTCCGTCTTTCGAGGTCAGCCAGTTCAGCAGGAGGCGTACGCCGTAGCCGGTGGCCCCCTTGGTGATCGCGCCGTCGTCGGAGGTGGCACGCGCGGGACCGGCGACGTCCAGATGGGCCCACGCGCGGTCCCCCGCGAACTCCCGCAGGAAGAGCGCGGCCACGATGGAGCCGGCGCCGAAGCCGCCGCGGCCGATGTTGGCGAGGTCCGCGACCTCCGAGTCGATGGCCTGGCGGTACTCCTCGACCAGCGGCATCCGCCAGACGGCCTCGCCACTCGTCTCCCCCGCGGCCGTGAGGTCCCCGGCGAGCGTGTCGTCGGTGGAGTACAGCGCGGCGTGCCGCATCCCGAGCGCGATCTTGGCCGCACCGGTGAGGGTGGCGATGTCGACGACCGTGCCCGGGTCCAGCTCGGCGTCCGCGTACGCGAGGGCGTCGGCGAGGACCAGACGCCCCTCGGCGTCGGTGTTGAGCACCTCCGAGGTGGTGCCGCTGTAGTGCCGGATGACGTCACCGGGGCGCATCGCCGAGCCGGAGGGCATGTTCTCGGCCGCCGCGACCAGCCCGGTGACCTTGACGGGTACCCCGAGCGCCCGCAGGGCGCTCATGACGCCGATCACGACGGCACCGCCCGCCATGTCGGTCTTCATCGTCTTCATGCCCTCGTTCGACTTCAGGGACAGGCCACCCGAGTCGAAGGTGATGCCCTTGCCGACCAGGACCAGGTGTTCTTCCCGCGCGCCCGCGGCACGACCCTGCTCTCGCGCGCCCTCCGGCTCGTACGTCAGCTCGATCAGGCGAGGCGGCCGGGACGAGCCCGAGCCCACGGCGAGGATGCCGCCGAAGCCGCCCGCGGCGAGCGCTTTCTCGTCGCGTACCCGTACGGTCAGCCCCGCGTCCTCGGCGAGCGCCTCGGCCTGTTCGGCCAGCCACTGCGGGCACTTCTCCAGCGAGGTGGTGTTGGTGAGGTCACGGGCGAGCGCGACCGCGCGCGCCACCGTGATGCCGCGTTCGAGCGCGGCCTGCGCGGAGGCGACCACACTGATCGTCTCGGCGCCCGGCCGCTTGGCCGGCCCGCCGACACGGAAGTCGTAGGAGGCCAGCAGCAGCCCCTCCGCGAACGCGGCGAGGGCGTCCTCACTCGCCGCGGACGGAGCGCACGCGATGACCTTCCCGCGGCCTCTGACCTGCCGTGCGACGGTGGCGCCCGCCCTGCGCAGCGCGGACGGCGAGCCGTCACCGACTCCGAAGAGCAGCATCTCGGTGATGCCGTCACCCAGACGGAACGGTGCCCTGACGACCTCGCCGGGCTCGCCCTTCGCGTCCTCGTGCGCGAGCAGGTCGGCCGCTCCCAGCGCGAAGATGCCGGCGAGGCCGTCGGCGTACGCCGGGTCGATCTCGGGGCCGGACCGTACCGGAACCGCGACGGCCTCGGCCGCCGTCGCGGCGTCGCGGATCGTCTCGTCGAGAGCGCGGAGCTGGGTCTGTAGTGGCACGTACCTCTCCCAATGAACAGCGAGGCCCCGGCATCAGCCGGGGCCTCGCTCGCTAATTCAAGCCGGCCGAACGGGTGCGCCCGATCCAGGCGTCACGTCCTAGCCGACGACACCCTTCAAAGCGTCCCCGAGCTCGCCTGCCTCATCTGCCGACAGTTCGACAACGAGCCGCCCGCCACCTTCGAGCGGGACACGCATGACGATTCCGCGCCCCTCCTTGGTAACTTCGAGCGGACCATCGCCTGTCCGCGGCTTCATCGCCGCCATGCGTGCATCCCCTTCCTGCCTAGGGCCGCGTGGGGCCGCCGGGCTTCCTTGGCCGCTGACCCGCCTGCCGCATCAACGTCAACTGTGGTGGACCATTATCCCGTTTTCGGGACGCTAAGTGGTAACGATCAGCTCGGAGATCGTCAGACTGGAGTTCTATGAATGCCCGCTCTGCCCTCTTCGACCTCTACGGTGACCACCTTCGGACCCGAGGGAGAAGCGCTCCGATCGCCTCTCTCGTAAGACTGCTGGCGGCCTTGGACATCGCCGCCCCGGCCACGCGCACCGCCGTTTCGCGGATGGTCCGGCAGGGCTGGCTGTCGCCGGTGCGGCTGCCTCAGGGCCGCGGCTACGCGTTGACGGCCAAGGCCGTACGCCGCCTCGACGAGGCTGGACGACGGATCTATCGGGACGCTCCCGACGTCTGGGACGGAAGTTGGCATTTGCTCGTTATCCAGCATATTCCTGACCGTGCGCGGCGCGAGAGACTGCGTGCCGGTCTCGGCTACCTGGGGTACGCACCGCTGGATGACACGACGTGGCTCAGCCCGCGTCCGTCCGCCGAGCTGGAGGCGTTGTTCGAGGTCGAAGGGGTGCGTGCGGAACGATTCGCCTCCCGTTACGACGGTGACGCACACGGTCTCGTGGCGCGCGCGTGGGATCTGGACGGGCTGGCCCGTGCGTACGAACGCTGGCTCGGCGACGCCGAGGAGCTCCTGTCCACGTGCACCGAACCGACCGACGAGCAGGCGTTCGCGGTACGCAGCCGGCTGGTGCACGAGTGGCGCAAGTTCCTGTTCCGCGACCCCGGTCTGCCCGCGACGCTGCTGCCCGACGACTGGCCGGGCGGCAAGGCGGCGCGTTTCTTCGACGCGGAGGCGGCGCGGCTCTTGCCCGCGGCCTCTCGGTTCGTCGATCGTTGCCTCGATGGTCCGCAGTGACGCGGAGTGACCCACGGAAGGAGCCCGAACGTGCCGGAGAGCGTGCAGTACGAGCTGGCCGAAGGTGTGGCGACGATCACACTCGCCCGCCCGGACGCGATGAACTCACTGACCGTGGAGACGAAGACGGAACTCCGCGAAGCGGTGGAGCGGGCGCGGGATGACACCACCGTACGCGCCGTGGTCCTGACCGGCCAGGGACGCGCGTTCTGCGCCGGCCAGGACCTGCGCGAGCACGCGGCGAACCTGGAGGCGGACCTCGGCCTGGCCGGCACGCTCGAGCACCACTACGACCCGATCGTGCTGGCCCTCAGCCGCATGCCGAAGCCGGTCGTCGCCGCGGTCAACGGCGTCGCGGCGGGGGCGGGACTCTCCTTCGCCATGGCCTGCGACCTGCGGATCGCGTCGGAGAAGGCATCGTTCGCGACCGCCTTCACCAGGATCGGGCTCGTTCCGGACAGTGGCATGTCGTGGACGCTGCAACGCCTGGTCGGCCGCGCCAGGGCACTCGAGCTCCTGCTGCTCGCCGAGCCGGTCCGGGCGTCCGAGGCGCTGGAGCTCGGCCTGGTGAACCGCGTGGTCCCGGCCGACGAGCTCGACGCGGCGGCGCGGGAGCTCGCCGTCCGGCTCGCCGCCGGCCCGACCTTGGCGTACGGCGCCGTCAAGGCCGCGGTGGAGTTCGCCTCGGCGACCGATCTGCGGGGTGCCCTCGCGAAGGAGGCGGAGCTGCAGGCGTCCTGCGCGGCCACGACCGACCATCAGAACGCGACCAAGGCGTTCCTGCGGAAGGAGCAGCCCGTCTTCGAGGCTCGATAGCGTTCACGCCGCCGAGCGCGCCGCCCTTCGGCAGAGCGCGTCCGCCTTCCTTGTCCGGCATTCGGCGCCGCGGCCGAGTGCGCCGATGAAGATCGTTATTGGCCGCATGTGGTTCGCGGGCATTCGGAAATCCGGGCCCTCGATGCCGGCCGCGTTCGCGCTCTCCTGCTCCAAGGTGCTCGAACCGGCCGGATACCGAGCGGATTCGCGCGCCGGAGGCCGCGCGGAAGCGTCCGATGCGTGAGACGCCGCCAGGTTGACACGGCGACCTCAACCGGACAGAAGAGGTCGTACACGGGAGTCGGTTGGTTACTCTCCGACCCATGACAGCACGAACGGCACTGATGGCCGCCGGCGCGATCGGTGCCGTCATCGCCGTCTACCTGGTGATCTCGGCGATCATCGGCCTCTTTGCCTGGGCGGCGTTCTTCATCGCGGCTGCGCTCGCCATAGCCGTCGCGGTCAAGTACACCCGCGCGGCGGGCGGCACCAAGGAAAGACGCATCGAGAGCAAGCCCGCCAAGGGCATCGTCGACTGTGCCGGGACAAGCCTGCGTATCGGGGACGACGTGCGGGCGAGCACCGGTTTCGACGGACCGATGGAACTGGCCTTCGGACGGGGCGTGGTCGTCAAACTCGGCCGCGGGAAGGCCCATGTTCGCTTCCACGACATTCCCGAGCAGGTTCACCCGATCACGCCGGGCGCTCTGCGCCGGCTCGCGTAGATCCCCACGTCGCGAACTTCTCCCGGCCGCTTGCGGCCATCGCGAAGGCGCCGGCGGCGACCGATATTCGGGGACACGCGCCGGCGTTCGATCACCCGCGAGGGGTGCACCGGGCGGCGTGTCCGCCGGGCCGTGCCCACGCGTGAGCCGTCCGCACCCGGCGCCGGGCCATGGAAAGGCACCGTGCGGAACTCCATCCGCGTCCACTCGCGAACAAGGCGGTGATCTCAAGCGGGCCAACGATCAACGCTAATGCGGAAACGGCCCGCACACTTTTTGGACGCGACGCAAACGGATGAATCGAGAAATTACTCGCTCGTGACATCGAGTCATGCGTACGCTGCACACAGGGGGATTCTCCGTCACGCGCCTCGTCGAAGGTAAGACATGGCCTTCACGAATAACCGCGGACGGTGGACACATGACCTGGCGGCAAATGTGAGACGCGAACAGCCCCTCGCGTCTTGGGCTGCCTACAAACCATGTCACAGGCCGGCGAGACCATCGGCCAATTAGGGAGAGAACGTGAGCGACTCTGCCAACCACTGTCAAAAAAGCGGCGGCGGTGGGCCATTCGAGCGACAGCCGCGGCGAGAAATTCGGTATCAATACCACATAGGGGAACCCGAAATGAATGCCCGCTGGCGCAAGAGTAGTCACAGCGGCCATGCAGGAGAGAACTGCGTGGAAATCACGTTGAGCGTTGCCCGAAACACGAGAACCAAAAAGTCGATCTCGCCGCAAACCAACGGGAGATCGGCCGAGACTCGTCTCGGCTTCGTGTATTCGCACACACGGGTCTGACGTCCACTCCGGAACGCACGAGACCCTGGCCGTGAACGATCAACCCGCGGTGTAGGCGCCGCGGCGATGGCACTCCTGGAGGTGATCGTCGACCAGACCGCACGCCTGCATCAGGGCGTAGACGGTCGTGGGGCCGACGTGCCGGAAGCCGTGGCCCTTGAGCTCCTTGGCCAGCGCCTTGGAGCCGGGGGTCGTGGCCGGCACGTCGGCACCGGTCCTGGGCGCCGGGGCGTCCGGGTCGGCGTACTTCCAGATCAGGGCGGCGAGACCGCCGGGCAGGTCGAGCGACGCCCGTGCGTTCGCGATGGTGGCATCGATCTTGCGGCGGTTTCGCACGATGGAGGCGTCGGCGAGCAGCCGCTCGACCTCGGCCGGGCCGTAGGCCGCGACCTTGTCCATGTCGAAGTCGTCGAACGCCTGCCGGAACCCCGGACGCTTGCGCAGGATCGTCAGCCACGACAACCCCGACTGGAACGCCTCCAGGCTCAGGCGTTCGTAGAGCCCGCGGTCGTCGCGGACCGGCCGGCCCCACTCCTCGTCGTGGTAGGCGATGTATTCGGGCGTGGAGACACCCCAGGGGCACCGCACCAGCCCGTCAGCACCGATCGTCGTCATTCGAACAGTTTAGCGAGCCGGCGGAGCGCCGTTCGGAGCATGAGCCGGGTGAACGGTCCCACCGCGACCCAACCGGCGCGGCCGGCCGGGCCCAGGGGCAGATCGACGAGCTCCGACCAGGTGACGCGGCACCGCCCTCCGGGCAGGTCCAGCAGGTCGAAGCGGCCTTCGCCGCGGACCAGCCGGCCCGTGTGGCGTACGGCGACGCGGGTCGGCGGCTCCCAGTCCGAGATCACCATGGTGTCGAGAAAGCCAACCGTGCCGACTCCGGTCCACGCCTTGACGCTCGCGCCCTCGGCGGCACCGCCCTCGGCATGGGTGAACGGCACCCACTCGCCATGCCGTGACCAGTCGACGAGCACCTCCCACACCCGCTCGGCCGTGGCCTCGACGTCGACCGCGGCGTGCACGGCCACGCGGCTCACTCGGCATCGTCCTTACGCGCCGCGTGAGTGTCCTCGGCGTCGACCTCGTTCTCGGCCTTGGCCTCGGTCTCCTCTTCGGCTTTGGCCTCGGTCTTCTCTTCGTGGACGTCGGAGATCGTCAGCCACGGATCGGTCGGCGGGGCGTGGTCGGCTTCGGCCTCGGCCGGTTCACCGCTCGTGAAGGCGCCACTCGTGGGGATGCCGTCCGTACGGGTGACGAAGGGGTCCTCGCGCCCGGCGGGCAGCTCTCGCGGCGCGGGGTCCCAATCCGTACGGGTCGCGAAGGGCTCCTGGCCCATGACGGGCATGTCACCCCGGCCCGCGGGCAGCGCGCGGCGCCGGTTCCAGGAGTCGCCGTCCGTGCCCTGCCGCGCCTCGGCGAGCTCCTGCTCGAGGACGGCGATGCGGGTGTCGCGCTCGGTGAGCTCGTAGGCGAAGCGCTCGAGCGCCTCGTCGGTGATCTGCTTGTGGTAACCCCACAGGCCCAGTGGCAGGCGCAGCAGCACGGCGTCCGTGCCGCCGATGGCGCGCCGCCCGGGCAGGGCGAGCGGTGGGTGGTCGGGGTGCTCCGTGGAGAGCTCTCCGCCGCCGCCCACGGCCACGACGACGATCGCGGCCAGCACGGCCACGGCGGCCAGGGCCACGGTGATGAAGACGAGCAAGGTCGAGCTCCCCTCTGTACCTCCGGTAATCCGATCGTGCCACAACTGCGCGCCGGAGATCGCCGACCGGCGTGGGCCGGTCGCCATGCGGCATGCCGGCACCGAGGTCTGTGCCACGATCGGCGGCATGGAGTTGCATCTCGCGGGCCGTACGTTCGGCTCCGGAGAGTTCGCCATCATGACGGACGGAGTGGTGGAGGGCACCGACATCGCCCTGGTTCCGCCCGATCCGCCGATGATCGAACGGTTCTGCGCCCACAACGCCTGGCCGGCGATCGCCGTGGCGCCCGCTTCGGCCGCCGAGGCCATCGCGTGCGAACGCGCGGGCGCGGACCTGCTCATGGGCGACGCCTTCGCGCCGGTCGCCGCGGCGACCGGCGCCGCGCTCGCCTGTTCCGCACCGGATCGCGCCGTGGGCGTACGCCCGAGCGGGGTGCTCGTCATGGCCGGCGATCCCGGCGCGGTCTCCCGGCTGGCAGAGGCCGGGGTGGCCGTACTCACGGACGAGCCGGTGCAGGCCATGCTGGCGGTCCACGCCTGGCTCGGCGCGCGCGTCTTCCTTACCGGCGATGTCCACGGCACCCGGCAGGTGCTCGACATGATCGCCTCGATCAGGGGGACGCGGGCGCCGGCCGTGGCACGCCGCGGCCTTGCCTGATCAGCCGCGGACGTGCCGGCACCCCGGCTCCGCTCAGGGTTCGGACTCGATGTAGTCCTCGGCGGTCGGCTCCAGGCGTACCGGAGACCGCTCCAGGTGCTCGAACGCCTCGGTGACCGAGCCGGTCCAGCCGACGGCGTCGAAGATGTGCGGCCGGGCGAACCCCTCCTCCAGCAGATGCTTCATCAGCTCGCCGAGCGGTTCGTACAGGCCGTACGGGTCGAGGATCGCGATCGGCTTGTCGTGCATGCCGAGGACGCGTGAGGTCCAGATCTCGAACAGCTCCTCGAGCGTGCCGAGCCCGCCCGGCAGCACCAGGAACGCGTCGGACCGCCGGTCCATCTCGGCCTTGCGCGAGCGCATGTCGTCGGTAACGACCAGCTCCGCGTCGTCGTCGGCGATCTCGATCTCGACCAGCGCCCGTGGGATGACGCCGATCGTGTGCGCGCCGCCCTCACGCGCGGCGCGCGCGACGGCGCCCATACACGAGACGGTCGCACCACCGCTGACGAGGGTGTGCCCGCGGCGGGCCAGCTCGGCGCCGGCCTCTTCGGCGAGGTCGAGGTAGCGACGGTCGATGCGGCCGCTGGAGGAGCAGAAGACACAGATCCGCATCAGGAGCCGTTCCCTCCCTCGCGGAAGAGCTCGTCCTGTGCGGCGCGCTCCTCCAGGAGGCGCGCCTGCGTCTCGTGGGCACGCGTGACGATGTCGACCACCTCGTCCGGATCATCGGTGACGTGGACGAGCTCCAGGTCCTCCTGTGAGATCTTGCCCGCGGGCAGCATCTGGTTTTTGACCCAGTCGAGCAGGCCACCCCAGAAGTCGCTGCCGACCAGCACGATCGGAAACCGCGTGATCTTCCCGGTCTGGACGAGGGTGATCGCCTCGAACAGCTCGTCGAGGGTGCCGAAACCGCCCGGCAGCACCACGAAGGCCTGGGAGTACTTCACGAACATCGTCTTGCGGACGAAGAAGTAGCGGAACTCGATGCCGATGTCGACGTAGTCGTTCAGGCTCTGTTCGAAGGGCAGCTCGATGCCGAGCCCGACAGAGACCCCACCGGTCGAGCCGGCACCGCGGTTCGCGGCCTCCATGATCCCCGGACCGCCCCCGGTGATCACGGTGTACCCGGCCCGCGCCAGTGCCTCCCCGATCCGCTCCGCCAGGACGTACTCCTCACTGTCCGGCTTGGTACGCGCGGACCCGAAGATGCTCACCGCGTGCGGCAGGTCGGCCAGGAGCCCGAACCCCTCCACGAACTCCGCCTGGATGCGCAGCACGCGCCAGGGGTCGGTGTGCACCCAGTCCGAGGGCCCACGGGAGTCGAGAAGCCGCTGGTCGGTGGTTGTCGAGGGGATCGCCTTGCCGCGAAGCGTCGCAGGCCCCTGCCGCCTCCTACGCGGCGCCTGATCAGGTTGCATGCCCATAACCGTAACCAGCCACGCAAGCCGTTTACCTCCCACCTCACGCGCGCAACGGGTACGCCACCTGCCGTACCCCGTCCCGACCACTCCGGCCGACCCGCCACGAACCCGCGAAACCCCGGACACCCAGAGCCCGGCAGGTCACGCCGACTTCGACGGACAAAGCCCACACCACCCTGCTCCGTCGCACCCCTGACACCACGCACCCTGGACACTGCGCACCAACCCCCGGCACCACCCGCACCCCTGGCGTCACCCACACCACCCGGGCTCCCAGCACCACCCGCATCACCCGCACCGCGCGGACCACCCGCACCGCGTGGACCGCGTGCACCACCCTCACCGCGTGCACCACCCTCACCGCGTGGACCACCCTCACCACGTGCGCCACGTGCGCCACGTGCACCGCGTGCGCCACTCTCACCACGTGCACCACCCTCACCACGTGCACCACCCTCACCACGTGCACCACCCTCACCACGTGCACCACGTGCACCACGTGCACCACGTGCACCACGTGTGCCACGTGACCACGTGCACCACGTGTGCCACGTGCACCACGTGCACCACGTGCACCACGTGCACCACGTGCACCACGTGCACCACGTGCACCACGTGCACCACGTGCACCACGTGCACCACGTGCACCACGTGCACCACGTGCACCACGTGCACCACGTGCACCACGTGCACCACGTGCACCACGTGTGCCACGTGTGCCACGTGTGCCACGTGTGCCGCGACATGTATGCCGCGTATGCCACGTGCACCACGTGCACCACGTGCACCACGTGCACCATCGCAACACACCCGCACCACCGGCACTCCCGGCAACACCGGCACCACCACACACCCGTAACACACCGGCACCACTCGCATCACCGGCATCACCGGCATCACCGGCATCACCGGCATCACCGGCCGGAACGTCCTAACGAAGGTCGGGGCAGCCGATGCGTTCGCGTTCGATCTTGTCGTAGGCGTTGATCTTGTAGTCGATCATTTCGAGGTCGTGGCGGAGCTGGTCAACGCGGGCCGCAACCTCGGCACGGTGGGCCAGCAGGAGCGCCTTGCGCTCGGCGGCGGTGGAGGTGCCCTCTCGCGCGAGTTCGGTGTAGCGGAGCATCGTCGCGATCGGCATGCCGGTGGCGCGCAGGCGGGTCAGGAGCTCGATCCAGCTCAGGTCGCGCTCGGTGTAGCGGCGGTGGCCGCTGGGGGCGCGCTCGGGAGGCTCACGCAGTGCGCCGATGCGCTCGTAGTAGCGGAGGGTGTGCGTGGAGACGCCGGAGCGTTCGGCCGCCTCCGCGATCGTGAGTGCCTCGTTCACTGCCTGCGTCATGGAATCACTCTCGCTCTTGGAGTGCGCTCGAAGTCAAGTCAGGCCGTGAGCCAGGCCCGCATCCGCTCCTCACCGGCGAAGATCCGCGGGATCTCGACGTACTCCTCACGCGTGTGCGACAGGCTGGGCTCGCCCGGCCCGAAGTTGACCGCAGGGATGCCGAGCGCGGAGAACCGCGCGACGTCCGTCCAGCCCAGCTTCGCCCGCGCGGGCGTCTCGCCCCCGATGGCCTCGACGAACGCCGCCGCGGCCGGATGCGTCAGGCCGGGACGCGCCCCGGGAGCGCCGTCGACCACGGTCACCTCGTAGCCGTCGAAGACCTCCCGCAGATACTTCTCCGCGTCGGCGAGCGACTTGTCCGGCGCGAACCGGTAATTGATGGTGACGACGCATTCATCGGGAATGACGTTCCCGGCCACACCACCGTCGATGAAGACCGCGTTGAGCCCCTCACGGAACTCCAGGCCGTCGACGACCGGCTGGCTCGGCTCGTACGACCGCAGGATGTCCAGCACCACGCCGGCGTTGTGGATGGCGTTCGACCCCATCCAGGACCGGGCACTGTGCGCACGCTCACCGGGCACCCTCACGTCGATCCGGATGGTGCCCTGGCAGCCGCCCTCGATGATCCCGCCCGACGGCTCCATCAGCACCGCGAAGTCGGCCTCCAGCAGCTCGGGCCGGGTGTCGCCGATGCGCTTGAGCCCGTTGCGTGCCTCCTCGACCTCTTCACACTCGTAGAAGAAGTACGTCACGTCGCGGTTGGTCTCGGGCAGTGTGGCGAGCTTGAGCTGGACGGCGACGCCGGCCTTCATGTCGCCGGTGCCGCAGCCGTACAGGCGGTCGCCCTCGACCCGTGACGGGAGGTTCCGGTTGACCGGAACCGTGTCGAGGTGGCCGGCGATCACGACGCGCTCGCCGCGTCCCTGCGTGGTCCGCGCGATCACCGTGTCGCCGTCGCGCGAGACGGTCAGGTGAGGCAGTGCGCGCAGCGCCTCCTCGACCGCGTCGGCCAGTGCCTTCTCGTTGCCGCTGACAGATTCGATGTCCACGATGGCCGCCGTCAGGGCCGCCACGTCCTGGGTCAGATCAAGCCGCATGGGCCCAGAGCCTACGCCGACCGTGCCCGGATCCGGCCAACCACCCACCAGCGGTGCCGCCCTTGACGACAGTTCTGACCTGCGCCGACTTACCGATGTGCCAACGGAGACCCCGAACGTTAGGAGAATTTTCCACCTTTATCTAAGTTACTACGTAGGATATTTACCAGTCGGGAGCGGAAACCACCTTCGACCGCAGGGAGTCCTCCGCAATGCCCGACACATCGGCCTTCGGCCGGCGCGATTTCATCTCGCGCGCGGCCGCAATCGCGGGCGGAGCCGCGCTCATCGGCGCGGCCGATCTCACCCGCTCGCGGTCGGCACACGCCGCCGCCGCACCCCACGTCTACACCCGGGCGGAATGGGGCGCCCGGCCCCCCACGTCGCCGGCGCAGATCATCGCCGCGCCCGACCACCTCGTCGTCCACCACATGGCCTTTCCCAACTCCACGGACTACTCGCTGACGCACGCCTTCCAGCTGTCCCGTGACTGCCAGGACCTCCACATGGACACGAACGGCTGGAGCGACACCGGCCAGCAGCTGACCATCAGCCGCGGCGGTTACGTCATGGAGGGCCGCAACCGCTCGATCGAGGCCATCGGCAAGGGCGCCAACGTCATGGGCGCCCAGACGGCCAACAACAACGGCCACACCCTCGGTATCGAGAACGAGGGCACCTACATCTCCGTGCTCCCTCCGACCGCGCTGTGGAACGCCCTGGTCAAGACCCTCGCCTGGCTCTGCGACGACTACGGCCTCGACCCGCACGCCTCGATCGTCGGCCACCGTGACTACGTCGACACCCAGTGCCCCGGCGACGCGCTGTACGCCCAGCTCCCCAAGCTGCGCAACGATGTCGCGAACGCTCTCGGGGCCTCGCTCACCGCCGAGCGCACCACCCCGTACGTACGGACCGATCTGCCGGCCCCCGTCCGTTCCGGCGACCACGGCCCCGCCGTCGGCCCGCGCGAACACTCCTGAGACACGCCCCCGCGATCCCGATTCCAGGAGGAACCGTGGCCCCCGCCCACCACATCATCCGCCGCCTGAGCACCGCCGCCACGGTGCTCGCACTGGCCGGCGCCGCCTTCGCCCCCGCCGCCGGCGCGGCGCCCGACCCGATCACCCATCCCGACCAGGACCACATGGGCTCAGGCCTGGCCGGCCGCGCGAGCTCGAACCTCGTCGCACCGGCCGTCGCCGGCCTCCCGGGCCTCGACGTCGCCAGCTACCAGGGCAACGTCGACTGGACCACGGTCAAGAACAACGGCGCGAAGTTCGCCTACGTCAAGGCCACCGAGGGCACGTCGTACACGAACCCGTACTTCAGCCAGCAGTACGTCGGCTCGTACAACGCCGGTCTCATCCGCGGGGCCTACCACTTCGCGACGCCGAACACCTCGGGCGGCGCCGCACAGGCGGACTACTTCGCCGCCCACGGCGGCGGCTGGTCGGCCGACCACCACACGCTGCCCGGCGCGCTCGACATCGAGTACAACCCGTACGGCGCGACCTGCTACGGCCTCAGCCAGGCGTCGATGCGCAGCTGGATCCACGCCTTCGTGAACGAGTACCACGCCAAGACGGGCCGCTGGGCGGTGATCTACTCCACGCTCGACTGGTGGACGAGCTGCACCGGCGACTCGGACGCGACCTTCGCCGCGAACGATCCGTTCTGGATCGCGAGGTACTCCAGCTCGGCCGGCGCGGTGCCGGCGGGCTATGGCACCTACACCATCTGGCAGTACGCCGACAGCGGCACCTTCCCGGGTGACCAGGACACCTTCAACGGCACCGCCGCACGACTGCTCGCTCTGGCCGACAACACTCCCTGATCCCCACACTGTGTGAGGGGTCCCCCACCCCGCTCCCGGGGACCCCTCACACGTCAGGCGCTGATGCCGTGGTCGCGCAGGATGTCGTTGAGCTTGGACTTGTCGTGACGGGCGCCGGGCTCCAGGCGCCGGATGATCAGGACCGCGGGCATGCCGAACGTGCCGCCGGGGAACTCCTTGAGCCGGGTGCCACCAACCGCGACGCACCAGTCCGGGATGCGGCCACGGCCGAGCTCCTCCCCCGTCTCCACGTCGATGACCGGCATCGACGCGGACAGGTTCGTACCCGACCCGACGACCGCGCCCTTGCCGACGCGCGCGCCCTCGACGATCATCGAGCGGCTGCCGATCATGGCCTCGTCCTCGATCACCACCGGCCGGGCGTTGGGCGGCTCCAGGACACCGCCGATGCCGACGCCGCCGGAGAGGTGGACGTTCTTGCCGACCTGCGCGCACGAACCGACCGTCGCCCACGTGTCGACCATCGTGCCCGAGTCGACGTAGGCGCCGATGTTGGTGAAGGACGGCATCAGCACGACGCCGGGCGCCAGGTAGGAGCCCCAGCGGGCGATCGCGCCGGGCACGACGCGTACGCCGTCGAGGCGGGTCTTCAGCGGGATGCGGTCGTGGTAGCGGAAGTCGCCGACCTCCGAGGGGACCATCTCGAGCACTTTGAAGCCGAGCAGGATCGCCCGCTTGGCGCGCTCGTCGACGACGACCTCATCGGTGCCCTCGTCGACGTGGGCGACGCGAGCCGTACCCGCGTCGATCAGGTCGACCGCGGCAAGGATGGCCGACCGCGCGTCGGTGTCCTTGGGGGTCAGGTCGGTACGGCGCTCCCACAGCTCGTCGATGGCGCTGGAGATCGGGCTGGTGAACGTGTCGGTCATGGCGGCGAGGATAGCGGCGCGAGCCGTTGGGGATGCGCATCAGGGGCCTTGAGCCGATACGGTCTTCGCGTGAGTCGGACGGATGGAGGGCGGCTGCGGCTCGTGGTCGTCGCACTGGTCACGACGCTGCTCATCGCGGGTGGCGGCGTCGCGCTCTACCTTCATTTCCGCCCTTACCTCCACGGCACCAGCTGCGAGGCCCGCGCCGGCACCGAAGTGATGCCGCTCGACCTCGACCAGGCCGCGAACGCCTCCACGATCGCCACGGTGGCGCTGCGCCGGAAACTGCCCGAGCGCGCCACGATCATCGCGTACGCGACGGCGCTCCAGGAGTCCCACCTGCGCAACCTCGAGAGCGGCGACCGTGACTCGGTCGGTCTCTTCCAGCAGCGCCCGTCGCAGGGCTGGGGCTCGGCCGAGCAGCTCAAGGACCCGGTGTACGCCACCAGCAGGTTCTTCGGCGCGCTGGTCAAGGTCAGGGACTACACGGGCCTGCCGGTCCACCAGGCCGCGCAGAAGGTGCAGCGCAGCGCGGACGGCAGTGCGTACGCCCAGCACGAAGAGGACGCCAAGACGCTCGCGGAGGCGTTCACCGGCCACACGCCCGCGTCCGTACGCTGCTGGTACCCGCCGAACAAGCGCAAGAAGCGCCCGGACACGCGTGCCGCGCTCGCCGAGCTCCGCGCGACGCTCAAGCGCGACGGCGACGGTGACCTGACCGTGCCCAGCAGCCGCGCCGGCTGGACCATGGCCGTGTGGTTCGTCGCGCACGCACAGCCGTACGGTCTGCGTGAGGTGCGCTACGCCGGACGGCACTGGCAGGTCAGCGACGGGCACAGCGGCTGGACCAAGGACAAGAAGGCACCCGGAGACCACATCTCGATCCGTTGACGCTACGGAGGTCGTGTTGACCGACACCATCAAGGCGGAGTTCGAGGTCCTGGACGAACGCTTCCGCTCGTGCGGCGGCGACCAGTGGCTCGTACGGCTGCACACCGGCGACCGCTGGACGGAGGGGCCGGCGTACTTTCCGGCCGGCCGTTATCTGGTGTGGAGCGACATCCCGAACGACCGGATGCTGCGCTGGGACGAGACCACCGGTGCGGTCGGCGTCTTCCGTTCCCCGGCCTCGTACACCAACGGCAACACCGTGGACCGGCTCGGACGGCTGGTGAGCTGCGAGCAGGGCCCGCGGCGGATCACCCGTACCGAGCACGACGGGTCGGTCACCGTGATCGCCGACCGGTACGACGGCAAGCGGTTCAACAGCCCCAATGACGTGGTCGAACGCTCCGACGGCTCGATCTGGTTCACCGACCCGAGCTATGGCATCGACAGCGACTACGAAGGCCACTGGGCCGAGAGCGAGATCGGGGCGTGCCACGTGTACCGCGCCGACCCGGTCACCGGGCGCGTGGAGATCGTCGCCGACGACTTCGTCCGCCCCAACGGCCTGGCGTTCTCGGCGGACGAGCGGCTCCTGTACATCGTGGACACCCGGCAGAGCCCTAGCCACATCCGCGTGTTCGGCACCGGGGAGGGCGGGAGCCTGACCGGCGGGGAGATCTTCGGCACCTGCGACCAGGGGGTGTTCGACGGGATCCGGCTGGACGACGCCGGGCGGGTGTGGGCCGCGGCCGGCGACGGCCTGCACTGCTTCGCCCCGGACGGCACGCTGATCGGCAAGCTGCGGCTGCCCGAGGTCGTCTCGAACCTCACGTTCGGCGGCCCGAAGCGCAACGACCTGTTCATCACGGCGTCGACCTCGGTGTACGCGCTCCGCGTCAACTTCAACGGTGCGCGTCCTCGTCCCTGACGCCCGGCTACTACGCCGTGGGCCGAACACGCTGGTGGCGACGTGCGCTGCGGCGCTCACCCGTCCGACGGACGAACGCCGCCGCACGGCGATCGTCTAGCGTTCCGTCAATGACGAACCGTGGGCATCGCGAGTACGAAGCACTGATCGGCTCTTCGCCCGAGGAGTCCCTGCGCGAGGTACGGCTGCGGTCACCGCGGATGTACGACGTGCTGATCGAGCTGGGGTTCGGCGGGATCCTCGCGTACGGCGGTCTGAGCCGTGCCGCGCGTGAGATCGCCACGGTGGCGATACTGGCCGCCATCGGCGGGGCCGAACCCCAGCTCACCTTGCACGCCAAGGCCGCGCTACGCGCCGGAGTCTCGCCGTCGGAGCTCCTCGCCCTGTGCGAGCACGTGGCCGGGTACGCCGGCTTCCCGCGTGCCCTGAACGCCCTGTCCGTGGTCGATGAGGTCCTGGGGGACGCCGGCGTACCCAGGCCGGCCGCGCTGAGCCGGATCGGCCTCACCGACCACGAGACGCTGGTGGCCCGCCGCGGCGAAGACGGCCCGCCCGTGCTCCTCGTACACGCGCTGGGCCTCGACTGGCGCATGTGGGAGCCGATCATGCCGCGGCTGTCGGCCGGCCGCCGCGTCTACGCGTACGACGTGCGGGGCCATGGCCACGCCGCCGGTGCGCCGGCGCCGCGGACGATGGCGGACACGGGCGCGGACCTGGTGAACGTGCTCGACGCCCTGGGGCTCGACCGCGCCCACGTCGTCGGCCTCTCGTACGGCGGAGCCATCGCCCAGGCCGCGGCCGTCGCCGCGCCGCAACGGTTCGCCTCACTGTCGCTGCTGGCAACGACCGACCAGCCGTTCGACGCCTTCGAGGGCCGGGCGCGGTCCGCCGAGGCCGACGGCATGCCGGCCCAGGTGATCCCCTCCCTGACCCGCTGGTTCACTCCCGCCGCCCTGGCGGCCAACGCCTGGGGCGTCCGCTACGCACGCGAATGCGTGCTCAGGGGCGAAGCGGCGGACTGGGCCGGGGCCTGGCGCGCCTTCCAGCACTTCGAGGTACGCGAGCGGCTGGGCGGCCTCGACCTGCCGGCACTCGTGCTCGACGGTGAGCTGGACACGGCCGCGCCGCCCGGCCTCATGGCCGCGATCGCCGAACGCATTCCCGGCGCCGTCTACCGCCGGCTTCCCGGCGCGCCTCACATGCAGACCCTGGAGACACCCGATCTCGTCGCCGGCGCGCTGGAGGAGTTCCTGCCCGTCCAGGCCTAGGTGTCGTCCTTGAAGGCCTAGGTGTCGTCCTTGATGGCCCTGGTGTCGCGCAGCTCGACGTACGGCTCCTCGGTACGGGGCAGGCCGGCGGCGATGGCGCGGCCGCGTTCGAGCTCGGCGTTGAGTTCGGCGCCGAGGAGGAGGGCGAGGTTCGTCACCCACAGCCAGACGAGAAAGATGATGACCGTGGCGATGCTGCCGTAGGTCTTGTTGTACGAGCCGAACTCGGCGATGTACAGGGCGAAGCCGCTGGAGGCCACGATCCAGATGACCAGTGCGAGGACGACGCCGGGGACCACCCAGCGGAGACCACGGCTGGCGTTGGGCGAGGCCCAGTACAGCAGGGCGAACAGCAGCCCGACGACGACCAGCAGCACCGGCCACTTGGCGATGTCCCAGGCGGTGACCGCGGCCGAGCCGAGCCCGATCAGGTCGCCGACGTGGTGTGCCAGCCCGCCGGACAGGACGACGCCGACGGCGGTCACGGCCGACAGTGTCAGGCTGATGAGGGTGACGCCGACCCGTACCGGAAGGGTCTTCCAGATCGGCCGCCCCTCGGGAATGTCGTACACGGCGTTACAGGCCCGCATGAACGCCGCCACGTACTTCGAGGACGACCACAGCGCGACGACGATCCCCGCGAGCGCGACCAGCCCCGCTCCCCCGCGCCCGCGCTGAAGCTCGGCGATGGCCTCGGCGAGGATCTGCTTGACCGCGCCGGGCGCCAGGGTGCCGATGTTGGTGACCAGCGACTGCGTCATCGACCGGCCGGCCAGGCCGACGAGGGAGACCACGAAGAGCAGCCCGGGGAAGATCGACAGCACGGCGTAGTAGGTGAGCGCGGCGGCCCAGTCGGTCAGGTTGTCCTCGGCGAACTCCGCCGGTATCCGCCGCAGCGCACGCCACCAGCCGCGCGGCCTGAGGGCGGCGGGGCCGTCGGCGCCGTGCTCGTTGAGGTCATGGACGAGCTGCCGCTGCTCGGTCCGCAGCGCGTCGTCCCCTTCATCACCGGACATGCTTCTCCCCGTAGCGCCATGCGCCGTACTCAATGGCTCCGGCGCCCGTCATGGCCCGCCGTGCCTGGTAGTGCCTCCCACGGACGCGTCAGGCCAGGACCGAGATCTCGTCCTGGCCTGACGCGGGTACGGCTCGTCGTCTTCCGGCCCTGCCGGGTACGCCGCGACCGGTCCCTGTCCTGTCGAGCGGTACCGCGTTGCCGTCGGCCGGCCGACTTCCGTCTTGCGACGCGCCGTTCGGTCGCTGCGAACCGGATTTGTCCGGACACGCCCTGGATCCGGCGCTCCGCGTCGTACCGCGGGTCATCAACCCCAGCTCTTCGCCTTGGCCTTGGCCTTGTGCGCCCTGGCCTTGGCCGCGGCCACCTGAGCGCCGGCCTGGGCGCGTGAGCGCTTGCGGGCCGTCTTCAGACCCGACTTCGCCTGACGGCGCGCGGTCTTGATCTGCGACTTGGCGCTTCGCGCGGCCGTGTGCCAGGGGTTGGCGTTGCGCCGTGCCCGGCGCCGGAGGACCCATACCGTCACGGCGGCGGCGAGCCCGGTGGCGGCCGCCCCGGCTCCGGCGCGGCGCGTGGCCGGGCTGATCTCGGTGGGAACCGCGTCGCTCTCCCGCGCTCGGGAGACCAGCACGGACGCCTTGTCCTTGGCCTGCGTGACCTTGTCCTGCGCGATCCGCTTGGCCTGGTCGGTCTGACCGGCGACGGCCTCCTTCGTCTGGACGGCCTTGGCCTTCGCCCGGTCCTTGAGCTCGTCGGCCTTGGCGGCCACACCCTCCGCGCTCTTCCCCAGCTCCTCACTCGCCCGCGCAGCGTGTTCGGCCGGATCCTGCGGCGTGCTGTTTCCGTTGACGGTCATTGCTGGCTCCTTCACAGAGGGTTTCAGCGCCGGGTCCCACTAGTGCGACCGAAAACCCCTTCGGGGTGTTCCCCGAGCCGGGTTTCGGCGCCTTGTGTGACGCTTTTCCCTGGTCATTCATTTGTCTTCCATGTAGAAGCCCCCGATGCCCCAAGAATCCACGCCTAAACGCGGCCATCGAGAAGACGGCACACGCCACCGGCGCCGGGGTCGCCGGTACGCGGCCGTGCGGGCAGGCCGTACCGCTCTTTCCATGATCGCCACTGCGCCGCCGAACGGACGCGGACGGAAAAGGCCGAGTAAGTCGTTCTGTGATTTTTAGAGGGTCGCCTACGCGTTCGTCCCGGGAGGCGCGCCAGGGCCTTCTTCCACGTGCCGCAGAGCGTCGAGGACGATGCGGGCAATGTGATCATCGGCGAGGGCGTACTCGACCGATCGCGCGTGGCGATGGGCGATCACCAGTCGTGAATTCCGCAGCACGCGGAGATGCTGGGAGACCAGGGGCTGGGAGACTCCCAGGCTGGTGACGAGCTCATGGACCTCACGACTGCCGTCGGCGAGTTCGCGGACGATGCCGAGCCGGACGGGTGAGGCAAGCGCACGCAGCAACTCTGATGCCGCGTTCAGCGCGTTCACGGACGCGCTACCCGGCGATGTCGCATTCGTGCCCATATATGCTGACGTTAACATATAGCAATGAACGTCATTGTGTAGCTGAGCCGCTGACGGCCGGACGGGCTGCGCGCCGCCGATGCCCCCAGCGGCATCGGCGGATCACCGCGGCGGGCCGTACCGCCTCGAAAAGCCTGGTCAGTGGTCGTCCCAGTGGTCGCCGTGCTGGACATGACGGTGGCCGTCGTGCACGTAGTCGACGTGGTCCTCGTGCGGGACCGCGACATGCCCGCAGTCGACCTGATGCTGGTGTTGATGCCCGTCATGCGGCACGTGCTCGCCGGTCTCGCACTCATCGATGTGTCCCTCATGGGCGCGATGGAGATGACCATCGTGTGCGTAGTCGACATGGTCCTCGTGGCGGAAGGCCACATGACCGCAGCCCGGCCCATGCTCGTGTGCGTGATCGGTATGCGTGCGGTGCTCGGTCGAACTCGACATGTACGCCCCCTTGTCCGTCCCTGGCACACGCCCCAGCGGACAGAACGCGACCCGGGATCGTCCTCGCGGTCAAAATTGACCGCGAGGAGCAATATTAGCATATTGCGATGTATGCATAGATAGAGCCGTCGTCGAGGCACGCAGTCGATGTCGATCGGTGTTCGGTGTAGGCCTGTTCGATGTAGGCCATGCCTCCGAGTGGGTCGTGCCTGGGTTCCGCGGTCGGATGCCGACCCTCTTCGGCCATGCATGGCTCCGGCTTCACGGCGTCGAGGTACCTGTTAGTGACGACCTGTACGTGCCGCCGTTGTCGCGGTAGCAGCACGGCTAACGCGAGCCGCAAGGCGCCCGGACCGTGGGGAGCAGCCTGGAGTTCCTCGGCGCTGAGCAGGGACGAATCCAGCATCACCCAGATACGAGCGCGTCCGTGCCGGGCGGGCGGATCCGGTCTCCTGCCAGCGGATCCCATCTCAAGGCCACGCCTCTCCGCCACTGAGCTGCGACACCTCCGTTGGTGAGGTGCGGCACCGCGCCGGTGTGTTGCGGGCACCGCCATTGATGAGGTGCGGGCACCGTGGCCGGTGAGGTACGGGCACCGCCGCCGGTGAGGTACGGGCACCGCCACTGATGAGGTGCGGCATCTCCGCTGCTGAGGTGCGACCTCTCCCCACGCCGACGCAGACAGGGCGCGCGAGCCAGTGCTGTCCTCTCGGCGGCGATGCTTCCGCTGGCGGCATCCCAGGTCAGTACCATCCCGGACGCCGCCCCTGAGAATGCCGGGATCAGCCGTACGCGGCTCTCCCACCAATCACCGTGCGTGCGGTTCTTCGGCTTCTACGCGGCGGCCGAACATCATCACGCTCGTGGCCGGCCCGCCCTCGACCTCTTCATCCCGATCATCATCTTCTGGATCGGCATCAGCAACACGCCCGCGTACGGATCATCGTCTGGGCCAGGCTCCTGCCACCGGAACGCGGTCCGCGACCGCATGCCACCGGGCGGCACGCTCTTTGGAGGCCGAACCACCGGACGCGACCAGCACTCCTCATCTGACGCGGCCGCCTGCCCGTTTACTCCGAACGGCCACACCCCGGCTTGGAGACGATCCTGAACGTCGGCATTCGCCGCGCGCGACGGCACACCTGGCGAACCGGCCGTTGCTGTCCGCCGTCAAGAAACCGTGCTCGGCCCTCGACAAGGCGGCCTGGGATGGCGCACGGCGAGCGCATGCGCGCCCTGTTGCCGGATCCACCTGCTGCCCGATCCCTGCCCGATGGTTCGGGGCATCCGCTGCCGAGCCGGACGCCCGCCAAGCTTCCTGAACGACGAACACGAAGCCCCGCAACCCAGCGAACACCGCCCGTACCCGCGTCACGACCACGGCGGCAGAGTCGAGCGATTTCCGCCGCTATGGAGGAACGGACAGCGACCTAGTGAAACTTCACCGAGCATTCGCCGACCCGACCCGATCCGGGCCGCAGGGCCGCAGGGCCGCAGGGCCGCAGGGCCGCAGGGCCGCAGGGCCGCAGGGCCGCAGGGCCGCAGGGCCGGCCTACAGGTCGAGGCCCCGGCCGATGATCTCCTTCATGATCTCGGTCGTGCCGCCGAAAATGGTCTGGATGCGCGCGTCGAGGTAGGCCTTGGCGATCGGGTACTCCGTCATGTAGCCGTAACCGCCGTGCAGTTGCAGGCAGCGGTCCACGACCCGGTTGCAGAGTTCGGTGTTCCACCACTTCAGCATCGACGCCTCTTCGGTGCCGAGCCGCTCCTCGACGTGCTCCATCACGCAGCGGTCGGTGAACGTCCGTGCGACCGTGAGCTCGGTCTTCATCTCCGCGAGCGTGAACCGGTTGTGCTGGAACCGCCCGATCGGCCGGCCGAACGCCTCGCGCGTACGGGCGTACTCCACCGTCTGTTCGAACGCCTTCTCGGCTCCCGCCAGGGAGGTCACGCCGATGGTCACGCGTTCGCGCGGGAGGTTCTGCATCAGGTAGACGAAGCCCTTGCCCTCCTCGCCGAGGAGGTTCTCCTTGGGGACCCGTACGTTGTCGAAGTACAGCTCGGCGGTGTCCTGCGCGTGCAGGCCGATCTTGTCCAGGTTGCGGCCGCGCTCGAAGCCGATCATCCCGCGCTCGACGACCAGCAGGCTGATGCCCTTGTGGCCCGCCTCGGGGTCGGTCTTGGCGACGACGATGACGAGGTCGGACAGGATGCCGTTGGTGATGAACGTCTTCTGCCCGTTGAGGACGTAGTCGTCGCCGTCCTTGACCGCGCTCGTCTTGATGCCCTGCAGGTCCGAGCCCGCCGCCGGCTCGCTCATCGCGATGGCGGTGATGATCTCGCCGGAGCAGTAGCCGGGCAGCCAGCGGGCCTTCTGCTCGTCGGTGGCCAGGCGACTCAGGTAGCCGCCGTTGATGTCGTTGTGCACCGCGAAGCCGGGGCCGTGCACGCCGGCGCGGGCCAGTTCCTCGCCCATGACGACGTAGTAGCGGTAGTCGGTCTCGCCACCGCCGCCGTACTGCTCGTCGATGTCGATGCCGAGCAGACCCTGCCGGCCGGCGGCGAGCCACACGTCGCGGGAGACGACGCCGTCCTTCTCCCACTGCTCGTGGAACGGGGCGATCTCCTTCGTGATGAAGGACCGCACAGTGTCGCGGAAGGCCTCGTGTTCCTCGGTGAAGATCTCGCGCTGCATGCCCTGGCGCTCCTCGGACGACGTAAGTAGAACCTTATTCGGTTCTATGAAACACCATGTGCCCGGTGCCCGCACAGTTCGGACGTCCGGCGTGGCCTCAGCCTCTCAGGCGTACCGTGGCCGCGGTGACACGCTCGTCGGTCGCGGTGAACGCCACGCGTACGTGCTGCGCGCCCCGTTCGCCATAGAACTCGCCCGGCGCTACCAGGATGCCCAGCTCGGCGAGGGTCTTCACGGTGTCCCAGCAGGGCTCGTCGCGGGTCACCCAGAGGTACAGGCCGCCTTGGGAGTGGTCGACGCGGAAGCCGTACGCCTCGAAGGCCGTCCGCAGGGCGTCGCGGCGCCGCGCGTACCGCGCCCGTTGCTCCTCGACGTGCTCGTCGTCGCCGAACGCGGCGGTCATGGCCGCCTGGACCGGCGCGGGCACGATCATCCCGGCGTGCTTGCGGACCTCGAGGAGCTGCTTGACCAGCGCGGGGTCCCCGGTGACGAAGCCGGCTCGGTAGCCGGCGAGGTTCGACCGCTTGGACAGCGAGTGCACGGCGAGCAGGCCGGTGTGATCATCCCCACATACGTCCGGGCGGAGTACGGAGACCGGCTCGGCGTCCCAGCCGAGTTCGGCGTAGCACTCGTCGCTGATCAGGATGACTCCGCGTTCGCGCGCCCACGTGACGACCTTGCGGAGGTGTTCGGCGGGGAGCACCTGGCCGGTCGGGTTGGACGGCGAGTTGATCCAGACGATCTTCGGCGTCTGCGGGCCCAGGGTCAGCAGCCCGTCCACGGCGAAAGAGTCCGCCCCGGCGAGACGCGCGCCGACGTCGTACGTGGGGTACGCGAGTGAGGGGATGGCGACAGTGTCGCCGGGACCGGCGCCGAGCAGGGTCGGCAGCCAGGCGACGAGCTCCTTGGTGCCGATGACCGGGAGGATCGCGCCCGGGTCGGCGGCGACACCGAGCCGGCGGTTGAGCCAGCCGGCCGCGGCCTCACGCAGGGCGGGAGTGCCGTACGTCGCGGGGTACCCCGGCGCGTCGGCCGCTTCGGCCAGCGCTCGCCGTACGACCTGAGGCGTGGGGTCGACCGGCGTACCGATCGACAGATCGACGATGCCGTCGGGGTGCTGCTGCGCCTGGTGCTTGTACGGGGCCAGCAGGTCCCAGGGGAAATCCGGCAGCGTCTTGAACATGCGTCTCCCAGCTGTGCGCGCCGCCCGCCCGTCGTGAGGCGGACGGCGCACGTGGTTCGTCCGGACTCAGGCTTCCTGGGCCTGCGGCGGCAAAGCCGAGACGATCGGGTGGTCCTTGTCGATCTTGCCGACCTTGGACGCACCGCCCGGCGAGCCCAGATCGTCGAAGAACTCCACGTTGGCCTTGTAGAAGTCCTTCCACTGATCCGGCGTGTCGTCTTCATAGAAGATCGCCTCGACCGGGCAGACCGGTTCGCATGCGCCACAGTCAACGCACTCGTCCGGGTGAATGTAGAGCATGCGCTTGCCCTCGTAGATGCAGTCGACAGGGCATTCTTCGATGCATGCCTTGTCGAGCAGGTCCACGCAAGGCTGCGCGATGACGTAGGTCACGTCGTACTCCTCAACGTCTGTGGCCGTCGCCACGGCTCGCAGCGGTTCCTTGCCTAGTATTGCCGTTATCAGTCAACCGTTTCGACATGGGGGGCGTCACATCGGACCGCGATTTTCTGCCCGGTACGTCGTTTCCGTGTCCCCATCCGACGTCGGGCGACGCGTGTCGCTCCGCCGACGGCTGCCTAACGGACTGTACAGCGATGTCGTGGGATACCTGCAGGCGTGGGTGGCGGGAGAGCTGACAGTGCGCCGGAGGGACGGAACACTGGCGACGATCGCCGAGGCCGACCTGGTGGCGGGTAAGGTCGTCCCTCCCCCGCCCGAACGCCGCCGCCCCTCGCGTCCACCGGAGTAGCCGAGCGCGTCCGGTGGGTTCGGGTTGGCTGCTTCCGTCCCCCGAACGTCGACCCGATCCCGCCGTAGGTCCTGTGGGGAGTTGCTCTCGGGGCTGCGCTTCCAAAGATCGTTTGATCAGCGGTTCCGGTTCGCCTCGCGGCTCGTCCAGGAAGATCAGCGCCGGCGTGTGGACGCGTACAGCCAGCTCTTCCCGTGCAGGCCCACGGCTCAGGCCCAGCACTCTTGGCCCACCGAACCGATCGGACCTCACGCGCCGGTCCGTCCAGATGGGTCGTCGTGCCGCACCCCTTGCTGGACGAGGCCGGTCGACCGCCTGACCACGAACCGGGTGACCGCCGCTGGACGGGTGACCGCGAGCGGAACCGCCCGGTGGGCTGCCTCCGCCCGACTCGTCTCCGCCCGGCTTATCTCCCCTGGCTTATCTCCGCCGACTCGTCTCAGGCCGACTCATCTCGGGCCGACTCATCTCGGGCCGACTCATCTCAGCCCGACTCGCCTCAGGCCGACTCGTCCGACTCCCCTCATGCCGACTCCCCTCATACCGGGCCGCCTCAGGCCAGGGCCGCCTCAGGCCAGGGCCGCCTCAGGCCCGGCCGCCTCAGGCCCGGCCGCCTCAGGCCCGGCCGCCTCAGGCCCGGCCGCCTCAGGCCTGGGGGCCCAGCCAGGGGCCCGGCCAGGGGCCCGGCCAGACGGGAACTTCAGGAGGCAGATCCCCGCTGACGCTCATCGGAAAGTCGGCCGGACGCTTTTCCAGGAAGGCCGTGACCCCTTCGGCCGCGTCAGGGGCGGCGCCGAGCGTCCTCATCAGTAGTGAGTCCGTCCGGTGGGCGTCCCACGGTGAGGGCGCGCCGAGACCTGACCACATCAGGCGCCGTATGGCCGCGACCGCCACGGACGAGGTGTTGGCCGCGATCTCTCCTGCCAGCTCGTACGCCGCGTCGAGTAGTTGCTCCGCCGGATACAGCCTGGACACCAGGCGGCCTTGGAGTGCCTCCTGGGCGTCGAAGACCCGCCCTGTCGCGGCCCACTCCATGGCCTGGGAGATGCCGACGAGGCGGGGCAGGAACCAGCTTGAGGCGGCTTCGGTGACGATCCCACGACGAGCGAACACAAACCCGAACCGCGCGTTGTCCGCGGCGAGTCTGATGTCCATCGGCAGCGTCATCGTGACCCCGACACCGACCGCGGGGCCGTTGATCGCCGCGATGACCGGCTTGAGCGACTGAGCGACGCGGAGGGCGACGGTCCCACCCCCGTCCCGCGGCATGCCGTCCTCGAAGACCTCACGCTCGCCGGGCACGTCCTTGGCCGCCTCGTGATCGAACGTGCCGGCCCCTCGCTCCAGGTCGGCCCCGGCGCAGAAGCCTCGCCCCCGCCCGGTGACGACCACCACCCGCACATCGTCGTCCGCGTCCGCACGGTCGAACGCGTCGATCAGTTCTCCACGCATGACGAGCGTGAAGGCGTTGAGCCGCTCCGGTCGATCCAGCGTGATGGTGGCGATCCGATCGGAGACGGAGTACTCGATCTCGCTATACGACACTGCTGCTCCCTGCGGCCGGAGACGATTGTGAACCGGATTCTAGAACCTGACCGGAAACCTCCTCGTTGTGCGTAACCGCCGCGGAGAACCCCAAATCCATCGCGACACGTGGGTCCAGACAGGTAGTGGCGGGCGTCGGCACGCTGCCCGACGTGGTTCCTCCTCGGGTCGTGGCACGGCATCGGCACGCCGTCCGACGTGGTTCCTCCACGAGTCATGACACGGCATCGGCACGCCGTCCGACGTGGTTCCTCCACGAGTCATGACACGGCATCGGCACGCCGTCCGACGTGGTTCCTCCACGAGTCATGACACGGCATCGGTACGCCGTCCGACGTGGTTCCTCCACAGGTCATGGCACCCGCGCCCCACCAAGGAGGTCATGCCTCGCTTTCAGCGGGGCGGGGCCATGGAGAGTCCTCGTCGGCTGGGCAGCCCACGAG
Source organism: Actinoallomurus bryophytorum (assembly GCF_006716425.1). Classification (NCBI taxonomy): domain Bacteria; kingdom Bacillati; phylum Actinomycetota; class Actinomycetes; order Streptosporangiales; family Thermomonosporaceae; genus Actinoallomurus; species Actinoallomurus bryophytorum. Next base: position 1,247,219 of record NZ_VFOZ01000001.1, read on the forward strand.
CGGCGGCATGGATGGCACCAGCACCTCACGGCCCCACGCCGTTCGGGTGCCTGGATAGTCCTTTGGAGGCATCACCTTCAGGGTCGTACGGGAGATGGGGACCAGCCGCGCCGTCAGCGGACGTCCGTCGACGAACGGTGTGGCGCCCCAGAAGGTCCAGAAGTCATCTGGATCGATCTTCGGATGATCATCGAGGGGGCGCGTGGGCTGGTTGGGGTGGAGCCGTGCCCAGCGCCACTGGTCTGTGAGCAGGCGGCACGCGAGGGAACGCAGCAGGCTCAGCGCGGCCAGATCGTGGGCGCAGGCGACGTTGTCGATCAGGAGATCGGGCAGGCCGAACCGGCGGAGGCCCAGCAGCGTGATGCGCAGGCAGGAGCAGGACTCCGTACCGCGGAGGTCACCCTCGTGTGGTGGACGGGCGGCCGCCTCGTCGAGGTCGTAGCGGGTTCCGAACCACTGGTCGCCCATACGGAACCAGCCACGTTCAACACGGGCGAGGCCGTCCCGCAACACGACCTGGCGCGCCTGCGGGTCGATGAGGATCCCGCCCGTGGCGTCGGCGATCGCCCGAGCCACGGCACGCGCGATCTGTTCGCCGTGCGGTTGGTCGACGGTGGCGGTCCGGTGTACGACCAAGATTTGGTGTGACGACTCACGTACACGCCTACGGTCGTCCTCGGAAGCCAAGAGGTCGTCGGTACGCCAGGTCGCCTCATCGGCGGCGATCGTGAAGATCCCGAGCCGAGGCGTTTTCAACGCCTCGACGGCCGCAGCCCGGAACGGTTCGGACACCCTCCAGGGCACGGCCGTCCGTGGATCGTCGGGGGGTTCACTTGTCGCGATCACGTAGTGCGACGTAACCGTCTCCGGGACGGACAGCACGAGACGGGACATGGTCATCTCCTCGGTGTTCCAGGTCGGTGTTCCAGGTCGATGAGGTGGGCAGGGCGCGAGCGATGTTCAACGTCAGCGATTTCCAATCCGTGACCGGCAATGTTGCGGACAGCGGATCTGGGTCGTCTCGGCACATGCGCGGTGCCGACGTCCGCGCGCCCACGGCTACGGCTACGGCTACGGCTACGGCTACGGCTACGAAGGCCTATCTCGAGAGGTAGGTCTGGCGGGCTTCGTCCGCTAAGGACTCTGCATGCAGCGCCGCCCACGGCATGTGGAGGCACTGTCGAGCCGGGCTGAAGTACGCCGTCGCACGAGGGCTCGGTGCCTTCTAGGCGGCCGTGCGGCGGGGGGCTTCCGCGACGTACGGCATGGCGAGGTCGACCACGTCGTTCCACCATTCGGCGATCGGGGCGCCGAAGTCGGCGGGGGGACCGACGGACAGATAAGGGAGTGCGTCTGGGTCGTCTTCGCTGGTGCATTCGAGGCGAACTCGTACCCGGCCGGCGATGGCCTCCTTCGGCTCCGCTGCCCAGTATCGCCAGACGTCGCGGGCTTCGACCCAGGTGTGCTCAGGGAGACGGCGGGAGTGAGCCCCGGGGTTGCAGGCCAGCCAGTCCCAGTGCTCCGCCAAGAGCGTGACGGCCAGGCAGCGCAAGAGCGTTATCGCGGCGAAGACGTTGCTGATCGGGACCGCGGTGGCCTCGAGTTCGGGTAGCGCGAAGCGGTGCATGCCTGCCGTCATCAAGTGCAGTCCGCCGCCGGTGCGACCGGATGTGCTGCCGCGATCGACTCGGTCGAGGCGATCGGTCCTTGTGGGGCGATCAGGGCTGATGGCGTCGCGGCGGAGACTCTCGGTCCGGTTAGGACTCTTGACGCGGTCAGGGGTCCCGGGCGAGTTAGCGCTCCTGGTGTGGTCAGAGTCGCTGCTGAGACTGGAAATCTCCGCGCGGTCAGGCATGCCGTTGAAGTCGGAGGTGCCGACACGGTGAGAGGTGCCGGGAGCGGAAGTCCCAGCGCGATCAGAGGTGCCAGGGGTGCCGCCGTTGAGGCCGGAGGTGCCAGCGCGGTCAGACGTGTTGAGGTCGGAAGTCCCGGCGCGATCGGGGGCGCCGGGGGTGCCGCCGTTGACGGCGGAGATGCCGGCGCGGTCAGACATGCCTAGCTCGGAGCTGCCAACGCGGTCAGCGGTCGTGTTGCGATCGAGGCTCTCGGCGTGATCGGCATCTATGAAGTTGGACGGGCGGTCGGGGGCATCGCTTCCGGATATGAATGTGGCCAGCCAGTCGTCGGCCAGGCAGAACTCCGGGTGTTCGGAGCCGAAGCGGAAATCGTGCGGTAGTGCCTGGTGGGACCAGGCGTCGTAGACGATGCCGTCGCACGCCTCTGCGATGACACGGGCGATCGCTCGGATGGCTTGGCCGTGCTCGGGTTGTGAGACCGGAGGGATGTGGCCCATGACGACCGTGTGATGGGTGAGCTTGCGTAGCAGGCGGCGGTCCTCCGGTCTCGGCCATGCGGCGCTCTCCATCAGCTCGGCGTAGCCGGATTCGCCGGCCGGGAGTGTATGGATCTGCACTAGTGACGAGTTGAGGAGACCGGCCGCTAATGGTTGGCGCACTCGTGCGCGGGCGATGGACGCGGGGTCGTGGAGGGGCCGCGCGGTGGCGATGATGAACGGGGTCGCGACGGTCTTCGGGATATCGAGGTCGATCACGTGGTGCCTCCCGGAGGGATTCGGTCTTTGGACAGCCTGACGTGGCTGTGGCTGGGCCGAAAGACCACCTGTACGGACTGTGGATAACTTCCGCGTGGCCGCCTTCCCCGGGCAGGCGAAGGCCCGGCAGGCGAAGGCCCGGCAGGCGAAGGCCCGGCAGGCGAAGGCCCGGCAGGCGAAGGCCCGGCAGGCGAAGGCCGGGCAGGCGAAGGCCGGGCAGGCGAAGGCCGGCAGGCGAAGGCCCGGCAGGCGAAGGCCCGGCAGGCGAAGGCCCGGCAGGCGAAGGCCGGCAGGCGAAGGCCGGCAGGCGAAGGCCCGGCAGGCGAAGGCCCGGCAGGCGAAGGCCCGGCAGGCGAAGGCCCGGCAGGCGAAGGCCCGGCAGGCGAAGGCCGGGCAGGCGAAGGCCGGGCAGGCGAAGGCCGGGCAGGCGAAGGCCGGGCAGGCGAAGGCCGGGCAGGCGAAGGCCGGGCAGGCGAAGGCCGGGCAGGCGAAGGCCCGGCAGGCGAAGGCCGGCAGGCGAAGGCCCGGCAGGCGAAGGCCCGGCAGGCGAAGGCCCGGCAGGCGAAGGCCCGGCAGGCGAAGGCCCGGCAGGCGAAGGCCGGGCAGGCGAAGGCCGGGCAGGCGAAGGCCGGGCAGGCGAAGGCCGGGCAGGCGAAGGCCGGGCAGGCGAAGGCCGGGCAGGCGAAGGCCGGGCAGGCGAAGGCCGGGCAGGCGAAGGCCGGGCAGGCGAAGGCCGGGCAGGCGAAGGCCGGGCAGGCGAAGGCCAGGCAGGCGAAGGCCGGCAGGCGAAGGCCAGGCAGGCGAAGGCCCGGCAGGCGAAGGCCCGGCAGGCGAAGGCCCGGCAGGCGAAGGCCCGGCAGGCGAAGGCCCGGCAGGCGAAGGCCCGGCAGGCGAAGGCCCGGCAGGCGAAGGCCCGGCAGGCGAAGGCCCGGCAGGCGAAGGCCCGGCAGGCGAAGGCCCGGCAGGCGAAGGCCCGGCAGGCGAAGGCCCGGCAGGCGAAGGCCCGGCAGGCGAAGGCCCGGCAGGCGAAGGCCCGGCAGGCGAAGGCCCGGCAGGCGAAGGCCCGGCAGGCGAAGGCCCGGCAGGCGAAGGCCCGGCAGGCGAAGGCCCGGCAGGCGAAGGCCCGGCAGGCGAAGGCCCGGCAGGCGAAGGCCCGGCAGGCGAAGGCCCGGCAGGCGAAGGCCCGGCAGGCGAAGGCCGGGCAGGCGAAGGCCGGGCAGGCGAAGGCCGGGCAGGCGAAGGCCGGGCAGGCGAAGGCCGGGATCGGGACGGAGATTCTGATCGTCTTCGCGGCCAAGGAGGGGAGCCTGGCGACAACGCCTACGGCCCGATGGCAGCGGGACCGCCGCCCCCGGACTGGCCGAGGGGCATGGCGAGACGGGGATCGGGACGGAGCCGGGATCGGGACGTAGTTCGAAGGCCTTTCGGGACCGCCCGGTCGGGGCACGCTAGGCGCGAGTAAGCCTGAAGGGCGGGCGACGCCACGCGCGGCGTACCTCCTCGGATAAGTGCGCCACCCGACTCCGACAGGGGGATGGTGCCTGCGTTTCGTCGAGCACCAGGTCGCCACCAGCGCCTACCCGGCGCCCATAAGGCACGTCCGCAGGCGCACGCGCGACGCCGGCACCGGCACCGGCACCGAGACCGGCCTGACGACGCACCGCGAGCCGGTCCACGGACGCTGGGACGCACTCAACACCCCAGGAGATCCGCACGGCCACGCCGGGCGACACGACCACGAGCCGAACGCTCGAACGGCGATCAGAAAAGACGCCGGGACCCGGCCCGGGAGACGACAGCGTGCGGACGCGCGCAAGCCCCCAAAGCGACAGAAGTGACGCCACGTGACCACAGTGATCCAAGATGCGAGACGTAAACGGCACCTGCCCTCTTTGTCCGATATCTTTCGGCCATGCAATGGGCCGTGGCGACGTACGACACAGCGTTCGGCTACGTATCCGCCCACGGCGCTCCGTTGATCGACTTGCTGGATCCCCGGCCCGACGAGCGCATCATCGATCTCGGCTGTGGCACCGGTGGCATGACCGTCGAGATCGCCTCGCGAGGCGCCGAGGTACTCGGTATCGACGGATCGGTCGAGATGGTGAACACGGCCCGTTCGGAGCATCCGAACCTCTCGTTCGCCGTCGGTGACGCGCATGACTTCTCGACCGGCGATCAGTACGACGCCGTCGTCTCCAACTCCGCCCTGCACTGGATGACGCGTGACCCCTCGGCGGTGATCTCGCGCGTACGGGAGGCTCTGCGGCCCGGTGGGCGCTTCGTGGCCGAGATGGGTGGGGCGGGCAACTGCGCCGACCTGATCACCGCCGTACAGACGGCGTGGCGCGTCTTCGGGCTTCCCGAGCCCGAGTTGCCCTGGTACTTCCCCACGCCCGGCCAGTACGCCGCCCGGCTCGAGGACGCCGGGTTCACCGTACGGCTCATGGAGTTCTTCGATCGGCCCACACGACTGGCCGAATGTCCTGACGGGGCCGCGGACTGGGTGCGGCTGTACGCGCCCGAGCTGATCGCCGAGGTGCCCCCCGAGGTCGCCGGGCCGGTGCTCGACAAGGTCAACGAACTGGCCGCGCCGGCGCTGCGCCGTGAGTCCGGCTGGATGGCGGACTACGTACGGCTGAGGTTCGCCGCCGTACGTTGAGTCGTGTTCTGGGTAGGGTCGTGGTGTGTTGCGCCTGTACGACGAAAAGACCGGGAACGTCGAAGAGCTCGCCCTGGCACGCCCCGATGTCGTGAGAATCTCCTCGGCAGGCGAGCTCCGGCCGCTGCTGGTGGCGGACCTGATCCGAAGGGTCGCCGCGCACCACAGGCTCCGCCCGATCGGCATCTGGGCGGCCGCCCCCGAAGCCGAAGAGCTCAACGTACGGCCCGCCGAGCTCACCTCCGGCGAGGCCGACGTGCACGTCGGCGAGACGGTCGGGCGCTGCTCCCTGCCCTCGCGCGACGGCCGAGACCCCCTGGCCGTACGGCTCGCGCTGCTGACGCGCCACTATCGGACCGACGTGAACCTGAGCGCCGAGGACCTGCGTAAGGCCGACGAGGAGCTCACCTCGTGGCGTACGCGGGTCGCGGGCTGGGCCGAGTCGCCGGGCAAGGCACTCAACCGCGAGTACGTCGACGAGGCGGTCGCGGCGCTCGATTCCGATCTTGATACTCCAGGGGTCTTTCCCGTACTTTCCCGGCTGGCCGATGACGCCGGCGTGGCCCCAGGCGCCAAGTTCGAAACGGCGATCAAGCTCGACATGATCTTGGGCCTTGACCTGGTCGCTCTCGTCGGACGCCTCTAATCCAAAATAGGTTTCGACCGTTTTACCTGTTCTGCCAAAGGTCTTTTCTTACCCCTACGGTCTCAGTAAGCTCAACAGGTAATTTTGCCCCGATGCTCGCGGGAATTTGACCATGCAATTCCGTAAGTGCGTCGGCCCCCTCATGCTGATGGGCCTGGTGGCGGCCTGTGGCAGCCGTGCCGACAGTGGCGGCTTCCATCCGAGCGGCCAGGCAGGAGCCGGCGGCTCGGCGGCGGCCTCGGCCGACGCGAGCGGCGCGTCCGACGCCTCCGGCCGGCAGACGCCGGGGCCGGGCGCTCCGGCGCCCAGGACGCCGCAGTCGGCGCTCGCCGGGTACCGGACCTACCAGCTCGCCTATGAGCGCGCGTACAAGAACAACGACCCCAGCGTGCTGAACGCGGTCGCCGTGGATCCGATGCTGGCGAAGGTCACCCGGGACATCAACGACGTCCGTAGCCAGGGGTTTTCCTGGCACTTCCACAATGTGCTCAGCCCCAAGGTGCAGGGCGCGTCGCCCGACGGCTCGTCCGTCGTGATCCTCGACTGCGTACTGACTCTGCGTTCCTACAAGTTCGACGCCACGACCGGCAAGCGCCTCGGTCTGTGGCGCGGGGGGAGCGTGCAGTACCAGGCGATCATGCGCTACTCCGACGACACCTGGAAGATCTCCGAAGCGACAGAGGGCGGAAAATGCTGACCACACGCTCTTCGGCGATCGCGATCGCCGTCCTGACCGCCGGGGCGGCCGTCGCCCTGAACACCACACCAGCGTCCGCGGGCGGCCATGGTGGCGGTGGCAAGGGTAGAGGTACCGCCCGGATCACCAGCACCGGGACGACGCCGAGCCGCGCGCGGTCCGGCGGTGGGGGTGGTGGCGGTGGTGGCGGAAAACCGGCGCCGATGCCCTGCCCTGACGACGCCGTGTGCGGCGAGACCACGGCGGGAGACGCCCCGGCCGCGCCAGTGATGATCCCGGCCACCCAGGTGGCGGCGCAGGCCCGGGCTGAGATCCTGCTTCCGACCGTCGTCATCAACACGGCGCCGGCGAACAGGACCTACGTAGGGCTCAGAACCGGACTGTGGGTCGGCGGGTTCCACCGGATCGACCCGGAGGTCACTCTCGGAGGCACGACGGTCACCTTGCACGCCAAGCCCCTGGACGTCACCTGGTCCATGGGCGACGGCACCGTCACCTGTAAGACCGCCGGAAGCCGCAGCGGAAAGACGTGCGGTTATACGTACCGACAGTCTTCGGCCCACCGGCAGAACGGGAAGTACCAGATCACGGCGAAGATCACCTGGTACGTCAGCTGGACCTGCGTCGGCGGCCTGTGCGACGCCGCCGGAGGTGACTGGGCCCCGGACTCGACCGAGTGGCGGGCGGCCCAGGCCGAGCTCGCGGTCGGTGAGGTGCAGACCGAGTCCCGGCCCGGATGACCGGCTGGCGGTCAACCGGGTTCGAGGAGCTGTACGAGCTGGGCAGCGGTGCCCAGGGACGGATCGTCCTCGCCCGCCGGGCCGGTACGGGCGAAATGGTCGCCATCAAGTACCTGGCGCCCGAGCTCCTGCGCGATCCGCGGCACAAGGCGATGTTCCGCGACGAGGTCAACATGCTCGTTCGGGTGGCGGACCCGCATGTCGCCCGGCTCTACGAGTACGTCGAGGCACCTGAGGGCGCGACGATCGTCATGGAGGCGGTCAACGGGGTTCCCCTTCGGGAGGTGCTGAGGCACGGACCGATGGCGCCGGAGGCGGCCCTGGTCGTCCTCAAGGGCTCACTGCTCGGGCTCGCGGCCGCACACGCCGTCCGCGTCGTCCACCGCGACTACAAGCCCGCCAACGTCCTGGTCGAGCGCGATGGGAACAGCAAGCTCATCGACTTCGGGATCGCGGGGCTCTCCGGAGAGGAGACGGTCGCCGGGACTCCCGCGTACATGGCCCCGGAGCAGTGGCACGGCGCACCGGTCTCCCCGGCCGCCGACGTGTACTCGGCCACCTGCGTCTTCTTCGAATGCGTCACCGGTGGCCCGCCCTACGCCTCGGGTGACACCACCACGCTCCGCCGCATGCACGAGGCCGCGCCCATCCCGGCTCAGGGGGTGCCCGAAGCTCTACGCCCGCTCGTCGCGCATGGCATGGCGAAGAACCCCGCGCACCGCCCGCCCGGCGCCCACCAGTTCGTCACCCTCCTCGAACGGCTCGCCGGCAGTGCCTACGGCCCGGACTGGGAACGCCGCGGCCGGATCGCGCTCGGCGCGGCGACCGCCATGCTCGCGGCCGCCTTCCCTGCCGCCGCGCTCGGTATGACGACGGGCGCCACGGGTCTCGCGCACGGCGCCGCGGGAAGGTCGGCGCGAAAGGCCTCTTCGGGAAGGCGACCGGGCTGAAGGTGGGAGGCGGCCTGGCAAGGTGGTCCGCTATCGAGATCCCACCGTTGCCGACAGTCCGGTCCTGGACTTCGACTTCACCGCCTCGCCGGCGAACGTACGGTCCGGTACGAAGGTCCGCGTGACGTCACGCTTCGTGGGTCTGTCACCCACCACACCTGACAAGCGGAAGACGGCGCCTGCGTGCCATGACCGAGTAACCGCACGCCTGACCGGGGAGGTGGATTACGACGTCTTTTCCTCTACCCGGATGCGGGCACAGGGCGTCTACCCACCACCAAGCCGTTCGTCGTGGCCCTGACGGACGACCCCGGGAAACGGGGCCGCAGCTATGACTCGACGAGGTGTGTGTACGTCGGCATGAGTACCGATGCGCTCACGTTCACCGTTCCGAGAACCCTCAGTCACGGGTCGTACTTCGTATCGCCCATCGGGCGCCCGCGTATTACGCGGATCATGACCGGTCCCAAGCTGAACACATTCGTCGACCCGGAGGCCGCCGGGGCCCGGGCCGAGGACAGGTTGCCCAAGCTGACGATCTTCTAGAGCAGGTCGCGGGTGGCGAGAACGATGCCGTCCTCGTCGCTGTAGAGCCACATGCCGGGGCGGAACTCCGCCGCGCCGAAGGACACCGGCACTCCCACCGAGCCCGCGCCCTCCTTGGCGCTCCTGCGCGGGTTCGAGCCCAGCGCCTTCACGCCCAGGGAAAGCCCGCCCAGCGCCACCACGTCGCGTACCGCGCCGTAGATGACCACGCCCGACCAGCCCGACGCGAGTGCCGACGCGCCGATCATGTCGCCCAGCAGCGCGGACCGTAGCGACCCGCCGCCGTCCACCACCAGGACGCGGCCCTCGCCCGGGGTGCCCGCCGTGCTCCGCAGCAGGGCGTTGTCCTCGTGGCAGCGGATGGTCTCGACCGGACCGGCGAAGCGGGTCACCCCGCCGTACGAGCGGAACTGCGTCTCGCACGACACGAGTTCGCCGGTGAAGGAGTCCATGAGGTCAGCCGTCGCGAAGTCCACGGGACGAAGGCTAGATCACTCCGTCGGACCGTCCGTCGGCCGCCCCAGCAGACGTGACAGCACGATCGCCGTCTTCGTCTGCACGATGTTCGGTTCGTTGCGCAGGCGTTCGAGGGCCTCCTCGAGCCCCTGGATGTCGTGCGCCCGCAGGTGGACGAGGGCGTTGGCCTCGCCCGTGACCGTGTACGCGGCGACGACCTCGGGGTGGCGCCGGATGCTCGCGTAGATCTCCGCAGGGGACGTACGGCCCGCGCAGAACAGCTCCACGAACGCCTCCGTCGTCCAGCCCAGGGCGGCCGGGTCCACGACGGCCGCGTACCCCGTGATCACGCCGTCGTGGCGCAGCCGGTCCACGCGCCGCTTGACCGCCGGCGCCGACAGGCCCACCTGGCCGCCGATCTGGGAGAAGGAAAGGCGTGCGTCTTCGAGCAGGCACGCAACGATTCGCCGATCCAGGTCGTCAAGACGCAATGATCAGCCCCTCCTAAGCGCGAAAACATCATTGGTTTGGCGTTGAGCCCGACCTTACGCTTCACGTGGTGCCTCACCAACCTCCCCACGGCCCTCCAGGGCCCCCACCAGGCACGACGCATTGCCAGGAGCAGCACATATGACGATGCAGACCCTTGCCCGCGACGGAGCGGGCATTGCGTCAGGCCGGCCGGCACGCACCTACCTGATGTGCCCGCCGACCTACTTCGACATCAAGTACACGATCAACGCGTGGATGGACCCGGCGGCGCCGGTCGACCGCGACCGCGCCATCGCCGAATGGGAACGGCTGCGCGCGACGTACGTCGGGCTCGGTCACACCGTCCACCTGCTCGACCCGATGGAGAACCTGCCCGACATGGTCTTCGCCGCCAACGGCGCGACCGTGGTGGGCGGGATGGTGATGGGCGCGCGGTTCCGGCACCCGGAACGCGGCGAAGAGGCCGGCGCCCACCAGGAGTGGTTCGCACGCCACGGCTACCGGCGCTTCCGGCGAGCGACGCATGTCAACGAGGGCGAGGGCGACTACGTCTTCGCCTACCGGGCGATGGTGGCCGGGCACGGCTTCCGTACCGACCCGCGCGCGCACAACGAGCTGCACGACGCCTTCGGGCTGCCCGTGGTCAGCGTCGAGCTGGTCGATCCGCGCTTCTACCACCTCGACACGGCCCTGTGCGTGATCGATCCGTTCACCGCCGCGTACTACCCGGGCGCGTTCGGCGAGGACGGGCTGCTCAAGATCAAGACGCTGTTCCCCGAGCTGATCGAGGCCACCGAGCGGGACGCGCTGGCCTTCGGCCTCAACGCGGTCAGCGACGGGCGCCACGTCGTGATCCCGCATGACGCCGTGGACCTCGAGAGGAAGCTCACGGAGCGTGGCTACGACGTCGTACCGGTCGAGATGACCGAGCTGCGCAAGGCCGGAGGCGGCCCCAAGTGCTGCACCCTTGAACTACGGCCCTGAAATGCCTCTAACCTGGATAAACGGGATACTCGCGGAGGTCCCGCGAGACGACGAAGGAGCCGCCGTTGAACACGAATGATCTTCGCGAGTTGTCGGAGCTGCACAGCGCCCACAACTACCATCCGTTGCCGATCGTCATCGCCGAGGCCGAGGGCGCCTGGGTGATCGACGTGGAGGGCCGGCGGTACCTCGACATGCTCGCCGCGTACTCCGCGGTCAACTTCGGGCACCGCCATCCGCGCCTCGTCGAGGCGGCCAAGCGCCAGCTCGACCGGGTCACGCTGGTCAGCCGGGCGTTCGACCACGACCAGTTCGGGCTCTTCGTCACCGAGCTGGCCGAGCTGGCGGGCAAGGACATGGTGCTGCCCATGAACAGCGGTGCCGAGGCAGTCGAGACCGCGCTCAAGACCGCCCGCAAGTGGGGGTACGAGGTCAAGGGCGTACCGGCCGAGCAGGCGAACATCATCACGTTCGAGGGCAACTTCCACGGCCGGACGACCACCATCGTCAGCTTCTCCACCGACCCGGACGCGCGTAACTCCTACGGGCCGTTCACCCCGGGCTTCCGCACCGTCCCGTACGGCGACGCCGAGGCGCTGCGCGCCGCGGTGGACGAGAACACCGTGGGCGTGCTGATCGAGCCGATCCAGGGTGAGGCGGGCGTCAACGTGCCGCCCAGCGGGTTCCTCACCGCAGTACGCGAGATCTGCACCGAGGCCGGCGCGCTCATGCTCGCCGACGAGATCCAGTCGGGCCTGGGCCGTACCGGCACGACGTTCGCGGTCGAGCACGAGAACGTCGTGCCCGACGTCTACATCCTGGGCAAGGCGCTCGGCGGCGGCATCATGCCGATCTCGGCCGTCGTCGCGGACCAGGAGGTCCTCGGCGTCTTCAAGCCGGGCCAGCACGGCTCCACGTTCGGCGGCAACCCGCTCGCCTGCGCGATCGCGCGGGAGGTGATCGCGATCTTGAAGACCGGAGAGTTCCAGGAGCGGTCCCGTACGCTGGGCGCTCACCTGCACGAACGCCTCGGCGCACTGCCGGCCGAGCGGGTGCGTGAGGTACGCGGGCGTGGGCTGTGGGCCGGCGTCGAGCTCAACGGCAAGGCACGGCCGGTCAGCGAACGGCTGATGGAACGCGGCGTGCTCGCCAAGGAGACCCACGAGACGACACTCCGGCTCGCCCCGCCGCTGATGATCGACAAGTCCGACCTCGACTGGGCGCTCGATCACCTGGAGGCCGTCCTCGCCGAGCTCTGAGCATCCGGCCCGAAGGCCTGGGCCCACCGGCCCAGGCCTTCACCAGCTGCGAATATCTGAATTGCCGGGGAATGACCGAGGGCCTATAGTCCACTTGGATTATTGAGCATCGACTAGAAGAACACCTCATGTCACGACCCCTCACACCGCTGCAACTGGCGGTGCTGCGGCTGCTCGCCGACGAGCAGATGCATCCGTACGAGATGCAGCAGCGGATCCGTGAACGCGCCATCGACCAGGTCGTCAAGGTCGCGCACGGATCGCTCTACCATGCCGTCGCGCGGCTGGCCGAGCAGGGACTCATCGAGCCCGTGGAGACCAGCCGCGAGGGGCGCCGTCCGGAGCGTACGGTCTACGCGATCACCGAGGCGGGCCGGGACGAGGCGCGTTCGCGGCTGCGGGAGTTCATGATGCGCCCGATGCAGGAGTACCCCTGCTTCGGTATGGCGCTGGCGTTCGTCTCGATGCTGCCACCGGACGAGGCCACGTCGCTGCTCGACCGGCGCACGGTGGACCTGGAGGCCAAGCTGGCCGCCCACGACACGGTCGTGGAGAGCCTGATCAAGCGGGGACACCCACGGATCCACGTCATCGAGGTGGAGTTCCTGAACTCCCGCCTGCGTTCCGAGCTGGACTTCGTGAGGGCGCTGGGTGAGGACATCAAGTCACGCCGGCTGGACTGGCGGCCGCCGAACGGCGGAGACGGGGAGAAGTAATGAGAAAGTGGCATGGCAATCCGTGGGCGATTCTGATCACGCTCAGTCTCGGGTTCTTCATGACCCTGCTGGACCTGACCATCGTCAACATCGCGATGCCCAGCATGATCGAACAACTGCACGCCTCGCTGGACGAGATCCTCTGGGTGATCAACGCCTACGTGCTCATCCTCGCCGTGCTCCTCATCACCGCAGGCCGCCTGGGTGACGTACGCGGTCAGCGCACGATCTTCATCTTCGGTGTGGCGACCTTCACCGTCGCGAGCCTGCTGTGCGGGATCTCCCAGAACCCCACCGAGCTGATCGCCGCACGGTGCCTGCAGGGCCTGGGCGCGGCCATGCTGCTACCGCAGACCATGGCCATCATCGTCGCGACCTTCCCCCCGCAGCGGCGCGGCGCCGCGCTCGGCGTCTGGGGAGCGGTCGCGGGCGTGGCCGCGATCGCCGGGCCGACGCTCGGCGGCTTCCTGGTCAGCGCGTTCGACTGGCGATGGATCTTCTTCGTCAACCTTCCGGTCGGCGTGGTCGTTCTCATCGCCGCGTTCACGATCATCCCCTCCGTGAAGCAGGAACGCTCGCACCGCCTGGACCTCGGCGGGGTGCTCATCGCCACGGCCGCGCTGTTCTGCCTCAGCTTCGCCCTGACCGAGGGCCAGCGGTACGACTGGAACATCTGGATCTGGCTGCTGGGCGCGGCGTCGATCCTGCTCCTGGTGGTCTTCCTCCTCCAGCAGCGGACCCAGCAGGAGAACGAGCCGCTCGTGCCCTTCTCCCTGTTCCGCGACCGCAACTACACGATCCTCAACTTCATCGCCGCCGCCGTGTCCGTCGGCATGATCGGCATGTTCCTGCCGCTGACGATCTACCTGCAGTCGGTGCTCGGCTACAGCGCTCTGAAGTCCGGCCTGGTCATGGCGCCGATGTCGGTGATCTCGATGTTCGTCGCCCCGTTCGCCGGGCGGCTCTCCGACCGGATCGGCGGCAAGTTCATCCTCATGGGCGGGCTGACGCTGTACGGCATCGGCATGGCCTGGATCGTGCTGATCGCCGAGCCGACGACGAACTGGCCCGCCTTCTGGCCCGCACTGATCATTTCCGGCCTCGGCGTCGGCTGCGTGTTCGCGCCGATGGCCACCGAGGCGATGCGCGGCATCGAGCCGCGGATGGCCGGGGCCGCCTCCGGCGTCTACAACACGATCCGCCAGATCGGTTCGGTGGTCGGCAGCGCCGCGATGGGCGCCATCCTGCAGAACCAGCTGGCGAGCTCGCTCCAGCACGAGGCGAACGTACGGGCCGGGCAGCTTCCGGCGCAGGCGCGCGGGCCGTTCCTGGCGGGTGTCAAGAACGCCGCCAAGGGCGGCATCGAGGTCGGGGCCGGGCAGAGCGGCGCGGACAAGAGCGTGCCCAAGAACCTGCCGCAGGAGGTCGCCGGCCAGATCGCCCGCGCGTCCAAGGCGGTGTTCGACCATGGCTTCGTCACGGCGATGAAGCCCACCATGGCCCTGCCGATCGTGGTCGTCCTGGTCGCCGCACTGTCGTGCCTCGTCATGAAGCGGTACGTGAGGCAGCCCGAGGCGCAGCCCACCGAGACCGTGGAGGCCGGCGCCTGAGGCTCAGCGCGGATGGACCCGGTGGTAGCTCCCGTCGTAGTACAGCAGGGGGCTGCCATCGGGGTTCGGCAGGCTGACACCGAGCACCTCGCCGACGACGATGCTGTGGTCCCCGCCGTCGTGGACGCCATGCGTACGGCACTCGAGCGCGGCGATGGCGCCCTCGAAGATGGGGGCGCCGGTGTGCGGGCCGGGATGGGACGCCCAGCCGTTCAGCTGCCCCTCGATCTCCCGCCCCCGCGTCGCGAACCAGCGCGACGCCTCCTCCGCGTCCTCGCCCAGCACCGAGACGGCCCAGGTGTCCGCGCCGGAGACGAGGTCGTGAAAGCGCGCGATCTTCTCGGCGCAGAAGAGCACGAGGGTCGGTTCGAGCGAGACGGACGTGAAGGCGTTCACGGTCATCGCGTGGGCCGCCCCGTCCAGGACCGTCGTCACGACCGTGATGCCGGTGGCGAAACGGCCGACCACGCGGCGATACTCCTCGGGATCGACTCCCGCGGACATCGGCATGGTGGCGTACTCCTCAAGCGGCTCCGGGCAACGGCCCTCATGGGATGTTACCGGCCAGTCGGCTATCGGATCCCCGGGGGTTGCGGCGCACCGTTGAGCAACCACGACCGCGACGAGCGGGTCCAGACGATGGCGACCAGAGCCGCGGCCGCGCCGCCGAACATGTAGACATAGCCCGGAGCCGTGCCGGTCACGACGAGGTCGCCCTCGGGCCGGCGGCTCGACAGCACGACCAGGATGATCATCCAGGGAGCGGCCGGGACGACGGCGCCGAGCCTGCTCTCCATCGCCCAGCCCGCCGCGCGGAAGACCGCGAGGTTCAGCACGGACAGCGCGATCGCCGCGACGGGGACGCTCCCGGCCTGCCAGGAGAACTCGAACGAGCCGATCACCCCCAGCAGGACCCCGAGCACGGCGAGCACCCCGTAGGCGATCCCGACCAGGAACGCCGACTCCGGGGTGGGCACGGGCGGAGGGTAGGGACCCATCGTCTGTTCCACAGCGCGTCAGGTTACCGGGTGGAAGAGACCGGTTTCGCGCCCGTCCTCTCCCGGTATGCCGGACTCCCCGGCCAGGAGGGTGTAGTACTCCGCGTCGAGGATGGGCACTCCCACGTCGTTGGACAGCGCGTAGTACGGCGGCGCCATCGTGATCTGGGTGGCGTGCGAGCGCATCGCCTCCACCTTGGCGGGCAGTGAGGCGCCGGCCTCGATCCGCGTCGTCACCTGAGCATCGGGCACCCCGAAACCGAACTCCCGCACCGAACCGACCCGTTTGAACGGGCCACGGCCCACCCCCGCCTCCAGCGAGGTGATCGGAATCGCGGTGGCGTAGAAACGGGAAGGCGCCCACGGCTCCCCCTCGCCGTAGGACGCGTCCGCCGCCCGCTCGAAGGCGCGCCAGGCCACGCGATAGGCCTGGATGTGGTCGGGATGGCCGTAGAACCCGTTGTCGTCGTAGGTCACGATGACCTGCGGGCGCACCTCGCGTACGACCCGGACCAGCTCGGCGGTGACCTCCTCGACGTTGGCACGCCAGAAGCACCGGGGGTCGTTGTTGGACGGGGTGCCCATCATCCCGGAGTCGCGCCAGCGCCCCTCGCCGCCGAGGTAGCGGTGGTCCTCGACGCCGAGGGCGGCGCAGGCCCGCGCCAGCTCACCGGTGCGGTATTCGCCGAGCGCGTCCCCGGACAGATGGCGCAGATCCTCGGGGATCACCTCGCCCTCCTCGCCGCGGGTGCACGTCACCAGGCAGACGTGGGCGCCCTCGGCGGCGTACTTGGCCATCGTCGCGCCGGTCTCGATCGACTCGTCGTCCGGATGCGCGTGCACGAACAGGATCCGCCGGTCGGCGCTCATCGGGTGGCCTCCACCGCGGGCTGGGTCGCCTTGCCGCCACCGCCGGCGCCGCCACCTCCACCACCACCGCCGCCGCCGTCACCGGGGTCCTCGCTCCC
Organism: Actinoallomurus bryophytorum; assembly: GCF_006716425.1. NCBI lineage: Bacteria > Bacillati > Actinomycetota > Actinomycetes > Streptosporangiales > Thermomonosporaceae > Actinoallomurus > Actinoallomurus bryophytorum. Next base: position 1,263,554 of record NZ_VFOZ01000001.1, read on the forward strand.
GCCGCCGTCACCCGGACCCGTCGTGTCGCCATCGCCCGGCTCGGAGCTGGTGCCGCCACCGGGCCGGGTGCTGCCACCGCCGGGACGCGTCTTCGACGGCGACGACGAGGGCTCGGGCTCACCGCTGTCCGTGGGGGGCAGGCTGGAGTGTTGCCGTGGCGTCGGCAGGATCGGCTGCTCGGGCTTGGCGGACGACGCCGGCGCGCTCGACGGGCCCGGCGTCTGCCCCCCGCCGCCCGACGGGTGGTCGCCACCGCGTGAGGCGGCCCAGACCACGGCGACCACGACCACGGCGAGCAGCAGGCCGGCGAGCGCCGCCATGGCCGCGCGCGTGGAGGGCGTGCGTGCGGCGCCGGCGATCTTGGTCGGACCGGTCGGCGCCGGCGGGAGCATGCCCGCCCGGGGCATCGTGCCGGCGAAGGCCGCGCCCTGACCCATGATCGCGGTCTCCGGGTCGGCGGCCACGGGTACGGCGGGTGTGACGCCCTCCTCGCCGAGCAGCCGCATCAGCAGCGTCTGGGTCGGCGGGCGCTCCGCGGGATCCTTGGCGAGGCAGTCGGCGACGATGCCGCGCAGGGGCTCCTCCATCGTGCCGAGGTCGGGCGGCTCGTTGACGATCCTGTGGATCACCGCCATGACCGTGTCCTGCCCGAACGGCGACTGGCCGGTGGCGGCGTACACCATTGTCGAGGCCCAGGAGAACAGGTCGGCCGCGGGCGTGATCTCCTGCGCCAGCAGCTGCTCGGGCGCCATGTACGCCGGCGTCCCGATGGCCGAGTTGGTCATCGTGGCGGCGGCGTCCAGCGCCCGCGCGATGCCGAAGTCGATCACGCGCGGGCCGTCGGCCCCGATGAGGACGTTCTGCGGCTTGAAGTCGCGGTGCACGATGCCCGCCTGGTGGATGGCGACCAGTGCGGTGACGGTCCCGATGGCCAGGCGTTCGAGGTCGGCGCCGGAGCGCGGCGAGTCGGACGAGACGAGCTGGGCCAGTGACGGGCCCGGGACGTACTCACTGACGATGTAGGGCCGGTCGCCCTCGACGTCGGCGTCCAGGACCTGCGCCGTGCAGAACCGCGCGACCCGTTTGACGGCCTCGAGTTCGCGCAGGAAGCGGGTGCGCGCGGTGTCGTCGTCGGCGAGGTCCGCGCGGAGCAGCTTGACGGCCACCTGATCGCCCGATTCGGACTCTCCGAGGTAGACGACTCCTTGGCCGCCCTCCCCCAGACGCGCGGTCAGAGTGTAGGAACCCAGCCGCGCCGGGTCGCCCGGCTTGAGTGGACGGCCCTCCGGCATCAAAGCTCCTGTATTGGAAGTCGGCGGTTCACTGTCACCGTAGCCGTTCGTGCGGAGTGAAGGCCCGCTACGCGACACCGGCGTGCGGCTGGCAGGATCGGAGGCATGACGATCAGCTTCCCACGGCAGAGCGCTCGAACCAGGCGATTCACTCTCGGCGCTCCGCGCGGCTTCCTCGTGTCGTCCGACGGCTCGCGCGTCGTCTTTCTGCGGTCTCGGCATGGTACCGATCCCGTCACATGCCTGTGGACGGTCGAGGTCGGCGACGAGGGCATCGGCGAGGAGCGTCTCGTCGTCGACCCCCGCGCGCTCGACCTGCCCGGCGAGGAGGACCTGCCGGACGAGGAACGCGCCCGGCGCGAACGCGCCCGCGAGCAGGCGGGCGGTGTCACCGCGTTCGCCACCGACGCGGCGCCGACGATGGCCGCCTTCGCGCTGTCCGGGCGGCTGTTCGTCACCGACCTGGACAAGGACGTGCGCGCGCTCGACGCCGCCACGCCCGTCTTCGGCCCACGTCCCGACCCCACCGGCCGCCGCGTCGCGTACGTCTCCGGTCGCGCGCTGCGGGTGATCGAGGTGGCGTCCGGCGCGGACCGTGCGCTGGCCGAGCCCGAGGACGAGCAGATCTCCTACGGCCTGGCGGAGTTCGTCGCCGCCGAGGAGATGCAGCGCATGCGGGGCTTTTGGTGGGCGCCGGACGGCGAGGCCGTGCTCGCGGCCCGCGTCGACGAGTCCCCCGTACAGCGCTGGCACATCGCCGACCCGGCCAACCCCGGCCGCACGCCGGTGGAGGTCGCCTACCCGGCCGCCGGCACGCCCAACGCCGACGTCTCCCTGGTGGTACTGCGCCTCGACGGCGGCCGGCAGCCGGTCGAGTGGGACCGTGAGGCCTACCCCTACCTCGTCGACGCGAGCTGGGACGGCACAGGCGTGCTTCTCGTCGTGCAGACCCGCGACCAGAAGGTGATGCGGATCCTGTCCGCGGACCCCGCGACCGGGCGGACGACGCTCGTACGCGAGGACACCGACCCGGTCTGGCTGGACATCGTGCCCGGCGTGCCGGCACGCACCGCGAGCGGCGGCCTCGTGTGGGTCTCCGAGGACGACACCGCCCGCCGGCTGCTCGTCGACGGCGAGCCCGTGACGCCCGGTGGCCTGCAGGTGCGTTCCGTGCTCGGCGTGGACGGCGACACGGTGCTGTTCACCGCCTCCGACGAACCCACCGAGATCCACGTATGGGCCTACGACGGGAGCGGGCTCACCCGGCTGAGCGCCGGCAGCGGCATTTTCGGCGGCCGCCGCAAGGGCGGCACGACCGTGATCACCGGCGGCCTGCTCGACCGGTTCGGCGTCCAGACGACGGTCATGCGCGCCGGGCGGTCCCTCGGTGAGATCGCCTCTCATGCCGAGACGCCCGGCATCGAGGTGAACGTCAACCTGATCCGCGCGGGCGAGCGGGAGATCCGCACCGCGGTGCTGCTGCCGTCGGGCTACACCGGTGACGAGCCGCTGCCGGTGCTCATGGACCCGTACGGCGGGCCGCACGCCCAGCGTGTGCTCGCGACGCGGCGCGCCTTCGCCGAGTCGCAGTGGCTCGCCGACCAGGGGTTCGCCGTGGTCGTCGCCGACGGGCGCGGCACACCGGCTCGCGGGCCGGCGTGGGAGCGCGCGATCCACCGCGACGTGGTCGGACCGGTGCTGGAGGACCAGGTGGCGGCCCTGCACGCGGCCGCCGAGCACTTCCCGCTGGACCTGTCGCGGGTGGCGATCCGCGGCTGGTCGTTCGGCGGCTACCTCGCCGCCCTGGCGGTGCTGCACCGTCCCGACGTGTTCCACGCCGCGGTGGCGGGCGCCCCGGTCACGGACTGGACGCTGTACGACACCCACTACACCGAGCGCTACCTCGGCAACCCGGCCGAGGACCCGGAGCCGTACGACCGGGCGAGCCTGATCCGCGCCGTGACCGACAGCGAGGGCGTACGGACCATGCGCCCGCTGCTGGTGATCCATGGGCTGGCCGACGACAACGTCGTCGTCGCCCACACGCTGAGGTTCTCCTCGGCGCTGCTCGCCGCCGGCCTGCCGCACAGCGTGCTGCCGCTGTCCGGTGTCACGCACATGACCCCGCAGGAGGTCGTCGCGGAGAACCTCATGCTCCTGCAGGTCGACTTCCTGAAGAACGCCCTGTAAAGCGCCCCATGCCCGGTGTCCACCTAGGATGCCGGGCATGGGGGATGAGTTCCGGATCGTCATCGTCTGCACGGCCAACATCTGCCGCTCGCCGATGGCCGAGGCGATGATCCGGCAGGCCCTGCGCGCGTACGGGCCCGGCGCCGCCTCCATCACCGTCGAGAGCGCCGGTGTGTACGGGCACGAGGGCAGCCCGATCGCTCCGGGGTCGGCCGCGGCGCTGAACGCCCTGGGCATCGAGGACGACGGCCACCGCGGCCGGCGGCTGACCCCCGCGATCGTCGGCGCCGCCGACCTCGTGCTCACCATGGAGGAGGGGCACCGCGACGCGATCCTGGCGGGCAGCCCCGAGGCACGCGACAAGACGTTCGCGCTGCGGGAGTTCGCGCGGCTGGCCGGAGGCGAGGCGCCGCCCGCGGACGCCGGCGTCGCCGCCCGCGCCCGCGCGCTCGTGGCCGCCGCAGGCCGGCGGCGGACCGTCCTGCCCTGGGCGGGCGTGGACGACGTGCCGGATCCGTACGGCGGCCCGGATGAGGGCTACCACGCCTGTGCGGCACTCCTCCTCGGTGAGGTCGGCACGCTGCTGCGGCCGCTCCTCACGCCTCGTTCCTGACCGCGCTCTTCTCCGCGGGCACCCCGTGCCAGGACCGCCAGAGCGCGGCGTACGAGCCGTCCTCGGCGATGAGCTCGTCGTGGCCGCCCAGCTCGGCGATCCGGCCGTCCTCGACCACCGCGACCCGGTCCGCGTCGTGCGCCGTGTGCAGGCGGTGCGCGATCGCGACGACCGTACGCCCGTCGAGCACGGCGGACAGCGTGCGTTCGAGGTGCCGCGCCGCGCGCGGGTCGAGCAGCGACGTCGCCTCGTCCAGGACGAGCGTGTGCGGGTCGGCGAGGACCAGCCGCGCCAGGGCGAGCTGCTGGGCCTGGGCCGGCGACAGCTCCACGCCCCCGGTGCCGACCTGGGTGTCCAGGCCGTCCGGCAGCTCCCTGACCCAGTCCGCCTCGACCGCGCTCAGGGCCGTCTCCACCTCGGCGGATGAGGCGTCCGGGCTGGCCATCACCAGGTTGTCGCGGACCGTGCCCTTGAACACGTGGTGCTCCTGGGTGACGAGTGCGACGTGCCCGCGCAGCTCCTCCAGCGGCAGGTCCGCCAGCGGTACGCCGCCGAGCGCCAGCGTGCCGGTGCGCGGCCGGAGGATCCCGGCGATCAGGCGGCCCAGCGTCGACTTGCCCGCGCCGCTCGGGCCGACCATGGCGAGCCGCTCCCCCGGCCGCAGCCGCAGATCCACGCCGTGCAGCACGTCGTGGCCCTCGCGGTAGGCGTACCGCACGTCGTCGAGGGTGATCCGCTCGTCCGCGGGCCGCCCGGCGGCGAGCGCGGGTTCCGCGCGCACCGCCGAGATGCCCAGCAGCCGCGACAGCGACGCTCCGCCGACCTGGAGCTCGTCGATCCACGACAGCAGCCGGTCGAGGGGGTCGATGAGCTGCTGGACGTACAGCGTCGCCGCCGTGACCTGCGCCAGCGAGGCGAGGCCGTGGGCGTAGAGCAGGCCGCCCGCCAGCAGCGTCGCCACCACCGGAAGGACGTAACCGATCTCGACCATCGGGAACCACCGGGTCCGCAGGCTGAGCGTGTAACGCTCGGCCGCCCAGGCACCGGCGATGTCGGCGTCCGTACGGGCGACGCGGCGGCGCTCCAGCCGCAGCGCCTCGACCGTACGCGCGCCCTCGACCGTCTCGGTGAGCCCGGCGGTGACCGAGCCCCACGCGGCGTTCTCCCAGAGATAGCCGTCGCGGGCCCGCCGCAGGTACCACTTGGTGCCGAACCACAGCAGCGGCACCCCGATCAGGCAGGGCAGCGCGGTCAGCGGCCCGACGAGGACCAGCGCGCCGATCGCGAACACCCCGGTCACGATGGCGATCAGTGTCTCCGGCACCGCGTGCCGCACGCTACGGGACAGGATGTCGACGTCACGGGAGGTGCGGGTGACCAGGTCGCCGGTCCCGGCACGCTCCACGGTGGACAGCGGGAGCTCCAGGACGCGGTCGACGAACTCCTCGCGCAGCCGGGCGAGGACCTTCTCCCCCAGCCGCGCCGAGGCGTACACCGCGAACCGCAGCAGCACCCCCTGCGCGACGACGAAGACCGCGATGGCGATCGCGATCCGGTCGACGGTCCAGGGGGAGGACCCACCGCGCACGTCCTCGACGAGGTCGCCGAGCAGGCGCGGAGCGGCCAGCCCCGCGACGGCGGAGAGCCCGTGCAGGCCCAGCGCGAGGCCGAGCTGACGTGGGTAGGCGAGCGTCAGCCGCCGCGCGTACGCCCGCACCTGGGCGGCCGTCGCGACGGGCAGAATGTGCTCCTGCGGATCCGGTGGCCGCCCGGCGGCACGCTCACCGGACGGCTCCTCGCGGATGTCGGTCATCCCTCGTCCTCTCTTGTCACGGTCGCGGCGTAGCGGGGGGCGGTGGCGAGGAGCTCGCGGTGTGAGCCCGCCGCGCTGACCCGGCCCGACTCCACGAACGCCACCTCATCGGCCCAGTCGAGGACGAGCGGGCTGGTCGTGCAGACGACCGTCGTACGCCCGCTGCGGATGCCGGCCAGCCGTCCCGCGATACGAGCCTCGGTGTGGGCGTCCACCGCGGAGGTGGGTTCGACCAGGATGAGCACCTCCGGGTCGGCGACGAGGGCGCGGGCGAGCTTGAGCCGCTGCTGCTGGCCGCCGGAGAACTCCCGGCCGCCCTCGGCGATCTCGGCCGCCAGGCCGTCGGGGAGTTCCTCGACGATGTCGGTGGCACACGCCGCGTACAGCGCGTCCTCGGGGTCGGCCGTACCGAGCTCGGTCCGGAGCGGCCCGGAGAACAGCCGCGCGCCGGGATCGGCGACCAGGACGGCCTCGCGTACGGCGGGCAGCGTCAGGTCGCGCAGCGGCACACCGCCCCAGGTGACCACTCCGTCGCTGAACCGGCCGAGCCGGTCGGCGATCGCCTGGGCGTCCTCCGGTGAGGCCGCCGCGACGGCGGTCAGCCGTCCCTGGCGCACGGTCAGCCCGGACGCCTCGTCGACCAGGTCACCGGAGGCCCTCGTGGCCGTGCCCTCGTCGGCCAGCTCCGGCTCGGTGTTCAGGATGCGGATCACGCGGCGTGCGGCGACATGGGCCTTGATGATCCGGTCGGCGGCCTCGGTGAGGGTCCGCATCGGCTCCACCAGGAACACCGAGTATCCGTAGAAGGACACGAGCTGGCCGATCGTGATCTGGCCCGACAGGGCGAACCTCGCGCCGATCCAGGTGACCAGGGCCACCAGCAGGCCCGGCAGCACGACCTGCGCTCCCTCCAGGAGCGACTCGGCGTGCGCGACCCGCACCCCGGCGGCGCGCACCGCCTGCGACTCCTCGCGGTAGCGGCCGGCGAAGACCTGCTCGCCACCGATGCCGCGCAGGACGCGCAGGCCGGAGACGATGTCGGTGGACCTGCTCGTCAGCTCGCCCTGCAGGTCCCGCTGGTGCCGCTGGCTGTGGTGCAGCGGCCGGAGCATCGGGGCGACGATGGCGGCCATCAACGGGACGCCGATCAGGACGATCAGGCCGAGGGGCAGCGAGGTGAACAGCAGGATCGCGCCGACCAGGATGATCGCCACGATCGCGCCGGTGCCGCGCGCCGTGATCTCCATCGCGCCGCCGATGTGGGAGACGTCCGCGATGCCGACGCTGACCACCTCACCGGTGGCCAGGCGCTTGGGCAGCGTCGCGCCGAGGCGTACGGCGTGACGGCTCGTCACCTGGACCGTGCGGAACGCCCCGCCCAGCCAGTTGGTGACCGCGAACCGGTGCCGCATGACGCCCGCGACGGCCTGGACCAGGCCGAGCAGCAACAGCACGCCGGACCAGGCGAGCAGCGCGTCGGTGTTCTTCGGAGTGACGCCCTCGTCGATGGCCCGGCCGATCGTCGCCGGCATCAGCGCCTGCGTGACCATCCACAGGACGCCCCAGGCGGCGCCGCCCACCATCGAGGCGGTCTGGGCACGGGCCGCCCACAGCAGATAGCGCGCCGGCGATCGGCGATCGGGCGTGCCGGGGTCGGGTACTGGCAAAGAGCGCATGGCGAATCCCATGACCGGGAAGGAGTGGGCCTCCCGACGTTACCCATGGGCTTTGATCAGCCGCGAACCCTTTTTCTCAGGAGCGGGCCGCCTCGGTGGCGAAGTGGCACGCGCTCGGGTGCGGTGAGCCGCTGCCGGTACGCGGCTCCAGCGCGGGCTCCTCGCGGGCGCAGAGATCCTCGGCCTTCCAGCAGCGTGTGCGGAACCGGCAGCCGGACGGAGGGTTCGTCGGGCTCGGCACGTCGCCCTCCAGGACGATCTGCCCGCTGGGCCGCGTGGGGTCCGGCACCGGGACGGCGGACAGCAGCGCCTGGGTGTACGGGTGCGTGGGGTGGTCGTAGATCTGCTCCTCGTCGCCGATCTCGACGATCTTGCCCAGGTACATCACCGCGACGCGGTCGGAGATGTGCCGGACGACGGCGAGGTCGTGGGCGATGAAGACGTAGGACAGCCCGAACTCCCGCTGCAGGTCGGCGAGGAGGTTCATGACCTGGGCCTGGACCGAGACGTCGAGCGCGGACACCGGTTCGTCGCAGATGATCACGTCGGGGCGCAGCGCGAGGGCGCGTGCGATGCCGATCCGCTGCCGCTGTCCGCCGGAGAACTGGTGCGGGTAGCGGTTCACGTGGTCGGGTTCGAGTCCGACGATCTCCAGCAGCTCGCGTACCCGGGTCGACCGGCCGCCCTCGGGGTCGCCGTGGATCGCGAACGGCTCGCCGACGATGTCGCCCACCGTCATCCGCGGGTTGAGCGAGGTGTATGGGTCCTGCATGACCATCTGCATGCGGCGGCGCAGCCGGCGCAGCTCCGAACGGGAGAGGGCGAAGATGTCGCGGTCCTCGAAGTGCACGCTGCCGGAGGTCGGCCGCTCCACTCCCATCAGAAGCCTGGCCAGCGTGCTCTTGCCGCAGCCCGACTCGCCGACCAGGCCGAGCGTCTCGCCTCGGCGCAGCTCGAAGGAGACCCCGTCGACCGCCTTGACCTGCCCGACCTGGCGCTGGAAGACCACGCCCTGGGTCAGCGGGAAGTGCTTGGTCACCGCCTGGACGGAAAGGATCTCATCGGCCATCGGAGACCTCCTCCGCGTAATGGCACGCACTTCGGTGCGGCCCCCGTGGGGGCGCCCCGGACCGGGCTCCGGACCGGTCAGGGGCGCCCTCACCGTCCCGTACGAGACGGAGTTCGGGAATCTCACCCGAACAGCGCTCTCTCGCACGGGGGCAACGGGGATGGAAGGGACAGCCTGCGGGAATGGCGACGAGGTTCGGCGGGGCGCCCTTGATCGGCGTCAGCTGACGGTCGCGCACGTCGATGCGCGGCACGGACGCGAGGAGGCCCTCCGCGTAGGGGTGTGCGGGCCGGGCGTACAGGTCGTTCACGTCGGCCTCCTCCACGACGCGGCCGGCGTACATCAGGGCGATGCGGTCGGCCACGCTGGCCACCACACCGAGGTCGTGGGTGATCAGGATGAGGCCCATCGCCATCTCGCTCTGCAGCTCGGCGAGCAGCTTCATGATCTGGGCCTGCACGGTGACGTCGAGCGCCGTCGTGGGCTCGTCGGCGATCAGCACGTCCGGCTCCAGGGCGAGCGCCATCGCGATCATCACGCGCTGCCGCATGCCGCCGGAGAACTGATGGGGGAAGTCACCCGCCCGCTCGGCCGCCGACGGGATCCGCACCCGGTCCATCAGGTCGACCGCGCGCTTCCGCGCCTCCGTACGCGACACCTTGCGGTGCACGATCAGCATCTCGGCGATCTGGTCGCCGACCCGGTGCACGGGGTTCAGCGCCGACAGCGCGTCCTGGAAGATCATCGCGATCTGCGCGCCCCGGTAGGCGCGGCGCTTCTTCTCGGGCAGGCCCAGCAGCTCGGTGCCGCGGAACCGTACCGAGCCCTTCGTGATGTGGGCGGGCGGCGTGTCGAGGATGCCCATCACGGCCTGAGCGCTCACGCTCTTGCCGGACCCGGACTCCCCCAGGATGGCGAGCGTCTCGCCCTCGTGGAGCGTGTAGGAGAGCCCGTTGACCGCCGGCACGGACGCACCGCGCGAGCGGAACTCCACGTGCAGGTCCTCGACCTCCAGGAGCGGGCTCATGATGGCGTTCCCCTCGTCGTCGCTCATCGCAGCTTCGGGTCCAGCGCGTCCCGTACGGCGTCGCCGAGCAGGAGGAAGCTCAGCACGGTCGCGGTCAGGAACACGGCGGGATAGATGAGCAGGTAGGGGTAGTCGGTGAAGATCTCCTGCGCCTGGCTGAGCTGCAGTCCCCACGACACCGTCGGGTACTGCAGGCCGACGCCGAGATAGTCGAGCGTGGCCTCGTAGCCGATCACCACGCCGACGTTGAGCATCGCGTAGACGAAAACGGGCGCGACGGCGTTCGGCAGGATGTGGCGGGCCATGATGCGGGCATCGCGTGCGCCGAGCATCCGCGCGGCCTGCACGTAGTCGGCGTCGCGCACCGACAGCACCTGGCCGCGCATCAGCCGCGTCATCGTCGGCCACCACAGCAGGCCGAGCACGAACGACTCGGAGAACATCCCGTGCGAGGGGAACGCGGTCAGGATGACCACCGCGCCGAGCAGCAGCGGCAGGCCGAAGAAGATGTCGGTGATCCTGGACAGCACCGCGTCGAGGATCCGTCCGTAGTAGCCGGAAAGGGAGCCCAGCACGATGGCGAGGGCGATCGCGATGCCGGTCACCAGGAAGCCGACGACGATCGGCGCGCGGGTCCCGTGCACGATCTGCGCCCAGTAGTCGCAACCGTGGCTGTCGGTGCCGAACGGGTGGGCGCCGCCCGAGAAGGGGTTCCACGAGGCGGGCCGCAGCTTGGCCTGCCGGACGTCGCACTTGTCGTTCGCACCGAGGCCCGTGAACAGCGACGGGAACGCCGCGAGCAGCCCCATGAAGGTCAGGATCACGACCGCGACCCAGAACGTCACCCGGCGGCACAGCTCGCGCCAGGCGTCGCTCCACAGCGACGCGGACGCGCCGTCGACCACCGCCCCGGTCTGCGCGGTGGCGGCGATCTCGGTCGTGTCACTCATGGGCCCTCCTTAGCCGGAGGGGTGACCTGCTCTCACTCATAGCGGATCCTCGGGTCGAGGACGCCGTACAGAACGTCCACCGCGAGGTTGGCGAACAGGTAGACGAGTACGAGAAGCGTGGCGATGCCCACGACCGTGGGCCCGTCCTTGATCTGGATGGCGGTGTAGATCTGTCCCCCGATCCCGGGCAGGTTGAAGATCCCCTCGATGACGATCGCCCCCGCCATCAGCGAGCCGAGGTCGACGCCGAGAAAGGTGATCACCGGGATGAGTGAGTTGCGCAGCGTGTGCCGGATCAGGACGCGCCGGCGGGTCAGTCCCTTGGCGACCGCCGTGCGCACGTAGTCCGCGCGGGAGTTCTCCACCAGGCTGGTCCGGGTCAGCCGCGCGATGTAGGCGAGGCTGGTCGAGCCGAGCACGATCCCGGGCAGCAGATAGCTGTACGGCCAGCCGTCGTCGATCCCGGCGGTCGGGAACCACCCGAGCTTCAGGCCGAACAGCAGCTGCGCGGAGTAGGCCAGCACGAAGACCGGGATCGCGATGATGAGCGTCGTGCCGCTCAGCACCACGGTGTCGGCGATGCCGCCCTTGCGGCGCCCGGCCCAGACGCCGAGGGCGATGCCGATGACCAGCTCGAAGATCCACGCCGTGACGGCGAGCCGGGCGGTGACCGCCCAGTCCGCCTTCATCACGTCGGACACGGGCTGGCCGGTGAGGGTCTCCCCGAAGTCTCCGTGCACCAGGCCCCACAGGTACTGCCCGTACTGGACGATCAGCGGCTGGTCCAGGTGGTAGTGGTGGCGCAGGGCCTCGTACACCGAGGGCGGCATCGGCTTGTCGCCGCCCAGGACCCGGATCGGGTCACCGGGCAGCGCGAACACCGCGAGGTAGATCAGCAGAGTGGTGCCGATCAGGACCGGCACCATCTGCAGCAGGCGCCGTACGACGTAGCGCCACACGCTACTTGACCGTCACCTGGTCAAGGTGAACGAGCGTGGTCACGTACGGGTCGACGTGCACGTCGCCGATGTGGCTGGAGCGACCGGCCTGGTCCTGCCAGTTCCACAGCGGAGTGGTCGGCAGGTCCTTCAGCACCAGGTCCTCGGCCTGCTGGTAGTACTGCTGGGCTTCCTGCGGGGTCTTGGCGGCGTTGGCCTTCATGATCAGAGCTTCGCACGCCGTGCCGTCGTACCCGCTGCGGCTCGGCTTGCTGCAGCGCGGCGTCAGGTAGTCCTCCGGGCTCGGGTAGTCCATCGTCCAGTTGCTGCGGTACGGCCCGGTGCCCTTGTGGTCGACCAGCTTGCTGATGTAGTCCGACGCCTGGACCTTGTCGAAGGTGATGTCCTTGATGCCGAGGTTCTGCTTGAGCTGGTTGGCGACGTCGGTCATCCACTGCTCGTACGTCGGGTCGGCGTTGGAGAACATCAGGTGCAGCGTGCCCTTGTAGCCGCCGGCCTGGTCGTAGAGCTGCTTGGCCGCCTGGGGGTTGTAGGTGCACGTGTCGCCGCACGCGTTGGCGCGGTAGCCGGGCACGATCGGCGCGAGCAGGGAGCCGCTCGGCTTGAAGGTCCCGTTGTAGACCGCATTCACGATGGCCTGCCGGTCGATCGCCATGGAGATCGCCTTGCGCAGGTCCGGGTTCTTGAAGGCCGGGTCGTAGAGCGGGAACTCCAGGAAGTCCATGGTGCCGCTCGGCACGCTCAGGAAGCGGTCGCCGAGGAGACGCTTGGCCTCGGGCACCTTGGCCGCCGGGATCTGGGTGTCGAAGTCGACGTTGCCGGCCCGCAGGTCGGTGTACGCGGCGTCGCGGCTGGCGTAGGTCTTGAAGATCACGCCCGCGGACTTGGCCGGGCGGGGACCCTTGTAGCCGTCGTACCTCTTGGTCTTGATCTGGCGGTTGTGCTCCCAGGAGCCGTCCATCATGAACGGCCCGTTGCCGATGGGCTTCTGCTCGTACGCCTTGAGGTCGGTGAAGGCGGCCTTGGGCATCGGCGCGGTGCCGATGTAGGACAAGATGTAGGGGAACTGGCTGAACGGCTGCTTCAGCGTCACCTGCAGGGTCTGCGGGTCGACGACCTTGAGGCCCTTGAGCGTGTGCGTCTTGGGCTTGCCGCTGTCGGGGTTGAGGTCGTCGTAGCCGTCGATCGTCGACAGGTAGTAGTTGCCGCCCCAGGCGTTCGTCGCGTCGGCCGTGGCGTTCCAGGCGTCGGCGAAGCTCTGCGCGGTCACCGGCTCGCCGTTGTGGAAGGTCAGACCCGGCTTGATCTTGATCGTCCAGACCTTCTGGTCGGTCGAGGTCACCGACTCGGCGTCCTGCGGCACCGGCTTGCCGGTCGAGTCGAGCGTCATCAGCGTGTCGAACAGCGCGGTCTCGACGCTCAGGCCGTAGGAGTCGTTCGTGTTGCCGGGGATCAGGTGTTCCGGCTCGATGTTCGCGAACGTGAAGGTCTTGGGCTTGTCGCCCGACCCGCCCCCGCCACCACCGCAGGCCGACGCCGCCAGCGCGACCGCGACGAAGCCGACCAGCATCCCCTTGACCTTCATCAAGCCTCCATGTGCGCCGCAGGTGGGAGTTACCTTGGCCAAGGTGCGGCAACAGGCGGAAGATCTTTGCCGAAAATGTTTCGAGATTGAAATATTCCTACCAGTGGTGGGCGGCGAACAAAAACGTACCGAAGATGTCCGTCGCGCGGGTCCCCGTTCGTCGGTCGGTTGCCGACACAAAGGAGGAAGTCATGCGTTACATGCTCTTGATCTGCGGTGACGAGTCCGTGGTGCCGACCAACGAGGAGAGTGAGGACATGCGTACCTCGGCGATCTCGTGGGTCGAGGAGATGGACGGACGCGGAGTCCGCCTCCAGGGCTCGCGGCTGCGGCCGGTGAGCGAGGCCACGACCATCCGTGTACGCGACGAGCAGGTGATGGTCTCCGACGGGCCGTTCGCGGAGACGAAGGAACAGATGGGCGGCTACGACCTGATCGAGTGCAAGGACCTCGACGAGGCGATCGAGATCGCGTCCAAGCACCCGGTCGCCCGGTTCGGCTCGGTCGAGATCCGGCCGTTCTGGGGCGAGTGACGTACACGGCCCGGGAGGAAAGGGGGACGTTCCCGCCTCCCGGGCCGTGAGCTCTCTGGAGCCCTTCGGCTCTCAGCCCCGGGTGGCCGCCCTGAGCAGGTCGGCGTTGAGGCGGGAGATGGTCTCCAGCGGGATGCCCTTCGGGCAGACCGCCGTGCACTCGCCGGTGTTGGTGCAGCCGCCGAACCCTTCGGCGTCCATCTGGGCGACCATCGAGGTGACGCGGTCATGGCGTTCGGGCTGGCCCTGCGGCAGCAGGCCCAGGTGGGTGACCTTCGCGGCGGTGAAGAGCATCGCCGAGGCGTTCGGGCAGGCCGCGACGCAGGCGCCGCAGCCGATGCAGGTGGCGGCGTCGAAGGCGTCGTGCGCGTCGGCCCTCGGCACCGGGAGGGCCGCTGCGTCGGGCGCCGAACCCGTCGGGGCGCTGACATAGCCGCCGGCCTGGATGATCCGGTCGAACGACGAGCGGTCCACGACCAGGTCCTTGATGACCGGGAACGCCGCCGCGCGCCAGGGCTCGATCGTGATGACGTCGCCGTCCTCGAAATGGCGCATGTGCAGCTGACAGGTGGTCGTCGCCTGCTGCGGGCCGTGCGGCGTACCGTCGATGACGAGCGAGCACATGCCGCAGATGCCCTCACGGCAGTCGTGGTCGAACGCGACCGGATCCTCCCCGTCGAGGATCAGTCTCTCGTTGAGGACGTCGAGCATCTCCAGGAAGGACATGTCCGGCGAGACGTCGTCCAGTTCGTACGGAACCATCCGCCCCTTGTCGGCCGCGTCCTTCTGCCGCCAGACCTTCAGTGTGAGCTTCACCTGTACGACCTCTGGACCATCTTCACGTTCTCGTACTCCAGGTTCTCCTTGTGGAGGACCGGGGGCTCCCCGGCGCCGGTGTACTCCCAGGCCGCCACGTAGGCGAAGTTGTCGTCGTCGCGCAGGGCCTCGCCCTCCGGCGTCTGGGACTCGGCGCGGAAGTGGCCGCCGCAGGACTCCGTGCGGTGCAGCGCGTCGACGCACATCAGCTCGGCCAGCTCGAAGAAGTCCGCGATCCTGCCCGCCTTCTCCAGCGCCTGGTTGAGCTCCTCGTTCTCCCCCGGCACCTTGACGCCGTTCCAGAACTCCGCGCGCAGCTCGCGGATCCGGTCGATGGCCTTGCGCAGGCCCTCGTCGCTGCGTTCCATGCCGCAGTACTCCCACATGAGCGCGCCGAGCTCGCGATGGAAGGAGTCCGGCGTACGGTCGCCGTCGACCGACAGGAGCCGTTCGATGCGGTCGGTGACCGCCGAACGGGCCGCGACGACCGCCTCGTGGTCGTCGCCGACCTTCGGCAGCGGCCCGCGCGCGAGGTAGTCGCTGATGGTGTTCGGCAGTACGAAGTAGCCGTCGGCCAGGCCCTGCATCAGCGCGGACGCGCCGAGCCGGTTGGCGCCGTGGTCGGAGAAGTTCGCCTCGCCGATGACGAACAGGCCCGGGATGGTGGACTCCAGGTCGTAGTCGACCCACAGCCCGCCCATCGTGTAGTGCACGGCCGGGTAAATGCGCATCGGCACCTCGAAGGGGTCCTCGCCGGTGATGCGCTCGTACATCTCGAACAGGTTCCCGTACTTCTCGGCGACGGCGTCGCGGCCGAGCCGCCCGATCGCCTCGGCGAAGTCGAGGTAGACCCCGAGGCCACCGGGGCCCACGCCGCGGCCCTCGTCGCAGACGTTCTTGGCGGCGCGGGAGGCGATGTCGCGCGGCACGAGGTTGCCGAACGACGGGTACAACCGCTCAAGGTAGTAGTCCCGTTCGTCCTCGGGGATGTCGCCGGGCGCACGGGTGTCGCCACCGCGCAGGGGCACCCAGACGCGGCCGTCGTTGCGCAGCGATTCTGACATCAGCGTCAGCTTCGACTGGTGCTCGCCGCTCTGCGGGATGCAGGTCGGGTGGATCTGGGTGTAGCAGGGGTTGGCGAACAACGCGCCCTTGCGGTGGGCCCGCCAGGTCGCGGTGACGTTGCAGCCCTTGGCGTTGGTGGACAGGAAGAAGACGTTGCCGTATCCGCCCGAGGCCAGCACGACGGCGTCGGCGGTGTGCGTCTCGATCTCGCCGGTGACCATGTCGCGCGCGACGATGCCGCGTGCCACGCCGTCGACGGTGATCAGCTCGAGCATCTCGTGGCGGGTGAACATCTCCACGGTGCCGGCCGCGACCTGCCGCTCCAGCGCCTGGTACGCGCCGAGCAGCAGTTGCTGGCCCGTCTGCCCGCGAGCGTAGAAGGTCCGGGACACCTGCACGCCGCCGAAGGAGCGGGTGTCCAGGAGTCCTCCGTACTCACGGGCGAACGGCACGCCCTGCGCCACGCACTGGTCGATGATCTCGACGCTGACCTGCGCGAGGCGGTAGACGTTCGACTCACGTGACCGGTAGTCGCCGCCCTTGACGGTGTCGTAGAAGAGCCGCTGGACGCTGTCGCCGTCGTTCCGGTAGTTCTTGGCGGCGTTGATGCCGCCCTGCGCGGCGATGCTGTGCGCACGTCGCGGGCTGTCCTGGTAGCAGAAGGACTTGACCTGGTAGCCCAGCTCGCCCAGTGTCGCGGCGGCCGAGCCGCCGGCCAGGCCGGTGCCGACCACGATGACCGACAGCTTCCGGCGGTTCGCCGGGTTGACCAGCTTTCCGCCGAAACGCCGCCTGTCCCAGCGCTCCTCGATCGGCCCGTCCGGCGCCCTTTCGTCGCGGATCGGCGCGCCCTCGGTGAACAACTCGGTCATGACACCACTCCGATCGTGACGAAGACCGGCACGGACACGAAGCCGATCACGAGCAGGGCCGCCACCGTGTCCGCGAGCAGCCGCAGGCCGCGGTAGCGGCCCTGCCGTCCCCAGCCGAGCGTCTGGAAGGCGCTCCACAGGCCGTGCCGCAGGTGCAGCCCGACCATGACCACGGCGACGACATAGAAGACCGTGACGTACCAGTGGGAGGGGGCGAAGTCGGCGACGACCTTGTCGTACGGCTCCGCGCCGCCGCCCTTCGGGTTGACCGCGCCGAACGTCAGGTCCAGCAGGTGCCAGATGACGAACAGCAGGATGACGACACCGCCGTAGCGCATGACGTGCGTGGCGTACCGGTGCTCGTGCGCCGCGGGGCGCGCCGCGTACCGGACCGGTCGTGCCTTGCGTGCCCGGCGGGCGAGCGAGACCGCCGACCACATGTGCAGGATCACCGCGGCGGTGAGCACCACCTCGGTGACGGTCAGGAAGACGCGGTGCGGGAGGGCCGGTTCGCCGATCGTGCGCAGCCAGTGTGCGTAGTGGTCGAACGCGTCGCGCCCCAGGAAGATCTTGAGGTTGCCGGCCATGTGGGCGACGAGGTACAGCACGAGGATCGCCCCGGTCACCGCCATGACGGCCTTCTTGCCGACGGACGAGCCGTACAGCCTCCGCGGAAGCGCCCGGGGAGGCGTCACCCGCGGAGGAGGGGGCACCGTGCTGGATCTGGTCGACACGTCTCGGAAGCTATGCCTGGATCCGTCGGTGCGTCCAAGACATGATTCCGCTCGATTCGATAGCCGTAGGCTATGAAGCGTGCAGCTACAGCAACTCGCCTACTTCGTCGCGGTCGCGGAGGTGAGGCACTTCACACGCGCGGCGGAGACGCTGCGGGTGGCGCAGCCGTCGCTGTCCAAGCAGATCAGGACGCTGGAGGCCGAGCTCGGCGCGCCGCTGTTCAGCCGCGCACGGGGCAACATCGCGCTGACGCCCGCCGGTGACGCGCTGCTCCCGCTGGCGCGGCGCATCCTCGCCGACGTGGAGACGGCCCGGCGCGAGGTACAGGACCTCACCGGCCTGCGCCGCGGGCGGGTACGTCTCGGCGCCACCCCCTCGCTGTTCGCGGGCCTGCTCGCCGACGCGCTGGCCCGCTTCCGCGGCCGGTATCCCGGCATCGAGCTGCGCGTGGACGAGGGCGGCTCACGCGACCTCGTACGCGACCTGGCGCGCGGGCACCTCGACCTGGCGTTGATCATCCTGCCGCTGCAGAGCACGGACCCGGCGCTGGAGACCACGCCGATCCTGCGCGAGAACCTGGTCGTCGTCTCCCCTGCCGCGGACGCGCCGAGGCATTCACACCTGCGTATCGAGGACCTGCGCGGGCAGCCGCTGGTGATGTTCCGGCAGGGATATGACCTGCGCGAAGCGACCCAGGCGGCCTGCCGGCAGGCCGGCTTCGAGCCGACGTTCGCGGTGGAGGGCGGTGAGATGGACGCCGTCCTGCGCTTCGTCGAGGCGGGACTCGGGCTGGCCGTGGTGCCCTCGATGGTCCTGTCGGGCCGGCCGGGCCTGGCCGGCACGCCGCTGGCACCACCGGGCCTGCAGCGCACGATCGCGCTGGCGCACCGCAAGGACGTCCATCCGACGCACGCCGCGCGGGCGTTCCGCGAGACGCTGCTCGGGTTCCTCACCGACGCCGAGACGCGCGGCGAACTCCCGCCGGGCGTCCACCGCACCGGTCCGGCCGGAACCGGCTGAGGCGAAGGGATCGCTGCCGAGCGCCCTCCCGTACGGCTCCCGCACCCGCGGTCGAGGGTCACGATCGGTGTACGCGGAACGCCTGCGAGGACCCGCATGGCGGGCGGTCACGCGGGTCCCCCGGCATCAGCCGGAGATGACCTCCACGTCGGGGGCGAACTCCCGCAGTGCCCGGCCCAGCCGGTGAGGGGCGATCCGCCAGCCGCCGAGCCGGGTCGAGACCAGTCGCGGGCGGTCCTCGCGCTCGGGCGCCCAGCCGCGCAGCGCCACCGCGCCCCGGCCGGCGGAGCCACCCTCGGCCGAGTGGAACTCGATCGCGGTGACCTCCGCCCAGTCGAACCACTCACCCTTGGCGCGCCGGCCCGACGGGCACCAGTACACGCCCCGCTCGGCGACCGCGAAGGCGACTGCCCCGCGGACCACGCGGCGCACGGCCACGGCGGCGAAGACGAGCAGACCCAGGCCCGCGAGCGGCATCAGCCACTGCGCGCCGTACACGACCCAGTCCCAGGGGTTCAGGTGCGGCCCGGGACGCCAGTTCAGCCGGGCCGGACGCCCGGTCACGCCGATCACGAACCCGACGATGAGCGCCACGCCGAGTACGGCCGGGATGACAGGCCCCCACCAGGCATGACGCACGACATAGGCTCCCGGCCCGAAGGCACTCCGGCCCCGCATCGACACTCCCGTCACAGACGTCTCGGTCTCTGGCCCCGCATCGTAGTGAGGCGGAAGCGTCTCGTGTGGCGTTCCCGCGAAGGGGTGGCCGGCCTCACCACCCCGCCTACACAACCGGACACCTGCCGTGAAACCATCACGTCCAGGGTGATAATTCACATAAGGAGATCCAGGTCCGACTGATCGCAAACGGTGCTGCCTGCCCGCGGGTTAGTGGGGAGTTTCACATTCGGTGACCGCGACTCGTATCGCGGCCGTGACAACTCCCTAATAACGTATGAGCGCCCCTGAACAGAGGAGAGGCTCGAGCACCAGGCAGCCCTCCCAGGTGGTGTGCCTTCGATGGAGATTCCCGCATGACGCAGACAACGGTGGACGCGCCGTCCAAGGATCGGGCCCAGATCCCGGCGCGCACCCTACGCAAGGACCGCTACTGGCTCAGTCCGCTCACGACGTTCGCGTTCTTCACGGCCTGGGTCGTGTACGCGACGGTGCGGTCGATGATGGGCAGTAGCTTCTGGGTGGAGAAGTATCACTATCTGACGCCCTTCTACTCTCCGTGCGTCAGCAAGGCGTGCCCGCCCGGAGCGGCGGACTTCGGCAGGTTCGTCCCGGCGCACCTGCCGTTTTTCATTCCGTACGCGCTGATCTCCCTGCCGTTCCTGCTGGGATTCCGGCTGACCTGCTACTACTACCGGAAGTCCTACTACCGGGCGTTCTGGCTGACGCCGTCGGCCTGCGCGGTGCCGGACAAGAGCCCGGCGCACAAGACCCCCGGCAAGTACACCGGTGAGACCCGTCTTCCGCTGATCCTGCAGAACGTCCACCGCTACTTCTGGGTGATCGCCGGCCTGATCTCCCTCGTCAACACCTGGGACGCGATCAACGCCTTCCACGGCAAGGACGGTGGGTTCGGCATCGGGCTCGGCACGCTCATCCTCTGGGTGAACGTCATCATGCTGTGGGGCTACACCCTGTCCTGCCACTCGTGCCGGCACGTCATGGGCGGGCGGCTCAAGACCTTCTCCAAGGCTCCCGTCCGCTACTGGATGTGGACGCAGGTCAGCAAGCTCAACACCCGGCACGGACAGTTCGCGCTGATCACGCTCGGCACGCTCGCGCTGACCGACGCGTACGTCGCGCTCCTCGCGCACGGGGCCTTCTCCGACCTGCGGATCTTCAACTAAGGACCACCTCAAGTGACTGAAATCGAAAGGCTGCAGTTCGACGTCGTGGTCATCGGCGCCGGTGGCGCCGGCCTGCGCGCCGCGATCGAGGCCCGGCTGCAGGGCAAGAAGACCGCGATCATCTCCAAGTCGCTGTTCGGCAAGGCCCACACGGTCATGGCCGAGGGCGGCGCCGCCGCGGCGATGGGCAACGCGAACCCCAACGACAACTGGCAGGTCCACTTCCGCGACACGATGCGCGGCGGCAAGTTCCTCAACAACTGGCGCATGGCGGAGCTGCACGCCAAGGAGGCGCCGGACCGCGTCTGGGAGCTGGAGGCCTGGGGTGCGCTCTTCGACCGCACCAAGGAAGGCAAGATCAGCCAGCGCAACTTCGGCGGTCACGAGTACCCCCGCCTGGCGCACGTCGGCGACCGTACCGGCCTGGAGCTGATCCGCACCTGCCAGCAGAAGATCGTCTCCCTCCAGCAGGAGGACCACAAGGAGTTCGGCGACTACGACGCGCGGCTGCGGGTCTTCTCCGAGACCACGGTCACCCGGTTGCTGAAGGACGCCGACGGCAAGATCTGCGGGGCATTCGGCTACATCCGTGAGACCGGCAAGTTCGTGGTCTTCGAGGCGCCCGCCGTCGTGCTGGCCACCGGCGGCATCGGCAAGTCCTTCAAGGTGACCTCCAACTCCTGGGAGTACACCGGCGACGGCCACGCGCTCGCGCTGCTCGCCGGCGCCTCGCTGATCAACATGGAGTTCGTGCAGTTCCACCCGACCGGCATGGTCTGGCCGCCGTCGGTGAAGGGCATCCTCGTCACCGAGTCCGTACGCGGTGACGGTGGCGTGCTGCGCAACTCCGAGGGCAAGCGGTTCATGTTCGACTACATCCCGGACGTCTTCAAGGACAAGTACGCGACGACCGAGGACGAGGCCGACCGCTGGTACGAGGACGCCGACAACAACCGGCGCCCACCCGAGCTGCTGCCGCGTGACGAGGTCGCCCGCGCGATCAACTCCGAGGTCAAGGCGGGCCGCGGCTCTCCGCACGGCGGCGTCTTCCTCGACATCGCCTCCCGGCTCAAGCCCGAGCAGATCATCAAGCGGCTGCCGTCGATGCACCACCAGTTCAAGGAGCTGGCCGACGTCGACATCACCGCCGAGCCCATGGAGGTCGGCCCGACCTGCCACTACGTCATGGGCGGCGTGGAGGTCGACCCGGACACGGCCGCGGCGCTCGTCCCCGGCCTGTTCGCCGCGGGCGAGGTGTCCGGCGGCATGCACGGCTCCAACCGTCTCGGCGGCAACTCCCTGTCCGACCTGCTGGTCTTCGGCCGCCGGGCCGGTCAGGGCGCGTCGGAGTACGCCTCGTCGGTCACCGTCGAGGTGCCCGAGGCCGAGGTCGAGGCGGCGATGGCCGAGGCCCTGGAGCCGTACGGCCGTGACGGCGGGGAGAACCCCTACGCCGTCCACCAGGAGCTCCAGCAGACGATGAACGACCTCGTCGGCATCATCCGGCGCGAGGGAGAGCTGGAGCAGGCGATCGAGGCGCTCGGCAAGCTGCGCGAGCGGGTCGGATCAGTCTCCGTCGAGGGCGGCCGGGGCTACCACCCGGGCTGGCACCTGGCCCTCGACCTGCGCAACATGGTGCTCGTGTCCGAGTGCGTCGCGAAGGCGGCGCTGGAGCGCCAGGAGAGCCGTGGCGGTCACACCCGCGACGACTACCCCGCGATGTCGCCCGAGTGGCGCAAGCTCAACCTCGTGTGCCGGCTCGGCGACGGCTCGAACGGCTTCGTCGACCTCAAGCACCAGGACATGGAGCCGATGCGCGAGGACCTCATCGGACTCTTCGAAGTCGACGAGCTGAAGAAGTACCTGACCGAGGGTGAGCTCCCCTCTGAGGAGAACTGACATGGGCTACAAGGCGAAGTTCAAGGTCTGGCGCGGCGACGGCGGCGAGGGCGAGCTCAAGGACTACGACGTCGAGGTCAACGAGGGCGAGGTCGTCCTCGACGCCATCCACCGTCTGCAGGCCACCGAGGCGCCGGACCTGGCCGTCCGCTGGAACTGCAAGGCTGGCAAGTGCGGTTCGTGTTCGGCCGAGGTCAACGGCCGCCCGCGCCTGATGTGCATGACGCGGATGTCGACGTTCACCGAGGAGGAGACGGTCACCGTCACGCCGATGCGCACCTTCCCGGTGATCCGCGACCTGGTCACCGACGTCTCGTACAACTACGAGAAGGCGCGTGAGGTCCCGTCCTTCGACGGCGGCGACGTCAAGCCCGGCGAGTTCCGCATGCAGCAGGTCGACGTGGAGCGCAGCCAGGAGTTCCGCAAGTGCATCGAGTGCTTCTTGTGCAACAACACGTGCCACGTCATCCGTGACCACGAGGAGAACAAGGAACACTTCGCCGGTCCGCGTTTCCTCATGCGGGTGGCCGAGCTGGAGATGCACCCCGCGGACGTGGCCGACCGCCGGGAGATCGCCCAGGAGGAGTTCGGGCTCGGGTACTGCAACATCACCAAATGCTGCACCGAGGTCTGCCCGGAGCACATCAAGATCACCGACAACGCGCTGATCCCGATGAAGGAGCGCGTGGTCGGCCGGCGTTACGACCCGCTGGTCTGGCTCGGTTCCAAGATCGGCATCGTCAAGCGCGGCCAGGAGACGCCGAAGGCCTGACGGTTCCGCGTAAGACGCCCGGCCGGACCCGTTCCGGCCGGGCGTTCTGCTATCCGGTCAGGACCACGACACGGGGCCGTACCGTGATGTCCAGTCCACCTCCCGGGTTGGGGCACGCGCTCAGCGTCGCCTCGTGCGCCTGCGCGATCGAGGCGACGATCGACAGGCCCAAGCCGGCGCCGTCGGCCGTTCCCGTGCGCGGCGCGTGCAGGCGGCGGAACGGCTCGAACAGCTCCGGCACCCGCTCGGCGGGCACGACCGGGCCGGTGTTGCGCACGGTCAGCCCCTGCTCCGGCGACATCTCCACCCGCACCTCGCCGCCCGGATGGTTGTAGCGCACCGCGTTGCTCAGCAGGTTCGTGACGAGCTGGGTCAGCAGCACCCCGTCGCCGACGACGGTCAGCGGGCGGGTCTCCAGCCGGATCGCGATCCCGCCCTCTTCCGCGGCCGCCCGTAGCCGGTCGGCCGCCTCCCCCACGATCTCGTCGAGCCGTACCGGCTCGCGCGCGTCCAGGCCGCGTTCGCCGCGCGCCAGCGTGAGGAGCCCGTCGATCAGTCGTTCGGAGCGCCGGTTGGCCTCGAGCAGTTCTCCGCGCATCCGTTCGACCTGCTCCGGCGAGGCGTCCGCGAGACCGATCTGGATGGCCGCCCGCTGGATCGCGAGCGGGGTCCGCAACTCGTGCGAGGCGTTGGCGATGAACCGGCGCTGGCTCTCCACCGCGCGTTCCAGCCGGGCGAGCATGGCATCGAAGGTGTCGGCCAGCTCCTTGAGCTCGTCGCGCGGCCCCTCCAGGGCGATCCGCTCGTCCAGGTTGGACAGCGACAGCCGCCGCGCGGTGGCGGTGATGTGGTGCAGCGGTCGCAGCACCCGCCCGGACAGCCACCAGCCGGCGACCACCGCGATGGCGGCCAGCACGACGATCGCGATGATGGTCACGCCCCACTGGTAGGACAGCGCCGAGTCCCGCAGGATGGCGGCCGTCCGCCCGGGCGAACCCGGGGGGAACTCCTCCGGCTGCCGCCCGTAGAGCACATCGCCGGGTGGCGGCGGCGCCGCCACGCCCCACGGCGGCCGCACGTCCCTGGCGGAGACCGCGATCATCGTCACCTTGTGGTTCAACGCCCGTCCGAGCAGCAGGTTCACGACGACGAGCAGGAGGGTCGCGGTGAGGAGGAACAGCCCGCCGTACAGGGCGGTCAGCCGCACCCGTACCGTCGCCGGCGGGCGCATGCGCCTCACAGCCGGTACCCGCTGCCGGGCACGGTCACGATGACCGGCGGTTCGCCGAGCTTGGCACGCAGCTTGCTGATGGTGACCTTGACCACGGTGGTGAACGGGTCGGTGTTCTCGTCCCACGCGCGTTCGAGGAGCTCCTCGGCGCTGACGGTGGATCCCTGGGCGCGCATGAGCACCTCGAGCACGGCGTACTCCTTACGGGACAGCGGAAGGTAGCGGCCGTCGCGCGAGGCCTGGCGGCGCGGCGCGTCGACCACGATGCCGGCCCGGCGCAGCACCGGCGGGAGCGAGGGCTGGCTGCGCCGCCCGAGGGCGCGCACCCGGGCGAGCAGTTCGGCGTACTCGAAGGGTTTGGGCAGGTAGTCGTCGGCGCCGATGTCCAGGCCGCGGACGCGCTCGTGCACGGCGCCGGACGCGGTGAGCATGAGGATCCGCACCCGTGCGCCGCCCTCGGACAGTTCCCGGCACACGTCGTCGCCGTGCAGCCCGGGCAGGTCGCGGTCCAGGACCAGGACGTCGTAGTCGTTCACGGACGCGCGTTCTAAGGCGGACGTGCCGTCGTGAACGACGTCCACCGCCATCGCATGCCGGCGCAGGCCCTCGGCGACCAGCTCGGCCAGTGCCCGCTCGTCCTCGGCGACCAGTACCCGCATGGACTCATTTAGTACGGACGCGCCATAAGAGGAGGGTTAACGATTGCGGTCACTCCCGCGAAACCCCCCGATCCGTACACCTGAGTCGGCGGTAACCGACCCAAGGGAGTGGACAGTGATCCGATTCAGGCAGACGGCCCTTCTCATCCCCCTCGCCCTGTTCGCGCTGAGCGGCTGCGGCGGAGGCGGAGGCGGCGCCGCGCCGTCCAGCTCGGCGAACGCGGAGGACTCGCAGGTGAAGTTCGCCCAGTGCATGCGGCAGCACGGTGTGCAGGTCGAGGATCCCGAGCCGGGCCAGCCCGGTGTACGGATGCGGGTCCACAGCACGCAGGGCAAGCAGCAGATGGACACCGCGATGCAGGCGTGCCGCAAGTACAACCCGATGAAACCGATGGATCCGAACGACCCCCGGGCACGCGACCAGATGCTCAAGATGGCCCGGTGCCTGCGCGCGCACGGCGTGCAGATCGCCGACCCGCAGCCCGGCCATGGCGTCCAGATCCAGGTGAAGAAGGGCGACACGAAGACGCAGCAGGCGATGGAGACCTGCCGCAAGTTGTACCCGCCGCGCGGCGCCAGCCCGAAGCCGACCGGGGGCAACTAGCGATGAGCGTTCGCGAGGAGAGCCAGATCACGATCGGCGGCGAGGACGACCCGGCGAAGAGCACGGCACGACGGGCCGGGAAGCGGCGCCTGGTGATTTGCGGGATCGCCGTCGCGGCGGTCGCCGCCGCCGGGACCGCGGTCGCGCTCACCGGCGGGTCGAGCAGGAAACCGCCGAGCGGCGCTGCGCCGGCCACCGCCGACATCGTGCGCACCGACCTCACCGACCAGACCCAGGTCGATGGCACGCTCGGCTTCGCCGACTCCTACACCGTGTCCGGCAGCGGGCGTGGCCGCCTGACGTGGCTGCCGGACGAGGGCCGCACGATCCGGCGGGGCAGGCGCGTCTACGAGGTGGACTCGCGCAAGGTGCCGCTGTTCTACGGCGCCGTCCCGTTCTGGCGTACGCTCCGCTCCGGCGTGTCCGGCGGACGGGACGTACGTGAGCTGGAGAGCAATCTCACGGCTCTCGGCTACGGCGACGACGTCACGGTGGACGACTCGTTCACCGCCGCCACCGCCGCGGCCGTACGGGACTGGCAGGACGACCTGGGCGTCAGCCGGACCGGCGCGGTCGCCCCCGGTGACGTCGTCATCGAACCCGGCGCCGTCCGGATCAAGAAGGTCGGGGCCTCTCTCGGCGGGCCGGCCGGCGGACAGATTTTGACGGCGAACGGCACGGCACACCAGATCACCGTCCAGCTGCCGGTCAACCAGCAGGAGCTCGCCGTCGACGGCGCCAAAGTGGGAGTGGAGCTGCCGGGCGGCAGGACGACGACCGGCCACATCTCCTCGGTCGGCACGGTGGCGACCGCGTCGTCCGACTCGGACGACCAGAACCAGGCGGGCCAGGACACCGAGACCGCCACGGTTCCGGTGTACATCACGCTCGACCACGGCTCCTCGGCCGGCCACCTGGACGGGGCGCCGGTCACGGTCGGCTTCACCAGCAGCACGCACAAGGGCGTCCTGGCCGTGCCGGTACAGGCGCTGCTCGCCCAGGCCGCCGGCACGTACGCGGTGGAGGTGGTCGACTCCGCCGGGCGGCACACGGTCCCGGTCGAGCTCGGCATCTTCGCCGACGGCAAGGTCGAGGTGTCCGGCTCGGGCCTCACCGCGGGCATGAAGGTGGAGGTGCCCCGCTCATGAGCGACCCCGCCGTGGTGGCGCTGGAGGCCACCACGAAGGTCTACCCGGGCGGCGTCCACGCGCTTCGCGAGGTGTCGCTGACCATCCGGCGCGGCGAGATGGTGGCCATCGTCGGGCCGTCGGGCTCGGGCAAGTCGACGCTGATGCACCTGATGGGCACGCTCGACCGGCCCACCTCGGGGCGGGTACGGCTGCTCGGCCACGACGTCGCGACGCTTCCCGACCAGGGGCTGTCCGCGGTACGCGCGCACTGGATCGGCTTCGTGTTCCAGCGGTTCTACCTGACGGCTCACCTGTCGGCGCTGGACAACGTGGCGACCGCACTGCTGTACGACGGGACCCCGCCTCGGCGGCGTCGTCGCCTCGCGCGTACGGCACTGGAGCGCGTGGGACTGGGCCACCGGCTGACCCACCGCCCGCACGAGCTGTCGGGCGGTGAGTGCCAGCGCGTCGCGATCGCCCGCGCCATCGCCGGCCGCCCGGCACTGCTGCTGGCCGACGAGCCGACCGGCAACCTGGACTCGACCGCCAGCGCCGGAATCGTCGACATCCTCACCGACCTGCACCGCGAGGGCAGCACCATCGCGATGATCACCCACAACACGGAGCTGGCCGACGCGATGCCGCGACGCGTCGAGATCCTCGACGGCCAGGTCCTCAGCGACACCGGCACCCCGGTGCGTACCTCGGAGGTAGCACCATGACGCACGCCGTCCTTCCCTCGCCGGAGTCCGCGGAGACCCGGCTGCCGGATCCGTCGCGATCGCGCTCCGGCGACCTGGCCAAGGCGGGGCTCAGCGGTCTGCGGGCGCGGCCGCTGCGCGCCGGCCTGTCCGCGCTGGGAATCGCCATCGGCATCGCCGCGATGGTGTCCGTGCTCGGCATCAGCGCGGTCAGCCGTGCCGGCCTGCTGGCGCAGATCAACCGGCTGGGCACGAACCTGTTGACCGCCGCCCCGGGGCAGACGATGTTCGGCGACAACGCCACGCTGCCCGTCGAGTCCGTCGCGATGACGAGCCGCATCGCCGGGGTGAGGTCGGCCTCCGCCGTCGGCACGGTGCCGCACGCCACCGCACGGCGGACCGACAAGATCGACCCGGAGGAGACCGGCGGCATCGCGGTGAGCGCCGCGCGCCTGGACCTGCTGTCGACGCTGGACGGCTCGGCGCGGTCCGGGGCGTACCTGAACAGCGCGACCTCTCGATATCCGTCCGTGGTGCTCGGCGCGGTCGCGGCCGAACGCCTGGGGATCGACCGTGCCGGGCAGCGCGTCTACATCGCGGGCCGCTGGTTCACGGTCGTGGGGGTGCTGAACTCACTCCGCCTGGCACCGGAGATCGACCGCTCGGCGCTGATCGGCTGGGACATGGCCGCGAAGCTGGGATTCGACGGCCACCCGACGACGGTCTACGAGCGTTCGACGGACGCCGCCGTCTCTTCCGTCCACGATCTGCTGGCGGCCACCGTCGACCCGGAACACCCCGACCAGGTGGAGGTGAGCCGCCCGTCGGACGCGCTGACGGCACAGCTGGCCGCCAAGTCCGCGTTCAACGCCCTCTTCCTGGGCCTGGGCGCCGTGGCACTCCTGGTCGGCGGCGTCGGGGTGGCCAACATCATGGTCATCTCGGTCCTGGAACGCCGCCAGGAGATCGGCCTCCGCCGCGCTCTGGGCGCCACCCGCCGCCAGATCCGCCTGCAATTCCTCACCGAGTCGGTCAGCCTCTCCCTGCTGGGCGGGGTGGCCGGTGTCCTCCTCGGCGTGACGACCGCCTTGGTCTACGCCATGCATCGAGGCTGGCCCCTGGTACTACCGGCCGAGGCCATCGCGGGGGGTGTGGCGGCGGCGGTGGTGGTCGGCGCCGCCGCCGGCCTCTACCCGGCCCGCCGCGCCGCCCGCCTCACCCCGACCCAGGCGCTGGCGACGTCCTGACCAGGGGACGGCGTGCAGTGATGGACCTTCCCGAACCGCCCTTGAGCGATTCAGCCGGTCCAGGAACCGGTCGCCGGCGTAGCCGCCTGCCTGCCGGATTCGTCCCTGTCGCCCCACGGGGGAGCGGCGATCCGCGCAGGGCCAGGCCGGCCTGGTGGCCACTGATACCGAACCGGCACGGCATGGTCATGTGAACTGAGGCCCCCAGCGGTCTAGCCTTTGACGGTGGCAGCCGAGGAGACCGAGATGTCCAACCCCCACGACGAATCAGGGCGTCGCCCCCCACCACCGCGCCAGGGCGAGCCCTACTCGTCGTACCCAGGCGGGCCGCCGTACGAAGGCGAGCCGCAGCCCTATCCAGGCCATCAGTCTCACCCAGGCGAGCATGGGCCGTACCCAGGTCCCCCGCAACAGCCTGGCGCCCCCTGGCAGGGCGGGCCCCCACCGCAGCACCCGGTGGGTCCGCCCGGTTATCCGTCCGCCAGGGGCAAAGGACTGCTCGGCGCCCTTTTCGACATCAACTTCGACGAAATGGTCAGCACCCGGCTGATCAAGGCTTTCTATGTGCTGGCCATACTCCTGATCAGTCTGACCTCGCTGTTCATCCTCCTGGTCGGACTGTGGGCTCTCCAGTTCGGCTGGGGCCGTTACTTCGGCATCTTCCTCGTCCCCGCAGCGCCTCTCCTGTGGCTGTTCGAACTCGTCGTCGTCCGGATGGTCCTGGAGTTCGTGATCAACCAGTTCAAGATCACGGAGCATCTCAAGGCGATGCGGGAGCGGGAGGGGCTGCGCTGATCCCTGTCCGGGGCGCGCGCGTGGGCGTTAGGCTCGCGGAGGCAACGGCGGACGTGGCGGGGGACGGGTAGTGGCGGACATCGAGCGGCCGTCGCAGACGCGGCGTGACGAGTTCGGGACGCGCCGCGACACGGGCACGGACGCGACCCGGCGCGACTCCGGGCCGGCCGCGCCCTCACTCGTACGCCTCCCCGCCGAACTCGCCGAGCGGTTCGACCTGCTCGGCGAGCTCCCCACGCAGGGCGCGGAGTCCGACCTGCTGCACGTTCGCGACGCGGCCGGGACCGAGCTCGTGGTCAAGCTCTTCCGGCGCGGCTTCACCGCCGACCGCGAGGTGTGGCAGAAGCTGCCGACCCTCGACTCGCCCCACGTCGTACGCATCCTGGAGACCGGCCACGCCGAGGGCCGCGACTACGAGGTCATCGAGTACATCCCCGCCGGCAACCTGCGCGTGGTCGGGGCGCAGCTCCCGCCCGCGCTGGTCGCCGAGGTGCTCGCCCAGCTCGCCGCGGGGCTCGACCGCCTGCACGAGGCGGGCATCGTGCACCGCGACCTCAAGCCCGAGAACGTCCTCGTCCGCAGTACGACGCCGATCCGGCTCGCCATCACCGACTTCGGCCTCAGCCGGGTGATCGAGCAGAGCGTGGTGTTCGCCTCGTCGTCGCGGACACTCGCGTACGCCGCGCCGGAGTCGCTCTCCGGCCAGGTCTCCCCCGCCCGCGACTGGTGGTCGCTCGGGATCATCGTCCGCGAGCTGCTGACCGGCCGTACGCCGTTCGCGGGCATGAGCGAGACGGCCGTCGTCGACCACCTCGCCACCCGCACCATCGACTGCGACGACATCCCCGACCTGCGGATGCGGATGCTCTGCCGCGGCCTGCTCACCCGCGACCCGCGTCGCCGCTGGACCGGCGGCGAGGTCGAACGCTGGCTCGCCGGTGAGAGCCCGGCCGTCGCCGAGCCGGAGCCGCCCCGTACATCCGCCTTCGCCACCGGTGTGGCGCGCGGCGCCCTGGGGTTCGGCGGCCACAGCTACACCGACCGCGGTGAGCTGGCCCGTGCCCTGGTGGCGGACTGGGAGTCGGCGGCCCGCTACTTCTTCGGCACCATGTTCACCCCGGTCGGGCCGAGCGAGGCATGGCAGGCGCTGCGCGAGTGGCTCACCGGCTTCGACGAGGACTCCGAAGGCCGCATCCGGCTGATCGACCAGTCACTGACCGGCGACCGCCCGCCCAACGTGAAGCTCCTGCACCTGCTGCGGTGGCTCGATCCCACGCTGGAGCCGCACTACCTCGGGCTTCGGGTGCTCCCCGAGGACCTCCCCGGCCTCGCCGGCGTGATCGACGACCCGCGCCATCCCGACCGCACCACGGCGGCTCGCGCCGTACGTGAGCTGTGGGAGTTCCACCTGCTCCCGGAGTTCGCCGGGTTCAGCGGTGGGGAGGAGCTGCCGACGGTCAACGACCGCTGGCACGGACTCGCCTCGTCGTGGAACCGCCTCGCGAACTGGCTGAGATCACAACTACCGCGTACGGCGAACCGGCTCCCCGACGCGGGCGCGCCCGGCCTGGACGAGCCTCCCGTCATCCTCGCGACCCTGCTCGCCCTGGCGGGACGTCCCGCCGAGACGGAGGACGCGCTGCGGTCGGCCGCCGCGCACGCCCGCGAGGGCGTACGCGAACCCGTCCCCTGGTTCGGCTGGCTGTCCGACCAGACGGGCGACGATCCGCTGCGCCGCCTCGCGCTCGTACGCGCCGCGCCCGACGCCGTACTGGAGATCGAGGGCGCGGCCCGCCACCGGCAGGAGACCGAGCGGCGCGCCGCCGAGGGTCTGCGCCACTGGGAGGAGCGGGAGAAGCAGCGCCTCGCCGGCCGTACGACGGCGATGGTCCGCGCCGTTCTGTGGACGCTGCCCCTGCTGGTCGTCTGGACCGGCGGCGGCTGGCTGCTCGGTCAGCTGCGCAACGCCGCCAAGAACGACAGCTACGGCGGCGTCGGCGCGGTGGGCGCCCCGACGACGCTGCTGGTGACCTTCGCCGTGGCGGCCTGGCTCGTCGCCGTCGCCTGTGAGGTCTTCCTCGCGTCCCGTCAGGGCACGGACTACCTTCCGCTCGGGCCCTGGTCCTGGCTGGCCAAGGGTCTGGGCGGGGCCAAGCGGGGCTTCTCGAGCGTGACCAGGACCGTGTCGGGCACCACCCGGCGCCGGGGACCGGGCGGCTGCGGCGTGCTGCTGGTCGTGGCGCTGGTGCCGCTGATCGTGCTCCTGGTCGTCGTGGCGGTGCTGATCTCGATCGCCTGGCTGATGTGGCTGGCGGTCATGGTGGCGGCCTCGATCGCGCACGTGGTGGTGACCGGGGTGCGGATGCAGCGGTGGCGGCAGGAACGCGTACGGGCGAAAGAACACGCCATGGGAGGACGACAGTGAGCAGCGGCGTCGAAGCCGACATCGCCCTGGACGCGGCGGTCATCGCCAGCCTGGGGCTCATCCGCGTCCTCGGCGGCGCGGCCGGCCTCGCCGCCGCCGGCACCGGGATGCTCGCGGGGCTGGCCGAGGCGCGCGCCGAGGTCCGCGCTCGCCGCCTACGGGAGATCCAGCACCACGAACAGGCGATCGCCGAGGTGCTCGACCGGAACGCCCGCATCACCGCGCTGGCGTCCTCGGCCGAGCGCAACGACGCCGACCTCGTGCTCCCCGCTCCGCTCGAACCCGCGCAGATGACCGCGGACGAGCTCGTCGCCTGGTGCACCGAGGCGGACACCGTGCTGGCCGCGGCCGAGGAGTCCCTCGCCACCGGCATCGCCTCGGCCGCCACCGGCCGCATCTTCGCCGCCGAGGCTCTGAAGGCCACCGCCGCCGGGCCCGCCGACCGTCCGGTCGCCGTCTCGCCGGACGCCCTCGCCACCACGATGGCCCGTGTCCTCGCCCGGCTGCTGCCCGACACGACCGACGACGATCTGCGGTCCGTCACCGAGGCGGCCGAGCAGGCCGCCGCCGCGTCCACGCAGGGCGAGGCAGAGAGCCGCCTCACCGAGGTGCGCATCCGCATCCAGCAGGCCAACGAGCAGGCCCGCAGAAGGCGCGACGACCGGGCGGCGGCGGCGCGGTTCCTCCGTGAGCTCGAGACCCATCCCGGGGCAGGGGACGTGCCCGCGCGGCTCGCCGAGGTCGCCGGCGGCGGCCGTCCCTTCGACGAGGGCTTGCGCGCCGAGGCCGTACGCCTCGTCGGCGACCTGCAGCGCCAGGCCGAGCACGAGTACGTCGCCGCCACGCTGCGGGAGGCGTTCGAGGAGCTGGGCTACGAGGTGGCCGAGGGCTTCGAGACCCTCACCGCCGACGCCGGCGAGGCCGTGCTCACCCGGGGCGACTGGGCACAGCACGCGGTCAAGGTACGCGTCGACGACGCACGGCAGGTACGCATGGCGCTCCTGCGCACCGAACCCGGCGAGGGCGCCGAGCAGCGGCGCCTCGACGTCGAGCGCGAAGAGCAGTGGTGCGCGTCGTTCGAGGCCGCACGTGAACGCCTGGACGACGCCGGGATCCACGCCGACGTACGCTGGCGGATCGAACCCGGCGAGCAGCGGCTGCCCGTCGTGCGGCAGCGACGCTCACGCCAGCAGCCGCGCGCACGGCAGCGCGAACGCGACCGGTAGGCGTCAGCTCTGTCCGCGCTTGCCACGGGCGCGGGTGCGCTCGCGGTCCTTGGAGTTCAGGATCACCTTGCGCAGGCGGATCGCCGCCGGAGTCAGCTCGACGCACTCGTCGTCGGCGACGAACTCCAGCGCCGCCTCCAGGCTGAGGGCACGCGGCGGGGTCAGCCGCTCGAACGCCTCGGCGGTGGAGGAGCGCACGTTCGTCTTCTGCTTCTCCTTGGTGATGTTGACGTCCATGTCGTCGGCGCGGGAGTTCTCGCCGATGATCATGCCTTCGTACACCTCGGTGGTCGGCGCGACGAACATCGTGCCGCGCTCCTGCAGGTTGAACATCGCGTACGCGGTGGCGGCGCCGGTCCGGTCGGAGACCAGTGAGCCGGTCGGCCGGGTGCGCAGCTCGCCGAACCACGGCTCGTACCCCTCGAACACCTGGTGCGCGATGCCGGTGCCGCGGGTCTCGGTGAGGAACTCGGTGCGGAAGCCGATCAGGCCGCGGGCCGGGACCAGGAACTCCATCCGGATCCAGCCCGTGCCGTGGTTCGTCATCTGCTCCATGCGCCCCTTGCGCACCGCCAGCAGCTGGGTGATCGCGCCGAGGTACTCCTCGGGTGCGTCGACCGTCAGGCGCTCCACCGGCTCGTGCACCTTGCCGTCGATCTCCTTGGTGACCACCCGCGGCTTGCCGATGGTCAGCTCGTAGCCCTCACGGCGCATGGTCTCGACGAGGATGGCCAGCGCCAGCTCGCCACGCCCCTGGACCTCCCAGGAGTCGGGCCGTTCGGTCGGCAGCACGCGGATCGACACGTTGCCGATGAGCTCGCGGTCCAGCCGCTCCTTGACCAGGCGGGCGGTGACCTTCGTGCCCTTTTCCCGGCCCGAGAGCGGACCGGTGTTGGTACCGATGGTCATCGAGATGGCCGGCTCGTCGACGGTGATGAAGGGAAGGGGGCGCGGGTCTTCGGCGTCGGCGAGGGTGTCACCGATCATGATGTCCGGGATGCCGGCGATGGCGATGATGTCGCCCGGCCCGGCCTGCTCCGCGGACTTGCGCTCCAGCGCCTCGGTCATCATCAGCTCGGTGATCTTGACCCGGTCGATGGTGCCGTCGTGCTTGCACCACGCGACCTGCTGGCCCTTCTTGATGACGCCGGAGTGCACGCGGCACAGCGCGATCCGGCCGAGGTAGGAGCTCGCGTCCAGATTGGTGACATGTGCCTGCAGCGGGGTGTCCGGGTCGTACTCGGGCGCGGGGACGGTCTCCCTGATCACCTCGAACAGCGGCTCGAGGTCCTCGCTGTCCGGCATGCCGCCGTTGTCGGGCTTGTTCAGGCTCGCCCGCCCGGCCCGCGCGGAGGCGAACACGATCGGGAAGTCGATCTGCTCCTCGGAGGCGTCGAGGTCCAGGAACAGCTCGTACGTCTCGTCGACGACCTCGGCGATGCGCGCGTCGGGCCGGTCGACCTTGTTGACGACGAGGATGACCGGCAGCTTCGCGGCGAGCGCCTTGCGGAGCACGAAGCGCGTCTGCGGCAGCGGGCCCTCGGAGGCGTCGACGAGGAGCACCACTCCGTCGACCATCGACAGGCCGCGCTCGACCTCGCCGCCGAAGTCGGCGTGGCCCGGGGTGTCGATGATGTTGATCGTCATGCCACCGTGCAGGACCGCGGTGTTCTTCGCGAGGATCGTGATGCCCTTCTCACGCTCCAGGTCGTTGGAGTCCATCACCCGCTCGTTGACGTCCTGGTTTTCGCGGAACGCACCGGACTGCCAGAGCATGGCGTCGACGAGGGTCGTCTTTCCGTGGTCGACGTGGGCGACGATGGCGACGTTGCGGAGATCGTCCCGAGTGGCGATGGGCATGCGTGCGGGTCTCGCTTCGTGGTTTTGGGAGTCACCGCGGAATCCGCGCGGCAGGGACAAGTCTACTTGGCCCACCAGGGCCCCTTGGTCGGCTCATGCTCCGCGACGGCCGGTACGGGACAAGTGGTGGGAACTATCGCGAATCTACGGCAACCGATCGGGCCCTCCTTGCGTCGAACGAGTGTGCGGGGCGCCCCGATCCTGGCCGGAGCATTCAACGGGGCGTCCCGCGTCCCCTGTCTCGATGGCGTCGAGTGACCGAGGAGCAGGCGTGGCCGGCTGGGCACTTCCGGGTTATTCGGAGCTGCGCGAGCTCGGCACGGGTTCGTTCGGGCGGGTCGTCCTGGCACGTCATGACGGGTCCGGCACCCTCGTCGCGATCAAGTATCTGTCCGTGGAACGTCTCGGCGGCACATGGTTCCTGACTCGCTTCCGCGAGGAGGCACGGACCCTGGCCACGCTGCGCGGCCCGCATGTCACCTGGCTGTACGAGTACGCCGAGGCGGGAGACCGCGCGGCGATCGTGATGGAGGCGGTCTCCGGAGCGTCGCTCCGGGCGGTACTGGACGCGCACGGTCCGACCGGCCCCGAGGCGGCCCTGGCCGTGCTCAAGGGCTCGCTGCTCGGGCTCGGCGCCGCCCATGCCGCCGGGATCGTGCACCGTGACTACAAGCCTGAGAACGTCCTCGTGCAGGAGAACGGGCAGAGCAAGATCGCCGACTTCGGCATCGCGGTCCGGTCGGGCCACGCGGACGTACCGGCCGGAAGCCCCGCGTACATGGCCCCCGAGCAGTGGACGGGCGCACCGGCCGGTCCCGCGACGGACGTCTACGCCGCGACGTGTGTCTTCTTCGAGTGCCTCAGCGGCCACCGGCCCTTCGGGAGCGCGGACCGTGCCACCCTCGAACTGCGGCATCTGAGCGCGCCGGTACCGGTCGCCGAGGTTCCCGAGCCCGTACGTGACCTGGTCACTCGCGGCATGGCGAAGGACCCGTCGGGCCGGCCGGCGTCGGCGCTCGACTTCGTCGGCGAGCTGGAGCGGATCGCCGCCGCGGCCTATGGCAGCGACTGGGAGCGGAGCGGCTGGCGGCGCCTGGCCCAGGTCAGCGCGGTACTGGCCGGACTGTCTCCGCTGGCGGCGGCGCTCGGCACCGGACCGGGCGGCGGCGGCGCGGGCGGCCCTGGCGGTGCCGGTGGCGGTACGAGCGGCGGTACGGGCGGTACGGGCCCGACCGGCAACGAGGCCACGAAGACCCTGCTCCGCCACGCGGGCACGAAGGCGGGAGCGGCCATCACGGGTGCGATCGTCGTCGGAGCCACGGCCACTCTCACCGCCGTGCACCACGGCGGCGGCGAGCACCGCCCACCACCACGGCCGTCCGCGTCGCCGAAGGGGCTGAGTATCGCGTTCGCCTCGCTGACCGAGCGGTACACGAGGCCGGCACTCACCTTCGACGGACGGTACGTGCGCATCGACGGGCTGCCCGACCCGGCCATCGCCCAGCGCGTCAACGAGGCGCTACGAGCACCGATCGAGGAGCAACTGAAGCGGTATCGGACCGCACGCCTGCCGCCGGGCAACTCCGTTGGAAAAGACCCCCGGATCACGACCGGCATCGAACTGGGGCTACGTGGCCCCCGGCTGATCGCGGCCCGGTATCTCTTCACGTCCCACAACGCGCCGTTGACGCCCTACGACCTCGCGGCCAGCCGCGCGGTCATCGTCGACCTCGCCACCGGGCGGCGCCTCAGGGCCGCCGACATCCTCCGCGACCAGGTGCTCACGCGTTCCGGCCTGTCCGACCTCGAGCGGCGGATCGGCCACGCGGCACCGGGTGGCGCCCTCTGTGACGGGGTCGAGAAGACCTTTCCCGATGAGCTGAGGCCCAAGACCGTCGACAACGACGACAAGGAGACCCGCGCCCTCGATCTCATGCCGACCGGCACGGGTGTCCAGTTCGACGTGATGCCACCCGTGCTCGGTTACGCGTTCGCCTGCAGCGAGACCGTGGTGACCGTGCCGTACGCCCAGATCTCCGACCTCGTACGGCCGGACGTACTCGCGCTGGTCAAGGCGTCGTCGCCGGATCCGTCACCGGCACCGTCATGACCCGGCGTCGAGGTGCCGCTCGATGGTCTCCACCTTGGAGGTCAGCCCGTCGGCGACGCCGGCGCGGACGTCGGCCTTGAGCACCAGGCTGACCCGTGGCGCACGGGCGGCGACCACGTCCACCGCGCGGCGCACGACGTCCATCACCTCGTCCCACCCGCCCTCGACGCTGGTGAACATCGCGTCGGTGCGGTTGGGCAGCCCGCTCTCCCGCACGACACGCACGGCGTCGGCGACGTACTCCCCCACCGACTCACCGACGCCCAGCGGCGTCACGGAGAAGGAAACGATCATCAGGACTCCTTGAGATGAACGCGTACCGCTTCGAGTACGCGCAGGTCGGCGGGCAGCCACGGCACGTCGAAGAGCTCTGCCTCGCTCAGCCAGCGTAGGTCGGAGTGCTCGAGGGCCGCCGGCTCACCACTCGCGATCGTGGCGGTCCATACGTGCATGACGTAGCCGTTGTGGAGCGGCCAGTCGTCCCCGATCCGGCGTCCGACGGCGACGTCGATCCCCAGCTCCTCACGGCACTCACGCGCGAGCGCCTGCTCGTCCGTCTCGCCGGGTTCGACCTTGCCGCCCGGAAACTCCCAGCCACCGGCCAGCTCGGGCGGCGCCGCACGCTGCGCCGCGAGAAGCCGACCGTCGGCAATGATCGCCGCACCTACGACAAGGCTGGGCATGGCACACCGTCCCTCTCATCCGCCGCCACCCGATCCACAGGTGCGGGCCGGAACCCGGAACCCGCTGCCCGGGACCGGCCTGGCACCTGGCACCTGGCACCTGGCACCTGGCACCTGGCACCTGGCACCTGGCACCTGGCGGACAAGACCGTACCCCGGCGACGTCACAGGAGCACGGAGACCTTCGCGCCTCTCACAGCCTCTTGGTCGGCCCGTTGTGGCCGTTGTGCGCGGTCGGCCGGGTGAAGCCGACCGGCCCGCCGGGATAGGACTTGTAGCCCTGGATCTTCACCACGTCGCCGGTGTGCGGCGCGACGATCATGGTGCCGGCCTTGGGGTTGTAGACGATGCCGACGTGGCCCGGCCCGCTGTGGCCGTGGCGGTAGTCGAAGTAGACCAGGTCGCCGGGCTGTTCCTGTCCGCTGGGCACCCTGGCACCCCACCAGTACTGAGCGTCCGACAGGCGAGGGATGGTGACACCGGCACTGTGGTAAGCCGCGCTCGTCAGGCCGGAGCAGTCGAAGCTGTTCGGGCCGACGGCGCCGTAGACGTACGGCTTGTTGAGCTGCGCCTTCGCGAAGGTGATCACCTGCGCGGAGACCGCGTTCGGGGCGACGGGGGCGCCGTTCATGTCGGCACATGTCGGACCGGTGGCCTGCACCACGTCGAACGAACCGCTCGCGTAGTTCTGCGCCGCCGCCAGGACGCTGTTCACGTACGACACCAGATGGTTGTACCGGAAGATGGCCGAGCGCATCCGGGTCGGCGCGCCGTTGTGCTTGAGGTAGCGGGCGGCGGCGGGAATCGCGTCCGCGGGGTCGTAGCGGTCCTTCTTCCCGTCACCGTTGCCGTCGACGCCGAAGGCCTTCCAGGTGTCCGGGATGAACTGCATCGGCCCACCGGCGTGCATGGAGTTCTCACCACTGGTCACGCCGGGGGCCTTGAGCTGCCCGTGGTGGGTCTCGATCCATCCGACGCCGGCCAGGACGTTCCAGGGGATGCCGTACTGCTGGCCGGCCTTCTTGTAGAGCGCGAGGTAGTTCGCCGGGATGGCGTTGGCGTTGCCCGACTCCTGGGGCTGCGTGGACGCGTTGGAGGTGTCGGTGCAGTCCCCGCCACTCGCTGCTCCGTTGTAGAGCTGGTTGGCGCCGAAGAACAGCGGGATCGCCACAAGGCTCATCATGAAGAGCGAGACGGCGCCCCCGACGATGATGATCGGTAGCCGGACCGCGCCATGATCCGATCGCGCGAAACGGTCGAGAGAGATAATTCGACGGCCACTGTTATGCCCCCCGAAGCCGATGCCGAGGTGCCGGCGAAGCTTCATCTCATGCCTCTCACTTATCACCTACGTCTGCCGGTGCGAACGCGAAGACCACCCACCCGCCGCCGGACCTGGTCATGGTGACGGCGTACTGCTGGGTGGCGTCGCTGGTCTTTCCTCCCTTGGTGATGTGCTGCCTGCCGGTCACGAGAAAGATGAACTGGTCCTTCGCCATGTCACGGAGCGAGTCCAGTGTGGCGTCGGACGTGGAGACCTCCTGGTCCTGCTTCCGCTGCGCCAGCACACCCGGCGCCACGGCACCCTGCTGGATCTGGGTCGCGACGTCAGGGGTGGCCATGCCGCCCAGCCGGGCGACGTAGGTCGCCGGATCCTCGTCGTAGCGGTACGTGCCGTACGCGGCGGTGAAACGCCGTGCGACGTCGGCCGCGGTGCTGAAGTCCTTCTGGGAGAACGGCAGCAGCGAGTAGATGTCGACCGAGCCCGGCGATGGCGTGGAACCGGCCGCCGGTGGCGCGCTCGCTCCCGCCTGTGACGCGGTCGCGGTCGGTGTCGGCGTGCCCGTACGGCCCGCGCCGGCGTGCCGGTGGCTTCCGCCGCCGATGGTGAGGAACACCCCGGCGGCTGCCAGCACGACGACCAGCCCCGCGAACAGGAGCTTGCGCTGGCGGTCGGTCAGATCCATCGGTGACTCACTCTTCGCCGTCGTCGCGTTTCACCGGACGCAGCCAGAACGGCATCTCCGGGGCTTCCTCACGGGACTTGCCGGACCACAGTGGCGGTGCCTGACGGCCGCCGCCGGACGCGTTGCCGTCGCTGCCCTTGGCATCGGACGCGGAGCCCCGGCCTCCGCCGGAACCGCGTCCCGATCCGCTCTTCGGCGGCGCGCTGGGCCCGTCCGAGTCGCGAC
The DNA here is from genome assembly GCF_006716425.1 of Actinoallomurus bryophytorum. Classification (NCBI taxonomy): domain Bacteria; kingdom Bacillati; phylum Actinomycetota; class Actinomycetes; order Streptosporangiales; family Thermomonosporaceae; genus Actinoallomurus; species Actinoallomurus bryophytorum. Next base: position 1,303,169 of record NZ_VFOZ01000001.1, read on the forward strand.
GCGGAGTCGTACGGCCGCCGGACCCGCCGCCGAACCAGGTACGCCCGCCGCCGGAGCCGCCCCCGGTCGACGCGCCGTCCGTGTCACCGCCGCCGCCGAACCAGCCACGACCGCCGTTCTCGCCGCCCTGGCGCCGTGGCGGGGTGCCGCCGCCGGACGCCTGACCGCCGCTTCCGGCACTGCGGCCTCCGGCACCCCAGCTGGGGCCGACGGAGGACGCGGGCGGACGGCTGCTACCACCGCTGGGGGTGGCCGGACGGCGCTCCTCACGGGGCGGCGAACCGCTCGCGGGAGGCCGTGAAGAGCCACCGGCCCCGCCGGGACGCGGACCGAAGAGCGTCCCGCCGTTGACCTTGCCGCCGGAGGGCGACGCCGGAGGCTGTGCCCGCGGTGACAGGTTGAGCGGAGGCGCGCTCCCACGCGGGCCGCCGACCGCCTTGGCGGCGAGCTGCGAGGCACGCCCACGGCGCTCGGACCCGGTATTGGCCGCGCCCCCCGCACCGCCGGACCCCGCATGCTCGCGCCCGGCGAGGTCGTGGTCGCGCAGGTCGTCGACGATGAGGCTCGGAGCGGTCGCCGTGGGGCCGGGCTCACGCTTGGCCCACCGGCCGAACCGGTAGCCCGCGGCCCCGGGCACCGCCGCGGTGGCGACGGCCGTACTGCGCCTGCGCGTCTCCCGCACCGCCTGTTCGAGATGTTCCTCGCTCTTACGGGACCCGACCGCCGAGTACCCGACCGCGGCGAAGAGATGCTGGAACGGCTTGCGATAGATGAACGCGGCGAGCGTGACCAGCGAGATGAGCAGAATCTGCAGCCCCCACGGCAGGCTCTCGGCCATGACCAGCCCGTACGCCCACAACAGCATCGCGAGCACGCCGATGAGGGCCGCCTGTTTCAGCAGGGTGGACAGCAGTAGCTCGAACCACCGCACCGCGATGACACGCCCGATGCCGGGATGGATGCCGATGCCCAGGAAGATCGGTCCCGCCACCAGTAGCAGCAGGAATGAGATCTTCAAGACCATCAACATGACCGCGATGATCAGGACGAGCAGGCCGGCGACCAGTGCGGCGATCAACGCCCCGAAGGAGACGGCCAGCCGTGACGTCCAGTTCTTGCCCTGGAACAGGGGGTAGACGCCGGGATAGTTGTTCTTGACGTTCTTGGCGACCGCCTTGTAGTCGTCCGCCTTCTTGTCGATGTCGGGTTTCTTGCCCGAATAGCTCTCGGTGAGATCGACCGCCTGCGCCGACAACAGCTTCGCGCCGTTGTCCTGGACGACCTTGCTCTTCGCGTCGTCGGTGCCGAACTCCCCCATCAGCCACGGTTTGCAGACCAGCGTCACCCACAGCCCGTTGGCGTTACGGGTCACCGAGTCGTTCTCCACCGCCTGCTGTGCGCCCGGTCCACCCGGGATGCACGCCGAGGCGCTGGCGTTGCTCTGGGGTAGCGCGGCGTTGAAGGCGGCCGTCGCGCCGTTGGAGACTTTCGTCCCCAGGGTCGTGAAGTCGCTGGGTCTGCCGATCAACCAGACGAGGGCGACCATCGCCATGACCATCCAGATGGTCCCTTCGGCCACCCTGCTCGCTCGTCGCCGGATCAGACCCCACCAGGCCAGCCACAGCGCACCCAGGATGACCACCCACGACCAGTACTTCGCGCCGAAGGTGTTACCCATGCCCTTGATGACGCCGTCGACGGTCTTCTTCAGCCAGCCGAGAAGCGACTCCGACGCCGCCGCCTGGTAGATCGTGATCGTCGTCCGGTCGAAGGCCTTCGCCAGCGTGAAGACCACGTTGGAGATCGAGTTGCCGACCATGGCCATGGCGTCCGAGCAGCCCATGTCGACGGCGTGCCACGACTGGCCCTCGGTGCCGTAGCGGTCGTAGTAGGTGAGCCTGTCCGCCGGCGCCTTCTGCAACTGCTGGCTCGGGTAGTCCGGCGGCTTGACCATGCCGTCGATACCGGAGCCGTACTCCTCAGGTGAGGGGTGGTCGGCCGGTGAACAGGTGTCGTTGGGGTTGGGTCCGATGGGATCGGCGCTCGCGACCCCGAAGGGGCTGAGGATGACAACGGCCATCAACAGAAGAATGAGAAGCGACCTGCGCTTCCCCCGGGGTTTCTTCTGAACCGCGACCTTTCGCCGGCGGCGGGTGGGGGGCACCCTCATCGCGGGACCTCCTGGGTGACTTCGGTCGCCGGGTCTTGCGGGGCGTTGGGGGGTCCGGGCGGGGGCCCGTCGACACGGGTGCCCTGGGCCGCGCCTGCGGTCTCTCCGGGCTTGGACCGCGTCGGGTTGGTGTCGAGCCAGCGGTGCAGCTCGTCGGAGACCAGGTCGACACCGATGCGGCCCGCGCGCCCGTCGAGGTCGCGGAAGATGCACTCGCCGTTGCCCAGGTTTCTCAGTACGGCCTTGTGCTCGTCGGAGTTCTCCACGCCGAGCAGTGCCATCACGTTGCCGACCTCGTTGCGCTCCGTGGAGCGGAACGAGTAGACGGACGACAGGCAGTTGGTCACCTGTTCGTTCAGGAGGTCACCGGCGTTCTGGGAGACGAGGATCAGCGCGGTGTTCCTCGACCGGCCCATGCGCGAGACCTCGGGCACGAGCTTCGCGCCCTCTGGCGTCTGGGTGATCGCCCATGCCTCGTCCAGGAAGATGGCCTTCGGCAGGTGCCGGTCGAGCCCGTGCATCAGCCGGCGCGCGAACTGGGACACCAGGTACATCAACGCCACCGACAGGCGCTGCTCGTAGGAGTAGTCCTCGCGGGGGATGGCGACGTCGGGCAGGGTCAGGCCGCCGAGGGTGAACACCGTGGTCCAGCCCGCGGTGTCGATGCGCTCGCCGCCGGACGGGTCGAAGCAGAGCCGGGCCAGGCTCATCTCCGACATCGAGCGCAGGACCGCGCCGAGGTTCTTCGACGCGGCGTCGTAGGAGGCGTCCAGGTGGTTGACGACCTTGCCGAGCGAGGGTTGCGGCTGGTTGGCGACGGCCCCCACGGCCTGGATCATCGCCGACTCGCGCTCCTCCGACATCCGCGGGAGCAGCAGCCGGAGGGTCTCGGTGGCCATGGTCTTCTTGGTCGCCAGGTCGTCGCCGAAGCTGAACGGATCCAGCAGGCCCGGCGCGGCCGAGCCGAGGGGCAGGACCCGTGCGCGGCGTCCGCGCCTGCGCAACAGCTCGACCAGCGACTCCGCGTCGCCCTTCGGGTCGATCGCGGCGATCGTCACGCCGCGCAGCGCCATCTGGTAGATCAGCAGCAGCGCCAGCGTGGTCTTTCCGCCGCCGGGCTCGCCGGTGATCGCGACCGCGGTGGGGCGGTTGCGGGCGGCGGCGACCAGCGGGTCGAAATGCACGACCGAGCGTGCCCGGCCGAGGGTCTCACCGATGTACGGGCCGACCCAGCCCGAGGCCGTGTCGTCGAGCCGGTCCCCGAGGTCGACCGTCGCGGTGGGCATGCCGCCGGCGATCGTACGCAGCGGCTGACGCTGGGCGTACGCGTTGACCCGGATCCGGTCGCCCGGCAGCGACTCGCAGAACAGGGAGAACTGGTCACCCGTCGAGCAGACGATGTCGATGCCCAGGTCGCGGTAGTGCTCCACCACGGCGTCGACGCGCTGCTGGAGGAGTTCCTCGGTCGGCGCGGACACGATCAGCCGGTGCCAGCCGTACACGAACGGCAGGCGTTCCTTCGTGATGCCGTGTTCGAGCATGCGGGCGGCGTCGATCTGCTCGGCCAGCGCGATCGGCGCCTCGGCGCCGGCCTCACGGATGTGCTGGTCCATGTCGCGCGCGTGCGCGAGCTTGCGCGAGACGTCCTTGGACGCCTTGGCAGGGGGGACGAGCTTCATCCGGGCCGAGACCTCGACCGGGAACGGCAGCGCGTCGGCGAAGTGCAGCCACGGCTCGCCGTCCGGGAACGCCATCAGGTCCGGGAAGCGGGCGAACGACAGGTAGGCGGCGTAGGAGGACCCGTCCGGCTGTTCCATCCGGAGGTTCGAACGGCCGTTGACGATCGAGCCCTCGACGAGGGTCTCGATCTCGCCCGCTCCCCAGGTGCGGCGGGGCGTCGCGGACGGCGGCGGGTCGGTCAGCGCTCCGCTGGCCGCGTGCTGGAACAGCCACGCGACCTCGGTCGAGGTCGCGTGCCGCGCGTACAGGGCACTGCCGCTGAGCGCGCGGCCGAGTCGTTCGGCCTGCTCGGTCCAGCGCGCGATCTCCTTTTCCGGGATCGCGTCGTCGTGCAGCCCGAGCGCCTCCTCGCTGCGCTTGTAGAGGCCGAAGAGCTGGCGGAAGGCGCCCCCGGACAGCTGAGCGCCGACCCCACGAGGGCCGAGGCGCACCCCGAGGTAGACCTCCTTCGTCCAGAAGTCCTTCGACCAGACGTGGGCGTACATCTCCTCGAGGTAGTCACGCCAGCCGGGACCGCCGTCGGAGGTCTGGTCCAGCGCCAGCGCCCACTCGGCCGCCGGGTACGTGCGGTGCGCGATGCGCAGATGGATCTCGGCGTCCTGCATGCGGATGCCGGCCATCGCGATCGTGATGTTGGTGGCGAGCGCCTCGCGCTCCTCACCCGTGGTGAACTCGTACGACACCGTCGGCAGCCGGAAGTACGCCCACGCCGCGTTGTCGGTGAGCAGGATCCGGTCGTCGAAGTAACGCACGGCCAGCCTGCTGCGGACCTTGGACGTCCTGCTCATTCGGTGGCCCCCCGCTCCTCACACACTCCGCGGGCACAGTCGTGCCTCGCGCGCCCACCGCACTCGCTCAGTGGGACTCGCTCCCGGGTCATCGGGAGACCTCCTGCCGTGGGTAGCGATCGGGTACTTGGACGAGGCCGCCGGCGACGACACCGCCGAGCGCAATGTAGGCCTTTCGGGTGGACGAGCGCAGTGTGCGCAGCTCATTGCGCGGTGCCCGGTCCAGGCTGAGATGGTCATCCCACGGGATACGTACGAGGGCCCGGCACCGGCCACGCGCCACCGACTCGGCCTGCTCGACGTCGTCCATGCTGCGGCGGCTCACTCCGTTGATCACCGTGACGGCCTTCGTACGGAGCTCCTCATACCCGTGACCGTCGAGCCACTCGAACGTCATCGCCACCGCTCTGGGGGCGTCGGAGCTGGCCGGGGCGACCAGGACGATCTGGTCGGCGTACGGAAGAACCCGCGCCACCACCGCCGCGGCGGCGTCCAGCAGCGTGATCGCGTAGAAGCGGTCGAGCGTACGCATCGCGAGCGCGTAGTCGCGGTCGTCGAGGGCCTGGACGGGGTTCTTTCCCGCGGCGACGACCTCCAGCCCGGACTTGGAGACGGAGGTGTAGCGGCGCATCATCTGGTAGCCGGTGACCTGCTCGGCGTGCGTGATCAGCGAGGTGAGCGTCTCGCGCGTCTCGGTGCGGGTACGCCGCGCCATGGCACCGGGGCCGGGGTTGACGTCGACCGCGACGATCCGGTCCCCGCGGTGCTGGGCGAACGTGTGGCCGAGCATGAGCCCCGTCACCGTCTGCCCGGCGCCGCCGGTGCAGCCCAGCACGACGACGCGCCGTGCCCCCTCGAACGCCGTACGGACCCGCTGCTCGTAGTCGCCGTCGCCGTGGCCGCCGCCGGAGAAGATCCGGCGCAGCCCGCGGCCGTCGTCGTCACGGCCCTCAGGCTCGTTGCCGCTCTGGGGCATCGGCCCGGGCCGTATGGGTGAGGCCGGTCCCGACCGGACACCGCGGGCGGGCGACTCGGACGGCGTGGCGCCCGGGTCCCATCCCTGCGGTGCGCCAGGACGTGCGGGCGGGCGTACCGCCGCTCCCCGCTGCGGCGCCGCCGACGGAGGCGGAGGCGGGGCCTGCGCGGGCGGCGTGAAGCCGGCCGCCGGGGCCTTCGGCGAGACGCCGGTCCGTGGCGGGACGGGCCGTTGCACCGGCCCCGTCGTCTTCGACGGATCCGCGGCGGGCCCCTGCGCGGGATTCTGCACGGGCCGCCGCGGCGGCTCCTGTGCCGGTTTCTGTGCCGGCGGGGCGGGTGAGGCACTCGCCGCGGGCGCCGACGGGCGCACCGGAGGCCGGACCGGCCCCTGGGCGGGTGAGTCCTCGCCATGCGACCGGCCGCGCACCGGGCCGCCGGGCCGGGCGAACGGGCCAGGCGGCGGACCCTGCGACGGCCGCGCCGGCGCGCCCTGCGGCGCGTCGGAGTCAGGCCGCGGCGCGACCGGGCGCGGTCCTCTCGCCGGCCAGACGATCTGGTCGGTCCGTGCCTCGGCGATCGCGTCCTCGTCGTCGCGGGCCGCCGCGCCGCCCTCGGTCGCGGAACCAGCGGCCGATCGCGACTCGCCCTGCTCCTGCTCTTCACCTGGCCGCTCAGAACCCGATCGCACCGAACCCGGCCGCTCAGATCCGGGCCGCTCAGATCCGGGCCGCTCAGATCCGGGCCGCTCAGATCCCGGCCGCGCCGAACCAGGCCGCTCAGATCCGGGTCGCTCAGAACCCGGCCGCGCCGAATCCGGCCGGTCCGATCCTGAGCGCTCCGATGACGTAGGAGGTTCGTGGGCGACGGAGCCCCGGCCGCCGGGCTTCGCGTGCCTTCCCCCCGGCACGAGCCGGATCACCGGCGCCGTCGGCGTGCTCTCGTCCGTCTCCTCGGCGTCCGGCCGCCCGACGTCCGCCTGCTCGACGTCCGCCTGCTCGGCGCCCGGCCGCTCGACGCCCGGCCGCTCGACGTCCGGCCGCTCGACGTCCGGCGAGCGCGTGATGTCCTCGCCGGACCGTGAGGCATCCGGTCCGCCTTCGTCCGAGGGATCCGGCGACTCCTCCGCCGTGGAATCCGGCGACCGTCGCGTAGGCGCCGCGTGCCGCCCAAGGGCCATGGCGGACTCAATGGAGAGAGGCGGAAATGTCAGGGGCGGGGTATCTGCCTCGCCCGGACCCGCCGGAGACGCGCCGGACCGCTCCGGCGCCGAAGACTCGCCGGACTCCGCCGACACCGAGGAAGCACCGGACCGCTCCGGATCCAAAGCCTCACCGGCAAGCTCGGCAGGCTCGCGGGCCTGCCCGAGATCCGCATCCTCATCAGACCCGGGCGCGGGAGAAACACCGGCCGGACCCGTACCAGACGGCACTGCGGACCGCCCCGAGTCCGAAACGTCACCGGACCGCTCCGGCGCCGAGGACTCACGAGACCGGTCGAGACCCGAACCCTCAACAGACCCCGGCGCGGGAGAAACACCGGCCGGACCCGTACCAGACGGCGCTGCGAACCGCCCCGAGTCCGTAACTTCACCGGACCGCTCCGGCACCGAGGACTCACGGGGCTCCCCGGACGTCGGAGAGGCTCCGGGCCGTTCGGCCTCTGAGGGTGCGCTGGACCGTCCCGGGTCCGAAGCGTCGCCGGGCGACCCGGCGGGCGTAACGGACCGGCCGGCTCCCGAAGATGCGCCGGGCCATCCCGGGTCCGAGGACTCGCCGGACGGTACGGCCGTCGCGGGCGTAACGGGCTGGTCGGTTCGTGAAGGGGCGCCGTGCTGCCCGGGGACCGACGGCTCGTCGGGCCGGCCGGACGGCGAAGGCGTGCCGGGCCGTCCCGGGGTCGCGGAGGGGGCGCCGGGCCGGGGCTGAGCCGGAGGCGTGCCACGGCCGGTCGGGTCGGTCTTCGCCGTCGGGGTGACGGGCGTGGGGCCGGTCGTGGCGGCCGGGCGCTCCGGCTCGTGTGACGCGCTGCGTCGCCGACTGGCGCGGTGCGGTGTGCCCGGGGCGGCCGGGCCGCCAAGGGGCCTCTCGGTCTCCGGGGCGGCGCGGTCGGGGCGCGGTGGCGTGCCCTCTCGGGCGTCCGAGGGGCTCTCGTCGGCGGGGCGGCCCGCCGGGGCGGGGAAGCCACGCGCGCGCTGGGGTGCCGGAGGCGCCTGGTCTCGCCGGACGGGCTCCTGCCGTGTGATCCTCGGGTCGTCCGACCCGGGCCTTCTCGAGTCGCCGGAGTCGATCCGGGTCGCGTTCGGGTCACCGGACGCGGGCATGCGGGGGGTGTCGGTGCGCGTCACGTTCGGATCGTCGATCCGGGTCGCCCAGGGGTCGTCCGCGCCGGGGCGGGCACCCCGGCGTCCGCCCGGACGTACGCGACCGGCGGGTGACCCGGAAGGTGAGACCGTCCCGGTGCCCTCCTGCGGCGTGGGCCGCAGGCTCGGCCGCGGCGCGCGCGCCGTGGCACCGTCGCGCCACGACTGGCCTTCGGAGAGACGTCCGGTCTGCTGCGCGACGGCACGGCCGACGGCCGCGGGCCGGACCGAGGCCTCGTGTCCCTGCAGGGGCGGGGCGCTCTGGTCCGCCTGTGTCGTGGCGGCCACGGCGGGCTGTGCCTGCCGCGCTCTTTCGCGTCCGGCGTGCACGCGGCCGGACACACCGCGCCGCAGCCACACCCGCCCGACAATGGCGACCTCGTCGGGCTCGCGGATCGGTGTCAGCCGCGCCCACGTCTTGGCCTCGGTGAGGTAGCGGATCTGGGAGATCATCAGCTCGGTGAGCCGCTTGCCCTCGATGACCGGGCGCGTGGCCAGCCATGTCAGGACGCCCGGCGGCACGACGTACGCTGTCACGCCGGCCGCGTGAAACGGCACGTGGACTATCTGGAGCAGAACGATCCAGGGCAGGAAGATGCCAACGAAGACGCCGATCTGCACCAATGGCAATGGCATCGGCAGCCTAAGATCATAAAGCTTGTAGAGCCGCTTCTCGATGCGCCAGATATTGGTGTACGTGGGCAGATCCACGCGGGCCCCACTCCCCTTAACCGAGACCGGTCGTATTCAGACTGGAAACGACTCCCGACCGATCAGGAGACTCCAAGTGCCTTGGCGATCGCCTTGGCCGTCGTCTCAATGATATTCGGAACGTAGAAGATGACTCCGATTCCAATGGCAAGAACAATGAACTGAACAAATCGCGTGATCTCTCTGGTGAACAGAAAGAAGATCGCGACGATCGAGACGATGACCAGGAACAGCGGTCCGAAGATCTGACGAAGCCATTTCGCGAGATCGTCGGTGTTCAGGTCATTGGCGGGCGCCGCATTCACGTGCTGCGGAAGCATCGCCACCATATGCTGAATCATCGACCTAGCCTTCCTCGGTCGGGGAGCGCGTTGCGGTGTTCAGATGAGGCCCGCCCACTTCTCATGAGGCGGCCGGAAGAGTGGAACCTCGAATGTCCGTTACGTACCAATTGCCGTCTTTCTTTAGCATGGTGAGCTGGTAAGTCTGCTCGAGCGTGCCGCCCGAGTTCTTACCCTGAGCAGGAGAGACCTGCCAGATCACGGTCGCGTTGATCGTCCGCGTGGCGGCCGCGCCGCTCGGCGCGTTGATCTCCTTCAGCGCGCTGAAAACGAACGCGTTGCCAAGGCCCGTGACGGGCGGGTCGGAGTAGCGCTGCAGCGAGGCGGTGTCGCCGCTCGCATAGGCCTTGAAGAACCCCGTGAGGGGCTCCTGCAGCTCGGTTTCGAGCGCCGAGTCCCGATCTTGATTGGCCGCCGGCAGCGCGGCCCGCGATGGCGCGGGGAGCGTGGCCGGGCGGCCCGATATCGCCAGCGCGCCGTCCTTCGCGTAGACCGGGACGGCCAGCTGGAACATTCTGTCGTTGGCCTGCACCAGAAGCGTCACGATCGCCTGATTGACATCGCTGGCCTCAACCGAGGCGACCTGAGCGGACCTCAGCGTGGACTTTCCGGTGCTGCTCCAGCCGAGCTGCGGATCGACGCCGGGTGCGATGAACTGCGCCAGCAGTTTTTGCCGGTCCGGCGCCGTCGCCGGGTCGTAGTTGAGATAGACATTGGCGAACGAGAGCGCATAGGAAGACGCCGCTTGCTGCGGAAACGTCGGCTTTCCGGCGGTCGGCGTGGTCGGTGCCGCTGTTTTGTCCGTGAAACGCTCGAACGGTGCCCTGATGCCGTTGACCAGCACAACGATGAGGAACGCCCAGAGAATCACGCGGCCGACATAGATCCACCAACGTCCGCCGGAACCTCCCCAGCCGCCACGCTCGCCGCCACCACCGCCGCCGGACCCACGGCGGCCCTTGCTCCGCCGCCCCTTGTCGTCCGGTTGATCCCAGGGGTCGGCGGAAGCGAATCCACCCGGTGGGTAACCGGGCGTGCCAGCGTCTACGACGCCGGACGACCTGCGAGCCATCATCCCTCCGCTCGCGCCTGCCCAGCCGGATCGGCGCGCCGTCTTATCCATCTACTGGTGTTCGATTTACCACCTTAACCACGGCGGTCAATTGTTCCAGGGTTCAACGGGGATGCACAGCCCCGGCACGCGGTTGTGGATAACTCCGTGTCACGGGCGGTATTACCGTAAGGAGAGGTTCGCCTGCCCGACTACACGTTGAACCTGAACTCCACCACGTCGCCATCCTGCATGACGTACTCTTTGCCCTCCATCCGTGCCTTCCCAGCGGCACGAGCGGCGGTTACAGAGCGTTCGTCGATGAGATCGTGATACGAAACGATCTCGGCCTTGATGAAACCGGTACGGAAGTCGGTGTGGATCACGCCGGCGGCCTCGGGAGCGGTCGCGCCTTTCCGGATCGTCCAGGCGCGTGCCTCCTTGGGCCCCGCGGTCAGGAACGTCTGCAACCCCAAGGTGTCGAAGCCCACCCGTACGAGCTGCAGCAGACCGGGTTCTTGCTGGCCGGTCGACTGCAGGAGCTCCAGCGCCTCGTCGTCGGGCAGCTCGATCAGCTCCGACTCGATCTTGGCGTCCAGGAAGATGGCCTCCGCGGGCGCGACGAGCCCCTGCAGCCGCGCACGCAGGTCCTGGTCCCCGAGCTCGTCCTCGTCGACGTTGAAGACGTACAGGAACGGCTTGGCGGTGAGCAGGTGCAGCTCGCGGAGAACGCCCAGGTCCATGCCGGAGGCGTACAGCGTGGTGCCCTCGTTCAGCACCTTCTGCGCCGCCTGTGCGGCCTCGAGGACCGCGAGCCGGTCCTTGTCCTTGGTGGTCCGCGCCTCCTTGTCGAGACGCGGCAGGGCCTTCTCCAGGGTCTGCAGGTCCGCGAGGATCAGCTCGGTGTTGATCGTCTCGATGTCGCGCAGCGGCGCGACGTCACCGTCGACATGCGTGACGTCCGGATCGTCGAACACGCGGATGACCTGGCAGATCGCGTCCGTCTCACGGATGTTGGCGAGGAACTGGTTGCCGAGCCCCTGCCCCTCCGAGGCGCCCTTCACGATGCCCGCGATGTCGACGAACTGCATCGTGGCGGGCACGATCTTGGCGGAGTCGTACAGCCGCGCGAGCTCGTCGAGGCGCGGATCGGGCAGCCCGACCACGCCGACGTTCGGCTCGATCGTGGCGAAGGGGTAGTTCGCCGCGAGAGCGGTGTTCTTGGTCAGCGCGTTGAAGAGCGTCGACTTACCGACGTTGGGCAGACCGACGATTCCGATGGACAAGCTCACGGTCGGCGAGTCTACGGCCCCGCCGCACCTGGCATGTCATCCGGCGAGCGGCTCGGGACGGCCGCCGTAGGAGCTCGACCGCCGGGCCGGGGAGCGTCCGCGGCCAGGCGGCGGGACTCGCGCCCATCGCCGGGGACCCGGGCGTGGACGTCCGCCCCAGACACTCCCCCGACGACTCATCTCCGAGGGAGGCCGGCGTGATCGCCGTGCCGGCCTGGTGCCACTCGCGTCCTCGGCACGGCCTGGCAGCGGTACGAGGATCACCACGGACGCGCGGCCGGAGGAGGCGGCGTCGCGGAAGGGCGGCGCGGCCCGCGTACCCCTGCGGCGGTGGCGTGCTCATTCCCGACTCGTCGGCGCACGGGAGCACGCCATCGTGATCCGGTGGGCCACGGCCCGCGCGTCGCACCGGCATTGGCGCGTTCGCTTTGTCACGATGCGGTAATGGACGTTCTTCTTGGCCTCGTGGTCGGTCTCATCGTCGGCGCCGTCGCGGGGGTGGCATGGGCTCGCAGCCGTACGGCGACGATCACGGCACGGGCCAAGGCGGCCGAGGAGAAGGTCGCGTACGTCGAAGAGCGCCTCACCGAGCGCTTCCAGGCGCTCTCCGCGCAGGCCCTGGACGCCAGCAACCAGCGTTTCCTCGAGCTGGCCGGCACCCGGCTCGCCACGGCCAACGCCGAGGCCGCCGGGGAGCTCGACAAGCGCATCGCGCCGCTCAAGGACACGCTCGTACGGGTCGAGGACCAGCTACGCGAGGTGGAGACCGGACGGCGTGAGTCGCACGCCATGCTTGCCAAGCAGGTGGAGTTCGTCCGGCAGAGCTCCGACGAGCTGCGCCGGGAGACCCAGACGCTCGTACGGGCGCTGCAGCGGCCCGAGGCGCGCGGCCGGTGGGGTGAGCTGCAGCTGCGGCGTGTGGTGGAGATCTCTGGCATGACCCGGCACTGCGACTTCGACGAGCAGGTCACCGCCAAGGACGGCCTGCGCCCCGACATGGTCGTACGCCTGGCGGGCGGCAAGAACATCATCGTCGACTCCAAGGTCTCCCTCGCCGCCTATCTCGAGGCGGCCGGCGCGGACGAGCCCGGGGTGTGGAAGACACGCCTGGACGCGCACGCCCGGCACCTGCGCGACCACGTCGACCGGCTGGCGGCTAAGGAGTACTGGCGCTCCTTCAGCCCGACGCCGGAGTTCGTGGTGCTGTTCGTGCCGGGTGAGGCGTTCCTGGCGCCCGCGCTGGACCGCGATCCCGCGCTGCTGGAGTACGCGATGCGCCGCCGGGTGCACATCGCCACGCCCACGACGCTCGTGACGATGCTGCGGACCGCGAGTTACGCCTGGCAGCAGGAGGCGCTGTCGCAGAACGCGCGTGCCGTGTTCGAGCTGGGCCGCGAGCTGTACGAGCGGCTCGGCACCCTGGGGCGGCACGTGGACCAGCTCGGCAAGTCGCTCACGAACGCGGTCGTCTCCTACAACCGCACCGTCGGCTCCCTGGAGAGCCGCGTCCTCGTCACCGCACGGCGGCTGAACGAGCTGGGCGTCACCGACGCCGACCTCGAGGCCCCCGCGCCGATCGGCGAGCCGGCCCGCTCCCTGTCCGCGGCCGAACTCGCCGACGACGCCGAGGAGAACCGCCAGATCCGTCTGCTTCCATGACGCCGGTAACGTCGTGTCGCGGGACGTGACCCCCCGGAGCGGGTTACCGTACGGTCAAGCACGCTCAACTACGGGACGGCTGGTGGCAACGGACACGCGCGGAGGCCGTAAGGCGGCATCTGCCCACGCGGCAAAGGCGGCCCGGCGCCCGCCTGCCGGCTCGGCGGTCACGCTGACCGGCCGTGGCGGCATCGTCGTCGTGCTCAGCGCCACGCTCGTCGGCTCGCTGGGCGGCTCGTTGTTCGGCCTGCACGCGGCGCAGGGTTTCCTGTTCGTCCTCGGCTGCCTGCTGGCGGCGTGCACGACCCGCCGTACGGACCTGCTCACGCTGGTCGTCAGCCCGCCGCTGATCTTCTTCTTCGTGTCCCTGCTGTCGGCGACGGTCGGCTCGCTCGGGGACCGGTCGTTCGCGGTCAGCGTGCTGCTCACCCTGATCACGACGCTGACCTCGAACGTGCCGTGGCTGTTCGTCGGCGCCGTGCTCGTGGTGGTCATCACCGTCCCCCGTGGCCTGCCCGGCAACCTGCGCGAGCTCAGCGCCGGGATCGCCGCCGACAACCCCTTCCGCGGGCGCACCTCACTGCGCGGTCGCAAGGACCAGGACGACGACCCGGTCCGCTGGGACGAGACCCCGGGCCGCGGCGCCCACGAGGCCTGACGAGAGTCCTAGGCCGGGCGCAGGTCGCGGCGGAGCTCGTGGGGGAGGGCGAAGATCATGCGCTCGTGTACTGACTCGACCTCTTCGACCGTGCCGAAGCCGTGCTCGGCGAGGAGTGCCAGGACGCCCGCGACCAGCTCTTCCGGGACCGAGGCGCCGCTGGTGACGCCGACGGTGGTGACGCCCTCCAGCCAGGCCAGGTCGATCTGCTCGGCGTAGTCGACCAGGTACGACGCGTCGGCGCCGTAGTTCTTGGCGACGTCGACGAGACGCTTGGAGTTGGAGGAGTTCTCCGAGCCGACCACGATCACCAGCTGCGACTCGGCGGCGATCTCCTTCACCGCGACCTGGCGGTTCTGCGTGGCGTAACAGATGTCATCCGACGGCGGGTCCATCAGCTTGGGGAACTTGGCGCGCAGCGCCTCGACCGTGGCGGTGGTCTCGTCGACCGACAGCGTGGTCTGGGACAGCCACACGACCTTCTCCGGGTCCCGGACCGTGATGTTCGCCACGTCGCCGGGTCCGTCGACCAGCTGGACGTGCTCGGGCGCCTCACCGCTGGTGCCGATGACCTCCTCGTGGCCTTCGTGGCCGATGAGGAGGATGTCGAAGTCGTCGCCGGCGAACCGTTTGGCCTCCTTGTGCACCTTGGTGACCAGGGGGCAGGTCGCGTCGATCGTACGGAGGTTGAGGCCGGCGGCCTCCTCGTGCACGACCGGGGCGACCCCGTGGGCGGAGAAGACCACGATGGCGCCCTCCGGCACCTCCTCGGTCTCCTCGACGAAGACGGCGCCCCGCTCTTCGAGGCTTTTGACCACGTGGACGTTGTGCACGATCTGCTTGCGAACGTAGATGGGCGCGCCGTACCGCTCCAGCGCCAGCTCCACCGTCTGAACGGCACGATCGACACCAGCGCAGTACCCACGCGGCTTGGCCAGGAGAACGCGACGAGTCATGTGTCCCATGGTAGGCGCGCGCCGGGAGCGAACGATTCGCGCCCGTAAACCCGGCCACGGCGCGTGAACGGCACGCCACGGTAGGGCAGAGTGTTCCTGGACAGGACCGTGAGGTACCGACCAGTCCGTTTGTAATGGGCTGGAGGGAGCAGGAACAAACGATGACACGATCACCACGCCGCCTGAGAGAACAGGTCAGGGATACCGTCAGCGATCTCCCGATCCACGCTGCCCGGCTGGCAGTGATGGGTGTCGGGCGGGCCCTGCTACTCACCGACCGCGTCCGCAAGGACTACCGGGAGGCCCGCGAGTCCGGGCTGGGACCCGTGCTGGGCCGCCTCAAGAACGACGCCGAGAACATCGCCGGCAATGTCGTCGGCAAGGTCTCCGGCAACGGTACGGCCGAGGAGGCGGCCAAGAGCGCCACCGATTCGGAGATCTCCGTCGGCAAGCCGAAGCCGGCCGCGTCCTCGCGCCCGGCCGCGTCCTCACCACGCCCCAAACCGGCCACCGCACCCCCGTCACGGCCTGCCGCCACGTCACGGCCCGCCGCCACGTCGCGACCCAAGCCCGCTCCCGCACCGAAGCCCGCCCCGACGCCGGCCGCCACGTCCAAGCCCGCCGCCGCACCGAAGGCGAGCGCCCCGAAGCCACCGGCAAAGCCCAAGCCGGCCACTCAGGCCAAGACGAGCCCCCAGACCAAGGCGGGCCCTCAGGCCAAGACGAGCGCTCAGACCAAGACAAGCCCTCAGACCAAGACGAGCGCTCAGGCCAAGGCGAGCCCTCAGGCGAAGGCGAGCGCTCAGGCCAAGGCGAGCCCTCAGGCGAAGGCGTCCGCCAAGCCCAAGGCGGCCGACAAGCCAGCGAAGCCACGCGTCAAGGCCACGACGGCCAAGGACCTGCCCGTGAGCGGCTACGACGCGGCGACGCTCGCCTCCGTACGCGCGCGCCTGCGTGGTCTGGACGCCCGGCAGGTCGGCGAGCTGCGCGACTACGAACGCTCGCACGCCGCACGCGCCGACTTCCTGCGCATGTACGAGAACCGCATCGCCAAGCTGAAGGGCGATCACTGACCCGGCTCCGGGCGCCCGCCGCGTGACAGGTGCGGGCACGGCGGTACGCCCGCCGGCCGGGGTCAGACGTGCGCGGGCCGGTAGGCGGCCAGCCAGTCGTTGAGCGTGACCGCGCGTTCGAGCGCGATCCGGTCCCGCTGAAGGCTGGAGTTGCCGACCGGGTGACGCAGGGCGTCGCGCACGGCCTCGGTGTTCAGGTACGGCTGTATCGGTGCCGAGGAGTCCGCGAGGACGTCGCCCAGCTGCTTCCTTATGGCCTCTTCGTAGCTGGCGTTCTGGGTCGCCGGGTACGGGCTCTTGACCCGCTGCACCACCGACTCCGGCAGCGCGTCCGCGACGGCGCCGCGCAACAGGCTCTTCTCCCGTCCGTCATAGGTCTTGTACGACCAGGGCGTGTTGAAGACGTACTCCACCAGCCGGTGGTCGCAGTACGGCACGCGCACCTCGAGGCCGACGGCCATGCTCAGCCGGTCCTTACGGTCGAGCAGGACCCGCACCATGCGGGTGAGGTGCAGGTAGCAGATCTCCCGCATGCGCCGCTCGTACGCCGAGACGCCGGGCAGGTAAGGGACCTCGTCGAGCGCCTCGTGGTACCGCTGTGACTGGTATTTCGCCGCCCGCGCGACCAGGTCCGTGTCGAGCAGGTCGCGGCCGTTGCTGAACGACGTGCCGGCCCACGGGAACGTGTCGGCGTTCACCGCGGCCGGGTCGTGGAACCAGCGGTAGCCGCCGAAGACCTCGTCGGCCGACTCGCCCGACAGCGCGACGGTGGAGTGCCGCCGGATCTCCTCGAACAGCAGGAACAGCGAGGAGTCCATGTCGCCCAGCCCGGGCAGGTCGCGTGCGCGCAGCACCCTGTCCATGACGCGCGACGAGGCGAGCTGGGCGGTGCTCAGGACGACGTCGTTGTGCAGCGAGCCGACGTGCTTGGCGACGTCGTGGACGTAGGGCGTGTCGGAGGTGTCGCGGAGCTCGTCCGGGATGAACCCGCCGGTCTCGTCGACGAAGTCGACCGCGAACGACCGCACGCTCTCCGGTCCCAGTGCCTGGTCGGCCAGCGCGGTCAGCGCGCTGGAGTCGAGGCCGCCGGACAGCAGCGTGCACAGCGGCACGTCGGAGATGAGCTGACGCTCGACGATGTCGTCGAGCAGCTCGCGTACGTGCCGGACGGTCGCCGGGATGTCGTCGGTGTGCTCACGTGCGGTCAGCGACCAGTAGGTGCGGTCGGTGCGCCCCTCGCGGGAGACGCGTACGGTGTGGCCGGGTTCGACCTCCCGCATGCCGCTGAAGACGGCGTGACCGGGCGTCTTCACCATGGTCAGCACCTCGCACAGGCCTTCGTCGTCGATCCGGGCCGTGAACATGGGGTTGGCGAGGATCGCCTTGGGCTCCGAGCCGAACAGCACGCCGTGGGGCGTGGGTGCGTAGTAGAGCGGCTTGATGCCCATGCGGTCTCGGGCTAGGAGGAGCTCTTCGGTACGCCGGTCCCAGATCGCGAAGGCGAACATGCCGTTGAGCCGGTCGACGAGGTTCGGGCCCCAGCGCAGGTACGCCTGCAGCACGACCTCGGTGTCGCTACGGGTACGGAAGCGGTGGCCGTGGGCCTCGAGGTCGCGGCGCAGCTCACGGAAGTTGTAGGTCTCGCCGCTGTAGACGATGGTCGCGGGTCCCTCGCTCATGGGCTGCACGCCGCCCGCGACGTCGATGACGGCGAGCCGCCGGTGCCCGAGCGCCACGTGCGGGTCGGTCCAGAGCCCCTCGTCGTCGGGTCCGCGGAAACTCATCGTCCGCGTCATCGCCAGCGCGGCCTCCCGCTCCGCGGTGAGGTCGCGTTCGTAGTCCACCCAGCCGGTTATGCCACACACAGACTCGTCCCCCTCGTGCGCTGAAGTCAGGTCCAAGACCCCTTGACCCTTGACCCCTGGTCGACCTTTGTTCAGGACATCCGTCCCGGTCGCCGACGGGCGGCCGGGACGGCGGGAAGGTCACAGACCCGCGAACAGCTTTTCCAGCGCGGGCAACGCGGCCTCGATCGAGGCACGCTCGGCGTCGTCGAGCGTCGCCATGCGGCCCGCGAGAAAGCTGATCCGCTGCTCACGACCCCGGAGGAGGCGTTCTCTGCCAACGGAGGTGAGTTCGGCGGTGACCACTCTCGCGTCTTCGGTGTCACGTCCACGCGTGACGAGCCCGTCGCGGGCGAGGCGGCCGATCTGACGTGTCATCGTCGGCAGCCGGACACCATGCTCGGCGGCGAGATCGGACATCCGGCGCGAGCCGCCCTCCAGCGAGCCCATCACGAACATCTGCTGTGTCGTGATGGACTGGGTGGCACTCGCGCGACGGAGCATGAGCACGATGTCGCGGATCTGCCGGTTGAATCGCTCGGCGAGCACGCGGGGATCGGACATGACCTTTCCTCATTCCAAGCTAGCAGAGCCCCCTTTAGCTGGGCTAACTACGGAGTGTGGGGTTCACCACACGCTCCGTCCAGTGCGGCTCGCCGGAACCACCAGGCCGGGTTTCCGCACCTGCCACTCGCGCCCGGCCACGCCGCTCCCGGCCAGGGAGTGTCCGGCGGACGGCGTCCTCGGCGGGCGGTGCGCGGTAGGACGGCGGGACTCGGGGACAGGCCTTAGGCTGCGCGCATGGCGCTGGAGACCTCACCGGAGTCGCCGACCCCGGTCCGTACCGTTCTGCAGCTCGTCGGCGGCTGGGTCGCCAAGCTCGGCCGGATCTGGGTCGAGGGCCAGATCACCGAGCTGAACCGCCGTGCGGGCACGGTGTACTTCACCCTGCGCGACCCCGTGGCGAACGTCTCCGTACGCGTCGTGTGCCCGCGTGCCGTGTGCGACGCCGGCGGCCCCGCGGTGATCGACGGCGCACGCGTCGTCGTGCACGCCAAGCCCGACTTCTACATCAACCGCGGCTCGTTCGCTCTTTCGGCGTTCGAGATCAGGCCGGTCGGCGTCGGTGAGCTGCTGGCGAGGCTGGAGCGCCTCAAGCAGCTCCTCGCCTCCGAGGGCGTGTTCAACGTCGAGCGCAAGCGGCCGCTGCCCTTCCTGCCCGGCACCATCGGGCTGATCTGCGGCCGTGACTCCGCCGCCGAACGCGACGTGCTGGACAACGCGCGCCGCCGCTGGCCCGCCGTGCGCTTCAAGGTCGAGAACACCGCCGTACAGGGGACCTACGCGGCGGGTGAGGTCATCGACGCACTCGCCCGGCTCGACGCCGACCGCGACGTCGAGGTGATCATCATCGCCCGCGGCGGCGGATCGCTGGAGGACCTGCTGGCCTTCTCCGACGAGGCCCTCGTACGCGCGGTCGCGGCGGCACGTACGCCGGTGGTCTCCGCGATCGGGCACGAGCAGGACACGCCGCTGCTCGACTACGTCGCCGACGTACGCGCCTCCACGCCCACCGACGCCGCGAAGAAGACCGTTCCCGACGTACGCGAGCAGCTCACCCTGGTCCGCCAGCTCCGCGATCGCGGACGGCGGTGCCTGTCCGGGCGGGTGGAGCGCGAGGTGCAGTGGCTGACGGGGATCCGGTCGCGGCCCGCCCTGGCCGATCCCGTACGCGAGGTCGAACGCCAGGCCGAGGCGATCGGCACGCTGCGCGACCGGGCCCGGCGTTGCCTCTCCTCGGCCCTGGACCGGGCCTCAGACGATCTCTCGCACACGCGCGGGCGCCTGGTGGCGCTCTCCCCCGCCGCGACCCTCGAACGCGGCTACGCGGTCGTCCAGCGCCCTGACGAGTCCGTCGTGGCCTCCGCCGTCGAGGTCAAGAAGGACGACGAGCTCCTGGTCCGCTTCCACGACGGCCGGATCACGGTACGCGCGGACACGATCTGAGGGCGCCCTACCAGGGAAGGGACGGCGATCCCTGCATTTTGGCGAATCGCCATAAACCCCCCGCCCCATCCGGCCGTCCGGATAGGGTCTTGCGGACTCCGTCGACAGTGCGGTCGCCGGAGGCCCCCTCGACACGTATGGCCCGCCGAAGGACTCTCCCGTGACCCAGCCTCCGCAGTACCAGCACCCCCACCAGGGCCCCTACCAGCAGCAGCCGTACCCGCAGGGGGCACCGCAGCAGTACCAGCAGCCCCAGTACCAGCAGCCCGGCCAGTACCAACAGCAGCCGGGCCAGTACCAACAGCAGCCCGGCCCGCAGCAGTACGGCCAGCCGGGGTACGGCCAGCAGTACCAGCAGCCCGGCCAGTACCAGCAGCCGTACCAGGGCGCCCCGCAGGGCTACCAGCAGCCGTACCAGGCGCCCCAGCAGCAGGCCGGCCACCCGCCGCAGGGACAGCCCGCCTATCAGGCGCAGGGACAGCCCGGCTGCCGGATCTGCGGGAGCGGGCCGGCGGCACAGGCGACGTTCCGCGGGGTCGTGGGCGCGGTCCTCATGCACACGATCTGGACGTCGCACGGCCCGTTCTGCCGGGACTGCGGCCTGCACACGTTCCGCAGGCAGACGACCAAGACCCTCGCCGGCGGCTGGTGCAGCATCGGGGCGCTCGTCGCGACCCCGATCTTCCTGCTGATGAACATCGTCGCCCGTGGCAAGGTCGCGAACCTGCCCGCCCCGCAGCCGCGGGCGGACGGCCGCGGACAGGCGCCTCTGGACCCCGGACCTCCGGTGTTCCAGCGTCCCGGAGCGTACGTCTACCCGGCCCTGTTCGGCCTGCTGGTGATCGCCATCATCGTGTCCAACCTCAGCGCTTCCGGCTGAGCGTCGGGTCGGGATGGTCGGTGAAGCCGAGCCTGCGGTAGAGCGACATCCCGTCGGGGCTGGCGTTCAGGTCGACCCTGCGGGCGCCGGCCTCGTCGAACCGGGAGAGAAGCCCCTCCATGATCGCCCGACCGTGGCCACGCCCGCGGCAGGCGGGGTCGGTGACGACGCCGAACACGTGACCGACCCGGCCGCCGGGGTTGTACGGGCCGGGCAGCCGCTGGTCGATGACGCCTATGCCACAGGCGGCCAGCCCCGCGTCCCCGTCGATGACGAGGACCGTCATCGTGCCGGCGCGTAGTTGCCAGGTCAGCTCGGCCGCGCACCGGTCCCGCCACTCGTCGCCGGCCGGTGGCGCGCCCCACACCTCGCCGAGGTCCGTGAACAACAGCGCGCGCAGGCGTACGAGCTCGGGGATGTCGGCTTCGGTGGCATCGCGCACGGGCATGACGGCGATCCTAATGAGCGTGAGCGGGCCCGCCGTACCCGTAGGGTTGGGCACGTGACGGAGGAGAAACCTGAGCTTTCCTACGAGCAGGCGCGCGACGAGCTGACCGACGTCGTACGGCGTCTGGAGGCCGGTGGGCTCACGCTCGAGGACTCGCTCACGCTGTGGCAGCGCGGCGAGAAGCTCGCCGGGATCTGCGAGGAGTGGCTCGAAGGCGCCCGCGCCAGGCTGGCCGCCGCGATGGCCGAACGCACCGAGCCGGGCACCGAGCCCGCCGACGGCGCGCCTTTCTGAGACCGGCCTACGTGGGAGTGGCGGCGGGCGAGGCCTTCGGCTGCTGCCGGAGCGAGCCGGCCAGGACCGCGAGCTCGTCGTAGGACGCCGTGCCGGTGACCACGAGGGTGAGACCGGGCAGCCGGCGGATCAGCGACCGCTGCTTCTTGTCCGGGCGGAACGTGCGGTCCCAGGTGGCACCCGCGATCTGGGACGTGCCGTCCGGATGTCCCTGGCTCGTCATCCGGTCGACGAAGTTGCCGGCGCCCGCGGGTGTCTCGTTGCTCTCCTCCAGCGCCGCGTACTCCTTGTCCGGCGTGTAGAAGCCGAGATGCCAGGAGACCGGGCCGCCCGTGTGGCCGCTCAGCCGGGTGCTGGTGGGGTACCACTGCGCCGGCAGGCCTTCGGGGGCCTGCACCTGGTACGGCGCGATGGCCATGAGGCCGGACAGGTCGCTGTGGAAGTCGACGCGTGGGATGGCGCCCTCGTTGCGCCGCGGCGTGATCAGGATCACGAGCCCGACCACGACGAGGCAGGACAGCATCGCCATGCTGAAGCCGAAGAGTCCCGACTTGAGCCGCCGGTAGAGCGAGGCGGAGACCACGATCGGCTCCTCCGGCGCCCTGGTGCCCGTGACGGTGGTACCCGCTTCGTGCTCGCTCAGCGTTTCGTCGCCGGCGGCCGGGGCCTGCTCATGGCCTTCGCTCACGCGTGCTCTCCATGCGCGAGATGATGGTCAGCACGTCGTCGGCGAGCTTTCGCGAGGCCGCCTCGTCCTCGGACAGCGACACCTCCGAGACGGCGCCGGACATCGCACCGGTCAGCACGACCACGAGCGCCTCGTCCACCACGCCGTCGCCGCCGTCGCCGCCGGTGTGGAAGAGCGCCGCGTTACGCCGCGCCCACTTGCGCAGGCGGTCTCGCAGGGCGCGGTCGAATCCGGGCGGGCCGTCGCCGGACAGGAACAGCCGGGACAGGTCGGGCTCGGCGATGCATCCGTCGAGGTAGGCGCGCGCGCCCTCGATGAACAGCCGCATCGTGTCGGTCTCGCCCCGGTCGCGTGCCAGGTGGACGGCCTCACGGGTCCGCTCCTGCTGGCGGATCTGGAACTCTTCGAAGAGCGTGAGGTAAAGATCGGCCTTGCCGCTGAAGTGGTGGTAGAGGCTGCCGACGCTGGCGCCGGCCTTGGCCACGATGTCGGTGACCGCCGCCTGAGCGAACCCCGACACCGAGAAGACTTCGCGCGCGGCGGCGAGCAGGGCGCCCCGTGTGGCGGCGCCCCGGTCGGAGGTGCGCTGGAGGTGTTCGATGCTCAAGTACGCGCTCCTCGTCGTGCCGGAGGCGCACACGGCACCTGCCGCTCGGACAGCCCGCCGGCAACGGCCGGGCAGTCGGCTCGCCCACCGGGTGGCCGCTCGATATCGCTGCTCATTACGGCCCTAGATTACGCCCTGTCGGCTGTGAATTTACGTTCCACGCCTCCGTCGGCATCCGAAGCTGGAGATCACCTCTGAGTATCGTGCGTCACGGCCGTCCGTGACCCGAACCTCAAAGTGGCGCTTCTCGCAGGCAATGTTCCCTACAAAACGGGCATGTCTGCAGTGCCGTACCAACGCGAGCGCGTCCGCCTCAGCCGCGGGCGTGACGCGCGAACACGCTATCGACATTCCGAGGAGGGAGCGGCGTACCTCCGGCTCCACCGCCGGGCCGGCGCGCCGCGTATCCGATGACCGAAGAGACCACCCCGGCGTCCCCGCTGGTGACAGAGGCGGACGCCCCGGACCGAAACCTCGCGCTCGAGCTCGTACGGGTGACCGAGGCCGCGGCGATGGCCGCGGCCCGATGGGTGGGCCGCGGCGACAAGAACGGGGCCGACGGCGCCGCGGTGAACGCCATGCGCCAGCTCATCAACACGGTGTCGATGAACGGCGTCGTCGTGATCGGTGAGGGCGAGAAGGACAAGGCTCCGATGCTGTTCAACGGCGAGGAGGTCGGGGACGGTCAGGGCGCCGACTGCGACGTCGCCGTCGACCCGATCGACGGCACGCGGCTCGCCGCCCTCGGCATGAGCAACGCGATCGCCGTGATCGCGGTGAGCCCGCGCGGCACGATGTACGACCCGTCGGCGGTCTTCTACATGGAGAAGCTGGCCACCGGGCCCGAGGCGGCCGATGTGGTCAACATCGACGCGCCGGTCGCGGACAACATCCGCGCGGTGGCGCGGGCCAAGGGTTCCTCCCCCGAAGACGTCACGGTCGTCATTCTCGACCGGCCACGGCACGAGCGGATCGTCAAGGAGGTCCGCGAGGCCGGGGCGCGGATCAAGTTCATCACCGACGGCGACGTGGCCGGCGCGATCATGGCCGCCCGCGAGAACACCGGCATCGACCTGATGCTCGGCATCGGCGGCACCCCGGAGGGGATCATCGCGGCCTGCGCGATCAAGTCCCTCGGCGGCATGCTGCAGGGACGGCTGTGGCCCAAGGACGACGCCGAGCGGCAGAAGGCGCTCGACGCCGGGCACGACCTGACGCGGGTGCTGACCACCGATGACCTGGTGACCTCCGACGACGTGTTCTTCGCCGCGACCGGCATCACCGACGGCGAGCTGGTCGGCGGGGTGCGTTACAACCACGGCATCGCGTTCACCAACTCCCTGGTGATGCGCTCCCGCAGCGGCACGATCCGCCGGATCGACAGCGAGCACCGGCTCGCCAAGCTCCGCGCCTACTCGGCCATCAACTACTTCGACAGCGCCGGCTGAGCAGGCCGGACGGCGGGTGAGGCCGCCGCCTCACCCGCCGGAACGGGCGGTTACTTGACCCCGCCCGCGGTGAGACCGCCGACGAGGTAGCGCTCGATGCACACGAACAGGATCACGACCGGCACGATCGCGATCAGCGAGGTCGCGAAGAGGTACTGCCAGTGCGCCTGGTAGGACGTGACGAAGCCCGGGATGGCGACGGTCAGCGGCTGGCGGTTGGGCGACGAGGTGATCGTCAGGGCGACGACGTACTCGTTCCACGCCCCGATGAACGTGTAGATCACCGCGGTCACCAGGCCCGGCAGGGACAGCGGCAGTGTCACCCGGGTCAGTGCCGTGACCTTGCCCGCGCCGTCGAGGTAGGCGGCCTCCTCGAGCTCCTTCGGGATGCTGGAGAAGTACCCGTGCAGGATCCACACGCAGAACGGCAGGTTGAAGGCGGCGTTGACCAGGATCAGCGCGAGCAGCGTGTCGGTCAGGTTGAGCGCCACCATCTCCCGGTAGATGCCGATCACCAGGGCGGTGGGCGCGAACATCTGGGTGACGAGCACCAGTAGCAGGAACGCACCGCGCCCGCGGAACCGGTTGCGCGCCGTGTAGTACGCCGCGGGCAGCGCCACCAGCAGCGCGATCAACGTGGCCACGCCGGCCACGATGAGCGAGACCTGCATGTTCTGCCAGATCGGCGCTGCTTTCCACACGTCGACGAAGTTGGTGAAGTCCCAGTGCTTGGGCAGGAACGTCGTCGGCGACGCGGTCAGCTCTCGGTCGGGCTTGAGCGCCGTGAGCGCCATCTCCAGGTACGGCGCGATGAAGATGAACGCGACCAGGTAGCCGACCCCGGCCAGGATCGCGACTCTGGCGCGGCCCGCCGACCCGGGCTTGCCCCGGTTGACCGAGCCCGGCCGGCCTCCCGGCTTGCCCCGGCCGGCCTGGCGCGACTTGATCTGGGTGCTCATGACTTTGTCTCCCCGCGCCAGCCGACGGCCCGCAGGTAGAGCAGGACCAGGATGAGGATCAGCGCGAAGTTCACGACCGCCATCGCGGCGGACTCTCCGACGTCGCCGGACCCGGTGAAGGCGAGCTTGTACATGAAGGTCGTGCTGGTGTCGGTCTTACTCCCCGGCCCGCCCCCGGTCATCGCGTAAATGATCGGGAAGGAGTTGAAGACGTTGATCACGTTGATGATCGCCGCGACCAGCAGGGACGGCCGCAGCAGCGGCAGCGTGATCTGGAAGTAGGTACGCGCGCGCCCGGCGCCGTCGACCCGTGCGGCCTCGTAGACGTCTTCCGGGATGGTCTGGAGCCCGGCCAGGATGACGAAGGAGGTGAACGGCAGCGAGACGAAGACGGCCACCCACATCATCCAGATCAGCGCCTGGGTGGGGTTCGAGAGCCAGTTCACGGGGTGGTCGATCAGGCCCACGCCCTGGAGGACCTTGTTGACCACGCCGTAGTAGTAGTTGAGCATCCACTTCCACGTCAGCGCGGTCATCAGCACCGACGCGGCCCAGGGCACGATCACCGCCCAGCGCACCACGCGCCGACCGGGGAACCTGGCGTTGAGCAGCTGCCCGAGCGCGAGTGAGATCACGACCGTGACGAGGACGACGCCGACCACCCAGACCACGGTGCGCAGCAGCACGGCGACGAGGTCCGTCTCGTCGAACAGGTCACGGTAGTTGCCGGTCCCGCGGGTGCCGATCGTCGCGCCCGACGAGCTGATCCTCAGTATCGACGTCCGGACCATCTCGAAGACCGGCCACAGGACCACGGCCACGATCAGGATGACCGCGGGCCCGATCCACGGCAGCGGTGCGAGCGCCCGGCCGAATCGGCGGAGGGCGCTCTTCGACGACGGCGCCGGGGCCTTGGCCCCGGCGCCGCGCGCCTCAATGGTGTTGTGCACGAGCCGTCCGTCAGCCGTTCTTCTGCGCGGTCTGCTGGAGCTCGCTCAGGACGCTCTTCGGGTCCTTCGCCGTGATGGCCGTGCCGATCTTCTCCTTGACCGTGTTCGCCAGCGGACCCCAGGCGGCGTTGCCCGTGGGGTAGAACTTCGCGGACGGGAGGGCGTCGACGAACGGCTTGTCGTAGGGCACCGCGCTGGAGATCACGGCGCCGGCCGACTTGGTCACCGGAAGGAAGCCCTCTTCCTTCTGGAAGTTGGCGACGTTGTTGGTCTGGTAGAAGAAGTTCAGGAACTTCGAGACCGCGTCCTTCTTCTTACCGCCGTCGTTCTTGAAGGCCACCAGGAAGTCCTGCACGCCGAGCGTGCTGGGCGCGGCTCCGGTCTTGGTGGGCAGCGGCGCGATGCCGTACGGCAGCTTGGCGTTGACCTTGTTGATGAACCCGGCCGGCATGAAGACCGCGCCGTTGAGCATCCCGACCTTGCCCTGCGCGAACTCGTTGAAGACGTCCTTGCGGTCGGTCGTCTCCGGGTTCGGCTGCGTGAGGCCGGACTTGGTCAGGTCCTTGAGGTAGTTGACCGTGTCCACGTTGGCCTGGCTGTCGATCGCCCAGTTGCCGGACGGGTCGACGTAGCCGCCACCGTTGTTCATGGCCCACATGAAGAACTCGGCCTGGGACTCCTCGGCGCCGAGCGGCAGGCCCAGCGGGAAGATGCCCTTGTCCTTGTCCTTGATCTTCTGGGCGTCGGCCTTGACGTCGTCCCAGGTCTTGGGCGGCGCGTCGATGCCGGCCTTCTTGAAGACGTCCTTGTTGTAGAAGAACAACCGGACGCTGGACAGCAGCGGCATGCCGTACTGCGTGCCCTTGTACTTGTCGCCGTCCACGAAGGACGGGAGGATGTCGCCCGACGACTGCGAGGACAGCACGTCCGAGGTCGGGAAGAGCAGGCCGTCCCGTGCGAAGTCGGCGAACGCGTTGTAGTTCAGGATGTCGGGCGTCTGCTTGGTCTGGACGTAGGTCTTGACCTTGGCGTCCATCTGGGTCCAGTCGACCATCTCCAGGTTGACCTTGTAGCCCTTGTTCTGCGCCTCGAACGTCTTGATGAGGCTGTCCCAGAGGCTCTTGGTCTTGTCGTCGTAGATCGCGGCGACGAACCTGATGGTCTTGCTGTCACCACCACCGCCGGAGGAACTTCCCTTGCTGCATCCGGCCAAGCCGAGGGTCACCGTGAGACCCGCGGCGATAACGCCGATGAGATGCCGTTTCACCTGTCCCCGCCTTCTTTGCTGAGGCTTCGGGGCGCGCGGGTGCGCGCGACGTCCCCGGTCGTTGTCTGATTCGGGTTTGCCAAACCCCCGGCCCGGCGCCCGGCTCATCACCCTCCGGGCGGCCGCTTGGCGTGGCACAGCTGTGGGCGGCTTGCGCCGCCCGCCTCCTTTCACAAGGCATGAAAGGTTGTGCACGATTCGCCTGCTCAACGAGCAGAATCGCGCATGGCACTGAACGATAGGAGCTGGTCCGTACCAGTTCAAGGGGATGCGCAGCGAGGAGTCTTAACTGTTATTGAATCCCCTGCGTGACCTGCTGCTCCGTTTTCGTGATCACGGGGCCGGCCACGTCAGCCGGTACCCCCGCGACGCAGACGGGGCCGCCGCCGCCGTCTGGGAGTGCGCGCACCGACCGAACCCAGGACGACCGTCCCGCGCACCTCGATGACGGGCGCCTCACGGCTCTCGGGCTGCCGCATGCGCAGGGCCTGCGAGCCGGCGATGGACCGGCCGGTGAACTCCACGCGTACGCCCTCGGGGACGACCAGCCGGATCCGGCCGCCGAGCACGGCGGCGTTCACGACCACGTGCCTGCGCTGCAGCAGCGCCTCGCGCAGGTCGATCTCGAGAGTGCCGAAGACCGCCGAGACCGGGAACCTCGCGGGCACGACCCAGCGCCCGTCGCGCCGTACGGTCCCGAACAGGGCGTGGAGCGGGCCGGGATCCAGGCGGATGGGCTGCTCCTCGGCGGGCAGCAGGTCGCCGGTCAGTCCGGCGAGATCACCGAGCGTGCGGGCGGCGTACGCACGCTCGACCCTCTCGCCGTGCTCGTCGAGGGTAATGCGGCCGTCGCCGTGCGCGTCTCGGAGCAGCCGGACGACGTTCTCGCGATCCGTGTCGGAGGCGCGCAGCTCATGCGGCGAGGGATGATCCCGGCCGGGCTTCCACGGAAGGTCCACGCCACGACGATATTCGTTGGCGCTCTGTCGTAGGCCATACCTACGGTGAACCACATGGCCATCCTGCTGCGTGACGTCGTCAAACGGTATTCCGACTCCGACGGCACTTCGATCGCGGCGGTGGACGGGCTGACGCTGGAGGTGCCCGACGGCGTCTGCCTGGGGCTGCTCGGGCCGAACGGCGCGGGCAAGTCCACCACGATGCGCCTGCTCACCGCCCAGTCCCGCGCCGACGAGGGCACGATCAATGTTCTCGGCCACGACGTCCCGGCCCAGGCCAAGCAGGCACGCGCCCTCATGGGCGTGGTCCCGCAGATCGACAACCTCGACGAGGAGCTGACCGTACGCCAGAACCTCGAGGTCTTCGCGCGTCTCTACCGCGTGCCACGCGCCGGGCTGCGCGCGGCCGTGGATCGCGCGCTGGAGATCGCTCACCTGACCGGGCGTGCGGAGGCACGCGCGGTCAACCTGTCGGGCGGCATGCGGCGCCGGTTGCTGGTCGCACGGGGGCTCGTGCACTCCCCGCGCCTCGTGCTCCTCGACGAGCCGACGGTCGGGCTGGACCCGCAGGTCCGCGCCGATCTGTGGGGGCTGATCGCCGGGCTGCGCGCAGCCGGGGTGACGGTGCTGATGTCGACGCACTACATCGAGGAGGCCGAGCGCCTCGCCGACACGTGCGCCCTGATGTCGCACGGCAGGGTGATCGCGGACGGCACTCCCGCCGAGCTGATCGCCGACCACGCGGGTGACCGCGTCGAGGAGCACGAGGGCACCCCCGAGCGGCTGGCCGAGGTCGAGGGTCTGGCGAGGACGGCGGGCCTGCCCACCCGGCGCACCGGGCCGACCGTGTCGGTGCTGCGGGCCGAGCGGATCCCCCCGTCGCTGGCGGACACGCTCGCCGGCGGCGCGAACAACGGCCACCGGATCGTACGGCGGGCCGCCAACCTCGAGGACGTCTTCGTCGTACTGACCGGAGAGACCGTTGACTGACCACCTGAGAGCCTTCGAATGGGCCCCGGTACGCGGGGTCTGGCGACGCGAGCTGGCTCTGTACAGCCGTTACTGGCCGTCGTCCTCGTTCGCGGCCCTGATCGAGCCGACGATCTTCCTGCTGGCGTTCGGCTTCGGCTTCGGCGCGCTGGTGGGACACGTCGCCGGCTACCGCTACCTCGACTTCGTCGGCACCGGCGTGGTGGCCACGGCGACGCTGTTCACCTCCGCCTTTCCCGGCATGTTCAACACCTATATCCGGCGCACCTACCAGCATTCCTACGACGCGATGCTCGCCGCGCCCGTCGACGTGCACGAGGTGGTGGCCGGCGAGGCGTCGTGGATCGCGGTGAAGAGCGGGATCTACTCCTGCGCGCCGATCCTGGTGGCGCTGGCGTTCGGGCTGCGCCCCGGGCCCGGTGTGGTGGTCGTACCGGTCTTCACGATGCTCACGGCCAGCGGGTTCGCGCTGTTCGGCATCTGGGCCTCCACGATCGTCCCGTCCATCAACAGCTTCGACTACGTCATCAGCGGGGTGCTCACACCGCTGTTCCTCGTCGCGGGCACGTTCTTTCCGGTCGGCGGGCTGCCGGGCTGGGCACAGACGGTCGCCTACTTCAATCCGCTCTACCACTGCGTGGAGCTCGTCCGGCATGCCGTGTTCGGCTTCCGGCCACTCACCGACCTCACCCACACCGGAGCCCTCGTCCTGTTCTCGGGCCTGATGTGGGCACTCGCCGTACGCGGCATGCGCCGCCGCCTCATCGACTGACCGTCCGGACAAGGGATCACGGCTGTATATTGACCGGCGCCGACCAGGTCTCTACGCTGACGCGAACCTCTTTCATGTTTCCGGAGGACGCCGTGGCGGCAGAGATCGATCAACGGACGCGGCGTGGCCGTCGGTCGGCGTACGCGGCGTTCGGCGTGCAGGGACTCTCCTTCGCCGCTCTGGTGACACGGATCCCGGAGATCCAGAAGGCGCACAACCTCAGCGACACCACTCTCGCCCTCGTCCTGCTGGCCGTTCCCGTGGTCGCCGGCGTCGGCAGTGTCCTGGCCGGGAGCCTGATGCCGAGGTACGGCAGTGGTCCCGTGCTGCGGATCGCCCAGCCGTTCGTGCTGCTGTCGATCATCGCCATCGGCCTTGCCCCGGATGACCTGGCCCTGTACGCGACCACGGCGCTGTTCGGCCTGTTCGTCGGGGCGGTGGACGCGTCGATGAACGCCCAGGCGGTCACCGCCGAGACCCTTTACGGCAAGAGCCTGCTGACCGGCTTCCACGCCGTCTGGAGCGCCGCCGGCATCGTCGCGGGCCTGTGGATCGCGCTGGCCAACCGGGTCGACATGAGCCTGAGTGCGGGCTTCGCGATCCCGGCGGCACTGGGCCTGGCCGTCTCCCTGTGGACCGGGCGGCTGCTGTACGCGCGGGAGCTGGAGACCACCGCGCCGAGCGGCGAGCAGCTGCGGGCGGCGGCCAAACGCGTGCCCTGGAAGCCGATCGTCATCATCGGCGTGGCCGTCACCTGCATGTACATCGCGGACTCGGCCACCTCCAGCTACAGCGCCAAGTATCTGAAGGACGACCTGAACGCCTCCGGCACGGTCGCGCCGCTGGCGTACGTCGTCTACCAGGTCGCGATGATGCTCAGCCGTACCGGCGCCGACTTCGTCGTGCGGGCCTACGGGGCGGCACGCGTCGTGGCGGCCGGTGCGGTCGTGGGCGGCCTCGGGCTGGCGATCGCCGCTGCGGCTCCCGGCCCGGCCGTGGCCATCGCCGGGTTCGCGCTGGCGGGCCTGGGCCTGGCGGTGGTGGTGCCGACGTCGTTCTCGGCGGCCGGACGGCTCGACCCGACCGGCCTCGGCATCGCCGTGGCCAGGGTCAACGTCTTCAACTACTTCGGCTTCGTCCTCGGAGCGGTCGTCGCGGGCGCCGCCGCGTCACAGCTGTGGATCGCGTACGCGGTGGGTGCCGTGCTGACGCTCGTGATCCTCGCATCGGCGAAGGGCTTTCAACCCGCCCCCGTCGCCGGGGCGAACCCGGACACCCCGGTCGCCCAGCGTCCCGTGGCCTGATCGGCCGGGGAAGCCGCGGCGAGCGAGCCCGGGAGCGGGCGGCCCGGCGGGCTCAGCGGCGTGAGCCCTCCTCTTCTTCGACGATGCGCTCCATGGCCTTCTCCCCCGCGCGCTCGGCCTCTTCGGGAGACAGCTCGGCCAGCGCGATGCGCAGGGCCACCTCGGCGGCGTCGGCCGCCGCCCTGGCGGTGATCGTATGGGTGTGGGCGCGTTCGATCTCACCGAGCCCGATGCAGTCGAAGGCGACTTGAGTATCGTGTGCGGCCAGCTCGAGTTGGCGCGCTGCTTCGTCCAGACTCATCACATTCCTCCAGTGTCGTCGCCCTATTACCCGCGATCATCCGACCCACACTCACCGGGACGTGCCGCCGGTCACACAGGGTCAGGGATACCGGGAGCGTAGTCGATGAGCTACTCCCCGGCGGCGTGGATGCCGGACCGGGCCCTCGCTCCGGCCACGGACATACTGGTCACCATGACGGCGTTGAGCGATGAAGAGAAGGCGATCGTCGAGGTCGTGGCCGAGTTCGTGGACCGGGAGGTCCGGCCGGCCGCGCGCGAACTGGAGCACGCGAACGCCTACCCCGGGAAACTCATCGAGCGGATGAAGGAGCTCGGCGTCTTCGGGCTCACCGTCCCGGAGCCGTACGGCGAGGTGAGCGTCTCCAAACGCTGTTACGCGCTCGTCACGGAGGAACTGGCGCGCGGCTGGATGAGCCTGGCCGGGGCGATGGGTGGCCACTCCGTCGTCGCGTACCTGATCGCGACGTTCGGCACCGAGGCGCAGAAGGAGCGCTATCTCCCCCGGATGGCCACCGGCGAGCTGCGGGCGGCGATGGCCCTGACCGAGCCCGCCGGCGGCTCGGACCTGCAGGCGATCACGACGACGGCCCGGCGCGAGGGCGACCACTACGTGGTCGACGGCGCCAAGATGTGGATCACCAATGCCCGGCGCGCCGGGCTGATCGCGCTGCTGTGCAAGACCGACCCGCAGGCCAGCCCCCGTCACCGGGGCATCAGCGTCCTTCTCGTGGAGCCGGGTCCTGGCCTGACCGTCTCGCGCGACCTGTCCAAGCTCGGCTACAAGGGCGTCGAGACCTGCGAGATCGTCTTCGACGGCCACGAGGCACCGGGATCCGCGGCCTTGGGCGAGGAGGAGGGGCGCGGGTTCGCGCAGATGATGCGCGGCCTGGAGGTGGGCCGGATCCAGGTGGCCGCGCGGGCGCTCGGCGTGGGCCGGGCGGCGCTGGAGGACTCGCTGCGCTACGCCCAGGAGCGCGAGGCGTTCGGCCGGCCGATCTGGCAGCACCAGTCGATCGGCAACTACCTGGCCGACATGGCCACCCGCCTGCGCGCGGCCCGGCTGCTCACACTCGACGCCGCGGACCTGCTGGACGCGGGCGAGCGGTGCGACATGGAGGCCGGCATGGCCAAGCTGTACGCCTCGGAGGCGGCCATGGACATCGCCCTGAACGCGGTCCGCATCCACGGCGCGTCCGGCTACTCCACGGAGTTCGACGTGGAGCGCTACTTCCGCGACGCGCCCCTGATGATCGTCGGCGAGGGCACCAACGAGATCCAGCGCAACGTCATCGTCCGCCAGCTGATCGGCCGCCACCCTCTGCGCTGACCGGTGCTCCGAGCGGCGTCGATCGCCCTCGGTCATCGTCGCGATCCTGTCGGCGGTGGGCCGAGAACGAGGAGCGCGCCCGGCCGCTCAGGACGCACGGCGGTGGTGTCGCCGTACGGCGAGAGCGTGGGCGTCGGTGAGGAGGGAGCGGGCCGGGCCGGCGGTCGCCGGACCGGGGTTGACGATCCACCCACGCCTGAGCCGCGTAGACGGGGTGCGGGATCAGCGTGTCGATGGCGGTGTGGTCGGCGTTCTCGGAGTGGGCGGGTGGGTGGCCCTTGTTGAGACTTCGAGGCCAAAACCCGCGGAGTTCGGCGGATAACCTTCAACTCGTGGATGGAGCGGGAGGCAAAGGCCTTCGTGCCATCTGGCGCGTCTGGCGGGCATCTCGACCCAGCAGGTCCGCAACTACGAGGATGCCGGGGTCCTGCCTCCGGTGCCGCGCACCGCCGGCGGCTATCGCCGGTTCGCCGACAGCCATCGCCGCGCTGCTGACGTACCGGGCCCTGGCGAAGGGCTGTGGACCGCGCGAGGCGCGGGCGATCATGCATGCGGTCCACGCCGGTGACCTGCCCGGCGCGCTCGCGCTCCTGGACGCCGCCCACGCGGCGCTGCACGAGCGGCGACGCTCCCTCGACGCACGGGCAGCCGTGACGCTCTCCGCGCCGCCATCGCCGGGCAGCACTCGCGCCTGACCCTGCGGGCGGCCGCGCTGCTCGAAGCCGCCGGCCACTTGCACGGCTACCTGAACCTCAGCGACGGCCGATCGTGAGGAGCGGGCCCGTGGTGTCGGCGAAGAAGTCGTTGCCCTTGTCGTCGACGACGATGAAGGCCGGGAAGTCCTCGACCTCGATCTTCCAGACCGCCTCCATGCCGAGCTCGGCGTACTCCAGCACGTCGACCTTCTTGATGCAGTCCTGGGCGAGCCGCGCGGCGGGGCCGCCGATCGAGCCGAGGTAGAACCCGCCATGCGCCTCGCAGGCGTCGGTGACCTGCTGGCTGCGGTTGCCCTTGGCCAGCATCACGAACGACCCGCCGGCGGCCTGGAACTGCTCGACGTAGGAGTCCATCCGCCCGGCCGTCGTCGGGCCGAAGGAGCCGCTCGCGTAACCCTCGGGCGTCTTGGCCGGGCCCGCGTAGTAGACGGCGTGGTCGCGAAGGTAGGACGGCATCGGCTCGCCCGCGTCGAGGCGTTCTTTGATCTTGGCGTGCGCGATGTCGCGGGCGACGACGAGCGGGCCCGTCAGCGACAGCCGCGTCTTGACCGGATACCGGCTCAGCTCGGCCCGGATCTCGTCCATCGGCCGGTTGAGGTCGACGCGTACGACATCGCCCTCCAGGTCGTCCTCGGTGGTCTCGGGCAGGTACCGCGCGGGGTCGGGCTCCAGCTGCTCGAGGAACACGCCGTCCCGGGTGATCTTCGCCAGGGCCTGCCGGTCGGCGCTGCACGACACCGCGATCGCCACCGGGCAGGACGCGCCGTGCCGGGGCAGCCGGACCACGCGTACGTCATGGCAGAAGTACTTGCCGCCGAACTGCGCGCCGATGCCGAGCTGCTGGGTGAGCTCGAAGACCTCCTGCTCCAGGTCGAGGTCGCGGAAGCCGTGCCCGGCCGGGCCGCCCGTGGACGGCAGGGTGTCCAGGTAGTGCGCCGAGGCGTACTTGGCGGTCTTGAGGGCGAACTCCGCGCTGGTGCCGCCGACCACGATGGCCAGGTGGTACGGCGGGCAGGCCGCGGTGCCCAGCGACCGGATCTTCTCCTCCAGGAAGCTCAGCATCCGCTTGGGGTTCAGTACGGCCTTGGTCTCCTGGTACAGGAAGGACTTGTTGGCGCTGCCGCCGCCCTTGGCCATGAACAGGAACTTGTACGCGTCGCCCTGCGCCGCGTACAGCTCGATCTGGGCGGGCAGGTTGCTGCCGGTGTTCTTCTCCTCCCACATGGTCAGCGGAGCCAGCTGGGAGTAACGCAGGTTGAGCCGCGTGTAGGCGTCGTAGACGCCACGGGCGATGTGGCGCTCGTCGTCCCCGTCGGTGAGGACGTGCTGGCCGCGCTTGCCCATCACGATCGCCGTGCCGGTGTCCTGGCACATGGGGAGTACGCCGGCCGCCGCGATGTTGGCGTTCTTGAGCAGGTCGAGGGCGACGAACCGGTCGTTCGGCGAGGACTCGGGGTCGTCCAGGATCCGGCGCAGCTGGGCGAGGTGCGCCGGGCGCAGCAGGTGGGAGATGTCGTGGATCGCCGTCTCGGTGAGGAGCCGCAGGACCTCGGGCTCCACCTGGAGGAAAGTGCGGTCCCCCGCGCCGAACTCGGTGATCCCGTCACTGGTGAGCAGGCGGTAGTCGGTTTCGTCGGGGCCCTGGGGCAGCAGCTCGGTGAAGGCGAATTCGGGCATGGCGTCCTCGCTGACGGCACGGTGTGAGTCGAGCACCAGGGTAGAGCGGCGAAACCTCAGGCCGTACAGAGCCCGGGTCGTGTTCCGGCCTCTGTACGGGTATGACGGCTAGGGGGAGAACATGCCGTTTACGTCAAATGCGCTGGTCAGCGGGATCTTTGGGAATGACGCGGCGATATACGTGGTCATGATCGTGGTCGGTGTGATCCTTGTTACCGGCTTCGTCGTGGGCTGGATCGTGATGGTGCGCCGCGGCAGCAACCGCGAGTGGCCGATCCGCTGACCTCGTGAGACCGAGCACGACGCCGAGCCCGACGAGCAGGGCTCCGGCGAGTTCTCCCATGCCCGGGGTTCGCAGGCCGAGCACCATGGTGGTGACGACCGCGCTGACCGGGATCAACCCGGCGAACAGCCCCGCGCGGTCCGCACCGATCCGGCCCAGCGCGTCGTACCAGAGGATGAACGCGCCCGCGGTGACGACCAGCGACAGGTAGGCGAACCCGGCGGCCTCGCCCCACGTGGGCGGCCGCACCACGCCCGTGCCGTCGGCGACCAGGCCGGCGGCCAACAGCATCGGCACGGCCGCCGCGGCGGAGTACGCCGAGACCCGTACCGCGCCGAGGCGGGGCAGCAGCGGGATGGCCAGCAGCGAGAAGCACACCTCGCCGGCCAGCGCACCCAGGGCCAGCAGGAGCCCGGTCAGGCCGCCACCGCCCAGCCCGTTGGCCACACCGGCCCCGGCCGTCACCACCGTGGCGGCCGCCACGGTACGCCGCGCCGGGCGCCTGCCGTCCATCAGCGGCGCGGCGATGGCGAGCACGATCGGCACCGAGCCGACCACCGTGCCGATCGTGGCCGGGCTCGTGTAGCGGGTGCCCTCGACGATGCAGACGTTGAACCCGGCCAGCCCGGTGGCGGCCAGCAAGGCGATCAGCGGCCACTGCCAGAGAGGGCCGCGGACGGCCGGCGCCCCCCGGTCACGCAACCATGCGACGAACAGCAGGATCACCGCCGCCACGGCGTAGCGGACGGCCTGCCCGCCGTACACCGGATAGTGGGAGATCGTCGCGGACACGGCGGTGAGTGTGCCGACGACGGTCATCGCGACGGCTGCCTGCGTGTTGCCCTGAATGCTGGTGGTCTGCCCCATGTGCTGAGACGCTAGGGGTCCAATGGCCCTGATACTTGGACCATTGCGGGTCGGCTTGAGAGGACCATTTCGCGATGGACCTGCACCTGAGGCTGGATCGCGCCGCCGGGCGGCTCGCCGCGCAGCTCGCCGGCGGCCTGCGTGACGCCGTACGCGCGGGACGTCTGGCGCCCGGCACGCGGCTGCCCTCGACGCGCGACCTGGCCGGTGATCTCGACGTGTCGCGGGGCGTCGTGGTGACCGCGTACGAGCAGCTCGTCGCCGAGGGGTTCATCGTGTCCCGGCAGGGTGACGGCACCCGCGTCGCACCCGTCCCGGCGGTCCGCACGGCGCCGGAGCCCCGCAGCGAGGCGCACCGCCGCGCGCTGCGGCTCGCCGCCGGCACCGATGCGGGACCCGCCGATCCTCCCGGCATCGCCTACGACCTGCGGCCGG
Organism: Actinoallomurus bryophytorum; assembly: GCF_006716425.1. NCBI lineage: Bacteria > Bacillati > Actinomycetota > Actinomycetes > Streptosporangiales > Thermomonosporaceae > Actinoallomurus > Actinoallomurus bryophytorum. The sequence continues at coordinate 1,339,970 of NZ_VFOZ01000001.1, forward strand.
GCAAACCGGATCTGGCGTCCTTCCCGCGCGGCCGCTGGACGGCGACGCTCCGCGACGTGCTCCGCGAGCTGCCGCACGCCGAGCTGAACTATCCCGACCCGGCGGGCGTACTCGCGCTACGCACCGAGCTGGCCGGTCACCTGACACGGGTACGCGCCGCGGTGGCCGGGGCGGAGGCGGTCGTGATCACCGCCGGGGTGGCCCAGATGCTGGCGGTGGTGCCGCGGATCCTCATCGAGGAGGGGCACCGGCTGCTCGCGGTCGAGGACCCGCTGGGCCACCACCAGATCCCGATGATCCGGGCCACCGGCATCGAGCTGGCCGGCGTACCGGTCGACGAGGAGGGCATCGACGTCGCCGCGCTGGCCCGTACGGGAGCACGGGCGGTCCTGGTCACACCGGCCCACCAGTTCCCGACCGGGGTCGTGCTCTCGCCACGCCGCCGCTCCGCGCTGATCGAGTGGGCGCGGGACGTCGACGCCCTGATCATCGAGGACGACTACGACGGGGAGTTCCGCTACGACCGCGACCCGGTCGGCTGCCTGCAGGGGCTCGAACCCGAACGGGTGGTGCTGGCCGGTTCGGTGAGCAAGGCGCTGTCGCCGGCGCTGCGGCTCGGGTGGGCGGTCGCGCCGCCCTGGCTCGCGGTACGGCTGCGCGCGGCCCGCGCCCTGCACGACCTCGGCTCGCCCGTCCTCGACCAGCACGTCCTCGCTCGCATGATCGCCAATGGCGACCACTCACAGCACCTGCGGCTGATGCGGCGGCGGTACCGGGACCGGCGCGACGCCTTCGTGGCCGCGCTGGCCGGCCGGCTGCCACAGGTGAAGGTGCACGGCGTGTCCGCGGGCCTGCACGCCTACGCGGAACTTCCGGAGTGGTGCGACGAGGCGAAGGTCGTCGCGGCGGCCGCGGCACGCGGCGTCGCCGTCGAGGGGGTCGCCCCGATGCGCGTACGCGGCCCCGGCCCACCCGCGATCGTCGTCGGCTACGCCCGCCTGCCCGAACACCGCCTCGCCGAGGCCGTCGACCTCCTGGCCGACGCCATCGAGACGACGGCCGGGCCGCCATGAACGGATGCCCGCACGCCCCTTCCTGCCGGCGTGAACGGATCCCCCGTCCGCCGATCGGGCTGGATCTTCCCGCCGGTCGTCACTCGGGAGGAGGTCCTGGACCGCCCTTTCCCTTCCCCTTGCCTTTCTGCTTCGGCTTGACCTTGGCGCGGCCGTTCACGGGTGTCGCCCCACCGGGCCTGGCCGCATGCGTGGCCGCCGGGCCGTGCGGGGCCTCGGCGGGGTGGGCGGCGCGGGGGCGGACCGGTGCCTCGCCGTGAGTGGCGGCCTGGTTGCCCGTAGGGGTCGCCGACGATCCGCCGGCGGGCGGGACGCGCGGCGAGCCGTGGTCGGCCGCGGTCGTCGCGATGACCGCGGCGAGCACGGCCGCGGTGGTCAACGCCACCGACGCCGGTACGAGGGTCGCCCAGCGCCGTCGACGGCCCGCGGGCAGCTCCTTCGTCCCCGAACGGCCGCCGGGAGGCGTGGAGCCGAGGAGCCCGAGCAACTCGTCGGCCGCCGGTCGCTCGGCCGGGTCCTTGGCGAGCGCCGCGGCCACGGGTCCGCGGAGAGCATCGTCCAGCCCGTCCAGGTCCGGGGGCGCGTACATGATCCTCTGCGCGAGCTCGTCGACGTCTCCCGAGCCGAACGGGTTGCGGCCGGTCCCGGCGTACGCGACGAGACAGCCCCAGCCGAAGACGTCCGACGCGGGAATGGCGGGACGGCGGTGGAGGCGTTCGGGCGCGATCCAGCCGGGGCTGCCCACCACCATGCCGGGACCGGTCGGGCCGCCGGACGCGTCGACCGTCTGGGCGATGCCGAAGTCGATGACGCGCGGGCCGGTGAGGGTCAGCAGGATGTTGGCCGGTTTGAGGTCACGGTGGACCAGCCCGGCCCGGTGGATGGCGGTCAGCGCGCGCCCCACCCCGGCCGCGAGTGCCCGGAGCTGCTCGGGTTCGAGCGGCCCGCCCGTCCGCACGATCTGCTCCAGCGAGCGTCCCTCGATGTACTCGGTGACGAGGTAGGGCCGGAGGCGGTCCGCGCCGTCGACCAGTAGCCGTGCCGTGCAGGCGGCGGGGACCCGCCGTACCGCCGCGGCCTCAGCCTCGAAGCGGCGGCGCAGCTCGTCGTCGCCGGTCATGGCACCGTATGCGGCCTTGACCGCCACTGGTCCGCCCAGCGGGTCACGGCCCAGATAGACGACGCCCATGCCGCCCGTTCCGAGCCTGCCGACGAGCCGGTAGCCGCCGATCTCGTGCGGATCGTCCGGATCGAGATGTCGTACGCCGGAAGGCAGCACTCCGTCCTCGCCGTCCGCCGACGTCGAAGATGTCCTCATAAGGCCTCTTTCGACTCTGGTTTCGGCTGCCTTCCCAGCATTCGATCCTGCAATCCGGATATCCCCCATGCAAGTGAACGGCAAAGATCGAGATACCGGAGTTAACGTCTCCCAGGTATCTTGCGCATCGTGGCCGATTCGCGGGATCGCTTGCTCGCCGGTCGCTATCGGCTCATCGAGCAGATCGGCCGGGGCGGCATGGGAACGGTCTGGTGGGCCCATGACGAGGTGGAGGACCGCGAGGTCGCGGTCAAGGAAGTGCACCTTCCTCCCAGCCTCGACCACCGCGAACGCATGAACCTCCTCCGGCGTACCGACCGCGAGGCCCTCGCCGCCGGCCGGCTGCGCCATCCAGGACTTATCTCCATATACGACATGGTGATCGAGGAGTCCCGCCCCTACTTGATCATGGAATACGTCGCGGCGCGTTCGCTGGAGGACGTGTTCGTCGACGACGGTCCCATCTCCCCGCGGCGGGTGGCCGAAATCGGTGTGCAGCTGCTGGCCGCGCTCAGCGCCGCGCACGACGCCGGGATCGTCCACCGCGACGTCAAGCCGAGCAACGTCCTGCTCGAGACCTCCGGCCGCGTCGTCCTCACCGACTTCGGGATCGCGACCTACGACGGCGCGACCACGCTGACCCAGACGGGCTCGTTCATGGGCTCCCCCGCGTACGTGGCGCCCGAGGTGGCGCGCGGCGAACCCGCGTCGCCCTCCTCGGACCTCTGGTCGCTCGGCGCGACGCTGTACGCCGCGGTGGAGGGCCGTCCCCCGTACGACCACGAGACCGCGATGGCCACGCTCAGCGCGCTGGTGACCAGCGAGCCCGACCCTCCGCTGCGCGCGGGCCCGCTGCGTCCCGTGCTCGAGGGCCTGCTGACCAAGGAGCCGGCCCGCCGGCTGGGCGCCGGCCACGCCGCCGAACTCCTCGCGCTGGCCGCCACACCGCCCGTGCCGCCCCGGCAGCCGCAGCGGACACGCCGGGGGCTCGCCGAACGCGCCGGGGTCGTGCCGGTCGTCACCGTCGGCGTGCTGGCCCTCGCCGTAGGCGCGGGCGTCCTGGCCGGGGTCAAGGGCAGACCCGCTCTGTACTCCGGTGATCCCGCCCCCTCGGGCAGCCCTGCCGCGCCCCCCAGCGGCACGCCCTCGGCGACACCGCGCGGGGACGGCGGCCCGCTGCCCGCGACCATCGGCGGCGAGGCCGGCGCCCCGTCCGTGACACGGCTGGCCAGGGGCGGCGCCAGCTGGCCCGCCACCTCGACGCTCACGCTGAGGCTCGACGAGGACGCGCGGGACGGCGCCGAGAGGGTCTCGGTCGTCGTGACATGCCCCTCGGGCCCGCGCCGGCTGTCCTTCACCGCGTACGCCGTGGGTGACCCCCGGTCCCTGGTGCGCGGCACGTGCGCCGCGACCGGCGCCGACGCCCCGATGACGCGTTCGCTCCGGCTGCCCGCCGGCGGCTCTCCCGCGCGGATCCGCGTACGCGTCCGGCCCGGCCCTGACGCGCGGAGCGGACCCGTCGCCTGGTACGCGGGCGTGTACGGCGCCGCCTAGGCCACCGCCACCCCGGCTCCGGGGCGATCTTGCCGGCACCTACAGTCGAAGGTGTCCGCGCACGAGCTTTCATCATTCTGGGAGGCGCCGCATGTCCGAACAGAACCACCGCGTCGAGCATGACTCCATGGGAGACGTCCGTCTCCCGTCGTGGGCGAAGTGGCAGGCACAGACGCAGCGGGCGGTGGAGAACTTCCCCATCTCCGGGCAGCGGCTGGACCGCGCGCAGATCGCCGCCCTCGCCGGCATCAAGGCGGTGGCGGCCCGGGTCAACGCGGAGCTCGGCGTGCTGGACAAGGACATGGCGGACGCGATCGAGAAGGCCGCGCTGGCCGTCGCGGGCGGTGAGTACGACGAGCACTTCCCGGTCGATGTGTTCCAGACGGGTTCCGGCACCTCCTCGAACATGAACGCCAACGAGGTCATCGCGACGCTCGCGCAGGAGCGGCTCGGCCGGCCGGTCCACCCGAACGACCACGTCAACGCCTCGCAGTCCTCCAATGATGTGTTCCCCAGCTCCATCCACACCGCGGCGACGGGCCTGGTGGTCAACGAGCTGGTCCCCGCGCTGCGACGCCTCGAAGGCGCGCTGAACCGCAAGGCCGTGGAGTTCGCACCCGTCGTCAAGTCGGGGCGTACGCACCTGATGGACGCCACGCCGGTCACGCTCGGCCAGGAGTTCGGCGGCTACGCCGCGCAGGTCAAGTACGGGGTGGAGCGGCTGAGCTCCGTCCTGCCGCGCCTCGGCGAGCTGCCGCTGGGCGGCACCGCCGTGGGCACCGGCCTCAACGCGCCCGAGGGCTTCGCCGGACGCGTCATCGCCGAGCTCGGCTGCGAGACCGGCCTGCCGCTGAGGGAGGCGCGTAACCACTTCGAGGCCCAGGGCGCGCGCGACGCCCTCGTGGAGACCAGCGGGGCCCTGCGCACCATCGCCACCGGCCTCGTCAAGATCGCGAACGATCTCCGGCTGATGAACTCCGGCCCGCGTGCGGGCCTGAGCGAGATCCGCCTTCCCGAGCTCCAGCCCGGCTCCTCGATCATGCCGGGCAAGGTCAACCCGGTCATTCCCGAGGCCGTGTGCCAGGTCGCCGCGCAGGTGATCGGCAATGACGCGGCCATCGCGTTCGGCGGCACGGCGGGCAACTTCGAGCTCAACGTGATGATGCCGATGATGGCGCGCAACCTCCTGGAGTCGCTGCGGCTGCTGTCCAACGTCGCGCGGGTCTTCGCCGATCGCTGTGTCGACGGGATCGAGGCGAACGTCCGCCGTCTCCAGGAGTACGCCGAGTCCTCACCCTCCATCGTCACGCCGCTGACCCGCTACATCGGCTACGAGGAGGCGGCGGCCGTCGCCAAGCAGTCCCTGGCCGAGCGCAAGACCATCCGGCAGGTCGTCCTGGACCGCGGATACGTCGACGACGGGAAGCTGACGCTCGCCGAGCTCGACGCGGCGCTCGACCTCCTGGCCATGGCCCACCCCGGCGGTTCCTGACCTCCACGACGGCCGGGAAAGCACCGGGTGGCGGCAAAGAGACGGTAAGCCGCCGGCACGGATCCACGTAGGTTCGGTGTCGGCCCGAGCGCGGCACGGAACGTGTCAGGGCGTGGCGGCGGGTCGTGCCGGTGGGTGCGGCCCGCCGCAGTCACCCCACATGGCGGCATACGCGCCATCGTCCGGCGCTGAGAGCGGTCCAGGCGGGGCGGCCCGCGCGGGGGCGGATCGGCGTCCCGGCCGACGAGAGAGCGGCTGTGCATCGGCGTCTGGCAGGGATCGTCTCGTGCGGCACGGCCGGCGTGATCGGCTGCGCCGTCATGGGCTTGGGACCGCAGGCGATGTCGGCCGGACGCGGTCCCGTGGATCCGCGCGACCCGACTGCGACGGTGCGGAACAAGGTGCTCGCGGTGGCCCTGCTGACCGCGTACGGCTGGTCGGACCGGCAGTGGAGATGCCTGGACCGCCTGTGGACGCGCGAGAGCAGCTGGAACCATCTCGCCCGCAACCGCTGGTCGGGCGCGTACGGGATCCCGCAGGCGCTGCCCGCTTCCAAGATGTCCAGTGCCGGCACCGACTGGCGTACCAGCGCGGCCACCCAGATCAGGTGGGGCCTGGGCTACATCGGCAGGAGATATCACACGCCCTGTGCCGCGTTGGGCCACTCGGCGGCGATGGGCTGGTACTGACCCCGCCCCGGCCGGTCAGCGTGAGCGGTACCGCGCCAGGCGGTGCAGCGGCGAGCGGTGCCCGGCGGCCTTGTCATGCCGGGCCTGGACGATCCGTGACGCGGCCGTGCTCGGCGACGCCGCGCGGACCGGGGCCGCCACCGCGAGACCGACGGCGACCCCGAGGCCGGCCACGATGGCGGCCACCTTGGATAGAGCGAGACTACGAGTGGTGTTGCGGACCACGATCAACCTTCTCGTCGGCCGAGGCGGGGGGCGCGCGGCGGTCGGTCTGTCAGGTGCGGCCCGGCGGGGTCCGGGCCGCCCGTCAGTACCAGCCCGTGGACTGGGAGTGCGCCCAGGCGCCGCACGGGGTGCTGTAGCGGTCCTTGATGTAGCCGTAGCCCCACTTGATCTGCGTGGTGGCGTTGTCCTGCCAGTCGGGCCCGGCGCTGGCCATCTTCGAGCCCGGCTTGGCCTGCGGGATCCCGTAGGCGCCGGACGGGTTCGAAGCGTGGACGTTCCAGCCGCTCTCGCGGTTGAACAGGCTGACCACGCAGCCGAACTGCGAGCTCGGCCACCCATAGCTGGACAACAGCGACTTGGCGATGCGCTGTGCCTCACTGGCCGGAACGGGGTTGCCCGCGCCGGGGGGGCTGGGCTTCTTGGTCGGCGGCGGTGTGCCCTTGCTCATGAGCTTCGGACGGGACACCTGGTCGCGCGCCGCGCGGGAGGCGACCTTCTTCAGCAGCTTCTGGCGCTTGTCCTCGGCGTCCTTGCGCTGCGCGTCGGTGAGCGGCGCGGGCGCCTGGACCTGGGCCTGCAGCGGACGGCTGGCGTCGGTCTTGTCGCTGGAGGAACCGCTGCCGGTCACGGCCCAGGCCACGCCACCGCCGCCGACCACGGCGACGGCCGCGGCGACCGCGGCGAACCGGATCAGCCTCTTGTTGGAGGTGTGCGGCTTGCGGCGGATGTCCTCGAAGTCCAGGGGCGCGGAGGGGTCGACTCCGTCGGCCGGCGGCATGGCCGAGGTCGCACCCATCCCGTACGGGTCCGCGTCGTACGGACCGGCGCCGTAGGGGCCGCCCGCGCCGTACGCGGGGCCCGGCTCGGGAGCGGCGCCCAGGTCGTAGGCGGCCGTCGCGCCGGCGTCCTGCGGGCCGGGGCCAGGCCCGCCCACGTCGTACGAGGCCGCGTCGCGCGCGGTCGTCTCGTACGTGTCGTACGCACCCGTCTCCTGCCCCCCGGGGGCGTACGGGCCGCCAGGCTGGGCGATGTTGGGCGTACCCGCGACCTTGATGTCGTCGGTCGGCACCGGACCCGTGACGTGACCGGTCTCCCAGGGAGTCCCGAGAGGTCCCGCGCCATCTTGTCGATCGTCTCGTCCGGGGGACCTGAATTGGTCTCCGTACAAGGCGGTCCTTCCGACGGTCGCACGCGCATGGACGCACGTACGAATGTCCTCACTCCGGCATCAGCACAGCCACGGCAGGCGCGGCAGATTCGATTCCTGAGTGGGGCAGGCCCTCCGTATGACGGCGTACGAGGGGGGACCGTACGTCCGGGACTGGGGGCTGTCCCACGGGAGTGCTTACGGCGCCCAACACTGCACGAAGGTGGGGGGGACCCCGCAACCGGAATGACGTGACTGATCTCACGTCGAATCGCGCCACATGGGGAACAGGGGGCTAAATCCACCCCGGGAACAGGTGTTTCTCAGGTTGCGCGTTCACACTGTGACTTTGGTCACAGTGTCACGGGAAAAGGTCGCACGGCTCCGGTGCGTGACGAGAACCCCTCGGCGGCGGGGTGCGCCGAGGGGCTCCGGCCGTTGGGTCAGACGCCGACGTCGCCGAGTGTGTCCGTGACGAGCGCGGCGATCGGCGAGCGTTCGGACCTGGTCAGCGTGACGTGCGCGAACAGAGGATGGCCCTTGAGCTTCTCGACCACGGCGACCACGCCGTCGTGCCGTCCGACCCGCAGGTTGTCACGCTGTGCGATGTCGTGGGTGAGGACGACGCGCGACCCGGAGCCGATCCGGGACAGCACGGTGAGGAGCACGCCGCGTTCGAGGGACTGCGCCTCGTCGACGATCACGAATGAGTCGTGCAGAGAGCGGCCGCGGATGTGGGTCAGCGGCAGCACCTCGAGCATCCCCCGGTCGAGGATCTCGTCGATGACGTCCGGAGTCGTGAGCGCGGACAGCGTGTCGTAGACGGCCTGCCCCCACGGAGACATCTTCTCGTTCTCGGTACCGGGCAGGTAGCCGAGCTCCTGGCCGCCGACGGCGTACAGAGGGCGGAAGACCACGACCTTGCGGTGCTGGCGGCGTTCGAGCACCGCTTCGAGGCCGGCGCACAGGGCCAGCGCGGACTTGCCGGTGCCCGCACGGCCGCCGAGGGAGACGATGCCGACGTCCTCGTCGGTCAGCAGGTCCAGGGCGATCCGCTGCTCGGCCGACCGGCCGTGGAGACCGAACACCTCACGGTCGCCGCGGACCAGGCGCACGGACTTGTCGGGCAGGACCCTGCCGAGGGCGGACCCTCCCGAGGAGAGCAGCCGCAGCCCGGTATGGGTGAGCAGGTCCCGTGCCTCTTCCAGATCGAGCCGGCCGGAGTCGTAGAGCTCCTCCAACCGCTCGGCGCCCACCTCGAGCTCGGTCATCCCGGTGTGCCCGGTCTCGATGACGCCCTCGGCGCGGTATTCCTCCGCGGTCAACCCCACCGACGCGGCCTTGACCCGCAGCGGCAGGTCCTTGGACACGAGAACGACGTCATGCCCTTCCTGGGACAACGACAAGGCCACGGACAGGATCCGCGTGTCGTTGTCGCCGAGCCGGAACCCGGCGGGGAGCACGGACGGATCGCTGTGGTTGAGCTCGACCCGGACCGTCCCGCCCTGGTCGCCGATGGGCAGCGGCTCGTCGAGACGGCCGTGCGCGACCCGGAGGTCATCGAGCGTACGCAGAGCGTTGCGGGCGAAATAACCCAGCTCAGGGTGGTGACGCTTGGCCTCGAGCTCGGTTATCACGACGATCGGGAGTACGACCTCGTGCTCGGCGAACCGGGTCAGCGCACCCGGGTCGGCCAGCAGGACACTGGTGTCGAGGACGTACGTGCGCCGGGTGGCGGCTGATCTGGCCACTCGTTCTCCTTCGGACGCCTGACCAGGCGGGCCGCCTGAGAAGGCGTCCTTTCCTCGGGGGGACCTGGTTCGACGCTACGGCCGACTGCCCGCCCGGGAACAGAGGCATGCCGATAAGTAACCCGGACGTAACGGGCCGTTCGGCGGAGCCTCTCAGGTGGTTCAGAAGCCGTAGCGGCGATTTCTCGCGGCGTAGGCGCGAATCGCCCGCAGGAAGTCCACCTTGCGGAAGTCAGGCCAGAAGGCCTCGCAGAAGTAGAACTCCGAGTGGGCGCTCTGCCAGAGCATGAAGCCGGAAAGCCGTTGCTCCCCCGACGTGCGGATGACGAGATCCGGGTCGGGCTGGCCGCGAGTGTAGAGATGCTCGGCAATGTGCTCAACGTCGAGGACCTCGGCAAGCTCCTCGATGCTGGTGCCCCTGCTGGCTTGCTCGTGCAGGAGTGAGCGCACCGCATCAGCGATCTCACGTCTACCTCCATACCCAACCGCGACGTTCACAATCAGCCCAGGAGAGTCAGATGTGCTCTCTCCCGCGTGCTTCAGCACACGTGCGGTCTTATCGGGCAGAAGGTCCAGCGCCCCGACCGGTTTGACGCACCATCCCTGCTCGGCGAGGTCCTCCACGGTGTTCTCGATGATCGCCAGCAGAGGCTCCAGCTCGGCGGCGGGGCGCGTGAGGTTGTCGGTGGACAGCAGCCACAGCGTGACGACCTCCACGCCCGTCTCCTGCGACCACTGGAGCAGCTCGGAGATCTTGTCGGCGCCGCGCTGGTGGCCCTTGTTGATGTCGGCGATCCCCATGGACCGCGCCCATCGGCGGTTGCCGTCGAGGATCACACCGATATGGCGCGGGTTCGCATCGGGACTCAGCCTCGTCTCAAGCCGTCGTTCGTACAGCTTGTAGACCAGGTCCCGCAAGCCCATCTGCCCGCACCCTCTTCTTTTTCGGCTGTGTCAGTAGTCGATTATCGCGCGCGTCGATGGATGCGGGGTCCGTACGGGTGAACTCGCGAAGACGCGAAGGTGGTCGGCTCCTGTCCGCGACGCACCGCTGACCAGCGGTGCCGGACAGTGAGAATGCGCGGGCCCACCCAGGCGATCGGGTGGGCCGCGAAACCTCAGCGAATCGACTTGACGATCGCGTCGTCCAGACCGCGGAACGAGGTGAGGTACTCACGCCGCTCGGTCTTCATCCGCTCGACCATCGCCTTGTACTCGTCGAGCCGGCCCTGACGCTCATAGAGCCTCTTGGGCTGGAGGATCTCGATGTCGTCGACGCCGGGCAGGGAAGAGGCGATCTCGTAGCCGAAGTCGGGGTCCTGCTCCCACTCGATGGTGTCCTCGACGATGGCCTGCACGATCGCGGACGAGTGCGGGATCTTGACCTTCTTGCCACGCTCGTCGCCGTCCCCGCCACCGACGCGGCCGGTGTTGAGCACGAAGACCTTCATCTCGTGGCCGTCGAGCAGGTCGAGCATGCGGTTGCCCATGTCGGCCATGTCGCGCGGGAAGAACGGGTTGGTGCCGGGTACGCGGAGGAACTTGCCCTCCTCGTCCTTGCCGCCGGCGCTGGTGCCCGTGGTCTCACCGAGCATGAAGTACGCCGCGGCCTGCTCCCGGTCCAGCCGTGCGACACCGGGGACGATGTTCTCGTTGCGGTTGAGGATGAGCAGGAACTCCGCAGGCTCGACCTGGTCGGCCGGCCAAGGGTCGACGTACTTGAACGGCCAGGTGGTGCGGCCGTTCTTGGTGTAGGAGGTGTCGAAGAAGTCGACCTTCCCGTGCTCGTCTACGGAGACGTTCTCCAGGTAGGCGTCCGGCTTGGTCGTCGCACGGTAGATCGTCGGCTCGAACTCCGGGTCGAGCCCGAAGGTCTTGGCGAAGCAGCCGTTCTCCGTGCTGTAGACCCGCCCCTCGGGCATGAGCGCGATGAAGTCGTCCTGCACCGGCTTGCTGCCGAGCTGAGTGGTGAAAGTCGTCGTGGTCTTGCCCGTACCGGACAGGCCGACGATCAGCACGGTCTTGTTCTCGCCGCCCGTCGGAATGACCTTGCAGCCGGCGTGCAGCGAAAGGCCACCACGCTCATAAACGATGTTGTTCCACATTCGCAGGCCGCCTTTTTTGGACTCGCCGAAGTAGTCCGAATTGAAGACGCGCGTGATGTTGGAATTGAGGTCGACCGCGATGAGGCGGTCGTTCGGGTAGCCCTCCATCGGCAGGTTCGGCGTGTAGACGACCGTGGTGTCCGGCTCCCACGTGCCCGGGTCGTACTCCTCGCCCACCGGGTAGTAGAGCTGCTGCTGCATCCCCGCGATGTTGGCGTTGGACGCCTCGATGACGAGCCGTGCCCGGGTGCGGAACTCCGGGTCGCTTCCGATGTAGCCGTCGACGACGACCACGTGCTCGTGCGCGAGGTAGGCCTCCTGCACGTCGGCGACGCGGTCGTACTCCGCACGCGTGATGGTCTGCTTGGTCGTGTTGGTCGAGTCCTCGGCGATGAAGGTCGACTTGGAGCTCCGACTGTCGACTCTGGCCTTCACCACGACGTTGGCGAACTCCGTGACCGACGAGTTGGGCATCTTCTCGGTGAGTTCACGTAGTCGCTCAGGACCGGGGTTCCACTCAACGGAACCGGCCTTCACTTCGTACGCCACGATCGCTCCTTCAAGCAGGGACACCCCCTCGGCTGAATAACCAGGGGTTTTTCCGAGTGTACCCGGAGGAACGATTTATAACATGACTCGGATGCAATAGCGAGCACCCTTCCGAGTCATTGGTTTAGACCTTTGGATTAGACCTTTGGATTAGACCTCTTCGCCATTATCCATTGCCTCGTCTGTGTTACTCATACCTGGGGCCCGGCGGCCCGTGCCCGCTCCACGTGCTGCAGCGCGTCGCGCAGCTCACCGAGCCAGTCGTCGGCGTTCTTGCCGACGAGGCGCACACACCAGGCCAGGGCGTCGCTGCGGCTGCGCGCCACACCCGCCTCGACGAGCGTGTCGAGCACCCTGCGCTCCGACTGCCGCAGCCGCGTCATCACCGGCACCGACAACTGGGTGAACATCGCCGTCTCGCCACCGCACTCGACACCCCAGGAGACCTTGCGGCCGAACCGGTGCTCGGCCTCACGGGCGATCTCGATGCGCTGCTCTCGCGTGTCCTCACGGAACCGCTGTACGTGTCCGGCGATCGCACCGGAGCGCTCCGCGGCCGAGGCGTCCTCGGCGATTCCGGGCTCGGCGAGCGTGCCGATCACGCTGACCTCCTCGCGGTCGAGCACGACCTGGGGTGCTCCGTCGAACCAGGAGTCGGGGAGCCGGCCGGTAAACCAGCCACGCAGCTTTTCGAGGCCATCGTTCGTAGTCATGTAATCATAATTACACACTATCTCCGTTGCGACCACACATCCCTCCGGGTTGACAGCTTCTGCTTTTTGGTAGTTACTGTCATAAAAGTTGCGACTCTCAAACAGGAGATACGGTCATGAAGTCATTCGGCCCGCGGCGATGGTGGGTGCTGGGCGCCCTCGTCGTCATCCTGCTCGCGGTCAGCCTCGACCTGACCGCCCTCAACGTGGCCCTGCCGACCCTGTCCACGCAGCTGCACGCGAGCACGGGCGCGCTGCAGTGGATCGTGGCCTCGTACACGCTCGTCTCGGCGACCCTGCTGATCCCGGCCGGCCTGCTCGGCGACCGCTACGGCCGCAAGAAGGTGCTGCTCGGCGGCATCACGATCTTCCTGGTCGCGTCGGTGCTGGCCACCTACGTCTCGAGCCCGGCCGGACTCATCGCGGCACGCACCCTCATGGGGATCGGCTCGGCGATCATCACACCGCTCGCGATGTCGGTGATGCTGGTCGTCTTCCCCAAGGAGGAGCAGCCGAAGGCCCTCGCGGCGTGGGCCGCGGCGTCCTTCCTCGGCCTGCCGCTCGGTCCGATCATCGGCGGCTACCTGCTCGACCACTTCTGGTGGGGCTCGATCTTCTTCATCAACATCCCGGTCTCGGCCGTCGCACTGCTGCTCGGCCTCGTCCTGATCCCGGAGTCACGCTCGGCGGCCGCGCCCCGGCCCGACTACGCGGGGCTGCTCCTGTCCACCTTCGGTCTGGTGGCGCTGGTCTACGGCGCGATCCAGCAGGAGGAGTACGGCTGGGGCGACGCGCGCGTCTGGGGTGTCATGGCCGCGGGCGCCGTCTTGGTGGCCGCGTTCGTCGCCTGGACCCGGCGCGCCGCACGGCCACTGATCGACCTGAGCCTCTTCCGCGACCGCCGCTTCACCGGCGGCGCCGTGCCCGCGACGCTGCTCACCTTCGCGCTGTTCGGCGTGCTGTTCGTTACCCCGCAGTACTTCCAGGGTGTCCTCGGCGCCGACGCGCTCGGCTCCGGCATGCGGCTGCTCCCCCTGATCGGCGGGCTGCTCGTCACCTCCAGGCTCAGCCCGCGTCTCGTCACGCGGTACGGCGCGGCCCTCCCGATCGCGGGCGGCGGGATCATCATCGCCGCCGGGATGGTCATGGGCGCCTTCACCACCGCGGACAACGGCTATGCCATGGCCGCGGTCTGGCTGACGATCGCGGGCCTGGGCATGGGGCTCATGCTGCCCTCCTCGATGACCGCGGCGATGGGCGCCCTGCCCGCCGATCGCGCCGGTGTGGGCTCCGCCGTCCTCATGACGGTACGCATGGTAGGCGGGGCGTTCGGCGCGGCCGTGCTCGGCAGCCTTCTCTCCTCCGGTTACCGGAGCCATGTGGACGTCGCGGGCCTGTCCCCGGCGGCGGCCGACGAGGCCGGCGACAAGGTCGGTGGCGGTCTCGCGGTCGCCGGCCGGTTGCACGATCCCGGCCTGCTGCGGTCGGCCCGCTCGGCGTTCGTGCACGGCATGGACCTCACACTCTTCACCGGGGCGGGCATCATGGTGCTCGCCGCGCTGCTCGCACTGATCCTTCTTCCGCGGCACCGTACGCCGGAGGACACCGTTGACGGACAATCGACACATGAGTACGCCTCCGCTTGACCACCCGCTCGGGGAAAAGCTCGGCCTGCGTGAACGCAAGAAGCTGAGGACGCGCCGGTCCATCCAGGAGCACGCGCTCCGGCTCTTCCGCGAGCAGGGCTACGACGCCACGACGGTCGAGCAGATCGCCGAGGCGGCGGAGGTGTCCCCGAGCACGTTCTTCCGCTACTACCCCACCAAAGAGGACACGGTCCTCACCGATGAGTACGACCCCCTGATCCTGGACACGTTGCGCGCGCAGCCGCCGGGGCTCTCCCCGGCGGCTGCCATCCGCGAGACGTTCCGCGAGATCATCGGGGCGATGCTCGCCGACGACCGAGAGCGCGTCCTCGATCGGAGCCGCCTGCTGCTGAGGGTGAGCGCGCTGCGGGCCCGGCAGTGGGACCAGATGCGGGAGTCGCAGAACCTGATCATCGACGTCCTCGCCGAACGGCTGGGGCGCTCGACGGCGGACCTGGAGCTCCGGTTGTTCGTGGCCGCGACCCTGGCGGTCTGGGAGACCGCCGGCATGGCGTGGGTGGAGGACGACGGCAAGGGCGATCTGCTGGAGATGCTCGACCGGGGCATGGCGTCCCTGGCCGCCGGCTTTCCCCTGTGAATCTCAGGCGCCGCCGGCCTTCTGGGCGGCAAGCTGCGGGTTGACCCGGATCGCGCCCCAGAAGTTGGTCATGTAGACCGTCTGGATCTGCACGTCGGTGCCGGTGTGCGGAGCGACCACCATCTTGTTGTTGCCCAGGTAGATGGCGATGTGCGAGACACCGTTGAAGGTCGGGTCGTTCTTCCACGTCAGCAGGTCGCCCGGCTGCGCCTTGCTGTACGGGAGCCGCCAGCCGGTGAACGCCTGGATGTCGGCGGTGCGCGGCATCTTGATGCCGGCGCGCGCGAAGGCCCACTGCACGAGCCCGGAGCAGTCGTAGCCGCCCTCACGGTCGGACTCCCCGCCCCAGACGTACGGCATGCCGATCTTGGACTCGGCCGCCCGTATCGCGGTGTTGACCTCGGGCGCGGTCATGACCCTGCCGGTGGCCGAGGAGGGTGCGCCGCCCGGCGTGGTCGTGCCGTCGTAACGCGACTCCAGCGCCGCGGTCTTGACGCCGTGTGGCAGGACCTGGGCGAGCGCCTTGCGCAGCTTGGTGACGTTGGTGTGCGGAGCACTGACGAGCAGCGCGTTGCCGGACGGCATGCCGATGGCGTGCGCCGTGGTGTGCGAGACCACCGCGTCGACCTGGCCGATGCCCATCGTGGCGTACGCGCCGACGCGCACGGCGGTCTTGTGCTCCGTGCCGCCGATCTGGGTCCACGACGCCAGTGGGACGCCGCCGTCCTTGCCCATGGTGAACGAGATGGCGACGTCGCCGCCGGAGATGTTGCGCCACAGCGCGTCGGACTTGGCGCTGGCCTCGGGCGTGTACGCGCGGAAGGTGGACGGCTCGACACCCATCACGCCGACGCGCTTGCCGGCGACGAGCGCGCGGGCCGCGTCGACGACCTCGACGGACTTGACGCCCTTCACGTGCCGGGCCGCCTCGACGCTGGCCGCGGGAATGGTCTGTGCCGAAGCCGCGAGGACGTGCGGTATGACCGCCTTGCGCAGTGGCGACACCGCGCTCGGCGCGTAGCCGGTCGTCTCGGCGGCGGCGACAAGGCGCTCCGCGCCCTGTGTCGCCGGGCTCGCGCCCTGGTCGCGGACCATCACGACCGCGATATCCGCGACGACCGTGGTGACCAGCGAAATGCCAATGACCGTCGGCAACATGCGGCGGCGGCTCGGCCAGCGCACAGCACCCCTCCTCGTCCCCGCTGCGTCGTACGACTATGGCCCAACGGCGCACCGGTCGTCCAGATACCCGTGCACCCTAGGGGTCATTCACGACCGCCCGGCCGCGTTACGCGGTCGGGCACCCGTCCTTGAGGTAACACCGCGATAACTCAAAGATCAAGGCCGGTCTGCCCCAATGTTGACAGAATTTCCAATGAGCCGCGCACCCGTACGGGACACTCGTGCGCGTACCGGCCGTGAAACGTCAGGTCAGCCTGCGGTCAGCTCGGCCTTGAGCGCGTCGACGGCGGTGACCGGCATCCGGCAGGCGAAATCGCGGCAGACGTACGCCGCGGGCACTCCGTCGACCGGAATGCGCCCCTCCATGAGCGGCACTCCAGTGCCGGTCGCCACGACGGCGGGCACCGGGCTCAGCAGCGCGGCGCGATGCAGCTCCCGTGTGCGGGGGTCGTCGGCCGGTCCGGCCACGGCCACCTCCAGTGGCCCGGCGAGACGCGCCTCCGCGACCGCCAGGCCCCAGCCGGCGAAACGCGCGTGGCGCTCGGCCAGCGGCACCACCGGGCGCAGAGCGGCGACGGCGGCCTCGCGGTGCCGCGCCGACCCGGTGAGTGCGGCGTAGGACAGCAGGGCGCCGGCCGCGGCGAACTGCCCGGACGGCGTCGCGTTGTCGGTGGGGTCCTGCGGGCGCTTCCAGAGCCGCTCGGCGTCGTCGGCGGTGTCGAAGAACCCGCCCCGGCCGTCGGCGAACCGCTCCAGCACGACGTCGAGCAGCTCACCCGCGAAGTCCGCGTGCGCGGCCTCACCGGTCACGCCGTAGAGCGCGATGAGACCCTCGGCCAGGTCGGCGTAGTCCTCCAGCACGCCCGCGTTGCCACCGGCCGTACCCTCGCGTGAGGTGCGCAGCAGCCGCCCGTCGCGCCAGTGGATGCCGCGGAGCAGGCCCGTCGCGGCATCGGCGGCCGCGACGAGATCGGGCCGGTCGAAGTACGCGCCGCACTCGGCGAGGGCGGCGATGGCCAGGCCGTTCCAGGCGGCGACAACCTTGTCGTCGCGGCCGGGGGGAACGCGCCGCGTACGTGCCTCCAGCAGTGCCGTGCGCACCCGCGCGTGACGGCCCTCGTCGGCCGGCGGCCGCAGGAGCTGCAGAACCGACGTGCCGTGCTCGAAGGTGCCGGTGACCTCGAACAGCTCCGCGGCGTACGCGCCGTCCTCGGCCCCGAGGACCTCGGTGAGCTGGTCGGGCGTCCAGACGTAGTAGGCGCCTTCCTCGTGGTCTCCGGCGGGCGTCTCGCTGTCGGCGTCGAGGGCGCTCGCGAAGCCGCCCTGCGCGGTCCGCAGGTCGGCCAGCATCCAGTCGCAGGTCTCCAGCGCGACGCGGCGGGCCGTCTCCGATCCGGTGAGCCGCCACCAGTGGGCATAGGCGCGTGCCAGCAGCGCGTTGTCGTAGAGCATCTTCTCAAAGTGGGGCACGACCCAGCCGTCGTCGACGGAGTAGCGGGCGAAGCCGCCGCCGAGCTGGTCGTAGATGCCGCCGCGGGCCATCGCGCCGAGTGTGCCCTCCGCCATCCTCAAGCCGTCTCCGCCGCCCGTGCGCGCGGCGTACCGGAGCAGGAACTCCAGCGCCATCGACGGCGGGAACTTCGGCGAGGTGCCGAACCCGCCGCGCTCGTGGTCGTAGGTCGCGGCGAGGGCCTGTACGGCCGCGGCCTGGACGTCGGCGGTGGGAGCGTCCTCGCCGCCGAGGGAGACCGTCCCGCCCAGCGCGTCGACGACCTTCTGTCCCTGGGCGACGACGTCGTCGCGCTTTTCGTGCCAGGTCTGGGAGATCGCCTGGAGGAGCTGCCGGAAGTGCGGCCTCGGGAAGTAGGTGCCGCAGTAGAACGGCTCGCCGGACGGGGTCATGAACACGGTCATCGGCCAGCCGCCCTGGCCGGTCATCGCCTGGGTGGCCTCCATGTAGACCGCGTCGACGTCCGGGCGCTCCTCGCGGTCCACCTTGACGCTGACGAACAGGTCGTTCATCAGCCCCGCGGTCTCCTGGTCCTCGAAGGACTCGTGGGCCATGACATGGCACCAGTGGCAGGCGCTGTAACCGACGGAGAGCAGGATCGGGACGTCCCTGCGACGGGCCTCCTCGAAGGCGTCATCACCCCAGGGGAACCAGTGCACCGGGTTCCCGGCATGCTGCAGCAGGTACGGACTGGTGGCGTCCTTCAACCGGTTCATCGGATCTCCGGGGGGATTCGGTGGATGTCCGCCGCTGTGCCGGGCGTTTGCCTGTCGGGTGTCGCGCGTCGGGCGCGCCCGTACTTCCCACCGTAGTGCGCGTCGGGGACGGTTCGGCGGGACCTCACGCCCGGGGCCCTGCGCAATTGCCGACCGCGATTCCGCAGCGCAGGCCGGTTCGGCGAACTAATCTATGCAGAAGACTCATCACGGTCGGAGTGTGGATAGTGGATCTGATTTCGGTCTCGGCGTTGGTCTCGCTCCTGTCGAAGATCTTCAACAGCACCACCGAGAAGGCCGGCGAGCAGTTGTGGGAGTCGCTGAGCTCGGTCGTGCGGCGCCTCTTCGGCCGCCGGAGCACTTCCGTGGAGGCGGTGAAACGCCTCGGCGAGCGGCCGGGTGACGCCGACTCGATCAGGGCCCTGGCCCAGGCGCTGGTGGACGACTCCGCCCGCGACCCGCAGGCCGCCGCGCAGCTGCGCCACTGGCTGGCCGGCGCCGAACAGATCATCGCGACCAACGGACACGTCACGAACACGGTCCATGGCGAGGTGCGCGGCAACATCCTCCAGGCGCGCGACATCCACGGCAACATCACCTTCTGAGGTTCGGCTCTGAGTCTCCCGTCACTCCGGGTTCTCATCGGCCCCGTGGTCCTGGCCACCGCGCGCGCCCTTCGGGTGCACCGGACGCCAAGCGTTGCGGAACCTTTCAGGTGTGTCGGAGGCAGGACCCAGGATGGTGGGACAGCATCCGGCTCCATGCGAATCCTCCAAGGCGGTGTGCTGCTGGCATCGGCCACCGCGCTGCTCTTCTCCGCGGCCTGCGGATCTTCCGGCGGCAAGGCCTCGGGCTCGCCGTCCGCCTCGGCGGCCGCGTCGGGCGGCTTCGCCGCGTACGCCGCCTGCCTGCGACAGCACGGCGTGAACATTCCCACCGCCCGTCCGTCCGGGCGCCCGTCGGGCGGTGCCGGCGGCGGCTTCTTCGGTGGCGGTGGCGGAGCCGGCGGCGGCGCGAACCAGCAGGCGCGTCAGGCCTGCCAGTCGCTGGCGCCGCAGGGCGGCCGCGGCGGCCGCGGGATGCAGGAGACGCAGGCGTTCCGCAGCTGCCTGTCCGACCACGGCGTGAAGCTGCCGACCCCCACCCCCGGCGCGAATCGCACTCCGGGCGCGCAGCGTTCTCCGGGCGCCCACCGCACCCCGGGCGCGGGAGGGTTCGGCCGCTTCGACACGTCGGATCCGAAGGTCGCCAAGGCCATGAAGATCTGCCGGCCACTGCTGCCGACGATGTCACCACGCCCGTCGCCTAGCTGACGACCCGGTAGGACACCCGCGCGGGCTCTCCTCCCCCGCGCGGGCCCCTCCGCCGCGCGGCCTCCCTCACCGCGCGGCGCTCTCCACCAGCGCCGCGCCCTGCTCGAACGGGACGCGCAGCACGCTCGCGGGCCAGGCACGGCCACACGCGAAGGATGCAGGTGCCGCCCGCCGCCCGGATGTCCGAGCGCGTACGAGACGACACGCGCCTCGCGGGTTGACCGCGCGCACGGAAGGTGTCTCTCAGGCCGACGGAACAGCGTCGCCCGGCCGGGAGGGCCTGCCCCGATGGTGCGGGTACGTTCGCGCCGTCCGGGGATGCTCGCGTAGCCGGCACCGGATCGCCACTGCCGAGCCGGGCGGCGCTGTCCACGTCCCGTCTGCCAACGCGGTACTTCGCGCTGCGGCCGCGCCTCGACCAGCCTCCGTCGAGCGCGGCGGACGGCCGGGCGTAGCCGTCGAGCGGTGCGGCCGTCCCTCCGGCCCAGTGATCCACAGCGGAACCGCTGGGACGTCACGCGCGACGTGCACTGCGGAGAACCGCCCCCGCCATGACGCCACCACCGCGTGAACGCGGAAGCGACACCAACAGCCCAGATCCCGGCAGTGCGGGTATCGCCTCGGCGCACGGCGTCGTCATCAGCCGACGCTCACGGCCCGGCCGTCGTCGAGCCGGCCCGCCGCACCGACGGCTACGCCCGCGCATCGGGCCGGGCGAGCCGACCGCGATCAGTAAAAGAGGCCACCGCGGCCCGCTCGCGGCCGTCGACCCGGCGCGGTCCGGCGGCCGCCCTCCCGCCGCCGGACCCGCCCGAAATCCACCCGTCACCAGGAGGATCACCCCCATCGCCCGGCCGCCGCCCGTCGTGGAGCGGCCCGGTGGCCGGGGTCAGCCGCCCTGGTTCACGCTGGTCGCCGTGACGGTGCCGTCCTGGCCGGCGCTGCCCTGCACCGTGACCGGTGAGCCGGCCTTGAGCGCCTTGGTGGTCGACTTCTTCGCGATGGTGACCTTCGTGGATCCGGTGGTCTTCACGCGGACGATCCCGCTGGGGGTCTGGACGTAGATCGTGCTGCCGTCCACGAGCTTGACCGTGCCCGACGTACCGCCACCGCCGCCGGCGCCGCCTCCCTGGCCCGAGCCGCGGCCCGCCGCCTGACCGGCACCCTGTCCCCCGCCCTGCCCGCCGCCGAAGCCTCCTCCACCCCCCTGCGCACCTCGTCGTGCCGCGAACTGGTTGATCAGGGCGGCCGGGTCGGGCGACTTGGTCTTCCCCCAGTGCCGGTCTGCCTGTACGCCGCCGACGAAACCCCCGACGAGGAGTACCGCCACGCCGAGCAGGACCGTCACCGACGGCGGTCGCCGGCGTGGCCGTGGTTCGGTCGCGAGCTGTTCGGCCAGGTCGCCCTCGAACGGCGAGGAGTTCAGCACGTCCTCGCTCGACGTGTCGAGGTCCTCGCGTGGCGCGTCAGTCGTCTTGCGCCGGGTTCCACTCAACGGTCGGCTCCTATTCATGGCGGAGGGCTTCGATGGGCCGGAGCTTGGCCGCGCGGTTGGCCGGATAGCTGCCGAAGAACAGGCCGATCGCGATGGAGACCCCTAGGGCCAGCGCGATCGAGCTCGGGACGATGACCGGCTGCACTCCCACGACCTTGAACTCGCTGCCGATCACACCGGCGGCCACGCCGAGCAGCCCGCCCAGCAGGCTGAGCACGGTGGCCTCGACGAGGAACTGGCCGAGGATGGCGCCTCGCGGCGCTCCGATCGCCTTGCGGATACCGATCTCGCGGGTTCGCTCGGTGACGGTCACCAACATGATGTTGGTGATCCCGATGCCGCCGACCAGCAGGCTGATCGCGGCCACCGCGCCGAGCAGCACGGTGAACGTCTTGCCGCTACTGCTGATCGCCGACTGCAGGGTCGCCTGGTTGAGAATCTGGAAGTCGGCCGTGTTTCCCCCCGTGATGCCGTGCCGCTGGTTCAGGATGTCGGTGACCTCCGACTGCGCGGCGTCGACGGACTTGGGCGTCTTGGCCTGCACGACGATCTGGTTGAGCGCCCCGTACCCGGTCAGGCTCTCCTGTACGGCCGGCAGGGGCGCGATCGCGACGTCGTCGGCGTCCTGGAAACCCGACGAGCCCTTCGTCTTCAGCACCCCGACGACGGTGAAGTTCACGCCGTTGACCATGACCTGCTTGCCGATCGAGTCGACCGTGCCGAACAGGTCCTCGTTGACGGTCTGCCCGATCACGACGACCTTGCGGTCGTTCAGCACGTCGTCGTTGGTGAAGTAGGTGCCGTGCTCGACGGGGTCGTTGGACGCCTCGAAGTAGGTGGGATACGTCCCGACGAACTGCTGGATCGCATGACTCGTCCCCGCGTACGTCGCGTTGGCGGCCGAGGCGTTCACCACCGGCGACACGCTCTTGACCGAGGGCGCCGCCGCCGCGTCGGCCATGGCGCGCGCGTCGTCGACGGTCAGGTCGCGTGCCTGCGTACGCGGCCCGGTCTGCTGCTGGGCCCCGGCACCGCCGGCGCCCCCTCCGAACGCTCGCGCGAAGCCGCCACCGCCACCGCCACGTCCTCCGCCTCTCGACGTGGACGGCGTCACGGTCAGGGTGTTCGTGCCGAGCCGTTCGATGTTCTTCTGCACCTGCTTGGACGAGCCGTTGCCGACCGCGACCAGCAGGATCACCGCGCCGACCCCGATCAGGATGCCGAGCGTCGTCAGACCGCTGCGAAGCTTGTTGGCGGCAAGGCCGCGCAACGCGAACCTGAGCACCTCTGTTCTCATCGGAGACCCACCAGTCCGGGCGGCAGGTCGTCCACGTGCGAGCGGCGCCGGTCGTCGACGATGCGACCGTCGACGAGGCGGATCACCCGCTTGGCGTGCCGTGCCACGTCGTTCTCGTGGGTGATGAGGACGATCGTTCGGCCGGCCGCGCTGAGGCCGTCCAGGACCTCCAGAACGTCCTCGGTCGATCGGGTGTCCAGGTTGCCGGTGGGCTCGTCGGCGAGGAGCAGCGCGGGTGCCGTGACGAGTGCGCGTGCGACGGCGACGCGTTGCTGCTGACCGCCGGACAGCTCGTTCGGCTCGTGCTCGACCCGGTCGGCCAGCCCCACCCGGTCGAGCGCGGCGAGCGCGCGGCGCCTCCGCTCGGCCGGTTTCACTCCCCCGTACGCCAGCGGGAGCTCCACGTTGGCGAGTGCGCTCATCCTGGGGATCAGGTTGAACGACTGGAACACGAAGCCGATCTTGCGGTTGCGCACGATCGCCAGCCGGCGGTCGTCCAGCGTGCCCACGTCGGTGCCGTCCAGCAGGTACCGGCCGGTGCTGGGCACGTCGAGGCAGCCGAGGATGTTCATCAGCGTCGACTTGCCCGAACCGGAGGCTCCCATGATCGCGACGTAGTCGCCCTGCTCGACGGCGATCGAGACGCCGCGCAGCGCGTGGACCGCGGTGTCACCGTCGCCGTACACCTTGGTCACTTCGCGAACGTCGAGGACGGTCATCAGCGGCCTCCGCCACGACCGGCGCCGCCGCCTAGGCCGCCGCCGAGACCGCCACCGCCGCCGGCACCGGGGAACCGGCCGGCCGGGAAGCCGGTGCCGCCCGTCCCGGTGCCCGTGCTGGCGATGAGGACCTGGTCGCCCTCGTTGAGCCCGGACTTGATCTCGGTGCCCTGGTCGCCCTGGGTCCCGGTCTGCACGATCTTGGTGACCTGCTTGCCGGCGGACAGGACCGTCACGGAGCTCTGCCCCCCGGCCGTCCGTACGGCCGCGGTCGGCACGTACAGAACGTTCTCGGCGCTTGCCGTGGTGACCTGGACGGTCGCGGTGGCGCCGATGCGAAGGCCCTTCGGCGGGTCGGTGAGCGTGACCGTGACGCCGTACTGCACCACGTTGTTGGTGGTCGTCGAGGTCTGGTCGATCGCGGTGACCTTGCCCGAGGCCCGGGTCCCCTGCATCGCGTCGAAGGTCACCGACGCCTGCTGCCCCTTCTTGACCTTCGCGACGTCGGACTCGGTGAACTCGCCCTTGATGGCCAGCTTCGTGGTGTCGGCGATCGTGATGAAGCCGCTGCCGGTGCTGCCGCTGGAGGCGCTGGAGGACGTCGTCGACGAGCCGCCACCGCCGGCCGCGCCGCCCGTACCCGTGGAACCGGTGCTGCCGCTGGACGTACTCGAACCGCCCGATCCGCTGGACGAGCCGCCGACCGAACCGTTGACCGCGACGATCGTGCCGCTGAAGGGTGCCTTGAGCTCGGTGCCGTCCAGCGAACGCTGCGCGCTGTCGCGGGCGGCCTTGGCCTGTACGTAGCTGGAGTATCCCGACGGCGTCGAGGTGTCGCCGGCCTCGGCGGCGCTGAGGGCCGCCTGCGCGGATTGAAGGGCGTCCTGCGCGCTCGCGTCGTCGAGCGTGGCGAGGAGCCGTCCCTTCTTCACCTTGTCGCCGACCTGGACTTTGATCGTGTCGACGGTGCCGCTGGCACCGAAGGCGAGGTCACGGGAGTTCGCGCTGGCCACCGAGCCGGAGGCCGAGACCGACGACACGATGTTGCCGCGGCTCACCCGCACTATGCGACCGGGCGAGGACGCGCCCGCGTCGTCATGCAACGACAGGTACGCGACGCCGACGCCGGCGACGAGAAGAAGGGCCAGGGCGCCGTTGATCCACAGGCGCCGGCGACGGAGTAGGGCTTTCACCCGCTACAGGGTTGTGGACCTGGCTGGGGTGAACCTGATGCACTCCTGAAAGATTCCTGCGTGCCGTAGCGGACCATATGCCCGATTCGCGGCCGGGCAGCCGTCCCTCAGGAAACTCTCAGGCCAGACTCGGGTCACCGTCACTTTCGGCGACCAGGATTTCTGCCCGTGAACCGCCCGACCCTACGCGATCTCCGCAAACCCCCCTGGCTGGCCGCTGGCGTGGTCGTCGTACTGGCGAGCGGGCTGGTGGCCGTGGGCGACTCGCCCGCGCACGGGACGACGCAGGCGACCGTACTGCGGGGCGACGTCACCGCCACCGCGGGCGCCGCGGGGACCGTACAGAGCGCCGACACGCGCGACCTGGTCTTCGGTACGTCCGGGACGGTGACCAAGATCGACGTCGCACCCGGCGACAAGGTACGGGCCGGTGCGGTCCTCGCACGCCTGGACGACGCCGACGCCAGGGAACAGGTCGACGTCGCGAAGGCGGCTCTCTCCGCGGCCGACGACACCTACGGCAAGGCACAGGAGGGAATCTGCGGCGGCCCCGGTGGCGGAGCGGGTGGAGCAGGGGGAACGGCCGGTGCCGAGCCCGCCGCTTACGCGTCCGGACCGGTACGCGGCCGTAGGCCGACCACCCGGCCGACTCCGAGCCCGACGCCCACCCCCACGAAGACCTCCCCCACCCCGAAGCCGACGCCGAGGCCGACCTCGAAGCCCACGCCGAGGCCCAACAGCCCCAGTCCGACGCCCACGAAGAAGCCCACCTCCAAGCCGACGCACTCACCCACCGGTCATCCGAGACCGACGGGCCACCCGAAACCGACCGGGCAGCCCGGACAGGGCCACGGATCCTCCGGCCACGCGTCCGGCGGCGGAGCGGGCCGGAGCGGAGGCGGCCGAGGCGGAGGCGGCGGCCGGGGCGGCGGCAGCGCGTGCAAGGTCAACTCGGTGGCGCTCGCCGCGGCGAGCGTGACCCAGGCCGAGGTCAAGGAACGCGATGCCGAGCGCACCCTGTCCGCGACCAAGCTCACCGCGCCGATGGACGGCACCATCCTGTCCGTGGACGGCACGGTCGGCGGGCAGGTGGCGGGCCAGGGCAAGACAGGGTTCATCACCCTCGGCGACCTGGACGACCTACAGGTCCAGGCGATGTTCCCCCTGGGCGAGGTCAACCAGCTGAAACTCGGCCAACCTGCCACGATCGGTCTCGGCATGCTCGCCGGCCACACCTACCGCGGCACGGTCGCCCGCATCGACCCGGCGGCCACGACCAGCGGCAGCCGCGCGCTGTTCGGTGTGATGGTCTCCCTGGACGAGGAACCGCCCGCGGGCCTGCGGACCGGGATGAGCGCGACCGTCGAGGTGGTGACCGCGCAGACGGAGAGCACGCTGTACGTCCCGGTCGGAGCCGTCCACCCGAAGTCCGACGGCACCGCCACGGTCCTGGTCCGCCGCGACGGCCGGACGACGGTCCGCACCGTACGCACCGGAGTACGCGGCGACCGGTACATCGCGATCGCCTCCGGCCTGACCGCCGGCGACCACGTCGTACTGCCGACCGGCACCGGTACGGACGGCTTCCCGAGCGACGCCTTCCCCGGCACCTGAGGACCGCGAAGTCTCCCTGCGGCGCCCCGGCACGAGAGATCTCCCGACCGCGCTGGCGGCGTTGGGGCGCAACAGGGGGTGAGGCTGGCCGACCCCGGGACCTGTCTCGAGGTCCTCGGTCGGGGCCCGCGCCGTCGTGGAGCCGCTCCGTCCTGAAGCTGCCCTGTCGTGGAGCTGCCCTGTCGTGGAACCGCGCCGTCGTGGAACCCCACCCGTCGTGGAACCCCACCCGTCGTGGAACCCCACCCGTCGTGGAACCCCACCCGTCGTGGAACCCCACCCGTCGTGGAACCCCACCCGTCGTGGAACCCCACCCGTCGTGGAACCCACCCGTCGTGGAACCCACCCGCCCGGGGGTGCCATCCCACTCACATTGTCCAGCCGGAACAGCCTCAGGCGAAAGTAGAGCGGGGTTCTGTGGATAACCCCGTGCGGCGCCACCACAGGCCGCGTCACTCCGCAACGGCAGGACTTCGCCGATGCCCATCCCCCGAACCCGCCAGTTCTGGCGACCGCACCCCCACAGCGACTCTGCCCATTGAGACGAGAGCGGCGGTCTGATCGGCGCCTGCCGTGACAGTCGCTCGCCGGAGTACCCGTCCCGTCCGGCACGAGCGCCCACGAGGGCGCGTGCGGGCATGGCCTACCTCACGCGGCCTCGCTCATGGTGCATACGGCCGGTCCGGCCGGGAGATTCCCGTGCCGGTCATGGCGCATACGGCCGGTCCGGCCGGGAGATTCCCGTGCCGGTCATGGCGCATACGAACGGCCCGGCCGGGAGAGTCCCATGCCGGTCATGGCGCATACGAACGGCCCGGCCGGGAGAGTCCCATGCCGGTCATGGCGCATACGAACGGCCCGGCCGGGAGAGTCCCATGCCGGTCATGGCGCATACGAACGGCCCGGCCGGGAGATTCCCATGCCGGGCCGTCGGAGCGGTGCCCCGCGGGCGCGAGGGCGCCGCACGCCTCGCGTTCGGGTCAGGTGCCCGAGCTGGAGGCCAGCGCGATGTTCACGGTGTGCTTCTGGCCGTTGCGGAGGTAGGTCATTGCGATCTTGTCGCCGGGGCTGTGGCCGCGGATCGCGGCGGAGAGCGCGTCGGCGCCGTCGATGGCCTTGCCGTCCACCTGGGTGACGATGTCGCCCTCCTTCAACCCGGCCGAGGCGGCCGGAGTGCCGCTCTGCACCGTCGCCACCAATGCGCCCTGCTGGTCGCCCATCGCGTCGGAGAGCGTCACGCCGAGGTAGGCGTGCGTGGCCTTGCCGGTCTTGATGAGCTGCTGGGACACCTGCTTGGCGGTGTCGATCGGGATGGCGAAGCCGACCCCGATGTTGCCGTTGCCGCCACCCGACGTGGCGATCGCGGTGTTGATGCCGATGACCTGGCCGGAGCCGTTCACCAGCGGGCCACCCGAGTTGCCCGGGTTGATGGCCGCGTCGGTCTGGATCGCGTCACCGATGGCCGTGCCGGCGGACCCGCCGCCCTGCTGACCCTGCCCCTGACCGCCGCCGAAGCCCGGCGGCAGGCCCGGCTGCTGGGGCTGCTGCTGTTGCTGATCGTCCCCGCTCTCGCTGAGAGTGCGGTGCAGGGCGCTGATGATGCCGGAGGTCACCGAGCCATCGAGGCCGAGCGGGCTGCCGATCGCGACCACCGGGTCGCCGACCTGCAACTGGTCGCTGTTGCCGAACGTCACCGGCTTCAGCCCAGAAACGCCCGACGCCTTGATCACCGCGAGGTCGGTCGCCTGGTCGGTGCCGACGATCTCGGCCGAGACCTTCTTGCCGTCGTTGAACTTCACCGAGACCTGGCCGCCGCCGGCGGCGTCCGCCACCACGTGGTTGTTGGTCAGGATCATGCCGTCCGAGCGGATGATGACGCCGGTGCCCTCGTCCTGGCCCTGCTGGGTCGTCACGGTGATCG
This sequence comes from Actinoallomurus bryophytorum, assembly GCF_006716425.1. Classification (NCBI taxonomy): domain Bacteria; kingdom Bacillati; phylum Actinomycetota; class Actinomycetes; order Streptosporangiales; family Thermomonosporaceae; genus Actinoallomurus; species Actinoallomurus bryophytorum. Next base: position 1,367,790 of record NZ_VFOZ01000001.1, read on the forward strand.
ACACGGTGCTCGGCTGCACCGCCTGGGCGATCGCCGCGACGCCGGTGGCGGACTTGCTGGACGCGGGGCGTACGGCGGTGGGGCTCGCGTAGGTGGTCGAGTCGTTGCCGATCACCGCCGCGACGGCACCGCCGGCCAGACCGCCGCCGAGGATCAGGGCGAGGGCCAGGCCGCCCGCCCCGGCCTTCCGGCGTGAGGTCCACCAGCCGTTGCCGGACTGCGGCGCGCCGTATCCGGGTGTGCCGTACGCCGGCGGCTCGCCGTAAAGGTGGTCCCCGTACGCCGGCTGGCCATAGGCGTGCTGACCGGGCACCTGCTGCCCAGGCTGACCGGGCTGACCGGGCTGACCGGGCTGGCCGGAGTGCAGCTGCGGCTGGGGCACGGTCTCGTCTCCAGGACGGCGCGGCGGCGGTGGCCATGCCTGCACGTATCCCGGCTGCTGCGATCCCGGCTGCTGCGACTCGGCCGGGGTGGCCTCGGACTCCACTGACGCTCCGCTTTCCGGCTCTTCCGCGTGCCCGCCGATGGGCTGGTCATGGGTCTCCATCGCTCACTCCCCAAGATCCTTCATCTGGTGATACTCAGAGAATCGCCAACGGGGCTGGGACCAGCCTGAGACCCGCCTGAAGGTTGCCGCAATAAGGCCTGTGTTAAAGACGGACAAGTGTTAAGGACCGCCGCCCCCACGCCGCGCGGGCGCCAGGGACGCGCGAGCGCTAGGAATGCGCGGACTCGATCGGGTCGATCGGGTCGGCCTCGATGGCGTCCGGGTCCAGCGGCAGGAGGACGCGGAACGTCGCGCCCTCGCCCGGGGCGGTGTCCACGCTCACCGAGCCGCCGTGCGCCTCCACCAGCCCGGCCACGATCGCCAGCCCGAGCCCGGTGCCGCCCCGGCTGCGCGCCGGGTCGGCGCGGTAGAACCGCTCGAACACCCGCTCGGCCTGTTCGGCCGGCATGCCCGGTCCGCTGTCGACGACCTCGAGTACGGCCGCCGGCGAGTCGCCGAGCATCCCGGACCGCACGACGACCTCGACAGGAGTCCCCGCCGGCGTGTGCCGTAGCGCGTTGTTGACCAGGTTGCCGATGACCTGACGGAGGCGTACCTCGTCGCCGGTCACGATGAAGGCCGAGCCGCTGCGCACCGACAGCGTGATCTCCCGCTCGCCGTCCACGACACGAGCGTCCTGTACGGAGTCGGCGGCCAGCGCGAGCAGGTCGACGGGAAGCTGCGCCAGCGGCCGCTGCTGGTCGAGCCGGGCGAGCAGCAGCAGGTCGTCGACGAGGATGCCCATCCGTGCCGCCTCGTCCTCGACCCGGCCGATCAGCCGGTCCAGCTCGTCCGGAGGGACGTCCTCACGCTGGCGGTAGTACTCGGCGAAACCCCGGATCACGCTCAGCGGGGTGCGCAGCTCGTGGCTGGCGTCGGCGACGAAGCGGCGCATCCGCCCCTCCGACTCGCGTGCGGTCGCCTCCGACCGCGACTGGGCGTGGAACGCCGTCTCGATCTGGGTGAGCATGCCGTTCAGCGCGTTGCCCAGCCGTCCGACCTCCGTACGCGGGTCGGCGTCCGGCACCCGGCGGGACAGGTCGCCTGCGGCGATGGCCTCGGCCGTGTTCTCGATGTTGACCAGCGGGCGCAGGCTGGCGCGCACGATCGCGACGCCGAGTCCCGCGACGAGCACCAGGACGATGCTGCCGACGACGATCTCGACCCCGACGAGCCTCCCCGCCGTACGCGCGACGTCGCCCAGGTCCGTGCCCACGACCACGTATCCGCCGTCCACGGGCTCGACGTGGATGCGCCATCGCATGTCGCCGGACCGCGCGTTCACCGTGACGGCCTTCTCCGCATGCGCGGCCAGCCAGTTCGGGTCCTGCGGGATGATGGGCTCGGGCTCGGGGTCACGCCAGATCGACTGCGGCGAGCTCGCGACGGTCTTTCCCGTCGAGTCGCGTACCTGGTAGACGAACTGCCCGGTCACCGGCACCTTGGTCTGGAACGCTCCGGGCTGGGTGATCGCGCGGGCCATGATGCGCGCCACGCCCGTGAGCTGCCGGTCGGTCTTGTCCAGCAGGTACCCGCGCATCGCCGAGACGCTCGCCACGCTCACCGCGACCAGCGCCAGCGCCACCAGCGCCAGTGAGGCGGCGATGAGCTTGATCCGCAGCGGGGTCCGCGAGGACAGGCGGGTCACCCAGGACGGCATTACTGCTCCGGTGGCAGGCGCAGTACGTAGCCGACCCCGCGCAGGGTGTGGATCAGGCGGGGGCCGAGCTTGTCGAGCTTGCGGCGCAGCACCGAGACGTAGGACTCCACGATTCCCGTGTCGCCGCGGAAGTCGTAGTCCCAGACGTGGTCGAGGATCTGCGCCTTGGACAGCACGCGGTTGGCGTTGGTCATGAAGTAACGCAGCAGCTTGAACTCCGTCGGCGACAGCTGGATGGGCTTGCCGGAGCGCCACACCTCGTGGCTCTCCTCGTCCAGCTCCAGGTCGGCGAAGCTCAGCCGCGGCGGCGCCTCGGCCGGCCCGCCTGAGGCACGGCGGAGTACGGCGCGGATGCGGGCGATGACCTCTTCGAGGCTGAAGGGCTTGGTCACATAGTCGTCGCCGCCGAGGGTCAGCCCGCGGATCTTGTCCTGGGTGGCGTCTCTCGCGGTCAGGAACAGCACCGGGATGTGCGCCCCGCCTCCGCGCAGCCGCCGGATGACGTCGAAACCGTCCATGTCGGGCAGCATCACGTCGAGCACGATGAGGTCAGGGCGGCGTTGCAGAGCCACCTGTACGGCATCGCCGCCGCCGGTCGCGGTGACGACCTCGAACCCCGCATAGCGGAGGCTGCCCGACAGGAGTTCCAGAATGTTGGGTTCGTCCTCGACCACGAGTAGTCGCGCTTCGCTCACTGTTCCATCCTGGCCTGCGGAGTTGAGGACTACCTGAACGTGCCCTGATGAAGGTCTGGAGGAACACCACCCGCGTCCTGGGCGTTATGCCCCGAAGTGCGACAGGGGCACCAGGGGTGACACGCCGTGTTCCTCGGGGATACAGCGTCCTGTTCCGGCCGTTTTAGATGCAGATTACACATATATAATTTGATGGAAGTAAGGCTCCTCCGCCAGGGGGGCCCGGCGGAGGGGGCCGCAGTGGTGACGAGGGCATGTCCGGTATGAGCCGGCTGGCACCGGCTCCGACCATCTCCGCGCCCGAAGCCAAGGTCAGGCCGCGGTGGTGGCGTGAGGTCTTCCTGCTCTGGGTCATGTATCTCATGTACGACGGTGTGCGGCTGCTGGTCGCCGCCGGGCACGGCGAGGCGTTCGCGAACGCCCACCGCGTGCTCGACCTCGAACGCGCCCTCCACGTCGCGGAGGAGGTGCCGATCAACCACGCGGTTTCGGCCACCCCGTTCCTGGGCGTGCCGATGTCATTCGCGTACGCGACGCTGCACTACCTGGTGACGCCGATCGTGCTGGTCTGGCTGTGGCGACGCCATCCGGAGCGCTATCGCGGAGCGCGTACGGCCCTGATCACCGCGACGCTGATCGGCCTGGTCGGGTTCTGGCTGTTCCCCACCGCACCACCGCGCATGATGCCCGGCTTCGTCGACACGCTCGCGAAGTACGACGGCTGGGGATGGTGGGCCGGCGCGGCCAGCGCGCCCAAAGGCATGGCCGGCCTGACGAACGAGTTCGCCGCCATGCCCTCACTGCATGTCGGCTGGGCGGCGTGGTGCGGCTGGCAGGTCGCGCGCACCGCGACCTGGCGCTGGCTACAGGTGCTCGGCGCCGTGTACCCCGTCTTCATGTTCACCGTCGTGGTCGGCACGGCCAACCACTACATCGCGGACGCCGTCGCGGGACTCGCCGTGATCCTCGCCGGAGCGGTGATCGCCCGCTTCCGCGAGAGACTCCGCGGTCACGTCTCGCTCTGGTCGGCCTGACCTTCGGGCTGCGTGGGCTGGGCGGCGCGCTCGGCCTGCTCCGGCTGTTCGCCGGTCTCGGCTCGCCGCCGCTCCCAGTCGGCCTGGCGAAGGTCTTCCTCGCTGGGCGCCTCGATGCGGCTGATCTGCTTGTTCATCGAGCGGACCAAGAAGAAGAGCGTGACGCCCAGGGCGGCGACGATGAGGAACGCGGTGACCCCGGGAGTGACCTGGTCTTCGTTGACCGCGAGAACCGTTATGGCAGGCATACCTTTTCCTGGACCTCGTGGACGCCGGCGAACAGATCGTCCTCCGGCAGTTCGGTATCCACCAGCGAACGTGCCAAATGGTAGTCCTCGGTGGGCCATGCCTTGCGCTTGAGGTCGGTCGGGCAGGCGAAGAAGGGGCCGTTCGGGTCGATCTGCGTCGCGTGCGCGATGAGCGCCCGGTCGCGTACCTCGAAGTAGTCGGCGCACGGCACCTTGGTCGTGATCTCCCACTTCATCGGGCGGTCCTCCCAGCGCTGGAGCATCTCCGCGTACGGCGACTCGAGCCCGGCGTCGATCATCGCCTTGTGCTCGGCGATGAACCGGTCGTGGTGGAAGGTCATGTGGTAGTAGAGCTTCAGCGGCTGCCAGGGGGCTCCGGTGCCCGGGTACCGATCGGGATCGCCGGCCGCCTCGAACGCCTCCACCGACACCCTGTGGGTCATGATGTGGTCGGGGTGAGGGTAACCGCCGTTGTCGTCGTAGGTGAGCACGACATGCGGACGGAACTCCCGCACCGCGCGTACGAGGGGCTCGCTGGCGACCTCGAGCGGCTGCAGGCCGAAGCAGCCCTCCGGGAGCGGCGGGAGCGGGTCGCCCTCGGGCAGCCCCGAGTCGACGAAGCCCAGCCACTGCTGCTCGACGCCGAGAATCCGGCGCGCCTCGGCCATCTCCTCCATGCGCACCGCCGGAAGATCGGCCTTGATCTCCGGCCGGTCCATGGCCGGGTTGAGGATGTCGCCGCGCTCACCGCCGGTGCACGTGACCACGAGCACCTCCACTCCCTCGGCGGCGTAACGCGCCATGGTGGCGGCACCCTTGCTGGACTCGTCGTCCGGGTGGGCGTGCACGGCCATCAGACGTAGTGGTTCGCGGCACGTCGTGGTCTCGGACAACTCGGGCTCCCCGTGAGCGTAAGGTCGTATCCATCCGGTGCGGCCTCGGATCAACCGTGGCCACCCCGCGAAGCATGATTCTCCCTGAGAACAACCACGCCCCGCACGGAGATTCCCCTTGACCACGACCACTACCGGCAAGAAGCGAGACTGGGTGGCTTACACCGTCATCGGGGTGTTCGTGGCGATCTGTGCAGTCGGCTGGGCGATCATCAACACGCACACCGACGGCGACCCGACCATCAGCCCAGAGATCGTGTCCTGGCAGCTCACCGACCGTTCGGTCAACGTGCGCTATGAGATCGGCAAAGCGAAGGGCGACGACGTTCACTGCGCGCTGATCGCGTACGACACCGAGCACGCGGAGGTGGGGCGGGTCGAGGTGTCCGTGCCCCCCGGAACGGGAAACGTGGATCGGCGCCAGGAGGTGCCCACCACGTCGCGGGCGACCGCGGTGGATGTTCAAGAGTGCCGGACAGGTTAATACCGGCTCTCCTAGGGGGAACAAACAAGAACGTCATAACGACACAAAGCTCTCTTGCGCTGGCTACTTCACGTTTGAATGCCGGTAGCCTTGAGAGTTCTACGGCCGCACTTCACGTGGATGAGGAGTACCCGTGACCGAGACCCGCGACGCCAACGTCACCTGGCTGACCCAGGAGGCGTACGACCGGCTCAAGCAGGAGCTGGATTACCTCACGGGCGATGGCCGAATCGAGATCGCCGCCAAGATCGAGGCCGCCCGCGACGAAGGTGACCTGAAAGAGAACGGCGGTTATCACGCGGCAAAGGAAGAGCAGGGCAAGCAGGAGGGCCGAGTCCTCCAGCTTCAGCAGATCCTGCTCAACGCCCGCGTCGGCGAGGCCCCGCGCACCGAAGGAGTGGTCGGGCCCGGGATGACCGTCACCGTGCAGTTCGCGGGTGATGACGAGGAGGTCACCTTCCTCCTGGCCTCCCGCGAGGAGAGTGGCGCCCCGATCGACGTCTACTCCCCCAAGTCGCCGCTCGGTTCGGCGATCAACGGCAAGAAGGTCGGTGAGAAGGCCAAGTACACGCTGCCCAACGGACGCAGCATGGCCGTTGAGGTCATCGACGCCACGCCGTACGCCGGCAGCTGACCGGCTTTCTCACGTACGTGCCGCCGCGCGCACCAGCGGCAGGGTCCGCTGGTGCACCGGGGTCGCCAGCGCTATCACGGTGGAGGCCCGCCGCACCCCCTCCACATCGACGATCAGGTCGATGACCCGCTGCAGGTCCTGGTTGCCGCGTCCGACGATGCGGCAGAGCATGTCGCCCCCGCCGGTGATCGTGTGCACCTCGATTACCTCGGGGATGGCGGCCAGGCGCTTGGCGACCGCGTCGTGGCCGCCCGCCTGCCGGATCTCCAGCGTCACGAACGCGGTGACCTGGTAGCCGAGGGCGGCCGGGTCGACCTCGGGCCCGAAGCCCCGGATCACACCACGCTCCTGCAGCCGGTCGAGCCTGGCCTGCACCGTGCCGCGGGCGACGCTGAGCCGACGCGAGCACTCCAGCACGCCGATACGCGGTTCCTCGGTCAGTAGCTCGATCAGCCGTGCGTCGATGTCGTCGATCATTCATGCCCCCTGGAGTCGTGGGCAGAGTGTACAGATCTCACCGTAACCTCCAAGGTTCGCTGTACAGATTGTCCACCCATTCACAGCTCCCTTGCGCAATCTGAGGCCAGGATCGACATTGTGGGAGTCAATGAACTTTGTCGCGCAAGGAGCAGCATGACGACCGCAGCCAACGAGCACGCCGTCGCCGCGGACACGCGTGGCGCAGACGACTTCCCGGTCAAGGGCATGGACGCCGTCGTCTTCGCCGTGGGCAACGCCAAGCAGGCGGCGCACTACTACTCGACCGCCTTCGGCATGCGCTGCGTCGCGTACAAGGGTCCGGAGACGGGCAGCCGGGACGAGGTCGCGTACGTGCTCGAGTCGGGCGGCGCACGGTTCGTCCTGAAGGGCGCGGTGCACGCCGGGACCGACCTCGGAAAACACGTGACCGAGCACGGTGACGGCGCGATCGACCTGGCCATCGAGGTGCCGGACGCGACGGCGGCGTACGAGCACGCGGTCGCCCACGGCGCGATCGGCCTGGAGGCCCCTCAGGTCACCGAGGACGAGCACGGCAAGGTCGTGATCGCGGCCATCGCCACGTACGGCGAGACCCGGCACTCGCTGGTCGAACGGAGCGGCTACTCCGGCCCGTACCTGCCCGGTTATGTCGCGGCGGACCCGATCGTCGCCCCCGGCGAGAAGCGCTACTTCCAGGCGATCGACCACTGCGTCGGAAACGTCGAGCTCGGCCGCATGGATGAGTGGGTGGAGTTCTACAAGCGCGTCATGGGCTTCACGAACATGAAGGAGTTCATCGGCGACGACATCGCCACCGAGTACTCCGCGCTCATGTCGAAGGTCGTCGCCGACGGCCGCGGCAAGGTGAAGTTCCCGCTCAACGAGCCGGCGATCGCCAAGAAGAAGTCCCAGATCGATGAGTACCTGGAGTTCTACGGCGGGCCCGGCATGCAGCACATCGCCCTGGCCACGAACGACATCCTCTACTCCGTCGACGCGATGCGCGCCGCCGGTGTGGAGTTCCTGAACACCCCGGCCTCCTACTACGAGGACACCGAGCTGCGCGAGCGCATCGGCGAGGTGCGGGTGTCCATCGACGAGCTGCAGCGGCGCGGGATCCTGGTCGACCGCGACGAGGACGGCTACCTTCTGCAGATCTTCACCAAGCCGGTGCAGGACCGCCCGACGGTCTTCTTCGAGCTGATCGAACGGCATGGCTCGCTCGGCTTCGGCAAGGGCAACTTCAAGGCCCTGTTCGAGGCGATCGAGCGCGAGCAGGAGCTGCGCGGCAACCTCTGAGCCGGTTGGGCGAGAGCCCTTGGTGACCCGTGTTCAACGGGCCGCCAAGGGCGGTCCATGGGACGGCACTGGCCGGGCGCGGCGCGTCTTGTCCCGGCCTGGCCGCGCGCACCGTTGCGGCATGACCGAACCGCCCCGGCCGGAACCTCCCAGGCCGGATCCGGAGAAGACACGCCGCGATCCCGTTCCCGCCCCTCCGCCTGAAGGGTCCCCGTACGGGCCCGGCCCCTGGCCCGAGCATCCGTACGGCGGACCGGCCGCGGGACCGTACGCCTCCGCCTACGGTCCGGGCGGGTACGGCTCCGACCTGGAGTACGGCGGCCGCTGGCGGCGTCTGATCGCCGCGATCATCGACGGCCTCATCGTGTACGCCGGGACCTGGATCGTCACCGCGCCGGTCCTCGGCTTCCGCACGATGTACGAGGGAAGCGTGGGCCGCCAGGCGGTGGCCAACCTCATCGCCGGCGTCGTGGCGTTCCTCTACTACGTCCTGCAGCACGGAAGGTGGGGCCGGACGCTCGGCAAGCGGGCGATGAGCCTCCGCGTCGTACGCGCCGACGACGGCGGCCCGATCAGCTACGGCCAGGCGGCCTGGCGGCTCCTGTTCGCGTACCTGGTCTCCTTGGCCACCTGCGGCGTCGGCGGGCTCGTCGACGTCGCGTGGATCCTCTGGGACCGGCGAAGGCAGGCCCTGCACGACAAGGTGGCACGTACGGTCGTCGTACGGGCGGACGCCGATATGCCCGATCCGTACCTGGAATAGCCGCCGCCTTGGCGCCCCGATTTGGCGTTTGGGCCGCTGACCAGCCACTCTTGACCGGTGAGTGCCCGCCCGATTACCGCGAGCGTCCTCCTCGGTGCCCTCCTCTCCGCGGCCCTGACGGCCTGCGCGGACAAGGCCCACGCGCCCGCCGCGGCGGTCCCGCGCGCGGCCCCCGCGGCCCCCGGGGCCACGAGCGCCGGCGACCCGATCGTGCCCGGCGGCGGCAACGGCGGCTATGACGTCCAGCACTACGACCTCGACCTGCGGATCACCCCGCGTGGCCGGCCCTCGCTCGCCGGGACCACGACGATCACCGCCACGGCCACCCAGGCGCTGAGCCGCTTCGACCTCGACCTGACCGGGCTCGACGTCTCCAAGGTCACGGTCGGCGGCGCGCCGGCGACCTACACCCGCGCGCCCGGCAAGCTGGTGGTCACGCCCCCGAAGCCGATCTCCAAAGGCCGGTTCACGGTGGGCGTCACCTACTCCGGCACCCCCGTCGCGGTCACCGACCGGGCGCTCGGAAAGTACGGCTGGATCCCCACCGATGACGGGATCTTCGTCGGTGACGAGCCGGACGGCGCGCACACCTGGTTCCCCGGCAACGATCATCCGCAGGACAAGGCCACGTTCGGCTTCCGCGTCACGGTGCCGAGCGGCCTGACCGCGGTCGCCAACGGCGAGCTGACCGGCACAACCAGGTCCGGAAAGTCGGCGACCTACACCTGGCAGGCCCGTGATCCGATGGCGACCTACCTGGCAACGGTCGACGTGGGCCGGTTCAAGACCCGCACCGGCCGCACGCCGGGTGGCGTGCCCGTCTTCGTCGCCGTCGACAGGGAGGCCGACCCGACCGGCCTGGACTCCCTGTACGACGACACGGTGAAGGTCACCGACGCGTGGGCCAAGCTGTTCGGCCCCTATCCCTTCAGCTCGACCGGCGCGGTGGTCCAGGACGCCCCGGTGCAGTTCGCGCTGGAGACCCAGACGAGGCCGGAGTACGTCCCCGGCATGGCCGCGATCCCGACGGTGGTCGCGCACGAGCTGTCTCACCAGTGGTTCGGCGACAGCGTGACCGTGACGCGGTGGAGCGACATCTGGCTCAATGAGGGGTTCGCCACGTACGCCGAGTGGATGTGGGGTGAACGGGACGGTTCGGGCCAGACCGTGCAGCAACAGTTCGACGGCCGCTACTCCCAGCGGCAGAGCACCGACCTGTGGAACGTCCCCCCGGCCGATCCGGGCCGCGCGGGGCTGTTCGGCCGCTCCGTGTACGACCGCGGGGCGATGACCCTGCACGCGCTACGCAAAAAGGTCGGTGACCAGCGGTTCTTCGCGATCCTGCGGGCCTGGACGACCGAGCACCGGCACGGCAACGCGACGACAGCGCAGTTCATCGCGCTCGCGCAGCGGGTCTCCGGGATGGATCTGCGCAGGCTGTTCCAGGTGTGGCTGTACGACCGGGGGCGGCCCGTGAACTGGTAGACCCGTGGGCGCCGCACCGCATCAGATCTTGTAAACGGCCATTCAGCCGAGCATGCTTTCCCCTGCGTGACAGGTGTGCATGCGTTTTGAACGACGGGAGAGTCTGTATGGCGAGGATCACCTCGCGAGTCCTGCCGATCGCCGCTACCGCGGTCGCCATCGGCCTGCTCGCCCCCTTGGCGCCCGCGGGCGCCAGTACCCACCGCGCCTTCACCCCCGGCGCGCCCGGTGCCGGCGACCCGTACTTCCCCGACATGGGGAACGGCGGCTACGACGCCCAGCACTACTCCCTTTCGGTGAAGTACGACCCGGGCACCAAGGCCATCGACGCCACGGCGAAGATCACCGCTCGGGCCACTCAGAACCTGTCCCGGTTCGACTTCGACTTCCTCGGGCCGCTGAAGATCAGCAAGCTCACCGTCGACGGCCGCAAGGCCGCGTACACGCGGACCGGTGCCCAGGAGCTGGTCATCACGCCGGACCACGGCATCGCACAGGGACGGCAGTTCACCGTCGACGTCGCCTACTCCGGCGTGCCGCAGCTGATCAACGACCCGGCGCTGGGCATCTCGGGCTGGATCGCGACGCACGACGGCGCGGTCGCGCTGTCACAGCCGTTCGGGTCGGCGACCTGGTACCCGGTCAATGACACCACCCACGACAAGGCGACGTACGACTTCACCGTCACCGTGCCGAACGGCCTGAAGGTCCTGGCCAACGGCGACCCGGCCGGCCAGCGGACCCAGGGGGCGAACACCACCTTCCGCTGGATCGACCGGCAGCCGACGGCGAGCGAGCTCGTGCTGATGGCGATCGGCAACTACGACGTCCGCGACACACGGACCTCCACCGGCCTGCGCAACATCACCGCCGTCGACCCCGCGTCGGTCACCTCGCCCACGGCCGCCGACGACTTCAACAAAGCCACGGCCGACGTGATCGACTGGGAGCAGGGGATCTACGGGCGCTTCCCGTTCTCCTCGACCGGCGGCATCAGCGTGCTCGCCCCGACCGTCGGCTACTCCCTGGAGACCCAGACGCGCCCGGTGTACGCGCGTCGTTCGGCCGGCGCCCTGCCATCGGCCACTCTCCTGTCCCACGAGCTCGGCCACCAGTGGTTCGGCGACGACGCCACGCCGTACGTATGGCAGCACATCTGGCTGAACGAGGGCTTCGCGACCTACACCGAGTGGCTCTACAGCGAGCAGCACGGCGGCCAGACGGCGCAGCAGCACTTCGACGCCGCCTACGCCTCGAGCGGCACGGACTGGACCGGCAAGGTCGCCGACCCAGGCCGTGACCACATCTTCGACGACCTGGTCTACACCCGGGCCGCGATGACGCTGCACCAGCTGCGTAAGGCGATCGGGGACAAGGCGTTCTTCGCCCTGGTCAAGGCGTGGCCGGCACAGCACCGCTATGGCAACGACACGACCGCGCAGTTCACGTCCTTCGCGCAGCGTTACACGCACAAGGACCTGCGGCCGCTGTTCCAGACGTGGCTGTACACCGAGGGCAAGCCGAAGCTCTGATCACCCGCGTTCACGAGACGTCCCCGGCCGAGCGGCCGGGGACGTTTCGTTTTCGCAGGTCGAGTCCCTCACCTGCGACATCAGCGGGCGCGGTCGGGGGAAGGCTTGTTGGTGACCATCGTTGGGACGTTTTTGGGGGGAATTGTGGCCACGTGTGAGGTCTGCGGTAACGACTACGGCATGTCATTCGAGGTGCACGCCCAGGGCGCCGTGCATGTGTTCGATTCGTTCGAGTGCGCGATCCAGTGCATGGCGCCGATCTGCGAGCACTGCCAGTGCCGCATCGTCGGCCACGGCGTCGAAGCCGGCGACCGCTTTTTCTGCTGCGCCCACTGCGCCCGCGAATCAGGCGTCCGCGAACTCGTCGACCACGCCTAGACCTGTCTCGCCGTCCTACCGCGCGCTGCCTGCCGACGCCGCGGGCTGTCGGGCGTCGACGCCGCTGGTCCATGGGTGGCGCCGGTCCGCATTGTCGCGGCCGACGGCCGCCGGCCGACACGGGGCAGGTTCCCTCTTCCGCCTTGCGAGGCACCGCCCGGGCACCACGGGCGGGACTTGGAGACGGCCCTGGAGCACCACCATCCCTGCGGCCGACAGGGCGGGCGGCCTTCGCCGCGGCCGACCGCCCGGGTGTTCAGATGTCCGCCGGCCATGGGATGCGTGCGGTGCCGCCCCAGACGCATCGGGCTACGACGCTTCGGTCCGGAGAAGCAGCGCGGCGGGCAGGGCGGTGAGCGCGCAGGCGGCCCACGCGAGTACCGCGTATCCGCCGGCCGACAGGACGGCCGTGGAGGCCAGGCTGGCCGCCGCCGCGATGCTCCAGACCGCCGCGTCGACCGCACCCTCGACATTCGCCCGAGCCGAGTCCGGCAGACCGGCGGCCAGTCGCCCGCTTCCGCCGACGAAGCAGAGGTTCCAGCCGAAACCGAGCAGGAACAGCGCGCCCGTACGTAGCGGGGCGTTGCTCTCGGGCGTGGTCGCGGCAAGGACCGTCGCGACCGCCAGCACGACAAGCCCCGCGGCCATGACGGGACGGGAGCCGACCCTGTCGAGCAGCCGCCCGGTCAGCGGAGAGAACGCGAACATGCCGAGCGTGTGCGCGGACAGCGTCATGCCCACCGCACCCAGTCCCTGACCATGCATATGCATGTCCAGCGGCGCCGCGGTCATGACGGCCACCATGACCACCTGCGCGGTGACCATGACGGCCAACGCCGCCCCAGAGGCACGCGCCACCTCCCGAAACCGCACACGAGACGCGGCGACACCGGCGGGAGCACCGTCCGCCAAGCCTGGCACACCATCGGCCAGGACGGCATGGCCGGCCACACCCTCACCACCCACGGCCCCACCCGCCGGGCCCTGAACGGAACCTCCCGCACCCATCGACGCACCACGAGACTCCGCGCCCACAGGACTATCGCCCGCCAAGCCCGGCACACCACCGGCCAGGACGGCATGGCCCGCCACGCGCTCACCACCCACGACCCTGCCCGCCATCTCCTGGGCCGGACGACCCGCCGAAACACCAGCGTCGGCCCCGGACACCCCACCGCCCGTGCCCTCCGCGTCGCCGGTCCCGCAGGTCGCCACGGCTGCCGGTGTGGCGGTGGTGCGTGCTGAGGTGCCACCGACGGCGGCTGCGAGTGCGGCTCCCAGGGTGGCCAGGGAGACGAACAGGTACGGGCCGGCCGGCCCGGTCCAGCCCAGGCTTGTCGCGATCTCGCTCGACGGGCCGAGCAGCAGCGGGCCGCCGACGGCTCCTACGGCGCCCGCCCACACGACCGTGCTGATCGCGAAGCCTCGTCGTTCAGCCGGGTACAGGTCGGCCGCCACGTAGCGCGAGAGCTGGGCCCCGGCGTTGCCGAGCCCCAGCAGCAGCATTCCGGCGCTCAGCGCGGCGACGTCACGTGCCGCCACCGCGGTGGTCGCCAGTACGGCCCCGCACGCTGAGGCCAGGTAGCCGGACAGCAGGCCGGTCCGGCGGCCGTGATGGTTCATCAGCCAGGTCAGCGCCAGTGCGCCGATGCCGGTGCCGACGATGCCCGCGGTGTTCGGGATCGCGGCCCAGCGTGCGCCGAACCGGTCGCCGGCGACGATGGTGCTCACGGAACTCGCCACGGCCATGGCAGCGTTCATGAGCGCGGCGCCCGAGAAGAGTGCCGTCATGCCCGGTGGACGTGCCGTGGCCGCCAGGCGATTTACCTGTGAGATATGCATGCGTCGACACTAAGAACGCCGCTTCTCGCATTGAATGGGTGGATCTCGGGTCATCGGCCGCGAAAGTTATTGTTCGAAAGGCGATACCGCGCGAGAGTTCGCCCATGGACAGATCGCTGGATTCGATCGACTGGCACATCCTCGCCGAGTTGCAGCGCGACGGGCGGCTCTCGTACAACAGGCTCGCCCGCCGGGTGAACCTGTCCGCGCCCGCAGTCGCCGAACGCGTGCGCCGGCTGGAGGAGTCCGGCGTCATCACCGGCTACGGCGCACGCGTCGACGCGACCAAGGCCGGTCTGCCGCTGACGGCGTTCGTGCAGCTGCGGTGTGCGCTCGGGAGCTGCCTGCTCAAGAACACGACCGCCGAGGAATTTCCCGAGGTCACCGAGGTGCACAAGCTGAGCGGCGACTCGTGCTCGATGCTGAGGGTACGGGTGGCGTCCATGCCGCACCTGGAGGGACTGCTCGAACGCCTCGGCCGGCACGGTGAGATGAACTCCCACATCGTCCTGTCGACCCAGTACGAGGGCCGCGCCGTCGAACGGCCCGCCGACGAGACGAGGCCGGTCACCGGCTCCAGCGGATGGAGCCGGTGAACGTACAGGTGCGATCAGCCGGCGGCCTTTTTGTACTGGCGGACGCCCAGGACGAGGAAGACCAGGGAGATGCCGGCGATCCAGAGGACGGACCGCAGCGCCGGCGCGGCGAGCGCCTGCCCGTGCCCGTAGAACATCGCGCGCAGCGCGTTGTTCATCGCCGTCACCGGGCTGTAGCGGACGATCCCCTGCAACCAGCCGGGCAGGCTCGTCATGGGGACGAAGCCGTTGCTCAGGAACGTCAGCGGAAAGATCCAGATCATGCCGGCCATCTGGGCCGCCTCGACCGTCTTGACGCCCAGCCCGATCACCGTGCCGATCGAGGAGAACGCGAAGGCGAACGCGATCAGCAGCACGATGCCGCCGAGCGCCGGCAGGAAGCCGTTCTGGAAGCGGAAGCCGACCGCGTATCCCGCGCCGACCATGATGAACAGGGTCAGTGTGTTGCGTGCGGCCTCGGCCACCAGCCGGCCGATGAGGACCGCCGAGCGCGCCATCGGCAGCGACCTGAACCGGTCGATCAGCCCTTTGTGCAGGTCGTCGGCGAAGCCGGCGGCCGTGCCTGCCGTGGCGAACGCCATGGTCTGCACGAAGATCGCGGGCATCATGAAGTTTTTGTAGTCCATGCCCGGGATCTTGATCGCGTTCGCGAAGACCACCGTGAACAGCAGGATGAACATGATGGGCTGCATGATCGAGAAGAACAGCAGCTCCGGGATGCGCGTGGTGTGCTTCAGATGGCGTCTCGTGATCACCACCGAGTCGCTGAGGGCGTAGGTGAGGCTCATGATTCCTCCTCGGCGGCGTGGCCGGTCAGGGACAGGAAGACCTCGTCGAGGGTCGGGCGGCGGAGCGCGAGGTCCTGCGCCACGACACCGGCCGAGTCGAGCTCGCGTACGACGTCGGCCAGCGCGCGGGTGCCGCCGCTGACCTGGACGGTCACCACGTGGGTGTCCTCGTCGACGACCGGCTCGGCGGTCGCCAGGGGGGCCAGCGCGGCGACCGCCTTGGGCACCTCGGACCGGTCGGCGACGACCAGCTCCACGCGCTCACCGCCGACCTGGGCCTTCAGCTCGTCGGCCGAGCCCTGGGCGATCAGCCTGCCGCTGTCGATGATGGCGATGTCGTCCGCGAGCGCGTCGGCCTCCTCGAGATATTGGGTGGTCAGCAGGAGGGTCGCGCCCTCGCGGACCAGCTTGCGGATGACGTCCCACATGCCGAGGCGGCCGCGCGGGTCCAGGCCGGTGGTCGGCTCGTCCAGGAAGATGACCTGCGGCCTGGCCACGAGGCTCGCGGCGAGGTCGAGCCTCCGGCGCATGCCGCCGGAGTAGGTCTTGGCCACCCGGTCCGCGGCGTCGGTCAGGTCGAACTCGTCCAGCAGCTCGGCGGCGCGCGCCTGGGACGCCTTGGCGCCGAGGTGGTAGAGCCGCCCGACCATGTCCAGGTTTTCCCGGCCGGTGAGGTATTCGTCCACCGCCGCGTACTGCCCCGAGAGCCCGATGACCTTGCGGACGGCGCCCGGATCGCGGAGCACATCGTGCCCGGCGACGGTCGCATGGCCCGTGTCCGGGCGCAGAAGCGTGGTGAGAATGCGCACGACGGTGGTCTTGCCGGCGCCATTGGGGCCCAGAAGACCCAGAACCGTGCCGGCCGGAACGGAAAGGTCGACACCGTCGAGCGCGGTGACCTTGCCGTAATGCTTGACCAGGCCTTCGGCGATGATCATGTCTGACATGACGTCCCCCACGGGACAGAAAGATGCATCCCCGCTGTCTATCAATGGGCTACGACAACTTCGGGGTCACATAAGTCTTTCGGACGCTACTGGGGTCGATGTCATCGCTCAAGGGAATACTTCACATCAATCCCGCCGCCTTTCCTCAAGGCGGGCGCGGATCAGCTGAAGCTGAGGGTGTAACCCTCTCGGCGCAGCCGGCCGAGCACCTCGTCGCAGTGCTCCGGACCACGGGTCTCCAGGTGCAGCAGCACCTCGGCCTCGTCGACGTTGAGCCGGGCGGCGACGCGCTCGTGTACGACGTCCAGCACGTTGACCTCCATCTCGGCGAGCTCGCTGAGCAGGTCGACCAGGGCACCCGGGTGGTCCCGCAGCCGTGCGCGGAACACCAGGTAGCGGCCGGCGACGGCCAGGCCGTGCCGCAGCACCTTGGCCAAGAGCAGCGGGTCGATGTTGCCGCCGGAGAGCACGGTGACGACCGGCGCCTCGAACTCCTGCGGCCGGTCGAGCAGCGCGGCGACGCCGACCGCTCCGGCCGGCTCGACGACCTGCTTGGATCGCTCCAGGCAGTTGACCATCGCCTCGGACAGGGATTCTTCCGACACGGTCACCACGGAGTCGACGAGCTTGGAGACCATCTCGAAGGTGAGGTCGCCCGGACGGCCGACGGAGATCCCGTCGGCCATCGTGGCGGACGGCTCGACCATGATCGGCCGGCCCGCCGCGAGCGAGGGGGGAAAGGCCGCGGCCCGCTCCGCCTGTACGCCGACCACCCGCACGTCCGGGCGTACGGCCTTGACGGCGGCGGCGATCCCGGAGATCAGCCCGCCTCCGCCGACGCCGACCAGGATCGTACGGACGTCGGGGCACTGCTCGATGATCTCCAGGCCGACGGTGCCCTGCCCGGCCACCACGTCGGGATGGTCGAACGGATGGATGAAGACCGCGCCGGTCTTCTCGGCATAGGCGTTCGCGGCGTCGAGGCACGCGTCCACACCGGCGGACTCGAAGACGACCTCGGCGCCGTACGCGCGGGTGGCCACGACCTTGGGCAGGGGGGCACCGGCGGGCATGAAGACGACCGCCTTGCTGCCGAGCAGCCGGGCGGCGAGCGCGACGCCCTGAGCGTGGTTGCCCGCACTCGCGGCGACGACGCCGCGCGCCCTCTCCTCGTCGGTGAGCCGCGCGATGCGGACGTACGCCCCGCGGGACTTGAACGAACCGGCGCGCTGGAGGTTCTCGCACTTGAGGTGGACCGGTCCGCCGATCTTGGACGACAGTGACCGGGACTCGAGGATCGGCGTTGTCACGGTGACGTCCCGCAGCAGCTCACGGGCCGCGCGGATGTCATCGATGCTGACGGTGCCACTCATGGTTGAGAGTCTCCCACGGCCGCCCAGGCCGGGGTACGGCCCGTTCGCCCGCCCCACCGGGCCCGCGGGCGTGCCGCCGGCGGCCGCCTACGGGCGCCAGGCGCTCCGCGGGATGAAACGGCTCCGGCGGCACCAGACGCGCCAGGTTCGCCGGGGGGCGTGAGTCAGTCGCCGGTCCAGTATCGGTCGGCGCCGAAGATGAACGCGGCCGCGCCGACCAGGCCCGCCATCTGCCCGAGCGCGGCCGGTACGACGCGCACCTCGCGGGCGAAGTCCATCTGGGCATGCGCGCGGAAGGTGTCCTCCAGCGGGCGGAACAGCAGCGGCCCCGCCTGGGAGAGCCCACCCCCGACCGCGACGACGTCGAGGTCGCACAGATGGGTCGCCGAAGCGATCGCCACGCCCAGCGCCCAGCCGGCGCGGTTCATCGCGCGCACCGCGACCGGATGTCCGCGGGCCGCGTCGTGCGCGAGCTCCTTGCCGGTCTCGCCGGTCCAGCCCTGCTCTCTGGCCCAGGCCGAGAGCCCGGGTCCGCGCGCGATCGCCTCCAGGCAGCCGCGGCCGCCGCATTCGCAGGCCGGTCCGTCCGGGTCGACAATCACATGCCCGATGTGCCCAGCGTTGCCGCTCTTGCCGTCGATGATCCGGTCGCCCAGGATGAGCCCGCCTCCGACGCCGGTGGAGACGACCATGCCGAGGACGTTGGGCCGGCCGCGCCCGGCACCGCGCCAGTGTTCGCCGACGGCGACGGCGACGGCGTCGTTGTGCACGCGTACCGGCAGGCCGGGGAAGAGCTCGCTGAGGCGCTCACGCAGCGGGAACGCATGCCACGCCGGCATGTTGAGCGGCGAGACCTCACCCGAGGGCCACGCCATCGGCCCGCCGCATCCCACACCCACTCCGGCGAGACGCTCGACGGGCAGCTTTTCGATCAGCGCCAGGAGGGTGCGCCACAGGCCCTCGGAGTCGACGTGCGGCGCCTGCGGCGTGATGATGCGCTCGTACGCGCCGACGCGCCCACCGGGCTCCACCAGCGCGGCGGCCATCTTGGTGCCGCCGACGTCGATCGCGAGGACGGAAGCGTTCACCGGTGCACCGCCCTGTCTTTCATTGTCCGCCGCTCCCCTTGCCGAGCCGTTATCGCTCCTCCAGGTCATGAGGTCCGGTGGCCGAGGTCAGGAGGCCCCCCTTTCGGCGCCCGGCCCGAACGCCAGGATCGACGCGGTGAAGCCGTGCACGTGGTTGCGGCCCGCGACCGGTCCGATCTCACCGGCGGCGAAGCACCCGCCGATCCCCGACGTGCCGAGCATGCTGCGCATCAGGCGGACGTCGTGGTCGGAGTTGGGGAACATCGCGCGGCCACGGCCGGTGCACGAGAACAGCAGCGCGCCCTCGACCGGCTCGAGACCCAGGTCACCGAGCAGGAGCGTGAGGTCCTCGTCGGCCGCTCCGGCGTCACGGACCTGGAAACGCACCGTACGGCCGACCTCGATCACGTCGCCGGTGGCGAGCGCGCCCGCCTCGGGGTCGGCGCCGATGACACCGCGGACGAGGAAGTCGCCGCGCTCGTGCTCGTCGGCGTACTCGTCCATCGCGACGCCGATCAGCAGGCCGGTCTCGATCAGCTCGCGCTCCTTGTCCGGCAGCTCGGCGACGACCTCTTCGAGCTTGGTCAGCGCGGGCGAACCGGCGAGCTCGTACAGCACGTTGTCCTCGGCCCTGGTGACCGCCATGGCCGGCCCGACGGGGCGTGCACCCTGGCTGACCAGCGTCGTGGTCATCACCGAGCCGCCGAGCAGCACGCCGACCGCGCCGGAGTCGACGATCTCGCCGTCCGCGAAGAGCCGCGCGGTGCCGCGCCCGCCCTGCCCGGTGGCCAGCCCGCCGACGAGAGGAAGTCCTGGAAGTACTTCGCCGGACCGCTCCACGAAGGCGTCGACCGGGAAGCTGTAGGGATCGGCCAGCAGGACCGCGACCACGTCGTCGTCGCTGGTCTGGGGCATGCCGACCACGGCCAGCCGCTGCGCCGCCTCCGGGTCCTCACCGGGGAACTTCAGCGTCTCCAGCCGGAACGGCTCGATGCGCGCCTCGGGCAGCCGGGCGGCCCACGCGCTGACCGCGCTGGAGTCCTCGACGCCGTGGTTGCCGCCGATGACGCCGGGTGCGCCGCAGCCGATCACGTTGGGCGTGCCCGCGACCTCCATCGCCCGCCGTGCCGCTCTTTCGACCGCGTCCGGGGCCTGCGCGCACACGAAGACGAAGACGAGGTCGGGCGGGCCGTCGAGTGGCAGGCGAGCCTGCGCCACAGCGGAGTCCGCGGCCGCGACCAGATCCGGGCCGACGGCCAGACCATCGCCGAACCGTGACACTGCCTCGCCTCCCTTGAACCGATTCCTTACGGTCTACCACAGCGTATTGAGGATTCCCGGCCCGGCCACGGCGCCCCTTCGCGCCGTCCGGTGTAGGCCAGAGAGGTGTTCACAGCCGGTGTACCCGGTCCACCCGCGCCGACGAACCCACCACACCGCCGGGCGCGGCGCGGGGCCCCCTTGGATGCGGATATGAAAATCCGGGCATAGTGTCGAACGGAACACGAGCGAGCCGAGAGACCTACGAGCCAGCTGACGCGGCGAGCGGGGTGGGCGGCGAGATGCGATCACTCCTTCGGCCGGCCACGAACAAGAAGCGATAGAGGACAGTGAACACGCGACCTACGACACTTCGCGAACTCCGCGCCACTGGTCATGTCCACCGGCCGGTGAAGGACGAGATCCGCGACAACCTGCTCGCCCGCCTCAGAAGCGGCGAGCCGCGCTTCCCCGGCATCGTCGGGTTCGAGGAGACGGTGCTCCCCCACCTGGAGCGCGCCCTCATCGCCGGGCACGACCTCGTGCTCCTCGGCGAACGCGGCCAGGGCAAGTCCCGGCTGATCCGCACCCTCGGCGGGCTGCTCGACGAGTGGACGCCGGTGGTCGAGGGCTGTGAGATCAACGACCACCCGTACGCCCCGGTCTGCGTACGCTGCCGGCGGCTGCTCGCCGAGCAGGGCGAGGACCTGCCGATCGCGTGGAAGCACCGCGACGACCGGTACGGCGAGAAGCTCGCCACCCCCGACACCAGCGTGGGCGACCTCATCGGGGACATCGACCCGATCAAGGTCGCGGAGGGCCGCACACTCGGCGACCCGGAGACCGTGCACTACGGCCTGGTGCCGCGCACCAACCGCGGCATCTTCTGCGTCAACGAGCTGCCCGACCTGGCCGAGCGGATCCAGGTGTCGCTGCTCAACGTGCTGGAGGAGCGCGACGTGCAGATCCGCGGGTACGCCCTGCGGCTGCCGCTCGACGTCCTGCTGGTGGCCAGCGCCAACCCCGAGGACTACACCAACCGCGGCCGCATCATCACGCCGCTGAAGGACCGTTTCGGCGCCGAGATCCGTACTCACTACCCGCTCGACCTCGACGACGAGCTGGTGCTGATCGGCCAGGAGGCGCAGGTCACCGCGGCCGTACCCACGCACCTGATGGAGGTCATCGCCAGGTTCACCCGGCTCGTACGCGAGTCGCCGGCGGTCGACGCCCGCTCCGGGGTGTCCGCGCGGTTCTCCATCGCCGGCACCGAGACCGTCGCCGCCTCCGCGCTGCGCCGCGGCGCCGTCGCCGGCGAGGACCAGCCGGTGGCGCGCGTGTGCGACCTGCCGACCATCGTGCCTACTCTGCTGGGCAAGGTGGAGTTCGAGGTCAGCGAGGAGGGTCGCGAGGAGGAGGTGCTCGCGCACCTGCTGCGCCGCGCCACGTCCGACACCTGGCGGCGCATGCTCGGGGCGGCCGACCTGAACGGCCTGCTGGACCGCTTCGACCGCGGCGCCACCGTCGACTCCGGCGAGATGGTGCCGGCCGCGGAGCTGCTGCACCGCATCGGGCCGGTCACCGGCCTGTCGAAGATCCTGGAGAGCCTCGGCATGGAGGGCGAGTCGCCCGGACACGCGGCGGCCGCCCTGGAGTTCGCCCTGGAGGGGCTGTACCTCATGCGGCGGCTGTCCAAGGACGTCTCCGACGGGACGTCGACCTACCGTACGTAGTTCAGCGAGAAAAGAGGTCACCGTGGCCGGATACCGGTACGGGCCCTACAACGACGGACCGGATCCGCTCGCCCCGCCGTACGACATCCGGGCCGCCCTCGACGCCATGGGCGAGTCCATGCTCGAGGGCACCGGCCCGGCCGAGGCGCTGCGCGACCTGCTGCGCCGCGGACTGCCGGGCGCGCAGCGGCAGCGCGGTCTGGACGACCTGCTCCGGCAGGTACGCGCCCGGCGGCAGCAGCTGCGCGGGAGCGGGCGGCTCGACGGCACGCTAGAAGAGGCGCGAGCCCTGCTCGACAAGGCGATCGGCCAGGAGCGCGCCACGCTCTTCCCCGACCCCAGCGACGACGCACGGCTGCGCGAGACCGAGCTCGACACGCTGCCGGACGACACCGCGCAGGCCGTACGCCGGCTGTCCGACTACGAGTGGCGTTCGCCGGAGGCGCGGCAGACGTACGAGGAGCTCAAGGACCTGCTGCGGCGCGACGTGCTGGACGCGCAGTTCCGCGGCATGAAGCAGGCCATGACCAACCCCGACCCGGCCGCCATGGAGCGGGTCAAGAACATGATGTCCGCCCTCAACGAGATGCTCGAGAAGGACGCGCGCGGCGAGCACACGCCCGAGGACTTCGACGCCTTCATGACGGAGTACGGGGAGTTCTTCCCGGACAACCCGTCCAACCTG
Source organism: Actinoallomurus bryophytorum (assembly GCF_006716425.1). Classification (NCBI taxonomy): domain Bacteria; kingdom Bacillati; phylum Actinomycetota; class Actinomycetes; order Streptosporangiales; family Thermomonosporaceae; genus Actinoallomurus; species Actinoallomurus bryophytorum. Next base: position 1,390,234 of record NZ_VFOZ01000001.1, read on the forward strand.
GAAGAGCTCGTCGACTCCCTCGCCCGGCGCGCGGCGGCGACCGAGCGGCTGCTCGCCTCGCTCACGCCCGAACAGCGCGCCGAGCTGGCCTCGCTCATGGCGCAGACGCTGGAGGACGCCGGGCTGGCCTCGGAGATGCAGCGCCTCGGCTCGTCTCTGCGGCAGCGGCGGCCCGACCTCGACTGGTCCGGCTCGGAGCGCATGAGCGGCGATGATCCGATGTCCCTCGGCGACGCCACCAGCGCGCTGCAGGAGCTCGCCGACCTCGCCGAGCTCGAAGGCGCGCTGCGCCAGGACTACCCCGGCGCACGGATGGACGACATCGACGAGGAGGCGGTACGCCGCGCGCTCGGCAGGCAGGCCGTGGACGACCTGGCCGAGCTGCGCCGCATCGAGGCCGAGCTCGAACGCCAGGGCTACCTCAAGCGCCGCGGCGGCGCGCTGGACCTGACGCCCAAGGCCGTACGCCGCCTGGGCGAGACCGCGCTGCGCCGGGTGTTCGCCCAGCTCGACTCCTCGCGGCAGGGCGACCACGACCAGGTCGACGCCGGCCAGGCGGGTGAGCTGACCGGCTCCAGCCGTCCCTGGCGTCCCGGCGACGAGCAGCCCCTCGACGTGATCCGTACGCTGTCCAACGCACTGCGCCGCGGCGAGACGCTGACCGGGGCCGCACGGCCGAAGGTACGCCTGGAGGCCGACGACTTCGAGGTGCTCGAGACCGAGCGGCGTACGGCCGCGGCGGTGTGCCTACTGGTCGACCTGTCCTACTCCATGGCGCTGCGCGGCACCTGGGGGTCGGCCAAGCAGACCGCACTGGCCCTGCACACGCTGGTGGCCAGCAAGTACCCGCAGGACGCGATCCAGATCATCGGCTTCTCCAACTACGCGCGCGAGCTGCGCCCGACGGAGCTGGCCGCGCTGGACTGGGACATGGTCCAGGGCACGAACCTCCACCACGCGCTGATGATCGCCGGCCGTCATCTGGACCGCCACCCCGAACACGACCCGATCATCCTGGTGGTGACGGACGGCGAGCCGACCGCGCACCTCCTGCGCGACGGCCGGTCGTCGTTCGACTGGCCACCGTCCCGCGAGACGCTGGAGCTGACCCTCGCCGAGGTGGACAAGATGACCCGCCGGCGCGCGACGATGAACATCTTCATGCTCGCCGACGACGAACGCCTGGTCTCCTTCGTGGAGGAGGTGGCCCGCCGCAACGGCGGCCGCGTCTTCGCCCCGACCCCCGAACGCCTGGGCGAGTACGTGGTCCGCGACTACCTGCGCGTACGCCGAGGCGCCCGCTGACCTACTCGCTAAGAGCCCGCGCAGTAGCGCAGCCCTATCCGCGCGGGCTCTGAGCCCGTCGGGTCCGCGTGAGGGAGAGCGCCGCTGCCAGACAGGCGACCGGCACGACCGGCAGCACGTACCGATGGTCGAAGTCGAGGACGGCGACCGGCAGGACCAGCAGACCGACCGCGGTTCCCCACGGCAGCAGGGTTCCGCGGCGCAGCCCGAGGGCGCCCGCGAGAAGGATGGCGGCGAGGAAGGGGCCGTGCAGGTAGGCGGGGTACTGATAGCCGCGCAGGAATCCGGCGTACGGCTCGACCGAATGGTAGGGACCGGCGGCACTGGAGTCATAGGCGATGAGGGTCCGCCGGGTCCATGAGGGGAGCCCCGGCGCGGGCCAGGAACCCTTCTTGAAGCCGTAGGCCGGCGTCACCCTCAGGGGATGGCGAGCCGGCGTCCAGTGGAAGGCCAGTGAGACGTCGCCGGCCACCGCCCTGACGTAGGCCCGCGGCTGGGCCACGATCGCGTGCAGCGCGAAGGAACGGGCGAGGTCGTTGTTTCGAATGGCACCGCCGGGCATGCGGTTGAGTGAGGAACCCGGTGCCCAGACGTACTCCGACGCCGCGTCCACGTGCGTCCCGTTGGGGCACAGCGGAGCTTCGGCGGCCGGGGGTCTGATCTTGTCGCAGTCGGCGAACGTCATGGTCCGCGCCCATAGTGAGACACCGTCGACCTGGGACAGCGCGAACGTGCCGTCCTCGACCCTGACCCAGGTCGCGTACAGGGCGAGAGGCAGCAGGCCGGCGATGGCCGCCACGGCGAACCGGAGCAGGCCGACGCGCGTCACCGCCAGGTAGCCGAGCGCGGCCAGCAGCAACGGCACTCCGACACTGCGGGTGAGCGCCGCCAGCGCGAGCAGAAGGCATGCCCCACCGGCGGCGCGGGCCGACGGTCGGCCGGGTCGCCACATCAACGTCACGACCGCGGACACCACGAGGAAGATGAACCAGGTGTCGGAGAGCACGGCGTTCTCCAGCTGCAGCATCTGCGCGTCGAACAGCACCGGCACCGTCGCGAGCACCGCACCCCAGGCGGGTACGGACCTGCGCCGCAGCAGCGCGTACACCATGACGCCCATCGCCAACCCGAGGACATGCTGGACCGTCAGCACGACGAGGATGCTGTGGAACGGGCGCAGCAGCCACAGCAGGAGCGGGTAGCCGGTGTTGCGGAACCCCTCTGCCGGGCGCGGGTGCAGCGCGAGGTCGAGATAGGAGTAGGAGTCGTCGTAGTAGATGCTCCCTGGCCGGTACCCCAGCATCGTGATGATGCGCAGGCAGGCCGCGATGGGGAGCACGGCGGCGAACAGGATGTGCCGGTTCGCTTTCGGGGGCGTTGCCGCCGATGGTTGTGACGGGATGACTTCCTGGACCGTGGACAGGTGCACGGGACTCCCAGACATCGTTGACTGATCAGGCGTTACCACTAGTTGTCCGGAAGCGCCGTTTTAGTTCCCCCTTGCCGGGGCGACGGCTGATCATGCACCGCGGTCGTGGTGTTCGTTCGAAAAACTCTCGTTGTCGGTATTCGCGCTAATAGAATGAGCTGTTCCAAACTAGGATCGGAACGTTTGACGGCTCTTCCGCCCATTCACCACGCGAAGCGAAAGATGCGAAATGGCCCAACTTCGGAGTCCGACGCTCGTCACCCTTGGGCGCATGGTGCACACCTTCCGCGACGCCGCCGGGCTCACGCAGAAGGAGTTCGCCAAGAAACTCGGCTACACCAATGGCTGGGTCAGCAATGTGGAGACCGCCCAGTTAAGGCCCCGCTCCGAGCAGGTCACGGCCATGGAGAGGGCGCTCGGTGTGCCGCCGGGCGCGTTGATGAACATCTACGAGCAGCTCGACGGCGAGGTCCTGCCCGGCTGGTTCCGCGAGTGGGTGGACGAGGAGAGCCAGGCTGACGTACTACGGGCGTTCGAACTCTCGGTCATTCCCGGCTTGCTTCAGACCGAGGGTTACGCGCGTGCGCTCCTACCCGGAGACGAAGCCGGTCTCGCCAAGCGCATGAAACGTCAGGACATTCTGGTGGAGGAGCAGCCCCCGATGTTCTACGTCGTGCTGGACGAGGCGGTGCTGTATCACGGGCGCGGCGGCACAGAGGTGATGCGGCATCAGCTGGAGCACCTCATCGCATCCGTCAGTCCACGCCTGACGGTCCAGATCGTACGATCTGAGATGAACCCTCGCCCTAGAGGGGCCTTCACCATCGCTACCGTTGAGGGCGGCGACGTAGCGTACGTCGAGACGGCCATCCGAGGTGTCATCACCAGCAGTCGCGAGGATCTCGCCGATTTGACTGCTTCATGGGAGACCATCAGAACGTTCGCTCTCTCGCAACAGGAGTCTCTCAACCTGATTGGAAAAGTGATAGACGAAAAATGGACCTGAAAAGGCTCGTTTGGCGCAAGTCAACCCGCAGCGCCGACCAGGGCAACTGCGTCGAGATCGCCGTCGTCGACTGAGCATTTCCGCTGAACGACGTCCCTTGCCACTCCCCTGGGGAAGCCCCGCCTGGGTGGCCTCAGGCCGGAGTCGTGGCCGACGCGCACCATGACCAGAGGGTGCGCTGGCTGCGACCCCCAGTGAGCGCTAGGGTCGTGGCATGTCCAGTGGTGATCGCTTGCTCCTGATCCTTCATGTCGGCTTCGCGATCTTCGCACTCGGGCCGATAACGGCCGCGACCATGGCGACGCCTCGCTATATCCGTCGTGCCGACGCGTCGGTCGTGCGCTATCTCAACCGTGCGACCCGGATCTACGGGCTGCTGACGCTGGGTATCTTCCTGTTCGGCCTGCTGCTGGCCCACGGGAAGTTCAACCAGGTGTGGCTGACGGCGTCGATGACGCTGTTCATCGTCGCGTTCGTGCTGCTGCTGCTGATCGAGCGCGACCAGCGCAAGGCTCTGCACAAGATCGAGCTGTCCGACGCCGAGCGGGGTGCCGCGGCGCCCGCCGAGACGCCGCCCCCGGTGCAGACGCCGCCCCCCGCCCAGACCGCGCCGGCCGACAAGCCGGTCGCCGGTACGGAGACCAAGGTCGACACCGGCGACGCCGCGAAGGCCGAGACCCCGGCGCCGGAGCCGAAAAAGGCCCCGGCGCCCGCCGACGAAGAGCTCGCCAAGGTCGAGACCGGCCGGATCGCCATGATCTCGGGCGTCGTCGCGCTGATCTGGATCGTCATCCTCGTGCTGATGGTCTGGAACGGCTGACCCCGGGCAGACCTCAGCCCAGCGCCCGCTCCAGGTCCGCCAGGAGGTCGTCGGCGTCCTCGATGCCCACCGACAGGCGTACGAGGTCGGCCGGCACCTCCAGCGGTGAGCCGGTGACCGAGGCGTGCGTCATGCGGGCCGGGTGCTCGATCAGCGACTCCACACCGCCGAGGGACTCCCCGAGGATGAACAGCCGGGTCTCCTCGCACACGCGTACGGCCTCCTCCTCGCCGCCGGTGAGCTGGAAGGACACCATCCCGCCGAACGCCTTCATCTGCTTGGCCGCCACCTCGTGGCCCGGGTGGTCCGGCAGCCCGGGATAGCGCACCGAGCCGACCTTCGGATGCCGCACCAGGAACTCCGCGATGCGCGCGGCGTTGGCGCAGTGCCGGTCCATCCGCACGCCGAGGGTCTTGATGCCGCGCAGGGTCAGCCAGGCGTCGAACGGACCGCCGACCGCACCCATGGAGTTCTGGTAGAAGGCCAGTTCGCCGCCGAGGCCGACGTCGGAGACGACCAGCGCGCCGCCCAGGACGTCGGAATGGCCGCCGAGGTACTTGGTGGTCGAATGCACGACCACGTCGGCGCCGAGCGCCAGGGGCCGCTGCAGGTACGGCGACGCGAACGTGTTGTCCACGACGAGCAGCGCGCCGGCGTCATGGGCGACCTGTGCGAGCGCGGCGATGTCGGCGATGCCCAGGAGCGGGTTGGTGGGCGTCTCCACCCAGACCACCCTGGTGTCGGGCCGGATGGCGGCGCGTACGGCCTCGACGCTGGCCACCGACACCGGGTCGTACTCCAGGCCCCATCGGGACAGGACCTTGGAGATGAGGCGGTACGTGCCCCCGTAGGCGTCATCGGGGATGACCACATGATCGCCCGGCTTACAGATCGCCCGGAGCAGCGTGTCCTCGGCCGCCATTCCGGACGCGAACGCGAGCCCGCGCACGCCGCCCTCGAGCGCCGCGAGGCACTCTTCGAGCGCGGCACGCGTGGGGTTGGCCGTACGGCTGTACTCATAGCCGCCGCGCAGCCCTCCGATGCCGTCCTGCTTGTAGGTGGAGACCTGATATATCGGCGGGACGACCGCCCCCGTGGTGGGGTCGGGGTCCTGGCCAGCGTGAATGGCAAGTGTGTCGAAGCCGGTCACGTCGTTGAAACCGTCCATGGACGCGAGGCTAGTACGTCCACCGACACAGCCGTACCAACAGTGAGCCATCCCCAGGGATGAGACTTCTCCCCCAAAGGTACGAGCACCCATCTCGCCTTATGTGTGGAGGTAACAGTCGCCTCCATCCCTTACCTTCATAGCGACAATTGGAACTAGATGGAGGGGGAGCCACCCGTGTTCGGATGGCTGGGTCGTACGGTCGTACGGCACCCATGGTGGACGATCGTGACCTGGCTGGTGGCAGCCGCCGTCGCCGTTGCGCTCGCACCTAAGCTCGACACGCATACCGACCAGCAGGACTTCCTGCCCACGAAGTACGAGTCGGTCCAGGCGGGGAAACTGGCCGACAGTGCCTTCCCCAGCGGCAGCCAGAAGACCAGCAACGAGCTCATGGTCGTCAAGCGGAGTGACGGACAGCCGCTCACGGCCGCCGACCAGACGAAGATCGGCCAGGCGGCGCAGACGCTGCAGGCCAAGCACTACCCCAACGTGACCGCGGTCCAGACCGGGCCGCAGGCTCTCTCCAAGAACCACCGCGTTCAGGTCGTCGCCATCCCGCTGCCCATCGGCTGGACCGACCAGAAGCTGGAAAAGAAGAACGAAGACGGCATCAAACAGTTCCGCCTGGGTGCCGCCGACGTCTTCAAGGGCAGTGGCCTGCAGTACGGCGTGACCGGCCAGGTCTCCAGCACCGTCGACAACGCCGACTCGGACAACAAGACCCTGGCGTTGATCGGTGTCGCCACGATCGCGCTGATCATCATCCTGATCCTGGCGATCTTCCGCGCTCCCCTCGCGGCGGCGCTACCGATCGTTGTGATCGCTTTGGTCCTCTTCGTGTCGAACTCGGTCTCCGCGATCATCGGTAAGGCGTTCGGCCTGAAGTTCGACCCCAGCCTCGAAACGCTGATCGTCATCGTGCTGTTCGGCATCGGCACCGACTACATCCTGTTCCTGCTCTTCCGTTTCCGTGAGCGTCTACGCCTCGGCGAGGACAAGAAGACCGCGATGATGGTCACGGTCGAGCGGGTGGGCGAGGCGATCACGTCGGCCGCGGGTGCGGTGATCGTGGCGTTCCTGGTGCTCCTGCTCGCCAAGTTCAAGTCCTTCGGAGCGCTCGGCCCGCAGCTGGCGATCGCGGTCGGCGTCATGCTCATCACGGCGCTCACGCTCGTCCCGGCCCTCCTGTCGCTCCTCGGCCGCGCCGTGTTCTGGCCGTCCAAGTCGTGGCAGAAGGAGCCGACGGGGAGCTTCTACACGCGGCTGGGCAACGCCGTGGGACGCCGCCCGCTGGTCACGGCGGTCGCCTCCGGCATCGTCCTGCTCGCCCTCGCCGCCGCGACACTGGGCTTCAAGGCCGACTACGACTTCAGCGCCGGACAGCCGCAGAGCACAGAGTCGGCCAAGGCGCTGAAGGACCTGCAGGCGAGCCTGCCGCCCGGCCTCACGGACCCCACCCAGGTCTACGTCAAGGGCAACGGCCCCCTCGACAAGCCGGCGATCGAGCAGTTCCGGCAGACGTTGATGCACGCGAACGGCGTCGGGCAGGTCCAGCCGGCCGAGATCAACCCCGCTGGCACGGTCGCCAAGATCGGTGTCGTACTCAAGCTCAACCCGAGTTCGAACGAGGCCATCAACCTCGTCAAGGGACCGCTTCGGACCACCGCGCACCAGAACGCGCCTCCCGGCACGACGGTGCTGGTCGGTGGCACCACGGCCGTCTTCGGGGACATCAACAAGGTCAACAGTCGCGACCTCTCGGTGATCCTGCCCGTGGCGGTGGCACTGATCGCGATCATCCTGGCTCTGCTGCTGCGCTCGCTGGTCGCCCCGGTGTACCTGGTGATCGCGGTGCTGCTCGGCTTCACGGCAACGCTCGGGTCGAGCGTCCTGCTGTTCCAGGGAGCGGAGGGCAAACCCGGCCTGACGTTCCAGCTGCCGATCATCCTCTACCTGTTCGTGCTGGCCATCGGGACCGACTACAACATCCTGATGATCGCGCGACTACGTGAGGAGGCTCGGGAGGGCCACGAGCCGCGTCGTGCGGCGGCGGTCGGCATCCAGCACGCCGGCCCGACCGTGGCGGCCGCCGGGATCATCCTGGCGGGCACCTTCGCCGTGCTGCTGATTTCGCCGCTGTCCTTCCTGGCCCAGATCGGGTTCGGCGTGGCGATCGGCATCCTGCTCTCGGCGTTCGTGGTCTCCACCTTCTTCGTGCCCGCGCTCACCGCGCTGATCGGGCACGCGGCATGGTGGCCCGGCCACGCCGACCGGGCGAAGAACAACGGCTCAGGCCCACCGGCCGAAGAGCCCTCTGAGCTGGCAGGGCAGCCTAACTGACCGGGCGGCCCGACCAGAAGAACGCCCGGCGACGCGATTCGCGTCGCCGGGCGTTTCTTTCGTTCTGGTGCTCAGGTGCCCGCGAGGAAGCCGAGCAGGTCCTGACGGGTGATCAGCCCGGCCGGCTTGCCGTCGACCAGCACGACCGCGGCACCCGCCTTTTCCAGCACGCCCACGGCCTCGCTCACCGGTTCGCCGGAGCCCACCATGGGCAGCGGCGGCGCCATGTGGTCCTCGAGCGGGTCGTCGGCGGTCGCCCGGCCGCTGACCAGGGCCTCGAGCAGATCCCGTTCTCCCACCGATCCGACGACCTCGGCCGCCATGACCGGGGGCTCCTCCTTCATTACCGGCAGCTGCGACACGTCGTACTCCCGCAGGATGGACACGGCCGTGCCGACCGACTCGTGCGGATGGACGTGCACGAACTCCGGGAGCACGGACCCCTTGCGGGACAGTACGTCGCTGATCCGCGGCTCCTCGGTCTCGGAGCTGAGGAAGCCGTAGTCGGCCATCCAGTCATCGTTGAAGATCTTGGACAGGTAGCCGCGCCCGCCGTCGGGCAGCAGCACGACGATGACGTCATCGGGGTCCGCCTCGGCCGCGACCCGGATCGCGGCCACGGCCGCCAGTCCGCACGAGCCGCCGACGAGCAGCGCCTCCTCGCGTGCGAGCCGCCGCGTCATGGTGAAGGAGTCCTTGTCGCTCACCGCGATGACCTGGTCGCAGATGGTCCGGTCGTAGGTCTGCGGCCAGATGTCCTCGCCGACGCCCTCGACGAGATAGGGCCGTCCGCTGCCGCCGGAGTAGACCGAGCCCTCGGGGTCGGCGCCGATGACCCGCACCCGGCCGTTCGAGATCTCCTTGAGGTAGCGCCCGGTCCCGGTGATCGTGCCGCCGGTGCCGATGCCCGCGACGAAGTGGGTGATCCGTCCCTCGGTCTGCTCCCAGATCTCCGGGCCGGTCGTCTCGTAGTGAGAGCGCGGGTTGTTCGGGTTGGCGTACTGGTCCGGCTTCCATCCGCCGTTGATCTCCTCGGCGAGCCGGTCGGAGACGGAGTAGTAGGACTCGGGGTGTTCGGGCGCGACGGCCGAGGGGCAGACGACGACCTCGGCGCCGTACGCCCGCAGTACCGCGATCTTGTCGCCCGCCACCTTGTCGGGGCAGACGAAGACGCAGCGGTACCCCTTTTCCTGGGCGACGATGGCCAGGCCGACACCGGTGTTGCCCGACGTGGGCTCCACGATCGTCCCGCCCGGCCGCAGCGCGCCCGAGGCCTCGGCGGCCTCGATCATCCGTACCGCGATGCGGTCCTTCACCGAGCCGCCCGGATTGAAGTATTCGATCTTGGCGAGCACCTGTGCCCGCGCCCCGGCCGTGACCTTGTGGAGGCGCAGGAGAGGGGTGTTCCCCATGAGCTCTGTCAGTGAATTGTGAACACGCACCACGCGACGTCCTTGTCGGTCCGTAACAGTTCTGCTCAGAAGGTACCTCACCATTTCACCGTCACGTTCCGTCTGCGGAACGTCACTCTTCGCTGCTAGCCTCCGATCGGCGCTCAACCCGGAGGAGGCCCGGCCGTGACGACCCATCGGCGACTACGTTTCGCGTTCATACCGGCACAGATTGCCACCCTGCTCATCGGCGCGGCCGCGTGCGGCGGCGATTCGCACGGGGCCTCCCACGAGGCGGCCAAGCCGGCCTGGAACGACACGGCGGTCAACGCGGTGAGCAGGCCCGTGATCGGATCCGGCGTCACCGCGGTGACCGGCCTCCTGCCAGGCGGGCGGCTCCAGACCGTCGTCAGTGACGTCCACGACGGCAAGCGGCTGTGGGCGCACCCGGCCGTGATCTCCGGCCGCCCGGCCGCCATGGGAGTCGCGCCGCCGGCCGTCGCCGGACCGGCCGGGCACGCCGTCGTGGCGAGCGTGGAGACACATGGGCGGGGCGCGGCGCTGGTGGGCCGCGACACGCGCACCGGGGCGCAGCGCTGGACGCGAAACGTCGGCACGACCTTCGGCCCGGCCGCGTGCGGCGACATGCTCTGCGTGTCCGAGTCCACCGCGCGCAAGTCGGCCGACTTCGCCGTGGTCAACCCCGCGACCGGCAAGCCGGCCTGGCACATGCCAGGAGTCGCCGAGGTCGAGTGGGCCGGCCCCAAGCGCGTGGTGCTGTTCCGCATGTCCGCCCACCCCACGGTCGAGGCACACGACCTCGCCACCGGCAAGACGGCCTGGACCTTCCCCGTCGAGAACGCCCTCGGGCGCGGGGCGGACCTCTCGGGCGGCTGGGCGTTCGGCTCGGCCGGCGAGGCGCTCATCGGCTATGTGGCCCCCTACCAGACCCGCAAGAACGGCCCGTTGTCCCCGTTCGGGTTCTTCTCGCTGCGGCTCACCGACGGAAAGCAGCAGTGGGCGCACAAGCGGCTCCTGCGCGTCTATCCCAGCGCGAACCCCGCCGTCGCACTGATCACCCGAGAGGTCGACGGCGCCGACCGGTACGGCGGCTTCACCGAGCTGGACCCGCACACCGGCCGCTCGATGTCGCGCCTGACCACCACCGGGGCGCCCGGGGCCAACTGGTGGCTGGCCTTCCCGCAGGACCTGTCGGCGGTCGGCTTCCTGGCCCACGACCGGCCGAGCAAGATGTACGACCTGCGCACCGGCCGGGCGGTCGGCGGCCACGCACGCGCGTGGTCCTTCTGCACGACGACGCCGGCCCCTCTGAAGATCACTGGACAGCAGGGCTTCTACCCCATCGCCGCACTCTGCCCGTACGACCTCAAGACCGGTAAGCGGCTCGACGCCGCGCAGGCGGTGCCGCCGGGGTGGTACACCGGGGCCGTCGACGGCTGGCGCGTGTGGCGCGACGAACACGGTGGCCTGCACGGCGTCCACGACGGCGACGGAACGAGCCCGGGAATGTACCAATAGCTTTGCTACCCTCCAGTAGGCATCGGCCCTCCCACGCAGTAGCCTGCGAATCGGGCATCCGGCACGAACACCCTGCCGGGCCGAGATGAGGGAGACCCGTAATGCCTGAGGCAGTCATCGTCGCGACCGCTCGTTCCCCGATCGGACGGGCGTTCAAGGGATCGCTGAAGGAACTACGTCCCGACGACCTCACCGCTCGCATCGTGCGCGCGGCGCTCGACAAGGTGCCGCAGCTCGACCCGGCCGACATCGACGACCTGCTGCTCGGCTGCGGCCTTCCGGGCGGCGAGCAGGGGTACAACATGGCCCGCGTGGTGGCCGTGCTGCTCGGCTACGACAACGTGCCGGGCGCGACCGTCACCCGCTATTGCTCCTCCTCGCTCCAGACCACCCGCATGGCCTTCCACGCGATCAAGGCGGGCGAGGCCGACGTGATCGTCTCGGCGGGTGTCGAGATGGTGAGCCGCTTCGCCAAGGGCAGCAGTGACGGACTCCCGGACACCATGAACCCCCAGTTCGCAGGCGCGCAGGCCCGTACGGCCAAGCGCGGCGAGGGTGGCACGGAGGCATGGCACGACCCGCGCGAGGACAGCGAGATCCCCGACGTGTACATCGCGATGGGGCAGACCGCGGAGAACGTCGCCGAGATGCGGGGCATCAGCCGGGCCGACCAGGACGAGTTCGGCGTCCGGTCCCAGAACCTCGCCGAAGAGGCGATCAACAACGGCTTCTTCGAGCGCGAGATCACCCCGGTCGAACTGCCGGACGGCACCGTCGTCTCCAAGGACGACGGGCCTCGGGCGGGCACGAGCCTGGAGAAGGTCTCACAGCTCGCTCCGGTGTTCCGCCCCGACGGCACGGTCACCGCGGGTAACTGCTGCCCGCTCAACGACGGCGCCGCCGCGGTCGTCGTGATGAGCGATACCAAGGCCGCCGAGCTGGGCCTGACCCCGCTCGCCCGCATCGTCTCCTCGGGCGTCTCGGCGCTCTCGCCGGAGATCATGGGCCTCGGCCCGGTGGAGGCGTCCCAGCGGGCCCTGAAGCTCGCCGGGCTCACGATCGACGACATCGACCTCGTCGAGATCAATGAGGCGTTCGCCGCCCAGGTGATCCCCTCGTACCGGCAGCTCGGTATCGACCTCGACAAGCTCAACGTCCACGGCGGCGCGATCGCCGTCGGCCACCCGTTCGGGATGACCGGGGCGCGCATCACCGGCACCCTGCTCAACGGCCTGCGGACCCGCGACAAGACGCTCGGCCTGGAGACCATGTGCGTCGGTGGCGGCCAGGGCATGGCGATGGTCTTCGAACGCCTCAGCTGACCGCGTACGCACGGCCTCGCGCGGGCCCTCCCTTTGCCCGGTCCTACCTGGTGGGCCCGCGCCCTTAAGCATCTCGCAACCAGGACGTTAGCGGCTCGTAATGAAGTCACGACGCTAGGTGACCGATGATCTACTTGCCGTGACAGAAAGGTCGCCCCCGGGGGGTTGTGCGATGGGCATCGCTGTTGCAGAGTCGTCAGGAAAGATGCACACCTAGCCAGGAGGTGCCTATGTCCCTGAACCACTCACCGGAGACGCACAAAAATCTCATCGCACGCATCCCGAAAGTCACAGGACGTGACCTCCCCGAGTGGTTCCAAGCCATAGACAACGGCCCCTCCTTCCTCCGATGTGACGAGCGGGTCAACTGGCTGGCAGACGAGCACGGACTCTCTCACGGCTACGCGGTCGCACTGGTGCACGAGCACGAGCTGCACCGGCGGGCCGTTCGCTTCTAGCGGCGTTCGGTGGATCCGAGCCGAGCCCGCGACTTCGCCCGTGAACACCACCGGGCGGTCTTGGTCACGCGTCATGCCGACGGCCGACCCCAGACGTCACCCGTGATCTGCGCGGTCGACGACAAGGGAAGGATCATCGTCAGCACGCGTGAGACCGCGGCCAAGACCCGCAATCTGCTCCGCGATCCCCGAGTGACGCTCTGTCTTTTCACCGATGCCTTCTTCGGCGAGTGGGCGCAGGTCGACGGCGAAGCCGAGATCGTGCGCCTGCCGGACGCCATGGAGCCGCTGGTCGACTACTACCGGATGATCTCTGGTGAACATCCGGACTGGGACGAATACCGCGAGTCCATGGAAAACGATCGCCGGGTGCTGGTCCGCGTGACGATCACACACGCCGGCCCCGACGTCCACGGCTGACAGCCACCAACGCCCCCGCGGTCACCACCGCGGGGGCGTTGCCGTGCGCACAGGCGGGGCTCCGCGGTCACCACCGCAGGGGCGTTGCCGCGCGCACAGACGGGGCTCCGCGGTCACCACCGCAGGGGCGTTGCCGCGCGCACAGGCGGGGCTCGGGCCCGACCACGGGAGCGGGACTGAACACGCAGGGTCTCGAGGCAGACCACACCAGGCCTGGACGCCGCGAGCCACGGCGTCGTCCGAGGGGCGCGAGAGCGCACGCCGTCTCCGGCTGGGCCGAGGTCGAGCAGTAGGTAGCGGCGGCCGACCATGGTCACCGCCACGCTGAAGAAGATGCCGAGCGCACCGCCGCCTCTGACGCCGCCGGCGCGAAAGATCGGCGCCAGCAGCTTTGAGGATCGGGATACCGACGCTTGCGGTCCTTCTGCACGTCGTCGATGAAGTCGTCGATGTCGCAGCGACGACCCGGCCGCGATGGTGGACCTGGCGACCTTCCGCGTCACGATCCGCAGGGAGTACACGGTGGGCATCGCGCCGGCGACCGGCGCGGTACCGACCACCGCCCGGCGCGGTACCGACCACCGCCCGGCGCGGTACCGACCACCGCCTGCGGGAGACACGGGTGTGGGCCGACCTCGCCGACGGCAACGCCGTACGAAGCGGCAAAGCGCATGCGAGCGCCCGCGCTGACCTTCCGGCCGAAGGTCACGATCGCTCCGAGGACCAGGCCGACGGCCGGCGCGACGCGCGTTGGCGATGCGGTCCCCGGCCGTAGCGAGCGGAGTGGACGGCCGAGGGACGAGGTCGGCCGCACAGCGAGTGAGGAGCGTGAGCGACCGTCCTTGGTCGCGGCCACCAGCACCACCGGACGTTCGGCGCGTCCAATGCATCACGGAGCTCCGGCCGGGCCCGGCGGGCCGGTCCGGGGCGGTGGCCGGTCCATGGCAGACGCCCGTCCCGGACAGCCACCAGTCCACGGCAGCCACCGATCCCCGACAGCCACCAGTCCACGGCAGCCACCGATCCCCGACAGCCACCAGTCCACGGCAGCCACCGATCCCCGACAGCCACCAGTCCACGGCAGCCACCGATCCCCGACAGCCACCAGTCCACGGCAGCCACCGATCCCCGACAGCCACCAGTCCACGGCAGCCACCGATCCCCGACAGCCACCAGTCCACGGCAGCCACCGATCCCCGACAGCCACCAGTCCACGGCAGCCACCGATCCCCGACAGCCACCAGTCCACGGCAGCCACCGGCGCGGCAACCTCTGAGCCGGTTGGGCGAGAGCCCTTGGTGACCCGCGTTCAACGGGCCAAGGGCGGTCCATGGGACGGCACTCGCCGGGCGCGGCGCGTCTTGTCCCGGCCGGGCCGCGCGCTGTGCTGGTTGCCGACCCAGCGCACACTGGCGGGCGCGACCAGCCCGTCGAGGTAGCGCTGGGACAGCTCCCGCGCACCGTCAAACAGGACTCCCGGGCAGTCACCGGTCCCGGGCAGTGGCCGGCCCCGGGTAGTGGCCGGCCCCGGGCAGTGGCCGGACCCGGGCAGTGGCCGGACCCGGCAGTCGCCGGTCCCCGACTGTGGCCGGTCCTGCTCAGTGGCCGGACCCGGCAGCCACTGCCCGGGCAGTGGCTGGTTCCGGGCAGTCGCTGGTCCGCGAACGACGCGGATCGTGGTGGTAGGTGACCGGCCGGGCACCTACACCCGCGGCATAGAGGGTGCAGGTCTGTAGGCGGCCGGATCGACCTGCCAGGCGCGAACACGCGAGCGCGGCGGCGGCGAGCATGCCCAGCGCCGAGAATGCCCACGCGGCGACGTCGAGAGCCATGGAGCGCTCCAGAGCGTCGTACAGCGCCTGGGGATACCGCACCCGACCCCGAGGCAACGCCTCGGGAGAAGACGATCCACCCACTCCGTGAAAGGCTCTCCTGAGTATTTCCGCCCGGCGGCCGACGACTGCGGGTGGCCCCTATCGCAGGTAGGGGCGCTCCCCCACCGCAGTTGCCAGTCCCCGCCGCGCGTGGAGGCTGGCGCGCGACGGAGCGACACGTGTCAGGACGATCTAGACCAAAGGGGTCGAACGAGCACTCAACTCCTGTCAAGGACCGGTGCCCCCGGTCGGAGTCGAACCGACACGAACAACTCTTTTAGGGAGTCTGCCTCTGCCTGTTGGGCTACGGGGGCGCCCGCAATCATACCGGGATAGCGCCAATAGTGGACCACAGACTAAATGAGGTCAAGAATTCCTATTACTGCCGCAACGAAATTCGGGCCGAATACCGCTCAGTATTTTTTAGTGGCCAGCTTGAACTCTTCCCGCGGACGCTCCAGAGTCCCCAGCGAAACGACCTCACGCTTGAAGAACAGGGCGAGCGTCCAGTCTGCGGTGACCCGTGCCTTGCGGTTCAAAGTCGGCAGTCGGGACAGGTGATACGTACGGTGCATGAACCACGCAGGAAGCCCTCTTAGCTTGATCCCATAGACCTGGGCAACCCCCTTGTGGAGTCCGAGACTGGCCACCGATCCGGCATAGGCGTGTTTGTAAGCCTTTAGTTGACCCCCCCGCAACGCGGCGACAACGTTGTCACCCAGAACCTTGGCCTGACGTACCGCATGCTGGGCGTTCGGCGCGCAGAACTCGCCGGGTTTGGTGAGATCGGGAACAGCAGCGATATCACCTGCGGTAAAGGCGTTGTCGACCCCTTCAACGGTCAGTTCGGCGGTGGCCTTCACCCTGTCCTTGTCATCCAGTGGAAGATCCGTCTCCTTGACAAGAGGATTAGGCCGGACTCCCGCCGTCCACACGAGCGTCCCGGTGCCGAACTCCTCACCATCACTGAGCACGAGGTCGAGATTCTCCGCGCTCTTGAGCAGGGTCTGGAGCCGAACGTCGATTCCGCGCCGGCGCAGCGCGTCCACGGTCCATTTGCCCATGTCGACACCGACTTCGGGAAGAATGCGATCACTGGCCTCGACCAGCACCCAGCGCATTTCCTTGGCATCGAGATCGGGGTAGTACTCACAGGCATCGCGCGCCATGTCCTCGAGTTCGGCGAGCGCCTCGACACCCGCGTACCCGCCGCCGACGAACACGAAAGTGAGCGCACGCCTGCGCGTCTCGGCGTCCGTGGTGGAGGCGGCGATATCGAGCTGACGAAGGACGTGGTTGCGCAGAAAGATCGCTTCGGCCACCGTCTTGAATCCGATGCCGTGTTCGGCCAGGCCCGGAATCGGCAGCGTCCGCGAGATCGACCCAGGGCAGAACACCAGCAGGTCATAGGAGACCGTCCGGATCTCCTCGGGCTCGTCCTCGCCGCGCTCCACGACCCGGACCGTGGCCTCACGGAGAGCGTGGTCGATCCCCGTGACGCGGCCGTTCAGGATCGTCACTCCGGGCAGGACGCGCCGCAGCGAGACCACCACATGCCGCGGCTCCAGGTTGCCCGCCGCCGCCTCGGGCAGGAACGGCTGATAGGTCATGTACGACTGGGGGTCGACGAGCGTGATCTTGAGCTGGCCGTCCCGTAGCCGCCGGCGCATCTTCCGCCGCAGCTGAAGAGCGGTGTACATCCCGACATAGCCGCCACCAACGATGAGCACGTGTTCGGACATGTTCGATGCGGTACCCATGACACTCTCCGAAAATTGATCGTGGCGCTTGTGAAAGTTTTCACGAAGTACGCCCTCACCGTACTCCGCGGAACCTGAGCGTCGTAGGCCCGGCTCTGTGAATCGGCTCACGTTCGAACCGCAAGCCGTGTAAGCGCGTCAAAGAGGGCGAAAGAGGGATGCGCAGCGATAGGGCAGGGCGGGAACGTCCAGAGGAAGCGGGGGCTCCACTGGGCCCCCTCCCTGCCCGCATCGCGCACCTGCGCGGCGCCCTGGTACGCCCGCCGCCGGCTCAGGACTCCGCGGGCGCCGGCAGGCCCGCGTGCGTACGGGCCCGCGTGAGGACGGTGTCGAGCATCTCTTCGGTGACGCGGCCCGTGAAGGTGTTCTGCTGACTCGGGTGGTAGCAGCCGATCAGCAACGCCGACCCCCCGTCGGGGGCCTTCAGCTCCACCTCGGCGCCATGACCGAACGCCGCACGCCGTACCGGCATGCCGTAGCCCGCCTCCTTGAGGACCGGCCACAGCGCCTGCCAGCCGTAGCCGCCGAGGACGACGATCGACTGGACGCTCCCCGCGACGAGCTCCAGCTCCCGCCGCAGCCACGGCGCACAGGTGGCGCGTTCGGGCGGGGTCGGCTTGTTGGCCGGGGGCGCGCAGCGCACCGGCGCGACGACACGAACGCCCAGGAGCCGCTGGCCGTCCCCCGCGTACGTGCTGGTGGGGATGGCAGCCAGACCGACGCGGTACAGGGACGCGAACAGCCAGTCGCCGCTGCGGTCGCCCGTGAAGATCCGCCCCGTACGGTTGCCGCCGTGGGCGGCCGGGGCGAGGCCGACGATGAGCACGCGAGGCTCCGGGTCGCCCCAGCCGGGCACCGGGCGTCCCCAGTAGTCCTCGCTCGCGTAGGCGCGGCGCCGCTCGACCGCGACCTGCTCGCGCCACTCGACGAGGCGCGGGCAGGCCCGGCACACCGACTGGCGCGCCACCAGCTCGTCCAGGGACCGAGCCTCGGCCGCGAGCCGCTGGACGTCCTGCGGCGACTCCGCGACCGGGGTCCGCGGCGTGGCCGGGTCGCCGGGCCAGCCCGAGCCCGGCGGAACGTACGGGGCGTTCATGCCCTCAGACCAGAGACCATGCGATGCCGTCGAGGATGTCGTGCTCGCTCACGACCACGTCCGCGAAGCCGTACTCGCGCATGATGCGGTCGAGGATGAGCGCGCCGGCACCGATGACGTCGACCCGGCCGGGATGCATGACGCCGATCGCGGCACGCTCGTCGTGCGTGGAGTGCAGGAGCATCCGGGTCACGTCGTGCACCTGCCGGGCCTTGAGCCGTGACATGTGGATGCGCCGGGGGTCGTACTCGGGCAGGTCCAGGGCGATGCCCGCGACGGTCGTCACCGAGCCGGCCAGCCCCACGAGCGTACGGGCCCGCTCGATCGGCACGCCCGGCACGTCGGGCGCGGCCGGCGCCGGCGGCGCGAGCGCCCCGTCGCCGTTCTCGCTCACGAGCGCCGCCTCGGCGCTGCGGGACGCGGCGGCCTCACCAGGGGTGGCCGCTCCGGTGCGTACGGCCGCGAGAGCGGCGTCGATGTCGGCGACGGCCGCCGCGACCTGTTCCGGTGAGGGCGGGTCGCCGCGAAGATGGCGCTCGGTCATCCGCACGCAGCCGATGTCGACGGACCGCGCCGCCTCGACGTCGCCGGTGCCGAGGACGAACTCAGTCGACCCGCCACCGATGTCCACGACGAGGTAGGGCCGCATCGGGCGGAGCGCCGCGAGGTCCTTCGTCGCTCCCGCGAAGGAGAGCCGTGCCTCCTCGTCTCCCGAGATGACCTCCGGCTCCACTCCGAAGATCTCGACGACACCACGTACGAACTCGTCCCGGTTGGCGGCGTCACGGGTGGCGCTGGTGGCCACGACGCGTACGCGCTCGGCCCCGTGGCCGGCGACGAGCTTGGCGTAGCCGCGCATCGCGGTGAAGGTGCGTTCGAGGGCCTCCGGCGCGAGCCGCCCGGACCTGTCCACACCCTGGCCGAGCCGAACGACCTCCATCCGGCGTTCGAGCTCGACCAGCTCCCCGCCGCGGATATCGGCGATGAGCAGGCGGACCGAGTTGGTGCCGCAGTCGATCGCGGCCACGCGTGTCGATGCGCTCAAGATCTGCTCGCCTCCCGGCTCGTTCCGCCATCACGGCCGGCGCGTGCTCCCGGCCCGGGTCCCGTACCCCGGGTCTCCCGTTGGGTATCCGTCGCGCCCGCGATCATGACAGCTTCCTGACTCGCTTGACAGGCAGTGTGTGAAGTCGTTTCGACAGTTACACATTTTCCGGACCGCCACCAGTCCGGAAGGGCATCGAGGGCCTCGCGGCCGATGGGGTTCGCACCCGGTACCGCGAGTTCGTGCGCGACGAGGGCGTGCAGGCACTTGACCCGTGCCGGCATGCCACCTGAGCTCTGCGTACCCGCGGGAAGCGGCTCGACGCCCTGCGCTCGCGCGGCGGCGTCCCGGCGGGCGACGTAGTCATCGTGCGCCGCCGCGTACGCCTCCGCAAGCTCAGGGTCGGTGGCCAGCCGCGCGGTCATCTCCCGCATCAGCCCGCTCGCCTCGAGGGTGCCGATGGCCGAGGCCGCTTTCGGACAGGTCAGATAGAAGAGCGTGGGGAACGGGGAGCCGTCGGAGAGCCGCGGCGCGGTCTCCACCACGTCCGGCAGTCCGCACGGGCAGCGATGGGCCACCGCCTGGAGCCCGCGCGGCTCACGGCCGAGCTGGGCCGCCACCGCGGCGGCGTCGCGTTGGTCGATCACCCTTGTCCCCTCGAGTGTCTCGTCGAGCCCATCGAGTATGCCGCCGGGCCCTGAATACGAGCCGAGCGTCCGCTGCAAGGTTATGCGGTCAGCGGCGCCGGTCGGCCGCGTCCACCGACTGCCAGAGGGTGACGTACCACGGGGGCGCGGGCGGTGCGGCCTTGTGGCCTGCGTCCCCGGTCTCCCCCTGGTCGCCACCGAGCACGACGTAGCACTTCGCCCCTGGGTCGCACATGTGCAGGCGGCTCCGCGCCTGGCCGCGTATGTAGGACTCGTCGCCGAGGCGTTGTTTCTGCGCGGCGAGCTGTTCGACCTGCTGCTGTGCCTGCCGCTGCTGGACACGGAGCTGGGCGATCTCGCGCCGCTGCGCGATGTACTCGCGCACCGGGTAGGCCAGGCTCAGCGCGATGGCGCAGGCGACCACGGCCAGGATCGCGGCACGCCCGGTGAGGTGGGCGCGCCGCAACTCCTTGGCGTCCACCTCGGCCGGGCGCTTCTTCTCCTCAGTCACGGTGCATCATGCGAGCCATCGGCTCTACTGCCAGCGGAATCGGGGGAACGCGGCGGCACCGGCGTAGCGCGCGGCGTCGTCGAGGAGTTCCTCGATGCGGAGCAGCTGGTTGTACTTGGCCACCCGGTCGCTACGCGCCGGGGCGCCGGTCTTGATCTGACCGCAGTTGGTGGCCACCGCCAGGTCGGCGATCGTGGTGTCCTCGGTCTCGCCGGAACGATGGCTCATCATGCAGCGGAAGCCGTTGCTCTGGGCGAGCGAGACCGCGTCGAGCGTCTCGGTGAGGGTGCCGATCTGGTTGACCTTGACCAGCAGGGCGTTGGCCGAGCCCGCGTCGATGCCGCGCTGCAGGCGCTCGGGGTTGGTGACGAACAGGTCGTCGCCCACGATCTGCACCTTGCCGCCGACGGCGTCCGTGAGGGCCTTCCAGCCCGCCCAGTCCTCCTCGGACAGCGGGTCCTCGATGGAGACCAGCGGGTACGCGTCGAGCAGCTCACCGTAGTAGGCGGCCATCTCCTCCGACGAGCGCTTGGCACCCTCGAAGTCGTAGGTGCCATCGGTGTGGAACTCCGTCGCGGCCACGTCGAGGGCGAGCGCGATGTCGGTGCCCGGCCGGAAGCCGGCGCTCTTGATCGCCTCGAGGATGAGGTCGAGGGCGTCGCGGTTGCTCGGCAGCTCGGGGGCGAAGCCGCCCTCGTCGCCCAGCCCGGTCGCCAGGCCGCGGCCCTTGAGCACCGACTTCAGCGCGTGGTAGGTCTCCGCACCCCAGCGGACCGCGTCACTGAACGTCGGCGCGCCGATCGGCGCGACCATGAACTCCTGGATGTCGACGCTGGTGTCGGCGTGCGCACCACCGTTGAGGATGTTCATCATCGGCACCGGCAGCAGGTGCGCGTTGGGGCCACCGACGTAACGGAACAGCGGGAGGTTCGCCGTCTTGGCGGCCGCCTTGGCCACCGCCAGGCTCACGCCGAGGAGGGCGTTCGCGCCGAGGCGGGACTTGTCCGGCGTGCCGTCCAGGTCGATGAGCGCCTGGTCGATGAGGCGCTGGTCGTCGGCGTCGTAGCCGAGCAGCTCGGGCGCGATCTCGTCGAGCACTCCGAGGACGGCCTTCTCGACGCCCTTTCCGTTGTAGCGCTCGCCGCCATCGCGGAGTTCGACCGCTTCGAACTGACCGGTCGAGGCTCCACTCGGCACCGCGGCGCGCGCCTCGCTGCCGTCGTCGAGCAGCACCTCGACCTCGACGGTGGGATTACCACGGGAGTCGAGGATCTCCCGAGCGTGTACGGCGTCGATCGACGACACTTGATCTCCTTGTAATCACTACGGGACGTTTCGCCCCACGAGCCTAGCCGCCCCGGAGAGGGCCCCGGCGCAACGCCACCCCTGTTTCGGGTTCACCGGGGAGCAAGTTCGGCCAGGAGACACCTTGACGTTCCCAGCACGTCCTCTTCCGGCACGACCGTGTACGGCCCGGCTCAGCCGGTGAGGTCACGGACGTGCGGGGGCAGGTTGCCGGTGACGACGTCGGCAAGGGTCACCTGGTCGACGATGTTCTGCACCGCCGTGTCGGCGGCCAGCCAGACGTGGCGCAGGTGCGTCGCCGTGCCTTCGTAGCAGGCGTCGGCGGCCGGCTCGCCGCGGATGTCGGTGAGCGAGCCGTCGACCACCCGGATGACCTCGCCGACCGAGATCTCGGTGGCGGGCCGGGTCAGCCGGTAGCCGCGCTCCGGGCCGCGCTGGGTGGCGATGAGGTCGGCGCCGCGTAGTTCACTGAGAATGGTCTTCAGGAAGGCCAGCGGCATGCCCTCCCCGGCCGCCAGCGCGCCGGCGGTGACGGTGGCGGGGTCCGCCGCGGCCAGGGCGAGTACGGCCCGTAGGGCGTAGTCGGTACGTGCGGTGATGTGCACAGGCTCAGGCGATGGCGAGGGTCCGAGCGTCGGAGCTGGGCCGGACATGCACGGTCTCACCCGGCGCCAGCCCAAGTCGTTCGGCCAGCCCCCGGGTGACCTGGGCCCACGCGTCCTGTTCCCCGAGTCTCATCTCCACCCGGACCTCGAAGCCCAGCCGGACCACGCGTTCGACCGTAGCCTCGGTGCTGCCCGGCTCGGGTTCGGTGGTCAGCTCGATGTCGTGCGGGCGGACCAGGCGGCCGTCCAGCTCGGTCACCGGGCCGAGGAAGCGCATCACGAACTGGTTGGCCGGGTTGTCGTACACCTCATGCGGGCTGCCGGACTGCTCCACCCGGCCACCGGCCAGCACCACGATGGTGTCGGCGACCTCGATCGCCTCCTCTTGGTCATGGGTGACGAACACGGTCGTCACGTGCACCTCGTCGTGCAGCCGGCGCAGCCAGGCGCGCAGCTCCTTGCGGACCTGGGCGTCCAGCGCGCCGAACGGCTCGTCCAGCAGCAGCACCTCGGGCTCGACCGCCAGCGCCCTGGCCAGCGCCATCCGCTGCCGCTGGCCGCCGGACAGCTGCGCCGGGTAGCGCTTGGCGAACTGGTCGAGATGGACGAGCTCCAGCAGTTCGTGCACCCGCTTGTGGATCTCGCTCTTGGGGCGTTTGCGGATCTGCAGGCCGAACGCGATGTTGTCGAAGACGGTCATGTGCTTGAACGCCGCGTAGTGCTGGAACACGAAGCCGACATTGCGCCGCTGCGGAGCCAGCCGGGTGACGTCGTTACTGGAGATCAGCACGGTGCCCGAGTCCGGCTGCTCCAGCCCGGCGATCACCCGCAGCAGCGTCGACTTGCCGCCGCCGGAGGGCCCGAGCAGCGCGGTGAGTGAGCCGGAGGCGACCTCCACCGACACGTCATGCAGCACCGGGGTGGTGCCGAACGCCTTGTTGATGTGGCGGGCTTCGATGGCCATCAGTCAGCCTTTCGCTGGAGCAGTTTGATGACGAGCAGGCTGACGATGGCGATCAGCGCGAGCGCGGTGGCGGCGGCGAACGCGGCGGGCTGCTCGAAGTTCTGGAAGCGTTCCTCGACGTACAGCGTGAGGGTCTGGGTCTGGCCGACCAGGCGCCCCGACACGACCGCGACCGCGCCGTACTCGCCGAGTGCCCGTGCCAGGCAGAGCACGATGCCGTAGGCCAGGGCCGAGCGGATGCCGGGGATGGTGATGCGCCGGAAGGTCTGCCACCGGCCCGCGCCCAGCGTCTGGGCGGCCTGTTCCTGCTCTTCGCCCAGCTCCTCCAGAACCGGGACGACGGCGCGTACGACCAGCGGCAGCGACACGAACACGGTGGCCAGGACCATGCCGGGCGTCGAGAAGATGATCTGAATGCCGTGGTCCTCCAGCCAGCCACCGAACGAGGAGAACTTCCCGTACACCAGGATCAGCGCCAGGCCGACCACGACCGGGGAGACCGCCAGCGGCAGGTCGATCACCGCGTTGAGGATCCGCTTGCCGGGGAAGTGATGGCGGACCAGCAGGACCGCGGTGCCGATCCCGAAGACGGTGTTCAGCGCGACCGCGCACAGCGCGACGATGAACGTCACCTGGAAGGCGTGGAGCGCCTCGTGTGTCGTGAGCGCGTCGAAGAAGGGGCCGAGCCCGTGCTGGAAGGTCTTCCAGCAGATCAGCGCCACCGGCAGGATCAACAGGAACAGCAGGTAGACCAGCGCCACGGCCCGCAACGCGTACCTGCTCACCGATCGTCTCGGCTTTTGGGCACTCGAGCGCTCAGCCACGACGCGACCCCCACCTCTGCACCAGGTCCAGGGCCACCAGCAACACGAACGCGACCACCAGCAGGGCGGTCGACACGGCGGCCGCCGAGGCGGTGTTGTCGTTCTCGATCTGCCCGAAGATCTGCACCGCGGCCACCTGCGTCTTGAACGGCAGGTTGCCGGAGATCAGCACGGTGGAGCCGAACTCGGCGATCGACCGGGTGAAGGCCAGCGCGGTCCCGGAGATCATCGCGGGCAGCAGGTTGGGCAGGATGATCCGCCGGAAGATGGTCCAGTTGCCTGCCCCAAGGGACGCGGCCGCCTGCTCCATGTCCCGGTCGAGTTCGAGGAGGACCGGCTGGACGGTACGCACGACGAACGGCAGCGTCACGAACAGCAGCGCCACCGCGACGCCGACCCTCGTGTACGCCAGGTTGATGCCGAGCGGGCTGTCCGCTCCGTACAGCTCCAGCAGCACCAGCCCGGCGACGATCGTCGGCAGCGCGAACGGCAGGTCGATGAGGGTGTCCAGCACGGCCTTGCCGGGGAAGGAGTCGCGTACCAGCACCCAGGCGATCAGCGTGCCCATCACCAGGTTGATCAGGGCCACGATGACCGAGGCGACGATGGTCAGCTTCAACGCCGCCCAGGCGTCCGGGGTGGTGACCGACTTCCAGAAGAAGCCCGGTCCCTCCCCCGCCGACTTCCAGAGGACGGCGGCCAGCGGGATCAGCACGATCAGGCTGAGGAAGATCATCGCCGAGCCGAGGCCCAGCGCCGTCGGCGCGCTGGGCGGCCTGCGCCGCGCGACGGGCCGCACCGGGTCCGGCGGAGTGCCGGACCCGGCGGAGTCCGTTTCGAGCGTCTCGGAGGTCAAAAGGTCACTTCCCGGTCGAGACGCCGAGGCTCTTCTCGATGCCGGTCACGATGCCCTTCTGCGGGTCGAAGAAGTCCGTGGTGACCTTGTCCCAGCCGCCCAGGTCCTTGATGGTGAACAGGCCGGCCGGCTTGGGGAACTTGTCGGCTCCCGGCACTCCCGCGACCGTCGGCCGGTAGCCGTTCTTGACCCAGATCGTCTGGCCCGCCTTGCTGTAGAGGAAGTCCACGAACGCCTTGGCCTCGGCCGGGTGGGCGCTGTTCTTCGTCACCGCGATCGGGTTCTCGATGAGGATCGTGGAGGCCGGGATCGTGTAGTCGACCGGCTGGCCCTTCTGCTGGGCGAAGATCGCCTCGTTCTCGTAGGTGATGACCGCGTCGCCCTTGCCGCCGACGAAGGTCTGCAGCGCCTTGCGGCCGCTGTCGTCCTGCACCGGGACGTTCTTCAGCAGGCTCTTGAGGTAGGCCACTCCGGCGGGCTGGTTGGTGCCCTTGCTGGACGCGGCGCCGTAGCCGGCCAGGATGTTCCAGCGCGCCCCGCCCGAGGTGGACGGGTTGGGCGTGATCACCTGGATGCCCGGCTTGATGAGGTCCGGCCAGTCCTTGAGGTTCTTCGGGTTGCCCTTGCGGGTGGTGATGGTGACCACCGAGTCGGTGATGAACCCGTGCTGGGGGTTGCTGTTCCAGTCGGAGGCGACGAGCCCGGCCTTCACCAGCCGGGTGACGTCCGTCTCCAGTGAGAAGTCGACGACGTCGGCCTTGAGCCCGGACGCGACCGCCCGGCTCTGGTCGCCGGAGGCGCCGTAGGACTGGGTGAAGGTGATGTTCTTGCCCGCCGGCGTCTTCTGGAACGCCTTGATGAGGTCCTGGAACGCGGCCTGAGGGGTGGAGTAGGCCACCAAGGCCAACTGCACCTTCTTACCGCCGCCGCTCCCGGAGTCGTCCGAGGACGAGCCTCCGCAGGCCGCGAGGGACATGCTGATGCCCAGTGCCGCCACCGCGGCGATGGTTCTTGTGCTGTGACCCATCGTCCTTGCTCCATATTTCCGATCAATTTGGTACGAAAAGTAGACCAACGGGCGATGCCCTTAGTCAACTGAATCGATCGGGAATGTCTGCCACGATTGGGTAACACCACCGGACATGGGACTTCGCCGGTCCCCGCGGGGTCAGTCGTTGGTCGGGCGAGCGCCCGTCGTGTCGCCGATCGGCGGGATGGTCGGGGGTGGGAACGTCGGCGGACCCTTGGTCGGCGGGCCGCCGGGAGGCGGGTTGCCGGGCGGGCCGGGACGGTTCGGACGGCCCTTGCTCACGTAGATGGTCACCGTCGTCCCGGGCTCGACGCGGGAACCCCCGCCCGGACTCGTACGGGCCACCGTGCCCCGCGGGTAGGTGTCGGAGGACACGCTCCCGCCGGTGTTCACGCCGAAGCCCGCCGCGGCCAGCCGTGACCTCGCCGCCGACGCGCTGAGGCCGACGACGTTCGGCACCTGTACGCGGTCCTCGCCCGAGCCCTCGCGGTAGTACTCACTCGGCGGACTGTGGAAGCCGTGTGCGGGGACGCCACGTAGCGCGCCCAGCATGGTCTCGCGCCAGATCGGTGCCGGGACGTCCGACCCGAACACCTCGCCGTAGCAGCGGCCGGCCAGGCAGACGTTGCGCAGGGGGTGGGCGTAGCCGCCGCGCGGGTCGCCGACCCAGACGGCGCTCGCCAAGTCGGGCGTGTACCCGGCGAACCAGGCCGAGGAGTAGTCATCGACCGTGCCGGTCTTGCCCGCCGCCGGGCGGCCGATGCCCATGCCGGCCGCGGTGCCCTGGGTGAGCACGCCGCGCAGTACGTGGTTGACGCCGTCCGCGACGCCCTTGCGGATGGCCTGGTGGCACTTGGCGTCCGGGACCTTCATCTGATGGCCGGCGGAGTCGGTGATCTTGGTGAGGACCACCGGGTCGCAGTACTTGCCGCGGGCGGCGAAGGCCGCGTACGCCGCCGCGAGGCGTACCGGCGAGATCGTGTTGGGGCCGAGGGTGAAGGAGGCGACCTGCTCCAGCGGCTTGCCGTCGGCGCGGCGCATGCCGAGCTTCTCGGCCATCTTCACCGTGTCGCAGAGCCCGACCTGCTTCTCCAGGTTGAGGAAGAAGGTGTTGACGGAGTTCCACGTGCCCGTGACCAGGCTGAACGTCCGCCCGCCCTCTCCGTCGGCGGCGTTGCTCAGTGAGGTCGTCGACCCCGCGTACTTGCCGTCGCAGGCGTGCAGACCGGTGGGTGCGAGGTGGTCGGGTGCGTACAGCCGGTGGCCGAAGGCCATGTCCTGGTCCAGCGCGGCGGCAAGAGTGAAGATCTTGAACGTCGAGCCGGCCTGCATGCCGAGGCTGGTGCCGTGGTCGCCGTCGGCGGCGAAGTTGACCCAGGTCTTGCCGATCTTCTCCGACGGGCCGAGGGCACGGTCGACGGCCATCGCCTTGACGTTGCCCGTCCCCGGCTGGACGAGGACCTCGGCGGACGCCTTGTGGCTGGAGTTCTTCTGCGGCACGTAGTGGTCGACCGCCTGCTGCGCGGCCTTCTGCATCTTCGGGTCGACCGTCGTACGGATGGTCAGGCCACCGCTCTGTAGGAGCAGTTTCCGCGCGCTGTCGGTCGGGCCGAAGATCGGGTTGGTGAGGATCTCGCGCTGCACGTAGTCGCAGAAGAACGGGGCCTTGCTCTCGACGCAGCCGTTCGGCGTCGACTTGACGTGCAGGTCCAGCGGCGTGTGCTCGGCGTCCTCCGCGTCGGAGGCGTTCGCCCAGTGGATCTGGGCCATCCGCGCCAGCACGGTGTTGCGGCGGTCGGTGGCCGTCTTGGGGTTCACGGTCGGGTCGTAGGCGTACGGATAGCGGACGATGCCGGCCAGCAGCGCCGCCTCCGGCAGGGTGAGCGTCGCCGCCGACTTGTCGAAGTAGTGCCGGGCCGCGGCCTCGACCCCGTACGCGCCGTCGCCGAAGTAGGCGATGTTGAGGTAGCGCTCCAGGATCTGGTCCTTGGTGTAGCGCTTCTCCATCGCGACCGCGAGGCGCAGCTCCTTCAGCTTGCGAGCGGGCGTGGTGGCGCGGGCCAGGTCACGCTGCTCGTCATTGCTCGCGGTCTCGACCAGGAGGTTCTTGACGTACTGCTGGGTGATGCCCGAGCCGCCCTGCGTCACCTGACCGGCCACGAGGTTGCTGGCCAGGGCGCGGAAGGTGGCCTTGAGGTCAAGGCCGCCGTGCTCGTAGAAGCGGTTGTCCTCGATCGCGAGGATCGCCTTGCGCATGACCGGGGCGACCTTGTTCAGCGGGACGTCCACGCGGTTCTCGTAGTAGAAGGTCGCGATCTTCGACCCGTCCGCGGCGAGGATGACCGAGCGCTGGGCCACCGGGGGTGTGCTGATGTCGGCGGGGACGGCCTGAAACCAGTTGGCACCGTCCCGGGCACTCACCCCGAGCATCCCGATTGTGGAAAACGCGATAAGGGCCGCCAGCACACCGGCGACCACCCCCGTACCTGCGAGGCGCCAGAGGATTCGGAGGACTCGATGTTGCGGGGCCACCCCAGACGACACGCGCTCAGGGTACGTCCTCCAGTGCCTGCTTTGATCTCACCCGCCTAACAAAACAGATACTTATCCCGCTAGACGGCTCCATAAGTTACAAAGTGCACATTTTTCTGGCGACCGATGCGCGCCCGCCGCGACCGGGCCGCCCCCTTCCGACCTCGCCGAGCACCGCGACGGCCCGAACGGACCGGGCCGCCCAGCCGTAACACGAGCCCCACCTGTCCACATGTGGACGCAACGCTCCAGATACCCCTCCAGGAGTAATCCCACAACGGCCGTCCGCACCACTACGGCTGCTCCTACGGCGGGAACAGCCAGTCGAACTCCGGTCCCAGGCCGTCGTCATCGCGATCGGTCTTGCCGTCGCCCTTCTCGGCGTCGTGCTTTTTGTCCTTGTCCTTGTCCTTGTCTTTGTCCTTGTCGTCCTCCTCCTCACCGCTCCCCTTACGGAAGAAGCCCCCACCGGGCGCGGTGAACCCGTGCTCCGGCACGCCCTGCAACGCCTCCGTCATCGTGTCGCGCCAGATCGGCGCGGGGACGTCCGCGCCGTACACCTGCCCGAAACACCCCTCGCCGAGGCACACGTCGCGCAGCGGGTGCTTGTAGCCCCCGCGCGGGTCGCCGACCCAGACGGCACTGGCCATGTCCGGGGTGTAGCCCGCGAACCAGGCCGAGGAGAAGTTGTCCACCGTGCCCGTCTTGCCCGCCGCCGGGCGGCCGATCTCGTTTCCCTTGGCGGTGCCCTTGGTCAGTACGCCGCCGAGAACGTGGTTGACGGCGTCGGCGACATCGGTGTCGATGGCCTGGTGGCATCCGGCACTCGGCACCTTGACCGGCCCACGTGGGGAGCCGATGCCCGTGATCGCGATCGGCGAGCAGTACTTGCCGCGGGCACCGAACGCCGCGTACGCCGCCGCCAAGCGCACCGGTGAGACCGTGTTGAAGCCGAGGGTGAAGGACGGGTACTGCTGGAGCTTTCCGCCGGTGGCCTTCCGCATGCCGAGCCGGGTGGCCATCTTGTACGTCTCGCAGAGGCCGACCTTGCGCTCGAGCTCGAGGAAGAACGTGTTCACCGAATGCCAGGTACCCGTCATGAGGCTGAAGTCCTTGCCCCCCTCGCCGTCGCCCGCGTTGCCGAGCGCGGTCGTGTCGCCGACGCGGTGACCGGCGCAGTCGCGGAAGCCGGTGGGGAGGAACTCCTTGGGCGCGAAGAGCTTCTGCCCGAACGGCATGTCCTGGCGCAGGGCCTCGGCCAGCGTGAACACCTTGAACGTCGAGCCCGCCTGCATCCCGAGGCTGGAGCCGTGGTCGGAGTCCGCGGCGAGGTTGACCCACATCATGCCGCGCTTGCTGCTGTCGCCCAGCTTCCGGTCGATGCCCATCGCGGTGATCTCGCCCGTTCCCGGCCGGATGAGGACCTCCGCCGCCGCCTTGCCCGAGCTGTTCTTCGGCGGGACGTGGCGGTCCACGGCGTGCTGCGCCGCCTTCTGCATCTTGGGCTCGAGCGTGGTGTGGATCTGCAGCCCACCGCGTTGCAGCAGCGCGCGGCGCTGCCGGAGGGTCTTGCCGAACACCGGGTTGCCCAGAATGTCGCGCTGCACGTAGTCGCAGAAGAAAGGCGCGGAGCTGTTCACGCAGCCGTTCGGCGTCTTGGTGATCCGCAGGTGGACCGGCTGGGAGCGGGCCGCCGCCGACTCCGGTGGCGTGATCACCTTGAGCTCGAGCATGCGGTTCAGCACGAGGTCACGGCGCTCACGTCCGCGTTTGGGGTGCAGGTGCGGGTTGTAGGTCTGCGGCGAGCGTACGATCCCGGCCAGCGTCGCGGCCTGCGCGAGCGTGAGTGCCGCGGCGTGCACGCCGAAGTAGTGCCGTGCGGCGGCCTCGATGCCGTACGCGCCGTCGCCGAAGTAGGCGATGTTGAGATAACGCTCCAGGATCTGGTCCTTGGTGAGCTTCTTCTCCAGGCCCACGGCGTAGCGCAGTTCGCGCAGCTTACGGCCGGCGGTCGGTTCGAGCGCGCTGCGGCGTTCCGCGGGGGAGTCGGCCATCTCGGCGAGGGCGTTCTTGACGTACTGCTGGCTGAGCGTCGACCCGCCCTGGATGACGCCGCCGGCCCGCACGTTGGCGATCACGGCCCGGATGGTGCCTTTGACGTCGAGCGCGCCGTGCTCGTAGAAGCGGCTGTCCTCGATCGCCACGATCGCCCGCCGCATGATCGGCGCGACCTGGCCGATGGACACCTCGACGCGGTTCTCGTAGTAGAACGTGGCGAGCTTGGTGCCGTCGGCGGCGAGGATCACCGAGCCCTGGGGCAGCGCGGGCGTGATCAGGTCGGCGGGCAGCGACTGGAACCCGCGGTTGGCCGCACGGACGCTCAACCCGCCCATGAGGGCGTACGGGAGCACGAGAAACGCCGTCAGGAGGCCCGCGATGAAAGCGACGGTCGCCAGATCACGCAGCCTGACGAGCGTATCTCCCGTTTTCACCCCCACAATCCGCGGTCATCCCCACACGGGTGGTAACCGGAAACCTTGGACGGCGTTTCGTCGGTTATGGGCGCTCTCACGGCTTGATGGCTATTCGCCGGCCGTGTCCTCCCAGGCGCGTACGCGGTCGTGAAAGCGTCTGGCGGCGGCGCGCAGGTCGGCCTCGGGATCGCGGCCCTCGTCACGCAGCCGGGCGACCAGGGCGAAGAGTTCGGCGCCCACGCCCTCATCGGCGAACAGGCCCTCGGGGGCGCCCGCCTTGGCGGCACGCCGCTGCAGCTTGGCGGCCAGGGAGAGGGCCGGCTGTCCCATCGGCACCCCGTGGAAGATCGACGCGTCGTCGCCGCGCTCGGCCGACTTGATCTTGTCCCAGTTGGCGTTGACCTCGTCCGCGTCGGCCACCGTGACCTCGCCGAACACGTGGGGGTGCCGGCGTAGGAGCTTGTCCACGATGCCCTCGGCCACGTCGTCGAAGGTGAAGTCCTCGGCCACCTCGGCGTGGAAGACGACCTGCATCAGGACGTCACCGAGCTCCTCGCGCAGGGCCTCGAGGTCTCCGTTCTCGATCGTGTCGATGACCTCGTAGGCCTCTTCGAGCAGGTACGGGCCGAGCGAGGCGTGCGTCTGCTCGCGGTCCCAGGGGCATTCGCGGCGCAGGATCTCCATCACCGTGACGAGGTCGAGCATGCGCGCGCCCGGCAGGTCGTAGGCCCCGTGCTGGACCTCGACCTCCACCGGATCCTCCATGCCGACCAGGACCGCGCCGACCTCACGCATCAGGGTCTCGTCGCCGTCCTCGGCGGCGATCCAGACCACGCCGCCGCTCACCGCGGCGTGTACGAGCGCACGTGCGTCGGGTGCCGCCACCGACACCTCGATCCCGGCCGCGCGGACGTACGGCAGCTGCGGATGGTCCTCCGACCCGGTCAGGACGCGGCCGGCGGACCGGAGCGTGTCCCACGCGGGCCAGGTGAGCTGCCCCGGCGCGACGCGCGGCGAGGAGGCGAGGAAGATCAGACCTGGCACTTGACCTCACCGGCGGTGTGGTCGGGCGTGCCGCTGTCCGGCGTCGACAGGCGCGGGCAGATCGAGCCGAAACGCATGTCCTTGTCGAAACTGCCGTAGCGCGGGTTCACCGAGATCCTGAGCTTGCGCTGGACGCCGACGAGATCGCCCACCATCCGCTGCTCGGCCATTTGCTCCGCCTGCTGGTCGGCGGTGCCGCCGCCATAGCGCGCCAGCAGTGCCTGCTGGATCATGACGGTGCGTGCGAAGTCATCGCTGTAGCTCGTCGGCAGGCCCTGGGCCACCATGGAGGTGTTGAGCCCCGCCGGCCCACCGGCCTTCGCCAGGAAGGCGTCCACCTGGCCGGGGTTCGGGATGAGGCCCTTCTCGCGGCCCACCTCGTCCCACGACCGGATGGCGATCATCAGGAAGAGCGCGCTGCGCTGGGGCGAGGACGGGTCGAACGGCTTGACCTCGTTCGGGTCCGAAGGCGAAGCCGGCTGACCCTCGGCCGCGGCTCGCGCGTCGGCCTGGGCCTTCTGCACGAGCTGCTGCGCCTCCGGGTACTTCGGGAGCTCCTTCGACCACTGCGTCACGGCGGAGTCGAGCTTCGCGTCGGTGATGCGGTCATGGCCGACGATGGCGGCGGCGCCGGGCTTGAGGGGGCCGCAGGCGGCCAGGGCGGTACCGGCGGCCAGTACACAGACGGCGGCCTTCAGCGACTTACGGAACACGAGTGTCCTTCTCGTTCATGGCTCATTCATTGCCCATCTTGCTGCCCACCGGCTCGGGGAGGAGCAGGGCCTCCACGAGATCGGTGGACCATTTCAGCAGCTCCTGGTCGCGCAGCGGACGCCCGCCCAGCGGAGCGGTCTTGGGCACCGGCACCAGCAGCGTATTGGTCGCGTCCTTGACGATGCTCTTGGGGTACAGCCGCTGCAGGCGTACCCGGCGCGAGTCCGGCAGGCGTACCGGCGAGAACCGGATGTGACCGCCCTGCAGGGTAACGTCCGTCAGCCCGCCCTTCCGCGCCAGGGCGCGGAAGCGCGCCACCTCCAGGAGGTTGAGCACCGCCACGGGCAGCGGCCCGAAGCGGTCGGCCAGTTCCTCGCGTACGCCCTCGATCTCCCCGCTGTCCTGGATGCCGGCGATGCGGCGGTACGCCTCCAGCCGCAGGCGCTCCCCCGGGACGTACTCGTGCGGGATGTGCGCGTCGACCGGCAGCTCGACCTTGACCTCCGGGGTCTCGGCCGGACCGTCCTCGCGCAGCTCGCGTACGGCCTCGCCGACCATGCGGACGTACAGGTCGAACCCGACGCCGGCGATGTGCCCGGACTGCTCGGCGCCCAGGACGTTGCCCGACCCGCGGATCTCCAGGTCCTTCATGGCCACGAACATGCCCGCACCCATCTCGGTGTGCTGGGCGATCGTGGCCAGCCGCTCGTGCGCGGTCTCGGTCAGCGGCGCCTCGGGCGGATACAGGAAGTAGGAGTAGGCGCGTTCGCGCCCGCGCCCGACCCGGCCACGGAGCTGGTGGAGCTGCGACAGGCCGTACATGTCGGCCCGGTCCACGATCAGGGTGTTGGCGTTCGGGATGTCCAGCCCGCTCTCCACGATCGTGGTGGCGACCAGGACGTCGTACTCCTTCTCCCAGAAGTCGACCATGATCTTCTCGAGCTGGTGTTCGTTCATCTGGCCGTGGGCGACGGCGACACGCGCCTCGGGCACCAGCTCGGCCAGGTGCTTGGCCACCTTGTCGATCGATCGCACCCGGTTGTGCACGAAGAAGACCTGGCCCTCGCGGAGCATCTCGCGGCGGATGGCCGCGGCGATCTGCTTGTCGTCGTAGGGACCGACGAAGGTCAGGACCGGGTGCCGCTCCTCGGGCGGGGTGAGGATCGTGGACATCTCGCGGATGCCGGACAGCCCCATCTCCAGGCTGCGCGGGATCGGGGTGGCCGACATGGCCAGCACGTCGACCTGGGTGCGCATCTCCTTGAGGCGCTCCTTGTGCTCGACGCCGAACCGCTGCTCCTCGTCGATGATGACCAGGCCGAGCTCCTTGAACCTGGTCTCGGGCGACAGCAGCCGGTGCGTGCCGATGACGAGGTCGACCGTGCCGTCGGCGAGGCCGCGCAGGGTCTCGGCGACCTCTCCCGCGCTCTGGAACCGGCTGATCGGCTTGATGACGACCGGGAACGCCGCGAATCGCTCGGAGAACGTCGACAGGTGCTGCTGCACGAGCAGAGTGGTCGGCACCAGAACGCCGACCTGCCGGCCGTCCTGCACCGCCTTGAACGCCGCGCGTACCGCGATCTCGGTCTTGCCGTAGCCGACGTCGCCGCAGATCAGCCGGTCCATCGGCACCGGCTTTTCCATGTCGGACTTGACCTCGTCGATGGCGCCGAGCTGGTCGGGCGTCTCGACATAGGGGAAGGCGTCCTCCAGCTCGCGCTGCCAGGGCGTGTCCGCGGCGAACGCGTGCCCGGGGGACGCCTGCCGTGCCGAGTAGAGCCGGATCAGCTCCCCCGCGATCTGGCGTACGGCCTTGCGCGCGCGGCCCTTCTGTTTCTGCCACTCGGCACCGCCGAGCCGGTGCAGGCTCGGTGCCTCGCCGCCGACGTAGCGGGTGACCTCCTCGAGCTGGTCGGTGGGCACGAACAGCCGGTCGCCCTTGGCGTACTCGATGATCAGGTATTCGCGGGTGGCGCCCTGCACCGTACGGCTGGCCATCTCGACATAGCGGCCCACACCGTGCTGTTCGTGCACGATGTAGTCGCCGACGGTCAGCCGCAGCGGGTCGATGCCGCCGCGCCGCCGCGACGGCATGCGCCGCATGTCCTTGGTCGAGGACTTCTGCCCCGAAAGATCGGTCTCGGTGAGGACCGCCAGTTTGACCGCGTCCCAGATGAAGCCGTGGTCGAGGCGTCCGCACGAGACGTGCACGAGCGACGGATCGGGCGGCCCGTCCAGGTCGGCGACCTTCGCGCCGAGTCCCTCCTCGCGGACGACCTCGGCGAGCCGCTCGGCCGGGCCGTGGCCCTCGGTGACGAGCACGACGCGCCAGCCCTCGTGGATCCAGCCCTTGACGTCGGCCATCACGCGCTGGGTGTCGCCGCGGTAGGCGTCCGCGGCGCGCGCCCCGATGCGCAGGGCGTCGCCGTCGGGCTCGCCGGTAACCTCGGTGACCTCGGTCATCTCACCGGTCGCCGCAGAGTATTCAGTGCGGGTCTGCGACTCGACGCTGACGAACGGGGTGATCGTCCGCCAGGGAAGGCCGAGCTCGGTCGCGTGGTCGCGGACCTCCTCCAGGGAGCGGTAGGCGGCACCGCCGAGGTCGATCGGCGCCTCGCCGCCCACGGCGGCGTTCACCCAGGACGCCTCGAGGAACTCCTGGCCGGTGCTGACCAGCTCGGCGGCGCGGGTGCGGATGCGCTCGGGGTCGCAGACGATCACCAGAGACTCGCCGGGCAGCACGTCGAGCAGCAGTTCCATGCGCTCGGCGAGCACCGGCGCGAACGCCTCCATGCCCTCGACCGCGGCACCGGAGGCGATCTGCTCCAGCACGTCGGCGAGCGCCGGGTGCTCGTCGGCCAGGTCCTTGGCGCGCTCGCGTACGGCCTCGGTGAGCGGCAGCTCACGGCACGGCGGCGCCCACAGGCCCTCGGCCGCCACCTCCAGTGAACGCTGGTCGGCCGCCTTGAAGTAGCGGATCTCCTCGACCTGGTCGCCCCAGAACTCCACCCGCAGGGGATGCTCCTCGGTGGGCGGGAAGACGTCGAGGATGCCACCGCGCACCGCGATCTCGCCGCGCTTCTCCACGAGGTCCACACGGTCGTAGCCGGCCTCGACCAGCCGGCGTACGACGACGTCGAGATCGGCCTCGTCCTGCGGCCGCAGGCGTACCGGCTCCAGGTCGCCGAGGCCGGACACGATCGGCTGCAGCACGGCGCGTACGGGGGCGACGACGACCTGCACCGGCCCCGCGGCCGGGTCGTCGGGGTCGCCGTGGGCGAGCCGGCGCAGCACGGCGAGGCGCTGGCCGACCGTGTCCGAGCGCGGCGACAGGCGCTCGTGCGGGAGGGTCTCCCACGCCGGGAAGGCGGCCACACCCGCCGGGTCGAGCAGGCTCGTCAGGGCGGCCGTCAGGTCCTCGGCCTCCCGCTCGGTCGCGGTGACCATCAGCACGGGGCGCCCGCGCCCTCGGGCGAACGCGGCGCCGATGAGCGGCCGCAGCGCGGGTGGCGCGATCAGATCGAGACGCCCGCCGCCCGCGGCGGCCGCCGCGGTGAGCGCAGGATCGGAAGAGGCAACGTCGAGCAGTCCGGAAAGGGTCATGAGCCCATCAAAGGTGAGGCAGCGCGAAACCCCCGAGAGCCGTGGCACCCCGGGGTTCCCAGCTTACGCGCACGTCGTTACCACAACGCGCGGCTCCCGGGCGAACGGGTAAGACGAAACGCACCACACGGACAAAGCCGATTGCGAACACGATCCATAGGCGGGCGACTACTCTCCGGAGTTGTGACCGACCTGCGAACACCGCCGATCCACGACGGTGGCCTGTTCCCAGCACGAGTCCGGGAGTACGCCTACGAGAGACCCCTGCAGCGGCTGGCCATCCTCGACGCCGGCTGCGGATGGGCCGACGAGATCGACCTCGGCCCGGCCGGGGAATCGGTCGAGCGTGCCATCACCGGGATCGACGACGACCTCCCGGCGCTGCGCGCGCACACGCGGACCCGCCGCGACCTCGACAGCTGGCAGCTGGGCGACCTGCGCACCGTACCCATGCCGCCACGGGTGTTCGACGCGGTGCGCGCGTCGCACCTGATCGAGAGGATCTCCCACGCGGAGCTGGTGCTCGACCGGTTCGTCGCCGCGCTGAAGCCGGGCGGCCTGATGGTCGTGCGCTTCCGCGACCGCGACACCGTGTTCGGCTTCCTCGACCGCCGGCTGCCGCACTGGCTGCGGCCTCTGCTGTGGCATTCGGAGCAGCCGCCGCCGGTGGCCTATGACCGGGTCGCGTCCCTGGAGGGAATGCGCTGGTACTGCATGATGCGCGGGCTGGTCATCGCCGAGGAGTACACCTCGCGGGACACCATGACCGGCTTCGGCCGTCTCATGGGGGCCGCGTTCCGCACTTTGTCGCTTCTCAGCCGAAACCGGCTGACTTCGGCGTACAGCGAGGTCACGATGGTGATCCGCAAGCCCGAAAATCGCTTCGCGCGCATCATCTGAGGCGTCCTGTGCAGCGCGTACAGTGCAATGGACAGGCGGTCGAACACGAACGGAGTCCGCGTTGACCACCGAAACCGGCGAGCTGCGCGATCTACCCTCTCTCACGCCGGGCCCGGCCGAGCTGGCCGACCTGGAGCTGCTGCTCAACGGCGCCTTCCACCCTCTCACCGGGTTCCTCGGCGCGGTCGACTCGGCGACCGTCGCGGCGGCCGGACGGCTCGCGGACGGCACCCCTTGGCCGGCCCAGGTGACGCTCACCGTCCCTGAGGACCTCGTCAAGGAGGACCGCCTCGTCCTGACCGACCCGGAGGGCGTGCCGCTGGCCGTTCTCACCGCGACCGAGGCGTGGGAGGAGCCGGCGCCGGCCGAGGGGTTCCCCGAGGCCGACCCGCTGCGCACCTCCACCGCTCCGGGGTGGCGGGTGGCCGGTCCGGTCACGCCGCTGCGCGCTCCCGAGCACGGTCCGTTCCGCGGCCTTCGCCTGCCGCCGGACGACGTACGCGCCGAGCTCGCCGGCGCCGTGACGCTCGCCATCGCGACCCGCACGCCGCTGCACCGCCGCCAGCTGGGACAGCTCCGCCAGCTCGCCGAAAAGCTCGGGGCACGCGTCCTCGTGCTGCCGCTGCTCGGCGAGGGCCACCACGACTCCCTCGTACGCGCGGTGCTGAGCGTCCGCCGTGAGCTGCCGGCGGACACCCTGGTCGTGCCGGTGCCGCTGGCCGAGCGCCCGGGTCGCGACCTGCTGCTCGGAGCACACGTCGCCGCCGCGTACGGCGCGACGCACCTGTTCGCGCCGGAGTTCACCGCGGCCGACGAGGAGGCCGCGCCGCTGGTGCTGGCCGCGCCGGAGCCGTGGGCCTACGACGAGAGCCTCGAGGTGTGGCGGCCCACGTCCAAGATCGACCCCGACCACGTACGCGAGGATCCGACCGACACCGAGCTGGCCGGCCTCCTCGACCGGGACGAGGAGATCCCGGAGTGGTTCACCACTCCCGCGGTGGCGCGGGAGTTGCGGCGCGCCCACCCGCCGCGGCACGGACGCGGCATCACCGTCTTCTTCACCGGACTGTCCGGATCGGGCAAGTCCACGGTCGCGCGCGGCCTGGCGGACGCTCTGGTCGAGCGTGGCGGCCGCACGGTCACGCTGCTGGACGGCGACGTCGTACGCCGCCTGCTCTCGGCCGGCCTGACGTTCTCCCGCGACGACCGCGACCTCAACATCCGGCGCATCGGCTATGTCGCCGCGGAGATCACCCGGCACGGCGGGGTGGCCATCTGCGCGCCCATCGCCCCCTACGCCCGTACGCGCGCGCAGGTCCGCCGCATGGTGCGGGCGGGTGGCGACTTCGTGCTGGTGCACGTGTCCACGCCACTGGAGGAATGCGAGCGACGTGACCGCAAGGGCCTGTACGCCAAGGCGCGAGCGGGCCTCATCCCGGAGTTCACCGGCGTCTCCGACCCGTACGAGGCGCCCGCGGACGCGGAGCTGACCCTCGACACGTCGCGGATGTCCCCCGAGGACGCCGTCGCGCGGGTGTTCGACTACCTCGCCGAGGGCGGCTGGATCCGCCTCGGCTGAGCGGCTCCGACCTGCCAGGAGTCCGGGGCCGCATGTTCGCCGGAGGGTATGATTGGTGCAGTTTGCCCAGTTTGCCGGTAGGACATACAGATGCACTTCGATTACACGATGGCGGCGGGTGCGCTGCTGGTCTCGGTCATCGTCGGCCTGACCGGTATGGGCGGCGGCGCCCTCATGACCCCGATGCTCACCGTGTTCTTCGGTGTGCCACCACTGGCCGCGGTCTCGAGCGACCTCGTCGCCGCCGCGATCATGAAGCCGGTCGGCAGCCTCGTGCACCTGCGCCACGGCACCGTCAACCTCCGCCTCGTCGGCTGGCTCTGCGTCGGATCGGTGCCGTCCGCGTTCTGCGGCGTCCTCATCGCCCGCGCGCTGGGCGACGGCAACGAGGTCCAGAACGTCATCTCCAAGGCCATGGGGGTGGCCCTCCTGCTGGCCGCCGCGGGGCTCGCCATCCGCGGCTACATGGCCATGAAGGACCGGGCCTCGCGGCGTACCGACCGGCGCACGGCCGAGCCGGGATCGCCCGCCTCGACGGCGCCACCGGTCATCACCGTACGGCCCGTGCCCACGGTCCTGGTCGGGATCATCGGCGGCCTGAGCGTCGGCATGACCTCGGTCGGATCGGGATCGCTCATCATCGTGACGCTCCTGGCGCTGTATCCCGCGCTCAAGGCGAACCAGCTCGTGGGCACCGATCTGTTTCAGGCCGTGCCGCTGGTGTGGGCCGCCGCGCTCGGCCACATCCTGTTCGGCGACTTCCAGCTGGAGGTCACGACCGCACTGCTGGCCGGGTCCATCCCCGGTGTGATCATCGGCTCCCTGATCTCGGCGCGCGCGCCCGGCGGGCTGATCCGGCGGATCCTGGCGTTCGTGCTGCTGGCGTCCGCGCTGAAGATGTTCGGCATCGGCAACCTCACGCTGCTCTGGACGCTGGCCGCAGTGGCCGCCGGGGCCGGGGCGGCATGGATGCTGATCCGCACCGCGCACGGCCTGCGCCCGCTGCCCTCGCTTCGCCCGGCCGCCGAAGCGGCCGGCGAGGAGACTCGTCACGACCCGGTCGCCCGCCCTTAGCCGGTCGGCCGGACCCGGTCGCTCCCATTTCACATCTTTCACAGCAAGAACGTCGATCACGGGCAACAATGAGGTCTCGATCGATCCCCTCACGCAAAATCTCGTCCACGGGCTGTGATAGACAAGCTCGGTTCACGGGTGAAGAAAATTGGGAGCAAAGCCATGCGCCGACGCGTGCTCAGTGCGGCCTCAGCCGTCATAGCCGCCGCAGCCGTCACCGCGGGGGCCACCGCGCCTGCGGCCGATGCCGACATCGCGCAGAGCGCGGTCGTCTCGGCGAACCCGGTCAACACGACGCCGAACGTCACCGACGGTACGGTGCGCGCCATCGCGGTCGTCGGGACCAAGGTCGTTGTCGCGGGTAACTTCGACCACGTGCAGAACGCCGGGTCGACCACGAACATCGCGCGGCACAACATCTTCTCCTTCGACTCCAAGACCGGGAAGGTCGACACCAAGTTCGTCCCGAAGGTCGACGGCACCATCTACGCGCTGCAGCCGGGCACCTCGGGCAGCGTGTACGTCGCCGGTTCGTTCACCAACACCAACGGCGCGGGTCTCGGCAGCCTGACGAAGCTCAACGTCGCGGACGGCAAGGCCGTCAAGGGCTTCAACGCCCGCATCGGCCACGGCCTCGTCTTCGCGATGATCCGGCGCGGCAGCCACGTCTACATCGGTGGTGAGTTCACCACGGTCGCCGGCGCGACGCACGCTCCTCTCGCCCGGGTGGACGCCACGACCGGCAAGGCCGACGCCAAGCTGAACCTCTCGGTGACCACTCCGCGCCAGGGCGCGCTCAAGATCTACAAGCTGGCGGTCGACCCGGACGACACGAAGCTGGTCATCGACGGCACCTTCACCAAGGTGGCGGGTTCGCGCCGCTACCAGATCGCGATGATCAACACCACGGGCACGCCGAAGCTGAGCACCTGGGCGACCGAGCGGTACTCCACCCCGTGCAGCTCCTCCTTCGACACCTACATGCGCGGCATCGACTTCGCACCGGACGGCTCGTACTTCGTGGTCGTCACGACCGGCGCGCCGCACGGCACGAGCCAGCTGTGCGACTCGGCGGCCCGCTGGGAGAGCAGCAAGACCGGCGCCGGCCAGAACCCCACGTGGGTGAACTGGACCGGCGGTGACACCCTGCTGTCCGTCTCGGTGACCGGCAAGGCCGTCTACGTCGGCGGCCACCAGCGCTGGCAGGACAACCCGCAGGGCCACGACAGCGCCGGTGCCGGTGCCGTCTCCCGTCCGGGCATCGCCGCGCTGAACCCGACCGGCGGCAAGGCCCTGTCCTGGAACCCGACCCGCACCCGCGGTCACGGCGTCGAGACCCTCGTCGCCACCTCCAGCGGCCTGTTCGTGGGCAGCGACACGGACGAGCTCGGCCACGAGTACCACGGCCGCGTGGGGATGTTCCCGCTCTCGTAGCCCGCGCCTCCACCGCCCCTGGGCGGAGGACCTGAACACGACGACGCCGCCGGACCTCGGTCCGGCGGCGTCGTTCTGTTAGGAGTACTCGGCGCCGATCCGTGCTCCGAGGAGGTCTCGCCGCACGTCCGGCCGAGCCGTTCCGGGCTCACCGCCGCGTTCACGGTGAGCCCCCGCAGCCGTCGCACCTTGCGGCGGGGTACGGCTCAAAAGACGGAGGCCGGGCGGTGGATCTCTCCGCCGCCCGGCCTCTGCCGCTATCTCGTCACTGGTTCGGTGCCAGCACGATCGTCCACGTCAGGGCGCGGCTCGCCGCGTCCGTAGTGGCGTTCAGGCCGCCGTACGTCCCGGTGGAGACCGTCCCGCCGGTGTCGGCGACCAGTGAGGTGACCCGCCCGCTGCCGCTGCCGATCGAGGTGCCTCGTGCGGTCACGCCGCTCGGGGCGTTCCACGCGCCGGTCGTGGACGACTTGTCCGACCAGTACGACACCACCCAGCTGCCGGCCACCGAGACCGTCGCCGTCGGCGAGGTGTGCGACGTGGTGGTGGCCGCGTCGCCCGCCTTGGTGGCGGTCGCCACCGGCGCCGTGAGGCTGGTGCCCCGATAGGCGAGGACCCGCAGGTTGACCTTGGCGAAGTCGCTGAGGCCCACCGACACGGTGTGCCCGGCGTCCGCCGCCACCGCGACGCGCTGCCAGACCGTGGACACGGCCGTGCCGACCGTCTGGGTGCCGACCTGCTGCCAGCCGGCGGGCGGCGTGATGGTCCTGGTCGAGTCGTTGGACGTGAGCGTAAGCAACAGCCCGTCCCCGGCCTGGACCGCCGCGGGAACCGTCACGGTCGCGTTCGTGGTGTTGGCGTTGTACACGT
This sequence comes from Actinoallomurus bryophytorum, assembly GCF_006716425.1. NCBI lineage: Bacteria > Bacillati > Actinomycetota > Actinomycetes > Streptosporangiales > Thermomonosporaceae > Actinoallomurus > Actinoallomurus bryophytorum. The sequence goes on from NZ_VFOZ01000001.1 coordinate 1,432,176, forward strand.
CCGTGCCCACGTAGTCGATGCTCGCCGCGTTCGTGTGCACCTGCTGGGAGGCGGTGCCGGTGCCGCCACGGTCATCGGTGACCGTGAGCTTGACGGTGTAGGTGCCCGCCGCCGCGTACGTGTGCTGCGGTGTGGCGCCCGTGCCCGTCGAGCCGTCGCCGAAGTCCCAGGCGTAGGACGTGACGGACCCGTCCGCGTCCGTCGAGCCGGTGCCGTCGAAGCCACAGGCGAGGTGCGTGCAGTCGGCGGTGAACGCGGCGGTGGGCGGGGTGTTGGGGACGCCCGCGTACAGGAACACGCCCTGGCCGCGCCAGTCACCGTCGTCCACGACCGCGGGTGTGCCCGACGGCACGCCGCCGGCGAAGTCCAGGCTTCGCAGCTTCCCGTCGGAGGTGCTGACGTAGTACAGCTTGCCGCCGGCGGTGAACATGCCGCCTACCGTGCTCCAGTCGACGCCCGGCAGGTTGCCGCTCGCGGCGACCTCCAGCGCCGCGACGACGCCGCTCTCGGGGTTGAAGCCGCGGTAGTAGAGGGACGAGGTGCCCCGCGTGTAGTACAGGCGGCCGTCCGCGTAGAACATGCCCTTGACCGACTTGACCTGGTTGTGCCAGTCGGTCTCGCTGACCAGCGCGTCGGCCCCGTCGACCGCCGTCGCCGTCCCGAACGTGTGGCCGTCGAAGGAGCGCCGCGACAGCGCACCGGTCGAGGTTCCGGTGTAGAGGTCGTTGTTGATCATGAAGGCGCCGCGGATGGTGCGCCAGTCGATCCCACCGGTGTCGTCCGTGGTGACGGTGCCCGCGGTGGTGCCGTCGAAGGAGCGGTGCCCCAAGGAGTTCACCGTGGCCGTGCCGCCCGAGTAGACGTTGCCGGGCAGTGTGCCCGTGTACTGCGTGGGCAGTGCCTCACCTCCGGCCGTCGGGAACATCGCGATCTTCTGGTGGGTCTCCCCGCCGGTCTCGTCGGTGTCACTGGCCATCCACAGCCCCTGCGAGGTGGCCAGCAGGTCGAAGACGCCGACGCCGCGGGTCCGCCCCGGATTCCACTGGAACGGCATGCCGCTGGCCGGGTCGAGCGCGGCGATGCCGGAGCGCTCGACGGCGCCCTGGCCCGGCGAGTCCGAGCCGAACGGGTTGTTGGACCAGCGGAAGTGGCCGCCGATGTACACCGCGGACTCGGTGACCTCGACCGCGTACGTCGTGTCGCCGCCCGTGTAGGTCGTCCAGGTGGGCTGGAGGTTCGTTCCGGTGGCCGCCGTCTCCCAGCGGGACTGCGTGTCGCACGGCTTGGAGGTGCCGCCGGCCGCTCCGGTGGTGGAGACGACGAAGAACCTCCCGTCCGGTGAGACGTCGACGTCGCGCATGTAGGAGTCGAAGGACACCGAGCAGTCGGCGGCGTACCGGCTCGTCTGCCAGTCGGCGAGCTGCGCCGTCGAGCCGGTGAGGTTCAGCATGACGATCTGGGGCCGTGACTGGCCGCCGACCGTGGTGAAGTTGCCGACCGCCATCAGCTTGGAGCCGTCCGGCGTGACGTCCATCTTGTAGACGAGTGTGGTGCCGTCGTTCTGCGTCCCGGCGAACGGCAGGCTCTGGAAGGCGTCACGCCGTCCGGTGTCGGGGTTCAGCGTGGCCAGCGCGTTCTGGGCCACCCCGTCCACGAGGTCGAAGTTGCCGCCGATCCACAGCCGTCCGCCCGCCAGGCGCAGGTCCTTGACCCGGGCGTCGACGTTGGGCGTGAATCCGGCGACGGGCTGGCCGGTGTCGGCGTCGAGCCGCGCCAGGACCTTGTGCGCGACGCCGTCGATGTGGGTGAAGAGACCGCCGAGATAGATCGACTTGCCGTCGGCCGCGGGCAGCAGCGCGGTCACCTCACCGTCGACGGACGGCTTGAAGGAGTCGTCGATCGCGCCGGTGGTCGCGTTGAAGGCGAGAATCCGGTCACGGTCGACGACCGTCGACGAGCCGGCCGCCTTCACCTGGGTGAAGTTGCCGCCGATGAAGATGCGGTCGCCGATCTGCACGACCGACTGGACGTCACCGTCGACGAGGTTGGGCGTGAAGTCGACCGGGTTCGCGCTGACGATCTTGTTGGGCTGGCCGGCCGCGTGTGCGGGCGACCCTGCCGTCGTGGTGACGAGACCGGCTGCCAGCAGCAACCCGGCCCCACCTGCGATGAAACTGCGAAGGCGCACGTGGCTCTCCTGTTTCCGCGCGCCCTCACCCGGCCGGGCGGGGGAGGCCGCCGAGGGAGCTTGATTAGCGTGCGCAAGCAATCTAACGGTTCCGGTCGGTCGATAGATCACCTTCTGGTCTCATATATCCGTTACACGGCTTCCGCCACTCTCCCAGGCAGGGGTCGTTATAGTGCGCTGCCATGGACAGACGTATGCCCGGGACCGCCGCACGCACCGTGCTGGCCGTGGTGACGGCGGCGTCGCTCGTGGCGTGCGCCTCCGGCGCGGGCGGAGACGACGCGGCCGGTGACGATCCGTCGGGCAGTGCCGGACCGGGGAAGTGCACGGTCTCGGCGAAGCTCGTCCCCTCCTGCGGCGCGTGGTGGGGCGTCACCCCGGTGATCGGGGCGCGTCAGGACCCGGCCGCGGCCGTACGCGACTTCGAGCGGAAGACCGGCCGGACCGTGGACATCTACCACGGCTACCACACGGGCCCTGAGCTCTTCCCGACCGCCAGCGAGATCGGGCTGACGCGCGAGTCCGGCAAGCACCGCATGCTCGTCCTCAACTGGAAGCCCGACGACGGAAAGACGTGGAAGCAGGTCGCCCAGGGCGCCGCCGACGCGCAGATCGCACGCGAGGCCGCGTACCTCAAGACCCACTTCACCAAAAAGTTCTGGCTGGTCATCCACCACGAGCCGGAGGAAGAGGTCAAGACGGCGCCGGCCTCGGGTAAGACCGCCGCCGACTACCGCGCGATGTTCCGCCACGTCGTGTCGGAGTTCCGTGCCGACGGAGCGCGCAACATCCTCTTCACGATGGTGTACATGGGCTACAGCGGCTACATGGTCAAGCCGTGGTTCAAGGACCTGTACCCCGGCGACAAGTACGTCGACTGGATCGGCTTCGACCCGTTCGCCAAGTCCAACATCAAGGACTACCCGGCCCTGGTGAACAAGGTGGCCGCCGCGCAGCAGAGCCTGGGCTTCCCCGGCTTCTACGACTACTCGGCGAAGTACTTCCCGGACAAGCCGCTCATGCTCTCCGAATGGGCCGTCCTGGAGACCCCGGGCGACCCGGGCCGCAAGCCGGCCTTCTTCCGCGACGTCGCGAAGGAGTTCGCGAACTACCCGCGGATCAAGGCGCTGGCGTACTACAACACGACCCACGCGGTGAACATGCCGGACGGCGGCGACACGAGCGTCGACGCGACGCCGGACGCACTGCGCGCCTTCAAGGCGCTGGGCAAGTCGCCGGAGTTCAAGGTAAAGCGCTGAGCACCGGCGGCTGCGGGTTAGTCTCTGATTTCCGCAGGCGACACGAGGACAGGGCTTCAGGGTGGGCACAACGAGGGTCGTCCCGGCACGGGTGATGGCGAGGCCGGCCGTGTGGCGGCCCCGGCCCGGCTGGCCACTGGCCGTGATCTTCCTCGGCTTCCCCGTCTGGTGGCTGCTCGGCCTGGGCATGCTGATCTTCCTGATCATGAGCGTGCCGATGGCGGTCTACCTCTACAAGCGACGCTCCCGCCTGCTCGTCCCCCGCGGCTTCGGCGCCTGGCTGCTGTTCGTCGGCTGGGTGGTCCTCGGCGCCGGAGTGCTGTGGGCGAACGCGCCCGGCGCCGTACCCGGCGGGAGCATGGGACGGCTGCTCCCGTTCGCCTGGCGCATCGCCTGGTACGCCGCCTCGACGATCGTCCTGCTCTATATCGCGAACCTCAGCGACGAGGAGTTGCCCGCCGACCGGGTGGGGCGGCTGCTGGGCTACATGTTCGTCGTCACGACCGCGGGCGGCCTGCTCGGCACGTTCGCCCCGCACCTGCACCTGACCTCGCCGCTCGAGCTGCTGCTGCACACCCACAACACCTTCCTGCTCGACGCGATCCACCCGAAGACCGCCGACGTCGCGACGATCCTGGGGTACGAACAGGCGCGGCCGATGGCGCCGTTCGCCTACGCCAACACCTGGGGCGCCGCGTACGCCTTCTTCCTGCCCTTCTTCGTCATCACCTGGATCTGGCGGGCCGAGCGCCGTCGGCGCATCGCCGGCATCCTCATTCTTCTCGCCTCCCTGTGGCCGGTGGTCTACTCCCTCGACCGCGGCCTGTGGATCGCCCTCGGCGTCATCGTCGGCTTCGCCGGACTCAAGATGGTCGCCCGTGGCGGCCGGCGCGCACTGCGGCTCGTGGTGGCCGGCCTCGCCGTCGGTGCGCTCGTCTTCCTCGTCTCGCCACTGCCCGACATGATCCAGGCGAGGATCCAGAACCCGCACAGCAACAACCGCCGTACGCTCCTCGCCGAGCAGAGCGTGCGCAGCGCGCTGACCGGCTCGCCGATCGTCGGCTTCGGCACGACGCGTGCGGTGCAGGGCAACCTCAGCTCCCTGACCGGCGGCGACCGGCCGGGCTGCAAGGCCTGTGGCGCGCCGCCGCTCGGCACCCAGGGCCATTTCTGGCTGCTCCTGTTCGCCAACGGCGTCGTCGGCACCGTGGCGTTCGGCGCCTTCTTCCTCACCCGGTTCGCCCGGCACTGGCGTGAGCGGTCGGCGTACGGTGTCGCCGGCTGTTGCGTGCTGCTGGCGTTCGGGCTGTTCCTCTTCATCTATGACCTCGTGGAGGTCCCCCTGTACACGGTCATGATCGCGGTCGCGCTGATGTGGCGTGCCCGGCGAGAGGCGGACGCGTGAACCCCCACCCGGACGGACAGCGGTCGACGGCGTGGGCGGACGCGGTCGCCCGGCTCTGGCCCGACGCCGACGTCGGCACCGGACGCGACCCGGGAGCCGTGCGCGAGTTCGTGTTCCTGCCCAACGCCGAACACCCGCGGCTGCTGCTGCCCGCCGGCCGGCCGGCCGCCGCGGCGGCCGCACTGCGCCGCTACAGCCATGACCTGGGCGTACGGCAGCGCGTCACGCGCGCGCTGACCGCGACGGCGGTACGCGCGGGGCTGGCCGACCGGGTGCTGCGCGACCGGCTGCTCGTGACCGGTGCGGGCGAGTCGATCGAGGACCGGCTGGGCGAGCTGCTGGGACGGCAGGTCGTGGTCAGCGTCGGGCTCGGCTCCGAGCGCGCCAACCGCAAGCCGATCCTGCACGTCCTGACCCCGCGCGGCGAGCCGCTGGCGTTCGTGAAGGTCGGCGACACCGCGATGGCCCGCGACCTGATCGAGGGCGAGGCCGCCGCGCTGGCCCACCTCGCCACACGCTCCTTCCACCAGCTCGCGATACCGCGGGTCCTGCACCACGGTGAGTGGCGCGGGCTGCACCTGCTGGTGCTCACTCCCCTGCCGACCGGCGCGCTGTCGGCCCGGTCGCGGCGCGGCGCCCCGGTCGCCGCGATGCGGGAGCTGACCGGTGCGACGCATCGGATCCCGCTGGCCGAGAGTGCCTTCTGGTCCCGCTTCGCGGACGTGCCGATCGACGATCCCGACCAGGGGAAGCGGCTGTCGGACGCGGTCGGGCGCATCGGCGAGACGTACGGCGGCGACGAGGTCGCGTTCGGCGTCTGGCACGGTGACTGGACCCCCTGGAACATGGCCTGGCACGGTGGCCGCGTCCAGCTGTGGGACTGGGAGAGGTTCGACCCGGAGGTCCCCGCCGGGCTGGACCTGCTGCACTACCGGTCGCAGACCGGGGGCGGCTACGGCACCTGGCCGGACCCCGCGATCCTCGCCCCGCTCGACCAGCACGGGCGTACCGCCGCGATCAGCACCGAGCTGTACGTCCTGGAGCTGACCCGCCGTTACCTGTGCGCCGCACAGGGCGAGCTGGGCGAGCCGCTGCGCCCGCAGGCGGCCGCCCTGCTCGACCTGCTCTACACCAACGCCGGGAGGACGGCATGATCTCGCGACGCGACGCTCCCCAGTGGGTGAAGGAGGGCGGCAGGACGGTCAGCCGTACGGCCGGGCGGCTCAGCTCCGGCCTGCGGATGCTGCCGGACTTCCTGCTGGTGGGCACGCAGCGGGGCGGCACGACCTCACTTTTCCGCGCGCTCGCGCCGCACCCGGAGGTGGCCCCGCCCAACCTCCACAAGGGCGTGCACTACTTCGACGTCAACTACGCACGCGGCCAGGACTGGTATCGCGGGCACTTCCCGCTGCGCCGCGGCTCGCGCCTCGCGTTCGAGTCGGCCGGCTACTACATGCATCATCCGCTGGCCCCGGAGCGCATCGCCGCCGACCTGCCCGGCGTCAAGCTGCTGGTGCTGCTGCGCGAGCCCGTCGAACGCGCCTACTCCGCGCACAAGCACGAGGTGGCACGCGGCTTCGAGACCGAGACGTCGTTCGAGCGTGCCATCGAGCTGGAGCCCGAGCGCCTCGCCGGTGAGGCGAGCCGGATCAGGAACGAACCCGGCTACCTCAGCCACAGCCACCGGCACCATTCCTACCTCGACCGCGGGCACTACGCCGAGCAGCTCGAAGTGCTGTTCAAGCTCTTCGGCCGTGACCGGGTGCACGTGGCGTTCGCCGAGGACTTCTTCTCCGAGCCCGAGCCCTGCTACGACGCGATCGTCGACTTCCTGGGCCTGCCCCGCTGGCGCCCGTCCGCGTTCGAGCGGCACAACGCGCGGCCCGGCTCGCCGCTGCCCCCCGGGCTGCACGAGCGCCTGACCGAACACTTCGCGCCGCACGACGATCGCCTCACCGCCCTGCTGGGCGAGGTCCCGCCGTGGCGTCGCTGACCTCCGCACGCGAGACACCCCTCGTCACCGCGCCGGATGACGAGGTGCCGGTCGACGCCGTACGGCTGGGCCGCTACTCGGGCTTCGTACGCCGCCAGTGGCCGGTCCTGATCGTCGCCGTCCTCCTCGGCGGCCTGGGCGGCACGCTGCGGTCCGCGGCCATCCATCCCACCTACACCGCGACCGTCACCGTGCTCACCCCACCGGTCGCGGTGGAGTCCGGCCTGCCGCCACTGACGGACGGCCCGTTCGCGCCGGTCGACCAGCAGCCCGTCCTGGACACCATGGACACCGAGGCGCAGCTGGTGCAGTCGGGTTCGGTGCTGGAGCAGCTGAAGAAGGTGCCCGGCTTTCACGTACCGGCCGACCAGCTCGCCTCGCGCGTCACGGTGACCGCCTCGGCGTACTCCCGCGTCCTGGTCATCGGCGTCCGCGCCGGCCGGCCCAGCAACGCCCGTCAGGGCGCCCACGTGATCGCGCACACCTTCATCAAGCTGCGCGACCGGGTGATCGGGGACTACCAGACGCACGGGCGCCAGGCGATCAACCGGCGGCTCGTCGTCCTGCAGGCCGAGCTGAAGGCGATGCCGTCCGCCCCGAACGAGCTGGCGCGCATCACGGCGCGCACACGCCGTCAGGCGATCCAGCGGCAGATGATGGACGCGCAGAAACAGCTGCGGTACACCGACCAGTTCGCCCAGGTCATCCGCGCGCCCGCCAAGCCCACCCATCCCGACGACCCGGGCTCGGCCGTCAACCGCACCTCCGGAATGGGAGTCGGGCTCCTCGCCGGGCTCGTCGTCGGCCTGGTACGCGACCGGCGGCCACGCCGTCTCCGGTACGCCCGCGACGTACGGCGGCGGATCCCGGTGCCGATCCTGACGGACACCGGGCGGGAGGGTCTCGCCGACTCCGGGAGGCGGCTGCGCAACCTGGCGTTCGGCGACGACGCGCGTACCGTCCTGGTCACCGGGATGCCCGGCGACACCGCCGATGCCGTCGCGATCAGCGTGGCCGCGGCCTTCGCGCACGGCGGCGCGCCCACCACGCTCCTGCGGATGGCGCACGAGCAGTTGCCGGCCTACGTCCCCGTCGAGCCGCCGGACGGGCTCGACGATGATCTGGGCGCGTTCCGTGTGGTCGCGCTGGCCGCCCACGACGGCGACCGCGGGCTGGCCGCCGCCGTCGACAACGCTCACCACGGCGGGGGTGTCGTCGTCATCTCGGGGCCCACGCTCGACACCGCAGAGGCGGTCACCCTGGCCGCCCTGTCCGACATCACGCTGGTGACCATCGCGCTCAAGGAGATCACGGACCGACCGCTCATCGCGGCCATCTCCCACCTGATCAGCGCCGGCGCTCCCCCGCGCGGACTTGTGATCACTCATCGAAAAGGAGCGTCGTGAACCAGGAGTTCCCGTCCGTCTCGGTCATCATCGCCACGCACGACCGGCCGCAGTTGCTGGCCAAGGCGATCGAGGCGGTACGCGCGCAGGACTACGCGGGGCAGGTCCAGTGCGTCGTCGTCTTCGACCGGAACGAGCCGGACGCCACGCTCGTACGCACGGATGCGTCGCGCCCGGTGGTCGTCGTCACCAACGACCGGACGCCGGGCCTGGCCGGAGCGCGCAACGCGGGAGCCGCCGCCGCCTCGGGCGAGCTGCTGGCCTTCTGCGACGACGATGACGAGTGGCTGCCGGCCAAGCTGCGGCTCCAGGCCGGGCGCCTGGCCGAGACCGGCGCCGACGTGGCGGTGTCGGGCATCCACGTCAGCTACGGCGACAAGACCATCACCCGCGTGCCGCGGCCGGAGGACGTCACCCACGCCGAACTGCTGCGCCGCCGGGTGATGGAGGCGCACCCGTCCACGGTCGTCGTACGCCGCACGGCGTTCCTCGGCAAGATCGGCCAGGTGGACGAGGAGATCCCCGGGAGCTACGGGGAGGACTACGACTGGATGCTGCGGGCCGCCGCCGCCGGGCCGATCGCGGTCGTGCCCGAACCGCTCGTCACCGTGCTGTGGGGCCAGACCTCGCACTTCAACCGCAAGTGGCGCACGATCAGCGACGCGCTGCAGTACCTGCTGCACAAGCACCCGGCGTTCGCCGACGACCCACGCGGCCTCGCACGCGTCCAGGGCCAGATCGCCTTCGCCCACGCGGCCCTCGGCGAACGCTCTGCGGCTCGCACGTGGGCCCTGCGGACTCTGCGCAACTCCTGGCGCGAACGCCGCGCGTACCTCGCCCTGCTCGTGTCACTACGCGTGCTGAGCGCGGACCGGGTGCTCCGCCTCGCGCACGCCACCGGCAGGGGAGTCTAGGGATCCTCAGCGGTCCAGGGGACGCCCTCAGGCTTCGAACGCCGTCACGCTCAGGCGCGACGGACGTGAGGGGGCGGGCGTCAGTCGAACAGCTCCGCGACGGACGTAGCGACGACGGCACGATCGAGCCAGGCATTGAGCTGCCGCAGATCAGCACACGCACTGATCCGCGCACGAGCCTCTTCCGGCACCTCGATCCCCCGGGCGGCCAGCACGCGCAACACCGCCTCGGCCTCGCCTTTCGCCCGACCCTCCGCCAGGCCTTCGTCCTTGCCGCGCCCGAAGTGTTCACGGGCGAAAGGGCTGTAGACCGGCCACGTCGATGAAGTCATGATCTCTCCTAGAACGCATCGAACCGCAGGCGCGGCCATGTTGTAAGCGTATTCATAGTACTGCGGAGCGTGTTCGGGCTTCATGAGTCCTAACCCGCCTACGAATCCCTCGATCACCGGCCTTCGTCCCCCATGTGCCATCACCGACAGCACGGCCATCTCGGGACGGGCGGCCGCGTCTTCCGGGTCGGTGATGGCGGGAATCTCCCCAGGTCCGAGCACCTCGGCACGGAAGACATAGCCGGGAAGATCGGTCGATATCGGCGCGGTATACCAGGCCGCCGCGTCGGAATCGGGACAAACGCACAGGACGGTTACCGGACAGCGCAGTGATAACCAGAGCGCGGCCGCGTACCGGGGTAGCTGACCACGCTTGGAGGTCGATCTTTTCTGCTGGACCTCGATGATGATCCCGTGCAGCGGCTCCCGAGGAGGGCCCACCGTGATCACCGTGTCAGGCTGGAAGTCCTTGGACTAAATACATGGCGTAATTACGCCTGCCCGACGCCTTGGTGCGCGTTCAGCCTCGGCGGGCGAGCAGGTCCGCGACGAGGTCGCCGAACCTCGCGACCGACTCCGCGACGTCGCCGCCGTACGCGGGCACCGCGAAGTCGTCGGGTGCCTCCAGCGCGCGGCCCGCGAGCGATCGGAAGGCGTCCGAGTCGGCGGCCACGGAGATCAGGCCCTTGGCCTCCATGCGCGCGCAGAAACGCTGCTGGTGGTCGTCCACGTGCTCGCCCAGGGCCGGGGAGCGCGGCACGACGATCGGGCGGCGGCCGTGCCGCCGGCTCTCGGTGATGGTGGTCGGGCCGCCGTGGCAGATGACGACGGCGGCCTCGTCGAGCAGGGAGTTGAGCGCGCCGTGGTCGAGGTAGGCGACGCCCTCGGCGCGCCGGGGCGGTGCTGAGGTGCCGTGCTGCACGACGCACTTGACGCCCTCGGGCAGCCACGCGTCGACCCACTGGACGAGCCGGTCGAAGGGGTGGTGGTCGGTACCGACGGAGACGAAGACCAGCGAACTCAAAGCAGGCTCCCGATGACCTGCGCGCGGGGGTAGAACCGGGTCTGTTCCTCCCACTGCACGCAGAACAGGTCGGTGATGGGACGGCAGAGCCTACCGGTGAGCGTCGGAGAGTCCAGCCGGTCGTAGACCTCGATATAGACCGTCGGCACGCGCATCACCTTGGCCACGAGGAAGAACGGGAACGCGACGGCGGCGCCGGTCGACACCACGACGTCCGGCCGTTCGCGGCGCATGACACGGACGGCCAGGGAGAAGTTGCGCACGAGGTTCAGCAGGTTGCGCGTCGTAGGGTGGTACGCCCATACGGCCTGCTCGCCGTCGAGCTGGGAGCGTGCGTCCTCGGTACCGAACGTCACCCAGGTACGATCACGCTCCCGCCACCACAGACGCAGCGCGAGCAACTGGGCGAGGTGTCCGCCGCTGGAGGCGACGAGCAGGACGTGCTCCCGGTCTTCGGACATGACGATCAATGTAAACGGAACCCCAAGAGCTGACGACCGATTTGGGAACTGAGGATAGTGTCGTTGCGGGCGCATGACCCTGGGCAGGGATGTACTTCGAGGGAGACCAGCGCATGGCGGCTGATCAGGACGCGCAAGGCCGATTGACGGGGGTGGCGAGACGTCACCTCAAACTCGTGTGCTCGCTGGCCGCCGTGGCCACGGTGGCCGGGGTCGCGGGCGGCCTGCTGTTGCCGGCCAGCGCCAAGGCGACCGCGACCGTCCTCATCAGCCCGCTCGACGGCAACCCCTACTCCACCAACGGCCGGGGTGACGACCTGACCAACCTCCAGTCGGAGGCGGCGCTGGTCCAGGCGGACGCGGTCGAGCAGGTGGTGCGGCAGAAGTTCCGCGCCGCCGACCGCTCGAAGGTCGCGGTGACCGTTCCGCCCAACACCCAGGTCCTCCTGATCACCTACACGGGGTCCAGCGCCACCTCGGCCCGTGACGGCGCGCAGGCGTTCGCGAACGGCTACCTCACCTACCGCCAGCAGCGGGCGCAGAGCGTACTGAACGACCGCTCCGCCAAGCTCCGCGAGCAGGAGAAGAAGGTCCAGCAGGAGCTCAGCACGACCACCAAGCGGCTGGCCACGTCGTCCGTCACTCAGAAGAGCTTCCTCCGTCAGCGGATCACCGCGTACAACAACCAGCTCGGCGTGATCGACGAGCAGAACAACGACATCGCCGCCACGCCGGTCAACGCCGGCACGGTGATCACCCCGGCGCAGCCGCCCACCGGCTCGCTCACCACCCGTGCCGCGGTGTTCGGCGGCGTCGGGCTCGCCGTCGGCCTGTTCGCCGGTCTCCTCATCGCGCTCGCCCTCGAACGCTCCGACCGGCGCCTGCGCGACGCACGCACCGTCCAGCGCCTCGGCGTCCCGGTGCTCAGCACGGTCTCCTCCTCCGGCGGCCTGGTCCTGGTGACCGCGCCGAAGAGCCGCGCCGGCGAGGCGTACCGCCGGCTGCGCGCCGCCGTCGTCGCGTCGGTACAGGAACGTCCGGTCACGCTGCTCGTGACCAGCGCGACCCCGGCCGCCTCGGCGACGCTGACCAGCTCCAACCTGGCGGTCGCGCTCGCGCACGCCGGCTCCGCCACGATCATGGTGGACGCGAGCTTCTCGGAGACCAGCCCCTCCGCGCTGTTCGGGCTGGGCCAGTCCAAGGGCCTGTCCGACGTGCTGATGCGCGGCACCGACCCGACGCAGCTGCTCGTGAACGCCGACTCCCAGCTGCGGCTGCTGCCGCGTGGTCCGGGTGCCGGCGCCGCCGCCGAGCGCTTCAGCGGGCCGCGCATGCGCGAGACCGTACGCCTCCTGCGCGACAAGGCCGAGTACATCCTCATCAACGCCCCGAGCGTGCACGACGCCAACGCGCAGGCCCTCTGCACGCTGGCCGACGCCGTCCTGATCGTCGTCACCCTCGGCCAGACGACGCGCGCGGACATCGAGCAGGCCTACACCGAGGCCGAGCGCGCGGGCGCGATCGTGATCGGCACCGTCGTGGAAGAGCCCCGCTCGCGCCGTGCGGGCTCCAGGGACGGCTCGGCCCGGCCCCCGGCGTCCCGCCGCGGCGACCACGCGTCGGGCGCGAGCGGCCCGCAGCGTGAGCCCGACTACTCCCCCGGCACCGCGGTGGCGCCCCGCCGGTCGCGCCCCGTTCCGCCGGGTGCGCCGACGCCGCCCGCCTCGGGCAACACCAGCACGACCGCCACGTCGCCGGACTGGTCGAGGTTCTCCGGCGAGGACGGGGCACAGCAGCAACAGCCCGAGAACACCTCCGACTCCACCGAGACCGCGGTACACAAAGCGATCGAGGCATGACCTCTGAGCCGCATCTGTCCCGTCTGGCCCGGGGCGGCGCTCTCAACCTGGCCGGTGCGGCCTCGGCCGGTCTCATGGGCTTCGCCCTGGTGTTCGCGGTCGCGCACGCCTATCCGCAGAAGGTCGCCGGTGCCTTCTTCGCGGCCACCTCGCTCTTCGTCATCCTGAACGCCGTCGCCGGGCTCGGCAGCGACGCGGGCCTGCTGCGCTGGCTGCCGCGCCATCTCGCCCTCGGCGACCACGGCGCCGCGCGGCGTACGGTGCCGGTGGCCCTCGTCCCGGTGATCGGGGTGGCATGCGCGGGGGCGCTCGCGCTGGTCCTCGCGGCGCCCGCGCTGGCAGGCGTCATCGGCGGCGGCCAGGTCGCGCCGATGCTGCGGGTGCTGGCCGTCTTCCTCCCGGTCGCCGCCGCCCACGACGCCATCCTCGCGGCGACGCGCGGGCACTCCACCATGCGGCCCACCGTGGCCATCGAGAAGATCTTCCGCCAGGTGGCACAGGTCGCCGGAGTCCTGGCCGTGTCCCTCTTCACCACCGACCCGGTCGCGCTGGCGCTCGCGTGGGCGCTCCCGTACGCCGTCGGGCTCGTCGCCGCGGTCGCCTGGTACCTGCGCATCGCGCGACGGCTCGACGACGGCCCGGCCGACACCCGCGTGCTCGCCGGCGAGTTCTGGCGCTACACCGCGCCCCGGTCGGTCGCGCAGATCTGCCAGACCGCCCTGCAGCGCGCCGACATCGTGCTCATCGCCGCCCTGGCCTCACCGCGCGAGGCCGCCATCTACACCGCGGCCACCCGGTTCATGGTGATCGGGCAGCTCGGCACGCAGGCCGTACAGCAGGCCATGCAGCCCGCGGTCAGCCGGCTGCTCGCGCTGGGCGACAAGGAGGGCACCGCACGGGTCTTCGCCGGCTGTACGACGTGGACGGTCGCGCTCACCTGGCCGGTGCACCTGTCGGTCGCCGTCGCGGCACCCATCTACCTGTCCGCGTTCGGGCCCGGCTACGGCGCCGGGCAGTACGCCACGGTCATCCTCGGCCTGGCCATGCTGCTGGCCACCGGCACAGGTCCGGTCGACGTGATGCTGCTGATGGGCGGCCGCAGCGGGCTGAGCCTGGCCAACAACGCCGCCGCGCTCGTGGTGGACCTGGCGCTGAACGCCGTGCTCATCCCCTGGCTGGGCATCACGGGTGCCGCCATCGCCTGGGCGGCCGCGCTGGCCACCCGCAACATCCTTCCGCTCCTGCAGGTCCGCCAGATCTTCGGCATGACCCCGGCGGGAGCCGGGCTCGGCCTGGCGGCGGCCTCGGCGCTGGCCTGTTTCGGCGTGCTTCCGCTGGCGACCAGGCTGGCGTTCGGCACGACCGCCACGCTGGCGGGCCTGATCCTCGGCGCCGGCTGCTATGCCGGGCTAATGTGGGCCGGTCGCGCCCGCCTCGCACTTACCGCGTTCGCCGCGCTGCTGCCCGGACGCAGAGCCACCGGAGGAATAGTCAACAATGCTTGATGAGGTACGCCGCCGCCTGCACCCGCGGAGGTTGCGAAACAGCGGCAAGCGCGCCAAGCAGGCGCTGCGCAAGGCCGGTCTGGCCCCCAAGGGCCCGGTGTACGGCCGGCTGGCCGACGTGGGCCGCGCGGTGCCGATTCCTCCACGGGCCCGCGTGGTGCTGTCCACGGCCCTGCTCCGCCGGCCGGGACGGATCTCGGTGCCCATCGACCGGATGCTCCTCGGCGCGCAGGGCGGCTGGACCGCGCGCGAGTTCGCCGAGCGGACCGATGACCTGCTGTGGCCCTCGACCCGTGTCATCGACGGCCCGCACGTCGACCTGCTGCGCCTCGCCGGCTCCACCGACGAGGAGATCCTCGCGAGCCCGTACGGCCGGATGGCGCGCCGCTGCGTCGACGCGGGCGGCCACTACTTCGGCGCCAGGACCAACAGCGAGATCGTCGCCGTGGCCCGCCGGTTCCTGTCCGGTGACCGCGACGACGAGCGGCGGCCGGCGCAGAGCGGGCGTTCCGACCCGATCCTCGTCGCGCCTATCCGTGGCAGCGACCACTACCAGGTGCTCGACGGCCACCACCGGCTCGCCCGCGCCTTCGCGCGCGGCGAGACCACCGCGCGCGTCGTCACCAAGTGGATGCCGGTCACCACGCCGCTGCAGGACCTGCTGCTGCGGATGAGCTGGCTGGATGGCACCAAGGAGCTGTACCAGCCGATCGACGGGCCGGAGCTGGCGAAGAGCTGGACGACCGTGCGCCGTTGCACCGACCGGCTCGAGAAGATGACCAAGCTCCTCGCCGAGCGCGGCGTCACCGGCTCCTACCTGGACGTGGCCAGTTGCTACGGCTGGTTCGTCGCGGAGATGGGCCATGCGGGCTTCGACGCGCAGGGCCTGGAACGCGACCCGCTCGCGGTACCCCTGGGCCGGGCGGCGTACGGCCTGCGCGAGGGCCAGATCGGCACCGGTGACGCCGTCGAGCTGCTCGCCTACAGCGACCAGACCTACGACGTCGTGTCCTGCTTCAGCCTGCTGCACCACTTCGTGCTCGGCCGGGGCTCGGTCGGCCCCGAGGCGCTCGTGAAGCTGCTGGACCGCGCGACCGGCAAGGTGTTGTTCATCGACACCGGTCAGGAGAACGAAGCCTGGTTCCGCACGTCCCTCGCGGGCTGGAACGCCGGGACGATCGCGAGCTTCCTGCGGCAGCACACGACGTTCACCGAGATCACCGATCTCGGCCCGGACGATGACGCCCACCCGCCGTACGCCGACAACTACGGACGCCATCTGTTCGCCTGCATTCGCACATGAGAGCCGTCGGCGCGGTCCTGCTGCTCGCGAGCAGCATCGTCACGGGCGCGCCGGCCTCAGCTCCGCCCGCTCACCGGATCATTCTCGGCGCGACGGGACAGACCCGGCAGGAGATCCAGGAGCGTGAGCACGAGACCGGACACGCGCTCCAAGGCGTACGCGTCTTCAAGCGGTGGGACGAACCGGTCTTCGACGGCAGCCAGCAGTGGGCGAAGAGGACCGGCCACACCGTGTTCGTGTCCATCAAGTCGCGGCGCCTGAACGGCGACAAGATCCCGTGGCGGAACATCGCCTCCGCGCGGCCGGGCAGCCCGCTGTGGGCCGACATGCAGCGGCAGGCGGCTCAGATCAAGCAGTTCGGCGCGGTGGTCTACGTGGTGTTCAACCACGAGCCCGACGCCCAGACCTCGAGGCCGATGGGAAGTCCGGCCGACTTCATCGCCGCGTGGCGTCACCTCATCGACACCTACCGCGCCGCGGGCGTGCGCAACGCCCGCTACGTGTGGACGATGACGGGCTGGTCGTTCACGGCCAAGGCCGGCGGCGGGCGTACACGCGCCGATTCGTACTACCCGGGCGACGCCTACGTCGACGACATCGCCGCCGACAGCTACAACTGGAACACCTGTCACTCCGCGTCCGGCACCTGGCAGAACCCCGCCCAGCTGTTCGATCCGGAGCGCAGGTTCGGCCTGCGGCATCCCACCAAGGGCCTGATGCTGCTCGAGTGGGGCACGGTCGAGGACTCCGCCCACCCGGGGCGCAAGGCGCAGTGGCTGCGCGACGCGGCCCGGGTGCTCGCGAGCCCCGCCTACGGGCAGTTCCGCGCGGCGCTGTACTGGGACGACCAGCACACCGGCAAGAAGATCAGCTCGGCCTGCGACTTCGACTACCGGACCTCGGCCGGCGCGCTGGGGGCCTGGCGCTCGATGGCGACGGTGCCGGCCTTCGCCACCAGGATCTCGCGTCAGCCCGGTGAACCCGCGCCACGGGGCCGGCGCTCGCGCCTGCCGCTCCTGGCCGGAGGCGCTCCCGTCGCGCTGATCCTGGCCGGGCTGATCGCCGTCGGGCTCCACCGGAAACGGAAAGCCGTCCAGCGGTGACCGGCACGTACATACCTCCCGCGAGGCCGTCGCGCAGTCGATAGGCTCGCCTATTCAAGAGACTTGACGAGGAGCTGACCCCCCATGGACATCCGCGTTCGCCGCGCCCTGTTGCCGGCCCTTCTGGCGGCCGCGCTGCTGCTGGTCCTCGGCTGGCACGCCGTACCGGCCCGCGCAGCGAGCGTCGACCCCGAGCTCGTCGCGGAGTCCGTCTCCGAGGACGGCTACTACGTCGACTCGAGCGCGTCGTACCTCAAGTCCGACGCCGACCTCGACAAGCTGCGTGAGGCCATCGAGGACGCGGGCCGCGCGGGCGTCGTCGTCCTGCCGGCCGGCACCGCGACGGCACCGGTCATCAGCAGGCTGCTGCACGAGCCGAACCGCAAGGCCACCTACGTCGTCCTGAGCGGCAGCCGGATGCAGGCCGTCTCCAACAACATCTCCGGCTCCCGCGTCAACGGGCTGGTCACCCAGGCGATGAGGGCGGGCACCCCCGAGGCGGAGGTGCTGTCCTTCCTCAACCTGCTGAGCCCCAAGCACGCGGCCTCGACCGGGCCGACGCACAAGGCCAGTGGCGTGCCCAGCGTGGAGGCGTCGGCCGGGGGCGACGAGACGGCAGGCGCGAGCGCCGCCCCGGTGGCCTCGGCGAAGAAGGACTCAGGCGGCAACGGCCTGCTCTACGCCATCGTCGGCGTGGTGATCGTGCTCGTGCTGGCCGGCGGCGGCTTCTTCCTGTGGCGCCGGCGGCAGGACACCTCTGACGGCCCCGGCTCTGATGGCCCCGGCTCTGGCGGGCCCGGCTTCGGCGGCCCTGGATCCGGTGGCCCTGGCTCCAGCGGCACCGCCTTTGGTGGCGGCCCCGGGCCGGACGCTCCATCGGCGTTCTGACCGCTCCGGGCCGCAGGTACGCCTCGTACCCGCGGCCCGGCTCGGTCCGCGACAATTCGGTCGCGTGACCCGGTGATGGCGTGCCAGGATGCTCGACGTCAGCACCCGTTGTGAGAGGAGGTGGCCCCGATGATCGCCGAACGTGACATCCGGGCGTATCTCCTCGCGGCCCGCACGCGCTGACCGCCGCCGGGGGACTCGCCCTCCTACCGGAGGACTCATGTCTGTCTCAGACTTTCGCATCGACGTTCCCGATGACGTACTGGCCGATCTGCGCGAACGCATCGCACGTACGCGCTTCACCCCGGCCTCCGCCGCCGAGCCGTGGGAGGCGGGCACCGACCCCGGCTACCTGCGGTCCCTGCTGGCCTACTGGGCCGACGGGTTCGACTGGCGCAAGACCGAGAACGCGCTCAACCTGCTGCCGCACCGCACGGCCGACGTGGCCGGGCAGCGCATCCACTTCCTGCACATCCGGGCGGCCCGTGGTGCGGGGCGCGGTCCCCTGCCGCTCATCCTCACCCATGGCTGGCCGAGCAGCTTCGTGGAGATGCTGCCGCTCATCCCCCTGCTGACCGGCCAGGCGCGATCCGGCGCCGCGTTCGACCTGGTCATCCCGTCGCTTCCCGGCTTCTTGTTCTCCGAGCTGCCGCCGGACGGGCCGATGACCCGGGAGGCCATCGCGCGGACCTGGCACACGCTGATGACCGAGGTGCTGGGCTATCCCCGGTACGGCGCCTTCGGCGGTGACATCGGCGCCGCGGTGTCGGGCTGGCTGGGCGCCCTGCATCCCGAGAGCGTGGCCGGGGTCCACGTCATCCATCCGAGCGCGCCGACCGACCTGGAGGACCTCTCCACGGCCGAACGCGCTTTCATGGACGCCGTCGACGCCTTCGACGAGAAGGACCGCGGGTACAGCGAGATCATGGCCACCCGCCCGGACACGATCGCGGCGGCCCTGATGGACTCCCCCGTCGGGCTGGCGGCCTGGATCGTGGACAAGTACCGCGCGTGGAGCGACTGCGGCGGTGACCTGGAGAGCCGCTTCGACCGCGACCAGCTGCTCACCGTGATCACGTTGTACTGGGCGACCGGCACGATCGGCTCGTCGTTCCGTCAGTACTACGACTGGGAACAAAACCCTCCGCGCCCGCCCATCACCGTCCCGGCCGGGGTAACGCTGAGCGCCGAACCGCTCATGCGCGACCTGCCCAGGTCGTTCGCGGAACGCACCTTTCCCGATCTCCGCCAGTGGCGCGGCCCCACCGTGGGCGGCCACTTCATGGCGACGGAGGAGCCCAAGCTCCTCGCCACGGACCTGCGGACCTTCTTCGGCTCGCTGAGCTGACGGCGGGGCCGGCCGGGGCCCTGCCGGGCCGCGGCCGGCCTGGCCCGGCGTTCAGTGCGTGCGCAGTCCGTCGCACAGTACGGCGAGGGCGCGCCCGGGGTCCGCCTGCGCGTTCGTACGGGAGCGCAGGGCGAAGAACAGGCCCGACAGCAGGGCCATCAGATCCGCGATCTCGATGTCCGCGCGGACCTCACCGGATTCCTGGGCACCACGGAACAGCCGGCCGATCTCGCCGCGCAGCTCGGCGGCGGTCGCCGCCACCGTCGTCCTCACGTCGACGCCCGCGCCGGCCAGGGCGTCGACGAGGTCCCGTTTCGCCGCGGCGTCGAGGACCAGCCGCTCGATGAACCCGAACAGAGCGGTCCCGGTGCCGGGGAGGGCGCGCGCGTCGTCCACGAGCCCGCGCAGCCGTTCGTGGACGACGGCCTCGAACAGCTCCTCCTTGGTCGGGAAGTGACGGTAGAGCGTGCCCGGCCCGACTCCGGCCCGGCGCGCGATCTCGTCGAGGGGCACGGAGAGCCCGTCCTCGGCGAACGCGGTCTTGGCGGTCTCGAGGAGCCGTTCCCGGTTGCGGCGTGCGTCGGCCCGGAGCGTCCTGCCCTCTTCCACGCTTCTCCTCTGCTGTCTCGCAAACGGGGCGCAGTCTCCGGTACGGTATTAACCGGGGCGCGCTCTCCGATTGTATCCGCGCCCGGCCTCACGGAAGGAGCATCGCCATGCCCGCGATCAGCCCACGTCAGACCGTCGACCGGTTCCTGCGCGCCGCCGCGAGCGGGCGTCCGGAGGACATGGCCGACTGCTACGGCTCTGACGTCGTCATCGAGATGCCGTTCTCCGCCGCCGCCCTCTATCCGGCACGGATCGAGACGACCCGCGAGGAGCTGCGGGCGCGTTTCAAGGCCGGGTCCGCGGTCCGCACGTACCAGCGACTGGCCAACGTCGTGATCCACGAGACCACCGACCCGGAGGTGATCATCACGGAGTACGACCTGCACGGCCGGCTCGTGGAGACGGGTGAGCCGTTCGTCCTGTCGTTCCTCATGGTCATCACGGTCCGGGACGGCCAGATCGTCCACAGCCGCGACTACACCGACCCCATCCAGGGCGCGAAGGCCCTCGGCAGGCTCCCTGAGCTCCTCGCCACTCTCCAGCCCTAGGGTCTGCGGCGGGGCCGTCTCCGCGACATGACAAGATCGAAGCTGACCCATCGACCCGGCTCTTCGGACAACGGGGCCCCGGACCGGAAGGCGAATGCGAATGTCTCCGAAGATCGCGACCGCCGACAAGGTCGACCGCGACGCGCTGCTCGACTTCCTCCGCCCGCGCCACCACGGCCTGCTGTCGACCACCCGATCCAACGGGCGCCCGCAGCTGTCCCCGGTCAGCTGCGGCGTGGACGGCGAGGGCCGGATCCTGGTGGCCACCTATCCCGAGCGCGCCAAGACCCGCAACGCCCGCCGCGACGAGCGCGTCTCGATCTGCGTGGTCTCCGACGCCTGGGACGGCCCGTACGTCCAGGTCGACGGCCACGCCGAGGTGCTCGACATGCCGGAGGCCGAGGACGACTTCGTCGAGTACTACCGCTGCATCGCCGGCGAGCACCCCGACTGGGACGAATACCGCCAGGCCATGCACCGGCAGAACAAGTCGCTGATCCGCATCACCATCGATACCTGGGGCCCGATCGCCACCGGCGGCTTCCCTCCGGGCCACACCCCGTAACGCCACGCCGCAGGGGCGCCGTCGAGATCGGCACCCAGGCGAAGCCACAGCCCGGCTTTGCCGACAGTATTTCCCCTGGGCCCGGCGCCGAGGACGGTCAGCGGTTGTCCATGATCATGCCGGCCGCGACGGTGGCGTTCGTCGACTCGTCGATGAGGATGAAGCCGCCGGTGTAGCGGTTGCGGCCGTAGTCATCGGCGAACAGCGGCTGGGTGACCCGCAGGTTGACCCGGCCGATCTCGTTGAGCTCCAGCCGCTCGGCGTCCTCGTGACGGTGCAGAGTGTTGACGTCGAGCCGGTAGTGCAGGTCACGGACCATCGTGCGGGCGGTACGCGTGGTGTGCTTGATCACCAGCTTGGTCCGCGGGGTGAGGGCACGTTCGTCGGACATCCAGCAGATCATCGCTTCGATGTCCTGGGTGACCTGTGGCCGGTTGTTCGGGCGGCAGATCATGTCGCCGCGGGAGATGTCGATGTCGTCCTCGAGGAGGAGCGTCACCGACATCGGCGGATACGCCTCGTCGATCGGCCCGTCGGCGGTGTCGATCCGCTTGATCCGGGTGGTCAGCCCGGACGGCAGGTGCATGACCTCGTCGCCCGGCTTGAGCACGCCGCCCGCGACCTGCCCCGCGTAGCCGCGGTAGTCGTGGAGCTCGGGGTCGGTCGACGCCTGGGGGCGGATGACGTACTGCACCGGGAACCGCACGTCGATGAGGTTGCGGTCCGAGGCGATGTGGAGGTTTTCCAGGTGGTGGAGCAGCGACGGCCCGTCGTACCAGGGCATGTTCGCCGACCGGTCCACGACGTTGTCGCCGTGCAACGCCGAGAGCGGGATGAAGGTGAGGTCACCGACCGCCAGTTTGGCGGCGAAGGAGGTGAACTCGTCCTTGATCGCCTCGAACCTCTCCTGGTCGTAGTCGACCAGGTCCATCTTGTTCACCGCGAGCACGAGGTGCGGCACCCGCAGCAGCGTGGTCAGGAACGCGTGCCGCCGCGACTGCTCCAGCAGCCCCTTGCGCGCGTCGATCAGGATGATCGCCAGGTCGGCCGTTGACGCCCCGGTCACCATGTTGCGGGTGTACTGGATGTGCCCGGGGGTGTCGGCGATGATGAACTTGCGCTTGGGCGTGGCGAAGTAGCGGTACGCGACGTCGATCGTGATGCCCTGCTCGCGCTCGGCGCGCAGGCCGTCGGTCAGCAGGGCCAGGTTGGTGTACTCCTCGCCGCGGTCGCGACTGGTGCGCTCGACGGCCTCCATCTGGTCCTCGAAGATCGACTTGGAGTCGTACAGCAACCGCCCGATCAGCGTCGACTTCCCGTCGTCCACCGATCCCGCGGTGGCAAGCCTCAGGATGTCCATGCTCACTGGTCCCTCACCGCTCCTCACTCACTCCGCGTCCGGCTTGCTCCGCGGCGCCGAACACTCCGCTCGCTCGTCGGGGTCGGTCCCCGCTCACTGGTCCCTCACCGCTCCTCACTCACTCCGCGTCCGGCTTGCTCCGCGGCGCCGAACACTCCGCTCGCTCGTCGGAGTCGGTCCCCGCTCACTAGAAGTACCCCTCGCGCTTGCGGTCTTCCATGGCGGCCTCGCTCGTACGGTCGTCGGCGCGGGTCTGGCCGCGCTCGGTGATCCGGGTGGCGGCGATCTCGCCGATCACCTCGTCGAGGCCGGTGGCGCTCGACTCGACGGCGCCGGTGCAGCTCATGTCGCCGACCGTGCGGTAACGGACCATGGTCTCGAAGGCCGGCTCGTCGTCGCCCCGGTTGGAGTACGGACTGTCGGCGAGCAGCATGCCGTCGCGCTCGAAGACCACGCGGCTGTGGGCGAAGTAGATGGAGGGGATCTCCAGCTTTTCCCGCTTGAGGTAGGCCCAGATGTCCAGCTCGGTCCAGTTGGACAGCGGGAACACCCGGATGTGCTCACCCTGGCGGATCCGGGTGTTGAAGAGGTTCCACAGCTCGGGACGCTGGCTCTTGGGGTCCCACTGGCCGAAGTCGTCCCGGAAGGAGAAGACCCGCTCCTTGGCGCGCGCCTTCTCCTCGTCACGCCGCGCGCCGCCGAACGCGGCGTCGTAGCGGTGTTCTTCGATGGCGTCGAGCAGGGTCGTGGTCTGCAGGCGGTTGCGGCTGGCCCGCCGCCCGGTCTCCTCGACCACCCGGCCCTTGTCGATGGACTCCTGGACCGAGGCGATGACCAGGCGGATGCCGAGCTCGGCGACCCGCCGGTCGCGGTACTCGATGACCTCGGGGAAGTTGTGGCCGGTGTCGACGTGCATCACCGGGAAGGGGATCCGCGCAGGCCAGAAGGCCTTTTCCGCCAGGCGCAGCATCACGATGCTGTCCTTGCCGCCGGAGAAGAGCAGGACCGGCCGTTCGAACTCGGCCGCGACCTCTCTGATGATGTGGATCGACTCTGCTTCGAGGACGTCGAGCTGGGACGTCCGGTAGTCACGCGCGTCCGCTGTGCTGCGCTGCATCGAGAAACGCTCCCGGGTCGGTTCTTACAGGACCGCCCGGATGCCGGCGAGCAGCGACGGCGCCAGTTCCGGGTGGCACACCAGGATATCGGGCAGTTTGGTGTCCTCTTGGTTGTAGGCCAGTGGCGACCCGTCGATCCGAGAGGCATGGGCACCGACCGCGTGGGCCACGGCGACCGGTGCGGCGGAGTCCCATTCGTACTGGCCGCCTGCGTGGACGTACGCGTCGACCTCGCCGAGCAGCACCGCGGCCACCTTGGCGCCGGCCGATCCGATCGGCACGAACTCCACGTCGGCGTCGAGATGCTCGGCGAGCCGGTCGATGAACTCCGGCGGCCGGGTCCGGCTCATCGTCACACGGATATGCGCGGTGTCGACGTCCGGCAGGGCGACGGGCTCGGCGGTGGAGAGCGTACGGCCCTGGGCGGGCAGTGCCACCGCGCCCGCGGTCAGGGCGGACCGCTCCCAGAGGGCGACGTGGACGGCCCAGTCTCCCCGCCCCTCTTCGGCGTACTCCCGCGTGCCGTCGAGCGGGTCGACGATCCACACGCGCTCGGCGTCGAGGCGGGACAGCTCGTCCCTGCCCTCCTCGCTGAGGACGGAGTCATCGGGGCGCAGTCGTTTGAACGCGTCCATCAGATAGAGGTGGGACTCGCGGTCACCCGCGTCCCGCAGAGCCTTCGTGTCGGCGAAACCGCGGTCGGCGCGCAGCCGCAGCAGAAGCGCACCCGCCTCGGTGGCCAGATCCCGGGCGAGGGCATGGTCGTCTTGCGTCACGGACTTCTCTCTACGTCAGTAGGCGCCGGAGCCGCGGGAGACCGCGGACCAGGTCTTCCACAGGATCTGAAGATCCAGAGTCAGAGACCAATTTTCCACATAACGCAGATCGAGGCGGACGGATTCCTCCCAGGAGAGGTCGGCCCGGCCGCTGACCTGCCACAGACCGGTCATGCCCGGCCGTACGACGAGGCGGCGGCGTACGTCGTCGCCGTACTTGGCGACCTCGTCGGGCAGCGGCGGGCGCGGCCCGACCAGCGACATGTCGCCGCGCAGCACGTTGATCAGCTGCGGCAGCTCGTCGAGGGAGTAGCGGCGTAGCCAGGCACCCGCGCGAGTGACGCGCGGATCATTCCTGATCTTGAACAGGACGCCGTCGTGGTCGTTGTACTGCACCAGCGCGGCCTTACGTCGCTCGGCGTCGGCGATCATCGTACGGAACTTGAGCACGGTGAACTCGCGGCCGTCGCGGCCGACGCGAACCTGCCGGAACAGCGCCGGGCCGTTGCTGCCCATGCGGATCGCGATCGCGATGGACGCCAGCAGGGGCGACAGGAAGATCAGGGCGGCGCTCGCGACGGTGCGGTCGAAGATCGTCTTGGCGAGCCGGCGTCCGCCGGACAGCTCCGGGTGCTCGACGTGCAGAAGCGGCAGGCCCGCGACCGGCCGGATCGAGATGCGGGGGCCGGCGACCTCCATCAGCGCCGGCGCGACCACGAGGTCCACATTGTCCTTCTCCAGCTGCCACGCGAGGCGCCGGAGTGCGACGCCGTCGAGCTCTGGGCAGGCCAGCACGGCGACCGTGCCGGCACCGGTCTCCTCGACGACGTCACCGACGCCGTCGAAGTCGCCGACGACCGGTACGCCCTCGATCTCGCGCACCGCGTCCTCGCCTCTGGCGAGCATCATCGGCAGGCAGGCCGCGACGATCTGCATGCCGTGATAGTGCTCGCGGCGCAGCTGGCGGATCAGGTCGGCCACGGCGGCGCGGTGCCCGACGGCCACGACGCGCCGCATGTAGTCGCCGTTCTTTCTCCGCCGATGCAGCCGCTGGCGCAGCGCGTAGCGGCCGTACAGACCGAAGGCGGTCGTGAGAGGCAGGGCGCCGACGACGTAACCACGCGCGACCTCGGTCTTCGTGGCGTACGCGAGGATCGCGACCAGCGCCGTCAGTGCGAAGCCGGCCTGCAGGACGCGGCGGAACTCTTCGGGCCCCACGCCGAACAGCCGTCGTTCGTACCCGCGCCCCAGCCCGAGTGCACCGGTCCACAGAAAGGGCAGCCCGAGGCTGAGCACGATGTACGGGGTGCTCCAGGGGTTGCTGATCGAGGGATAGCGGAAGCGGATGCCGAACGCCATGAGACCGCCGAGCAGCGCGGCCACGAAGTCGAGGGTGAACGCCTGCCGGGCATAGCGGGATGTCCAGGCCTCGACCTGTTCTCTGCTGCCTGCGGCGGTCCGAACCCTCGGGCGCGCCTCATCGACGAGCGCCATCTCACCCCTTGCCGAGACGTCACATTTGTCCATCTAAGACCATGACGCCCATTAGCCATCTGAGGTTCACGTGTCCGTACTACGTGTGACACACATCCTAGAGTTCACTTCGCTCATACGGGGACGCATCAGCATCATCGGTCCCATTGGCGCAGGTCAAACCCATCAGGGCCCATATGTCCCCATCGGCGCCTATAACCCGGTTGCGCGTGTTACCTGACGCTCCGTGACGCCTGGTGTACTTACGGCTCGGTGTGAAAGGTGTTCTGTGCCCGGTCGAGCCCCTCGGTGAGGAGCGCCTCGACCGCGTCGGCGGCGCGGTCGGTGTTCAGGTCCAGCTCCTTGCGTTCGGTGGCCGAGAAATCCCGGAGCACGAACGCCGCCGCGTCCATCCGCCCAGGAGGCCGCCCGATGCCGAACCGTACACGGAGGTAGTCACGCCCGCCCAGAGATTTGGTAATCGAGCGCAGGCCGTTGTGCCCGTTGTCGCCGCCACCGCGCTTCAGCCGCAGCGTGCCGTACGGGATGTCCAGCTCGTCGTGGACGACGATGACCCGGTCGAGCGGCACCTTGTAGAAGTCACAAAGGGCCCTGACCGGCCCGCCGGACTCGTTCATGTACGACTTCGGCTTGGCGAGCACCACCCGATGGCCGGCGAGGCGCCCCTCGACGACGTCGGCCCGTGCCCGGTGGGACTTGAAGCGGCCGCCGGCCGTGGCGGCCAGGACGTCGAGCACCATGAACCCGGCGTTGTGCCGGTTACCGGCGTAGTCGGGGCCGGGATTGCCAAGGCCGACCACGAGCCACGGGTCATCCGAGGGCATCGATCGATCCTCCAGTAGATGGCATGTCCGCCAGATCCTGTCCTACCGCCCGCTACGAACGCGATCCGCCGGACACGCCCTCAACACGAAAGGCGCCCCCGAAGGGGCGCCCATCGCACTCGCGAGCCTTACTCCTCGTCACCCTCGGACTTGGCCTCGCCGGCGGCGCCTTCACCGTCGGTCTCGGCACCGGCCTCGGTTGCCTCGCCCTCACCGAGCTCGGCCTCCATCTGCTCGGCCGTCGGTGCCGCGATGACGTGCAGGACGAGTGTGTCGTCCTCCGCGTCGAGCGTCGCACCGGTGGGCAGCTTGAGGTCCTTGGCGTGGATGGCGTCGCCCACGACCATGCCCTCGACACTCACCTCGACGGACTGAGGGATGTGGGTCGCCTCGACCTCGAGCGAGACCTGGATGAGCTGCTGGTCGAGCATGCCGTCCGGCGCGATGTCTCCGGTCAGCTGGATCGGGACCTCAACGGTGACCTTCTCGCCGCTGGTCACGACGATCAGGTCGACATGCTCGAGAAAGCCCTTGAGGGGGTCACGCTGGACGTCCTTGGGCAGTGCCAGCTCCTCGCCGCCGTCGAGCCCCTGCAGACGCAGCAGCACGTTGGCGGACTTCAGCGCGAGCATCAGCTCATGGCCCGGCAGCGAGATGTGACGGGGGTCGGTGCCATGGCCGTACAGAACGGCGGGCACCCTGCCGGCCCTGCGAGTGCGCCGCGCAGGGCCCTTGCCGAACTCGGTGCGGGGCTCGGCGGCGATGCTTACCTCGGACACGGCAAAACTCCTCGCTGGATAATGCTTGTCAGTACAACGTCGACGGGATCAGTCGAAATATCGGTGCTCCTCGCGGCGCACGGACTCGGGTCATCAAAGTCCTTCGGCACAGCGTCGGACGCACACGGTCTAGGAAGTCTAGCCGATCGCCATTCCGTTTCGTGCCGAGAGGGCGCCGATCTCAGCTGTGACCGCCGAACAGGCTGGTCACGGAGCCGTCGCTGAACACCTCACTGATCGCTCGGGCGAGCAGCGGGGCGATGGACTGCACCGTCAGCTTGTCGAAACGCTTGTTGTCCGGTATCGGGAGGGTGTTGGTGAGAACCACCTCGGAGATACGGGAGTTCTTCAGCCGGTCGACCGCGGGGCCCGACAGCACACCGTGTGTGGCGGCGACGACCACCTTGGCCGCGCCCACCTCGAACAGCGCCTCGGCCGCCTTCACGATCGTGCCACCGGTGTCGATCATGTCGTCGACCACGACGCACGTGCGGTCCTTGACCTCACCGACGACGTCGAAGACCTTGACCTCGTTGGCGACGTCGGGACTGCGCCGCTTGTGGATGATCGCCATCGGGGCGCCGCCGAGCTCGTCGCTCCAGCGCTCCGCCACGCGTACGCGTCCCGCGTCGGGCGCGACCACGGAGACGCTGTCGGTGTCGAGCTTTTCCTTGATGTAGTCGGTAAGGATCGGCAGCGCGAACAGATGGTCCACCGGGCCGTCGAAGAAGCCCTGGATCTGCGCGGTGTGCAGGTCGACGACCATCAGCCGGTCGGCACCCGCGGTCTTGAAGAGGTCGGCCATCAGCCGGGCCGAGATCGGCTCACGGCCCCGGTGCTTCTTGTCCTGCCGCGCATAGCCGAAGAACGGTGCGACCACGGTGATCCGCTTGGCCGACGCGCGCTTGAGCGCGTCCACCATGATCAGCTGTTCCATGATCCACTGATTGATCGGCGCGGTGTGACTCTGTAGTACGAACGCATCGGAGCCGCGTACCGACTCGTTGAAGCGTACGAAGGTCTCACCGTTCGCGAAGTCGTACGCCGAGGTGGGCGTCGGCTCGACGCCGAGCGCCTCGGCCACCTCTTCGGCCAGTTCGGGGTAGGCACGGCCCGAGAAGAGCATCAGCTTCTTCTCACCCGTGGTCTTGATCCCGGTCACGCGTCAGTCCCCCCGCTCGCTCTGCTGTTCTTGGGCACGGCGCGCCGCCTCGGCGGAGGGCGTACCAGCACGCCTGCGCTCGACCCAGCCCTCGACGTTACGCTGACGGGAACGGGCCACCGCCATCGCCCCCGGCGGCACATCATTGGTGATCACCGAGCCGGCGGCCGTGTAGGCACCGTCGCCGATGTTCACCGGGGCGACGAGCATGTTGTCGCTGCCGACCTTCACGTGGTCACCGACCACGCTCTTGCGCTTCTCGACGCCGTCGTAGTTGACGAAGACGCAGGCGGCACCGATGTTGGAGCCCTCGCCGATCTCCGCGTCGCCGACGTAGCTGAGGTGCGGGACCTTGCTGCCGGCGCCGACCACGGCGTTCTTCATCTCGACGTACGTGCCGGCCTTGGCCTTGCGGCCCAGTTTCGTACCCGGCCGCAGGTAGGCGTAGGGGCCGACGCTGACCTCGGGGCCGATCTCGGCCCCGTCGCAGACGGCGTTCACGACGACCGCGTCCTCGCCGACCGCGGTGTCGGTGAGCGTGCAGCCGGGGCCGACCTCGGCACCGGCGGCGATGTGCGTGGTGCCGTGCAGCTGGGTGCCCGGCTTGATGAGGGCGTCCGCCTCCAGCGTCACCTGGACGTCGATCCAGGTGGATCCCGGGTCCACGATCGTGACCCCGGCGCGCATGTGGGTCTCGAGGACGCGATCGTTCATCAGGCGCCGGGCCTCGGCGAGCTGTACCCGGTCGTTGACCCCCAGCGGGCCGGTCCACCGCCGGTCCAGCGCTCCGCCCACGCGGTGGCCGGAGTCGCGAAGGATGGTGACGACGTCGGTGAGGTATTCCTCACCCTTCACGTTGTCCGTGGTCACCTTGCCGAGGGCGGCGCCCAGGAGGCCGCCGTCGAAGGCGTACATCCCGATGTTGATCTCGGTGATCGCGCGCTCGTCCGCGGAGGCGTCCTTCTCCTCGACGATCGCGCTCACCGAGCCGTCACCCGCACGGATCATGCGGCCGTAGCCCGTCGGGTCGGGCACGTCGGCGGTCAGGATCGTCGCGGCGTTGCCTTCACGCTCGTGCGTCGCGAGCAGCTCGTGGAGGACGTCGCCGCGCAGCAGGGGTGCGTCCCCGTTGAGCACCAGGACGGTGCCCTCGATCGCGCCGACGGCCTCCAGGACCATTCGTACGGCGTGCCCGGTGCCGTTCTGCTCGGCCTGGGTGACCGGCAGCGCGTCCGGCTCGACCTCGGCGAGATGCGCGATCACCTTGTCGCGGTCGTGGCCGACGACCGCGATGAGCCGCTGGGGCTTGAGATCACGCGCCGCGGCGAGGACGTGCCCCACCATGCTGCGGCCGCAGAGTTCGTGCAGGACCTTCGGGACCTTGCGGGACTTCATCCGGGTGCCCTCGCCGGCGGCGAGGACGATTACGGCAGCAGGGCGGCTTGGGCTCATGAGCCCTCCTTCGTCGGAGGTGTGGCCAGGGGCGCTGTGTTCACCGATTCGCTCACTCATAAGCCCTCTTTCGCCGGAGCGTGGCCGGAGGCGTTGTGCTCACCGACGCGCCGCTCGCTCGCGAGCCCTCCCTCACCGGAGGTACGGCCAGGAGCCCTGCCCTCACCCACCCGCTCGCCCCGCACACTCACGAGCCCTCGCTCACCGGAGGCATGGCCGGGCACGCTGTGCTCGCTCATGCGACAACCTTGCCCGAGGGCTCGGCGATGTGGTCACGACATGGGTGCGCCTGGTCGCTCACTCCGGTCACTGGAGGAGACTCCTCGGCGTCGCTGATAGGGCCAGCCGGGTGCGGAGAGACCCCTCCGCTGGGCTCGGACCTGCGGAGACATCGGGGCCGCAGGATCGTTACCCGCCCGACACCCGAAGGATACCGTTCAGGGGGCCGTCTGTACGCGCGGCGCGGAGTACTGGTTCGGCGCGGTCGATCCGCGGGTTTCCCATCCCCCGGCGCCTGGACTCCGGACGTCTGGGCTCCGGCGTCTGGGCTCGAACCAGAAATAGAGGGACCAAAACCCTCCGTGATGCCTATTTCACCACGCCGGATTGCAAGGCGGACATCATCGCCGCTCTGGCACCACCCAACGATAGCGGCTGCCCCCGCCTACGGAGGCCCCGGATTGATCGCTGGATGCCCCGGTTTCCCGGGGCCGGCGGGACGCCGGATCCATGCCGCCTCGTGCGGGGCTTACGTCACAAATGACCGGCTTGCGACTTGGTAACCCCTGTGTGACTAACGCGACAGGTTTAGCCTAATCCAGGGGGGCATCTTGCATAACCTACGCCTCCGTAGGTTACGGTTGCGTAGCCGTAAGTTTCGCGCCCAACAGGAGGACCGTATGACCGTAGCCCCGGTAGGAACATCGTCCGCCCCTCCCAGGCCACAAGCCAGGCCCGAGATCGAACTCACGCCCAAGGGCAACTTCGAGAAGGTCCTGATGGGCATCTTCATCGCGGTTCCGCTCCTCGCCGTGGTGGCGGCCGTACCTTTCGCGTGGGGCTGGGGCCTGGGCTGGACCGACCTGGCGATCATGTTCGTCTTCTACGCCATCTCCGGCCTCGGGGTCACCGTCGGATACCACCGGCACTTCACGCACGGCTCGTTCAAGGCAAAGCGCCCGCTGCGCATCGCGATGGCCATCGCCGGCGGCCTGTCGATCGAGATGAGCGTCATCGACTGGGTGGCCGTACACCGGCGCCACCACAAGTACTCCGACCAGGAGAACGACCCGCACTCGCCCTGGCGCTTCGGCACCGACTGGCGTGCGCTCACCAAGGGCCTTTACTGGGCCCACATGGGCTGGCTGTTCGACAGCGCGCGTACCTCCCCGGACAAGTTCTGCCCCGACCTGGTCGCCGACAAGGACATGAAGAAGATCAGCCGCTTCTTCCCCGGCCTGGTGGCCATCTCGCTGCTGCTCCCCGCCGCGCTCGACGGCCTGATCACCATGTCGTGGTGGGGCGTCCTCACCGGCTTCTTCTGGGGCTCGCTCGTACGGATCAGCCTCCTCCACCACGTCACGTGGTCCATCAACTCGATCTGCCACGTCATGGGCGAGGAGGAGTTCGAGGCACGGGACAAGTCCCGCAACGTGTGGTGGCTTGCGATCCCGTCCTTCGGCGAGTCCTGGCACAACCTGCACCACGCCGACCCGACCTGCGCCCGGCACGGCGTGCTCAAGGGCCAGCTCGACAGCAGCGCCCGTACGATCTGGGCCTTCGAGAAGCTCGGCTGGGCGTGGGACGTACGGTGGCCGAACGCCGACCGGCTGGCCTCGAAGCAGATATCGTAAGCAGAACTAACCAGTTCACTGACGCCGCCGGCGGCCGATACCGGCCGCCCGGCGCGCGCGGTCCTGACGCTCACGGAGGTCCTTGTCACCTCCGTGAGCTGGACTCCCCCGAATCAGCCCACCTCGGCACGGCACCGCCGGCGGTCTCTCGTCGTAGAGCCGCCGAGCCAGGAGAAAGTGTGACCGTCACAATTGATGATGTGAGTGAACCCCCCCGGTCCCGTCGCAAGCGCATGACCGGCAAAGAACGACGGGAGCAACTACTCGACATCGGCCGGACCCTGTTCGCCGAACGTGGCTTCGACGGCACCTCCATCGAGGAGATCGCCACCGTGGCCGGGGTCTCCAAGCCCGTGGTGTACGAACACTTCGGGGGCAAGGAGGGCCTGTACGCGGTCGTGGTCGACCGCGAGATGGAACACCTGCTGGAGACCGTGACGAAGTCGCTGGTCGGCGGGCATCCCCGGCAGAAGATCGAACGCGCGGCCCTGGCCCTGCTGGAGTACATCGAGGACAGCAGCCAGGGATTCCGCATCCTCGTACGTGACTCCCACGCCGCCTCGGCGACCGGCACGTTCGCCAGCCTGCTGAGCGACATCGCCGGCCAGGTCGAGCACCTTCTCGGCGATGAGTTCCGCGACAAGGGTTTCGACCCCAAGAGCGCCCCGCTGTACGCCCAGGCCCTCATCGGCATGGTCGCCCTGACCGGCACGTACTGGCTGGACGTCCGCAAGCCCAAGCGCGAGGAGGTCGCCGCACATCTGGTGAACCTCGCGTGGAACGGCCTGTCCGGGCTGGAGCCGAAGCCGTACCTCACCACCGATTACAAGGCCCGCCAGAAGGACCTCAAGGCCAAGGCCAAGGAGGCGGCGAAAGAGGCCAAGGAGACGGCCCGCGCCGCCCGCCGATCGGGGATCGAACCCGAACCCGTCTGACTCACCGTGGTCGCGTTGTCACACCCTCGTCCTATCGTTCAGGGCATGAACTCCAGCGAAAGGACGACTCATGCGGCACAGCGATCCCGGCCACGGACGACGACACGTCAACTGGGCACGGCTACGGGCGGAGATGGACCGCTTCGTCGACGAGCAGCACGCCCGCCAGGCGGACGACAACGACGCGGACTCCTCGGCTCGCAGGTTCGCCGAAAGCCTCGAAGAGGCTGTGCTGGACCTGGAGCTCGGCGAAAACGGCTTCGAACGCGCCACCCGCAAGGCCGACCACGTCGAGGAGCTACGCCGGGTGCTCGGAATTCTTCTCGACATCCTGGCCGACTGGGAGCTGGTCGCCGAGCGGTCGCGCTCGGGCTAGGACGTGTCTGACAAGGCCCTGTCCGGCTGCGCGGTGTCCAGACCGACGCGTCGCCGGTCGGCGCCCTCCTCGGCCGTGCGAAGCGCCACCTGGACACCGCCCGCTACGAACGCGATCTGTCGGACACGTCGTAGGGGCGGGGTCAGGCGACCGGCTCGAGTAGCTCCAGCCGGTTGCCGACGGGGTCATCAACGTAGAAGCGCCGAAATCCGGGCAGCAGGTCGTCGGGCCGTATCTCATGACCTGCCGCCCGGAGCCGCTGCGCCATGGCCCCGAGATCGCGAACAAGAATGCCGGGATGCGCCTTACGCGCCGGCCGAAAGCCGTCCTCGACACCGATGTGGATCTGGATCCCCTGCGCCGCGAACCAGATACCTCCCCGCGCGGCGAGCACGGGAGGCTTGGGCACCTCGGCGAGCCCGAGGATCCCAACGTAGAAGTCACGCATCCGCGCCTCGGCGCCATGGGGCGCGGCAAGCTGCACGTGATGAATACCGGCCAGCAGAGTCATCGCATCCACTCCTTCGGGGGAAAGGGATCGGTGGTAAACCACCCAGGCCGTACCAGGACCTGAACTGCGTCGCACCCACCTGAGCCACAGCCACTCGAGCCGAGCCCGTTTGAGCCGCGTCCGCTCGAGCCGTGTCCGCTCGAGCCGTGTCCGCTCGAGCCGCGTCCGCTTGAGCCGCGCCTGTTTGAGCCGCGCAGACGTGAACCAGGCCTGCCTGAACACGGCCTGCCTTGAACGGAGCCATAAACATTGCCGCCTGAACGAGGCCGCCCTGACCAAGACCCGCCCGTCCGTACACCGGCGCACACCGTGCTCGTCGTGCCGACCTGACCAGATCGCTCCTGACCAGGTAGCTCCCGGCCAAACCTGGCCTGGGCAAGCGGGGCCTGACCGCGTGGGGCCTGACCAAACCGGGCCTGACCAAACCGGGGCCTGACCACGTTGGGCCTGGGCAAGTCGGGCTTGACCACGTTGGACCTGGGCAAGTCGGGGTCGGCGAAGTCGGGCCGAAGCCTGATCCGGCCATGGCTCGCGACCGTCTCTCTACCATTGCTGCCCGGCCTGCTGAGTCGTATCGACCTGAGTCGCGCCGACCTGACCAAGCCGAGCCGAACTCGCCCACACCTCGCGTCGCGCCAGTTCCTCTTCCGCACCGACCGCCCCAACCCCTGGCTGAGTCGTACCGGGACCAGATCTCCCAGACCAGACCACTCGCGAGCGTCCCGCCCCTCGCCCCGCCGAACCGGCTTGGCTCGACCAGGTCGACCACACCTTGCGGCCGTCTCGTCCGAAGCGCCCGCCGCAGATCGGTCCCCGGGTCCACCGCGGCACGCTGGGCTGAGCCGGGTTCTGCCCTGCGACGCAGGAACATGTCTCGCGCCATGCCACACCGCCACCCACACCTGCACCCCGCTACCCGTCGGCCCGTACGGGAATGAATCAGGTCGATCCCGGCCAAGCCGGAACGCCTTGCGGCCGTTCCGGCCCGCAGCTCCCCCACGCAGTTCGGCCGGCTGACCGGCATGGCCGGAGCCGGATCTGCCCTGCCAAACCAGAACATGCCGTGCGGCCAGGCCATCCGCACCCCTCCCCCATCACACTGGTACTCGGCCTCCGCCACGCCGGCACGCGCACCACATTCACGTCCCCACCCGCGCCACAGCGGCACTCGCTCCCGTGTCGGCGGTGGCGCGCTGCCTGCCACTGCGAGCGGGGCCGAGTCGTGCGGTGTGGATCGGTGTGGTCCCGACTCCTGTAACGGGCGTCGGCGGGGGCGTGGCGCTCGCAGTGACTGGGGATGCATGCCGGCCGGCCGCTATGAGGATCGGGCGGCGGTGGGCGTGGTGCCCGGCCGGCCCGCGACGACGAAGATGCGGCGGAACGGGAAGAGCGTGCCGTGCGGGCCGGGTGGATAGGCATCTCTGAGCAGGAGTGTCAGTTCGGCGAGGAACTCCTCGCGTTCCCCCTCCTCGGGCAGGGCGTCCAGGGCGGGGCGCAGCGCGGTGCCCTTCATCCATTCGAGTACCGGGTCGGTGCCGTGCAGCACCTGAAGGTAGGTCGTCTCCCAGGCGTCGACGTCACACCCCAGGTCGCTCAGCAGCTCGAAGTAGTCGGCGGGGTCCCCGACGATGTTGTGACGGTTCACCTTGCCGAGCCGGTCCCGCCAGCGCGCGGAATCGCACAGTTCCCGGAGTATGCGGTGGCTCGGGGCGTCGAAATTCCCAGGCATGCTGAACGCCAGCCGGCCTTCCGGGGAAAGAGCCTCCACCCACCGCGGCAGTAGCTTCTGGTGGCCGGGTACCCACTGCAGGGCGGCATTGGAAAAGATCACGTCGACCGGCCGCTCCGGCAGCCACTCGGCAAGATCGCTAACCGAGAACCGCAGTCCACCCCCTGCATCCCCGAGGCCACCGAGGTCACCGAGGCCACCGAGGCCACCGAGGCCACCATCCTGGTGACCGGACCCAGGTGACGTCTCGACATCGGGCCCCGTACCTACTCCGGCATCTGCAAGCCCGCCCACCGGTGAACCCGACAACACCCCAGCTTCCGCCCCGGCCGGATCAGGCGTCGCGCCTCGACCAGAGCCACCATCCCGAGGACGCCGGCCGACATCGCGCGCACCGACCGGGCTCTCCGCTTCTTCTGCCCGCTCCACCCCGGCATTGTCCGCGTCCGACTCGACAACACCGGCATCCGCCGTGCCCAGGCGAGACTCAGAGCGCTCAAGGAGCATTCGCCGGGCCTCCGTGATCATCTGGGTGGAGTTGTCGACTCCCTCGATGACGGCTCCCGGCCAGCGGGCGGCCAGGTCGGCGGTTCGTTCGCCCGGGCCGCAGCCCAGGTCGACCACGTACGTGGGGGCGTTCACGTCGACCCGGCTGAGCAGTTCGAAGAACGGGCGGGCGCGATGGGAGGCGTACGCGCGGTACTGTTGCGGGTTCCAAATATCTCTTGACATCAAGACAGATGATCCTGGCTAGATATCTCGATGTCAAGACAGGTAGGGTGATCCGTTGTGGAGGACGAGGTCGATCGCCTGGTCGCGGCCTGGCGCACGGAGCGGCCAGATCTCGACACTGAGCCCCTGCATGTCCTCAGCCGCGTCTCGCGGCTGGCCCGGCACCTCGACCGCGCGCGGCGCGCGGCGTTCACGGCGCACGACATGGAGTCCTGGGAGTTCGACGTCCTGACCGCGCTACGGCGTGCCGGACCACCCTACGAGCTCAGCCCCGGAAGACTCCTCCGCGCCACGCTGGTCACCTCCGGCACCATGACCAACCGCATCGACCGTCTGGAGACCGCCGGACTGGTCCGGCGCAGCCCCGACCCGCTGGACAAACGCGGCGTGCTCGTACGGCTGACCGACGCCGGGCGTACGCGCGTCGACGCCGCCTTCGACGACCTGGTCGAACGCGAACGCGATCTGCTCGGCTCCCTCACCCCCGACGACCGCCGAACACTCGCCGGACTCCTCCGCTCCCTACTCGTCCCCTTCGACGCCGACCCCACCGGCTGACCAGACGCCAACCAGGCGAAGCGACAAACCGGCACCGAATGGGACCGACTCGCCGTGGATCTCCAGGCGGGGTTCAGCTGAGGTGATCCCAGCACCACCGTTCGCGCACAGTCCGTCGAGATCGAGCACTCACGGGCGGCGCGCTCACCTCCGCCGACCATGGAACCCTGGACTCCTCCGCTCGTCCCCTTCGACGCCGACCTCATCGGCTGACCATCGCCGATCGGGCTCCACGACAACCCGCCGCACAAGCACCCCCCCATCGACCCGACCCACACGACCTCGACCGGAAACGAAACGCACCCCGTTCGGTTCACAAACCCCCGCCCACCGCCGGACACTCCTCGGGCCACTCCGCTCCCCAAGACGCCGACTCCACCGGCTGGCCAAGCGGCAACCGGGAAGCGACCATCCATTGGTCAAGCCTGCAGGCCGTGAAATCTCCAGGTGGAGTTCGACTGGCTTCACCACCACCGGCCGGGTACAAGCGGTCGAGATGGACGGCGCCCTCACCCCCGACGGCGAGACGTGGACGACTTCGCTTCGGCTGACCAGACGGCAATCGCCGCAAGACCCCGCGACGACCTGGTCGAGGACGAATGCGACCTAAACGCCCGAGCCGCGACCGCAGGAACGCTGCACCTGCACCGCAGACCGACATAGCGGCTGCGTGATCACAGCAGTGGCTCCTGGCCGGCGTCGTACACGAGCAACCCGTCATCGCGCAGCCGCGCGCCTGGTGTCGGCTCATGGCGTACCGGGCGCCCGTCGTGCATCAGATGTTCGACCGGGAGCTTGCGGACGAGGACGAGGAAGTCCGCGATCATCCGGCGATGGCATCGCCACCAGACCGACTCGCTGCACATCACCGTCTGCTCACCGGCGAAGGCGAGCAGTTCGTCGATCGCCTCGGCGAACGAGGAGGTACGCATGTGAGCGGCGTAACCACGGAACATCTCCTGCCGCCAGAAGACGTCCGGCGAGTCCGGCTGCGGTCGCCGGAACCCGCCGAGGCGCTTGTCCCAGCGATAGGCGAACCCACGCGACGGCAGCCAGTTTTCCAGCGACGCCCGCGACACGTGCGGGTTGCGGCGGCTGCCCGGCGCCGTACGCACGTCGACCACCAGCTCCACCCCGCCGTCCCGCAGCAGGCCGACGATCTCCTCCTCTGACGCCGTACCGTGGCCGAACGTCCGGACCGGGCCCATCAGCGCAGTGCCGCCTCGATCAGCGCTCCGGCGGCCAGCAACCGGCCCTCTTCGTTCGCCGGCGCGACGAGTTGCAGTGAGCCCGGCAGGTCCCACCCCTCCACCGGAATCGGCAGGGCCAGCGCCGGGTCGCCCGACACGTTGAACGGCAAGGTCAGCGCGGTGAGGTCCACGTCGCGTTCGACGCCGAGACGTGGCGGCGGTTGCGAGATCGTTGGCAGGGCCAGCAGCGGGTACCGCTCGAAGAGCTTGGCGAGGTACTCCCGCAGCGCCGTGCGGGTCGCGTACGCCTCGTCGAGTGTCCCGTCGGTGACCCGCTCACCGCGCTCGATGCGGCGGCGGATCCGGTCGCTCATGCGGTCGGGGTACGCGAGCAGGCTCCGGTGCTCCCGGTAGCCCTCGCCGAGGATCAGGGTGTTGCCCGCCACGAGCGCCGCCGGCCAGCAGTCGGCCGGTTCGTCGGAGAAGATCAGGCCCGCGGCATCGAGTGCGGCGTCGACGGCGGCGTCCAGTTCGGGCGCGACGATCGTTCCCACCGGCCGCAGCCGGCCGATCATCACGCCGGAGTCGTACGGGTCCAGGGTGAAGCCGGCCTCGATCAGCGACATGCCGAGCGTCACGGCGGCGATGTCTCGACCGAGCGGCCCGATCGTGTCCAGTGACGGCGCCAGCGGAAAGACCCCCTGGAGGGGCACACGTCCATGCGTGGTCTTGAGACCCACGATCCCGCAGCACGCCGCCGGGACGCGTACGGATCCGCCCGTATCGGTGCCGAGTGCGACATCCGCCTCGTCCAGCGCGACCGCCACCGCGGAGCCGCTGGACGAACCTCCCGGCACCCGCTCCGCGTCGAGGGGGTTCTCCGGCGTGCCGGTCCAGGGGTTGACGCCGTCGGCGGCGCGGCACAGCTCGGTCAGGTTGGTCTTGCCGACGATACGGGCGCCGGCCGCGCGGGCGGCGGCGACCACGGGGGCGTCGTGTTCGGCGGGCGTGGCCTGGTCACTGATGACCGGGCAGGCCAGCGTCGTCGGAGACCCGGCGACGTCGATGGCGTCCTTGACGGCGAGCCGGGGCCCGTCGCCGTGCGTGGTGAACCTCTCCAGCCAGATCGTCACGACGCCATCATGGCGTGCCGGCGTCAGGTCGGATAGGCGTCCTCAGGCACCCCACGCGAGCCACCGGGCCCACGCGTCGGCTCGTGGTCGGCCGGGTCACGCGTCGTCGTCGGCGAGCAGGAGCCACTGCTCCTCGATCTCCTCGCGTTCGGTGCGTACGGTCCTCAGCTCGGCGTCGAGAGCGAGCAGCTTTTCGTGGTCGGTGGCATGCGAGGTCATCAGGTCGTGCAGCTCCGCCTCACGCTCGCCGAGGCGTTCGATCCGGCGTTCGAGGCGGTCGAGGTCCTTCTTGGCCTGCCAGGCGTTCTTGGCGACCTTCGGCTGGGCAGCGGCGGCGGATACGGGCGCCGGCTCGGGAGTACGGCGACGCCGCTGGAGGTATTCCTCGACTCCCCCGGGCAGCATCCGCAGGCCGCCGTCGCCGAGCAGCGCGACGACGTGGTCGCTGACGCGTTCGAGGAAGTAGCGGTCGTGGCTGACCAGCACCAGCGAGCCCGGCCAGCCGTCGAGCAGGTCCTCCAGCTCGGTGAGGGTCTCGATGTCCAGGTCGTTGGTCGGCTCGTCGAGCAGCAGGACGTTGGGCTCGGCCATCAGCAGGCGCAGCAGTTGCAGTCGCCGCCGCTCGCCGCCCGACAGGTCACCGACCGGAGTCCACTGCGCGTCGCCACGGAAGCCGAAGCGTTCCAGCATCTGGCCTGCGGTGAACTCCCTCTTGCCCAGGGTGATGCGCTGCTTGACCTCTTCGACCGTCTCCAGCACACGCCGGGCCGGATCGAGCTCGGCGAGCTCCTGGGACAGATGTGCGAGCCGTACGGTCTTGCCCGTGATCACCCGGCCCGCCCGCGGCCGTACGGCGCCTTCGAGCAGCCGCAGCAGGGTGGTCTTCCCGCTGCCGTTGACGCCGACGAGGCCGACCCGGTCACCGGGGCCGAGCTGCCAGGTCAGGTGCTCGAAGAGAGTGCGGTCGCCGAGCTGGACGGTCACGTCCTCGACGTCGTACACCGTCTTACCGAGCCGTGCGGTGGCGAACCGGATGAGCTCCACGCTGTCGCGCACCGGCGGCTCGTCGGCGATCAGGGCGTTGGCCGCGTCGACCCGGAACTTGGGCTTGGTCGAACGCGCCTGCGGCCCGCGCCGCAACCACGCCAGCTCCTTACGGAGGAGGTTCTGCCGCTTTTCCTCGGTGGACGCGGCGATGCGCGCACGCTCGGCCTTGGCCAGGACGTACGCGGAGTAGCCACCCTCGTAACGATGGACCTGCCCGTCGGCCACCTCCCACGTCCGGTCGGTCACCTCGTCGAGAAACCACCGGTCGTGCGTGACGACGATGAGCGTGCGGTCCTTCAGATGCCCGGCGAGCCAGGCGATCGCCTCGATGTCGAGGTGGTTGGTCGGCTCGTCCAGCATCAGCAGGTCGGTCTCGGGAACCAACTGCCGGGCCAGCGCCACCCGCCGCCGCTCGCCACCGGACATGCCGGCCACCGGGGCGTCGAGGGACACACTGGGCAACAGCCCGGCGAGGATGTCCCTGGCACGAGCGTCGCCCGCCCAGTCGTGCTCCGCACGATCACCGAACACCAGCGAGCGCACCGTCGCGTCGGCGGGGAACTCGTCGCGCTGGGTGAGATAACCGATGCGTGTCTCCCGCGTGCGGGTGACACGCCCGGAGTCGGGCTCGATCCGCCCGGCGAGCAGAGACACCAGGGTGGACTTACCGTCACCGTTACGGCCCACGATGCCGACACGGTCCGCGGCCGCGACCCCGAGGGACACGCCCTCGAGCAGCGGAACCGGCCCGTATGTCTTGCTGAGACCTTCAACATTGATCAGATTCACAACGTCAGCAAGGCTATCCGCCCTGGGGCACACCTCGGGCAACGCCGTCAGGGCTTGTGGAAAACGGCGCCGGTCGAACTGCTCACGTAACGCCCGAGGACCAGTCGACGGCGGCGACATCCTGACCGCCTGCAGCATCGGAGACACCGCCTGTCCGATGTCGATCTACATGTCGGACTCCCAGTACTCATCAACGCGGACAGCTCTTACGAGACGACGCCGGCAGCTGTCAACGATCCGAGTTCGATGCAACCCTGCGCTGAATGATGATCTTTCGCTGGATCACGATCAAGGCGACCAGCGCAACGAAAACACCAATGTAGAACTGATGCCAAAAAGCGCTGAGTATAAACATACCCCCCAAGCAGAGGTACGCCACACCCGCAAGCTGGCGAGTGGTCGATTTGATCGGCAGCCGGCGCCAGCGAAAGAAACTCGCAAGGGCGCTGACCCCTTGCAAACAGAGGGCGATTCCAATAATGAGGCCGAATATCAACATGATGAACTACTTCTCAAATAGCGCATGTCCCGTTACCAACCCTTTGAAGAAACCCCCGACTCCGCCGATGGTAGCACCCACCGCCGTCATAGGAATATCGAACGGACCTGTCTCGATTCCAAACACCCCTATCGTTCCGCCGACTTCTGCCGCCCCCTTCCATGCACCACCGACGGCGGCCCCCCAGTGCAGCTTCACACCATTGTCCGTGACGATTTTATCCGCAGCGTCAAAGCTGGACTTGAGCCCTCGCATCGAAGAGTCGATGGCTTTCAACTCATTGTCCGACAGCAGGTTCTTGTGATTGTCTCGATAATTACGGAGTCCCGCCGACAGTGCCTTGTACTCGGAGCCAAGCTTACGTGCGGCTACCGCTCTGGCCGATTTAGCCGCCTTCAGGGCCTCGGCTCGTTCCTGGCTGAACTGTTGCAGGAACTTCTGCACTTGCGGATCCGAAGAGCCAGCAGGCAGGCCGAGCTTCCCAGCTCCGTCAATCGTGATGTACTTCGCCTTGACGCCCTGCTCCGCCCGACTCTCAAGCCATGATTCGATCTTGGCCAATCGCAAGGCGAGCTCGTCGACGATGTCGCCCATTGAGGTCGTGCGCGAAGACAACCAGCCGAGGTCCACAATGTTCGGTTCGACACTGCTCTTGAAGCGGTCGGCCGCCGATCCCCGGTAAACGACTTCACCGCTCTCCCCCACCAGACGGTCGACGACACGCCCGAGAGCCAAGGCCGGCTCTTCGCTCTTGCCCGCGAACCCGTAGAGAACTCCAGCCAGATTCGATATGCCATGGATATCTCCTCCGACCCAATTAAAGGAGAAGGCCGGCAGAGAAGACGCACCCTTCGACATTACCGCCCCATCTCAGTATTCCGGCCGCGGCGCTTCTACAATGTGGTCGAACACGTCTCGTTCGACCTTCGAGTAGTGGCGATGAGCATAGTCCAACTTATAGGCATGCGCGCTTATCGACTGAGCGAGCACTGTATGCATCTCATACAGGGCTTGAAGCGTCACATTGAGCATCTTATCGATCGCATCATCACCGCCCGCCGGGCAGGCCGGCTTGTGCGGCATCAAGTTCGCGTATGCCTCACCCTGTTTCGAGAATTCAGCAGATGCTTTTACCAGATCGTCGAAGATGACGTCGTAACCACTCACCGATCGCTCCTACTCCAGGCATCGATTCCGGCCGCCGTCCAACGGTCCGCGCCATCCTGTACGACGGGGTTCACGACAACAGGAATCCTTGCTGCCGAGATCTGAATGAGAAGTTCCAGGACCGCGATCCTCTCCCAAGGCTGGAACTCTCCGAGCTGGGCGACCAGTAGCTCAAGCTCGGTGAAGACCGGAAGGCCTGCGGTGCCGTCCTCGAGCCGTCGCAGCTCGAAATTCACCTGTCGCGGTCCGGTCGTTTCCGTGGCCGGCTGGGTCGGAACGTAGACATAGGCGACCCCCTCGGTCAGTCTCCGCCGGGCCTCAACCGCCTCGGCGAGCGAACGGTCTGTATCCGGGCCCGGCCCGGTCTGGTCGGCGCCGGACGATGGGTACTGATACGGAGAGGACATCGCTGTCGCCCCTTTCGTCTAGTGACCGCCGCGGTATTCGTTCATCGGCTCATCCGCCATCGCCGGAGGGGATCTGCGGGACCGCCGGCGATAGACCACGACCAGTGCCGTGAGAGCGATGAGCACCGCTCCACCAAGGGCGAGCGGAAAACTCGAGCCCGACGTGTCTCGTTTTTGCGCCTGGGGCGAAGGCTGCGGCCGCACCACGGATCCACGCTGGGCGGCCCGCCATTTGTCCAATGCGGCGTAGACCGGGTTCGGAGCGTCCGCCGACACCGGGTATCGCTTCGGGTTCATCGCACTGGTGATCTGGATTGCGCCGTATCCGGTCTGGTCGTTCCACCGTGATCCCCCCGACGGCCTTGCGGTCGCGATGAGGCGTTGTACCACCGTGCGAGCCGGCATATGGGGATTGCTCGATCGGATCAGCGCGACAGCGCCGGACGTCAGCGCCGCCGAAGCACTCGTGCCCC
Organism: Actinoallomurus bryophytorum; assembly: GCF_006716425.1. Classification (NCBI taxonomy): domain Bacteria; kingdom Bacillati; phylum Actinomycetota; class Actinomycetes; order Streptosporangiales; family Thermomonosporaceae; genus Actinoallomurus; species Actinoallomurus bryophytorum. Next base: position 1,475,250 of record NZ_VFOZ01000001.1, read on the forward strand.
GACCGTCTCGGTAGAGTTCGCCCTTCTTGCCGATCGAGGGAATCCTGTCGCCTGGCGCGGCGACGGCGACGTAGGGCTGCCGCTGTGTACCTTTCCACGGGCGCAACGCCGGATCGATCGCCCCGACGGTCAGGACTCCGGCGCACGACCCCGGCAGTTCCGGCCAGTTCGTCGTGTTTCCGGTGTTGCCCGCGCTCGCGACCACGACCACGTCGTGATCGACCGCATAGGCGATCGCGCTCTGGATACCTGGCTCGCAATGCCCATCCATCGTCGCCGAGGTCACGCCCTGAGAAAAGTTGATGACCTTGGCGCCATGGTCGGTGGCGAAATGAATGCCCTCGGCATAGGACTCGAACAACCCGTTCTTGTCACCCAGCCGCCCGGCATCATGTATCGGCAGAATCTTTGCTTCTGGTGCTATCCCGACGAAGTCCGTGGTCCCCCCACCCTGTCCGGCGATCATGGCCGCCATCGCGGTGCCGTGACCCCCTTCCCGGTCATCAAGGTCCCTACGGCCGTCGGTCTTTCCTCCAGTGCTGTCCTCACCTTTCAACACGACACCAGAGAGCTCCGGCAGGGCCGCGTTCACACCCGTGTCGAGAACCGCGACCGTGACGCCTGCGCCCTTGGTCACCGGCCAGACGTCACTCTCGATGCCCCAGACCGAAAACCACCACTCGGTTGACCTTGGGTGCGGCGTCGTAGCCTCCGCTCGCACGGGCATGACCACTGACAACAGCGTCAGTGCGGCCGCGAGAAGGTGGCCGCCGCGCTTCAAGCGTCTTCTCCGGTAAGCCAGTCGCGAGCGGCGTCGACATCTTCGTCCGCTCGGGGAAGGCCACTCTTGGCATCACGTTGCCGTTCGAGGTCGGCCAACTGCGCCTGAAGCTCGCCGATCCGGGCGGAAACGTCCGGAACATCGTCATGCGGACTTTCGATGTCAAGGTCGGCGAGGATCGCCGAGAGAGCGTCGCCATCGGCGGATAGGTCGATCTCGATCGGGGGATCGACCGGTTCCGGCGCTTCGACAGCGGGCTGCTCGTTCTCGATCAGCTGCGGGGCGGCCTCGATGCCTCCCGTCCACACTTCCTCGTCTTCGGTCAGCCACGTCTGCCTGGTGCGCTCTCGTTTCTCGGTCGAGCCGGCTCCGGTCATCGGGGCAGCGGTCCCCGGCCGGGTCTCCGCGCCTGCGCCGGCCGATTCGGCTTCGCCTGCCATACCTGAAGGCTTGCCTCCGCGGCCTGTTCCGGCAACGCCTGGCCTCGCCGCCTGTGCGCCGAGGATTCCCCCGGGCGTGATCAGGCCAGGGGCCGACATGTTGGGACCAGCGATCGGAGGCGGCAAGCCCGGCCCGCCGAAACCGCTGCCGCCACCGTAGTTGCCCACAGGGGGAACGGGACCGAATCCGCCGCCGACCAGGCCCGACGGTGACATTCCCGCGAGCTCCGTGCCCGCCCCACCGTCTCTGGACGATCCCCGGTCGACCGCATCAGTGGCCGAGGAGTGGTACGCCGAACCCTTACTGCCGAGACTGTGGGAGCCGCCTCCCGCCGGCCCCTGACCGGCGTGCGCCGGGCCGTTACTCGCGGGACCGTGCTCCAGCGTCCCCGCTCCAGGCGGCAAAGACGTCGAGAGGTCTTGCGGAAGGGAACTCCAGGCCTGGGTGACGCGTTCGTTCGCGCCGGTCATCCAGCTCTGGGCTTCCGGCAGGTCCTTGGACGGTGGTTTGTTGTACTTGTACCAGGCCAGGTGCTCCGAGCCGTGCCGCTCGATCGTGACGCCGAAGGTGTTGGCGGTCTGGTGGACGGTGGCCGCCGCCGACCAGACCTCGCGCAGTTGTGACTGGGCGGCTGCCGCGTCCTTGCCGGTCCACGCGTCATGCAGGTCCGTGCGCATGCTCAGCAGTTCGCCGGCGATCTTCTCGTACGCCGCCGCGAACTTCTGGTACGAACGGCCTGACGCCGTGACCGCCTCCGGGTCGGAGGACTTGAGCAGGGCGTCGATGCTCTTTGGGTCGGTGTACTGCGCCGGTGAGCCTGTGGGGGCGGTGGACCGCATGGGTGCGGAGTAGGAGTCCGCCATGTCAGTCCCTGCCTTCCGGGTTCAGTGAGTTCGGGACCGCGGCACCGGGCGGGGCCGAGGAGGAGTCGTGCTGGAGCAGGTCGGTGGTCGGCACGACTTGGAGACGTTTGTCGACCGCGGCGATGCGGCGTTCGAGTTCGGCTTCGGTCGCGTCGTATGTCTGCGCCGTGCGGTGGAGTTTTTTGATCATGTCCAGCATGGCGTGCAGGAACCGGCTGTGCTGGTCGACCAGGGTCGCGTGACCGTCCTGGACGCTCGGATAGAAGCGCTGTGCCGCGTCCCATGCGCCGTACGCCGTGCTGCTCGCCGGTTTCAGGTCCTCATCCGCCGACAGCAGATCTTCCAGGTGCGCCGTCAGGCGGGCGGCGATGGCGCGCACCTGGGCGTGGTCGACCTTGATGTGGCCGGAGGGATCAAGTCCTGGCCAGTCCCGGTACGCGACCAGTGGAACGGGCCCTGGGTCCACAGGCGGCATCGTCATCCCCTTCCCGGACGTTCGGACACACGAGGTGCCGCCGACCGGAACCGGTCCCCCGCATGCTCGGCTCAGTCCCCGCCGATCCCCGTAAAAGCCGTTAAAACTTTACAAAGCTTGACTTACCCCGTCCAGGTCATCGTCATGTACTTTACCCAGCCGTGACGTCAGGTGGCGAACGATGTGCGGAGAGCGAGTATCGGCCCGGCCGTTTCACACTGGGCTGGCGCCCGGTACGGGCCCCAAGGCCTGACGGACGTCGGCGAAGTGGGGCGTACGGGCGAGCCCGGCCGCAAGCTCAGCGGCGTGCGAGGCCGACGAGGTGAGGAACGCGCACGTCGGGCCGGAGCCCGACACGAGCGCACCCAGGGCTCCCAGCTTCCGGCCCGCCGTGAGGGCCTCCGCCAGGGACGGCCGCAAACTGATGGCCGCGGCCTGCAGGTCGTTCCGCAAAGCCTTCCCCAGCGCTGGAGGGTTACCGGTCTTCAGGGAGGCCATCAGGTCATCGGAGACGACCGGCCAAGGGACCGGTGAGTCCGCCCGGAGCCGGTCGCATTCGCCGTACACGGCCGGGGTCGACAGGCCGCCGTCGGCGTAGCCGAACACCCAGTGGAACTCCCCCACGGCCTCGACCGCGGTGAGCCGCTCGCCCCGGCCCAGTCCCACGGCCGTGCCGCCGAGCAGCGCGAACGGCACGTCGCTGCCCAGCCGGGCGGCGAGCTCCAGCAGCGTCTCCCGGTCGAGTCGCGTGTCCCACAGCAGGTCACAGGCGACCAGCGCCGCCGCCGCGTCCGCGCTGCCGCCGGCCATTCCGCCGGCCACCGGGATGTCCTTGCGGATGTGCAACGCCACCCGCGGCTCGATCCCCACGTGCGCTGCCAGCAGGGTCGCCGCGCGGGCCGCGAGGTTGTCCAGGCCGGTCGGTACGGTCGCCGGGCCGTCGACCGAGACGCTCAGCGCGTCGGCCGGCGTCGCGGTCACCTCGTCGAACAGTGAGACGGCGTGGAAGACGTTGACGAGGTCGTGGTAGCCGTCATCTCGCACGGGACCGACGCTCAGCTCGAGATTGACCTTGGCGGGTACGCGAACAGTGGTCACGATCACCGGATGCTAGGGGATCCGTGCCGTTGCCGCGCGATCCGGGTGAACGCCGCGACGTCCAGGGACTCGCCGCGGGCGCTCGGGTCGACGTCCGCGGCTCGGAGTGTCTCCTCGGCCGCCGCGGGCGATCCCGCCCAGCCCGACAGCGCCGCGCGCAGGGTCTTGCGTCGCTGTGCGAAGGCGGCGTCGATCACCGCGAACACCTCTGTACGCGGGACGCCCGACGGTGAGTCGCGCCGGGTGAAGGAGACCAGGCCGGAGTCGACGTTCGGGGCCGGCCAGAACACGGCGCGGCCGACGTTGCCCACGCGTCGCGTCTGCGCGTACCAGGCCATCTTCACCGACGGCACGCCGTACACCTTGCCGCCGGGGCCGGCGGTGAGCCGGTCGGCGACCTCGGCCTGCACCATGACCAGTCCGTGCCGCAGCGACGGGAACGTGCTGAGCAGGTGGAGTACGACGGGTACGGCGACGTTGTAGGGCAGGTTCGCGACCAGCGCGGTCGGTGGCGGGCCGGGGAGTTCGGTCACGCGCAGCGCGTCGGCCCGTACGATCTCGAGCCGGTCGGCGAGGTCCGGGGCGTGCTCGGCGACGGTCGCCGGCAGCCGTCGCGCCAGCACTTCGTCCACCTCCACCGCGACGACCCGGCTCGCGGCGGGCAGCAGCCCAAGGGTCAGCGAGCCGAGGCCCGGCCCGACCTCCAGGACCACGTCGCCGGCCTCGACGTCGGCGTCGCGGACGATGCGGCGGACCGTGTTCGCGTCGATGACGAAGTTCTGGCCGAGCGTCTTGGTCGGGCGCAGGCCCAGGTCCGCGGCGAGCGTGCGGATGTCCGCCGGTCCGAGAAGTCTGATCGCCACATACTTAGTGTCCCGTACGTGCAACGGTTCCGGAGCCGCGCCCGTCCCCGTACCGAGGAGGGTGCCTTGAGTGAAGTAATGAGCTTCGAAGAGTTCGTCGGTGCACGGGCCGACGCGCTGATGCGCTATGCCTATGTGCTGACCGGCAACCCGGATGACGCGGCCGACCTGCTGCAGGAGTCGCTGGTACGGGTGCGGGGCGCGTGGCACGGGGTCATCAACAAGCGCGAGCCGGAGGGTTATGTCCGGACGACCATGGCCCGGCTGCACATCAGCGTCTGGCGGAGCAGGCGTCGCGAGCGCCTGGTTCCCGAGCCACCCGAACGCGGTTATCAGGACGAGGCGTTCGCACGCGCGGACGGGGACGACGGCCTGTGGCTCGCCCTCGTCGGGCTGCCCCGCAAGCAGCGTGCCGTACTGGTCCTTCGCTACTACGAATCGCTGACCGACGCGGAGATCGCCGACGTGCTCGGCATCTCACGCGGCACGGTCCGCAGTCAGGCCTCGCGCGCGCTCGAGAAGCTGCGCACGACCTGGCGCCCGTCCGTGACGAATGGAAGTGTGCGATGACCGAAGAACTGGAGACCGCCCTCGCCCGGACGTTCAAGAACGCGGCCGAACGCGCCCCGAAGGCACCGCTGGGCATCGGGCTGGAGCCGCGCACCCGGCGCGCGCCCCGGGGGTACTCCCGGATGGCACTGACCGCCGCCGCCGTCGCCGTGGCCGTCGGTGGCGCCACCCTCGGCGGCCGTACGCTGCTGTCCGGCGCACACTCGTCCGGTACGACCGCCAGGCACCCGTCGGCGGCGGCATCGCCCGCGCTGCACCGCCCGAAGAAGGCCAAGGTGCCGCCGATCCAGCAGGTGTGGCCGAAGGCGGCTCACCAGATACCGGACACCCTTCCGAACGGCCACGCCTTCCGCCCGGAGGCTTTCGTCGACGACCACACGCTTCTCGTCTCCACCGAGTCGAGTTTCGAGAAGTCCAACGCCCTGTACGCCTACGACCTGCGAACCCACCACACCAGGCTGATCACGCAGGTCGTCACCCCGCCGAAGACGAAGATGTTCGCCTCGAACATCACCGTCGGTGACGGGTACGCCGGCTGGGCTCTGGCCGGCGACTACGGCACCGAGATCTGGGCCGCCCCCCTCACCGGGGGACAGGCGCATCTCGTCACCAGGACGAACACCCGTCCGCCCTCTCAGCTGACGATCTCCGGCGGAAAGGCGATCTGGTCGGCCCACGTCACCGGCGGCGTCTATCAGGCTCCCATCGGTGGTGGCGCGGCACATGAGGTGCCCGGCAGCCGTTCGATGTACATCCTCGCCTGGCCGTGGATCGGCTCCCCGCCCGGCCAGGTGGCTTCGCCGAAGAAAGGTGTCGTGTTCGCGAAGATCAAGAACGTGCTGACCGGCGAGACCAGATCGGCCACGCTCACCGACCAGGCGTCCTGGAAGTGTGGTCTGACATGGTGCACCGGGGAGGGGCCGAACTTCGTCACCGAGGTGCAGCGACGTGACGGCAGCGGACGCCAGGCGATCCCCTCGGGGGACTCGACCTCGGCGATCCCCCCCATCCTGGACAGGTTCGTCATCACGTTCCCGTCCGGCGGGACCATCGCGGTCTACGACCTGCGGACCGGGCGGATCGGCGACCTGCGGACCAGTCCACGCAAGAACAACGCGTACCTCGTGCCGCAGGACCCGGCGAACCGGCTCTACACCGCGTTTACGGCCGGCGGATACGTGGTCGTCGATCTTGGTGCGATCTGACCGGTCGTCGCTCGTGGCGCTGTGAATCGGGGCCGTCACGATCAGTACCGGCGCCCTCAACTGGGTAATTACGCGTTAACTCGACCAGTGCAGGCAGGGGACCAGGGGGGAACGGTGCGGCGTCATCGCTTGTCGGTGCTACTCCCCTTAGGAGCCGGAGTCGCTCTTTTGCCGGCATTTTCCCTGCCGGTCGGAGCGCAGGCCGGAACGGATGGGCACCACGCGAGGACGGCGGAGACGGCAGGCCGAGCCGGGCCGGGCCGGATGAGGGCCACCACGGGATCCACCGCCGTGACGTTCCGCATCCTCGGACCGAGGCCACCGGCCACCACTCCGGACCTCGACGACGGAACCGGCGGGGGCCCGTCGTCGTCCGCCGAGTCGGACGGCGACGGTTCGGTCGCCCTGGACACCGACGACGACGGGCACGGCTCCTCCTGGTCCGGATCCTCCGGCGGGCACCGGTCTCATGGATCCGGCCGCCACGCCCGTCACGGGTCCGGCCGCCACGCCCGTCACGGGTCCGCCCGCTACCGCCACCATGGTCGAACCGCCCGCCGTCCGGTCGCCCGCAGCGCCGGTACGCGGCACCGGGCCGCGCTCTCGGGTCCTCGGCGAGGCTGGCTGCCGTTCACCGGTGACGACATCAGGTCGACAGCGGTGGCCGGAGCGGCGGCGGTTCTGGTCGGCACCGCCGCACTGTTGCTCACACGGGTACGGCGGAGGCGGCCGGCGGTCACCAGGGGCCGAAGACGCGCTCTCCGGTCCGGCTGATCGTGGCGCACAGCTCACCGAGGTCGATGTTCTTGACCTCCGCGAGGCAGCGGGCGGTCAGCGGCACGAGGTAGGGCGCGTTCGGCCGCCCGCGGTACGGCATCGGCGTGAGGTAGGGAGCGTCGGTCTCCACCAGCAGGAGCTCCGTAGGCGCGACCTCGGCCGCCTCGCGCAGGTCGCCGGCGTTCTTGAAGGTGACGTTGCCCGCGAAGCTCATGACATAGCCGCGGTCGGCGCAGATCTTGGCCATCTCCCGGTCCCCGGAGAAGCAGTGGAACACCACCTTGTCCGGCGGGCCCTCCTCGGCCAGGATGCGCAGCACGTCGTCGTGGGCGTCGCGGTCGTGGATGACCAGGGCCTTGCCGGTGCGCTTGGCGATGTCGATGTGCGCGCGGAACGACCGGTGCTGGTCGCCGGCCTCCGCCCAGTCGCGGTAGTAGTCGAGCCCGGTCTCCCCGACGGCCCGTACGTGCGGCAGGGCGGCGAGCGAGGCGATCTCGTCCAGGACCTCGTCGGTGGCGTTGCCCGCGTCGTTCGGGTGGATCGCGACCGCGGCGTAGACGTCGTCATGCGCGGCGGCCGCCTCGGCGCACCACCGTGACGAGGCCAGGTCGTACCCGACGGTCACCGCCCGGCGGATGCCGACGGCCTGCCCGGCGGCCAGGACCTCCGGGACCGGGGTCTTGATGATGTCGAGGTGGCAGTGGCTGTCGAAGACCTCGGCCGGCAGCGGCTCGGGAGGCGGCGGCGCCGCCTCCCGCTCCTTGCTGCTCACGAGACCTCCTTCGTCGGCCAAGCGAGCAACGCTGCTGTGCTTATCGGTTCACTCACTTCGTTCGCTCACGTCTGCTCGAGCCGGGCCAGCTCCTCGTCGACGACCGAGGGGTCGAGCTTGGTGAAGAGCGGTTTCGGCGGTGCGAGCGGGACACCAGGGGTGATCGGCTGGGACTCCCAGCGCGCCGCCGTGTCGTACGCGCCGGTCAGCACCTGGTAGCCGGTGCCGCCCTCCTCGTCGACATCCTGGATCTCCGGCATGCCGCTCCACTCGCCCTCGCCACCGAGCATCTTGTGCACCTTGTCGGAGGAGTTCGGCAGGAACGGCGTCATCAGCGACTTGGCGTCGTCGATGAGCTGCAGCGCGACGTGCAGGATGGTCTTCATCCGCTCCGGGTCCTCGGTGCGGAGCTTCCACGGCGCCTCGTCGGACAGGTACTTGTTGGCCTCGGCGATGGTCCGCATGGTCTCGCTGACGGCGTTCTTGAACCGCGACCGCGACAGCTCCGCGCCGACCGCGTCGAAGGCCTTGCGCGAGCGCTCCATGATCGCCCGATCGCGGTCGGTCAGGTCGCCCGCGGCCGGGATCTCCCCGATGTTCTTGGCCGCGAACGAGACCGACCGGTTGACCAGGTTTCCCCACGCGGCGACGAGCTCGTCGTTGTTGCGGCGGACGAACTCCGACCAGGTGAAGTCGGTGTCCTGGTTCTCCGGGCCGGCCACCGCGATGTAGTAGCGCAGCGCGTCGACGTCGTAGCGCTCCAGGAAGTCGCGTACGTAGATCACGACCTGCCGTGACGAGGAGAACTTGCGTCCCTCCATCGTCAGGAACTCCGAGGAGACGATCTCGTTGGGCAGGTCCAGCTTGCCGAGCGAATTCGGCCGGCCGCCCTTGTCGCCCTCCCCGTTGTAGCCGAGCAGCATCGCCGGCCAGATCTCCGAGTGGAAGACGATGTTGTCCTTGCCCATGAAGTAGTAGGACTCGGCGTCGGGGTTCTGCCACCACGCGCGCCACGCGTCCGGGTCACCGGAGCGCTTGGCCCACTCGACGGAGGCGGACAGGTAGCCGATGACGGCGTCGAACCAGACGTAGAGCCGCTTGTCGGGCCGGTCGATCCAGCCCGGCAGCGGCACCGGCACGCCCCAGTCGAGGTCGCGGCTGATCGGCCGCGGCTGCATGTCATCGAGGAGGTTGCGGGTGAACTTGTAGACGTTCGGCCGCCACAGCCCCTCCTTGCTCTGCAGCCAGGAGCCGAGAGTCTCGGAAAAGGCCGGCAGGTCGAGGAAGAAGTGCTCGGTCTCGACGAACTCCGGCGCCTCGCCGTTGATGCGGCTCCGGGGGTTGATCAGGTCGATCGGGTCGAGCTGGTTGCCGCAGTTGTCACACTGGTCGCCGCGCGCACTGTCGTACCCGCAGATCGGGCAGGTGCCCTCGATGTAGCGGTCGGGCAGCGTACGGCCGGTGGACGGCGAGATCGCGCCCATCGTGGTCTTCTCGAAGACGTAGCCGTTGGCGTGCAGGCCCTTGAAGATCTCCTGGGCGACGCCGTAGTGGTTGCGCGTCGTCGTCCGGGTGAACAGGTCATAGGACATGCCGAGGCCGTGGAGGTCCTGGCCGATCACCTTGTTGTAGCGGTCGGCGAGCTCGCGGGCGCTCACGCCCTCCTTGTCGGCCTGCACCTGGATGGGCGTGCCGTGCTCGTCGGTGCCGCTGACCATCAGGACCTTGTTTCCTGCCATCCGCTGGTAGCGACTGAACATGTCGCAGGGCAGCGCGAAGCCGGAGACGTGCCCGATGTGGCGGGGCCCGTTGGCGTACGGCCAGGCGGGCGCGGTCAGGATGTGGCGGCTGGACATGCCCCTAAGACTAGAGGCCGCGCCCTCATGCCTCACGCCGATATCCGATCCGCCCGCCCGGCACGCCGGTTCAGGCCGCGACGCGAGCCGCTTCGGCCTCGGCCATCGCGAGGGCGAAGTCCCTTGTCGACAGCCACAACTTGTAGATGATCGCGATCTCGAAGACCAGCATGAGCAGGCCCGCCGTGACCGTCACCGGAATGATCGCGTCGCACAGCGGGCCGATGATGAACACGGCCATCTGGAACTCGATCCCGCTGACCAGGTGCGCACGGACCCGGCGCTGGGCCAGCCAGTCGCGGATCCGCAGGTACCACGGGAAGCGCGTACGGAAACCCTGATGAAGGTCGACCACCGGCGCCGAGGGAGCCGGCTGATGCATGTCCTGGTCCGCCTCGTCGGGGTGGATGGGCAGCACCTGCTGGATGAGCCGTTCGTCGGCCATCGGCCCGCGGGCCTCCCGTAGCCGGGCGCGCATCTCCCGACGTGCGGCGGCCACCTTCAGTGCGTCCAGGTAGCGGAGCATGTCCAGGAAGACGACCCCGATTCCCAGCCCCAGGTAGATCGGGCGGCCGGTGGCCTCGAACTGGCCGGCCGTCAGCGCGACCGCGCAGATCAGGACCCGTACGCGGTCGAAGACGTAGTCGAGCCAGCTGCCGAACACCGTGCCGGTCCCCTTGAGCCGGGCGACCTTCCCGTCCATGCAGTCGAGGACGAAGCTCAGGTGGTAGAGCACGGCTCCGGCGACGAGCCACCTCCAGTCGGCCTCCCAGAAGCACCAGGCCGCTCCCAGCCCGAGCACGAGCGCCCCGCTCGACAGGCCGTTGGGGCTCAGCGACGTGCGGTTCGCGGTGATCTTCACGAGCCGGCCGGCGAGCGGGTCGACGAGCAGGACCGTCCACCAGGCGTCACGGCCCTTGTACGTGGACCGGACGTCGTCCATCGTGAATCGCGTGGTCACCATGCCTCATTCATTGTCGTAGTACTCATCGAGCGCGTGACTGTCGTCACCGGCGTGCAGGTCCGCGTCAGGATCCAGGAGTTCTGCGAGTTGCCCGAGCAGAGCTTTCAGCATCGAGACCACCAATCAGATTCGTCACGGCACACACCCTTACTTCGCTCTTCGGCCAATTCGGGTTCCCGCCTTCAGAAGGCGTTCGTGCCTCCTCGCTAGAGGGACGGGCGCGACGCCGGAACCGCTGCACGCTCGGCCGGAATTTCTGGATCTCGGGTACCCGCCCCTTCAGACGCTTGCGAACCGCCTTCGCTATGCCTCTTTCTCACGAGAAACCGGGCCTTCTCGTGAGAAGGCCCGGCTTCGTGGGGGTCGCCGCTGCGCCGCCCGGCGCCTGGGCAGGACCTAGGAACGCCGTCCGGCCTGGTCCGTCACGGCGTAGGCGGCGCGCGCCTTCGACTGCACGTTGCCTACGGGATCGGACGGCGGCGCGCTCGACGGCGGTGGCATGAGCCGCGTTCCCGGGTGCTTGCCTCCCCCGACGTACCCGCGGACCGAACGCGTCGGCCGCACCCACGGCACGGTCCGGGTGACCACGGTGCGGGTGCCCAGATAACGGTACGAGTGCGGATCGAGGATGATCTGGCTGAGGAGGCCCACCCGTACGGACTCGCGGCCGACGGCAAGGCCGTGCCGGCCCATGGCGTCCACGACGTTCTGCTCGGTGCGCACCCCTGGGATCTTCGCCGCGGCACGGTAGACCGCCGCCTGCAACCGGTGCGGCACGGGCACCTCGGTGTCCAAGATGGCCGTGAGGTGCCGGAACGTCCAGTCGTCGCGATCCTCGTCGGTCCAGGGGGCGCCCAGCTTCACCTCGCGCGGCCGGTCGACGGTGTCGACCTTGTGCTGGATCTGCGCGAGAAGCGCGTCCGGGTCGGCCGGCATGGCCCTGAGGTCGGCGTACTCCTGAGCCGGCGTACGGTCGTCGCCCTCCTTCGACGGGTCGATGGTGATGAAGTTCAGCCGTGACGGGCTGAGGACGTGAGCCATCGACGCGAACCTGCGGCCGTCGAAACGGGTCCAGGTCTCCAGGGGCGGCTGCCGGACGGCCTTGGTCCCGGGCCCCGAGTCCGCGAACACCGTCTTCACGTACAGCCACTGGTGCGGGAGCGGCCGTACGTCATGCCCCTTCTCCACCACGCTCGCGGCGCGGTTCAGTTCCTGGACCACCGCCGCGTTCTCTATCGCGGCCTGCGGCGGGCCGGCCGGCCGCGGCGTCCGGCCGCCGACGGCGTACGCCGTCGCTCCCAGGCCGATCGCGACCGCGGCGGTGCCGGCGAGGAGCAGCAACGCTCGCCGGTGACGTACGGGCGTGACCTTACGGTCGCTGTGGCGGGGCGCGCGGGCCTCGGCGGTGATGTGCGCGATGTCCGCGTTGCGCCGGCGCCGATACGCGTCCTCGGCCATGCGGCCGACCTCGGCCGCGAGTGTGTTCGAGGGGTCCATCTCGGCTCCCGCCTTCGCGTGCTGAGGGGTCATCGGGTCTCCTCTCGTGCCATGGCGACGCGCCGGCCGCGGTCCGCCGGAGCCGATGGCGCGGCATAGGCGTGCAGCGTCTTCACGAGCCGCTTGCGGGCTCGGTGCACCCGTACGGTGAAGGTCGTCGCCGTACATCCGATGACCCGTGCCGCCTCGCGGGGCGACAGGCCGTACCAGGTCGTCAGCACGATGGCCTCGACGTCCTTCTCGGTCAGCGCCGACAGCGCCGCCTTCGCCGCGTCGCGTTCCACGACACGCTCGGCGACGTCGGGACCGGCCAGGTCGTCCGTCGTCGTGGCCGCGGTGATCCGGTCGGCCAGCACCTGCCGGCGGCGTCCGGAGTGGTACTGCTTGTAGACCAGGTTCCGCGCCACGCCGAGCAGCCACGGCAGCACCGGGTCCGGCAGGTCGTCCAGCCGTCTCCAGGCCACAAGGAACGTCTCGCTGACCACGTCCTCCGCGGCGTCCTGCTCGGCACGCAGCAGGACGTAGCCCAGCACGCTCCGATAATGGCGGTCATAGAGGACCGTGAATCGTTCGACGGGATCGATCACGCCTGTGTCCTTCGGTCGATTCGGGGCGACGCGAAGAAGTCCCTCCGGCGGGACGCCCGATTACATCGGGCCCGGAGAAAGAAGAAAGGGCCCCGGCGTTCGCCGGGGCCCCCTCGCACGCGGTGTCAGACGGTCTCGGCCGCGTCCTTGCTCTCGTCCCGCGCGTCCTCGTCCTCGGCGGCCGTGATGGTCGTGCCCTCGGCGGCCGTGAGCTTGAGGGTCTTGGCCTCGCCGGCGACCCGTACGACCGCGGCGTCGACGACGTCGGCGGCCTCCTCGGCCGGGTCGGTGACCGGCGGGTGGGAACGGCGCCGGATGGCGAGGATGCTGACGAACAGCGACGCGAACATGATCTGGAAGCTCATGATCAGCGCGGTGGCGGCCGGCATCACGATGCGGAGCGAGTCGCGCGGGTTCAGCTGGCCGAAGCTGTGTCCCTGCCAGTGGACGAGCGAGGCCACCAGCCCGACGAGGCCGGCGAGCGCGAGCAGGCCGCCGATGACGAGGCCGCGCTCGAGGCTCCAGGAGTCGACGATCCGCTGCACCCTCTTGTCATGGGGCAGGAATCCCTCCTCCATGGCATAGACCTTGGTCAGCAACGCGAACAGGACGGCCTGGAAGCCGATCACCAGCATCGCCGAGGTGCCGACGAGGGTGTCGACGTCGAAGGCGATGTCGCCGACGTGGATCGGGCCCGCGGACAGCGCGACGCTGCCGACCAGGCCGAGGGTCATGAGGAGCAGGCCCGGGATCAGGAACAGCCAGCGCGGGCTGTACAGCATGAGGAAGCGCAGGTGGCGCCAGCCGTCACGCCACGTGCTGAGGTGCGGCGCGCGGGTGCGGCCGTCCGGCGACAGTGTGGTGGGCACCTCGCGGATGTCGTACTTGGCGAGCGTGCAGCGGACCACCATCTCGCTGGCGAACTCCATGCCGCCGGTCTGCAGGCCGAGCCGCAGGATCGACTCGCGGCGGAATCCGCGCAGCCCGCAGTGGAAGTCACCGATCTTGCTGCGGAAGAACAGCCGGCCGACGAAGCTGAGGACCGGGTTGCCGAGGTAGCGGTGCAGCGCCGGCATGGCGCCGGGCGCGATGCCCCCCTTGAACCGGTTGCCCATGACCAGGTCGGCGCCGTCCCGCAACTCGGTCAGGAACGGCATCAGGTTGGTGAAGTCGTAGCTGTCGTCGGCATCGCCCATGACGACATAGGTGCCGCGGGCGGCACGGATGCCGCCCATCAGCGCGTTGCCGTACCCCTTGTCGGTCACCGGCACGACGCGGGCCCTCGCTTCGCGGGCGAGCTGCTGGCTCCCATCGGTGCTGCCGTTGTCGGCGATGATGACCTCGCCGTCGACACCGTGCTCAGCGAACGAAGCCAGGGCCTTCCGCACACAGGTCTCTACGGTCTCAGCCTCGTTCAGGCAAGGCATCACCACGGAGAGTTCCACGTCGTGTCCTCCATTACCCCTCTGCCACATGCTTTGGGGGTTTCGACTAACCTCGTCAATGTTCCGACAAGTGGCGTGTGTTACCCATGATGCCCGCCGGCAAGCGGCTACGTGTTGCAAAGCCGCAACCTTTGACTCCGCATGAAGCACCCGGCTGACGGCAGGCTGGGGGATACAGGATAAGGGCTGTGCTGTCCAGAGAGGTCGGTCGGACTTGACAACCGCGGGAGAACGCAACGGCGAGTCCGCCGTTACGGGTGCGCCACCCGACGGGCCGCCCGAGCAGTCTGCTGAGGACGAATCCCAGGTCACACCCGTCGACGCGGACGCCGACGCGGAGACCACACACGCCCGCCGTGTCGGGTTCGTCTCATTCGGTCTTCTCTCGTCCACCATCGCCGTCATCCGCCGTCACAAGACGTTCGCCGTCGTGCTCGCCGGCGGCACGCTGCTCCGGATGCTCGCCATGCTGGGGTACCGCCCGGCGTCGTGGTTCAACGACTCGTTCGACTACCTCCACGTCGCGATGTCGCCGTACCCGCATCCGATCCGGCCGGACGGCTACTCGTTCCTGCTGTACATCCTCCGGCCGTTCCACAGCTTCGCCCTGGTCGCGGGCCTGCAACACCTGATGGGCCTGGCCGGGGCCGTGATGATCTACGCCGTGCTGCGCAGAAGGTCCCGCCTGCCCGGCTGGGGAGCCTCTCTGGCGACGGTGCCGCTGCTGTATGACGCGTACCAGATCCAGCTCGAGCACCTGATCCTGTCCGACATCATGTTCGAGTTCCTGCTCGTGTCGGTGGTCACGATCCTGTTGTGGCACGGCAAGGCCATCACCTGGAAGATCGGCGGGGTCGTCGGGCTGCTCCTCGGGCTGATGACGCTGACCCGCACCGTCGGCGAGCCCGTGCTGGTCGCCGTCGTCGTCTACCTGCTGATCCAGCGGCTCAACTGGCGGGTGCTGGTCGCCACGGTCGCGCTGTGCGCGCTGCCGCTGGGCGCGTACGCGGGCTGGTTCTGGTCCTGGTACGGCAAGCCGGGGATGACGACGAGCAGCGGTGTGTTCCTGTACGCGCGGGTCACGGAGTTCGCCGACTGCAACAAGATGAAGCCGCCGGTCTCGGAGTACCCGCTCTGCAAGGACAGCAAGACCTCACACACTCCGCTGACCTTCTCCCAGGACGCCATCTGGGACCGCAACTCCCCGTTCCACCGGATCCCGGCGGCGAGGTTCACCGACTACCAGAACCAGCTCGCCAGCGACTTCGCCAAGCGCGCCATCCTGGCCCAGCCGCTGGACTACGCCCGCGTCGTGGCCAAGGACTTCCTCTACACCTTCAAGTGGCACCGTTCGGTCTTCCCGGACAAGGCGACCTACGACATGTACCAGTTCGGCGCGAAGTCCGCGGCGCTGCCGAGCTGGCGCATGAGCCGCGACCGTACGGCGTCCTCCGAGGCGCACACCTACGAGGACGGCAACGCGCGCACCCGCATCATCGACCCGTACGCCGAGTCGATCCGCGGCTACCAGAGGTTCGTCCACCTTCCCGGCACGATGCTGGGCGGGATCCTCATCGTCGGCCTGGCCGGGATGATCCCGATGTGGCGGCGCTGGGGCGGGGAGGGGTTCCTGCCCTGGATCACCGCGACGGGACTGCTGCTGGTGCCCCCGGCCACGGCCGAGTTCGACTACCGCTACGTCCTGCCCACGGTGCCGCTGGCCTGCCTCGCCGCCGCGATCACCTTCTCGCGCGAGCCGCGGGCCAAGCTCGGCAAGGCGTTCCGGTGGCGCGGCCGCACGTCCGGGCGGTCCGCGTCCGGCGACGAGCCGGAGGAGAAGACCTCACCGGGAGAGTCGCCCACCAAGGATGCGGTCGCCGCGTCCTGAGGCCCGTCTAGTGGCTTCCACCCTCAACGCCATGTTGACAACATGACGTTGAGGGCTTGAGGTGGTCGCATGGCCAGCAACGATCAGCACCACGCCGCCGACCTCGACCAGGCCCGTGAGGTCTTGGGCGCCGCCGGCGCCGCAGGCCTCGAACGCAGGCCGTGGCAGCATCCGGACCGGCCCGCCTCAGATGCCGACCTCGTGCGGTTCGCCGCCTGGGCCGCGCGCGAACCCGGCATTGATCCCAAGGTGCCGGCCGCAGGGCTGCGCCTGCTGGCGTCAGCGCGCGTGGAGCTCGAACAGCTCGAGACCGGACTGTTGTTCGCGGCGCGTGGAGCGGGGATGACGTGGCCGCAGATCGCGGACGCGCTCGACCTGGGCTCGGCGCAGGCCGCCCAGCAACGCCTGAACCGTGTGCTGGCCCGCGTCGGCCACCCGACCACGGAGTCCTGACCCGTGTTGGTGCCGCTGGCCGACGCCCACGCACGGTGCGGGGCCAAGGCCACGCACCTCGGGCGCCTGCTGCGCGCGGGCTTCGCGGTGCCTGACGGGTTCGTCATCGACGACCCGCGCGCTGAGGGCTGGGAGCACGAGCTGGCGCCGGCCCTGCGGAGACTGGGTCGCGGGCCGTTCGCGGTGCGGTCCTCCGCGCTGGGCGAGGACGGGTCCGAGGCGTCGTTCGCGGGCCAGCTGCACACGACCCTGAACGCGACCACGCCGGCGCGGGTGGCCGAGGCGGTGCGGCGCACGGCGGCCTCGGGCAGCAGCAGGGAGGCCACCGCCTATGCGGCACGGACCGTTCACCCGGCGCGGGAACTGGTGCCGGTGATCGTGCAGGTCATGGTCGATCCCGAGGCGGCCGGGGTGGCGTTCACCCGGCACCCGGTCACCGGCGCCGAGCAGGTGGTGATCGAGGCGACCACAGGGCTCGGAGACAGGCTCGCGGACGGCGCGGTCACGCCCGAACGCTGGACCCTCGGCAGGGACGTGGTGACCAGCTCGCGCGGTGCCGGGGCCCTGACGGCGTGGCAGGCACTCGATCTGGCCGAGGCCGCCCGGCGGATCGAGGACCTGTTCGGCTGTCCGCAGGACATCGAATGGGCCATCGCGGGCGGGAAGGTGTGGGTGCTACAGGCCCGCCCGATCACGACCACACCGCACACTGCGGCACGGCCGGTGACGGCTGCCGGGCAGGTGCTGGTGGCCGGGACGGCGGCCGGCCCTGGCACCGCCGCCGGCCGGGTGCGGCTGATCGCCGGACTGGACGACTTCGGCCGCTTCACCGCCGGGGACGTACTGGTCTGCCGCACGACCTCTCCGGCCTGGACACCGCTACTGGCCCGCGCGGCCGCGGTGGTCACGGAGATCGGAGGCATGCTCGCGCACGCCGCGATCGTGGCACGCGAGTTCGCCATCCCGGCGGTCCTGGCCGCCGAGGGCGCCATGACGGTGCTCGCCGACGGGCGGCGTGTGCTCGTGGACGGCACCGGCGGCACCGTGACCGCCGCTGATGAGGAGACAGCCTGATGAGCCGAACGACCCGGGCCGACGTTCTGGTCCTGCACGCCGCGCGTACCCTCGGCTACGCCACCGCCGCGCGCATCGCCGGACGGACCGGGCTGCCCGAGGCCGAGACGGCCGAGCACCTGCTGGACGCACAGGCCCGCGGATGGGTCGCCCGCTCTTCCTTCGCCGGTGACGGCGGCTGGTCTCTGACCGAGGCCGGCAAGCAGCAGGGCGAGCGACTCCTGGCGACCGAACTCGACGCCGCGGGCGCCCGCCTGGCGGTAGAGGACATCTACCAGGATTTCTTGCCGCTCAACGATGTGGTGGGCGCGGCCTGCACGGCCTGGCAGCTTGCCGAGATGGGCATCGGCGAACAACCGGTGACCCTCACCGCCACGATCACCACGCTCGAAGCGCCCGCCCACGCGCTGGCCGCACTAGAGGCGCGCCTGACCACGCACCTGGCCCGGTTCGCCGGGTACCACCAGCTCTTCGCCGTCGCACTGAACCAGGCGAGCACGGAGCCGGCGTGGATCACGGGCACCGACCGGGACTCGTGCCACCGGGTGTGGTTCGAACTGCACGAGGACCTGATCGCGACCCTGAACCTGACCCGTTGAGCGCCAGGTCTCACCGCTGTGGTCACCTGGCCGCGGTCAAGAGGTACGGCCTAGTACGCGTGGAGCCGGCGGAGACGGAAGATCATCTCTAGCTCGGCGTAGCGATGCCGCGGCAGCACGGCCACCTCGGCCCAGCCGGTGGGCAGGGTCTTGACGTCGTAGCCGCCGCACCGGGGGCAGAACAGCTCGGCCCAGGGCGAGATGCATCGCTGGCCCATGCGGCTGTAGACGACGACATCACCGCCGTGCCCGTCGGAGGAGCGACCGACCTCGAACTCCTCCTGCCACTCGTGCAGGCAGCCGAGGCACTCGTATTTCCACGTCTCACGCGAGATCATGGATTCGTGCATTACCTGTCACCCCCGGGCGAACCGGATTACGTCACGCCCTGAGTTTTCCCCATTAGTAGCCTTCTGTGGCCCCCTGAGCTGCGTAAAGCTTGCGTCAAATCATCGTCATCGCATGGTTTTCCGCGCGATCACTGCGTCATAAAGTTCCCTTTTCGGCACATGATGCTCCCGCGCAACCTCCGCGATCGCCTGTTTTCTCAGTGCGCCATCCGTGACCCGTCGCTCGACCTCTCCGGCCAGCTCGCCGAGGTCCGCCTCGCCGGCGCGGTCCGGGGCTCCCCCGACCACGACCGTGATCTCACCGCGTACGCCCCCGGCCGACCACTCGGCCAGCTCACCGAGCGGACCGCGGCGTACCTCCTCATAGGTCTTGGTCAGCTCACGGCACACGGCGGCCGGCCGGTCCCGCCCGAGCGCGGCCGCCATCGCCTCCAGGGCCGCGGTCAGGCGGTGCGGAGCCTCGAAGAAGATCATCGTGCGGGGCTCGGCGGCGAGGGCGGCCAGGCGCGCCGAGCGCTCACCGGCCTTGCGCGGCAGGAAGCCCTCGAAGCAGAAGCGGTCGCTGGGCAGCCCCGAGATGACCAGGGCGGTCGTGACCGCGGAGGGGCCGGGCAGCACGGTGACCGGCACCTCGGCCTCGATCGCCGCGGTGACGAGCCGGTAGCCGGGATCGGAGACGCCGGGCAGGCCCGCGTCGGTGATGACGAGCACGTCGTGGCCGTCGCGCAGCTGCTCCAGCAGCTCGGCGGCGCGTGCCCGCTCGTTCGCGTCGTAGTAGGACACGATCCGCGCGGTGGGACTGACGCCCAGGTCGGAGGTGAGACGCCGCAGCCGGCGCGTGTCCTCCGCGGCTATGATGTCGGCCGCGCCGAGTGCGGTGCGAAGGCGTACGGATGCGTCCTCCGCACGGCCGATCGGCGCGGCGGCCAGCGTCAGCGTCCCAGTGGTTTGCACAACCCCCATCTTCGACCACATCCACGGCACGTACCTCCGGTGGTACCGAGTCTTGTGAGAGCAGGCAGCACGAAGTGCACGATCGGCCTGGTTTCCCCCCGTACGATGTCGGGGTGGTGGCGATGACAGGGTTCGAACCAACGGCATCCCCGTTCCAGCGCGGAAAGCGCCCACCATCGCTGCGCCAGTGGATGGCGCCGGCGATCCCGGGCAACCGGCTGGTGGGGTGGCTCGCCCCGCTCGCCGTGACGCTGTTCGCGGGCGTGCTGAGGTTCTGGGACCTCTCCAAGCCACGTGCCGTGATCTTCGACGAGACGTACTACGCCAAAGACGCCTATGCGCTGCTGAAGTTCGGGTACGAGCACAACACGACCAAGAAGGCCGACCAGCTCCTACTCCAGCACCCGCGGAACACCCACATCTGGACCGACGGTGGCAGCTTCGTCGCCCACCCGCCGGCCGGAAAGTGGCTGATCGCCATCGGCGAGTGGATGTTCCACATGACGCCGTTCGGCTGGCGGTTCTCGGCGGCGCTGATCGGCACACTGTCGGTGCTGATCCTCGCCCGGGTGGCACGCCGGATGACCCGGTCGACCCTGCTCGGCTCCGCCGCCGGGCTGCTGCTCGCGGTGGACGGCATGCACCTGGTGACGAGCCGCACCGCGATCCTGGACATCTTCGTGATGTTCTGGATCCTGGCCGGGTTCGCCTGCCTGGTGATCGACCGTGACCGCACCCGCGCGGCGCTCGCACGCAAGATCGGCGAGACCGGCAACGAGAGCGACCTCGGCCCGTTCGTCATGCACTGGTGGCGCATCGCGGCGGGCCTGTGCCTGGGCACGGCCGTCGCCACCAAGTGGACCGGGATGTACTACATCGCCGCGTTCGGCTTGATGGCCCTGATCTGGGATATCGGCGCGCGCCGCGCGGCGGGAGTGCGCCAGCCGTACGCCGGAGGGTTCGCGCTCGACGCGATCCCGGCGTTCCTGTCCCTCGTCGTACTGAGCGGCATCACCTATATCGCCTGGTGGAGCGGCTGGATCTTCAACGCGGGCGGCTGGAACCACCCCAAGACCGCCGGCAACCCGATCTCCACGTTCGTCCAGGCGATGCCGAAGCTGCTGGAGTACCACCGGCAGATGTGGCACTTCCACACGACGCTCACGGTCAAGCACAGCTACCAGTCCTGGCCGTGGAACTGGATGGTGCTCAAACGCCCGGTGGCCTTCTTCTACACCGAGCCCTCGGGCTGCGGCGCCGCCAAGTGCTCACGCGAGGTGCTGAGCATCGGCACGCCCGCGATCTGGTGGGTCTCGATCGTCACGCTGCTGGTGATGGTCGGCTGGTGGCTGGTCCAGCGCGACTGGCGCGCGGGCGCGATCGTCGCCGGCTTCCTGGCCGGCTGGGTGCCGTGGTTCTACTTCGGTTTCGGCCACCGCACGATGTTCCTGTTCTACGCCACCCCGATGCTGCCCTTCATGGTGCTGTCGATCGTGCTGGTGATGGGGATGATCGTCGGCCCGGCCGACGCGCTGCCGGCCCGGCGGATGCTGGGTGCCGCCGCCGCCGGGGCGTACGTTCTGATCGTGCTGGCCAACTTCTACTTCCTGTATCCGGTGCTCACCGGGAAGATCATCCCGTACGACGCCTGGCATGCCCGGATGTGGTTCGACTCATGGATCTGAACGCCCGCACCCGCGTCTGGCGCGGTGGAAAGCTGGAGAAGGAGGGCTTCCCGGCCGCACGGATCAGCGACTACCTGGCCGAACCCGACACGATCGTGTGGCTGGACCTGTGCGACCCGAACGCCGAGGGCCTGCAGGTGATCAGCGAGGAGTTCGGCCTGGACCCGCTCGCGGTCGAGGACGCGATCAGCCACCACGAACGCCCCAAGCTCGACCACTACCAGGGCCACCTGTTCCTCAACGCCTACGCCGTACGCCTGACCGACGAGAGCGGCGCACTCGCGACCCACGAGATCTCGGCGTTCATCACCGAGCGCGCACTCGTGACCGTACGCGGCGACGAGGAGTTCGACGTCGACGCGCTGCTGAAGCAGTGGGACGACTCCCCGGACCTGGCGAAGTACGGCGTCGCGTACCTGCTGCACGGGCTGATCGACCTCATCGTCGATGGGCACTTCGATGCCGTGCAGTCGCTGGACGGCGCGATCGACGGGCTGGAGGAGCGCCTCTTCGCCGACGAGGTGCCCACCAGGGACACGCAGTACCGCAGCTACCGCCTCCGCAAGAGCCTGACTCTGCTGCGCCGGGTCGTCCTGCCGATGCGCGAGGTGGTCAACACCCTGCTCCGCCGCGACCTGGAGGTCGTCCCGGAGGAGATGACACCGTACTTCCAGGACGTCTACGACCACGTGCTACGCGCGACGGAGTGGACCGAGAGCCTGCGCGACGTCGTGACGAGCCTGCAGGAGAGCCGGATCGCCATCCAGGGCAACCACCTCAACCAGGTGATGAAGAAGCTCACCGGCTGGGCGGCGATCATCGCGGTACCGACGGCGGTGACGGGCTTCTACGGCCAGAACGTCCCTTACCCCGGTTACCAGAAGCACTGGGGCTTCGTCGTCAGCCTCGGCATCCTCATCGCCACCGCACTGGCCCTGTACGCCATCTTCAAGAAGCGCGACTGGCTCTAGATGTTCTGTCCCGTGAGGTTGGGGATGCGGCTGGCGGGTGGTTGGCCGTTCAGTGCGGTGTGTCCGCGGTGGTGGTTGTAGGCGTGCAGCCAGTCGGGGAAGGCTTGGCGTCGTTCGGTCTCTGATCGGTAGGGGCGGGCGTAGGCCCATTCCTCCAGCAGGGTGCGGTTGAGGCGTTCGACCTTGCCGTTGGTCTGGGGCCGGTAGGGGCGGGTGCGTTTGTGGACGATGCCGGCGGTGGCCAGGACGTCGCGCCAGGGGTGGGATTTGTAGCAGGCGCCGTTGTCGGTCAGGACGCGTTGGACGGTGATGCCGCAGGAGGTGAAGAAGGCCTGGGCGCGGGTCCAGAACGCGGCGGCGGTGTGTTTCTTCTCGTCGGTGAGGATTTCGCTGTAGGCCAGGCGGGAGTGGTCATCGACGGCGGTATGGATGTAGCTGTACCCGGCGCCGGAGCGGGTCTTACGCCCCGCCTGGCGGCCTAGGGTCTTGTGTCCGCCGCCGTCGGGGATGTTGCCGAGTTTCTTGATGTCGACGTGGACCAGGTCGCCCGGTGCTTGGTGTTCGTAGCGGCGGATCACCCGGCCGGTCGCCCGGTCGGTCCAGGCCAGCCGGTTGAGCCGGTAGCGCACCAGGACCCGGTGCACAGTGGCCGGGTTCAGATGCAGCAGGCCGGCGATCCGCGCCGGTCCCCACCGCCGCGCCACCCGGACCTTGATGATCCGCCGCTCGGTCCGGGTCGGGGTACGCCGTGGGCTGGTGTGTGGGCGGCTGGAACGGTCGGCCATCCCGGCCTCACCGTGGGTGCGGTAGCGGCTTGCCCACCGCTGGGCGGTCGTGACCGAGACCTGGAAGCGTTCAGCGGCCCGCCGTAGCGGCCAGCCGTCCTCCACGACACAGCGGGCCAGGCGAAGGCGTCCGGTCTCACTCAGGGGTGCGTTACGGTGCGGCATGAGGGCCTTTCTGGTCGCCGGTGCAGATGTCGCAATCCACACCGAGCCAGAAGGCCCTCACCTATTTCAAGATCATCGCACCGTGTCGCCGTCACCAACCTCCGTGGTCAGTACATCTAGATCTCGTCGATCTCGGTCAGGTCGATGTCGAACGGAACGGTGAGCTTCAGCAGGTCGTGGTGGATCCCGGTGAGCGTGTAGGCCCTGGTCGCCGGATCAAGCTCGTACACGTAGACGGTGGGCCGTCCCCCCGTGTTCTCCACTCGCCAGAAGTGCGGGATCCCGGCTGCGGCATAGAGCTGTGGCTTCCGCTCCCGATCCCGAACCTCCGAGTCCGGCGACACGACCTCGACCGCCAGAACCATGTCAGCCGGCTGAAAGTCGTTCTGGTCCATTCCGGAGATGGCTTCCGCCCAGACGACCATCACATCAGGTTCCGGTCGCTGCCGACTGGACAGGGTGACCGTCATCTGACGGCGTACGCGTAGATCAGATGGAACGACTCGGCGTATTCCGTCGGTCAGCAGCGAAACCGTCATCATGTGGATGTTGCTCTGCGGGCTTGCGAAGACCAAACCGCCATCGATCAGCTGCGCGTGCCGCGGTAACCGCGGGATGTGATCGAGATCCTTGGCCGTGAAACCCCCGGCGGGAGGAACGAACCAGGGACCGCTGTTCTCTGCGTTGGGCATGTCAGAAGGCTGTCATGGCCACCGCCCGGGGTCGGGCTAGTGGGCGAGGTCCGAGGGGTCGGTGTTGGCGCCGCAGCAGATGATGGCGACGCGTTCGCCCTCGGTGGGTTCGTACGCTCCCGTGAGCAGGGCGGCGTAGGCCGCGGCGGTGCCGTGTTCGATGGCGATGCGGTGACGCTCCCACAGAGCGCGGCGGGCGGCGATCACGTCCTCGTCGCCGACCAGCAGGGACGTCACGCCCGTGCGGTGGGCCACCGCGAAGGGGATCTCGCCCGTCCGGCGGGCGCCCAGGGAGTCGGCCGCCACGCCCGACACCTCGGCGTCGACCGGCTTCCCGGCGGCCAGGGCGGCGTGGAACGACGGGCAGCCCTCCGGCTCGACCGCGACGACGCGTGCACGGCCCTCCAGGGCCGCGGCGATGCCCGCCATCAGGCCCCCGCCGCCGACCGCCACCAGCACGGTGTCGACTCCCCCGGTCTGCTCCTCCAGCTCCAGCGCCAGTGTGCCCTGGCCCGCGCACACCTCCGGCTGGTCGTACGGGTGACAGAACAGCGCCCCGCTGTCGGCGGCGCGTTTCGTCGCGGCCTCATACGCCTCGGCGTACTCGCGGCCGACCTGCCGGACGGAGGCGCCGAGTGCTCGCAGCCGGGCCACCTTGACCGCCGGTGCCGTCTCCGGGACGTACACCTCGGCCGGTGTACCCAGCTCACGCGCCACGTGGGCGACGGCCAGGCCCGCGTTCCCCCCCGACGCGGCCACGACGCCCGCCGGCGGGAGGCCGCCGTGCTCGACCGCCGCGAGCACCCGGTTGAAGGCGCCCCGCGCCTTGAACGAGCCCGTGTGCTGCAACTGCTCGAGCTTCAGCCACAGACCGTCGGCCTCGAACACCGGAGTTGTGCGGACCCGCGAGCCCACGCGGAGGCGGGCCGCTTCGACATCGGTACGAGAGATCATCCATCTACCGTACGGCCTCGTCCCTGGTCACCCCCTGCCAGAGGGCCCTGACCACGACGAAGGCCATATTCGGGCGTCGCCGTGGTGACCACGAGGCGAAAAATGACGAAGTCCATTCATAACAATTGGGATGCGGGCTCTTATGAGGAAAGCGGCCGGCACGCAATGCTATTGCCGTGACGGGCTCCCCGAAGAGCCGGAGCGCGGGCGAGCGGGTGGCCGCGCAGCTGACGACATGGCCGGGGCTGGAGGCCAGTCGTCCCTCCTGTGGTACCGGTCGGAGCTTCAGCTTCCACGGTGGCCAGATCCTGCATCTGCACACCGGCGAGGAGGCCGACCTCCGGCTCACCCGTCCTTTCGTCCAGCGCCTCGACAAGGTGCTCGTCGAGAGCGGGCAGGTGGTGGTCCGGCCCGACGACGACTGGGTGACCGTGCTCCTGGACACCGACACTGCCGGGGCACTCCTGATCAGCCTGACGAGCCTGGCCATCCGGGCGATGGAGGAGCCCAAGGACGTCGAGCCGTGTACGTGGGAGCGCACCCGGCCCCGCAGCCGCCTCAGGGTCCGCCGGCCGTGAGCGGGATCACCGGTCGACCAGGTCGAACATCCGCTCCCAGCGATCGATGACCATGTCGGCGGAGAAGCGCTGCACCGAGGAGCGCGCCTGCCCGCCCAGCTTGGCGCGCAGGCCCTCGTCGCCCATCAGCCGCCCGAGCTCGCCGGCGAACTCCATCGTGTTGCCCGGCTGCACGATCAGCCCGTCCGACTCGTGCGTGATCAGCTCCCGTACGCCCGGGGCGCAGTCGAAGGCCACCGTCGGCAGCCCGTACGCCATCGCCTCCATGACCGACATCGGGAAGCCCTCCACCCGCGAGGACAGCGCGAAGACCGACGCCTGCGTCAGCGCGCCCTCGACGTCGGAGGTCGTCCCGGCGAACTCCACGGTCTCGGTCAGGCCCAGCTCGTCGGCCTGACGGTGCAGCGCCTCCTCGTCGGGCCCGGACCCGTACAGCCGCAGCCGCCAGTCCGGGAACCGTCCCGTCACCTCCGCCCACGCCTCCAGCATCATGTCCTGCCCCTTCTCGAAGGACAGCCGGCCGAGCAGCTCGACCACCGGCTGGGACAGGTCGGGGTAGGCCGACGGGGTCACGTGCAGCGGGTTGGGCATGAAGTCGGCGTTGGACATGTCATCGCGGGCCCAGGAGTCGGCGTCCTCGGTGCTGAGTACGAGAAAGCGGTGGGCGCCGGCGAAGTAGCGCTTGACCCGCTCGTAGCGCGAGGAGGCCCTGGTCGCCTGGTACGACTCGTGGCTCATGCCGATGACGGGCATGCCCGCCGTGTCGGCGAGCGCGACCCACTCCATGGCCCACACCTGGGCCGCGATGATGACGCCGCCCGGCCGTGCGGCGCGGAACATCCGGCTCAGCGTGGCCGCGCCCTTCCGCTGGACGGAACCGCGCCGTATGCCGCGCAGCCGTCCCTTCCGCCGGGGCGGCGGCGGGGAGTCGTGCAGCACGGTCAGGTCGTACGGGAGGTCACGCCCGTGGTCGTGGGGTTCGTCGGCGTGCGTCACGCCGATCACGCGCACCCGGTGACCGCGGTCGGCGAACAGCCGCGCGACGTGGTGCACCCATCGCTGCAGGCCGCCGAGCTCCTCGAAGTTGTTGCAGACGATGAAGATGTCACGCATCGTGATCCCCCGTGAAGAACCGGTCGACGATCTGCTTCGCGGCTGTGCCCCGGTCGTACTCCCCGTAGCGCTCGACGAACCCACGCCGGTGTTTCGCGTACGTCGTGGCGAGGCCGTCCAGGTCGGCGAGCGCGGCGAACAGGTCGTCGGGGCCGGCGACGACCGGGCCGGGCGCCTCCTGCCGGAGGTCGAAGTACGTGCCACGGGTGCGGGCGTAGTCCTCCAGGTCGGGGGCGAAGAACACCATGGGCCGGTCGAGCAGCGCGTAGTCGAACATGAGCGACGAGTAGTCGGTGACGAGTGCGTCGGTGAGCAGGAGCAGTGACGTGACGTCGTGCACGGCGCCCACGTCACGGACGACACCGCTCAGGCTCGGCGGGATCACCGCCACGTTGAGGTAGTGCGGCCGCACCAGCAGCAGATGGGTCTCACCGAGCTCCTCGGCGAACTCCTCCAGGTCGAACGGGATCTCGAAACGCTTCTGCGCCTTGCCCTTCGGGCCGGTACGGAACGTCGGCGCGTACAGCACCACCTTGCGGTCGTCGCCGGGGAGCCCGAGCTCCGCGGCGAGGCCGGTGGTGTCGCCGCCGTTGATGAGCGCGTCGTTGCGCGGATAGCCGCTGCGGATCAGCTCGGCGCGGACGCCCAGCCCCTTGGCCAGGGTCTTCGCGTCGTGCTCGGACCGGATCAGGAAGGCGTCGTAGCGGTCGACGGTGCGCTGGAAACGGGCGCGCTGGACCTTCGTGCTCCGTTTGACCCCCGGCTCGTCGAAGCCCATCCGCTTGTACGCCGACCCGTGCCAGGTCTGGATGTAGGTGGTCTGCGGGCGTTTGACCGCTTCACGCGGGAGTCCCTGGTTGTCCACCCAGAAGCCGGCTCGTGCGAGCGCGAGGTAGTAAGGCCAGGAGCCCCGGCGGACCAACTTGGCGTCCTTCGGGAAGCCTGCCGTGCTCTTGGCGTAGGACCAGATGGCGGTGTGGCCGGCACCGGACGCGCGGAGCTCCTCGTAGATGTACTTGGGGTTGTCGGAGTACTGCTTGCCGAGGTGGCTCTCGAACACGATCGTCTCGCGACGGATCGGCAGGCGGATGAGCAGCTTGTTGTAGACGGCGAGCTTGGTGGCGCGCCGGGTGAAGACCGACTTCCACCGGCGCTCGGCACGCAGCAGCGCGGTCCACCAGCGCCGTCCCCGGCCGGAGGCGGTGAGCCTGCGCAGCGCGGCGAGTGTGACGCGGCCGGCGCGGCCGTGCGCGACGAGACGGAAGGCCATCTCACCGTTCTCGGGGACGTAGGCCTCGAAGTGGTCGCCGGCCAGGCGCGTCAGGCGTGGCCGTACCGGCACCGACAGCTCCAACGGGTCGTTCGCGAACAGCCGGATGACCAAAGTGTCGTCGCCGGCCTTCAGCCGGAGCCGCAGGCCCCAGCTCTGGTCGACGAAGCCGAGCGGGCGTACGTCGCGGCCCGGTTCGACCTCGGCGCTCCAGCGGAGCCTGCCGTCCGCGTACTCCACCTCGGCGGGCACCGCGAAGAACCGGCCGGTACGGCTGCGGTCGCGAAACTCCAGGCGCGCGCCTAATGTGGCGTCCCGGCCGATGCGGTTCAGCGGGTTGACGACGTCCCCGGCCAGCCTGAGCACGCGCCCGGAACGCTCCATCCGGGTGACCCGGCCCCCCGGGTTGAGCGACTTGAGCGGCAGCGAGTGGATGCCGAGCTCGGTGACGTCGAGAATACGGCGCCCCTCCGCGGTGTCGAGATGGTCGGCGGACCAGTAGATCCGGCCCTCGCGTTCGACGAGCGGCGCGGTCAGCCGTGGCTTGCCGACCCCGCCCTTTCCCACGTAGTCCGCGGCGGTGATGGCGCCCTCGTGGTCGCCCTTGGCGACCATGAACCCGATGATCGCCGGGAGCTCGTGCGCCTCCTCGTACGCGCGAGGGTCGAGCGTGGCCATGTACTCGCGCGCCAGGGCGAGGAACGCCTCGCGGTAGCACCGGTCGCGGCTGCGCAGCCCCCGGACGTACAGCAGCAGGTCGTGGTTGAGGAACTTGACGTCCTTGGACAGCTTGAGGTCATCGGCGCCGTAGCGCGCGTACACCGCGTCGATGCGGCGGAAGATCTCCAGCCGGTCGGAGAAGTTGCGCAGTTCGGCGCGCTGGTTGGTGATCGAGAGGGTCTCGGCGTTCTCGTAGATCATCCAGTTGTAGACACGGTGCGGAATGATCGCGATCTTCCTCGCGGCGAGGTAGGCCTGCGTGCTGAACAGCAGGTCCTCGTAGTGCAGGCGTTCGACGAAGCGCAGGCCCTCGCGGTCGAGGAAGTCACGGCGGTACAGCTTGTTGGTCGACAACGTGTCGTACAGCAGCTGCGGGTGCTCACGCACCGACGCGTACACGCCGCGCTCGCGGTAGACGCCGCGGTACCAGGCGCGTTCCTCACGCTTGTCCGGAAAGACGCGCCAGCAGCAACCGGAGACGAGCTCGGCCTCGTTCTCCTCGGCCGCGGCGACCAGGTTGCGGCAGGCGTGCTGGTCGAGCGTGTCGTCGCTGTCGAGGAACATCAGGTACGTGCCGTACGCCGCGGCGATGCCGTCGTTGCGCGGCTGCCCGCAGCCGCCGGAGTTCTCCGCCCGGTGGATCACCCGTACGCGTTCGGGCTCCGCCGCGGCGAGCGCGTTGGCCACTCCTGCCGTCGCGTCGGTGCTGGCGTCGTTGACGATCACCACTTCGACGTTGCGGTGGGACTGGTCGAGCGCGGAGCGCACCGCGCCCGGCAGCCGGTCGGCATCGTTGTAGACGATGACGACCACGCTGACGTCTGTCATGTAGAGAACCCCTCGGCCTTTCCCTGAGCGCCGCTTCCGCGTGCGCTGGGATCAATGAATGGTCGTTTTGGGGGGATCCTTAGGATCAGAGACGTGCCGCGTGAACACATCTTGATCGTGGAGGATGACGCCGTCATCGGCTCGGAGCTACTCAAGGCCCTGTCCGCGACCGGCTACGAGGTGAGCCTGGCCCGTGACGGGCAGGACGGGCTGGCGCACGCGCGTGCGGATCCGCCGGATCTCGTCCTTCTCGACCTCGGGCTGCCCGACATCGAGGGTGTCGACCTGTGCCGCCGGCTGCGCGCCGTCCTGCCCCAGGCCGTGATCGTCGTGCTCACCGCCCGTACCGAGGAGTTCGAGGTCGTGGTGGCGCTGGACGCCGGGGCCGACGACTATCTCACCAAGCCGTTCCGGCTGACCGAGCTCGTCGCGCGGCTGCGCGCCCATCTGCGGCGCCAGGGCGCGCCGCCGGGTGAGAACGTCCTCACGGTGGGCCAGGTCCGGCTCGACGTGCCGGCGCGCCGGGTACACGCGGGCGAGGCCGAGGTGCCGCTGCGGCCGAAGGAGTTCGACCTGCTGACGGCGCTGGTGACGCGTGCGGGCGAGGTCGTCACCCGCGAGCAGCTCATGGACGAGGTCTGGGACGAGAACTGGTTCGGCCCGACCAAGACTCTTGACGTGCACGTCTCCGCTCTGCGGCGGAAGCTCGGGGCATATGCGCATATCACCACCTTGCGCGGGCGCGGCTATCGGTATGAACGCGACGCGGCGAGAGGGGGGTGAACGGGCCGGGCCGATGACTAATCGCGGCTACCGTATCCACCCGCTGGCAAAAGAACGCTAAACGTAGGGGGTGAAGAACGCCGGATAATGAGGCGTCCCCCCTCCGCTTCGGCAAGTGAGCGAGCGAGGGCGAGCCCGATGCCATGGCCGTCCGCGGGAGCGCGGAAGACGTCCGTGCCGTCGGGGATCCCCGGTCCCGTGTCCGTGACGTCGATGGCCAGGCCGTTGCCGAGGTCGATCACGGACACCGTGACCGGCGGGCGGCCGTGGGTGACCGCGTTGTCCAGCAGGACGTGCAGGATCTGGCGTACGGCGGTGAGCGAGGCGCGTACCTCCGGCAACCTGTCCGGGACGCGCACGTCCACGTCCGTACGGGCCCGGACCTCGTCGAGCAGGGCGGTCACGTCGAGGACGCCACGGTCACCGGCGCTGCCACGCGAGAGCCGGACCAGATCCTCGATGATCTCTTGAAGATGCTCGCCGCGCTCCAGGGCGGTGCGGATCACCGCTCGTTGATCGTCCTCCTCCAGGCCCGCCTCCAGCCCCAGCAGCAGGCCGGTCAGCGGAGTGCGCAGCTGGTGGGACACGTGCGCGCTGAAGGCACGCTCCCGGTCGAGGACGTCACCGAGCCGCCGGGCGGTCGCCTCCAGGGCACGGCTCGCGGCGTCGGCCTCCCGGACGCCGACCGTCCGCGCCCGGATGCTGAAGTCGCCGTCGCCGAGGGCCTGCGCGTCCGTGGTCAGCCGTTCGAGCGGGGCGGCGAGGCGTACCGCCTGACGCCGCGCGACCACCGCGGCCAGTCCGATGACGAGAACGGCGAGTCCCGCCATGAGGAGCCAGGACCGCTCGGCCCTGGCGGTGACGTCGTCGTACGGCGTCGCCACCCGGATCACCGCGACGATGGACTCGTCGGAGGGCACCGGCGCGGACACGGTCAGCAGGCCGTGCTCGACCGCCTCGTGGACGTGGCCGTCACCCGCTCGGCCGGCGACCGGCGAGTTCCCCGGCCCGCGGCCGGTGACGCGCCGGCCTTGCAGGGTGTAGACGCCGACGCTCAGGCGCCGCGACATGCGGGTGACGAGCGGCACCGGCTTCGGGTGCTGCGCGATCGAGTCGGGGACGGCGGCCGAGATGCGGGTCGCGTCGCGTTCTAGGGACACGATCGTCTCGTCGCGGTACAGCCGTTGCAGGACGACCGCCAGCGGGATCGCGAACAGCACGACCGCCGCGGCGGCCACGCCGACGATCGCGACCAGCACGCGGCGGCGCAGAGGACGGCCGGCCGGGAGGTTACCGGTCATTCAGACATTCTGCCCCGCCCGGCCGGGTGACCGTGACGCCTCTATTTACAGATGTTCTTCAGCGACTGGCCGCCGGCGGTACCGGTCGCCGGTTTCCTGCTGGCGCTGGTGGTGGTACGCCTCGTGGTGGGTGTCGCGGCCGGGGTGCTCGCCGCGGGCGGCGGTGGCGGAGCCACGCTCTTGGCGATGGCCCTTTGGGTCGCCCTGTGCATGACACTCAGCACCGGCTCGTACACGTGGAAACCGGGCAGCTTGCCGGGGTTGAACGGCAGGCTCTGGATGTCGGCGCCGTGCTTGACCGTGCCGGACAGTTTGACCAGGGCGGGCAGGAGTGCCGCCGGGATGTTGGTGGAGATGGTGCTCTTGGCGGCGTTGGCCAGCTTCTGGAAGTTGGCGACGACCTTCTGCGGGTCGGCTTGGTCCGCGATGTCCTTCATCAGGCACTTCTGCCGGTCCATGCGGTGGAAGTCGTCGTCGGCGTCGCGGGAGCGGCCGTACCAGAGGGCCTTCTCACCGTCCAGGTGGTGCGTACCGGCCCTGAGAACGCCTGTCGGCGGACGCGTCTGGACGCCGTTGACGATCTCACCGCCGATCGGCAGGTCCTTTTCGACGTGCACCGTGACGCCGCCCATGGCGTTGACGATGTCCTTGAACCCGTCGAGGTTGACCAGGACGTAATAGTCGATCTTGAGGCCGAGCAGGTAGCCGATGACGTTCTCGACCATGTGCGGGCCGCGTCTGCCCCTCGGGTATCCGCCGGGTACGAGCTCGGGGTGGTCCTCGCCCTGGATGTACAGCTCGTTGAGCAGTCCCACGCTGCCGGGGTGCTGGGGGTCCGGGGCGTCGCCGGTGTAGCCGTAGGGCCACTTGGACCGCAGGTTCGGCGGCACGGGGAACTTCTGCAGGCTCCGCGGCAGGCTGAGCAGGACGGTGTTGCCGGTCTTGGTGTCGATGCTGGCGACCGTCATGCTGTCGGTTCGGATGCCCTTACGGTCCTTACCGCCGTCACCGCCGAGCAGCAGGATGTTGACGCGCGGCCTGTTCTTCCACGGGTCGGACGCGTTCACCGCGGCGCCGCCCTTGTCACCGGAGAAGATGCTCGAGAGCGTGTCCCGCAGGACGTACGTCGCGTTCGCCGCGTACACCAGTGGCGTGCACACCATCAGCGCCATGATCACCACGAGCGCGCCGGAGGTGACCCGCATCGCGGTCGGCAGACCGGGAGGCCGCAGGATCTGGAACGAGCGAATGACGATCAACGCCCACACCACCGCGAGCACGAGAATGCCCGCGATGATCACATTCAGCCAGAAACCCTGGACGACCATCTGCTTGAGACGATCCTGGAACGCCAGCGCCGCCGTGGCAGTGCCGAAGATCAGCACCGCCAGCAGCCCCATGAGACTGAAGCCCACGGCACGCCGGCCCGCCGTGACGTGCGCGACACCCCACACGAACGACGATGCCACCGTGAGTCCCAGGGCACGCCAGAGTCCGGCGACCGGGATCGGCTCGCGGCCGTTCACCGCCCGGCCTCCATACTGACGTGGTGCCATGAAGTCTCCTGATCCTCTGCTCGTGGCGGCGCTTCACGCCCCCGATGAGGACGGCCTGCCACACAGTGCGGTGTGCAAAGTGTTCGAATAGACGCGGTCAGCAACCCTAGGCAATGACTGGTGGATCCTACCGCACGTATGACCCCACCTGCCTCGATTGCCCGGTAAGGACCAGTCCTTGCGTGAATCCCGTTGAAAAGAAACACCAAAGGACTACCAAGGGGTCGGCACATAATTCAAAAGGGCCTTTCACCCGCAGGCCGTCGCCAACGAGACCGCCTTGCTCTTCCGCTGGTCAGGACTTGCCGACGGACTCCCGGAAGGGTCGGCGCTCCCACTCGGGTCCGCCGAAGCCCCAGGATCGGCCGACGCTCCCGGACTGGGCGGTGGCGTCTGTCCCGCGCTCTCGCTGGCCGCGATCGCCTTGGCCGCCGCCTGCCGCATCACCGCGACGTCCGGCCGGACGACATGGAACTGCGGCGGCACGTACATCAGGCTGCTCACCTGGGCGCCCTGCTTCATCGTCCCGGACAGCTTGACCAGTGGCGGCAGCATCGACGCAGGGATGTTCGTGGAGATCGTCTTCTTCGCCGCCTTGGCCAGCTTCTGGAAGCTCGTCAGCACCTTCTGCGGGTCGGCCTGTTCGGCGACGTCCTTCATCAGGCACTTCTGCCGGCCCATCCGGACGAAGTCGCTGCTCGACGTGCGCGAGCGTCCGAACCACAGGGCCTGTTTGCCTTTCAGCTTCCGGTTTCCGGCCTTCAGTACTCCCGTGGGCGCGCTTCCGTCCTCGGGGCCGCCGTAGGGGATGTCCTGGGCGATGTGGACCTTGACCCCGCCCATCGCGTCGATGATGTCGGCGAAACCGAACAGGTTGACCAGGACGTAGTAGTCGATGGGCTGGCCGATGAGGTAGGAGATCTCCTCGCGCACCAGCTCGGGCCCGCGTCGCCCCTTGTCGAAGCCGGGTACGAGCGACTTGTCGTCCTCGCCGTCCTGGAACAGCTCGTTCAGCAGGCCCTCGTCGCCGGGCGACACTCCCGTGAACCCGTACGGCCACCGCTTGCGCAGCCGCGGGATCACCGTGAAGTGCTGCAGGTTGCGCGGCAGGCTGATCAGGACGGTGTCGCCGGTCTTGGTGTCGATGCTCGCGACCGTCATGCTGTCGGTACGGATCCCGACGCGGTCGCCTGCGCCGTCCCCGCCCAGCAGCAGGATGTTGACGCGCGGCTTGTCCTGCCACGGGTCCGCGACGTTGACGACCGCAGGGGGCGCCGCGTCGTCGCCGTGGAAGATCGTGCCGATCGTGTCGCGCAGCGTGTAGGTGTCGCGGGCCGCCCACACGAGCGGCGTGCACACTCCCATGACGAGCACGAGGACCATGCCGACGGCGAGCACCCTCGACGCGCCGCCCAGTCCGCGCGGCCGGACGACCAGGTAGGACCGGACCACGATGGCGGCCCACAGGAGCGCCAGCACGAGGATGCCGATGGTGATGCCGGCCAGCCAGTCGCGCTGGACGGCGACCTGCTGGAGATCGTCGCGGAAGTCCAGCACGACGACGATGGCGCCGCCGAGCAGGAGGGCGAGCAGGGCCATGAGGAGGAGGCCGGCGACACGGCGGCCGGCCACCAGATGGGCGACACCCCAGATGACCGCCGAGGCGGCGGTCAGGCCGAGGGCATGCCAGAGCGAACCCCCCGGCTCATGACCAGGCTCGTCGTCCTGGTCGTCCCCGGCGGAGGCGCCCACACTCTGCCCCATATGCACTCCTCTGTCCCGGATTGGGAGCATAGGTTCTCAACTTGTACGAGACGCGTAAAAGAACCGTCCGGATCGCGAAGTGAACGGACTGGCACGGACGGTGACAATAGCGGGTGTTCTGTGGAGGCCGTCATATGCTCCACTGACGCGAAAGTGTCACTGCTCCCCACCTGGTTTTTTGTCATCTTCTGCCCACCGTTTCGTGACCGCGGGGAGCCATCTGCGGTCCGTGGCGTTCGCGGCACGAGAGGCCGGTCTCCGTGCGGGTGCCATCATGGCGCGATGACCGCCGGTTTCTCCCTCACATGCTGGCCAGGAATGCTCCGGCCCTATCAGGTGACGGCCCTCGACCGGCTCGCGGCGGCGTGGGCGGAGGGCCGGCGGCGGGCATGGGTGGTGCTGCCGCCAGGAGCCGGCAAGACCCTCATCGGCCTGGAGGCCGCCCGGCGCCTGGACCGCCGGACCGTCGTCCTCGTGCCGAACACCGCGATCCAGGACCAGTGGATCGCGCACTGGCGAGGCTTCACCCCCGCGACCACGACGGCGGGCGCCGACCGGTCCCTCGCCGCGGACGTCACGGTGCTCACCTACCAGTCGCTCGCGATCTTCGATCCGGAGACGGAGACCGACGTGGAGGGACACACCCGCAGCCCGATGCGGCGGTTGCACGCGAACGGACGGGAGCTCATCGACCGGCTGGCCGGCGCCGGGCCGCTCACTCTGGTGCTGGACGAATGCCACCACCTGCTCGACGTGTGGGGCCGGCTGGTCGCCGAGGTCCTCGACCGGCTGCCCGGTGCGCTCGTCCTCGGGCTCACCGGGACGCCGCCGGAGTCGCTCTCACCCGCCGAGGCGGGGCTGGTCGACACGCTGTTCGGCAGCCCGATCCTCGGCGCGTCGATCCCGGCGCTCGTACGTGAGGGGCACCTGGCGCCCTTCGCCGAACTGGCCTGGCTCACCCCGCCCACCGCCGTCGAGGCCGGCCACATCGCGGGCGAGGCCGAGCGCTTCGCCGAGCTGACCACCGGCCTCGTCACCTCGACCGACTTTCTGACCTGGCTGGACGCCAGGTTCACCACCCGCACGGTCCCCTGGGTGCGGATCGAGAAGGACGAGCCACGGCTCGCCGCGGCGGCGCTGCGCATGCACCACGCCGGGCTGCTCGACCTGCCGGCCGGTGCCCGGCTGCGCGAGGAGCACCGGCACGCCCCGTCCGCCGAGGACTGGGTCGAGCTTCTCGATGACTATGTGACCCATGCGCTCACCGACGACGGCTTGCGGGAGGCGATCCGGCGTGCGCTGCCCGCGGTCGGCTACCGGCTCACCCGGCGCGGGATCAGGGCGGCGCAGTCCCCGGTGGACCGGGTGCTGGCCCGCAGCGCCGCCAAGACGTACGCGACCGTGGAGATCACCGCCGCCGAGGACACCGCGCTCGGGGAGCGGCTGCGCGCCCTCGTGCTGTGCGACCACGAACGCGCGGGTGTCCGCCTGCCCGCGCTCCTGCGCGGGGTGCTCGAGCCGGAGGCCGGCTCGGCCTGGCTGGTCCTCGGCAACCTCGTCGCCGACGAACGTACCCGCGCGCTCGACCCGATGCTCGTCACCGGAAAGACCGTCGCCGCCGGGCCGGACACGGCACGGGCGTTCGTGGCCTGGGCCGGGCGGCCGGAGCTGTCGATCACCTTCGACGACGGGCTCTGCGTGATCGGCGGCCCCTGGTCGCCGCGTACGTGGGTCGCCCTGGTCACGGCGTTCTTCGAGGAGGGACGCTGCCGGGTTCTGGTCGGCACCCGCGCGCTCCTGGGCGAGGGCTGGGACGCGCGCGGCGTCAACGTGCTGGTCGACCTCACCGCGGCCGCGACCACGACGTCCGTCGTGCAGACGCGCGGGCGGGCGCTGCGGCTCGACCCGTCCTGGCCGGAGAAGGTGGCGAACGTCTGGACGGTCGTCTGCGTCACGGACCGGCACCCCAAGGGCTCCGCGGACTGGCAGCGGTTCGTCCGCAAGCATCGGGGGTATCTGGCCGCCGCTCCGGATGGGGAGATCGTGTCGGGCGTGGCGCACGTGGACGCCGCGTTCTCGCCGTACGCCCCGCCGCCGGTCGCGAGCCTGGACGCGGTGAACGTCGCGATGGGCGAGCGTGCGGCGGCACGCGAGGAGACCCGTACGGCGTGGCGGCTCGGCACCGGCTTCCGCGACGAGCTCGTGCACACTCTCCGGGTACGACCGGTCCGTACTCTCACGCCCACCTTCGTTCCGGCCGGTCCGTCGGAGCCGCCCGCGGTGGTCCCCGCCGCCGCCTGCGCCCAGCCGGTACCGTCCCCGCCGGCCGGTGCCCGCGTGGTCTCCACGCTGATCGGTGCCGGGGTCCTTTTTTCGGCACTGGCCGTCCTGACCTGGGTCTCTGTCCTGCTGGGCGGCCCTCTGCTCCTCGCCGGCGGCGCCCTGGCCGTACGCCGCGACCGTACGCTGCGGCGGGCCGGGCGGCTGCTCGCAGGCGCCGTCGGTGACCCGCCGCTCCTGTGGTTCGCCTGTGCCGTCGCGGACGGGCTGCGGGCGTCCGGGCTGTCACCGCGGGGAGCCGAGGGTGTGGTGACCCGCGTCGAGCCGGATGGGTCGTACCGTCTTTCGCTCGCCGATGTCGACGCCGAGACGTCGCGGCGGTTCGCCCTCGCCCTGGACGAGGTGCTCTCCCCCATCGCCTCGCCGCGCTACCTGGTCTCGCGGTACGTGCTGCGGCCCGCTCCCGTACGGGCACGGGCGCGCGCATGGCTCGCGGGTACGGCCGTGGCGGACGGCGTGGTGTACCACGCGGTCCCGGCGGCGCTGGGCCAGAACCGCGGCCGCGCGACGGCCTTCGCCACGGCGTGGAACACCTGGGTGTCGGCCGGAGAGCCGGTCTACGCGAACACCCCGGAGGGCGAAGGCGTCCTCGCGACCCACCGCGGTGAGGACCCGCTGGCGGCCACGACCGTGCTGCGCGTGGCCTGGGACTGAGCGCCGATCAATATTTGAGAAGGGTGGCCTTGGCCAGGCAGCCCTGGACGGTCACCGGCTCCTCGCCGTCGTTGTAGACGCGCAGCCGTAGCCGGTTGGTGGCGTCGACGCCGAACTGACCGCCGAGCTGGTCCCGGATCACCCCGGTCTCGTCGGCGATGTAGGTGAGGCGCCACGCGTCGTCGATGAAGGTCCCGTCGTCGGTGACCCGCGTCCAGGACACGTCGAGCGTCGTGCCGGGGACGAGACCGTGCAGCTCGAAGATCGCGTCGGCGGTCACCCAGTACGCCGCCGGCGCGATCACCACGGACGCGCCGTCCTCGCCGTGCAGCCCGTGCTTGTCGGTGTACTCGATGGTGAACTTGACGTCGGTGGTCGTGCCGGCGTCGATGACCTGCGTGCCGTCCGTGCCGAGGCTGGAGACCAGAGCCACGTCGTCCTCTCCTTCTGGCGTGGCACCGATGCGCCACTGGCCGTAGTCGTCCTTCGTGGCCCGGTCGTAGTCGACGCCGACGCCACCGAGGGTGTGGCCGTTGGAGTACTGCTGAAGCTGCGCGCCACCGGCCCACTTGCCACCGGACCAGGCATAGGTCTGCCATCCCCACACGGCGTGACCGCCGTCCAGGGCCCGCTTCACCGGCCCGTAGCCGCCGTAGATCCCCACCTGTTCCCTGCCGAGCACGCTCGCGGCGCCGTCGAGGTAGTTGTTGATCGCGCCCTGCTGCCCGGAAGAGGCGTCCCAGTCGACGGCGAAGTAGACGGGCCGCCCGGTGGGCATCCCACAGGCGTTCGCCTGCGCACGCGCGTCGGCCGCGTCGGCCGCCCCGGCCGCGCGCCCGTCGAGCGCCCGCTTGGCCGTGGTCTCCCAGACGACGACGATCCAGATCCCGGCGTCGGTGAGCTTGCGCGCCTCCTGCCCGGTGAGGTTCTTGCTGGGGCTGTGCGACAGGTACCGGCAGACGAACTTGACGCCGGCGGACTTGAGGGCGGCCATGCTCGGCCTCCCGAAGGCGTAGTCGACCCCCTCAGGCACCCCCGTTCACCAACGGAAGATCGTAGGTCGCGGCACCTGGGTCCACGGGCGGCTCATCGCCGGGAGGCGGTCGGTCCATCATGATCTACATTTTTGCCTCTTTTGCCCGCTTTACTCGCCGATGCGGGCATCCGCTCCCGGCACTGCCCGGCACCGGTAATCCAGGCCTCAGCGGCCCTGTGCCGGTGTCCTGCCCATCCGCCGCAGCAGCCGGTCCTGCCGCGACGCGTCCGCCGCGAGTACCCCTTCCGGAGCGGCGAAGAACCGGTGGGTCGTGTCGACGGCGACGGGAGTCTCGGCCAGTCCGGCGTAGATGTCCTCGAGGTGGTCGTCGATCCACGTGACGAGTCCGGCGTCGAGGACGTCGTCGACACCGATGGCCCGCGCGAGATCCCACGTGTGGACGGTGGCGTCCGTGGTTCTCACCGCGAGCGCCTGCCGCCCGGCCACCTTCCCCAGCGGGTAGTCGAGGATCCGCTCCAGGGCGCCGGGCGCGGCGAACGCCTCGGCGCACTCCTCGGCGGACCGGGCGTACGCGCCGACGGGGTCCGTGCCCAGCGCGTCAGCGTCCCGTAGGCGCAGGAACTCCTCACTCGTACCGCCCTGCAGCAGGCCCACGTAGTTGAGGTTTCCCCGGGTCATGTGGTTGACCAGCCGGCGCACGTTCCATTCCGTACAGGGAGTCGGCCACGCCCATTGCCCGGGCCGCACCGCGCGCAACCTCCGCTCGAACCCGGCGCTGGACAGGACGAACCGATCAAGAGGTCCTTCAGGGGAGTCGGCCATTCGGCCCACAATGCTCTCGGGCAACCGCGAGGGCTGGCCAGTATCCGACACCACGCACGCGATGAGGGCGCCTGCGGAGCCGCGAAGAATCGGTAGTCGGTAGGTCGTCAGCCCCACCACTGCTGCCTCCACGGTGGGATGTCACGGGACCGCGACGCGATTTGCCAACCGGCGAGGCATCCGAGACGTCTACCTACGCAACGGTTCCGGTCTGCAGGAAGGGCCACGTGTGATGGGTGCGGTCATCAGCCTGATCATGATGCTCATCTCGGCGATGATCACTATCACCATGATGATGTTCAAAGTCATGTTCCGTCTGACTCTGATGATCATCAGTGTGACTGCGAACGCAGCCAATACTTCAAAACAACACCGCCGCCGCAAGCCTGCCGCCCAACGCCAGTTGACGTCGACCAGGCAACTTACGTATCAGCAGAATACGGTGACGCGGTCTTCGTTTCGGAGTTCCACATCCACGTCGAAAGCCGGACCGGTAACGATCCATGAAAGGCCACAGGAGAGTTCGTTGTTCACCTATGGTGCCCTCACCAGAGGAGAAGGTGTTGACCCTCAGCGCCTGATCTTCGCAGTTCTCGACGTGGAGACCACGGGACTCCACCCCGAGCGCGGAGCTCGGATCTGCGAGATCGCCATCGTGCGGATGCGAGGTGACGGCGAAGTCCTCGACGAATACTCCACGCTCGTCTCGCCTGAGTGCTCCATCCACAACGACGTCTATCACGGAATCACCGACGTACACGTCTCCGGCGCTCCAACCTTTTCGCAAGTGGCCGGCGACGTCTTGCACCGGATAGGCGACGCAATCGTGGTGGGCCACAATCTGGACTACGAACAGCGTTTCCTCGCCGCCGAGTTCGGGCGCATGCGCCTGCGCCCACAAGGCATCCCCGGGCTGTGCACCATGGTGGCCGCCCGTTTCCACCTTGACCGCTACACCTATCGCCTTCCCGACATCGCCACGCTGATCGCAGGAGAGTGGCCGCCCGCCCAGCACACTGCCCTCGGGGACGCCCGAGCGACCGCACTCATGCTGGCTGCCTTCATCGGCCAGGCACCCCAACGACTGTCCTGGCATGGGCCCGGCCCCGCCCCGCTGCCGGCCGTCCCGCCGACAGGACTTGTCGCGCCGCGTCCTGGACAGCTCAGACACGGTAGCGAGGGGTGGCTGGCGACCCTGACTGCGCGCCTTCCGCTCATGGCCATGCCACCCGCGCCACGGCCTGATGGACTCGCCGGCTACCGGGCGCTTCTCGCCCATGCCCTCGCCGACGGCAAGATCGTCGGCGAGGAGGCGGAACGACTTGCCATCGTCGCCGCCAGAGCGGGACTGACCCAGACGACCGCACGTCGCGTCCACGATCAGTTCCTGGCCGAAGCGAGGGCGAGAGCAGAAGCAGACGGCACGGTCACGGCGACGGAGCTACGGGAGTTGCAGCGCGCCGCAAAGAGCCTCGCCGCCACTCACCTCATACGTGACCTGGAGGAAGCGGCTGCCAACGACCGTTCAAAGCGCAACGGACCGCTCAAGGGCTGGCGCATCTTGCCGATCGGCTACGCCCAGAACGATGCCGAAGGCCCCCTGGTCGAGCTTGTCGACCTGGCCGTCGAGCACGGCGCGGCCATTGCGACGAACGTTACAAAGACCGTACGACTCGTGATTACCATCGACGGGTCAGCCGATCCCCGAATCGAACGCGCCGGCAAAGCCGGAATCCGGGTCGCCGACGTAAAAGAAGCGCGACAACTGATTACCGCGGAGATTGAAACAGCCTCCACGCGACGAGGTCTGTTCGGCAGCGACGAAGGTGAGATGGTAGCTGCCGAACTTGCCGCTGAGACGGACCGAACCTCCGGACCCCCCGAGTGGCATTCCTTCTGGCGCAATCGTCAGCTTTCCCCTGGGGAATATCGCGCGCTCTTTGTCGACCCCTACGAGGGGATCGACGATGACGATGACTAAGCAGATCAGTCCGCCCCGTTCGTAGTCCCATGGTAGGCACGACCCGCCGTGGACATCCGCCGGTTCAGAAGACCGGTACGCCGTCCCGTACCAGCTTCCAGTTCTCCACGTGGAAGGTGGCGGGGTCGATGGTCTTGGCCGCGGAGGCGTACGCGACGATCGCCTCCCGGATCGCGACCTGGGCGTTGTAGACGACCGGGGCGGTGGCGATGTGCGGGAAGCCACCGCCGCCGGACTGGCGGTAGTTGTTCACCGCGACCACGAACCGCTGGTCGTCGGTGACCGCCGTACCGTCGTAGGCGAGGTTGACGATCCGTGCGCCCTCGGCCTTGGCGATGTCGATGTCGTACGTGACGCCGGAGAACTGGTCGTAGTTGTAGTCGGGAAGGTCGTGGGCGTTGGTCCACGACGCCGGATCGACCGGGGCGTCCGCGGCGACCTGCTCGAAGTACCGCGCCGAGTACTCCAGGTACGCCTTGATCTGCGAACCGGTCAGGATGCTGCCCAGGAGCGTGTTGTCGTAGATGTAGAGCCCGGCGATGTCCTTGATCGTCACCTGCCCGGCCGGAAAGGTGGCGGCACGGTTGAACGGCGCGGCGATGGAGACCACCGGCAGCGACGCGTTGGCGGTCCCCGCGATGGCCTCCTTGACCTTCGCGGTCTGCACCACGTTGACGTAGTCGAGGATCGCGGTGTCCTTCCAGCAGGACTCCGCCGCGGACATCGTCTCGGTGGAGGTGGCGACATCCTGGTTGACGTACGCGACCACCGCGTCGTGCTCCTTCCTGACGACTGCGACGAGAGCAGGGTCCTCCTGCACCGTGTTGGTGTTCACCGTCGTCGCGGACCTGCCGGTGACCTTCCAGTGGCCGCGGTCCCGGGTCAGCGTGAGGTCGAAGACCGACAGTCGCTCGCCCCAGCACTTCGGCTCGCTCATGACCACGGTCTCGCCGGTGATCTCGTTGGTGACGAACCGCTCGGCGACGTCGATGTGCGCGTGGCCGAAGAGGATGGCGTCGATCCCGGGGACCTGCTGGGCCACCATGGCCGAGGCGTTCTCCACCGGGATGTCGCCGGTGTAGGACGACAGACCGCTGTCGCCGGCGTGCGCGCTGACGACCATGACGTCGACGCCACGGGCGCGGATGATCGGAACCCACTTCTTGGCGGTCTCGACCAGGTCCAGGAAGTCCAGCTTGCCGGAGACATTGGCCTTGTCCCAGATCGCGACGCCCGGATTGGTCAGGCCCAGCAGACCGACCCTGATCGGCGGATGGCCCGGCACGCGCATCGTCTTGATGATGTACGGGCGGAACGCCGGCCGATCCGTACCCGTGTGTACGGCGTTGGCGCCCAGCACCGGCGCGTCCATCTGGCTGATCCACTTGTTCAGGAACGGGAGGCCGTAGTTGAACTCATGGTTGCCCAGCGCCACGGCGTCGAAGCCGATGGCGTTCATCTGCCGCGCCATCGGGTGGATCTGACCGGTCGTCGTGATCGGCTCCACCGTGGCGTAGTAGAAGCCCAGCGGGGTGCCCTGGATCGTGTCCCCCGCGTCGAACAGCAGCGTGTGTTCCCGCCCGCGGTCGGCGCGGATCTGCCTCACCAGGCTCGACACCCGCGCGAGGCCGACGACGTTCCCGGCACTGTCGCTGTACGCGGCGTCGTTGTAGTAGTCCCAGTCGACCGCGTGGCTGTGGATGTCGGAGGTGCCCATGACGGTGATGGTCACCGACCGGTCGGCGCCCTTCGCCGCCGCCTCGGCCGGGCGCGGCCAGCCCGCGAGGGCCAGCGCGCCCGCGGCGGTCAGCCCGCCGAGTACCTGCCTCCGGCCGACGCCCGGACCGGGCTCATCCGGGACACGGCAGGAACACCACCGAGGCGCTGGGCCGGACCGGCTCCCTGGCTTGACCATGACGGCTGCGTTCCTTCCGGAGGGGAGCTGCCAAGATAAGGTCCGTACGCCGGATCCGTACCGGTGAGAACTCCCGATCCCGGCACCCCATCATTGGCAATCCCCGGCCTTGCGACCGCGGCCACGCGGTCATTCGCCAGGATGACCGAGCCTTAGATCGACCATTGCCTGGTCCGTGCCGTCGACGGTCATCGTGGTCGTGGCGGGCTGGTAGACGCTGGCGGTCACCGTGTACTCCCCCTTGTCCAGGTCGGTGAAGGCGTACCCGCCGTCGGATCCGGTCGTGGTGACGGCGACCGTGTCGCCCGCGGAGTTGACCAGAGCGACCCGCGCATCGCCCAGCGGCATGTTCTGCGCCCCGGCGCGTACGGTGCCCTTCACCCGGCCGCCGGCCCGGAGCTCCACGTCCTGCTCTGTGGTGCCCTGTCCGCTCACCTTGACGGGTACGGCGCGTGGCCGGTGACCGTCCGCGCTGACGACCAGGGTGACGGTGCCGGAGACCAGCTCGCCGACGGCGAACCTGCCGTCCCGGTCCGTCTCGGTGGAGGCGACGACCTCACCGCGCTGATCGGTCACGACGACCGTGGCCGCGGCGACCGGGTCACCGGTCGCGGCGCCGCGGACGACACCGGTCAGGCCGGAGGTGCCGGACAGCGCCAGGTCGTAGCCGAGTGGTTCGTCGCCGACCGTGATCGTGGCCGCCTGCGGCTGATGGCCGTCGGCCGCCACGATGAGCACGTAGGAGCCCGCGACGGGAACGGCCAGCTCGTACGACCCGTCGCCCCTTGTCGTGACCCGGCCGAGCTGGCGTCCGCCGAGCTCGACCAGCGTGATGATGGCGCCGGGCAGTGGTGCGCCCCCTGCGCCGCGAATGCGGCCGCTTACGGCGATGCCGGCGGAGGCGTCGGCCGGCGCCGTTTCGACGTTGAAGTCCTCGGCGGCCCGGCCGTTGTGCCGCGGT
Organism: Actinoallomurus bryophytorum; assembly: GCF_006716425.1. Taxonomy (NCBI): domain Bacteria; kingdom Bacillati; phylum Actinomycetota; class Actinomycetes; order Streptosporangiales; family Thermomonosporaceae; genus Actinoallomurus; species Actinoallomurus bryophytorum. The sequence goes on from NZ_VFOZ01000001.1 coordinate 1,519,597, forward strand.
CCCGCGTGCGCGCCCGCGGAGGCGTACTCCCGGGTCTGCGGTGCCCGGACCCGCGCCGGCTCCTCCGCCGACTTCGCCGGCGAGCGCTTCCCCTTCTTGCCGTTGATCAGTGCCGCCACGACGATGGCAGCCAGCAGGAGGATCCCTACGCCCCACCAGATGGCGACCGTGAAGCCGTGCACCTGGCCCGTCGCCACGAGCAGCGGCGAGGTGCCACCGTGGGCGTGCGTGACGATGTACATCGTCGTGGCCGTGGCGGCGATGGTGTTGAGCAGTGCGGTGCCGATCGAGCCACCGACCTGCTGTGCGGTGTTGACCAGCGCCGATGCCACGCCCGCGTCCTGCGGGGCGACGTCCGTGGTCGCGATGTTCATCGCGGGCATCATCGTGGAGCCGAGCCCCAGGCTGATGAGGATCTCGGCGGGCAGGATGAGGCCGACGAACGAGCTGTCCACCTTGAGCTGGGTGAGCAGCCCCATCCCGATGGCGGCGACGAGCAGTCCGGGCACCATCAGGGCCCGTGCCGGGACACGGTGCATCAGCCGCGCCGCGATCTGCGTGGAGCCGGTGACGATGCCGGCCGTGAACGGGAGGAAGGCCAGGCCGCTCCTGACCGGGGAGTATCCCTTGACGATCTGCATGTAGTACGTCAGGAAGAGGAAGAGGCCGAACATGGCGATCACGGCCAGGCCGACCGAGAGGTACGCGCCGCCGCGGTTCCGGTCCAGGACCACGCGCATCGGCAGCAACGGCGCCCGCGTCAGGGACTCGACGACGACGAACGCGGCGAGCAGCACACCCGCGGCGACGAACAGGCCGATCACGCCGTGCTCGCCCCAGCCCTCCGACTCGGCGCGTGTGAAGCCGTACACGAGCGACACAAGGCCAGAGGTGACCAGGATGACGCCGGGGATGTCCAGGCGGGCGCGGTTCTTGCCGCCTGCGGGCACGTGGACGTGGACGAACGCGAGAGCACCGAAGAAGGCGAGGACGGCGATCGGGACGTTCACGTAAAGCGCCCAGCGCCAGTTGAGGTACTCGGTCAGCACCCCGCCGAGGATCAGGCCGACGGCGCTGCCGCCGCCCGAGATCGCGCCGTAGATGCCGAACGCCTTGGCCCGCTCCCGTGGCTCGGTGAACATGGTGGCGAGCAGCGAGAGCGCCGACGGCGCGAGCAGGGCGCCGAACGCGCCCTGGAGCGCACGGGCGCCGAGCAGCATGCCCGTGTTGGCCGCCGCTCCACCGAGCGCGGAGGCACCGGCGAAGCCGACCAGGCCGATCAGGAACGTGCGCTTGCGGCCCACGAGGTCGGCGATACGGCCACCGAACAGAAGGAGTCCGCCGAAGACCAGTGTGTAAGCGGTGATCACCCACTGGCGGTTACCGTCGGAGATGTGCAGTGCTCGCTGCGCGGACGGCAGGGCGATGTTCACGACGGTCGCGTCGAGCACGACCATCAGCTGGGCAAGGGCGATGAAGAGAAGAGCCGTCCATCGCCGGGACACCGCCGCCTGTGCGGCTGTGACGGCGTTCCTTTGGACGGTCGGTGCGGTTGTCGACATTACGGAAGATATCTCCAGCGTTCGAAAACGAAATCAAAGGTCAGTGGGTCGTTCGTCGCTTCGGTCAGCGCCGACGTGCGGGTTCGGGAGAGGCGGACGGCGGATCGCTTGACGCGGGCGGCAGTTCGTACGGCGCGGGAGCGCGCAGACCGGCGAGGAACAACTCCACGTACCGGGCGGCACGGGCATCGAAGCCGGTACGGTCGCCGCACGGCGGCGGCCGGGTGAGCTGGGCGAGCATGCCCCAGATGTCATCGAGCGTCACGTCGGGACGGAGCTGCCCGCTCTCCCGCGCCTGTCGCATGATCTCTTCGAAGACGGCGGTGCCCCGGCTGCGTACGGCGAAGAACGCCTCGTCCATGGCGAACCGCCCGCGCACCGCGTGCAGCACCGCTCCGATGCCGTAGGAGGCGGCGGCGCGAAGACAGCGCCGAAGCGCCTCGAACGGGTCGTCCTCCTCGGCGAGCGCGCTCTCGGCGTCATCCGCGACCTGCGCGATGACGTGGGTGGCGACCGAGCGGATGAGATCCTCACGGTCGCCGAAGTGGCGGTAGAGGGTGGCGTTGCCGACCCCCGCGCGCCGCGCGACCTCGTCGAGCGAACCCTCGGGCCCGTCCTCGACGAAGACGGCGCGAGCCGCGATCAGAATGCGCTCATGGTTACGGGACGCGTCCGCCCTCCGGCAGGGAGCGGCACACTCCTGGGCATGCGGCGGCCGTGCCGTACGCGTACTGCTCACCCCGATACCCCCCGTTGAAGATCGTGTCGCACAACCGGGGAGCTGGTCCCCGGTTATCCCGACACAGGTCTCCAACAGCGAACATCTCCACTTGAATCCCCAGGAGAGTGTGATGCCCGTCTCAGCTAGAAGCGTCCTGACCAGGCCAAACGCGATCTTGACACTGGCCACGGTCCGGCGGCGCGGCTCGGAACGGGGCCGCCGAGCCCGTCAGGTGGCGCTGGTACGGACCGCGGTGATCGCCATCGTGGCGTAGGGCAGGGTGAAGCCGCCCCCCATCGCGTCGATGGCGGCCCCGACGCCGTCGAACACCTCCGCCAGCTGGTCCGGCGGGAGCTGGGTGAGGGAGCCATGGGTCGGCATCTGGTCCAGCCATTCATCGCGGGTGTAGAACCGCTCCCAGTCGAATCGCCACTGCTCCGGGTCGGTGAACCCGTCCACCTCGCGGATCCTGTCCCCGAACCTGGCGTACAGCTCCTGGTATCCGTCCAGCGCCTGCCTCATCGACTGGACATTGAACGGCGAGTCGGGCACCACCCGCCGGTAGACCGCGCCGAGGGCCTCCAGCAACTCGGGCGGAAGCTGGAACGCATGCCCGAACACCGCCAGCCGGCCGCCGGGCCGCAGCACCTGCGCCGCCTTGGCCGCTCCCGCTACCGGGTCCACCCAGTGCCAGGCCGTACCGGCGACGACCGCGCCGAAGTCCCGGCCGGCCGGGTCCCAGGCTTCGAACGTCGCCACCTCGACCTCGACCCCGCCGCGCCGTGCGAAGTCGGCCATCCGCGCGTCGGGCTCGACGCCGAGCACCGTGCACCCGGCGGCCTGGAACTGCCGGGCGACGATGCCGGTACCGCAGCCGACGTCGAGCACGTCCAGGCCGGGGGCGACGATCCGCTCCACCAACGCGTCGGGATAGGGGGGCCGGGTCCGGTCGTAGCGACCGGCGTCCACTCCGAACGACTCGGCCACCCGCCGATGCTGGTGGAGGACGGGTTCGGACGGGCGCGCCGGCTCCGGCGACATAGTGGGCATGCGCCCACTATAGGGATGCGTTGTTGCCACACACCAGTCACATTCGGGAAATATCCGGCCGTTAGGGGGTTCCTCGATGATCGTCGCCTGGATCGCGGAACGGTACGGCGCGATCCAGGTGACGATCGGGTGGCGGGCCCGCCGGTCAGCCGGTGATGCTGTCCGTGCCGTCTTCGAGGTGGCCGACGTAGTGCCGGGACCAGGAGCCGTCCCCGTTGATCGTGGCCGTCAGGTCGTACCATCCGTGGCCGGACGCGAGCGGGTCCACCGAGTGCGTCGCGTGGCCGTGTGCGGGCACGCGGTAGGTCTTCGCGCGGTCCTTGGAATAGTTGTTCGACGCGATCGTGAACGTCACGGCCCTCGTGCCGTTGTTGGTGAGGGTGAGCGTGAGCTTGGGCCTGGAGCCGTGACCATTCTGGTGGTACGCCGCCTCCACCTGTACGTCCTTACCGGCGGCGTTGAGGTCACCGGTGAAGTGCCTCAGGAAACGGTTCGGGCCCACGACCGTCAGGTCGTACTTGCGGTCGTCGCCGATCTGGACCGCACCGGGCACGGTCTCGTTCCCGGTCGTGTGCGACGGGGCGACCGTGTACTGCCCCGGGTACTTCGCCGGATAGTCGGCGAGTGACCGGGGCGGAGCGGCGTTGTCGTAGACGGCGAAGTGGCTGGCCTTGCGGACGTGCGCCCCGTTGTTACTGAACGACAGCTTCGCCTCGACCGCACCGTCGCCGCCGAAGGCGAACCCGACCAGGTTCGCGTTGGGCTGGTACGGCAGCGGCCGCGCCCTCTTGGTGCCCGGCTCCTGTTCCGGCATCTCGTTGGTCGTGACCGGCGGGTTGTACGGGCCGCCCGCGGGGTCGCCGATGACCGTGGTCCTGGGCAGCTTCGGCAGGCCGAAGACCGGTGAGGTGAAGTCGAAGGCGCCGGTCAGGTCGCCGCAGACGCTGCGCCGCCAGGCGCTGATGTTCGGGCTGATCGCCGGTGTGCCGAGCGCCGCGGTCCACTTCTCGATGAACTGGATCACCGAGGTGTGGTCGGAGACCTCCGAGGTCACCCAGCCGCCCCGCGTCCACGGCGAGATCAGGATCAGCGGAACGCGGAAGCCGAGCCCGACGGGCATCGGCTCGGTGAGACCGGCACTCGCGAGGGGGCCGGACGCCTCCAGATAGAACTCATCCTTCGTCCCTGGTGCCGGCACCGGCGGCGGCACGTGGTCGAACTGGCCGTCGTTCTCGTCGTAGTCGATGACCACGAGGGTCGAGTTGAAGAGGTCCGGATCGGTGTTGAGCGCCTCCAGGACGCTGTTCACGTAGTACGCGCCGTCGTTCGGCGCGCCGTCCGGGTGCTCGGAGAACGCCTGGTCGGTGACGACCCAGGACACCTGCGGCAACGTGCCCGCCCTCACGTCGGCCCTGATCGCGTTGGCGAGGTTGTCGGCGTTCGCGCTCAGGCCGGTCAGCGGCTCGGGGACGTTGGCGACGCCGTTGTCGTACAAGACGTTGCCGGGAGCGGGCGTGCCGCCCTGAGCGGGGTCGTACCGGGCGAAGTTGGCGAAGTACTCCAGGCCGTTGTCTCCGTAGTCGTCCTCACCTTGGTAGACCTTCCACGTCACGCCAGCCCTCTGCAGTGTCTCCGCGTACGTCTCCCAGAGCAGCTTCTTGCCCAGCTCGTCACCGCCGTTGAAGGCCACGAAGTCGCTGAACTTCTTCTGGGCATCGATCGTGCCGCTCCACAGGTACGTACGGTTCGGGCCGGTGGCGCTGAGCACGGAGCAGTGGTACGCGTCGCCGATCGTGTAAGCGTCGGCGAGGGCGTAGTGGAACGGGATGTCCGTCCGGTCGAGATAGCCGAGCGTCGTCAGGCCGCCCTTGGCGTACACCCAGCCGTTCATCAGGCCGCCGAACCAGGCGCCGTGCTGGTCGTCCCAGCTGTGCGACGTCCCCCCGTACCCCTGCGCACCGACCTCCGAGCTGGGCGGCTGGTGGCCGGCCGGGTAGGCCGACACGGCGGCCGCGCTCAGGTGCCACGGGTACTGAGTGGTCTTGACGGGGGTGCCGGGAGGCGTCGTCGGCTGCTGGAACACCGACAGCCCGCCGGGCAGCGTGATGGTCGAGCGGTCGCCGAAGCCGCGGACGCCGCGGAGAGAGCCGAAGTAGTGGTCGAAGCTGCGGTTCTCCTGCATCAGGATCACCACGTGCCTGACGTCCCGGATGTCCTTGTGCCGAGGACGCTTCGCGGACGGTCCAGGGGAGGCCTCCGCGTCGCCGGCGGGCAGCGCCGCACCGGCCACCCCGGCGCCGGTGACCGCCGCGGCCGCGCCGAGGAAACCTCTACGAGAAATATCCGACATGAACAAACCTCCCGTAACCGCCAATATCTAGACAGACGGCCCGAAAGGTATGTGTGCCAAGTCCTCTTTGGCTCAAATCAAACTGAACGGCGGCCGAAGCGACCGATAACCATGGATCGGTCGCAGCGAGCGACGGCGGTCGTCCTTGAAGAGGTGCGGAATGGTCGCACGGACTTGCCTGGTCGGCGGTGAATGTCACCCAACAATTGCCGATTGTTCATCGCCCACGCTTTCCCGCGTAGGCGACTGACTGATGCTCCTCGGCTACTGAGGCGACTCGGCCGCGGTCGCAGGCATCTTCTCGCCCGCCTCGACCGCGATCGGCAACCGGTTCTCGGCGGGCGGCAGCGGGCACGTGGCGAACTCGGTGTAGGCGCACGGCAGGTTGACGGCCCGGTTGAAGTCGATGGTCACCTTGCCGTCGGCATCAGGCGCCTCGACGCGCAGGTCCCGGCTCGCGGCATAGGTGGTGACGCCGGCGGTCGCGTCGGTGAACAGTACGAACAGGCTGCCGGACGCCCCGCCGCCGAACGCGGTGAGGCTCAGTGCGCGGCCGTCCAGCTCGAAGTCGATCCGGCCCGGCGCGTCGTAGACGTGCTGCAGCCCGTCGACCACGGCGCCGACCGTGGTCGGCCGCGGCTCGTCGAACGCGACATAGCGGCCCGTCGTGAGCCAGCGCGGATCGGGCGCGTAGGCGGGAGTGCCGCGATAGCCGGTCCGCAGCGGATGGTCCGGGTGCCGCGGCCTCACGATGTCGTACCCGCCGCGCTTGGCCACCTCGATCACCGCGTCACCCCAGACGGCGTTGACGCCCTCGCGTTCCGGCAGCACGCCGAAGCGATGCTCCCCGCGTACCGGCGAGCCGTCCACGAAAAGCTCCTCGCCGTCATCCAAGGCGACGACCACACCGTCCGGCCCGCTGGACCAGGCACCCGGCGCGTCCTCGAAACGCGCCGGTTCGCCGTCCAGCCAGTGCAGGCCGGTGATCGCGAGGAAGCCATGCCGGCCAGCCCGCCGCGCTTCGTGCTCGCGGTGCCAGTCGTGCCACGCACGAGCGAATTGGTCCGCGTCGATTCCGGTGGCCTGGGCACTCATGTCTGCTCCTCCAGTCGCCTGCGTCCGGGTCGGTGTCGGCCCGCGGCCTCCTGCCGGGGGTGGCGGCCGGATTCGCGGTAGGGAGATGGACCGGGTCGCCGAAGATCCCTTCGGCCGTACTCGCCCCGACAATACGCCCGTCTTTCATCACCGCCACCCCTGCCGTCGTACGTTGCTCCATGCCGTCACCAGGGGTAGGTACCGCCGTTCTCATTGAGGAAGACACCGGTCGGGCCGTCGCCGGGCAGGGTGACCTGACGGGCGATGTGGGCTCCGCCCTCGGCGGCTCCAGAGGCGAGGCCGGTAAGGGCGTGTCAGCCGACCAGCGCCTTGGTCGATCATGCGGTCATCGCGGCGTGATTCAGGCGAGCGGGCCCCGCCTGTCCTGCGGCGGGCACCGGTAAGGTCGGCGCGAGGAGGGGCGATGCCGACCCGAGACGGTGAGCGGGCCGCGCGACGGCCGGTGGTGTTCGCGATTCCCGGCACGCTGTGCGCGCCCGCCGTATTCCGGCCGCTGGAACAACGGCTGGCCGGGCAGGTCGAATTCGACGCGGTGTCCTGGATGACCGATCCCGGCCCCTGGGACCTCGGCACGGTCGCCGACCGGCTCGCCGCGCGGATCACGCGGCGATATGACGCCCCGGTCATGGTCATCGGGCATTCCACGGGCGGTGCCATCGCACTGCGGATGGCGGCCGGACACGCCGAGCTGGTGGCCGGTCTGCTGCTGGTCGACACCGGCGCGCACATGCGCGGCCACGGCGATGTGGACGCCATCCTGACCGCGCTGGCCACCGACTGGGGTGCGCGGTTGCACGCCCGGGTGCTGGACCGGTCGTTCGCCACGGCTCTCGACCCGGCCTTCCGCGACGAAATGCTCGAATACGCGGCCACGGTCCCCCCGCAGGCGGCACTGGACGCGTTGCGCAGTCAGCGGGACCTGGACCTGACTCCGGGACTGGCCAGGCTGGACTGCCCGGTCACCGTGCTGCACGGACGGCACGATCCGACCAGAACACCGGACCAGGCACGGGAACTGGCCGCGGGCATCCCCGGCGCACGGCTGCGACTGCTGGACACCGGGCACACCCCGGTCTACGAGGACCCGGACGGGGTGGCCGGCGAAGTGCTCGCTCTACTCACGCGGTGGCAGAACGACGAACGCCGGCCTCGCCCTGACGGTCCTGCTGGTCCGGCCACTCGGTAGCGTGAGCCCTCTCGTCTCCGGAGGGCGCTCGGCAGCGATGTGACAGAGGTCTGACATCGACTCTTGGCAAAGTGACTCACTGCCATTCAGGCCGATCTGACGATCTGTTCGAGTAGTTCCCCAAGGAGATTCAGCAGTGGATATCAAGCGTGGAATCGCAGCCCTCGTCACGGCTGGGGCGGCCATCACTGGAACGGTCGTCCTTTCGACACCCGCCAGCGCCCTGACGGGGCATTTCTACCAGCGATTCTCAGGGACCAACGTCTTGAGCAGCGTCGCATGCAACGAGGTCGGAGCAGGCCTCTACCACACGCAGACGAGGTTCGGTTATGTACAGAGCTGGGACTGCTACCTGGCCGGTAGCGGAATAGACCTCGAGGTCTATACCTGACGAGCCTCAACGGCCGACCGGGCATCCTGTGCGCCGTCCCGGCGCGGGCACGGGATGCCCGGTGCAGGTCTCCGGCTGTCCGCGGCTTTTACTTGGGCATCGGGACGATCCTGGGCAGGGTGTTGGTCCACTCGGCCGTGAGGACCGACCCGGTGGTGTCGTACTGCGCCTGGCCGTGGCCGGCGATGATGCTCCAGCTCTTCACCAGGGACGTCTTCGGATCGATGACCATCTTGTTGACGCCTCCTGCGAAGGAGATCTGCAGCGCCCGGCCGCCGGTGACCGTGCCGAGGTCCTTGACGTTGGAAAAGGAGGCGATCGCACGAAAAGCGGCGGCGCGTACCTTCGGCGGGGCGGGTATCCGGGACAGCAGACTGATCAGCGTGTCGAAGACCGCGTCGTCCTTACCCTCCTTGGAGAGCTCGAGTTTCTTCGGGAGCCGCCAAGCCTCGACGACACCGGCGATCTTCGCCTTCAGCGCGCCGGGGCCGGTCGGCAGCTGCTGGATCTGCGCGAAGGTCCACGTGGCGCCAGGCATCGAGAACGCCTCCGTCGCTCCGTGACTCCTGACCGCCGTGCCGTCCTTCAGCCCGTAGTACTCCCGCCCGTCGCGCCGGGTCCACAGCTCCACATAACTGGAACGCTGGTGGTTCCGCATCTCGGAGATCGTCTTTACGTGCCAGTAGGTGCCGGAGCCCACCGGCCTGGACTCCGCGGTGGTGGCGGCCGCGAGCAGGACCTGCCGCCCGGAGAGGCCGGCCGCGGCGGGCGGGCCGTTCGGGTTGGCGGTGGGCTGTGCGCCGCCCGAGACGACAACGATCGCGGCCGTCGCCGCGGCCGCGCCGACCAGGCCGAGGCCGACCAACGGCCGAGAGACCCTGCGCCTGCGTACCGGTCCGCGCGCCGCGTTCTGCAGCTGGTGCCGGCCGCGGTCGATCACCTCCGTGGCCGGGTCGGGCTTGGTCAGCAGGGTGCTCAGCATCTGCAGGTCATCCATTGACTGCCTCCTGGTCGAATCCTTTGTGGAGCTTTTTGCGGGCCCGGCTGAGCCGGGAGCCGACCGTGCCGAAGGAGATCCCGAGTGCCTCGGCCACCTCCTGGTGGCTGAGCTGGCTCAGGGCCACGAGGAGCAGGACATCGCGCTCGCCCTGCGACAGCGCGGCCAGAGCCTTCGCCAGCTGTGGCTGCATACGCTCGGCGGCGACCGCGGCGACGACCCGGTTCTCGTGACTGTCGGCCTCGGCCGCGGAATCAGGCGCCGTACGAGCCAGCGCCCGGTAGTGCCTGGCTTCCTTCCGGCGATGCCGGGCCACCATGTTCGTGGCGATGCCGAACAGCCAGGCGCGGAGGTTGCCGCGTCCGGGATCGAACCGGTCGCGCTGACCGAACGCCACGAGGAACGTCTCGGCGGCGAGATCGTCGGCCGTGTCGACGTCCAGACGCCCGGCCACGTACCGATAGATATCGCGGAAATACCGGTCGTAGACGGCGGTGAACTGTTCCGGATCTCGCTGGAACCGGACGACGAGCTCGGCGTCCGTCACCCTCTCGCCCACGTCGGCGGTCACGTGCCTGTCTCTGTCATACGGGTGCCTTCCTGGCAGACGCGAACGACTGACACCCATAGTTCGCCGAAAGGCCGGACCGCTTTCCGTGAAATGAGACCCGTTGCGTCACCGGCCGAACAGTCCGCACAGGCCCCGGATCTACAGTCCGGCTGGGTGCGCGGACATCCAGTTCGCGTGACGGTTCTTCAGGATGTCGCGGTCACCGGCGGTTGGAGCGATGACGTCGGCTCCCCCGTCGTAAGGGTGATAGAGCCATCTGAGGTCCAGAGGAGCGATGATCACGTAGCCGAGCTCGTCGTCGGCCACGCGCCGCAGCAGCGGATCCAAAGTCGTCCGGTCGAGCGAGGTCTCGCTGACATAGAGCGTCAGCGGTATGTCGAAGAACGTGCGATCACCGGGCTCGATCCTCAGCCAGGGCACCGCACCCGGATGAGTCCGGGGGTCGTGCGAGCCGCCGACGCGCGCGTCCTCGAAGTATCCGGCGATCACATAGTTAAGGTCCCCAGGCCCCAGCTCGGAGAGAACGCGGTGATGACGATCGAGGACGACCTCGTACTCCTCTTCCGTCTCGGCATACCGCTTGGACTTGGGAAGGCTGTGAAACCGAACCCAGCGATCCGCATGACGGTCACGCAGCTCATGGGCGATCGGATCTCCACCCCAGGACGTCCGCCACCTGGCGGTGAGCGACCGCGTCTCGTCCTCGGTCACGATCTCCCCACCGGCGGCCACTCAGTCGAGACAGAACTCGTTGCCCTCGATGTCCTGCATCAAGAGGCACGACTCGTCGTAGCCATCGGCACGCAGCAGTCGTACGCGTTCCGCGCCGAGAGTGACCAGTCGCGCGCATTCGGCCTCAAGCGCGGCCACGCGTTCCTCACCCACGAGCCCGGTGCCGACCCGCACGTCAAGATGCACCCGATTCTTGACCACCTTGCCTTCGGGAACCCGCTGGAAGAACAGCCGCGGGCCCACGCCTGAAGGATCAACGCACGCGAACGCCGAACCCTGACGCTCAGGCGGCAGCCCGCGATCGAAATCGTCCCAGGTGGCGAACCCCTCAGGTGGCGGCGGTACGACGTACCCCAGCACCTCACACCAGAAACGAGCGACGCGCTCAGGCTCCGCGCAGTCGAAGGTGACTTGGACCTGCTTTACCGACGCCATCGGTCCACCATAGAGGCGACGGTCTATTCAGGCGGCATCTCGATCATCAAGGCCCCGTTCAGCCGCCCATCGTGTAGTGCGACCGGGGCCACAGTCACTTGGTTCCCTTGCTCGTTCCATTCGCGCGGACGAAATCGGCGGGCGTCTGCCCGTAATGGTTCTTGAATGCGCGGATGAAGTGGCTGCTGTCGGCGAACTGCCAGCGGGCGGCGACTTCCGCGATGCCCGGCCGGCGTACGGGCGCGGCCAGCTCCATTCTGGCCCGCTCAAGCCGTCTGCGGCGGATGTAGGCCCCTACCGGCTCCCCGGCCGTCACGAACGCCCGATGCAATGTGCGTACGGAGACGTGGAGCTGGTGTGCCAGTGACGCCGGCGAGAGTCCGGGATCGGTGAGGCGGCCGTCGGCGATCTCCATCGCCGCGCGGGCCAGCGCGGGCGCCAGTCGAGGTTCGGCGTCATCGAACTCCCGCCTCACGGCCCCCTTGACAAGCTCGATAAGGGCATCGCGGGCGCTCTGCACGCCCGCGGCGGTGAGGTCGCACGCGGTCTCGCCGACCATGTGAGCGTGCGCCATTAGCACGCGCATCTCGGCTGAGTGGGCCGACCCGACGATCTGCTGGCTGCCGCCGAGGAGTGGCTGGATGAGCGAGGCAGGCAGGATCATCACCTCCGCTGTCGCGCCGGACTCCACATCGAACAACGACGGCGGCCCGTCGTGGCGCACGATGAAGGACCCGGCAGGAACAGTGATGTCCTCGCCCCGCCCGTCGGACCGGGCGAAGCGCCAGGAGCCACGCCGCATCAGGTGCAGGAGCACTTTGTCGTCGGCTCCGCGCTCGGCCGTGGTCCGGCCGACGTACGACTCGCTGTAGACGTGCGAGACCACTACATCGTCGATGCGCCCATGGAGCTTCGCGTGGCTTCTCCGCTGACCTGACCTAGCTGCGCGTGGTGCGGCGACGGGCCCGCGCAAACCAAGCTGAGGCCGAGACCATGAGTACGATTCCGAGGATCCAGACATTCCCGGTAAGGATGGCAGCCAGTACCGCGAAGACGACTGCAGCGATCGTGGACACGATCGCCAGGGGCAATGGTGTCCGATTGTGTAGCCACCGTCCCAGGACTCGATCATCGAGCCGGTTCGACGCTTGTACGGCGTTGCGCAAACTTGTCACGGCCTACCTCCGGTGCTGAGCATACGCCCGTCTCGTCCCTCCACAGCTTGAAGAAGGCACTCTTTCGACGACAAATATCAGAGCAGTGCAATGCTGATCCCTCGCCGCGGGGATAAGCATTCGTACGGGCGGAAGAAACCCGAACTGGCACCGCCGCCCGGTCTTGCGTGGCTTCGCTGTTCGCCGTTAGCTGGATAGCCTGAACGAAAGCCCAGTGCCAGCAGCGCGGTTCGCTCCAGACGGCGTTCCCAAGCCAGAAAGGTCCTGTACTCGCGCAGATGCCGCGATGATGAACTCTCCACACCGCCACTTCAGAACAACTCATTATGACGGCGGCATGCATGGCACCGGAATCAGCTGAACCTCGCGCCGCGGCTAGCGTGGTCCGATGAGCATCTTCGTACGCGCTCGCTTCGAACCCCGCGACGACCGAGCCGCCGACTTCGAGCAAGCAGCGAACGCACTGCGCGAGCAGGCGAAGGATGAGCAGGGCACGTTAACGTTCCGGCTGTTCCAAGCCGGCGACGGCTACGTGGCGCTTGAGGAGTACACCGACACGGCGGCGGCTCTTGCCCACCAGGAAAGCGCGGCAGCACTGCTAGAACACGTTGCGGAGTGTGCAGAGATGGTCTCGGCGGAGCTGTACGGCCCGATCGGCCCGGAGCTACGCGCGTGGGCGGACTCCCAGCCTCAGGTGATCGTATTCTCCGACCTGCCAGAACCGCCGGGCTAGGCCCACTGGCCTGCTGCGGAAAGGCCGTCCGGCGTCCCATCCGCCAGATTGAACGAGTCGACCAGCGTGCCGAGCTTGTAGCCCAGCAGGCGGCGTCTGGACGTCCCGGTAACCCTCCACGACACTCCCTGTTACTCGGCTCGGCCGAGACCAGCCGGCGGGGCTTGGGCCGGGCGCAGGGAGGATGAGGTCATGGCTTATCTGGAGACCGAGGAGCCGGCCGCGGCAGCGGCCACCCGAGCGATTCACCAGGGCGATGTTCAAGAGCTACGGCGGCTGCTGGAGGAGCACCCGAAGCTGGCGATAGCCCGGCTCGGCGATGAGGGCGGCATGTCGCGGACGCTGCTACATGTGGTGGCCGACTGGCCCGGCCACTACCCCAACGGCCCCGGATCCGTCGCGGTCCTGGTCGCGGCGGGCGCCGAACTGAACGCCCCGTTCGAGGGCGGCCATACCGAAACCCCACTCCACTGGGCGGCCAGCAGCGACGACGTCCCGGTCCTGGACGCCCTTCTGGACGCCGGCGCCGACATCGAAGCGCCCGGGTCATGCATCGGCACTGGTGGAACCGCGATCACTGACGCATGCGCGTTCGGCCAATGGAACGCCGCCCGCCGGCTAATCGAACGCGGCGCCACTACAACCTTGTGGGAATCAGCGACGCTCGGCCTAATGGACCGGGTGACCGCCCATTTCACCGCTGACAGGGAACCGCCGAACGCCGAGGAAATCACCCACGGCCTGTGGTCTTCCTGTCACGGCGGACAAAGAGAGTCCGCACAGTTCTTCCTCGACCGGGGTGGAGATATCAACTGGATCGGCTACGACGACCTCACCCCGCTGGACGCCGCGCTACGCACTGGAGCCCACGACCTCGCCGCCTGGCTGCGCGCCCAAGGAGCACACTCAACGGCCGACCTAACCTGACAGCACCCTGCGTCCGCACACCCCGCTACCGCGCTTCAGTGCGCCGGAACCATTCACACAACTCGGCCATCTGTCACAGAAACCCAGCGTCCGGGAGGCAAACCGGACCCGGACCACAGGGCCGGCCACGGCCCGAGGAACGGAAGTCGGGCGGCAGTTCCCTGAGTCAAGCTGGCAGTGTGGTCGTCGATGTTTCTGCTGTTCGGCGTCATATTGAGGAGCCGGGTGGCAAGGTGGCCCGGACCACAGCGAAGCGAGGACCGGAAGCGCCGCGGCAGCACTCAAACCGTTGTAGCGGCATGTCTGGCGCGGTGGCTGACGCTGCGCGTCGTACGCCGGGCGGCCATCGCCGCCACGGCCGACAGGAGATCAAGCGCTTGCTGACCAAGGACGCAGCGCCTGACCAGGTTGAGCACCAGTTGGCCGAGGATGCCGCCCGTCTGTACGACCAGGGCTGGAGCATCCGCCAGGTAGCCGACAAATTCGACTACAACTACGGCGCCATGCGCCGCATCCTGCGCAAGCACACCACCCTGTCAACCCGCGGCGGAAGACCTTGAGCACCGGATCTGCTGAGATCGTCCCCTCGACAGCAAGAAGGGCCTGACCGCCACACAGCGACAGACCCTCTGCATCATTTCAAGACACCAGCTGGATGAACCGAAAAGCTCTTCACCCAACCCCCAACCCCCAACCCGCGGGGGGCGCCCCCCGAGCCAACACTGTGCGGCTGAGGGGATTCGAACCCCTGACCCCCTCGATGCGAACTACGCGTCCCCAAGTCATCGGCATGCTTGCCGAGGCCAGGCGTGTTCCGGGAGAAGCAGCCGAGAGGGGTCGTACGGCGGCGGTGCTGTACTTCCGTGTTGGACGGCGGCGGTGGTCGGGCCTGCTTGGCCAAAGCCCACGGATTTACAGAGGGCTGGCGATCGTGACCTCAGCCCCCTCGCTGACCTGCGTCTAAAGCCCCGTATCCGATCAAGCGCCTCTGGCCATCCCACGCATATCCCGCGAGCAATACGAGTCGTCGGTGGAGACACTTGATCGCCAGGGCTAACGCTGTGACAGACTTCGATCGCGCCGCGGAAAGTCGCTCCCGGCGCCCCCGACACCTGCGGTGGGCGTTGCATTCTCTACGAATTCCCTGGAGTAACCGTAATCGTCCGCCCCTGATGGACATGCAACGGGCGCGGCGGCTGGTTGTGACCTGCTCGTCGTAGTAGGCCGCATGACACACTTTGAGCGCCGACCACTTAGTAGCGTGTAAGCACAGCTGAGCTCCACTCCCTGTGGAGGTGCTCTCTGCTCAAACGGGCAGGGCCTCACACCCGCTCAGGTCGCGAATCCGGCCGGCGTGATGCCCTGCATCCATCAGGCGGTGCCGTCGATGCACTCGAGGATCCGCTCAACGAGCCTCAGAACGACCTCAACGATCCGCCCTGTCGAGCTTCTTTCCATGTTCCACCTCCTTGCCAGCCAGCACACTGAGGGAGCAATGCCCCAGGTCAGGACGATCCCGACTAGCCCAGAGATCGTCCAAAGCCAGCTTGCGAGTCAGCGGAACCGCCCGGACGCTCTCAGTTAAATGGGCGATCGCACTGGCTGTCAGCGTCACATGAGGCGCAGCGGCGAACGCATCTTCATAAGCGCGGCTCGAGGCCGTCGCACGAGTCGCGACCAATCCCACCCTCCCCGTGCTCGTTGCGCTGACCGCGGCGCGTACGGTGGGCTGGATGACCTCGACAAACAGAGACGCTGTAGCGCTCATCCCAATGATGGGAAAATGCGTGAGTGGACTCAGCAACGTTGCTCGGCCTCACCGGCGTAGTCGGAACGCTCCTTGGAACCGCTGTCGGAGCCTGGGGGCCGCGAGGTGCCGCCAAGATCACTAGCCAAGCGCAAACCTCCGTCGAAGAAAGGAGGGCTCGGCGGCAGGTCTACAGTGCTTGCGCGACTGCTCTCCTCGCGCGAAGAGACCTCGCAAGCTCACTCTTGGATGCCTTTCTCGATGATGACTTCGATCAAGCTTCCGTGCTTTCCCGGCTGCAAGAGCTTGACGAGCAGCGTGTCGCCGTGGCGCGGGCGGTCGGTGCCGTAATCGTCGAAGGCCCGTACGCGGTCGCCTATGACGCCGAGTCCGCCTCCGTCGCCGTCGAGGAAATAGCCGGACGGCTGCGGGCCTGGATCGCGGACATCGCTGGGGGGCGGGAGCGCATGGCCCTGGTTCAGAATCAGATGCAATACGCCCGGCGAGATCAGTACGAGATGCAAGCAGCGATCGACCGGTTCGCCGACGAGTGCCGCAAAGTGCTGCACCCTACGGAGATCGACCGACCAACCCGTCGGCGGCGATGGCTGAGGTGGCGGAGGTAGGGGTCTCAAACGCTTGGCACCAGCTTCTCAGCAGGCCGACAGTGCTGGATTTGACTGCGGGACTATTCATTACGAGTGAGGCGAGCGGTATCCAGCGTCATCCAGATCAGTCCTTTGACCTGGCTGTTTAAGGCTGAGTCGTCCACCATCGTCCAGGGCGGCCCAAGGACGTTGTTAGCAAAGGCGTTAGCAGTCTCGGTGTGCTCGGCGCTGTCTGAGCCGACGTACGTGACGCTCGTACTGGCCGGCTCGCAAACGCTGAGCTTGGTCGATCAAGAACTCCTGCAGCTCGGAAGCCAACTCATACAACTCAACCTCGAACGGATCGGCGTCCCAATCGACAAGCTGCGCGAGAGCCACTCGGTCCTGCTCGACCGTCACCCGACGCCGAACCTCATCCCTCCACGCCTGGCCACTCGCCTCCGCCTCATCCACGCCGACCACAGTACGCCGCCAATCGGAGGGCAAGCGGACCCGGAGCGCAGGGCCGAAACGGGCTGAGAGTGGAAGCCGCGGGGCAACGACCGCCCCTAACCCGAACGGCGGCAGCCACCCCGCGGCAACCGTCCTGAAGAGGGACGATGAGATAGATTCTCCTAGAGATACATCAAATTACCTGGAGCGCGAATGACCACTCAGTTGTTTACTTTGCTGGGCGTCGCGTTGGGGGCATTCTCGTCATATCTAGTTAGTTTCTTGGGTGAGCGCACACGCTACCGACGTGACATCTCTGGGCATTGGACGGAAAGGAAGCTTGAGAGCTACGCCCGTTATCTTAGCGACGCCAAGTACATGAGCACGCTTACTCGGCGAGTTGCCGCAAGTGTGGGGCTTGATGATCAGGCTCTGGCACTGTCAAGAGATGAGGGTTTACCACTGCTCGCGGAGGCCGAAACCAAGCGCGGCCTGTCCTCTGAGGTAGTGAGCTTAATCGGCGGGAAAGCGACGGTTGAGGCACACCGTAGGGTCAATAAGGCACTCTGGCGTATGGAGCAGCTTGCGCGAGGGCTAATCAAGGGCTCTGGCCGGGAGGAGTGGGTGCAGGCTCGACGTGAGTACGTGAACGCCATGAACGACTTTCACGAGAATGCGCGCCTCGACCTGATTGTGCCCGGCGAATACACGCCTCGGGACACTAAGTATTTGATGGCCTCAGACGACTCCTTGAACGACAGCGGCGCACGAACTTGCCAGTCATCTTCATAAGGAACCGTCGGTGCGGCTTTACAGTGCGCCAACCGCGCTGATTCCTGGCCACACAGATTGCTAAGCCGAGCCGATCGACGCAAATCCGGCATGAGGTTCTAGCGCTTGGGAACGAGGTCGCTGAACTGGTCCACCAGCTTCCGCACCTCATCCGGGTACTCCTGCGCCCAAATCGAGAGGAAGGAAGTCGAGACGATGAAGCCCGCCGTGAAGTCGAGATCCTCTCCGATCTGCTCCCAGATTACGTGCTTATCGCGATTGGTGAGTGCCCGCTCACGGACGACGCGTTTTACCTGCTCTTGACGAGAAGTCGGCAGCTGCATCGAGACCGTGAGCTTAGCCGCTACCGAGTCGAGCCGATTATAGACTTGAGCAAACACATGGGCCTCTGGACTTGCCTGACCCGGCAGTACAAATACGCTCTTTTCTGCATTCGCCGAGGACGCCTGGTCCCCATCTAGTAGACATATTGACGGGAAGGACGAAGTCGGGTCGACGTTGTGTTGCTCGTTAACCTTCATTGCCGGGGCGGCGCCACCCATCGCGTGGATCTTGATGGCATTAATTTCTATGTCACCGTAGGATCGCAAGGCAGCCTCGATCACCAGCTGAGCAAAGGAGTCTTCTACGAAGATAGCCAACTTGGCATCAATCTGTCCGGTAATCGTTCGTAGAGCCGCGATATCGAGCTTGCCCTGCAAAACCTCACCAGAGTACGCTGCCCAGATAGCACGCGCAGGCAATGGCGCAAGCGCGTCATTTGAGTGCGTCGT
Source organism: Actinoallomurus bryophytorum (assembly GCF_006716425.1). NCBI lineage: Bacteria > Bacillati > Actinomycetota > Actinomycetes > Streptosporangiales > Thermomonosporaceae > Actinoallomurus > Actinoallomurus bryophytorum. The sequence continues at coordinate 1,537,895 of NZ_VFOZ01000001.1, forward strand.
AAAGATGACCTGGCATGATTTCCGGGCCGCTACGTCAATGAGATACTCAACGATACGGCGGGTCGCAACTGGGTGCAGACCGTTCTCGATCTCTTCGATAAGAATCAAGGAGCCGATCTCGGTTTCTTCTATGGCGGTCACGATCCGGATGATGCTGGCTTCTCCAGCCCCGAAATGGAACTCGGAGTACTGGTCTCCACGAGGAGTGCTTCCTGCAAACAGTGTGACCCTACCTGCCTTATCGACCGACAGGCGATTGTAACCTTCGATCGGCCTGCCCAATATCTTGGCAACGTGCGCGCTGACCTCTGGCGACAAAGCCACCTCTGCCGCCGCGACAAACGTCCCACCAGCAGCCTTCACAAGGTCGCGACGCTCTGTAGCTGGCACCGTCCTCTCAACGCCGAAGATCAGCACCTGGCGGTCGACGGCCGTGCGGTTCCATTTCGCCTGCTTGAAGCTTGCGACACGCGACACAGAGATTCTGGCGTTTATGTCGCGGTCGATCAACTCGTATTCGACGGACCAGTCCTTCATGCTGCTGTCATACTTGCCACTTTTGGCAAAAAACCGACGAGGTGGTACTTCTGCATAGATAAGACCTGCGGCACCAAGAATCGTTGTCTTGCCGCCACCGTTCGGGCCAATGAGCGCCGTGACCGGAAAGTCGAAAGAAACCTCGCGGTCCGTGAATCCTCGAACCTTGCTTAGCACGACTCGCTTCAAGTACTTCCGGTAGTTGGAACGCGCAACCTTCTCCTCTAGGTTGTCGATATCACTCTGGCGAATTTCGCTCTTATATTCGCTCACGCATGCTCCTATCGTTGATCCGGACTGGAAGTTATTCTACGCCTATTTTCGGCATATCCGCCCAGCGGACCATCTCCGGCGCCATCGGTCGGACTCGTTGAGCACTCTCTCACCGCCCGCTGAGCATTATGTTCTCGCATGTAGCGAGGAATTCGGTAACCCGAAACCAGGAAGGACCATGTCGCCACGATGCTCCCCATCGTGGTGATCAGCGAACCACGGAGAGATCAAGATCTCACGCCCCGCGCCCAAATTTCTACGCTCGCATCCACATCCTCACCGCCCCCGACAGGTTGCGTTGTGTGTCGAATAACGCATAGCGGTCCAGTATTGCCCGGTATCCTCGCTGCGCTTACATCCCACCAGTACGTTGCTGGGATAGCCGGTCCGTCCCAATCGTGGATTTGTGACGACTGATTATGATCTTTCCTCGAACCCGGAGATATTAATGTCGACCAAGCCAGGCCCAACACGATGTCGGCATCCATCGACGGAACCGATACGGCACCGCGTGCGTCCGAAGGTTATGGGTGTTCACATCCGCCGCTTTTGCCTATCGTTATTAGCCTTTTGGCCGTTAGTGCAAGTGGGGTAAATAATCCAGAAACTGGAAAATTCGTACCGCCACATGCAGGGGAGCGCGGGCTCCCGATAACGGAAGCGGCGCGTCAGCCGATCGCCCCGACCCGTGGAGTGCGCAACCACCCGCAGCGATCGTCACGGCGTCCACCGTTGCGCCTATTCCTATCCCGTTCTCCTCGTGGCTGCCATGCGCCGATGCCGTGGCATGCGGGTCAGGGCTCGATTTTGTCGACCGCGGAGCCGTTTGGCCCGACGCTCTGGTCACGGGGCGAGATTCGCGCAGCATGAGAGCGGGTGATCTGGTAGTGAGGTATTTCTACGGCTGTCAATGGTTCATAGACGTAGAGAAAGTCCTCACCGATCATGAGCGGGCGTCGAGCGGGCCGAGCTGTCTGCCATCTCGTTTGGGTCTTGGAGAGCGGGCGCTGCCGGTTGGTCAGTAGCTAGCGGCCTGTCATTCGGCCAGGTGTGGGAGGAGTTCTCCCATGCTGGTGATGACCGCGTCGGCCCCGGCTGTTGTGAAGCGTTCTAGCTTGCCGGGCTTGTTGGTGTAGCCGACGTTGAAGACGCCCGCGTTGCCGGCTCCGTCGATGTCGCTGAGTGAGTCGCCGATCAGAACGCACTCGGTAGGGTCCGCGCCCAGTTCCTTCACCGCACGGGTGATCAGGTACGGGTTCGGCTTGAGTAGGTCGGGGTCTGGTTCTGTGCGGCCGATGATCTTGGTGAACATCGGCGCGAGTCCCGCGGTGGTGAGATAGCGGGTCACGGCTTCGCGTGAGTTGTTGCTCACGGCGGCGATGGCCCGGCCTGCTTGGTGGGCGGCCTCGATCACCTGGCGAGCCTGCGGCGTGTCGTCGGCGACCTCTACGGCGCGTAGCTCCATCGTCCGTAGCTCGTCGGCTACGGCTTGGGTCAGGTCTGGGGTGGTGCTCGCTGCGTAGCGCGAGACGTCGAACGGATCGCCTGAGACGGTGGCCTCGGGTGGGATGTCGACGCCACGGCGGCCACAGCTCGCGCAGATCGGCCGCGATCGATGGGCGGGCAGGCCGGCGAAGATGCCGCAGATGGGGCCGTCGAAGTCGAACAGCAGGTACCGGCTACGGTTCATGACGTCGGCCAGGGCGGTGTCAGGGTGGGTCATCCGGTGAACTCCCGGCTGATCGTCTCCCACACGGTGGTGAACCACTGACGGGCCTGTGCGACGTACTGGGCGCTGACCGGTGAGCCGTCCCGGGTGGTGTAGCGGAACAAGCTGGCTTCCTTCCCCATCAGGTCGAACATGGGATGTGCGGTGCCCTTGATCTGCACGTCATGTTGCCTTATCGAGTAGAAGCCGAAGAAGGCTTCCTCATTGTTGAGGACATACAGCTTGAACAGCGGCGGAACGTCATGGATGCGGATCTCTGCCCGCGCGGTCTTGAGCATGCCCAGCTAGGCGCCTGCGATTGACGCGGTGTGGATGTGGTCATCCAGCTCGGTCACGAAGCGCTCGCTGCGCCATAGAGTGAGGGCGAGGCGGGCTTCGCGGATGCGTTGGGCGGGCACTCGTCCACGTGTGCCGGTCGACAGGTCAATGCACTCATGTAGGAGGGCGGTCGCGGCCTCCGGTGCGGCGAGCAGGATGCGGGCTTTGGCCTGGTCGGTGCGGACGATGCCGCGCTGTACGGCGTCGCGTGGCCGGGTGAGGGTGGTTGCCGAGTCGGCGAACTGGCGCTCGGCCTTGGCGGGGTCGCCGGCATAGAGCTGGCACACTCCCTCGAAGCCGTGGAGCCGTCCCGCGTCGAACGCTCCTGGTGCCGTGTCCTGGTCGCTCGCGTGGTCGATCTCGTGCCACGCGTTGTGGAGGGCAGCAAAGGCTCGACGGGCGTTGGCGGCTCGTGCGGTCATCTCGGCCTGGAGGGCGAAGGCTCGGGAGCGAACGCGGGCGCTGCTGCCCTGGCGTGCGTCATGGACCGCCGCGTCGGCGATGGTTTGGGCTTTGGGGAGGTTCCCGGTCGTGTACAGCGTGACCATGGCCTGGCTGGTCCGCACGGCAGCGCGGTGCCATAGGTCGGGCAGGTGGCCGGCTGCGGATAGAGCCTCGGCGTAGTAGTCGGCCGACGAGGCGTCGTCGTAGCTTTCAAAGGCCAGACGCGCGGCGAGCGTATAGGCCGTGGTGGCGACTGCGAGGAACTGATGGCGGACTTCTCGAGGTACCCCATCGGCGAGCAGGCCTCGGCACACTTCCGTTATCGGCGCCAGGCCGATCTGAAGACGTACGAACGGGACGACCCCAACACGGCTGTTGAGATCCGCCACTGCGGCGGCGAGCCTCGCGGCCAGATCGTCATCGGCACTGCGTGGATCGGCGAGAGCCCTCGCCAGCTCGGTGTTCAGGGCGGGGCTGAGGTAGGCGAGCAGGCCGGCACTCCCCCGCGTCAACGTGGCCGCGGTGAGATCCCGGAGTTCTGAGATCCGCTGGGCAGTGATCTCGTAGTGCGCAAAGGCGGTCATGAGCTGATCGAAGTCAGAACCTGGGCCGAGCAGGATCGATCCGTGGTATTCGGCGAAAACCTCGGCGAGGAGAAGTTGATAGCGCTCAGCAGGACGGACCGCATCGTTCTCCCAGCGCGCGATGGTCCGCTTGATGGTGATCAAGCTGCCTGCCGCGATCGTCGGCATGCGGCGTCGGCGGGCGGCCTCCCGCAGGGCCTTGGCTTCGTCGAGTAAGGACCAACCCCGGCGCTGTCGTAGAGCGCGCATGATTTGCGCGCCCGACTTCCGCCCTGATCCTGTCACCGGGCCAGTACAGCATGTGACCGTTGATCAAATCGGGACAATGAGCCGGGGCTTGCCATGTCCAGCCGCGTACTCGGCTGTGTACCAGGTGCCTCGGGTCCGATCGTCGCCATGGGGGAACGCGATGACGAACTCGCTTCGGTCCACCATCCACCGGTTCCGGAAGTGGTACGCCTCGGCGGAGGGATGCCCATCATGGCCAAGCTCGACCAACTCGGTGAGTCGACCTCTGTCGCGCGCAGTGGCGATGGCCTCACGGGCGTCCTCGGGCTGCATGGAGACGGTGCCCGGAACGGCGACGGTGACTCCTGATGAGGTGTGCTGCGTTAGCCACAGCAAGGCCAGCGAATCAATGCCACTCGCACCACCGACGTAAAAGCGAGTGCGGCTTCCCGCGAATGGGGCCAGGTAGTCGGCGAACACCTCCTCATACTCGGCCGGTTGCCGATGTTGGGTCCCGCGGGTGCCCGTGATCGTGATCGCTGTTGGCATCTCGTCCCGTCCGTCAGATGTCATCGGATGTCATCTGTCGGTGGCACTCGCTGGGGAGTTCCATCGACCCATGGCCACGGACACGACATCACCGCCTAACCAGCATGCCAGCGCCCCCCGCGCATGCTCTGCTCAGCATTGCGGCGAGAGCTTCTCTACCTGGGGTGTGAGCTGGGCGTGTGCTCACCCGGTGAGTGATCTGGTGGGTACGGCACAGATCACCGCGCACGCCCTTCGTGCGGCCCGGTCAAGAGCGGACGCCGGTGGGTGCCATCAATGACCTGGCCATCCGGTTCGTTCCGTTTCCCTCTCCCGCCGCACCCGATCGCAGCCGAGCAGGCACGCATCTTGATGCGCCTCGCACTCGCCGAATGGAAAATGAGCGACTTAGCCGACAACGCACTGATCATCACCGCGGAACTCGTCACCAACGCGATGAAAATCGGACAGGTCTTCCACCTCACCCTGTCCCGCCGCGACGACACCGTGATGATCGAGGTCTCCGACGGCAGCGAAGCAGCTCCCGACCGCCAGCGCCGATCCTTCGACCGAGTGGACGGACGCGGCCTCCTACTGGTCGAAGCATGTTCCAAAGACTGGGGCTGGCGATTGGAGGACCAGGGCGGCAAAACCGTCTGGGCTCTTGTGGACAACCCCGGCACCAAGTGTGATGCCCCGACGATTACACAGCCCTCGGCCATGCGGATGTGACGAGCGGAACCCAAGACTCCCGGCCCTGAGCGCGCTGTGGCCATCGCCGGAACCCCCCGAATCCCGCGGCGGCCACGGGGAAGCGGAGCGCCTCAGGGCCGGGCCCCTCACCAACCTCGAACGATCAAGGTCGTCCCATGCCCAATCACTATTCCGATACCGGTGACCTGCTCAGGCCCCGCGAGCTGGCAGAACTGATCGGCGTCCGCACAGCCACGATCGCCCGATGGGCCAGCGAAGGGAAGCTGACACCACTCCGTACGCCCGGCGGCCACCGCCGCTACAGCAAAGCCGACATCAGCCGCTTACTCGCCGGCAAGGCGACACCCAGCGAGGCCGAACAAGAGTTGGCCACAGACGCCGCCCGACTGTACGACCAAGGCTGGAGCATCCGACAAGTAGCGGAGACTACAGCTACGGCGCCATGCGCCGCATCCTGCGCAAGCACACCACCCTGCGAACCCGCGACCGAACCCACCCCAAGGATTGAGCACGGATCGGCTGAGTTCGTCTCCCGATAGCAAGAAGGGCCTGACCGCTACACAGCGACAGACCCTCTGCAATCACTTCAAGAGACCAACTGGTTGAACCAAAAAGCTCTCTACCCGACCCCAGCCCGCGGGGGGCGTGGGGGGCGAAGCCCCCCACATCGGGGGGTTCCGGGGGGTCGCCCCCCCGGGCCAACACTGTGGAGCTGAGGGGATTCGAACCCCTGACCCCCTCGATGCGAACGAGGTGCGCTACCGGACTGCGCTACAGCCCCAAGGACGCAGTAAGGCTAGCAAACATTGAGGACTCCTCGTGCGCCTGGACCTCGTCGCCGGGGTCCAGGCCCACGTCCCTCTCAGTCGCCGACGGCGCGGAGGTCGGTGTACTGGTCGTAGACCTCCTCCTCCTGCCAGCCGGGGAGTTCGATCACCTCGGCCGTACGGGTCGCCGCCTCTGCCGCCTCCTGGGCCTCGCGTTCCGCTCGGATGTGGCGCGCCTGGGCGGCGCGGATGGCGTTGACGCGGCGGCGTTCGGCGCGGCGGGCGTGGTCCATGCTCACCGCGACGCGCAGCAGCGACAGGTGTCCGCCCAGCAGTACGACCGGGGGGATCACGAACCACCACGGCGCGACCTGGAACGCCGTCACGGCGATCGCGGTCAGGGTCAGGAGGCTCAGGCCCAGCGTACGGCGGCGGCGGCGTGCGATGACGGCGCCGCGGGTGACGCGGCGCCGACGCACCGACTCCACCCGCCCAGACTCACCCCGCCCGGACTCCACACGCCCGCGCTCACCCCGCCCAGACTCCACGCGCCCGGCCGCAGGAGGCGCCTGAGCAGGCTCCGCGTACTCCCCCTCACCAGGCTCCTCGAACGCGTCATCGTCCTCGTCCTCGTCGACGACGGCATCATCGGCGGTCTCCTGCCGGCGGTGCAGCAGCCGGCCGATGCCCTCGCCATCGCGGCGTAGCCACATCGGCACCAGGACGATGCCCCACACCGCTACGATCGCCAGATAGAGGACTGCACTGCTCATCAGTCCTCCCCCCAGCCGCATCCAGGCCCGCGTCGACCTTGGATACGCGCGCGCTCACGTCCCGCACGCTAAGACCCACAGTCAGTGGTTGACGAGCATTCGGGGCGGTGTGTCGCGAGATAGGGCCGTACATAAACATCAGCTTGCCAAGCTTTTGCGATTCGCCGGGTCAGCGGGGGAAAGCCTGCCGTGTGCTCGCCCGCCAGCGGGACATCAGGCCACCGGGTACATCCTCGGTGGTCAGGGCGTAGCAAATGTGATCTCGCCAGGCCCCGTCGATGTGCAGATGACGCTGCCGGACGCCCTCCTCGCGGAAACCGAGCTTCTCCACGACACGACGCGACGCGGTGTTCTCCGGACGGATGTTCGCCTCGACCCGATGGAGGCCGACGTTGAAGAAACAGTGGTCGATGGCGAGGGCCACGGCGGTCGGCATCACGCCCCGCCCGGCGACCATCTTGTCGACCCAGTAGCCGATCTGCGCGGACCGTGCGGAGCCCCACACGATCGCGCCGATGGTCAGCTGTCCGACGAAGTCGCCCTCGTAGGTGACCACCCAGGGCAGTGCGAGCCCCTGGCGTGCCTCACGGCGCATCGTCTGGGCCATTCCGAGGTACGGGCCGATGCCGGTGCGGAACAGCGGCGTCTCCGGGTTGGTCGGCTCCCAGGGACGCAGCCATTCGGCGTTGCGGATGCGTACCTCACGCCAGATGGAGGCGTCACGCAGGCGCAACGGCCGGAGTCCCACGGGGCCCTCGGCCAGTGTGGCGGGCCAACCCCTCATGCGATCCACCCCTCCATGATTCCCCGCGAAACCGTCCTGCGCCATCCCAGGCCGAACCCGGCCTGCCGTGGAAGGGCTCGGTCAGGGTGTACGCGGGTGGTCGCCGCCGGCGATCTGGTCGACCGCGTGCCGCAGGACGCCCGCCAGAACGTCCATGCCGTCCTTGACTCCCCCGCGTGAGCCGGGGAGGTTGACGATCAGCGTGCGGCCGGCCACGCCCGCGAGGCCGCGGGACAGGACCGCCGTCGGCACCTTGTCCCGGTTGGTCAGGCGGATCGCCTCGGCGATCCCGGGCACCTCGTACTCGATCACGCGCCGGGTCATCTCCGGGGTCAGGTCCATCGGCGTGAGCCCGGTGCCGCCGCTCGTCACGACCACCTGAAAACCTCCGGCGACCGCGTCCCGAAGGACCTCCTCCACCCGCGACCCGTCGGGGATCACGACGGGTTCGTCCACCGAGAAACCGAGCTCACGCAGCCGTGAGACGAGTATCGGCCCGGAGGTGTCCTCATAGACACCGGCCGACGCGCGGTTCGACACGGTGACCGCCAGGGCCCGGATCATGTGTCCTCCAGCGAAGAGGGCCGCCGCCACAGACCGGTCTTGCCGCCGGTCTTCTCCTCCACGCGTACGTCGGTGATGACGGCGGCCGGGTCGACGGCCTTGACCATGTCGATCAGGGCGAGGGCGGCCACCGAGACGCAGGTGAGCGCCTCCATCTCGACGCCGGTACGGTCCGCGGTGCGCACCTGGGCCTCGATGTGCACGCCCTCGTCGCGTACGGTCAGATCCACCTTCACGCCGTGGATCGCGATCGGATGGCAGAGCGGGATGAGGTCCGGCGTGCGCTTGGCCGACTGGATCCCCGCGATGCGGGCCACCGCCAGCGCGTCGCCCTTGGGAACGTTCCCGGCGCGCAGGGTCGCGACGCACGAGGCCGACAGGCGTACGAAGCCGGTCGCCGTCGCCGTACGCGCCGACACCTCCTTGGCGGAGACGTCGACCATGCGGGCCGCGCCGGCCTCGTCGAGGTGGGAGAACTCCCCAGGCGCGGTCATGGCAGCATCATGACGTCCACCGGGTCTCCCGTCGCGAGCGAGGTGACGTCCTCCGACACCACGATCAGGCAGTTGGACGAGGCCAGCGAGAAGATCTGGTGCGACCCCTGACCCTCGGCCGGGCTCACGTGGTAGACCCCGTCGCGGTACTCCAGCGCGCCGCGCAGGAAGTGGCGCAACCCCGGCGGCGATCTCACCGGCTCGGTGACCCGGGCGACGACCGTGGGCAGCGGGTCGGGCGGCAGGCCCTGCAGGGCACGCAGCGCGGGCCGTACGAAGACCTGGAAGGACACGTAGGCGCTGACCGGGTTGCCGGGCAGGGTGAACACCGGAGTGTGGTCGTCGAGGAGGCCGAAGCCCTGCGGTTTGCCCGGCCGCATCGCGACCTTGTCGAACCTCATCGTGCCGAGGCCGGACAGCACCTCCTTGACCACGTCGCGTGCGCCCATGCTGACGCCGCCGGAGGTGATGACCAGGTCGGCGAAGCCGAGCTGTTCCTCGATGGCGGACAGCACGCGCCCCGGGTCCTCGTCCCCGATCACGCCCTGGCGGAAGCCGACGCCGCCGGCCTCGGTGGCGGCCGCGGTGAGCGCGAAGCCGTTCGCGTCCCAGATCTGGCCCGGCCCCACCGGTGAGCCGGGCTCGACGAGCTCGCTGCCGGTGGAGAGGACGACCACGCGTGGCCGTGGGCGTACGAGGACGCGGGACCTGCCGATCGCGGCCAGCATGCCGATCTGGGCGGCGCCGAGACGGGTGCCCTCCGGCAGTACGGTCTGCCCCACGGTGACGTCCTCGCCGCTGCGGCGTACGTAGTTTCCGGCGGTGGCGGCCCGCCGGATCGTCACCTTGGCGGTGCCGCCGTCGGTCCACTCGACCGGCACGATCGCGTCGGCGCCGGCCGGAACCGGCGCTCCGGTCATGATCCGGACGCAGATGCCGGGCCGGATGCCGTGCGCCTCCTGGTCGCCCGCGGCGATGTCGCCGATGACCGACAGGGTCACCGGCGCGTGCTCGGACGCGCCGGCGACGTCGGCGGCGACCACCGCGTACCCGTCCATGGCGGAGTTGTCGAAAGGCGGCAGGTCGACCGGCGCGGTGGCCGGCTCGGCCAGCACACCGTTCACCGCCTCGAGCAGCGCGAGCTCCAGCGGCGCGAGCTCTCGCGTCGCCGCCAGGATGTCCGCCAGATGTTCGTCGACGGTCTTCATGATCAGTCTTCGTCGTGTTTGGCCACGAACTCACGCAGCCAGGGCAGGAACTCGGCCGCCAGGTCGGGCCGGTCGGCGGCGAACTGGACCACCGTGCGCAGGTAGTCCAGCTTGTTGCCGGTGTCGTAACGGCGGCCGCGGAACAGCACGCCGTGCACCGGGCCGCCCTGGGAGCGGTCACGCTGGGCGAGGGTCATCAGCGCGTCGGTGAGCTGGATCTCGCCGCCGCGTCCCGGCGGGGTCTTCTCCAGGACGTCGAAGACGGCGGGGTCGCAGACGTAGCGGCCGATGATGATCCACCGGCTGGGCGCCTCGCCCGGGACCGGCTTCTCGACCAGGTTGGTGACCTTGACGACGTCGTCCTCGCCGGTGGGCTCGATCGCGGCGCAGCCGTACAGCGACACCTGCTCGGGCTCGACCTCCATCAGCGCGACGACGCTGCCGCCGAACTGGTCGCGGACCTCCAGCATGCGCTGGAGCAGCGGGTCGCGCGCGTCGATGAGGTCGTCGCCGAGGAGGACGGCGAACGGCTCGTTGCCGACGTGCTGGTGGGCGCAGTGGACGGCGTGCCCGAGGCCCTTCGGCTCGCCCTGGCGTACGTAGTGGACGATGCCGAGCTCGGCGGACTCGCGTACGGCCGCCAGCCGCTCGGGGTCGTCCTTGGCGCGGAGCGCCTCCTCGAGCTCGTAGGCGCGGTCGAAGTGGTCCTCGATCGGGCGCTTGCCGCGCCCGGTGACGAGGAGGAGGTCGTGGAGGCCGGCGTTGACGGCCTCCTCGACGACGTATTGGATCGCCGGTTTGTCGACGATCGGCAGCATTTCCTTGGGTGTCGCCTTGGTGGCGGGCAGGAAGCGCGTTCCAAGGCCGGCCGCGGGGACGACCGCCTTGGTTACGGGTACGTGGTCGGCCATGGGAAGACCCTAGCCTCAGGTGGGCCGTGATCCGCGGACCGCGTCCACCCGGGCGCGATGCCCGGCGGGGCTTTCCGGTCCGCGGTCGCGGGAGAATGAGACGGTGCGCGACATCGCCGAAGACAGTGACAAGGCCGCGCTGCGCGCGGGACTGCTGGCCGCGCGTGCCCGGCTGACCGACGACGAGCGCGCCGCCGCCGCGCGCCTGCTGCGCGACACCCTGCTCACGATGCCCGAGGCCGAGATGGCCGGCACCGTCGCCGCCTACGTCTCGATCGGCACCGAGCCGGGCACTCTCAGCCTGCTGTTCGCACTGTGGAAACGCGGGACGTACGTCCTCGTGCCCAAGCTCCTGCCCGGCGGCGACCTGGACTGGGCCTCCTACGAGGGGCCCGACTCACTCACGCACGGACCGTACGGCCTTCTCGAGCCGGTGGAGCCGACGCGGGGCCCGGCGACGGTACGCGGTGCCGATCTGGTCATCGTGCCCGCTCTGGCGGTCTCCGCGACGACGGGGACCCGCCTGGGACGGGGCGGCGGATCGTACGACCGGGTGCTGGCCCGCCTCGATCCCGGCATCCTCACGGTCGCGCCGGTGTACGACTCGGAGTTGCTCGAGTCGGTCCCGGCCGAGCCGCACGACCGGCCAGTTCGCGTGGTCGCCACGCCCACGCGAGGTATCACGCGCCTCTCCTGAACGGAAGAGGCTTTGATCACATCCGAACGCCATGTCGAAGATCACTCCGGGACAGAAGAATCGGCATTGATCCCCCACCGCCTCTCGCGGCAAGCTGGTCACACGAAGCCGAGGAGCCCCCCGAATGACCGGATCCCCTTCATGAGCGGCACACCCTGGCGGCTGCTCGCCCTCCTGCCGCTGGGCGAGGACATGATCCGCGGCGTCTTCGGCGGGCTGGACGCCGAGGTCAGCATGCCCGCCGAACGGGATGCGAGCGGACTGCACGCGGCGCTCGCCGAGGCGGACCTGGTCATCGGCGACTACACCGGCGCGCTCGCGATCGACGCGGCGGCCGTGGCCGCGGCGCCGGACCTGGCGTTCGTGCAGATGCCCTCGGTGGGGGTGGACTCCTGCGATCTCGACGCGCTCACCGCCGCGGGTGTGCCGCTGGCCAACGCGGCCGGCGCCAACGCGCGGTCGGTGGCCGAGTGGGCGCTGGCGGCGACGCTCGACCTGTCCCGGAGCATCACGTGGGCGGACCGGCGGATGCGCGCGGGCGAGTGGCCGCAGATGGAGACGGCCGCGCACGGCTCGGACGAGCTGGGCGGCCGCCGGGTGGGCGTCCTCGGCATGGGCGCGATCGGCACGGAGGTCATGCGGCTGTTCGACGCGATCGGCTGCCGGACGGCGTACTGGTCGAGGCGGCGCCACCCACACGGGGTGTTCAAGGAGCTCGACGAGCTGCTCACCACGTCCGACGTGGTCGTCGTCTGCCTGCCGCGCACCCCGGAGACCATCGGTCTGCTGGACACCGGGCGGCTCGCGCTCATGCCGGCCCGCTCACTGCTGGTGAGCGTCGCACGCGGCGGGATCGCACCCGACGAGGCCGTGCTCGCCGCGCTGGAGAGCGGAAAACTGGCCGGCGCGGCGCTCGACGTGTACGAACGTGAGCCGCTGCCCGTCGACCACCCGCTGCGGAACCACGACGACGTCCTGCTGTCACCGCACACCGCGGGCGCCACGCGGCAGGCACAGCTCAACATCATCACGACGGTCCTGGACAACGTGAGGGCGGCCATCGAGGGGCGGCCGGTGCGCAACGTGGTCAACGGGATCGATCCGGTGGTCCGGCACCGGTAGGCATATCCGGCGGGTAGATCTCCAGGGTCGAGCCCGTATGACGGCGCGGCCTGTGAGCACGACGATGAGGGGGTGGCAGGTGAAGCTCGACCTCTGGCTGCTGCTCGGCTCGGCCGTGATCATCACCGCCATCGTGGCGGTGCGCCTGGCGCATCGCAGTGGGCTGCCCAGCCTGCTCCTCTACCTGGCGCTGGGGCTGATCCTCGGCGAGTCCGGGTTCGGCATCCAGTTCGATGACCCCCTGGTCGCGGAGACCCTGGGGCTGGCCGCGCTGGTCCTCATCCTGGCCGAGGGCGGCATCACGACCCGCTGGTCCGAGGTACGCGCGGGCGTGCCGGCCGCGATCTCGCTGTCCATCGTCGGCAGCGCGGTCAGCATCGCGACCGTCGCCGTCGCCGCGCACTGGCTGATCGGCGCCGACTGGCGCATCGCCGCGCTGCTGGGCGCGGTGCTGGCGCCGACGGACGCCGCGGCCGTCTTCTCGGTGCTGCGGCGGCTCCCGCTGCCACCGCGGCTGTCGGGTGCTCTGGAGGCCGAGTCGGGGTTCAACGACGCCCCGGTGATCATCCTGGTGCTCGCGCTGACGGAGGAGCACTCCCCCACCGTGCTCGGCATGGCAGGCGAGCTCGTGGCCGAGCTCGCCATCGGCGCCGTTGCCGGGCTGCTCATCGGGTGGCTCGGCGCGTTCGCGCTTCGCCGCCTGGCGCTGCCGGCGTCGGGTTTGTACCCGATCGCGGTGCTGGCCCTCGTGCTCGGCTCCTACGGCGCGGCCTCGATGCTGCACGGCAGCGGGTTCCTCGCGACGTACATCTCCGCGCTCGTGCTGGGCAACAGCCCGCTGCCGCACCGCCCGGCCACGCGCGGCTTCGCCGAGGGACTGGCCTGGCTCGCCCAGATCGGGCTGTTCATCATGCTCGGCCTGCTGGCCTCGCCCTCCGAGCTCCCGGCGCAGATCGCGCCGGCGGTGGTGTGCGGGCTGGTGCTGGTGTTCGTGGCCAGACCGCTGTCGGTACTGCTCTCCCTGCCGTTCTTCGGCTTCTCGTGGCGCGAGAAGGGCCTCCTGTCGTGGGCAGGCCTGCGCGGGGCGGTGCCGATCGTTCTCACCACGGTGGCGATGACGGCGGGCCTGCACAACGCGGACGAGCTGTTCGCGCAGGTGTTCATCATCGTGGTCGTGTTCACCCTGCTGCAGGGGCCGACGCTCCCCTGGGTCGCACGGGCACTGAAGCTGACGATCGCCGGGGGCAGCCGCGACATCGACGTCGAGGCCGCGCCACTGGAGGAACTGCACGCGGAGCTTCTGGACATCCAGATCCCTCCCGACTCACGGCTCGACGGGGTGGAGATCTTCGAACTGCGGCTGCCGCAGGGAGCGGCGATCATGCTGGTGGTCAGGGACGGTAAGAGCTTCGTGCCGGGTCCCAGCACGCGATTGCAGGCCCGGGACAAACTGCTGGTCGTGACCACGAGCGACGTACGTGGCGTGACCGAACGCCGGTTGCGCGCGGTGAGCAGGCGCGGCAAGCTGGCCGGTTGGTACGGCGAGCGCGGGGACTGATGGTCCCGGCCCGGGAATGATCCGGCGCCCCGTACACTTAGCAGTCACTAAGTGAGAGTGCCAGCCCCCTGTGGGTCTGTGCAGCAAGGAGGATCTCGTGCCGACGTATCAGTACGCTTGCACGGAATGCGGCGAGCCGCTGGAGGTCGTGCAGAAGTTCAGCGATGACGCGCTGACGGAGTGCCCCGCGTGTGGTGGGCGTCTGCGCAAGATCTTCTCTCCCGCCGCGATCGTGTTCCGTGGATCAGGCTTCTACCGCACCGACAGCCGCAAGAGCGCGAGTGCGACGACCACGTCCACGCCCAAGGAGCCCGCGAAGAAGGACGACGCGAAGACCGAGACCAAGAGCGAGGCCAAGAAGGAGTCGAAGTCCGAGTCCTCCTCCAAGTCCTCGAGCGGGTCTTCGGAGAAGGTCGCCTGAGGCGTCCCGACGCCACGGCGGGCCCGGGGATCATCCACCCGCCGGACCCGCTCTCCTGACCTGTCAGCCGATCGGCTCGCGTACCCGCGGCTCGGCCCCGGTGTCTTCCGCGGCCCCGAGGCGTCCGGGCCACCAGATGCGCGCGCCGATGTCGTACGCCAGCGCCGGTACGAGCAGCGACCGCACGATCAGGGTGTCGAGAAGCACGCCGAACGCCACCGCGAACGCCATCTCCACGAGCCCGGTCAGCGGCAGGGTCGCGAGCGCCGCGAACGTCGCGGCCAGCGCCAGTCCGGCCGAGGTGATCACACCGCCCGTGACGGTCAGCCCGCGCAGCACCCCACGCCGGGTGCCCAGCCGCCGTGACTCCTCGCGTACGCGGGTCATCAGGAAGATGTTGTAGTCGACCCCCAGCGCGACCAGGAAGATGAAGATCGTCAGCGGGAACCCCGAATCGGCGCCCTCGAAGCCGAACAGATGTGTGAAGACCAGCCCGCAGACGCCCAGCGAGGCGGCGAACGACAGCACCACGGTCAGCATCAGCAGGAGCGGTGCGACCAGCGCCCGCAGGAGCAGGACCAGGATCACCAGCACCACGCCGAGCACGAGCGGGATGATCACCTTGTTGTCGTGCACGGCGGCACGCTGGGTGTCGACGTTGATCGCGGTGGCGCCGCCGACCTTGGCGCCCAGCGGGTGCACCGCGTTCCGTAGCCGGTCGACGGTGTCGCGGGCGGCCTTGGTATCGGCCGCACTCGACAGCGTGGCCTCGTACTGCGCGTAACCGCCGCCGGTGACGGGTTCGCCGACGTCGGCCACGCCCGGCGTACGTTTGATCGTGTCACGTAGCGCGGGCACGTTCGGGCCGATCACCACGGCCGGGCTGCCGGTGCCGGCCGGGAAGTGCCGCGCGATGGCCCTCTCGCCGACGACGGAGCCGGGCGTGCCGACGAACTGACCGGCGTTCGAGACCGGCCCGGTCCGCAGGGACGTGAGGCCGAGCGTCAGCACACCGAGCAGGATCGCGGTGCCCACCCACACGACGCGTGGCCGCGCGCTGACGAACCGCGCGGCGCGGGCCCAGACGCCGTGCTCCTTCTCCAGCGCGCCGGGCTCGTCGGCGTGGCGCGCGTCGTAGCGGGGCACGACCGGCCAGAACACCCCGCGTGGCAGCGCGACCAGCAGGGCGGGAAGCAGGGTGGTCATGGCGAAGATCGCGCAGACGATGCCGGCCGCGCCGACCGGGCCCAGGCCCCGCGTGGAGTTGAGTTCGGCGATGAGCAGGCACAACAGGCCGATCGTGACGGTCGCGCCGCTCGCGAGGACGGCGGGGCCGGCGCGGCGCAGCGCGAGCTCCATGGCCTCGTGCTTGTCCTCGTGCCGGTGCAGTTCCTCGCGGTACCTCGCGATGATCAACAATGCGTAGTCCGTGCCGGCGCCGAGTACGAGGACGGCCAGGATGCCGGCGCTCTGGCCGCTCACCGTGAGCCCGGCCCTCGCCAGGCCGTACACGACGCCCTGCGAGAGCGCGTACGCGGAGACGGCGGAGATCAGCGGGACGAACCAGAGGAACGGGCTGCGGTACGTCAGCAGCAGCACCAGGATCACCGCGCCGAGCGTGACGAGCAGGAGCGGGCCGTCGATGCTGCCGAACACCTTGACCAGGTCGGCCAGGCCTCCGGCAGGGCCGGTGACGCGGACGTCGAGGCCGGCCGGCGGGCCGCGCTCGACGGTCTTGTGCAGGGTGTCGACGGCCTTGAGCGTGACGTCCCCGTCGCCCTCGATGGGCACGAAGACCTGCATCGCCTGACCGTCCTTGGAGACCAGCGGCCCGACGACCTGGCCGGCGTGGGGCATCCCGGCGAGCTTCGCCACGGCGGTCTGGGCGAACGCCCGGTCGGCCGGGGTGATGCCGCTCCGCCGCTCGTACGAGACGACGGCGAGTATCGCGTCTTCCTTGTGCACCTCGTCCTGGAGCTTGATGACCCGGGTGGCCTCGGCGCTGCCGGGCAGGTAGGCGTCGGCGTTGTTCTGCGTCACGCCCTGCAATTTGCCGGCGAGTGAGCCTCCCACCATGAGCAGGATCAGCCAGGCGATCAGGACGAGCCACTTCGTACGGCGGCCGGCGGGTAGCCGGGCCAGTCGGCTGGTCATTCCATGTCCTCCGGTACGTGTCCTCGGCACGTCGATCCACTCGACGCGATTGTCTCTCTGTTTCCGAGAAGATATTACGCGTTTATGGGGGGCGTCAAGATATGTCGCGAGTCGTCCAGCATCTCGTCTCGGGGAGTTGTCCACAGGGCAGGGAGCCGATGTCGCGGACCGCCTCCGCGGGCGGCTAGGGTCCCGCTCATGCATGCAGAGATCGGTGTGATCGGTGGCTCCGGCTTCTACTCCTTCCTCGACGACGTCGAGGAGGTCGAGGTGTCCACTCCCTACGGCCCGCCCAGTGACCCCATCTCGATCGGGACCCTGCCGGCCGGTCACCGGGGCGCCGGACGCCGGGTGGCCTTCCTCCCCCGGCACGGCCGCGACCACCGCTTCCCGCCCCACAAGATCCCCTATCGCGCCAACCTGTGGGCGCTCCGGTCCGTCGGTGTACGGCAGGTGGTGGCGCCGAGCGCGGTCGGATCCCTCACGCCCGCGTACGGCCCCGGCACGCTCGCCATCCCGGGCCAGGTGGTCGACCGCACGAGCGGCCGCGAGCAGACCTACTACGACGACGGTGCCGTGCATGTGTCGTTCTCCGACCCCTACTGCCCGGTCGGGCGGCAGACCACGCTCGAGTCCGCCCAGGCGGCGGGCTGGCAGCCGGTCGACGGCGGCACCCTGGTCGTGATCGAGGGCCCGCGGTTCTCCACGCGCGCCGAGTCGCGCTGGTTCGCCGCCCAGGGGTGGACGCTGGTCGGCATGACCGGCCATCCCGAGGCCGTGCTCGCCCGCGAGCTGGCGCTCTGTTACATCCCGGCCTGCCTGGTCACCGACCTGGACGCCGGGGTCGAGGAGGGCTCGGGCGTGACGCACGAGGAGGTGCTGCGGGTGTTCTCCGAAAACGTCGACCGCCTACGCGACCTGGTCGGCGAGGTCGTCGCCGCACTCCCCTCCGAGCGCTCCTGCCCGTGCCCGCACACGCTCGACGGGCTGAAGCTCCCGATCGACCTGCCGTGAAATCCGCGTTAAGCCGCCATCGGCGAGTGCTCGCCGCCCTGCTCGTGGCGGTCGCTGCCGCGTTCGCCCTGGCCGCGACCCGACCACACACGGACGGGGTACGCGTGCCGGTGGCCGCCCGCGACCTGGCGGCGGGCGCCGTACTCGGCCCACACGACGTGACCGTGCGTCTCCTTCCGGCCGGGGCGGTGCCGGCCGGCGTCGTGGACCGGCCCACGGGCCGCGCGCTGTCGGGCCCGGTACGACGCGGCGAGCCGCTCACCGACGCCCGGCTACGCTCCTCCGGCCTGCTGGACCCCCGCGACGCCGCGGCGGTCGCGGCACCGGTACGCCTGGCCGACGCCGCAGCCGCCCGCCTGCTGCACACCGGCGACCGAGTGGACGTCCTGGCCGCCCGAGGCGAGGGCCCCCTCCCGGCCCGGACGGTCGCCTCGGCGGTGCCGGTGGTCGCCGTCCCCAGACCGGGCCCGGACACCGACGAGGGCGCCCTCGTCGTGCTACGAACCACCCGCGAACAGGCCGCGGCCCTGGCCCGAGCATCAGTCGACTCACGCCTGTCGGTGACCATCCTGAGCAACTGACTTAACGCCGACCAGGGCGGGGGCTGAGGCGGGCAGGGACCACGAGCCACGTCAGGGTCCCGGGCGGGACCGGGTCCGCGGGCCGGGGCCGGATTATGGCCAGGGGTTAGGGCGAGGTCCCGGGGCCAGGGGTAGGGCGAGGTCGCGAGGCCAGGCCGGGTCGAGGTCCCGGGGCCAGGCCAGCTGACGCCAAGGTCTCGGGCAAAGGCCGGCCCGGACCGGGATCAAGGGGCAGGGGTCGGGATAAGGCCCGCCCGCCCCGGCCGGGGTCGCGGGAAGGCCGACTCGGGCACGGCGGACCGAACCGCAGGGGACGGACCGAACCGCAGGGGAAAGGCTGCACAGCCACATCCCGCGAGCCCAGTACCGCAGGGCCGGACCTGTTCTCAAGCACGCCATGAATCGGCTGGCGCCGGGGCCGAAGCACGGACGCCTCTTCGTTCGGTTCCGTCGCACTCGCCGGTCGCGTGCCCTGCCCGGGGAAAGGCACCCACGACGACCGGCGTCCATGCCTCGGGCCGAATACCGCCAGGCCGCCCGCGACCGGGTCACTAAGGCGGCTGGATTGATCCTGTCCGAGAGGAACGCCCGCAGTGACCAGCAACGCCACGCTCTCCCGCCGAATACCACCGGGCCGTCCACTTGCCACCAGACCAATCAGGCGTGACGCCCGAAACCGGCACACCTTCCAGCTCGTCGCAGCCAGCGTGGGCCGCCCTGCCCAGGAAGGGCATTCGCGACGACCGGCGACCCCGCACCCATCGAGCCGAAGACCGCAAGGCCAGGCCACCCGCGACCGCGTCACTCAGGCGTCGGGGTGGTCTCCCCGACAGGAAAGGCAGCCGTCCAGAAGTCAGCCGCCCGGTGAGCAGCGACGTCACCCGCGTCCGCGCACCGTGTCGTCATCCCACGCCGTGTGCCGGTCGGGCTGGGTCAGTCGCTGCTGGTGGGGGTGTTCTCCTTGGTGTACTCCCAGTGCCACGGCTCGAACGGGCTGCTGTAGGCCCAGGACGGGTGGAAGAACTCATAGCGCTTGGAGTTGGACTGCAGCCAGTTGAACTGCGCCGATCCCTCACTCTGCACGCCGCCGCACAGGTCGACGGCCGTGCCGTAGCCGTGGTTGCTGTGTCCC
Organism: Actinoallomurus bryophytorum; assembly: GCF_006716425.1. Classification (NCBI taxonomy): domain Bacteria; kingdom Bacillati; phylum Actinomycetota; class Actinomycetes; order Streptosporangiales; family Thermomonosporaceae; genus Actinoallomurus; species Actinoallomurus bryophytorum. The sequence continues at coordinate 1,557,430 of NZ_VFOZ01000001.1, forward strand.
GGCACGGCGGCCATCCCCGGTCGCTGGGAGTAGATCCGCTGCTGCTCTCCCAGTGAGCGGTAGGAGTCGGTGAGGCACATCTGCGTGCCGAAGCGGCGCTTGTACGCGGCGTTCAGGTTGTAGAACGCCAGTGCGGCGTCGGCGCGGAGTGAGCGGCCCGGCTCCGGCAGCTGGCACAGGTAGCGCGAGGGGATCAGCCCGTTCGGATACTTGCGTGCGTCGGCGACCAGGCTCTTCTGGCAGGTGAGCCGCAGGCGCGTGTTCGGGTCGAGTTTCTTCAGCGCGGCGGTCAGCTGCGTGGTGAGCGCGGCGGCACGGGCCTTCAGGCCGCCGACCTCCTGTTGCAGGCGGGCCTGTTCGATGGCGTTCCGTGACTGCAGGTCCTGTGCGGTGGCGGCGAGACTCTCATGCTGCTTGCGCAGCTGGCCGGCCTTGTCGACGAGCGTCTTCTGCTCGTTGGACAGGAGCGTCAGGTCGGTCGCCGCGGCGAGTGCCTGGTCGGGGTTGTCATCGCCGAGCAGGTCCGGTATCCCGAGCAGGCCGGGCTCTTTGTACGTGTTGGCGGCCAGCCGCGCCAGTGGCTCCCGGATCTGGTTGAGCTGGGCGTCCGCGGCTCCGAGGGCGGCGAGCGTCTGCTTGAGCTTCTCCTCGGAGGCGCTCAGCTGCTTGCTGCGGTCCTCCCACGCCTTTGTCGCCTTGGCCAGCTCGTTCGCGGCCTTGTCGGCCTGCTTACGAAGAGCTTCGGCGCTGCTAGGCGACGGTGCCTGCGAGGCGGATGACCGGTCCGATGCACCGGACACCGACAACGACGCGAACACCATGATCGCCGCGATCAGCGCCGCCGGCCGAGGGCTTCGCACGGGGATCCTTCCGGGGGCTGGCGACTACGTGACGCTGCTCGACCGTACTACAGGTGCTGCCGTGATCAGAGGCGCGCATGTGACGGTCGGTAACGGTTTCTAGCCGCTCTGTTTGCGCTTGCACATCTGGTAGACCCACTCCCATTTGGACTTCTTCAGAGTCGCCGGGCAGGTCTGCGTAGGTGAGGGGCGAACGGACGGACGCGCCGGACGCGGGCGTGGCGACGTCGGCTCTGCCGCCTGGGTGCGAGACGGGGACACCACGGCGGTGGTCGACCTCGCCTGCCGCGGCGGGACGTACCCGCCCCAGGTCGGCGCCGGGGGCACGGCCGCCTCGGCCGGTCCGCTACTCACGGGACGCGGCGTGGCCTCCTTCTTCTGGGGGGCGCCGTTCAGCGTCACGAACCCCACGATCACCAGGGCGGCCACCACGGCCGCGACGATTCCCATGCCCAGTCCGTAGCGGAATGGCAGGACCTCGAACCTGGCCCACAGACGGCGCACCATAACTGTCGGATTTACACGCGATTTCCATGTATGTCGCCCATCCACGCGGAGCAGCGTAGCGAGGAACGTCCCGTTGTGCGGCAACTCCGGCGGGTCACCAGGTGAGCCTTACGTCACCTCCCGGATTCCGCTTCTCGCATAAGCCCGCTCGTCCTCCGCGGGGTGCCGGCACGGGCACCGGACCGTACGCGGCGTCGCGTACGACACGTTCCTGGCTGGTGAGCCGGTCACCGACCGGCGCCACCGGCGGATCCGGTCACCGGTCCGGCTGGAGGCAGTGTCCGGAACCCGGCATACGGCCACTCTCGTCGGAACGCCCCTGGGCTGGGATACTCCGTCTTATGGGGATGCCGATCTTGTTGACCGTGGATGACGATCCGTCGGTGTCCCGGGCGGTCGCCCGTGACCTGAGACGCCGGTACGGACAGAACTTCCGGGTGGTGCGAGCCGACTCGGGACCGGACGCTCTCGACGCGTTGCGGGAGATCAAGCTGCGGGGGGAGACCGTCGCCGCGATGCTCGCGGACTACCGGATGCCGCAGATGGACGGTATCGCGTTCCTCGAACAGGCCATGGACCTGTTCCCGCACGCACGCCGCGCCCTGCTGACCGCGTACGCGGACACCGACGCCGCCATTCAGGCGATCAACGTCGTGGACGTCGACCACTATCTGCTCAAGCCGTGGGACCCACCGGAGGAGAAGCTCTATCCGGTGGTGGACGCGCTGGTCGAGACCTGGCGAGCGGTCGGGGACCGGCCGGTCGAGGAGACCAAGGTGGTGGGCCACCGCTGGTCGGCACCCACCTATGAGATACGTGACTTCCTGGCCCGCAACTCGGTGCCGTACCGCTGGTACTCGGTGGACGAACCCGAGGGATGCCGGCTGCTCGATGCCGCGGGCGCGGGGCCGGAGGACATTCCGGTCGTCATCACGCCGGACGGCAAGGCCCTGCGGGCTCCGACCGGCGCGGAGATCGCCGCGGTGGTGGGCCTGTCCACCGAGCCGGCGGCCGAGTTCTACGACCTCGTCGTCATCGGGGGCGGCCCGGCCGGGCTCGGCGCCGCGGTGTACGGCGCGTCGGAGGGACTGCGGACCGTTCTGGTCGAGCGCAAGGCGACCGGCGGGCAGGCCGGGCAGAGCTCCCGGATCGAAAACTACCTGGGCTTTCCGGACGGTGTTTCCGGGAGCCAGCTGACCGACCGGGCAAGGCGGCAGGCGCGCAAGTTCGGTGCCGAGGTGCTCACCGCCAGGGACGCGGTCGCCCTCGAAGCACGTGGCTCCGCCCGCGTGATCACCTTCAGCGACGGCACCGAGATCGCGGCGCACTCCGTGGTGCTGGCGAGCGGCGTCGCGTACCGGGCGCTCGACGCCCCCGGTCTCGGACAGCTCACGGGCCGCGGCGTGTACTACGGGTCGGCGGCGACCGAGGCTCAGTCGTGCAGCAACGAGGACGTCTACATCGTCGGCGGGGCGAACTCCGCAGGTCAGGCCGCCGTTTTCTTCTCCCGGTACGCCCGCAAGGTCACGCTCGTCGTCCGCGGCAAGTCGCTCGAACAGTCGATGTCGCACTATCTGATCGAGCAGATCAGGGCCATCGAGAACATCGAGGTACGCGAGGGCACGACCGTCGTCGAGGCACACGGCGAGGAACACCTCGAACGCATCTCGCTCTGCGGGGGCGACCCGAACAAGGTCGAAACCGTCTCGTGCGGGCACCTGTTCGTGTTCATCGGCGCCGCCCCGTACACGGACTGGCTGGGCGACGCGATCGTCCGTGACCCCCACGGCTTCGTCCGTACCGGACCCGATCTGCTGGCCGAGGGCAGGCGGCCCTCCGGCTGGAACCTGGACCGGGATCCGTTGTACCTGGAGTCCTCGATTCCGGGGGTGTTCGTCGCGGGCGACGTACGTTCGCAGTCGGTCAAGCGGGTCGCGTCGGCGGTCGGCGAAGGAGCCATGGCGGTGACACTGGTGCATCGGTATCTGGAGGAGCGATGAGCACGTTGTCGCGGGACGAGCTGCGTACGCTCTTCCTCTTCGAAAAGCTGAACGACGAACAGCTGGACTGGGTCGCCGAGAAGAGCGAGGTCGAGCCGTACGCGGCCGACACGGCGATCCTGCGTGAGGGCGATCCGGCGACCTGCTTCTACGTCCTGCTGTCCGGGACGCTCCGGATGACACGCACCGTCCACGGCGACGAGCTGGAGATGGTGCGCACCGACCAGCGCGGGGCGTACTGCGGAGCCACGCAGTTCCTCATGGGCATGCGCGGAGACCAGCGGTACGCCGCCTCGGTGCACGCGGTCACCGACCTGGAGTTCCTCTCGCTGCCGGCCGCGGAGTTCGGCGAGCGGTTCACCGAGTGGTTCCCGATGGCCGCCCATCTGCTGGAGGGCATGTTCCTCGGTCGCCGCAACACGGACGCGGTGGTGGGTCAGCGCGAACGCCTGCTCGCCCTCGGCGCGCTGTCCGCCGGCCTGACCCACGAGCTGAACAACCCGGCCGCAGCGGCCGTCCGCGCGACCTCCTCGCTGCGGGAGCGCGTCGCGGGGATGCGTCACAAGCTCGCGCTCCTGGCGCGGAACGACATCGAGCCGAGCCTGCTCGAGAAGCTGGTGGACGTACAAGAGATGCTGGTCAAGCAGGTCTCCAGCGCTCCCAAGCTGACCGCGATGCAGGCCTCCGACCTCGAGGACGAGATCTCCGACTGGCTCGACGACCACGACGTCACGGACGGATGGGACCTCGCCGCGCTGTTCGTCCCGGCCGGTATCACGGTGGAAAGCCTGGAAGAGGTTCACGAGGCGGTCGGCGAGGGGTTCTTGAACGCCGCGCTTCGCTGGCTCGGGTACGCGGTGGAGACCGAGTCCCTGATGGGCGAGATCGAGGACGCCACGACGCGGATCTCGACGCTGCTCAGCGCCGCCAAGCAGTACTCCCAGATGGACCGGGCGCCGTACCAGTGGATCGACGTGCACGACGGCATCGACTCGACGTTGATCATGCTCACGGGCAAGCTGAGCCATGTCGAGGTGGTCAAGGAGTACGACCGGTCGCTGCCCGAGATCCCGGCGTACGCGGGCGAGCTCAACCAGGTCTGGACGAACCTCATCGACAACGCGGTCGCCGCGATGAACCGCAACGGCAAGCTGACCATCACCACCAGCCGCGAGGGTGAGTGCGCGATGGTCGAGATCCGCGACAACGGTCCGGGCGTACCGGCCGAGATCAGCCAGCGGATCTTCGAGCCGTTCTTCACGACCAAGCCGGTCGGCGAGGGCACCGGGCTCGGCCTGGACATCTCATGGCGGATCGTCGTCAACAAGCACCGAGGCGATCTGCGACTGCGGTCCGAGCCGGGTGACACGCGATTCCAGGTGCTCCTCCCCCTCACCGAGCGCGATCAGCATGAAGAGACGGACTCACAGTCGTCCTCGTGACTCCGGACGCCGGGAAAGAACAGGCCCCCGCGCCGGCTGCGACGCGGGGGCCGTGATCGGCCGCTGAGGTCCGGGCGTACCGGACCGCGAGCCGTTGACGCGTACGGGCGTCAGCCCGTGACCGGGAGATCGCTGGGGACCGGAACCGGCTTGGGAGCCTCGCCGGGCGCCGCCGGAGCGTTGGCGCACGTGGCGGAGGAGATGTCGATCACCTGGCTCTTGCCCAGCGCCTGGACCGCCAGCTCGAGCGCGGTGACCGTAACGCCGCCATCGGGGTTGCGGACCTGCTTGTTGACCGTCACCTGTACGCCGCCGAGCCCCTCGATCGGCACGGTGATGCGGCTGTTCGGGGAGGCGCCCGCCTGAATGGCCCGGCCTGCCAGCCGTACGTCCACCAGCCGGGAGGAGCCGGCACCGTCGTCGCAGCGGGCCGTGATCAGCTTCGCGGACAGCACCGCCTTGGGGCTGATCGCGGCCTTGGCGATCTTGAGGTCGACGACGCTGGCCTCCGCGTGACCGGGCACGGCCTTCGTACGCAGGACCGAGAACCGCACCAGCGGGTTGCCCGGCAGCGAGAGGAGGCTCTTGGTGTTCGGGTGTGAGGCCGAGGAAACCGAGGGGGTCTGCGGAACGCTCAGCAGCCCGTTGGCCGAGAGGCCGAACGCCGAGGAGACGGCGCCGCCGCCGGTCGCCGAGGCCGGCACGATGATGGCCGCGACCGCCACCGGTGCCGCGAGGGCTCCGAGGATCGCCCCGTATTTCACGTGTTTACGCATTGAGGTTTCTCTCCTAGGGGGTGAAGACTTCCCAGCCAGGAAGCCGGAACTGAAAGGCTGTTCGTCGAGTCGGGCCGGGCTAGTTCGAGATGGTGACCGGCGTCCCGAGCGGAACCTTGGCCAGCAGGTTGAGCGCGTCCGCCGGGACACGTACGCAGCCGTGCGTGACCGCCTGACCGAACACCGACTTTTGGGGCCAGCCGTGGAACGCCACGGTGCCGGGCCCTCCTCCGAACGTGTCGAGCGACTCCGAATGCGCGCCGACCGGAAGGATGAGCGGGCTGTACGTCGGCTTCGACGGAGCCAGCGAGGCGAGGATGAACGTACGTCCTGCCGGGGTCGGCGTCTTGGGGGCACCCACCGCGACGGTCCAAGTGCCGAGCGAGCGCCCGGACTTGAGGAGAGAAAGCCGTCGTGCGGAGGTGTCGACCTTGACCGTGTAGGGGCTCTTGGCCTTCTGCACCTTGTCGCTGGCGATCCAGCCGGTAGAGCCGTTCGGGCGGCTGGGCAGCAGCACCCGGTCCCAGCCCGGTTTGGTCTCCACGACCGGAACCCAGGTGGGGCCGCCCAGCTCCTTGGCGGGCAGCGTCGCGACGGGCGGACCGCCGGGGGTCGCGGAGACGGGCAGCGCCGTGGTCGGGTGCGCCACGGTGCCGTCGGCGCCCGCGCCACTGTCCTTGGCGATGTTCTTGAGGGTCGCGAACGTCGTCGCCTGCGGCAGCTTTCCTGCAGCCGGCGCCCCGCCGGACGACGATGCCGGGTGGTCCTTGCTCTTTCCACCACAGCCCGTCACGAGTAGCGCGATGGCCGCCGCACCGGCTGCCATCACCGTCAAACTGCGCGAGCCACCGACCGGCGAATGCGACGGAACCGAACGGCCGAGGCGAGCCCGCGGGAGGCGATTGCTCACGGAAACTCCAAAGATCACGGTATTTGAAACCTGTGGGATGAGGGGGCCTCACGAGACCCAATGTCTCGCAGGAGAGTCACATAACTACCACATGTAACGATGCCCCGCAGGCGGAGTGAGATAAGAAGCCGCGACCCCAGTCGGTCTATGCCTGACTTATGAATAAGTGTCCGATTACTAGCCCCACCGCCACTCGACGCGAGCCCCCGGGCCCGACCGCCGACCCGACGCCCCCGAACGCGAGCCGAGGGAGAGCCACCGCGCCGGGATCGCCGTACGTCGGAGGTTCCGTGATCGGTGCGATCCGGGTGAGTCCCTCCGCCATCCCGGTCGGCCGGCAGCCGCAGCGACGGATCCTTGGTAAGCAGACGCGGGCACGGGAGAGTCGGGCGCGGAAGGCGGGTGTCTCGACTCCCGTTGCGTCGCCCAACGGGCCAGGACACGCATCAGCTTCCAAAGCCCGACACTGCACTCACCTCACCTCGCGCGCGCCCGCACGACGATGCCTCCACTACCCGGACACGCGACTCCTCAGAGAGCTACCACCTCACCCATTCAGCGAGGCGACGCCAACCCGCTACGCCTGTGATCGGCCGGCGCTGCCGAGGGCCGAGTGGCAACTCCGCATATCGACACGATGGGCCAAGCCGTGCGCCACCGCTCTCAACCGGCGGAGCCCCTCACGCTGACACCATCGCGCTCACCTCGAGTAGCCAGATCTGCGCAAGTCCATCGGCCCCACGGCCGAATCAGTGGGCGTGAGCGCAGGCGCGGGCGCCGGGTGCCTTGGTGCTGGGCCGATGCGGAGCGCGAGTGTGGGGCGCGGGGTACCGGGCTTGGGGCCCGGAATGCGGCGTGGGCTGCCGGGTGCGGCGCAGAGTGCGGTGCAGGTGCAGGATGCCAAGTGCGGTGCGCGGGTGCAGGACCCGGCGCGGGTGCAGGGTATCGGGACGCGACACCCCTGGCTGCCGGTGCCGAGTGCGGGACGCGGGTGCGAGACCTGGGGGTTCGGGCACCGCCGGTTGCCAGTGCCGAGTGCGGAGCGCGAATGCACGACGCGGGTGCGCGACCCGACGCGGGGGCGCGCGGCACGGCGCACGGCACAGGCACCGCCGGTTACCGGCGCCGAGTGCGGGGCGCGGGTGCGGACCGAGAGCGCGGAGCGCGGGACTTGGGGCGCAAGATGCGAGGCGCGGCCGAGGGGTGAGACGCGGGCGCGAATGCCGGGTGACGGGTGATGGTGCCGAGTGCGAAGGGCGGGCAGCGGAGGGGGACCGCTAGGGTCTGTCCTCAAAGCCATATGAGCAGGGTGGCCAGGTCGATCATCCCTTGGTAGGACTGGGCGGTCTTGTCATAGCGGGTGGCGATGGCGCGGTACTGCTTGAGCCGGTTGAAGCAGCGTTCGACGACGTTGCGCCGGCGGTAGACGCGGGGGTCGAAGGCGGGTGGCCGGCCCCCTTGTGAGCCGCGGCGCCGACGGCCGGCTTGCTGGTCGACTCGTTCGGGGATGGTCGCAGCGATACCACGGCGGCGCAGGTAGGCGCGGATCGCGCGGGAGCTGTAACCCTTATCGGCGATCACCCGCACCGGACGCCGCCAAGGCCGCCCGGGCCGCTGCGCGGGGTGACGGCGGATGCAGATCCCGGCCATCACCTGCTCGAACATGGTGCAGTCATTGACGTTCCCGCCCGTCAGCACGACCGACAGGGGCCGACCGTGACCATCACAGGCAAGATGGATCTTTGTCGTGACACCGCCCCGGGACCGGCCGATAGCATGATCAACTGGTTCGGCCTGCCCGACCGGCGATTGTGCCCCCTGTGCGGCCGGCCGCCAGACGACGGGCTCCGGCGGCGTGCTGATGGGCCCGCACGATGGAGGAATCCACCGACACCTCCCGGTCCAGTTCATCGATCGCCTCGGCGATCACCTGCGCCTTAGAGACCAGCATCGTGAGCGTGCCGTTACGAGACCAGCGCCAAAACCGGTTGTAGACCGTCTTCCACGGCCCGTACCGCTCCGGCAGATCCCGCCAGGCCACCCCGGTCTTGGCCTTGAACAACATCCCATTGATCACCCGCCGGTCATCCACCCGCGGACGCCCAGCAGCACCCGAAACAGGCAGCAACGGCTCAATCACCTGCCACTGCTCATCACTCAACTCATGCCTACGCACCACAAACCAAGATCAAACCAGACCAACCCAGCCAGCTTTGAGGACACGCCCTAGGGCCTGTTTTGTGGATCTTGGTTGAGCCACAAGATGAGGCTGGCTATGGTCACCACACTCCGGTAATGAGCGGCGAGTTTTTCGTAGCGAGTGGCGAGTCCGCGGAAGCGTTTGAGGTGGCCGAAGCAGCGTTCGACGACGTTGCGGCGCCGGTAGGTCTCCTTGTCGAAGCCGCAGCGGCGCCAACCACGCCGGGCGCGGATGGCGAGTTGGTCACGGCGTTCGGGGATGGTGTGCGGGATCCGGCGGCGGCGCAGGTAGATGCGGATCTTGTTGGTGGAATAGCCCTTGTCGGCGATGAGGTGGGTCGGCCGGACGCGCGGCCGCCCCGCGTGGGTGCGGGGGATCCGGATCGCTTCGATGACCTGGATCAGGCGGGTGCAGTCGTTGATGTTGCCGCCCGTGATGACAAAGGACAGCGGCAGGCCGCGTCCGTCACAGGCCAGGTGGATCTTGGTGGTCAGCCCGCCGCGGGATCGTCCGAGCGCCCGGTCCGTTTGGTGATCTTGCTGCCCGTTCGTCCCGGCAGGGTCCCCTTTTTGCGGGCGCCTGCGGAATGCTGATGAGCGCGCACGATGGTGGAGTCCACGCACACACCCGTCATGTCCACCTCACCGATCGCATCATCGCGGATCTGGACGTGTTCGAGCAGGCGGTCCCAGGTCCCATCGGCTGACCAGCGGCGGAACCGTTGATAGACCGTCTGCCAGGGCCCGTAGCGTTCCGGGATGTCCCGCCAATCAGCGCCCGTGCGGATCTTCCACACGATCCCGTTGACCACCTGCCGGTGATCCCGCCACCGCCCGCCCTGACGCGGATGAGCAGGCAACAACGGCTCGATCCGCGCCCACGCGGCATCACTCAACTCATGACGACGCACCATGACACGCCATCAACCCACACTCACCGACCAAGATCCACAAAACACGCCCTAGGCCCGCGCCGCTCGTGCAGGTTGCGCACTCTTCTGCCGCCACGCTCATCCGAGGGACCGACGCGCGTGTCCTCCCCAGCCCGGCGATGCGGTCGGCGCAGCCCAGCGCGGGAGGGCCGAGGCCCCCGCGTGCCAGGGCCACGGATCGGCGCCGTGGGGGCGGCGTTCGAGTTCCGTCACCACTCTCATCCACTTGCGGGCGGGGCGTTCAGGGCGGCGGGGCCTTCATCGTCGGGGTCAGAGCCCTCCTCGGGCTCGCGCCGTCGCCCGGGTCAGGTCCCGTCTCCGCCGCGAATCGGTGGGCGTTGGCAGTTCGGGCGCATGTTCTGGAGTCCGGCGCCGCTCGTCCCATGCGGGCGCCGGCTGGTGTGCGGTGGTGGTGCCCGGACCGGTTCGGGGGGCGGTCCGGGCGGCGTCTCGTCAGCAGTCGACGAGTTCGGGTGACTGGTTGAGGATCTGTGCGCGGGTGGTGACGAAGTCCTCGTAGGCCGATCGTGCGTCAGGCCGGAACGCGGCGGCGCGGTGGCAGTTCTGGAATGCCAGGCGGACGTCGAAGTGTCGTTCTATCGCGGAGCGCATGGCGTCGCTGGCCATCATGCGCAGGAGCTGTCCGCGTGCCTGCTCGTCCGGTGGTGGGGTCTGGTTGTCGGCGAACTCCGCGTCGCCGGTCCTCAGGTCCTCGATCAGGCCGGTGACGACCTTCCACGCGTACGGCAGGGAGTCGCGGATGCAGTCGATGAACGCGGCGTCGTCGACGTCGCCGCGCTGGGCCTCCTGGACGAGTTGGGGGGACACGGTCAGCGACATGGGTTCTCCCGTCGGGTCGACCACGCTTTCGGTAACGGTTTTCATCTTCCATAAGGGGTGCAGAGAAATCAACCGCCTCCGTGTGTCCGTTCATGGCCGCGTTTCAACCGGTCAACGGCATAAACCGCCTTACGCGGCGACCGTTACCTCGGGACGCGCAAGACCGACCCCCGACCGACGCCGTGAGCGGACGCCGGGGACGCGCGCTACGAACTCCCGGCCATGAGTGACGCTCCCCCGAGAGCGAAGCCGGGATCGACCTGGGCCTCGAGGTCTTCGCCTACGGCGGCGTTCGCCCACGCTCGGGCGTTCTTCACGTGGAACTCGATCGCCTGCCGGGTGAACTTCTCCCAGTCCTTCGGCTGCGCGTCGACCTCGGTGCGGAGCGTCGCCAGCGCGGCACGGTCGTGTTCGTCCAGGTCCTCGATGTCGAACGGGCGGCCCTGCTCCAGGCCGCGCACCGCCGCCGACTGCCCCAGGCAGCACAGGAGCGCGTCGCCGACGTGCTCGCGCAGGAAGGCCACGTCGTCCAGGCCGTGCACCTTGTTTCCGACCACCCGGAGCACGACGTCGTAGTCCTTGGCGTATTCGACCCACTGGCGATAGACGGCGACGCCCTTGCGCGTGGGCTCGGCCACCAGGAACGTCAGGTCGAAGCGGGTGAACATGCCGGAGGCGAAGGACTCCGCGCCCGCCGTACAGTCGACGACGACGTAGTCCCCCGGGCCGTCGACGAGATGGTTGAGGTAGAGCTCGACCGCTCCGGTCTTGGAGTGATAGCAGGCCACGCCGAGATCCTCATCGGTGAACGGCCCGGTCGCCATCAGACTCGCCCCGGCCACGTCGACCGAGAGCCGAGAGTGGATGAAATCGTCGCCGCGCGGCCGCAGAAGCTTCGAGCCCGCGCCCGGTGGAGTCGTCTTCACCATCGCGCGCGGCGAGGAGATCCGCCGGTTGGCGCCGCGCAGGTACGTCTTGATCTCCAGCAGGTGCTCGCCCATGGCGGGGATCGCCGCCGCCTCGTCCTCGTCGAGGCCCAGCGCGACTCCGAGATGCTGGTTGATGTCGGCGTCGATGGCGACCACCGGCGCCTCGGCGGCCACCAGATGCCGGATGAACAGGGACGACAGCGTGGTCTTCCCGCTGCCGCCTTTGCCGACAAAAGCGATCTTCACGGTCCCTCCCGGCACGCCGGCACGGCGCTCGAGTAAACGACTACTCAGTGTGATGAGAACGGGCGAGCATCGCCACAGGGCGTCGCCATCTGTGGAGAACATTGCCCACTGTAGCGAAAGTGAAAACCGTTTTCAGCTACTCGCCCGCAGGCCGCCCAGCCGCCCCAGCCCCAGCCCCAGCCCCAGCGGCAGCGGCAGCGGCAGCGGCAGCGGCAGCGGCAGCGGCAGCGGCAGCGCAATCGGGGCACACCCCGAAGACCTCCACCGTGTGATCCACGTCGACGAAGCCGGCGTCCGCCGCGACGCGCGAGGCCCACTGCTCCACCGCGCGCCCTTCGACCTCCACGCTCCGCCCGCACGAGCGGCAGGTGACATGGTGATGGTGGGCCCTGCTCGCACAGCGGCGATAGAGCGTCTCGCCGTCCTCGTCCCGGATCGTGTCGACCGCGCCGTCCTCGCTGAGCACCATGAGATGGCGGTAGACGGTCGTCAGGCCGATGCGTTCACCCCGGCGGCGGAGCTCGGCATGGATGTCCTGCGCGCTGCGGAACCCGGCAAGGCTCTCGAGGGCGGTGGCCAGCGCCTCGGCCTGTCGTGTCCCGCGGACCCGAGTGCCCCGAACAGGCTGTGACGTCCCCACCCCCGCACCGTAGCAGCGCCGCCCCGCCCCTCCCCCGGGCCGCGGAGAGCCACCGGCGAGGGCTCCCAGAGAATCGGGTCATTCGCCGCTTAGGTCCAGGTGAGATGCGGACCGTACGGTCAAGAGAAGGCAAAGACGCCGTGCCCTCCCCGTACGGCCTGCCTATCGTCCGCGAGACGCATCGCTGACCGTGGTGCCACAGGTCAGGCGGCACCCACCCGCTGAAAGGGAGCAGGATGTCACCCCCTACCACCACCTTCGCCCGATGTACGGCGGTCACGTGCCTCATGCTGCTCCCCTTATTCGTGCGTGCCACGCCCTCCACCGCCGCCCCGGGCCCCGCCGCCGTACCGGTCAGGCGAGCCTGCGCCGTCCCGACGCGCAAGGACCAGATGGCCTGCCTCGCGCTCGTCCGCACCGATACGTCCCACGGCCTGCGGCCGCAGGCCGCACCCGCCGGTCTCGGGGCGTCCGACCTGAGAACCGCCTACGCCCTGCCCGCGGGCGGGTCGGGACGGACGGTCGCGATCGTCGCCGCCTACGACGACCCGAAGGCCGAGGCCGACCTGGCGACCTACCGGTCCCGGTACGGGCTCCCCGCCTGCACCACCGCCGGCGGCTGCTTCACGAAGGTGGACCAGACCGGCGGTCACCACCTGCCGGCCGCCGACCCCGGATGGGCCGAGGAGGAGTCACTGGACCTCGACATGGTCTCGGCGATCTGCCCGGCCTGCCACCTCCTGCTCCTCGAGGCGAACCGGCCGGTCATGGGCGATCTCGGTACGGCGGTCCGCACGGCGGTATCCCTCGGCGCCGGATACGTCTCCAACAGCTACGGGGCGGACGAGCGCGCCACCGACGCCCGATCCGACGCCTCCTACTTCGACCATCCCGGCGTCGCCATCACGGTGGCCTCCGGTGACGACGGGTACGGCGTGGAGTACCCGGCCGCCTCCCGGTACGTCACGGCGGTCGGCGGCACCTCGCTGACCAGGGCGTCCAACGCTCGCGGCTGGAGCGAGACCGCCTGGAACGGCGCGGGCTCCGGCTGCTCCTCCTACGACGCCAAGCCCTCGTGGCAGGCGGGCACCGGGTGTACGCGGCGGAGCATCGCCGACGTCTCGGCCGTCGCCGACCCGAACACCGGCGTGGCGGTCTACGACTCGTACCGGTCCGGCGGCTGGCTGGTCGTCGGCGGTACGAGCGCCTCGGCGCCGATCGTCGCCGGCATCTACGCCCTCGCCGGACCGGTGGCGCCGGGCTCGTACCCGGCATCCTTCCCGTACGAGCACACCGGCGCGCTCAACGACGTCACCTCCGGCGGCGGCTCCTGCGCCCCGTCGTACCGGTGCACGGCGAGCACCGGATACGACGGCCCGACCGGGCTCGGTACGCCGCGCGGCGTCAAGGCCTTCGCCGACGACGGCACTGACTGAAAACCGGTCGCTAAGAGCGGAGGCAGCGGGCGCTCTGGTCGCACCCGGAGGTGTCCCCGCCTTCGGCTACTTCGACGACGACACCAACCGCCACGTGCTGACCGAGGTGCGCCAGCGCGCTCAGGCCGGGCGGGCTGCTCGCGATGGCGTCGGCCTGCTCACCTTCACCGAGCTGCGGGGCTGGTTGCGGGACGCCGGGTTCGACGAGGTCACCGGCCACGACGAGAACGGTGACCCGCTGTGCCCGTACAGCCGGCGGATGATCGTGGTCGCCCGCCGCTGATGACACCGCGGCGGGGGGCCACACCCGGGGGTCGGTCAGCGGAACCCGACGATCGAACGCGGCGTGTAGTGCTCCTCGATCCGGGCGACCTCGTCATCGCTCAACGACAGCGTGAGGGCGGCCACCGCGTCGTCGAGGTGCGAGGCCTTCGTCATGCCGACGATGGGCGCGGCCACGGACGGGTGGCGCAGGACCCAGGCCAGGGCGACGTGAGCGGCCGCCACGCCGCGGGAGGAGGCGACCTGCGCCACCGCTTCGACGATCTTGCGGTCGCCCTCCTGGTACAGGGACTTGCCGAACTCGTCCGTCTCGCTGCGGGCGCTGGTCGCGTCCCAGTCGCGGGCGAGGCGGCCTCGTGCCAGCGGGCTCCACGGGATCACGCCGATGCCCTGGTCGGCGCACAGCGGCAGCATCTCGCGCTCCTCCTCGCGGTGGAGGAGGTTGTAGTGGTTCTGCATCGTGCTGAATCGCGTCCAGCCGTGCTGCGCGGACGTGTAGAGCGCCTTGGAGAACTGCCACGCGTACATCGACGACGCGCCGATGTAGCGCGCCTTGCCCGCCTTCACCACGTCATGCAGGGCTTCGAGGGTCTCCTCGATCGGGGTGTGGTGGTCCCAGCGGTGGATCTGGTAGAGGTCGACGTAGTCCGTGCCCAGCCGCCGCAGGCTGTTGTCGATCTCGCTCATGATCGCTTTACGGGACAGGCCCGCGCCGTTCGGGCCCTTGTGCATCCGGCCGTGCACCTTGGTCGCCAGGACGATCTCGTCGCGCCGGGCGTGCTCCCACAGCAGCCGCCCGGTGATCTCCTCGCTGGTGCCGTCGGAGTAGACGTTCGCGGTGTCGAAGAAGTTGATGCCGGCTTCGAGCGCGCCGCGGATGAGCGGGCGGGCCTCTTCCTCGTCGAGCGACCAGGGGTGGCCGCCGCGGCCGGGCACGCCGAAGCTCATGCACCCCACGCAGATCGGCGACACGTCCAGCCCTGTCGAACCCAGTTTCACGTAGTCCATGAAGTCAGTCTCTCTCCGCGCGCCGCCGCGGCGTCAACTCCAGATCGTCACGTACACCGGCGGGCGGAACCGTGACGGCGGAGAGCCGGTCCCCGCCGACTGCATGAGGTGCATGGCCTCCGGGGTGCCGAGGAAACGCCGGAACGCCCCGGCCGTCGCCGACCGCCGCTCGGACGTGAGCGTCGTCGCGTACCAGGCGCCGGCCACGGGAGTGACGGGCGTGGTCACCACGACCAGGTCACCGCGCCGCAGCTGCGGGGCGACGAGATGGGCGAAGGCGGGCGCGACGCCGGCGCCGTCCGCGGCGGCGGTCCAGGCGGCCGTCTGGTTCGGGAACACACGGATGCGGGAGTCGGGCACCCGCAACCGCTTCAGCAGCCGGCCCGTGTCGCTCTCGTCGTCGGTGCCGGCCGGGTCGACCAGCCAGATCACGTCACTGCGCAGCGGTCTGCGCCCGGACCCGACGACGATCAGCTTCGTCCGCAGGACCGGCTCGCTGACCAGGCTCGGGTCCGTACGCAGGGGGGGTCCGAGCGCGAGGTCGCTCAGGCGGTTCGCGACGAGCACGGCCATCTCGTCGGTGGCGGCCACCCCGGCGGAGCCGTCGACCTTCCTGGCGGACCTCGTGACGAAGGCGTCGATGAGCGGGCCGCTGACGAACTCGGCGATGGTGCTGCTGGCCACGATCCGCAGCGGCTCCGGCGCTCCCTGCGCCGCGCGTACGGTCGCCTCCGCCTCGGCACCCAACGCCACCATCTGGGAGGCGATGCCCAGCAGCCGGGTGCCGCCCGGGGTGAGGGTCATGCCCGACGGGCCGCGGGTGACGAGCGGGTCGCCGAGATGCTGACGCAGGGCACTGAGTGCCTGCGAGACCGCGGGCTCGCTCACGTCGAGGGTGCGTGCCGCCGCCTTCACCGAGCCCAGCCGGGCGACCAGCACGAAAACGCTCAGCTGCGTCAGGGTCACGAACGTCAGTGTGAACCCTCCGTGGCCTGGTTGTTAAGGGATCGATTATCCGGATGTTGTGCGTGTGCCCCTCTAGGGGCGAAGCTCATGACGACGCGCCCCGCGGCGGTGAACGCTGCCGTGGCACAGATCCCTGGGGAGGGCCATGCAGGTTCCCTCGCATTTCGAGTACGAGCGGGCGGCCGATGTCGAGGAGGCGCTCGCGCTACTCGCGAGGTACGGACCCGAGGCGCGCGTGCTCGCCGGGGGCCACAGCCTGTTGCCCATGATGAAGCTACGGCTCGCCGCGCCGGACGCCCTGATCGACATCAACGACGTCAGTGAGCTGTCCTACATCCGCGTCGAGCGCGACGAGCTGCTCGTGGGCGCGCTCGTACGCCACGCGGAGCTGCTCGACTCGCCTCTCGCCGCCGAGCATTTCCCGATCTTCGGTGATGCCGAACGCGTCATCGCGGATCCGCTCGTACGCAACCGCGGCACCATCGGCGGGTCGCTCTGCCAGGCCGATCCGTCCGAGGACCTGTCCGCCGCGTTCGCCGCGGTACGGGCGTCGGCCGTCATCCGGAACGCCGAGGGCAGCCGTACGGTGCCGTTGCGCGAGTTCCACGTCGGCCCGTACCAGACGGTGGTCGGCGACGGTGAGCTGCTGACGGAGTTCCGGGTGCCGATCAGACCCGGGGCAGGCGGGGGGCGGGGACGACACGGCAGCGCGTACGAGAAGGTGGACCGGCGGGCCGGCGACTGGGCGCTCGCGGCGGCCGGGGCAGCCATCTGGCTGGACGGCGGAAAGGTCGCCGATGTCGGCATCGGCCTGACCGCCGTGGGCGCCAGGCACTTCGTCGCCGCCGAGGCGGAGGACTACCTTCGCGGACGCCCCGCCGACGACGAGTCCTTCGCCCAGGCCGGGCGGATCGCGGCCGAGCACTGCGAGCCGTCGGCCGACCAGCGCGGGCCGGCCGACTACAAACGGCATCTCGCCGGCGAGCTCACCACACGAGCGCTGCGGCGTGCGGCGGAAAGAGCGCGGACATGAAGATCACGGTCACCGTGAACGGCGAGGAGTACGAGCGTGACGTGGAGCCCCGGCTGCTGCTGGTCCACTTCCTGCGCGACGATCTGGACCTGACCGGCACCCACTGGGGCTGCGACACCTCCAACTGCGGTGTCTGTGCCGTGTGGCTCGACGGCGTGCCGGTGAAGTCGTGCACCGTGCTGGCGGTCATGGCGGACGGCAAGAACGTCCGCACCGTCGAGGACCTGGAGCGTGACGGTGAGCTCGATCCGGTGCAGAAGGGGTTCACCGAGTGCCACGGCCTGCAATGCGGCTTCTGCACCCCGGGCATGCTGATGACCTCGCGCTGGCTGCTGGACCACAACCCCGATCCCTCCGACGAGGAGATCCGGGTGGCGATCTCCGGTCAGCTGTGCCGCTGCACCGGCTACGAGAACATCGTGCGGTCCGTACGCTGGGCCGCCGAGCATCCGACCACGTGGGACCTGCAGGAGCCGGACGTGACCGTATGACCGAGCGAAGCGAGGGAATCGGCAAGCACAGCACCCTGGTCACTTTTCCGACGCAGGAGGCCACATGACTCATACGGCCGGGACTCCCCGGCACCACGGCTTCGGCCCGATGCGGCGCAAGGAGGACGCGAGGTTCATCCGCGGCCGGGGAAAGTACGTGGACGACATCAAGCTCCCGGGCATGCTGCACGGCGCGATCCTGCACAGCCCGCACGCCCACGCGAGGATCCGGTCCATCGACGTGGGCGCCGCCGAGGCCCACCCGAAGGTCAAGGCCGTGATCACCGGCGAGACCCTCGAAGCGATGAACCTCGCCTGGATGCCGACGCTGTCCAACGACGTCCAGGCCGTGCTCGCCACCGACAAGGTGCGCTTCCAGGGGCAGGAGGTCGCGTTCGTCATCGCGGAGGACCACTACTCCGCGCGCGACGCGCTCGAGCTCATCGACGTCGACTACGACCCCCTCCCCGTGGTCTCCGACGCGCGTACGGCGATGGACGAGGACGCGCCGGTGATCCGTGACGACCTCGAGGGCCGTAAGGACAACCACATCTTCGACTGGGAGGCCGGCGACCGCGCGCGTACCGAGGAGGTGTTCGCCGTGGCCGACGTCGTCGTGTCCCAGGACATGCTCTATCCCCGCGTGCACCCGGCACCGCTGGAGACCTGCGGCATCGTCGCCGACATGGACAAGGTCACCGGAAAGCTGACCGTCTGGGCGACGACGCAGGCACCGCACGCGCACCGCACGCTGTACGCGCTGGTCGCCGGCCTGCCCGAGCACAAGATCCGGGTGATCTCACCCGACATCGGCGGCGGGTTCGGCAACAAGGTCGGCATCTATCCCGGCTACGTGTGCTCGATCGTCGGCTCCATCCTCACCGGCAGGCCGGTGAAGTGGGTGGAGGACCGGTCCGAGAACCTCATGACCACCTCGTTCGCCCGCGACTACCACATGAGCGGCTCGATCGCGGCGACGCGAGACGGCAAGGTCCTCGGCGTACGGGTGAAGACCCTCGCGGACCATGGCGCGTTCAACGGCTCCGCGCAGCCGACCAAGTTCCCGGCCGGGTTCTTCCACGTCTTCACCGGCTCCTACGACATGCAGGCGGCGCACTGCGAGGTCACCGGCGTCTACACGAACAAGGCGCCGGGCGGAGTCGCGTACGCCTGTTCGTTCCGCATCACCGAGGCGGTCTACCTCGTCGAGCGCCTCATGGACCTGCTCGCCGCCGAGCTGGACGTGGACCCGGCCGAGCTGCGGATGAAGAATCTCCTCCAGCCCGAGCAGTTCCCCTACACCTGCGCGACGGGCTGGGAGTACGACTCCGGCGACTACGCCACGACGCTCCGCCTCGCCCTGGAAATGGCGGGATACGAGGCCCTCCGCAAGGAACAGGCGGAAAAGCGGGCGCGAGGCGAGCTGATGGGCATCGGGATCAGCTTCTTCACCGAGGCCGTCGGCGCCGGCCCCCGCAAGCACATGGACATCCTGGGATTCGGCATGGCCGACGGCGCCGAGCTGCGCGTCCACCCCACCGGGAAGGCCGTGCTGCGGATCTCGGTGCAGACCCAGGGGCAGGGCCACGAGACGACGTTCGCGCAGATCGTCGCGGAGGAACTCGGCATCCCGGCCGACGACGTCGAGGTGGTGCACGGCGACACCGACCAGACGCCGTTCGGGCTCGGCACCTACGGCTCGCGCTCGACCCCGGTGTCGGGAGCCGCGACCGCCGTCGTGACGCGGAAGGTACGGGAGCGTGCCCGGCTCGTCGCCGGGGCGATGCTCGAGGCCGACCCCGGTGACCTGGAGTGGAGCGAAGGACGCTGGTTCGTGCGCGGCGACCCGAACTCCGGCGTGACGATCCAGGAGATCGCCATGGCCGCGCACGGCAGCGTGGAGCTGCCCGAGGGCGTCGAGGGCCATCTCGACGCGACCACGGTCTACAACCCGCCGAACCTCACCTACCCGTACGGCGCCTACATCTGCGTCGTCGACGTCGACGCCGGCACGGGCAAGGTCTCCGTACGGCGCATCATCGCGGTGGACGACTGCGGCGTCCGCATCAACCCGATGATCGTGGAAGGCCAGGTGCACGGCGGCCTCGCGGACGGCATCGGCATGGCGCTGATGCAGGTCATGGCCTTCGACGAGGACGGCAACCATCTGGGCGCGTCGTTCATGGACTACCTGCTGCCGACCTCGATGGAGTGCCCGTCGTGGGAGCTGGGCGCGACCGTCACCCCCTCACCCCACCATCCGCTCGGCGCCAAGGGCGTCGGCGAGTCGGCCACGGTCGGCTCACCTCCGGCGGTGGTGAACGCCGTGGTGGACGCGCTGAAGCCGTACGGAGTCCGGCACGCCGACATCCCGCTCACGCCGGCGAACGTCTGGCGCACCCTGCAGGGCCGTCCGTTCCGTACCGACCTGGCCATCACCTGACCGATCATCCAGGGCATTGCCGCCCTGGTCACCGCCTACCGCGACCGGACCGGCGTTCGTCGCCCACGTCGGCGCCCTGCGCCGGCTCATCGAACAGAGCGAGGCCGGCTGATCGTCACGGGCCGGTGCGGCCGCGTTCGGCGATGCCGCCGAGGAGCTGGGCCTCGGCGTCGTCGAGGTAGGCGGTCAGCGCGTCGGCGGCGTCGGTCCCGCGGCCCCGCTCGATGAGGGTGACGATCTCGGCGTTGCGGCGGACGTACGGCTCGTGGAAGCGGTGCGGGTCGTCCATCACGTGGAAGACCAGCCGCAGCTCGGCGAGGATGCGGCGCATCAGGTCGTTCAGCCGGCGGCTGCCGGCCAGCGCGACGATCGCCGAGTGGAACCTCAGGTCGGCGGTGCCCACGTCGTTCCAGCGCTCTTCGGTGGCCGCGACCTCGGCGGTGTCCACCGCCGCCCGGATCTCGGCCACGGCCTCCCGCCCGGCTCCCCCGGCGAGCACGGCGGCGCATTCGACCAGCCGCCGCGTGGTGTAGATGTCACGGACGTCGTCGGCGTCCAGGGTGCGCACGAACACGCCGCGGTGCGGCTCGTGGATCACCAGGCGTTCGTGCGCGAGCAGCCGAAACGCCTCGCGGAGCGTGTTGCGTGAGACGCCGAGCGCATCGGCGGCCGCGTGCTCGGCGAGCTGGGTGCCCGGCGGCAGGGCGCCTTCGATGATCTGTGTGCGCAGGGCGTCCGCGAGTTTGGAGACCGTGCTGGTCCGGTCGAGCAGGACGCGCGCACCGGACAGCCCCGCCAGGCGCGACCCCAGGGTTTCGGACCCTGCCGTGGAGCCTTCGCCGGACACCTCCGCATCATCGGAATCGCCGGAATCCGGTCCGACAGAAGAGGTCTCTTTCGCCATATTGCCCCCTTGCCGGATTGCTCAACAATACGTACCGTACCCGCAACGGCTGCGCCCTGTCTGCCCCTAGTCCCCTACTCGGGAAGGAGGGCGGTCGTGCTCGTACTCATCGGCGTTCTGCTCGTCGTCATCGGATTCGCGCTACGGCTCAACCCCCTCGTCGTCGTCACGGTCGCGGGCATCATCACCGGATTCCTCGGCAAGCTCTCGCCGGTGGAGATCCTCAACGCCTTCGGCAACGGTTTCGCGACGAGCCGGTCGGTCACCCTGTTCATCCTCGTCCTGCCTGTCATCGGCCTGATCGAACGCTTCGGCCTCCAGGAGCAGGGCCGGCGGCTGATCTCCAGGCTCGCCGCCCTCACCACCGGCCGCCTGCTGCTCCTCTACCAGCTCATCCGCCAGGTCAGCTCGGCGCTGGGGCTGGCCACGATCAACGGGCCGGCGGCACTGGTCCGCCCGCTGATCTATCCGATGGCCGAAGGCGCCGCCGAGCGGCGCTTCGGCAGGGCGCTTCCCGAGGCCATGCGAGAGAAGGTCAAGGCGTACTCGGCCAGCGCGGACACGGTGGGGCAGTTCTTCGGCGAGGACATCTTCGTCGCCATCGGCTCGATCCTGCTGATCACCGGCTTCGTCGACACGACGTACCACCTGAAGCTCGACGCGTTGAACGTCGCGCTGTGGGCCATCCCGACGGCGATCTGCGCGTACGCGATCCACGGCACGCGTCTCTTCCTCCTGGACCGCCGGCTCGACCGGATGGCCAAGGAGGCGGGTCTCATCACGCGACCGCCGGAGCCCGAGGCACAGGAGGCCGGTCGATGATCAAGGTCGAGTGGTTCTACTGGCTGTGCGGCGCGATCTTCATCGCGGTCGCGGCCCTGACCTTCGCCGACGCGACCAACGCCAGGCGGCATGGCAGCGGCGCGTTCTGGGGGCTGCTCGGCGGCGCCTTCATCTACAGCACGTTCGTGGTGCACAAGACCGCTCCGGCATGGGTACTGGGGCTGGCCGTGATCGTGATGGCGCTGCTGGTCGCGACCGGTCAGCTCGGCCGGGGCGAAACCCCCGGACCGACGCGGGCCGAGCAGGAGGGCGGCGCCGACCGGTTCGGCAACCGGCTCTTCGTCCCCGCGCTGACGATCCCCGTCGTAGTGATCATCTTCGCCGTCGGCCTCGCCAAGATCCACGTCGGTGACGAGCCGCTGCTGGAGAAGTCTTCCGAGACCCTGATCGGCCTCGGCGTCGCCTCGATCCTGGCGGTCGTCATCGCGTTCGTGATGCTGCGGCCGAAGTCCCCTCTCGCGCCTCTGCAGGAGGGCCGGCGGCTGCTAGAGGCGATCGGCTGGGCCGCGGTGCTCCCGCAGATGCTCGCCACGCTCGGCCAGTTGTTCGTCGCGGCCGGGGTCGGCGACCAGGTCGGCCGGATCACCAAGAACGTCCTCCCGGACAACTCGCTGATCGGCAGCGTCCTCGTCTACTGCGTCGGCATGGCGCTGTTCACCATCATCATGGGCAACGCGTTCGGGGCGTTCCCGATCATGACCGCCGCGATCGGGTATCCCGTGCTGGTGCAGCACTTCGGCGGCAACGCGGCCGCGGTCTTCGCGATCGGCATGCTGGCGGGGTTCTGCGGCACGCTGTGCACGCCGATGGCCGCCAACTTCAACATCGTCCCGGCGGCGCTGCTGGAGATGAAGGACAAGTACGGGCCGATCAAGGCCCAGATCCCCACCGCGATCCCGCTCCTGGCGTGCAACGTCGCACTCATGTACTTCCTGGCTTTCTGACCCTTCTTTCGGAGGAGGTGGCCGATGACCGCGCTCACCGAGGTGGCCGCGCGCTACGCGTGTGTGGCCGCGAGCAACATCGCCACAGAGTTCCCGCACGCCACCCAGCACGTGGTGCGCCGGCGTGACGAGGCGTCCCGGCCCCGCGAGCTGCATCCCGCGTTCCACGGTTCCTACGACTGGCACTCGTGCGTCCACATGCACTGGCTGCTGGTCCGGCTCCTGGGCGAGCTGCCGGACGAGGTCGATCCCGACCAGATCCGCGACACACTCGACGCGACGCTGACCGTACCGGCGGTCGAGGCCGAGGCGGCGCACCTGCGGGCGAACCCGTCGTTCGAGCGTCCGTACGGCTGGGCCTGGGCGGTCGCCCTGGCCGCCGCGTGCGAGACCTGCCCGGACCCCGCCGCTCGCCCGTGGGCGGCGGCGCTGAGCCCGCTCACCGAGGCGATCGAGGAACTCTCCGTCGGCTGGCTGGACCGTGCCGTGGCCCCGGTCCGGCACGGTGTCCACTCCAACACCGCGTTCGCGATGGCGCTCCTGCACGAGAGCGGCACCATGCTGGGCCGTGACCGGCTGGTCGCCATGATCGGCAAGCGGGCGGTGGACTGGTTCGGCGACGACCGCGACTATCCGGCGGACTGGGAACCCAGCGGCCAGGACTTCCTGTCACCGGCGCTGTGCGAGGCGGACCTGATGCGCCGCGTCCTGCCGGCCCGCGACTTCCCCGACTGGCTCGCCGGCTTCCTGCCGGGCCTGGCCGAAGGCCTCCCCAGTGCCCTGTTCACTCCGGCCGGCGTGCAGGACGGAGCCGACGGCCAGCAGGTGCACCTGTACGGTCTGAACCTCTCCCGCGCCTGGCAGTTCCGCCTGCTGGCCGGCGCCCTGCCCGAGGACGACGCGCGTACGGCACCCCTGCGCGAGGCCGCCGGGCACCACAGGGACGCGAGCCTCCCGTACGTCACGGGCCAGGGCTTCGTCAGCGACCACTGGCTGGCCACGTTCGCCTACCTGGCCCTGACCTCCTGACGGATTCACCCGACAGGTTCGGCGGTGGAGCAGGCCCGGCCCGCCCGGCTGACGGCTCGTCAGGCACGGTCAGCGGATGGTGCGCAGGCGGTCAGCGGTGGCGGCGAATGTCACGGCATGGACTCCTCCGCTCCCATCGGGACCGCCCGCAAGTGGGCGACGCTCGCGATCTCGTGTCTGGCCGTGCTCGTCCTCTCCATCGACCTGACCGCGCTCCACCTGGCCATCCCCAACCTGATCGACGACCTGAGCCCGTCCGGCACGCAGATCCTGTGGATCGCCGACGTGTACGGCTTCGCGCTCGCCGGGCTGCTCGTCACCATGGGCGGCATCGGCGACCGTATCGGCCGCAAGAAACTGCTGCTCATCGGCACCGCCGCGTTCGCCGCCACGTCGGCGCTGACCGCGTACGCCACCAGTCCGGAGATGCTGATCGCCGCGCGGGCCCTGCTCGGGATCGCCGGCGCGACCATCATGCCGTCCACGCTGTCGCTCACCCGCAACGTGTTCACCGACGCCAAGGAGCGCACCACGGCGGTCGGCATCGGCAGCGGCATCGGCGCGCTCGGGGTGGGGCTCGGACCGATCATGGGCGGAGCCCTGCTGGACCACTTCTGGTGGGGATCGGTGTTCCTCATCAACGTGCCGATCATGGCCGTCGTGTTCGTCGCCGGGCTGTTCGTGCTGCCCGAGTCGCGCAACCCCCGCCCCGGCCGCATCGACGTGCCGAGTGTGCCGTTGTCGATCATCGGTGTCCTGGGCGTCGTCTACGCCATCACCGAGGCCGGCCACAGCGGCATCGCCGAGACCAAGGTCGGGGTCGGCTTCGTCATCGGCGTCATCGGGCTGGCGGCGTTCGTGTGGCGGCAGTCCCGGCTGTCCGTGCCGCTCATCGACATCCGGCTGTTCCGTAACCCGGCGTTCTCCGGGTCGATCGGCGCGAACCTGTTCGCCATGTTCGCGCTGGTCGCGCAGTCCCTGGTCTTCTCCCAGTACTTCCAGCTCGTCCTTCACTGGTCACCGCTGCAGGCCGGCCTGGCCGGGCTGCCGGGCGGCGTCGCGGCGGCGGTCGGCGGAGCGGCGCTGGCCGCGCCGCTGATCACCCTGATGGGCCGCGCCCGTGTCGTCGCGCTCGGCCTGGCGATCTCCGCCGTCGGGTTCGCGCTGTACACGCTGACCGGCACCGAGTCGGACTACTGGACGCTCCTGCTCGCGATGATCCCGTGCGGCCTGGGCGTCGGGATGGCGATGACCGTCACCGGCGACACGATCCTGGCCTCGGTGCCCAAGGACCGGGCGGGCGCGGCCTCCGCGATCTCCGAGACCGCCACCGAGCTCGGCGGCGCCCTGGGCTTGGCCGTACTCGGCAGCGCCCTGACCGCCGCGTACCGCACCAGCCTCCGGCTCCCCGAGGGTCTGCCCGCGGGTGCCGACCGCGGTGTCCGTGACTCGATCGGGGGCGCCCTCGAGATCGCCGCCACCCTGCCCGTACGGCTCGCCACGCAGGTCACCGGCGCCGCCCAGCACGCGTTCGTGGACGGGATGCACACCGCGGTCCTCTGCAGCGCCGGGCTCTCCGCGCTGACCGGCCTGGCCGCCCTGTTCGCCCTCCGCACCGTCCCCAAGGTCATCCCCGAACACCTCGAAGAGGCCGACCCGGCCCCGGAGGACGGGTACCTGACACCCGCCGGCTGACACCGGGCACCCCGGAAGGGCCCGCCTGGCGGGCCCTTTCCGCGCGGCGTCCCTGGTTTTCGGCGGCGACGGGACTCCCATCGCCCGATCTTCGAGCCGCGACCCCTTGCGCTCGTCCCGGACGCGGCTCATCATTTGGGCATGATCTACAGAAAGGGCAAGCTCCGCCCGGCTCGATGAGCCACCGGAAGCCGGTCATGTCACCGGCCACCCCCACCGCGCACCGGCTGTTCGCGCTCCCCGCCGATCCCGACGTCGAGGTCCTGCTCGGCGACCCACGACCACTCGTACGGCGGGCGGGGATCGATCTGGCCCGCGAGTCAATGAGGCGGTGGCGTGCCGCACCCGCCCTGCTCACCCCGTTCATCACGGCGCACTTTTCGGCCGGCGAGGCCGAGGTCCTGTGCGAGTCCCTCGCCGCCTCCGAACTCGCCGCCGACCGGCTGGCCGACCTCCTCGACGTACCGGGGGCGGACGTCCATGCCGCACCGGCCCTCGCCCGCATCGGCGACGTACGTTCCCTGCCCGCTCTCTGCCGGATCCTCGCCCATCCCCCGCGTACCTGGCCGTACGGTCTGGGTGAGGCGGTCGAGGCCATCGCCGCGCCCGGCCGTCACCCTCTGCTCGACGCGTTGCTGTCGGCGGCGGCCCGGCACCCGGAACGGTGCGGACCAGGACGGATCTGCCCGGCACTGCTTACCGCGGTCGGCGTCGCGGGGTTCGGCCCGGCGGCCACACCCGCCGTACCCGCCCTGGTCGCGCTGCTCCGGCAGGCGATCGGCGAACCCGGTCACGATCATCGCGTCACCGGTCTCGTACGCGCGCTCGGGCACATCGGCCCGAGGGCGGCCGCCGCGGTGCCGCTGCTGGAATCGCTCGGCGACGGCGCCGTACCCGCATTGGTCCGCATCACGGGCGACCGGGCGTACGCCGACACCTACCTCGGCGCTCTCCCGTACGACCCCCGCCGGTGCCCGATCGGTCCCGAACTGCTCGGCCTGCTGCTGGACCGGGGCGGGCTGACGGGACGCCAGGCGGATCAGCTCCACCGGTTCTTCGACCGGCCGGGCCCGGCGCAGGTGCGTACGGCGCCTCTGATCTGGCGCCATGACG
Organism: Actinoallomurus bryophytorum; assembly: GCF_006716425.1. NCBI lineage: Bacteria > Bacillati > Actinomycetota > Actinomycetes > Streptosporangiales > Thermomonosporaceae > Actinoallomurus > Actinoallomurus bryophytorum. The sequence continues at coordinate 1,583,898 of NZ_VFOZ01000001.1, forward strand.
GCCCGGCGATGGCCGAAAGGCTCCTTCGAGTGCTGCCGGACTACCTCGACGACCACTGCTGCGCGCCGTACGCACTGAAGACCCTGGTCGCCATGGGAGCGGCCGCCCGGCCAGTCGTACCCGCGCTGGAGGCGATCATCGACCGTCGCGAACGGCTCCCCGTCCACCTCGGCGACCCGGGCGCCGAACTGCGCGCCGACGAACGCCTGCTGACCCGCACACGCCAGGCGCGGGAGCTGATCGCGTCGTGGACGGACCAGTGAGCGCCGCGGCCCCCGGCTCAGACCGGCCGGGGGCGTCCCGTCATCTCGTAAGGTCTTTCCTGGAACGGGCGCATGACAGGGGCGGAACCACATGAGGCGACCCACACTCGAAGCGGTGGCGGCGCGGGCCGGGGTGTCGCGGGCCACGGTGTCCCGTGTCGTCAACGGCGCCACGAACGTCAAGCCCGGCGTGCGTGCCGCCGTCATCCAGGCCGTCGAGGAGCTCGGTTACATCCCGAACTCCGCGGCCCGCAGCCTGGTCACCCAGCGCACCGACTCGATCGCCCTGGTCGTCTCCGAGCCGCCGTCACGGGTCTTCTCCGACGACCCGTTCTTCTCCGCCGCCATCCGCGCGGTGAGCCAGGAGCTGGAGGCGGCCGACCGGCAGGTCCTCCTGATGCTGGCCTCGTCCCCCGCCGGCCACGCCCGGGTGGAGAGGTACGTCGCGGGCGGCCACGTCGACGGGGTGATCCTGCTGTCGATGCACGGCGCGGACCCGCTGCCGGCGACGCTGGGCCGCTCACGGGTGCCGATGGTCTCCCACGGGCGGCCGGTGTCCTCGCTGCCGGTGCCGTACTGCGACTGCGACAACCACGGCGGCGCACGAGACGCCGTGGAGCACCTGATCGGCCTGGGCCGGCGTCGCATCGCCACCATCGGCGGCCCACCGGACATGACCGCCGCGCAGGACCGCCTCGACGGCTACCGGGCGGCACTGGCCGACGCGGGCCGCGCGCCACTCGTGGCGACGGGCGACTTCACCCGCGAGTCCGGGGCGGCCGCGATGCGGCTGCTGCTGGCCGAGGATCCCGGGATCGACGCGGTCTTCGCCGCCTCGGACCTGATGGCGATCGGCGCACTGGGCGCGCTGCGTTCGGCGGGCCGGCGGGTCCCCGATGACGTCGCGGTGGCCGGCTTCGACGACATCGGCCTCGCCAGGTTCAGCGAACCGCCCCTCACCACCGTCCGCCAGCCGGTCGTCGAGGTCGCCGCCTGCATCGTCCAGATGCTGCTCGCCGCCGACCCGCCGACCGAGCCCGTCATCCTGCCGACCAAGCTCATCGTCCGCGAGTCCGCCTGACGCAGCCGTCCCTTTCCGTCGGCGATCACCCCCTCTGACCAGGTGATGAAGTAGGTCTATTAATTACCTCTTATTAAGAGGTAATCTGATTTGGTGACCGATGAAGGGGTACGGCTGGCCGACGAGCTCATGACCGTGAACGCGGCCATGCGGCGGCTCGTACGGCGGCGGCTGCGTGAAGAGGTGCCGCCCCGGCTCCGTCCCGCGCAGGTGGAGCTGATGGCCGTCGTCGGCGGACGTCCCGGGATCAGCGTCGCCGCCGCAGCGCGTGAGCTGCGTCTCGCCGACAACTCCGTGAGCACCCTGGTCAACCAGCTGCTCGCCGCCGGGATGCTGCGCCGCGAGACCGATCCCGAGGACCGCCGGGCCGTACGCCTGGAGCTCACGCCCGCGGCGCAGCGGCACATGGCGGACTGGCGCGATCGCCGGGCGCGGCTGGTCGGCACACGGATCCAGGAGTTGCCGGCCGAGGACCGGGCGGCGATCGCGGCCGCACTGCCCGCGCTCGGGCGGCTGCTGACCAGCCTGCAGGAGCCGGCCGAAGCTCGGCCGAATGACACCTCTGGGGGTCGAAGATGAGTGACGAGAACACCACGTACGCGGTCGTCTGCCGGGGTCTGCGGCACTCGTTCGGCGGTGCCGTGGCCGTGGACGACATCGATCTCGATGTGGTCGAGGGCGAGATCTTCGGGCTGCTCGGCCCGAACGGCGCGGGCAAGACCACGACGATCCGCCTGATCACCACCCTGCTTCCGGCCGGTCCGGGGATGGTCGAGGTGTTCGGGCGTGACGTGTCCCGCCACCGGATGGCGGTCCGCCGCACCATCGGCTACCTGCCGCAGCAGCTGTCCGCGGACGGCGCGCTGACCGGCCGGGAGAACGTCGAGCTGTTCGCCCGGCTCTTCGACGTCCCGCGGTCCGCCCGGCGGGAGCGCGTACGCGAGGTGTTGTCCTCCGTGGGTCTCGCGGACGCGGCCGAGCGGCGCGCGCAGACGTACTCAGGTGGCATGATCCGCCGGCTCGAGCTGGCCCAGGCCCTGATCAGCGCACCGCGGCTGCTCATCCTCGACGAGCCGACGATCGGGCTCGACCCGGTGGCGCGTGACAGCGTCTGGGAGCGCATCCAGGAGGTGCGCCGTGCCACCGGCATGACCGTCCTGGTGACCACGCACTACATGGACGAGGCCGACCAGTACTGCAACCGGATCGCGCTCATGCACCGCGGGCGGATCAGGGCACTGGGCACGCCGGCCGATCTCAAGTCCGACCTCGAACCCGGAGCCACGCTCGAGGAGGTGTTCCGCACCTACACCGGCGACCAACTCGACGAACCAGGAGACGACTTCCGTGACGCACGCCGTACCCGCCGTACCGCCAGCCGGCTCGGCTGACCCGCCGTCCTGGATCACCTGGCGCCTGCTGCCGGCGCGGGTGGTCGCGATGTGCGTCGTCGAGCTCCAGAAGATCCGGCACGACCGGACCGAGCTCTACACCCGCGCGATCCAGCCCGCCCTGTGGCTGCTGATCTTCGGCGAGACGTTCTCCCGCCTGCGCGCCATCCCCACCGGGAAGGTCCCGTACCTGGACTACCTCGCACCGGGGATCCTCGCGCAGTCCACGCTCTTCATCGCGATCTTCTACGGGATCCAGATCATCTGGGAACGCGACGCGGGCGTACTGGCCAAGCTCCTGGTCACCCCCACACCGCGCGCCGCGCTCGTCACCGGAAAGGCGTTCGCGGCGGGCATGCGGGCGCTCACCCAGGCCGTCGCCATCCTCGTACTGTCGGCGATCCTCGGGGTGACGCTGACGCTCAACCCGCTGCGCTGGCTCGGCGTCGTCGTGATCGTGATGCTCGGCACCGCGTTCTTCTCGTGCCTGTCGATGACCATCGCGGGCCTGGCCATGTCCCGCGACCGCCTGATGGGCATCGGCCAGGCGATCACGATGCCGCTGTTCTTCGGGTCGAACGCGCTGTACCCCGTCGATCTCATGCCCCGCTGGCTGCGCGTGATCAGCCACATCAACCCGCTGTCGTACGAGGTCGACGCGCTGCGCCACCTGCTCATCGGGACGCCGGGCAACCTGCTCCTCGACATCGGCGTGCTCCTGGTCGCCGCGGCGGTGGGGATCACTACCTCCTCGGCTCTGCTCGGCCGGCTGGTCCGGTAAAAGCCGTCCTCAGCAGGCGTTCTTCAGGGAGACCGAGCCGGAGGTCGTCGTCTTCCTGCGCGTGGCCGGCGTCGAGCTCGGGGCGGCACTCGGCGGCGGCTTCGTGCTCGCGGCGATGGCCCTGGCGGCCGCGCGGCGCATGACCAGGACCATCGCCCCATCGGCCGGACGGTTGGTGTGGAAGCCGGGCATCTTGTCCGGGTCGTACGAGAGGCTGCTGATGTCGGCACCGTGCTTCACCGTGCCGGACAGCTTCACCAGAGCCGGCAGGAGCGTGGCCGGAATGTTGGTGGAGATCGTCTTCTTCGCGGCGTGGGCCAGCTTCTCGAAGTGGGTGACGACCTTCTGCGGGTCGGCCTGGTCCGCGATGTCCTTCATCAGACACTTCTGGCGGTCCATCCGGCGGAAGTCGCTATCGGCGTGACGAGTCCGGCCGTACCAGAGGGCATGCTCGCCGTCCAAGTGCTGCCAGCCGGGCTTGAGGTAACCGGCCACGGGGATGCCCCGATCCGCGTCACCGCCGATGGGGAGCGGGTGGCCGTTCGCCGACTTCACGTTCACCCGTACCCCTCCCATGGCGTCCACGATGTCCTTGAACCCGTCGAGGTTGACCAGCACGTAGTAATCGAGCGTCAGCCCGGTGAGGTAGCCGATGACGTCCTCGAGGAGGTGGGGACCGCGCTGCCCCGCCTTGTAGTTCGGCTCGAGCTCGGGATGGCGCTTCTCACCCTGGATGTAGAGCTCGTTGAGCAGGCAGGCGCCAAGCGGGCAGGTGCCGTTCGGCCCGTAGTCGCCGGTGTAGCCGTTGGGCCAGACCGACCGCATCCGTGGCGGCACCTGGAACTTGTAGAGCGCCCGCGGCAGGCTGAGCAGGACGGTGTTGCCGGTCTTGGTGTCGATGCTGGCCACGGTCATGCTGTCGGTACGGATGCCCGTACGGTCCTTACCGCCGTCACCGCCGAGCAGCAGGATGTTGACGCGCGGCTTGTTCTTCCAGGGGTTGGACGCGTTGACCTTGGCACCGGACTTGTCGTCGCCGGGGAAGATGCTCGAGAGCGTGTCGCGCAGGACGTACGTCGCGTTCGCCGCGTAGACGAGTGGGGTGCAGACCATCAGCGCCATGATCACCACGAGCGCGCCGGAGGTGACCCGCATCGCGGTCGGCAGGCCGGGGGGTCGCAGGATCTGGAACGAGCGGATGACGACTAACGCCCATACCGCCGCGAGCACGAGAATGCCCGCGATGAACACGTTCAGCCAGAAACCCTGGACGACCATCTGCTTGAGACGATCCTGGAACGCCAGCGCCGCCGTGGCAGTGCCGAAGATCAGCACCGCGAGCAGCCCCATGAGACTGAAGCCCACGGCACGCCGGCCCACTGTGACGTGCGCGAGACCCCACACGACGGCTGAGGCGGCGGTCAGGCCCAGGGCTCGCCAGAGTCCGGCGATCGGGTTCGGGTTCGGGTTCGGCCTGCGACCGTACGCCGTCTGTCTCCCATGTTGACGCGGCGCCATGGCGTCTCCTGGTTCTCGTCTGATGGCCCGGCCCACCTCGGGGGACGGACGGATTGCCGCACCGTACGGTTCGTAAGGTGATCAAACAAAAGCAACCAGTGATCATTGGTGAAGGTCGACTCTACCTCACATATACGGCCTTATCCTGCGATTCTCAGTGATAGGTCTTTGAAGCCTGTTTAGCCCCTGATAAGACGAAAGTGTGGATCAGTGACCTTCGCGTACATCGCCGCCGAGTGGCGCTCTTTGCGCAGCTGAGAAGTGGCTTGGGTGGGGAGCTGTGACGTATAACACCGGGAAAGCCTGTAATTTTCGTTCGTTTACGGCCCCCGGGGAAATGGGTCGTCATTGGCGCTAACTGGCGGGGTCCCGTTGCCATCTCTTCGCCCGGCCGATCTCGTACGGAGGCCCCGGACCAGCTCTTTGGATACCGACGCCGGAGGCGCCACACGTTGCCTTCGACCCTGGTTACCGATCGAACGCCGCGGCCTCGCTCGCGTGGCCATGCGGCACACGCACGCCCATGTCACGCCGGTGAAGGGCCTTGCTCGGACCGTACGCGAACCGGATCCACGTCCGGAGTGCTCCTGCGCCAGCGGAAACCGAGCGCTTCGGCTCGCAGGGTCTCTGGGAGCGGCGGAGCCCCGGCGCCAAGCGCGGCCGAACGCCGTAGCTTGTTATCCGCCGTCCTGTCGGACAATCATCGGGTAGGAGGCACGGAGATGCGCAAAACGACGACGATGGCCGGTGATGCCGACGCCTATGGGGTCATCATCCTTGTCGAAGGATTGAGCGACCTGTATGCCTTGGAGACGCTGGCCCGCCGGCGCGGCCGTGACCTGGACGCCGAAGGGGTCCGCGTTCTGGCCATGAAAGGCGCGACGAACATCGGCCATTTCCTCGACCACTATGGTCCGCGAGGGCTGCGCGCCAGACTGGCGGGTCTGTATGACGCCGCCGAGGAGGGCTGCATCCGACGCGGCCTCGAACGGGCCGGTCTCGGGCCGGGGTCCCAGGTGGAGATGGAGGAACTCGGCTTCTTCCGGTGCTCTGCCGATCTGGAAGACGAGTTGATCCGCGCTCTCGGCACCGACGAGGTCGAGCGGATCATCGAGGAGGAGGGCGAGCTGAGGTCGTTCCGAACCCTGCAACGACAGCCCGCCCAGCGCGGCCGGAGCACACACGACCAACTGCACCGCTTCCTCGGAAGCCGCTCGGGCCGAAAACATCGCTACGGGCACCTGCTCGCCAATGCCGTCGATCTCAACCGCGCCCCACCTTCACTCGACCGAGTGCTCGCCCATGCGGCCGGCGTCAGGTAACTGTCGTACGGCAGCGCCAGGGAGTCTCCCTGAGCACGGGCTTCTAGGTCCGTGGGGGTTCTTCGGCGTGGACCGGACAAGACCGGCACACACCCTGCTTGAACGGAGCTCCAGCACGACCCCAAGCCAACCCGCAGGGCATCGATCGAGGCTAGAGACCCGGCGGTCGAGTTCGGAGTCCCTTGGACAACGGCACCGGGGGCGGTCCGGCTCGGGGCGCATCAACCGGCCCGACGTTGGAAGGTCCGCTACGTCCGCCGGATTTCTGGCTTACCGGCTCCGCGAGATGGAGGTCGATAAACAGCAGGCCGTCGGGCAGCGAGTAATGAATGCCGTCTACGGTATCAAAACTCGCCTGCGACGAACTCGTTCATTGCTTTGAACGAATTGGATTGAGGCTTTCCGCTCGGCGCGTTCGATATTCTGGTGCCCGGCACAGTGGCATCCCACCAAGCGACGAACTCCGTATCGTAGAATGGCCCTTCGACCAGAAATTTGACGGGCTGGGTTGCCGTCTGAAGCGCATACCACTGATCGATGACATAGCAGTCCGGGCCCCACGTCTTATAGTCGTTCTCCTCGCCGTCCCTGGCGCGGTTCACGACCGTGAACAAATGCTTGTCCTGGTGGATTCCGGTGATGCCGAATACTTCCACGCGGGTGCCCGATGGCAGGAGCGCCGCCTGCTTGCTGTACTTGCCGGTGAACCTCCTGGTCACTAGGGCGCTGGTTACGACCCACGCAAAGTCGTTGCATACCCCAAAAAAGGCCGGGTTTCGGGTTAGCTTCTCGAGCCCGCTCGTGACATAACCCTGACGATCAGTTGTTTCTGGCATGTATCTACACGAATCGGGAAGGCCTGCGGGAGTCTGCTGCCATCCTGGCTGCTTCCAGCCTTCTCGGGTCTTACGCTTTTCGATCGGCGCCTTCTCCAGCAGAACCTGCCAGGCGTTGCCGATGAAAACGCTACCCTCTCGCCCCAGCACCGAGTTCAGGATGAAGCTATTGACGCCTTCCATGATCTGTTGCCACGGCGGGAGTTCGGATTTACCTTCAGACACCTAGAGTCCCCCTTCTTGATCATGGACACTCTAAAGATACATTGGCATTGATCACAACATTAAAAAATAAAGTGGCCGGATCGCGTCAGCCGTGCGGCCATCGGCGGGTCACCGTCACGGCAATAGGTTGGGCGTAGGGCGTACCGCCGGCCTGGCCAATCGCTTCCGCCGTCCACGCCCCGTCGTTGCCGACCAGGTGGTCATTGCCCGGCGGGACAACGACCATGGCAAGCCGTGCCGTCCCGCCCGACGGCGAGCCGTGATGGTGCACCGTGACGAACCGCCACCAGCCGTCGAGGCCGCACGGCGCGCCGGCCGACTGGACGCGCGGCCTCCTGGCCTTGCCTCTGACGTAGCGTGTCCTACTCTGTCCTCAGTCATCGCCGGGATGGACCACTGGGTGCTGCGCTTCTCCGCGTCCCGGCAGCATCAGCTCACCGTCTGAGCAGATGGGGGCGCGATGATGCTGCGCGTCGTGAAGTTGATCATTCCGGCTCGCGGTGGTCCGCCCGTCCCCAGGTCGTGGTCCAGGGCCTCGCCCACCCTGTTGCCGCAAACGTCTTCGAGACGTTCAGAGACGACGAGGCGGTGCTTCCCGGCGGGCCACGGGTGGTTCGGGGTGAGTCGCGCTGTGGTTCCGTCCGGTGCGAGTGACGTGCGCGTCTGAATGACCTTTCCTGAAGGGGTCAGGACTGCGATCTCGTCCTCGCAAAGGGCGGCGTCCATGATCCTGCCGAAGTGCACGACGACGGATTCGAGGCTCCCCGTTGTCGGGGAGGCGAGGCGCCAGTGGGTCTCGTCGATCGCCTCCAAGACCGGATTGCTTACGCGGAAGGTATGGCGCGCTGTTTGCCCGAGCGCCGTGACGACAAGGCTGTAGGTCCGTCCGACGACCAGTGCCGGCTCGTGAGACGGGTCCGCTCCAAGACCGCGTTTGATCCTTCCCGGTTCCATCAGGACCGTCAGGCGGCGCCCGTCAACCGACCAGAGCTCTTGCGACAGGACGAGGAAGGGGTCATGCACCTCCTGTTCTTCCTCGTTCAGTAGCCAGAGGTGGGCACGGTCGAAGTGCGCCTCTGCTGGTCTCGGAAAATAGAGGTAGAAACGCAGGGTGTTCGCGGGCAGGACCGCAGCTTGCGGAGAGATGCGGATCGCCATCTCAGGGGAAGGCTTGATACGTATTTCTGGCGCGCGCAAGGTTCGAACCTGCCGTTCACGCCGGCAGTTTGTGCGCACTCTGGGTGCCCGGGAAATCCATCTCCACCCAGATCTTGTCCAGTCGTGCGGGCATCGGGGCGACCATCAGGGTCTCCAGCGTCAGATCGCCGGTATCCGCGTAGCGGGTCAGCGAGACGAAGAAGCGGTCACTGAACAGATCCGCCCGCAGCGACGATCCGACGAACAGCACCTGCTTGCCGACCGGCCCGGCCGGCATATAGGGGGATTGGTCCAGCATCGGTCCCTCGGTCGGCCGGTTCGCGGGGGTGAAGCCTTCTGCGGAGGCGATCCCGGCCAGTGGGATCGCCATGGGGCCGCGGCCGGCATTGGTGACGAACAGTTTGTCCCCCTCGCCGTCACGGTAGGCGACCATGCTGATGGGTTGACCGTTGCCCATGTCACCGATCGTCTTGCCCCTCACCTTCGCGCCGTGCTTCAGCTCTGAGACCGCAATGGTGACCAGCGGGCTGCAGGCGTAGGCGGCGATGAGTGTGTCCTGGCCGTCAATCGTGGCGAACTGCATGGCCCGGATCGGCGCACGCGTTTCGTATGTGCCGTGGGCGAGGTGGTAGATCTCCAGCTGGGTCTCGCTGGCGGTCCCGGTGAACGGGTAGGGGATCCGCCGCAGCGTGGAGGAGAACTCTTGGTTCGAGACGCCGGCGACGTACACGTCTCCGGCGTGGAACTTCAGGTCCACGATCGTCATGGATCGTAGCGGCGTGCGCGCCTTCTCCTCGAAGAAGGCCGCCGGTGGCATTGGGAAAGTGCCGGCCCTCGACTTGAAGGTCTTGCCCTCGTCGGGAACGTCGGACAGCCGGTGCACCGTCACTTTCGACGTTGAGAGGTCGAACGGGCGGACCTCGCCGGTGAGCGAGACGCTCACGACCGCAGGCTCCAGGCGATCGCCGTTGCGTACGCCGACTGACAGGTATGGCTCGCGCGTCACCGGGTGGACGGCCATCCCGGTGAACACCAGGCTTTTCGCCGTTACGCCCAGCGTTGCGGCGATCTTCTCGTCGATCGACTCGAAGAGGAAGGGATCCAGCGAGGCGGGCGCCTGACCGGGTTCGGTCTCGAAGGCGAAGACGGCTCCGAGCTTGTTGTCGCCGAGGAAGAGGACCCCGTCGGGGCTGAAGGTCAGAGCTCCCGCCGATTGCGGGGTGACTTGATTGGTCGTGTTCATAATGGTCTCCTCGCCGCTCTGGGCGGCTGTTAGATGGAGTTGGAATGCCCAGCCGAACGGCCATGGATCACGCTGGCTGCTGGGAGGGCGAGGCAGGCGATGGCGTTGCGGCTGACGCCACCGCCTCGCGCAGGTACGCGATGTGATCGATTGCCGCCTCCAGCGATGCGCGGACCGGCGTACCCGGCTCCGGAGCAGTCCGCCCTGAACAGCGGCGACTAGAGCCGTGGCGAGACTGTCGTTCTGGTCTGACCGACCTCAAATTGGTTCGGGTAGTAGCTGATCGACCGGGGCCGGGCTGACGACTGACGCGGACGTTGCGCGTTTGCAGATCGGCGACCCAGGTTCGAGCGGCCTGCGTCCTCGCCGGCCGATCAGATCAGTTCGCTCTTGCTCCCGGCCGTCTTGCACAGCCTGGCCATCGCCAGCCCGGCCCGCCCGAAAAACCGGCCCGGAGACTCGTTCAGCGGGGAAACGGCTAGCCCGTCGAGACAGGCCGGCCGGTCTGACCATCGCCCTGAAAGGCGAATCAGATGGCCATTCCTCCGTCGACCGCGAGGCTCGCGCCGTGGATGTAAGACGCCTCATCGGAGGCCAGGAAGACCACGGCAGCGGCAATTTCCCCCGGCGTGCCGACGCGGTCCGCCGGAGTCCCCTTGGAGAAATCGTGGACGGCCTCGCCGAACACCCGCTGCGTACCTTCGGTGAGCACCGTGCCGGGGCTGACCTCGTTGACCCGGACACCGCTGGGACCGAACTCGGCCGCCCACGACTTGGTGAGCAGGCCCACTGCCGCCTTGGAGGAGCCGTAGACCGCCGGACCCACCGCACCCTTTTCCGCGAAAGCGGTCGTGATGTTGATGATGGCGCCGTGCCCGCGCTCGGCCATTGCCGGAGCCAGCGCCGCGACCAGGAAGTACGGAGCCTTGACGTTGATGTTGTACGTCGCGTCGAAGTCGTCCTCCGTGAGTTGTGCGGTCGGCCCGAGAATGAAGATGCCCGCGTTGTTGACGAGAATGTCGATCTCACCGGCCAGAGCCACCGCCTCGGCGGCCAGGGCCTTCGCGCTGGTGGCATCGTGCAGGTCAGCGGCGATGAAGTCGGCCTTACCGCCGGCGGCCCGGATCTCAGCGACGGCATCGTTGCCGCGCTCGACGTCGCGGCCGGTGATCAGGACGCGGGCGCCGGAGCCGGCCAGCTTGTCGGCGATGCCTCGGCCGATGCCCGAGGTCGATCCGGTGATCAGGGCGGTCTTGCCGGTGAAGTTACTCACGTCAGTGCTCTCCCGAAGTCGGTGGTCAGACAGCTCGATCTCCCTGGTCAGGGCAGACGACATGTCTGTTACGTGAAACGCGGAGGCAGTCCGGTCCCATGTAGGCCCGGGCCGTCCTGGCTGTCCTGCTCGCCAGCGCCTCGTTTGTGTAGCTGTCGATACAAAAGTCGATGCCGTTAATGTAGCGCTCACTATCCAACCTTGTCCAGTGGGGGTGCGGCGGCGATAGGATGGCGCCATGACCACGCCTGACCTGGAGAAGCCCGCCGACGGGTTCCCCTTGTCGCGAAAGCGCAGTCGGGGCCGGCCTCGGGCGTTCGATCTCGACGAAGCGGTCGATCGCGCCCTCGAGCTGTTCTGGCGGCAGGGCTACACGGCGACGACGGTCGCTGACCTCACCGCCGCGATCGGGATCAATCCGCCGAGCCTGTACAAGGCGTTCGGGTCAAAGCAGGAGCTGTTCGAGCGTGTTGTGCGGCGGTACGCCGAGCTGAACGGCCGTGTCGTCCAGGTGGCACTCGCCTGTCCCGACGTCGAGTCGGTCGTCCGTCAGTTCCTGACCGGTGTCATTGAGAGCGCCACTGAGCCGGACTGCCCCGTGGGGTGCCTCACTATCCAGGGCGGCACCGCCTGCCGCGAGGGTGAGCATGAGGTCACCGACCTGTTGGCCGCTCTGCGCCGCGCCACCCAAGATGCGCTGGAGCACCGGTTCGAACAGCTGAAAGCCGAGGGCGGCCTTCGCGCCGACCAGAGCCCCAGCACTCTCGCCCGCTACGTCGCCACCGTCGGCCAAGGACTCGCCGTGCAGGCCAGCGCCGGCTCCACCCGGGAGGAACTGATGGCTATCGTCGAACTCTCGGCCAGAACAGTGGCGTAGTCATCTGCCCGGAAGCTCAAGCCGCTGACCGGTCAGAGAGTGGCGGCATGCGACAAATAACAGCGCTCTGGACCCAGCCGCGGCGGTCGGGGCCCCCGCCCGGCCTTGCTGATGTTGGTGTGGACGGCGGGCACCGTCCCCGTGCAGAGCTCATGTCAGAGTCGGGGGCCGTTCCCATTCGATACGGGAGCCCCCAGGGCGCTAGGCTGTTCGCGGGCCAGCAAGGGCCAGTCAGAGAACGCGGGCCAGCAGTGGTTAACCTCTCTGGTCGGTCAGATGTCTTCGCAGGTCAAGCCCTCGTAGCTCAGGGGATAGAGCAACGGTTTCCTAAAGCGGATCTTGCTCTCGGCGCCACCCGCCTCACGTAGGCCGTGACCAGCCGAATCGTCTGATGACCAGCACTGACGCCGCTGAAGCCCGAGCGGGCATATGCAGCCGTGTGCCACCCGAGGTAGCCGCTTGTAGGTGGTCGTGCAATATCCGTGCAATGACCGCAACGCCGATGGCGGCCAGCCTCTCGGGGTGCCTCCGCGACAGATGCGCGGCCCGCGAAGCGGCGGCCGTGCGGGGATGAAGGTTAACGTCTACTGCCGCAGGCAGCCCCGGAGCCCGACTAGGGTCGTCCCGGGGATTTCGGGCGCCTATAAGCTCGCGGGACCGGCGTGCTGTCCGGTGCGGGACTACGCGAAGATGATGCCGAACGGGGGCTTGTCCCCAACGACCGCCAACACATCGGCGTCGCATTCCACATGTGCCGAGATTTCCTGTCCGTCGTCGGTGTGCCCGTAAAGCTCAGCGTCATCTCAAAGACCAATGGAGCCACGGCAAAGAGTACAACGAACAAACATGATGTCCTCCCCAAAGACTGTAGGTGCGGTACCTACCCGGAGACGTTAAGCGACGTTACCAAATAGCACAAATGTTGTGCAGCGCTGCACAAATGCCGCGCAAGTGGCTTGTGTTTATCGCCGCCATAAAGAGCTTGGCAGGTTGCCTTACGAACCCACGGGCGAACCACCTCCGCGCCGCCAGGACGCCATGCATCGCGAGGTGCGTGGCTCGTGGCTGCCGGAAGACGGACTATGTCGCGCTCATCGCATGGACAGTCCAGAGAACTCCGATAAGCCTCACATCGAGACGTGCGGAGACCTGGCCGCCGTACGGCTGCTCGGCAAGCTTTGTGTGTGGCAGGAGGTTCACGATACCCACGTGATCCGCCACCGAGTGTCCCAACTTCCCAGAAGCAGGCGGAGCCGCCAGAGCCGACAGTTGCTCCTCCTTCGCTCTACGCGCCCGACTGCCCCCTCGACCTCCGTTCGCTAGCCGATCACCGAGATTGGTCCGGCTCGCGAACTCTTGTTCGACCCAGATGGTTAGCGGTAGGGCCGCTCCAGCAATGCGGACATGCCTTCAAAACATTTAATGCGTGATCGAAATTCAAGAACACTTCCCCCTGCACGTTTTCTAGCGAAGAACCTGCCCCCTTCATGTAAAGTGTCGCGCTGGTGCCCATATGCGACGCACCCGACGCGGCGACACGTGGAAGGCGGCAGAGGTGCCACGAAGAGACCCTCGCCCTACCAGCACTCGAATCGAGGCCATTGATCTTATCAAGTGCGTGCCGCGCGTCCCAGAAATATCGGAGGATGCTATACGCATAGCATCCGGGATCGCCTGCTATGTGGTCTGCGGGTTGCTTATCTTCTGCACAGTATCCTCTATTGTCTGGCGCATAATATTTGTTGTACTTGCCGCCGGCCCCTCCATAGGCATCGTCTACGCAATGAGCGGAGGCGCGACAGCGGAGGCAGCTCATGGTTTTCTACTCATTATCTTGCGGCGGCGCCTGACCGTGAACAAGGCACCGAGAGGGAAGACCGTACCCGCCAGCAGCGTGGTCGCCCATACGCTGGCTTGTGAAGAAACCGAGCACGCGAAACATTGCCGGGAACAAGGATCCCCCGGCAATGACCCAACTCTCGACGTCCGATATCACCTAGTGATTGCTACATATAAAATCAATGGCAATAGGCAGGCGATAGCCTTCGCAGACGGAAGTTCAATCAGCTCACACCCAGAGAAAAAGATCATCACCTCCCAAGTCGATGAGAGGTGGTTGCGCAGCAACGGAGAGGACGAGCCGCGGGCAGCGGCGGCCCTCTACGAGCTAATTGACGTACTCTATGACCAAGGTCCCGAGGCAACGATAGAGGCGACCAGAGAGAGGCTAGGCAGCCATCATCTCGACCGCGATATAGACCGGGCACTAGAGGCCGCAATGTGGTGGCAACTTGCGGAAGAGCAGGCGCCGCACCTGGTAAGCCTCACAGACTCAGGACGAGACTGGCATCTGGCCTCCGCAGAGGCAGAGGCTCAGCGTATCGCCGAAAGGAAGAGAATGTCACGCCCTTCCCGAAAAGGGTCACGCTCTCAAACCTTTAATATCAACGGAGGAATCTTCAGCTACGCCGAAGGGGACATTTCCGGAAACCAACAGAAAGTAGAGTACGTCCAGCTATCCGATGAGCAAGTCCTCTCTTATATCAAAGATGTGCTTCGCTCATCGGAGATTCCATGGTCAGACCCAGAGCTTGTCGAGGCGAGACGGGTGATGAGCAATGCTGTCGCCGAGCGAGACCCTCACAAACCCGGCCTCACGCAAGCAATCTCTAAGTTGGCATCTATTTGTGGGGACATAGTTGTTGGAGTATTGGGCAATGGCGCCTACCAACTCCTCATACAAAACTTCCTATAGCAGGATCCAACCGCCGCTGACAGGTAGGTAGTCGCGCAAATCCGTGCAATGACCCATCGTGACGTCTGTCGAGGTCAGTGGTCAGCCATCGCAGTATCCATCACCAGTGCTCCGCAAGGCGCTTAAACGGCAGCCTGACTCAGGCTCGGGCTCCTACTCGGTAGACCCGCACGCCGTCACGGGCTTGCTGTTTACTAAGGGTGGTCATAAGACCCGGATAGTCGCCAGCGGTCGCTTCTTCGATGGCCTGGTCGTCGAGGCGTAGCGATGTCACGCTCTCCTCGATGAAGTCGACCGGCAGCTCGTAGGCGACGCGGTCGCCGACGCGCAGTACGCCCGACTCCAGGCGCAGCCCAAGCGCGGACACCTTTGGCCAATATCCGTCCACGGTGCCGATGAGCTGATAATGCGACGGTGTGGGGCGCAGGCGGCCAGGGGTCACAAACAGGTCGGCGACCTCTTCGTGACGCCAGCCATGAGCAAGGAAGCCGCGGACCAGACGGAACAGGTCCCAGGTCGTCAGCACAGCGAAGCCCTGCTGTTCGGCGTTGGTAAGTACGTCGGCCTGGAAGACGTTCTGATGTTCTCGATCCAGGGCCGGAAGGTGTCGTTGATGGTTGACGATCGCCAAGCCACGGATGTCAGTACGACCCCATTCACGCATCCGAGGGGCGAGATACTTGGCGACCTGGAGCGTATTCGCCTCCTTCGGCGTCCCAGTGATCCCCTTGACCTCAACAAGAACAGGAACAGCCGCGTCCATGATCCGGACGTCCTCTCGAAGCGGGCCGACCTCCCCCGCAGTCTGAGCATCGGCATCAACGTCGCGGACGTCCTTGAAACCCATTGTCCTGAGCGCTTGGATCACTGCCTGTACGAGGTCATCGCCACTGGCGGTGATCAAGTCGTGCATGAAGCCATACTGGCTACGTTCAGCCTCGATCTGCTCTTCGAGTTCGCGGACGCGGGTCCGGGTGGTTTCTTCGATCTTGGCTATCTCGTCCTTCAGCGCGCTCACGCGTAGCAGGTCGTACTCGGGTCGGCGCGTCCAACGGGTTCCTTCTGCATGGGGAAACAGACGAGGCGTGAGAGCTGGCAGAACGCGGTCAACCAATTCGGTCACCAGATCGGCGCGCCGTTTAATCTTAGGAAAAATAAAGATCCAGCCTTGGCGCTCTTCTTCTGGATCGGGGCCGATTACGCCGGCGACCGGATCGCCGTATTTACTCGTTGCCAGGGTGGCCCATCGGTTAGTGATCGATGCAGACGGCTTGATCACACAATTAAACTCGCCATCGCTAAAGTAGCCTTCGATGGCGAGTTCCCGCGCGACTCCGTTGTCGGCGACGTCCATCTCCCGCCCGATGTCGTTGCTTACAGACAGCCAGCGCAGATCCGACAGCAGACTCCAGTTGTCGGTGTTGACCGACTTGCTAGCGTAATCATATAGATGACCGTAAAGGTCGCGCTCGTTTATGACGTAGCGCGGATTGAAATACGGGGCGGCGAAGATGATGAAGACGCCGCCATGCTGGTGGATGCGGTCCATCGCGTCCCGCACATACAGCATGGCGCCAGGGCGCGGGTCGATAACGCCGCTCCCCGCGGATGCCCACATCGACCTGACTCCAGGAACCGGCAGCTCGAACGGCTCGTCTGTGGGCTTCAGAGCCGGTCTAGCGAGGTCGGCGACGATGATCCCTTGTTCGGTGTAGTCGGGAAGGTCCCAGCTGCTGTACAGCGGAAGGTACGTCGCCTCCTTTGGCACGGCGAGTGGCTGACCGAAGGATCCGGACTTGGCGGCATAGCCGCGTCCCTGTAGCGCAGGCGTGACCTCGGGGGCATCGATGACGAGGATCTTTGGCCGCGGATACTTCGGCTCCGTCCCGGACGGTGACCCCGTGGGGCCGGGCTCGTCCGGTTCTGGCGGGACCATGCGCTGGGGGCGTGCTTTCCGCATGTTAAGAAACTAAGCCTTCGGCGCCCATACCCGGGTGAACACCGCGACACCGGCGGGTCGCGACGGTTTTCGAGGCCTGTACAGGGTCCGATGAGTAAAGCTCGCGGTGGGTTCGCACAGCGAGGACCGCGAGCCGGGGCCTCGCCATCAAGCAGTCGGCTGTCGGCGATGCAATCCACCACCGACAGCCGACGTGGAACGTTAGCTCAACTGCTGCAACGTCTGCCTGGTCACCAGGCGACGCAACCTGACAGTCGTAGCGATGACCCCAATCAGGCCGGGTACAGCCTGGCAGACAACAGCCGGCATCCGCCTCCGGCGCAGGACGATCACGATGATGAGGATGATAACCAGCGTGGCGCTGGTTGACCCCTGGACCGATACGTAATTCTCTTGCATGTGACCTCCTTGCGAGGGTTGGTCATGGGCGGCCCATCGCCCTTTGATGGCTGGAGACCTGAAAGCGAAGGGCCGCCCTCTTACGTCCCGCAGTCTCTCGCGGCGACTGACAGCAAATCTGGCGCGACACGCCGACGTTTAATGCTGCATTAAACGACTTGTTCTGAGATCCTGTGTGATTCACAAAGTGTGAATCACACGCAGCTAGCAAGTCGTAAGTCCAGCCGTCTGACAGATGAGCTGGTCAGCGTGTCTGGCGGGACTGACGCCCCAAAGCCGACAGGCCCTCAAACGAGCTGATGGCCTGTCGAAGACGGAGACGTCAATCAGGCAGTAAGCATCGCATCGATTCGCTGATTCGCGATCTCCCGCTGGCCGTCTACGCACTTCGCATACACCTTGAGCAGCACGTCAACGCTGTGCCCCGCTCGCTCCGCCACCTCAGGAGCAGGTACCCCGGCGTTGAGCCAAAGCGACACCGCGGCGTGCCGGAGGTCGTACGGAGTCTGGGCCAGCGGCGAGATCACCTGCACCGGAGTGAATGCCAACGTACGGGCGTGAGCCCACACGCCGTTGATCGCAGAAGCGGAGAACGGCCGTCCCTTAGAGGTACGGAAGAGCCGGCCGTCCGGCGCCGTTCCGTTCGCCTCGATGTGGGCCAGCAGGATCGCGACCAACTCCGGCGGGATCGGTACGAGTCGCGTTTCCTTGTCCGCCCTGTGCTTGAGGCCGCGGTCATCATGGACCTCTCCGCTATCGGTCCACTGCTTTCCCGCCTCCGGCCGAGTCTGCTCAAGCGTGAGTCTCCCCCAGCCCTCGTTAGGCAGGAAGCAGTCCGTTTCACGCAGTCCGAGGGCCTCCGCCGGGCGCATGCCGCCGTAATACATGCAGGCGAACAAGGCCCTCATCTGCCAGCCGCGCGTACGTCCGCAGTAAGTCACGACCGTGAGCAACTCCCTCGCCTGCTGCGGGTTCACCACGCAACGTCTGTCGACCTCTTGGGCGATCTTCAGACTCTGGCGCTTCGACTTGATCTTGTCGAGCGGGTTGTCATCGAGTTCATCCAGCTCGACGGCGTACTCGATGACGTTGTAGAAGACGGCGCGTTTCCGTCTATATGTCGTCGTGGCCGCACGCTTGCCGTCCATCTTTAGAGACAGGGCGCTCAGCGCAGCATGGACCGTAGGCGCGTCTTCCAACGCCCGCACCGACAGCGATGCACGCTCCAGCCAGCGCAGCGCCGCACTCATCTCGGCGTCCAGCTCAGCGCGACGGCCCTCGGGCAGGAGCGCACACCGCCGGAGCGCCTTTCGCAGCGTTTCGGCGTCAGGCCGACCTGGCTCATCCTTGGTCAACGCCGGAGTGACCGTCGCCAGCGCATCGGTCATGCTGTCCCGGCTTTTGGCGGCAAGGTGAGGCCACTTGGCGACGGTGTACGCCTGTACGAACGCGAACCAGGTTGCGGCGTTCTTGGCCTTGGTCATCGACTCGGGGAGGCACGTCTCCGTATCGAAGGCCTCGCCGCGTTTGGCCGCCTGTCGGAGATCGGAAAGGAAGTTCTCGGCGAGCGCCTTGGTCCGGTACGTCTTCGTCTTCCGACGTCCACCGACTTGCCAGCGCGCGACGTACGACGGCGTCTTGCTCGACTTGTTCCGGTAGACCGTCCAGAACTTGACGTCATACGTGGTGGTCACGCGGCCTCCTGCAAGCTTTCGAGCCAGGACGTGAACTCGCTGCGCCAGACGCGGATCTCGCCGTTGGGCAACCGGATGCCAGCGGGGGCGCAGCCGATTTCGCGCCACCGGTAGAAAGTGCGCCGGGAGATTCCGCCCAGTTCTGCGAGGATCTGAGGAACGGTCATCAACTCGTCTCGCCCGCTCAATGGCTCTCCCCCACCGGATCGAGGGGTGGCAGCGGCTTGCCGTTGATCGCGGCGGACAGGAATGCCTCACCGGGCGTGTGGCCCTGTCCGGCGTACTGCCAGTGGGCGACGACGAGGACCTGGTCCTCCTCGGAGAGGGGAAGCCGACCGGTCGTGATCTGGTGTTCGCGCTGGTTGTGGACGATCCGGGCCGTACGGAGCGCGCCGAGGGTGGTCGAGTATCGGCGGGACTTGGTTGAGAAGTGGCCGCGGAAGCCGAGCATGTGTGCCCACTCGGCGAGGCGGAGGTCTGCCAGCTCGGGTAGGCCGCCGAGGCGTTGGCACTCGGCGATGAGCCGGCGCGCGTGGTCCCGGATGTTGAGGCGGTCCAGGTCGTCAGTTGGGCGTACTCGCCGGTCGAGAGTGCCGACGCACTCTGCGGCCTTGGTGGCGTATTTGGCGATGTAGCCGGCGACGGCTTGGTCGGTGAGGTCTCCAGTCGTGGTGATCGGTCGTACGTCGACCTGGTCGCCCCAGGTCAGGACTCGCGCGGCGAATGACCTAGCCGCAGGGCTGGTCACGGTCACCGCTTGGGCTGCGTGATGGACCGCCCGGTCGAGGACCTCGGTGGTGGCCCACCCTGGCGGGGGTGTAGTCGGGCCGTCCGGGCCGTCGAAGCGGATGACGGCGTGGAAGTGGACGAGGCCGCGCCGCTGGTATTCGGCGACCTTGGCGAACGAGACGGTCAGGATGTTCCGCAGCTCACGGGCGGTCAGCCCTGCCGACTTGGCGACGTGGCGCCGGAGAGCGAGGGTGAAGCGTCGCCACAGCTCAGGCGCGAGCGCGTTGAACAACACCGAGCCGGGATAGTCGTAGCAGTCAGGGCACAGCGGTTCGCCGAGCCGGGGATCGTCGGCGCTGTGCCGCTCGGTGCACGACTGGAGTCGCCCGTGCGGGCAGCGGCCAAGACCGCGGCGAGGGCGACAGGGGCGGACTTTGCCGTCCTGCGCCCGTCGTACGTGGACCGGCCCGAAGGACGGCGCGGTCAGCGTGGCGAACACCGCCGGGTGGCCGGTGACGGAATCGGGCACGCCCTTGCCGCCGACCAGGCCCGCGCGTACGAGCTGGTACGTGTCGGCGCGGTAGATCTCGGCGCATGACGGGCAGCGCGATGCCCGGCGGGTCTTGCAGGCCAGCCGCAGGACGCCGTCCGGCTCACGGTCGGTGGAGTAGCGGTGCAGGACGGCACCAGTCAGGGGGTCGCGGTGTTCGACGTGGCCGCGAAGGTGGATTGGCTGAGCGCATCCGCCGGTCTGTCGGATCTGGGCGGACCACCGCTGGTACTCCGGGGAGGAGGCTCGCCGGGCGATGTCTCGGAGCGTCAGCAGTGAAGGAACAGGAGCGGGCAAGATGAACAGGTCTCCCGTCGTTGTGAACCGGTTGGGGATGGCCCCCGACGTGGCGCGTGACTTGGCGGTTGTGTGGCCACGCCGGGGGCGCAGAGCGTCAGCAGAAGCCGAGGCCCTCGCAGTGCCCGCAGGTCTCGCCGTAGGAGTCGAGGCCGGTCCCGCCGCAGTGGCAGCACTGATAGGTCTCGACGGGAGGGACGTACGCGGGGCGCTGATCGGTGTTCATCAGGCGGCATGGAAGGTCGGGGCGTAGCTCATGAGCGCGTCATGAGCGGCGCGACGGCGAGCGGGAATGTGAATGGCGCTGTAGGTGATGCGCCCGAAGGTCTTCTGGACCTCGTAGTGCCCGCCGTGTCCGGTCTCGTCGGTGACGGTCTCGCCGAGCAGACGGGCGATGTTGTCGATCTCGGCCCGCTCGGCCGCGTCATCGTCGCAACGTGCGAAGACGGTGTAGTCCCCTCCCAACTCGCGAACGGGGACGCGGGGGTTGTTCTCCAGGAAGTCGGCCAGGGCACGGAGGCCGGCCACAGTCTGCGCACGGGCGAACAGGTCGCCGGGGACGATCGGCTGCGCGGTCATCTGTTTCTCCTCAGGCGGTACGGATCTGGCGGAGCAGGTCGGAGGCAAGCTGGTTGGAGATGCCGAGCCGGGCGCGGAGGGCATCGCGAGTGATCGGCCGTCCGTGGCGGTCCTGGTGCTCGTCGGCCACGCGCCGGGCGAAGGCGAGCAGTTCCGCCGCAGGATGGACCGCGGACGAGGCCGCGTCATCCGAGGGCGCTTGGTCCGCCGCGTCGTCCGGGCGGTCCTGCTCGTCCGGGACGGAGGCCAGGGCCGGGGACGGCCGTCCGAAAGACGGCGGGACGGGGGACGAGGCAACAGCCGGGCCACGGGCGGACGAGCGGCGTTCGAGCATCGAGACGGCGACGAGGAACGCGCCCGCGGGCGTGCCGGCGGTCAGCCATCCCCAAGGTGTCGGTTCGGCCTGCGCCAGGTTCGCCGCCAGGGACAGAACGATCCCGCCGACCAGGACGAGCGTCGGCCAGGACAGCCCGCGTACGGGGCGTTCGGTGCGCTTGTCGCGCTGCCGTTCGCGTGCGGCCATGACGCAGGTCAGGTCGATACAGACGGCGATCGCCCAGGCCATCCAGCCGTGTTGCCCGTGCTGGTTGGCGGTCTCCCGGATGTGGGTGAACGACCCAGCGGCGGCGATCGAGGCCAGGACGACCACCGGTCCGGAATCGGCGGCCGTCCCTGCCAGGCGGGGCAGCATCAGGCGGCCCGCCGGCCGAGCACTTCGGCGAGCAGCGTGGCAAGCTCCGGGTCGCAGTGGTGCTCGTCGGCCCAGCCGTGCGCCTGCTCGAAGCGTTCGGTGTACAGCCACTCCATGCAGCGGTTGCAGACCACGACGTACAGGCCCCGTCCTTCCTCCCACTCGACGGAGACGGGACCGTCCTCGCCGTACGGGGGACGAGCAGGACGAGCGACGCGCGGGACGGGACGGTCGAGGACGGCGGGACGGAGCTTGATGATCTTGGCCTGTGTCACGTGAACTCCCGTGTTCGGGCATGCGTCGGGTAGGGACTTGGCGCGTTGCTGCGCCGTGCGGTTGGTGTGGGGGCTACGCGGCTTCGGCGTTGCCCTGGAGCGATGCGACGGTCAATTCCGCCCAAGGCCGGGCGAGGTGGGCGAAACGCCGGGCGGCGTGTTCGGCCTCTTCCTCGCTCACGTAGACCGAGCGGGCGCGGTGCCAGCTACCGTCCTGGCCAGCGATGACGGCGACGCCGGGCATCTCGGCGGGAATCTGCCGGGCGGCCGCCAGCGCGGCGGGGTCCATGTCGCCGAGGGTCATGTTGGCCGTCTCAGGGTCATTCACCCGGTGGCAGATACGTCCGGAGAGCTGCGAGCGCAGCGCGGTCACACCGGGACCAAGGTCCGAGCCGATGCGCTGACCGCAGATGATCAGGTAGACGCCGAAGGCACGGCCGAGCTGTGCCACTCGCAGGAGTGCTGTCGCGGCTCTGGACACCTCTTCCTTCTCGCTCTTGTCCGCCATCAGGAACAACTCGGCGACCTCGTCCACCAGGACCACGACCGGCATCGGGCGCAGGTGCTCGGACAGTTTCCAGATGTTCCGCGCGCCGTGCGTACGGCAGAGGGCCATCCGTTCGATGACGACCTGAACGAGGTCACCGAGGAGCCCGACGCATTCCGTGCGCGTGGTAGCCAGCGCCGACAGACGTGGCGCGTACGGGGTGAACTCGACGCCGCCCTTGAGGTCGAAGCCGACCAGGGCGATCGGCTGTGGCGCGAGACCCTTGATGATCGCGTTGGCCAGGTTGGACTTCCCGGACTGGGTCGCCCCCGCGTTCAGCCAGTGGGGCACGGTCCGGAAGTCGATGATCCACGGTTGCCCGTTCTCCAGGCGCCCAGGCCGTACGGTCAGCAGTTCCCCTGTCTCGGGCGCGACATCGACCACGGTCAGCGGATCACGCATGGTCGCCAGCAGCAGGACCCGGCCCGGTTTGGACTTGATGACTCGTACGGCGTGGACCCGCCATGCGTGCGCCAGCCGTTCGGCCACGTCCGCGTAGTCGTCGGGGACCTGGCCATCGAGGAGCTTGACCCAGACCCTCCAGCCCAGACGTGTCGGCCACAGCACCCACAGCGGTGGAGCCTTCTCGATGACGACGCTTCGCACGCGTCGCCGCTCGACCACCACGGCGGCTGCGTCTCGGGCCGGCCGCGACATCGAGCCCGCGAGCGGTACGGCGTCCAGGCTGATACGCCAGCGCCGCCGCTTGCGCGTCAGGCCGCAGCCGTAGGCGACATGTGACCACGTCAGGTAGACGAGCGCGGCCTTGACGGGGAACTCGATGAGGTACCAGAAGGACCGGGGCAGCCACCGGCGCCACGCCCAGCCCCCGGCCGCCGAAGCGGCCAGGGCGCCGAGCGCGACGACGATCGTCGTGTTGTTCACAGCCGACCCTTCAGGCCGCAGCCTGGTCGGCTGGGATGGCCGTGGTCACCGAGTCCGCCCGGTAGGCAACACCCGAACGCGTGACGCCATTGCGGGTCTGCTCCCACGGAAAGGCCGTCAGTTTGATCGGCATCACGATCTGGCCGATCTGCACCCCGGGATCTCCGGAGACCGCGACGTTGATCAGCTCGACCCGGCCCGACTCGTTCGCGGCTGACAGGCCGACCTGAAAGACGGTCTGGCCGTCCCGGTCGACCTTCACCTCCCCCGTGTCCTGGTCGACCAGCTTGGGCCGAGGCGCTGCCACGCAGACGAACGAGAGTGCCGATGTGTCTACGGGGATGTTCCGCATCCTGTCTCCTCCAGCTTGGTGAACCTACTTAGTAGGTTAACGTACTAAGTAGTGATGGTCTACTATGGAGGCATAGAAGGGAGAGTGATGGCGATCACACAGCCTCGGTACGCGCAAGTAGCAGATGTGCTGCGCGACCGGATCAGCGACGGAACCTATGAGCCCGGAGATCAGCTTCCGTCTCAGCGCGAGCTAAGGGAGGAGTTCGACATCTCCGTCCCGACCGCGAAGGCTGCGATCTCGCAGCTCATCAGCGAGGGACTTGTCTACGCGCACCAGGGAAAGGGCGTCTTCGTCCGGGAGACGAAGGAGCTGCTCAGGTTCGCCGGAGGCCGCTACGGTCTGGCCGGCACGCCGAACTCCCGCGAGGAAGAGGCCACCGGCATCGAGCTGGACGTCAAGGCGGAGCGTCGCCAAGTCCAGGCCACACCCGAAGTCGCCGCACGGCTGGAGATCGAGCCGGGCGACATGTGCAGCGAGGCCGTCTACTCCTGGTCGCTGGACGGTGAGCCGGTCATGATCAGTACGCAGTGGGAGCCCCTTGCGATTACCCGCGGTACTGAGATCGAGACGCCCGCTGGAGGGGAGCGCGGCGAACCGGACGTGATCACGCGGTTCAGCAAGATCGGCATCACGGTGAAGAAGACCCGGGAGGACATCCGAACCCGGATGCCGACCCCGGACGAGGCCCACGCACTCAAGACCCCCAGCGGCGTACCCGTCTTCTACATCCAGCGCACCCATCACAGCGATGTCCCGGTGGAGACCGCCGACATCGTCATGCGAGGGGACTCGTTCGTCGTCCGTAACGAACAAGCCATCCCCCTCTAACCAACTGCGCAGACCGGGGCCGGCCAGGCGAGTAGATCCATCGCCGCCGGCCCCGTCTTCGCCAACCCCGAATCCTCTACCTCTAAGCAGTGTGAACGACGCGGAGAGTCACCAAATGAGCCCGAGTGCCGTATCCGAAGATCCCCACACCATCGCCAAACGCTTGGCGGAAGCGTGCCAGGCCGAGGGTCTTAGCGCAGCAGTGCTGAGCCCCACGCGCGTCAAGGCGAGCCTGCCGAAGTCTCACCATGACCTTGCCGAAGTCATCAAGATCATGCCCGACGAGACCGAGAACCTTGCCCTGTACTGGAGCTGGAACGAGCGCATCTGCGCCGCGACCGAGATCGAGACAGCGGTCAAGTCGATCAAACACGTCGTCACACCGCCCCTTCACTCCCAGTTCTGATGAACAGCGAAGAGAACGAGCTTGCACGCGCCGTACGCGAGTACAACGCGACCGTTGACGCTCTGATGCGTCCTGGCGTGAGCTGGATTGCAGAGTTAGCGCAGCTCAAGGTCCTCATCAGCAAGTATCCGCAGCCCGCTGCCCAAATCCTCAGCGAGCAATGCCCCGCGGAACCGATCAGTGAGCCGCCGACCCGCCATGAGGTCGACCGCCCTAGCCAGCCGACAAGCGTGCGGCAGATCCAGCGCCATGCGAAGAATCCCCCTGTGCGGAGAACCGACCGGTCGGCGATGCAGACCTAGAGCAAGCCGATGACCAGATGTCGGCGCAGCCATGACCTCTCATGAGGACGGCCGAGCTACCGCAGGACCGCCGAGGTTGCAGCGACTGTCCCGAACGGGGCGCCGGAGTCCGAGGCCGGCGCCCCGTCTCGGCATGAAGTGCCGACCCCCGCACGCGCAACTCCCCATCCGCCCGATCTGATTGGTCCGCCTTGCCTTCCTCTCCCGCGCCGGAGCCGTACGCCGACCAACTGCTGAGGCCTCGTGAGGTAGCCGAATTACTGGGTGTACGCACAGCAACGGTCAGGAAGTGGGCCATATCTGGTCGACTGCCGGTCACGCTGACACCCGGCGGACACAGCCGCTACCGATGGTCAGATGTCTGCGCCCTTCTTGAGGATGGCGCGAGCAGCGCCGAGCAACGCCAGCTTGAGGAGGATGCGACCCGCCTGTATCAGCAGGGCTGGAGCATTCGCCAAGTCGCCGAGCGGTTCGGGTGCAGTTACGGAGCCATGCGACGAATCCTCGCTAGGACGACATCCCTAAGGCCCCGAAGTGGGTAGCTGCTCAGGCCGCCTATGGACGAGACGCCGCCTGCGCCACCGACCGAATCACAGCTCAGAGCGCATGCCATGGAGCATACACACGCGACCGGATGAGACTTTTCTGTACGTCTTTAAAGGCGTCCCGCTACGCGCGCCGCCAGGCGACCGACCGGCCATCGGGCCGGGCGTGCGGCCTCTGCGGGCCGACCCGGCCCGAACCGGTCAGCCGCCAAGGACGTAGAGGTTGCCGGTAGCCGTTAGGCAAAGTCCGGTCTATCACCGAGGCGCCGACAAGGCGCAACGGCGGTCGGCCACGTGCAGCGTGCCGGTGAGCGCAAACCAGCCCACCGTTACGACCGAGGATGGACACGGTAGCCGTACTGATCGGGGTATCCGTACTGATCGGGTAGCCGTACTGATCGGGGTATCCGTACTGATCACAAAAACGTGGATGTTCACGAAAACCGTACGGATGTGTTTCCGGATCAGGGAGGGTCGAAGCTATGGTGACTCGTGACCGAAGTCGTATGACTCGTATGAGTCGTACGGGTGCGGCAAGAGAAACGGGCCAGTCCGGCAACGTGCCGGACTGACCCGAGTGCACTGGTGAGGGTGCCTGCCTTAGCGAGACAAATTCACCACGACCTCGGCGAGCTGGGCTAGAGCAGCCAAGGCCGTTAGCGTGGCGGGCACCACCACCCACCAGACCCGACGTCCCCGATTGGGGCGTTTTTGACTTAGTGTCACTAATCCTCACCTCCCTCAGTCGGACACCGTCGACGAGCGTCCAAATTCGAGAGGTCTTTGAGGATCTGTCGGGCTTGGGTGCGAGAGTAACGCGATACCCGCCTAGCGCGCGTCCGTCCGCTCGGCGTGTCGCGCGGGTGCATGGCAAGGACAGCACAGATATGCGCGTGGAACCTGTGGACTGGCGAGGACTGGTGAGGACTGGTGAGGACACAGCCGGACAGTTCAAGCCCGGTCGCATTTCAGATGCGTGCCAATGCAAGGTAGTGCACGTATCACCTTGAGGTTAGATCAGCAGGGGTATCGAGCAGTTGCCGGCCGGTTGAGCTAGCCGGAAGCGGGGGTCTCGCGTCCTCAGCCCCCGCGAGCCGACGTGCTCACTCGCGCGAAGCTGCTTGCCACACCGTCTCGCCGTTCGCGCGGGCGAGCACACCGGGCTGGTGTGCCGCAGATGTTGTGGCGAGGATCTTGCTAATGCCAGTGCCAACTACGGCCTTGGACAGTCGTGGATGGACCTGGACTCGCAGCCGCTCAGCAGCAAGTCAGCGGACAGCCGCGGACGATTCAGGCCGTGACGATCGCTGTGGGTGGTTGCTGGTCGTTCGTGGTTGGGGCGATCGCTGACGCGCCGCTTCCGGTCCTCGGGCCGTAAACGGCCCTGCGGTCCGGGTCGGCTTGTCCTCTATCACGGTGGTTCTCGCCTCACGGGATCAGGAGAGGGCGGCCATCAGCAGCGTCCCACGCGGCGAAGCAAGACACGTGGATGGTGATTCGACTCAGGCCGTTTCGGGCAATGCCTGCTCATTAGCCGTATCGGTGTAGTCGGCGATGAGCCCTAGCTGAAGTCCGAGCAAAAGTGCTCCTTCAACCGCAGGCAGGAGCACTAGCAGCTTCTCGCGGTCATCACGAAGATCGCCGTCGGCATGCTTGAGTTTCTGCAAATCTCCCCGAGCTGCAACGATGGCTCGGGCGAGCAAGTCATGAATGAAAGAAGGGGTGGCTCCACCATCTACGTCAGGGGCCAGGCTAGCCACCGCGCCGCCGCCATAGACGAGGCAGAGTGCCTCGGCTCTCTTGGTAGGGCGTCTTTGATTTTTGTCGTCCATGTAGACGAGGGTCGCGTCATGGGGGAGATTCGCATCGATCCATTCGATGACGGTTTCGCGCTCGAACCGCTCGCGCATAAGCCGATCGATCAGCTCAATGAGGGAGTTCGCTGCCTGCGATACCCCGTCGGCCGAGTATTCGAGCGCGTCCCGCGCCCCCTTAACTTTCCTCACTAGTGGAGAATTCGCCCGCTCGATTCGTAGCAGCGAGGCCCTTGATGCCAGTTCGCGAAACTGTTCAGCGAGGAGGGCAAAGTCTTCTGATCGCCAGGCCAGAAGGTCCTCTTCGGTTGCGCTCGTCAGCTCCATTGGCAACGTAGCGAGCAACTTGTCTCCCAGCAGAACATCCAGCTCGACGATCAGCTTCACCATGTTCACGCCTAGAAGATCTATTTCTGTTGCAGCAGCTAGTTGTTCCCGGGTTATGACACTAAGGGCATCCTCCCAGGCAACCACGAAAGGCATGATCGCACGCACACTACGCCGAACGGCCAGGGCCACCACAGCAGCGTCTTGTTTCAGGGCGCGTTCCAGCCGGTCATATTCCGCGGCCCCCAGAAGGCGACGAGCGTAGGTCTTATACCCAGTGCGTTTAATGTCGTCGGCCCAGGATCGAAGCGCGAGACCACCATCACCGGAAGTAGATTTCGTGAGCCCTGACTGAACCCTCTCGGAATCCACGTCTTTGAAATACTCTTCTAGGCGATTGGTCCAAGGTCGCGAGTCTGTGGAATCCATGAGGATTCCACAGAGCGTGACTATGACGTCACCAACGTCCAGCATCGTCTCGTCGATACGTAGAGCGGAGAGTAGTGACGGGTCGAGCCTACGAGCACGGGCGACAAATCTCGACCTGTGTTGGTCGTAGCAGGGTGCTTCTTCCGTCAACTGGTCCTCCCCTCGTCTCGCCCAAGACAGCATCGCGTGTCGCCCAGTCGACAGTGGCCGCGACCCACCTGCCCAAGCTACATATTCAACGAGGGCTGGTCAGCGCATTTATCTGGCGGCGCAGCAACAGCGCCACGCACCCAATGATGGCACCGGGGTCCGACAGAAGGCCTTGGCGTCGCCCGCCTGCGGGCAAGGCGGCTACAAGCGCCCGTAGTCGCACCGCATCGGCCGGCGGTGGGATGCTTGAGGCGACTCGCCAGTATGTTCGAATGGTGCGGGAAGAGGTGTGGTTTGCGCCGGTCGTCCGCATCAAGGGTCGAGGCCGCTACGCGTTCCTCTTGGCCTGGAGACTCGACAAGCACGGCCGGTGGCGCGGGCACGTGGCGTGGCTCGTGCGCGAACAGGTCCTGTGGAAAGGCATCGACGTTTGGATGCGGGCCGAAGATCTCGAACGGGTCCAGGGTCAGGACTACCGTCGGGTTCCACGCAGGATCGATGGTGACGCCCCCTTCTGAGGTCCGTGAGAGATATAGGTGGAGCTGCTTCGGAGCGTGCAACTAGCGTGCAATTAGCCAGGGTGAACAGGGGTCAATAGGGGTCACTCGCGGACAGTCACGTCCGCAGGTCAGCGGCGCTGAGGGCCGGTTTCCATTTGATTCCCAAGCTGAGGGCGCCGTTCGATGCGACGCTGACCGGCTTTCTGATGCGCGCCCGCCGCTGACCTGACCGTAGGACAGGATGGCCGCCATGGTGGAGATCAGCCCCCTGAGCGAATCTGACCGCGTCGGCTGGGAGGTGTTGGCTCGTGGTCACCATGCTCACTTCGGGACCGAGGTCGGCCACGAGGGTTACGAGCAGACCTGGCATCGCGTGCTCGGCGGGGAGCAGACACGCGGTATCGCCGCTCGGCTGGACGGCAAGATGGTCGGCATCGCGCACTATGTGTTCCACGCCGGCATCTGGGGGTCCGGGGGGAGGTGTTATCTGGCGGACCTGTTCGTGGACCCGGAAGTACGGCGGCGGGGCATCGCAATGGCAATGATCACGTGGGTGGCGAGGGACGCCGAGGAGCACGGCTTCCCACGCCTTTACTGGAACACGCTGGATAACGCCCCAGCCCGCGCGCTGTACGACAAGGTGGCCGACTTCCACAAGGGGCTCATCTACTACGCCTACCGGCGCGACGCGAAGTACAGCTCCACCCGGCGCTGAGGGCCAACAAGGATAGGGCGATCTCAGCCGGACCAACGACAGCCGGCAGGACGATCCCCTCGACCGCACGAGCCGATCAGAGAACGGGCATCTAGTCCGGAGAAGACAATGCTGATGGTTCCGGTCTACGCGAGTGGAACGCGGGATGCTAACGCCCTTGCTAACAACGATCCTGGACCGCCGTGGACGGGTCTGGACGACGCAGAGGCTCACCCGCAGGTCAGGGGATGAGCCTGGACGGCTGTGGACACCCTCGATCTTGCTACGGATCAGATGGTGCAGGCCGTGACGATCGTCGTGGGTGGTTGCTCGCCGTTCGTGGTCGCGACGATCGGCTGACGCGCCGCTTCCGGTGCTCAGGCCGTTGCCGGCCCTGCGCTCCGGGTCGGCTCGTCCTCGGATTCGGCGGGTTCTCTTTTCAGGTCGGTGGTGTTGCTGTACAGCACAGAAGTACAGCAACACCGCCGTACAGCACCTGTCGCGATCTCACGCCGCCTCACGAGAGAGCAGGGCGAGCCAGCGCCGACCATGGCCCCGCCGGTAGTTCGGGACGAAGCGGCACTTTCATCCAGCCGAGTCGGCTGAGCGAGCACGAAGCGGGGATCTCGCGACCCCCAGCCCCGCGTATCGGAGTGGCCGCCCGCGCGAAGCTGCCGTCACACCGTTCGTGCCCGTGATCGCTCCGGACCGATGCTTTCGGGTTAACGTCAGCGCAGGTTTGCAGTTTCCGCTTTCAACCTGACAGCTCAAGATGGCGGGAGATCTGAAGCTGAGGTCGGAAATTTCATATAGGGGTCTGCGGAAACGAACTCTTCTCGCGCCCACCGCGTTCGTCGAGACGGAGGCACATTCACGTGATCCGTCTGCCTCGCGACGTTCCCCTCCGTAAGCTCTACTTATGATGGACATCCTTCAACTGTCACGCCGCATCATGAGATACGCTGCCATCACTGGCTTCGTCCTTATCGCTATGGCCGTGGCATGGACCCTTGGCCCCGGTGCCAGCTGGGTGCTTCGGCACGTCGACGGGGTACATGTCGGCGGGAGGGACGGCCTAAACGGCAAAGATCTCGCAGACGCGCTTAACGCTGTGCGCGGCCGTGCTCTCGCGATTGCGACGGGATTGGCCGCATTGCTCGCGGTATACTACACGGCACGCAACGCCGATACAGCTCGGCGCACGCTCCAACAAAGCGAGAAAGTCGCCCAGCGCACCGCTGAGCTAGCCGAGCAGGGTCAGGTGACTGACCGGTATACTAAGGCCATAGAGCAGCTCGGCTCCCGCTATCTCGAAATCCGTATCGGCGGGATCTATGCCCTCGAACGCATCGCGATCGACTCAGCTCGCGACCATCCAACGGTAATGGAGGTCCTCGCCGCGTTCGTCCGCGAACACGCCACAGCTGACTCGCCGGCCGCCGCGCTCCATGCGGCAGCTGAGACGCCGCTCGGCGCAGCGCTACCGAGACCACCTGACGCCGATATCCAGGCAGCTGTTACCGTCATTGGTCGCCGATTCACCGCGCGAGACATTCGTGAGATCAATTTGGCCGGCGTGCAGCTGACCTACGCGGACTTAGCATTTTTGAACCTCCGCAACGCTCGCTTGATCGGAGCGAACCTGAGCGCCGCGAAGATTAATCAGGCGGACCTAACCAATACGAAACTCGCCGACTCAAATTTGACTGACGCGGAGCTAACCCGGGCACATTTAAGCTGCGCGCGACTCGATAACGCAGATATGAGCGGCGCGAACATGACCGGTGCGTTCCTAAACAAAGCATTTCTGCCTCAGGCGAAACTTCTACAGGCCAACTTGGTCATTGCGGAGTTTATCGATGCCAACCTGGACGGCGCGAACCTTTCTCGTGCGACGCTCACCCGCACATGCTTGCGCAAAGCGAACCTGACCGGTGCGGACCTGACCGGTGCGGACCTGACCGGTGCGGACCTGACCGGTGCGGACCTGACCGGTGCGAATCTTGCGGACGCGAACCTTACGGATGCGAATCTCGACGGCGCGATCCAGACCAGCGATACCAAGTGGCCCGCAGGCTATTCGCCTCCTGGTCCGAACATTCTATGAGTCCCGGACTGCGGCTCACGGCACCTCGACGCACGCGTGGAGGCCACAGCCCCTCCGGCGACGGGGGCTCAGGCGGCGTATGGCCGCTCAACGCAGAGTGTCCCGTACGACGCGACCGTCCCGACACCCTGTCCTCGCGCAGCAGCCACGTGTCGGTCGGGGACCTGGGGGCGATCCCGCTGTTCGACACGATCCCGACCGTCGGCCACCGCCCTCCCACGCTCATCGGGCGTCGGCGTGGGCCCACCCTAGGCTACGGATTAGAAGGTCGGCGCCGGAGGTCCGAAGATGGCTCGCAGGGGATTTGCTAACGCTGATGCTAACAACCGCTCTGGACGATCCTGGATGAGCTAGGACTGCGTAGAGGGCGACCAGCAGGTCAGTGGTCAGATTTGGACACCTGGGTACACGCTTAGCTTCACTCGTAATGAACAGGCCACTACGTCAGCTGTCCCCACGGAGTGCTGATCGTCGGGGGTGGTGAATCAAGTGATGCGCACACTGGTACTCGTGGGGTGGCCTGCCGACCCCATATATTCGTTTGGACTACCATTCATGAGATCCTCGTTACGGCACATTAGGGTCGGCGCCAGCCCGTATTCTGGTCATCGATTCCTTCGCCGAAGCGCAGTAAGAGCATGGCGATCGAGAACTGCTCTGGCATCGCTCCGGCGCCTCGGGTCCGGGTGAAACAACGCAATCAACACGGCTATAACGTAGGTGCCAAGTAGGCAGCAGGTTAACAGACTGGCGAGCCATGGAAACGCCGCCATGAGTGAAGTCAGAAAAGCGGGCACGACAGACTGCCTCTCGCGAAGAGTATCTGCCGCTGATATCTGTACTACGTCACCGCAGGCCTCACACCTGCGCCGCACTACACATACCAGCGTTCCACTCTGAAGCTCCCATCCGCGCTCGGCGCTGTCAAGAGCCCATTTGGCTGCTGAGTGCTCGGAGAGCATCCAACTATTAGCCGATGTCACCGCTACTGAGCCGCAACCATCCGGGCAGTACGGGTCCCGACGCTCGACGCCACCATCGGCCTCGACCCAGTCGTCCTGCCACTGCGGCGACCAGACTCCCATTGGCGCCACGAATGACCAGCTGGACCGGGTTGGGTGCGTGCAACTAGCGAGGGTGAACAGGGGTCGCTAAGGGTCACTCGCGGACCGTCGCAGCCGAAGGTCAGGGGCCGGTGAGGGCCGGTTTCCTTTGATTCCCAAGCTGCTAGTGCGGGTTCGAGTCCTGTCGCCCGCCAGCGCAAGGCAGGAGCCGTGAATCGAGCAGTGGTCAAGCGGCTGCTGCCCCCGCGCAGGCTCTCGTACCGTCACGGTGCTCCTGGCCCTCGTGCCGGGCGTCATGCTTGTGGTGGCTTTCATAGCAATCCGGGTCATGCTCTCGATCATGCACTGACCTTCAGGAGGCGAAACGTGGCGAAAACGCTGGTAGTGGGTGTCTGGGGCGCGGTCGCAGGCGCCGCTCTTGCCACTGGGGTGGCGTTTCTCGCCAAGCCAGCGCCCGCGGAGACTCCGCCGAGCCCGACGGTAACCGCGACCGTCTCCGCTGGAACTAGCGGTGGGATCGCGAAGTGTTCTGACCCTGCGCTACGTCAGTCTTTCAACGACGGGCCATGCGTGTACTACCCGAAGGAAGGGCCGCCGCCAGGGCTGATGGAGTCGTTGCCGACATGCGGGAGCCTGGATGCCGGCGACCCGGTGGCACGGTGTGTCTGGCCTGGGGACGCTGACGGCGATGGGCAGCCTGACGGATAGCCGGTTCGGTAGCGGTGCCGCCTGATCCGTTTGCTGAGGCTACGGTTCTGCTCGTGGATGTTACAGAACTCACCAACGTGTACGCGTATCCGCCGACCGATCGCTGGCTTCGAGCGAACATGGTTACGAGCCTGGATGGTGCGGCGTCGTACGAGGGGAAGGTCAGCCACCTCGGCAGTGAAGCAGACCAGCAGGTGCTTTCGCTTCTGCGAGGACTGTCTGATGTCGTGATCGTGGGAGCCAATACGGTTCGGGTTGAGGGGTACGGGCCGATGCCTCCGCGGGACTCGTGGCGGGATATCCGGCGGGGGCGTCCGCCGGCGCCTCCGTTGGCGATCGTGTCCGCGCGGTTGGACCTTGACTTTGATGCGCCGGTGTTCGCCGACGCCTACGTGCGCCCGATTCTCATCACGTGTGCAAGCGCGCCGGAGGAGCGTCGGAAGAGGGCCGAGCAGCGTGCCGAGGTACTCGTCTGTGGCGATCTCATCGCGGATATCGGCGAGGCGCTTGATGCGCTCGCAGAGCGTGGGCTTACTCGGCAGCTCAGCGAGGGCGGTCCGCGATTGCTCGCCGAGATCGCAGCCGCCGGGCGTCTCGATGAGCTGTGTCTGACATTGAGTCCGCGGATCGTTGCGGGAACCGGGCCGCGAATCGTCAACGGACCGCTCATCGAGGATCTACCGATGAGCCTCGGCAACGTCTTCGAGGAGGACGGTTTCCTCTTCATGCGCTACCTGCGGACCGAGGCAGACAAGGCGTGAGCGCTCACGAGCTGGTGCCCCGGAAGGTCGAACAATGCCGTTGATCTCGGTGATCACTGCCGTCTACGAGCCGGTTGCCGGGTACCTGCGCGAGGCCGCCACCAGTGTCGCCGCGCAGCTCCTGCCTACGGGTTGGGAGATTGAGTGGCTCGTCCAGGAGGACGGCGACATGCCCAACGCGCGGGATCTAGCTGCGGGAGCACGCTACGAGGCGAACGGTGCCCGTCTGGGGACGGCGACGACGCGGAACATCGCGCTCACTCGGGCCCGCGGGAAGCTCGTGGCGGTGCTCGACTACGACGATGTTCTTCTCCCCGACGGGCTCGCCACCCTCGTCAAGGATTTCGACGACCATCCGGAGATCGGTTGGGTGGTAGGACAAGCCGACGACCTGATCGAGGGCCGCCGCGTACCGTTCGCGCTCAGGTACCCGTGCGGCATCGTGCGTGCCGGGCAGATCGGGAAGCTGTACGAGCAGACGGGGCTATGTCAGGTGGCGTGCGCCGGCCTCGTCATGCCGACCGACGTCGTACGGGCCTTTGGCGGCTGGAGTGCCATACCGCGGGCCCAAGACGTGGGCCTGTTGATCGCCCTCAGCGAGGTCTACGACGGGTACCAGGACCCAGCGGTCACGTGGCTGTATCGCAAGCATCACGGCCAGACGACGCACGCGGCGAAGGCCGATACCTGGGGAAAGCAGCAGGACCGCTTCATCCGGCAGCGACTCGACGCCGTACGCTCGGGGGCTTTGGCAGGACCCAGTTAGAGGTCAAGTCCGTCCAGGTGGCCTTACACCAAGTTGTGACGAGCGGTGGCCGGCGGACGCCAGCCCAAAATGCTCTCCACCATCCGGACAGACGGGACGATCTCGGCGACATCGTGAACCCGGACGATCCTCGCCCCCTGGAGGATGCAGACAGCCAAAGTCGCGATGGTCCCCGGAAGACGTTCGTCCTGCGGACGGTTGAGCGTCTCGCCAATGAAATCCTTGTTGGACACCGCTACCAGCGTCGGATAGCCGATCCCCGTGATTTCGGGTAGATGACGGGTCAGCTCCAACGAGTGGTACGTGTTCTTGTTCAGGTCGTGGCCCGGGTCGAGGATGATTCGATCTTCCGGTACACCACGGCTTATCGCTGCGTCCGCCCGCTCGCGCAAGAATGCGGCGACCTCTCCGGCGACATCTTCGTAGGCGGGACGCGGCAACGGTGTACGCGGAGCCGCCAGGCTGTGGGTAATGATCAAGCCTCCGCCGGCTTCAGCGACGACGTCCGCCAAGGCTAGGTCGTGTAGGCCGGTCACGTTGTTGATCACGTCCGCGCCTGCCGCCAGTACCGCCCGCGCGACTTCGGGACGGTAGGTCTCAACGGAGATGACCGCGTCGGTGCGTTCGCGTGCCGCCTCCACGACAGGGAGGACGCGATCGATCTCTTCGCGTTCGGTCACCTCCGGCCCTGGCGCAAACGGGACCCCACCGATGTCGAGCCAATCCGCCTCATGAACGATCGCGTTCTCAACCGCTGTAATAGCGTTCGACAGCTCGAAAGTACGACCGCGATCATGGAACGAATCCGGCGTCCGGTTGATTATTGCCATGACCGCAACCTGGCGCGAGAAATCAAAGGTCCGGCGACCAATGGTCCGCTGCGGACTAATGAAGTCTGGATAAAAAATCTTAGGATTCGCTTCCATATGCCCAACCTTGACGAAGATGGGTGCGACTGGCCGTGCAAGCATAACGGCAGCTCAGGGCGACCCCGACAGGTCTGTTAACAGCTTCCCGGCAGGCGTGCGGTCTGTGGCCTCTCGTAGTGCTCCCAGGCTATGCCGCAGGTCCGAACTCTCGCCCCGGAGACCCTCCGTACAGGACGCGAGGTCACTGGAGACGCAGGGTCATGACGGCCGGCGTCGTACATGCATGACCAACCTCAGGAGGCCGAAGAACAGGAGCGCGCCAACCACAACGACGCTCATCGCGATGGCTCGCTCCGAGAACGTCTTAGCCTTGATGATCACTGTGCCGGAGCCGATCAGGAAGCCAAGCAACGTCACGAAGAGCCCGAGCACCTCGACCATCTTCAGCAGGCCCTCGGAGACCAGCTCCTGAGCGACTGATACCCGCTCGGTCAGATGCCGTGATGCCTCGTTGACCTTCTCTTCGAGAGCTGCAGACGCCTGATCGATCCTCTCGTCCACCCTGGCGGCTATCTCGTCACCGATGTGGACTGCGGCTTCGGCTGCCTGCCGACGCATGTCACGCGTATGGATGATCGTTCGGCGCTCTTGGGCATACTGCTCGTGGACGAGCATGTCCCCCACGCCGAAGAGGTCGATCGCAAGGTCGATCTCTGTGAGTGCGTCGTCGTACTTACCCAGTCGTCGCAGAGCGGCAGCACGGCGGTAGTGGATGTTCTCGTCGTTCTCACCACGAGCCATCATCTCGTCGGAGAGACTCAGGAGTATGTCCGGCTGTTCTTCAAGGTGGTCAGCAAACCAGATCGCGGTCAAACACACATGCCGGCTCTTTGTGTCGGTATCCGGCGCCTGGATCGCCCTGTTGTACAGGTCAAGCCCGTTCAGCGCCCGCGAGCCGAGCCCGCCGAAGGCCGCGAAACCCAAGATCAGAGCGTCGTCGTGGAACTCCGACAACCACTCGTTGCAGCGCTCCAGAATCTCGCGAAACCGGTAGTCGAACCGGAGCCGTTGACCATGCACGTACGCCAGGACGAGGCGCTGCGTTCGAGAACCGCTCAGGCCACGGGCCGCACCCCACTCCAAGGCTCCCGGATATCTCTGCCCTGCTAGGCGAGCCTTCCATGCGAGGTCGGTCGCGACCCGCCGGATCTCCGGGACGCTGAGCCCGTACTGCTCCGCGCTACGGGCAAGGCCCGCGATCCAGTCAAGTCCCTCGGACGACGCGCGAGCCGTGAAGTGGTCGACCAGCACGGCCGGCCGTTCCGCGGCGGGCACGAGCCTCATGCGCTCAGCGAGCTCAGCGAGCTCGCTAGTGGATTCTGAGGGGGTCGGCGATAGTGGAGCTTCGTCCGCTGGGTGGCGATCCTGCGGGGGGACGGAACCTTGCTCCATGATCCTCCTAGCCTGCCGCCGAGATCCTCGGCGCCGGGACTCGGCTCTGCCGATCGGCAGTCTAGATCCCATGGGTGTCGGACCGCGGACGATGGCAGAACCGACGCCGTACCCTAGGGTCGTACTGCCAACGGCCGTCCGAGGGACGAACCGGGGCCAGTGCAATATACGTACGATGATCATGACGCGGCCTGTACGCTCGGCGGTCTCCGCTAGGCTCTGATCAGCGTCAAGCCCTCGTAGCTCAGGGGATAGAGCAACGGTTTCCTAAACCGTGTGCCGCAGGTTCGAATCCTGCCGGGGGCACCCACACGATCACCGAAAACCCCGGCTGACCAGCATGAACACAGGTCGCCGGGGTTTCGCATGTATGCAGCCAGATGCCACCGAAAGCAGCCCTCAGCCGGTGGTCGCGGGATATACGTGGGATGAGACCGGCGCGTTTGCGCAGGTGAGCACCCGCAAAACCGAAAAGGCTCCGGGATGAACCGGAGCCCTCTCATCGCGGTCCCTCTCACGCGGCAAGCGCCTTCTCGATCATGCGGTTGATCCGTTCTTCGTCACCGTCGAGGCAACCCGCGTACACCTTCCACAGCACCTCCACGCTGTGGCCCAGGCGACGCGCGACCTCCTTGGGCGGGACACCTGCGTTGAGCAGCAGCGTCGCGCAAGCGTGCCGGAGATCGTACGGGCGACCGACGAGGAGCGAAGCCTCTTGCTCAGGTGAGAACCCGAGCACGCGAGCGGAACGCCAGAACCGCCATACCGCCGAAGCCGAGACGGTGCCACCGGTCGAGGTATGAAAGAGCCGGCCGTCGTCTGCCGTGCCGAACTCCCCCAAGTGCCAGATAAGGATGCGCACCAACTCGGGCGGGATGGGAACCACACGCTTCTCACCGACCGGTCGCCGCTTGAGGCCCTTGTCATCGTGGGTCTGTCCGCTGTCGGTATAGAGCCTGCCTGGCCCCGGCCGTGACTTGGTCAGCGTCAACCGGCCCCACGCTGACACGGGAAGCTCGCAAATGCAGTCACCGACGCAGACGCAGAGGTCAGGCAGTTCGCAGTCTTGGCGCCGTAGGCCCGTCGCCTCCGATGGCCGAAGACCTCCGTAGTACATGCAGGCGTACATCGCGCGAAGACGCGTACCACGACCGCCCAGCGGACCGACGTACGTCACGAACGCGAGGAGTTGCCGTACCTGGGCGGGATTGGCGACCACGCTCCGGTCCACCTGGTCGGTCTTCTCAGGTGCTTTCCAGTCCACCTGGTCGATGGGGTTGGCTTCGAGGAGCTTGCGTTCCTTCACTGCGTACTTGAGCGCGTTGTAGAACACGGCACGCTTACGGGCAACGGTGGTAGCCGCAGCCGGACGACCGGCCATCGTAACCGCGATGGTGTTGAGAGCCGACCGGATGACATCCGCCTCAGCGAGGTCAGCGACCAGGAGCGACCGGTCAGCGAGCCACTTCAGTGCCACCGCCTCTTCGGCCGGAACCGGGATCTCCCACCGCGGCGGGTTCAGCCCGTAATGCAACAAGGCCCGCCGGAGCAACGTCGCATCCGGGGCACCTCGCGTGGTCGAGACGAGCACAGGGGTGACCGTCGCCAGAGCGTCGAGGGTGCTCTTACGGGTCTCGCCCGCCGCAGACGGCCACTTGGCCTTGATGTAAGCACGGGCGAGTTCGTACCAGGTGACCGGCACTTCCTTGGGAAGCATGGAAGTGGGCAAGCCGGTCTCAACATCGAACGCTTCCCCACGCCTGGCCGCCTGACGAAGGTCGGACAGGAAGCTCTCGGCCAGGGCCTTGGTCCGGCGCGTACGAGACTTGGACTTTCCGCCGACGATCCATCGGACCTCGTACGAAACGGTCTTGCTCGACTTGTTCCGGCGCACGTCCCAGAACCGCACATTGGTCGACTTCATGCCGCCTCCCGCAGGCTCTCAAGCCAGGAGGCGAACTCGCTACGCCATACACGGATCTCGCCATTGGGGAGTTTGAGGCCGGCGGGGGCGTGGCCGATTTCGCGCCAACGGTAGAAGGTGCGCCGGGAGACGCCGCCGAGCTCGACGAGCATCTGATCTACCGTCATCAACTCGTCGCCTTTCACGCCGCCTCCTGAGTTGCCGAAAGATCTGTCTTCGCGGTGGCCTGGTCAAGTTGGCGGCGCATTTCGAGGCGTTCGGCGATGGCGGTCATGAGGCGTTGTTCGATGGGTCCGACGTCGGGGTGGTCGGGTGGTGCGAGTTCCCAGGCGTAGCGGCCGGGTTCGGTGGGGTGTCCGGTTGCCGAAACACCGGCCTCGGCGAGGCGGGCCAGGACCCAGTTCTTTCGGTCCGCCTTGTGGTCGGCCATGGTCTTGCCGGACCACTTGCGGGAGACCAGGACGCGCCGGCCTGCGTAGCCTAGGTATTCGCGGCGGTGTGCTTTGTTCTTGCAGTAGCCCGGAGTCATCCCCGGTTTGGCGCTTTTGGGTTGGATGCCGTAGCGGAGCCAGTTCGCGCACGCGGGTGAGCACGGCTCATGCCGTAGCGCGTCCAAGAGACGGTCTGCATGGTCGGTCTGTGCCGGGGTGCCTTGCTCGTGGCATTCGGCGATGTCTTTGATGAGGTATTTGGTGATGTAGCCGATGCACCGGTTGGAGTCCGGGGAGCCGGCCATGATGCCCTTGGCGTCGATCTGCCGTCCGAACCGTCCCACGTGCAATGGCTCGGCCTCCTCGTCGTCTAGGGTCGCGACAGCGTCTTCCCAGGACATCAGCGGTTGGTGGGTGTCCGGGTCGAGGTAGGTCCGTTCGCGGTGGTCCCAGTACGGCAGATGGGCCCCGGAGTAGATCACCGTGTCGGTTGGTGGCCACCACACCTGGGTGTAAGTCGCCGCCGCGACCTGCCGCAGTTCGGCTCGGGAGATGGTGCCGCGGATCGCCATGTGCAGGTGTGGGGCGAGGCGGCGTTGTGGTTCGACTGCGGCGAAGTACTGGACGTCATAGCCGACGAAGCGCCGCAGGTTCTGTACGAACCGGTCGACCAGCTTGGAGAAGTGCAGCGCGTCCCGAGCGGCTCGCCGATAGTCGTAGGTGGCCGGGTCGACGGGTGTCCCGTCCGTCTTCACCCGCCCGTAGGAGTCGAGGGTGAGGGTCACGAACAGGGATGGACGGAAGGTCTTGCCGTCCGGGGCGGTGTAGACCTTGCCGACCGTCCGGGACGAGACGGGACGACGCGGCAGGTCCGGGACGTCCTGGCGGCGTTTGGTGGACCGCTTGGGACGGTCCGGGACCTCGGTCGGGATCCTGCCCACCACGCCCGTCCGGGTGAGTTCGCCGTTGATCTCCCCCAGCAGCTCACGAAGCTCAGATGCATCCTGACCTGCCGCTTCTGTTTTCTCCGCGTGGGCCTGGACCTCGGCGCGTTTTTCCATCCAGAACCGCTGTTCGTCGTCCGGGTCCGCGCGCACGATCACCGGCTCGTCTTCCAGATGCCAGCCCTCCCGGCATTGCGTCGCCCGGATCTTCCGCTTCCGTTCCGCACACGGCGGACACACCGACGCCAGCGTGTGCCCACACGGCAGGTTCACGATCTGGGTCTCACCGGTTGAAAGGTCGGTGCGGCGCATCGCTACGGGGCGGATGCAGACGCCGTGTTCGATGGCGACGGCCTTGACCAGGTCCCGCGCGAGCGGCGGACGGACCTTGCCCGGTGCGGATGGCGCGTGTTCTGTCATTCGTCCTCCGTTCCGTCGACGGTCAAGGTCTGGGTGGTCTCGCCGCACTCGACGCAGATGGTGCCGACACCGTCGAAGACCAACAACGCATCGGGCGCATGGCAGGTGGGGCAGGTCAGATGCGTCACCCACGAGGAGGGGAGCACCGCCGGCCACGGTGCAGGGGCAGGTTCCTGGTGATGTGTTCGAGGTGTCATCAGGCGGCCTCCGCCAGGTAGGCCGACATCGCCGCGATATCTGTATCGGAGACCCACCCGGCACGGACGCGCACCGGATCCGGGGTGTCCTCTAGCCGGATGTAACCCACGCCCGCGCCGACCTCGGGGAGCGGTGAGATCTGGTCGGCCAGTGCACCGCGGTCATAGGCGCCGTCGCCGAGGACCATGTCGACCTGTTCGGACTCATCCAGGCGCAGTGCGATCCTTGTGGGGAACAGGTTCCGGATGTTGATGACGTCCTTGCGCGGGTCCTGCAACGCCCCCACCACACACAGACCAACCGACCGGCCCTGAGACGTCAGCGTCGACAACGCCGCCAGCGCCCGCCGCCTCAAATCACGGTCCGGGCAGTAGGCCGTGAGGAAGGCGAGTTCATCGACCATGACCACGATGAACGGGTCCGCCAACGTGGGAAGGAACGTGCGAGTGACCCCGCCGAAGCGAGCGGCTCGTTTGGACATCTCCGTGACGGCCGCCTCCAGCAGCTCGACCATGCCGCCGTTCGTGTCGTCGCTGTAACGGTTGAAGATGGCCCGCCCGAACGCCAGCTCCATCCGCTTCGGATCGATCCCCCACACCTGGACCAGGCCCGCCCGCATCGCCGGAAGCATCGCCCGCACCAGGCTCCACAGGACCGAGCCCTTCCCCGCACCGGTCGCCCCCGCAATGAGCAGATGGGTACCGAGGAGCCGCACCAGCCACGGCGAGGAGTCCTCACGCCGCCCGACCGGAAGCCGCGACAGGTCCACGTCATGTTCGACCGCCGCGACCGGCAGCCCGGACAACGGCTTGCCCAGCGCGTCATCGCGGACCAGTTCCAGCCAGACATGTCCCGGCCAGTCCTGCCCGGCCCGCTTACGCCGCAGCCGGCTGTTCGGACGCTTGGCCGTACGGATCCGGCAGGTCACCGACCCGAACCCGTGCGCGAGGTTTTCGACGTGGTCTTCCCAAATCGAGGGAGCCTGCCCGGAGAGCATCTTGACTAGGACCCGGTCGGTGGTCTTGGTGACCTCCACCCGCAGGATCGTAGGCAGGTACTCGCGGGCGTTGCGGTAGAACGCCAGGCCGGACATCACCATCACCGGCCGCCAGTTTCGCCGATACACCATCAGGTACCGCCAGCGGGCACGCGCCGGCCGCAGCACCCGGCGAAGGAACGAAGGCCAGCCGAACCACGCCCATGTACCGAGGCCGAGAGAGACCCAGCCGGCCAGCAGCGCCAGGACATGCCAGCCCGCCGCGTAGGCCAACCAGCCCAGGACCGCGACCGTTGCCGTGATGGCCCAGTGGCGAATCACAACGAGGGCCAGGGCGACGATGC
Source organism: Actinoallomurus bryophytorum (assembly GCF_006716425.1). Lineage (NCBI taxonomy): Bacteria > Bacillati > Actinomycetota > Actinomycetes > Streptosporangiales > Thermomonosporaceae > Actinoallomurus > Actinoallomurus bryophytorum. Next base: position 1,626,562 of record NZ_VFOZ01000001.1, read on the forward strand.
CGCGGACCAGGTTGACGATGACCACGAGCATCGGGGGCATGTGCCAGACCGGCGGCGCCCACTTCGGGGACTCGAACGGATCCGAGGTGGCCGGGACCATGACGTTGTCCGAGGGCGCGGACCGGCGGAACTCCCAGCCCCCCATCACCGACCACCCCCACGAGTGCGGGCGAGGCGGAGTGCGAGCCGCCGTGGGAACAGGACCGTCTGGTGCTGGCAGAAGCGTGGGCACTTGTCGCGGGTGGAGTCGTCGGGGAGGGGTTTGCGGCAGACCACGCAACGCCGCCGCTTGTTTCGGGTAGACATGCGAGGGGTCTCCTCAGGTCGATGCACAAGGGGAAAGACCAAGGGGCGGCCGGGAAGGTGAGAGCTTCCGGCCGCCCCGCTTGCCGTTACGCGGCTGTAGCAGCCCGTTCGGCGTGGATACGTTCGACCTCGGCCAGGTAGGCGGTAGCCGAGGCGACCAGCCGCCGAGCAGTGGCGACGTCGTTGCCGGTGATCTGAGTGGGCACGTGAGGCCACACCCGGACCTCGGCGGAACCGTGTTCGATCTTCAACAGCGGCACCCCGCTGGACAGAACCTTGGCCTCAAACCGCGCCGCACCATCGGGGTACAGCGACACGTTCACCTGCGGCTTCTCGCCGTCCGCCAGGTTGACCGACACATTCGACTCACCACTCATCACGCCGCCCTCCGAGCCGCGCCACCGTTGCGGTACAGGCGCTCGACCTCGATCGCGTACGCCGTCGCCTGTTCGGCCAGCATCCGAGCGAACTGGACGTGTTCGGCCCGCAGCCGCTCGGGCAGGGTGAGGGAGACCAGCACCCGACCCGCGCTCAGCGTGAAGACCGGAGTACGCCGGGCGTAGGCGCGAAACTCCGCGCCCGAGCGGGACTCGATCGGCAGGGACAGCGCAGACATCCGACCGGCCGCCATCACGCAGCCGCCTTACCGGCCGAAGGACCCGCCGCGTTCTTACCACCACGAGGGGAGACGATCGCGGTGGCGCGGAAGGAGAACGCCATCCGGCCCTTGTCGTTCGCGTACGGGGTCACCATCAACCCCTCGAACTCCACCGGAGCGAACATCTCCCCCGACGGGGGAACGGGCTGAACCTCGGCGAGGATCTTGACCGCGACCTCACGCGAACGCCCGTCCAGCTCCGGATCCAGGTCGATCACCCGGCACGACCACACGCGCTGACCGGTGACCTTGTCCTTGGCCGGAGACCGCCGGCCCGTCCGCTCGTCATAGTCCTGCGCCTCGGTGATCGAGCCCGGAACGAGAGCACAGCCCGCGGGGAACACCTCGCCCATCGAGACCTTGAACCGCGTGCCGCCGGTAAGTGCCATGAACACCACTCCCTATTTGGATGACCGCTTGTCCGGTCAACTGATCTCAAAGTATGCCCAATCACTCGACCGGACAAGTGATCGTATAGTGATGTGGGTCACATCTCAGGCGACGGTCAGTCCGTGACGGAGTAGGAGTCCTCAAGCTCGTGTAGGTCACCCGGCAGAACGACAGCGACGATGAGCAACAGCACATCGGAGGCATCGCGCACCGTCGCGACCACTTCTAGCACCGCCGCCGTGGGCTCGATCTGCAACAGCTCAGCTTCACCGGCTTCAGGCAGCCGCGCGGACAGACGTTCCACGATGTGATCGATACGGGCGTGATTGATCGCTTGGAGGTGCTGGCGGATGCCACCGGCCAGCGGATCAGGCTTGCCCAGGTCGGTTCCGTCCGCGACCGAGGAGGGGAACCAGCACGAGACCAGCTCGCTCGGCCGGCCCTCGTACAGACTCACCCACCGCCGTAGTACCGCGGTGTCATCGTCGGTGCCGATCAGGTTCGCGACAGGTGCGGGGAGTGGTGCCGGCCCGGCGTGTAGCAGGGAGAAGTTGTCGGTCGTCTCGGGCAGTTCTAGGACTGCGCGGCCGAGGCGGGTGGAGTTTCGCTCAGCGGCCGGCGGGGCTTTCGCGTACGAGCCCAGGCCGTGTTCACGGGTGATCCAGCCGTCGTTCTGCAAGATCTGCAACGCCCGAACGATCGTGGTGCGCCCGATCCCGAACTCACGGACCAACTGCGCCTCAGATGGGAGCATGTCACCAGGACGGTAGACACCCTCTTGGATACGGCGGCGCAGCTCTGTCACCACACGCGCGTACTTCGGGAGAGGGAACTCCACGTCTGCCATCACGACCGCCTGACTGCTCTTGCGCTTGACCGCACAAGCAGGCTAACGCTCCACCAGCCCAGATGTCACGAAGACCACCACAGTCTCGACCCCTCCACTACTCACCGCGTACACCGTGTCTAGGTCAAATCTCCGCACCGAAGCGAGAGGCCCGTGGGAGGCCGCCTTGGGTCCGGAGGGTGACGCGGCCGTTGAGGATGCGGCGCATGACGCCGTAACTGCACTCGAACCGGTCGGCGACCTGACGGATACTCCAGCCCTGCCCATACAGCCGTACGGCGTCCTGGACCATGTCCTCATCTTCGTCCGGCTCACCACTGTCTACGTCTGGCTCAGTGCCGCGGAGTACTTTGCGGACGTCGATGGAGCGGTAGCGCCGGTGACCGCCAGGTGTGCGTAGTGGGATAAGTCTTCCTTCTCGTGCCCAGCGGGCGATCGTGGCCGTACGGACACCGAATACGGCGGCGACTTCGCGTGGTCGAAGCAGTGCGTCATCGTCGAGGTCCTGGCGGTTGAGGGGGTGAGGGGACATCTCGGTACGCCAATTTCTATTAGGGGAGGGGTCTCGGTCCTGAGCGGCTCCGCTTCCCCGCGGCACTTCCACCGGTTCGGGGGGTTCCGGTGATGGCCGCAGCACACTCAGGACCGAGACGTATATGGAGATGCCGCCGGCGGTAGGTCGTGGCACCGGTTCAGGGATTGAGGGCCTGTCTGTCCTGGGGTGCCAGCTCAACGCCGGTACGGGTCATCACGACGTGAATCGTCTTGCCTTGCCTGGCTTGCTCGATCCAGACCATCGCGGCGAGACTCTTGATGATGGGGATGCCCCGTCCCGAGCCCGCCAGCGGACCCCTGTGAGCTTCCTTAGGCAGGACCGGGGCCGTATCGACCGCGAACAGATGAGTCCACCGGGGATGGACGGCGACCCCCAGGTGAACCGGCCTTGCATCACCCTGGGCGGGGTTGAACCTGGAGACCTCGCGGACGGCGTTAGTGATCAGCTCCGAGACCACCAGGACCACGTCATCAACATGGTCAGCGTCGGTTTCAGCCACCTTGGCAAGCGCGCTTTCGGTAAAGCGACGTGCCTGTGACACCGACTCCGCCGCAGCCAGAAACGATCTCCACCTCGGACCAGTCGGGGGGCCGAGGACCAGCCGCCCGGTCTTAACCGCCTCGGCGAGAACGGACAGCGCCTTGCGCGGCTCCTCCATCACGGCCGCCGCACCACGGGACACGCTTTCGGCTCGATCGTCACCGGGACGACCGCCGGAGAAGCCTCACCCGTGCCCCGACACCGCCAGCAATTAGTCCGGACGGGACCAGTGGGGATGGTCTCCGATGCTCGAACCAGGACGGCCCGCCGAACAGACCGCAGCCGCCAGCCGCGCCCAGCACATGACCGACATTGCCCAACGGCTTGTTCGTCACTCATAACGAATACGATCTGTCACACGCCGTGCGCAAAACACTCCCGATGGTTATCCCCGTTGGGGATAGGATTCGAAGCCCAGGCCAGCGCAGGAAAGGCCAGCAGACCGTGTCTCGATCGCCCTTCGACCCCATCGAGATCCCCGATGAGGCGTGGCGGCGCGAGTCGACTCAACGGATACTTCAGGACCGAGCCGCAGGCCCCCTGTTCGGTTTCGCCCAAAAGTACGGGATCAGCCAGACGCGGCTAGGCGCAGCAACCGGCATGGGGCAAGGCCGTATCAACGACCTCATCCATGGTCGACGCGGCAACATCACCGCTCTGGACTCCTGGGAACGCATCGCCGAGGGCCTGAACATGCCCAGCCATGCGCGGATGACTCTTGGCCTTGCCCCACAGAGCCCGCCGGACATGGATCTCGCCCCAGGCCAGTCGATACCCGCCGACCTTGGCCTTGGCTTCCCCACCTCATCAGCCGATCGTGCGGAGACCACTACACGTCTGTGGAACGCGGACCTGAAAGATGTGCGGCACGTCGTTAACGGCAGCGTCGATGTTCAGGCGTGGAGCGACGCGTCCCTGAAATGGCTCCTGGCGAAGACGATCGAACCGTCGAGTTCCAACGGCCGAGACGTCGGCGCAGCAGACGTGCAGCGCGTCCAGCTCACGACCGAAATGTTCTCCCAAATGGACAACCGCTTCGGCGGCGGACATGCACGGCACGCACTGATCCAGTTCCTAGCGACCGACGTCACACAGTTGATGGCGGGCCAGTTCACCGACGAAATCGGCGGAGAACTGTTCTCGGCAGTCGCCGAGGCAACCCTTCTCGCCGCATGGATGGCATACGACAGCGGCCTGCACGGCCTAGCCCAGCGATACTTCATCCAGGCACTCGCTTTGGCCGAATCGGGCAGAAACCGGCTCCTGGCCGGCAGCATCCTGGACGCGATGAGCCACCAGGCGACCTTCATCGGACGCTTCGAGGAAGCCGCCAACCTCGCACGCGCCGCCCAGGTGGGCACCAAGACCGCCACCCCAACGCTGAGCGCCCACTTCTACGCCATGGAGGCACGGGCGCTGGCACGACTCGGCGACGCCCGCGGGTGCGATCTCGCGCTCTCAGAGGCAGTGAAGGCATTCGAACGCCGGAACCCGGAGGATGACCCCGAGTGGATCCGCTACTTCGATGAAGCCGAGCTGGCCGCAGAGTTCGGCCACTGCTTCCGCGACCTCGGCCGCCCGGTAGACGCCACGGCGTACGCGACTCAGTCTCTCGGTAGCGCAGACGGCACCTACCAGCGAAGCGACTTCTTCGCCACGATGGTCCTGGCCGACGCCCACCTACGAGCCGGAGACGCCGAAGAAGCGTGCCAGGTAGCGCTCAACGCACTCAGGCTGGGCGAGCAACTCAAGTCTGCGCGATGCGTGAGCTACGTACGCGAGTTCAGCGCCGGCCTGGACGGCATCGGCCCCACACCCCTCGTACGCGACTTCACCGACCAGGCAACCGAGTTCGGACTTTGGAAGCAGGCACGGCCGGGAACCAGCTGACCATCAGTACGGTTGCCAGTCCTTCTTGGCTCCACCGGTCCGCAACGCAACAATGCGCTTTCGCACCTCGGTTGCCACGCGCTCATCCCCAGGCGCCTTCTGGCTGAGCCACGTCACCATCAGGAACTCGCGGACATCCCGCAGGACCGAATAGCCCGGCCACTCCATGACATCGAAGCCGTAGACGCGTACGAACGCCTCGTACTCTTCACGGGTGTGCCAGCCGAAGCTGTCGTAGTACATCGCCGTGAGCACAAGATCCCATTCACGCGGACCAATCGCGAACCCATCGAGATCAATCACGACCGGCCGGCCTTCACGATCGTGCAGAACGTTCCCGACACTCGCGTCACCGTGAATCACACCTTGCGGCAGGGCGAAGTTCAGATCGGCGTACTTCGCCCGCAGCTCCTCAAGCCTCTCCTGGAGGAAGTCACGATCATCGGAGCCGAGCCACCTGTCCACATCAATACGCAGCTCCGCACGAGCGAACGGCCGAAGCGCCGGCAGACCAAGCGACGGCGGCGGCTCCATCCGATGCAAGCGCACCAAGAGCGAAGCAACCTCAGCCGTCGAACCGTAAGAGTCCTCATCCGAGATCACCTCCCAGAACGTCACCACCCGCCCATCCACCACAACCGGCTGATCAATCGACAAAGCCCGAACAGCCGAATACCCCTCGGACTCCAGCCAACGCGCTACCGCAACCTCTTTACGCGCATCCACCTCATACGCCAACGTCCGAGCAACCCGCGCGACGACCCGCCCAGGCAGCCGGAAGATCGCGTTCTCCCCGATCCGCAAGAGCCGCGCATCCGCAGTGTCGATACCCGCCACAGAGCCTGCGTGACTCACGGTCTGTAGCGTGCCCTCAGCACTGAAGCTGTTCGCATCTTCGTTCCCAGCAGGCCCCGCAGCGCCGTTCGAGATCATGCCCTGCACGCTACTCAATCCCGACCACAGCGCGATCGGCGGCCACTCCATAGCTGTCAGGCGACAACTATCGGGCCGCCGAGTTGTCAGACGGTGCACCGGACGATCTTGCCTGCCGAGGCGCGCATGGCCCTTGCGGCGGACGCCTTCGACTTTAAGGCGACGAACTGGCGGGGCGGTGTGAAAGCTGCCGGCTCCCTCACCCAGCCGCACGACTTCTTCGCGTCGGCCAGGACCTGTCAAGTAGTGCTGTGCGTGCAGGCGACCAGCGCGCGTAGGAGGTTCCGTCACGCACATGCGGAGCGCTCCTGGACAGAGCCCGCCGAGAGTCGCGACGCGCGGCGCGTGCCGGACGGGCGGGAGGATTGGGTGACAGGTTGGCCTCTCATGACAACCGGCCCACCGACCTGGGCGTCGAAAATTGGGATGATGCAGGCTTCCCGGTTTCCGCTTGGGCTGATATGACTGCATTGGTGGACTGATGGGGGGCGAATGACAAGTTCGGTCGAGAACCCCGACCCCTCCGAGCCGCTCTTCGAGCCGCTCCCGGACGCTGCCGTGCCTCCGGTAGTGCTTTTGTCCCCTCCCATGAAGTTCGCCCGTCCGCTTCGGCCAAAGCAGAGACTGCAGCACTTCTCACCGGATGAGTGGGAAGAGTTCATTTATGAGTGGGCTCGCGCTCTCGGTGAGCCGTACGTTGACGTGGCTCGCTTCGGTGGTGCGAACGACCGCGGAGCCGATGTCGCCGCTTTCTTTACCGAGCAAGGAGCCGAAGGCCTATGGGACTGCTACCAGTGCAAGCATTACGAGAAGGCTCTGACGGCAGCCGACGCCTATCCTGAGATGCTCAAGATCTTCGTGGCCGTAGTACTGAAACACTACGTTATGCCACGCAGGTACGTCTTCGTCGCGCCCAAGACTGGTACGGGACTAACAAAGCTCCTAGCTCAGCCCTCAAAGCTTAAGACTCAATTCTTCGCTACCTGGCACAAGGCAGGAAGCAAGCTGACTTCAGGCATCGATGCCACCGTTCTGACCAAGGCCGAGCAGCTGGCCCAGGAGACGGACTTCTCATGCTTCAAAGCTGGCAATCTGGACGATATCCTCGAAATCCACGCTACAACACGTCACCATGCCTTCCGGTTCGGGACCGAGCTACCTGACCGTCCTGCAGCCCCCACTCCACCTGAGGAAACAACTCCGTCAGAAACTCAATACGTCCGCAAGTTGCTTGACGTATACGTCGAGAAATACGGTATGCGCACGTGGCCGGATGTGAAACGCCATCACAAGGCCGGTGATCACTTCCAGCGGCAGCGAGAAGCCTTCTATGCTGCCGAGTCGCTCCGCGTCTTCGCTCGTGACCATGTTCCTGATGGTACTTACGAGAAGCTGGAGAAGGAGATATTTGACGGGGTCGTGGAGGTCGAGCAGGACGATTTCGGCACCGGCTACGCTCGGCTCAATAGTGTCCTGAAGGCTGCGACGCACATGCAGCTCCAGCAGGCCAACATCCTCACTAACTTCGTCGACACCAACGACCGCAAAGGACTGTGCCATCAGCTCGCGAACGATGGCCATCTTACTTGGTGTCAGGAAGAGTCGCGATGAACCCTCTTAACAGCCCTGTAGAGGTGGGCGTCCGCGCTCTTGTCCTCTTGTTGGAGGCGTTTCCTGAACGTCTGGACGTAGCGCAGTTAGTTTATCTCGACTATGCCATGCTTCATAGTGCAGAACTGGGAGGACCGACGAGTCTCCATCCGGAATTGCCTGCTGGACCCGGCGAACTAGGTATGCGCCGCCGACTAATGGAGCAAGGCTTGCAGGTCATCATCCGAGCCGGGCTGGCCGACCTGCATACTACGGACGCTGGTTTCTTCTATGTCGCCACCGAGGAGGCATCCAGCTTCGTCGATGTACTGGAGGCCTCGTACGTCCAGCGACTGGTAGAGCGGGCGGAGTGGATCACTACGACGTACTCGACGCATGGGAATGACGTTCGCGATGCAATGAAGCAAATCACTGCGCGATGGTCTACCCGCTTCGCCGCGAGTGCGGCCGCAGAGGGCGCTGATGCCTAGTTTTAGGTTGCTGCATCTCACCTTCGCTGGGCGTGAAAAGACTCCTGCGACGGTCGACTTCGCGCCCGGACTTACGGTGATCTACGGTGCGTCGGATACGGGTAAGTCGTTTATTGTTGACGCTCTGGACTACATGTTCGGCGGCACCAAGCTGCGGGAAATCCCCGAAGGCCGCGGCTATACCCAAATCCTTCTCGGCCTAGAGGCGTCTGACGGACAGGTGTTGACCCTTCAGCGTTCCACGGAAAATAACAAGGTCGCCGTTTTTCGCAGGGACTTGCGAAACGCTACCAGCGAGACACCAGACAAGTATTTCTCGGTCACACACAAGGCCAACAGCCGGAACAATCTATCGCGCTTTCTGCTCGACATACTTGGCTTGGATGGCAAATGGGTACGCAAGAACGCCAAGGGTGAAGCCCGTACGTTCAGCCTCCGGGATGTTGCTCACCTTAGCTTAATCAACGAGACCCGAATGATGGCCCGGCAGCCACCAGTCCTTTCTTCGGGTCAAAAAATTCATGAGACAGTAGAGAAATCGATTTTTAAGTTGCTGCTCACCGGTGAGGGTGACTCGAACCAGCAGGCCAAATCCACCGTAGAGGAAAAAGTAAGCGAGGGAAGGGCTGAACTCCTCGATCAGTTGATTTTGGATCTAAAGGAGAAGTTGGACGCCCAGTCCAGCGAGACGCAGTTGCGTGATCAGTTGGACCGTTTGAACGCGTCACTAACGGCGGAGTCAGCCGCCATCGGAGGCCTGGCCACTGAGCGAGCCAATCTGACAGTACAACACCGAGCGCTCGGCGCATCCGTCGCAGACACCAGGCAACGGGCTTCCGAGGTGCAGGCCTTGCTTGAACGCTTCGGCCTGCTACGCCAGCAGTACGAGTCGGATCTTGAGCGACTTGAAATGGTGAGCGAGGCCGGGACCCTGCTTGGCTATTTCCGTTCTGGTCCATGCGCGTTTTGCGGAGCAGATCTTGAGCATCAAGCTCCCGACCATCAGCTTGAAGAGACGACACAGCTGCATCTGGCCGTCGTGGCCGAAAAAACTAAAACCACTGAGCTGCACGCTGACTTGCTCGACACCATCGGTGATCTTGAGCAGCAGTCGCAGGCAGTCAACGCAGCAGAACACAGCATCCGCAGCCGTTTGGAGGCCATGGCGGCACAGATCTCGCGGCTCGACGAGCGCCTCGCTCCATTGCACAGCAATCTCCAAGAGTTGGCGCAAGTCAGGTCTTCCGTGGAGAGGGAGTTGTCGATTCACGGGCAAATCCAGGATCTCCACGATTTTGGAGCAGGCATAGCCATCGAAGAGTCGGTGCCAGTTGCCATTACACAGGCTGGCCTGCCGGCGAGGACAATCGCCGACTTTGAAAGCGTCCTTCAACACACTTTGGGCTCCTGGGAGGTCCCATCTGCGGGATCGGTCACATACGACCAATCCACCGGAGACTTTTCCGTAGGCGGGCGCTGGCGATCAGATCGAGGAAAGGGCATACGTGGAGTTCTCCACGCGGCGTTCTCCACGGCACTAACCCAATACTGCGCGGAGCGCGAACTGAGTCATTCTGGCTTTCTCGTGCTGGATTCGCCAGTCATCACCTACCGTCAGCCCGACGATGGGGATGACCTTGTCCTCACACCTAGAGTGGTCGAGCATTTCTATAGCTACCTACTCAACGAATTCCCTGTCCAGGCCATCGTCATCGAGAACGGCGATCCTCCAGAGGCAATCCGTACTGGCGCATTGACTCACTATTTTAGCGGTTCGGCAGAAGGGCGCTTCGGCCTCTTTCCTGTCAGCGGGGCGGGCTGAGCAGTTGGATAATCACGGCGAGCTGTTTCAGCCTAGTTCAGCAAGGATGCCGAAGTTCCTGAAACCGTTGGCACACGCTGGGATATCAATGTGCCGCTCATCCGCCAGTTTCATGGAGGAACCTTAGGTCAGGGAATCAGCGCGATCAGAACCCGGACTACAGATCGATTGGCTCAGCTGTCGAGACTCTGCCGAATTCCGCTGTATTGGATCAAGGCGGCGGCGCTGCGCGCCGCCGCAGGCCGCCCGCTCCGGCACGCCCTACGGGCGTGCGGCGTGGGCGCCGGTCCCTCCGGCCGTGCCGATCGGGCGGCCCGCCGGGCGACAGCCCGCCATAGATGCTCTCCGTCGCCGCGCTCAGCAGGCGCAGTGCCGCCGGTCAGTCACGTCGTTCGTCCTTCGCGTCGGCACTGGACGACAGGGCCGCTCGCCGGATCACTGGAGCTCTTACGGCAGTCAAGAATGGCGGAGGGTCTTCGCCATCACTTGCTCGCCAGGTAGCGGAATGTCATCTGCTTGCAGCGTTAGTGCTGTGGCCCGAAACAACTACGGGCAAGTAGCGCTGCTCATAAGAGGCATCTCAATTGCCGTACTCTCCTCGGCATCGTATTCGCGTCGTACGTCGCAGACCCGAGCAAGCGGAGGAACGTTGAGTGACCTGGAGCCTGGCCCGCCCGACGTGGCGGCCACGCTGCCTGACATCCCGGTGGTGGAGCCCGGCGCTGAGACCGCCGAGATCGACACGTCACACACACGTGGCGGCGGCCTGCTGAAGTCCAGTGCCGTCATGGCGGTGGGCACCGTCGCCTCCCGGGCACTCGGTTTTGTCCGCAACGCCGTGATCGTGATCGCACTGGGCACCGGTCCGCTCGGTGACGTCTACAACGTCGCGAACACCTTCCCGAACCAGATCTATGACCTGCTACTCGGCGGCATCTTGACCGCCGTTCACGTACCGATGCTGGTACGTGCGCTGGAACGGGACCGCTCCTACGGCGAGGAGTACGAGGCGCGGCTGCTCACCATCATGCTCGGCGGTCTCCTTGTGCTCACCGGCGTTTCGATGCTGTGCGCGCCGCTGCTGGTCGACCTGTTCGCAAGCGGCTTCACGCCCGCCCAGCACCACCTCGCGGTGATCTTCTCCCTGTTCTTCCTGCCGCAGATCTTCTTCTACGGCGTCGGCGCACTGGCCGGCGCCTCACTCAACGCCCGCGGCAGCTTCGCCGCGCCGATGTGGACCCCGGTCCTCAACAGCATCGTCGTCATCATCGTCGGCGGCGCGTTCCTGCTCATCGCGGGCCCCGGCGTCACCCCCACGAGCATCAGCCACCACGAGATCATCCTGCTAGCCGGCGGCACCACCCTCGGTATCGTCGTTCAGACCATCGCGATGTGGCCCTCCCTGCGCAAGCTCGGCTTCCGGTACCGGCCACGGTTCGACTTCCGCCGCGAGGAACTCGCGCCGGTCGGCGGCATGGCGCTATGGACCCTGCTCTACGTCGCCATCATGCAGATCGGCCTGGTGGTGAACACCAACATCGCCATCCGCGCCGGCGTCCGCGGCGAGAAGGAACATCTGGGATACGGCGTCGGCCTCACCCCTTGGAGCAACGCCTACCTGCTCTTCCAACTCCCGTACGCGGTCGTCGGAGTGTCGGTGATGACTGCGCTACTGCCCCGGATGAGCCGCAACGCCTCCGAAAACCGCTTCGACCTGGTCCGCCAAGACATGACCTCCGGCTTGAATCTGTCCTCGGTGATCATCGTGCCGTCCGCCGCGCTGCTGTTCGCACTCAGCCCAGAACTCGTCACGGCGTTCTTCGCCCACGGCTCCACCGGCCTGGCAGATGGCCTGATGATCGCCAACGTTGTACAGGCGTTCGCACTGACGCTCGTGCCGTTCGCGATCTTCCAGATGCTTCTGCGGGTCTTCTACTCCCTGGCCGACACGCGCACGCCGGCGCTGATCGCGATCGGCAACATCGTGATCAGCATCACGCTCGCTCTGGTCGGCTACGCCACACTGCCCACCGACATGATCGTCGAGGGCATCGCGATCGCACTGGGCATCTCCTGGGTGGCGGGCTGTTTGATGGCCGCGCTCATCCTGCGCCGCCGCATGGCAGGACTCGAGGGGCGGCAGATCGTACGCACCCACCTAAAGATCGCGATCGCGACCGTGCCCGCGTTCGCGTTCGCGTTCGGAGTCCACGAACTGGCCGTCAAACTTTTCTATTATCAACTGATCACTTCGGTACTCGCCCTGGCCGTCGGAGGCGCGGGGGCAGCTGTGCTGTATGTGCTGGTTGCGCGCAGACTGCGAATCTCCGAAGTCGAAACACTCGCCGGAACCGTGATCCGCAGGTTGCCCGGACGCGCCCCGAGTTAGCCCACCGGGAGCGGGCGCGTGCTCGTCGGCTGACATACGGTGACGAAGGTTGCGGCGTGCCGTTCTCTCTAAAGACGAACGACCGGCAATCCGTTTTCCGTCACCCGTGTTGCCGCAACGCTCCGGATGTAAGCGATCGGCGAAGATGCCTCCGGCGGGGTCCTCAGACTCGGGGATCGCCCAGCACGACGCGCGCCTTCAGGTCTGTCAGTGGTTGAGGTGGAAGCCGGGTCATCCCCTCCGCCGACGTCCCAGGCAAAGCCGAGCAGACCAGGCCTGGCCCGCTCCCCATCGGGTGGGACGACGACGGAGGGGATGACCCGGCGGAGGGTTGCTGCGGCATAGCGCCGCTGAGAGAACGGTTCAGGCCCGCCCAGAGCTCAGTTACTCGCAGACCACAGGACGCCTGGCCATACCCCAAACGTGCAATTAGCGTGCAATTAGCCAAGGTGATCAAGGGTCAACAGCGGTCGCTTGCGGACACATGCTCATGCAGGTCAATGCCTGTATCGGCTGTGATCAGCATGCTTTGCAAGCAGGAAGTCATGAAATTGGCGAACGGCTCGCCCGCTGCCTACCGAGTGATCAGTGTCAGGCCCTCGTGCTCGGCGAAGTCTTCGAAGTCCTTGACGTTGAGCGTCGCCAGCGGCAGGCCGTAGGAGAGAGCACAGGCCGCGATCCAGGAGTCATTGGCAGGTCGGGGCCGGCCGCGACGGATGGCGTACGCGGAGATCTGACCCCACGTTCGGGCGACGTCATCGCTGTAGGGAAGGACGATCACTCCGTCGAGCCAGTGACCCAGGGCGTCACGGTTGCGTCGGCCCCACTGTCGAAGTTCGGCCCACTGGGTTAGCTCGCCGAGCGTGACGAACGTGATGCACGGCTGTTTGCCGATGAGCCGGGTCATGACGGATGAGGGGAGCCGGCGCTTCAGGCTCAGGGACGAGACATCTGTGTCGAGGACTACGCGATCCACGAGCAGTCAGGTTAGGTCGGCGTGACGGGACGCGTGAACATGTTCGAGGAAAGCGTCCAGCTCCTCGTCAGTGTCGAACACGTTGTCCTGCGCCAGGTCGTCAGCAGACCGGATCGGATGGACGTGCTTGCGCCGCGCCAGCTCATCGAGCGACACTGAACCACGCTCCGGACGTTCGGACGGGTAGTCCGCGCTGCTCGTAGTCATCGCTACCCCCTCGCCACACACTATCGACCCACTATCAACCCACTGTATCGAGTTGTTGCAGGCGGCCCACCTCCTGGAGCGATGGACACCAAGATCCAACACGGGCGGTAGCGGGCACGCGGGATATACGCGGGATGGCGGTCCCCCTCGTAGGCCGCGGAGGTTGGTCCGGCGCAGGTCAGGGACCGACCAGCAGACGGATCGCCTGTGGATTCCTAAACCGTGTGCCGCAGGTTCGAATCCTGCCGGGGGCACCCAAAACCTAGAACGCGCCGTCGAGTGCACCCGATGTGCGTCCACCTGTGCTCGCTCGTCCCGTGTGGCTTCGGTGAGCGTCGTGATCGTGTCTTCTCGGATCGTCACCTGGATGGCTTCGTGACGGGCTCGGCTTCATAAGGGCCGGCGACGGGACTGCCGCCCGTACGTGCAGCGGGCCGAAGCAGCCCTAAGCCTCCGGCTTACCCGCTAGGAGACCCGGCCGGCCACCAAGCGCGCCACATCGAACGAGGTCGCAGGCCGCTTTTCCTGAGTCTCAGCATCACCGACGATCACTTGCGTAACATTCCCCCAGAGATCGGTTCTCTTGCCGATCGCTCAGAGCATTCCGAAACTCCGATAGGGACGCAGGACGCAACAGTTGGTGGCCCGGCACTACGCATTAACAGAGGAAGAGATGGCGCTGGACCAGCGGGCGGTGGTCAGGCATGCATCCGTTGCCGAGCTGATGGGGAAACTGCCGCAATTACCTGAGGATTTCTCGTTCGGCGCGGATATCGACGAGGCGCACCGGGTTCTGCTGGAGTCGCATGCCACTCGTGAGGAACGGCAGGCGGCTCTCCTGCGATGGCTCGGCAGCTCTCAACCGTGCCTTTTCGCGCGCCTGGCCGCCAAGGAGGCCAGGGGTCTGAACGCCTCCAAAGGGCTGAGTTTCGACATCGTCTGGCTGGACGACGACGACATCGAGCGGGGCGAGGAGCACCTGCGAACGGTCATCCAACAGGGCCGGATGGCATGGAAGGACCGGGCCGAGCGCGGTGACACGAGCGCGTTTCTCATCGTCTTCAACAGTCGGCGCCTGGCGTACGCCGTGCCCGGTGATGAGCTCGTCGAGCTGAGCCTCCGGCTGGCCGGGCTCTACCTGGTCGAGGTTCCCCGGATCGCTGCGGACAGTGTGTACACCGAGGCAGTGCCGCTGCGGGACAACGAGGGACGGCCCGGGCTGTTCAAGGCCAGCACTCAGTTGTTCTACTCCTCCGCTCATCTGATGCGTAACCACGACCGGCGCGTTCCCGGTGGGTTGCTGTTCTCCGTGGTCTCGCCCGGACATTACGCCCGGTCGCTCGTGCTGCGCGGTCTCGCCGACGACCACGAAAAAGCAGTGGAATTCGTTCGGCTGACCGCACATCGGTCGATCGGGAACGGCGGGTTCCATCATCCCGGCAGGTTGAGCAGCAGCTGGCACAATCCGCCGCCCGGCTCGTGTCCGGCGGGGGAAAGCACACGTGTCCGGAGCAGATTCATCGACCCGGACCTGTTCTCCGCGACCTATCAGCCTGACGTTCTGGTACCTCGCGAGGTCATGTCCGACGGTGTACCGCGGCTGTCCGAGCACCGTCCTGAGGACATCTGGAATGCGCTGCACCTTGAGTACATCAGCACTAAGCCGGCGCCGCCCGGTGACCCGGATTTCGGCTGGTTCAACGAGATGCCGATCGACGACTGCGCCAAATACCACAACCCGTGGCCGCCCCGGCAGGCGGAGAACAGCCGTGAATTCAACTACTGAGCTGGAGAAACCGTGTTGCTGAGAGATCTGGGTGATGACCAGTTGGTTCCTGCCTACGGAATTCTCTTTCAGCAGATCTACCCGCATGGTGGGGAGGACTTGGCGGACTGGGGTGTCGGCCGCTCGGTCGTCGAACCCGGCGGCGGCACCGAGCCGCACTCCCATGACGAGCACGAGCTCTTCGTCATCCTGTCCGGCAGCGGCGTGATGACGATCGAGGACGAGCAACGACCGGTCCGCGCCGGGCAGGCGGTGCTCGTCCCACGGAACAGCCACCACGACCTGGCGAGCACCTCCTCCGAGCGGCTCGTGTTCCTCAACGTGTACTGGCCCGAACAGCTGGGATCGGTCGACCTCTAGCACGAAGGAACTCATAGTGAGACATATCGTGTCCGGCTCCCCGCCGACGCCCAACGGTGATCTGCACCTGGGGCACCTGTCCGGACCGTATGCGACGGCCGACATCTACGCGCGGGCCCGTCGCCTCGCGGGCGAAGAGGCGATGTACATCATCGGCTCGGACGTCAACCAGAGTTACGTCCCGTTCAAAGCCGCCGAGCTCGGGGTGGACGCCGTGGCCATGGCCAAGGAGTTCGACGACGAGATCAGCCACCTGTTCACGGCGATGAACTTCTCCCACGATGTCTATGTGCGACCCGGTGACTCCGAGCTTCACCGGCAGATCGTCGGCGAGTTCTTCCTCACGCTTTATCGCGACGGCCGCCTGGAGACCCGCAGCGAGGAGTGCCTGTACTGCGAGCGTTGCGTCCGCTACCTGTCCGACGCGCATGTGACGGGGACCTGCCCGTACTGCGGCAATGACGACTGTGACGGCAACCTGTGCGAGGTATGTGCCCGGCCGAACGCCGTGGTCGACCTCGTGGAGCCCCGTTGCAACCGGTGTGGCGGCCCGGCCGGCCGTCGTGAGTTCACCCGTCTCGTCTTCCCCCTCTCCGCCTACGCCGACCGGCTGCGCGACTACCACCGCGAGGCGGTCTTCAGCCCGCAGCTGGAGGCGCTGTGCGTGGACCTGCTCGCTCGCGGCCTGCCCGACATTCCCGTCACTCATCCGTCGGACTGGGGCGTCCCCGTTCCGGTCGAGGGCTTCGACGACCAGCGGATCTTCGTGTGGGCCGAGATGCTGCCGGGATACTTCGCCGAAGTGGCCGAGACCCTGGCGGCCCGCGGTGAGGACCCGCAGAACTGGCGGGCGGTCTGGAACGCCTCGCAGGTCGTGCAGTTCTTCGGCTGGGACAACGGCTACTTCCACACGCTGCTGTACCCGGCGCTGATGATGGCCTATGACTCCGCCCTGCGGGCCCCGCACGCGCTGCTGACCAATGAGTTCTACCTGCTCGACAACGACAAGTTCTCCACGAGCAGAAGCCACGCCGTCTGGGGCGGGGCGCTGATCGCCCAGGTCCCGGCCGACGTCGTACGCTTCGTGCTCGCCCATGACCGGCCGCAGTTCGAGCGCACCAACTTCACGTTCGGCCGGTTCCGGGAGCTCGTGGACGGTGAGCTGGTCAGCCGCTGGCAGGCATGGCTCGGCGACCTCTTCCACCGGCTCGGTGACACCGTCCCGGACCTCGCGTACGCGACTCCGAGCCAGCGCAGGTTCGTCACCGGGCTGACCACACTGGCGGCCGACTGCCTGGGCGCCTACACCGCCGAGCAGTTCTCGCCACCGCGCGCGGCGCGTACGCTCCGCGAGCTGGTCACCAGGGTGCGGGAGTTCTCCGCCGGCGGCGGCCGGGCCGCTCTCACCCGGCCGGGCTCACCCGAGGTGCTCGCGGGCATCGCGGCCGAGGCTCAGGCGGCGAAACTGCTCGCCCAGCTGGCGTTTCCGATCATGCCCGAGTTCGCCGGGCGGCTGTGGTCCGCGCTGGGCTGTGACGGGCCGGTACGCCTGGACGACCTGGCGCTCCTGCCCGAGGGAACACCGGTCGGTGCGCCCGAGGGGGCGTTCTTCGAGCCGCTGCCCGCCGACCTTGAACAGCGAGTCTGTGGATGAACAACAAGATCCGTACGCCGGCCCTCGTCCTGGCCGCCCTGCTGTGGGGCGGGTCGGCGGCGTTCACCAAGTACGCCTTGGACACGTGGCAGCCGATGACGCTGCTGACCGTCGAGCTGGCCGGGGCCAGCGTGGTCCTGTGGACCGCGGTACTGATCCGAGGCCACCGGCGGCCGGCCGTGTGGCGCCGGCTGGTGCTGCTCGGCGCGCTGGAGCCGGGCCTGTGCTACGCCTTCGTCAACCTCGGCCTGACCCACACCTCGGCGTCCAACGGGATCGTGCTGTCGGGGCTCGAGTCCGGGTTCGTGGTGGTGCTGGCCGCGGTCTTCCTGCGCGAACGTCTCGCCGTACGCTCCGTCGCCGGCCTGGCCGTCGCTCTGGCCGGGGTACTCGTGCTGGAAGGCGCCCGGCCTGAGTTCACCGGCGTCTTCGGCGGCGATCTGCTGGTCCTGTCCGGGATCTTCTGCGCCGCGGTGTACGTCCTGGTGGCCCGGCGGACCGCCGACCAGGTCGACGCGCTGACGATGACGGCCTACCAATTCGCCTCCGGATTCCTGTTCTTCCTGCCGTTCTCCGTCGGCGAGTGGGTGACGGGCGCGGAGAAGGCGCCTCTTCACCAGTCGGCGTGGTCGTGGCTGGTCGCAACGGGCATCGGCGTCGGCGCGTACGCGTGCAGCTTCCTGCTGTACAACTTCGCGATCGCGCGTGTCTCGGCGGGACGTGCCGCGATGATCCTCAACCTGATGCCGGTGTTCGGCGTGCTCATTGCCGTGATCTTCCTTCGGGAGCACCCGGGGGCCTGGCAACTCGTGGGCGCCGCGATGATCATCGGGTCGATCTTCGTCTTCCCCGAAGACGAGGAGGAACCCGAGACGCCCGGCGAGGTCGCGGCTCCACCCCTGCCCGTGGACGGTGCCCGATGAGCCGGCCCACCGTACGAGCGGCCGTCCTGTACCCGGACCAGGCCGTCACCGTGACCGAGGTCGTGCTCGATCCGCCCGGCCCGGGAGAGGTCGAAGTCGAGATCGTCGCGGCCGGGGTGTGCCGCAGCGACCTTCACGCGATCGAGGGTCACTGGCCGGTCCCGCTGCCGGCGGTGCTCGGCCACGAGGGCGCGGGCATCGTCACCTCTCTCGGCGCGGGCGTCGCCGGGCTGGAGGTCGGTGATCACGTCGTCCTGTCCTGGGTCCCCGTATGCGGGAGCTGCCGGCACTGCGCCGCCCAGCGGCCGTGGTTGTGCGAGCCCGCCGACGAGCTGATCTTCGCCCAGGGCGTCCTGTACGACGGCACCAGCCGATGGCACAAGGGCGACGATCGGCTCCATCACTTCTTCGGCGTCTCAGCCTTCGCCGAACGGGTCGTGGTGCCCGCCTCCGGGGCGATCCCGATCCGCCGGGACGCGCCGCTCGACGTCGTCGCGATCGTCGGATGCGCGGTCGCCACCGGCGTCGGCGCCGTCCTGAACACCGCTCAGGTGCCGGCCGGAGCCGAGCTCGCGGTCATCGGCTGTGGCGGAGTGGGCCTGTCGTGCATCCAAGGCGCCCGCATCGCGGGGGCGGCCCGCATCGTCGCCGTCGACGTCAACCCGGCCAAGCTGGCCATCGCGAAGGCACTGGGCGCGCACGACACCGTGGACGTGTCCCAGACCGACACGGCGACCGCGCTACGCGATCTGCAGCCGGCCGGGTTCGACTACGTCATCGACGCGATCGGACACGTGGAGACCACCGAGCAGGCGATCGCCGCGATCGGCATGGGCGGCGCCGCAGTGATCGTCGGAGCGCCACGGGCGGGAGAGACGGCTCGCTTCGATCCGCTCGCCCTCGTCGACGCGGGCCAGCGGATCCTGGGTTCGAACTACGGGTCGACCGATCCGCGGCGCGACTTCCCCCGGCTCGTCGACCGCTACATGGCCGGCGAGCTCGACCTCGACACGCTGATCTCCGGCAGCCGGCCGCTCACCGAGATCAACGAAGCCCTGAAAGAGCTGGCCGACGGTCACGCCCTTCGAACGCTGCTCATCCCTTGAGGAGCTCGAGAATCCAATGAAGAACGCGCTCGTCGTCGGTGCGGGAGTCTTCGGGCTGTCCGTCGCCCGCGAACTCGCCGGCCGCGGCTGGTCCGTCCAGGTCGTCGACCAGGACTGGCCCCGGCCCGCCGGGCCGTCCTCGGCGGCCAGCCGCATCCTGCGCCTGGCCCATGGTGGCGACCCCTTCTACACGGCTCTGGCCTGGCGCGCCCGTACGCTGTGGACGGAACTCGAGCAGGAGTCGGGAAGCTCGTTCTTGCTGCCCACCGGGGTGCTGCATCTGGCGTCCAGTGGCGACGACCACAGTCATCTGCACGCGAGCCTGCGCTGTCTGACCGAGCTGGACCTACCGGTTGAGCGGATCGACACCGCCGAGGCCGCCCGGAGGTTCTCGGTCGGTGCCGTCGATCTCGACTTCGCCGTTCTGGAGCCTGCCGGCGGGGTCCTGCTGGCGGCCCGTGCGCTGCGTGCGCTGGCCGACAGTGCGTCTCGGCGAGGGGTGCGTCTCACCCGCGGCGTGGCGGAGCCGGACGAGAGCGGCCGCGTCAGGCTGGACCGCCGGTCGCTCCGGCCCGATCTCACTATCTGGGCGCCCGGTCCCTCGCTGCCGGCCGTGTTTCCCGATCTGACATCCGCGACGGCGGTGAGGCAGGATGCCTACTACATTCGAGCGGCTCGGACCGGCCCGGCGCCGGCATGGATCGATCATGGGCGCGGTGCTTATGGGATTCCCGCCGTCGATGCCCAGGACGTCAAAGTAGTCCCCGATGTCACGGTCGACCCGGCCGAGGAACCGGATCTCGCGCTGCCTGAGGACCTGCGGGCGTACCTGGGCCGCCGGTTTCCCGACCTGGCGAAAGCCCCCGTCGCGCGCCGGGAGCCGTGCGCGTACGCGGCAATGCCGGACGACGACTTTCTCCTGGCCCCGCACCCGGCCGACGAGCGCATCTGGATCGTCGGCGGCGACTCGGGCCACGGCTTCAAGCACGGCCCGGCCCTGGGGGCCCTGGTCTGCGACGCGATCGACGACCCCACGACCATTCCAGCACGCTTCAAACTCCGCTGAAGGGACCTCATGCACGAACCGATGTCATCGGCCAGTCACCAGATCCTCGCCAAGGGGCTGCCGCCGGGCACGACGGTGCGTATTCGGAACGAACCAAAGGTCATCCGCGGTGCCGTACACGCCGACGACGGCCAGTACCTCTGGTGCGAGTACTTCCTGGGCGACGGCTGGCTGACGACCGAGATCGAAGGCGACGATGTGCTGCTGTCGACCTGGACCCGAAGGCCGGCCGGTTCCGCGGACTTCTCGTTCGACGACCCGCGCGCGAAGGGCGTACGGCTTGTCGAGATCGCGCGAGGGCAGGCCGACTTCCGTGCGTTCGGAGAGTTCGGTGAGGGCGTCGCCCCGGGCGACCTCGGCCGGCTCGAGTACGTGGAGTACGGCGCCCCAGGACCCCGCGCCGCAGTCGAACGCTTCGCGCCGGATGCGCCGTGGCTGCTCGGCACCGGAACCGACCTGGCCCCGCGTGACTTCGCCCTGGCCTGAACCACTTCTTCGAAGGAGACCTTGACCGATGACACAT
Organism: Actinoallomurus bryophytorum; assembly: GCF_006716425.1. Taxonomy (NCBI): domain Bacteria; kingdom Bacillati; phylum Actinomycetota; class Actinomycetes; order Streptosporangiales; family Thermomonosporaceae; genus Actinoallomurus; species Actinoallomurus bryophytorum. Next base: position 1,647,575 of record NZ_VFOZ01000001.1, read on the forward strand.
GCGCACTACGGGCACTTGGACGGGCCGGTCGTCATGATCGGCTTCGGCTCGATCGGACGCGGGACACTGCCGCTGATCCTGCGGCACTTCGATGTCGATCCCGCGCAGATCACCGTCATAGCCCCGAACGGTGACGGCGATCACCTGCTCAAGGAGTACGGCGTCAAGCGGGTCAACTGCGTACTCACCGAGCAGAACCACCGTGAGGTGCTGGGCCCGCTGCTCACCACGGAGAACGGTACGGCCTTCTGCGTCAACCTTTCCGTCGACACGTCCTCGGTCGCGATCATGCGCCTGGCGCGGGAGGTGGGCGCGCTCTACGTGGACACCGTCATCGAACCGTGGGCCGGTCTCTACGACAATCCCGACCTGCCGATGGCACAGCGGACCAACTACGCGTTGCGTGAGACCCTGCTCGCCGAACGACGGGCCCGCCCCGGCGGAAGGACCGCTGTATCCGCGTGCGGAGCGAATCCAGGAATGGTCTCGTGGTTCGTCAAGCAGGCGTTGGTCGACGTCGCGGACGCGGTCGGACTGGAGTACACGACACCGGTCGACCGATCGGACTGGGCCCGGCTGATGCGGGACGCCGGGGTACGAGGCATCCACATTGCCGAGCGCGACACCCAGCGCTCACAGCATCCCCGTCAGATCGGCACTTTCGTGAACACCTGGTCGGTCGAGGGATTCATCGCCGAGGGGCTGCAACCGGCGGAGCTGGGCTGGGGAACGCATGAGCGGTGGGTGCCGCCGACCGCGCGACGGCAGGAGGACCCGCTCGCTCCCGCGCTGTTCCTGGAACAGCCCGGAGCGGACACGCGCGTCCGCACGTGGTGCCCGAGCTTCGGCCCGCAGTACGGACTGTGCGTGACGCACAATGAATCGATCTCGATCACCGACTACTTCACCGTGCGCGACGGAGAGACGGTGCAATACCGCCCGACCTGCCACTACGCGTACCACCCGTGCGACGACGCCATGGCGTCGTGGCACGAACTGCTCGGCAGCGCCGGCACGCTGCCGACCGAGCACGCCATTCTTGACGTCGACGAGATCACCGGCGGCATCGACGAACTGGGCGTGCTGCTGTACGGCCATGACCGGAACGCGTACTGGTACGGGTCACGGTTGTCGAACGACGAGACGCGTGAACTCGCGCCCCACCAGAACGCGACCGGCCTGCAGGTGACCTCCGCAGTACTCGCCGCGATGGTCTGGGCACGGGAGAACCCCGACGCCGGGATCGTCGAGGCCGACGAGATCGACTACCGCCGCTGCCTCGACGTGCAGACTCCTTACCTCGGTCCCGTCGAGGGTCACTTCACGGACTGGACACCGCTGATGGGACGCTCGCGTCTTTTCACCGAGGACATCGACGCGTCCGACCCGTGGCAGTTCCGCAACGTGCTCGTACACTGACTCAGTAATCGCTATGCACCTGGATGAGACATCGCGTCGGATAATAGCTTTACTCTCGCGAGATGGCCGCATGTCGTATGCCCTTCTGGGCCGATCTGTCAATATGTCCGAGGCGGCGGTCCGTCAACGAGTGCAACGGCTGATAGAGGCCGGGGTGTTGCGGATCGCCTGCCTCGTGGATCCCGAGCAACTGGGCTTCCCACGGGCGGCGACCGTCGGAATCAAATGCCGGGGCTCCTTCGAGACGGTGGCCAAAGCCATCGAAACAGTCGACGGTGTTCAGCGGTTAGCCGTGACCAGCGGATCAATCAACGTCATGGCCTTGCTCCTCGCCACAGACGACGAGGATCTCCTGCAAAAGGTCAACGAGATCCGATGCCTTGAGGGCGTACGAGACGTGGAGATCTTCATGCACCTCAATCGACATCACAAACCTGAGTTGACATTATGATGAGGCATTCTTAGCCTCGCTTCCGTCCATCACCCACAGGTGATGGGATCAACGTTAGTTCACCGACAGGTAATGCCTGCGAGAGTGTGGTATGCCGACCGGCGTACCACACTCTCGGGCCCTCGAAGTGAGCGATATATCCATTTCAGAACCAAGGGATCGATGAGAAAACCACTCGCGGCCAGGACGCCAGACGGCCCTGAGCCTGCTCCCTGCAGTTCCCTCGCAGACCATTTCGGGTCGAAGGTCTTCGGCCTTTCCTATGAGACCCCTTTTCTCGGACTCGACTTGCACACAGTCAGCGAGGCGTACGAGCGCCTTCGGCTCGCGCTCCCCAGCGGGACAGAAATCAAATTCGCCATGAAGTGCAACGCGGATGACAGGCTTCTGCGTACGGTCAGGGATCTCGGCGGTGGCTTCGTCGTCGCCTCCTACGGGGAGCTGGCCGTGCTCCGCGACCTGGGGATCGCCGCGAGCGCCGCCGACGCCGGCGAGGTGCTGTTCTCCAACCCGGTGAAGCGGCCAGGCGACGTCGCCCGCGCCTTCGCCGCCGGTGTGGACCGGTTCGCCTTCGACTCCGAACGCGAAGCGGAGAAGCTGGCCGAGCTGGCACCGGGCAGTCGCGTCTACGTGCGGCTGAAGACCCGGGCGGCGCAGTCCGCCGTCCCGAGCGAGGGCAAGTTCGGCGTCCCCGCCGGCCACGCCACGCGGCTGATGCTCTACGCGGTCTCCTTGGGGCTCGTTCCCTACGGGATCACCTTCCACGTCGGCTCCCAGATGACGGACACGACGGCCTGGGAGATGGCCATCGCCGAGGCCGCGGCCGTCATGCGGGCTCTGGCCGACGACGGGGTCCGGATCCAGATGCTGGACATGGGCGGGGGGTTCCCCGTCCAGTACGAAGGCGCCGCGGTGCCCTCGATCTCGGCGATCGGCAAGAGCATCGGCCACGCGCTCGACCAGCTCCCCTATCCGGTGCGGACCGTAGTCGAGCCGGGCCGGTTCCTGGCCGCCCCCGCCGGCGTCATGGTCGCCTCCGTCATCGGCGTCGCCGAGCGCGACGGAGCACGCTGGGTTCATCTGGACGCCGGTGCCTTCAACGGCTTCATGGAGTCGCTCGAGACATCGAACGCGCTCCGATACCCGGTAACCGATTCGCGTGGCCAGGCAAGCACCCGGACCACACACCTCACGGGCCCCAGCTGCGACAGCCAGGACACCATCATGTTCGGGGTCGAGCTCTCGCGCGATCTGGACGTCGGGGACGCGGTGGCCATCTGGCAGACGGGTGCGTACACGCTCGTTTACGCGACCGAGGCGTTCAACGGGATCGGCGCACCGTCGGCGTACCTGATCGACCGTGCCATGTGAGGAGTGCCTGTCGGGTGGCCGGGAGGGATCTCACCTCCCGGCCCCCACAGATCCGTACGTGCTCCGTCGACGGTGATGTCGGCAGTCGCGGTGAAGCAGGACCGGTGACCTGGTGGCTTCAGAACAGCGTCGCCGTGCTGCTCACCGCAGGCCGCTCCAGGTCGAGCAGGAACCGCTTGCGTTCCACGCCTCCGCCGAAGCCCGTCAGGTCGTTGTTCGAGCCCACCACCCGGTGGCACGGGACGATGATCGAAAGAGGGTTGCGGCCGTTCGCGGCGCCGACCGCTCTCGCCAGGGGCATGCCTCCCAGTTCCATCGCCAGCTCGCCGTACGAGCGCGTCTCCCCGAAAGGGATCTCCCGCAGCAGCATCCACACCTTCTGCTGGAACTCGCTCCCCCGTGGCGCGAGAGGGAGGGAGAACTCCGTACGCTCGCCCGCGAAGTACTCATCCAGCTGGCGTCGCGTCTTCTCGAAGGACTCCTCGCTTCGCGTCCCGAGCGCCTCCGGGCCGGGGCCGCGTTTGTGGCCCTCGAAGTAGAGCCCGGTCAGCGAGCCGTCCTCGGCGACAACGGTCAAGCCGCCCACGGGTGAATCGATCACGGTGTGGGTCCTGGCCATGTCCGTCTCCTTCGATCAAATACCGGCGGGCCTGCGGGCCCCTCGGTGAGTAGACGTCGGAACAGCGGAGAACGTGAGGGTGTTCCGGCGTACTTCTCACCACGGCCCGGCCAGGCCCACGGCGGTCTGGACGACGGTGACGGCGAGGCCGATCACGGCGGCGTAGGCCATGAGGCGCTGACGCGGTGCGATGGACGCGCGGGACGGCGTCAGCCGCGCCCGGCGATGCGCCGCCGGGGCGCCGTCGCTCTGGGGGAGCCGGGGCCGGGAGCCGGGCTCGTGACGTACGGTCGGCCGCCACAGCGCGTCCGTCTTCGACCGCTGGTGGCCCGGGACGTGGGTACAGGCGAACAGGCGCCCGTGCGTGGCGTTGCGGCACACCGCTCCCCCACCTGTCGCGATGCCGCAGGTGGTCGGGCAGAAGCACAGCTCGTACAGGGACCAGAGGAGCACGGTCAGGGCCCACAGTCTCCACGTGCCGACGTAGAGGGCGGCCACGCCGAGTAAGACCACGCCTGTCCACCACGCTAATCGTCTCGCCACAACGACTCCAGAGGGTTACGTACGAGGGACTCCAGGTAAGGAAACCCCCCGACGCTTCGGGCGGCAGAGATTTGCGGCCTCTTGGCCGGATGAGGCTGAAAGCGCGCCTCATGCGGCCAAGGAGATATGTCGAGGGTCTTGGTCGTGTATGTGCAGGCGCGAAGGACGCCGTACGGTCGAGGCACCCCAACGCGAGGAGTCGCCGCATGAAATGGACGGTCCACGGACGACGGGCCATCTACGAGAGCTCGTGGCTCAGCCTCGACCTGGTCGACATCGAGTTGCCCGACGGCAGGCGGTTCGAGCAGCACGTCGTACGGATGGCACGGCCCGTGGCGGTCGTCGTGGTGCTGGACGACCACGACCGCGTCCTGTTGATGTGGCGGCACCGGCACGTGACCGACACGTGGGGCTGGGAGATCCCGGGCGGCCGCATCGAGGAGGGCGAGTCGCCCGAGGAGGCGGCCGTACGTGAGACGGAGGAGGAGACCGGCTGGCGGCCGGGACGGCTACGGCCGATCGTCACCTCGCAGCCCTCCAGCGGCTCGGTCGACTCGCGCCACCACCTCTACCGCGCCGACACGGCCGAGCACATCGGGCCACCGACCGACATCACCGAGGCGGAGCGGATCGCGTGGGTGCCGCTGACCGGCATCCGCGACATGATCGACGCCGGAGAGATCGTCAACGGCCCGACGCTGATCGGCCTGCTCCACGTGCTCTCGGACCCGGCCCGGCAGGGCGCGCGGCTCAACGGCGACGGCGGCGGGAGCGGCGCCCCAGCTGACGGCCCATGAGCGAGGCGTAGTCCGTACCCTCACGGTCTCCCGAGCCGTACAGGTCGCGTGCCCAGCTCCGCGCCGTGTCGCCGGCCACCCCTGCCCGCCAGGCGAACAGCACCGCCACCAGGCCGAAGACACCGGCGAACCAGCCCGCCGCCGGATTCGCCAGCCAGCCGATGACGATGGCGGCGATCAGGACCCCGCCCAGACTCCATAACCAGCGCATGACGTCAACTGTCCTACGGAACGAGGCGATCGCAAGACGGAACTCGTGGCCGGCGACGCCGTCAAGGGTGACGGCCGCGTGGAACCTTGCCAGGGTGAACCTCCTCGCGGTCACGGAGGGTTATCGGCGGCGCCGTGCGGGCACAGCCCTCATGGAGGCAGCCGAGGAGTGGGGCCGCACCGGGGAGTGGTCGCAGCGATGACGCTCCCTGCCGGTCCCCTGCGCGACGTAGGGGCCATCGGTGTCGGCCGCGGAAGGCTCGGGCCCGGGTGATCTGTTCGGGGTGAATCATGATCAATATGACGGAACTCTGGTGCATATCGGTCAAAACCATTCTTTCGCACCCAGGCGGCTACCTCGAATGACAGACGCGTCACCGCCGTGGCGCGTACGGTCCATGGGAAGGCGAGCCAACCATTCGAGGAGCCTCCTTGGACAGGGTTCAGCAACTGCATGACATCTCGGATAGCGATGTCGCGGCATGGCACGACGTCCTCGCCGCGTCGGTCGCCCGTGATCTCCCCGGGGAGCCGACGCCCACGCTCGACCATGTGCACGGGTGCCTCACGACGGCCGGCCTGGACAGCCATCATCTGCTCTGGGTGGCCACGTCGGGTGACGAGGTCACCGGGGTCGCGAGGCTGCGGCTGTTCGACGGACCGGGCCGCGACCATCTCGGCCAGTTCACCGTCGACGTCCACCCGGACCACCGGCGCCGTGGCATCGGGTCACGGCTGCTCGACACCGTCGCGCGGGCCGCGCGTGCGGAAGAACGCCGCAGCCTCGTCGTCGAGGCCTCCTCCGACACCCCCGGTGTGGCGTTCCTGGAGACCAAGGGCTTCGCCTGCGTCCTCTCCCTCAGCCTGCTCCTGCTCAGCGTGCACGACGCCGGCGACGTGGATGAGATCGTCCACGCCGAGCATCCGGGCTACCGCCTGAGCCGCTGGCTCGGCGTCGTGCCCAACGAGCTCGCCCAGACCTTCGCCGCCGCCAAGTCCGCCATGGGCGACATGCCCACCGGCGACATGGACTACGGCACGACCAAGTGGGACACCGACCGCGTACGCGACATGGCCGAGGTCGTCGAGAAGCGCGGCGACACCCTGCTGACCGTCGCCGCACTGCACGGGGACATGATCGCCGGATTCACCGAGCTGGTGATCCCGATCGGGGACAGCAGCCGGGCGATCCAGTTCGACACGGCCGTGGTGCCCGAGCACCGCGGCAACGGGCTCGGGCTCTGGGTCAAGGCGGCGATGCTCGACTGGCTGCGCGCCGAGTGGCCGGCGGTCGAGGAGATCGAGACCGACAACGCCGAGGACAACGACCACATGCTCGCGGTCAACGAGCGGCTTGGATTCCGCCCCCTGCGCAAGACGCGGCAGTACCAGTACGACCTCTAGACGAAAGCGACGACGACCTCCCGAGCTACACGGTCTAAAGTTACGGAGAGTTCAGGGAGGCACAGTTGCTGTACTGGTTCATGTACCGGATCGTCCGTCCGCTGCTGCGGATCGTGTTCCGGCCGGTGGTCACAGGCCTGGAGAACGTACCGGCCGAGGGTCCGGTCATCCTTGCCAGCAACCACCTGTCGTTCGTGGACAGCGTGCTGATCCCGCTCGTCGTCCCCCGCCGCGTCACGTTCCTGGCCAAGGCCGAATACTTCGAGGGCCACGGCGTGGCCAGTGTCCTCGGCGCGTTCCTCAGCGCCATGGGCCACATCCCGGTGCCGCGTACGGAGCAGCGCGCCGCCGTCGCCGCCCTCGACCCCGCGCTGAAGACCCTCGATGAGGGCGGTGCCTTCGCGATCTATCCCGAAGGCACCCGGTCGGAGGACGGCCGGCTCTACCGGGGGCACACGGGCGTGGGCTTCCTCGCGCTGAACGCCCACGCGAACGTCGTCCCGGTCGCCGTCAGAGACACCCAGCGGATCATGCCGGTCGGGGCACGGCTGCCACGCATCATCCGCCCGGGCGTGACGTTCGGCGCGCCGATCGACTACAAGGCGTTCACCGACATGCCGGCCGCGCGGGGCCGCCGCGCCCTGGTCGACGAGATCATGCAGGAGATCCAGAAGCTGTCCGGCCAGGAGTTCACCGGCACCTACAACGAACGCTCGCGAGTGATCAGCTAGGGCGAAACGCCTTTGACGCCCGTCGGTGTGCGGTGTTCGGATGGCGTCCATGAGCGCGGGCCAGATGCATCCCGGTATGTACCCCGTTGACGGTGACCTGGTACGGCGGTTGGTCGCCGGGCAGTTCCCTCAGTGGGCGGAGCTGGCGGTGGAGCGCCGGCCGTCCGGCGGCACGGTCAATGCCATGTACCGGCTGGGCGACGACATGGTCGTACGGCTGCCGCTGGTGCAGAGCGGCGCCGGGGATGTGTCGATGGAGCAGGTGTGGCTGCCCCGCCTCGCGCCCCATCTGCCCGTGCGCATCCCCGAGGTGCTCGGAGCCGGGGAGCCCGCCCTGGGGTATCCATGGCCGTGGTCGGTGTACCGGTGGCTGGCGGGCGAGCATCCCGAAGCGGGCGCGCTGAGCGAGCCCGTGCCGCTGGCCGAGGATCTGGCCGCGTTCGTGGCGGCGATGCGGAGCATCACCCTGCCCGCCGCGCCGCAGGCACACCGAGGCGGGCCGGTCGCCTCGCTCGACGCGGAGACCAGGGCGGCGATCAAGCAACTGCGGGAGATCCCGCAGGAGGGCGTCGACTGCGACGCCGCGGCCGCGGTGTGGGAGGAGGCGCTGCGGGCTCCGGACTGGGATGGGCCGCCGGTGTGGCTGCATGCCGATCTGATGCCGGGAAACCTGCTGGTCGACGGCGGCAGGCTGGCCTCAGTGATCGACTTCGGGTGCACGGGACTGGGCGATCCGGCCTGCGATCTGTTCCCGGCATGGAATCTGCTGCCCCGCGATGCGAGGGAGGTCTTCCGCGAGGCTCTGGTCGTGGACGACGAGACCTGGATCCGCGGCCGGGGGCGTACGCTCTCGCAGGCGCTGATCGCACTGCCGTACTACCGCAGGACGAATCCCGCGATGGCGTGCAACGCCCGGCACGTGATCAGGGCGGTGCTGGACGACGGCTAGATCGATTGTTCGAACCAGACGACCTTGCCGGTCGGGGTGTGTTGTGCGCCCCAGCGTTCGGCGAGGGCGGTGACGAGTTGGAGGCCGCGGCCGTTCTCGGCGGTGACGTCCGTGCCGCGCAGCGTGGGGAGCTCATACCCCTCGTCCCGGACCTCGCAGAGCAGTGAGCCGGCCCGGATCAACCGCAGTCCGATGTCGCCCGCCCCGTGGCTCACGGCATTGGTGACCAGCTCGCTCACCAGGAGCTCTACAGTCTCCGACAGCTCGCTCAGCCCCCAGGTCGCCAGGGTCTCGCGGGCCAGCTCACGCGCGCCGTGGACATTGGCCGGTTGCGCGTCGAGGGTCCAGGAGAACACGTCGTCCTTCGGGATGCCCTTGAAGCACACCGCGAGCAGCGCGATGTCGTCGTCGCGGCGGCCGGTCCGGCCGAATCCGTCGATGAGGGTCTCGCACACGCTCTCCAGCGGCTGCGGCGGCCCGCTGAGGTATTCGCGCAGCTCGGCGAGGCCCACGTCGATGGCCTGGCCGCGGCGCTCGACGAGACCGTCGGTGCAGAGCACGAACTGGCTCTCGTCCTCCACCTCGAACACCGCCGTCTCGAACGCGACCCCGCCGACACCGATCGGCGCGCCCGAGGGCACGTCCAGCAGCTCGCTGTCGCCGAACGGCGAGACCAGGACCGGTGGCAGGTGCCCGGCGTTGGCCACCTCGCAGCGCCGCGCCACCGGGTCGTACACGACGTAGATGCAGGTGGCGATGTAGTCGTCGCCGAGCCTGCGGGCGAGGTCGTCGAGCTGGCGCAGCAACTGCGCGGGGGGCAGGTCCTGCGCCGCGAGGGTGCGAACCGCCGTACGGAACTGCCCCATGATCGCGGCCGAGGTCAGTCCGTGGCCCATGACGTCGCCGACGACGAGGGCCAGCCGGCCGCCGGGGAGCGGAATCGCGTCGAACCAGTCACCGCCGACGCGTACGGCCTCGTTGGCCGGAACGTAGCGGTAGCAGATCTGCGCGCCGGCGACGACGGGCGGCGCGTCGGGCAGCATGGTCTTCTGCAGCTCCCTGGCCGCGCGGCTCTCGCGCCGGTAGAGCCGTCCGTTGTCGACGCACACGGCCGCGCGGCGGCACAGCTCCTCGACCATCGTGACGTCGAGCTCGTCGAACGCGGGCCGGTCGGGGCGGCGCAGCAGCGTGAGGTTGCCTAACGCGGTGCCACGCGCGATGAGCGGGGAGACGAGCAGCGCCCGCCCTTGCAGCAGGGGCCGGAAGTCACGGTCGGCGAAACGGGCCGACAGCTGCCGGGCGAACCGCTCGCTGACCCGGGGCACGCTGACGCTCCGCCCGGTCATGAGGCTCTTGGTGAACGGCGTGGCCGCCGGCAGCCGCACCGTCTCTCCTCGCGGAACGAGGTCGTCCCAGCGGCCGTACGCGTCGTCGTGGCTCAGCGCCACGCGTACGGTCGTGGGCGACTCGTCCGGCGTGAACGGCGGGAGCTCCTGGTCGGAGACGATGGACTCCAGGAGCTGCACGTCGGCGAAGTCGGCGAACCTCGGCACGAGAGAGGTGCACAGCGCGGCCGCGGTCTGCACCGGGTCGAGGGTGTCGACGATGCGGGTGCCCGCGTCGTTGAGGAAGTCGAGACGGTCCTGCGCCGCCGACCGGTCGATCGAGCGCACGTGTACGGGGGCGCGGCGCGGCACCTCGATCTCGAGGATCCGCTGCTCGGGCGGGGCCGGGGCGCCGAGGTAGGCCGCGCACGGCAGCCGCGCGGTGACGCTGACGTTGACGGCCGGATAGCCGCGGCCCAGCACCTGGCGGACGATCGGCTCGGCGGCGCCGGGCGGCATGGCGGGCAGCATCTCGGTCAGCCGCCGGCCGAGGAGGTCCGCGTCGGCGCCGGACGGGGGCACGAGGGTCGGCTCCACCCGCAGCACGCGTACGCCGCTCTCGCTGGTCAGGGGGGAACGGGACGGAGCCGAGACGAGCACCTCGCCGAGTGCGAGACCGGGACCACCCTCGCGCAGCCGCTGCGCGTCGGCGGCGATCGCCAGCACGCGCGCCCGGTCCGGGCCGGTCAGCGGATAGACCCACCAGGCGACCTCGCGGAGCTGGCCGTCCTCGGCGCGGGTGACGAGGAAGACGCCCGTCCAGACGTGACGGATGCGGGAACCGCCCGCCTCGAAGGCGTCCCGGTGCTCCTGCGGCAGGCGCAGCAGAGTGCGCAGCGAGCGGCCGACCGCGTCTTCGTGCGCCAGCCCGAAGATGTCGGTGGCGGCGTGGTTCCAGTGGGTGACGTGACCGAGATCGTTGGTGAGGATCACGGCCATGGGGGCGAGCCCGAGCAGATATTCGTCGAGCAGCCGGGGTGAGCCCGCGGCGGCAGGTTGACGCTTCGTCATCAAGGACACCTCCCCGAGCGAGCGCTCCGCACAGCCCCCCGCACCCGCTGTGAGGGTGACGCTACAGACCGCACGGCATATGCGCTCGGGTTTCCCACCAACGATCGCGCGTACGTGCAGAACAGGGCGCACCACCGGCCGCGTACAGGGCCTGGCGGCACGGGCTTCCCTCCCGCCCACTGCACATCTCCGGCGAACGGGCGTGACCACAACAGGTCGACCGACTTCGGGCAGGCGTCTTTAAGGTCTCTTTACCTTGGGACACCATTGCGGAACCCCGACGGGATCTCCAGACTCCGGAGGCTCCATGAAGCGCCTGTCCACCTCCGTCCTCGCCGCGATGGCCCTCATCGGCGGCCTGCTGGCCGCCGCGCCGGCCGCCGCCTCTCCCCCACGTCCCGCCAAGGTCAGTGAGCACGTCGACCTCTACGCCGGTGACATCCCGCTCGCCCAGACCCGCGAACTGCACAGTGCGGGTCTCGACTCCGAGGACATCCAGACCGGGAAGGTCACCGGGAACAAGGTCCACGTCGAGGTCCTCATGGGCGGCCGTCAGGCCCGCCGGCTGCAGAGTCAGGGCCTGGATCTGCGGCTGCAGGTCGTCGGCGGCAAGACCGCCGCCGAGCGCGCCACCCCTCTCGCCGCCAAGGGCGACAACGTCTTCCGGCCCTACAGCGGTCCCGGCAACATCCGCGAGGAGATGCTGAACGCGGCCGCCTCCCACGCCGGCATCGCCCAGGCCGTCGACATCGGCACGACCGGCCAGGGCAAGCCGATCACCGCGATCAAGGTCACCAAGAACGCTCGCTCGCTGCGGTCCGGCTCACGGCCGGCCGTCGTCTACCAGGGCACCCAGCACGCCCGCGAGTGGATCGCGACGGAGACCGTACGCCGGAGCCTGCACTACTACCTGGACAACTACGGCAAGAACCGCGACGTCACCAAGCTCGTCGACACCGATGAGCTGTGGTTCATCCCGGTGGTCAACGTCGACGGCTACGACTACACGTTCACGCCCGGCAACCGGTTCTGGCGCAAGAACCTGCGCGACAACGACGGTGACGGCCAGATCACCTCCAACGACGGCGTCGACCCGAACCGCAACTTCTCCTTCAAGTGGGGCTATGACAACGAGGGATCCTCGGCCAACACCGCGGACGAGACCTACCGCGGCCCCTCGGCCGGCTCCGAGCCCGAGACCAAGGCGCAGGTCGCGCTCTACAAGAAGATCCGCCCGAAGTTCATGCTCAACTGGCACTCGGCGGCCGAGCTGCTGCTGCACGGCGTGGGCTGGCAGACGCTGACCCGCAGCCCGGACGACGTCCTCCACGAGGCCATACTCGGCGACATCGACCACGCGGCCGTTCCCGGCTACACCCCCGAACTCGGCGCCCAGCTGTACACCACCAACGGCGAGACCGACGGGTACGCCGAGTCGGTGCTGGGCACCCTGACGTACACCCCCGAGCAGTCGACGTGCCGTACGGCGGTGGGCAGCGACCCGGACGACGACTGGACGCTGGCCGACTGTGGCACCAGCACGGGCCAGACGTTCGCGTTCCCGGACAGCGAGACGCTGATCCAAAAAGAGTTCGAGAAGAACCTCCCTCTCCTGCTCGACCTGGCCAAGTCGGCCCATGACCCCGCTCATCCGGTCTCGCCGGTCGGCCGCACCGTGCCCGACTTCGCCGTCGACGCGTTCACGGCCTCCTACGGCTCGTCCCAGCCCGTCGCGTCCGTCATCCGCCGGTCGCTGCCGGGCAAGCGGTTGCGCTACCGGGTGAACGGCGGACCTGCGCACAGCTCCTCCGTCCACGAGTGGCAGGGCGGCGAGAGGTACGGCCGCGACAGCCGGGAGTACTTCGGTGAGTACCGCGGGACCATCGGTGGCCTGCGGCCGAAGGACCGCGTCCAGGCGTGGTTCGTGGCGGGCGGCAAGGTGAGCCAGCCGTTCACCTTCACCGTGCGCGACCAGAAGGGCGCCAAGGTCCTCGTCCTCGCCGATGAGGACTACAAGGGCGTGAACCCGGTCTACCCGCCGGGCACGAGCGCGCCGAAGTACGCCCAGCAGTACGTCGAGGCGCTCAAGGCCGCCAAGGTCAAGGCCGCGGTCTGGGACATCGACGCCGACGGCGCCCCGCACGACCTCGGTGTGCTGAGTCACTTCAAGGGAGTGGTCTGGTACCTCGGCGACAACCGCCTCACCCAGGACGCGGCCGACGAGTTCGTCCCCGTCGGCGGCCAGCCTTTCCCCGACTCACAGATCGCCGACCGTGAGGTGGCCACGACCCTGGCCGTACGTGACTACCTCAACGAGGGCGGCAAGCTGATCTACACCGGCGAGACCACGGGCTACGACGGGCCCCTCGCCGGCTCGAACGGCGGCGGTATCTACTACGGCCTCAAGGGACACCCGGAGCGGCCGTGCGTGGTCACCATCAACCTGCGCGACGACTGTGAGCTGTTCGCGGACGACTTCATGCAGTACTACCTGGGCGCGTACAGCCGGGTGGTCCGGCAGGGTCCGACCGGGTTCTCGGGGACGGGCGCGCCGCTGAGCGGCGTCAACGCTCCCCTGGCGAGCGCCGCCAACCCGCTGGACGAGGCGGGCAACTTCGACGTCACCAGCGACAACCTGCCGGTCGCGCAGTTCCCGCAGTTCAAGAGCTCGGCGGCCGGGGAGTACTCCAGCAAGGGCGGACCGTTCGACCCGGTGGAGGGCTCCTGGTACGCCGCCGGACCGCACGCCGACAGTTCGTACATGCGGCTGACCCGCACCATCGACCTGAGCGGCGTCACCGCGGCGCAGGCGCCCAAGCTCGCCGCCCAGCTGTCCTACGACACGGAAGAGGGCTACGACAACGTCATCGTCGAGGCGCACACCGCGGGGACCGACGACTGGACCACGCTGCCCGATCTCGGCGGCAGATCCGACACCGGGGTACCGGCGGAGTGCGATGCGGGTTTCCTCCTCGCCATGCATCCGTGGCTCAAGCACTATCTGACCCTCGGTACCCCGTGCGGCGGCTCCGGCACCAGCGGGAGCTGGAACCGGTTCACCGGCAACTCCGGCGGATGGGTTCCGGTCTCGTTCGACCTGTCCGCGTACGCGGGCAAGAAGATGGAGGTCTCGATCAGTTACGTGACCGACCCGGCCTCCGGCGGCATCGGAGCCTTCGTGGACGACACCAAGGTCACGACGGCCGGCGGCACCTCCGACGCCGAAGGGTTCGAGGCGGGTCTCGGTCCCTGGAGCGTCCCCGGCGCCCCGGCGGGCAGTCCCGCCAACGTCAAGGACTTCCATCGGGCCCAGGGCTTCGGCGTCGCCGCCATCGCCACACCCGACACCCTGCTCTTCGGCTTCGGATTGGAGCAGGTCGCCTCACCGGCCGACCGGAACCGCTTGATGGCCCTCGCCATCAGGCGCCTGCTCGGCTGACACCCGGCTGACCGCGCTACCCGGCGTGGTCGTCTGGCGCATCAACGGCCACACGACCACGCCGGGTCTTTTCATGTCTTCCCAGTTCACGTAGGCTTTGTGGTGGAAGTACCGGAATGACCGGGGCGATCTCGGTCAGCACAGATCGTGACTAAAGCCACTTTTCACGGTGACGATCTCGCGTTAGACTCATGGCTCCGCGGCAAGCGCTGTGTACTCACATCCAACAAGCGCCTGACCGTCACGCGCCGCTCCAGCCCAGCCCGTTCTCTGGGGCCCCTGGGCGGCGACCAGGTCCGATTTTCCTCTTGGGCGATGAAGCCCGGCAGCCAAAAGAGCTGTGCCCGGAGTCATGCCTTGCCGGTCCCCGCCCGGCCAGATTCCGGCCCTCAGGGGGTCAAGGCCCGCCCAGCTCAGCACCCTACGGAGCGAGAATGACGACAGCGGCACCCACAGCGGGCCGCCAGGATGACGAGCGCTACGAACGCGACGTCCGGCCGCTCATCGACCCGCTGTACGCCAGCGCGGTGCGCATGACGCGTAACCCCACCGACGCCGAGGATCTCGTACAGGAGACCCTCGCCAAGGCGTACGTGAACTTCCACCAGTTCGAGGAGGGCACGAACCTCAAGGCGTGGATGCACCGCATCCTCACCAACAACTTCATCAACACCTACCGCAAGAGGCAGCGTGAGCCCCTTCGCGCCGGTACGGAGGAGATCGAGGACTGGCAGCTCGCCCGTGCCGAGTCCCACACCTCGACCGGGCTGCGCTCCGCCGAACACGAGGCGCTCGACCGCCTCCCCGACTCCGACGTGGTCAGGGCGCTGCGCGCACTCGCCCCTGAGTTCCGTACCGCCGTCTACCTCGCCGACGTCGAGGGCTACCCCTACAAGGAGATCGCCACGATGATGGGCACGCCCATCGGCACGGTGATGTCCCGTCTGCACCGCGGTCGCCGCCAGCTGCGCGAGCAGCTGCGGGAGTACGCGCCGCGAGTGAGCGTCGTCCGCGCGGCCTGACGCCCGCCCCGTCTCAGGACGCCTGCGTCCGCAGGTAGCCGGTGAGCTGCTGGTAGCGCTGCCAGCCGTCCTGTCTCCGCCCGTCGCCGAGGGAGTACCACATCGTCGGCGAGCGCGCCTCGCCGATCCGCTGCCCGGCCACTCCGGGCGGCCCCGGCGCGGAACCGCTCACGGCCAGGCCGATCGGCGCGGCCGGTCCCACCCACCGCGGCCCGGTGGTGAGATCGGCGTTGCCCGGGCTGAGCTGGGCGAAGCAGGAGACGAGAGGAAACTCCGCGGCGAGGGCGCCGATGATCGCCGGCAGCGACGCGATCGGGGTCTCCTGCGGATCGGTGTAGCCGATCACCAGCGTGACCGCCTCCTCGGCGGCGTCGTCCACCTGGGACAGAAGCATCGTGCCGACCACCGGACGGCCCCCGTCTCCGCCGCCCACCACGGTCAGCCAGACCGCCGCCGACACCCGCGAGCCGAACATCTCGCCCAGGTCCTCGACGCGCCACACTCCGGTCACCGGCTCGGAGGTGCCCCATCCGCTCGGCGGCATGTCCGTGAGCGAGCGGCACATCTGCTCGGCCGCCCCGCCGATGGCGGTCTCGGGCGTGTGCCGCACCCGGAAGGTCACGGTCAGCTGGGCCCCGATCGGGGCGGTGGGAGGAGTCGTGTAGCCCGGTGCGTACGCGCGCGCCTCCGGATCGACGACGAAGGCGGCACCGTCCCACTGTAGGGGTACGCCGGTGAGCCCGTCGTAGTAGCCGCCGTCGGCACGGATGACCCAGCGGCTGTCCGGCCCGGTCAGGACGAGCCGGAGCGGCATCGTGATCCGCGACTCGGGCGGCGTCACGACCTGCAGGCCGCGCCGGGTCTCGCTGCACAGCCGCAGGCCCTCGGCGAGCCACGTGGTGAACGGCACCACCGGGCGGTCCTGGAGCACCACCATCGCCTTGGGCGTCAGGGCGTCGGTGGCCGGATGGCTCACAGCGCGTCCTCGGGCGGCGGAGGCCACACGGCCCCGCCCTGCCAGTGGACGATGTCCTCGGCGAACTTGCGGGCGATGCGCCGGGCCTCGGGCATCCCCGGTGCCGCGCGGACCTCGACCCACCACGTCGGCGGGCGTACCTTGCCGGCCATCTGCGGGCCCAGAAGCCGCTCGACCTCGCCGGGCACCCGGACGAGCTCCGGCGCCTCGATCGAGATCAGCAACCGTCCGTCGGGGTCGTAGAGGTGCATCGCGCCGGGACCGGCCGGGCGCATCCGCAGCGACTCACCGAAGGCGATCATGCCTTCCACGACCGTCGGGATGTCCGGCTCGTTGCGTACCAAGGCGATGATGTCGCTGGTCAAGGCCCCTGACCTCCTCCGTCCGATCGATGTCAGACACTCGTGGCGCGGGCGAACGCCTCAAGTGCGACGCGTATCGCCGCCGCTCTCGTCTCCTGACGGATCCGGGCGGACTCTACCGCCGTTCCCGTCGCCAGATGCCGGTCGTACGGCATGTGTACCACCGGCATCCCCCCGCCGCTCAGCAGCTGCCCGGCGCGCGTCAGGTCGGCGTCGACGTGCGGGGTGTGCGTGACGAACGCGATCACAGTACGGGTCAGGAGGTGCTGGTAACCGTTACGCGCCTGCCACTCGAGGGCTCCGCGCGCGCTGAGCGCCCCGTCGACCGTGCCGGGCGTCACCAGGACCTGGGCATGGGCGTCGCTGAGGATGCCACGCTGCAGCTCCGGGAGCAGGCCGGCCCCGCAGTCGATCACCATGGCCGAGAAGTAACGGCTCATGCCGCCCGCGGCGCTCCTGAACGTGGCCAGGTCGAGCTCGTGGGTGATGTGGCCGCCCGCGGTGCCCGAGAGCACCCACAGTCCCTCGGCGGTACGGGCGAGGAACCGCGTCGCGTCGTCGAAGCTTCGCGGGCCGGCGGCGTTCAGATCGTGCAGCGACCGCTCGGTGCGGACTCCGAGCCGCAACGGAAGCGACCCGAGACCGGAGTCGGCGTCCACCGCGAGCACCCGGTCCTTGCGGTACTGCGAGATGACCGTGCCGGTCAGGCCGGCGACCGTGGTCTTGCCCGCCCCGCCGCGGATGCTGGTGACGGCGATCTGCCGGCAGGACGGCACCGGGCGACCGATGATCTGCTCGACATCCGCGGTCCGGCGTACTTCGTCGGCCGCGGACGCGCCCACGGCCCGGCGTACACCGCGGGACACGCGGCGTACGAGCGGGTCGCCGTGCGTGGACCGGCGGACGAGGTCCTGTGGCGCCGGCGGCTGGTACGACGCCGGCGGCTGAGGAGCCGGTGCCTGCGGCTCGGGCATGCGCTGCCAGGCCTCACCGTCGGAACGGTCCCAGGGCTGCTGTACCTCCGGGAAGCCCGGCTCGCCTTCAGGGGGCGGCTCGGTGCCCCAGGGCGCCTGGGCGACGAGCCCCCAAGACGTCTGCGAGGCCAGTTCCCAGGCGGACGCCTGGTTGGGGGCGACGTCCGCCTGCCGGTCCGGCCGCACCGGCCAGCCCTGCTCCTCGCCGGGCACCTGCGGCGGCGCCTGCTGCTCCGCGGGGGGCGCCTCCCATTCGGGAGGGCTCCATCCCGGATCCCGCCGCTCGGATATCGGCGGGAACTCCGCCCGAGGCGTGGCCGGTACGGAGCGTACTTGCGCGGATGGCGGCTCGATGCCGGAGGACGGGGCCGGAATGGAGGGGCCGTCATGTGATTGCGCAGAGGGCCGTTCACCCCATTGTTCGGATGCCGGCCGGTCCTTTTCCACGCGCGGTTCGTCCGATTGTGCCGAGGCGGGCTGGGCGCGCCATTCCTCATCCACCCTCGTCGCGTACTGCTCGGCCGGCGCGGGCACCGCGGGTGCCGGCGACGGCTCCTGAAGCGATTCCGAGGGTGGCGCCATGTGTCGGCCCGTGGGCGCGGAGGCACCGCCCGAATCAGGCGTTACCAACCCAGATCGCGAGACACCGAGCTCGGCAAGCACCGTGGTCTGCCAGTCGTGCTCGGACAACGTGCTCCCCTGCGCGCGTAGCGGGCTGATGGAACGGATTGTTCTCGATCCTATCGGCGTAAGTCCCCTCTGGCCTCCACAAACGGCGCGCCTTCATGATTACCGAGAGAGATCGATGCGCTACAGTATGCGATTGAGACTCCGCCGAAACAGGCGGTCTTTTTCGGGGGGAAAAACCGACATGCGACGAATATTGGCTACATCCATAGCCGCCGCCATTCCTATCGTGCTTCCCGTTCACGCGGCCGACGCCTATACCAAACCGGCGCCTCCGCCCGTGGCAAGCGGCCATTACCGACCAATCCCGGCGCGCGCGCACGGCGGGCACACGAGTCACGCCAGGCACGCCACGCACGCGACGCACGGCAGGCACGCGTCCGCTCCGACGGGCGAGACGCAGGGCAGGCCCGAGAACGACGTGAAGGTCGACATGGGTCCCGACGGGGAGCAGGGGCGCGCTCCGGAGGCGAACACCGCACCGGACCGCGGCGCGGTGGGGGCACCGCGCAGCGGCGTCGGAGCACGCGGCGTGAAGAACCGCCCCGCCCGGCCCGCCCGGCCCGCCCGCAGCAGGCCGGTCTCACGGCCGGGCACCGGCGCCGACGCCGGATTCGCCGACGCCGACGACCCGGCGCTTCCGCCGGAGGCCGCAGCGGCCCTCAAGGAGGCGACCGACCTGCAAGAATCCGCACAGCAGGCCACCCGGCCGCGTGGCACCGCACCGGGGAACACCGCACCGGACACCACGGCGCCGGGCACCAACGCACCGCAGGGTGCCGCGCCCGCACCCAGGGGCACCGGTCGTACCCAGGGACGTTCCGCGCAGGAGCCCCAGGACCTGAGCACCAACCAGACGTCGAATCGCAAGGCCGTCCGTCCGGGCGCCGCGCGTTCGATGCCGACCGCGTTCTTCAACGCGAACCCTGCCTCGCGCGGGTCTCGCCTGGTGCTCCACACCAGCGCCGGCACCTCGCCCGAGCGCACGGTGACGCTCCAGTGCGACCCGGCGGGTGGCACCCACCCGAAGGCCGCGGAGGCGTGTGCTGACGTCGCCAAGGCCCGCGGCGACCTGGCGCAGATGCCGGCCGGCGCGAATCCGCGGGCCTGCTTCATGATCTACGCACCGGTCACCGTGGCCGCTCAGGGCGAGTGGCAGGGCCAGGCCGTTCGGTACACCAAGAAATTCCCGAACAGCTGCGTGATGCGCGACAAGACCGGATCGGTTTTCGACTTTTAACACAGGTAGCAGGAGAGTTCTCGAATAAGACCCGCGCGCTTGGGTAGGCGGCGCATGTCGGGTGAAGGGAGTTCGGCCATGGCGAAACAGGTCCGTGAGGTCATGACGCCTGAGCCGCCCTCGCTGCCACTCGACGCTCCGCTTACCGAGGCGGCACGACTCATGCGCGATGAGGGGGTCGGCGGAGTCCTGGTCATCCAGGATGGCAGGCTCTGCGGGCTGCTGACCGACCGCGACATCGTCGTGCGCGCGGTGGCCGAAGGACGGGATCTGACCGGCACGCGCCTCGCCGAGGTCTGCAGCGCGGGCATCGTGACGGTCAGCCCGGACGACGAGACCGGCACCGCGTTGCGGCTCATGCGCGACAGTGCCGTCCGGCGGCTGCCCGTCGTCGAGGACGGCAGGCTGGTGGGCATCGTCTCGATCGGAGATCTGACCTCCGACCGAGACGAGTCCTCGGCCGTTCACTGAGTTCTCAGCGCTCTCCAGCGCCTCACCCATTACCGGGGGGATCCCCGCCTCACTCGGTGCGGCGTAAATCCTCACTGGCGCCCGACCGGAGCCAGGCCACATGCCGGGCTTTGCCGGGCGAAAGCGGCAACTGTTGCCAACCCCCCGTGAGCAGCGGCTACGGTGAACCCCGTGGGGTTCGAACCGCAGATCAGCAGTGAACTCGCCGCCCAGGTCGCCCGCCTCGGCCTCGTACACGAAGCCTCCGCGACCGTGGCACTACGGAGAGTCACCGAGCTGGCCACGCATACGGTCCAGGGATGCGTCGGCGCCACCGCCGTACGCTGGAGCGCCGGCCGCACCTCCGAGCCGATCGACCAGGTGGGCACCCATCCCGACCTGGCCTATCTCAGCGAGATCCAGTGTGCGCGCCGGGCCGGGCCCACCTTCGAGGTGGCCACTGACGAGACCCCCGTCTTCTGCGCCGACACCCTCGCCGAGACGCGCTGGCCCGACTACACCCCGCTGGCCCTTCAGCGTGGTGTCCGATGCTTCGCCGACACCGTCCACCGCACCGGCCCGGTGATCGTGACGCTGACGATGTACGGCGTGTCGCCTGGCGCTCTGGACCGGCGTGAGCTGGACGTGGGCGCGCTGCTCGCCGCGCAGGGCGGCGCCGCCATGTCGAACACCCGGCTCTACGAGGACGCCCACCGGACCGCCACGCAGCTGCGCCAGGCGGTCGAGGCACGCTCGGTCGTCGACCAGGCCAAGGGCGTGCTGATGCACGCGATGGGCTGCGACGCGGACACCGCGTTCAACGAGCTGAAGCGCATCTCCCAGACCCGCCACGTCAAGCTGACCGCCATCGCGCAGCGGATCGTCTCCGGCCACCGCGCGGAGGGCCTTGGTCACCGCTAGTCAGACCCTCGCCGGGGCCTCTGACAGGCGGTTAGAGTACGGACAGCCGTGGAGGATTCCGACCGACGCACCTCGATCCTGCGAGCCGGAGGGCAGCATTTCCGACCAGCAAGAACCCCAATCTCTCCGCCCCGAGTCCCTTCGCACTGAGGCAGCCGCCTTGGAGGCTCGCGCCGGGGAGCTTCACAGCGCCGCTTTGCTGCCCGACGCCGACCGTGGCGCGCTGCTGGAGGCGGCCCTCGCCGACCTCGACCGGGCGGTGGCGGCACTCCGGTCCACCGGAGCGACCCAGACGTCGGCCCAGGCGAAGAACGATGTGGCCGACAGTGAGCGGCGGCTGCTGCGCACCGTCTTCCAGGACGCGCCGGTGCCGCTCTTCCTGCTGGAGCGCGACGGCACCGTACGCCGGGTCAACCGGCAGGCCGGGGCCCTGCTCGGATCCTCGGCCGGCTACCTCACCGGCAAGCCGTTCCCGATGTTCTGCGACCTGGCGACCCGGGCGACCGTCGGCTCCCACGTGGCCGGCGTGTTCCACTCCGGCCGCAGGCAGCGCTCCCGTGTGCGCCTGCTCTCCGGGCACGGCCCGGTCGAGGTGGACGTGACGTTCGCCCGGATCTGGGTGACCGGGGAGCCCGATCCGCTCGTGGTCGCGGCCACCGCGCCCTCGACGCGCGAGCCCGCGGCACAGGACCTCCCCCAGCAGGTCACCGCGACCGATGACGCCGTGGCCACGGTGGTCCATCGCATGGACGTGCTCTCCACCGCGACGGGCATGCTGCTGGACGACGAGTCCTTCACCGAGTCCGTCGCCGTACGCCGCTGCGCGCGGCTTCTCGCCGCCGAGCTCGCCGACTGGGTCTTCATCGACCTCGTACGCGACGACCTGCTGACGCGCAACATGGTGATCGGCCCGGACGACGAGCGCAGTACCGAGGTCGCCCGCATGCTCGAGGACCTCGACCCCGCGCCCGGCACGCTGCCGGCCCTGGTCCACGCGTCCGGCCGGTCGGTGCTCCAGGCGCACCTCGATGACCTGAACGCCCTCGGCACCAGCCCGGCCGGACCGCCGGTCTGTGGCCTGATCGAGGCGTCGTCGCTCATCTGCGTACCCCTGGACGACGGAGAACGGTGCCACGGCGCGCTGACCCTCACCGTGTCCGGCGAGCAGGGACCGTTCGATCTGATGGACCTCGGCCTGGTCGAGCGGCTCGCCCGCAACCTCGCCCTGGTCATCCGCGCCGGCCGGCGTTACCGGCGGCGCGCGATGGTCGCCGACCGGCTGCGGGCCGGGCTGCTGCCGCCCGAGCTGCCGCAGATCCCCGGCGCCGAGGTGGCCGGTCGTCACCATCCGGCCACCCGCGACACCGGCTTCGGCGGTGACTTCTACGAGGTCTTCCGCACCGGTTCGGGCTGGGGCCTGGTCCTCGGCGACGTGTGCGGCAAGGGAGAGGACGCCGCGGCCGTGACCGCGAGCGCCAAGCACGGCATCCGGCTGCTCGCCCGGTGGAACCCCAAGCCCGCCGAGGTCCTGTCGATGATGAACGAAGCTCTGATCGACGATGAGCGCTTCGTCACCGCCGTCATGGCCTACCTCGAGCCGCGGGAGGAGGGCCTGTCAATGACCATCGGCAGTGCCGGGCACCCGCCGCCGATCCTGATCCGGCGCGACGGCCTCATCCGTACGACGAGCGGCGGCGGCATCCCGCTCGGGCTCTTCGAGGACGACTTCGGCGTCGGCGTGGAGCACCTCGACCTCGATCCGGGCGACACGCTCTTCCTCTACTCCGACGGAGTGCCCGAGGTCTCCGACTCGGCTCAGGTGAGGTTCGGGCTCGAGCGCCTCATCGAGATCCTCGCCGCCCACGCCGACCGGCCCGTCGCGGATCTGGCGATGGCGGTCGAAGCCGCACTGCTGGAGTTCTGCGGCGGTGACCTGCGCGATGACGTGTCGATGCTCGCGCTTCGGGTAACAGGCTGACGGCCCTCGCAAAAGATTTCCGTACAAGATCGCGGAGTCAGGTTTAGATACCCCCTGCACAGGCAAAGACTTAGGCAGGTAACCGTGCCTAAGACGCAGGCACACCACGGGAGAGCGGCGTACCCGCTCTCGAATCCCGGAGGGTGTGCATGCGTACTTCCAGCCATATCGCCATCGCTGGGCTGACGCACGCCTACTCCTCCTTCATCGCCGCACCGGGCAGCCGCCCGTCGGCGGAGCGCGTACCCCGGCTCTTCGGTCACGAGGGCACGCGCTCATATTCCCGCGCTGGCCGCGCCGTGGACCTTCCTCGTCTCGCCGGACGAGGAACACCACGCCGCCGCACGGCCACGCACATGAACCCCCACCCCAGGGATTTTCAGGAGTCAGCCCGATGAACATAGCCATGGTTTCCGCACATATCAGCCCGGTCGCCTCCGGATCCGCCTCCCACGAGGGCCTCCGCGTCCACGTCGCCGAACTCGCCCGCGCACTGGGCCGGCAGGGACATCGGGTCACCGTCTACACGCGCCGCGACGGGCTCGGCTCGGGTGAGCGGGTCCGCCTCGCTCCCCGCGTGAATGTGGAGTTCATCTCGGCCGGCAACGCCCTGCCCATGTCGGAGCAGGAGGTCCTGCCGCACATACGGGAGTTCGCCGACAAGCTGGCCAAGCGCCTGGCCGACCAGGGTCCCGACGTGATCCACGCACACCACTGGCTGAGCGGTCTGGCCGCGCTCTCGGCCGCCGACGGCCTCGACATCCCCATCGTCCAGAGCTTCCACGGGCTCGCCTCCCTCCAGGCCAGGGCCGAGGGGAACACCTCGCCGGCCCGCCTGCGGATGGAGCGGGCCATCGGACGCGGCGTCGCCGCGCTCATCGCGACCACCGAGAGCGAGAGCGCCGAGCTCGCACGCCTCGGTGTCGCCCGGCCGCGGATCGCCGCCGTGCCCTCCGGTGTGGACAGCGAGAAGTTCAAGCCGCAGGGCCGCGCCCTCCTGCCGCGGAGCGAGGCGCCCCGGATCCTGATGCTGTCGGGACACCTCGCCGGACACGGTGTGCGGACCGTCATCCAGGCACTGGCCCGCATCCCCGACGCCGAACTGGTGCTGGCGGGCGGCCCGTCGCCGGATGAGCTCGACGGCGACCAGGACGTCCACCGGCTGCGGATCGCCGCCAAGGAGGCCGGAGTGGCCGATCGCGTCACCTTCCTCGGCCGCGTCGAGGCCTCCGATGTCCCCGGCCTGCTCCGGTCGGCGGACCTGACGGTCAGCATGCCCTCGTACGAGTCGTTCGGCCGGGTGCCGGTCGAGTCCATGGCCTGCGGCACTCCGGTCGTCGTCACGGCCGTCGGCGGCCACCTCGACACCGTGATCGACGACGTCACTGGCGTGTACGTCAAGCCTGGGCGCCCGGCGGAGCTGGCCCACCGCATTCGCGGCCTGCTCGCCGAGGAGACCCACCTGGCGGCGCTCGGAATCGGCGGTGCCGACCGGGTTCGCGCCCGCTACTCCTGGGAACGGATCGCAAACGAGACCGTCAAGGTGTACGAGTCCGTGCGCCCGGCGCCGGAGCCCGCACCGGAGCAGGCCACGGACGAGAGCCTGGAGGAGTTCGCGGTCGCCAGCTGACGCCCCGTACTCACCCGGGACGATGACGAAGACCCGGGAGCAGCCGTGGAGCCGGACCGAGGCGAGACGCCGAAACAGCGTCTCGACCGGGAGCTCATCGAGTTGCTCCAGGGTCTTCGCGTCGTCACGACCGGAGTCCAGTTCCTGTTCGCGTTCCTGCTGACGCTGCCGTTCTCCAACGGTTTCAGCCGCGTCGGCCACGCGGGACGCTGGGTTTATTACGTCTCACTGGTCACGGCGGCGTGCGCGTCGATCTGCTTCATCGCGCCCGCCGCGCAGCACCGGGTGCTGTTCCACTCGGGCCGCAAGGACGTGGTGGTCAGCCGCGCGAACCGCTACGAGATCATGGGCGCGAGCGCGCTGACCGTCTCGATGTCCAGCGCCGTCGCGGTCGCCGCACGCGGCTACTTCTCCTCCTGGGTCGCGGGCGCCACCGCCGCCGGCGTCATCGTTCTGAGCTCGTGGGCGTGGTTCATCCAGCCGCTACTGACGCGCAGGCGCGCTCGCCAGGGACGGCTGGCCTACCGGCCGCCACCCAGCCCGCGGTGAGTGGTAAGCCTTCGCCTGTCTCATGGTCACGCTGTCGCCGTGTGGCGCCGCTTGGGCGGCGCACGGATGACGCCTGGGCGGCGCCGCCCGGGGTTATCCACAGAACCCCGCTCTACTTCCGCCCGCCGCTGTTCTCGCTGGACAATGAGAGTGGGATGGCACCCCCGGGCGGGTGGGCTCCAGACGGACGGACCCCAGACGGACGGACCCCAGGTGGGTGGGCTCCAGACGGACGGACCCCAGACGGACGGACCCCAGACGAATAGGCCCCACGACCGGTGGAGCCCAGGCGGGGAGGGGCCCAGGACGGGGCGCGGCCCGGACCGGGTGGGGCTCGGACCGGGTGGGGGCCAGACAACGCGCAGCCCAGAACGGGCGCGGCCCGGGCCGAGGACTTCGGGGCAGGTCCTAGTAGGAACGGCCGAACAGGATGCGCTTGCCGTAGGCGGACGGCTCGCCGCAGCGGAAGCAGGTGCCCTGTTCCTGCGGGCCCTCGATCGGGATGCAGCGCGGCGTTGCGGCCGTGTCGGCCTTGATCGCGTCCTCGCAGTCGGTGCGCCCGCAGTGGAACACCCGCGCCCAGCCGGTTGAGACCTGCTCGGGGAAGCCGTCCCAGCTCTCGACGTCGGCGATGTGCTCGTCGCGGAAACGCTCCGCCCGCTCGTACAGGAACGCCTGGAACTCCTCCAGGATGCCGGGCAGCCGCTCGGTCACCTGGTCCAGCGGTATCTGCTCCTTGCCCTGGTCGCCGAGGCGGCGGGCCAGCGTGACGACGCCGCCGTCGAGGTCGCGTGGGCCGAGCTCGAGCCGGATCGGGACGCCGCGCAGCTCCCACTCGTTGAACTTGTAGCCCGGACGGAGCTGCGGCCGGTCGTCCACGCGTACGCGCACCCCGGCCCGTTTGAGCTGCCCGGCCAGGTCGTGGGCGGCCGTGGCGGTGCGCTCGGCGGCGTCGTCGCGCCCGATCGGCACGATCACCACCTGGTACGGGGCGATCCGCGGCGGAAGCACGAGGCCCTTGTCGTCGCCGTGGGTCATGATCACGCCACCGAGCATGCGGGTGGACAGGCCCCAGGACGTGGTGTGGGCGTGGACGAGCTTGCCCTCCTCGTCCTGGTAGGTGATGTCGAAGACCTTGGCGAAGTTGGTGCCGAGGTAGTGCGAGGTGCCGGACTGGAGCGCCCGGCCGTCCCGCATCATGCCCTCGATCGTGTAGGTGCGCACCGCGCCGGCGAAGCGCTCGCTCGGGGTCTTCTCCCCCTCGATCACCGGGATCGCAGCCAGCTCGCGCGCCACGCCCGCGTAGGTGTCCAGCGCCCACATGGTCTCGCGCATCGCGTCGTCCTCGTCGGCGTGCGCGGTGTGGCCCTCCTGCCAGAGGAACTCGGTGGTGCGCAGGAACATGCGCGGACGCAGCTCCCACCGCACGACGTTGGCCCACTGGTTGAGCAGCAGCGGCAGGTCGCGGTGCGACTCGATCCACTTGGCCATGTACTCGCCGATGACGGTCTCGGAGGTGGGCCGCACGACCAGCGGCTCCTCCAGCTCCTTGCCGCCGGCGATCGTCACGACGGCCAGCTCGGGGGAGAACCCCTCGACGTGCTCGGCCTCGCGCTTGAAGTAGGACTCCGGGATGAACATCGGGAACGCGGCGTTGTCGTGCCCGCCCTCTTTGATGCGCCCGTCGAGATCGGCCTGCAGCAGCTCCCACATGCGGTAGCCGTACGGCCGGATGACCATGGTGCCCCGCACCGGGCCACGGTCGACGAGCTCGGCCTGGATAACGACCTCGTTGTACCAGGCGGAGAAGTCTTCAGACTGAGGAGTGACACCTTCCCGACTCACGCTGCCGAGCGTACCGGCCCCCGGCACCGCATGTGGACGACCCGCCTCAGGCGAGCCCCTTATGCCCAACACATGGGCGGGCGGTCTACCGTACGGGGGTGCCAGACGAGTCAACGCCAGAGCCCCAGGCCGAGCCAGAACCCCAGGCCGAGCCGGAGCCCCAGGCGGAGAAGAATCCCAAAAAGCGGAATCGCTCCTTCCTGCGCGAGCTGCCCATCCTGATCGGCGTCGCGCTCGTGCTGACGTTGCTGATCAAGACCTTCCTCATCCAGGCCTTCTTCATCCCGTCGGAGTCGATGGAGCGCACCCTGCACGGTTGTGCCGGGTGTACCGGCGACCGGATCCTGGTGGAGAAGGTCGGCTACCGGCTGCACGACCCCCGCCCCGGGGACATCGTGGTCTTCCGCGCACCGCCGTCCTGGGAGCCCGAGGCGACGTTCGCCAAGCCGACGAACCCGGTGCGGCGCGCGCTGAACTGGGTCGGCGGGGCGTTCGGCCTCCCGCAGCCGAACGAGAAGGACCTGGTCAAGCGGGTCATCGCCGTCGGTGGCCAGACGGTGCGGTGCTGCGACGCGCAGGGACGCGTGATCGTCGACGGGCATCCGCTGGACGAGCCGTACATCTACGAGAACGACCACCGGCCGTTCGGGCCGATCACCGTGCCCGCCGGGCGCCTGTGGGTCATGGGCGACCATCGCGCGGACTCCGCGGACTCCCGCTTCCACCTCGAGGACGGAAACCACGGCACCGTCCCGGTGGACAACGTGATCGGCCGGGCCTTCGTGATCATGTGGCCACCGTCGCGCTGGAACACCCTCGGCAAGGGCGGCTGACCCCGGAGACCTCGGCGGGCCGTGAGAGCGGCCGTCGCGGTAGGTGACTCCGCCCTGCGACCACGGTGGCCCGGCGGAAAAACGGCTTTGGCGCGGCGGGGGTCGATGGCCCAGACTGGGCCGGCGTGGGCCATGTCGAAGTCGCGCATCTCGATCACGCTCTTCCGGACGGACGAGTGCTGCTCTCCGACGCCTCGTTCCGGGTCGCCGACGGGATGGTGGCGGCGCTGGTCGGGCCCAACGGCGCGGGCAAGACGACCCTCCTCCGCCTGGTGGCCGGCGACCTCGATCCACAGTCCGGCTCGGTCGGGCGCAGTGGCGGCCTCGGGGTGATGCGGCAGTTCATCGGCAACATCCGCGACGAGTCGACCGTGCACGACCTGCTCGTGTCGACCGCGCCGCGGCGTGTACGCGACGCCGCCGCCGGGCTCGAACGCGCCGAGCTCGCCATGATGGAGCGCGACGACGAGCCCACCCAGCTGAGCTACGCCAAGGCACTCGCCGACTGGGGCGACGCCGGCGGGTATGACGCCGAGGTGCTCTGGGACGCCTGCTGCGTCGCCGCGCTCGGCACCTCCTATGACCAGACCCGCTGGCGCGACGTGAAGACGCTGTCCGGCGGCGAGCAGAAACGCCTCGTGCTGGAGGCCCTCTTCCGTGGCCCGGACGAGGTCCTGCTGCTCGACGAGCCCGACAACTACCTGGACGTGCCGGGCAAGCTGTGGCTGGAGGACAAACTCCGCGAGACGCCCAAGACGGTGCTGCTCGTCTCCCACGATCGTGAGCTGCTGGCCCGTGCCGCGCGGCAGATCGTCACGGTCGAGTCCGGCAACGTCTGGGTGCACGGCGGCGGCTTCGCGACTTACGCCCAGGCCCGGCGCGACCGCAACGAGCGCCTGGAGGAGCTGAGACGCCGCTGGGACGAGGAGCACGCCAAGATCAAGGCCCTCGTCCTGATGTTCAAGCAGAAGGCCAAGTACAACTCCGACATGGCCTCCCGCTACCAGGCGGCGCAGACCCGGCTGCGCAGGTTCGAGGAGGCGGGCCCGCCGGAGGTCCCGCCGCGCGACCAGAACCTCAAGATGCGGCTACGCGGCGGACGCACCGGCAAGCGCGCCGTCATCTGTGAGAAGTTCGAGCTCACGGGCCTGATGCGCCCGTTCGACACCGAGGTCTGGTACGGCGAGCGGGTCGCGGTGCTCGGCTCCAACGGTTCGGGCAAGAGCCACTTCCTGCGGCTGCTCGCCGGGGAGGACGTCGCGCACACCGGCGTGGCCCGGCTCGGCGCGCGGGTCGTGCCCGGGCTGTTCGCGCAGACCCACGCCCGGCCGGAGCTGCGCGGCCGTACCCCGGCCGAGATCTTGATGACCGAACACGCGCGGCTGCGCAACGAGGCGATGTCGGCGCTGTCCCGCTACGAGCTGCAGTACTGCGGTGACCAGCCGTTCGAGACGTTGTCCGGCGGCCAGCAGGCGCGGCTGCAGATCCTGCTGCTGGAGATGAGCGGCTGCACCCTGCTGCTGCTCGACGAGCCGACCGACAACCTCGACCTGGCCAGCGCCGAGGCGCTGCAGGAGGGCCTGGAGGCGTACGAGGGAACGGTGCTGGCCGTCACGCACGACCGGTGGTTCGCCAGGTCCTTCGACCGGTTCCTGGTGTTCGGCGGGGACGGGTCGGTCTACGAGTCCGCCGAGCCGGTCTGGGACGAGACCCGCGTCGAACGCCCGCGCTGAGGCGCCGGCTCAGCCGGGCAGCTCCAGGTCGAACTCGATCTCGACCGGGTCGGCGACCTTGAGCTGGCCGAACAGCGCCGAGTAGGGCTTGATGCCCCAGCGGGACTGCACGACGGTCGCCGCACCCGTCAGCCGGCCGCCGGACACCCGGCCGCGGACGGTGGCGGGCTCGGTGCGGCCCATGATCGTCAAATCGCCCTCGACGGTGAACGCCTCGGGCGTGCCCTGGACGCGGGTGGACCGGAAGGTGATCGTCGGGTGCGCGGAGGTGCGCAGGACCTTCTCGCGGATGATCTTCGCGATCTCGTCCCGGTCGGAGCCGGTGAGGGCCAGCACGCCGCCCGTGCCCTCGCGTACCTCGATCGAGGCGACCTCGATCTCGGCGTCGACGGCGGAGTTCGCGGGCTCGGCGGGATCGACGGACGCCTGTCCGGACCAGCGGGTGACCTCCAGGGTCAGGTCGTGACCCGCACGGCGGCCAAGGCCGCTCCGTGCCGTCTTGACCAGGAGACTTCCCGACGCCGGACCCAGCTCGTGCGAACCCTCGGTGAGTGCCACGCTCGTCACGGTACGCCTCGGCACGCCGTCGCACGAGCCCCGGCGAGACCTCTCGCCGGGGCGTGCTCCGATGTGGATCTCAGTGTTCGCTGAGCAGGCCGATGGCGCGTACCACCTCGCCCAGAGTCTGGAACTGCTTGCCCTCCGGTAGCCCGGAGACGGCGTCGATGACCGACTCCGGTGCCCGATGGGACCTCAGGTGGGTGAGCAGGCGTGCCCGGTCGGCGGGGAACTCACCCGGCGGTAGAGCCCGGGTCAGCGCGGCACGGCGCGCGACGTCGGCGGGTGACATGCCGCGCGGTGGAGTCCTCGGACGCTCCGGCGGAGTGTCCCCGCCCCCTTGCCGGCTCTCCTTGGTGCGGCCGACTCCGCTCCTGCTCAGGCTTTCGGTCTCCTTACGCAGGTCTCGGACCGGACCCTGCTTGTCGCTCTCGCGGTGCATAGACCTCACCTTTCGCGTAGCCCTCTCAGGCGCCCCCACGCGCTGGCGTTCCTGATCGACCTCCCTCGCGGGACGAGCGCCGGAATGCTCCACCTTGCATAGGGCGGCCGCCGCGCGGTCCCCCTGGAGCCGCCTTACCCGAGCCGGGCCCTTACGAACCCTCGCTCTCGGAAGGCACTGGTCAGAACGTGTCGGAACGGGGACCGAGCGCTTGGTCGGTGTCCGGTTCGGGCACGGGGCGCCTGCTGGGCTCGGCGAGCCGTGCGGGTCCGAAGACGGCCAGGCCGGCACGCTGCTTGGTGATGATGATCGGCTCGTCGGTACTGCGGACCTCGCCGTCACAGGCGAACCGCAGCGAGCCTTCGGTGGCCTCGACGCGCAGCCCGGTGGTGCGCCATGCCTTGTAGTCGGGCATCAGGTGCAGGTGCCCTACCAGGAGCGCCGCGACCGCGCGCGCCTTGCTGATGTGCCGCTTCGCACCGATCAGGCGTACGTCGACCACACCGTCGGCGAGATGGCGCCGCCAGGTCGGCGCGACGCCGTACGAGCCGTAGCGGCAGTTGCCGAGGAAGGCGAACCACACCCGCAGCCGCCGCCCTTCGATGTTCACCTCGGTCGGCTCGGTGTGGCGCAGCACGCGGACCGCGGACACCGCCAGTGCGGGCCACTTGCCGAGGCGGCCCTCCAGCCGGGTGCGCATGTCGACGAGCTCGGTGTACGCGCCGAAGCTCGCCGTGTTGAGGAACAGCCGCTCCCCCGCGCAGGCGACATCCACGCGCAGGACGCCGCCCGAGCGGTACGCCTCGATCGCGTCCTTGACGGTCTCCAGGCCGATCGCGCGGGAGAAGTGGTTCAGCGTGCCGCCGGGGATCACCAGCAGCGGCACGTTGCGCTCGACCGCGACCTCGGCCCCGGCGTTGATCGTGCCGTCGCCACCGCACACCCCGAGCACGGTCGCCCGGTCCGCGGCGTCCCGCAGGGTCTTGCCCAGGTCCTCGCCCGCATCGACGATCTCCGCGGCCGGCAGCTCCGAACGCAGGGTACGGCTGACGTCGCCGCCGCCCGCGTCCTGGTTGATCACCACGACGACGCCGGCCCCGTCCGGGGACACGCCGGCGACGGCCTCGGACGGCATCGACCAGACACCGGCGGC
Organism: Actinoallomurus bryophytorum; assembly: GCF_006716425.1. NCBI lineage: Bacteria > Bacillati > Actinomycetota > Actinomycetes > Streptosporangiales > Thermomonosporaceae > Actinoallomurus > Actinoallomurus bryophytorum. Next base: position 1,679,257 of record NZ_VFOZ01000001.1, read on the forward strand.
GGGCGCGGGGCGTGTGGGCCACACCATGCGTGTGGTGGCCGCCGCGACCGCGCCGAGCGCCAGGCCGGCGAGCACGTCACCCGGATAGTGCGCTCCGGTGTAGACGCGGGAGAAGGCCACTCCCGCGGCGGCCGCCGCCACCGGCACGGCGACCGACTTCGGCGCCTCCATCGCCAGCGCCCCGGCGAAGGCCGCGGCCGCCGCCGAATGCCCGGACGGGAAGGACGGGGAGGTCGGCAGCCGCCAGCGGACCCGCGCCGACGGAATCAGGGTGCCCCGGCCGATGCTCGTCGGCAGGCCGCTCAGCTCGATCAGCGGGCGGCCGCGACGGAACATCTGCTTGCCCGCGAGGTTGGCGATCGGGCTGGCCAGGCCGAGGGCGAAGACTCCGCGCATCGCGGCGCGGCGCAGTCGCGGCTGCCTCGTCACGGCGAGCCCGCCCGCGATGCCGATCCACAACAGCGAGTGGTCGGCCGCCTTGGACAGACGGGGAAGGACGTATTCGAAACCGGTCAGCCGTGCCGCGGCCACCGCGTCGAAGGCGCGCTGGTCGAGTCGGCCTGCTCGTTGCAACAGGGGCATGCGACCGTCTATCCCCCGTCGAGGTCAAGATATGTCCGGGGTTCCGGCAAGGTCAGCGCTCATCCGCCTGCCGAGAACGCGACTATCACCGTTCCGTCCTGGATCACGCGGAAGATCACATTCTCGTCATGCATCTCACCGAACGTCGATGCCGGGTCTGTGTCTGCAATAAGCTCATCCGCATGAGTCACCCGGAACGGCTCGGAGCCTCGGGTGGTGGATCGGCACATGCGATCGCGGAGCCCCCTTCGGTGAACGGGCATCCCTCGCTGGCCGAGTTCGCCACCGGATTCGGGCTCAAGCAGAGCGCCGCCCGCCCCCCAATGGGCTCGTACATCCGTCAGCTTTGGCAGCGTCGCCATTTCATCTGGGCGTTCGCGTCGGCCAAGAACATCGCGATGTACACCGAGTCGCGGCTGGGCCAGGTGTGGCAGGTTCTCACACCGCTGCTCAACGCCGCGGTCTACTACCTGATCTTCGGGCTGCTGCTCAACACGAGCCGCGGCCTGCCCCACAACACGTTCATCCCGTTCCTGGTCTGCGGGGTCTTCGTCTTCACGTTCACCCAGCGGTCGGTGAACTCCGGGGCCAAGTCGGTCGGCGACAACCTGTCGCTGATCCGCGCCCTGCACTTTCCGCGGGCGAGCCTTCCGCTGGCGTACACCCTCATCGAGCTGCAGCAGCTGCTCATCTCGATGTGCGTGCTGTTCGTCATCGTGCTGGGCTTCGGTGAGCCGCTGACGTTCAACTGGCTCCTGCTGGTGCCGGTGCTGATCATGCAGCTGACCTTCAACATCGGGATCAGCCTCACCTTGGCCCGCATCGGCGCGTTCAACCGCGACATCCAGCAGCTCCTGCCCTTCCTCCTGCGGACCTGGCTCTACTTCTCCGGCATCATCTACAGCCTCTCCGGGCTGATGAAGTCCTCCAAGATCCACGAACACCCGTGGATCGGTCATGTGCTCGAGGCCAACCCCGCTTACGTCTACGTGGAGCTGTCGCGCCTGGCGCTGCTGGACAGCTATCGGGGCTACGTCCATCAGACGCTGAACGAGTCGACCATGCACCTGTGGTACTACGGCATCGGCTGGGCCGTCGTGATGTTCCTCGTAGGGTTCTGGTTCTTCTTCCGCGCCGAGGAGAGGTACGGCCGTGGCTGATGTCAAGGAGAAGTTCAAGGTGTCCGGGGAGCCCATGGACTCCGCGCCTCCGGTGACGATCGACCGGGCACGTGAGCCGATCGTGGTCGTCGACGATCTCCACATCATCTACCGGGTGTATGGCGCCGGCGGTAAGGGCAACGCGGCGAGTGCCTTCTCTCGCGTCCTGCGCCGCGACCACCGCCCGACGATGAAGGAGGTCCACGCGATCCGCGGGCTGTCCTTCGTCGCGTACAAGGGTGATGCGATCGGCGTCATCGGCACCAACGGATCGGGTAAGTCGACGCTGCTGAAAGCGATCGCCGGTCTGCTGCCGCCGGAGAGCGGCGGCGTCTACACGTCCGGCCAGCCGTCGCTGCTCGGTGTGAACGCGGCCCTCATGAACGACCTGACCGGCGAGCGCAACATCGTTCTCGGCTGCCTCGCCATGGGCATGTCGCCCGACCAGGTCAAATCGAAGTACGACGAGATCGTGAAGTTCGCCGGGCTCAAGGAGGGCTTCATCCAGCTTCCGATGCGGGCCTACTCCTCCGGCATGGGCTCGCGGCTCCGGTTCGCGATCGCCGCGTCCAAGTCCCACGACGTGCTGCTCATCGACGAGGCGCTGGCCACCGGCGACGCGAAGTTCCGCCGCAAGAGCGCGAAGAAGATCGACGAGCTGCGCAACGAGGCGGGCGCCGTCTTCCTGGTCGCCCACCAGCTCGACTCCATTCTCGAGATGTGCAACCGGGTCCTGTGGATCGACGAGGGCACGATGGTGATGGACGGCGACCCCCAGACGGTCGTCGACGCCTATAACGAGGCGAACGCCAAGTAGGTCCCCCGCACGCTCGGCGGTCAGGTCATCTTTCGGCCACGTGACCGCCGAGCGGGAAGCGGCTCGCCGCCGTACGCCACAGCTCGGCGAAGTTGGTCTCATACGCTCCGTACACCGATGCGCTCTCGATCGCCAGCATCGTCTCGTCGTTGTGCCGTAGCCCGGCGACGGTGTGGTTCGCGCTGCCGGTGATGACCAGCCGCCGGTCGTGCCCTGAGTAGGTGCCGCCGATGGTGACGTATTTGGAGTGGACGTAGGCCTCCACCACGCCGGCCGCGTCCAGGTCCAGATAGCTGTAGTGGCTGCTGAGCAGCCTCGGGCCTCCACGTCGCGTGATGATCTTCCGGGCGGCGCGGCCGAGGTTGGTGTAGACGACGCGCACGTCGCAGCCCTGGTGGGCGAGCGACCACAGCCGCCGGGCGATGTCGGTGCGGGTCAGGGAGAAGGCCGTCATGTGCACCGCGGTGTGGGAGGCGCAGCCGACGTGGCCCAGCTGCCCGTAGAGCGTGTCGCTCTTCTTCGCATGCCCGGCGCGCGGGAACGTGTAGAGCGTACGGCCGCCGCTGCGGGTCACGTGGTAGGCGTAGTGACGCCGGGCGGCCAGCGCCGCGAAATAACGGCCGTAGGCACGGTAGAGCCTCGCGTCGCTGAGTGTGACGGCGTTGTTCCAGGCGTTCACGCGGTTGGTCGTGGTCAGGTTGGCCGAGGACTGCACGACCACGTCGCGCGCCGATCCGGTACGAGAGAACAGAAAGAACTTGTCGTGCATGACCCCGTCGCCGACGCAGCCCCTCTTGCAGGCCGTCACCCATGACGACCGGCGGCGGCCGGTGCCGAGCGCCCTCGCGAGCCCGCGGTACGCCGCGCTGCCGCGCGCACCCGCGTCGACCACCAGCTGGACGCGCACGCCGCGCTTTCTGGCGTCGAGGAGGGTCTGCGCGGCCGTTGGCGAGGTGAACCGGTAGATCGCGATCCGGATCAGGCCTCCACGGGGGACCGCGGCGGCCAGCGCGTCCACGTGGGAGCCGATGGCGTTCTGCTCTTCGGGCGAGCCGGAGGGGATGTTGAAGACGACCGAGGGCGCGTGTCTCCTGGCGGTGAGGGGCGTCGTGACGGCCGCGTGGGCGTCCGCGGCGACCGCCAGAATGCTCGCGACGGCAGCCGTGCTGACCGTGGCGGCGGTGACTCGGCGCATGGGGGCTGTTCTCCTCGGCTTCGGCGGCCCGGCGGGTCCCGACCGGGCGAGTCGGTGGCCGGACGCTCACCCTGGTCCGGCACGGTCACGGACTGTAGCGTGCCCATCACGGAAATGACGCGTTTGGCCAAAGAAAACCCGCGACTGGAAGGCCTGCGGCGAACTGCCCCTAGATGAGCCCTCAATGTCGATCTACTTTCAAAGTAGACGCTCTTCCTAGGAAGGCAGGGGTTGAGACCGACCACCGAACGGCCCGGCGAAGAGCCCGGCGAACACAGGGGCCGGCATCGCCGGCGGGCGAGTCGTCCGTGAGGCGCCGCGACGAGCCGGCCACGAAGGCCGTTGAGGCCAAAGGTCTCGTCAAGGTGTACCAGGGGCCCCGCGACAGGCGCGTCCGCGCGCTCGACGGCGTCGATCTGAGCTCGAACCACGGGGAGTACCTCGTCCTGCTCGGCCCCTCGGGGTGCGGCAAGACGACGCTGCTCCGCACCATCGCCGGCCTCGAGAGGCCGACCGAGGGTGAGGTCTACATCGGCGGGCAGCTCGTCAACGGGCTGCCGCCGAGGACCCGCAGAGTGGCGATGGTGCTCCAGTCGTACGCGCTCTATCCGCACAAGACCGTCCACGACAACATCGAGTTCCCGCTGAAGGCCGAGCACGTGCCACGCCATCTGCGGGAACGCAAGGTCCGTTGGGCGGCGGACCTGCTCGACATCCCGGACCTGCTGACGCGCAGGCCCCGGCAGCTGTCCGGGGGTGAACGCCAGCGCGTCGCGCTGGCGCGTGCCCTGGTACGCGAGCCGGCCGTGTTCCTGCTCGACGAGCCGCTGTCGGGACTGGACGCGAAGCTGCGCGCCACCACACGCGATGAGCTGAAGCGTTTCCAGCGGCAGATCGGCACCGCCACGATCTACGTGACGCACGACCAGGAGGAGGCGATGGGACTGGCCGACCGCGTCGCCGTGCTGGATGCCGGGCGACTGCGCCAGGTCGGCACGCCGCGTGACATCTACGACCAGCCGGCCGACACGTTCGTCGCGACGTTCGTCGGGGCGCCGCCGATGAACCTCGTGCAGCGGGTTGACCGGCTCGTCGGTTTCCGGCCCGAGCATCTGCTGCCGGCCGAGAACGTCGCGTACGACTCCCGTGTCACGATGCCGCTGCGGATCGAGCGCATGGAGTACCTGTCCGGCGACCGGCACGTCTACGGCACGGTCACCAGGATCGGACAGGAGACGCGGGTGATCGCCCGCCTGCCGGCGACGGTGATCACACCGCTGACGGTCGGCGAGACGCACGAGTTCGCGGTGCCGACGGACCGGCTGCGCTTCTTCGACGCCGAGTACGGCACCCGTGCGGCGCCGGTGCGGATCGGCGGTTGACGGGCGTGGCCGTGGACGAGCGGGCGGGTGAGGCGGGCACCGGGCAGAAGGCGCGGCTCGCCGACCGCGAGGGCTTCTTGGCCTGGGCGTTCCTGCTGCCCTCGGTCGTCTACCTGACCGCGCTCGTGGTCGCGCCGTTCGGGCTGACGGTGGCGTTCGCGTTCTCCCACTCGACCAGTCAGGCACCGTCGTACCGGTTCGCGGGGCTGCGCAACTTCCGCGTCGTCTTCGGCGACCACGTCTTCTGGCGCTCCCTCATCGACACTCTCGCGCTGACCGCCGCCTCGACCGTCCTGGTCGTGGTGTTCGGCACCGTCCTGGCCAACGTGCTGCTCGCCGACTTCCGCTTCCGCCGTACGGTGCGCACGGCCGTCCTGCTGCCGTGGACGACGCCCGTCGCCCTGTCGGCGATCTCCTGGCGGTGGCTGCTCGGGTCGGCCGGTTCGCCGGTGGACCGGATCCTGCGGGAGGCCTCGCTGCTGCACGGCGGGGAGTCGCCGCTCGCGCGTGCGCCGTCGGCGATGGTGTCGGTGGTCGCGGTGCACGTCTGGCGGCTGACTCCGCTCGCCGCGGTGATCGTGATGGCCGGGCTCGCCGCGATCCCACGCGGTGTCTGGGACGCCGCCCACCTCGACGGTGCGGGCTTTTGGCGGAGATTCTTCGGGGTCACTCTCCCGCTGACGCTGCCGGTGACCGCGGTGGCGGCGGTGTTCACGGCGGCCTTCACCGTCGGCGACATGGCCGTCGTGCGGGTCCTCACCGGCGGTGGGCCCGGCGACTCCACGCAGGTGCTGCCCGCCCTGGCGTACCTGCGCGGCGTCGACCGTGGCGACGTCGGGAGCGGCGCCGCCATCGCCCTGTTCCTGTTCCCGCTGTTCCTGGCCGGCGTGATGGTGGTGCTTCGCGTCATGCGGCGGATGGGGCATCGGCCGTGAACGGGCTGGCGGCACGCACGGCCGCGCGTGAGATGGGGCGGCAGCGGCGGATGGCGGCCGCCCAGCAGGTCGTGGTGCGCGTGACGGTCTACGCCGTGGCGGTCGCGGCGGCGCTGGTCTGCGCGGCGCCGTTCCTGTGGGGCCTGATCTCCGCGTTCGAGCATGACGGCGGCGGCTCCGCGCGTACGGCGCCGGGGCCGACCACCGAGCATGTCCGCCTGCTGTTCCACTCGACGCCGTTCACGACGTTCGTGGTGAACACCCTGGTCGTGGGCGGCCTGGTCGTCGTCGTGACGCTGGCGCTGGCGTTGCCGGCGGCGTACGCGCTGACCCGGCTGCACCGGTCCTGGGGCACGCCGGCGGGGATCGCGATCCTGCTCGTCTACCTGGTGCCGCCGTCGCTGCTGTTCCTGTCGCTGTCGCGTGTCGTGGCGACGCTCGGCCTGGCGGACTCCGTCTGGTCGCTGGTCCTGGTCTATCCGACCGTCACGGTGCCGGTGTCGGTGTGGCTGCTCGCGGGCTTCCTGCGTGCGGTGCCGGTGGACATCGAGGAGCAGGCGATGGTCGACGGGTACAGCCGCCTCGGCGCGTTCGTCCGCGTGGTCACGCCGCTGGTGCTGCCCGGGGTGGCGGCGGTCGTGGTCCTGACGTTCACGCTGGCCGCCGGGGAGTTCACGTACGCGCTGACGTTCGTGTGGTCGGGCGCGCGGATGCCGGTGAGCACCGGTCTGCCCGCCGGGCTCGGCAACGGCGACCCGGCGCTGTGGCGGACGGTGCAGACCGGCGCGGTGTTCGTGGCGATCCCCCTCGCGGTCGCGTGCGGCCTCTTCCTCGACCGCTTCGTGGCCGTACTGGTCATGGGATCGGACCACGACTGACCATCGCGACCGCCCCGATCCGTCAGGGGCCTGGCGTACGGTGCGGACCCGGTCCTGATAGGACTTAGGAGAGCGCCCGGCGGGCGGCCATCTGGCCCGTGACACCGCGACAGGGCGCTTCGGAACACCCACGATCCCCGGAGGTTGCCATGGTCGGCAGGCCGCCCCTTCCGCACGATTTTCTCCCCCAGGTTCAATCCTTCACGGTGACCAGCGACGATGTCGCGGACGGCGCGCGGCTGTCCGACGCACAGGTCTTCAACGACTGGGGCTTCAGCGGCGGCAACATCTCACCGCAGCTCAGCTGGTCGGGCTTCCCCGCCGAGACCAAGAGCTTCGCCGTCACCTGCTATGACCCCGACGCGCCCACCGGCAGCGGCTTCTGGCACTGGGTGCTGTTCGACATCCCGGCGTCGGTGACCGAGCTGCCGGGCGGTGCGGGCGGCGGCGCCTTCAAGGGCCTGCCGCAAGGAGCCGTACACGCGCGCAACGACTACGGCAACAAGGAGTTCGGCGGTGCGGCACCCCCGCCCGGCGCCCCGCACCGCTACGTCTTCACGGTGCACGCGCTGGACACCGAGTCACTGGGCCTGTCCGACGACACGGCACCCGCCGTGGTCGGCTTCAACATCACGTCGCACACGCTGGGCCGCGCCCAGATCGTCCCGGAGTACGAAAGCTAGGGCCGGTGGGGCGATGAACAGGCTCTGAGGTTCTCGGGGCCGTACCCTCGTCGGGCACGGCCCCGAAACCAAGCCCCGTCGGCGCACCCCGCGGGGCTCATGCGACGTACGGGCCGGGTCCCGGCCCCGTGGTCACCTCCGGACCCCCGGAAACGCCGGCCGCCGTCACATCAGGACCTGGGTCGCCGTTCACACACCGACCCAGGCCACCTCATGATGGACCGCGGCGCAATCGTTCCGCTTCGCGTCCGCTATCGCCCGGCGAGAGCCGATGCGATGCTCGTTGAGCCCGTGCTGGTCACACGGACGGGCCGGTGGCAGCGAGATCGTGCGCCGAGGTGTCTCCGCCGATGGCCATGCCCTGGAAGGGAAACCGCTCGGCGCCGAGGGCCGGCTTGAGGTCGGTGAGCCACACCGCTTCGGGGTCGTACTTGGCGAAGAACGGCTTGTTCACCAGCTCAGGGTCACGGCACTGGATGAAGTGCAGGACGAAGAGCTTCTCGCCGCCGACCTCGACCACGCCGTCGACGCAGACCTTGCCCGGCGTCGCGGACATGGAGGGCCCGCGGACCGTACGGCAGAGGCCGGAGACGTTTTTGTAGGAGTCACGGAAGACCTCGTAGGCGCGCGCGAGCGTCACAGCGAAGTAGTCCTGCGGGCCTGTGTCACGCTCCACGAACATGTAGTACGGCACCATGCCCATGCGGAGCTGGCGCCGCCACATCGTCTCCCAGATCTCCGGGGAGTCGTTGATCGTGCGGATCAGTGGCGCCTGGGTGCGGATGACGGCGCCGGTGTCGCGGATGCGGCGGACCGCCTCGGACACCATGACGGGCTCCAGCTCACGCGGATGCGTGAAGTGGGCCATGAACGCCAGCGTCTTGCCGGCCTCGCCGACCTGCTCGAACAGCCGCAGGGTGTCGTCGGCGTCCGGGTCGGTCACCCAGCGCTGCGGCCAGTACGCCAGGGCCTTGGTGCCGATGCGGATCGACTCGAGCTGCTCGACCTCGAGCAACGGCTCGATGTAGCGCCGCAGCACCGTCTCGCTCATGATCATCGGGTCGCCGCCGGTGAACAGGACGCTGGTGACCTCGGGGTGGTTCGACAGGTACCTCTTCAGACGCTCGATGTCGTCGGCGGCCATCTTGAGGTCGGGCTCGCCGACGAACTGCGCCCAGCGGAAGCAGTACGTGCAGTAGGCGTGGCAGGTCTGTCCCTGCTTGGGGAAGAACAGCACGGTCTCGTGGTACTTGTGCTGCACGCCCGGCATCGGCTCCTCGTGGAAGCTCGGGATGTTGAGCTGCAGCTGACCGGCCGGATGGGGGTTGAGCTTCATCCGTACTTGGTGGGCCAGGGCCTCGATCTCCGCCTTGGGTGCCTCACGGCGGAGCAGGTCGGACAGCTGCGCGACGTCCTCGGAGGGCAGCATGTCCTCTTGGGGGAAGACGAGCCGGTAGATCGGGTCGTCGGGGGCCGCGGACCAGTCAATCAGCTCGTCGAGGACGTAGCTGTTCGTACGGAACGGCAGAACCGCGGCAACGGCCCTTGTGCCCAGGCGTTGCTCGGCGGTCAACCCGGCGCGGGCGGTGAGCTCGTCCAGGTGTTTCGCCGTGAAGGCGCGGTATCGGCTGCCGGGGGATCGCACAGCGGCCGGCGCCGCGTCATTGACCAAGGTCACGTGTTGTTACTCCTTTGAATCGAGGGAAAGCGTGCGATGCACCGCACTCGCCCGTACGGACGGACGGACACTCGCTGGTACCTGGTGTCGCCTCCTCAAGCTCGACTACGGCGCCGCAGGTCGCAGCGCCGTCACGCTCCCCACCCCATTGAACCCTGAATCTCCCGTTTCTTACGAATCTGATACCCGTGCGGGCGCTTATCGATACGCACGCCCGTCGGCTACTGAACCGTCAACGTCACGGCCGGGCCAGAAGTGTCAGCTCGACACGCCCCAAAGGGGTGATCTCGGTAAGCGGTCTGCGACATACTGTGTTGGTACATCCCGCTACGCGACAGATTTCACTGTGGCCCCACGGTGAGACTGCCGCCCCACGTGGAGAGATCGTGGGTAGACACCGTAAACGGCAACGGAGGCACCCCCGCCGGGTCAGTCGCCGAATCGCGCTGGTCTCGGCCGGCCTGCTCGTACCACTGACGGGCGGCGCCGTGGTGTTCGCCGCCACCAGCGACCCCGGCACACCGGCCGGGCGATCGGCGAACTCTCAGCGCAGACCGGACGATCAGGCAACGATCGAGGGCGGATCGGCCACCCGGCCCCAGGCCGGCGAGAGCACGCCGTCACCCTCCCCCACCCCTCGCGATTCCGGCGCTTCCACACCGCCGGCGGCGCCCCCCGGGCCGCGGATCGGGTTCGCCCCGTACGCCGACGTGCTGGCCTGGCCGCCGCTGAACCTGGCCAAGACCGAGGCCCACGTGAAGGACTTCACGATGGGGTTCGTCTCGGCCGGCAGCGGATGCTCGGCCGCCTGGGGCGGAATGTCCCCGGTCGACGCCGCGTTCGCGCTCCACCGGATCAAGGACGTCCCGGGCAAGGTCGTCCTGTCCTTCGGCGGACCGCACGGAGTCGAGCTCGCCCAGAGCTGCGGCAAGGTCGGTGACCTGGTCAAGCAGTACCGCAGGGCGATCGACGCCACCGATCCCGCGGGCCTGGACTTCTACCTCACCGACGGCGCGCTGGCCGACACCGCGTCGGTACAGCGCAGGACCGAGGCGCTCGCCCGTGTCCAGCGCGACGATGGCGGCAGGTCGCTGTCGATCACCCTTCCGCTGCATCGGTCCGGGCTGTCCGCGCAGGCCCTGGCCGCCTTGCGCTCGGCGGCCGACGGCGGCGTGCAGGTCTCGATCGTCAACCTCGTCCCGGCCGACGGTGCCGGGCAGTCGGTCACCGCCTCCGCCGGCGTCGCGCACGGCCAGCTCCAGCGTCTCTATCGCCAGGGCGACGTGTGGCAGCGCATGGGCCTGACGCCGATCATCGGCGTCGCGGGGGTCGGCGCGCAGTTCCGCCCCACCGATGCCGACCAGGTCATGACGTGGGCCACCGCCCATGGCCTCGGACGGCTGTCGATGTGGTCGGTGACCCGCGACACGCCCTGCACCGACACCACGAGCGTCACCAGTGACACGTGCAGCGGCCTGGACGAGGACGCCGGAGTCTTCACAAAGATCTTCCAGGGGTTCTGAGACCCCGGCGCGTACGGCGAGCGGTGTCCTAGGCGCCGTGCGGTGGTGCGGCCCTGTCCGTGTGGGCTCTGTGGTCGCCCTCTCCCGCGTCGAAGCAGGTCACGGCCCTGGGCGGTCATCGCGACCGTCGCCTGGGTACCTATGCTTGGACTCGGGGCGGGGGGAGCCTTGAAGACCAAGTCTGTGAGCTCGCAGGGGGGTTCACGCGAGCCGGTGCCGGCATTCGCGTGGCTGCTTGCCGCCCTGGCGGGGGTCGCCTACGCCTCCTGGGTGCTCCAGTTCGTCCTCAACCCGGGCCTCGATCCGGTCAACGGCTACGTAAGTGAACTCTCCGCCAGCGACCAGCCCCACCACTATCTGTTCGCGGCCGGCGACTTCGTCTCCGGGCTCCTGACGATCACCGTTGTGGTCACCGTGCTCCGCTGGGTACGACCGCGCGGCTGTGCGCTGGCGGGCTGGCTGGCGCTCGTGGTCTTCGGCGTGTTCTCGATCGCCGACTCACTGTTCGCGATGGACTGCGCGCCCAACTCCGACACCACCTGCGCACTGCGCGAACGCGCCGGAAAGGTCTCCTTCGCCCACCAGTTCCACAGCGTGACGAGCGTGTGCGTGGTGACCGCGGGCATCGTGAGCCTGATCGCGCTGACCATCGCGTCCCGGCGCAGCCGCCGCTGGCCGGTGATCGCGCGATGGAGCTGGCTCCTTCTGCTGGCGGAGACCGCCACCGCCCTGGCGACGCTGCCGCTGATGTACTTCGGCGTCCTCCTCGGCGTGATGGAGCGTGTCCAGGTGGCGGTGGTGTCGCTCTGGCTGTTCGTCATCGCCGGCCAGCTGTACGCCGACCGCCACCGTCCGTCCCCCCGTCGCGAGTCCGGGCACCGGGCGTCTCCCGGTCCCCACGGCACCCGTCCGAAGCCGTCTCCCCCGGCGCCGCCCGCGGGACGGCGATCGGCCGGGCGGCCTCCGACGGAGGCCGCGAGAACGTGAACGCCCAGCTTCCCGGCGAGTTCGTGCTCGTCGGCGAGGACACCCTGCACGCCGTCTCAGAAGGGGCCGGCACGCCTCCCGTGCTGCTGAGCTCCGGACTCGGCGGCGCGTGGTTCGACTGGATTCCGGTGATGGAGCGGCTCCGCGGCCGTCACCGGGTCATCGCCTTCGACCGGCCCGGCCTCGGCGGCAGCCCGCCGGCGCGCCGGCGGGCGGGCCTGCGCGAAGAGGCCGCCCGGCTCGCGGGACTCGCCCGCTGGGCCGGGCCACCGGTGATCGTGGTCGCGCACTCCCTCGCCGGCTTCCACGCGGAGGCGTTCGCACGGCTGTACCCCGGCCTGCTGTACGGAATGGTCCTGGTCGATCCGAGTGCCGAGCAGGACGCGCCACGGCACGCCCGGCGGCTCAGCCGGCTCGCGCCCGCGGCCAGGTTCGCCGGGCGGGCGGCGGGTCTGACCGGGATCGCCTGGTTCGCGGGGCCGCGCATCCGCGGCCTGGTGATGCGCAGGATCTCCGAGGCCGGCGACGTGGCGCCCCCGGAGTTCGTGCGGGCGGTCTACACGCGGCCGCACGTGCTCGGCGCTCTCCTCGCCGAGAACGCCGGGTACCGGCAGGCCGCCGCCGATCTTCTCGCCCTGCGGGAGTCGGCGCCGTTCCCGGACGTCCCGCTCCAGGTGATCACGGCACTCGGCGACGTACGTGGCGACGGCGAGGACTGGAAGAGCGCGCACGCGGACCTCGCCGCGCTCAGCCCGCGCGGAGGACACGTCGTGCTGCCCCGTACCGGGCACCTGGTGCAGATCGACCGGCCCGATGTCGTCGCCGAGGCGGTCGAGCGGCTGTGAGGAGGCGCGCGGTCCTGCTGCTCGTGCCGCTGCTCCTGCCGCCGCTCGCCACCGCGTCGTGCACCGACCCGGTACGAAAGGTCTCGGAGAGCTCGCTGCGGAACGCGACCGCCCGCGGCGCGACGGAGGAGATGCACGGTCTCGGCTACACGATCAGGAAGGGCATGCAGTGCCGGACGCTGTCGGCCGACACCATCTCCATCGTCCGCGTCCAGTGCCTTGGCCGTACCACACGTGACGAGCCCGTACGGGTGGACGCGGTCGCCTCCGACGCCGGATCCGCACATCCGCGCCAGGAGTTCGTGATCACGGTCGCCGGGCGCGAGGTCGTCCGTACCCACTGCCTCGGCCAGGGCTGTCAGGATCGTGACCGGTGAACGGCCGGACCAGGGATCACGGTACGTTGCGCGAATGCAGCGTCGAGCCATCGGACGGGGCGGCATGAGTCTGCGGACCGGCGCCCCGAGCAAGCGCATCGTCGTGGACGCGATGGGCGGTGACAACGCGCCCGGCGAGGTGGTGGCCGGCACGATCACCGCCGTACGCGAGCACGGGGTACGGCCCATACTCGTCGGCCATGCCGCGCGGATCCGCGAGATCCTCGCCGCGCACGAGGCCCTCGACGAGATCCCGGTCGTGAACGCCGAGGACGTCGTCGGCATGGATGAGGGCGCCCTGGCCGGCCTGCGCCGGCCGCGTTCGTCGGTGGCCGTCGCGTGCCGGCTGATCCGGCGGGGACACGCGTCGGCGCTGGTGTCGGCCGGGTCGACCGGTGCCGTCGTCGCCACGTCCCGGCTGCGGCTGCGCGGCCAGCCCGGCGTGACGCGGCCCGCGATCGCCGTCGTGCTGCCGACGCGGCCCCGCCCGACGGTGCTCCTGGACGCGGGGGCCACCGCCGACGCCAAGCCGGAGATGCTCGTGCAGTTCGCGATGCTCGGCACCGCGTACGCCCGCATCCTGCTGGGCACCGAGTCACCACGCGTCGGGCTGCTGAGCATCGGCGAGGAGGCGGGCAAGGGCAACAAGCTGACCCGGCGAGCGCACGAGCTGCTGACCGGCGACGTGGAGGGCGTGGACTTCGCCGGGAACGTCGAGGGCTCGGACCTGCTGGCCGGCAAGGTGGACGTCGTGGTGACCGACGGGTTCACCGGCAATGTCGCGCTCAAGACGGTCGAGGGCTCCGTACGGCTCGTGGTCGCCGAGATGCGCGAGGCGGTGACCGCCAGCCGCAGCGCCAAGTTCGGCGCACTGCTCCAGCGGCGGCGTCTGCGTCTCCTGCGCGACCGGCTGGACTCCGAGACGTACGGCGGCGGGGTGCTGCTCGGCCTGAACGGCACGGTCGTGATCGCCCACGGCGCGTCACGCGCCCCCGGAGTGGCCGCGGCCTGCGTGCTGGCCCGCGACCTGGCCGAGAGCCGGATCGTCGAGCAGATCGGCGAGCGCATCGCGGCGACCCGCCCGCATCGGCTCCCCCGCCGCGAGGAGTCCCGCTGACCTGACGGCAAGTCCGCGGCCCGCATGGTTTACTCACCGGTAACCAACGGGAGGTCACATGGAGCGGTCCTACGACGTGGTGCTGATGGGCGCGACCGGGTTCACCGGAGGGCTCACCGCGGCCTACCTGGCCGAGCACATGCCCGCCGAGGGCACCTGGGCGCTGGCCGGCCGCGACCTGGACCGGCTCGGGGCGCTGCGGGACCGGCTCGGCGTGGACGTGCCGCTGCTGCGGGCCGATGTCACCGACCCGGACTCCCTGCGCGAGCTCGCCTCGTCGGCGCGCGTCGTCATGACGACGGTCGGCCCGTACCTCCACTACGGCGAGCCGCTGGTCGCGGCCTGCGCCGAGGCCGGTACGGACTACGTCGACCTGACCGGCGAACAGGAGTTCGTCGACCTCATGTACACCAAGTACCACGAGCGCGCGGTCGAGACCGGCGCGCGGATCGTGCACGCGTGCGGGTTCGACTCGATCCCGCACGATCTGGGCGTCTACTTCACGATCCAGCGGCTTCCCGCGGGCCTGCCGATGCACGTCCGCGGATACCTGCGGGTGGACGCCACGTTCTCCGGTGGGACGTACCACTCCGCGATCAACGCGCTGTCGCGCGGCGGCGAGACCAAGGACGCTCATCGGCGGCGCCGCAAGGCCGAGCCCTCGCTGCGGGACCGTCGCGTCCGCGCGGTGGCCGGCCGCCCGCACCGCAACTCCGGCCTGGGCGTCTGGGCGCTGCCGCTGCCCACCATCGACCCTGAGATCGTCCGGCGCTCGGCGGCGGCACTCGACGCGTACGGCCCCGACTTCTCCTACAGCCACTTCGTGGCGATGAAGCGCCTTCCGGCCGCGGCCGGGCTGGTCGCCGGCGCGGCGGGCCTGATGACCGCGACCCGCATCCCGCCGGTACGCGGCTGGCTGCTCGGCCGGGTGAAGCCCGGGGACGGCCCCTCGGCCGAGAAGCGTGCCAAGAGCTGGTTCAGCGTGCACTTCATCGGCGAGGCGGGCGACCAGAAGATCGTCACGAAGGTCAGCGGCGGCGACCCCGGCTACGACGAGACCGCCAAGATGCTCGCCGAGTCGGCCATGTCCCTCGCCTATGACGACCTGCCCAAGACCGCCGGACAGGTCACCACCGCCGAGGCGATGGGCGACGCCCTGCTGGAGCGGCTCCAGCGCGCCGGCCTCTCCTTCACCGTGGTCGGCACCCGCGACTAGGGCAGGTATCGGCGGACACTTGGTCCTCGCGCCGTCGCCCTCACTTGCCGAAGGAGCCTGCCGCCGGTTCCGTCACGTCTGTCGCATACGTACGGAGTGGTCCCGCCCTTCCCACGGCCGGGACGCGGCCGACCGGGCGATATGAGGTCGGCCCTGCGCGGTTACGCCGATAGGCTTTGAAGGACTCCGCGACTTCACTGCCCGAGTCGCCTACGCCGTACTCCTGAGGAATCCCTTCATGTCCGATCCGCAGCATGTTCTCGCCGCTCGTGTCCAGGCCGCCCTGGGTGCGGCCTTCGGGGAGCCCGACGCGGATCCGGTGATCCGGCCGTCGCAGTTCGCCGACTTCCAGGCCAACGTGGCGTTGCCACTGGCCAAGAAGCTGGGCCGAAAGCCGCGCGACATCGCGACCGCGATCGTCGAGCACCTCGACGTCGCCGACATGTGCGAGACCGTGGAGATCAGCGGGCCCGGCTTCATCAACCTGACGCTGAGGAACGAATGGATCGCCGGGCGGGCGCAGCTGATGCACGGCGACGAGCGGCTGTCCGTCGAGCCGGTCGCCGCGCCGCGTACGACGATCGTGGAGTACTCCTCCCCCAACGTCGCCAAGGAGATGCACGTCGGGCATCTCCGTACGACGATCGTCGGTGACGCGATCGCGCGGGTGCTGGAGTTCCTCGGGCACCACGTGGTCCGCGACAACCACCTCGGCGACTGGGGCACGCAGTACGGCATGCTGATCGAGCACCTACTCGACGTCGGTGAGGACTCCGAGGAGGGCCTGCTCCTGGAGACCGACCCCAACGCCTTCTACCAGACGGCGCGGGCCAGGTTCGACGGCGACCCGGCGTTCACCGAGCGGTCACGGCGGCGGCTGGTGAGCCTGCAGTCCGGCGACCCCGAGACGATGCGGCACTGGGAACGGCTGGTCGACCTGTCGAAGGTCTACCTCCACATGATCTACGGCCGGCTCGGGGTCACGCTCACCGACGACGACATCCGCGGTGAGAGCTTCTACAACGACATGCTCGCCGACACCGCCGACCAGCTGAGCGCGGACGGCATCGCCGTGATCAGCGACGGCGCGCTCTGCGTCTTCCCGCCCGGCTACGCGGGCCGGGACGGCGATCCGCTGCCGGTGATCATCCGCAAGAGCGACGGCGGCTACAACTACTCCACGTCCGACCTGGCCACGATCCGCTACCGGGTCGACAAGCTGACCGCCGACCGGATGATCTACGTCGTCGGCTCGCAGCAGGCCCTGCACTTCCAGATGGTGTTCGCGGTGGCGCGGATGGCGGGCTGGCTGCCGGAGCACGTCGCCGCGGAGCACGCCCAGATCGGCAACGTCCTCGGGGCCGACGGGAAGATCTTCCGGACCCGTAGCGGCAAGTCGATCAAGCTGACCGAGCTGCTCGACGAGGCCGTCGAGCGGGCCGGCGCGGCGTTCGACGACGTACCCCACGACGAGGCGTTCGACGAGGTGAGCCGGCGCGAGGTGGTCGAGGCGGTCGGCATCGGCGCGGTCAAGTACGCCGACCTGTCGGTGGCGCGCGACAGCGAGTACATCTTCGACTTCGACCGGATGATCTCCTTCCGGGGCAACACCGGCCCGTACCTCCAGTACGCCGCGGCGCGGATCCGCTCGATCTTCCGGCGGGGTGGCCTCACTCCGGAGGACGCCATCGGGCCGATCGCGATCGGCCACGACGCCGAGCGGGCGCTCGCGCTGCACGTGCTGGGCTTCGGCGGTGCGCTGGAGGCCGCCGGGGACGCCGCCGAGCCACACCGCCTCTGCGCCTACCTGTTCGACCTCGCCTCCGCCTACACCACGTTCTACGAGAACTGCCCGGTGCTGAAGGCGTCGGACGAGGAGACGAAGGCGTCGCGGCTCGCGCTCTGCGCGCTCACGTTGCATACCCTCACCAAGGGGCTGGATCTACTGGGCGTTACCACTCCGGAACGCATGTAGATCACCTCACGTCGCATAAACCGGGACGATATGTCCCGCAACGACGCGAGGAAGGGCCTATGAGCGACGACTGGTGGACCGACTACCGGCAGAACCGCCGGATCAGAGAGCTTCAGGACGAGGTCGAGGCCGCCCGCAGCCATGCGGCGCAGCGCTCACGTGCGCTGCAGTCGAAGCTGTCACAGGTGCAGGGCACGATCGAGCGCCGGCTCGACCGGCTGGCGACGTCGTTCGACGCGTTCGTCGAGCTTTCCGACATCCGGCTGGAGCTGGCGGTCTTCGACCGTGAGTCGGACGTGCGGCACCGTACGCGCCGGCTCCTCATGGGGCTCGCCGAGGGCGCGTCCGACCCTCCGCCCCTGGACCTGAAGGACTCTCTCGGATACTGGCTGAACCCGGCCGCCGAGGCGCTGTCCGCCCTCGTACGCGGCAATGAGGCGGCGGCGGACAAGTTCATCGCCGAGGCGGTGAGCCGCGACGAGGACCGTACGACGCTGTTCCTCACGCTCGGGCTGGCGACGGCGGGGCGGCACGACGAGGCGGTGCCCTGGTTGTCGCGGTCGCTGCCGTCTCTGGGCACGACGGTGACCGCCGTGCAGCGGCAGCTCTGGATCGCCTGCGCCAACGGCGCGTTCGGCCAGCCGGGACGCGACCACATCGAGCGGCGGCTGACCGAGCTCCTCGACGAGATGCCCCCCGAGGCCACCGACCGGGAGCTCGGCCGATGGCAGCAGGCCATCACGGGCCCCGCCGGGAAGACGCGGGTGTCACTGCCGCGGGAGCTGCAGGGAGATACCGCGCTGACCGAACCGCCCGTCATGGCCGAGCGTATGACGGTGTTGCGGACCCGCGTGGAGGCGGCGCTGCGGCCCTTCGAGCCCGCGCCGGCCTCGGACTTCGCCGACCTGCTGAACACCCTCGTCGACGAGGGCAGCCTCGGCGAACGGGACCTGGTGGCCCGCGCCCGCGAGTTGCGTCAGATCATCGAGACGGGCAGCACCGAGCGGCACGTGGCGTGGGACGCCCCCGCCGGCGCGACCTTGGACCTCCTGCGCGGTGACATGTTCGAGCGGACCGCCCGCGGGCCGCGCGCACTGGCCGCGCGGGTCGGCGGCCGCTGGATCCGCTCGATCGCCGACGACCTGGCCCGCAGGATGTCGGTCCCGCTGCCGGGCGCCGTGACCGTACGGCTGTCCGGTCAGGCCCTCCCTGTCGGCCCGGACGGTGCGCCCGCGCTGGGGGAGGCCCTGGAGGCCATCGACCGGTCCGCCGCGATCAGCCGTACCGGTGAGTCACAGGGACTGGCCGTGGCGATCACCGGCGCCGTGGTCCTGGTGCTCACGATCGTGGCCAGGCTCCCGATGCTCACGGTGCCGGCCGCCGTGATGATCCTGGTCGGCGTCGCGATCTGGATCAAGCTGTGGCGTGACCGGCGCCGGGCCACCAAGGCGGCGGAACAGGACAAGGAACGGCTCGCCCAGCAGGCGAGAATAATTGCCGAAGCGCTGAAAGAGTGCCACATCAGCCACAGAAAACTCATCGCGAACGCCGCGTCGGACCGGGATGTGATCCTCACCGTCTTGGCCTAGGAGATTTGCGGGTATTCGTGCCACTGTGAGAGCAACATCCCGGAGGCGCGTATGGGCAGGGACGTATCGGCGATCACCGTCTCCACGGAGGACCGGCGACGGTATCGCGAAAAGGTGCAGCGCTGCCTTGAGGCATTCGCGGCTTTGCTGCGAGATTCACGATTCGCGACCGATCCGCCCAGTATGGGGATGGAGATCGAGCTCAACCTGGTGGATGACGCGGGCCGCCCGGCCATGCGCAATGCCGCCGTTCTGGACTCGATCTCCGACGAGCAGTGGTCCACCGAGCTGGCGCAGTTCAACATCGAGGTGAACCTTCCGCCGTTCCCGCTGGCGGCCAAGTCGCTCGGTGCGCTCGAGCAGACCGTACGCGACGCGCTCAACGACGCGGACGCGCGTGCGCGCCGGCATGACGCCCGGCTCATGCTGGTGGGCATCCTGCCGACCGTGCGTCAGGCCGACCTCACCGAGTCGGCCCTGTCCGCCAACCCCCGCTACCGGCTGCTGAACGAGCAGATCCTTGCCGCACGCGGGGGCGAGGACATGCACCTGGACATCGAGGGGATCGAACGGCTGCGGACCCACGCGGACAGCATCTCGCCCGAGGCGGCGTGCACGAGCGTCCAATACCACCTGCAGGTACGGCCCGAGGACTTCGGCGCGTACTGGAACGCCTCCCAGATGATCGCCGGCGTCCAGGCCGCCCTCGCCGCGAACTCACCGTTCCTGTTCGGCCGCGAGCTCTGGCGCGAGACCCGGATACCGCTGTTCGAGCAGGCCACGGACACCCGTGCGAAGGAGCTGCGGGAACAGGGCGTACGGCCGCGCGTGTGGTTCGGCGAACGCTGGATCACCTCGGTCCTGGACCTGTTCGAGGAGAACTCCCGGTACTTCTCGCCGCTGCTGCCGGTGTGCGACGAGGACGACCCGCTGGACCAGCTCGCGCGCGGTGAGGTGCCGAGCCTGGCCGAGCTCACCTTGCACAACGGCACCGTCTACCGCTGGAACCGGCCCGTCTACGACATCGCCCAGGGCCGGCCGCACCTGCGGGTGGAGAACCGCGTGCTGCCCGCCGGCCCGACCGTCGCCGACACCATGGCGAACGGCGCGTTCTACTACGGCCTCATCCGGGCCCTGGCCGACGAGGAGGAGCCACCGTGGAGCGGCATGTCGTTCGCCTCCGCGGCCGACAACCTCCGTCGCGGCGCGCGCGACGGGATGGACGCCATGCTGGTCTGGCCCGGCGCCGGCGAGATCCCGGTGACCGAGCTGGTGCTGCGTCGGCTCCTGCCGCAGGCCGCCATCGGCCTCGACCGGTGGGGCGTCGACGGAGTGGTGCGCGACCGGCTACTCGGCATCATCGAGCAGCGCTGCATCGCCGGGCGCAACGGTGCCACCTGGCAGGCCAGGACGGTCCATGCGATCGGCGGTGACCGGCCCGAGGCGCTACGCCTGATGGTGCAGCGCTACATCGAGCACATGCACACCAACGCGCCGGTCCACACCTGGCCGATCGACTGATCGCCGGGGCTACTGAAGGTAGCCCTCGACCTCACCGGCAGGGCGGGACGCCGCGTCGTCGGGGTTCTCCCCGTAGTCGCGCCGGGCCCGCCGCTGGCGCAGGAGATCCCAGCACTGGTCGAGCTGTTCCTCGACGCTCTTCAGCCGCTGGTGCTCCTCGTTGGCGGTCAGGTCGCCCTGTTGCAGGCGTTCGCGGAGCGCGTGCTCCTCGTCCACCAGGGTGTTGATCTGGCCGAGAATCTCACTGTCCTGCATGTTCAGATCACCTCAAGAGGACAGTGTGGCAGCTCTCACCCATAAGGCGCACACCGCGGCCGAGTCGTGGAAGATCGACCGTGGCAGATCGGCAATCCGCCCGACCGGGTCCCATCTTGGACCCGGCCTACGACGGAAATGCCTGCGTTGGCGGTGTTGACCAGGGGCTAAAGCGGCCCCCTGCTGCCGACGAGACCGTTCAGAAAGCCACCGGCGCTCTCTGACGACGGTCGAGCGACGGCCGTGCCGGTCGACGATGGCTGCGCCGCCTTGGGCTTGGTGGCCCTCGGCTTGGCGGCAGCCTTCGGCTTGGCCGCCGACTTGGCCTTCGACGCCGTCCTCTTCACGGTCGCCTTGGCCTTGGTCGTGGTCTTCTTCGCCGCCGTGGTCCGGGACTTGGCGGGCTTCTTCGCCGCGGTCGTCCTACGGGCCGTGGTACTACGGCTGGTGCTGCGGCCGGCCGTGGCCGACTTGGCCGCTGCCGCCGCCGGTGGCTTGATGGCCGAGATGGTCTTGGCCGCTTTGGTGAGCGACTCGGCCGCGACGGCAAGTGCCTTGGTCGCGGTGTTCATCGTCTTCATCGCGGTGTTCATCGCCTGCGCCGAGGTCGTCGCCTTGCTCGCCGCATCGGTCATCTTGGTCGCCGCGGACGACACCTTCGTGGCCGCGGACGACACTCGTGTCGCCGCGGCCGCAGGAGTGACGGACGACTTCGTGGCCGTTGTTGACCGCGATGTCGCCTTCGTCTTCGGCGCGGTCTTACGCGCCGAAGCCGTCCGGCTGGTGGTTTTCTTGGCAGGTGTGGCCTTCTTCTTGGCCGCGCCGCTCTTCGTACGGCTCGTGCTCGCCGTTGAACGGCGGGCGGTCGAACGCGTCAATGTATTTGTGGGCACTGATCCATCCCCCCGTGCTCGATCAGCTTCGGGTGGATCTATTCCACAATTGGCGAAGATCTACACGCCCACCGGGTGCCAGACGGTCTTTGTTTCCAGGAATGTGGTCATCCGAATGGTGCCAGGGTCGTCCGTCCACGCGTACTGAGCCGGTCGGAGCACCCGTTTGAGGTTCTCCGCGGCGGCCCGTTCGCACTCGGTCGCGAGGTCGCCGGAGACCCCCGTGAGGTCGAGCCCGTTGACGTCCATGTGCGAGGCCAGCCACGGCGCCAGCTCGGCGCGGTGACCGGTGAGGATGTTGACGACGCCACCCGGCAGGTCGGAGGTGGCGAGCACCTCACCGAGCGTGATCGCGGGCAGCGGGGACGGCTCGGCGGCCACCAGCACGGCGGTGTTGCCCACGGCGATCACCGGGGCGAGCACCGACACGAGACCCAGCAGCGGGCCGTCCGGGGCGACGATGCCGATGACGCCGCTCGGCTCCGGCGTGGAGAAGTTGAAGAACGGCCCGGAGACCGGGTTGGCGGTGCCGGTGACCTGCGCGATCTTGTCCGCCCACCCGGCGTACCAGACCCAGCGGTCGACGGCGGCGTCCACCTCCGCGCGTGCGGCGGTCTTGGACAGGCCGGTGGAGCGCAGCTCCTCGGTGAACTGCTCGCGGCGTCCCTCCAGCATCTCCGCGACGCGGTAGAGGATCTGGCCGCGGTTGTACGGCGTGCGGGCCGCCCACCCGGACTGGGCCTTGCGCGCGGCGACGACCGCGTCGCGTACGTCCTTGCGCGAGGCGCGTGAGGCGTTGGCGAGGAAACCGCCCTTGGCATCGTTCACGGTGTACGACCTGCCGGACTCCGATCGCGGGAAGGCTCCCCCGACATACAGCTTGTACGTCTTGCGCACACTCAGCCGGTCACTCATCGCAGGTAGGCCTCCAGTCCGTGACGTCCGCCCTCACGCCCGAAGCCGGATTCCTTGTATCCCCCGAACGGCGAGGCCGGGTCGAACTTGTTGAAGGTGTTGGCCCACACCACCCCGGCGCGCAGCCGCTGCGCCATCCACAGGATCCGCGAGCCCTTCTCGGTCCACACACCGGCGGACAGGCCGTACGGGGTGTTGTTGGCCTTCTCCACGGCCTCCTGTGGCGTGCGGAAGGTCAGCACCGACAGCACCGGGCCGAAGATCTCCTCGCGGGCGATCCGGTGCGACTGGGCGACATCGGTGAAGATCGTCGGCACGAACCAGAAGCCGCGGTCGGGCAGCTCACACGGCGGTGACCAGCGGGTCGCGCCCTCCTCCTCACCGACCTCCGACAGCATCCGGATCTTCTCGAGCTGCTCGGCGGAGTTGATCGCGCCGACGTCGGTGTTCTTGTCCAGCGGGTCGCCTACTCGCAGGGTCGCCATCCGGGTCTTGAGGCGGTCCAGGAGCTCCTCGGCGATGGACTCCTGCACCAGGAGCCGCGACCCCGCGCAGCACACGTGGCCCTGGTTGAAGAAGATGCCGTTGACGATGCCCTCGACGGCCTGGTCGAGCGGGGCGTCGTCGAAGATCACGTTGGCGGCCTTGCCGCCGAGCTCGAGGGTGAGGCGCTTGTCCGTGCCCGCGACGGCGCGGGCGATCTGGCGCCCGACGTCGGTCGAGCCGGTGAAGGCGACCTTGTCGATGCCCTCGTGCTCGACCAGGGCCCGGCCGGTCTCCCCGGCGCCGGTGACGATGTTGACCACGCCGGGCGGCAGGTCGGCCTGCCGGCAGATCTCCGCGAAGGCCAGCGCGGTCAGCGGTGTCGTCTCGGCGGGCTTGAGCACGACGGTGTTACCGCAGGCGAGCGCCGGCGCGATCTTCCAGGCCAGCATCAGCAGCGGGAAGTTCCAGGGGATGACCTGGCCGGCCACGCCGAGCGGCCGCGGGTCACGTACGGCGTACTCCAGCTTGTCGGCCCAGCCGGCGTAGTAGAAGAAGTGCGCGGCCACGAG
This sequence comes from Actinoallomurus bryophytorum, assembly GCF_006716425.1. Taxonomy (NCBI): domain Bacteria; kingdom Bacillati; phylum Actinomycetota; class Actinomycetes; order Streptosporangiales; family Thermomonosporaceae; genus Actinoallomurus; species Actinoallomurus bryophytorum. The sequence goes on from NZ_VFOZ01000001.1 coordinate 1,702,835, forward strand.
CGGGATGTCGACGTCGCGCGACTCGCGGATCGGCTTGCCGTTGTCGATCGACTCCAGCACCGCCAGCTCACGCGAGCGTTCCTGGATGATCCGGGCGATACGGAAGATGTACTTGGCCCGCTCGCTGCCGGGCATCTGCGACCAGACACCGTCGTAGGCCTTGCGGGCGGCGGTGACGGCACGGTCGACGTCCGCGGCGTCTGCCTCGGCGATCTCGGCGAGAACCTCCTCGCTCGCCGGGTCGACCGTCTTGAAGGACCTGTCGGCGTCGACGAACTCACCGTCGATGAACAGGCCGTACGAGGGCTTGATGTCGACTATTTCGCGCGACTCGGGCGCGGGCGCGTACTCGAACATCGGCTCAGTCCAGAGTGAAGTAGTCGGGACCCGCGTACACGCCGGTCGTGAGCTTGCGACGCTGCATCAGCAGGTCGTTGAGGAGCGAGGACGCCCCGATCCGGAACCACTCGGGCGTCAGCCAGTCCGGTCCGGCGGTCTCGTTGACCAGCACGAGGTACTTGATCGCGTCCTTGGTCGTACGGATACCGCCCGCTGCCTTGACGCCGACCTGGCGGCCCGTACGGGCGCGGAAGTCGCGTACGGCCTCCAGCATCACCAGCGTGACCGGCGGCGTCGCGGCCGGGCTCATCTTGCCCGTGGAGGTCTTGATGAAGTCGGCCCCGGCCATCATGGCGAGCCAGGACGCCCGGCGTACGTTGTCGTAGGTGACCAGCTCGCCGGTCTCCAGGATGACCTTCAGATGCGCCTCGCCGCACTCGGCCTTGGTCGCGACGATCTCATCGTGGACCTTGTCGTAGTCGCCGGCCAGGAAGGCACCCCGGTCGATCACCATGTCGATCTCGGCCGCGCCGTCCTGGACGGCCTGCCGGGTGTCGGCGAGCTTGGCCTCCAGCGGCGAGCGCCCGGAGGGAAAGGCCGTCGCGACACTGGCCACCGCGACACCGCTGTCCCCGAGCGTGCGTACGGCCTCGGCGACGAGGTCGGAGTAGACGCAGATCGCGGCGACCTTGGGCACGCTCACGTCGCCCGGGTCGGGGTGCATTCCCTTCGCGCACAGTGCGCGTACCTTGCCCGGGGTGTCGGCGCCTTCGAGGGTCGTCAGGTCCACCATGGAGATGGCGAGGTCGATCGCCTCCGCCTTGGCCGACTTTTTGATCGACCGCGTGGCGAGGCGTGCGGCCCGCTCCTCGGCACCGACCTGGTCGACGCCCGGCAGGCCGTGCAGGAAGCGGCGCAGCTCGGCGCCGGTGAGAGTCTCCGTTGACACGCTCACAGCATCGCTCATGGGACGGCTGGGCACAAAACAGGCCCGGTACGAGCGCACCGGGCCTGTTTTGGCAGGTTGTGGGAAATCAGCCGGTACGGAGGTACAGGCCGTTGCCGGTCGGGTCGTCCGGATCGCCCTCGGGGAAGGCGGTGCCGCCCGCCCAGACCGTCGAGGTCTGGTTCGCCAGCGTGGTGAGGTTGATGTCGTAGCCGGACGGACGCGGTGCGGTCACGTTGGTGACCGAACCACCGACGACGTGCGTGAGCTGCGGGTCCCATCCGCCGCGCAGCAGCCAGACGCCGAGGCCGCCGTCACCGGTGATCTTGTTGAACGCGCCGTAGCCCTCGGGGAAGGTCATCGAGGACCACTTCTTGCCGTTCCAGTGCAGCAGGACCGGCTGGGTGCAGGTGCTGTCGCCGTCCTCGCCGCAGCTCCAGTCGACGCCACCGGACGCCCAGACGTTGCTCGCCGAAGGCGCGTATATGTCGTCGATCGCGCCCATGGCGTCCGCCTGGGGAAGGGTGAACTTCGGCGTGGCCGCGACCTTCCACGCCGAGCCGGTCCAGTGCATGACGGCCGGCTGGCCCTTGTAGGTGCCGCCCGCGTACACGTGGGTGCTGGAGACACCCGCGATCGAACGGGCCGAACCGGGGAGCGCGACCTTCTTCCAGCTCGAACCGGTCCAGTGGAAGGAGGTCTTGGTCTGGTCGCCGCCGACCGCCCACACGTTGGAGGCGCTCAGGGCGCTGGCGTCCTGGATGTAGTAGTAGGCGGTGCTCATCGTGGACCGGGTCCACGACGTGCCGTTCCAACGGGCGGCGAACGTGCCGGGGTCGGTGGTGCCGAACGCCCAGACGCTCTTGCTCGACGACGCGGACAGCGCGCTGATCTCACCCAGCGTGCTGCTCGGGCTCTTGACGGTGGTCCACTTCCCGCTCAGCAGGTGCTGGACGAGCGGGACGCTGTGGCCGCTCACAGCCTGGTAACCGGCCGCCCATGTGCTCCCGGTCGGAGCGACGGTGATCGCCTTGATCCCGTCCTCGCCCGGAAGGGTGTTGGTCTGCGCGACACCCCAGGTGGGTGCCTTGGGAGTCTTCGTCCGGGGCTCCGCCTGGGCGCCGCCCACCGTGGCGACCGCGGCCGCCGTGGCCACTGCCACGGCGAACGCCGTCCACGTTCTTCGCATCGTTGTCCTCCTTGGGGCCGATCTGTCAGCGGTACTGCTCGGCGATGGCATCCCACGACTCGTCATCGCCGGGCGCGGGTGCGACCTCTCCGACGGCCAGCATGGTCGGGCCGCCCGGAACGTGGGCGACCTGCCGGATCTCGGGCGCCTCACGCCCGTCGACGGTCGGTACGGGCACGGTCGTGGTCTTGCCGCCCTTGGCCATGTGCACGAAGGACTTGTTGATGCTGGAGTACCAGATGCCGCCGTTGCCGTCCGCGGCCGCGCTCAGCGGGAAGTCTCCTTCGGGGCCGAGCTGCAGGCTCCAGGCCTGCCCGTCCCAGTGCATGAGCACGGGCCGGTTGTGCTCCCCGGAGCGGAGCTCCTCACCGCTGCCCCAGTAGAGCCGCCCGACCGCCCAGACGTTGCTGGAGGAGATGGCGACGACGTCGTTGAAGTAGGAGAAGCCGTTCTCCCCTTCGGGGATCGGGACCTGCGGCAGGTCCGACATGGTCCAGGCCGTGCCGTCCCAGTGCATGGCGGTGGGCTGGTCGTTCCCGCCCACGGCCCAGATGTCATTCGCCGAGACCGCGCTGATCCTCCGCGCGCTCATCGGCGTGTCGACGCTCTGCCAGGTGCTGCCGTCCCAGTGCAGGGCCTTGCCCTCGGCACCGTCGTCGGACCCGGCGTTCCCGACGGCCCAGGCGTTCTTCTGGCCCAGGACGGCGACGTCCGAGGTGAAGAAGTCGCCGATGGAGGCGGTCGTGAAGGAGGTGCCGTTCCAGTGCCACGCGGCGCTGGCTCCGTTGGCGGTCACGCCCATCACCCAGACGTTCTTCGGTGACGAGCCGCCGACGCTGAGGAACGAACCCGTGCTGCCGGGAACCGTGACCTCGTTCCAGGTGCTGCCGTTCCAGCGCACCAGAGCGCCTCCGCCGCCGCCGCCCTGCTGCGTCGACCCGACGGCCCACGCGTCGTTCGCACTCGTGGCGGTGACGTCGTAGAGGCCGAAGTCGTCGTAGCCGGTCTCGGGACTCACGTAGGTGACCCGCCAGCCGCTGCCTGCCGCGGCGCCTGCCGACGCCGAACCGGCGACGAGCATGGACACCGCAAGACCAGCGGTGATCAACGACTTTCGCATTCAGTGTCCTCCGTTGCCCGTTTCATGTACGCGCGAACATTGCGGCGTACATGAAACTGACGCGGTCATCGCGTGAACGGTTGGCAACGAAGTTGAGGATTCGGCACGAAATTTACTGATTTAAGGTTTACCGGAGCACTACGGAGCCGGTCGGTGACCTTCCGGATCCGTCCTCGCCGTACGGTCTAGTAGGGCGACGGGCCGCCGAACATCTCCCCGATTCGCGGAGCGATCGCGAGATCTCCGTCGATCTCCAGCCGGCCCTCGAGCACGAGCGCGGGCGGCTGCGCCTCGCCGGCCACCAGCCTGAGAAAGTCCGCGACACCGCCGCGGATGCCGATGATCGCGTCCTCGGCCGCGCCCGGCCGTACCCGCGCCCGGTCCCCGGTGATCTCGATGGTCCACGGCGTCTCCACGCCCGCACGGCGGAGCCGGAACTCGATCTCACCCTTGAACCCCATGGCCGTCTCCGGGTCGAAGGCGCGGACCATGGCGGCGAAGAAGGCCCGCTGGGCGGCCGGCCCGAACCCGCGTTCGAGCTCGTCATCGGAGCGTGCGGAGACGAACCGCGCGAACGCGCGCCGCCCTTTCGCCCGCAGAGCCTGACGGCCGGCCGTCAGGAGATCGCCGAGTGTCCTGTCGCCGGTGGGCACGGTACGCCTGGCGTGGGCCAGTTCGGCGGCCTCGTCGATGCGGTACGGGGCCTGCCGCCGTGGCGGATCCCGGCGCGCCAGAGCCGCCTCGACCGCGGGCGCCAGCCGTTCCGCCTTTTCCCGCTCCTTCTCCTCCCGCCCCTCGGCGAACCGCGGGATGACCTGTTCGCCGAAGAGCTCCAGGCTCTCGCAGATGTGCTCGTGCTTGTTGGGCCCCGCCTGCAGCACAAAGATGATCTGATCGACCCCGACCGCCTCGTACCGCCGGACGAGCTCGGCGACCTGCGCCGGCGTACCGATCGCACCACGCAGCGACCCGGTCCCCCGCCGCGTGACGCGTACCCCGAGCGGGGCGTCGTCGGCACTGATGACCTCCCGGGAGAACCCCTGCGCCTCGCGATGGCTTACGAAGTCGTCCCAGACGCTCGTACGGCCGGGCTCATGGGGCGAGGTCCCGTAGTAGTGGGCGAGCGCGAACCCGAAGAAGTGCGCACCGTCGATGCCGCGCTCGATCGCCGTGGCCTCGTCCTCATGGCACATCATCGGCAGCACGACCGCGACGTTCGGATTCACCGCGAAGCCGGCGGGGACGCATTCTTCGGATGCCAGCAGGCGGTAGTACTCCTCCACCCAGACACCGGCGTCCTCCGGCTCGGTGAAGGAGAAGGACAACGCCCCGATCCCCTTGCGCCCCGCGAAGTGGATGGTCTCGCGCCGCGAGCAGGCCACCCAGAAGGGGGGATGCGGCTTCTGCAGGGATTTGGGGATCACGTTGCGGGGCGGCATCCGCAGATACTTCGAATCCCACCCGGCAAAGGGCTCTTCGACGAACATCCGGGCGAGCGCCTCCATGGCGTCCTCCCACATGGCACGCTTCTCTCCCCGCGGCACGCCGAACCCGCCGAGCTCGGCCATCGAACTGGCCTCCCCGGTCCCGAGGTCGACCCGCCCGTCGGAGACGAGATCGAGCGTCGCCACCCGCTCCACCACCCGAGCCGGATGATTGACGGGCGGCGGAACCTGAACGATCCCATGCCCGAGCCGGATGTTCCTGGTCCGCTGCGAGGCGGCGGCGAGGAAGACCTCGGGGGCACTGGAGTGCGAGTACTCCTCGAGGAAGTGGTGCTCGACCTCCCAGACGTAGTCGAACCCGACCCGATCGGCGATCTCCACCTGCTCGAGCGCGTCCCGGTAGAGCCGCCTCTCCGCCCCGTCCTCCCACGGCCGCGGCAACTGGTGCTCGTAGAAGATCCCAAAACGAATCCCAACCACCTCCGGCGCCGCGACCAGGCGAAATATCCTTTGACCTGGCCGTACCCGGCCAGCATCACCCGGATCGAAAACAGCGTCAACAGTCGCCGTCCACCTGTGGTCTGCGCCCCGCTGTGGTTCCCTCCTGGCCTTGAGCGGTCAGGGTTACGAGGTGTCCACTCTGCGCGGTTACTGTGTGTGGGACGTTCGGTCGGAATGCGGAGGGGCTGCCCACGGTGCAGGGTGAAACGCGGGCTCACTACGACCGGCTTGCGGACACATATGACGAGAACTGGGCATACAGCCCTGAGTTCATCCGCTGGATGACCAAGTGCATCGTCGACCGGCTCAGCGTCGATACCGATGACCGAGTGGCTGACATCGGATGTGGCACTGGACTGTACGCGCGAGGTCTCGCCGAGCGCGCGGGCCGAGTGGCGTGCGTCGATCCATCGGCGAAGATGCTGGAGCAGCTTCCCGCAGGAGATGCGTATTTCCCGGTGCAGGCGTCTGCGGAACAGATCGCATCCGGCGACGTTCGGCTGCCGTACGACCGGCTCGACGTAATCCTGGTCAAGGAGGCCATCCATCACGTAGACGACCGCCAAGGCGTCCTGCACGGTCTTGCCGGGTTACTGGCGGACGGGGGCCGTCTGCTCGTCGTGATGCTCCCGGTCAGCATCGAGTATCCGCTTTTCGCCGACGCCCTGGCACTCTTTGAGCAGGTCCAACCAGATCCGGAGGACGTCGCGGCGGCCATGCGCAGGCACGGCCTGCGGACCGAACTTACCTACGAGTCGTTTCCGCTTTCGTTCACCAAGACGAAGTACCTGGCGATGGTCCGTAGTCGATACATGTCGCTGTTGTCGAACTTCACCGATGAGCAGATAGAACGCGGGATCGAGCAAATCGATCAGCGCCACGAGGAGGAGCGCCTCAGCTTCCCGGATCGCTTCGCCTTCGTTCTTGGGACACGAGTATGACCCCGGCACTGGACGAGCGGCTAAGCCGTCTGAAGACGGAGCTCGACGATCATTCCCGGATCGCCACCTACCTCGGCCTGGACTTCGAACGCCCCATCCGGTCCTTGGGGGACGGTTACCCGGAGAACGCGATCTCGTGGGTCGGGAAGATCACCGAGCGGATCCTCAAGCAGCTGTGGCGGCATCATGATGTGCCCGGCGATCCTTCGGGGAAGTCACTCAGTGAGCTGATCAAGGGCTGTCGTACGTACATCTCCAGCGGCACGGTGCTCGACGCGCTGGGCGACATCCAGCGGCTGCGGAACCGATCCGCGCACGACGGCTATGAGATCGCCGAAGAGGACGGCCTGACCGCCGTACGCCGGCTGCTCGATGTCCTGGTCTGGTTCGCTGGTACGGGCAGCGCCGCACTGACCGGCGATGTGCCCCGACTCGCACCGCTCGTGGCGAAGAAGGCCGAGTTTCTAGCGGGGCTCTATCTGACGCTGGGTTTCCGGCCGGCCAAGCGCTTCGAGTTGTCCGCACACACGGTCTACCAGTTGTTCAGTCGGGAGATCGGCCTGCGGACCGAGTACGTGGAGCTGCTGTTGACCCGGCGTATCGGGGAACTCCGTCAGGTGCTGGAGAGCACGGGCGGAGAACTGCTACAGACCCGGCTGCCCAAACTCACCCGATTCCTCGTCGTGGACGAGACAGACGCAGAGGCCGAAGCGTTCGAGGACTATCGGGTCGTCACCTACGACCGGTTCATGGACACCGTCGTGGACCTGGAAACCCATCTCGACACGGTGACCGAAGCGCATCCGGCGCTCGACGCCGTACCCGCGCAGGAGCGTCTCCCGCTCTCAGCAGATCTGCTGACCACGGACGAGCGCTCGAACGAGATGACGCTGTCCCGCCTGGGCGACGCGATGAATCTGCTCTCCGAGGTGGCTTTGACAGGCGGGAATCTCCTGGTTGTCGGCCGCTCGGGCAGCGGGAAGAGCACGCTGCTCAAGCGTCTGGTCGCGGCCGGCCGCGAATCGAATGTACGGCGCTACCGCTTCTACTTCGATATGAGCCTCAAGCGCAAGGACGAGAGCTTCGAAGACTTCGTCATCCGTACGCTCGCCGACTGCATGGCGGTCGAGACATCACGGGTCTTCGACGTCTTTCACTACTTCGCCCGCTCCGGGTCGGTGGTGTGCGCGCTTGACGGCATTGACGAGGCCGTATCCGAGACCACCCTGACCGGGTTCCTGGACCTGTTCGCCGAACTGTCAGAGATTTTGTCTGCTGACTCCGCGGTCATCATGAGTTCCCGCGTGTCGTTCCTGGAAGATTCCCCCGAGGTACGCCGGTTGCTCGACGGATCGGCGCTGATGTCGGAGAAACTCGTCCAGCACCTGCATGCCCAGGGCGTCGACCCCCTGAAGATCCCGCGGTTCTCGGTCCTGCGCATGCACGACATCGAACGCGGCGAGGGGGAAGCCGACAGCTCGCCGCTCGAACTGCGTCTGTCCGCCATGCTCGGCATGGCGGCGCCATTGCCTGAGCTGTTGTGGACTCACCTCGAACGGGTGACGGCCGCCGCGTCTCTCTCTGAGAAGTTCCCCGGTGTCGTCGAGTACTTCGGCGGCGCGGCGCTACAGGGCCACACCACATTCACGCTGATCGACGTGTTCAATGCCCTGGGCATCGACTGCTTCGAGGGTGATCAATTGACCTTCGAGGCGTTCAAGTTAGGGGCCTTGTTCCGGCCCGTTGACGACGGACGAATCGCGTTCCGTCACTCCGCTTATCAGGAACTGCTCAGCGCCGAACACCTCAGGCACGACCGCAGCGCCGCCGGTCGGCTGCTGTCGGAACAGACACGCGCGTTCCTGCACTATCGGTCCCGACACGACAGCGGAGCCGAAGATTGCATCTTGGAAGCCGGAACGTATGTGGTCGGCCCGAGCCATCACCTGATGCTCAGGACCGTCGACAGGCCCGTACGCTTCGACCGGCACGCGGTCACCGTGGGGCGCTACAAGCGGTTCCTCGCCGCCGTCGAACCCGAGGGATCCAGCCAGTGGGATCACCCGGAGATGCCGCCCGAGCAGACCCATCAGCCCTGGCGGGACCGGCTGGCCATACCGGACTACTACGAGAACGCCGCTTACGAGGATCACCCGGCGGTCTGCGTCAACTGGTGGAACGCATACGCGTTCGCACGCTTCGAGGGGAAACGCCTGCCCACCTCTTTGGAATGGGAGGCCGCCGCCCGCGGCCACGACGGACGCCTGTTCCCCTGGGGCGATGACGTCGACCTGGACGCCGTCAACTGCGCCGACACCTGGAGCGGACGGCCACTGGTCACGTACGAGGTATGGAAGGAAGAACTCGACCGTGGCGGCCTTCGCGATGCGACCCGCGTGCCCGTCGACGCGTACCCGCACAATACGTCGCCGTTTGGAATCCGCCAGATGGTCGGCAATATATGGGAGCTGACCTCCACCGTCATCGAGGAGACCGGCGACATCGTGATGTGCGGCGGCTCCTACGACAACCCCTTCCGCGCCGTCCTCGCATCTTCCAAGGGGCTGTACCGCCGCCGGGGCGCCAGCAACGTCGTCGGCTTCCGCTGTGTGGAGGATCTCGGATGACCGGAGAATCCGCCCGCCCCCAGCAGCGTCTCGGCCGCATCGTCGAGCGACGCCCGTTCGGCAGCGGAAGCGTCGGACGCACAGGCGTCTACGTCGTCCGCGACGTCGATACCGGAGACGATTACACCTTCATGTATGCCGACATCGTCACCGAGGGTTTCCGGACCATCCGTACCGGAGAACGCGTACGCTTCATCACCGACCCCGAACGGCCCGGTGAGGCTACCTACATCGTGCGCCTCGACCTTCCCGAGGTGGAGGCCTACTACCGATGACACGGCCGGCCAGAGCCGCCATCGTCGCCATCTACCACGCCACCTTTCCCACAGCTCCTGACTGGCATGAGGGACCACTGCCGTTCCGGCACGGCGACGTCCTGAGCGACACGGCGGCGCGCTCCACCTACTACTCACGGCGGACCGCCCGCATCCTGTACGGCACGGCCGACCGTGCCCGACGCTGGCATAAGCCCCTCGATCATCCGGTGGGCCGGCTTCGGGTGATCGGCCTCGAAGCCATACGGCTGAGCGACGAGCCCAATGCGTCCGGCCTGGTCGTCGTCCACCTCGATGCCGCTCGGTCGAACCCACTCAGGGTCATACGGGCACTCGCCCGACGGCAGGGCGCCCAGCTCGACGGATTCGATCCGCGAGGGCTACTCGGCGAGCAGGCGATCGTGGAATCGGACGTTCCCTACACCCTCGCCTTCGTCACGGCTACGGGTCGGCGCCTGCCGCGGCTGTACCGGCACCCTCGGTACGCGCTATGGCCGACCACCGATCAGTGGCTCTGGGCGCTGGCATCCCGCACGAACGGCACCGACCATCCACCCGATCCACGCGACGTCCCGGGAGTATGGCGCGCCGCGTCCGACTTCGAGGGCATCCGGATGTCCGCCGACTGGCGTGGTCTCGTCCTCCGCAGCGGCACCGCATTGGTGGGATGCCGTTCGGACGACGGCGCGAAGGACCCGTTCTACAACCACGCTGAGGTATACGTCCACAGCATCTACCTCGACGCCGTCCTTATTGGCATTCTCCAGTTTCACGGCATCGGCCAGCTCGAAGACGCCCTCGCCTCGGCGCTCGACGACCCGCCACAGACGTCGATGGCCGAACTCGAACAACGAGTCACCATCTTCCGGAACGAACTGTGGTGGCAGCATCTATCAACCCATGGCGTTCCCAACCAGATTCTCGGCGCCTACCAGCGGCAACATCGGCTCCATGAACGCTTCGACCGGGTACTGACAGAGATCAGCGACTTCAACCGCATGGCCAGAGACAACGAGAAACGCCACGTAAACAATGCGCTCGTGCTGTTCACTCTGACCACCGTTCCGGTCAGCATTGCCCTGGCACTCCTCCAAGCTCTCGGATCACACAACCCTTGGACCTTCGGCGTCGTCCTCGCCGCTTGCGTGATCCTTACCGCGGCCCTGCTGGCCACTCGGACCGCTCGCGTCGTCCTACGCTCTATACGGAAACGGCTCAGCATCTGAGGACGATGCCTTCAAGTACGCACATCTGGGTTGCAAAAGCAGGCTCTCCAGTCTGTGGCCTAATAGGCCGAAAGCCTAGGACAAGCCAACCCGAAACGCAGCGTGGCGACACTGTCCAGCGACTGGGACATATGCCGTTGGTCGTCGTCCGCTTTGCTACGCCGCTCGGACTCCCATGGGCTTCTGGTCCCCGTTGGGCCGACGAGGCACCCGGGGGTGGCGCTGGCATTCACTCTCCGCCACGAAGCTTTTTCGAAACACAACGAATAATTACGATTGCTAAGGGCTGACCCGAGGCCGGGGGCCATCGCTCCTAAATGCCGCTCCGAGGGCCTCCTGAGCCTCCGCATAGGCAAGCCCCAATGGCACTTGATTCTCGCTCGTCGACTGATCCTCGTAAGCGGCCACAGTATCAAGGTAGTCACCTACAGCATCTGTGGCCCCCGCATGCATCAGGCGAGATCGTAGTTTGAGGATGCTCCCGTTAAGCTCGCTCTCTTCATCCTCACGTCCAGCCGGCTCCCTGGACGGATCCCCTATTGGCTTGTTGGCTATTACCAGGCGTACATGTTTCTCAATTGCGTCTTGAAGCGCGAGAACGGTGTCTCGCTCGATTTCAAGGCGCCTGATCAACAGAGCATGTTCACGAGTTCCTTGCTCGCGCCTGTTCAGGCGCTGATCGGAGAGACGTTGCCCGTAGACAGTCAAGCTCCCGCCAACTGCAGTGCCGAAGAGACCGGCGCCAGCAGGGATGAGAACGCCAGCCCAAGCAGTCATGGTCACATTCTGCCTGAGGTCGACCGTTGATGGCCTGGTTTCACCTCTTCGGGCTGCTAAGAAGGTACCTCGTGCGGCAAGTCCTAGCCCGCACCTCTAGCCGACGGGCGTGCCCTCCAGTCCGCAGGAACCTGAGACTGTGCGTGCTCCGTTTCACACTCGCTCAGGCCATTGAGGGCCATGCGATACGTGACCCCCTCGATGCGAACTACACGCACTCCCAGGTCATCAGTCTACTTGCCGAGGTCAGAAGTGTTATGCGAAAAGCGGCTGGGAGCGGTCGTGCGGCGGCGTTGCTGTACTTCCGAGCTGTATAGCAGTCGGCCTCAGCTGTCGCGACTCCCCCGTGTTCGGGTGCAGTCTGCGCCGGAGCCGGACCAGCCGCGGCCCGCTCGGTCTTGAAGAGGGCGACCTGCCGCTTACAAGGAATACGGACGGCATGTGGAGGGAGTCGACCGTACGTCCGTGATTGCTTGTGGCGCAGTCGTTGCAGTCGACCATTCGCACGGCAAGTTTCGGGCCCAATCCCGCCCAACTCCGGGCGATGATGGCCGTCCGCCAGCATCGGCCGCAGCGGAGTCTCTATCGAAGCCAGGGCGATTCACCCTCATCTCCAGACGCGTTCGACAACGCGATGGCTGAAGCGTTCTTCGCCACGTGAAGACCGACCTCATCCACCACCGAGCCTGGCCCACCCGCCACGAACTTGAAACCGAGGTTTTCTCCTACATCGAGGGGTTCTACAACCGCTACCAGCACTCGGCCTTGAACTACCTCAGCCCCATCCAGTACGAACAATCCCGCCAAGAGCAACAGACCCTGCACGAGATCCGGCGTACCCCAGGCGGGGGTTGCTTCAAGACGTCAAGAGGTCGCGTACCGCCACGCTACGGGAATTCCGTCCGCCGTTAGCCTGGACGTCCATACTCAGCACAACTCTGGCCGACCGAAACCCTGATAGAGGGGCATACCATATCCCCTGCGTCACGCTGTTGCCTCAGAATAACGATTGGTGCCAATCTTTACGCCAACGCTTGCCTGAGCCTATGACAAGTGGGAGTCTGACAACGCTGATTCCCTCCTTCTCGCTTGCCGTACTGACGAGGGTCGGGAGAACGAACAGTCAAGTGCCAAATTGCTGCGACGATCGCAACGTAACCATTGGTCGTTCGCTTAGAGCTAGGGCCGATTCTGCGCCCGCGCGGCAAAGGTAACAGATAGGAGTGACCATGGAGAGCGGAAAAATGGCCATGGTAGAGCGCAGGATAACTTTTGCGGCCCGCTACCGTTCTACCTCGCTCAACCTGGCCGGCCTCGACTTAACAGCGTTGCCTGAATCAATTGGAAACCTTACTACATTGAATACCCTGGACCTGAGCGGCAATCAGCTTACCGTTCTCCCGGCGTCGATATTCAATATTACCGGGCTCCGCTCTATTAAATTACAGAAAAATTCACTGAGCGTTCTTCCTTCATCAATCGGCAAACTTACCAAGCTACACACTCTGGAACTAAAGAGTAACCGGCTGCGCACGCTACCTGACTCTATCGGAAAGCTTGGCTCTTTGCGGTTGCTCCAGCTGCAGGACAATCAACTAAGCGAGCTACCTGATTCAATAGTAAATCTCGCTCGACTGACTAATTTTAACGTGAGCAATAACCAAGTAGCCGCCCTACCTACGGCGATCGGTAGACTCACCAAACTGCGTACTTTTCAGCTGCAGGCAAATCAACTGAGTGCGTTGCCACATTCGATGGTGAATCTCACCAGTCTAACCAATCTTGACCTGAGCGATAACCAGTTGACTGCCCTACCTGAATTCTTCGATAAGCTCACCAGACTGAACTTTCTCCAGCTACAGCGCAACCAGCTGCACGTACTTCCAGAATCGATCGGCCATCTCGTTGCTCTTAGTCATCTAGACGCAGAGGACAATCAGCTAAACAAACTTCCTGAATCGATCGGCAGTCTTACTTCTTTGCGCTCGCTCCAGCTCCAGGGAAATGAATTACGGACTCTACCCGAGTCGATCGGCCATCTCACCTTACTAACCAGGCTGAATCTAAGCGAAAACCGACTTGACACACTTCCAGAATCGATCGGTAATCTCATTTCTTTGCGCTCCCTCCAGATACAGAAAAACCACTTGCGCACCCTCCCCGTGTCGATCGGGAATCTTAGCGAACTCACCAGCCTGCATTGGCACGAAAACGACCTCGTATTCCCGCCTCGAGAGGTGCAGGCGTTGGGAACGACAGGTCTGCAGGCGTTTTTGCGGTCCTTGTGGGCGGAAGCTAGCGAACAATGGGTATCGAAGATGCTAGTGGTCGGAGAGGCGGCGGTTGGAAAGACCTCTGTGACCAAGGTGCTTTGCGGACTACCCTACGATCCATCGGAGCCACAAACACATGGAGTGCATGTAGATCCACTAGTGTTGACGCACCCATCTCGATCAAAAATCAAAATGCGCCTAAGTGTATGGGACTTCGGTGGCCAGCTGGAGTACCGGGCGACGCAACGATTCTATCTATCCGACCGATCCTTGTTCGTCCTGGTCTGGAATAGTCGACGCGGATGGCGAGTCGGCGGACAGATAGAAGAATGGTTGCAGGCGATTAGCACGGTCGCGCCAAGTTCTCCAGTTTTTGTAGTAGCAACCCATGCTGCTGAGTCGGTGGTCGATCTGGACGAGGTCGATCTACAACGCCGCTATCCTCGTATTGTTGGCTTCGCGCGCGTTGATTGTTCTGACGGCACTGGAATCGGCGAATTGCGGGAGCGACTGGCCGCTCAGGCAGCACTGCTGCCGTTGATGGGGCAACGCTGGCCTGACGCATGGACTAGGGCGGCGGACGCGCTGTCTTCTGAGGACCGGCGGCACATTAGCGTCTCCCGCTGTGACCAACTGATGGAAGCCGTTGGTGTTGATGACGCGCAGATGCGGGCGATTATCCGGGCCGCGTTGCACGATCGCGGAGAAATCTTGCATTTTCCCTATGATCCAGAATTGGCCGACACGGTGATATTGCAGCCAGCATGGGTAGACACGATGATAACCCGGGTGCTTGACAGCCAGGAGATCGTTGACCGAGGTGGGCTGCTGTCCCGAGAGCACCGCGCTCAGCTATGGCGCGACATAGACGACGCCGGCCTGCGGGAGATGCTGACCGCACTAATGGAGCGATTCGACTTGGCGTATCGTGTCGATGCTTCCGGACACAGCGATATTGCGCTGGTCGTTGAACGGCTGCCTGCTGGGGCACCAACCCGTCTTCCCGCCGGGTGGGACAATGCACTTGACCAGCCGGGTGCAAGCCAGGTGCAAGTACGCTACAAGCTGGAATCCCGCCAGGCCGGTATCCCATCCTGGTTTATTGCACGCGAACACCGCTTCACTACGGGCACCGCTTGGTCCCGAGGTGTACTGCTCCAGTATCGCGGGCAGACGATTCCAGCCTGGGCGCTTCTGACCGACGACGGGATGGCGCAACCAACCGTAACGTTGACTGTCCGCGGTCGTGCGCCATACGCGTTCTTTTCCATTCTCGACGAAGGATTTACCGGCACTATCAAGGAGCGCTATCCCGGCCTACGACCACGCCGTATGATTCCCTGTATATGCAGCCCAACTACCACGCCATGTGAGCACGAGTTTGACGGCTCTGACGCCCAACGAGCACTGGACCACGGATTTCCGCTACAGTGCCCCAAGACATTCACCATGGTTGATGTCCGCTCCCTGCTGCTCGGTCTGCGCCCAGCATCCTTGGAGTCAATTCTCACCCGACTGGATGATGACGTACATGCAGTCAAAGAGAACCTCGACGATGTCAAAAACGTAACCACACGTATCGAACGCTTCCAACTACAAGTACTCGATACTGTTAGAGATCTTTTAGGCCACAGAGCCTCCCAGGGGATCAACTGCCCGAGTATCTTTACGCTCGTGAAAGTAGGTAACACACGTTACCAACTGCAGCTGTACTGCGAACAACCGGATAATCCCCATCCTTTGCAGGATGGCGACGGCATGTACGAACTACGCAACGTCCCGGCATGGCTCAAGAAGTACGCCCCCTACTTGCAGTTAGTCCTCATTGGGCTGCGCTATGCCTTGCCCATCGTCGGACCCGCCCTGACCGGAATCGCCGGCATCGCATTGACCGAAGTCGAAAAGGCTCAGCTCGAAGCCTCTTGCAAACTTCTTGAGGGGATTACCGCAATTCCTGATGTAGGGCAACGCATCGACGACGCCTTCCCCGACACACGAACTCACCAAGTGCAACGCGTCACCGCTAACTTCGCTGAGCTCCGCCAAGCTCTTCTCGACATCGACCCCGATTTCGGCGGGTTGAGGCCTCGCCAACTTCCTGAAAATCGAGGTATTGCCTACCTGTGCGTACAACACCGTCAAGCACTTACATACCCTCAGGAGTCTGATGCTCATCTCTAATGACGCTCAAGCGCCCTCAGTTAACCCTCTCTATCGAGCGCACGAACGGCCTTCCGAATCCCGTGACGAACTGGTTCGGATCGGAAAACTGGTTATCATCCAAAATCAGTCAGTCGCCAGCAATTCACGGAGATCGTCTCGGCCTATTCATTACGAGTGAGGCTAGAGGCGTCCAGCGTGGTCCAGATCGGTCCGTTGACCTGGCCTCAGATGGCTGAGCCGGCCACCGACATCCGGCACAGTCCAGGGCCGTCGTTAGCAGAGGCGTTAGCAGTCTTACTGTGCGCGGCGCTGCTGAGGCCGACACACCTGGCGCTCCTACTGCCCGGCTCGCTAACGCTGAGCCCGATCGATCAACAGCTCCCGAGGTTCAGAGGCGAACTCGTACAGTTCGACATCGCCTCGATCGGCATCTCAGCCACAAGGCACGAGCCCCCTGCTCGACCGTCACGTGACGACGAGCCTACCCTCCACGCCTGGCTATTCTCCTTCGGCACGCAGCGGCGATGCCGCACCCTATCTATAATCTGGATAGTCGGTAAGCGTTAATAGTGACGCACTCCAATTTTAAGGCGAAGCGAGGCAGCGCACGTGGATGTCGGGACTCAGATTATTACTCTGGCCAGCGTAGTTACGGGTGGCGCGATATCTCTAATCGCTACAACGATGTCCGAGCGAATTAAATGGAAGCGAGAGCATCACGCACGGTGGGCAGATCGAAGACTCGAAGCCTATCGTAATTTTGCACAAGCGATAAGTTTGTCCTCGGCCCTATCGCGCAGTCTAGCGACTGATCGCGGTTTAATGAATGGCCCATTTCCCATTCCTCTTGAAGAGATCGAGGAGCGCATGTTGCAGGCCGATTACGAGATTGCTGCGACATATGAGTCAGTAAGACTGTTGGGGGCCAACACAGTCGTCAATGCGGCTGATATGTTGCGGTACAGCACATGGGAACTTTGCGACGCTGCGAGGGGACTGAGTGCCACAGGCGAGCAGAAATGGAATGCCGCTTATGCATTTTATCGCGACCAGCGTGCTATCTATTACACAGCCACGCGCTTGAGTCTAAATATTCCCGACATCGAAAAAACCCCACCCCCATCGGATCAAAACCCGGTCTCCAGAACACCTGGGGTCCGAGCATCCGGAGAAGAGCGACCGGGTTCCGATCTTCGTTAAAGGTTTAGTCCACCATCCTGGCGCGCCGATACCTAAAGCTTTAGAGGCTCTGACAAGGCGCCGACGCACGCCGGAGACATCGGCCCGGCGTGCTCGCCCGCGCGAACGGCGGGACGGTGTTACGGGCGGTCTCGCGCGGGTGAGTGCTCCGGCTCGCGGGGGGGCTGGGGGTCGCGAGACCCCCGCTCCGCGCTCGCTTATATTTCAGAGCCTGGTCTCGGCAGCGTGGGCCCCCTCCTTGTAGCCCGAATTGCAATATGGGTGTGAGAGCTGCGCATTATCAGGCGCTCCCGTGCCGCCATCTTCTCGCCTTAGAATATGATCGAAAGTCATCGACCTAAGATTTAGCCTCGCACCACAGATTGCACACTTAGGTGCAGACTCAATGATGTTCTTGATGACTATCGAATTTTTAGTCTCGGCCGAAAAATTTCTTCCGTGACGCTTGTCTTCCTCGGTCGTTACCTTCAGCGATGACCTGAGGGGTGACTGGCTCTTGAGTCGCTCTATCGCATCATGCTCGGTCAATCCCTCTTGTAGGGCCTGATACAAGCTTTTGTGCATCGTAAGTATCGGTGGCACCGAGCGCTGCAAGCTGCCATACTTCTGTACGATCTGATTGAGGAAGTATTTGTACCTGATCAGAAAATCCTCAAAGCCAGCCCGGATATCGGTGAACTTGGCCACCGCCCGCCGCTGCTCCAGATCCTTTATGAAGGCTATTGCCGCGAGAAAGGCTGCCGGCTGGAAGCGGCCTGTGGCACTGTAGAAATAGACCGCTGGATGCAACCCTAGTGATGCAGGATCCTTCCCGGCGATTCGACTCGCGGCCCTCTTTACAGCTCGCATGCATCTTATGGTGGCGTGGCCATCCATGTCATCATCAAGCCTCCTGAGGGGCGAGCCCTTGCGCTTTCGCTTCGAACTTTCATCGCGCCACATCTCGGGCTCGAAATCGTTCACGAAGTTGACAAGCTCGAAGACCATCTTAACACTGTCGGCCGAATAGCCCCTCCCTGCTACGGGTAGATCGGAGGTCTTGATCTGAGAATCGAGATCCGGCTTGAAGATGAGGTCATAGACCTCTTTCGCAAGCTTCTCGATGTCGGACTGCACTGACTCGTCGAACGCGGACCAGTACTTGTGCCCCGTCCCAGCTCGGATGAACGCACGCGCCGCGAGCGCATTCGGCTTGCGCCGAGCCTTGATCATGTCCAACTCGGTATCGTCGATCGGCGTGGCCTGCTGATTGATCTTGAAAAATGAGCTCTCAGCCTTCTCGGCCTCGCCGGCCACCCATTGCAGATTGATTGCGAAGGCACTTAGGTTTCGTGCAAGCCGCAGCCGTTCCTTAGGGGTCGTGTCTGAATTTCGAAGCGCAAGGCTTAGCTCGCTATATGAGCCGACACTCTCCCGGATTAGATCGCGGGTGGCTTGAGCGGCTTTCTGCTGTTCTTGGGGAATATTGCTGTCGAAGAAGCGAATGGAAGTGTGCCTGTCGCCGTAATCGTCATGAACCCAAGCAATGAGCGCACTGAGCCGATGGGCGCCGTCAATGACAAAGATATTTCCACTGATTGTGGAACGCCAGAGAATGACTGATGGAATTAGGTCACCTTCAAGGAAACTGCCGACAAGTTCAGCCACCTTTTCGGGTGACCAGTTTGCCGTCTCACGTTGAAAATCCGGCTTGCGCAGCACGTTATACATGAGACTATCGGGACCGAGATCAGTTATTTTCATAGTTGTGCTGAGGATTGATGACTGGGTCGAAGGCTCTGTCGTTGCCGCCTCAAAGTCCTCTCGGGGGATAAGTGCATCCATATTTACGAGTGGGGTGGGCATTTTCCGGACCTCTCTAGGTGCAAAATGACTCTTCTTGCGATTTCCGGCCGTGCCTTAGAAGGCGCCTTAGCCCGCTGGATAGGACTTCCTGTATAGAAGGTGTACCGGGTGGCTGGGCAGGCTTGCACTCGATGGCACGATGTGGCCGGAGCCGGTCGGCCGGGGCGGGTCGGCCCGAAAGAGGCCGCATGCCCGGACCGGACCGACCGGCAGGCGACGCGAAGCGGCGCCCTTGATAGACGTAAAGAAACTCCTCACCGATCAGCGTCGATGAGGCCGTTTTGCCTTTTCAGGGGCTATGAGCGGGCCTGCTGGAACCACCGATGGTGGGGCCTTGTGGCCAGAGGGCTTCGAGTTCGGCTGGTGTGAGTGGGGCGCGGTATGAGGCATGGAGGACCTGCCGGATCGCTGTCTCGTCGGCGTCGGCGAGGTTGGTGAACCAGTCGATGCCGGCGGCGTAGGCCCACATGTAGGTGCGTAGCAGTGGATCGGTGCTGCGGTCGGCGAGCATCCCGGCTATCTGGCTGTTGCTCCACCACGGAACCCGCGAGCGGGCGTGGTCCGTGCACTCCTCCACCGACGATCCGGTGTTGACCATGAGCTGGAGTTCGGACCGAACGAGCTGAATGTAGTGGTCGACGCGGACACGGGTGATCAACGCGTCATCCTCTGGGGCCACGAACAGTGGGAAAGCCTGTGCCAACCCCTCCAGCAGAACCTGCTGGGGGCCGTGGACGGATGACAGGCGCACCCACGGCACTTCCTCGGTGGCGCAGTGAGCGGAGATGCTGGCGCCCTGGAGGCCGTGACCCAGAACCTCATGTAGGGCGAACTGGCGGGCCTGGACCTTGGTGAAGGTCGCATTCGGCATGTTGAGCCGTAGCCGCACGTGTTGGCCCGCGCCATCGAGCCAGTACGCCCAATAGGCGTCGACCACGGTCTCTTCGATCGTCAGCTCGTAGGACGCATCCGAACCGGTCGCCTCACGGACCGCGGGCTCATACTCGTCGGCGGCCTGGCGGATGGCGTCCGGGGCGGCTTCAGCGTCGATCGGACCCTCAGTCTGGGCGAGGTCGGCCGCAGTGGCACTCCCCCAATGGACGCCTCGGGCCTCGACGCATTGGCGGGCCACGACGCCAGCAGCGGTCACGTACTCAGCGGGCCACCCGGCGGCTGGACACCCCTGGGTCGCACGAACGTAGGCGTCCAGGCCTTGCCGCTCACCCATCAGCGCACGCAGATAGGCCAGATCCGCGCCGATTCGCTGCGCGACAGCCGGCTCATCGGCGTCCTGAGCAAGCTCTTGCAGCCGGTAGAACGTCGTCAGCCGATCGGCCGGGGCCGGCGGCTCACTCTCGATCGGGTGGAAGTCGAAGTCGAGAGCAGCTGGGGCACCGCGGCTCAGCTCGTGGGCGTTCCACGCTCGGATCGTGGTCTCTACGGCGTCACGCGTGCTCACGGGTGACCGTCCAACGCAGTGTGACCGACTGGTTGGGGCGCAGGTAGTCACGGGTGAGGGTGATGATGACGTCGTCTCCTTCGTGGTCCCAGATCAGTTCTTCGGTGGCGGAGTTCTCCGAACCGTCTTCATGTTCCTCGATGGCCGAGCAACTGATCAAATCGCCGGCATCCCCATGTCGCAGGTTGATCGTGAAGTGCCGCGTGTAACGGGGGATCGCCTGCCGCCAGTACAGGGCATCCTCGAACCGGCCACCCTCACAGGTGTAACCGATCACCGCGGATTCGCCCGACTTGATGGCGGGTGAGAGCTGGCAAGCGAACTTGGCTAGATTCGGGGTGTCGTGTACGCGCTGGATCGCAACGCGCCTGGTGCTGTCGATCAAGGGGCGGATAGTGAGTTCGCCGCTGGTGTATTGGAACCACAGGTCACGCGGCAGTCGAACCAGTGGCCGGTCGGTCATGTTGAGTAGCTCGTAGCGGTAGGTCACGCGGGCCGCTCCGTCGCCGCTGATCTCGATGTCTATGCGGGTGTCCAGGTCGATGATGTGACCGGCCAGGTGTGCGAACTGGCTGATGTCGCGGTCGCTGAGGCGCTGAACCTTCTTCAGCTTTAACAACCGCTGCCCAAGTCGCTGTGTACCCTCACTTACTCCCGTCGCCGCGCTCGCGGACAACCCCGCGTAGGAGCGGCCGATGTCAGCCGGCTGTTCGGGTCCCCACTCGACGGCACCGGCTGCAGGCTGGTCGATGCGGTCCTCAATTACGTCGAACAGTCCGCCATCATCTGCCGGGTCCACAACGCTCCTCGACGCGTCGGGCTGGTCTGGCTCGAACAACTGGGCGGCCGAGTAGCCAGGGCACATCTTCTCCAGTACGCGACAGTGGTGCGGGTGCGGCAGCCCTTTCAGCTCCCCGGAAAGCCACCGGTGGAACTGCGCCCTGCTCGGATAAGTTCCGACCAACTCAGGGTCGATCATGCGGGCGACTTTGTCGTACTCCCGGCAGAACCCGGTGTGCGTCTGTAGGTGCTGCTGGCGAAGCACTGCCTTGAGACGTATCGGCGCAGCGGTCACCGGTTTGACCCTTCCCTTTGACCTCACAGCTTGCCGAACTTAACACGAGGCGAGCACGAAACGAGACAAGGCGAGTACCGAAAGCTCCAGGCGGGAGCGGAACGGTATCGATACGTGACACCGCACGTCGGCAAGGTCGTACCCGTGACAAGCGACAGGGCCGGTGACACGACCCGAGCGGATCGCCCGCGCAGCCTCCCCGACTTCCCCCAGGCAGGGGAGCCGGCTACCCGTGTCCCCGTTTCATCGGTCCTGTCTCTACCACCGGGAGGCGGACGTGAGTTGGGATATCGGGCCGGAGCTACGCGCCCTGGCCGCACTGTGCAAGGAACTCAACCTGGCCGGGGTCGGTTCGGAGATGCGCGACAGTCTTCCCGGCCTGGCCGTCCGTACCTCCACGCCGGGTGTGTACGTGTACGTCTTCATCAGCACGACCGGTCAATGGTTCGTCTGGCACACCAGCGTCAGACAACACCCGATCAACGACGCGGCCGGAGCCGCACAGCAGATCAAGGCGTTCCTGGCCGAAAGCGGGCACCTGTGAGCACCCTCAACAAGCTGGCCGCCCGCATCTCGACGCTCCTGCCAAGGCTCCGAAACGAGTTCGCGGACTGGGCAATCCACCAGACAGAGTCCGGACGATGGCTCGCGATCCGCGGCAACATCTGCATCCGCGCCCACAACGCGGCTGAGCTGCGTAAGCGCATACGCCGACACCTGGCCGAAACGGCACGAGACCTCGGTGGTGAGCAAGCATGACCGATCCCCGAGATTTCCGGCCACACGTCCGGAGCAATGACTTTCGGCGGATCCATCCGGCTGGTGGCCGGTCTCCGATGAGAAAGAGGCAGATGGCACTCACCGAACAAGAGCGTCTGATCCTGCTTGCTGAACTCGCCGAGATCACAGCGGAGCTCGACGCGATACAGGAGCGAACGGCCGAGATCACCGCTCGTGTGGCACGCCGTACATCCATTCGTCTCGCGCGGTCGGCATAGACGACATGGCTACGGACAACGCTCGCACTCTCGATGAGCAGAGGTCCGCTACCTCCGACAGCCCTACGTACCGGATTCCGCTTCCTCCACATCCGATCGCCGCCGAACAGGCGCGCATCATGACGAGGCTTGCACTCGCCGAATGGGGCATGAACGCCATCGTCGACAACGCGCTGATCATCACGGCCGAACTCGTCACCAACGCCGTGAAGATCGGCGAGGTCCTTCACCTCACCCTGTCTCAGCAGGACGGTACCGTCCTGGTCGAAGTCTGGGACAGCAGCGAAGCAGCTCCCGACCGCAAGCAGCGATCCTTCGACCGAGTCGACGGGCGCGGCCTACTGCTGGTCGAGGCTTGTGCGAAGGACTGGGGCTGGCGGTTAGAGAACCGAGGAGGCAAGACCATCTGGGCGCGTGTCGGCGACCTCGACGCCGAGCCGGATGCCTCCGAGATCCCGCCACCGCGCGCCGTACGGATGTGACGAGTCGGCCGCAAAGACTCCCGGCCCTGAGTGCGCTGTGGTCACCGTCGGACTCCCCCAAACCCGGCAGCCGGCCACGGGGAAGCGGAGCGGCTCAGGGCCGGGCCCCTCACCAACCACAAACGATCAAGGCTCTCCCATGCCTACTGACTACCCCGACTCTGATGACCTACTGCGACCGCGAGAGGTGGCGGAGCTGTTCGGCGTCCGCCCAAGCACAATTGCCCGATGGGCACGCGACGGACAGCTGACGTCGCTCCGTACACCCGGCGGCCACCGCCGCTATAGCCGGCAGGAGATCCGCGGGTTACTCGCCGAGGACGCTGCACCGGATGAAGCCAAACAGAAGCTGGCCGAAGACGCGGCCCGTCTGTACGACCAGGGCTGGAGCATCCGCCAGGTAGCCGCGAAGTTCGACCACAGCTACGACGCCATGCGTCGCATCCTCGGCATGAACGTCACGCTGCGAAACCGCGGCGGAACCTACACCGGCACCAATCACGGCAACAGGACTTGAACCGCAGACGAGGTGCTCACCCGAAAGAGAAGGGCCTGACCGCGATACGCGGCAGGCCCTTTTGCTTGAGCGAGTTCAGGCGTCGCCGAGGTTCTTGGTCCGCTCGTCCAGCTCGTCCATTCGTGCGCTGATCTTCTTGACGATGGCTTTGAGCTGTTGGAGCTGCGCGGAGATGATCTCGAACTCCTCGCTGTGTTCCCCAGTCTCGTCGCCGGCCTCGCCCGGCACGGAGACGACAACGCTCGGACTCCCCTGCCGGGTCTGAATGAGCCCCTCGTCCCGCAGGGCGGCCATGGCGTTGCTGATCGTCATCTTCGCTACGCCGAACCGGATGGCCAGGTCCGCCACTGACGGAAGTGGGTCCCCCACCACGTACTGACCGGACGCGATGTCGCGACGGATGTCATCGGCGATGCGGACGTACTGCTTGCGGCGGTCTACAGGGCCGGGATTTCCCATGTCAGCGAGTGTATCGCCTCGCCCTAGGTCTCTAGGTGCATAGGAAAGATTCGGCCATCCGCTTGACTCGTCCACCTCTCTAGGTATCCTAGGTAACTAGTTGTCCTAGTTCATGGAGGAGACAGTACGTGCGCAACATCCCGATCCCGATCGACACGAACAAGCTCACCTTCGTCTGCGTCTCCGCACCGCGCCCGCGGCTGGTCGACAAGGACACCGGTGAGGTCAAGGTCGACAAGCAAGGCCAGACCGTGTTCCAGGTCGGCCTGTCGGTCTCGGAGAACGACTCCGGCCGGGTCGAGCTGATCAACGTCAACATCTCCGGTGACCCTGGCCTGAACGTGGGCCAGGTCGTCCAGCCGGCCGGACTGGTCGGGTTCGCCTGGGAGCAGACCCGAGGCGGACAGACGCGGTGGGGCATCGCCTACCGGGCTGCTTCCTTCGCACCCGTCGCCGTCCCGGCCGCCGCCTGAACGGACAGACGGTGACCCACACGATGTACGCCGCGCTCGGGTTCCTGGCCGCTTCGGCGGCCGGGGCCTGGGCCTGGCGCCACTGGCTCCCCCGCTCCTTCTGGTACCTCGTCGGATTCCCGCTCAAGACCGTCCGGGTCTACCTGACCTGGCGACACGTCGCCTACGGCTGCACGCTCACCCGCAAGCGCCGCGTCTGGCGGCTCTCCCTCGATGCGCTCCCCGGTCTGGGTACGGCCTCGGTCGTCATCCAAGAGCGTCGGCGGGTACGGCGGGTGGACATCGAACGCGCACCGCGCCTCGGCATCATGCGGCCGACCGTCATGGGCTGGCGGGTCCGTGTCCGCCTGCATGACGGCCAGATCCCCGATGACTACGTGAAGGTCACCGAACGGCTCGCGCACGCCTGGCGGGTCTACGCGGTGCGGGTGGTCGACTCCGCGCCCGGCTCGGTGACGCTGCTGGCGACCATGCGGGACCCGCTGACCACTATCGACGTCACACCCGAGACTGGTGACCTGCTGACGGTACGGCCGGGCCGGTTGGAGAACGGCCGGGACTGGGTCATCGACTTCCGGACCGTGCCGCACTGGCTGAACGCGGGCGCGACGCAGTCCGGCAAGTCCAACCTGGCCAACGCGATCATCAAGGGCCTCGCGCCGCAACCGATCGCCATCGTCGGCCTCGACCTCAAGGGAGGGGTGGAGTTCACCCCGTACAAACCGCGGCTGTCCGCACTGGGCACCACCCGCGGTGAGTGCGTCGGGCTGCTCGATGACCTGGTGGGCGTGCTGACCGACCGGATGCGCATCTGCCGCGAGGCAGGAGCACGCAACGTCTGGAAACTGCCCGACCACGCACGACCCACCCCCATCGTCGTCCTGGTGGACGAGGTCGCCGAGCTGTTCTTGATGGCCGACAAGAGCGAGAAGGACGAGATCGCCAAGACCGCCACCGCGCTCCTGCGGATCGCCCAGCTCGGCCGCGCGTTCGCCGTCTACCTGATCGTCTGCGGGCAGCGCATCGGCTCCGACCTCGGCCCCGGCGTCACCGCACTGCGCTCACAGTTGTCCGGGCGGATCTGCCACCGCGTCAACGACCCCGAGACCGCCAACTTGACCCTCGGCGACATGGACCCCGACGCCCTCGACGCCGCACGCGCCATCGCGGCCGAGACACCCGGCATGGCCATCGTCGCCGGACAAGACGGCAGCTGGCATCGCGCCCGCTCGGTGTTCGTGAGCGAAGAAGACGCCGAAGCCGCCGCCCGCCAGTACGCCGCTCTCGCCCCCGCGTGGGCTGACCTGGTCGCCGTCGACACCGCGCCGCTCACCGAAGCCGCATAACCCCCACCCGCTCAGCCGGCGCCATCGCGCCAAGTCCCTACCCGAGCCATGCCCAAAACCGAGGTGATCGCCATGACCAACGTGACTCCGCTCCCCCTGCGCCGTCCTCGTCCTACCGGCCGTCCTGCAACCGTC
The DNA here is from genome assembly GCF_006716425.1 of Actinoallomurus bryophytorum. Classification (NCBI taxonomy): domain Bacteria; kingdom Bacillati; phylum Actinomycetota; class Actinomycetes; order Streptosporangiales; family Thermomonosporaceae; genus Actinoallomurus; species Actinoallomurus bryophytorum. The sequence continues at coordinate 1,728,646 of NZ_VFOZ01000001.1, forward strand.
CCGGTCTCGGTCGAGTGGGACGAGGGACGGGACCTGTACATCCTGGCCTGTGAACGGTGCTGTGAGTGGGCGACCATGTACCGGCTGGAAGACGCGGACGGATGGGCCGAGACGCACCGCTGCGACCCTGAACTTGCGGCGCTGCTCGCCACAGTCCTGAACCAGGTCGCCGCATGAGTACCCGCCGCAAGATCGCGGCCGTGGTGGTCGATTCCGGGCCGGTGGCGGTCCTGGCCGGCATCGCCGGAGCGGGTTCGTTCACCCACATCCGCGACACCGCCAACGAACACGGCCAGCACGGACCGATGGCCTGGGCCATCGCCGTGTGCATTGACCTGACCTGCGTCATGGCTGCCCGCGAACGCCAACGCGACCGGCGCACCGGCCGCACCACCCGGCGGGTGTCCTGGCCCGCCCTCGTCCTGGCCGGCGGGGTACTGCTCTCCCTAGCCGCCAACCTCGCCCAAGCCGAGACCACCGTGTGGGGCTGGCTGACCGCCGCGACACCGGCCGGGGCATTCCTCGTCGCAATCTCGATGATCGAACGCCGCTCCACCGGCCAACGTCCCGCCTCGTCCTCGGCCGTCCTGACCTTCCCGATCCCGCCGTCCTTCGGCAAACCCCAGGACGAGCCTCAGGACGAGGCACCGCGTCAGGGCGAACTCGTCCCCGTGCCCGACCAACCGCCGTCCTCGACCACGACACCTGGCGACCCCTTGGTCGCCTACGCCCGCCGCGTCGCCACCGAACACCAGGACCGCCACGGACGGCCGATCACCCGCGACGCGCTCCGTGCCCGGCTCGGTGTCTCCAACCAGCTCGCCTCCGACCTACTCCGCCAGATCCGCACCGCCTGAAAGGGAAACCACCATGTCCGCAACACATCGCGCCGACCTCATCGCTGGCCTGCACGCCCTGGCCGACTACCTCAACGCCAACCCCGCCGTCCCGGTCCCGGAGTTCAGCACCGACGTCCTGGCGCACGCTCGCGGAACGGATGAGGAAGCGTTCGCCGAGGTCGACCGCGTCGCGGCGCTGCTCGGCGTCGCCGTCTGTGACCGGACCGGCCGCGGGGGCCACTACAAAGCCGTCCGCTGGTTCGGGCCAGTCGAATACCACTGCGTCGCCATCCCGGCCGCCGTCATGGCGCTGCACCAGGCCGGCCAGTCCTACGCCAGTTCGGTCATCCCGGACCGTGAGGCGGCCTGATTGGAGCCCAAGCGCTACCAGTGCTGCCACTGCGGCGGCACCGGCCTGGACAGCCACGGCGAAACCTGCGGCCACTGCGAAGGCCTCGGGTTCTGCTGACCCGTAAGCGCCCCCGGCGTGGTCGTACAACCGCCAAGCCGTCCGCCACGTCGGGGGCCATCCCATCTGCATCACCACTGCGAGAGGACCCACCCATCTTGCCCAACCAGCTCGACCAACACGCCATCAACGGCATGGTCACCCGCTACAACGCCCCGGACTACGACCGATGGGCCGCACAAATCCGGCGCACCGGGGGATGCGCACAGCCGGTCCACCTGCGCGGGAAAGTCGAGTACCGCGACCCGCTCAACGGCAACCTGCTCCACCGCTACAGCACAGCAGGCGAACCCGGCGGCGTACTGCGCCTAGCGTGCAAGACACGGCGCGCGTCGCGCTGCCCGTCATGCGCCGAGACCTACCGCGCCGACACCTACCAGCTCATCCGCGCAGGCCTGGTCGGCGGCAAAGGCGTCCCCACCGAGGTCGCCGAACACCCCGCGGTGTTCCTCACCCTGACCGCACCATCCTTCGGGACCGTCCACAACCGATGTGAACGCGACGGACACGTCCTGCGCTGCCGACCACGACGCAAAGGCGGCACCTGCCCACACGGCCTCCCGGTGGCCTGCAACGAACGCCACAGCGCCGACGACTCCCGGCTCGGCGAGCCGATCTGCCCGGACTGCTACGACCACACCGGCTCGGTCCTGTTCAACGCCCTCGCACCCGAACTATGGCGGCGCTTCACCATCCGCCTACGCCGCGTCCTGGCCCGCAACTGCGGCCTGACCGTCAAAGAACTCGGCCAGATCCTCAAGGTCTCCTTCGCCAAGGTCGCCGAATACCAACGACGCGGCGTCGTGCACTTCCACGCCATCATCCGCCTCGACGGACCAGACGGACCAACCACGACGCCGCCCGCCTGGGCGACGCTGACCCACCTCACCGACGCCATCACCGAAGCCGCAACACACGTCGTCGTCACCACACCAGAAGCCACCGAGCTGCCCGCACGGACGCTGGCCTGGGGTTCACAAGTCGACTTGCGAACCATCGCCACGAGCGGAGACCTGACCGAACAGGCCGTGGCCGGCTACGTCGCCAAGTACGCCACCAAAGCCGCCGAATGCGTCGGCACCCTCGACCGCCGCATCCGACCAACCGACGACCTCGACCAACTCGACATCCGACCCCACGCCCGACGCCTCATCGCCGAATGCCTACGCCTCGGCGCACTGCCCGAGCTAGAAGACCTGCGGCTGACCGCCTGGGCTCACATGCTCGGCTTCCGCGGCCACTTCTCCACCAAAAGCCGCGCCTACTCCACCACCCTCGCCGCACTCCGCGCCGCACGCGCCGAACACCAACGCACCGAACACCAGATCACCACCGGCCGCCTGCCCTTCGACGACGACACCGTCCTCGTCACCTCCCACTGGGCCTACGTCGGCCAAGGACTCACCACCGGAGAAGCCCTCCTCGCCGCAGCCATCACCGCCACACGACTACCCACTGCTGCCCAGATCGAAGGGCGCGCAGCTTGACTCGGCTTTGTCTAGCGCAAGAGACAGCCGGATGCAGGACACAGGTGTTCTCCGACGAGTCCGAATGCTGGTTCGCGGAACAACTCGCCAAAGCTCCGCCCATCAGTGAGGCGCAGGCCAGAGACACGATCAGGATCATTGCTCAATCCAAATCGGCTCCAGTCGCTTCGGCTGGAAGTGAGGCCCTCGCTGCTTGAGCTTCTTAACCAGGACGGCGGAGAGGTAGCGGTCGACCACAGCTCGTTGCTGGTCGACCTGGTCTCCCATGGCACGTAGATCCTTACCGCTGTCGACGACCCGACCCTTGGCGGCCGTGTGGCCCCGTTGCCAGTCTTGACGTTCGCGCTTCAGCTCCTTGATCTTCTCGTCCCACTCGGAGACCTTGGCGAAGCCGAACGCCGGCGGCGCATCTCCCGAGTCGATCGCGTCGGCCCACTCGTTTCGCTTGATCTCAGCGTGCTTGAGCTGTTCGGCCTTGTCCCACGCGGCCACGTTCTGGGAGACGATCTCCGGCGTGAGCTGGTCGATGTGACGGGCTACCAGCTCGATCACGTGAGCCTCGCTTTTCGGGGCATTGATGCTCTGCTTTCCACATGACGTAACTGCACCTGAGCATCTGTAGATTCGACGAGCCCGGTCCTCCCAGCCGCCGGTCTCCTTGACGTAACCCTTCACGACGTTGCCCCACATCGGTTGCTTGCAGAGCCCGCAGCGCAGCAGACCTGAGAGAAGAAACGTTCGATTTCCGTGCGGAACCTGGTTGCGCGTACGCGGCGTCCCCGCAAAGTACGCGGCGATCTCCTCGTGTTCTTCTACGGTGAAGATCGGCTCCTGGCCTTCGACGAACACGGGCTGCCCGTTGCGATCCAGCGCTATCTCACCGCGATAGATGCGATAGCCGGCAAGCCTCGGCGACTTGATGGTCGATCTGAGCACACTCGGGTGCCACAGCCTGCCCAGGGGGGTGAGAAGCCCCTGGGCGTTCCACTCCCGGGCGATGGTCGGCGCCTTTTCCCCTCCGAGCAGGCGGTTACGCGCGTCTCGCAGCGCTGCCGCTTCCCGGGGGTCTTGCCGGTAGCGAAGCTCGGACCATACGCGCTTGTTTGCAGCTTCGATACGGATCTTGTCACCGGATTTCTTGGCGACGTCCAGCTCGGCCAGCGTCTCCGGAGTCGCCTGGTAACCGAATCCCCGTCGTCCGCCGGTGGGTACCCCCTGCTCGGCCTTGCGTGCGTGCTCGCGCGTCTGCCGCTCCTTCATCGCCGACACTTCACCGGTCCCGATGATCGAGACCTCGATCGTCAGACGCTGATGAGTCGCGGGGTCATCCAAGTCATAGACGGTGGCCTTGGACGCGAACTTGATGCCGCCATGCCGCCCCTTCGCTTTGAAAGCATGTTCGCGGAACAACCTCGTCAGGTCATAGTCCAGCCGGGTGAACCGATCGGACTTCCATACGAGAGCGGCATTGATGACCCCATCAGCCAGATCGGTCATCATCTGCTCGAACGCGGGCCGCCGTACGTCGTACTTCGCCGCAGTCAGGTCGTCATCCACGTAGAGCCGCGCCAGGGTCCAGCCGAGTTCCAGGGCTCGCTCACGGTCGTCCTCGATCTGCTTGCCTATGCCTCTGAGCCCTTTGTCCTCATCTCTGGAGATGCGGGCGTAGCCGCCCGCGATCACCGGTCCACCAGAGGCGTAGGTCGCTGGATCTAGAAGCAGCCAGTACGACAGCCCTCCGCGTCCGAGCGTGTGGACCACAGCGCTTGCCGGGACAGACGAGGGGACGTGCGTACGCGAGTCGAGACCGTCGCTCATGCAGGCAAGTCTAGGGATTCGTTATCTAATTTGGTGCTCGTAGAAGATCCCAAACCGTACCTCGAACACCTCCGAGAGCCCGACCAGCGAAGACAGCGCTCTACCTGGCCATACCCGGCTAGCCTCACCCTGATTGGACGTGGCGTCAACAGCTGTCGGGCAGGTGAACAGGCACACCACTCTGAGCCGGGAACTCCTTCTGTTCGGCCATGACTCCACGCTGAATTGAAGGTGTATACCCCGGTGTGTCACTTAAGCCGAAATGACGCTTAAGAGGACCATGAGTGACCATGGTCCTTACGCCGATTTCATCTAGCCATCTACTCGCCGCGGGTTACGACTCGACGACCCGGACGTTGTCGGTCCAGTTCAAGGGAGGGGAGATCTACCAGTACTTCGAGGTTCCAGGGAGCATCTACGAGGAGATGGTCAGGGCTCAGCCGCATCCGTGGTCGGCCGTCAACCGGACCCTGCGAGCCGGATACGCCTACCGGCGTCTCTCCTGAGACACACATTGAGATATGCGGCAAAGCAGGGCGATCGCGACGAGAGCCGCGCTAAGTTCTTCGATGCCTGGATCGTCCCGTGAAAGGCATACTCGAAGGAGCGTGTCCGTGCGGACGCCCCGAAGTCATCGCCTCGTCCTCACCGTCATCGGTGCGGGGACCGCCCTCGCCTGCGGCGCCCTGACCGGGTGCTCATCGGGCTCGTCGGCCGTACCCTCCCGGCACGAGACCGCACCGGCGACCGTGCCGCAGGACAGCACCGTACGGTCCGCGGCGACGCCGAAAGGTCTGGTGCCCGGCGTCGATGTCAGCGCTTACCAGCCGCACGTCGACTGGGCCTCCGTCAAGGCCAAGGGGGCCAAGTTCGCCTACGTCAAGGCGACCGAGGGCGTGAAGTACAAGAGCTCCACCTTCAGCTCGCAGTACACCGGATCCCGCAGCGCCGGGCTCGCCCACGGCGCCTACCACTTCGCCACTCCCAACACCGCGAGCGGTGTCGCCCAGGCCGATTACTTCGTCGCACACGGCGGTGGCGGAAAGGCGGACGGGCACACGCTGCCCGGCGTACTCGACATAGAGAACAACCCTTACGGCAAAGACAAGTGCTACGGCATGAGCCACGCCAAGATGAACTCCTGGATCACCGCCTTCCTGCACGAATACCGGGCCCGTACGGGCAGGCACGCGGTCATCAACACGTTCAAGGACTGGTGGATCGCCTGCACGGGAAACGCGGGCGCGAAGTCCGGCAGCACCTTCGGCGCCACGTATCCGCTGTGGGTCAACGACCACAAGGCGAGCGCCACCGGCGTCCCGGTCCCCTCGGCGTGGAAGTCCTACACCGTCTGGCAGTGGACCGACAAGGGCACGTACGGCGACGAGGACTACATCAAGTCGTCCACGGTCTACAAAAAGCTCCTCGCATAAAACCCCGATCGGGGGTACGGCGTGGCTCTCACCGCCGCCGGCATTGTGATCGACAGAACGGGCGGCATGAGCGCGGACAAGAGCGACGAGACGACAGGACCGGAGCCGTACGGATCGGCGCCGCCGATCGATCGCTGCGCTCGGGTACGCCGTCGCGCATCGTCGACCAGGCATTCCTCGGCGGGGGCAAGTTCCCCGACAACCAGGACTTCGGCCCGGGGCAACTCGGTGGTGTGCTCCGGTGCGGCGCCGGAAAGGGCGACTCCGGCGAGTTGACCATGTGCGTCTGGGTCGACGGCTCCACGATGGGCACGATCGCGGCGCCCGGGATCTCTGTCAAGGATCTCGCCGATCTCACGTCCGCGTTCCGGGCCGTCGCAGAAGTCTGATCCCGGAGTGAACGCGCGGGGCACATGTCGCGTCTATTTGACATGTCCGCTTACGCGCCTCCCCCACGGCAGCCTTCCCCTCCAGGGCGGCTTCTTCGTCCGCGGCGTCTGTGGTGGGTGGTCGCGGGGGTGATCGCGGCGGCCGGCCTCATCACCGGCGCCGTGCTTCTGATCACCGCCGTGACCGGAGCCTTTCCGCGTCAGACCTTCGCCCCGGGCGAGACGGTGAGCGTTTCGCTGAAGCGTGACCCCCAGCCGGCCTTCTACGTGACGGACGCGGGCTCGCCGGACGACAGCTGCTACGCGCAGGGGCCCGATGGTCAACGCATCGACCCGCGCCGGTTGTCCGCCAACACCCACATCACCGTCAACGACAACGGGACGCAGTGGCACGTCCTCTCCCGCCTGCGGCTTCCCTCGGATGGCACTTACCAGGTGACCTGCCTCAAGTCCGCGACGAACGCGGGCGCCCGGTACGGCATCGGCACGCCTCCCAAGGCCGCCCGCATCGCCGTGGCGATCCTGATTCCGGTCGGCGCGCTGGCGATCGCCCTCGTGATCACCATCGTCACCGCCGTGCGGCGTAACGCGCACCGGCGGCGGCTGATGGCGCCGCCGCCCGGCTACGTCTGAGAGCGGGTCAGCCGGCGCCGATGGCCTCCGCCACCGGGCGCCGGCACCCGGCACGGACCGGGAGGGCGGTCAGCGCGGCCACCACGAGCAGCGTTCCCGGGACGACGGCGGGGAGCCAGCCGTACGGGATCGCGGCTCCGCCCGGTGCGCCGCCCGCCGTACGGGCCACGGCATAGACGAGCAGCCCGAGCGGGATGCCCGTGATCGCCGCACCCGCGGCCGGGAACAGCTGGGCCGCGGACAGGCCCGCCGTGACCTGCCACGGCGTCGCGCCCAGTGCGCGTGCCAGGCCGGTCGAGCGCAGTGCGTCCACCGACGCGGCCCACGCGATGACGACGGCGTTCACGGCGGCGAGGACCAGCAGCGCCAGCATCAGGACGAACACCACCTGGCCGACCTGCTCGGTCACCGGGTTCCGCGCGCCCGGTACGAAGTCCAGGCCGGCGGTCCGCGCGTCCTTGCGGGCGAGGTCGCCGTGCATCGCGATCGCCGCGACGACCATCGCGACCGTGATGGCGAGGCTCGTCATGGCGAGTATCGACCGGCGCGGGCGGCGGGACGCGAGCCGCAGGCCCAGCAGGAGGGGCACCGGCAGCCGGGCGGACAGCGCGATCAGCCAGGGCGAACGGCGAGGTGCCCTGGCCCGGTCGGTCAGCGCGCGTACCGTGCTCGTACGGGCGCCGCGAATCGCCGGGAGCAGGGTCGCGGCGCAGACCACGGCGACGGCGGCGGCCGTGACGATGACCGCGGTGGCGGGTGTCACCGCCGGCCGGGCGCCGACGCTCAGCAGCCCGCTGCTCGGCCGTATGAGCAACGGCGCGGTCGCCCAGCCCGCGACCAGGCCGACCGCGGTGGCGGCGAGCGCGAGCAGGAGGTGTTCGGCGAGGAGCACCGCGGCGACGAACCTCGGTGTCGCTCCGACCGCCTTCAGCAGGCCCACACGCCGGGTCTGGTCGGCCAGGCGGCCCCCGACGAGGACGGCGACGCAGGCCACGGCGAGCAGCGCGAGCGCCCACGTGCCGGTGAGCAGGGCCCCGTTGACGAGGTGCAGCTCGGCGGTGGCGTACGCGCCCATGTCCTGCCAGGAGCGGACGCCGGGGTGCGCGGCGGCGAAGGCCGGAGCCGACGCGGGATCGGCCAGCCGCAGCAGCATCACCTGCGAGGTCGGGGGGCCCAGTCGCCGCAGGTCCGTCCTGGTGACCCAGAGGAGACCGGGCGTGGCGGACGGGTACGGCACTCTGGCCGCGGTGACCGCGATCCCGGCGACGCGGAGGCGGTGGCCCGCCATCGTGATCTCGTCCCCCGGCCGCACCTCCAGTGCGCTCGCGAAGGCGCGTTCGACCACGGCACCCCCGTGGCGTACCCAGGTTCCGTCGGTCACCACGGGCCGGTCGACCGTGCCCGGGTCGGCGTCACGTCCCTGCACGACGGCCGCGACGCGAACGTCACGTACGCGCAGGTCGTCGACTGACAGGGCGGGGTAGGGCCCGGCGCTGCCGGTCACGCCGGGTGCGTGCGCCAGCGCGGTCAGGGAGTGGGCCGATGCCGCGACCGCGTCCGGGCCGGCCGTCGCGGCGCGGGTGCGGTCCCAGGGCCGCTCGGTCGCCCCGCGTACGGTCAGTCCCAGAGTGAGAGTGGTCGTCGTCGCGGCGATGGCGACGAGCAGGAGCAGCGCCTCGGTACGGCGGCGGCGCAGGTCACGCAGGGCCAGCCGGATCACCAGGCTCAGCGCGCCCATTCAGCCCTCCATCCCGGCCAGGGCACTGAGCCCGCCGCCGGTGAGACGTGTCTGGCCGACGAGCATGCCGTCGCGCATCGTGATCACGCGGTCGGCCGTGGCGGCGACACGAGAGTCGTGGCTGACGATCACCAGCGTGTGCCCTTCGGCCCGCAACGCGGCGAAGAGCCGCAGCACCGACGTGGTGGCCTCGCTGTCGAGGTTGCCGGTCGGTTCGTCGGCGAGCAGGACGAGCGGCCTGCCGATGAGCGCGCGGGCCACCGCCACCCGCTGGCGCTGTCCGCCGGACATCGCGGCCGGCAGGTGACCGGCGCGGTCGGCCAGTCCCACCCGTTCCAGCAGCACCTGGGCACGCCGCCGGGCCGTACGCGGGGACACCCCGGCCAGCAGCGCGGGCAGTTCGACGTTCTCGAGCGCGGTGAGCTCGTCGACGAGCTGGAAAGCCTGGAAGACGTAGCCGACGGCGTCACGCCGCAGCCGGGCCAGCTCGGTCTCCGACATCCGGCCGAGCCGACGGCCGGCCAGGTGCACCTCACCACCGCTGGGCCGTTCGAGGCCGCCGAGCAGGTACAGCAGTGTCGACTTGCCGCAGCCGCTCGGCCCGACGACGGCCACGGTCTCGCCCGGCTCCACCTCGAGGTCCGCCTGGTCGACCGCGCGGACCATCGCCGGGCCCCGGCCGTACTCCTTGCGCAGCCCCACGGCTCGCAGCACTGTCATGTCATCCCTTTCGGTCCCAATGGCGGGCACAGGCGTCCAGCCAGCGCAGATCGGCCTCGAGCCGCAGCACGACGCCTTCGAGAAGCAGGGCCGCCGCCGAGCCGTCCGGCTCCGTCAGCGCGGCGCGCTGCGTGTCGGCCAGCCGGCGCAGCAGCTCCCGGCGCTGCGCGTCGACGATCTCGACCGGGTCGGCCAGCCGTGCGGCCGCCGCCGCGACCAGCTTGAGATGGAAGTCGGTCGGCCGCGCCCAGCTCACGTCGGCCAGCCACGCCTGGACGCGCTGCTGCCCGGTGGCCGTCAGCGCGTACACCTTCCGATCCGGCCGGTCGACCTGGCCGACGAATTCGGCGGTTACCAATTCCGCCTTTTCCAGCCGGGTCAGGGTCACGTACACCTGACCCGCGTTGAGCGCGTCCTGGAACGGCCCCAGCGCCTCCTGGAGCCGCGCCCGCAGCTCGTAGCCGTGGGACGGCTCCTTCGCCAGCAGCGCGAGTACGACGTCTTGCACCAGCCCACCTCTAACCGTTAGCCATATAGATAACGGCTAGCCATGAGTCCCGTCAAACCGGTAAATGAGTGGACGGCCGCCGCCGCGGTCGCTTGGAATGAGGCGTCCCCGAAGAGCCGGAGGAGATTCTCCATGCCCCACCTGCGCCCCGGCGAGGTCGCCATCGACGCCGGCCTCGTACGACGGCTGGTCGCGGCGCAGTTCCCGCAGTGGGCCGGGCTTCCCGTCGAACCGGTCGGCCTGTCCGGCCTGGACAACGCGACGTACCGGCTGGGCGAGGAGATGTCCGTGCGGCTACCGCGCCTGCCGCGCTGGCTCGGCCAGGTGGAGCGTGAGCAGCGCTGGCTGCCCTGGCTCGCCCCGCGGCTGCCGCTGCCCGTGCCCGTCCCGCTCGCACGGGGCGTCCCCGGTGAGGGCTACCCCTTCGACTGGTCGGTCTACCGGTGGCTCGACGGCGAGAACGCCGACCTCGACGGCATCGCCGACCCGCGCCGCGCGGCGGCCGGGCTCGCGGAGTTCTTCGGCGCCCTGCAGAGCCTCGACCCCGCCGGCGGCCCGCCCCCGGAGGCGAGCAACGGGTTCCGCGGCGTGCCCGTGGACGACGAGCGCGACTCCGCGGTCGTGGCGACCCGCATGCGCGCCAGGATCGGGGCGCTGGAGGGCCTGGTCGACACCGGCGCCGTGACGGCCGTGTGGGAGGCCGCCCTCGCGGCACCGGCATGGGACGGGCCACCCGTCTGGATCCACGGAGACCCGGCCCCCGCGAACATGCTGATGCGCGACGGCCGGCTGAGCGCCGTCATCGACTTCGGGACCATGGCCGTGGGCGATCCCGCCTGCGACCTGATCGTCGCGTGGGCGTTCCTGACCGCGGAGACCCGCGACGTCTTCCGCGCCGCACTGCCCGTGGACGACGCGACCTGGGCCCGTGGCCGCGCCTGGGGTCTGACCGCGTGCCTGCCCACCGCGGCCGATCTGTCCGGCGGCGACCCCGAACGCGCGGCCCGCGTCCGGAGCCGGCTCGACGACCTCGTCGCCGACCACCAGACCGGCTAGCCGAGCGCCTGTCTCGAAGTCCCCGAGCGCCGCGCGGCAGGACAGGCGGGACTCGGATGAGGCCCTAGAAGGTCCAGCGGGTCGCGCCGTAGGGCTCGTCGGTGGCGACGCCGAACGCCGTCTGGAACGTGAACCGGTACAGGTGCCACGGCGGCGGCCCCGCGCTCGGCGCGCTGAACGGTGCCGTGAACGCGTCGCCGTCCACCTCGGCCGGCCACCCGCCGTCGCGGTACACGGCGGCCGCCCGCTCCAGTGTCTCGGTGTCGGTGATCCTCTTGGCCTCTCCTTCGAGGACCAGGTCCAGCCCCTTCAGCCGTACGGAGATCGTGCAGGCCGGGTTGGCCAGCAGGTTGCGGGTCTTGCGGGTCTCCGGACCGCTGTTGAAGTACACGTCGCCGTCCATCCAGATGGCACCGACCCCGGCGGCGTGGGGACGGCCGTCCGGGCGGGCGGTGCCGAGGAAGACCGGCGTGCCGGGGTGCGGCAGGCTCGCCGCGAGAAGCTCCCTGGGCCGGCTCCACGGCAGGGCGGAGAAGCCGTAACGATCGAGGTTGGTCACCTTGCGGGGTTCACGTTCGGTCATCTGTCCAACCTCCGGATGTGCGCGGGACCGGGCCCGCGCTCGGCGGGGGCCCGGCTCCGATGGCGGCCACACCTTCAGTGGCCAGACAAGATCATGCACCGGAAGCCACCGGGTTCGCCGCGAAAGACCGCTACGAGGGGACGCCGATCGCGTACGGGTGGGCGTCCGCCGCCTGCCGGAGCCGGACGACTCCCCCCAGAGCACTGGACGTCATGGTCCATGGAATGGGCATCCATCCGTACGTCGGAGACCAGATCAAGGCCACGACCGGTCCAGACCGGCGACCCTACCCGGCAGTTGACAGCTTCGGCGGGACAGCGGCAAGGTATGGACCATATCGTCCAGAAAAGTGATCACTGCACACGGCATCCGCGCCTCGATCGCTCAGCCGCGAGCCGCCCACTCCGCCGTGAACCGTGCCTGTCACGAAAGGCCCCCCGCCATGTCCCACCATTTCGACACGACCACGGCGAGAAACGATCCCCGGCTCAACCTGACGGACCTCTACCTCTTCAGCCCGGCCCCCGGCGTCACGACGATGGCGCTGACGGTGAACCCGGGCGCCGGCCAGACCAGGCCGGCGAGCCTGCACGAGGAGGGCCTCTACGCATTCCGGTTCGACCTCGACGGCGACACCAGGGAGGACGTCGCCTTCAAGGTGGGGTTCGGCGAAGTCACCCCCTCCGGCGACGGGCAGGGCGGCGTACAGCGATTCGAGGTTCGCCGAACGGTCGACCAGCACAGTGAGCCCATCCTCTCCGGCGAGACCGGCCGGGTGTCCGCCTCCGAGGACGGGGTGAAGGCCTTCGTCGGCCTCGCGCCGGACCTGTTCGCGGGCAACCGCGACGGTCTGCGCGCTTTCCGCGCGGCCTACGGCGAGGGCAGGTTCTTCCCGGGGGCATTCGAGAACCGGGAGAACTGGTTCGGTGGCAGGAACGTGACGGCCATCGTCCTCGAGGTGCCGAATGCCCTGGTGGGCGAGGGCACCGTCCACGGCTGGGCCACAGTGTCGCTGCGCGGTCACGCGCCCGAGACGCAGGTGTCGCGGTGGGGCCTGCCGCTCATCACGAACCTGTTCATCACCGACCCTGACGCGCAGGAGGACTACAACCACTCGCTCCCTTCCGAGGACGCCGGGCGGTTCGCCGCGCACATCCGGCGAAAGGCAGAGGACATGACCCGGCTCGCGGGATCGTCCGCCGATCCGGCCGGATACGCCGAGCGCCTGGCCGCCAGGCTCTGCCCCACCGTCCTGCCGTACGAGGTCGGCACGGTCGGTTCCTTCGACCACGCGGGATTCAACGGCCGCGGGCTGACCGACGACGTCATGGACGTGATGCTCACTCTCATGACCAACACCGCGCTGAACGACGGCGCGGTCCCGGACGCGTCACGGATCCGGCCCGGCTTCCCGTACTTCGGGGACCCCTATCCGGCCCCGGCGGCCGATGACCGTTCCTGAGCGGCGGGGCGAACGACGGTGAGCGTGGAGAACACCGTCTCCGACGGTGTCAGTGTCCTGGTCACGGTCGTCGAGGTGTGCGGAGCAGTGATCATCGCGGTCGGCGCCGTCTGGGCCTTCGGCACGATCCTCGTCATCGCGGCGCGCAGGCAGCGCGTTCGCGACTTCGTGCCGGTACGGCTGACCCTCGGCCGGTTCCTTGCGCTGGGCCTGGAGTTCCAGCTGGCCAGCGACGTGCTGCGGACCGCGATCGCCCCCAGCTTCCGTGAGATCGGCCAGCTGGCGGCGATCGCGGCCATCCGGACCACCCTCAACTACGTCCTGGCCCGTGAGATCGCGGAGGAACGCCGGCAGGTCGCCGAGCGGCCGGCCGTCCCGGACGCCGGATCACCCCCGTGACCGTGCACGGACTGATCGACCTGGTGAGCACCCTGGTGGTCGCGCTCGCCGTACTCGCCGCGGCGGTGGTCCTGGTGATCGGCCGGGGCGCCACCCTTGCCCTGCCCGTGCTGCTCGACCTGCTCACCGCCGCCGGGCTCCTGCACCTGGCCGGCGACCCCGGCTACCGGCGGGCCGCCAGTGCCGCGGCCATCCTGGTCGTACGCCGGCTGCTCTCCTGGTCCTTGACACGCGGCAGGTCCACGGACCGTGCCTGACCGCCCGCCCGCGAGAAGGGCCGCGATCGCGATCCCGGTCAGCAGGGCGGCGCCGTGGATGTTCTCGGCGACGGTCATCGCCGCGCCGGTCAGGAGTGCGCCGGCGACGGCCCAGCGGGCGACCGGCACGCCACGGTCCGCGGCCACGTTCGCGAGCACGCTCGCCGCGACGCCGATGGTCACGAGCGGGTACCAGAGGTCCGCCGCCAGAGCACCGCACCAGATCAGCAGGACCACCGGCGCGTACGGCGGTAGCCGTACGTCGCCCCGCCAGAGCGCGACCGCCACGACACCGGCGAGCCCGCAGATCGCGATCGAGTTGCCGCCCCCGTACGGCTGCCACGCGTACCCCGTGAACTCCCCCGCCAGGGCGGTGCCGAAGTAACCCAGGAGCCAGCGCGGCCGGGAGGTGACCTGTTCGGCGACGGCGCCGGCGACGACCAGGAAGGCGAGGTTGGAGAGCGTGCCGGCCACGCCGCCGTCCTGCACGAACAGCGCCGTGCCCGTACGCCACCAGTCGCCGTGTAGTCCGGCGGGGGCACGCTCCAGGCGTGCGAGCATGCCGGGCACCAGGAATTGCAGGGCGTTCGACAGCCCTGTCACGGCGAACACCACGGCCGTCACCACGGGAAACCGCCGGAGACCGAATCGCATCGTCATGGCCACAAGCCTGCGGCCCGGCCGCGCGGAGGGGCAGAGTCATCGATCCACGGCCGGGCAGGACAAATGTCCCCTACGTTCTGGCGCGCGCGCTCATTCGCAGGAAGAGCAGGCCGGCCAGGATCGAGGCGGCCGCGCCGACCCTGGTGGCGGCCAGGTGTCCCGTGCTCAGGCCGGTGACACCGGCCCCGATCAGGGTCACCGCCATGACGAGCAGCGTGAGCCCGCGCGCCTCTTGAGCGTTGTTTCGCCATGACTCCCCAGCGCGCACGCCGGGCGGAGCGGCCGACAGCGGCGAACGTCCGGCACCCCGGCACGACGAAAGACACGGTCGAAGTTCCGGAGTATCGCGGATCGGCCGCTCAGCGCGGTATGTCGGCTACGGTCCTGGCGTGACGGACAGCCGCCCCGGCCGTGTGGTGCGGCGCCTGCCGGCGATCACTGTGGCGGTCGCCGTCCTCGGCGCCGCGTTCGGCGCGGCCGTGCTCCCCCGCCCGTTCACCGCCCTGGCGCTCGCCCAGCGGCTGAACCAGGCCCGTCGCGACCGGCTCGCCGCACTCGCACGCGAACGCGCGGCGGTGACACATACCGCGCGCGCCGACGAACGCCGCCGCCTCGCGGCCGGAATGCACGACACCCTGGGGCATGTGCTGACCCTGCCGGTCTGCACGCCAACGCCCTCACGGTGCGCACGAGCGACCCCGTCCCCGGGCGCGGCGGCCGAACAGATGAGCCGCCTGGGCAACGAGGGCCTCGCGGCGCTGCGCTCGCTGCTCGACCTGCTCAGCGAGCCCGGCGCGATCCCCGCCGGGCCCCCAGTCCCGGCCGAGGACCTGCGGCCGTCGCTGGAGTCGTGCTCACTGCTCGCTCACCCTCCTCACTCGCTGCACGGGCCACCTCGTGCCTCGGCGACCCACTCCGCTCGCTACGTCGGGTTCGCTCGACGCGGACGAGGCGCGGACCGCCGGTCAGGCCGTCGACCTCGTGTGGGAGGGCGAGGACACCGGTGTCGCACCGGTCCTGGCCCGCACGGTCCACCGGACGGTGCAGGAGGGGCTGACGAACGCCCGCCGGCATGCTCCCGGCGGCACGGTGACGGTCGTCGTGACCGTCACCGCGGACACCGTCGGCGCGGTCGTCCGCAACGGGCCGGGCACGGCGCCGGGCCACGGGCCGGGGACGGGCCGGGGACGGGCCGCGGACTCGACGGCCTGCGGCGGCGGGTCGCGCTGCTCGGCGGCGCGTGTACGCACGCGCCCACGGCGGACGGCGGCTACGCTTTGCGGACCGAACTGCCACAGAGCGTACGGACGACCGGGACGGGACGTGGAGCGAGCGGAGACGCCGGACGAGGCGGTCGTCCACGTCGTCGTGGTCGACGACGAGCCGATGGTGTGCGAGTTCCTGCGGACCATCCTGTCCTCCACCGGGCAGGTCGTCGTCGACGCGGTGGCCTGCGACGGTGCCGCGGGGGCCGAGGCCGCCGTACGCCACCGGCCGGACGTCGTCCTGATGGACCTGCGCATGCCCGGCGTGGACGGAGTGACCGCGACCGCCGAGATCCGCGCGCTCCCGCGCCCACCGCCGTCGTGGCGATGACGACGTTCGACACCGACGAGCATGTCCTCACCGCGCTCGACGCGGGCGCGAGCGGGTACCTCCTCAAGACCGCGCCGCCGTCCCGGCTGATCCCGTTCGTCCTGGCGGCCGCGGCGGGCGCGTCGGTGCTGTCGCCCGAGGCGGTCCAGCACCTGCGCGACCATCGCTCCGCCGCGCCGGACCCGGAAATCGACGCGCTCACCCCACGCGAACG
Source organism: Actinoallomurus bryophytorum (assembly GCF_006716425.1). NCBI lineage: Bacteria > Bacillati > Actinomycetota > Actinomycetes > Streptosporangiales > Thermomonosporaceae > Actinoallomurus > Actinoallomurus bryophytorum. The sequence goes on from NZ_VFOZ01000001.1 coordinate 1,744,910, forward strand.
CGAGGTGCTGGCGCTTCTGGGCGAGGGACGATCCAACGCCGACATCGCGGCGCGGCTCTACCTGAGCGAGGGCACGGTCAAGGGCCATGTCTCCCGGCTGATGGCGATCCTCGGCTGCCAGAACCGCACCCAGCTCGCGCTGCGGGCGGCGCGGCACGGAGGTCAGCCGTAGGTGCTCCGCCAGGCGCGGCACCGACCCGTGAACGCGCTCAGGTGACGGGTGGTGAAGTCGCCCGGCGACCAGTCCACCGGCAGCGCCGCCGTACCGTCGCGGGTGAGGTAGGCCCATCCCTGACGGCCGTCCACGAGCGTGAGGCGTTCGAGGGCGTAGAAGTCGTCCTCGTACGCGTCGATGACGCGCCACTCCGCGGCGGTCAGCCCGGAGATCAGGACCCCGCCGGCGGCCCCCTCGCCGGGCACGAGGACCGGATAGACGCGCCCGTCCAGCGCGGCGACGCGCCACCCCTCGACGATCCCCGGCGAGTGCTCCGGAACCCGCCCGAGCAGCGCTTCGAGGACACCGGGAAACCGCAGGGTGCCGTACGCGAACAGGGCCGCGGGTGCCTCCGGCAGCCGGTGCGGCGTCGTCTGTGCCATGGAACACCTCCCCGCGTCACCGTAGCGGCGCCTCACGAGGTGCTCCGCGCCATGGGCGTGCCGTTCCGTCCCACGATCCGGCAGCCTGTGCCAACCAGAGCCCAGTGAACGACGTCTTCATAATCGACATCATCATTCGGGGACGGTGCCCCCCGCCGCACCTCTCCCCCATTCATCGGGGAGTCATCATGCGGATCACCAAACTGCTCGCGACCGGCGGCGCGGCCGTCCTCGCGGGCACGGCGCTCGTCGCGAGCACCGGCGCCGCCACGGCCGGCACGACCGCCACGGCCGTCGCGGCGGGCGAGAGCAGGCAGCTCGCCTCGGCCACGGTCGGTACCGACCTGACCGTGACGGTACGCGCCCAGCGGACCGGAGAATCCAGCGCCAACGTCTATCTCGCGTTCTCCAGCCACGGCTCGCAGTGGAGCGAACGCGTACCCGGCGACTGGTTCTGGTACCCGCTGACCGGCCAGGGCGCGGTGTGCGAGTTCGGCGTCACCAGCCTGCCGGGCACCAAGCCGGTCGTCGGCCTCAGCCTGCTCATCACCCCCTCGATCGGCTGTTCGGACACGTTGCACTACACGGTGGGGTGACGGGCCGGATAATCGGTCTGTTTTGTCCGGCCCTGATGGCATGCTTAACAGGTGCCGACTCAGCAGGGGATCAGTGCCGTCATGGTCGGCCGAGCCGACGAGCTGGTTTTTCTGGACTCGGCTCTACGCTCCACTCCGACCGCGTTGCTGGTCGGCGGTGAGGCGGGTGTCGGCAAGACCCGGCTGATCAATGAGTTCCTCGAGACCGCGCAGGGCCGGTCCGGTTCGCCGGGCCTGCGCGTGCTCGTCGGGGGATGCCTGCAGATCAGCTCCGAGGGCCTTCCGTTCGCGCCCTTCAGTGCCGTGCTCCGCCGTCTCGTGCGCGAGATCGGCGTGGAGGGCGTGACGGCCCTGCTGCCCGGCGGCAGTCCGGGCAGCCTGGCCCGGCTGCTGCCGGAGTTCGGCGAGCCGGACACCGAGAGTGCCACCACCGAGGCGCGCACCCGCCTGTTCGACCACGTGCTGCTGCTGTTCGAGCGGCTGACCGAGGAGACGCCCGCCGTCCTGGTGATCGAGGACGCGCACTGGGCCGAGCGGTCAACCCGTGACCTGCTCAGCTATCTGATCCGCAACCTCCCGCCGGGCCTGCTCGTGATCGTCACCTACCGTTCGGACGAGCTGCATCGCAGCCATCCCCTGCGGCCGCTGCTCGCCGAGCTCGACCGGGCCGACTGGGTGCGCCGGCTCGACCTGGACCGGTTGCCGCGCCGCGCCGTCGCCGAGCAGGCGCGCGGCATCCTGGGCCGCGACTCCGATGCCGCCCTCCTCGACGAGATCTACGAACGCAGCGAGGGCAACCCGCTCTTCGTCGAGGCCCTGCTCGGCCGCGACGGCGAGATCAACTGCGAGCTGCCCGAGTCCCTGCGGGACCTGATCCTCGGCAGCGTCCAGCGGCTGCCCGAGGAGACCCAGGAGATGCTGCGGGTGGCCAGCGCCGGCGGCGACCGGGTCGAGCACGCGTTGCTCGCCGCCGTCAGCGGGCTGGACGACACCGGGCTGTCCCGGGTGCTGCGGCCCGCCGTGGCCGCCAACGTCCTGGTCGTGGACGGTGACGCCTACGGCTTCCGGCACGCCCTGATGCGCGAGGCGGTCCACGGCGACCTGCTTCCCGGCGAGCACACACGCACGCACACGCGGTTCGCCGAGGCGCTGGAGGCCGACCCGACTCTGGTGCCGCCGGGACGTGCCGCCGCCGAGCTGGCCCACCACTGGTACTCCGCGCACGACACCACCTGGGCGCTGGTCAGTGCCTGGCAGGCGGCGCAGGTCGCCAAGGAGGCGACCGCCTACACCGAGTGGCTGCGGATGATCGACCGGGTCCTCACCCTGTGGGACCGGGTGCCGGACGCGGCCGAGCGCATCGGCGCCGAGCACACCGACGTGCTCGAGAAGGCCATCGAGGCCGCCGACCTTGCCGGTGAGACCGAGCGCGGTGTGGCGTTCGCGAAAGTGGCGCTCAAGGAGATCAGCGACCCGATCCGCGCGGCCGGCGTGCTCGAGCAGCGCGGCCGGCTGAAGATCCGCCTCGGCCACCGCACCGCCCTGGACGATCTGCGTGAGGCGGCTCGCCTGGTGCCGGCCGACCCGCCCAGCGTCCCCCGCGCACGCGTGCTCTCCACCCTCGCCCAGCACCTCTACCTGCTGCCGAACGGCACGGACGAGGCGCGTGCGCTGGCCACGGAGGCTCTCGGCGTGGCTCGCGAGGCCGGTGACGCGACCGTCGAGGCACACGCGCTGACCACGCTCGCCGGCTGCGACTTCGTCGAGACCGACGCCGAGCGTCACCTCGCCGTCCTGGCCGAGGCCGCGGAGGTCTACCGCCGCGGCGCCGACGACTCGGCGATGCTGCGCGTGGCGACCAACGAGTCCCACATCCTGGAGAGCATCGGCGAGCACGAGCGCGCCATCGAGGCGGCGCAGCGCGGCATCTCCCTCGCGGGCAAGCACGGCCAGGCTCGCACGTCGGGGGCGTTCCTCACGATCAACCTGACCGAGCCGCTGCAGGCGCTCGGGCGCTGGGACGAGGTCCTGGAGATGACCGAGCACGCGCTCGAGCTCTCCCCGCCGCCGCTCACCCGCGCCTCGCTCCACCACGCGCTGGGCGACATCGCGCTGGCCCGTGGTGATCTCACCGGCGCGGCACGGGCCATCGCCGCACTCGACGCCGTACTCGCGCCGACGTTCTCCCGCACGCAGGAGCTCTTCCCCTTCGTACGGCTCCGGCTCGACCTACGGGTCGCCGAGGGTGACCTCACCGGCGCGCTCGACGTCGTCGAGCTCGTGGTCGGCGAGCTGCATCCGTCGGTCAGCACCCGCTACGGCTGGCCGCTGATGGCCTCCGCCGCACACGCCTGCGCCGAGGTCCCCGGCGAACGCTCGGCCGGGCTGCTGGGCCGCCTGCGCGACGAGGCGGAGAAGATGCCCGCCAACGGCCGCCCGCAGCGTGCCCAGCGACTCGTGTTCGAGGCGGAGGCCGACCGCGCCTCGGGCGACGCCGGCCAGGCGCAGTGGGACGAGGTCGCGGCCGCGTGGGACGACCTGTGCCAGCCTCATCCGCTGGCGTACGCGCTGTGGCGGGCCGCGAGCAGCTCGGCCGACCGCGAGGCGGCGGCGATACGCCTGCGGCGCGCCGCCGAGCTCGCCGACCGCCTGGGCGCCCGGCCGCTGCGCGAGTGGATCGAGGCGTCCGCGCGGCGGGCCCGCGTCCCGCTCGGCGGGGTGGCCGGCGGTCACTCGCTCGGGCTGACCCCGCGCGAGCTGGAGGTGCTCCGCCTCGTGGCGGACGGCCGCAGCAACCGCGAGATCGCCGGGGAGCTCTTCATCTCGGCCAAGACCGCCAGCGTGCACGTCTCCAACATCCTGGCCAAGCTCGAGGTGGCCAGCCGGGGCGAGGCCGCAGCGACGGCGCACCGCCTGGGCCTCGTCTGAGAACCCTTTGCCGACCCCGGCCGGTAAGCCGTGGGCGCGGTACCGAGCACGGTTCAGGCCTGGGCGTACATCGGTGGGTCGTCGAACAAAGTGTCGCGCTGTCGCACTGGTTCCGCGGACTCCGCATCCGATATCAGCGGTAGCGGTCGGGGATGATCAGACCGGGTCGCTCGTCGTCCCAGGCCATCGAGGTCATCTTCCAGCCATGCGGTGTCAGGATGAACTGGGTGGAGATGACGCCTTCCGCCGCGAAAGCCGCTCCATTCATCGTCCCACGCTTCCCGTAAGTGCTCATGCGATGCGCGACGTTGCCAAAGATCTCGGTGATGTGGCCGATCTCGAACTCTGCGAATGACGTGAGCTCTCCGGAATCGATCATCTTTTGACGCGGCTCGATGAATTCATCGACATTCGAGATCTCCGGCACCTCGGTGGAGTTCTTGATTAACTTCCCTCCGTCGATGAACAAACCGTAGAGCTTGGTGTAGTCCGGCATCGCTCCGGGCTCGAAGGAGACCGCCGCAAAGAAGTCCGTCACCAGCCGCTCCAGATTCGCGTCGGTGTCGGTTGTCCCATCGTCCAAGATCCTCACCCTCCTTGTCGCGAGCAAGGACGGCGGCCGTGCCGCAAGTCGTCCTCGATGCGGGGTCGGTCATCGGCGGCGACCGCGCGGATGCCGGTCCCGGTGCCGTAGACGTCGAAATAACAGTAACCGTCCGAACAGCATTCAAAGATCATTTTGTTGGGAGTTCTTAGGGGCGCTTAGGCGCGGCGCCGGCCGGACCGGTACGGGAGATAGGGCACACGCCGGATGTGGGGGCACCCGCCTTACGGCGAATGTGAATGGTGTCAGGAACAACACAGGAGGACACCATGCATCCCGAGATCATCCAAGCGCTCATGGCCGAGCGCGTCCGGCAGAGCCACGCGGACGCCGTGACCCACCGGCGGGACCGCGTACGCCGTCCCCGGCTCTGGCTGTCCCGCTACCCGCGACCGCGTGCGGCATGGACGACCCGAACGGTATGAGGCGCCATGCCTGTCATGCTGGGAGGCGTGCGCGCACATGAGGTGAGCCCCGCCTTCGTCGGCCGCGAGCCCGAGCTCTCGACGCTCACCGACGCCTTCGGACGCGCCCGTAACGGCACTCCCGGGGCCGTTCTTCTCGGCGGCGAGGCCGGCGGTGGCAAGACACGGGTGGTCGGCGAGTTCGCCGAGCGCGCGCAAAAGGACGCGCTCGTGCTGGCCGGCGGCTGCCTCGAACTCAGCACGGCCGGCTTCCCGTACGCGCCGTTCACCGCGGCGCTGCGGCAGCTCGTACGGGAGGCCGGCGCCGCGGAGATCGCCACACTGATGCCCCGCGACGGCGCCCGCGACCTGGCGCGGCTGCTCCCGGAGTTCGGGGAGCCGCCCGCCGACCGCGACCCGGACAGCGCGCGTGCCCGGCTGTTCGAGCAGATGCTCGTGCTGCTCGAACACCTCGCCGAACGCCGCCCTCTGGTCCTGGTCATCGAGGACGCGCACTGGGCCGACCGGTCCACCCGCGACCTGCTGATCTTCCTCCTCCGCAACCTGCGGCACACCGCCGTCCTCGTGGTCATCACGTTCCGATCCGACGAGCTGCACCGCGGCCATCCGATGCGGTCGGTCATCGCCGAGCTCGAGCGGATCGAAGGGGTCGTACGCATCGACCTGCCGCGCCTGACGCGCGCCGAGACGGCCGGGCAGCTCGCCGGCATCCTCGGCCGCGTCCCCGAGCAGCGGCTCATCGACATGGTCTACGAGCGCAGTTCCGGCATCCCGCTGCTCGTCGAGGCGACCGCCGACCATCCCACGGCCGGCATGCCGCAGTCCGTACGCGACCTGGTCCTCGTCGGCGTGAACCAGCTGTCCGAGGACACCCAGGACCTGTTGCGCCTGGCCAGCACCGGCGGGGTGCGGTTCGGGCACGCGGTGCTGTCGGAGGTCTCCGGTCTGGGCGACACGGCGCTGGCATCGGCACTCCGCCCGGCCGTGGACGCGAACGTGCTCGTCGCCGACGAGGAGGCCTACGCGTTCCGGCACGCCCTGATCTGGGAGGCGATCCACGACGACCTGCTGCCCGGCGAGCACGGCCGGGCCCACCGGCGGTTCGCCGAGGCGCTCGAGGCCGACCCGTCGCGGAGCCTGGCCGGGCGCCCCGCCGTGGAGATCACCATGCACTGGGTGCGGGCCCACGACCACGAGCGCGCGCTGCCCTCGGCCTGGAAGGCGGCCGCCGAGTCGGCCTCGGCGTTCGCGTACGCCGAGCAGCTGCAGCTGCTCGAACGCGTTCTGGAGCTGTGGGACCGGGTGCCCGACGCCGAGGCGCGGATCGGCGAGGACCACGTCAACGTCTTGCGCCGGGCCGCACAGGCCGCCGGCGCCTGCGGCGAGCCGGAACGCGGCCTGGCGTTCGTACGCGCCGCGCTCGCCGAGGTCGACGAGAAGACCGACCCCGAACGCGTCGCGCTGCTGCTCCGGCGGCGGGCCGCGCTCACCTACGTTCTCGGCCGCACGGGTGGCGTGGAGGACCTGCGCCGAGCGGAGCGGCTCGTACCCGAGGCCTCGGTCGTCCGCGCCGAGGTGCTGGCGCCGCTGGGCCGTACGCTCATGCTCCTCGGCCGGCATGACGAGGCGCGCCCGATCAGCGAGGAGACCCTGGCCCTGGCCGACCGCTTCGGCGACGACTGCACGGCCGCGGACGCGCTGAACAACCTGGCCATCGGCGAGGGGGTCGACGGCCGCTTCGCCGAGGGGCTGGACCGGCTGCGCGTCGCCCTCGCCCGTGCCGAACGCGCCGGGGACGGCGACACGAGGCTCCGGTCGCTGGTCAACATGTCCGACTCACTCGAGGCGACCGGCGAGTCCGAGGCGGCGATCGAGATCGCCCAGCAGGGGGTCACGCTGGCCGAGGCGCTCGGCCTGGCCCGTACCAAGGGAAACTTCGCGGCGAACAACCTGACCGAGGGGCAGATCTCGCTGGGGCACTGGGATGACGCGATCGGGACGTTCGAACGGATCATGGAGCTCTCGCCGACGCCGGGCCTGCGCGGCCAGCATCTGCTGAACCGCGGCGCGATCGCCGTCGCCCGCGGTGAGACCGAGGTCGCCACCAGGACCGTCGACGAGCTTCAGGCGCTGTACGCGGCGGACGACCCGTACCCGCAGCAGGTGCTCCCGCTGGCCAGTCTGGTCATCGAGTGGCGGCTCGCCGAGGGCGACGTCCCCGGCGCCATCGAGGCGACGCGGCATGCCATCACCGAACAGGAGCTGGACCGCGACGCCCGCCACACGTGGCCGATCCTGGTGGCCGGCATACGGGCGTGCATCGCCGGGCCGGACGACGCGGTCGCGGACAAGCTGCGTGCCATCGCCGCCGAGACGCCGGCGTACGGCTCGGTCATGGAGGCGCGGCGCGCGACCTTCGCCGCCGAGTCCGCACGGGCGGCCGGCGTCCTCGACCGGCCGGCGTGGGAGGCCGTGGTGAGCGCCTGGGACGAGCTGCGGCGCCCGTACCCGCTGGCGTACGCGCTGCTGAGGGCGGCTGAGGCCGCCGTCGCGGATGACGACCGTGACGAGGCGGCGGCGCTGCTGACCCGCGCGGTCGGACTGACCGGCCGCCTGGGCGCCCGGCCGCTGCGCGCCGAGATCGACCTGCTGGCCCGGCGTACGCGGCTCACGGTGGGTGGGGGCGCGGCCTCCGGCGGTGCCGCCGGCCGGGCGGCCTTCGGCCTGACCGCGCGGGAGCAGGAGGTCCTGCGGCTGGTCGCCCTGGGCCGCAGCAACCGGGACATCGCCGAGGAGCTGTTCATCTCCGCCAAGACGGCCAGCGTGCACGTGTCCAACATCCTCGCCAAGCTGGGCGTGTCCAGCCGGGGAGAGGCCGCCGCCACCGCCCATCGCCTCCGTCTCACCTGACCACGACCGGCACGGCCGCGGCGGTCAGGTCGTGCTGCGGGTGTAGTGGCGGCGGGCCTTCGAGCGGTTGCCGCAGCGGCGCATGGAGCACCACTGCCGGTTCTGTGCCGGGGAACGGTCGGCGAAGCGGACGCCGCAGTCGTCCGCCGCGCAGACGCCGATGCGTTCGCCGCCGGTGAGCAGGTCGATCGCGTCCAGCGCGACCCGGCCGAGCGCGGCGGCCACCGAGGGCTCCGGCGGCACGGCCACCGGCCGCGCGCCGTCCAGTGCCAGCCTGGGGCCGGTCGGCGCGTCAGCCGCCATCGCGTTGACCAGTGCCACCGCCACCGGAAGGGTGACTTCGCCTGCGAGCTCCTCCGCCGACGGCACTCCGGTCAGGGCGTCGATCGCGGCGCGGAGTCTCCGGGCCGCGCTCAGGGCGGCTTCGCCGACGGCGTCCTCGCCGTGCGGGAGGTCCGCCTCCCGTAGCCACACGGCCAGGTCGGCGGGGGTTCGCAGCGTCTCACGGGGCGAGCGAGCGCGGTGGCGGACGGTGTTGAGCAGGTCGATGCTCAACCGGCCGCCGTCCCACACCCAATCGCCCATAACCCGATCATACGGTTAGGATGGCTTCTAACCAGATTAAGGGGTTAGAGATATGCCGATCGCGACGGTCAACGGGATCCAGATGTACTACCGGCTGCAGGGCGAGGGCCCGCTTCTGGTCCTCCTGCACGGCTGGCCGCAGACCGGGCACTGCTGGCGCCATCTCGTCGGGCCGCTCAGCCGCGCGTACACGGTCCTCGTTCCCGACCTTCGCGGGTACGGCCACAGCGACCTGCCGCGAGACGGGCACGACAAACGCACGAGGGCCGAGGATCTGCACCAGCTCATCCGGGTGCTCGGCCACGAGTCGGCGACCGTGATCGGGCACGACCGCGGCGCCCGGGTGGCACACCGCTGGGCGCTCGACCACCCCGGCGACGTCGAACGGCTCGTCGTGATGGACGTCATCCCGACCCGCGAGATGTGGCGCCGGATGGACGCGAACCTGGCCCGCGGCATCTGGCACTGGCTCTTCCACCTCCAGCCCGACCTGCCCGAGCTCCTCGTCGGCGCGAACACCGGCGCCTACCTCCGCTACCTGATCGACGCCTGGTCCCATGTGCCGCTGCCCGAGGAGGACATCGCCGAGTACGTGCGGGCGTTCGAACGGCCGGGTGCGCTCCGCGCCGGGTTCGACGACTACCGCGCGGCCTTCCCGTACGACGCCGAGCACGACGACGCGGACTTCGGCCGGAAGATCACCATGCCGCTGCTCGCACTGTGGGGCGAGCACAGCTTCCTCCAGTCGATCGACGCCCTGGAGATCTGGCGCGACTACGCCGAGGACGTCGGCGGCACGGTGATCAGGGACTGCGGGCACTTCCTCGCCGAGGAGCACCCCGGCGCCGTACTGGACGAGCTCCGTACCTTCCTGCCCCGGGACATCTGAGCGGACCAGGAAGGTAGGAAGCCCGGCGGCCTCAGCCCACCGTCCGGTGGACGTTGTCCGCCTCGGACGGGCCGGGCTCGGCCGCGGCGATCCAAGGACCCGGGATGGACGGGTCGATGACGCCCTCCTCCTGCCAGGTGTACCGGCCGGCCATGACCTGCTTGGCGAGCTTGGCGTCGAGATCGTCCGTGTTGTGCCACATCCGCTCGAACAGCTCGGTGATCCGCACCTGTGCCTGGGCGCAGAACGCCTCGGCCAGCTCGTAGGCCTCCGGCCGGTCGTCGGCCTTGGCGCGCACGCAGACCGCGCTCATCGCGAACAGCTCGGCGCCGATGTCGACCATCCGGCCGAGGAAGCCCTGCTTGCGCTCGAGCTTGCCCTGCCAGCGGCCGGCCGCGTAGAACACCGAACGCGCCAGCTTGCGTGAGGTGCGCTCGACGTAGCGCAGGTGCTTGGCCAGCGACCCGAACTCCGCGTACGAGCCCGGCCGCTGTCCCGCGCCCGTGACCAGTGTCGGCAGCCACTTGGCGTAGAACCCGCCGGCCTTGCGTACGGCGGCCGCCTTGCGCGTCAGGTCCGCCTCGGGATCGATGATGTCCCCGGCCACCGACAGGTGCGCGTCCACGGCCTCGCGGGCGATGAGCAGCCGCATGATCTCCGACGAGCCCTCGAAGATCCGGTTGATGCGCATGTCCCGCGCGAGCTGCTCCACCGGCACACCGCGCTCGCCGCGCGCGGCGAGCGACTCGGCCGTCTCGTAACCGCGTCCGCCGCGGATCTGCATGAGCTCGTCGGCGATCAGGAAGCCCATCTCCGAGGAGTACAGCTTGGCCAGCGCGGCCTCGATGCGGATGTCGCCGCGCTCCTCGTCCGCGAGCGAGCTGGACAGGTCGAGCATGGCCTCCAGCGCGTACGACGTCGCGGCGATGAAGGCGATCTTGGACGAGACCGCCTCATGCTCCCCGACCGGGCGCCCCCACTGCACCCGGACGCTGGACCACTCACGCGCGATCATCGCGGCCCACTTCGCCGCGCCGGCGCACATCGCCGGCAGGGAGAGACGCCCGGTGTTCAGCGTGGTCAGCGCGATCTTCAGCCCCTTGCCCTCACGGCCGATCCGGTTCGCCGCGGGCACGCGTACCTTGTGGAAGCGCGTCACGCCGTTCTCGATCCCGCGCAGGCCCATGAAGGCGTTGCGGTTCTCCACGGTGATCCCGTCCGCGGTCGCCTCGACGACGAACGCGGTGATGCCGCCGCGGTGCCCTTCGGACTCGGGTACGCGTGCCATCACGACGAGCAGGTCCGCGACCACGCCGTTGGTGGTCCAGAGCTTCACCCCGTCCAGGACGTAGTCGTCCCCGTCCGGGACCGCGGTCGTACGCAGCCGCGCCGGGTCCGAGCCGACGTCCGGCTCGGTCAGCAGGAACGCGCTGATCTCGTTCGCGCAGCGGGGCAGGTACGTGCGCCGCTGCTCCTCGGTGCCGAACAGCTTCACGGGCTGCGGCACGCCGATCGACTGGTGGGCCGACAGGAGCGCGCCGATCGCCGGGCTCGCCGAGCCGAAGAGCATCAGCGCCCGGTTGTAGTAGAGCTGGCTGAGCCCGAGACCGCCGTACTCCTCCGGGATCTTCATCCCGAGGGCGCCCAGCTCCTTCAGGCCCTTGATCACGTCATCCGGGATGCGTGAGTCGTGTTCGATGATCCGGGCGTCCACCTTGGTCTCGCAGAACTCCCGTACCCGGGAGAGGAATTCCTCTCCTTTACGCCGCATCTCCTCCGAACCCTGGGGATGCGGATGAATCAGGTCCAGCCGGAAGTCGCCGAGGAAGAGCTGCTTGCCGAAGCTGGGGAGCTCCCACTCGGTCTGGCGGGCCTCCTCGGCCACGCGACGGGCCGTGCGTTCGTCAACGTGTGTCACGACGATCACCTCACAAGGAAGTTACTCTTCAGTTCTACCCGCCAGTAGCTACGGCATGCGACAAACTCCCCCCATGGATGGGAAAAGGGCCGAAGCCTTCAGCGACGCCGTGTTCGCGGTGGCGATCACACTGCTCGTACTGGAGCTGAAGGCGCCCGCCGGCGAGGGCGACCTGCTGCACCGCCTGCTGACGATCTGGCCGTCCTATCTGGCGTACGTCGTGAGCTTCCTGACCATCGGCATCATGTGGCTCAACCACCACACGATTTTCACCCACATCGTCCGGGTGGACCGGGTGCTCCTCCTGCTCAACCTGCTGCTGCTCATGGTCGTCGCGGTGGTGCCGTTCCCGACGGCGCTGGTCGGCGAGGAACTCGCGAAGCATCTGCACGGCGACGACGCCAAGACCATCATGGTCACGTACGGCCTGGTGATGATCGCGATGTCGATCTGTTTCTCCGCGCTGTGGTGGTACCTCGTGTTCCACCCGCGGATGCTCAGCGAACGCCTGGAGACGGCGGCCGTACGCCGGTCGATCCCGAGGTTCGGCGCCGGCTTCGCCGGCTACGTCATCGCGACGTTCCTCGCGCTGGTCTCACCGCTGGCCGCGCTGATCCTGTTCGGGGTGCTCGCGGTGTACTACGCCTTCGAGCACCTCCCGGTCGCGCGGCAGCTCGACCCGGACCCCGGTGCCGGCGCCGGGTGAGGACCTGAGCATCGCCCGCCCGCCGTGCGCCGTGGCGATGGCGGCCACGATCGCCAGCCCGAGCCCTGAGCCGCCACCGCCGGACGCGTGGTGGAACCGGTCGAACGCACGCGCCGCCTCGTCCCGCGTCATCCCGGGCCCGTCGTCGGCCACCTCGATCACCATCGCCGTCGACGTGGGGACCAGGCGTACGACCGCGGGGGTCCCGCTCGGGGTGTGCGCGCGCACGTTGGCCAGCAGGTTCGCCAGGATCTGACGGATCCGGCCCTCGTCGGCCAGGGCGACCAGCGAGTCCGGGGCGTCCAGCGTCAGCGGCCGGTCCGGCTCCACGGCGGCGGCGTCGGCCACCGCGTCGCGGGCCAGCGCGGTGAGGTCGACGTGTTCCATCGTCAGCGCCGAGCCCTTGTCGAGACGGGCCAGCTCGAGCAGCTCCTCGACAAGACGCCGCATGCGCTCGGACTCGGCGGAGATCCGGCGCATCGCCTCGTCCGCGTCGACCGCGCCCTGTTCGTACAGCTCGGAGTAGCCGCGGATGGTGGTGAGCGGCGTACGTAGCTCGTGCGAGGCGTCGGCGGCGAACTCACGTACCTTGGCCTCCGAACGCACCCGCGCCACGAACGCCTGCTCGATCCGGCCGAGCATGACGTTGATCGCACCCGCCAGCCGCCCCACCTCCGATGGTGACTCCTCCATACGGGCGCGCAGGTCACCGCCACCGGCGATCTCGTGCGCCGTCGTGGCCATACGGGACAGCGGGGCGAGCCCGCGCCGGATCAGCCAACGTCCGAGCAGCGCCAGCACGCCGAGGATCGCGGCACTCGTGAGCAGCTCGGTGACGATCAGCCAGACCAGCGAGGCACGGATCTCCCCGAGCGGCGCGACGACGACCGTGACGCGACCGCGCTGGCCGACACGGGCGACGGCGCGCATCGTTCCCATGGCGAAGGGCCGGCCTCCCGCGGCCCGGTCTCGCAGGACCCCGGGACCCATCCGCTGTGCCTGCTCCAGGGCGGCCGACGGATCCGGGTCGTCGCCGCTGACCGCGCGCACGGTCCCGTCCGGGGCCATGTTGAGGATGATGTAGCGGGCCGGGGCCACACTGTCGCCGACCCGCGCCAGCGCGGGTTTCCTCTGCACGGCCTGGAGCTGGTTGTTCACCCGGTGCATGAGGTAACCGCGCAGCACGACCGTGCTGACCAGCGCCATCAGCACCATCCCGGCCGCGGTGACCGCCAGCAGACCGGCCATCAGCCGGGAGTTGAGCGACCTCATGACGGCGGCCGCAGGGCGTACCCGACACCGCGCTGCGTGTGGATCAGGTCCGGGCCGATCTTGCGCCGCAGGTAACTGACGTAGGTCTCCACGACGGGCGAGGACGGCGAGTGTTCCCAGCCCCAGACGTTCTCCAGGAGCTGGGTACGGGTCAGCACCCGGCCTACGTTGTGCATGAGGTAGGCCAGCAGCCGGAACTCGGTCGGGGACAGTTCGATCTCGGCCCCGGCCCGGCGTACCGTCCAGCGCGCCTCGTCCAGTTCCAGGTCAGCGACGCGCAGGATCTCATCCCCGGTCTCCCGTGCGGACCGCCGCAGCACCGCGCGTACGCGGGCGACCAGGGCGTCCACCGAGAACGGCTTGGTCACGTAGTCGTCGCCGCCGAGCGTCAGCCCGGTGACCGTGTCCGTGGGCGTGTCGCGGGCGGTGAGGAAGATGACCGGCGTCTCGTCACCGCGGGAGCGCAGCCGTCGGCACACCTCGAAGCCGTCGAAGTCGGGCAGCATGACGTCGAGCACGATGAGCTGCGGACCGGCGTCCCGCGCCCGCGTCAGCGCCTCTTCCCCGGTGCCGGCCGTGGTCACGTCGAACCCGTGGAAGCGCAGCGCCACCTCCACCAGGTCCCGGATGTTCAGCTCGTCGTCAACGACGAGTACGCGTGGATTGTCCATCGGTCCCATCATCGCGCCGTGTACGGCGTGCCGGATGCGTGGCGCCCCCGGGTGGTCCTGGCCACCCGGGGGCGTTCCCTCGAAAAGGGGTCAGCTGTGCGCCGGCGCCGGCGACTGGGTCGCCTTGGCCGGAACCTTCTTCGGGACGATCACCCGGTTGGCGGTACGGGTGCCGCCGCTGGAGCGGCCCATGACGAGGACGTAGTCGTTGGAGGCCAGCTTGGCGGCGGCGGACTTCTGCCCGTCCTTGCGGAACTTCGTCGCCTTGGCGGTCTTCCACTGCCAGGTCGTGCCGTCCAGGCTACGGACGCTGAGGGTGCCACCGCTCGTCGACGTCAGCACGCCGCGCTGCCAGGTGACCTGAACGAAGCCCTTCTTGGTACGGACCGTGGCGTCCCCGTGCACGCCGACGCGGCGCTTGCGGGCCTGCTTGGCCTTCTGACCCTGCTTGGCCTGCTTGCCCTGCTTGGCCTGCTGGCTGGACGCCGCGGCGGGCTCGGCCTGCGGGGAGCCCGCGGAGGCCGGAACCGCGAGGTAGACACCCGTGCCCACCACGCCAATGGCCAGAGCGGAAACGCCACCGAGAACCTTCTTGTTCACCTTCGTGTCCCTCCTTGGTTTGACGCTCCCTACTGAAGCCGACGCGTCTCAGAGGCTTGGTGGAGATGTCTGGGAGTTCGATGGGAGTCGTGCGTCAGCTCGAGTCGTACGGCCCCGGTCCGCTCTGTGGATAGACTGACGCGCGCCCGTTGCCATTGCCGTTGCCGGGATCCCGAAAATCGTCGACATCAGCGAGTGATCGCATGCCAGCAGCCAAGAAGAATTCCGTCACCAGCGCTCTCCTCGGCCTGCTCGGCAGCCGCCGGGACACTCCCGAGACCTTTGACGGCGAGGAGCAGCCCGCCGCCGGCGAGGGTCAGCTGGAAAACCACCTCGGTGGTGATGAGGCACGCAACTACCGCCAGTACGAGTACGACATGGTGGCACCGCATGTCGGAAAGTCGCTGCTCGAGGTCGGCTCCGGGCTCGGCCACTTCTCCGAGCAGTTCGCCGGGCGGCTCGACTACCTCGTCGTCAGCGACAATGACGCCTACTGCGTCGAACAGCTGACCAAGCGCTACGCCGGCAACGACGACGTCGAGGTCCTCGACCTGGCGCTCCCCGCCGAGATCAACATCAGGCGCAAGGTCGACACGGTCGTCATGATGAACGTCCTGGAGCACATCAAGGACGACGTCCAGGCGCTGAAGGACCTCGCCTCCGTGGTGGAGCCCGGTGGCCGCATCGTGATCTGGGTGCCCGGCTACATGCAGCTCTACGGCGACTTCGACCGTAAGGTCGGCCACGTCACCCGCTACACCCCGAAGACGCTGGAGGCCACGGTCACCGGCGCGGGACTCGGCATCGACGTGCTGAAGCCGATCAACTTCCTGGGCGGCATCGCCTGGTGGCTGGCGGTCCGCCGCGGCGGCGCCGGCTACCCGGACCCGAAGCTCGTCAAGATCTACGACCGGACGGTCGTCCCGACCACACGCGCCATCGAGCGCGTCGTCCGGCCGCCCTTCGGCCAGACGGTGTTCTGCGTCGCCCGCGTCCCGGAGTAGTTCGTTCCGTACTCGTGAGAGTGGCCCCGACCTCGGTCGGGGCCACTCTGCGTTTACGGGCCGCCGTTCGGGCGGCCGGTCTTCTGCCCAGCCTTCGTGTGGGGACCACCTCTGCCCGTCGGCCGGGCCACCCCGCGCCCGCCGCGCCCTTAGTCCGGGCCGTCCTCCCCGTCCCGAGCGCGGCGTACCTGGGCCTTGACCTGATCGGGCCCCCTCGACTGCGGCGGGACGATCGGCGGGATCGGCGGAACGCGCTCCCTTCGCATCCTGGGCTGGCGGTAATCGCGTTCGGTCAGCCGCTCCCATGCGGCGTCACGCTGAGCCTCCAGCTCACGGACGCGCCTTTCCAGCACGACGATGTGCCGGATGGCCACGAGGGTGATGCCCTCCTGGGCCAACTGGATCACGCGGCGGATCCGGCCCAGCTCGTGGTGGGAGTAGCGCCGATGACCGCCGGCCGTACGACTGGGCCGTACGACCTCGTAGGCGTCGAGACGATGCAGGAATCTGGGCCGGGTGCGGAGTATCTGTGCGGCTTGCCCGACCGAGTAGCGCGGCCGGTGCTCTTCTTCGGTAAGGACCATGGCGCGAGCCATCGCAGCATGTCCCCGCCCCCCACGCGCCCGGCACACGCCTTCGGTTGTGAGCTCTTTAACCTGAGATCTCGGCCACGCCCTGACCACGAGGGCGGCTTTGCGATCTGTTCACGGCAGGCTGGGCCGGCTGCCGGGCTCGGACCCCCCGCTCGTCGGCTTCGGCTCGCCGCGACGCTGAAGATGGAACCAGATGAGGGCCGCGACCAGGAAGCCCGTCGATACCAAGGTCACCCAGCCGACGTGGATGCGGCCGTATCCCAAGGTGCCAGGGAGACCGACGATCCAGCCGCCGACCGACAGAAGTATCACCCCGTATATACCGGTGTTGGTCGCCGTGTCTTTCGCCGACTCCAGACTTACGCGGAGACGCTGGTTGGCCAGCATGATCCAGGTGAAGGTCAGCGAAACGACTCCGAGGAACGAGACCGCGATGAAGCCCGTCAGCGAACCCAGTGATCCGTCAACGAGGTAACCACGCTCTTCTTCGGCCAGCGTGGGGACGAGACCGGCGGCCAGTCCGATGGCCACGACCGGAATGCCCAGCACGACCAGCGCGGAGACGATGGACCAGAGCGCAGCCCCGACGGAACGGGCGGCGATGCCGAAGATGCCCACGGCCGCGGCCACCATCGCCCTGAAAGTCAACACGACAAGGGTCACAGCGAAATTGGCCATGTATATCGCGAAGTTAACCAAGAATCGGACAATGGCAAAGAACGTGTTCACCGCTTTCTCCGCCACGGCGTATGCGACGCGGTTGAAGGTATTGCCGATCCGGGTAATGGCCCGTTCCGTGATCGCATAAATCTTGGCGATGCCGATGACCGATGTCCGGTTGATGGGCTTAGTTTCCGGACGCCAGTGCACACGAGCGAATCCGTCCCAGTCCTCGAAGTTCCGCACCTCGATCGACATGCCCCATGGGCCATTGACGGTCCCGGCGAGGATGGCGAACAGGAGACCCAGGATCAACGCTCCTGCCGAAATGTAGAGTACGGCTCCACCGACGACCGAATCAGCGATCATAGGGGTGACCAAGAAGGCGAGGTACGCGAGGCCTCCCGTTCCCGAGAAAGCGAAAATCGCAGAGATGAGCGCAATGGCCCGCCTGGACCGGCCCTCCCATTTCTGGGGGTCGAGAGAGGGATCGACCAGCACCGACGAGGCGGAGAAATACGCGGCATGCGCCGCCAGCATGCAGCCGACCGCCACGAGCAGGCCGGCCACCACCTCGGCATCCGTGTGCGGACTTCCCACGTGACAGGTCAGCGCGGCGAGTGCGGCGAAGATCCACAGCGCTACGCCGCCCCTGACGGTCATGGGAAAGTTTCTGAGCGGAAATGCGAGTACGCCAAGGCCGGAGAGACCTAACACGAAGAATGCCGGAACCCAGGAGTCGAACTCGGCGGTCAGTGCGAGCGCCGCGAGCAGAATGCCGGTGCACGCGATCATCGTCGTCACTCGCGCACTGTTCGACCAGTCGCTGACGATGGGCAGGAACCGGTCGTGAGTGTCGCAGTACACATCGGTCGGGTGTACCTGCTCTGGATCACAGTCCGGCTCGGAACATGTCTGCACGCCGACGTCTTCCTCGGTCCAGCCAAAGGAGCTCGTCGTAAAAGAGAAACCGGTCTTGCCGCCCATCTGAAATCTCCCCTCACTCGGCCCCCCGGCCCGTCACACCCGTCAACATCGCGTCGTCCGCGCGGCAGCTCGGGCATTGAGGCCCCCGTACTCTCCTCAATGCAATAGGCCGTCGGTCGAACCGGCACTTTCCCCTGCTCCCATGGCGGAGGAAAATGACTTGACCGGTGTTCTCTGTAAGGGTCGTGATCGCCGTACGATCCGGCAATCCCCGAATCCGGGGTCGTCACGCCGAGTGGTCAAACCGCCTTTTCTTCGGTCCAGCGCCGGCGGAGGGCGTGGGCGGCCGCCTTGGGGCGGCGGTCGCGGGTGAAGACGCCCTTCTTGTTGCCGTCGACGCGGTTGACCCCGTACCCCGTGGCGAAGTCGGCGAAGTTCCACACGTGTTCCCCCACGACGGACTCGACGCGGTCGAAGGCCCGGTGGAACGCCTCCAGCAACTCCACCTGGTACTCCTCCGTCCAGGGGCCCGCCGAGACCGAGTGCACGCCCGGTATGGCGTCCGCGCCGTACTCGGTGATGATGATCGGCTTGCCGTGCAGGCGGGCCCACTCGTGCAGTTCGGCCTCCAGTTCGCGTTCGGCCGTGACGAGGTCACCGGTGTCGATGTACCAGCCGTTGTAGCGGTTGAGGCAGATGACGTCGAACAGGTCGCTCATCACGTCCTGCGCCGGGGGCAGCTGGACCTGGGCGAAGCAGATCGGGCGGCTGGTGTCGGCGGCACGCGCCGCGTGGACGAGGGGCTCGAAGTAGGTTCGGCACTCCGGGCGGGCCGAGTCCGGCTCGTTGGCGATGCTCCACATCACCACGCTCGGGTGGTTCTTGTCGCGGGCGACCAACTCCTCGATCGCGCGCAGGTGGGCCGCCTGGGTGGCGTCGTCGATCGCGGCGAAGATGTGCGGTGGGTCGCCCGGTACCAGGGTGTGGGCGATCTCGAAGTTCAGGCCGACGGCCGGGGTCTCGTCGATGACGACGATGCCGTGCCGGTCGGCGTACTCCAGCACCTCCTCGGCGTACGGGTAGTGCGAGGTGCGGAAGGAGTTCGCGCCGATCCACTCCAGCAGCGCGAAGTCGTGCACCATCAGCACGTCGTCATGGCCCTTGCCGCGGACCGGGTTGTCCTCGTGCTTGCCGAACCCCCTGAAGTAGAACGGCTCACCGTTGATCAGGAACCGGTCGCCGTCGACCGCCACGCTCCGGATGCCGACCGGCAGCTCGTACGAGTCGGATCCCTCCGCGCGTACCTCCAGCCGGTACAGGTAGCCATGGCCGGGTTGCCACAACGACGCGTCCGGGACGTCGAGCGTGCCCGAGGCGGTGGCCGCCCGCGCCCGCTCGACCCCCTCGGCGTCCCGCAGCACGACCTCGGCGACCTCGCCGCCCGCGACCGACGCCCGATAGTGCACCTGGCCGGACGTTCCGTGAACCGACGTGGTGACGGTGATGTCCTCCACGTACGTGTGCGGGGTCGCGTACAGCCAGACGGCCCGGTGCAGGCCCGCGTAGTTGAAGAAGTCGTGGAAGTAGCGCTGACGGCGGCGTCCGTCCGGCAGGACGTCGACGATGCCGGGCGGGATGGAGGCCGGGGTCAGCCGGTTGTCGACCACGACGGTCACCCGGCCTGCCTCGCCAGGGCGTACGAGTGAGGTCACGTCGCACTCGAACGGCGTGTAGCCGCCCTCGTGCCGTGCGACCTCGACGTCGTTCCACCAGACCACCGCGCGATGGGCCGCCGCGTCGAACCGCAGCACGACGCGCCGTCCCTCCCACCCGGCCGGGACCCGTACCTGCCGCTGGTACCAGACGTCCCCGACGTGGTCATGGGCGTCCCTGGTGGCCGGCACGTCGTTGAAGCTCGCCGGCACCGGCATCTCCGACGCGTCCGGTAGGGGACCCCGCCACCACTCCTCCGCGCGCCCGCGGTCGCCGGGATCGAGCGCGAAGGCCCAGAGCCCGTTGAGGCTGACACGCTCGCGGCTGGGGGTCTCCTGAGGACGCAGCACTGACTCACTCCCGATCAATCAAGGCGAATTCCCCAGAATCTACGCCAATCCCCCATCACGCCCGCGGGCCGGCGTCGCGAACGAGGAGGGCGGCCTGGACGCGGTTCGCGCAGTCCAGCTTCGCCAGGATCCGCGTCATGTAGGTCTTGATGGTCGTCTCGCTCATGTGCAGCCGCCGTCCGATCTCGGCGTTGGACAGGCCCTCGGCGACGAGGTACGCCACGTCCGACTCGCGCGGGGACAGGGCCGCCAGCCGCTCGGCCGCCTCCCGGCGGCGGCCGGGCTCGGTGACCATGCCCAGCACCATGCGGGTCACGGCCGGCGACAGGTACGCCTCGCCGTCGTGGGCCGCCCGCACCGCACGGATCAGCTCCTCCGGGCCGCAGTTCTTGAGCACGAACCCCGCCATGCCGCTCTGCACGGCGCGCACCACATTGGGTTCGGCGCCGAAGGAGGTGAGGACCACCGAGCGCACGCCGGGCGCCCGGCGGCGCAGTTCGTCGATCGCGCTCAGGCCGTCCATCACCGGCATGTTGATGTCGATCAGGGCGACGTCGATCCGGTGCCGGACCGCCTCCTCCACCGCCGTCCGCCCGTCACTCGCCTGGGCGACGACCTCGATGTCGGGCGCCGAACCGAGCACCGTACGGATGCCCGCCAGGATGAGCGCCTCGTCGTCGGCGACCAGCACTCTGATCATCTCAGCCGACTCCGAGGAGCATGCTCGCCGGCAGGACCACGAACATCAGGGCCGCTGTGACGAAGCCCAGCGCGGCCGTGCGTACCTCTCCCGCCGCGGGCGTCTCCTCGGTCTCCGCTACGAAGGGCAGCGTCGCCACCAGCCGGAACCGCCCGTCGTCCGGCCTGTGGTCGAGGAACCCCCCGGCCGCGCGCACACGCTCCTCCAGGCCGGTCAGGCCATGGCCGGCGCGGCCGGGGACCTGGTCGGCGAGAGCGTTGACGACCGTGACCAGCAGGCCGTCCGGCTGCCATTCGAGGCTCACCGCGACCGGCCGTCCGTACGCGTGCCGTGCCGCGTTGGTCAGCCCCTCCTCGACGACCCGGTACGCCGCCTGTTCCGCGTCCGCGCCCAGCGGACGCGGCTCCCCCTCCCGCCGCAGCGTCACCGGCACACCGGCCGACCGGAACTCCTCCACGACCTCGTCGATCGTGGCGGGGGACCGTGTCTCGTCCCGGCGGAGAGTGCCGACCACCGTGGACAGCTCGTCCACGGCGCCGCTCACCGCCGTACCCAGCCGCCGGGCCGCGTCGCGTTGCGCCGGAGGCACGGACACCTCCAGCGCCGCCGCCTGGATCGACACCAGGCTGAGGTGGTGGCCGAGTGAGTCGTGCATGTCCCGTGCGATCCGCAGCCGTTCGCGCAGCCGCTCCTGTTCGGCGAGAAGCTCGCGTTCCCAGCGGAGCCGCCGGTTGTTCCGGTCGAGCGCCGACACCAGCCGCTCGTGCTGTGCGAGGTACCGGCCGACGAGCAGGGGAAGCGCCACGAACATGACGTACGCGAAGACGAGGTTGGGGACCAGCCGCGGCTCCGGGGGACGGACCAGGAGCTCTCCGCCCAGCCCGCCGAGCGCCGCACCGGCGACGACCGCCATGCCCGTACGGGACCTGACGTGGCGCCCGGCCTGGTAGCCGGCCCACAGGAGCAGGACGTACGCCCCGCCGGCCAGCACCACGAACGCCAGCGCCAGCGCGAAGGCGGCGACCGGAGCCCGGCGGCAGAGAGCCACGACCAGCGCGAGCGGGAGCACGAACACCGGGATCCCCCACCAGTGCAGGACGTCCCAGTGCGCGGCCGCCAGCAGGGCGGTGTCGGCGGCGACCACGGCGGCGGCGAGCAGGTGTCGGCCCATGCGCAGCAGGCTACTTCCCGCGCGTTCACGTCTACTTTGGTCGGCCGGACCGTCGACCTTCGAGGACTGTGGCGCGCCCGCGCGGTTCCTAGCGTGAGCAGAGTGATCGAAGTACGGAATCTGAGCAAGCGCTACGGCGGGACGACCGCCGTCGACGACCTGGCGTTCACGGTGCGGCCCGGGCGGGTGACCGGCTTCCTCGGGCCCAACGGCGCGGGGAAGTCCACCACGATGCGGATCCTGCTGGGCCTCGACCGGCCCACCGGCGGCCGGGCCCTCATCGACGGCGCACCCTTCGCCCGTCTGCGCGAACCCCTGCGGCGCGTCGGAGCGCTCCTGGAGACCACTCCCGCGCACGGCGGCCGCAGAGCGCGCGACCATCTGCTCTGGCTGGCGCGGAGCAACCGGATACCCGAGGGGCGGCCGACGGAGGTGCTGCGGCTGACCGGGCTGGACGGCGTCGCACGCAAGCGGATCAAGCACCTGTCATTCGGTATGGGCCGCAGGCTCGGGCTCGCCGCCGCCCTGCTCGGCGACCCGCCGGTGCTCCTGCTCGACGAGCCGGTCAACGGCCTGGACCCCGAAGGCGTCCTGTGGATCCGGAACCTGATGAAGAGGCTCGCCGCCGAGGGCCGGACGGTGTTCGTCTCCAGCCATCTGATGAGCGAGATGGCGGTCACCGCGGAGCATCTCATCGTGATCGGCCGCGGCAGGTTGCTCGCCGACACGACGATGGCCGGGTTCATCGCCGCCAACAGCCGCTCATGCGTCCGGATCCGTACGCCCGAGCCGGAGCGGATGCGCGACGTGCTGGCCGGTGCGGGTATCGCCGTCGGCCAGGCGCCGGACGGCGCTCTCGAGGCGGAGGGCGCCGACCCGGCCAGGATCGGGGAGCTGGCCGCCGCCCGCGGGCTGGTCGTGCACGAGGTCGCGCTGCGTGAGGCCTCGCTGGAAGAGGCGTTCATGCGGCTCACCGGGGACACGTCCCAGGCCGGAGGCACGCGATGAGCGCCGCGAGGGCGGCCCTGCGGGCGGAATGGGTCAAGATCCGCACGGTGCGCTC
This sequence comes from Actinoallomurus bryophytorum, assembly GCF_006716425.1. Classification (NCBI taxonomy): domain Bacteria; kingdom Bacillati; phylum Actinomycetota; class Actinomycetes; order Streptosporangiales; family Thermomonosporaceae; genus Actinoallomurus; species Actinoallomurus bryophytorum. The sequence continues at coordinate 1,767,792 of NZ_VFOZ01000001.1, forward strand.
GACCGTCTGGGTTCTCCTGCTGACGTTCGTGCTCTGCGTGGGCGTCGCCCTTCTGTTCGGGCTCACCCTGCGGAACGGCTTCGGCCGGATGGACGCCGAGGCCCGCGCGAACTTCGACCCGGTCCTGGCCGGCTTCTCCGGCCTGACGATGGGCGAGATCGCACTCGTGGCGTTCGGCGTGCTGCTCGTCGGCACGGAGTACACCAGTGGCATGATCCGCGCCTCGCTCGTCGCGGTGCCCCGGCGGGGCCTGTTCTACGGCGCCAAGGTCCTGGCCGGAGCTCTGACGGCTGCCGTGTTCTCGCTGGTCACCGCGTTCGTCACGTTCTTCGTGGCTCAGGCCGCGCTCGGGCCGCACGGCGTGTCGCTGGGCGCGCCGGGCGCCCTGCGGGCGACGTTGCTCGCGGCGGCCTACCTGACGCTGATGTGCGTGTTCGCGATGGGGGTCGCGGCGATGGCACGAGGCACGGCGCTGCCGCTGGGGATCATGATCCCGCTGCTGTTCCTCGGCTCCCAGGGGCTCGGCAACGTGCGCAGGATCCGTATGGTGGCGCAGTACCTACCCGACCAGGTCAGCGTCGTGATGATGCGAGTGGTGCGGCCGGACCCGTCGTTCATCACCTACCGGGGCTTCGGCCCGTGGACCGGACTGGGCATCCTCATCCTGTGGGCGGCGGCCGCCGTCGCGGGCGGCTACCTCGTGGTGCGCCGCCGCGACGCCTGAGCCGGATCGCCGCCGGCCCGCTCGGCCTCCAGCTCGGCGATGCGCCGGCGGGCCGCCCGAAGCTCGTGTTCGAGCTCGAGGATGCGGCGGATCGCCGCCAGGGTCATCCCCTCGTCCGTGAGCCGTACGACGTACTGGACGAGCGTGATCTCGTGCCGTGAGTAGCGCCGCTGCCCTCCCGGGGACCGGCTCGGCCGCACGACCTCGTGCTCGTCGAGCCGGCGCAGGAAGGCCTGCTGTACGCGGAGCATGGTCGCGACCTGGCCGACGGTGTAGAGCGCGGCCTGACTGTCATCGATCGGCAGTGAGGACATGGTGCCCCCATAATGCACCCGGGCGGGCCTCCCGGCAGAGGACGCCCGCCCGGGATGTCGGGCTTACTTCCTGAGCGCCTTGCGGCCGCTGGTCTGGACCTCGACCTTGCGCGGCTTGGCCTGCTCCAGCACCGGGATGCGGACCGCCAGGACACCGTCGTCGTACGCGGCGTCGATGCCGGAGGCGTCGAGGTGCTCGGACAGGTAGACGCGCCGGGTGTAGGTGCCCATCGTGCGCTCGCGGACGAAGAGTTGCTCGTCCTCGGCGTACTCCTCCTCGCGGCGGGCGCCGACCGTGAGGACGCCTCGGTCCACGGTGACCTCGATGGAGCTCGGGTCGATGCCGGGCAGGTCGAAGCGGAGGACCACCTCGTCCTTGCGCCGGATGCCGTCCATCGGCATGACCGTGGGCTGCCGGCGGGTGAACCGGTCGAACTGGCGCTCGAACTCCTGCATGAACGGGTCGATCGACGTCAACAGCATGGAAGACACCTCCAGGTTTCTTGTTCTCTTGTCGAGAGCTAACCTTCAAGCTGAGTTGTATATTTCCATCTTCGTCAGCCGTAAACAAGCTCTCCAAGAGGTGAGAGAACACTTCCCCGGGAATGACGAAGGGGCGGGGTACCGCACAGGCACCCCGCCCCTTCGCCGCCGCCTTGCGGCGGCTACGAGATCAGACGCGCTCGATGATCGTGGCGTTGGCCTGGCCGCCGCCCTCGCACATCGTCTGCAGGCCGTAACGGCCGCCCGTACGCTCCAGCTCGTGCAGGAGCTTGGTCATCAGGATCGAGCCGGTGGCGCCCAGTGGGTGTCCCAGCGCGATCGCGCCGCCGTTCGGGTTGGTCTTCTCCAGCGACGCGCCGGTGTCCTTGGCCCAGGCCAGCGGCACCGGGGCGAACGCCTCGTTGACCTCGAACACGTCGATGTCGTCGATGGAAAGACCGCCGCGGCGCAGTGCCTTCTCGGTCGCCGGGATCGGGCCGGTCAGCATGTAGACCGGGTCCGAGCCCTCCACGATCAGGGTGCGGATGCGCGCCCGCGGCGTCAGGTTGTGCTGCTTGACGGCCTCCTCGGAGGCGATCAGCAGCGCGCCGGCGCCGACGGAGATCTGCGACGCCACCGCCGCGGTGAGCTCCCAGCCGTCGCGCAGCGGCTTCAGGCCCGCCATCTTCTCCAGCGTGGTGTCCGGGCGTGCGCCCTCGTCCTTGGTCACGCCGGCGATCGGCGCGATCTCACGGTCGAAGTGACCGCTCTCGATCGCGTTCACCGCGCGCCGGTGGCTCTCCAGCGCGAACTGCTCCAGGTCGCCGCGCTTGAAGCCCCACTTCTCGCACATGAGCTGCGCGCCGCGGAACTGGGAGATCTCCTGGTCGCCGTAGCGCTCGTTCCAGCCCTCGCCGTACGGGAAGGGCATGCCCTTCTCCAGGGCCATGGCCACGCTCGAGCCCATCGGCACCATGCCCATGTTCTCCACGCCTGAGGCCACGACAAGGTCCTGAGTGCCCGACAGCACACCCTGGGCGGCGAAGTGGATCGCCTGCTGCGACGAGCCGCACTGCCGGTCGATGGTCACGCCCGGGACCCGGTCGGGCAGCCCGGCCGACAGCCACGCCGTACGTGCGATGTCGAGGGACTGCGGGCCGACCTGCATGACACAGCCCATGATCACGTCGTCGACCGCCTCGGGGTCGACGCCCGTACGCTCGACGAGCTCCTTCAGCACGTGCGCGCCCAGGTCGGCCGGATGCACCGCCGCCAGCGCACCCTTCTTCGTACCGACCGGGGTACGGACCGCTCCGACGATGTACGCCTCGGCCACGACGCCTCCAATGTCTTCTGTTGAGGGTTCCGTCCCTAACAACCGAACACTATTCGGTCAGTACGAGGTTACCTCGCCTGACCGCGTCTTCCATGTGACCCTGCTCTCCCGTCCACGGCAACCTCGACCAATGCTGAGGTTGGTGCTCGCGGCTCCTAGGCTGGGCGCATGGAGAACCCCCCATGGGACGCGCACGAGCTGACCGTCGGCCAGGTGGCCGCGCGCAGCGGCGTCGCCGTCTCCGCACTGCACTTCTATGAGAAGAAGGGGCTGATCGGCAGCCGCCGTACGGTGGGCAACCAGCGGCGTTACGCCCGCGACGTGCTCCGCCGCGTCGCCTTCATCCGGGTGTCACAGCGCGTCGGCATCCCGCTGAACGACATCCGGGACGCCCTAGCCGAGCTGCCGGAGGAACGCACGCCCACGCCGCGGGACTGGGCACGCCTCTCGTCCGCGTGGCGCGGCGAGCTCGACGTCCGCATCGAGCAGTTGCAGCGGCTCCGCAACGACCTGATCGGCTGCATCGGATGCGGCTGCCTGTCCCTGCACCACTGCCGGCTCGCCAACCCCGCCGACCGTCTGGGCGCACTCGGCCCGGGCCCGCGCCGCCTGCTCACCGACCCGCCGCCGGCCTCCTAGGGCGCGTGCCGGCCCTCGTGTGATCCGCGCAGGTGCGGTGTGCGGCGCCGGCCGTGCAGGAGCCGGATGGCGACCAGGATGACCAGCCAGGTCGGCCAGGCCAGTGCGAAGTGACCGGCATAGGTCACGATGCCGAGGACGATCGCGGTCGCGACCACTCCGGCCACCGCTATCCACCGCATCCTGGTCCGTGACCAGGCGGTGTTCTCCGGCTCGGCGGACGCGGGAAGGTCGGCGGTCAGCGCCTGGAGCTCCCCCATGGTCCGGGCCGCCATCGCGGCGGCACTGCGCTCGCCGAACTCCTCCAGGGTGAGCCGTCCCTGTGCGTAGTGCTCCCGCAGGATCTCGGTGACCTCGTCGCGGTCCCGGTCAGCGGCACGAAGCATCTGGTCCATGTTCTGAGTAAAGGCGACCTGCGGCCTCGCGTCATCGGCGTACGGGTGGTCCGGCCTCCACCCCCGGGTGGACCCCCGGCTCATCAGCCGACGGGGCTCGCCTTCCGGAGCATGCTCAGGTGTTCGCGCAGTGCCGGGAGGGCGGCGTGGGCCAGGGCGGTGACTTCGGGCGAGGACCCGCTCCTGATCTCCTCACCGGCGGCCGTGATGGCCTTCTTGTGCTCCTCGACCATCGCGGCCACGAAGTCGCGGTCGAACCGGCTGCCCGACTCCTTCTGCAGTCGCTGGGCCAGGGCCAGCTGCGCGGGCCGTTCGCTCCTGGGCAGCTCGATGCCCAGGCCGCCCGCCACCGCGGTCACCTTCTGGTCGAACGCGGTGTGGTCGGCGGCGAGCATGCTCCCCGCGTGGCGCACCGCCGCGGTCGCGCCCTTCCTCTCGGCGAGCCTGCCGTACTGCACGTCCGCCAGGTCGGCCTGGTGCGTCGCCGCCAGCCAGGCACGGTCACCGGAGGAGACCGCGCTGCCGGAGGAGACGGGCGCCGTCACGGCCACCTGCCGGCCGCCTCCGGCGGCGCCGCACGCGCCGAGCGCGGTCAGCAGCAGCCCCACGGCGGCGTAGGAGTACGGATGACATGTCATGAGGTCCCCCCATCTCACCGGATGCGTCAAAGGGATCGGGGGGCGCTCTCCCCTGCCGGTGAGGTCCTTGTCACGGCCGCGTCCGCTCTCGGCGGCGGCCTCGCTGGTACCGGCGTACCCGTGTCCCGGCGACGCCACGCCGCCGCACGGAATTCGCCCCGTGACGCCCGGAACGGCCGGCGTTTGGAGTTACGCTGGGGCCGGTCGTCCGGAGGAGAGAGTCGTTGAGTGGTCTTGTCACGCTCGCACTGCTGGCGATCCTGGGGGCGTTCATCATCACCCGGATCATGCGGCGCATCGGCCTGGGCATGTCGCGTAGCAACACCTTCGGCTTCATGTTCTTCTTCGTGGTCGTCGTGCTGATGGTCTGGGGTCAGACGCTCAACAAGTAGCGATTTCCCCGAACTCCCGGCACGGGGAACACGTCATACCCGATGCGAAGCCCCGATACCGCCGTGGGAGGCGACCCCGTGCCCCAAGCAAGCTCGCAGGCGAACAGCCAGGCGAACGCCACGTCCTGGCACCTGCGCCGGCTTGTTGACTTCGCCGAGCCCCGGCGGGACGACATCTGCCTCGACATCACGCCCGGCGGCTCCGGCCTCGCCCTGGCCATCCGCCCGTGGGTCCGCGACGTCATCACCGCCCGACCCGGCTCCTTGCCCACCGAGAAGTTCACCCTGGTCACCGCGTCGCTCGCCCTCGGCAGGTCCGACGACCAGATCGCGCTCGTGCACGACCTGCTCCAGGTCTGCGGTGGACGTCTCGTACTCGCCGACCTCGTACGCACGCGCGGCGGAGACAGTGACCGCATCGAACGGCTCCGCGATCCCGCCTACACCACGAAGCGGACCCTGACCGAGCTGCTCGACGTGCTCAAACGGGCCGGCGGCTGGACCCGCAGGCTCGACATGTTCACCATCGAACGGCCCGTCGAGCCCTGGCTGGCGGACGCGCCCAAGCCCGAGCGGATCCGCCGGGAGCTCATCGCCGAGCTCGACGGCGGCCCCAGGACCGGCGCCCAGCCCCGCATGATCGGCAACGAGCTGTGGTTCGCCCAGTCGTGGGTCTTCTTCGCGGTCGAGCCGGTCAGCCGGCCGCGCCTGGCACCAGGACAGCCGCTCCGTTGACCCGATCGCCGGACAGGTCCGCGAGCGCGCGGTCGGCCTGGTCCAGCGGGTACGGCGTCACCGTCACCTTCAGGCCGAGCCGGTCCGCGAGCCGCAGGAACTCCTCGCCGTCGGCGCGGGTGTTGGAGCTCACACTGCGGAGCTGACGCTCCTGGAACAGGTCGTCCTGGTAGTCGAGTACGGGCACGTCGCTGAGGTGGATGCCGGCGATGGCCAGCGTGCCGCCGCGGTCCAGGCGGCGCAGCGCGGCCGGCACCAGCTCTCCGGCGGGCGCGAAGATGATCGCCGAGTCGAGGGGCTCGGGGCTGGGATCGAAGGAGTCCTGCGCGGACGCCGCGCCGAGTTCGAGAGCCAGCTCACGCCCTGCCGCCGCGCGTGTGAAGACGTGCACCGCGGCACCCTCGGCCAGCGCGATCTGCGCCGCCAGGTGCGCCGAGCCACCGAACCCCCAGATGCCGAGCCGTCCGCCGGGCGGCAGCTCGGCACGGCGCAGCGCGCGGTATCCGATGATGCCCGCGCACAGCAGGGGCGCGACCTCGATGTCCGGCCGGTCTCCGGGCAGCGGATAGGCGTACGCCTCGGGCGCGACGGCGTACTCGGCATAACCGCCGTCGGCGTCCCAGCCGGTGTAGAGCGATGAGGGGCAGAGGTTCTCCGCGCCGCGACGGCAGTAGGCGCAGACGCCGCACGTGCTGCGCAGCCACGCCACACCGACGCGGTCGCCCTCGGCGAAGCGGTGCCCCTGCCGGACGACCTCTCCGACGATCTCGTGACCGGGCGTCACGCCGGGCAGCCGCGGCGGCAGGTCACCCTCGGCCACATGCAGGTCGGTACGGCAGACGCCACAGGCGAGCACGCGGACCAGCACCTCACCGGGTCCGGGCTCGGGCACGTCACGGGTGACCGCCTCGAGCGGCCCGGTCTCGACCGGACCGGGCCTGCGAACCTCCCACGCCAGCACAGTTCCAGCGTAGAGCCTGTCTCGAAGTCCCCGGTCTGGGCCCGCCCCGTCGTGGGGCCCACCCGCCGTGGGGATCGACCCGCCGTGGGGATCGACCCGCCGTGGGGATCGACCCGCCGTGGGATCGACCCGCCGTGGGATCGACCCGCCGTGGAGCCCACCCCCCTGGAGCCCACCCCCCTGGAGCCCACCCCCCTGGAGCCCACCCGCCCGGGGGTGCCATCCCACTCTCATTGTCCAGCCAGAACAGCGGCGGGCGAAAGTAGAGCGGGGTTCTGTGGATAACCCTAGGTGGCGCCACCCAGGCGCCACCCAGGCGCCACCCAGGCGCCGCCGACAGCATGACTATGAGACAGGCCCTGGCTTCCGGCGCCCCGGCTAGGACTTCAGCGGAATCTCGAACCAGACGGCCTTGCCGTCGTTGGTGGGCCGGGATCCCCAGCGTGCGGCGAGCTGGTCGACGAGGTAGAGGCCACGGCCGCCCTCGTCGGTCTCCCCCGCACTGCGGATGCGTGGCAGTCGCAGGTCCTTGTCGAGTACCTCGACCCAGATCGAGCGTTCGCCGCGGCGCAGCCGGAGCGTGAACTCCTTGATGGCGGGCTCGCGCCGGGTGAGATCGGGCAGCTCGTCCCACGGGTCGTCGAAGCCGGCGGGCCCGTCGAGCGTCAGCGCGCCCTCCAGGACGAGCTCGCGGCGCGGCGCGGGTGTGTTGGCCGCGTGGAGCACCACGTTGGTGACGACCTCGGAGACCAGCAGGCACGCGAGCTCGGACTGCTCGTCGAGCATGCCCCAGCTCGCGAACGTCTCGGCGGCCATGCGCCGCGCCTCCGAGACCATGATCGGCTCAGCCTGGAAGGTGCGCTCCTCGACCTGGAGCCGGACCGGTGCGGTACGGACGACCACGATCGCGACGTCGTCGTCGATGTCGCCGGGGACGGCGTCGAAGGCGGCGTTCGCGATCGCCTCGACGTCCTTGCGGTCGGCACCGCGCACGGACTCGCGCAGCATCTCGCGGGCCTGTTCGCGGGTGTAGTGCTCGCCGTCGTCCTTCGGACGGCGCTCGATCAGCCCGTCGGTGTAGAGCACGAGCGTGGTGCCCGGGGGCAGCTCGCGCGTCTCCTCCTCGTAGAGGATCTCGCCGCCCACTCCCGGCTCCCGTACGCCGAGCATCGCGCCCTTACCCACCGACTCCATGTCGATGACCTCGCCGTCGAGCAGCAGCAGCGGCGGCTCGTGCCCGGCGTTGGCGAAGGACAGGGTGCGCGACCACGCGTCGTAGACGAAGTAGGTGCAGGACACCAGCGGGTGGCGCTCCAGCGCCTCGTCCGGCTGGCCGCGGACCGACTCGCGGTAACGGCGGGGGCTGACCATCGTACGGACCCACTCGTCGAGCTTGAGCAGGATGTCGGCCGGCGGTTTGTCGTCCTGCGCGAAGGCACGGAGCGCGGCGCGCAACTGCCCCATCACGGCCGCCGCGCGCGGACCGCGTCCCTCGACGTCGCCGATGACGAGTCCGACCCGGCCCGCCGACAGCGGGATGACGTCGTACCAGTCGCCGCCGACTTGTGTCTGGATGCCCTGGCCGTGCGACTCCAGGGGCCTGGCCGGCTCGTAGCGCCAGGCGATCTCCAGGCCGTCGAGCTGCGGCGGGCGTTCGCCGGGCAGGAGGTTCATCTGGAACGCGAGCGCCGTCTCGCGCTCCTCCTCGAACAGCATGGCGTTGTCGATGGCGAGCGCGACCCGGCTGGCGATCGCGCCCATCAGGTCGCGGTCGAAGCCGTCGTAGTGCGGGTCGGGCCGGCGGCTGATGCCCGAGAGGGCGAGGCTCATCACCCCGAGCACCTCGCCGCGGGCGAGCAGCGGTGCCGAGATCACCGACGTGATGCCGAGGTCGTCGCCGAGCTGTTTGCTCGCGGCGTTCGGCGCGGTCATGCGCTCGGCCACGACGTCTTCGATGACCACCGCGTCCCTGCGTGCCAGGGCCTTCGCGGCGGGGTGGCCGGGCGGGTACGCGACGGTCTCGCCGACCTCGGCCCACGTGCCGGGCGGCGCCACCCAGGCGTTGCCGTGCCGGGAGGCGCGGCGTACGAGCTTTTCGCCGCTGAACAGGTCGATGAAGCAGTGGTCGGCGAACTGCGGCACGAGGGTGTCGGCCACCCTCCGCAGCGTCTGCCGGAGCTCCAGCGACGCGGCCAGCCGCTCACCGATGCGTTCGAGCAGGCCGTAGCGGTCCTGGTCGCGCTGGTTGCTGCGGAGCGCCTCGCGGGCGAAGATCACGGTGCCTTCGACCGACCCGGACGGGTGCCGCAGCGGTACCGCGTACGCGCGCGTGTAGACGGTGCTGCCGTCGGCGCGCAGATTGCAGAACGTGCCCTCCCAGACCGCGCCCTTCAGCACGTGCCGGGCCAGCTCCTTGGCCAGGTCGTGATCCTCCTCGGCGATGCCGAGAGAGAGGATGGACCGGCCGATGTACTCGCTGCCGCCGAACCCCAGAAGCTTTTCGGTGAAGGCGTTGCAGTAGAGCAGGTTGCTGTAGCGGTCGCAGACGATGACCGCCATCTCCGCCTGGTTCAGCACCGTCTCGGGCGGCAGGAGCGCGTCCATGGGAGTTTCACCCCAGCGCTTCATTGGCCTGCCACCTTGCCGTCCCTCGCGCCGTTGACCCCGGGCGTTGCGTGCCGGCTCCGGGTGGTCATCGTCGGACTCCCCGCGCCGTCCTCATCTCTATTGAACGACGAACCGAGGCTTCGGATACGTGGAATGGGCAACTCAGCGCTTGGACACGAAGACGTGAGAGGCGATACGGCTGGGAATCTCCGTCGAGGGGCTGTCGGCTTCATCGTCACGCGTCACCCTGACACCGTCGTCGCCTGCGGCAAGCGTCACCTCACGTCCCGGTTGTATCCCAACCTGCTTGAGTCTAAGCATGAGCGCCGTGTCGCCTTGGACCTGCTCACTGATCCGCCGGACGGTGACGGGTGTGCCGGTGGCCGTCGCGACGTCGGTCATGAGTGCCAGCGGCTCGCCGGGCGGCGCCTCCGGCACGTCCGCGCCGAGCTCCCCGAGGCCGGGGATCGGGTTGCCGTGCGGGCACGTCGAAGGGTCTCCGAGCAGGGAGACCAGCCGGCGCTCGACCTCCTCGGACATCACGTGCTCCCAGCGGCAGGCCTCGACATGGACCTCTTCCCACGGGAGTCCGATGACGTTGACGAGAAGGCACTCGGCGAGCCTGTGCTTGCGCATCACCCGGACCGCAAGGGATCGGCCGGTATCGGTCAGGTCGAGATGACGGTCGCCCTCGACCGTCACCAGCCCGTCGCGTTCCATGCGTGCCACCGTCTGGCTCACCGTCGGGCCGCTCTGCGACAACCGCTCGGCTATTCGGGCCCGAAGCGGGACGATGCCCTCTTCCTCGAGCTCGAAGATCGTACGGAGATACATCTCCGTTGTGTCGATCAAGCCGTGTGCGGTCAAGGTTTCCTCCAGTTCGCCCTCTGATGCTACGGCTGAACGCGACTCTGCGGGGAGTCGGCACCGGCAAGAGCGATCCTTGTCTGTTCATATACCCGAACGTGAATCGGCCTTGTGGTCTTCCCGCCAGGCAGAAGACCTTTCTTGACGGTAGGTTGGGACCGCCATGTCACGATTCGATGGAGCGGGACGATACGTCCCGCCGGGAGCCGGACTTGACGGGCTGCGCCGCGCCGCGGCGGGCTGCCAGGGTTGCGACCTGTACGCCGACGCGACCCAGACGGTCTTCAGCTCGGGCTCGGCCGCCGCACGCGTCGTCATGATCGGCGAGCAGCCCGGCGACCAGGAGGACCGGCAGGGAGCACCGTTCGTCGGCCCGGCCGGCAAACTCCTCGACAAGGCCCTCGTGGATGCCGGCATCGACCGGTCTGACGCGTACGTCACCAATGCCGTCAAGCATTTCCGGTTCAAGCAGGACGGCCCGGGCAAGCGCCGCATCCACCAGACGCCGGACCCGGCCCAGATGAGCGCCTGCCGCCCGTGGCTCGCCGCCGAGCTGCACATCATCGATCCCGAGATCATCGTTCTGCTCGGTGCCACGGCCGCCAAGGCGCTGCTCGGCCCGTCGTTCCGCGTGACGCGGCAGCGCGGGCGGCTCATCCCGCGCCCGCCCATCGACGACGAGACCGCGCGGCAGAACGCCTGCTACGTGGCGACCGTGCATCCCTCGGCCGTGCTGCGCGCCGACGACCGCGACGCGGCGTACGCCGGGCTGGTCGCGGACCTGAAGGTCGCCGCCGAGGTCCTCGGCTGACCCGTCACGGGTCCGGCCGCTCGGCCACCGGGCCGCGCGCCGCCGTCGTGTAGCGGCGGAAGGACGGCACCGCGAGCCCGATGACGACGACCAGGACCGCGCAGGCGAGGCCGCCTCCGGTCCACGAGGCCGTCACCCCGACGACCGAGGCGGTCGCGCCGGCGCGCAGGTCGCCCAGCCGCGGCCCGCCGGCCACGACGACGGTGAAGACCCCCTGCAGCCGCCCGCGCATCTCGTCCGGGGCGTACGTCTGCAGGATCGTCTGCCGGAACACCGCGGAGACGAGGTCGGCGGCGCCCCCCACGGCCAGCAGGAGTACCGCGAGCCACAGCGAGCCCATCAGTCCCGACGCGGCCACCGCCAGGCCCCACACCGCGATGACGGCGATGAGAGCGATGCCCTGCCGATGGATCCGGCCGATCCAGCCGGACACGAGGCCGCCCACCACCGCGCCGATGGCGATCGCCGCGACGAGCCAGCCGACCGCCTCCTCTCCCCCGAAGCGGGTGTCGGCGACCTCGGGGAACAGCGCGCGCGGCATCGCGACGCCCATCGCGATGATGTCCACGACGAACGACATCATCAGCACCGGCCGCGTGACCAGGAAGCGCAGGCCCTCGATGACCGAGCGGAGCCCGGGTCGCCGGATCTCTCCGCCGATCGGCGCCAGCCTGGGGAGCCGCAGCGCGGCGTACAACCCCACGGTGAACAGCACGGCGTCGATGCCGTACGCGACCGCGTAGCCGCCGTGCCCGATCACCACGCCCGCGAGCACGGGCCCGACGAACGTGGCGACCTGGGAGGCGGTGAAGTTCAGGGTGTTGGCCGCGGGCACGAGGACGGTCGGGAGCAGGCGCGGGATCACGGCGCCGCGGGTGGGCGAGCTGATCGCGAAACCGATCGCCTGCACCACGACGAGACCGATGATCAGCCAGACACTGCCGACGTCCAGGATCGCCTGCACGAGCAGGCCGAGGGTGGCGGTCCACGTCACGATGGAGGCCATGATCAGGAGCTTGCGGCGGTCCATCGTGTCGGCCACCGCACCGCCCCACAGCCCGAAAATGATCAGCGGGATGAGGTTGGCGGGGCCGAGCAGGCCCACCCACAGCGAGGACTTCGTCAGGTCATAGACCTGGACAGAGATGGCGACCGAGGTGAGCTGGAAGCCGGTGAAGGACACCGCCTGCCCCAGCCAGAGCCGCCGGAACGCCACATGCCCCAGCGGGCGCGTGTCGATCGCGGCCCGCCGGGCCAGCCGCCCGGCACGTCCGGACAGTGATCCGCGCGCGGCGCGGGGGTCGCTCCGGACGTCGCCGATGTCGGTATCGGTCTCGCCGTCGATGTCGGCTGAGGAGGCCGTCGCATGCCGGTCGGGGGATGAGGGCTGGGGGTCGGAACTCACGGGCTTAGTCTCTCCACCACCCATTTGTCTGGTTCGTCCGCGTGGACACGACGGTATCGCAGCCGGTCATGGAGCCGGTCGGGCCGCCCCTGCCAGAACTCCACACTGGTCGGCACCACGCGGTAGCCGCCCCAGAAGTCCGGCAGCGGCACCTCGTCCGGCCAGCGGCGTGCGAGCTCGGCGTACCGCTGCTCCAGCTCCTCACGGGTGATCACCGCGGACTGGTGCTCGCTCGCCCACGCCCCGAGTTGCGAACCGTGCGGCCGGGTGCGGAAGTAGGCGGCGGACGCCTCGCGGCTCAGGCGCTCCGCGATCCCCTCGATGATCACTTGCCGGCGGATGGGGTGCCAGGGGAAGAGAAGTGACACCCGGGGGTTCTCCGCGATGGCCCGCGCCTTGCGCGATCCGTGGTTCGTGAAGAAGCGAAAATCTTCTGGACCGTACCCCTTGAGCAAGACCGTACGGAGGGTGGGCGTACCGTCTGCGGTGACCGTGGCAAGGACCATGGCGTTGGGCTCGGGCAACTCCGCCGCCACCGCATCCGCGAACCAGGTGTCGAACTGGCTCAACGGGTCGGGGGCGAGGTCGCGTTCGTCCAACGGGGCATCCTTGTAGGACCTCCGGAGGCCGGCGGGATCAGTTTGCTCCACGACAGGACATTCTCTCGCGTCCCCCGGGGGGTGACACGGCAGGGTTCCCGCATAGAGTTGCCGGAAACGAAAAAATTGCGCATATCACACCCCCAGGGGTACAGACCACCGGGCAAGAAGAGGTTCAATTATCAATCGGGTCTGTACACCACAGGGGACGAAAGGCAGGACAGAACATGTCCGACTTCAAACCCGGTCTCGAGGGCGTCGTAGCCTTCGAGACTGAGATCGCGGAACCGGATAAGGAGGGCGGCGCTCTCCGATACCGGGGAGTCGACATCGAAGACCTCGTTGGCCACGTCTCCTTCGGTGACGCATGGGGCCTGCTGGTCGACAACAGCTTCGACCCCGGGCTCGCCCCGGCCGAACCCCACGTCCTCCCGGTGCACTCCGGCGACGTGCGCGTCGACGTCCAGAGTGCCCTCCCCATCATCGCTCCCTCCTACGGCATGCGTCCGCTGCTCGACATCAGCGACGAGCAGGCACGGGAGGACCTGGCCCGCTCGTCGGTCACCGCCCTGTCCTTCGTCGCCCAGAGCGCTCGCGGTCTCGGCCTGCCGATGGTCCCCCAGGACCGCATCAACGAGGCGCGCACCATCACCGAGCGGTTCATGATCCGCTGGCGCGGCGAGCCGGATCCCAAGCACATCACGGCGATCGACGCCTACTGGGTGTCCGCCGCGGAGCACGGCATGAACGCCTCCACGTTCACCGCCCGTGTCATCGCCTCCACCGGCGCCGACGTCGCGGCCGCGATGTCGGGCGCGATCGGCGCCATGTCCGGTCCGCTGCACGGCGGTGCTCCCGCACGCGTGCTGCCGATGATCGAGAAGGTCGAGCAGCTCGGAGACGCCCGCAAGGTCGTGGCCGACATCCTCGACCACCACGAGCGCCTCATGGGCTTCGGCCACCGCGTCTACCGCGCCGAGGACCCACGCGCCCGCGTACTGCGACGCACCGCCAAGGAACTGGGCGCCACGAGGTACGAGGCGGCCAAGGCCCTGGAGGACGCGGCGCTGGCCGAGCTGCGCGAGCGCCGCCCGGACCGCCCGATCGAGACGAACGTGGAGTTCTGGGCGGCGGTCATCCTCGACTACGCCGAGGTGCCTCCGCACATGATGCCGGCCATGTTCACGTGCGCACGCACGGCGGGCTGGGCCGCGCACATTCTCGAGCAGAAGCGCACCGGCCGGCTCGTACGGCCCAGCGCGCACTACATCGGCCCGGCCCCCCGCCCGGTCGCTGAGGTTGACGGCTCGGCCGAGCTCACGCACAAGGTCTGAGCCGGCCCGTCCAAGGGGACACGACGGCCCGCGATGCCAAGGCATCAGCGGGCCGTACGCGTCCGCCGGGCCTGTCCCGAAGTCCCCGGCGGGACTTCGGGACAGCCCCTGGGACAGGGGTGAAAAATGGGATCCATGTACACCGGCCCACGAGACGAAGACGCCGACGACACCGAGCTGCGGGAGGAGCGTGCCCGCGCCGAACGCGCCGGGCGGCGCAACCGTGCGTCCTGGGCGATCGTGGCCTGGGTGATGGCCGGCGCGCTCGCGTTGCTGTCCTACGACTCCGGCGGCGCGGCGGTCGACGCGCACCGGGCCGGCAGACCGTGGCTGTACCCGGCGAGCGTCTCGGTGATCTGCCTGCTGGTGCTCGTGTCACTCGCGGGACGGGCGCTGCTGCGGCGGCGCGGCCGGCGTCAGGACGTGGTCTCACATCGCGGACCTGGCTGAGAACACCGGCGTGACTTCATTAGGCTTCGTTGAGTGACCGACATCGTGATCCCGGAAAGCCTCAAGCCCGCCGACGGCCGATTCGGCTCTGGCCCGTCCAAGGTCCGCCCGGAGCAGCTGAGCGCCCTGGCCGCGACCGGCGCCACCTACATGGGCACCTCGCACCGCCAGCGGCCGGTCAAGTCCGTCGTCGGACGGGTACGTGAGGGCCTGTCCGAGCTGTTCTCGCTGCCCGACGGCTACGAGGTCGTGCTGGGCAACGGCGGCACGACCGCGTTCTGGGACGCCGCGGCGTTCGGCCTGGTGCGGGACAGGTCGCAGCACCTGGTGTTCGGGGAGTTCTCCTCCAAGTTCGCCAAGGTCGCCCAGAAGGCCCCCTGGCTGTCGGACCCATCGGTGATCGAGACCGCGCCGGGTACGCACCCGCGCGCGGTGGCCGAGGAGGGCGTGGACGCCTACGCCTTCACCCACAACGAGACCTCGACCGGTGTGGCGATGCCGATCGAGCGGCCGGCGGGAGCGGACGGCCTGGTCCTCGTGGACGCCACCAGCGGAGCCGCCGGCCTGCCGGTCGACGTGGCCGAGACCGACGTGTACTACTTCGCGCCGCAGAAGGGCTTCGCCTCCGACGGCGGGCTCTGGCTGGCGCTGGTCTCGCCGGCCGGGCTGGCCCGGATCGAGGAGATCGCCGGATCCGGCCGCTACGTCCCGGATTTCTACGACCTGAAGGTCGCCCTGGACAACTCGCGCAAGGACCAGACGTACAACACCCCGTCCGTCGCGACGCTGCTGCTCATGGCCCACCAGATCGACTGGTTCCTCGCCCAGGGCGGGCTGACCTGGTCGACCGGCCGCTGCGCCGACTCCGCCCAGCGGCTCTACACCTGGGCCGACAAGACCTCCTACACGACACCGTTCGTGACCGATCCGGCCAGCCGCTCACATGTCGTCGGCACGATCGACTTCGAGGGCGTGGACGCCGCCGAGGTCGCCAAGGTGCTCCGCGCCAACGGCATCGTCGACACCGAGCCGTACCGCAAGCTGGGCCGCAACCAGCTGCGCATCGCGATGTACCCGGCGGTCGACCCCGCCGACGTCGAGGCGCTCACCGCCTGCGTCGACCACGTCGTCGAGAGGCTCTGATCACTCATACGGCCGCCGTGGGCCGGCACGGCGTGCGCTTTCTCCCTACGGGAGCCGACTAGGGCGCCTCGAGAGGGTCGATGGACGACCGGCAGTGACGATGCGGCCCCGTGAGGAAGGGAGGGTGACCTACCGCTCGGGTCGTGTCCGTAGCGCGGCGACGGACTCCACCAGACCCGCGCGCTCCAGCGCGGTCAGCACGTCCTCAATCGTCTCCGGTGGTTGACGCGGGAATCAACACTCTGCTGGAGGCATGCCCAGACGATCCTGTCATCGAGTTCGATTTGGTCGAGTACGAAGTCGTCCGGTGACCAGGTTGGACGTGACGATGACCTGCGCATGGGCCTTGATCGCGGCGGCGAGCACGTGTCGATCGTCGGGGTCGGGCAGCTTCAGGCCGTCGGTCAGTGCCTCATAGCCGTCGACAAGACAGTCCGGGACGGAGTTGTTCATCAGCTCGCGTAACCGCCGCAGCTTCTCGTGCGGGATGTCAGGGCGATCCTTCACAAGGTTCCCAACGCCTCATCGAGGATCTCCTCGGTCCACTTCGCCTGCACCATGCCTGTTTGAGCGATGCGAATGAGCAAGTCCCGAAGAGTGTTCCCGTACAGAACGCTCGCGTCATAGACGACAACGAAGGCCAGGATCAGGGAAGGTCCAGTTCTTGGCTGAGGCCGGCGAGCTCGTCAGCGGCGGCACGGCGCTTGAGGCCGTCATGCCGTTTGTACTCCATGAGCGCTTGGGCGGTGACACGGCGATGTGTCCCGACGGTCCGGAAGTCGATCTTGCCGGATTCCAGCAGCTTGATCAGATAAGGGCGAGAGACGTTCAGCATGTCAGCCGCTTGCTGGGTGGTCAGTTCGGCGTGCGAGGGAATGATCGAAATTCCCCGGCCATCCGCCGCCTCCGTGAGGATGTAGGCGAGCATCGCCACCGCGTCGCGCGGCACGATCAGCGGATCCTCATCTCCGACCTCGCCCCCGACCTCGATCGCCTGCTGGTCAGGATGACGCATGAGATAGTCCTTGATCCTTCGGACCGCGCGCGCTGCGACCGCGGCGTCGATCTCGCCCGGTTGGATCGAACGCTTTGTTGTCAGGTTGCTCATCCCCGTCCCCCCTTCTAATCGCAGTATGTGCAGCAAACGAAGCAAACGCAATAGCTCCAGAAGCGTACCTACCTACGCGGAGCTCGACCTTGACATACGTGTGGATCCCGTCGGCGAGTTCACAGCGACTGAACCTCAGGCGGTTGACTCGTCGTTCTTATACCCGTTCGACCAGTTCCCCGCCGCCCTCCGACAAGGCGCTGCGGATGCCTGGCTCCGGTGTCCAGCCTGGAACAACGCTCTCCCAACCGTCCGTGGCGGCCTGGTTCCTGCGGCAGCATGGAGACGACTCGCGCTCGGACGGCCAGATCATCGTTGTCCGGGCGTCCGGACAACAACGGGTCACAGCTCGGGAGGCGGCGCGGCGCTGTGCCCGGCGTCGGGCGGCCCCCACGGAAGGCCGTGACGTTCGCACTCGCGGCGTAGCTCGGCGAGGTCGGGCGGGAACGACACACGCCGCAGCACTCGCCCGGCCGGGCTCCACACCACCAGCCTCGGCGCCTCGGCCTCGTCGATGCCGACCCCGCCCAGGGCCTGCCGGGTGACGCTCCACTCGGTGCGCCCGAGCCGCGTCACCGACGAGATGCCGGACGCCGAGACGCGCAGCTGCGGACGGTTGCGGTCGTACAGCCACGCGCCCGCGAGGCCGAGTGCGAGGCCGGACGGCGCCGCCCACGCCAGCGCGGTCCAGAACCCGCCGAGGTCGACGCGCAGCCACAGCGAGCCGAGCACCGCGACCAGCTCGCACAGCGTCGCGGTCACCGCGTAGGCGAGAGCGCGGGTACGCGGCGGCACGTCGAGCTGGGCCGCCGGCAGCGCCTTCGGCTTTTCCGGCGAGGGCCCGGTGACCGCCTCGACGTGCGTCATCGACCCGTAGAAGGTGGCGTTGACGTACGCGTCGTACTCCGCGTCGGTGATCGGGAGCTGGACGCGCCGCGCGGCGTCGCGCAGGTCGGTACGCGAGATGCGCAGCATCGACAGGGGCGCGGCGAGGAACTCATCGCCCTCGTCGTCGTACATCCGCAGCCACGCGTGGCCGTCGACGGTGAGCAGCTCCATCCCGCCGATGCGGTCGCGCGGCATCCGCAGGATGACGTCGCCCGCACCGTCGGCCCAGCCGATCCCGTCGTCGTCGACCACGAGCCGTCCGCCGGGGACGCGGGAGAAGATCTCCGGCAGGCCGGCCAGGCCGTACTCCGACGGGCGTACGGTGCCCTGGTCGGGCGTGATGACGTGGTAGCCGCGCTCGTCCAGCGCGTGGGTGAGCTGGAACGCGTCCAGGCCATGTGCGGGCAGCCGGGCGATGATCTCCAGCCGGTGGCCGAACACCGTGACGACCGTCTGGTCGGCGACCGGCCCGCCCGTCACCGGGTCGATGGCCGAACCCGGGCCGACGACCGCCGCGGCGACGGCGTCCGCGCGCACACGCCACTCACCGACCGTCGCGTGCCGTACGCGAAGCTCCGATGGCGTGATGTTCCAGGTCAGCGGCGCGCCCGCGAGCCGGCGGCGGCGCGCGGCGATCAGCGCCACCCCGCCGGCGAGCGCCCACAGCCCGCCGATCAGCCGGCTGCCGAACTCCAGGCCGCCTCCCAGCGCGATCCGGGCCACCATGGTCAGCGAGAGCAGTGTCACGAGGAGGCCGACCGTCGTCGTACGCCGCCACGCGGTCGCCGTCGTGCTCAGCCGCCCGGCGTCGGTACGCCCGGCGGTCCGCGGCTCGTGCACGATCGCGAGGAGTGCCGCCTCCTGGTCGCGCAGGCGCTGTTCGGCCCGGCGGCCGAGCGCGCGGGGAGCGTCGTCCTCCGGGGGGAGGCTCTCGTCCTCGAAGACCGACCGGTCACCGTCGATCACGTGCGTGGTGATGCCGAGGCGGCGGGCCGTGACGTAGAAGGTCAGCGGATCGAAGCCCATGTCCGCGAGGGATCCGGCCACGGTGACGCCGAAGCGGTGGAAGATCGTGAGCATCCCGTCGTCCGCGGTCAGCGCGAACTCCTCCACGCGGTCCAGCGCGTACGCCTCCAGGACCGAGCCGTCGGCGGCGAGGCGTTCCAGTCCCTTCGCCGACAGCCGCCACCTCCCCGGCCGTGCCTCACGCAGGCCCAGCAGCCACGGCACCACGTTGCACGCGACCACGGCGGCCAGCCACGCCCCGGCCGGCCGGATCGGCAACAACGCGACGACCAGCGACAAAAGGGCGAAGGGCCCGGCCGCCACCGGACGCAGCCGGCGCGCCGGAGCGCGGAGGCCGATCAGCTCGAGGTTCACGAGAACAGATCGTGACATGTCAGCGCCCATCCCGTCATGACCCTCGTCTGCGAGCGAACAAGGCGGCGATCAGAACGATCACTCCCGCGACCGCCACCATCGCGGTCACCGACAACTTGTTCGAACCGCTGGTAGAACCCCCTGCGTGCCCCTTTCCGGACTGCTCGGAGGGGGCCGCGGACTTGGCCTTCGGCGGGAGTGCGCTGGCCGGAACCGGCACTTTCCACAGAGGCTGCCGCACTCCTTCGGAGCTGACCAGGAGCGACCGGCCGTCGGCGGTGAAGGTGATGCCCTCGCCCTGTTTCTGGTTCGGGATCGACACGTCCGTCAGCTTCTTGCCGGGCGCCCTGTAGATCTCGGCGTCCCAGTAGCCGCGGATCACGAACGTCCGGCCGTCCGGGGAGAACGCCCCGTCGGTCGCGTAGAACGGGGCGCCGCCGACCTTGTGCATGACGTTGAAGCCGCTCGTGCGCAGCTTCTTCGGCCCTTCGTACAGCGAGTCGCCGAACGCCTTGCTCGCGATGTAGAGCCGCCCGCTGCGCGGATCGATCATCATCGTCTCCGCGTTGCGCGGCCCGTCGGCGTACTTGATCCGGTAGGCGGTCGCGCGCAGCGTCTGGCTGCGCAGCACCGTCGGCTCGGGGATCCGGTAGACGGTGACGTACGGCCAGGCCCCGTCGAGGTTGTCGCCGATGTCGCCGACGTAGATGCCGTCCGGGCCGAGCGCCATCGCCTCCCAGTCGCGGTTGCTCGCCCCGGCGAGCGTCAGCGTCGCCCGCGTGCGGCAGTCGGGTCCGAGGGCGTACACCTGGGCCCGGCCGCCGGAGTCGTTGAAGGTGTAGACGATGCCGGGATGGCGCCGGCTCGCGGCCAGGCCGCTCGACTCATCGATCCGCGGGTTTTTGATCGTGCAGAGCTTCGCCGGGCCGTCATCGGCCGCCGCGGCGGCGCCCGGGATCGCCGCTGTGACGAGCGCGGCGAAGGCGACGAGGAACAGGCTGGTGAGCGGCATGCTCGGAATCCTCACCGCTCGCCGGGGACGCGAAGCGTGGCGCGGGCGACTCAATGGAGAATCGTGCCGACGATCACGGCGGACACGAGGACCGCCAGGACGGCCGGCAGCAACCATCGTGGAGCACGGTTCACGTGATGAGCCTATGCGGTCGGCGAATGCGGCGAACCGCCGGAGCGATCGACGCGTCATATGGGAGCAGCAGGGGGACAGATGGGGGTGCGATCCATGTGTGGACTGTTCGGTCTTTTGCGCGCTTCGGGGGCGCGACACCCGGAATGGGCCTCGGACGCGTTCGTGGCGCTCGGCATGCTCGCCGAAGAACGCGGCGTCGAATCGGCCGGGGTGGCGCTGTTCGGCCGGCCGGGGGCGATGAACGTCGTGACACCGACGATCCAGGGCGACGTCACCGACGGCGGCTGCCGGGTGGTCAAGGGCCGCGGCCGGTTCACCGCGGTGTGGCGGTCCGATCTGCTGGCCGACCTGGACCGGGCACCGGTGGCGCTCGGCCACACCCGCTGGGCCACACAGGGCTCACCGGACCAGCTCGTGAACGCCGGTCCGCTGCTGGTCGGCTCGCTCGCCGGCACGCACAACGGCGACGTCGAGGCGGCGGATCTGCGGACCCGGTTCGCCCTGCCGCCCGCCATCGGGGCCACCGACAGTGAGGTGATCTACCAGGCGCTGGCCGCCGGGCACCGGCCGGTAGAGGTCCTGAGCGCCCTGCACGGCCGTACCGCGCTCGCCTGGGTCGACCGGGCCGACCCGGGCCGCCTGCACCTGGCACGCGCCGCGCTGAGCCCGCTCTGCGTGGCCATGGACGGCGAGCGGAACATCTACTGGGCCTCCAACCCGGCCTGGTTCCGGACCCTGGAGCGCGGCACGCGTGTGCGCTTCCAGTCCGCGGTCCTGATCCGCGAGGGCACGCACCTCACGATCGAGGACGGCGTCATGCGCAGCGAGACCTTCGTCCCGACCGCGCGGCCGGGCGATCTGCGGATGCCCGACAAGGTGTGGCTGGGCTTCGACGCCGCCGACCGCGAGCGCGACTTCGCCCAGCGCCGCCACCGCGTCAGCGCGGTCTGCGCCGCCTGATCCACGGGGCGTGTCCGCCGGACACGCCCCGGGCCCCGCGGCCGGTACGAGGGCATCGGCCGCGGGGTCGCTCTCCTTTTCCCGGCGGTCCCCCGCGAATCACCGCGTGCCGCCATTTGCGGCACGATGTCTCCCGTGACCAACGCGCCTGACGCCGCCGGGTTGCGTGAGCTGGAGGCGGTGCTCGAGAGGATCACCTACGCCAACGAGGAGACCGGCTACACCATCGCGCGCGTCGCGACGGACCGGACCGGGCCGGACCTGCTGACCGTGGTGGGACCGCTCCTCGGCGCGCAGATCGGCGAGAGCCTGCGGCTGACCGGGCTGTGGACCACGCATCCGAAGTACGGCCGCCAGTTCGAGGTGCGCTCCTACACGACCGTGCTGCCGGCGACCGTACAGGGCATCCGGCGTTACCTGGGGTCGGGGTTGATCAAGGGAATCGGCCCGGTCATGGCCGACCGGATGGTCGGCCATTTCGGCACGGACATCCTGCGGGTGATCGAGGAGGAGCCCGCACGGCTCGTCGAGGTGTACGGGCTGGGGCCCAAGCGCTCGAAGCGGATCGGCGCCGCGTGGGAGGAGCAGAAGGCCATCAAGGAGGTCATGGTCTTCCTGCAGGGCCACGACGTGTCGACCTCGCTCGCCGTGCGGATCTACAAGAAGTACGGCGACGAGTCGATCGCGGTCGTACGCAAGGAGCCGTACCGCCTGGCCGCGGACGTCTGGGGCATCGGGTTCAAGACCGCCGACACCATCGCCCGCGCCATCGGCATCCCGCACGACAGCCCCGAACGGATCAAGGCCGGGCTCCAGTACACCCTCTCGCAGGCGGCCGACAACGGGCACTGCTACCTGCCCGAGCCCAATCTGGTCACCGAGGCCACGAAGATCCTCGAGGTGCCACGTGAGCTCGTCGGCCCGTGCCTGGCGGACGCGGTCGCCGCCGAGGAGGTCGTGCGGGAGCGGGTGCCCGTGGCCGGCGGCGAAGTGCCCGCGGTGTACCTGCTGCCCTTCCATCGCGCCGAGCGCTCTCTCGCCGGCGGCCTCCTGGACCTGCTGCACGCGAAGGAGGATCGCCTGCCCGGCTTCCGCGACGTCGACTGGGACAAGGCTCTGGCCTGGCTGCGCGGACGCACCGGCACCGAGCTCGCCCCGGAACAGGAGGAGGCGGTACGTCTCGCGCTGACCTCACGGGTCGCCGTGCTCACCGGAGGCCCCGGCTGCGGCAAGAGCTTCACCGTCCGGTCCGTCGTCGAGCTGGCGGCCGCCAGGAAGGCCAAGATCGTCCTGGTCGCGCCGACCGGGCGGGCGGCCAAGCGCCTGGCCGAGCTGACCGGCCACGAGGCCGCGACCGTGCACCGGCTGCTGCAACTGCAGCCGGGCGGCGATGCCGCCTACGACCGCGACGACCCGCTCGACGCGGACCTGGTCGTGGTCGACGAGACCTCGATGGTCGACGTGATCCTGGCCAACAAGCTGGTCAAGGCCATCCCGCGCGGCGCGCACCTGCTCCTGGTCGGCGACGTCGACCAGCTTCCCTCGGTCGGCGCCGGCGAGGTGCTGCGCGACCTGCTCGCCGCCGACGCGATCCCCCGCGTACGCCTCACCAAGATCTTCCGGCAGGCCCAGAAGTCCGGGATCGTGGTCAACGCGCACCGCATCAACACCGGGAAGTCCCCGCACGTCCAGGGGTTTCCCGACTTCTTCCTGTTCCCCTGCGAGGACACCGAGCCCACCGCCGAGCTGACCGTCGACATCGTGGCCCGCCGCATCCCGCGCCGCTTCGGCCTCGACCCGCGCCGTGACGTCCAGGTGCTGGCCCCGATGCACCGCGGACCGGCCGGCGCGGGCACCCTCAACACCCTGCTGCAGGAGGCCCTCACCCCGCACCGCGACGACCGGGCCGAACGCCGCTACGGCGGCCGGGTCTTCCGCGTCGGGGACAAGGTCACCCAGCTGCGCAACAACTACGACAAGGGCGCCGCCGGCATCTTCAACGGCACGGTGGGGGTCGTCACGGGTCTCTCCCTGGAGGAGCGGACGCTGACCGTGCGCACGGACGAGGACGAGAACGTCGACTACGACTTCGCCGAGCTGGACGAGCTCGCCCACGCGTACGCAATGACGATCCATCGCTCCCAGGGCAGCGAGTACCCGGCCGTGGTCATCCCGCTGACCACGAGCTCGTGGATGATGCTGCGGCGCAACCTGCTCTACACCGCGGTCACGCGTGCCAAGAGGCTCGTCGTCCTGACCGGCTCACGCCGCGCGCTGGCGGCCGCCGTGCGCACCGCGGGAGCCGGGCGCCGCCACACGTCCCTCACCCATCGCCTCCAGGCCCCCGCTCCGCCCTAGTGCGGAACTCCCGCGACAGGAAGGACGTTTGGGGAGATACATGGCGCTTCATCGTCATATGCGAGCATTGGCTCCATCTGACGGTGGTCCGAGCGCCCCAGATGACATCCCTTCTCCACCGGCGAACGCGACCGTCGACGTGGGCCCGTCGAGCCCGGTCGCCGACGCCGGCGCCGGACGGCCGAGTGGTGCGCGGTCCCGTCCGGCGACCATGAGCGCGCCGCCGTTCCCAGCAGAAGGAGAGGGCCGAGGTCGTAAGCATCGCTAACGAGCTGGCGGAATGACAACGCCTCATATATCGTTAGCAAGAGTAATGACTTCAGCTAATGAACATGCAAACGTCACAGACCAGAAGCCGTGCGGGCCTGGCGGCGGGGCTGCGCGTCTCGATCTCACGACTCTCGCGCCGCATGCGCGCGGAGGGCGGTCATTCCTTGACCGCCACGCAGATCGCCGCCCTCGGCGCGGTGGCCCGGCACGAGGCGCTCACTCCTGGCGAGCTCGCCGAGCACGAAAAAGTGCAGCCGCCCTCGATGACGAGGGTGATCGCACAGTTGGAGGACAAGGGCCTGCTGACCCGGAGTCCGCATCCGACCGACCGGCGCCAGGTGATTCTCAGCCTGACCCCGGCGGGCGACAAGCTCTTCAAGGAGGAGCGGCGTCGCAAGGAGGCCTGGCTGGCGCAGAGACTCGGGGAGCTGACCTCGGAGGAGAGGGCGATCCTGCGGCAGGCGGCGCCGATCCTGGAGCGGATCAGCAGGGGGTAAGCCTGTTCCGGTCGTTGCGCAACCGCAACTACCGGCTGTTCGCCACCGGCCAGGTCGTCTCCAACAGCGGCACCTGGATGCAGCGGGTGGCACAGGACTGGTTGATCCTGAGCCTCACCCACGGCAGCGGCACCGCGCTCGGCATCACCACCGGCCTGCAGTTCCTGCCCCTGCTGCTCTTCGGGCTGTACGGCGGCGTGCTCGCCGACCGGTTCCCCAAGCGCCGGATCCTCATGATCACCCAGGCCGTGATGGGGGCGCTCGCGCTCCTGCTGGGCGTCCTCGCCCTCACCGGCACGGCGCAGGTGTGGCACGTGTACGCGCTGGCGTTCGGGCTGGGCGTCGCGACGGTCGTGGACAACCCGACCCGGCAGACGTTCGCGGTCGAGATGGTGGGACCGAACGACCTGTCCAACGCCATCGCGCTCAACAGCGCGATCTTCAACACGGCGCGCATCGTCGGCCCGGCCATCGCCGGCGTGCTGATCGCCCTGATCGGCACCGGCCCGGTCTTCATCGTCAACGCGGCCTCGTTCGGCGCGGTGCTGCTCGGCCTCTACCTCATGCGCGAGGACGAGCTCTACGTCCGTGAGCGTGTGCCGAGGGCGAAGGGCCAGCTCCGTGAGGGACTGCACTACGTACGCGAGCGCCGCGACCTCGTCATGCTGCTGATCATCGTCTTCTTCGTCGCCGCGTTCGGGATGAACTTCCAGATGACGACCGCGCTGATGAGCCGCGAGGTCTTCCACAGCGGAGCCTCCTCGTTCGGCCTCGCCTCGACCATGCTGGCGGTCGGCGCCGTGTCCGGATCGCTGCTCGCCGCGCGCCGCAAGCGCCCGCGCATGCGGCTGATGCTCATCGCCGCGGCGTTCTTCGGCGTGCTGGAGATCGTCAGCGGTGTGATGCCGAACTACGGCCTGTTCCTCGTCATGCTCATCCCCACGGGCGTCGCGCTGCTGACGTTCAACACGACCGCGAACGCCGTCATGCAGCTGAGCGTGCCGGCGTGGATGCGCGGCCGGGTGATGGGCCTGTACATGCTGGTCTTCGCGGGCAGCTCACCGATCGGCGCGCCGCTTCTCGGCTGGCTCGCCGAGGTCTTCGGGCCGCGCTCGGGTCTGGTCATCGGCGGGGTCGTCTCCGTCGCCGCCGTCATGGGCGTCGTCGCGGTCATGGCTCCCCGTACGGCGCTGGAGGCCCTGCGGCCACGGCCGCGCATGGCCGACGGGCTCGGCGACACGGAGTGAGACCCTGGCGGGGTGAGACTCTTCGTCGCCCTCATCCCGCCGGCGAACACCCTTGACGAGATCGAGGCGGCCTTCGCCCCCTGCCGCGACGAACGGCCGGAGCTGCGCTGGACCCGCCGGGAGTCCTGGCACGTGACGCTCGCCTTCTACGGTGAGGTCGGCGACCGCACCGTCCCGCGGCTGCTGCCACGCCTCGAACGCGCCGCCGGCCGGCATCCGCGGCGCGAGCTGGCGTTCGCCGGGGCGGGCGCCTTCCCGAGGGCGCAGACCGCCCGCACCCTGTGGACCGGCGTCCACACCGACCTGAAGGGCCTCGCGGACTCCTGCCTGGCGGCAGGGCGGCGTGAGAGGATCGACACGGGCCGCAGCCTGCGTTTCCATCCTCACCTCACGGTCGCGCGCTGCCGTTCACCGCTCGATCTGCGGCCGATCGTCGAGGCGCTGAGGACCTATGAGGGAACCCCGTGGACGGCCGGCGAGATCCACCTCGTCCAGAGTCACCTGGGCGCCGAGGTGCGCTACGAGACCCTGCACCGCTGGCCGCTCAGGGAGCCCACGGGGAGCCGGTGATCCGCTCGTAGACGTCCGCGTACCGTGCGTGCAGGGCCGACACGACGTCGTCGGGGATCTGCGGGCCCGGAGGCGTACGGTCCCAGCCGGTGACCGAGGCCGACCAGTTCCGCAGGAACTGCTTGTCGAGTGAGTGCTGGCGACCTCCCGGCTTCCACTCGTCGGCCGGCCAGAACCGCGAGGAGTCCGGCGTCAGCACCTCGTCGGCGAGGACCGGGGTGCAGTCCGGAGCGCGCCCGAACTCCAGCTTGGTGTCGGCGATGATGATGCCGCGTTCGAGGGCCAGCGCCGCGCCGCGGCGGTAGACCTCCAGGGTCAGGTCGCGCAGCCGTCCGGCGGTCTCGGCACCGATCTCGGCGGAGACGTCGTCGAACGTGATGAACTCGTCGTGGCCGACCGTCGCCTTCGTGGTCGGGGTGAAGATCGGCTCGGGCAGCCGCGATCCCTCGACCAGCCCCGGCGGCAGCGGCACCCCCGAGACCGTGCCCTGCTTCTCGTACTCCTCCAGCCCGAGACCGGCCAGGTAGCCGCGGGCGATGAACTCCACCGGGTACATCTCCAGCCGCCGGCACCGGATCGCACGCCCCGCCCATTCGGCGGGGACGTCCTCGGAGATCACGTGGTTCGGTGCGACCTCGGCGAGCTGCTCGAACCACCACAGCGACAGCTGGGTGAGGATCGCGCCCTTGTCGGGGATCGGCGTCGGCAGGACCACGTCGTACACGCTCACGCGGTCCGATGCCACCAGGATCAGGTCCTCGCCATCGGCGTAGACGTCCCGGACCTTGCCGGAATGCACCAACTCCATGTACCCCTCCGCACCTCGGTCGATCCCGTATCCGCAACGTACCGGCCAGGCGTACGCAGGGTGTCCGCGGCCCCCGCCGGAGAGGCGTCCGGGTAGGGCTGGCCCGAGGTCCGATCGGCGGGCCGGCCCCATGCGCCGGGCCTTCGGAGACCGCGCCCGTATGGTCTCGGTGGACTCCGGCGGCCACGAGGTGTACCTGGCGCACGGCAACGCCTGCGGTGACCGGCTGGTGACCGACTTCCTGGTCACCGGACACCGCCCGGCACGCGACGCCTTCTGCCCGGCCGAGACCGGCTGACCCCTGGCCCCCGCTCCGCACCACGGCGGAGCGGGGGACGCGGTCAGCTCACCCCGAGGATGGACTTGATCGGGATGATGGCGTAGTAGGCGACGAACAGCGCCGCCACCAGCCACAGGAGCGGATGCACCTCGCGCGCCCGGCCGCGGACCGCCTTGATGACGACGTAGGAGATGAAGCCCGCGCCCATCCCGTTCGTGATCGAGTAGGTGAACGGCATGATGACCATCGTGAGGAACGCCGGGATGGCGATCTCGTAGTCGCTGAAGTCGATCCGCTTGATCTGGCTCAGCATCAGGAAGCCGACGACGACCAGCGCCGGGGTGGCGGCCTCGAACGGGACGATCGCCACGATCGGGGCCAGGAACATCGCGAGCAGGAACAGCACGCCGGTGACCACGTTGGCCAGGCCCGTGCGCGCGCCCTCGCCGACGCCCGCCGCCGACTCGACGTAGCCCGTGGCCGACGACACCGACGCGGCACCGCCCGCGGCCGCCGCTACGCCGTCCACGAACAGGATGGTGCCGATGTTGGGCGGCGTGCCCCGCTCGTCCAGCAGGCCCGCCTCGCTGCCGATGCCGACCACCGTGCCCATGGCGTCGAAGAAGTCGGCCAGGATCAGGGTGAAGGCGAAGAGCACCGCCGCCAGGACGCCGACCCGGCTGAACGCCCCGTACAGGGTGAAGTGGCCGACCAGCGACAGGTCCGGCGTGCCGGCGATGTGGTGAATCCCCGGCAGCTTCGGGACGTTCAGGCTCCAGCCCTTGTCGTTGATCACACCCGGCTTCACGACGGTCGGGCCGGCCTTGGCGATCGCCTCGACGATGATGGCCAGGATCGTCGTGCCGACGATGCCGATGAGGATGGCGCCCTTGACGCGGCGGGCGACCAGGACCGCGGTGACGAGCAGGCCGATCACGAACACCAGCGCCGGCCAGCTCTGCAGGTTGTTCTGGATCCCGAGCTGGACCGGCACCGTCGTGCCGGCCTCGTTCGGCACCCGGCGTACGAAGCCGCCGTCCACGAAACCGATCAGCGCGATGAACAGGCCGATCCCGACGCCGATGGCGGCTTTGAGCCCCTCGGGCACCGCGCGGAAGATCGCGAGCCGGAAGCCGGTGAGCACGAGGACGGCGATCACGATGCCCTCGATCACCACAAGGCCCATCGCCTCCGGCCAGGTCATCGACGGGGCGAGCGTGGTGGCCACGAAGGCGTTCAGGCCAAGGCCGGTGGCGATCGCGAGCGGGAACCGGCCGGCGACGCCCATGGCGATCGTCATGATGCCCGCCACAAGAGCGGTGGCCGCCGCGACCTTGGGGATGCCGAGGACGGCGCCGGACTTGTCCGGCACTGTGCCGATGATCAGCGGGTTCAGCACCACGATGTAGGCCATGGTGAAGAACGTCGCCAGACCACCACGGATCTCCCGGCCGATGGTCGAGCCGCGTTCGGAGATGTTGAAATACCGATCCAGGCCGCTCCGCGGCTCAGCGCCGACAGTCGTCGTCACGTGCCATCTCTCCTCGTACGTGGCCCCGAGCCCGAAAATTACCTACGCAGAGTGACAGAAGCGGCATACAGGATGGAAGACCTTTCTGACGTGATCTCCGCTGCTCTGGAGCCGATCAGGCGTCGGCGGATACGCTGATCACATGACGCAACCGCGGCATCCCGACCCGCCCCCGCTGGAGACCAACGACGTTCTCGTCTCGGCCGTCGGCGCGGTGGCGTTCGCGGTCGCGTTCGTCGTCCTGCTCATCGTGCCGCTGGACCCCGACCAGCACTGGTGGCGCTGGGTCTGCGTGACCGGCTTCGCGATGGGCCTGTTCGGCTGCTGGTACATCCCCCGCCTCCACCGGGGCCGCGCCGCCGCGGCCGAACGCCACGCCGCGGCCAAAAAGGCCGAGCAGGTCGACCAAGCGTGAAAGCCGCTTCCTGACGGACGACGGGTCCGTGCGGGCTCGCGGGCACCGCAGGGTGCGGCCGATCCAGCGTCTAGTCGAAGACGGCCTCGGCGAGCAGCGTCGGCAGGTGGGACGGGTCGTTCAGCACGGCCGCGGCGAGCAGCCGGTCACTCCAGCGCCCGCACGCCCACGCCGCGCCCCGGGCCAGTCCCGCCGGGCCGCCGGCGTGCACCGTGCCGTTCTCGAACCACCACGGGACCTCCTCGCCGTCCACGACGAGCCGGTCGTGCCGGACATAGGACTCCGGCGCCTCCGGGAGCACCGCGCGCAGCACCGCCGGCAGGGGCTCCCGCGTCCCGGCCGACTCGATCACGCCGGGCACCTCCTCGCTGCCGAGGGCCAGCTCCAGCACGTCCGCCACCTCCACCGGGACGAACAGCAGCGGCTGCGACACGAGCAGCGGCAGCAGATCGGGCCGGTCGACCACGATCGCGTCGCCGGCGGGCACCACCTCGGGCTCGCCGGACACGAACGCGCGTACGCGCTCGGGTGCGTCCACGTCGAGCTCGACCGCGGACAGCGCCTGCCAGAGCCCGTGCAGCCGGTCTCCGGACACGAGACGGGCCGGGTCGGCCAGCCGGTCCAGGAGCTCGGCGGGGCCGTCCGGATCCTCGAGCAGCACCCGCAGAGAGGTGCGCACGCCGAGCGCCCGCAGGATCTCCGGGTCCAGGCCCACGGGAGCCGGGTCGTACAGGCCGTCGAGGTCGCCGGGCACGCACAGCTCGCCCGGCCGCCGCCCGTTCAGCACCGGATGGCGGCGCAGCCACCACGCCGTGTAGGACGGGACGGTCACCTGCCCGCCGTCCGCGAGGAGCACGCGCACCGGGTCGGTGAGGGCGGCGCGCAGCGGCGGCTCGGCGAGGAGCGCGAACGCCCCGGTCCAGTCGGCGACGAACTCCAGGTCGCGTACGGCCGTGAACTCCGGCACGACGAACCCGCCGCCGAGCTCGTCGGCCCACTCCTCCTCGCCGTCGAGGTGGAGCTCGGGCTCGATGACGTCCTCGGCCCGTACGAGGGCGAACGTCCGCAGCACCCCTGCCGCCTCGAGGGTCTCGGCGCCGTGCCGCTCCACCAGCGCGGCGTCCACGACCCCGAACGGCGCGTCATCGGCCACCACGCCGGCCAGCGGGGCGCCGGGCAGGAGGAGCTCACCGGCCGGGTACAGCTCGCCGTCGTCGCCCGGCAGCGCCAGCTCGGCCAGCCACGGCTCCTCACCGGGGCGCAGGTGGGCGCGGGCGACGAGGGTCAGGACGGCGTCCCAGATCGACTCGGCGTCGTCCTCGTCGAAGGACGCGGCCACCGCGGCGCGGGTGGCCGGGTCGGTGAGTACGGCACGCGGCCCGGCCTCCACGGCGCCGAGCCGGAACAGCAACGGGTGCACCGCGCCGGGATGGACGACCCGCAGCCTGAGCGCGTCGAGGCCGGCCGGGTCGGTGACGAGCAGGCCGCGCGGACCCCGCACCGTACGGCCGTCGGCCAGGGGTACCGGCAGCCCGGTCAGCGCCTCCCGGTCGGCGCCTTCGAGCGCCGCGTACAGCCGCCGCCACCAGGACGGGTCCCCGCCGGGGCCGGACTCCAGCCCGGCGAGCGCGTCGACCAGCTCCGCGACACTCAGCCGCCGTACGCCGAGCGCCGCGAGCGCCGGATGCCGGGCCGGCCAGTCCGGCGGAAGCAGCCCTGGCACGACGTCGGCGAGCACGTTCGGCAGCGCGGCCGGCCCGTCCAGGGCGACGGCGTCCCGGCCGCGTACGAGAACGGTCTCCTCGCCGACGGGGGCGAGGCCGAGCTCCGCCGGGTCGTCGCCGGCCATCTCGCCGCCGCCGGCGGGCGGGGCGGAGATCGGGAGCAGCGGCGTGCCGGGGAGGAGGGCGAGGATCGCCCGGCGGATCCGCGCGTCCAGCTCGCCGGTGGCGACGGGGCCGGGGACCAGGTCGAGCAGCCGCGGTGTGGGCGGCAGCAGCTCGACGTAGGCCGCGGCCGCGCGTTCGACGAGGAAGTCCGTGAGCGGGCCGGGCGCGACGTGCCGCCGGTCGGGCGCCAGCGGGAAGGTGGCGAGGAGCAGGGCGGGCAGGCCGAGCGGCTCGTCGCTGGGCGTCGGCGCGTGGACCACGGCCGGTACGCCCTGCGGGAGCTCACCCTTGGCCGGCGCGTCCGGGACGGCCCAGCGCACCTGCCATTCGGCGCGTTCCTCGACCGGGCGGTCGGCCAGCAGGGACGAGTCGGCCTTACCGTGCGTCTCCGCCGTACGCCAGGTGCTCCCGTTGATGGCCACCGTGCCGATGGCCGTGCCGTGGCGGGACTCGCCGGTACGGTCCCAGGCGGCGGTGAGCGTACGGGGTTCGCCGGTGTCGATGATGATCTCGGCGAGTGCCGGAAGCGCGAGCATGAGCGCAGGGCCGGTCTCGTCGAGCAGGCGCCGCACGAGCGTCTCGGCGTCGGCGTCCCGCAGGGGCAGCCGCACCAGGGTGTCGAACCCCGCGGCGAATCCGTCGTCGCCCGGCGGGACGGGATGGCCCGGCCAGGGGAACGGCAGGCGCAGGACCGGCACGTCGCCGCCTCTGCGCTCCAGCTCCCCCGCGAGTTCCGGAACCGCCGCCACCGCGAGCCGTGTCCTCTCCGCCGACCAGGCCACTCCCGTACCGGCTGAGCCGTCCTCGCGGCGGGAGACGATGGAGGGCTCGTCGCTGACGGCCACCACGGCGGCGAAGCCGACTCCGAAGCGGCCCGTCGAGGCCGTCTCGTCGCGTTTGGCCGAGGCGCGGAGCGTGCTGAGGGCGTCCACACCCGCGCCGTCCAGGGGGGCGCCGGTGTTCGCGGCGGTCAGCACACCGTCGCGAAGGGTGAGGCGGATCCGCCCCGGCACCCCGGCGCGGACGGCCGCGTCGGCGGCGTTCTGGGCCAGCTCGATGATCACGCGGTCGCGGTAACCGCCGCGGGCGTGGTCCTCCTCGGCGTTCGCGTCCTCGCGGAACCGGGACGGCGACGCCGACCACGCCGCCAGGACGCGCTCGCGAATCGCGGCAGTGCCGTACGGATCCTCCATCGTGCACCTTTCACCGGCCGGGGCCGTTGAAGTCACCGCGGATGAGCCGTCGGTGATCACTGTCCGGCACGCCGATGGGCGGCGTGCCGGCTACGGCGACCGGGCGGGGAGCTCGCGCGGACCGTGTACGGGATAGGGCCGTCTTCGGTCAGCTGTGACCGAAGGCCTCCTCGTCGGTCAGCGTCGCGGACGGCATGACGTCGTATCCCAGCTCGTCCACGATCGGCGGGGCCGACTCTGACGTGGGCGGCAGGACGACCGCCTCCGAATGCGCGCCGCAGCCGTGGTCGAGGGAGACCACCTTGCCGTCGTCGGGCGCGTACTCGTTGGCACACGCGCCGAACACCTGCCGCAGCGAACCGGCCAGCGGAACGAAGAAGGCGCAGGTCTCGCAGTGTGCCGGGGCCGAACGGGCCATCGGTGTCGCCGGACCGGCGTCACCGGAGTGCCAGCGCGTCGCGGCCTCGTCGCGGCCCTCGGCGGACAGCACCCGAGGGCGGCCGAGGCCGAGCTCCCAGAAGAGCTCCTCGTCGGTCTCACCGGTGGTGTCGGTGAATCCGGGCACGAGCCTGGGGTCGTCGGCCTGGGTCGGCAGCAGGTCGCCGGGGCCCAGGTCGCCCGGGCGCAGCCGGTCGCTCCACGGCACCCAGGCCGGCGAGAGCATGGCGCCGTCTCCGGGGAGCAGCACGCTCTCGCTCACCGTGACGTTCTTGGCGCGCGAGGCGCGTACGACCGATACCGCCCAGCGCCAGCCGTGGTAGGCCGGATCAAGGCAGGTGAAGTAGTGGGTGACGACCCGCTCCCCCTCAGGGAGCAGGCCAAGGTGCTCGCCGACGTACTCCGGCGATGAGGTCTCTTCGGCCGCGGCACGCGCCACGTCGACGGCGGCGGCCGCGGCGGCGTCGACCGTAGGCGTGCGGGTCCGCCTCGCGGCGACCGGACTGGTAGAACGCACTGGGCTCACATAAACGATTGTCGCCCATAGACGGGCATGGGTTTGCCCCGAAGAGGCAGACTTACGCTATGACTTTGCGGGCACGGACGGGCAACGCCGGGCGGGCGGTGCGCACGATGACACAGAGCATCGGGCATGCGACACGCCGGGCCACCCATGCGGGTGGGGCAGGCCGTACGGGCCTTGGCAACCTGATCGAGCTGGGCGCCGTCAACAGCGCCGGTGACGCGCTCATCGCCGTGGCCCTCGCGGGCACCATGTTCTTCAACCTCGACGTCGAGCAGGCACAAGGCCAGGTCGCGCTGTATCTGCTCGTCACGATGGCCCCGTTCGCCCTCGTCGCGCCCCTCATCGGACCCGCGCTGGACCACATGCGTCACGCCCGGCGCATCGCCATCGCCGGCACCATGCTCGCCCGCGGGCTGCTGTGCTGGGGCATGGCCGGAGCCGTTCTCCACAAGGATCCGGTGACCCTGATGCCCGCCGCGTTCGGCGCGCTCGTGCTCTCCAAGGCGTTCGGCGTCTCACGCAGCGCCGTCACACCGCGGGTGCTTCCCGAAGGTCTCAATCTGGTCACGGCGAACGCCCGGGCATCATTCTGCGGCACCGTCGCGGCTTCGATCGCCGCCCCGCTCGGCGCGGGGCTGATCGCGGTGACCAACGCGGGCTGGGCGCTGCGGATCGCCACACTCGTGTTCATCGCCGGCGCGATCCTGGGCATCCGGCTGCCGAGCCACGTGGACACCCCCGAGACGGCCCCCGCCCCGGACGCCATACCCGAGGCCGCCCCGTCCCGTACGCCGGGCCGCTGGCGGACCCTGCTGCGCGTCGGCCCGGTGGTCGGCGAGGCGATGCGCGCCAACGCCGCGCTGCGCGCGCTGTCCGGGTTCCTGATCCTCTATCTGGCCTTCCTGCTGCGCACCAAGGGCTTCGTCCACGGTGTGTCGCCGAACATCGCGCTGGGCATGCTGGCCGCCTCGGCCGGCCTCGGCGGCCTCGTGGGCACGGGCCTGGGCGCGCTGCTCAAGGCGCGCGCGCCGCTGGGCATCGTGTTCTCCACGCTCCTGGTCGCGACGCTGACCGCCGCGGTGTGCGCGGTGTTCTTCGGGTTGGTGGCCGCGCTGGCGGTCGCCTTCGTCGGTGCGCTCGGCCAGAGCCTGGGCAAGCTCGGGCTCGACGCGATCGTGCAGCGCGAGATCGGCGAGGAGGTCCGCTCCTCGACGTTCGCGGTGTCGGAGACGATCCACCAGCTCGTGTGGGTGGTCGGCGGACTGGCCGGACTGGGCATGTCGATCATCGCCCCGAACGGCCACATCGCCCTGGCGATCATCGCCGCCGCCCTCGCCGTGACCCTGGTGGGGCTACTGACCCGCCGGGCGACCCGCCGCGTCGCAGGTCGCCGCAGCAGGCGCAGGGAGGGCGAGCCGACCGTGGCCGACACCGCCGCCTGATCAGGGGGCGGCTACTGCGCCTCGAAGTCGTCGGCGACCGCGCGCAGCACGTCACCGAGCTTCTTGGCCATCTTGCCTTCGGGGTGCTTGCCTCTGCGGTACGTCTCGGAGACGCCTTCGAGCAGCTTGATGAGGTCCTCGACGAGAATGACCATCTCGTCGGGCTTCTTGCGCTTGGACTTGACCACCGAGGGCGGCGCGTCGATCGGACGTACGCTCAGCGCCTGCTGTCCCTTACGCCCCTCGACGACACCGAACTCCACGCGCTGACCGGGTTTGAGCGATTCGACCCCCGCGGGCAGCGCGGAGGAATGAACGAAGACCTCACCGCCGTCGTCACGGGTGAGAAAGCCGAACCCCTTGTCGGCGTTATACCACTTGACCTTGCCACTGGGCACAGGTGACCTCGTTGCTAGCTCTTGTCCGGACAGGCCATATCAAGGTTATTGCCTCGATGAGGGACCTGGGTTGATCAGTTCGGTCAAAGTCTCCGGGAAAACCCGCAAATCGGGCAACACGATATCGGCTCCGTACGCCAAGAGCGCAGCCGAGTCGTACGGGCCGGTGGCGACGGCCACACTGCGGGCATCGGCGGCACGTGCCGCGTCGACGTCGGCGACGTGATCCCCCACGTAGACGGTCGCACCGAACCGGCGCAATGCCGTCCCCTTGGCGGTACTGAACAGTGACCCGGCCACGTCGTCG
Source organism: Actinoallomurus bryophytorum (assembly GCF_006716425.1). NCBI lineage: Bacteria > Bacillati > Actinomycetota > Actinomycetes > Streptosporangiales > Thermomonosporaceae > Actinoallomurus > Actinoallomurus bryophytorum. The sequence continues at coordinate 1,803,277 of NZ_VFOZ01000001.1, forward strand.
ACCTCCATGCCCAGGGCTCGGACGGTCGACTCGGCGTGCGTCTGGCTCTTGGCGGTGACCACGATGACGCGACCGCCGTGTGCCCTGACCGCCTCGACGGCCCCTGCGGCACCGGGCATCAGGGTCGTGGCGGGCACCGCGATCTCGCCGTAGAACTCTCGGTAGAGCGCCGCCATCTCGGGCACGTCCTCGGCGGGGAACCAGTTCAGCAGCTCGGTCTCCAGCGGCGGCCCGAGCCGGGAGACGACGGCGTCGGTGTCGATGAGCACACCCGTACGCGCGGAGAGCTCGCCGAAGGTCGCAGCGATACCCTTCCGGGTGTCGGCGAGAGTCAGATCCAGGTCGAAGCCAATGGCGATCACGGGCCCCAGGGTACGTACGTCCCCGGGGACCGCGAGCCCGCGCCCTCCCGGCAGTGGCGATGCGACGGGATCCGAGTGGGAGGGCGCGGAGTCTGCGCGAAATCTGGATCTATGATTTCGTCACCGGTCGAACTCGTATTAGTACGGGCCCGAAACAACGGTTAACGCGATGCGGATATACCCAGCGGCGATCATCCAAACCACGCCGCTGAGAGACCACTCCCCCCGAGTAGGAAATGAATATGGCGAAATGGCGGGAAGAGTCAGGCAAGACCATTAAAGACACCGAAGAGGGGGACGAGCAGGAGACCCCGACGGTGCCCGTCCCGAGAACCGCGCCGGACACCGGGGATTCGGCGCGTCCCGAGCGGCAGGGTTCCCGCCGCCGGGCCCGCGAGGGCAACGGCCTGCGTACGGGCATGAGACGCGTCTCGGACACCGCTGCCGCCGCCGTCCGCGTCATCGCGATGATCATTTGCGTTCTGCTCGCCCTGCACATCGCCTTCGTCGTCTTCAGCGCCAATGACGACAACTCGATCGTCCGGACGGTCAACGACTGGGCCGACTGGTTCGCGTGGCGATTCCGCGACATGTTCGTCCCCAAGGACGAACGCGTCGCGGTGCTCGTCAACTACGGAATCGCCGCGGTCGTCTACCTCGTCGCCGGCCGCGTCGTCTCGAGCCTCATCCGCCGCATCCGCTGAGACGGAGCCGGGCAGCCCCTCCCCCGCGACGCGGGGACCGCACGGGAAGGGCTGCCTGGGAGGGCACGGCGCGCGCAGGACGCGGGCCACCGTGGCCCGGAAGGCTCAGGCGGTTTCGGTCGTCGAGGCGGCTTCCAGGTCGAGTTCGGCGATCGAGGTCTCGCGCATCTTGAACTTCTGGATCTTTCCGGTGACCGTCATCGGGAAGCCGTCGGCGAAGCGGACGTACCTCGGGATCTTGTGGTGTGCCAGCTTGCCCCGGCAGAAGTCCCTTACGCCCTCCTCCGTCAGGGTGGAGCCCGGCCGTGGCTTGACCCAGGCGCACAGCTCCTCGCCGTACTTCACATCCGGTACGCCGATGACCTGCACGTCCTCGATGTCGGGGTGGCCGTACAGGAATTCCTCGATCTCCCGCGGATAGAGGTTCTCCCCGCCGCGGATCACCATGTCCTTGATCCGGCCGACGATGTTGACGTACCCCGCCTCGTCCATGGTGGCCAGGTCGCCGGTGTGCATCCAGCGGGCGGCGTCGATCACCTCGGCGGTCCGGTCGGGTTCCTCCCAGTAGCCGAGCATCACCGAGTAGCCGCGGGTGCACAGCTCTCCGGGGGTGCCGCGCGGGACGGTCAGGCCGGTGTCCGGGTCGACGATCTTCACCTCGATGTGGGGATGGACGCGGCCGACGGTGGAGACGCGGCGGTCGAGCTCCTCGTCGTACCGGGTCTGCGCGGACACCGGTGACGTCTCGGTCATGCCGTAACAGATGGTCACCTCGTCCATGTGCATCTCCGAGACGACCCGCTTCATCACCTCGACCGGGCACGGCGAGCCCGCCATGATGCCCGTACGCAGCGAGGTCAGGTCATAGGACGAGAAGTCCGGCAGTCCCAGCTCGGCGATGAACATCGTCGGCACCCCGTACAGCGAGGTGCAGTGCTCGGCCTGCACGGCCTCCAGCGTGGCCCTGGGGTCGAAGACCGGGGCGGGGATGACGATGCAGGCGCCGTGCGTCGTGATCGCCAGGTTGCCGAGCACCATGCCGAAGCAGTGGTAGAAGGGCACCGGGACGCACACCCGGTCGATCTCGGAGTAGCGGCACAGCTCGCCGATGAAGAAGCCGTTGTTCAGGATGTTGTGGTGCGAGAGAGTCGCGCCCTTGGGGAAGCCGGTGGTGCCCGAGGTGTACTGGATGTTGATGGGGTCGTCGGGCGAGAGCGCCGCCATCCGTGAGACGAGACGCGAGGGGTCCAGCGCGGCGCCCGCGGCCGACAGTGCCGTCCACTCGTCCGTGCCGAGGTAGATCACCCGCTCCAGCGCGGGCAGGTCGCCGCGTACCTCCTCGACCATGCCCCGGTAGTCACTCGTCTTGTACGCCACGGCGCTGATCAGGAGCTTCACGCCGGAATGCCGGAGCGCGTAGGACAGCTCGTGGGTCCGGTACGCCGGGTTGACGTTGACGAGGATCGCGCCGATCTCGGCGGTGGCGTACTGCAGCAGCACCCATTCGGGGTTGTTCGGCGACCAGATGCCCACCCGGTCGCCCTTGTCGATCCCGGCGGCGATCAGTCCGCGGGCGAGTGTGCCGACCTCCTCGTCGAACTCCCCGTAGGTCCACCGGCAGCCACTGGGCACGTCGACGAGCGCCTCGCGGTGCGGGACGACGGACGCGACATGCCGAAGGTTCTGGCCGATGGTCTGGCCGAGCAGTGAAAGATCCGACGTTCCGTGGCTGTAGGACGGTTGGGACATGGCCGCCTCCTCGCGCATTTCCCCGCATCTTGCCGCAGCGCATCACATCACGTAAGAGCCTCGGCGCCACAACGCGACGTCAGTGAGCGCTTTCATGGCCTACGCTTTTCAGGGAGGAGCACACACAATGCAGAGATCGACGCGTGAACGGATCGTTTCCGAGGCGCTTCGGCTGTTCGCCGAACGGGGCTACGCCGCGACGTCCGTCGCGGAGATCGAGGCCGCCTCGGGCCTGTCACCGGGCGCTGGCGGACTTTACCGCCACTTCCGCTCCAAGGAAGAGGTGCTCGCCGCGGCGGTGCGCGAGCACATCACGCGGACCTCGAAGCAGGTCTCGGTGACCTTCCAGCACGCCTCCGGCATCCAGGACAAGCCGCTGGTCGACCGGCTGCGGCTCGCCGCGTCCATGGGAATGGGCAAGATGCGCGAGGAGGCCGACCTCATCCGTGTGCTCTTCCGCGACCTGGACAAGTTCCCCAACCTCGTCGCCGAGATGCGCGAGGGCATCGTCAACCCGCTCTACGACATGATCACCAAGTGGCTGGCCGCCCAGCCGGAGATGGCCGGCATGGACGAGGACTGGGACGCGATCGCCCTGGCCCTCGGTGGCTCGATCGTCAACTACTGGCTCGCGAGTGACGCCCTGCACGAACCCCCTCAGCGCGTGGACGAAGAACGCTTCATCGACGCGTGGGCCCGTCTCGCCATGGGACTGACCGGCCAGACGGCCGAAGCCGTCTGAGGGTCCGGCGTGTCCCGACCCCGAATACCGTTGTGGGAGTGAGCACGGAAACCTACGCGGAATGGCTGCGGGCGCGCGATGACGACGAGTTGCGCGCGCTCTTCTCGTGCCGCCCTGAACTGATCACCCCGGTTCCCTCGGACATCACCGCCTTGTCCTCGCGCGCCTCGGCGCCCTCGGCTCTGTCGAGGGCGCTCGACCGGCTCGACCGGTTCGCGCTGAACGTCTTCGAGGCGCTGCTGGTGCTCCCCACTCCCACGACGCGTGACGACCTCGCCGCCGCGGTCGGCGCCGACGTGCACGGCCCGCTCGACCGGCTGCGCGCCCTCGCCCTGGTCTGGGGCCCGGACCAGGAGCTGCGCGCCGCGCCCGGCGCGCGGCAGGCGATTCCTCATCCGGCGGGCCTCGGCCCGCCCATCCGTGAGGCCTTCGCGTCCTATCCGTCCGACCGCCTGGCGATGCTGCTGGACGACCTCGGCCTGGACTCCGTGGACGCCATCGGCGAGCGGATCGGCGCCCTGGTCGAGGAGGCCGGACCCGAGGCACGGGCCGCGCTCGACCGGCTCGCCTGGGGCCCGCCGATCGGCAAGGTCGACGGCGCGCGCCGTCCCGTCACGCTCGTCACCGCGAGCTCCCCGATCGAGCGGCTCCTCGCCCGCGGGCTGCTGGTCGCCACCGACGACCGCACCGTGACGCTCCCCCGCGAGATCGGCCGATACCTCCGCGGCGGCCGCGTCTTCCGCGACCTGGAGACCACCGCCCCGCCGCTCGACGGCACCGTACGCAACCGGTCGCTGGTCGACCGCACCGCCGGCGGCCAGGCCTTCACCACCGTCCGCACCGTCGAGGAGATGCTCGATCGCTGGGGCATCGACCCTCCCGGCGTGCTCCGCAGCGGCGGGCTCGGCATCCGCGACCTGAGGGCGGCCGCCGTACGCCTGGATCTGCCCGAGTGGACGGCGGCGCTCCTGATCGAGGTCGCGTACGCCGCCGGGCTGCTCTCGCGCAGCGGCGACTACGACGGGTCCGGCACGGGCGGGCGCGGAGGCGACGCCCTGTGGCTGCCGACGCAGTCGTATGACCTGTGGCGGCTCCAGGACACCGACCGCCGCTGGGTCGCCCTCGCCGAGGCCTGGCTGCGGATGGACCGCGTCCCCGGCCTCGCCGGCGAACGCGACGACCGCGACCGCCTGATCAACGCGCTGTCCGACGAGGCGATCCGGGCCAGTGCCCCGCAGGTACGCCGGTCGGTGCTCGCCGCTCTCACCGACGCCCCGCCCGGCACCGCGCCGACGGTCGAGGGCGTCTATGCCCATCTCGCCTGGCTCCAGCCGCGGCGGGGCGGCACGCTGCGTGAGCGTCTCGTCGGCTGGACCCTCCGCGAGGCCGAGGCGCTGGGCGTGACCGGTTTCCGGGCGGCGGCGGCGCACACCGGCGCGCTGCTGGCCGGTGAGGGCGCCGCCAAGGCCCTGCTCAAGGTGTTGCCCATGCCGGTCGACCACGTGCTGATCCAGGCCGACCTGACCGCCGTCGCACCCGGCCCGCTGGTCGCCGACCTGGCCCGTGAGCTGGCGCTCGCGGCAGACGTCGAGTCGACGGGTGGAGCCACGGTCTACCGCTTCACCCCCGAGTCCGTACGCCGCGCGCTCGACGCCGGCCGAGGCGCCGCCGAGCTGATCGACCTGCTTTCGAAGCACTCGGCCACCGACCTGCCCCAGCCGCTGACCTATCTGATCGAGGACGTCGCCCGGCGGCACGGCCGGCTGCGCGTGGGCATCGCCTCGGCGTACGTCCGTAGCGACGACCCCGCCGTGCTCGGGGAGATCATGGCCGACCGTCGGTCGGACGAGCTGCGGCTGCACCGGCTCGCGCCGACCGTTCTCGCCTCGCGCGTGCCCCGCGCCGAGCTGCTCGAGGCGCTCCGCCAGCTCGGGTACGCACCGGTGGCCGAGTCCCCCGAAGGCTCGGTCGTGATCACCCGCCTCGACGCCCAGCGCGCCGAGTCGGCCGGCCACGGCACGTACGAGCAGGCCCGCCACGCCGCACGCGGCTCCGGGCCGGACGTCTCGGTGATCACCGCGGCGGTACGCGCGCTGCGCGCGGGCGACGAGGCCGCGCGCGTCTCCGTGCCGTACGGGGCCCCGCCGCGTTCCCCGGCGGCGGCGATGGTCCAGCATCTGCGCGAGGCCGCCGACCGCGGCGCGCGCGTCTGGATCGGCTACCTCGACCAGCAGGGACAGGCGTCCAGCCGCATCATCGAACCCGCGCGTATCGAGGGCGGCTTCCTCACGGCGTACGACGCGACCCGCGCCGCCATCCACCGGTTCGCCCTGCACCGCATCACGGGGGTCGCCGACGTCGACGGCTCGGGCTGACATTCCGCCGCGAAACGGCAGTCGAGATTGAACCGAACTGTGATCCCAGGCGTCCTATCCACAGGTCATGCTTGAAGGTGGCTTTACCGCCTCTGGACATCCACGTGGGGGACCCACCATGACGTGGCAGGATCCGCAAGGTCAGTCGGACTGGCGCGACGCGTACGGTCAGTACGGCCAGCAAGGCCCTTACGGGCAACAGGAGCCGCAGGATACGCCGCCACCGGGATGGGGCCCCGACCCGTACGGCCAGACCCCCTACGCGCAGGGACCGTACCCCCAGGACCCGTACGCGCAGGGCCAGTATCCACAGGGCCCGTACGCGCAGACCCCGTACTCACCGGATCCGTACGGGCAGTACCCCTACGCCGGGTACGGACCGGCCGGTGCTCCGCGGTCCGGCAGCAGCGGCGCGACCGTGGCCGCGCTCGTGGCCAACATCATCGCCGCCGTTCTCTTCTGCTCCGGCATCGCCTGGATCCCGGGGATCATCACCTCCGCGATCGCGCTGAACCGCGTCAACACCGACCCCGAGTCCGCCCGCCGCCTGACCATCGCGGCCTGGGCGTGCTTCGCGGCCGACATCGTGGTGACCGTGGGGTTCTTCGTCCTCGTCTTCGCGGCGGGCGGTTTCAGCGACTAGGCCCCAGGCCACGCCGCCACGAATCGGCGCGGGAAGCTCCAGGGGGGCTCCGGCTGTTGGACACTGTGACCCCCACGTTGAAAGGCACCACGTGACCGACGGCCCGCTCATCGTCCAGTCCGACAAGACCCTCCTGCTCGAGGTCGACCACGACTCGGCCGCCGAGTGCCGCAAGGCGATCGCACCGTTCGCCGAGCTGGAGCGTGCCCCGGAACACGTCCACACCTACCGGATCACGCCCCTGGCGCTGTGGAACGCGCGCGCCGCGGGCCACGACGCCGAGCAGGTGGTCGACGCGCTCATCAGCTTCGCGCGCTACCCGGTCCCGCACGCCCTTCTCGTGGACATCGCCGAGACCATGGGCCGGTACGGACGGCTACGGCTGGAGAAGAATCCCGTGCACGGCCTGGTGCTCGCGTCGTCGGACCGTGCGGTGCTGGAGGAGGTACTGCGCGCGCGGAAGCTCCAGTCGATGTTCGGCACACGCGTCGACGACGACACCGTGGCGGTGCACCCCAGCGAGCGCGGCACGCTCAAGCAGGCGCTGCTGAAGATCGGCTGGCCGGCCGAGGACCTCGCCGGGTACGTCGACGGCGAGGCGCACCAGATCGACCTGGTCGAGAACGGCTGGGGCCTGCGCGGCTACCAGCGCGACGCGGCGGAGTCCTTCTGGCACGGCGGCTCCGGAGTGGTCGTGCTGCCCTGTGGCGCGGGCAAGACGATCGTCGGCGCCGCGGCGATGGCGCACGCGTCGGCCACCACCCTGATCCTGGTCACCAACACCGTCTCCGCGCACCAGTGGAAGCAGGAGCTGCTGAAGCGCACGACGCTGACCGAGGAGGAGATCGGGGAGTACACCGGCACCAAGAAGCAGATCCGTCCCGTCACCATCGCGACGTACCAGGTCATGACGACCCGGCGGAAGGGCGTCTACACCCACCTGGAGCTGTTCGACGCGCGTGACTGGGGCCTGGTGCTGTACGACGAGGTGCACCTCCTGCCGGCGCCGATCTTCCGGATGACCGCCGACCTGCAGACCCGCCGCCGCCTCGGCCTGACCGCGACCCTCGTACGCGAGGACGGCCGCGAGGGCGATGTGTTCTCCCTCATCGGCCCGAAGCGCTACGACGCTCCGTGGAAGGAGATGGAGGCACAGGGCTGGATCGCCCCGGCGGACTGCGTCGAGGTACGCGTGACGCTGACCGAGTCCGAGCGCCTCGCGTACGCGACGGCCGAGCAGGAGGACCGCTACCGGTTCTGCGCCACCACCCCGACGAAGTCCTCGGTGGTCGAGGCCCTGGTCGAGCGCCATCGCGGCGACCAGACCCTGGTGATCGGCCAGTACATCGACCAGCTCGACGAGCTCGGTGAGCGTCTCAACGCTCCCGTGATCAAGGGTGAGACCAAGATCAAGGAGCGCGAGCGTCTGTTCGACGCCTTCCGCAGCGGCGAGATCTCGGTGCTGATCGTCTCCAAGGTCGCCAACTTCTCCATCGACCTGCCCGAGGCGGCCGTGGCCGTCCAGGTGTCGGGCACGTTCGGGTCGCGGCAGGAGGAGGCCCAGCGGCTCGGCCGGGTGCTCCGGCCGAAGGCGTCCGGCAAGGGCGCGCGTTTCTACTCCGTCGTCGCGCGCGACACCCTCGACCAGGACTACGCCGCCCACCGGCAGCGTTTCCTCGCCGAGCAGGGCTACGCCTACCGCATCATCGACGCCGACGACGTCTTCGCCGACAAGGAGATCTGAGCCGGGCCGTCGGCCGTCAGGCGGCGAAGAAGGCGGCCAGCGCGGGGGCCAGCGCCTCCGGGGACACGTCGTGCGTCTGGCCCTCGAGGGTCAGGTGCCCGGCGGTGGGGAGCGCGTCCGCGGTGGCCTTCGCGGCCTGCTGGAGACCCTGCGGGCTGCCGGTCCCGGCGAGGACCAGTGCCGGGACGGTGACCGCCGCGGCCAGGTCGCGCGGCACGCCACCGTCGCCGAGCACCTGGTCGTCGTAGGCGAGCGTCGGGGCGACCGCCTCCAGGGCGGCCCAGCCCGGCTGTGCCCGGATGCCGGCCACGGCCGGCGCGGGAACACCGACGTTCGTCATGAACAGCTCCACCGCGTCGCCGTCGCGCCGTGCGTCGAGCAGCTCGCTCAGCCGCTCGGAGTAGTCCGTGATCCGCGCACCGTCCTCGACCTCGGCCATGAACGGCGGCTCGTAGAGCGCCACCTTGGTGATCGACGGGCCGGCGGCCGCGGCCGCCAGGGCGAGAGCGGCTCCCGAGGAGATCCCGTAGACGTAGGCCGTACCCCCGGCCTCCTCGATGAGGGCCTGGAGGTCCTCGATCTCCCGGTCGACCGCGTACGGCGTCGTGTCGGAGCTTTCACCCCGCCCCCGGCGGTCGTAGGCGTAGACGGTGAAGCCGTCCCGCAGCAGGGCGGCGAGTGGCCGCATGGGCCCTCCCCCGCGATGGCACAGGGCTCCGTCGACGAGGACGAGCGCCGGCCCGCTGCCGGTGCGCTCGTACGCGATCACGGTGCCGTCGGCCGAGGTGACAACCGGCATCGAGTGCTCCCTAACTCCGTGGATGTTCCTGGGCGTCGCGCAGGCCGGCCACGTAGACGTCGAAGCGGTCGAGGCTGGTGGCGAACCCGGCCCTCGCCTCGGCGCCGAGGTAGGCCTCCGGCACGTTGGTCTGATGGGTGACCACCTCGGTGCGCCCGTCCTCCAGGTCCACGAAGGTGATCGTCGTCCGCATGCCGCCCTCGACGCCGGGCTCGATCCACACCAGGCGGTCGGGCCGGTGGATCTCGGCGTAGACGGCCCGCATGGTGTAGGTGCTGCCGTCGGCATCGTTGACCATGGTGGTCTCGAAGACCCCGCCGGGCCTCAGGTCGATGACGATGTCGCCGACCGGCGTGCTCGTCCCGGCCGGACCCCAGAAGTGCGCGAGGTGCTCCGGCGTGGTCATGCAGTCGAACAGCAGCTCGGGCGAGGCCCGATGCACCCGCCGGTAGGTGAGCTCGCCCGTCCCGGTCATCGCGTCGTCTCCTCGTCGTCGCGCCGCCCGGCCCGCAGGACGGCCAGGTGCTCTTCCAGGCGGTCGTGCCGGTCGGACCAGACCTGCCGGTGACGCGCGATCCAGCCGACGGCCGCGTCGAGACGCACCGTCTCCAGAACGCAGGGCCGTGCCTGCGCGGTCCGGGTACGCGAGATGAGGCGGGCGTGCTCGAGCACCTTGACGTGCTTGGAGACCGCCTGCTGGGTCATCGCGAACGGCTCGGCGAGCTCGTTCACCGTCGCGTCGCCCTGGGCCAGGCGCTCCAGGATCGCCCGCCTGGTGGGATCGGCCAGCGCCGAGAACACCAGCGTCAAATCGTCTTCAACGACTGCCATGCCCCGACCGTATCCACAACCATTGGTTTGCACAACCGGTAAGTTGTATAGCCGTTTCTTGACATGCAACCTTCCGGCTGCCTAAATTGTCATGCAACCAAATGGTTGCCTATGTTCGGAGACAGGGAATGGACGCGGTCTTCAAGGCACTCGCGGACGCGACGCGGCGCAGGCTGCTCGACAGTCTGAACGCCCGCAACGGCCAGACCCTGCGCGAGCTGTGCGCCGAGTCCGGCATGAGCCGGCAGGCCGTCACCAAGCACCTGACCGTCCTGGAGGCGGCAGGCCTGGTCACGACGGTCCGGCAGGGCCGGGAGAAGCTGCACTACCTCAACGCCGCACCCATCAACCAGATCACCGAGCGCTGGATCAACCGCTACGACCGTACGCGGGTGCACGCACTCGCCGATCTGAAGTCCGCACTGGAGGACGCCCCGATGACCAAGCCCGAGTTCGTCTACGTCACCCACATCAAGACGACGCCGGAGAAGCTGTGGCAGGCGCTCACCGACCCGGCGTTCACCGCCCGCTACTGGGGCGTGGAGTTCGAGTCCGACTGGACCGAGGGAGCGCCCATGGTCTGGCGGGAGCGCGGCGCGGAGACCCGCGACCCTGAGCAGGTGGTCCTCGTCTCCGACCCCTACCGGCGGCTCTCCTACACCTGGCACACCTTCACCGCGGAGTGGGCGGAGTCGGGCGACGTGCCCGAGGAGACCCTGAAGGCCTACGCCGCGGAACCCCGGACCCAGGTGACCTTCGACATCGAGCCGACCGCGTCGGCCGTCAAGCTGACCGTCACCCACGGTGGCTTCGAGCCCGGCAGCGAGATCCTCAAGGGCGTCAGCAACGGCTGGCCGGTGATCCTGTCCAGTCTCAAGACGCTGCTGGAGTCCGGTGAGCCCCTCTAGGCCCTAGGGCGTGTCTGACAAATCCTGTTCGTAGCGAGCGGCGTCCAGGTGGTGCGTCGCAAGGCGGAGGAGGGAGTCAGCCTGGTGTTGGCTGGCGACCGACGACAACGCGGCGAGGCGCCGCCTGGGCGTCGCGCAGCCGGACGAGGGTTTGTCAGACACGCCCTAGGCGCCGAGGACGCCGCCCAGGCCGCGGTTGGAGGACCGGGTGGTGTCGTAGGCCAGCGGGCAGGCCAGCGTCAGCGTACGGATGGGCTCGGGCAGCTGGAAGTTCAGCTGGAGGACGTACCGATCCGCTCCGCTGAACATCTGCGCCAGGCGGTCGCCCGCTCCCCCGGCCCGGCGGAAGCTCGCGATCGAGATGTTCTGCCAGTCCGTGACCTGGGCGCGCATGTAGTCGAAGTAGCCGATCTGGCGGCCATAGGCATCCAGCATCTCGTACCCCTGCAGGGCCTTTTTCCGAAGATGGCCGATCAACTGCCCCTGGGGCGTGACGACATCGATCTTGGGCGTGCCGACATAGGAGTACGGCTTGTTCACCCAGAAAAAGGGCATGCCATCAGGCCGGGTCACCAGCAGGTCCCGCTTGGCCTGGTCGTTACGGCGCTGGTTGAGTACACGCCAGGCCTTCTGGGCGCCATTGACGCCCTGCTCGGCGACGTTCGCGACCGGATGGCCCTGCGGATTCCAGATGGTGTACTTCGCCTGGACCGAGAACATCTCCGGCGGCTGGTCGTAAACGAGCACAGGGGAGTTGAAGAGATCCACGCGCGAAGTTTACGACTCCGGCCGGACCGGCACATACGGGACAGATATCGGATCGGTAATTAGGGCATGTTCGGCAGAGATGTCCTAAAGCGCGCATGCGAAAGGGGCGGCCCCAGCACCGAGGACCGCCCCTTCTGCTTGCCGGACCTAGAAGTCCATGCCACCCGCGTCAGGAGCGGCCGGAGCCGCGTTCTTCTCGGGCTTTTCCGCGATGACGGCCTCGGTCGTCAGGAAGAGCGCCGCGATGGAAGCGGCGTTCTGCAGTGCCGAACGCGTCACCTTGGCCGGGTCGATGATCCCGGCGTCGAACATGTTGACGTACTCACCGGTCGCGGCGTTGAGGCCCTCGCCCGGCGGGAGCGAGCGAACCCGCTCCGCCACGACGCCGCCCTCGAGGCCGGCGTTGATCGCGATCTGCTTGAGCGGCTCTTCGAGAGCGCGCTTGACGATCGTGGCACCAGTGGCCTCGTCGCCCTCAAGCTCGATCTTGTCGAACGCACCGGCACCCGCCTGCAGCAGCGCGACGCCACCACCGGGGACGATGCCCTCCTCAACGGCTGCCTTCGCGTTGCGGACGGCGTCCTCGATGCGGTGCTTGCGCTCCTTGAGCTCGACCTCGGTCGCCGCGCCGGCCTTGATGACGGCGACGCCGCCGGCCAGCTTGGCGAGGCGCTCCTGGAGCTTCTCGCGGTCGTAGTCCGAGTCGCTGTTCTCGATCTCGACCCGGATCTCGTTGACCCGGCCCGCGATGTCCTCGGAGTTGCCGGCGCCATCGACGACGGTGGTCTCGTCCTTGGTCACCACGAGACGCTTGGCCTGGCCGAGCATGTCGAGCGTGGTGTTCTCCAGCTTGAGGCCGATGTCCTCGCTGACGACCTGGCCACCGGTCAGGATCGCGATGTCCTGCAGCATGGCCTTGCGGCGGTCACCGAAGCCCGGAGCCTTGACGGCGACGGACTTGAAGACACCGCGGATCTTGTTGACGATCAGCGTGGCCAGGGCCTCGCCCTCGACGTCCTCGGCGATGATGACCATCGGCTTGCCACTCTGCATGACCTGCTCGAGAACCGGCACGAGGTCCTTGTTGGCCGAGATCTTCGAGCTGGCGATCAGGATGTACGGGTCGTCGAAGACGGCCTCCATACGCTCCGGGTCGGTCACGAAGTAGTGGGAGACGTATCCCTTGTCGAAGCGCATGCCCTCGGTGAGCTCAAGCTCGAGGCCGAAGGTCTGGCTCTCCTCGACGGTGATGACGCCTTCCTTGCCGACCTTGTCCATCGCTTCGGCGATCATCTCGCCGATCGAGGGGTCGCCGGCGGAGATGGAGGCCGTGGAAGCGATCTGCTCCTTGGTCTCCACATCCTTGGCAATCTTGGAAAGCTCCTCGCTCACGCGCTCGACGGCGGACTCGATGCCCCGCTTGAGGGACATCGGGTTGGCGCCGGCGGCGACGTTGCGCAGGCCCTCGCGGACCAGCGCCTGAGCCAGAACGGTTGCCGTGGTGGTGCCGTCGCCCGCGACGTCGTCGGTCTTCTTCGCGACCTCCTTGACGAGCTCGGCCCCGATCTTCTCCCACGGGTCCTCGAGCTCGATCTCCTTCGCGATCGAGACACCGTCGTTGGTGATCGTGGGGGCGCCCCACTTCTTCTCCAGCACGACGTTGCGACCCTTGGGGCCAAGGGTGACCTTCACGGCGTCGGCGAGCTGGTTCATGCCGCGTTCGAGGCCGCGTCGTGCTTCCTCGTCGAACGCGATCATCTTTGCAGCCATAGGCTCCAGATCCTCCCGGAACGGGGTGGCTATCAACTGGATCGAGTCGACGCCCGCGACGGACGACCTCACCGGCGACTACCATGCCGTCGCCGGGGTGAGAGGCCTCGTCGCCTCGATCACTTACTTGGCGTTGGCACTCTCAACATCAGAGTGCCAACGTTGTGTTTAGCACTCTACCCCAGCGAGTGCAAGCCATAACTCTCCCACCAGGCATCGGACACGCAGCGAGGCCCGGCGCTCGATGCGCCGGGCCTCGTCCGAGCTATGCGGATCAGAGCATGCGGACCGACTCCGCCTGCGGACCCCGGTCGCTCTGTGTGATCTCGAACTCGACCCGCTGCCCCTGCTCAAGGCTGCGGTAGCCATCAGCCACGATGGCCGAATAGTGCACGAACACGTCCCTGCCACCGTCGACCGCGATGAAGCCGTAGCCTTTGTCCGCGTTGAACCACTTGACGGTGCCTTGTGCCATTCCTAACAACTCCCACCAGGCAATTCCCCGTGGTCATTCCCACGGCTACCGACACGGGCCCGCCGGAGGCGCGGAACCCGATGGCCAGCACGGATCGAGCCGCGATGACCATCGCCGACCATACACACGGCTACCGTCCGTGGAACACCCTTTACCCAAGATGATCGGACGGCCGATCCTGGTCAATCAAGGATCATTGAAATGGGAACTTTGCCAAGTGAAGGGAAAAACGCCCTGACTCGCTCGTATGCCTAGCCGCCGGCCACCGCGGGGATGATCGAGATCTGCGCGCCATCGGGCGTAACGGTGTCGAGTCCGTCGGCGAAGCGCACATCCTCTTCACCCACGTAAACATTCACAAAACGGCGGATCTTGCCGTTTTCATCAAGGATTCGGGCAGCAATCCCGGAGAAACTGGCGTCCAGGTCGGCGACGACCTCTCGTACCGTCGCTCCCGAGGCCTTCACCTCGGACTCGCCACCCGTGTAGCTGCGCAGGATCGTGGGGATTCGCACGCTGATCGAGCTCATGCCAGGCCCGCCTTTCGGAATGCGTCGAACGAAGGGGCGATGTTCGCGGACGGCCGGGCGACCGCCGCGACGGCGTCGAGAGTCTTCAGTCCGTCGCCGGAGTTGATCATGACCGTCTCGGCGGCCGGGTCCAGCGCGCCCGAGGCCACCAGCTTCCGCAGCGAGGCCAGGGTGACGCCACCGGCCGTCTCGCCGAAGATGCCCTCGGTACGGGCGAGGAGCCCGATGCCCTCGATGACCTCCTCGTCGGAGACGTCCTCGATGGCACCGCCCGTCCGCCGGACCGCGTCCAGGACGTACGGACCGTCGGCCGGGTTGCCGATGGCCAGGGACTTGGCGATCGTGTCGGGCTTCACCGGCCGTACGACGTCGTGCCCGGCCTTGAACGCCGCGGCCACCGGCGAGCAGCCGGTCGCCTGGGCGCCGAACACCTTGTACGGCTTGTCCTCCACCAGGCCGAGCGTGATGAGCTCCTGGAACGCCTTGTCGATCTTGGTGAGCTGCGCGCCGGAGGCGATCGGCACCACGATCTGGTCGGGGAGGCGCCAGCCGAGCTGCTCGGCCACCTCGTATCCGATCGTCTTGGAACCCTCGGCGTAGTACGGGCGGACGTTGACGTTGACGAACGCCCAGTCCTCCTGCTCGCCGGCGATCTCGGAGGCCAGCCGGTTGACGTCGTCGTAGTTGCCGTCGACGGTCACGAACGTCCCGCCGTACACCGCGGTGGCGACGATCTTCTGCTGCTCGAGGTTCGAGGGTACGAACACCGCGCTGCGGATGCCCGCGCGTGCCGCAGCGGCGGCCACCGCGTTGGCGAGGTTGCCCGTGGACGGGCAGGCCAGCACCTTGAAGCCGAGCTCGCGCGCGGCCGCCAGTGCGACTCCGACGACCCGGTCCTTGAAGGAGTGCGTGGGGTTGCCGCTGTCGTCCTTGACCCACAGCGACCGCAGGCCGAGCGACTCGGCGAGGTTGTCGGAGCGGACCAGGCGGGTGAAGCCGGGCTCGGTGTTGGGTGTCTCGGTGACGTTCGGCGGCACCGGAAGCAGGTCACGGTAGCGCCAGATGTTGCGGGGACCCGCCTCGATCCGCTCACGACTCACGTTGGAGTAGTCGTAGGTGACCTCGAGCGGGCCGAAACACTGCTCACAGGCGTAGCGCGGGCCGAGATCGTAGGACTGTCCGCACTCACGGCAGGTGAGTGCGGTCGCGGGGCCGAGGTTCGGGACGGCAGTCAGCGACATGGAGCGAGGCCTCTCTCCTCATCTTTACTCGTGCCACCTTGGTCACGAGCCGGAGTTGGCACCTGTCCCGGGCGGCCTCGCGTCAGATTCGGCGAGTTGCGGCGCGGCGATGGCCGCGCTGATGACCGCATGTCCGGGAGGGTTGCCGGGGCTTCAACGGGCCGGTCCCTCCACCCCTCTGGATGAGCGGTATTAAGTTGTATCGGGAATTGTATACGCGACTGACCGGTTCTTGGCCAGCCGGGGTCTCAGGTCACGAGACGCCCCAGAGTACGAATACCACCTACGTACAGCAACCGTATGGTTACGAATCGGGCAGCTGCCGACCTTTGGCGATCGCTGTTAACAACGGCCGGTTACCCTCCCCCCATGGCTGACACGCAGGTGCTCGTCGCATCCAACCGCGGCCCTGTCTCGTTCTCGCTGGCCGACGACGGGACCCTGTCGATGCGTCGCGGTGGCGGCGGTCTCGTCTCCGCCCTCGCCGGGCTCAGCGGTGACATCCTGTGGATCTGCGCCACTCTGTCGGACGCCGACCGGGCCGCCGCCCGGCGCGTAGCCGACGGGCGGCTGGACGTCCCGGACGTCGGCGCGGTCCGGATGCTGGACATCCCGGCGGGGACGTTCCACCGGGCCTACAACGCGGTCGCCAACTCGACACTGTGGTTCGTGCACCACATGCTGTTCGACACGCCGAACAAGCCGCACTTCGACGCCCGTTCGCGCCGCGACTGGCAGTCCTACGAGGCGTACAACGCGGCGTTCGCGGACGCGCTGGCCCGTGACGCCTCTCCCGGCGCGAAGATCGCCGTGCAGGACTACCACCTCGCGCTCGTCCCCACGCTGCTGCGCGAGCGCAGGCCCGACGTGAAGATCACGCACTTCTCCCACACGCCGTGGGCCCCGCCGGAGTACTACCGGCTGCTGCCGGACGACATCGGGCGGCAGGTCCTGGAGGGCATCCTCGGCGCCGACCACGCCGGCTTCCAGACCGAGCGGTGGGCCGAGGCGTTCCTCGACTGCTGCGCCGCGGTCCTGCGGGCGAGCGTCGACCGCCGGGCGCGTACGGTCTCCCATCGCGGGCACGTCACGCGTGTCGGCGTGCACGGCCTCGGCGTCGACGGCGACGCGCTGCGCGCACGCGCCGCCGAGCCGGACGTGACCGCCCGCGCCGCCGCGCTGCGCGAGCAGGTCGGCGACCGGCGGCTCATCGTGCGCATCGACCGCACCGAGCTGTCCAAGAACATCGTGCGCGGCCTGGCCGCCTACCGCGAGCTGCTCGCCAAGCACCAGGAATGGCACGGCCGGGTCGTGCACCTGGCCTTCGCCTACCCGTCGCGGCACGACCTGCCGGAGTACCGGGAGTACACCGCGGCCGTGCAGCGGATCGCGGCGGAGATCTCCGATGAGTTCGGCCGTGACTCGTGGGATCCGCTGATCCTGCAGGTCAACGACGACTATCCGCGCTCGCTGGCCGCGTACGGGATGGCCGACGTGCTGCTGGTGAACCCGATCCGCGACGGCATGAACCTCGTCGCCAAGGAGGGCCCAACGCTGTCACGGAACGGCTGTGCGCTGGTGCTGTCCGGCGAGGCCGGTGCCGCCGGCGAGATGTGCGACGACGCCATCATGGTGAACCCCTACGACGTGACACAGACCGCCGAGGCGCTGCACCAGGCGCTGCTCATGCCGCCGGACGAGCGCGCCGAGAGGTGCAAGCGCCTCGCCGAGGCGGCCACCGCCCTGCCCCCGCAGCGCTGGCTCGCCGACCAGCTCGCCGCCCTGAGGTAGCCCCGGTCAGGTGTAGCTGTCGCCGAGGGACTGGCGTACCTGCTTGCGGGCCTCGTGGATCCGTGACTTGACCGTGCCGAGCGGCAGGTTGAGCTGGGTGGCGATCTCGCTGTACTCCAGCTGGGACACGTCGCGCAGCACCAGCGCCTCGATGAGGTCGGGCTTGCGGCGCTCCAGGTCCTCCATCGCGTCGAGGATGTCCACGCGGGAGCCGGCGATGACGCTCGTACGGCGCGGATCGGGACGCTGCTCCGGCAGCTCGCCGGCCTGCTCCATCGAGCGGCGCTTGAGCGAGCGGTAGGTCGACCGCGCGGAGTTGGCCACCACGACGTGCAGCCACGTGGTGAAGCGCGACCGGCCCTCGAAACGGTTGATGTTCCTTGCCACCTGCATCAACGCGTCCTGACACGCTTCCTCGGCATCCTGTCTGCACGGCAGGAACCGCGCGCAGTGCCGCAGGACGTCGGGCTCGATCACTCGCAGTAGTGCGTTGAGAGCCTCCCGGTCTCCGTCGGCGGCCCGCTGAGCCAATTCCTCAGTCCGCTCGTCGTACGCCATGACCTGTCCTCGCCCTCACCATCGCCCCGTATTGGGCATGATACGGGGGTGTCCATGCCTCCGGCCGTCGGCCGTTACCGAATCGATCGCGTTCTTGGATCAGGAGCATTCGCCTCCGTGTGGCTTGCCCACGACGAGGTACTCGACGCCCAAGTCGCGGTGAAGGTACTGGCCGGCGGACTGCTCGACGACCTTGACGTGCGCAACCGGTTCCTCGAAGAGGCCAAGATCCTGCGCCGCGCCGACTCCGAACGCCTCGTGCGCGTGCACGACATCGGTGAGCTCGACGACGGGCGCCCGTACTTCGTGATGTCCTACGCCGATCTCGGGACGCTCTCGGATCGGATGAGAAAGCGTGACCTGAGCACCGCCGAGGCGCTGCGGCTGGCCACCGAGGTCGCCCATGGCGTCGAGGTCATCAACCGGCTGGGGGTCATTCACCGCGACCTCAAGCCGTCGAACGTGCTGTTCCAGTCGACCACGGACGGTGGCGAACGCCTCCTGATCGCCGATCTCGGTCTCGCCAAGGCGCTCGCGCACGCCTCGGGCGCGTTCACCCTGCCGGTCGGCACCCCCGGGTACATGTCACCGGAACAGGCGAGGTTCGGCGGTGGCCTCGACGTGCGCGCCGACGTGTACGGCCTGGGCGCGCTGACCTACCACCTGGTCACCGGCCGCGCGCCGAGCACGGCGCCGGTGCTCGTGCCGCCCAGCGCGATCCGGCCCGGCCTGCCGCCCGCCGTGGACGACATCGTGATGCGGGCCCTGGAGGCCGACCGCGAACGCCGCTGGCCGTCCGCGGAGGCGTTCGCGGCGGCACTGAGCGTCCCGATCCGGTTCGCGCCCGCCGAACCCGCCCCATCCGCGGACCACACCGTGGCCGAGGACTCGACCGCGGGCGATCCGACCGCGAGCGGCAGCTCGCCGGTGCACGGCGACCCTACGGTGGCCGACCCGACGAGGACGGAAGCCTCCTCCAGCGGCCGTGGCCGTCACCGCGGCGCGCCTTCGCACGAGGAGACGATGCGGCAGCCGCTGCCGAGCGTGGAGGGCCCCGCGGACAAGACGGTCGTGGACTTCCCGCTCCCCCGGCACGAACCGGCCGGCCACACCGATCACGGGGTGCGCACCGGAGAGACGCGCCGCAGCCGGATCCTCGTCGCCGCCGGGCTCGCCGGGGTCCTCGTCGCCGGCGGTGGCGGCGCGTACACCATCGCCCGGCTGGCGGGCTCCTCCCCGGACAAGCCGCAAGTGACGGTCGAGCACGGCGAGGACCTGGTCAACGTCACCGACACGACGGGGCGGCTGAGCCTCAAAGTGCCGCCGTCCTGGAAGCTCCAGAAAGAGCACAACCGGTGGCCCGTCTCGGTGAGCGACGGCGCGACCGCGCCCGCGCTGCGGGCCACACCCGACTATGACCAGTTCGTCCGGGACGATGTGGCGGTCCCCGGAGTGTTCGCCGGGCTGACCCGTGACCTGCAGTTCCAGCTGCCACCGGTCGGCTTGGGCAACCACAGCGCGCGCTGCGCGCGCGGACCCGAGCGCGCGTACCGCCACGGCTCGCTGAGAGGCCGGATCACGCCGTGGAAGTGCGGTGGCTCGATCACCGTCAACGAGGTCGGCCTGCGCGACTCCGCGAACAGGTTCGCGATGTGGGTCCGGATCAAGCAGACCGGCCCTCCGGACCTCACCGAACGCATCCTCAACAGCATCCACGCCACGATCTGACCTCTGTGCGGCGGCTTCTCCGTCGAGGATCGCGTACGATATATCGCTAATAGATCGTTGGGGAGATGGTCATGCACAGACGATCCATGCACAGCGAGGAGCGGGCGGCCTTCGGCGGCTGGGGGCCCGGTTTCGGCCCGGGCTTCGGCCCGCGCGGACGCGGTGGCCGCGGCGGTCGCCGCACGAAGCGCGGGAACGTCCGCGCGGCGATCCTGGCGCTGCTCGCCGAGCGGCCCATGCACGGCTACGAGATGATCCAGGAGCTGGAGAGCCGTACCGGCGGGCTGTGGCGGCCGAGCCCCGGATCGGTCTATCCCACGCTGCAGCTACTGGAGGACGAAGGGCTGATCTCCGGCGAGCAGTCGTCCGGCAAGCGCCTGTTCGCGCTGGCCGACGCCGGGCGCGCCGAGGCCGAGACCCAGGAGGCCCCACCGTGGGCCGAGATCACCGAGGACGCCGGCGAGGCGGCCACACACGTGCACAAGGCGATGGGACAGCTGGCGATGGCGCTCCGCCAGGTCATGCACGCCGGCAGCGAGGACCAGCGCAACCGCGCCCTCGACGTGATCAACGACGCGCGAAGGCGGTTGTACGGCATCCTCGCCGACGACGAGGGCTGAGAGGGGTTCGCCGGACCGGAGGCGTCAGAAGAGTTCGCTCGTGAGGGACTCGAGCAGGCGCACGATCCCGGGCGGGCCGTCCACGATGAGGTCGGCGCGCTCGGCCAGCGCGATCACCTCGTCGGAGCCGCTGCACACCTTGACGCCCGGCACTCCCTCGGCGCGAAGCGCCTCGACGGCGTCGAAGGCGGCCAGGTCGCCCAGGTCGTCGCCGGCGTAGAGGACCGCCGCGCTGCCGAGCTCGGTGGCGAGTGAGCGCAGCGCGGCGCCCTTGTCCATTCCCGGCGGGCGGAGTTCGAGCACGAAACGGCCGGGCTCCATGACCAGTCCGCTCCGCTCGGCGAGCGCGGCGATGAGGCCGCGCAGGCGTTCGAGGGCGACCTCGGGCTCGGCCGCGCGCCGCGTGTGCACCGCGAGGGCGTGTCCCTTGTCCTCGATGACGACACCTTCCGGCGCCGTCGCGATGATCTTGGGGAGCTTCACCCGCGCCTCGGCGACGCCCGGCGGCGTCTCCGGCGTGTCGACCGTGCCGTTCTCCCACCGCTCGCGGCCGTACTGGCCGAGCACCACGAGACCGTCGATGCCGGCGAGGCCGCCGTACTCCACCGCGACCGCGGCGGGGCGGCCGGTGATGACGGCGACCTTGCCGATGTGGCGTGCCAGCTCGGCGAGTGCCGTGACCGCCCCGTCCTGGGCGCGAGCGGACTCGGGGTCATCGACGATGGGCGCGAGAGTGCCGTCGAAGTCGAAGGCGGCCAATGCCGCGCCGGGCCGCGTCTTGATCGCGGACAGGCCTTCGGTGCCGGCGGCCGTACGTGACTCAACGTTCATGGGTCGCTCAGCCTATCCACATCGCCGCAGGTTGGCGCCGTACGCTCGCCGCGGTGCGGCAGGCGGTAGCGGGACGGCGGCGTACGCCCCGCTGGGCGCGACGGACGGTGTGGCGCGCGCCGGCACGCGCACGGCCGCGTCGCATGCGGGGTGCGCCGTCTTCGCGAGCTCGTTCAGGTGCGGATGCCGAGCCGGCGGGCCGCCCGCTGGCGCTGGCGCTGCGAACGCTGACGCCGCAGTCGCTTCACGAGCATGGGGTCGTGCTCGAGCGCTTCGGGACGGTCGATGAGCAGGCTCAGCAGCTGGTAGTAGCGGGTCGAGGACATGTCGAAGTTTTCACGGATGGCCTGTTCTTTGGCACCCGCGTACTTCCACCACTGCCGCTCGAACGAAAGAATCGCCAAGTCACGGTCGGCCAGGCCGCCGTCACCTTCGTTTTCAGGGCCATCGCCCCGGGCGTCCGCCGGTTGCATCAGGTCCCCTCTGTACGGGTTCGGGGGGCTGTCATGCTACGCGTGATCACCGACATGTTCGCGGTGTTCTCGCGGATGCCGGCGGGCGTAGCCTGAACTGTGACGCCGAAGCACTGCGTAACGCTACTGACCGACTACGGGCTGGAAGACGGGTTCGTCGCCGCATGTCACGGGGTCATCGCGAGCATCTGCCCACCCGCGCGCATCATCGACATCACCCACCTCGTGCCTCCCGGCGACGTACGCCGCGGCGCCGCGGTCATGGCGCAGACGGTCCCCTACCTCCCGGCCGGCGTGCACGTCGCCGTGATCGACCCGGGGGTGGGCACACGGCGCCGCGCGGTCGCGGTGGCCGTCGGCGACCGCGTCTTCGTCGGGCCGGACAACGGCGTGCTGTCATGGGCGGCCACGGACGAGGAGATACGGGCGTTCGAGCTGACCGACCGGGGGCTGTGGCTCGATCCGGTGTCGGCGACGTTCCATGGCCGGGACATCTTCTCTCCGGTGGCGGCCCACATCGCCGCGGGCCGTGAGGTCGCGACGGTCGGCGAGGAGATCGACCCGGCCGGCCTCGTCCGGCTGCCGCCGCCGGCCCGCAACGTACGGGACGACATGGCCGAGGGCGAGGTTGTCACGGTCGACCGGTTCGGCAACGTCCAGCTGTCGGTCACCGGGGCCGACCTGGACCGGATCGGCGCCCGGTACGGCGAGGCCCTCACGGTCACGCTCGGGCGGCATTCGCGGCGGGTGTCCTACGGCGAGACGTTCGGGTCCGTACCTCCCGGAGAGCTCGTCGCGTACACGGACGCGGCCGGTCAGGTGGCCCTCGCCGTCAACTCCGGCAACGCGGCCCAGCGCCTCGGGCTGCCACCCGGAGCGCACGTGCGCATCGCCATCGCGACGTGATCCGGGACCCGTTTCTCCACCCGGCCACGGCGACTTTCGGAGCTCGCTCGCCGATGGTCAAGTAAGGGTCAAGACGGCAGGTCCCATGAGGCATGATCTTCCCCATGGGTTTCACACGCTCTGACTGGCGCCTGAGCATCATCACCGCCGTGGCCGCGGCGATGGCCGGGATCGCCTATTACGCGAAGCTCGGTGGAAACGTCGCGCCCTTCGTCGTCGCGGCGATCGCGCTCGCACTGCTGGCGAGCCTGGTGGGCCGCAGCGTCGAGGCGCTGGGCGACCGGCTGGGCGCCGGTGCCACCGGCGTCGTCCAAAGCGCTCTGGGAAACCTTCCCGAGTTGTTCGTCGTGCTGTTCGCGCTGAAGGCGAAGCTGTACGACGTCGCGACCGCGACGATCGTCGGGTCGATCCTGGCGAACGTCCTGCTGGTCCTCGGCCTCGCGTTCCTGTTCGGCGGCATCAAGCACGGCCGGCAGACGTTCGGCGGCGAGGCCGCGCGGACGATGTCGATGCTCATGGTGCTGTCCGTCGCGGCGCTGCTCGTCCCGTCGCTCACCTCGGCGCTGGGTTCGCACGCGTCCAAGGCCGCCCTGCACGAGCGGACGTTGTCGATCGTGGTGTCGGTCCTGCTGCTCGGGCTGTTCGTGGCCTCGCTCCCGGCCTCGCTCCGCCGACAGAAGGCCGCCCCCAAAGCCGACGCTGCCGACGCTGCCGACAGTGCCGACGAGGCCGCGGAGTCGTCGGAGCATTCCTGGCCGCTGGCGCTCGCGCTGGCCATGCTGGCGATCACCGGCGTCGGCGCGGCGTTCGTGTCGGACTGGTTCGTGGGCGCCCTCCAGCCCGCGATCCACACGCTCGGCATCTCCGAGGCGTTCGCCGGCCTGGTCATCGTCGCGATCGCCGGCAACGCCGTCGAGAACGTCGTCGGCATCCAGCTCGCCCTCAAGAACCAGTCCGACTACGCGCTGTCGGTGATCCTGCAGAGTCCCCTGCAGATCGCGCTCGTCGTCGCGCCCGCCCTGGTCCTGCTCTCCCCGCTGGTGGGAGCGTCCTTCACGCTGGTGCTGTCACCGCTGCTCATCGCCGTGCTCATCATGTCGATCGTCATCACCGTCCTGGTGGTGCTCGACGGCGAGTCGAACTGGCTCGAGGGCGCGACTTTGATCGTCTTGTACGGCATCATCGCGACGGCCTTCTGGTGGGGATGAGATGCAAGACGATAAATCGGCCGAAACCGGACGGCATTCATGGTCACCCATCTCAACTACTGTGACGATGTGAGTCCGCACATCGACGCGAGTGTGACGGAGATCGAACGCGCGGCATTCCAGCTCCGCCGGCTCTGGGCCAAACCGCATCTGCTGCAGCGCCTGCGCGAACAGTGCGGACAGGGCGGGCGCCCCATCCAGCTGTCCAGCCTGCTGGTGATCCACGCCATCGCGGGCCAGGGCGAAGGACGGGGCGAGGTCACCGTGGGCGCCGTCGCGGACTACCTCGACATCGACCCCTCGACCGCCAGCCGGCTCGTCGGCCACGCCATCGACGCGGGGTTCGTCTCCCGTACCCCGTCCCCGGTCGACGCGCGCCGCGCGCACCTGCGGCTGACGGAGTCCGGGGAACGGGTCAGGAGACTGACCGACGAGTTCCGGCGGCGCTTCATCGCCCGGCTCGTCGCCGACTGGACCGACGAGGAGCGGAGCATGTTCGCCGGGCTGCTCGGGCGCTTCGCGGAGGCGGCGGCGAACTACCCCATGGAGGCCGCCGAGCTGGAGACCTCGATCGAGGCGGCCCGCGCCGACGACTGCGCCCCGTAGAGCCTAGGTGCGCAGCACGGCCAGCCGTTCGCGGTACTCCTCCTCGTCGATCTCGCCACGCGCATAGCGTTCGGCGAGTACCCGCTCGGCGCCACCGCCCGACCGCGTGCGCTTCGACAGCAGGTAGTAGCCGCCGCCGAGGACGAGCAGCCAGAAGAGGCCGAAGCCGATCGGGAAGATCGGCCACCATGCGGTGGAGTGGCCGTCGTGCCAGGGACCGTTCGCGGTCAGCGTCATCGCGTTCATGGTGTTGATGGTGACGGCACGGTCGCGCGTCCGCGTCCCACGTGAGGCGGCTCCGCATGTACGCCTTTCGGCGCAGACGAATCCGGGCCGGTAGTCCGGATGGCCGCCAGGGAAGGGGTGCGCGGATGACGCCGCGCGCGGCCATCGGGAGCACAGGCCCGGAACGCGTACACCGTGCACCGTACACATTGACTGAGATTTCGACCATATTCTCACCGATCACCGTGCAGGTGACATTCGAACGCGTAAGCATCTGACCTCAGGCCGTGGCAGAATTACGTTCGCTGTCGATAGCCGGGAGGGAATCCGGTGCACTTGTCCGAAGTACGCCGTGCCCTTCCCCGGGTGGCGTCGGCAGTGCTGGTCAGCGTCGCGGTGGGCGTGCTCTCGGTCCCCGCCGCCCAGTCCGCCTCGCCCGCCCGGCCGTCCCAGCCGGCGGCGCGTACGGCGCCGACCGACCTCTACCGCGGCCAGCAGTGGACCCTCGACGCCCTCCACATCCCGCGGGCGTGGAAGTACTCCCGCGGCAACGGCGTGACCGTGGCCGTCCTGGACACTGGTGTCGACGGTCACCAGGCCGACCTGAGCGGACGCGTCATCGACGGCCCCGACTTCACCGGCCACACGCGCAAGCCCGGCGGCAAGTACTGGGGCCGGCACGGCACCGAGATGGCGAGCCTGGTCGCGGGCCACGGACACGGGACGGGCGCCGCCGCGGGCGTCATGGGCGTCGCGCCCGACGCCAAGATCCTCTCGATCCGGGTGACCTGGGAGCTGAACGACCCGCTACGGGGCGACCACGACCAGGTCGACCGCGCGCGCGACGCGGTCGCGAAGGGCATCCGGTACGCCGCCGACCACGGCGCGCAGGTCATCAGCATGTCGCTCGGCGGCGGCAACCTCTTCTACAACGGCAACAGCGCCGAAGAAGCCGCGATCAAGTACGCGATCGGCAAAGGCTCCGTGCTCATCGCGTCGGCCGGCAACGACGGCAACGGCGCCAACCGGCGCAACTACCCGGCGGCCTATCCCGGAGTGATCGCGGTCGGCGCCGTGGACCGCGAGTTCAAGGCCGCCAAGTTCACCAACCGGCACACCTACATCTCGGTCGCGGCGCCCGGGGTCGAGATCGTGAGCGCCGACGCCGCGGGTCACGGGTACATCCTCGGAACCGGCACGAGCTCGTCCGCCGCCTTCGTGGCGGGCATGAGCGCTCTCGTCAAGGCCCGCTACCCGAACCTCACTCCGCCGGAGGTCAAGCAGGCCCTGGAGGAGGGGGCGACGCATCGGCCGCCCGACGGCCGCAGCAACGAGATCGGCACGGGGGTCGTCGACGCGTACGGCGCCCTGCGGATGGCCGCGCACATCAACAAGGCCGAGCACGGCGGCACGTCCGTCGAACGGCCGCAGTCGAGCTCCCGGCCCACCGCCTCCCCCGCCGAGCACGGCCCTGACCTCATGCTCATCGCCGTCCTGAGCGGTGGCGGCACGCTGATCCTGCTCAGCCTGATACTCGGGTGGCGGCAGCGGCGGCGGCGCCCCAGCGATGACGACGAGGAGGGCACGCCCGAGCCGGACTCCTCACCACCGGTGCCCGCGAACTCCGCCGAGGTGGCGCCATGGGAGCGCCGGCCGGCCGCCGCCGCGCCACGCCGGCCGTCGTCGGCAGGGTCGCCCTCGGGTCTGTCACCGTGGGAGCGCAGGCCGCCGGAGGCCTCCGAACCACCCCCGGCCGACGTGTCGCCGTGGGGCCAGGACCCGTCCGACTCCCCCTGGGAGACCAGGCCCGAGGCGCCGGCCCCCGTGGACTCCTGGGAGCACCCCCCGGCCGACTCGCAGTTCCGGGACCGGCCTCCGGCCGAGCCGCCCTCCTGGGACCAGGCTCCGGCCGAGACCCCGTCCTGGGACCAGGCTCCGGCCGAATCCATGTCCTGGGACGATCCCTCCCCCGACGCCCCCTCCTGGGAGCTCCCCGCACCCTCGCCGTCCGCGCCCGGCGCCTGGGACGGCCGCCCGGCCGAGCCGGCTCGTGAGTCCTACGATCCGGAGGAGCCGTTCTCGTCGCTGGAGCCGTACGAGCCGCCCGCCCGTACTCCCACGGACGGCAACGGCTCCAACGGGCACCACCCGCCCGCGCGCCAGGACTACCGCGTCGCGGGCGGCCAGGAGCCCGACCCGCTGAGCGACGGCCCCATCGACTCCTCCGACATCGGCACTCCGCTGGCGGACGAGAGCTGGGACAGCATCCGCCGCGGCTTCGACCGGCTGAAGGACTCGAGCAACTGGGAGTCGCTGGCAAAGGGTGACCTGGACGACGTCCGCGGCCTCCCCGAGCAGGACGCGTTCGACGAGACGGCCGCCATGCCGATCGTCGACCCGGACGAGGAGAAGAAAGAGGACTGACCCCGGTGGTCGTGTGTTGGGGTTAGCCCCACCTTCACCCGGCATGCCAGCCACATGGGACGGGGGTCGAGGCTCCCGTAGCGTTCTTCTCAAGCCGACCTTGAGGAGTCATCCGTGAACAGCCGCAGTGTGGCGATCGCCGCCGTCATCGCCCTGACCGCGTCGGGCTGCGGCGTGGGCGTGCACTTCGCCGACTACCGGCACAGCACCACGCCCGCCGACACGCACGTCACCGGAACGGTGAACCGTCTCCAGGTTGACGCGGGTGACGGCCACGTGGTCGTACGGGCCGGTAGCGGCGACGGCGTGACGGTCCACCGCGTCGTGCACTACCAGAGCGGCACGCCGCACCCCACGGAGCGGCTGGCCGACGGCACGCTGACCTTCAGCAGGGGCTGCTCCCGGTGCCGTGTCGACTACGACCTGACCGTGCCCGCCGCGGTGAGCGTACGTGCAGGTACCGACAGCGGCCGCATCGACATCGAGGGCGTGGCGGCGGTCGACGCGGGCAGCGATTCGGGCTCACAGACGGTGCGGCACATCGCC
Organism: Actinoallomurus bryophytorum; assembly: GCF_006716425.1. Lineage (NCBI taxonomy): Bacteria > Bacillati > Actinomycetota > Actinomycetes > Streptosporangiales > Thermomonosporaceae > Actinoallomurus > Actinoallomurus bryophytorum. The sequence continues at coordinate 1,830,834 of NZ_VFOZ01000001.1, forward strand.
GGCAGTGTCACCGCTCACTCCGACTCCGGATCGCTCACGATCCAGGACGTCGGCGGTGCGCTGGAGACCAGCAGCGACTCCGGCTCGCTCCGGGCCACCGAACTCCGCTCGCCCACGGCGAAGACCTCCACCGATTCTGGCGGCATACGGATGGTGTTCACGTCTCCGCCGCAGAACGTACGGGCGAACAGCGACTCGGGCTCGGTGCGTATCGGGCTGCGCGGCGGCCGGTACCGGGTCGACATCGGATCCGACTCGGGCGGTAAGCACGTCACCGTGCCCACCGCCTCGGACGCGCCCTCCCGTGTCTACGTACGCACCGACTCCGGAGGCATCAACATCTTCCCCGGCTAAAGCCCCCCTAGCTGCCGGAAGAACGCCCGTACGTCGGTGACGAGCAGGTCGGGTTGCTCCATCGCGGCGAAGTGGCCGCCCCGGTCGAACTCCGTCCACCGCACGATCGTGTTGGTCCGCTCCGCGATGTGCCGCAGCGGGATGAAGTTCTCCTGCGGGAAGGCGGCCAGGGCGGTCGGCGCGGCCGACGGTTCGTCCGGCGTCCCCCAGTAGTCCGCGTGCGCCCGTTCGTAGTAGATCCGCGCGGACGACCCGGCGGTCCCGGTCAGCCAGTAGAGCATCACGTTGGTCAGCAGCTGGTCGCGGTCGACGGCGTCCTCGGGCCGGTCGCGCGAGTCCGTCCACTCCTTGAACTTCTCCGCGATCCAGGCAAGCTGCCCGACCGGGGAGTCGGTCAGCGCGTAGGCGAGGGTCTGCGGGCGGGTGGACTGGATGTCGGCATAGCCCTGCCGGTCGCGGGCGAAGCGCCTGCCGCGCTCCCAGGAGGCGAGGGCGCGTTCGCGCTCGGCGGGGCTCAGCGCGGCGAGTTCGCCGGCGTCCGGTTCGGAGGTCGCCCCCGCGCCGGGGATGAGGTTGAGGTGCACGCCGATCACCTGGTCGGTGCGGGTACGGCCGATCTCGCGGGAGATGGCGGCCCCCCAGTCACCCCCCTGCGCGCCGTACCGCCGGTAACCGAGGCGCCGCATCAGCTCCCCGAACGCCGCGGCGACCCGGCGGAACTCCCACCCGGTCTCCCGCGTGGGCCCGGAGAACCCGAACCCGGGGATGCTCGGGATCACGAGATGGAACGCGTCGCGCGGGTCCCCGCCATGCGCCCGTGGGTCGGACAGCGGACCGGCGACCTGGGCGAACTCGGCGATCGAGCCCGGCCAGCCGTGCGTGATGACGAGTGGAGTCGCGTCCGGCTCCGGCGACCGGAGGTGGGCGAAGTGGATGTTCGCCCCGTCGATGGTGGTCGTGAACTGCGGCCACGCGTTGAGCCGCGCCTCGGCCGCGCGCCAGTCGTACCGATGCCGCCAGTAGTCGACGAGCTCGCGCAGGTAGCCGAGCGGGATCCCGTACTCCCACCCCACACCGGGCAGCTCGTCCGGCCACCGCACGCGGTCGAGCCGCTCGTTCAGATCGTCCAGCTGATCCTGCGCGATGTCGATCCGGAACGGACGGACGCTTTCATCGGTCATGGTGACGCATGTTATGGCGGTGGAGCCGCAGGTGGCCGCCGGTCAGGGCACCGAGGCGCCGCGGCCCCGATCGCGATCGCGATCGCCCACCGTGACCGTCCGCGCCACGACGTACGCGTCTCCGGTCTGCCGCACTGAGCCGTTTCTTTGGCTGAAAGTACGAACCGTGGCGCCCGGACCGTACTTTCGGCCGGTGCCGGCCGGATTCGGAGTCCCCATTCTGGGGGCCATGTCACCTTTCTTCCGAAGAGCACGGTCCGGTGCCGCCCTCCCCCGGCGGGTCGTCGCCGTCATGTCCGGGCTGTGTGCCGCCTTCCTGCCCCTGACCGCCTCGGTCGCCTCGGTCGCGTCGCCGGTTCCGGCGCTGCACTGGATTTCCTGCGACGACGGCTTTCAGTGCGCGACGGCCCAGGTGCCGCTCGACCACCGGCGCCCGCACGGCGCGATGATCGACATCGCCGTGATGCGGCATCCGGCGACCGACACCGCGCACCGGATCGGCTCACTGTTCGTCAACGGCGGCGGTCCCAGTGAACAACTCCTCCCCCTTCGCGCGGAGTACGGGAGGATCCCCGCCGCGTGGCGGGCGCGGTACGACATCGTCGGGTTCGACCCGCGCGGTTTCGGCTCCAGCACGGCGATCCGCTGTTTCCCGACCATGGACGCCGAGAGCAAATTCCTGTCCGGTCTGCCCGCGGTTCCCGACACCGGGCCGCAGATCGCGGACTGGGACCGTACCTGGGCACGGTTCGACGCACGGTGCGCGAGCCGGGGCGGCGCTCTGCTCCGCCACGACAGCACGGCGGACGTGGCGCGCGACATGGACCTGCTCCGCCAGGCCACCGGCGACCCCGTCATGAACTACGTGGGGTTGTCCTATGGCACCGGCCTCGGCGCCACGTACGCCAACCTGTTCCCCGGCAGGGTCGGGCGCATGATCCTGGACGGCAACCTGGACCCGGTCGCCTGGACCCACGGCGACGGTCGGCTGCCCGCCTTCCTGCGCATGGGCGCCGACAAGGCGTCCGCGGCCACCCTCGACGCCCTCCTGGACCTGTGCGGTAAGGCGTCCACCACGGCGTGCGCGTTCTCCGCCGGGACCCCGGCCGCGACGCACGCCAAGTTCGAGACGTTGCTGAGCCGTCTGCGCGCGCATCCGGTCCCGATCGGCACCCCGCCGGACACACTGTCCTGCGACGACCTCTGCGCCGTCTTCAGCCTGCCGCTGGCCGACGTCGGCGCTTGGAAGGCCGGAACCGACCAGCTACAGCAACTGTGGACCGCCTCGGCGACCGGCCACCCCGTCACCGCCCCGGCCCGGTCCTCGCTGACCGCGCCGCAGGCCCCGTCCTCGCTCGCCGCGCCGCAGGCCCCGTACGCCGGCCAGGAACAGACCCTCGCGGTGCTGTGCTCCGACAGCGCGAACCCGCGCGACCCGCGCGCGTACACCGCCGCCGCCCGGCTGGCCTCCGCCCGATCCGGCCTCATCGGCCTGTCGTGGGTCTGGCCCTCGGAGGCGTGCGCGAAATGGCCGACCGGCCGGGACGGCTACACCGGTCCGTGGAACCGCCGCACCGCGGGCCCCATCCTCCTGGTCGGCATCACCGGCGACCCCGCCACCTCGTACGCGAACTCGGTCGCCATGTCCCGGGCCCTGGCCCGCGCACGCCTGCTGACCGTGCACGGGTACGGCCATACCGAACTCTCCAACCCCAGTGCCTGCGCCGGCGACTACGAGGACCGCTACCTGCTGACCGGCGCCCTCCCGCCGCCCGGAACCGTCTGTGAGCAGGACACGATTCCGTTCTCCTGACACTTACGAAGCCTTTCAGGAATGCGCCGGTGGAATGCCGAACGGCTTGACAGCACGCGTCAGGAGAAGAGGGGACGATTTGTAACAACTTGGTGTAGCCCCGGAGACAGGGCCGTACCGCCACACAGAGACTGGGGTGCCCGCGTAACCCCCCGCGTGCCCCCTAGGAGGATCACCCGTGGCCGTCACGAACGACGCCGACGTCATTCCGCCACAGCCCGACCTGACCCCGGACGACCTGGTCCGACGTGCTCGGGAGTTGCGCCCCCTGCTGGTCGAGTCGCAGGCCGACACCGAGGAACGCACCTACTACTCGCCGGAGATCCATCAGGCATTAGAGACGGCAGGCCTCTATCGGATCTACGTCCCCCGGCTGTACGGCGGCTGTGAGTCCGACGTTTCGACGTTCGTCCGCGTACTGATCGAACTGGCCCGGGGCTGCGTGTCCAGCGCCTGGTGTTACGGCCTCGCCGCGGCGCACGCCCTGCAGGTCGCCACGTCCTTCAGCGAGCGTGCGCAGGCCGAGGTCTTCGGCAGCGGGCAGGAGTTCCGGGCGGCCTCGGTCGCCGCGCCTAGCGTCATCGCCAGGCGCGAGGAGGGCGGCTGGCGGCTCGAGGGCAAGGTCGGCTACTGCTCCGGGATCCCGTACTCGACACACTTCCTCGGCCAGGCGATCCCCGAGGGAGTCGCTCCGGAGGACGCGGACACCGAGATGCTGCTGTTCCTCATCCCACGCGACGGCTGGACCATGCTCGACGACTGGGGCGACCAGCTGGGCCTGCGCGGCAGCGGGTCGCACAGCATCGTCCTCAACGACACACATGTGCCCGACCACCGTGTCCTCGAACGCACCAACATGATCGACATCGACGTCAGCGCCGGGACCCCGGGCCTGCGCCTGCACGGAAACCCGTTGTACGCGGGCCGGAACGCCGGGGTCTTCTCCATGACCCTCGCCGCGATCACGGTCGGCGCGGGCTACAACGCGCTGGACGAGTACGAGCAGCTGACGCGCACCCGGCCCACGTCCCTGCCGCCGCTCGTGCCACGGAGCACCGACCCCGACTACCTGCGCTGGCTCGGCACCGCGAAGGTCCAGCTGGCGACGGCGGAGGCGGCGCTGCTGCAGTGCGCGCGGATGCACCGGGAGCTGTGCGAGAACGCCGCGTCGGGTGGCGGCCGGTACACCTTCGAGGACGACCAGCACATCGGGGCCATCGCCCGCGAGGTCATCGTCCAGGCATGGGAGAGCGCCGAACGCAACATCTTCCGCAGCGCCGGCGCGAGGGCGATGGTGAAAGGCGCCCGGATGGAGCGGATCTACCGCGACATGTCGATGATCGCCGTCCATCGCAACACCGGCTTCCGCGACCCGGTGCACCGGCTGCTCGGCATGATGCATCTCGCCGACGGCTGACCGGCGTTCGCGATCGGCGAGGCCGCCTCAGCCGGGCACCGGTCCCAGAGTCCGGCCGTACCAGTCGGCCGGGTCGGTATCGCGTACGTGCCGGGTGAGCACCCACCGCTGGCCCTGGGGATCGGCGACGACCGCCTGAAGGACACCCCAGGGCCGGCCGGCCGGCTCGTCGAGAATCGAACCTCCGGCGCTCGTCGCGCGCTCGCACGCCGCGGCGACGTCGTCGACGTAGACCTGGGTCAGGCTCGAGGTGTCACCGAGCGGACCGCCGCGTCGGCCCAGCAGGATGATGAAGCCGTCCCGCTCGACCTCGATGTGCCCCACCCAGCCGTCCGGCAGGGCCGCACGGACCACCTCGCGAAAGCCGAGGACCTCCGTCAGCCAGCCGCTGACGGCCGTCAGGTCGTCGTAGAGCACGCACGGCACCACTGCCGGATAGCCGCGTTCGGGGTCGTACATGGGGTGGCTCCCTCCGGCCTGATCGGGTCTTGGCGAAACCGTAGATCCGGGTACCGGGCAGGGTCTTGAAGAAAGTTGACCGGCCCGCCTCGGCCGCTCAGGGCGCCGCGCGCCGCACCGCGGCCGGCGTCGTGGCCGCGAAGCGGGCGAAGTCCCGCGTCAGGTGCGACTGATCGGCATAACCGCACACGGCCGCGACCTGCGCCGGGGCCGGCTCCCCGCGGGCCAGCAGCCGCGCGGCGCGCTCGAAGCGCAAGACGCGTGCCGCCGTCTTCGGCGCCGTCCCGACCTGGTCGCGGAACCGGGCCAGCAGGTGCCGGTGAGTACACCCGGCGCCGGTGACCAGGTCGGCGACCCGTACCGCTCCGCCGGCACGGCGCATCGTCCGCCACGCCCAGGCGACCTCGGGCGAGGGCACCGGGCCGGCCGCCATCCTGGCGGCGAGCAGGCGATCGAGCAGGGCGAAGCGCTCACCCCACCCTGGAGCCTCCGAGAGGCGCCCCGCCCAGCGTTCGGCGTCGGCGCCCAGCAGGTCGGACAGCTCGACCGTCCGGTTGGCCAGCTCGTGCATGGGCGGACCGAACAGCGCGTACGCACCGAGCGGGTCGAGCCGGATCTGCATGCCGAACTGGTGACCGTCGTGCGCGATCCGCGTCGGCCGGTCGTTCATCCCGGCGAAGAACGAGGTGTACGCCTGCGGCTCACCGACCCCGGCTTCGGGTTGCGCGCGGGACTCGGCTCCGAAGCCGACGATCAGGATGAGCTCACCCGCCGGGGCCTCCCACCGGTCGGCCGGGGTGGGCGACTCCTCCCGGTAACCGGTGTAGGCACGGACCCGGCCGCGGACGGCCGGACCGGGAACGCCGTCGGCCCATTCACGGAGTCCGCCGGCGCTCTCGCCACGCCGTGGGCCGACACGCACGACCCCGATGCTACGGGCCGGTCGTCCACCCCACCCTGGGGCTCACGGATGGCGTACGGTCGACGCGAAATGCGTGGAAGGTACGACTCATGCAGGGGGTGCGGTGTTACGGCCATTGCTCTGCCTCGCGGTGCTCGCCGGTTCCGTCGGGACGGCGGCTTGCCGGTCCGACGCGGACCCGCCCCGCACCGCCGGAACCCCGTCCACGTCAGCATCGTCCGGCTCGCCCGTCGCCACCCCGTCGCGGTCGCCGGCCTGCCCGTCCGCCCGTGAGTTCATCAAGGCGATGGACGCCCGGGGCTGGCCGCACTACAAGGTGACGAGGCGCATCGTGTGCGACGGCGGCTGGGCGACCACGACCGTGGAGGTGACCACGGTGGTCGCGGACCCGGCTCGCGCGGTGGCCCGGCTCGTGGGCGGCCGGTGGCACGCGGTCATCTTCGGCACGGACGGCCTGTGCGAGGCACCCGGCATGCGTCCGGCACCGGCCGGCATCAGGAAGGCCCTCGGTCCCTACTGCTGATGCGGCCTGGGCGGTGTGCCCACGAAAATAGAACGCGTTCTTGTCGAGAGCCGCCGAGGCGAGCATGCTGGGGCCCATGGACCTGATCGCGCTCGAGGAGATCCGGCAGACGAAGTATCGCTACCTGCGCTGCGTGGACCTCAAACTCTGGGACGAGTTCGCCGGCACCCTGACCGAGGACGCCGTCGCGGTGTACGGCACGCGGGTGTTCGGCGATCCGCTGCGCCTTGAGGGGCGCGACGCCATCGTCGAGTACATGCGCGCCAACCTGGGCCCGGCGGTGATCACGACGCACTTCGCCGGTCACCCCGAGATCGAGGTCGACGGCGACCAGGCCAAGGGCAGCTGGTGCTTCGACGACACCGTCATCGCCATGGACTACCGCCTGCTGATCCGGGGATCCGCCTTTTACCAGGACACCTACCGGCGCGACGCCGACGGTCGATGGCGGATCAGCAGCACGGGCTACGAGCGGACGTATGAGTTCACGGTGTCCCTCGACGACATGCCCAGCCTGAAGTTCACCGCGAACCGCTGGGCGACGCCCGCCGCGCCCTGACCGGCGCCGCGCCGCCGAGCTCCGCGGTGACGGCGTCGGCGGCCGCGACCAGCGCGGTGCCGCGCCTGGCGATCTCGGCGCCGGTGACGGAGCCGCCGACGTACAGAGTCAGCACCAGCTCCTGCCGGCCGTCGGCGTCGTACGCCGGTGCCGCGATGAGGTTGACCGGGTGTTTCTTCCTGGGGTTGAGCTCGGCGCCGAGGTAGACGCGCTCACCCAGGCTGGACACCATCTCGCCCACCAGCGCGCGTACCTCCGGCGGCAGTTCGTACGTGGCGACACCGGCCATCAGCGTGTGCAGCCGCATGCCGGCCGGCGTGAGGCTCTCCACGAGATACCCCGACGCGCGGCACTGCTCGACGACGGCGCGCAGATGCTCGCGGTCCATCCGCACCGGCAGCATCGGCTCCTTGGCCAGCCACCGGTCGAACGCCTCGTCGGGCCCCCACAGCACGTACATCAGGCCGGACGGCGGCGCGAAGGGGTAGCGCTCGCCCACCCTGACCGGCGTCGCGCCCGACGGGCCGACCGCGTCGAGGAGCATGATCTCCTCGCCCACCACGCCCGACGCGACGCACGTGGAGCCGTACCGCTCGGCCAGCGGCGCCAGGTGCCGGCGCGCGACGTCGCCGGCGACGAAGCTCTGCTGCGCGACCCGCCCCGCCGCGACGAGGGCGGGACCGAGGCCGTACGTCAGCGTCCGCGGGTCGCGCACCAGATAGCCGGCCGCGGTCAGCCCGGTGACGATGCCGAGGCAGGTGGGCTTGCTGATGCCGAGCTCGCGGGCCAGGGCCGACAGCCCGATGCGGCGGCCTCGGGCCGCGACGAAGTGATCCAGGACGGCGATCACGCGCTCGGTCGGGGGCGAGTGCCGGGCCACGGCCATTGACCACTCCTTAGAACACGTTCTAGTCTCGTCGCGGAAGCAAGCTACCACTTCGGTACATATTTGTACCGCCCAGAGGGAGCCCCGGTGGCCACTCAGTCATTCGCCCAGGCGATCGCCGAGGCCGAGCAGATCATCCGTACGGCGCCGCACGTACAGACCGAGCAGGACCTCGCCGAGGGCCTGGAGTACCTCGCCGGCAGCATCAAGGCGTCGCTGCACATGGCCTGGGCCTACGACCGCGACTTCCCGTTCTTCGCCGCGTCGACGGGGCCGTACTCCAAGCTCGGTCTCGACAACCCCGACACCCTCTACTTCAGCGCCAGCATCCGCGACGACGCCGAGTACGTCGTCACCGGGCGCCGTGGCACCACGGCCGACCTGAGCTTCCAGATTCTCAATGGCGACTACACGCCGGCGCGGTCTCCCGACAGCCTGGCGGCGTTCGACGACCGCGACATCGAGATCGCCGCGGACGGGACGTACGAGCTGCGCTTCGGCCCCGCGCGGCCGGACGCGGGACCGAACCACTTCACGCTCGGCCAGGGCTCGGCGATGCTGCTGGCGCGCGAGGTCTTCAGCGACTGGGAGAACGAGCGGCCCGGCGAGATCCGCATCCACCGCGCCGACACGCTCGGGTCCGCTCCTGCGCCGGCGACGCCGGAGACGACGGCCAAGCGGTACGACGTGGCCGGCCGGATGCTGCTCTCGCGGTTGCGGACGTTCCTCGCCTTCCCCGAGTGGCACTACCTGAAGCTGCCGGTCAACACGATGACCGAGCCGCGGCCCACCCCCGGCGGGCTGGCGACGCAGTACTCCTCGGTCGGCCACTACGACCTCGACGACGACCAGGTCATGGTGATCACGGTTCCGGCGGCCGCGCGGGAGGTCGCGCCGTACCAGGGCTTCCAGCTCGGGAGCATGTGGTACATCTCGCTGGACTACATCAACCACCAGACGAGCCTCAACGCCGACCAGGCGCGCGTGGACCCAGACGGGAAGATCCGCCTCGTCGTCGGCGAGCGCGATCCCGGGCTGGCCAACTGGATCGAGCGCACCGGCCATCGCCGCGGCTACCTCCAGTTCCGCTGGCAGCGGCTCACGCGCGAGCTGAAACCGGACGACGGTCCCACGGTGGAAGTGATGGCGTCCGACGAGCTGCCGCGGCTCCCCTACTACGAACGGCAGCGGGTGAGCCCGCAGGAGTGGGCCGCCCGGATCGCCGCGCGCCAGACCGCCGTCGCCCGAAGGATGCTGGGCTGATGCTGCTCGAGAACCAGGTCGTCGTCATCTCCGGAGTCGGGCCGGGCCTGGGCCGTGGCCTGGCATTACAGTGCGCCAGGGCCGGCGCCGACGTCGTGCTGGCCGCGCGCAACGCCCTGCGGCTGGCCGAGGTGGCCAAGGAGGTCGCCCAGCTCGGCCGCCGCGCGGTGCCGGTGGAGGCCGACATCACCGACGACGCGGCCTGCCAGCGGATGGTCGACACCGCGCTGGAGTCCTTCGGCCGGGTCGACGGCCTGGTCCACAACGCCTTCGCGATCCCGCCGCTGACCGACCTCGCCACGGTCGACCTGGAGGCCGTACGCGCCGCCTTCGAGACCAACGTGCTCGCGGCGCTGCACCTCACCCGGCTCTTCACTCCGGCGCTCGTCGAGCAGAGTGGCTCGATCGTCATGATCAATTCGGCCGTGCTGCGGCACTCACGGCGCACCTTCGGCGCGTACAAGATGTCCAAGGCCGCCCTGCTCGCCCTCGCGCAGAGCCTGTCGACCGAGCTCGGTCCGCAGGGCGTACGGGTCAACACGGTCGCGCCCGGATACATCTGGGCGGACAACCTGAAGTGGTACTTCGACTATCTCGCGAAGAAACGCGGCGTCTCGGCGCAGGAGGTCTACGACGAGAACGCCGTCACTCTCGATCTGCGCAAGCTCCCCGAACCCGACGAGGTCGCCGACGCAGTGGTGTTCATGCTCTCCCCTCTCGCGCGGGCGGTCACCGGACAGTGCCTCGACGTCAACGGCGGCGAGTGGCACCACTGAACCGGCACCACTGAACAGGCACCACAGGGCAGCGCGCCGCATCGACCCCGGAGGACCGACCCCGATGGCCACTGGACGCGACAACGTCGGCACGGTCGAGGACCTGCACGCCTCGGCCAGCAAGATCACCGGTCTGACCGGCTTCGGCGACGACCCGTATCTCGACGGCCTGTCCGTGCTCCTGGAGTCCTATGCCGGAGAGGCCGCGCTCACCCCGCTGGGCAACAAGGCGACACGCGCACTCCTGCGCGGCGCCCTCGTCGCGCGGCTGCTGTCGGAGGACGCGTGGAGGCGGAATCCCTCCTACGCCGACGTACGCATCGAACGACCGATCTTCGTCACCGGCCTGCCCCGTACGGGAACGACCGCGCTGCACCGTCTGCTGACGGCCGACCCGGCCAACCAGGGCCTGGAGGTCTGGCTGGCCGAGGCGCCACAGCCCCGGCCACCGCGCTCCAGCTGGGCGGAGAACCCGATGTTCCAGGCGATCCAGTCCGGCTACGAACGCCACCACGTCGAACACCCGGAGTTCATGGGCGTGCACTACATGTCGGCCGACATGGTCGAGGAGTGCTGGCAACTGCTGCGCCAGTCGATGCGGTCGATCTCCTTCGAGTGCCTCGCGCACCTGCCGACGTACTCCACCTGGCTGTCCACGCAGGACTGGACGCCGGCGTACCGGCGATACCGGCGCAACCTGCAGCTGATCGGCCTCCCCGACGCCTCTCGGCGCTGGGTGCTGAAGAACCCGAGCCACCTGTTCGCCCTCGACGCGCTGATGGCCGTCTACCCGGACGCGCTGGTCATCCAGACCCACCGCTCCCCGCGGACCGCGATGGCCTCGATGTGCAGCCTCGCCGCCCACGCGTCCGCGGGCTGGTCGGACGAGTTCACCGGCGCGGTGATCGGGCGTGACCAGCTGGAGCTGTGGAGCCGCGGCCTCGACCTCTTTCGCGCCGAACGCGCCAAGCACGACCCGGCGCAGTTCCTCGACGTGGACTACGACGACTTCGTACGCGACCCCCTCGGTACAGTCGAGGCGGCCTATGCCCATTTCGCCCTGCCGCTCAGCGACACGGCACGTACGGCCATGGCACGCCTGCACACCGAGAGCCACGCGGGCGCGGGCCGACCGGCGCATCGCTACACGCTGTCCGATTTCGGCTTGACGCCCGAGGAGATCGACGAGCACTTCGCCTCGTGATTTCGCCCGGCCAGGCCGCGGTTCGAACCGCCTCAATTCCGCCTCCTGCCCGCCTTGACGGCACGGATTCTGGGCTAAGCCGTTATAGAGGGAAGTTTCGCGTTCGCTACGATGAGCGCCTTTGCCCCGCTAAAGTTCTTGCCGGTACGCGGGGGGCTGCCGATAAGCCGGAGGATACGTGCGCCTATCCGTGGTCATCACGAGTTTCGCCCTGCTTGCGGTCACCGCCACCGCGTCGGGGTGCGGAACGTCGAAGGCGGAGGATACGAAGGCCGCGGACGCGCCGCGAGCGACGCCCACGCCGCACAAGGTCGTCGTGATGGTCGATCACAAGAAGCGCACCGAGACCATGACCACGGCCGGCACCGTACGTGAGGTCCTCACTCAGGTGGGTCTCCAGCTCGGCCCGCACGACCTGGTGACCCCGCCCGCCGAGGCCGCCCCCACCACGACCATCAAGGTCCTCCGGCTGCTGTCCGACCCGGTGACCAAGGTCCTGAAGATTCCGCCGCCCATCGTGCGGAAGAAGAGCACAAAGGTCGCCGCCTGGAGCCAGAAGGTGACGCGGAGCGGCCGCTCCGGCCTCCGGCAGGTGCAGATCGCCTACGTCCGGCGGCACGGCAAGAAGGTCAAGGCCATCATCGCGCAGAAGATCAAGCGCAAGCCGGTGTCGCGGATCCTCGCGATCGGACCGCAGCCGACAGGCGCCGGCGCTGCCGCTCGACTCAACTGGAGCGCGGTGGCGAAGTGCGAGTCCGGCGGCAACCCCCACGCGGTCAACCCCGCGGGCTACTACGGGCTGTACCAGTTCAACCGGCAGTCGTGGGCGACGGTCGGCGGGTCCGGTCTCCCGAGCGACGCCTCGGCGGCGGAGCAGACGTACCGCGCCCAGCTTCTGTACAACAGGGTGAACGGCAACTGGCAGGGCCAGTGGCCGAACTGCGGCCGCTACCTCTGAGGCTCTGTTTCCTGGATCGCCCCACCGGCACTCTTCAGCGTGAGCCGGACGAGCGTTGTTCGGTGCTGCGCCGTGCCGTGACGAGAGCCGCGACCGTGCCGGCGCGGATCGGGCGCCCGAGTCGTTCGTAGATGGCCTCGTTCTCCCGCGCGAGCGCTCGGCGTTGGGCCTCGGAAAGCCGGGCGTAGAACGACAGCGTACGAAGGAGAGCATTGACCTCGTCAGGAGTGTGCTCGAGGAGCTTTGGCATGACCGCCGCCTGAGCGTCGTCGAACAGGCGCCCCGCATGGTCCTGCGCTATGTCGTAGCTGCCGAGCCACGCCCATACCTCTGAGACGTTGCCACGGCGCTGCTCCATCCCGGCGAGCGTGGCGTCGAGATCCCGGTAGGCCGGCCAATTGGCGGCGATGTCCGGGGCGACCTTTCTTATGGCGGCGAGCGATGCCTCCTGATCTCCCCTGCTGCGCGGCTCCTCGATTCCGCAGTACTGCACGAGGGCGAGCGTTCCACCGGGAGCGAGGACGTCGGCGGCCTTCTGCCAACTGATCTCCGGGTCGATCCAGTGAAACGCCGACGCGGAGAACACTGCCTGAAAATGCTCGCGGGGAAGCACGGCATCCTCGAACCGCGCGTTCACGAACTCCACCTCTCCGGCACCTTCCAGGTTCTGCCTGGCCAGTGCGATGAGGCTCTTGCCGGGTTCGATCGCGGTGACGTGCAGACCCCGGGCGACCAGGCCGCGCGTCAGCTGGCCGGTCCCACACCCGACCTCGAGCACATGATCGCCGCTCCCGATCCCCGCGACCCGACAGGCCTGGTCGATGAGCTCGTCGGGATACGCCGGGCGGTGGCGGTCGTACTCAGCCGCGACCTCGTCGAAGACCTTGCCATAACGCCGTGCGGCGGGTCCTGGCAGCCGTGTCATTCATTCGCCTCCGTTGCGTGCTCGTGGATGCTACCCGTGGCGGTCACCAGGTGAGGCGCATCTCGGCCCGGAGGCCTTCGGAGCACGGCAGGTCAGCGGATTGTCAAACCAGTTTTTTGCCAAGACTGGTTTGTTATGGAAACCTACTCGCCATGACAGACGAATCGATCCCCTCCGCGGACATGGCTCAACAGGTGCTCGCGGCCACCGACCAGCTCACCAGGCGCGTGCGCCAGGCGCAGCGCGGCACCTGGTTCCCGCTCGCGCTGCTCGGCCTGGTGGTCGTCGCGGCGGCACCCTTCTACCGCTTGGGACGGCACACCGTCACGTGCGATCCGGTCCTGGGCGCACGCGGAGGCGTGGAGATCATCGACAGGGGCGCCTGCATCCAGGTCGTCGGCTGGCCCTCCGGCGTCTACTGGATCCTCGCCCTCGTCCTGGCCTACGCGGCGATCGCCGCCTTCTACGTGTCCCGGGCCCGGAGTCGCGGAGTCGGCTCCCGCGTCCTGCCCTACGTCGGTTCGGGGATCGCCGCCGGGCTGGTGTTCGGCGTCGCGTCCGCGTGGACTCCGCAGCTCAAGCTGGGCGGCCTCTCTCCGGCGGGTCCGGTCGCCATCGGCCTGATACCGCTGGTGGCCATCAGCCTCGCCCTGTTCGTGCTGGCCCGGGTGGAACGCAGCTGGGCCGTACTGGCCTTCGCCGTCGGCTATCTGGCGGTCGCACTCCTGGCGTACGGCATCAGAACCGGTCCCGCGTGGGGCCTGCCGGTGACCTGGGGCTTCCTTCCGAGCCTCCTGTTCGCCGGTGGTGTGCTGCTCCTCGGCGGCGCGGGCTTCGGCCTGGCCGAACGGCGCCGGGCATGACCCATCCGGCGAACGGGCTCGACGACGTCGTTCACCAGCGTGTACGGCTGGGCATCCTGACCATCGCCCAAGAGGCCGTGCGCGTGGAGTTCGGATTCCTGCGGGCCACGTTGGACCTGACCGCGGGCAACCTCTCACAGCATCTGACCGTGCTCGAGAAGGCGGGCCTGGTGGAAATCGAGAAGGGGTACGCGGGCAAGCGCGGCCGTACGTGGATCCACCTGACCGCGGACGGCAGGAAGGCCCTGGACGACGAGATCGCCCAGCTGAAACGGCTCATCCGCCGGGTCGAGACCACGGCCGCCCGCCCTGCCACTCCCCCCGAAGAAGCACCGCACCCGGGGTGATGCCCGTACCACCACTGACGGCCACCCATCCCGCCCGCCGATCGGACCCCCTGTCCTCCGCGCGGGCGAGGTGGAGGGCCGTTACGCCGGCCCGCGGGCTGGCATCCGGTGCAGCGGACCACCATCCGCTGCGTGTCGGTGGACGGGCCAGTGACCCGGACCGCCCCAGATACCGGCGAACGTTCGCGGAAGAAGGCGGCGCGCAACATACCGCCGGGGGGGTCGCCGAATACAGGGGAGACGGCGACGATCACGCGTGTGATACTGCGGTATGGCAGACGGCCGCGTCCCCCTCGCGCCGGTCCCATCGGTGGGCGCGGTGTCGAGGCAGGTGCGGATCGGCTACGGGCTTGGATCGTTCTGTACCGGCACGTTCAGCACCGTGCCGGGCCTGCTGTTGCTCTTCTACCTGACCAATGTGCTCGACGTCAGCTCGGCGATCGCCGGGCCCGTCGTCTTCGTGCCCAAGGTCTGGGACCTGGTGGTCAATCCGGTCGTGGGCCGGCTCTCCGACGCGACTCGCTCTGAGCGCGGGCCGCGGCGGCCGTGGCTGCTGGCCGGCGCCCTCACCCTGCCGGTGTGCTTCGCGCTCATCTTCATCGGACCACCGCTGACCGGTGCGCCGGCCGGGCTCTTCGTCGGCGCCGCGTTCCTGCTCGCCTCGACGGCCTACGCCCTGTTCGAGGTCCCGTACAAGGCCATGCCGGCGGAGATGACCAACGACTACCACGAGCAGTCCAGCCTGCTGAGCTGGCGGATGGTGTTCGCCGGCGTGGCGATCCTCATCTCCGGCTCGGTCGCACCGGCGATCGCCGACAACGCCGCCGACGGTGTGGCGGGTTACCGGGTGATGGGGCTGGCCATGGCGGCCATCCTGCTGGCAGCGATGCTCGCGAGCTTCTTCGGCACCAGGCGAGCCCCGATGACCGAGCGTCAGCGCGCCGAGCCGACACTGCGCGCCCAGCTGGCGGTGCTCCGCACGAACCGCAGGTTCGGCTGGCTCCTTGCCCTCAGCTGCGCGCAGATGCTCGCGGCCGGCGTGATGCTCGCGGGCGCGCCGTACTTCGCGACGTACACGCTCGGCGACCCGCACGCCGTGACGCCGCTGTTCGTCTGCCTGGTCGGCCCCATCCTGGTCACCATGCCGCTGTGGATCCGCCTCTCGCGCCGGATCGACAAGCGCGGCGCGATGATCATCGCGTCACTGCTGTTCATGGTCGGGTCGGCCGGCCTCGTCGCGACCCCGTCCCTGGGCTCGGCGTACGCCTATGGGTGCGTCCTGGTCATCGGCGTCGGGTACGCGGGGCTCCAGCTGCTCCAGTACTCCATGCTGGCGGACACGATCATCGCCGACGCGGAGGCGTCGGGTGAGCGCCGCGCGGGAGTGTTCACCGGCGTGTGGACCGCGGCCGAGACGGTGGTGTTCGCGTTCGGCGCGCTCGTCCTGTCCGGTCTGCTGACGGCGGCCGGATTCGTGTCCTCCGACCTGGACCACCCGGTGGCGCAGTCGCAGCGCGCGCTGAACACCGTGCAATGGGGCGCTCCGATGATCGCGGCCGTGGTCATCGCCCTCTCGATCGTGGCGACCACGCGGTACGACCTCACATCCGAGACCGTGCGGCCCGAGCCAACGGGACGGCCCCGCCCCTCCACACAAAGCTGATCGCGGTGCCCAGGCGTCCCAGCGACGTCTGAGCCGTCGCGGCGGAGTTTTGTCCGATATCGGGCACCCGATTTCGACATATGTCTGATGACGAGCGCCTGCCTGATCCTTACCGTCTTCCTCGGGAGCGAACCACGCCCACAGCGAGGAGACGACATGGCGGACGACCCTCCAGGCGAGCCCCGGCACAGCACCCCGGACTCGGCCCCTGAGCCCGCGGCCGCCGGACCGCGGCCGCGCTGGACCACCCCCAGACTCGTCCTCGCAGGCGTGCTCGCCCTCGCGATCGTCGCCTTCTTCGTCCATGGGCTCACCGCGCCGAACCACGCGAGCGGCAACGATCGGGGCGAGGCCGCCGAGCGCGTGCACGACGACGCCGACGGCGGAAAGGAAGAAGGAGAAGAAGGCGACGACGAGGAAGAGGAAGAGGAGGAAGGCGGCCCCACGGCCCCGGCCGAGTACCTCACGCAGAAGTTCACCTCCGGTCACGACGTCAAGCCGGGCCAGGTCAAGAACGCCCGTACGCAGGCCAGGGCGCTGAAGCACGGCAGCGGGACGTGGGGGCAGGTCGGACCCACCAACGTCGGCGGCCGGGTCACCGACCTCGTCGTGGACCCGAATCATCCGAACACGTTCTACGTGGCGGTCTCGGGCGGTGGCATCTGGAGGAGCGTCGACGCCGGCAAGACCTTCACTCCCGCCTGGCCGGTGGACCAGACGCAGACGATGGGCGCCATCGCGCTCGGCTCGGACGGCACCCTGTGGGCCGGTACCGGTGAGGCGAACCCGTCCGGCGGAGGCCTGACGTTCTTCGGTGACGGCGTCTACAGGTCGGCCGATGGCGGCAGGCACTGGAAGCAGTGGGGCCTCACCGACAGCGGCGCCATCGGGAAGATCGTCGTCGACCCGGCGAACCCACGGCGTGTGTTCGTCGCGGCCGCCGGCAACCTGTCCGGTACGGCCGGTCAGCGTGGCATCTACCGGCTCGGCGCCAACGGCAAGAGCTGGAAACAGGTGCTCAAGACGCCGAACAACACGACGGGCGGCATCGACCTGGCGCTCGACCCGACCAACGGCAAGCGTGTCTATGCCGCGTTGTGGGACCACAAACGCAACAACGGCGCGCGGGTGTACGGCGGCGTCGGCTCCGGGCTCTTTCGCTCCGACGACGGCGGTGACCACTGGAAACGGCTGGAGAACGTCGTCGGAACCCACCCGGCCGACACCACGGGCACCGGTCTGAAGAGCGACGCGAGCCTCGGCCGGATCGGCATCGCGGTCGCGCCCGGCAATCCCCAGCGCGTGTATGTGGTCAGCGGCAGCCCGTACGGCCCGGACAAGGGCTTCTACGTCTCCAATGACGGCGGGGACACCTTCACGCCCGGCGGCCGGCCCGGCTCCTCGGGCGGCTACCAGTGGTGGTTCGGACGCATGTGGGTGGACCCGAAGGACGAAAACCACGTGTTCAGCGCGGACGTCAACCTGCGTGAGTCCAAGGACGGCGGCGCCACGTGGTCCGACTCCGGCGGCGTGCACTCCGACCAGCACGCGATGCAGTGGGATCCGAAGGTGGCGAACCGGATCTACCTCGGAAACGACGGAGGGATCTACCGCTCGGACCAGAACGGCGCGAGCGACTCATGGGTGCACGCGACGTACGCGCCGTGGAACCAGTCGTACCACCTCGCGGTGGCGGCGGACGACCCGAACCGGCTCGTCACGGGTCTGCAGGACAACGGCAGCGTCCGTACGTGGACCAACACCGCCGGGGCGTCGGACCTGTCGCAGTGGAACGCCTACGGCGGTGGCGACGGCCACAACGTCCTGATCGACCCGAGCGACCACGACATCTACTACGAGTGCTCGCAGGTCGGTGTCTGCACGCGGCACGAGGACGGCGACGGCACCTCGCGCAGCATCCGGTTCGGGCAGCGGCACTCCGCGCGGATCACGACGGACGCCCCGATCGTGCTCGACCCGAGCAACCCGTCGGTGCTCTACTTCGGCGGCAACGTCCTGGACCGCTCGACCGACCGCGGCGCGACGTTCACCCAGATCAGCCCGCCCGGTGACTACCTGACCGGCCCGGTGCCACCCGACGAGAACGACCAGGGACCGTTCTACGCCAACGAGTACGCGACGATCACCTCGATCGCACCGGCCAAGACGGACGGCGACACGATCTACGTCGGCACCGACACCGGCCGGATGTGGAAGACGACCGATCTCGGCGCGCACTGGACCGAGCTCACCGGCAAGGGCCTGCCGACCCGGTGGGTCAACGCGATCGTCGTCGACCCCGCCAACGCCGACCACGTGTACGTCGCCTACTCCGGCTACCGGGAGGGCGACACCGCGGCGAACGTGTGGGAGACCACGAACGGCGGCGGCAGCTGGCACAACATCAGCGGAAAACTGCCGAACGCCCCGGTCGAGATGCTCACCTACGACCAGGTGAGCCACCAGCTGTACGCGGCCACCGACTACGGGGTCTTCTACGACAGGAACGACAGGAAGAGCTGGAAACACGTCGGCAACGGCCTGCCCGACACCCCGGTGTTCGACATCAAGGTCACCGGGGACCATCGCACGATCTACGCGGCGACGTTCGGCCGCAGTGTATGGAAGATCCCGGTGCCGAACGGCTGACCGCGGCGCGCGTCTCCGAACGTAGTCGTCGGGCCTTCAGGTTCGACGACTACGTTCGGGGCCTGGTCCTCTGACTGGCTAGTCGAGCGCTTTGAGCAGTTCCCGTGCCAGGGGCTCGGCGGAGGCGGGGTTCTGCCCGGTGTACAGGTTGCGGTCCACGATCGTGTACGGCTTCCAGATCTCGCCGCGCGTGAAGTCGACGCCCAGGTCGACCAGCTCGTCCTCGAGCAGCCATCGGGCCTTGGGAGCCAATCCGATGGCGTTCTCCTCGTCGTTCGTGAAGGCCGTGACCTGGTAGCCGGCGAAAGGTGAGACTCCCTTCCGCCGGGTGGCCAGCATCGCGGCCGGCGCATGGCACACGATGGCCAGGGGCCTGCCCGAGGTGAGGGCCGCGGTCAGCAGCCGGCCCGCGTCGGCGTCGCTCCACATGTCCTCCATGGGGCCGTGGCCCCCAGGGAGGTAGACGGCGTCGAAGTCCTCCATGCGGACGTCCGCCAACTCGATCGGCCGCCGCAGTTCCTCGGCGGACCGCAGGATCTCCTCCTCCTGGTACGCGATCTGCTCGCTACCGGCCATGGAGGGACGCAGGCTCATGACGTCCACGTACGGCACCACGCCACCTGGGGTGGCCACCACGATCTCGTGGCCTGCCCCGGTGAGCACGCTGTACGGGGCCGTGAACTCCTCGGCCCAATATCCGGTCGGGTGCCTGGTGCCGTCCTTGAGCGTCCAGTAACTCGCGCCGGTCATCACAAAAAGGATTTTGGCCATGGGGTCGGCCCCCTGTCCTGCGCGGTAGGTACAGCCGGGAACGCGCTACTCGTCACTCTACGTGCTACCCATATCCACGCTACGAGACCTGCGCCCAGGACCCCGGAACGCGCCGGGCACGGGTTTGCGCCACCTGGTCCACCCGTGTCTCGCCGTCGCCGCGAAATTCGGTCGACGCCCTTTGCCCGAAGTTCTAATCTCCGGGGATCGGCGGACCGGGGAATGGAGTGTGGTGTTGCCGCGGAAGACGCCGCAGGAGAAGAAGCGGCTCAGCTATGCCAAGGACCGGCGTGGAAGCTGCGGCTTCAGTTTCAAGCCCGCGCGCAGTTGGGTCCCTGCCAGGAAGCGGCAGCCGAATCGAGCGAACCGGCGTCGCGCGAACCAGGACCTGCGCGCTGCCACGGGCCGGCGGGACGCCGAGGCGGCGTACGCGGCCGAAGAGCGCCTCATGTCCCGTCGGCCGAAGTCCTGGGCCAAACTGCCTGAGATGCCGCTCGGGAAGAGCGTTGAGAGAATTCTCGAGCACCGGGCCGGGCGAGACGAGGGCGACGTGGCCGACAGAGAGCGGCTCGACCGGGTGCGACGGCGACTGCGTGGCCCGCGGTGGGCCCCTGCGGATCGCGATGTCCCGTTCCCGTACTGACGCCTGAGCACCCTGAAGGACAGCTCCGCCGGATAGGTCACGAATTCGCATTCCTCGTGCCGAACACCGCCTTCGCATCAAACCCGCTTCAGTCGTGATCGCGGCTTGGCCGGGATGAGAAGCCGGTCGAGAATCAAGGGATGAGCGCAGCCAAAGCAGGCGCACCCTCTCGTGGCCGTCTTCCGGCTTCGCGTGAAGGCTCGCGTCGGCTGTACGCCGCGCTGCGGCGACCGGCGGAGGGCCCTGTCGAGCGTCCGGCCCGGCTGCGCGACCGGTACGACGCGATCCCACCGTGGGTGAAGGAGCTCGTTCTGTGCCTCGCCGCCGCTGCGGCGACCGTGTACCGGATCGGCACGGGGGCACCGTCGCCCGGTGACCGGACTCCCGACGTGTGGGCGTACGGCATCGGGCTGGCGATGGCGGCGACGATGGTGGTGCGACGACGATGGCCCGCGGTCACGCTCGCGGTCACCGGCCTGCTGTGGACGATCTACCACGTCGACGACTATCCGGGCGGGGCACCCGCCGTTCCGTTGTGGATCGCGCTGTACTCGGCGGCGGTCGCGCCGCGGCGGTGGCTCGCGCTTCCCATCGCCGGATGGGTGATCGTCTCTGACGTGCTGGGCCGGACCGAGCACGGCCGGGCGGGCGTGTTCGACGCGGTGCTGGACGGATCGACCGTGGTGTTCGTCGCCATGCTGCTCCTGGGCGACGCCGTGCGGAGCCGTCGCGGCCGGCGGGACGAGTACGAGGCACGGCTCGCGTCGCTCGCGGCCCAGCGTGACCACGCCGCCGCCCAGCGCGTCGCCGAGGAACGGATCCGGATCGCCCGCGACCTGCACGACGTGTCCGCGCACACCCTCGCCGTGATCAGCCTGCACGCCGGCTTGGCCGCGGAGTTGCTCACCGAGGACCCGGCGGAGGCGAGCGAAGCGCTGACCGTCGTACGCCGGGCGACCCGTGACGCGTTGGGCGAGTTGCGCGCGGCCGTCGGCGTGTTGCGGGACGGCGTCGCCGCCCCGTACCCGGAAGAGCCCGCGACCCTCGGCGTCCGCCACCTCGGCGAGCTGGCGCGGGCGTACGGCGAGCATGGTCCGCGTATTGAGATCCACGTCGAGGGCGAGCCGCAGGAACTGCCCAGCCTCGTGGACGTGACGGCGTACCGGATCGTGCAGGAGGCGCTGGCGAACGCCGTACGCCACGCCGATCCCGGTCTGGTGGAGATCGTCGTTCGGTACGGTGCCGGGGGCCTTGCCGTCGAGGTTCGCGACGACGGCGGTACGCCCTCAGTCGTCCGGTCAGACGCGGACCTCGGGCAGGCGGGCCTCGGGCTTCGCGGAATGGCCGAACGAGTGGCCGCGCTCGACGGCCGGCTGACCGCCGGAGCCTACGAACGCCCCGGCACGGGAGAGCGTGGTTTCCGGGTACACGTCTGGCTGCCACTTGGGGGGAGCACATGAGCATCCGCGTCCTGCTGGCCGATGACCAGACACTCGTACGGGCCGGAATCCGAAAGCTTCTCGAACGCGCGGATGACATCGAGGTCGTCGGCGAGGCGGCCGACGGCGACGAGGCGATCTCGCTGGCCCGCGCCCACCGTCCCGACGTCGTACTGATGGACGTGCGGATGCCGGGGACCGACGGCCTGGCCGCCACGTGGGCGATCCTCTCCGACGAGGGGCTCGCCGATACGAAGGTCGTGGTGCTGACGACGTTCGATCTCGACCAGTACGTGTTCACGGCGCTGCACGCGGGCGCGAGCGGCTTCCTGCTGAAGGACCTCGATCCCGACGAGCTGCGCCAGGCGGTGCGCACGGTGGTCGCCGGGGACGCGCTCCTCGCGCCGCGCGTCACCCGCAGGTTGATCTCGACGTTCGTGGGCCGCGCCGGCCGGCCGCCGGTCTCCCCGGAACGGCTGGAGGCGCTGACCGACCGGGAGCGCGAGGTCGTACCACTGGTGGCGGAGGGCCTGACGAACGAGGAGATCGGCGACTGCCTGGGGATGCGCCCGCTGACCGCCAAGACACACGTCAACCGCGCGATGACGAAGCTCGGCGCGCGCGACCGGGCGCAGCTCGTCGTGCTTGCCTACCAGTGGGGGCTCGCGGGGTTGCCCCCAGGATGACGGCCCGCTACTGCGGATGAAGTGGGTGGTCCGCGACCCTCGGGCGATGTGGTCGGCCGCGGCGATTTCTACCGTCGTGAGCATGCAAACTTCCACGAGGGTCATTGCGGGCATTTGTCTCATCGCCGCTCCGGCGGTCCAAGCGCTGTCCACCTTTTTCTGGAACGACCACCGCCAGGGCATCACCACGGGCGCGCTGATCGTCATCGCCACCGTCTGCTGGATCGTCGGCGTGGCCGCGGTCTTCCGCCTGATCGAGCCGCGTGTCCCGCGCTTCGCGGCGATCGGCCTGCCGGTGGCGGTCTACGGCTGCGTCGGCGGCACGGCCTTCGGCGTGCAGGGCATGAACGAGGAGCTCTTCAACGTCTCCCACGCCGAGGCCGTACGGCTCCTGGACGAACATCAGCTGGCCGCGATGGTCGGGTTCTGGATCTCGGGCCCGCTTTTCCCCACCAGCATGTTCGTCCTGGGCCTCGTCCTCGCCCGGATCAGAGCGGTGCCCGTCGCGACCGGCCTGCTGATCTCCGCGGGCGCGATCGCGTTCCCACTCAGCCGCATCCCGCGCGAGGTGGTGATCGCACACCTTGCCGATCTGGTCCTCCTCATCGCCTTCGCCCACCTCGGCGTCCTGCTCGCCACCGGGAAGATGCGCCTGCCCTTGCGGGACCGCCCGGGGACGCCAACGCCGGCCCAGGCTCCGGGCGGTCAACACGAGGGATATCAGTCGGCGTAGCCGGAGCCGATGGTCATAGGTGCTCGACGATTACCGTCCCCGGGCGAAGACTCAAAGGTGCGCGGTGCCGCCGCCGGCTATCATGCCTTGAGCGATCCGGCGGTTGGTCTCGTTCCAGACCGCCTCGGGCAGCTTTGGCAGCACGTCGTCCCAGAGTGGAAGACATGTGCCGCGCATCTGCATCATTCCCGCCGGGCGCGCGATCAGGAACATGTGCAGGTGGGCTCCCCCATCACCCCACCTGTTCACATGCACTCGGGCGATGCCACCAAGCGACATGATCGCTTGCTCCGCTCGCTGCAGCATGGGCCCCAGCTCGGCCGCGCGTTGCAGCGGCAGGTCGTGCAGGTCGTAGTGGCCGCGCGGCTGGAGGAGCACCATCGCCGGGAGTGCGGCCGGCTCTGGGAAGCCGCCCAGCCGCCAGTGCTCGTCGGTCCACAGGAAGTCGGCATCCGGGCGGTTACAGCCGCCGCAGTCCTCCGGTCCGGCCTCACCTTGTCGAGGTGGTTCGGGCAGCGTCGGTTCCTGCAGAACCTTGATTCGCAGGTCTCCCTCGTACGGGAAAACCTCCCAGAACGGGATGCCCTCGGCCGGAAAGGGGATCCGCTCCCCGATCGGCAGACGCTTCACGTACTCGCTCGGCTCGACGCTCATGACGCAGAGCCTTACACAACACCCGATCGACGATCACCCCACCGCCCGTCGTGTGCTAGGTCTGTGGGTTGCGCTCGGCCGACGGGGCTCCGGCGATTGGGGCCTGTCCGCGGATCAGGTGACTACATAGGCGGCGACGATGGAACGCGTTGACGTGCCCGAGAACTTCGCCCAGTCCGCGGCTAGGGACCGGGTGAACGACTACGACGGTTTCGCCGAGGCGTACTCGGCGGAGAACGAGAACAACCTCGTGAACGCGCACTACGAGCGGCCCGCGATGCTGGCCCTCGCCGGAGACGTGGCGGGCCGTCGTGTCCTGGACGCCGGTTGCGGTTCGGGCCCCCTGTCCGCCGCACTACGCGACCGCGGTGCGGTCGTCACCGGCATCGACGCCAGCACCGGAATGCTGGCGTTGGCCAGGCGCCGGCTCGGTGACGACGTGGCCCTGCACAGGGTCGACCTGAGCGACGACCTGCCGTTCGCCGACGGTGCCTTCGACGACGTGGTCGCGTCCCTGGTGCTGCACTACCTGGAGGACTGGGGACCGACGCTGGCCGAGCTGCGACGAGTGCTCAGCCCCGGCGGCCGGCTGATCGCGTCGGTGGACCACCCTTTGGTGGCCTACACGTTCTCCGATCCTCGGCCCGACTACTTCGCGACCACCAACTACACCTTCGACTGGATGTTCAACGGCCGGTCCGTCCCGATGAGCTTCTGGCGCAAGCCACTGCACGCGATGATCGATGCCTTCACCACCGCCGGTTTCCGTCTTTCCGTCATCAGCGAACCACAGCCCGACCCGGCCACCCGTGAGCTGTTCCCCGACGACTTCCACGATCTTTCGACCAAACCCTGCTTCCTGTTCTTCGTCGTCGAGGCACCGCCGTCGCCCACCGGCGCGGACGACTAGCCGGTCGCGGATCACGAGCGGAGCCAGAGTCGGTCCGAGGCGACGATGGCGGTGCCGTGGAAGATCAGTCAGCAGTGAAGGGCCACGCCATCTTCAGGCAGACTCACCTAGTGGAGATCGAGAAATTGCCTGATCCGCGCGTACTGCTCGTGGAGACCGACTGGGGCGCCCTGGACACTGCCTTCGCCGCAAGAGACGAGGACCATCCGTTCGGGGCCGTGCTGTCCACGCGGGCGGCGCTGGGCGCTCTTACCTCCGGTGGCCGGGATGCCGTCACCCGCGCTCTGGACCACCTTTCGGATGTTGTGCTGCATCAGGAATGCCTTTACGGCGAGACGGGCGCTGCGGCCGTTTACGTCGCCGCGCTCCTCGCCGACCACGACAGTCAGGAGGCACTGGCCCCTGCGTGGGAGGCCGGCCGCCGGCCGTTGCGCGCCAAGCTGCTGAACTGGCTGGCAGCGGTGGCCCACACGGTCAGCGACGTCATGGAGGAGCAGTGGAAGGAGTGGGACGGCTCGTTGGCCTCCTCCCCGGTCTTCCAGGAGGTCCGCGCGTTGCGTCCCGCCTTGTTCCGAGCGGTGTCCGCCTGCATCGCCGATCCTGATCCCGCCGTTCGCGAAGCGGCCCTCGCCGCTTCCATCCCCCTGCTGGACGCTCCCGAGCTGTTCCATGACCGGGCGGCTCTGATCCCCGTACTGCGCCGTGAACTGGCAGCCAGCCCCGAGCAGGGCCACCGCCTGGTCGCAATCTTCGGATTGCGAGCCTGGGGGGAGGACACCACGGCACTCGCCGCCCACGCCGAACTCATCGAGCACGAACGGCGCGAGGAGGAATGGCGTCAGCGGCAGAGCGCGCGGTTAAGAGGAGAATCCCGCGAACCCGCCTTCGACGAACCGCCTTTCTGACCCGCCCGCTGTCATCAGCATGCCGCCGCCACGCAGACTCGGCGCGACGTGACGCTGGCGGAACTCAGCGGGGTTCCAGCGAGCACTCGCCCCTCTGCCAGCTCGGCCGTAGGGGGCTGTGGGGGGCGGGAGCCCTCCACATCGGGTGGTCCGGAGGGTCGTCCCCCCGGGTCGGCACGGGCCTCCGGCCGGAGTCGAACCGGCGACCATCCGCTTCAAGGAAGAGCAACCGCCCCGCTGGCGATGTCCCCGCTGAGGTCAAGGATGGTCCTCATACCAGCGCGACCATTGCCCCGCCTCGTCACCCGCGACGAGGAAGATCGCCGCACGATCTGGGTCGAAGACGAACAGTATCCCGATCTCAGGGGCGCGGTCAGACTTCAGGGCGAAGGTGGAGCGTCAACGGACAAACGACCGTCACCCCGAAGCCTGATCTGCTCGGCGTATCGCCGCGATCACCTAAAGGTGACCCCGAACCTCTGCCCGCGGGGGGCGTGGGGGGCGGAGGCCCCCCACATCGGGGGGTTCCGGGGGGTCGCCCCCCCGGGGCAGATACAGAGCCTCCGGCCGGAGTCGAACCGGCGACCATCCGCTTACAAGGCGGACGCTCTGCCATCTGAGCTACGGAGGCCTGCTTATGCAGCGTCACCACGATAGCGCGTGCGGCTAGCGGGATGGGTGGGCTGGGGATCATGGCCTTGGCTGCCACTTGTGGCACTCCGGCCCTCCCCCGCTCCTTCTGGCCCGGCCCCTCACTCCGGTTAATGAACTGTGGTTCAATAACTCCATGGTACGGCCCAGGCACATCACGGACGAGCGGTTGCTCACGGCGGCCGGGCGGGTTGTCAGTCGGCTCGGGCCCAGCTTCACTCTGGCCGACGTGGCGGCTGAGGCGCAGGTCGCGGTGGGGACGCTCGCTCAGCGGTTCGGGTCCAAGCATGGGTTGCTCGTCGCCATGACCAGGGCCGCTGTCGACAACGTACGCGGGCAGATGCGTGGTTCGGTCTCGGATGCCGGTGGGGCGGACGCGGTGGTCCACGTACTCGTGGCGGCGTACGCGCCTCTCGACGACGCGGCCACGGCCGCCAACAACCTGGCGCAGCTCGCGGCCGATCTGGCCGATGACGAGTTGCGAGGGCTCATGGCCGAGTTCTACGCGGCGATGGAGGCCGAGGTGGCCGCGGTGATCCGTCTTGCGGCCGGAGTCCTACCGGGGGCTCCCCCCGCGCCGGTGGCGGCTCGGATTCTGACCGCGGTGGCCGATGGCACGGCGATCCACTGGTCGGCTCGGCCGGAAGGCGGGCTGTGCGACCGGATGCGGGCCGATCTCGCGACGGTACTGGCCGGCTGGCGTGCTCCAGAGGCCCAGCACGAACCAAGAAGGAGAGCAATATGAGCGGTCCACTGGACGGACAGGTCGCCCTGGTGACCGGCGGTACGCGCGGTGCGGGTAGGGGCATGGCGGTCGAGCTCGGGGCGGCCGGGGCCACGGTGTACGTCACCGGGCGCACGACCCGGGAGTCGCGGAGTCCGATCGGGCGAGCGGAGACGATCGAGGACACCGCGCAGTTGGTGACCGAGGCCGGCGGGCTGGGGATCGCGGTCCGATGCGATCACATGGTGCCGGACGACGTGGCGGGTCTCGTACGGCGGATCGAGGACGAGCAAGGAGGGCGGCTCGACGTACTGGTCGACGACACCTGGGGCGGCGACCAGTGGATCGAGTGGAAGCCGCTCTGGGAACACGACCTCGACAAGGGGCTGCGGGCGCTGCGCAACGGGCTGGAGACCCATCTGATCACGCTGCACACCGTCCTGCCCCTGCTCGTACGGCGTGGGCGCGGGCTGGTCGTCGAGATCACCGATGGGGACTACATGTTCAACGACCGCTACCGGGGCTCGATGTTCTTCGACGTGGTCAAGGTGGCCATCACCCGGCTCGGCAAGATGCTCAAGGAGGAGCTGGAGCCGCACGGGGTCACCTCGCTGTCGCTCACGCCCGGGTTCCTGCGTTCGGAGGAGATGCTCGAACACTTCGGGGTCACCGAGGAGAACTGGCGCGACGGGATCGCCAAGGACAAATGGTTCGCCATCGCCGAGTCACCGCGTTATATCGGCCGCGCCGTCGCCGCGCTCGCGGCCGATCCCGACGTCTCCCGATGGTCCGGGCAGTCCCTGTCATCCGGGGTGCTGGCCAAGCACTACGGCTTCACCGACCTGGACGGCTCACAGCCCGAGGTCACCCGGTTCTTCGCCGACGCCTTCTTCGGCGACAAGAAGGACGCCGACGCGGCCGACTACCGATAGCGCGCAATTCCCCGAGAAATGGCGCCTTCCACTAAGGTGACCTGGCCCTTATAAGCGACCGGCCAATCAAGGGCACTCAAAACGGGGGGTTCACATGAACATGGCCATTCCTCCAGGCCCGCCCGGCCAAGGTGGCGCGGGCCTCGGCGGCCCTCCAGGACCCGGCGGCCCTCCAGGACCCGGCGGCCCTCCAGGACCGGGTGGCCCAGGACCACGCGGCCCAGATGGCATGCCGGGTCCGGGTGGCCCGCCGGGGGCTTGGCAAGGGCCTCCCGGAGCCTGGCAAGGGCCACCGCCACCGGGTCCCTGGCAGGTCCAGCCGCCAGCGCCGCCCCTGCCCAACGGACCGGCAGGCTCGCCGGCCGGCCCCACGGGCCCAGGCGTCCCGAACGGCCCGATGGGCCCAGGCCGAGGCCCAGGCCCAGGCATGGGCGGACCGGGTTACAACGGACCGGGATACGGCGGACCGCCGCCCTACGGATACCCGCCGGCCCCCCAACCGCAGCGACGCAAGCAGAACCGGATGATCATCGGCATCGCCGTACCCGTGATCGTGGTCCTGTTCATCGTGGCGAGCGCGCTCTCCAACGGTAAATCGGCCCCGACCGGCGAGTGGAAGGCCGGGCAGTGCGTGAGCTCCGAGGGCCGCATCGGCGACCAGGCGGGCAAGGCGTTCCACCGGACCGGCTGTGGCTCGAGCGACGCCAAGGCGAAGGTCACCAAGATGACCGCTTCCGTCCTGATCGGGGGTCCGACCGACTGCCCCGACGACACTGACGCCATGGTCAGTGTCGACCAGGCGCACTCGATCAACGTCGGCAAGGAGGTCGCGTGCATCCGCAACCTCAGCGCGCCACACCCCGGCGACGTGGGTCAGGGGGGTGGGGTGTTCCGGGCCGGTGACTGCATTCTGGACCCCCAGCAGTCCTCACACCTTCAGGAGACCGCCTGCGCCTCGCCGCACTGGGGGACGGTGCTGCGGTGGGCGGCCGATGCCGCTTCCTGCCCCCAGGGCGAGTCCTACGACGCGGTCCCCCTGTTCGCCTCCAAGCAGGCCCTCTGCGTACGCCGCGGATAGACCCGATCTGACCGGCCGGGCGACGCCGAGGTAGTCATCTGGGCGTCGCGCGGCCGGGCGGCGTCAGCGGTGGCGGGCGATCTCGTACAGCGCGATGCTGCCCGCGACGCCGGCGTTCAGCGACTCGGCCTTGCCCGGCATCGGGATGTTGATGAGCAGGTCGCACGTGTCGGCGACCAGGCGCGACAGGCCCTTGCCCTCCGAGCCGACCACCAGCACCAAAGGTCCGTCGGCGGCGTCCAGGGCGTCGACCCCCGTGGCACCGCGGGCGTCCAGGCCGGCCACGAACAGGCCCGCGCTCTGGTACGCCTTCAGCGCTCGTACGAGGTTGGTCGCACGGGCGACCGGGACCGAGGCGAGCGTGCCCGCCGACGCCTTCCACGCACCCGCGGTCACTCCGGCCGCGCGGCGTTCGGGCACGAGCACCCCGTGGGCGCCGAACGCCGCGGCGGAGCGTACGACGGCGCCGAGGTTGCGCGGGTCCGTCACGCCGTCGAGCGCGACGATCAGCGGTTTGGTGCTCAGCTGCAGCAGGTCGTCGGGGTGCGCGTAGTCGTACTCGGGCACCTGCAGGGCGATGCCCTGGTGCACGGCGCGGTCGGTCATCCGGTCGAGCTCGATCTTGCCCGCCTCCAGCAGGGCGACGCCGGCGTCGGTGGCCAGCTTGATCGACTCACGGATGCGGTCGTCCGAGGCGCCCGTCATGACGTAGAGGGTGCTCGCGGGGATGCCGGCGCGCAGGGCCTCCACGACCGGGTTGCGGCCGGTGACGATCTCCGGGCCCTCCGGCGCGGGGCGCCGTTGCGGGCGGTCCCCGGCGGCGGACGAATCGCGCCGTGGGCCGGTCGTGACACTCCCCGTCCGAGTGGCCGCCTTGGTGGCACGCGCCGTCTGACGCTTGCCGTACCAGTGCCGGTCCTCGGCCTTCGGGGTGTGACTCGACCCCTTCTTGCGACGCTTGGCCATCCATGTCCTCCGCGAGTGCCCAGGGCGACGATCCGCCCCGGCACAGACTACGCGGAGTCGCGACCCGAACCGTCCCGAAGCAACCGCTCGATGCGCTCCAGACGCGCTTCTATGGCCGCCAGCCGGCCCTCGATCGCGGACCCGCCGGAGGCGAAGACGCCCGGCGCAGGCCGCGACTGCTGACGGGAGCGCAGCACCGTGAGGACCGCGCGGCGCAGCTCCTCGAAGTCGACGCCCAGGCGCTTGAGCACCTCCGCTCCGCCGCCTTCGCCCTCGCGCAGGAGGCCGAGCAGGATGTGCTCGCTGC
Source organism: Actinoallomurus bryophytorum (assembly GCF_006716425.1). Taxonomy (NCBI): domain Bacteria; kingdom Bacillati; phylum Actinomycetota; class Actinomycetes; order Streptosporangiales; family Thermomonosporaceae; genus Actinoallomurus; species Actinoallomurus bryophytorum. The sequence continues at coordinate 1,860,995 of NZ_VFOZ01000001.1, forward strand.
CGATGTAGTTGTGGCCCAGTTGCAACGCCTCGCGCAGCGAGAGCTCGAGGACCTTCTTGGCGCGTGCCGTGAACGGGACGTCACCGGCGTGCGGCTGCTGTCCCCGGCCGACCATGTCCTCGACCTCGGCACGTGCGGGCGCGAGGCCGGCGCCGAGCGAGGTGAGGACCTGGACCGCCGTCTCCGTGTCGTCGCGCAGCAGGCCGAGCAGGATGTGTTCCGTGCCGATGTGCTCGTGGTCGAGCAGCCGGGCTTCTTCCTTGGCGTAGACCACGACGCGGCGGGCGGTGTCGGTGAACCGCTCGAACAAGTGGACCACCTCGAGAACGGTGGGGTGTGAAGCCTCTCGAACGTTACGTCCCCGGACTCTCACCCACCAATCGCATCAGGAACGTTTGAGTTCCCAGCGCGGACCGCGCGGGGTGTCCTCGATGAGGATGCCGGCGGCGGTGAGACGGTCGCGGATCGCGTCGGCGGCGGCGTAGTCCTTGCGCTCGCGTGCGGCCTGCCGCTGCTCGATCGCCAGGGACACCAGCGCGTCGAGCACGCCGCTCAGATCCTCGTCCGCGCCTTCCCACGGCGGCGACAGCGGGTCGATGCCAAGGACGCCGAGCATCGCGCGCAGCTCGGCGAGGACGCGTACGAGCGTGTCCTTGTCGCCGGCGGTCAGCGCGGTGTTGCCCTCGCGGACCGCCTCGTGGATGACGGCGAGCGCCTGCGGCACCCCGAGGTCGTCGTTCATGGCGTCGGCGAACGCCTGCGGCAGCGTGCCCGGCTCCACCCGCCCGGCCATCTCCACCGCGCGTACGACGAACGCCTCGATGCGCCGGTACGCGGCGGCGGCGTCGTGCAGGGCCTCGTCGGAGTAGTCGATCATCGAGCGGTAGTGCGCGGAACCGAGGTAGTAGCGGACCTCGACCGGGCGCGCCTTGTCGAGCAGGTCCGACAGGAGCACGACGTTGCCGATGGACTTGCTCATCTTCTCGCCGTTCACGGTGAGCAGCCCGTTGTGGACCCAGTAGCGGGCGAACTCGTCACCGGCGGCGGCCGACTGGGCGAGCTCGTTCTCGTGGTGCGGGAAGATCAGGTCGACGCCGCCGCCGTGGATGTCGAAGGCCGGGCCGAGGTACTTGGTGGCCATCGCGGAGCACTCGAGGTGCCAGCCCGGACGGCCTGGGCCCCACGGGGTCTCCCAGCTCGGCTCGCCGGGCTTGGCGCCCTTCCACAGCGCGAAGTCGCGCGGGTCGTGCTTGGCGTGATCGCCGACCGAGTCACCGGCGGCCCGCATGCTGTCGAGCCGCTGGTGCGACAGCGAGCCGTACCGGCCCGACCACGACATGACGTCGAAGTAGACGTCGTCGCCGACGTTGTACGCGTGCCCGTCCTCGATGAGCCGCCGCATCAGCGTGATCATCTCCGGTACGTGGCCGGTCGCTCTCGGCTCCACGGTCGGCGGCAGGCAGCCGAGCTCGTCGTAGCCCTTGTTGAAGACGCGCTGGTTGGCCTCGGCGACCGCGAACCACGGCGTGCCCGTCTGCGCGGCGACATTGATGATCTTGTCGTCCACATCGGTCACGTTGCGGACGAACGTGACGTCGTAGCCGGACGCGACCAGCCAGCGGAACAGCAGGTCGTACGTCACGCCGGAGCGCATGTGGCCGATGTGGGGGGCGGCCTGCGGCGTGGCACCACAAACGTAGACGCCCGCATGGCCCGCGGTCAGCGGGGTGAATTCGCGGATGCCACGGGTACCGGTGTCGTAGAGGCGCAGGCTCACGCGTAAGAGGCTATTCGATGCGGGTCCGCCCCCGGCACGGAAATCCGCTTTGTTGGGCGATCCCGGACGCTCAGGATGCCCTGACGGCGATCGCGCTCAGCCACGCCTCATTCCGTCTGGACCCGCTGTACGTGACGCGCCAATTCACTGAAGGCGACGGCATTCGGCACCTCTCCGGCAGTGGCCGTCATACCGGCCGTACGGTCGCGGCGGTTCATGTAGACCATGCCGTTGCTGATCTCGACCGAGGCCACCTGCGGCCACGGCACCTGCTCGTCGTCCTTGGTGATGCCCTCGCGGGAGATCGTGAACGGTCCGAAACGCACCGAGCCGCCCGTCTCGACCCGGGAGATGTACTTGGGCAACAGCCGCTCGGTCACCGCCGAGGACACGGCCTCGACCACGTCCTGCACGCCGGGGAACTCCGGGCCCACGACGGCCTCCGTGCTGTCGGCGCGGACCAGCACGCAGCGCCAGCTCACCGTCTCCGACGAGCCGATGCGTACGCCGGAGACGCGCATCTCCTTGATGGCGTCCCAGGCGAAGACCTTCATGTCACCGCGGTCGGCGAGGATCAGTCCGTTCCCGTAGAGGTAGACCACCTTGCCGTAGCCCGGCAGGACGTCACGGAGCAGGATGCGGCCGGCCGCGCCGAGGTAGCCGATGGTGAGCAGCACGCTCAGCACCGTGGCCCACCCGAACCCGTGGATCAGGAATCTCACGGTGAAGGGCAGCAACACCAGTCCGGGCAGCCCGAGGACCACCAGCCAGGTACGGGCGCGGGGGTTCTCAGTACGCGGATCATGGACGCTGACCGGCTCGCCGAGCCGCTCATCCTTCGCAAGACCGTCGATGGGGGGAGGAATGCTCACATCTCTCAAGGGAACACCATGATCGAGTGCCGTGGCCGACAAAACAACACGAATGGCCGCATACCCAAAAGCGCACGACCCGAAGCGGCACAACATCCTTCCGGTACGGCTTCCAGAGCCCGCACGGGGGGTATGCCAAGAGCGGGTACGGCCGATCTCCCGGCGACACGCGGCCCGCGCTCACACCGACAACCGCTGAATACGGCCAAGATGGTGGTCACCCCGTTCGCCCCGATGGTTGGCTTCCCCCCAAATGACACTCACCCCCACGCAATATTCGAAGGCACAGCGAAGGTTCCTGGCGACGCTCGGCGGCCTCGGCGTCGTCGCGCTGGCCGCCGGCACCTTCGTGCTGTCCTATGACGACCTGCGCCTGCTGGCGCTCCGCGGCGGCGCCGCACGGCGCTGGGCGTACCTCTATCCCGGGATGCTCGACGGCCTGGTCGTCGTGATCATCCTCGCGATCTTCACCGCCCGCCGGTCCGGCTGGTTCGCCCGCTCGGTGCGCTGGCTGCTGCTGATGGTGCTGATCGTCGGGGCGGGCGCGGCCAGCGTGCAGCGCGCGGTCAAGGGCTACGCCGCCCTCCCGGACACCTGGGTGAACGTCGGCGTCGCCGTGGCACCCTGGACGATCCTGATCCTCGCCGTCTGGCTCTGGATCTCGATGATCAAGCAGATGCCGGGCCTCCGCGAGCGCCGTCGCCGGCGGTCCGGTGGCGCTGCCGAGGGCGAAGGACCCGCCGGGCCCGTGGAGCCGGTGCCCGCGACCGTCGTCGACAAGGCGATCATCCCGGGCTTCGAGCCGGCGGAGACCAAGCCGCTGCCCCGCCCGGCCTCCATCAGGGAGCTGGAGCCGGTACGCGAGCCCGTACCCGCCGGTGAGGCGGAGTCGAACCCCTGGGACGCCGCGCTGCTGGCGCCGCCTGAGCCATGGGAGGGCGCGCGCCTCTCCGGATCCCGCGACGACGAGTACGGGCCGGTGGAGCCGAGCGACCCCGTGCCCCCGTCCTGGGGCGGCGCCGGCCAGCCGGCGCCTTCCGGCGACGCGCACACCGAGCCGACCGAGACCGTACCCGCCTCCCGGGCCCCCCAGCCGGAGGCGGACGAGCCCGAGCCACTGTTGCCGCCCGCGCCTCGCCACGACGGCCTCCACCCCGAGACGGCGGAAGACCCGGCCGAGCCCGATCCCGAACCCCTGGCGGAGGCGCCGATGAACGACCAGCCCGCGGAACCGGCCGAGGACGAGCCGTCTCCGCGCCTTGTGGCCAGGACCACCCTGCCCACCGACGTGAGGCTGGTCGGCGGACCGCGGCGGCAGCCCGCCCTCACCGACACCCAGCCGGACGGCATCAAGCTGCCGGACACGCACCCCGACGGCATCCCGCTCGTCGGCACGGCCGCCGAGGAGGAGGACGACGACGGGTTCGCCGACGAGCGCGCCGAGGACCCGGACGCCGGAGAGGACACCACGAGCGCGGGCCGGTGGCCCGACGACGACATGGAGGCGACGCCGCCGTCCAGCAAGTTCCGCAGCTCGCCGACGCCGCCACGGGACTGAGCGGGCCGCGTACGGGCGGATTCGGATGAGGCCCGTAATGCCCCCCTCGACTTGGTGAAACCTGCTCTGAGGGGGAACGCTTAGTAAATGAGTACCTGGGTGCCCGTGCCCGAGGGCAGCGGTTTCGGAGTGAACAACCTCCCGTACGGTGTCTTCTCCCAGCGGGGCGAGCTGCCGCGCGTCGGCGTCGCCATCGGGGAGCTCGTGCTCGACCTGGCCGAGCTGGCGAACGCGGGGTTGCTCGCCGACCGGAGATGGTTCGCGTCGGGATCACTTAACGGGTTCATGGCCGCGGGCCGTACGGTCTGGCAGCCCACCCGCGACCGGCTCATCACCCTGCTCACGGACATGTCCTACCGCGACGAGGTCGAGCCGTGCCTGTCCCCGGTGGCCGACGTCGACCTGCACATGCCGTTCGAGGTCTCGGACTACGTCGACTTCTACTCCTCACGCGAGCACGCGACGAACCTCGGGCGGATCCTGCGCCCCGGCTCCGAACCCCTGCTGCCGAACTGGTCGCACCTGCCGGTCGGCTACCACGGCCGCGCCGGCAGCGTCGTCCCGTCGGGTACGCCCGTCGTACGGCCCAGCGGGCAGCGGCGCGGTGACCAGGGCCCGGTGTTCGGCCCGACGACCAAGCTGGACGTCGAGGCGGAGCTCGGTTTCGTCGTGGGCACGCCGTCGGCGCAGGGGCAACCGGTGCCGACGAGCGGGTTCCGCGACCACGTGTTCGGGTTCGTCCTGGTCAACGACTGGAGCGCGCGGGACATCCAGGCGTGGGAGTACCAGCCGCTGGGGCCGTTCCTGTCCAAGTCCTTCGCGACGTCCATCTCGCCGTGGGTGGTGCCCGTCGAAGCCCTGGACGCCGCCCACGTACCGCCGCCGGAACAGGATCCGGAACCCCTGCCGTACCTGCGCTGCGCGGAGCCCTGGGGCCTGGACGTGACCCTGGAGATCTCGATCAACGGCCATGTGGTGAGCCGGCCGCCGTTCGCCGGGATGTACTGGACACCGCCGCAGCAACTGGCGCACACGACCGTCAACGGGGCGTGGCTTCGTACGGGTGACCTGCTCGCGTCCGGGACCGTCTCCGGAGCCGAGCGGGACGAACGCGGCAGTCTTATCGAACTCACCTGGAACGGCAACGAGCCGCTCGAACTGCCCGACGGCACCACGCGCGCCTTCCTGGAGGACGGCGACACGGTACGCATCAGCGCCACGGCGACCGCGAGCGACATCACCCCGATCGGCTTCGGCGACGTCGTCGGGACGGTCTACCCGTCACCCTCCTGAACTGCAGCGGAGAGCCGACAAGGCAGGGGCTGGGGCTGGGTGGCGTCGCCTTGGTGCCCGGGGTTATCCACAGAACCCCGCTCTACTTCCGCCTGTCGCTGTTCTGGCTGGACAATGAGAGTGGGATGGCACCCCCGGGCGGGTGGGCTCCAGGTGGGTGGGCTCCAGGTGGGTGGGCTCCAGGTGGGTGGGCTCCAAGACCGGCAGGCTCCAAGACCGGCAGGCTCCAAGACCGGCAGGCTCCAAGACCGGCAGGCTCCAAGACCGGCAGGCTCCAAGACCGGCAGGCTCCAAGACCGGCAGGCTCCAAGACCGGCAGGCTCCAAGACCATGGGAGCCCGAGCCGAGGGCTTCGAGACAGGCCGAAGCCGTACCGGCCGACCCCTCCGCCGTACGCGGGCCGGGCATCGCGGCCGTCCCGCCTCGGTTGAGCCTGGGTGTCCCTTGCGGCGGGTCGGTAAGGCGGCCGAACGGATCGGCGGTGCCGGGAAGCGAACTCGCCCCCATCGGCGGGCCGCGCGGCGGCGGCTACTGGAAGACGAGAGCGGTGGCGATCGCGGCGATGCCCTCGCCGCGGCCCGTGAGGCCCAAGCCGTCGGTCGTCGTGGCGGAGACACTGACCGCCGCGCCCCCCAGAGCCTCGCTGAGGGCCTTTTCCGCCTCCTGGCGGCGTGGGCCTATCCTCGGGCGGTTTCCGATGATCTGGATGGCCACGTTGCCGATCGTGTAGCCGGCCTCGTCCAGGCGGCGCAGGACCTCGGCGAGCAGAGTGGTGCCGGAGGCACCCGACCAGCGGTGGTCGCTGGTGCCGAACACCGCTCCCAGGTCTCCGAGGCCGGCCGCGGTCAGCAGGGCATCGCATGCCGCGTGGGCGGCGGCGTCTCCGTCGGAGTGGCCCTGGAGGCCATCGCCCTGGCCGGGCCAGTCAAGGCCCGCGATCCGCAGGGGACGCCCCGAACCGAACGGGTGGACGTCGACTCCGACGCCCACCCGTGGGACAAGTGTTGCCAACCGGCTAGCCGGCCAGTACTTCGTCGAGGAGCGCCTCGGCCTTGTCCTCGTTGGTCTTTTCGGCCAGCGCCAGCTCGCTGACCAGTATCTGACGTGCCTTGGCCAGCATGCGCTTCTCGCCTGCCGACAGGCCACGCTCCTTGTCACGCCGCCAAAGATCCCGGACGACCTCGGCTACCTTGTTCACGTCGCCCGACGCAAGCTTCTCGAGGTTCGCCTTGTAGCGTCGCGACCAGTTGGTGGGCTCTTCGGTGTATGGTGCCCGCAGCACCTCGAACACCTTCTCCAGCCCTTCCTGGCCAACCACGTCACGAACGCCGACGAGCTCGGCATTCTCCGCAGGGACACGAACTGTGAGATCGCCCTTGTCGACCTTCAACACCAGGTAGGTCTTGTCCTGACCTTTGATGGCACGAGTCTCGATGGCTTCGATCCGAGCAGCCCCATGATGGGGGTAGACGACAGTGTCGCCGACCTTGAAAGTCATGTGACAAGTACCCCTTCCGCTATGGATAAGGGTAGCACGCTGCGAGGACCTGCTGAACCGACGTTACCGGCATATGCGCAGGTCAGCACGGTAATTAGGGTATTGACAAAGCTCGAATCACGTGCAGCACCCAGCCTCACCGATCGGATTGGCCGGCACCGCGCACACAGCGGCGGAAGCGGCTCATACTGGAGTTGGACGGATCGGCACGGGTCTGAAGCCCCCTGAGCCCGGCTCGGCGGGAGCCTCGGTACCCGCGCACGACCACAGTGGTCCGAGAAGGTAGGTGTGGCGTGGGGCTTCACGGCGACCATGACGACTACGGGCTGCCCAAGGTCGACGTCGTCGTACCGGATGACGCCAGAGAGCTTGATCGTGACGTCATCGCGTACCGGCGTGAGCTGCGACAACGGCGCCGACATGACCGCTGGCAGCGGCTCGGACGTCCCTTCACGCGCTACGGCATCGCCGCCCCCTTCATCGCCAGTGCCGTGCTCATCGCCTTGATCAGTGGCGTGCTGATGACCGTCATCTCACCTCGCCCGAACCCCCGCGCCATCCAGGTCCCGCCGACCGGGCCGCAGCGTTCGCGCCCGGGAGACGCCGGTGGAGCACTGCCCGCCGGCAACGTGATCTTCCGTCACAAGCGTGTCCCCGTCACCGATCTCGTGAATGTCGCCGGAGTCGTTCTTGTCGTACCCCGTGACTGCCGCTGTGACGCCGCCGCCCAGGGCGTCATCCGGCAGGCGGGCGATCAGCGGCTCCAGGTCTGGCTGGTCGCCGACGACCGTACGGACAAGAACGACGGCGACGTCAGCCGCCTCGCGAGCGGCGCCACGCCCGGCGGCACCCTCGTCGCCGACGACCCCGACCGGGTGCTCTCCTCGACGTACAGGACGACCGGGCTGACCGCGGTCCTGGTACGCACCGACCGGATCGTCCGCAAGATCCTCAAGGGCATCCAGGCCGGCCGCGACGTTTCCGCCGATCTTCGGCCGCTGCAGACTCCGAGCTGAACACGCGCGGGACACGGCCTCGTCGGCCCCCCGCATCGTCGCGCCACGGGTACCGCTACGCTTCCCTGTGGCGTTTAGCGCGCCCACCCGAAAGATCCGGAAATGCTCCACTCCCGCAAGGAGAGTACGACGCCGTGAGCCGCAACAGCCGCAGGGCCGCTGCCATCGCCGTGGCCGGCGTGTTCGCCGTCGCCCCGCTGGTGTCCGCTTGCGCGGCCGGGCAGCATCCGCAGAGCGCGCTGCCGACCCAGCTGAACGAGGGCGTCAACGCCTCCGCGCATCTGGTCGACATCCGCAACGCGTTCCTGCTGGGCCCCGCGTCCGGGCAGAAACTCGCCGCGGGCGACTCGGTGCCGCTCTACGCGTGGTTCGTCAACAACGCCGCCTCGCCCGACCGCCTCGTCGCCGTCGAGGCGCCCGGCGTGGCCCAGTCGGTCGAGATCGCCGGCGGAGCGGTCGACCTGCCGCCGAGCAGGCTGATCACCACGGTCCAGCCTCCCGCGCCGCCACAGGCCCCCGGCACGGCTCCGAGCGTCACGCCGACTCCCACGCCCACGAAGGCGAAGGGCCGTGCGGTCAAGCCCCGGCATACGCCGGGTGCCGGCCAGTCCCCCAAGGCCACCACGGGTACGCCCACGCCCGGCGCCTCCGGCAGCAGCGCGCCCGCCACTCCGCCGGTCGCCCCGCCTCCGAGCCCGTCGACCTCGTCCAAGGTGATCCTCAAGGGCATCACGAAGGGTTACTCGGGCGGTGAGACGGTGCGGCTGACCCTGCACTTCCAGCAGGCGGGAACGATCGCCCTGAACATCCCGGTGGTGCCGCGCAACGGCTACTACAGCACCTACTCGCCCGCACCGGCGGCGCCGGCGCCGTCCGCCACGCCGCCAGTGGCACCGCCCGCGGCCGCGGACAAGAGCAAGACGCAGAAGAAGACCAGGACCCACAAGACCAAGACGCAGCACACCACGTCGAAAAAACGGCCCTCGGCCACGCCGACGGCCTGAGACGGCGACTCCCGCCTCATGATCCCCGCGTGGGACCATGAGGCGGGCTGTCACTCGTCGGGCTCGAACTTGTAGCCGAGACCCCGCACCGTGATGATGAAACGCGGTGTCGACGGGACCGGCTCGATCTTGGCCCGCAGACGCTTGATGTGGACGTCCAGGGTCTTGGTGTCCCCGACGTAGTCCGCGCCCCACACCCGGTCGATGAGCTGCATCCGGGTCAGCACCCGGCCTGCGTTGCGCAGCAGCACCTCCAGGAGTTCGAACTCCTTCAGCGGGAGCGGCACCTCGCGGCTCGAGACGGTCACGACATGGCGTTCGACGTCCATGCGCACCGGTCCGGCCTCAAGGGTGGGCGGGGCGAGCTCCTCGACGTCGCCGCGGCGCCGCAGCACCGCGCGGATACGGGCGACGAGCTCCCGTGAGGAGAACGGCTTGGTGACGTAGTCGTCCGCGCCCAGCTCGAGGCCGACGACCTTGTCGACCTCGCTGTCCTTGGCGGTCAGCATGATGACGGGGACGTTGGACTTGGTGCGCAGCTCCCTGCACACCTCTGTGCCGGGCAGCCCGGGCAGCATCAGGTCGAGCAGGACGAGGTCGGCACCGGCGCGGTCGAACGATTCGAGGGCATCCGGTCCGGTCGCCGCGACGGCGACCTCGAAGCCCTCTTTCCGCAACATGTACGACAGCGCGTCGCTGAACGACTCCTCGTCTTCCACGACGAGCACTCGGGTCACTAGGGGGCCTCCCGTACGGTGGCTTGATCGATCTGTTCCTTCGCGGATGCGGAGGTGGTCAACAGGGGCAGGCGGATGGTGAACGTCGATCCGGAGCCTTCTTTGCTCCAGACGTTGACCTCGCCCCGGTGCCGGGTCGCGGCGTGCTTGACGATGGCGAGTCCGAGACCGGTGCCACCGGTCTGCCGGGAACGCGCCGGGTCGACCCGGTAGAAACGTTCGAAGATGCGTTGCAGGTCGGCCTCGGGGATCCCGATGCCCTGGTCGGTCACGCTGATCTCCGCGTGCCGCTCGTCGGCCAGCCGGGTGCAGACGACCACCCTGGTGTGCTCGGGACTGTAGGCGATCGCGTTGTCGATGAAGTTGCGCACCGCGGTGATCAGGAGCTCCTCCTCGCCGTGCACCTTGAGACCCTCGCGGCCGCCGATGGCAAGGGTGATCTCCTTGGGCTCGGCCTTGAGCCGGCAGCGGTCCACCGCGTCGTGCACGACGTCGTCGAGCGAGACGACCTTGGGCTCGGCGACCGGCTCTCCGCCCTGCAGCCGGGAGAGCGTGATCAGGTCCTGGACGACATTGGTGAGGCGGACCGACTCGTGCTGCATGCGCTTGGCGAAGCGGCGCACGGCCTCGGGGTCGTCGGCGGCGTCCTCGATCGTCTCGGACAGGAGCGACAGGGCGCCCACCGGGGTCTTGAGCTCGTGGCTGACGTTCGCCACGAAGTCGCGGCGGATCGCGTCGACCCGGCGGAGCTCGGTCAGGTCCTCGGCCAGTACGAGGACGAGGCCGTGTGAACCCATGGGCGCGACGCGTACCGCGAACCAGCGGCCCTCGCGGCGCCCGTGGATGACCTCGATCTCCTCTTCGCGGATCTCGCCGTCGCGGCGTACGAGGCGCGCCATGGCCAGCAGCCGGTCGATCACCAGGCGATCGCCGCTGACGATGCCGAAGGCGCGCGCGGCCGAACTGGCCCGCAGGACGCGGTCGTCGCTGTCGATCACGACCGCGGACGAGCGCAGAACGCTGAGCACAGAGGCAACGCCGGTCGGCAGACCGGCGGCCTGAGGGATGGCCGGAGCGGGGCGCTGGGCACGTTCGCTGGCCCGTACGGCCAATGCGGTCACCAGACCGGTCACCAGCCCTGCGGCGCCTGCCAGAGTCGCGACAACCTCCACATCCACATCTTGGATCGTAGGCTGGACTCTGACCAGGTCTGTTCCCCTATGCGCTTACCCGCAAGTACGTTCGTGCAAAGTTAACCTGCACCTACACAACCGTTCATGGCGGGCGACAATCCTGCTAAACGGATAAAAGTGTCCACTGAGTGCCTAACTGAAGGATTCGAATGCGCGACGCCTACCATGAGGAGCTCGACGGACTCTCCGACAAGCTCGTGGAGATGACGCGGCTGGTGCGGTCGGCGATGGCCCGGGCCAGCACCGCCCTGCTCGACGCCGACCTCCGCCTCGCCGAAGAAGTGATCGGCGCTGACGACCAGGTCAACAAGCTGGAGACGGAGATCGAGCAGACCGTCTTCGACCTGATGGCCCGCCAGCAGCCCGTCGCCAACGACCTGCGCACTCTCATCACCGCCATGCGCATGAGCGGTGACCTCGAGCGCATGGGCGATCTCGCCGTCCACCTCGCCAAGACGGCGCGGCGGCGCCACCCGGAGTCGGCCATCCCGCCGGAACTCCACGCGACCGTCCTGGAGATGGGCCAGATCGCCGAACGCATGATCGCCAAGGCGGGCAGCGTGATCGCCTCACAGGACGTCCAGATGGGTCTCGAACTGGACGTCGACGACGACCAGATGGACCGGCTGCACCGCAAGCTGTTCGACGCGCTGCTGTCGCCGAAGTGGGGCCATGGGGTGGAGCCGGCCGTGGACATCTCCCTGGCCGGCCGCTACTTCGAGCGTTTCGCCGACCACGCGGTACACGTCGCGGAGAACGTCGTGTACCTGGTCACCGGCCAGCACCCCGAAGAGATCGGCGAGGTCGCGCTCTGACGCGTCCCCAGGACGAGGAAGCCCCGGCGGTCGCGCCGGGGCTTCTTTGGTTTCAGCGGTGATGCCGGCGCGACCGTCAGGCGGAATCGGCCGGTACCTGATCACTCGACCACGAGCGGCCCCCTTGCCTGCGGCGGAAACGCAGGCAAGGGGGCCTTTCCATGATCGGTCCTACTTCTTGCCCTGGTTCTTGACGGCCTCGATGGACGCCTTCGCGGCCTCCGGGTCGAGGTACTCGCCGCCCTTCTTCAGCGGCTCGAAGTTGTCGTCCAGCTCGTACAGCAGCGGGATTCCGGTCGGGATGTTCAGCCCCGCGATGTCGTCGTCGGAGATGCCGTCGAGATGCTTGACGAGCGCGCGCAGGGAGTTGCCGTGCGCGGCGACCAGGACGGTGTTGCCCGCCGCGAGATCCGGCACGATCGCGTCGTACCAGTACGGCAGCATCCGGTCGACCACGTCCGCGAGGCACTCGGTGCGCGGGACGATCTCCGGCGGCAGCAGCGCGTAGCGCGGGTCGTCGACCTGCGACAGCGGGTCGTCGTCGGCGATCGGCGGCGGCGGGGTGTCATAGGAGCGGCGCCAGGTCATGAACTGCTCCTCGCCGTACTCCTCGCGAGTCTGCGCCTTGTTCTTGCCCTGCAGCGCACCGTAGTGCCGCTCGTTGAGCCGCCACGAACGGCGTACGGGGATCCACAGCTGCTCGGCCGCGTCGAGCGCGATGTTGGCCGTGCGGATCGCGCGCTTGAGCAGGGAGGTGTGCACGACGTCGAGCCGCAGGTCGGCGTCGAGCAGGAGGTCGCCGCCGGCGACCGCCTCCTCCTCCCCCTTTTCGGAAAGGTCGACGTCAACCCAGCCGGTGAACAGCCCTTCGGCGTTCCAGACGCTCTCTCCGTGCCGGAGAAGTACCAATGTCGCCATAGCCAGCGAGCCTACTGGGTCCCATAACACCCCAAAGCGGCGATACCCGGGTCAGAACGATGCGGCTGACACAATGGGCGCTCTGGACGATCCGGAGGGGCGCCCCATGCAGACCGGCCGGCCCAGCATCACCGCTCTCGGTGTCGCCGCAGCACGCGCGGCGCACCAGGAGATCGAGGACGGTCGCGTGTTCAGCGACCCGCTCGCGGCTCGCATCCTCGGCCCGGACGCCGGCGACCCGGCCTTCGAGACGTCCTTCGACGCCGCGAACGAGATGGCCCGGCTGGTCGTGACCGCTCGTGCCCGCTACGCCGAGGAGGCCCTGGCGGCGGCGGTGTCGCGCGGAGTGCGCCAGGTGGTCATCCTCGGGGCCGGCCTGGACACCTTCGCCTACCGCAGCCCGTACGGACCTGCGGGGCCGCGGGTGTTCGAGGTGGACTTTCCCGCCACCCAGGAGTGGAAGCGCGAGCGCCTGGCCGCCGCCGGGATCGCGGAGCCGCCATCGCTGACCTTCGCCCCGATCGACTTCGAGCGGTCGAGCCTGGCCGGGGGCCTGGCCGAGGCGGGGTTCGACGCCGACCGCCCGGCGTTCTTCGTGTGGGCCGGCGTGGTGCCCTACCTCACGCCCCAGGCGGTGCTCGGGACGCTCGCCTTCATCGCCGCCCTCCCCCGAGGTTCCGGGGTCGTCTTCGACTACCTCGATCCACCGGACACGCTGGCACCGCCCTTCCGCGCCGCGCACGAGGCCCGCGCCGCCTGGACCGCCGCGAACGGCGAGCCCCTTCTCAGCCACTTCGCCGCCGAGGATCTTGTCGCGCAGCTACGTGACCTGGGCTTCCGCGATATCGAGAACCTCGACTACCACGACGTCTGCACGCGGTACGAGAGCGGCATGGCCACCCCGCCACCGGGAGCGGGCGCCCACGTCATCGCCGCGACGATCTAGGTGCACCGACCCGCGCGGGAGGTGGGTCAGCCGGTCCGGCTCAGTTCTTCCGGCCGACGCCTGCGAGGAAGTAGGGGCGCCGGTACTTTTCGGCGATCCGCCTGGTCTCCTCTGAGTCCGGGCGCCATTGCGCAACGTTGACCAGGCCGGGTTCGGCGAGTTCGAGGTCGCCGAAGAACCCCGCGATACGGTCCGGGCTGCGGGCCACGATCGGGGTCGTGGAGTGCTTGTAGACCTCGGTGACGCCGGGGACCGACCGGGGCAGCGCCTCGCCGCAGACGTGGCTGAGCACGAGGTGGCCGCCGGCCGGCAGGGCTTCGCGGAAGCGTGCCACGATCGACTCCGGGTCGTCATCGTCCTGGAGGAAGTGCACGATGGCCACCAGGAGGATCGCGATCGGCGCGTCGAAGTCGAGCCGCTGCCGCACCTCGTGGCTGTCCAGGATCTCCTTCGGGGAACGCAGGTCCGCGTGGACGATGTGGACGTTCTCCGCCCCGCCCAGGATGGCCCGGCCATGGGCGAGCACCACCGGGTCGTTGTCGACGTAGACCACGCGGGAGTCCGGGGCGGCGTCCTGCGCCACCTCGTGGACGTTGCTCTGCGTCGGCAGGCCGGTCCCGACGTCAAGGAACTGGCGGACTCCCGCCTTGGCGAGGTAACGGACGGCGCGGCCCATGAACGCGCGGTTCTGCCGGGCGGCGAGACGGATCTGCGGCGCGAACTCCAGGGCCTTCTCGGCCGCGTCGCGGTCGGAGGCGAAGTTGTCCTTGCCGCCGAGGTAGTAGTCATACATCCGGGCCGCGTTGGGGGTGTGAAGGTCGACCTCTTCCGGGTCTTCCATGACGTCCCTCCGTCCGATCCCGCGCTTTCCGGACAGAGCTTAACTAGACGAGGCGACTCAGAGTTACGGAATCACCGCAAAACTAGAATCTGTTCCTATTTGGCCAGAATGAGCGGCATCGCCTCATTCCTTTGCATCTGGGAGGATCCGGGCGAACGGCTGGAGGTTGGCGAGGCTCTCACCGCGCTTGACCCGCCAGTCCCACTCCCGCTGGATCGAGCCGGCGAATCCGAGCTCCAGCGCACGGTCGAAGTTGTCGTCGGAGTAGGTGAGCACGCAGCCGAGGATGCGGTCGATCTCCTCCGGCGTGACCGCCGACAGCGGCAGCCGCCCGACGAGGTAGACGTCGCCGATCGGGTCGAGGGCGAACGCCACGCCGTACATGCCGCCGTTCTTGCTGAGCAGATGACGGTAGAACTCCGCGTGGTTCTCGTCCGGCTGACGGCAGAAGAACGCCTCGACGTGCAGGCTGTGCTCCCCGGCGACGAGCCAGGTCATCGTGGCCAGCTTGTGCTGTCCGGGGAGCTTGACCAGGTACGCCCCGGCGCGCGGCCGTTCGTACTCCAGTCCCTGGTCCTCCAGGATCACCTTGAGCGCCTCGTCCGGATCGGCCTCCGAAGCGGCGTCCAGGCCGGCGTCCGAACGGCCGGAATCCTCGCTCATAACGGCTCCTCAGGTCGGCGGGAAAGGGCACCATCATGTCGCGGGTTCACGCCGAGGCGGCCATCGCCCGCTCTCCTACGGCCTTGGCGTAGATCTCCAGGAGCCGGTCGGCCGTCGCCTCCCAGCCGAACGCCGCGCCGTGCCTCGCCGCCTCCGCCGACATCCGGCGCAGCCGGCGCGGGGCGTCGAGCAGGTCGAGCAGCACGCGCGCGTAGTCGGCCGGCTCGTGCCCCCGCACGAGTACGCCGGAGACGCCGTCACGTACGGCCGTCTTCAGACCGCCGACCGCCGCGGCGACCACCGGGGTGCCGCACGCCTGTGACTCGACCGCCACCAGCCCGAAGGACTCGCTGTGCGACGGGACGACCGTGATGTCCGCCGCGCGGTACCAGTCGGCCAGCTCGGACTGCGGACACGGCGGCTCGAAGCGCACCATGTCTGCTACCCCCAGCCGCGCCGCGAGCTCGACGAGCTCACGCGGACGGGAACGGCCCGAGCCGCTGGGCCCGCCCACGACGGCGACCAGCAGCCGGTCGCGCAGCCGTGGCTCGCGCTCCACCATCGCCGCGGTGGCGCGGATCAGCACGTCGGGTGCCTTCAACGGCTGGATGCGGCCGACGAACAGCAGCACCGACCGGTCCGGCGGCAGCCCGAGGCGGCGACGTGCCTCCACGTGCGACGGCTTCGCCTCACCCGGAGCCTCCGGGGTGAACGTCGTCAGGTCGACACCCGGCAGAACCGTCTCCACCTGCTGCGGATCCGCGTCGTACAGCGTGCGGAGCTGGCTCGCCTCATCCGCGGTGTTCGCGATGAGACGGTCGGCGCTGTCCACGACCCGCTGCTCACCCAGTACGCGGCCGAGTGGCTCGGGTGTGTCGCCGTCGGCGAGCGCGGCGTTCTTGACCTTCGCGAGCGTGTGCATCGAGTGGACGAGCGGGACGCCCCAGCGCATCCGCGCGGCATGGCCGGCCTGCCCCGACAGCCAGTAGTGCGAATGGATCAGGTCGTAGTGGCCCGGCTCGTGTGCGGCCTCGGTGCGCAACAGTCCCGAGGTGAAGGCGCACATCTGGTTCGGTAGTTCGGACTTGTCCAGTTCCTCCAATGGTCCCGCCGAGACGTGCCGGACGAGCACCCCCGGTGCGAGTTCGGCCACCGGCGGGAGCGTGCGCGAGGTCGCCCGCGTGAACAGGTCGACCTCGATCCCGCGCTCCGCCATTCGCTTGGCGACCTCGACGATGTAGACGTTCATTCCCCCGGCATCCCCCGTCCCCGGCTGGTCCAGGGGCGAGGTATGGACGCTGATCGTCGCCACCCGGGCAAGACGTGACACGGACACCACCTCCGATAGGAGAACCTACCGACCACAACGTGACATTCCCGTCACCGGATCTCCCCGGTCGGCCGTCGGCCAAACGGCTGCGATGATGACCCACGTGCGTAAGACAGCAGTGGTGACCGGAGCAAGCAGTGGCATCGGCGCGGCGACCGCACGCAGACTCGCCGCCGAGGGGTTCGACGTCGTGCTGGCCGCGCGGCGGCGGGACCGCCTCGACGAGCTGGCCGCCGAGATCGAGGCCGCCGACCCGTCCGGCCGGCGAGGCGGCGTGGCGGTCGTCACCCTCGACGTGACCTCAGCGGAGTCGGTGGCGGCTCTCGCGGCGGCGGTGCGGCAGTGCCACGTCCTCGTCAACAACGCGGGCGGCGCGTTCGGCCTCGACCCCGTGTCGAGCGCCGATCCCGACGACTGGCAGCGCATGTACGACACCAACGTGCTCGGCCTGATGCGGACCACCAAGGCCCTGCTGCCGATGCTGGTCGAGAGCGGCGCGGGGCACATCGTCAACATCACCTCGCTGGCCGCCCACGCCGTCTACGAGGGCGGTGCCGGCTACACGGCCGCCAAGCACGCCGCCGCAGCGGTCAACGGCACACTCCGACTCGAGCTGTACGACCAGCCGGTACGCGTGACCGAGGTGGCCCCCGGCATGGTGGCGACCGCGGAGTTCTCGCTCGTACGGTTCAAGGGCGACGCGGAGAAGGCGGCCAAGACGTACGAGGGTGTGGCCGAACCCCTGAGCGCCGAGGACATCGCGGACTGCGTCGCGTGGGCGGTCACCCGGCCCGCGCACGTCAACATCGACCGCATCGACGTCCAGCCACGCGCCCAGGCCGCGGCGCACAAGGTCCATCGGGTCTGACCTCCGGCCGGCACGTCCCCGGCCGGGGGCGTACGGCGGAGGCCACACTTGGCGCCATGTCTCAGGGACGGCGGCCCGAGGGGACCAGCACGCGCGGGACGACGGCACCCAACCGGCTGCGCCGCGTCGACCGCTGGATCGCCCATGTCCACGGCCCGCTGCTCCGCCGCCACGACCGGCCGCTGGTCGTCGACCTGGGGTACGGAGCCTCGCCGGTCACGACCGCCGAGCTGTTCGCGCGGCTGCGCGCGGTGCATCCGCGGGTGGAGGTCGTCGGGATCGAGATCGACCCGGCCCGGGTCGCCGCGGCCCGGCCCTGCCTGCGGGAGGGGCTGTCGTTCCGGTTGGGCGGCTTCGAGCTGCCGGTCGAACGCCCGCCGGCGCTGATCCGCGCGTTCAACGTGCTACGCCAGTACGAGGAGGCCGACGCGTGGGCGGCCTGGGACCGGCTGTGCGCCGGCCTGGCACCGGACGGCGTGCTCGTGGAGGGCACCTGCGACGAGATCGGCCGCCGCGCCGTCTGGGCGTCCCTGCACCGTGGGCGCCCGGGCGGTGCGGCGGTCCCCCACGGCGGATCCGCGCCGGGTCCGCGTGGACGGCCGCCGGTGGCCGTTCCGGCCACGATCACCTTCGCGGCGCATCTCGCGTCGCTGCCGCGCCCGTCCGAGCTGGCCGAGCGGCTGCCGAAGACGCTGATCCACCGCAACGTACCCGGCGAACAGGTGCACGAGCTGCTGGCCGCGTTCGACCGCGCCTGGGCGGCCGCGGCGCCGCAGTCGGTGTTCGGTCCCCGCCAGCGCTGGATCGCCGCGGTCGGGCTCCTCGCCCGCGACCACCCCGTCCACACCCGTGCGCCGCTAGGCGGCCGGGCACGCTGGCGGCTCGGCGAGGTCACCCTTCCTTGGTCGGCCGCCGGGCCGGCGGTCCCGCACCCGCGCGCACCGCGTTCCTGACCATCGGTCAGGGCGGGCCCCTCGCAATTTGCCCATGAGTCCCGTCCGGCACTCGCCTGCCCGATCGCTGACCGAAGTCAGAATCGCTGTTCGGATGCCTTGACCTCATCGGCCGTGCCGCCATTCGGATGCCCGAAGTCAGGACTTTCGCCCATGGAAGTCGGTCTCCGCGCGCTGAACGGTGGAGATACGACTCGGCTCACCTGAGGAGATGGTTCTTATGCGTGAAGGCCACGAGATGCGGTGGGGTGGCCTAGCCGGTATCGGCGCGGTGATCCTCGCGATCGTCGCCCGGATAGTGATGGGTGGGGCACCCCGGAGCACGGACACGATGGGCGTGATCGCCTCGTACCTGAACGACAACCGGGGCCGGATCCTGCTGGCGGCCATTCTCTACTCCATCGCGATCGCGCTGTTCCTGTGGTTCGGCGCGACGCTGGCCGCCGCCTTCCGGCGCGCGGATGACCGGAGTGACCTGCCCGCGATCGTGCTGGCCGGCTTCATCTTCGTCTCCGCGATCGCCTTCGTCGCCATTTCCCTGTTCGGCGCCACGGTGTACGCCCTGACGGTGCACGCGGGCCTGCTGATCCTCGCCGCCGTGCCGTACAGCGCCACGGCCGTCATGGCGACGATCGCCGGGATCGCGATGGCGCTGCCACTCGCCGCCGTCGCCATGGCCATCGCCCGGACGCACGTCTTCCCGATGTGGATGGCCATCTTCGCCGGCATCGTCGCGCTGATCTCACTGGTGGCGGCCTTCACCGTGTGGGCGACCAAGGGGGCGTGGGCACCCGGTGGCTGGGTGCCGACCTACATTCCGATGGTGCTGCTGGGGCTGTGGATCCTGGCGGCGAGCGGACTTCTTGTACGTGAGCATCTTCCGATGATGCGCACGCGGGCCTCGCACATCATGGGGGCCTGAGCCGAGGGCGGACGCGGGACGCCGTCGCCATGGGGCGTCCCGTAGGGCCCGGCGCGGACCCGCGCCGGGCCGTCCGTCGCCTGTTATGCGTTCAGTGCCCGCTCGAAGGCCTGGTGGACGTCGGCGGTGAAGAGGACGAACCGTACCTCCTCCACCGGCCCTGACGCCTCGCGCACGGTGCCGACCGCGATGCGCGCGGCGTCGTCGAGCGGCCAGCCGTAGATCCCCGCGGAGACGGCGGGGAACGCGACGGTCGCGGCACCCAGCTCGGCGGCGACCCGGAGCGACTCGCGGTAGCAGGACGCGACCAGCTCGGACCGGTCCTCGGACTTGGCGTACACCGGCCCGACCGTGTGGATCACCCACCGTGCGGGCAGCCGGCCGGCCGTGGTCGCCACCGCCTGCCCGGTCGCCAGGCCCTTGCCGTAGTGCGAGGCCCGCAGCCGGCGGCACTCCGCCAGGATCTCCGGCCCGCCCCGGCGGTGGATCGCGCCGTCCACACCACCTCCGCCGAGAAGCGAGGAGTTCGCCGCGTTGACGATCGCGTCGGCCTCCTCCTTCGTGATGTCCCCCTGAACCAGCCTGATGCGCATGCCTGCGACCTTCCGCGATACTCGGAGCCTTCTCCCGCAGGATGACATCTCGTCCCGCCCGATCCGACCAGGCGCGGTGGGCGGATATCGTCTCTGCCGATGACCGCCTTCGACTCCCTCACCGGTCTGTCCGTCGGCGACGCGTTCGGCGCTCAGTTCTTCGCCATGGAGAACCGGCATCTGCTGCTCGATGAGGCGGCAGTGCCATCCGCTCCTTGGCCGTGGACCGATGACACAGAGATGGCCTGCAACCTCCTCGACGTCCTCCAGCGTCACGGACAGGTCGAACGCGATGCCCTCGCCACCGCCTTCGCCGATCGTTACGACCCTTACCGTGGGTACGGGCCGGGCACGGTCGTCCTGCTGCGCGGCCTGCGTAACGGCGAGGCCTGGCGTACCGCCGCCACGGCGCAGTTCGGCGGTCAGGGCTCGATGGGCAACGGTGCTGCCATGCGTGTCGCGCCGCTCGGCGCGTACTACCCCGGTGACCTCGAACGCGTCGCTCTGGAAGCCGCTGCCTCCGCCGTTGTCACCCACGCCCACCCCGAGGGCATCGCCGGCGCGATCGCGGTCGCTGTCGCGGCCTCCTACGCCGCGCGGGGTGACGCGTCCGGACTGATCGAAGCGGTCCTGTCACACACCCCGCCGGGCAAGGTTCACGACGGCATACGCCGGGCGGCGGACCTGTTCGGCCGCACCCGTGAAGAGGTCGCGTACGAGCTCGGCAACGGCTCCCGCGTCCTGGCTCACGACACCGTCCCCTTCTGTATCTGGGCCGCCGCTCGTCACCTCACCGATTACGAGCAGGCCGTACGCGGTTGCGTCGCCGTGGGAGGAGACATCGACACCACCGCCGCGATCACCGGCGGGATCGTCGCCGCCCACACCGGTGTCGACGGCATTCCACGCGCCTGGCGCGAGGCCCGCGAGCCGTTGCCCGACTGGCTCACCCCCTAACCCTCACACGGACGGGGTTCGTGAAGAATCCTCGTTCTCTCGTGTAATCCGCTGACGCGTTCTCCGACTTCTTGGCGTATCGCCCTCCAGAAGAGAAGAGAGGAGGTGGCGTGGACGAGCGAGAGGCCCGATTCACCCGCCTCTACGAGACGTACTACCGCAACGTCTTCGGCTACGTGGTGCTGAAAGTCGCGCCCCAGGCCGCCGAGGACGTGACCGGCGAGGTGTTCACGGTCGCGTGGCGGAAGGTCGACGAGATCCCCGAGCGCGCGCTGCCGTGGCTGCTGGGCGTGGCCAGGAACCTCGCCCGTCAGTCGCACGGAGCGGCCGGTCATGCGCGTGGCCTGGTCGACCGGCTGGCCGGTCTGACCACCGACGCCGACCTGCACGCCTGGGATGCCGCCGACCATGTCATAGCCCGCGACCAGGCGCTGGCCGCGCTGCGTGCCCTGCCGCCCAAGGAGGCGGAGGCGGTCACCCTGACCGCCTGGCACGGGCTCGAGCCCGCCGACGCGGCCCGCGTCGCCGGCTGCTCCCGTGCCGCCTTCGTCGTCCGGCTGCACCGGGGGCGCCGCCGGCTGGCCAGGGCACTCGACGCGTCCCACGAATCCGCGGAGGCGCCGTCACGCGCCCCACGCCCGCGAGTCATCCAGGAGAAGCCGTGAAGCACGACGAACTCGACAGCGTGATCAACGCCCTGAAGCCCGCGATGGTCGACCGGCTCGCCGACGCGGCCTACGAACGGCACTCCGACGCCGCACTGATCCGAGCCGGTGCGTCCACGGTGAGTCCGCACCTGCTGCGGAAGCGGCGGCCGGTCCGGCGGCTGGCCTTCGCCACCGGTGCGACCGCGGTGGTGGCCGCCACGGCGGTACTGGCCGCGGGAACGCTGTCCGGAGGCCGTCAGGGAACCCACGACGGCGGAGTCACCGGACGGAACGGGGCGATCGACACCCGGGCGTTCCTGCTCGCCAGCGCGGATACGGCCGCCAGGCAGCCCGCCACCCACGGAACCTGCTGGTACAACCGGACCCGCATGTGGGAGAACGTGCCGATCCCGATGGGGAAGGACGTGAGCAAGGCCCGCGCCCGGGTGAACGCGGGCAAGTCCAGCGCTCAGATGCTCGAAGCTCTGACCGCGAGCAGTGCCGAGCAGTGGGCGTGCACCCTGCCGGGCGGGACCGGCATGCGGTTCCGTGGGCACTCGCCACTGGACATCCAGGTCAGGTTCCCCGCCAAGAAGAACGAGGCGGCCTGGCGGGCGGCGGGCTCCCCGCCGCTCATGGTCAACGGCGGCACCACGGCGTCCAAGCCGTCCACGGTCACCTATGACAAGGGCTCGCATCTGGTGAACCCCGACATCGGTTCCCATGAGATCGAGTGGAGGAGCGTACCGAAGCTGCCCGCGACCAGGAGCGGCCTGGAAAGCCTCCTGCGGAGGCTGTGGCAGGAGGACCGCAAGGGCGGCGCGAACGGCTACCGCGCCCCCGCCGATTTCGGCGAGTACGTCTTCGTCAGCGCCTGGGACCTGTTCATGGCCCCGACCACTCCCGGCACACGCGCGGCCCTCTATCGGATCCTCGCGGACTCTCCGTCCGTCCACGTCACCGGGCAGATCAAAGACCGCGAGGGCAGGTCCGGCGCGGCCATCACCGCCCAGGGCGTACGGCTGGTGGTGGACCCGGCGACCGCCCAGCTCCTCGACTTCGAGCAACTACCCAGCGGCGCCGGCGGCGCCAAGGGCTCCGCCAACGGGTACTTCGCCTTCGAACGCCAGGGTTGGGTGAAGAGGATCGGCGCCCTGCCCGCCTCCTGACCGCCATCGCGGCCGGGCACCGTGTGTCCGGCCGCGAGGCTCCAGCGGTGGACGGACGCGGGGCCGGCATGGCCGGTCCGGACGCGGGGTCAGAGCGCGCGGTCGGTCCAGTCGGAGGCCTCGGCGCGGAGGATGGCGGACGAGCGGCGGTTCAGCGCCGCGAGGTCGTTGTGGCCGTCGTCGAGGGCCTGGGAGTCCAGGTCCGCCATGCGGCTCGCCTCGGCCGCGTCCGCTGTGATCAGGACCTGGTCGCCGTCCGGGACCGCGTGGTGGTGCGTCCCGACATGGCTCCCCGGCGGCAGCAGGGTACTCACGTGGACGATGCTCCCCGCGCCGAGCCTGCTGCCCTCGCCCACCACCGCGCCCTGGAAGACCATCGCGCCGGTGGCCGCGTAGCAGGCGGCCTCGATCACGCAGCCGGTGAGTGACACCAGCGGGCCGATGAGGGACTCGGCTCCGATGCGCATCGGGAAGGCGGGGCGGTGGGCTCCGCCGACCGAGCGGACGACGGCGCCCGGCAGGACGACCACGCCGGCGTCGAGCCGCACCTCGGGCCCGGAGCTCTCGATCACCGCTCCGTGGCCGACGACGCATCCCTCGCCGATCAGCACGTTGCCGACGATCCGGGCCGACTCGGCGATCCGTGCGTCGCGGGCCACGATGGGGCCGACGTCGTTGCGTTGAACGAGCACGTCCCGCACCCTATCCGCCGGGGTGGGAGACCTGCCGCGCCCGAGGGGACGCGACGCCGGGTCACGCCGGTGGGATGTTGGGGTTGAGGCGGAACAGGTTCGCCGGGTCGTGGACGGCCTTGAGCTCGGTCAGCCGCCGGTGGTCGCCGGGTTCGTAGGCGGCACGCACCTCGTCGGCGGTGGCGTGGTCGCCGTAGATGAAGTTCAGCACACGGCCGCCCGTCGTCCACGGTTCCATCGCCTCGTACACGTGCCGGTGCGCGGCGCGTACGGTGTCCCGGTCGAGGCCGTCGAGCGGGGACAGAAGACGCAGCAGGTACGGCGCGTCCCAGTGGGCGACCGCGCTCGGCACCGCGGGCGTACGTGCGAGCGCACCGCCGAGATGACGCAGGTCGACCACGCACGGGACGGGCGCGTCCGGCCCGGCCAGGGCGGCGACCGTCTTCACCGCCGCCTCGTCGAGCCCGGACAGCAGGACGTTGGTCCCGGAGTACGCGTGCGGTCCGGGCGGATCGTTGTAGATCGAGTCGCTCTTCGCGTACGGCATCTCGGCGAGCGTGTCGAGCAGGCACGGACCCGCCGCCCGCAGCGGTGCCACCAGCCGCTCCCCCGCGACGGCATCGCCGAGATGGGCGACACGGACATGGACGACATGGCGGCCGCGGATCGGCTCGGGGATCACGGGCAGGTCCGGGAGCGGGACCATCCCCACCGAGGCGGTCAGTTCCTCGGGCAGCGTACGAGTCCACCCGGCGAAGGCCCCCAGGACCTCGGCGGCCGACTCGGCGGGAAAGAACAGTCCTCCGCCGTAGATCCGGGTGACCGGCACGAGGCCGATTCGCATGCCGGTCACCACGCCGAAGTTGTCCCGGCCCCCGCGCAGCGCCCAGAACAGGTCGGGATCGGTCTCCGCGGTGACGTGCCGCTGCCGTGCGCCGGCGGTGACGACGTCGATCTCGGTGACGTGATCCGCCGCGTAGCCGTGGCGGCGGGCCAGCAGTCCCAGTCCGCCGCCGAGGGTGTAGGAGACCGCGCCGGTGTCCGGGGCGCTGCCGTTCAGCGGCGCCAGCCCGTACGGCGTGACCTCGTCGATCACCTGGCGCCAGCGCACTCCCGCCTCGATCCAGGCGGTACGCCCGGCGGCGTCGACCCGCACCCCGGTCATCCGGCGCGTGCTGATCAGCACGCCGCCGTCCGCGGCGACCGACAGTCCGTGCCCGGTCGCCTGTACGGCCACCGGAAGGTCACGGGCGGCGGCGAACGCCACCGCCGCGCGTACGTCGTCCGCTCCGGTGGCACCGACGATCACGGTGGGCTCGTGGCACCAGCCGGTCTGGAACCCCCGCCGCTCCCCGTCGTAGTCGTCATCGCCGGGTCGCAGCACCGGTCCTCGTACGCGGGCGGCAAGAGTCTCAAGGTCGGAATCACTCATGGAGGAGTCCCTTTCGTGAACGCGGGAGCAGTACGGCGGCGAGTGCCGCCGCGGCGAGAAGTGCCAGCCCGGACGCCCAGAGAGCGTGGTGCAGGCCGGCGACGAACAGCGGTCTGCCACGCGGGTCGAGCCGGCGGCCGGCGTCGTCGCGGATGGCCGGGTCCCCGTACACGAGCGCGCCGAGCACCGCCACGCCCAGGACCTGGCCGAGCTGGCGCAGCGCGTTGTGCACGGCCGAGGCCATGCCGGCGCGGGTGGCATCGACCGCCGACACCGCGATCGCGGTCATCGGCGTCAGGCACATGCCGACGCCGCCGCCGGCGAGCGCGAGGTTCCACCAGATCGCGCCCATACCCGTGCCGACGCCGAGCCGCAGCAGGCCGAGCATGGCCAGCCCGCTGACGATCAGACCGGCGAGCATCGGCGGGCGGGGCCCGATCCGGCCGACCAGGCGGCCCGACAGCGGCGCCGCGACCGCGAACGCGACACCGATCGCGGAGACGCCCACCCCCGCCGCGAGCGGTGAGCGCCCCAGCACCTGCTGGAAGTAGGCGCTGAAGTAGACGATCGCCCCGACGAACGAGAAGAAGACCACCAGCGCGGCGACGTTGGCCGCCGCGAACGCCGGGCTGCGGAACAGCGCGACGTCCACGAGCGGGTCGGTCATGCGGCGTTCCCAGGCGACGAACCCGGCGAGCGCGGCGGCGCCCACGGCGAACGCCGCCAGGATCGGAGCGGACGACCAGCCCCGGTCCTGTCCGTCGATGAGCGCGAACGCGATCGCGGCCACCGCGACCGTCGTCAGGGCCGCGCCGAACCGGTCGAAGGGACCGCGCGCCGGTGTCAGCGGGATGCGCGGCACGTAACGCGCGGCCAGGAGGATCAGCACGGCGCTGAGGGGGACGTTGAGCAGGAACACCCAGCGCCAGCCGGCGCCGTCCACGATGAGGCCGCCGAGTACCGGTCCCACGGCCAGTGCCAGGCCCGAGCTCATCGACCACAGCCCGATCGCGGCGGCCCGCCGGCGCTCGTCCTCGAAGACCGTCCTGATGATCGTCAGGCTGCCCGGGACGAGCAGCGCGGGGCCAAGGCCCTGCAGCACGCGACCGGCCAGCAGCAGCCCGATCGACGGCGCCAGGCCGGTGACCAGCGACCCGAGCCCGAAGGCCGCGACGCCGAGCAGGAACAGGCCCTTGCGTCCCCGCCGGTCACCGATGACTCCGCCCGCGACCAGCAGGCTCGCGTACACCAGCACGTAGGCGTCGACGATCCACTCCAGGGCCGTCGCGCCGGCCGACAGGTCATCGCCGATCATCGGCAGCGCCACGCTGACGACGGTGGTGGACAGCACGGCCAGGAACAGGCCGCCGGCCAGCACCCCGACCGCCGTCCACGATCCACGTACGCGGGCCGGTGCACGTCCTTCTTCGATCACCCATCCACCGTGACCGGCGAAGAACCATAAGTCCAAGAGCGGGTTCGTCTGGTCGCTAGCATGATTCGTTATGGAGCTTCGGCAGCTGGAGTACTTCGTGACCGTGGCGGAAGAGGCGAACTTCACGCGGGCGGCCGCGCGCCTGCACGTCGCCCAGCCCGGGGTGAGCGCCCAGGTCCGGCGGCTCGAACGCGAACTCGGCGAGGAACTGCTCGACCGCTCGGGGCGTACCGTACGCCTCACCGAGGTGGGTGCCGCCGTGCTCCCGTACGCGCGGGCGGCGCTGGACGCGGTGTCCGGCGCGCGCGACGCGGTGGCGGAGTTCACCGGGCTCGTACGCGGGCACGTCACCGCCGGGATGGTGGCCTCGATGTCCACCCACGCCGTCGACCTTCCCGGCCTGCTGGCCGGCTTTCACCGCCTTCATCCGGCGGTGGAGATCACGCTGTCCGAGGCGGGCTCCGGCCTGCTCCTCGAGGGACTCCTGGCCGGAAGACTCGACGTGGCGTTCGTCGGCCTGGCGGGCGACCCGCCGCCGGAGATCGACATCCAGGTGATCACCGACGAGCCGCTCGTCGCGATCGTCGGGCCGACCGACCCGCTGGCCACGAGGAAAGTGATCACGCTGAAGGAGCTGGCCGGACGCGCCCTCATCGGCCTCCCCCGCGGCACCGGTCTCCGCGCCTGCGTGGACGACGCCTTCACCGCGGCGGATCTGCGGCCGCACTTCGCGTTCGAGGCCGGCGACCCGCGCCTGCTCGCGCGGCTCGCCGGACGCGGCCTCGGGGTCGCCGTACTCCCGGAGTCGGTGATGCAGGGCCGGACGGCGGAGCTGCACGCGATCGCGCTGCGACCCGGCATTCGAGGACGGCTCGCCTTCGCGTGGCGGGCCGAGGGGCCGGTCGGCCCGGCGGCACGGACGTTCGTCGGCCACGTACGCGCGGCGCTCACGGCGGGACTCACCGGCGAGGAATGAGATCAGGGCCCGCCGGAGCGCGGTCGCATCCGGCGGGCCCTGAGAGTGCACTGCCCGCCTCCCCCGTGCGGGACATCGTCTCGGGGGACGAACTGCATTCAACAGGTACGGAGAAGGCGGGCAGTGGTCCTGGGGACTAGTTGTCGCGGTGGCCGATGGCCAGGCCGCTCGTGGGGTCGAAGAAGTGCAGGCTCCGGTTGTCGACGGCCAGCTCGATGTTCTGGCCGGGCTGGATGCGGGACCGCGCGTTGACCCGTGCGGTCCACATCGCCTTGTCGTCGCCCAGCGGCAGCGTCGCGGCGTCGTCGCCGTCCGTGGCGTCCTGGGCCAGGTCGGTGGCGTCCTTGTGCCGCACCGGCGGTGCGTCGATCGAGAAGATGGCGTTGATCTCGCTGCCGAGCTCCTCGGTGAGCTCCGCCTTGGCGTGGATCCGCGCCCAGTCGGCGTTGGCCTGGGAGGCGTCCTCGAAGTCGGAGGGCCGTACGCCGAGGATCACGTCGCCGCCGAAGTAGTCGTCCAGTCCCGGCTTGGCGGCAAGGGTCTCGGCGGGGATCGGCAGCTTGAAGTCCGCGAAGGCCGCGTGCGGGCCGTCGTCGCGTACCAGTTTGGCGGTGACGAAGTTCATCGCGGGCGAACCGATGAAGCCGGCGACGAACAGGTTCACCGGGTTGTCGAACAGGCTCTGCGGGGTGTCGACCTGCTGAAGCTTGCCCTCGCGCAGCACACAGACCCGGTCGCCGAGCGTCATGGCCTCGACCTGGTCGTGCGTGACGTACACGGTCGTGACGCCCAGGCGCTCGTGCAGTTGGCTCAGCGAGGCGCGCATCGAGACGCGCAGCTTGGCGTCCAGGTTCGACAAGGGCTCATCCATCAGGAACGCCTGCGGCTCACGGACGATCGCGCGCCCCATGGCCACACGCTGCCGCTGACCGCCGGAGAGGTTACGCGGCTTGCGCTCCAGGTAATCCTGGAGGCCGAGGATCTCGGCCACCTCGTCCACCCGCTTGCGGATCTCCGACTTGGCAACCTTGCGCAACGTCAGCCCGAAGCCGATGTTCTGGCGTACGGACAGGTGCGGGTACAGCGCGTAGCTCTGGAACACCATCGCCACGTCACGGTCACGCGCCGGGGTCCGGTTCATCAGCCGGTCACCGATCCGCAGCTCGCCGCCGGTGATCTCCTCAAGGCCGGCCACCATGCGCAACGCGGTCGACTTGCCACACCCGGACGGCCCGACGAGCACCATGAACTCACCGTCCTCGATGTCCAGGCTCAGGGAGTCGACGGCCTTGTTCCCGGCCGGGTAGGTCTTGTCGAGGCGGTTCAACGTGATCGCGGTCATTCCGCGGTCTCCTTTCGAACGGGTCGTCACTCAGCTGGGTGCACGACCCTGGACAATGGCGTAACAAGAGGACTGTCGGCTTTGGCACGCGCCGACTACGTGTGTCTGATGGCGCCGGCACGTGTGCGTGCGGCGTCGGGGGAAACGTCCCAGTGGATCTCGGCCCAGGAGACCTGGCCATCGGCTGCCGGTCCGTGGCCGGCCAGGTCCGCGAGTGCGTTGACGATGACCAGTCCGCGACCGCACTCGTCGCCCTCGGCCGCCGACGAGGGCTCGGCCCAGGACCCGCTCCCGAGATCACTGACATCGATCCGGGCCCAGCCGGCCGTGCCGCGGATGCGGAGCGTCAGCAGGGAGCCCGTACGGCCGCTCGGCGTGTGGCGGATGGCGTTGGTCACCAGCTCGCTGGCGACGAGCTCGATGTCGTCCAGTCGCCGGGAGTCCCAGAGGGCGGCGCGTACGAGCTTGCGGGCGATCGCCACGATGGCCGGTACGCCGGGAACCGAGATGCGCCAGTCGAGCGTGCCCCGGTCGTGAGCCTCGCCTTCGGACGGGCGTGCCACGCTCACCGCGGAGGGTGTGCCGGCCGCCGCATGGCTTCCGGCCCGCACCCGGTGGTTCGCTCTCATCTCGCCACCTCCGTGGCTCGGTCGAATTCGCCGGAGGGCCCCGGACCCGTCCTCCCCTGCCGGCCGGACCGTCGTCACAGGGTTCTCGATCATGGATCGCATCTCGACTCCTCCCGTGAGGGCCGCCTATACTGGATACATGCTTGTTATATATTGACGTTATCTACGAGTCAATAGAAGATGCCGAGATTGTGGGCCTTGGTGTTGCTTGACAGTGCGTCCTAACATGGCTGACATGTAGGTAGGAGAAAGGGGGTGGGCTTAGGTGCGACCGATATTGCTGGCACTGCTGGCCAAGGAGCCGGCTCATGGATATGAGCTGAAGCAGGCGCTCGAACAGACCTTCGGAGGCGCTTACCCCTCTCCGAACATCGGCCAGATCTATGTGACGCTCGGGCGACTGGAGAAGGACGGGCTCGTCCGCAGCCAGGACGTCGCACAGGCCAGCCGGCCGAACAAGAAGGTCTACGAGCTGACCCCCGCCGGCCGCGATGCCCTGACCTCCTGGGTCGATGAGCAGAGCGACGGCCCGCGGCTGCGCGACGACTTCTTCGTGAAGCTCGCGCTCGCCCCGATGACGGGCGCGGCCGACCGGATGACCCTGATCAACAGGCAACGACGTCATCTGCTGAACCTCATGCGCGGCCTGTCGGACCTGGCCGCCGCGACCGACCGTGGCAACACGGTTGCCCTCCTGCTCATCGAAGGTGCTCGCCTGCACCTTCAGGCCGACCTCGACTGGCTCGAGCACTGCCAGGAAGAGCTCACCTGAGGCGAGGCGTCGCCGACCGCGCAGGCGGTCCTTTCGACTGAATGTCGCGCGAACCGGAATTCCGGATCGCGCGACATTCAGCTTTTCCGACCCTTTATTTGACGGAGCCGGCGAGCACGCCCTGGACGAAGTAGCGCTGGAAGGCGAAGAAGACGACCAGCGGGACGATCAGGGACAGGAAGGCTCCTGGGGCCAGGATGTCGATGTTGCCGGTGAACTGCCGCATCTGGGACTGCAGGAACTTGGTCATCGGCTGGGAGCCGGTGTTGGCGAAGACCAGTGAGACGAGCATGTCGTTCCAGACCCACAGGAACTGGAAGATCGCGAGTGAGGCGATCGCGGGTTTGCCGAGTGGGAAGATCACCTTGACGAAGATCGTCCACTCCTTCCCGCCGTCCATTCGCGCCGCCTCCAGCAGGTCCCGTGGGATGCCGGCGAAGAAGTTGCGCAGCAAGAAGATCGCGAATGGCAGCCCGAACGCCACGTGGAAGGCCACCACGCTCGGGATCGACCCGAAGACCCCCAGCGCCCCGTACAGCTTCGAGACCGGGATCAGCCCGACCTGCACGGGGACGACCAGCAGGGCCACGACGATCAGGAACAGCCAGTCCCGGCCGGGGAACTCCATCCACGCGAACGCGTACCCCGCCAGCGACGCGATCGCGACGACCAGCAGCGTGGTCGGCACCGCGATCAGGACGGTGTTCCAGAACGAGTCCACGAAGTCGGGCTTGCCCAGCAGGTCCGAGTAGGCCTTGAACGTCAGCTGGGAGGGGGCACTGAAGATGTGCCACCAGCCGGTGGAGTTGTCATCCTGCTGGGACCGCAGCGAGGCCACGAACAGCCCCAGCGTGGGCACCAGCCAGACCACGGCCAGCACCAGCAGCACGACCTGAATCGCCCCACCGCCGACCCGGGAGACGATGCGGGAGGCGATACTTCTACGCGGCGCGCCGCTGTAGTCGCCGCGGTCGGTCTCGACGGCCGCGGGTTTCACGGTCGCGGTGTCGGTACTCATCGGCTCTCCTGTCGAAAACGCCGCAGGTTGAACAACATCGCGGGCACGACCAGCAAGAACAACAAGATCGCGACCGCGGACCCGGCCCCCTGGTCGTTACCGCCACCAAAGGAGTCGGTCCACATCCGCACCGCAAGCACCGACGCGTTCGGATCACCGCCACCGATGATGAACACCAGGTCGAAGACCTTCAGCGCGTAGATCAGTAGCGTCACGAACACCACCGTGAGGACCGGTGCCAGCAACGGGATCGTGACCCGCCGGAACACCTGCCACTCGGTCGCGCCGTCCACCCGCGCCGCCTCGAGCGCGTCGCGCGGAATCGCCGCCAGCCCCGCCGCGATCAACACCATCGCGAACCCGGCCCACACCCACATGTACGACGCGATGATCGCCGGAGTGATCAACGCCGACCCCAGCCAGTTCACGCCCCCGTAGGAAGCCGCGAAATTGTCCTTCGGCAACTTCAGGGTGTAGGAACCGGCCGGGACCTTCTTGATGACGAACGAGCCGTCCTTTTCGGTGGTGGCCGAACCCACGACCTTCCCGCCGGCCCCGACGGCCTGGACCTTCATTCCGCTCAGGCCCGCCTCGGAGGCGTCGGGCGAGTTCAGCGTGCCGCCGCCGCCCTTGGTGAAGTCGAACCACACCAGACCCGAGATCCCACCCGGCGCGGCCGAGGGCGCCTTGGCCGGAGTCGGGGACTTCGGCAGGTTCTCCGGTTTCACCCCGACCAGTGGGATCAACGTGGTGGCGCCGGGCTGGACCTGCGCCCGGGTGACGACCGCGCCCGCCTGAGCCACGTCGGGACTCTTGTCGCCCTCCCTGGCCGAAGCACCCGGATAACGCGAGCCGCCCGCGAAGGTGTCGTGCACCGAGGTGACGACCGCGTTGGCCACACCCATCGAGGGGTCCTGCTCATAGACCAGCCGGAAGATCACACCCGAGGCCAGGAACGAGACCGCCATCGGCATGAACACGACCATCTTGAACGCGGTCGACCAGCGAATACGCTCGGTCAACACCGCGAACAACAACCCAAGGATCGTCACGACCGTCGGGGCGACGACCACCCAGATGGCGGTGTTACGTACTGCGGTCAAACTGTCATGGTCGGTGAAGATGGCGGTGTAGTTGTCCAGCCCCACCATCTTCTTGCCCGAAGCATCGAAGAAGCTGCGGATCGCGGTGTAGACGATCGGATAGACCACCAGCGCACCCAGCAGCAACAACGCCGGCAACAAGAATCCCAGCGCAAGCCACGAAGGTGGGCCGAGCCGGCCCGAACCGCCATCAGGGGACGCGTCGTCCCCGGCCTCGCCGCCGTCTTGCGGCGAGGCCATCTCTTCAGTAATCGCTGTCATGACTCATCGCCTACTTGTAGGCCTTGGCCGCGTCGGACTCCAGCTTCGCCTGAGCACCCTTGATGTCACCCGGGTTCTTCACCAGGCCCCGCAGGTCCTCCCACTCACCCTGACCCGGCGTACCACCGAACGCCGCCGGCGCCTGGTCGGACATGTCATACCGAGCCGAATCCCCAGCCGCCTGCATCTGCGCCACCAACTGCTTGGTCAGCGCATCCGGATACGCATCCGGCTTGACGTTCTTGTCCGGAGAGATGTAACCGCCGCCCTTGGCCCACACCGTGCCCGCCTCCGGCGAAGCCAGATACTTCATCAGCGCCATCGCGCCCTTGCTGTCCTTCAGCGCGACCGCCGTGTCACCACCCAGCACCGCAGGAGTCGTCGACCCCGCCTTGGGGAACGCGAACACCTTCGCGTCCGTACCGACCTTCGCCGACGTCGTCCCGATGTTCGCCGCCGCGAAGTCACCCCCATAGACCATCGCGGCCTTGTTCTTACCGAACGTGTCCGTCACCGAACCATCGAACTTCTGCTGCAGCGCCCCCGAAGAACCGCCCGCGATCATGTTCGACTTACCCCAGACCTGCACCAGCGTCTGCAGCGCCTTGGTCACCGACGCGTCGGTCCACTTGATCTCGTGCTTGGTCAACTTGTCGTACATGTCCGGACCCGCCTGAGACAGGTACACATTCTCGAACCAGTCCGTCAGGGTCCACGCATCCCCCGACCCCGCCGCCAGCTCGAACGGCGTCGAACCCGCATCCGACAGCGTCTGCGCGGCCTTCGTGAACGAAGCCCAATCCGCCGGCGGCTGCACACCCGCGTCATCAAAGGCCTTCGACCGGTACCAGATGATCGACTTGTAAGCCGCCTTCACCAGCACCCCGTAGGTCTTCCCATCGACCGACCCCAGCTCTTTCCAGTACGGGGTGTAATTCGCATCGATCGTCGACGCCACATCCGCCGACAACGGCTTCAGATCACCCTTCTTCGCGTACTGCGCCACCAGACCCGGCTGCGGCAGAATCGCGATGTCCGGCGGCTGCTTCGCCTGAATACGCGGCCCCAGATACGCATCGGTGTTCTCACCCGTCGACGCGTAATTCACCTTCGCACCCGTCTGCTTCTCAAAAGCAGACAACACCTTCTCGAAACTCGCCTGCTCAGGACCCGTCCACTTCGCCGCGACCTCGATCGTCACCCCCTTCAACTCCTGCGTACCGGCGCTGCCGGAGGAGCCGGAGGCGGGCTTGGGGTCGCTGCCGCCACAGGCGGAGACGGTGACGAGCAGACCCGCGGTGAGCGCGGTCGCCCAGAAACTTCTTGTTTGCATCTGCGTACCTTTCTGCACTTGAACTGGCCCCCGAATTTTGGCCATTTCCGGCATCGAGAGGCGATGGAAGGCACGCGAAGGAGAACTCCTCGCGTTTCTTACCGAACCCGCCGTCCATGTGGGCGGGGTTACCTGGGTCGATGCCGCTGATCAACGGTTGGTGATGACGCTCCCGAGATCTCCGGCCATCTGGGAGATGGCCGCGTCGGGAGTTTGACGGAAGGACAGAGCCCCGCTCACGGCATTGGAGATCGCGAGGCTCACCTGGTTGTAATTAGGACTCACCGGTCGCGGCTTGGCCGCGAGAATGCTGTTCTTCAGGACCGGTAGATAGGGGAAGTGTTTGATCAGCGTGGGGTCGTCATAGAGACGCGCCCACACGGGTGGGAAGGATCCCTGGGTGAGGGCCACCCGCTCGTTCTCGAGGCTGGTCAGATACTTGATGAACGCGATGGCCGTCCTCTGGTGCTTCGAGTAGGCGCTGACGGCGAGGTTGGCGCCGCCGAGCGAACTCGAACCGGGCCCGTCCTCACCGGGAAGCAGGGTGACACCGAAGTCGTTCTTGACCTTGCTGCCCGGACGGGACACGAGCCCGTAGACGTAGGGCCAGTTGCGCAGGAACAGCAGCTTCTTGTCCTGGAACTCCGCGCGGGACTCCTCCTCCTTGAAGGTGAGGGCCCGCTTGGGGATCCAGCCTTCGCGAAAGCCTTGGACCAGGAAGTCCAGACCCTGTCTGGCCTGCGGCGAGTTGACGGCGACCTTCGTGCCGTCATCGGTGAGGATCGTCCCGCCGGCCGACTGCACGGCCTCGGCGAAGTTGACGGTCAGCCCCTCGTAGGGAAGGAACTGCCCGGCGTAGCCCTCAAGGCCGTATTTCGGTGCGACGGTCTTGGCCAGCTGACGCAGCTCGGCCCAGGTCTTGGGCGGTCGCTTGCCGGCCTTGTCCAAAATGTCTTTTCGGTAGTACAGCAGTCCGGCGTTGCTGGTGTAGGGGACGCCGTACAGTTTTCCGCCGAACTCCCCGGTGTCCACGACCGGCTTGAGGAACTGGTCGAGTGGAAACTGCCGACGATCGAGCGGGATGACCCATCCCGAGTCGGCGAACTCCGCCGTCCATATGATGTCGATGTTGAGCACGTCGTAGCGGTCGCTCTTCGCCTGAAGGTTTGTGACCATTTGGGCGTGTTGGTCGTCCGCGGCCGCGGGGAGTTCAAGCAGGGTCACTTTCTCCGCAGGGTGCAGCGCATTCCATTTGTCAACCAATGGGTGCACGTAACCCGTAAGATCCGGCCCAGCGGCGTACGTGATGGGGCCACTGGTGTCCATCGTGGGGCCATCGCTCGTCGCGTGGGACGGGCCCGATACACCACAGCCCGCCGCCAGCACGACCACAAGGAGTCTGCTTGCCAGCGACCGCACCATCGTTGAGCCTCTCTGTGACCCCTCATTGGGATACATACATGTTATGCACACCCGTAATCCACGTGTCAACGGGAAGTTTCGGCTTCGTTACCTATGTCCTGCCACCAGCATCCCGCCTAACATGCCTGACATGCAGGAATCCTGAGGAGGTGCCCGCAGGTGCGATCGGTGTTGCTGGCCCTGCTGGCCAAGGAGTCCGCACATGGATACGAGCTCAAACAGGCTCTGGAGCACACATTCGGCAGCGCCTACCCTTCCCCTAACATCGGGCAGATCTATGTCACGCTCGGGCGGCTGGAGAAAGACGGCCTGGTCCGCAGCCAAGATGTGACGCAGAGCGACCGCCCGAACAAACGCGTCTACGAGCTCACCCCGGCCGGCCGTGAGGCCGTCGCGGAATGGCTCGACACCTCCGGCGACGGTCCGCGTCCGCGCACCGACTTCTTCGTGAAGCTCGCGCTCGTCCCGCTGACCGGCACCGCCGACCGCATGACGCTCATCAACCGACAGCGCCGCCACTGCCTCAACCTCATGCGCGGCCTGTCCGAACCCGGCCATCCCGAGGAAAGCGACAATCCCATCGCATCCCTACTCATCGAGGGCGCCCAACTGCATCTGCAGGCCGACCTCGAATGGCTCGAACGCTGCCAGGAGGCGCTCACGTGAGCCGTACGCAGACGTCAGACCCGGCAACCGCCGAGGCGTCTGGGGCGATGATCCGCACCAAGGACCTGGTCAAGGTCCACCACGCGGACGGCCTCGACGTCCGTGCCATCCGTGGCATCGACCTGGTCGTACAGCCCGGGGAGTTCGTCGCGGTGATGGGCCCGTCCGGGTCCGGCAAGTCGACCGTGCTGCACCTGCTCGCCGGGCTGGTCCCCGCGACCAGCGGAGAGATCTGGGTGCGCGGCAACCGTCTCAGCGAGATGAGCGAGGCCGAGCGCGCCGTGCTGCGCCGCCGTCACATCGGCGTCGTCTTCCAGTTCTTCAACCTCATCTCGAACATGACGGTCGCCGACAACGTCGAGCTGCCCTCCCTGCTCGCCGGCACCAACCCGAAACAGGCACGCGAGCGCCGTAAGTACCTGCTGGACGAGCTCGGCCTGAGCGATCGGGCCGACATGTCGCCGGCACGGCTGTCCGGCGGCCAGCAGCAGCGGGTCGCGCTGGCGCGGGCGCTCGCCAACGAGCCCAGCCTTCTGCTCGCCGACGAGCCCACCGGCAACCTCGACAGCACCAACACGCGCGGCGTCGTACGCCTGCTCGAGCAGGTCCACGACCAGGGTCAGACGATCCTTCTCGTGACACACGACGCACGGGTCGCCAGTGCCGCCGACCGGGTGATCTCTCTGTTCGACGGCATGATCATCGACGATGCCGACGTCAGGCCGGCGTACGACAGCAAGAACACCATCGGCTCGATCTTGGATCTGTGAAACCCGTGCACGCCACCATCCGCTGGATACGCGCGGACCTTCGTACCCGCCCCGGCCAGGCGCTCCTTTCGGTGAGCGTCGTGGCCGGCGTCGTCACGGCGCTGATCTTGGCGATCACCATGCTCGCGGGCGCGATGGACCCGTGGAAAGGGGTGTTCGCCCGCTCCCATGGCGCACACGTCTGGATCCATGCCCGTCCCGGCACCGACCTCAGCCCGCTGTCGCACATGGACGGCGTCACCGGTGTCTCGGGCCCC
Organism: Actinoallomurus bryophytorum; assembly: GCF_006716425.1. NCBI lineage: Bacteria > Bacillati > Actinomycetota > Actinomycetes > Streptosporangiales > Thermomonosporaceae > Actinoallomurus > Actinoallomurus bryophytorum. The sequence continues at coordinate 1,897,673 of NZ_VFOZ01000001.1, forward strand.
TACCAGACCGCGAGCGCGACGGCGGTACAGCAGGGACAGCGAGCGCCGCTCGAGCTCCGGGCGATGGGCACCGAGATGCCCGAGGTCGGCCGGCCGGTTCTCGCCAAGGGCCGGTGGCTCGACCCGTCCAGGCCCGACGGCGTGGTCCTCGAACGCACGCTGGCCCGTGTGCTGCGCGTCGGCGTGGGCGACACCCTCAACGTCCGCGGCCTGGACGCGATAGCCCACCGACTCCCGGTGATCGGTGTCGCCGACGACTCCAGCCAGGGCCCCTATCCGGCGGTGACGCCGGGGCTCGTCTGGGCGCTCCCGGGGACCGTGAGCGCGGTCGAACCGGGGGCGGGCTCCACCCAACTGCTGATCGGCCTGCGGCTCGCCGACCCGAGCGCCAGCGACTTCTTCGTCCAGCACGTGGTGACCGTTCTCGGCGGCGACCACGTGGACCGCGCGTCGACCTGGCAGCAGGTGCGCGCCTCGATGGAGGTGGACAGCCGCCTGCTGGGCCTGTTGCTGGGCATGTTCGGCGTGGTCGCGCTGATCGCCGGCGCGCTGGCCATCGGCAACGCGACCGGAGGGCGCATCCTGTCCCTGCTCCAGGACATCGCGCTGCTGAAGGCGCTCGGTTTCACGCCGGCCCAGATCAGGCGGATGCTCATTCTCGAGCAGACCTGTCTCGGCGTCGCCGGGGTGGTGCTGGGCATCCTCGCCGGGTCGGTGCTCACGGGATCCTCGCTCTCCCAGCGGCTCTTCGGCTCCGTCACCGGTACCGCGTCGGCACCGCTCTCGCTGAGCCGGCTGGCGCTGATCGCGGCCGCCACCGTGCTGAGCGTGACGGTGGCGACGCTGCTTCCCGCCTGGCGGGGTAGCCGCGTGTCGCCGACCAGCACGGTCACCGCGGTGCCGCCGAGCGGCCGGTTGTCGCGCTTCGCCCGCGTGGCACTGCTCGTACGGCTGCCGCCGGCGCTCGTCCTCGGCGCCCGCGACGCCTTCACCCGCCGGATGCGCGCCGTCATGACGATCGGTGGCCTGGCCATCCCGATGGTGATGGTCACGATCGCCCTCGGCTGCTGGTCGACCCTCGACAACTTCGAGGACCACCCCGAGCAGATCGGCCTGGCCGGCGCGCTGGTCGCCCGGCCGGTCGGGGTGTCCCCCTATGCGGCCGCCGCCATCATCGCCGCCGACCGCGACGTGGCCACGGTGTACCCGGAGGTTCAGACGAATGCGCTGCTTCCCGGGCAGACCCGGACCATTCAGGCGCGAGCCCTCGGCACGTCCGATCAGCCGTATCCCTTCCCGGTCCACGACGGGCGGATGTACGCACGTCCCGGCGAGGCGGTCGCCGGTCAGGGACTGCTCGACCTCCTCCAGGTTCACGTGGGCGACCGCGTGCGGCTCACGCTCAGCGGCGTCCCGGTGATCATTCACATCGTCGGGCGCACGATCGAGCCGTCCCTGAGCGGGCAGGTTCTGTCGTTCGGCCTGGACACGCTTCAGCAGTCCGGGATCGACACGTCCACGCTGTCCTACCGGATCGTCCTGCGGCACGGCGCGCCGGTCGACACCGTACGGACGCGGTTGTTGCGGGAGTCGGAGAACCGGCTGGACCTCCAGGCCGCGCAGAACCCGGCGAAGCGGCTGGTCATCGTCCGCGTGGTGATCTTCGGGCTGCTCATCGTGCTCGCGCTGATCGGGGCGGCGAACCTCCTGACCGCGGCGTCGGTCGGGCTCCGCGACCACCTGCGCGACATCGTCGTGCTGCGCGCCATGGGTCTGACACCCCGGCAGGTGACCACCACCCTGGTCGCCGGCACGAGCGTGCTCGCGCTGATCGCGGTGATCGCCGGGATCGGCGGCGGCCTGGCCCTGTCCACCCGGCTGATCGACCTGCAAGGTCGTACCAGTGGTGTCGGCGCCGGAATCGGCCGATCGCCGACCATATTCGAGCTGGCCGTGGCGGCGATCGGCGCGATGGCTCTCGCCGCGCTCACCGCGTTCGCGATGGCACGCAAGTCCTCGCGCATCGATGTGAGAGAGGTATCTCGCGTATAGCCTCGTGTCCGTCGCCGACACCGACCCTCGGGGGTTTGTCGGATGGACCCGACCTGGATCCCTCGCGGCCGAACCTTGTCACCCGGAGTGAGTCCAAGACGGCGTCAGCGTCTTCGCGAGGAGGCCGTCACTCGAACGTGCGCTGTATGCGTTCCAGTTCCTCGACATGCTGCTTCATCGAGCGACTGAAAGATTCCTCGATCTGCTGGATCTGTTCCAGGGCCTTGTCAACGCCGAAATTTTTGGCGAACGGAATGCTGTCGCCGATTGCCTCGGTCAACATTTCCTGCCTCTTGTTCGCGGCATCCTTCTGTGCCGCTTGAACGGCCGCCACGATCTCACCGGCCAGCGCTTTCTCGTCGAGCCGCTTGATCCGCGGATTGAAGGTGACCGCCTTGACCCGCCCGCTGGCCTCCACGGCCGCATGGATCAGGCCGTCCGCGCCCTCGCCCTCACCGGTGATCTCGGCGAACCGATCCATCGCCTCCTGCAAGGGCCGCATCATGCCTGCTGCCTGTTCGACGGACCGCTCCAAGTCTTCGGGCAGGAAACCAGCCGGGTCGAAATCGGGCACCTCAACACCTCCCCGTGGAACGGCCGTACAGCACGCGACCTGGAAGCCCCGCTCACAGCACCGTAGCCGGACCTCACACGAGTCACCCAAGTCCGTTTTGAGCCTACATCTCCGGTACGGACGCGCCCTTGGGGCACGCGCATCCTCACACGTGACCGATGGCACAACATCTCCTCGGCCCACGTGATCGCCAGATCCCTTGAATCGTGTGACGACCACGTCGGACGCCCTACATGTGACGAGGCAGAGGCCGCACCTCACCGACTGTCACGACGCGAGTACGTCCGATTAACCGCAGCGCAGGCAGTCCCTTCTCTGTATCGATTCAGAATTGGGTGATCTGGTTTTCGCTGGACACTGGTGGTTTACTTTGCCGCAACGTACATCACGTGTAGGTAATGCGATGGAAACATTCACCGCTCGCAGACGGTACGTGCGTCACCGGTACGACCGTGGGCCGGGGACGCTGCACAGAGGAGGTTGCCGTGGCTCCACCACTTGAGGGATACCAGGTCCACTGGGAAGGGCTGTCCAAGGCCGCAAACGCCTGCTCCGACGCCGCGAAGAGCCTCTTCCCCGCTATCGATGCTTTCAGGTTGGGCGCCCAACCGACATCTCGGTGCTTCGGATTTATCGAAGGCGGATCCTCTGATGAGGTCGCCGCAGCGTACCAAGAGTTTTACAATGGGATGCTAAGCCACATGTCGCTAAGGCAAGATGCCCTGGAAGACTGCAGCAAAATGCTCCAGACCTCCGCGAGAAACTACAGTGACGCGGAGCCCGCAAAGCCCCTCCGGTAGGAACTCTGGGATTTCCAGGCAACCATATTTTGGTACCGCCTACCCACTTTAGTGAGCCTACGGAGGATGATTGATGTTCGAATGGATTCCTGATCTTATAAAGGTCCTCGAAAATTGCGTGGCCACGCTTGGGGATCACAATGATGAAAAACAGCTCAGGGACATGGCGCAAGAATGCCGCAATCTCGCCGGCAAGATACAGACGCTGCACGATGACAACATAACTTCGGCACAGCAGGGATTGACGGATTCTCAATGGGCCGGAGCCGCTCGCACCAACTTTGATGACTGGTGGAAAGATTACATCAATCCACCAGGCAACTCCAAGAACATCAGCGACGCTGAAGTCATCCAGCGATGCAACGAGGCCGCCAAGGCGCTGGACACAATCGCTGAGGCAGCCGGCCAGACCAAGCATGCATTTAACAAGCTTATTGCATCTGTGATTTTCTGGATGGGTGCGGGCGCCGCGTTGTCCGCCGTTTTTACATTGGCCGGAATGGCCGCAGCCTGGGCTGTCGAGACCAGGGTGCTGGCAACGGCCGGTGAGCTGACGTCGACGTTCGCGTCGATTCAGCGCATGGCCGCCGTCGTGCTCCGCCTCCTCAAGCCGTTCACGCTGTACGGAAGAGAAGCCGTCGGCAACCAGTCGGTTTTCCTCCGCGCGATGCAGGCCAATAAGACCGTCGGCCGCTGGTCTCTGGCAGGGAACCTTGGCGCGACGGTTTTGGCCAATGAGGTGTTCCAGGTGGGCAGCGCCGTGGTGGACGGCGTGCAGGGAAAGCCACACCAGTGGACCGATCCAACCGCGATGTCCATCAGCCAGATCGGAGATCTGCTCTTCATCGGCCGGTTCGGTGGCCTGACCGGCCCGGTCGGACAGACGGCGGGGCTCACGAAACTGGCTGCGAACAACTCACGCTTGCTCAACTTGGGTTTTGGTGCGGTCGCGGGTGTGGCTCCGCTCACCCTGATAGACACGGTCTTCGATCCCAAGCCCTTGTGGGACAGCAAAAACCCGCTGAACAGCATCGTGGTTCGCTGGGGCATGTCGGCTGCGGTGGCCGGCGGGTTCAACGCTTGGATCGGCAACAAATTCCCGGGTCCTGGGGGACTGAAAGAGATAGCAGTAAAGAATTCCCAGGACTGGCAGTTGATCGATCGCAAGCTACTGGATGAGTCGCACTCCTTCACGCCGGACGGACGACCTGTCGTACTGCAGTGGAAACCCAGTAGCCTCAATCCTTTCGATCAAGAACTCGTGCCGGTGGCCGTGGAGAAGACTCCTGTACAGGTCGGTAGCTACACGTCAAAGCCGGTCTCGGTGCTCAGTGAGGTTGACGCGTCGGCCCTGGCGGGAACCCACCGGCTGCTCAACACGAGTGTGGATCCAACTGTTCCCTATGAGTCTCTTGCGACCAACGCGACCTACAAGGTGCCCGGCCTGAGCCGGATTCCCATCCTCAATAGATTCAGTAGCTTTCATTACACATCGCCGGTCGATCCCTACGCCGCCCCGATCTGGATTCCCAAGGACTCCACTACGCCTCCGCCCTGGTTCGTCCAGAAGATGGACGCAGGGAAAACTATCTTCACTCCATTGACCGCACTGCCGATCAAGGCGACCGCGTTCAACAAGCTGCCGGGCACCATGGCGCAGAGCTCGCTCCTGAGCTACGAGCCGAGTATCGGCCTCGCGGGCATGCGTGCCTTCGCCACCGCCGGGCCCTCACCCCACATGGATCGGAACCAGTGGGACGTACCGACGCAGGCCGGTACCGCGCCCGCACCGCGATACCCGCAGCCGCCGTCCGTACCCGATCCGCCCCAGCCCCCGCCCACCCCGGCTCCACCCCAGACCGTCGGTGGCCAGAACGTCACCGTTAGCCGGTGGGGCTACAGCGACTACGACTCGCTGACGCACATCGCGGCGAAGGTTTATGGAGACGCCGGCATGTGGCGGGTCATCTACGATGCCAATCGCCACCTGATCGGCGATGATCCGGACATGATTCGCGATGGCATGGTCCTGAAAATCCCGACGATTCCGGATCCGGCGGCCAAGAGCTCACACTGAAGCCGATGACCGGTCGGCCACGTTCAGCACGCATGAAGTCGCGTTCGACCGCAGGCGCCGCCGGCTCCGAGCGAAGGGATTCTCTGGGGTGTTCGACTTCAACCCGTTCAATCTCCGGCCTGAGGATCTCGAGCGAGCCGCCGACGAGGCCGAGAAGACGATGCGTCGTCTGGAGCAAGTGCAAGAGGAGCTCAGCGGGGTCACCGGCAAAGGCGAGAGCGGGGACGGAATGGTCCATGCCGTCACCGACGCGAACGGTCTGCTGGAGGAGATCGTTATTAAACCGCGCGCCCTGCGGATGCCCAGCGAGGACCTGGCCGAGGGAGTGACAGTGGCGATTCGGGCGGCTCAGGAGGATGCCGAGCGCCGAGGCAACCAGATCGTCCACGATGTGATCGAGGACGGTGGGGGTCCGTTGCCCGGCATGCCAGGCCCGCCGCCGAAGGATCGGCGAGAGTAGACCGCGTAGACCAACCGGCCCCTCACTGGCCATGGCTCGTGTCGAGCGGCTCGGCCGGTGTGGCGTCGTCGGTGCGACACTCCTACTACGCGCTGTAGTACTACGGCGGATAGGATGTGGTGTGTGAAGGGTCTTGGAGAGCTTGAACGCACGGTCATGGAGGTTCTGTGGCACCGGGACAACGGCGCCACGGCACGCGAGGTCGGGCGTGCGCTCGCCGACGAACGTGACCTCGCGCATACGACGGTGATGACGGTGCTCGACCGGCTCGCCAAAAAAGGTTTCCTCGTACGGGAGCGCGAGGGGCGCGCTTGGCGCTACCGTCCGATCGCGACCAGGGAAGCGTACGTCGCCGAGTTGATGCTGGGCGCGCTCAGCATGACCGGTGACCGCGACGCGGCCCTGGCTCACTTCGCACGCTCGGTGTCGGGCGACGAGGCGGAACTCCTGCGCCGCGTCCTCGATGAGGTGGAAGGGACATAACCGGCATGACCGGCACGGCCCTGCTCGCCCTGATGGCGGCCGGAAGCGCGCTCGGTGCGCATCTGCTGACCCGCGCCCGGTGGACCTGGCGCACGCCCCGCACCGCGATCGCGCTCTGGCAGGCGCTCGGCCTCGCCTGGGGCCTCGCCTCCATCGGCACCCTGCTCGGCTTCGGCGTCGCCCCGTACGGCCAGGGCATCCTCGTCGGCGTGGCGCGTACCTTCGAGGACCCCGGGGTACTGTCATCGGTCCGGCTCGCCGCGGTCGCCGCCGGGCTGATGCTCGCGCTCCTGCTCATCGGCGTCCTGCTGGTCGCCATCGCGGCCGTCGTCCGCGCGCGGCGGCGCCATCGCGCGCTGCTGGCCCTGGTCGCCCACGGCGACCCGGACGTGCCCGGCACCCTCGTCCTGGACCATCCGGTCGCCGCCGCCTACTGCGTTCCGGGCGTACGTTCCTCCCAGGTCGTGGTCAGCGCAGGCACGCTCGAGCTGCTCGCCCCGTACGAACTGGCCGCGGTGCTCGCGCACGAGCGGGCCCACGCACGCGAACGCCACGATCTTGTCCTGCTGCCGTTCACTTCGCTGCGCCGGATCTTCCCGCAGTCGAGCATCGTCGCCCGCACCCTCGACGCGGTCGAGCTGCTCATCGAGATGGCGGCCGACGACCGCGCGCGCCGGCACCGCCCGGCCAAGGAGCTCGCCACGGCGCTGCTGAGGTTCGCCTCCGCCGGATCCGCGCCGACGCCGGTCGGCACACTCGGCGTCATCGGTGCCGACGAGACCAGTCCGATCCTCGTGCGCGTGCGGCGGCTGCTGGCACCGGCGCCGCTGCCCCGGCCGATGCGCGGCGCGATGCTCGCCGGTGCCACCCTCGTCGCCGTGCTTCCGTTAATCCTCTACGCCATCCCCACCTGAGACCCGCCCGTCGCCGGAGTCGCCTGTGGGTCGGTGATCCCGCCGGGACAGGCGAGCCCGATGACGTCCCACCCGGCGCGGTCGGCCCCGGCCTGATAGGCGCTTTCATAGAAGGACAGGACGGTGGCGCGCGGATCGGCCTCGGCACGCGCGTCGTCGTACCGCAGGACGGCGAGATGACCGCCCCGCTGTTCGATCCACCGCGCGGACGCGGGTAGCAGCGGCTCGTCCCCGAGCCCGGCGGGCTCGGGAGCGGTGTAGGAGTAGAAGGCCGGTTCGGGGAAGGCGTCGTCGCCGAACCAGAAGCCGGAACTGATCACCTGTCGGGAGTACGCCTCCCGGGTCACCGGGTCGTTCTCGGGCGGCTGGTCCACCATCCGGTCGGAGAACCGCGTGCAGGCGATGTCGAAGGTGTGCCAGAAGTGGTGCACCGGGCTGACCTTGCCCGAGAAGCGCGCGGCGAACTCCTCCAGGACGAGGTTCACCTGACTCAGGACCTGCCAGTACCGGGTGACTTGAAGCGGGTCGTAGCTCGCGTGTTCGGTGTCCTCGGCGAACGGCCGCTCAGAGTCGGGCAGGTCGAACGGCCGCGGTATGGCCGGCTCCACCTGGACGCCCAGGCTCGCCAGCGCCCCCATGGTCTCCTGGTAGAAGGACGCGACGGACCGCCCGGGAAGCGAGAACGACACCGCACGCCCGTCCATCGTCGTGACGAGCAGCCGGTGGCCGATGAGGTCGAAGTCGATGGTGAAGATCGGGTTGCCGTCGACCTGCCCCATCGGGCGGGTGGTCAGACCCTGCCCGGTGAGATGGAACGGCACTCCCCACCAATGGTTGCGACGGACGCCGGCGGCCAGCCGGATCTTGCCGACGATCTGGGCGAATCGGTGAAGTGTGGCTTTCGTGTCCTGCCATTCGGCCAGCGGCATGGCGGGGAAGGATTCCATGGCATCGATGTTCCCCCATCCCGGCGGATCAGCCGACCGTTTCGAACTCCCGCGGGGCCGCTTCCTCGCTCCGGGGCGGCGCCGGGCGTCGCCGCCCGGGGAACCACCAGTTCGCATGGCCGAGCAGGCTCATCAGCGCGGGGACGAGCATGAGGCGCACCACGGTCGCGTCGACGGCGACGGCCGATGCCAGGCCGATGCCCATCATCTTCACCATCGTGTCCGGCTGGCCGAGGAAGCTCAGGAAGACGCAGATCATGATCAGCGCGGCCGAGGTGATGAGCCGGGCGGTGGACCCGATGCCCGTGACGACACTCTCGTGCGGGTCGCCGGTGCGCAGATACTCCTCCCGCACGCGGGACAGCAGGAACACCTCGTAATCCATCGACAGCCCGAAGACCAGCGCGAACATGAAGAGAGGCACGAACGACACGATCGGCATCGGCTGGTCCAGCCCGAGCAGGCGTATCCCCCAGCCCCACTGGAAGACCGCGGTGACGACGCCGTACGAGGCGCCGATCGACAGCAGGTTCATCAGCGCGGCCTTGAGCGGCACCAGCACCGAGCGGAACGCGATGACCAGCAGGACCAGCGCGACGCCGACCACCACCGCGACGACGTAGGGCATGCGCTGCTTGACGATGGTGGCCATATCGATGATCGCGGGCGACTCGCCGCCGACGTAGGCGCGCGACCCCGGGTAGGACTTCACCACCGGCGGGATCACGTCCTGGCGGAGCTTCCGGACCAGGTCCGCGGTTGCCGCGGCCTGCGGTGGCGAGCCGGGTATCACCGTCACGATCACGCTGTCCCCCGCGACCACGGGAGACAAGACCGCCGCCACGTTGTGGACGCCGCGGAACCTCCGCCGCAGATCCTCACCCAGCCTTTTCGCCTCCGGGTTCGGAGCGGGCCGGTCGTCCGGGCTGACCTCCAGCCGCCCGCCGGGCTCGCGGCGCAGCTCCGTCCAGCCCTTCGCCGTCTTGGTGGACTCGGCCGACCGCGTCGGCGCCGCGGGAGCCGGAACGGCGGCGACGACCGCGAACGGGCTGTACCAGCCGGGCCCGAACTCCTTGGCCGTCACGTCGTACGCCCGCCGCGCGCTGTTGGAGTGCGGCAGGGTGCTGTCGGCCATGATGCCGAAACGCAGGGTGAGGACCGGGATCGCGAGGAAGAGCAGGAACAGCGTCGCGGCGATCGCGTACGGCCAGGCGTGCCCGTCCACATGCCGCCCCCAGCGCTCCCATCGGTCGGTGGCCTTGTCCGGCCGTAGGCGCGGCAGCCGGTACCGGTCGATTCCGGTGCCGAGCGCGCCGAGCACCGCGGGCAGCAGGGTGAGCGCGCCGGCCACCATGAGCGCGACCGCGACCGCGCTGGCCAGGCCGATGATCCCGATGAACGTGATGCCGGAGAACCACAGCCCGCAGATCGCGAACACGACCGTGCCACCGGCGAAGACCACGGCGTGCCCCGAGGTCGCCAGCGCGCGGCCGATGGAGGTCTCCACCTCCATGCCGTCGGCCAGCTGCCGCCGGTGCCGTGTGACCACGAACAGCGCGTAGTCGATGCCGGCACCGAGACCGAGCATCGCCGCGACCATCGGCGCGGTCGGATGGACCTGGAACAGCGACGCGCCGAAGTGGATCAGGGAGTACGCCACCGCCATCACGACGAGGGAGACCACGATCGGCACCCCGGCGGCCAGCAGCGACCCGAAGGCCAGCAGCAGCACGCCCAGCGCCAGGACGACGCCGATGCCCTCCTCCGGACCGGCCTTCGGCTGGTTCAGGATCAGCGAGACGATGCCGCCGTAGTCGACGTCGACCCCGGCGAGCCGTGCGGGCTCGGTGGCCTCGTCCAGGGCGCGCATGTCGCTGGGCCCGAGGTCACGTGCGGTGCCCTTGAGATGCGCGACCGCGACGACGGCGTTCGGCCCCTTGGCTCCCCCGGTGCCGCCGTAGGGGTTCTCGACGGTGGCCACGCGTGGCAGCTCGCCGATCTGCTTGATGGCCTGCCCGACCTGGACGGCGACGCGCCAGTCGGTCATCGAGACGCCGCGCTGCGGATGGAAGACGATGGTGGCGGTCGGCCCGGTCACGTCGGGGAAGTTGTGCCGGAGCAGGTCGATCGAGCGCTGGGTCTCGGTACCGGGCAACCGGTCCTGCTGGACGAAGGTCCCGCCGCCGGTCGCCCCGAGAACCACCGCCGCGACCGCGACCGCGCCCCAGACCGCGAAGACCCACCGCCGGTTCCGGGCACAGAACCGCCCAATCCGCTCCAGTATCCGTGCCATGAGACAAGGACAGCATGGCGCCAAAAAAGGTGCAACGCCTGCAAAGTCGCATCGAGTGTATATATTGGTGAAATGGATCACATGGGGCTGAGGGAGCGGAAGAAGCTGCGCACCCGCGGGGCCATCGCCGGAGCCGCCCTTCGCCTGTTCGACCAGCGCGGCTACGAGGAGACCACGATCTCCGACATCGCCGCGGCGGCCGAGGTGTCGCCCCGCACGTTCTTCAGTTACTTCCCGTCAAAGGACGACGTGGTGTTCGCGGAGATGGACGAGCGCCTGGCCGACGTGCGCGCCGGGCTCGCCGAGCGACCTGGTGGCGAGACGCCGCTGGCCACGTTCCGCCGAGTCACCGAGGCGCTCCTGCGGGCGATCTCGGCCGAAGATGGTGAGTACGGCGCGATCCAGGTCGCCCTGATCCGCGAGCGCCCTTCCCTTCAGGCGATGGCACTCAAGCGGCTGTCGGACGCCGAGGACGGCTTCGTCGACGTCCTGCGCGAGATCGCCCCCGAGGTCGACGACGTGACCGCCGTGACCGTCATCGGGGTGGCCTTCGGCGGCCTGCGAGCGGCGATCATGTACTGCCGGGCCCAGGGGTACGGCCCGGACCGCACCCGCGAGGCGGCCGAGCGCGCCCTCGCGATCGTGGAGCAGGTCCTCGAGTCGATCCCCGGCATCACCCGGCCGGGCCCCGCCTGAGCGTCATTCACCCATCGGCCGCGGTATTCCACCGCCGCCTCGCCGACCTGCGCGTCACCTCGCCCGACTCCGTTCGACCTGGCTCCTCGAACAGATGCGAACAGGCTCGAACAGCACAATTCCTTGTAACTCGGACGGTCCAGTCACTAGAGCTATGACCACCGATCGCGACTCGCGAAAGGTGACGGCGAAAGTGCCCGACCCCCGAAAAAGGAGAGGTGCCATGAACATCGCTCGAAAATCGCTCATCCCCCTGCAACTCGCCACGCTGGCGATGGCCGGTCTGGCCGGCGCCGGAACCGCGCACGCGGCCTCCGACGCCGCGCCGCTCTCGGCGGAGGTGTCCGCGCAGAGCTGTGGGAAGACCCCCGCGAAGAACTCACACCTGTCGCGCGCCACGATGCTCAAGCGCGGCAAGAGCTGGGTCACGGCCAAGGTCCCCTACTCCCAGACCGGCACGTACTGCAACGGGTACGGCCGCTACCGCAGGGACTGCTCGGGCTTCGTCTCGATGGCCTGGGGCCTGCACACCTCGTACTGGACCGGCAGCCTGCTCGGAGTCTCCAAGAAGGTGTCGAAGAGCAAGCTCACCGCCGGTGACGCTCTCACCCACTACGCGACGAGTACGGCCCGCGGCCACGTCGTCCTCGTCGTCTCCAAGAGCTCGAAGGGGGTCAACGTCTACTCCGAGCCGCACTCCGGCAGCCACGCCCAGAAGCAGTACTGGTCCTGGTCCTACGTCAAGGCCAACCACTACTACGGCATCCGCTACAAGAACGTGAAGTAGGCGCAAGATGGGGACCGTTCACGGGCGCAACGGTCCCCATCGCGTCATTCACCGTTCAATTCTGAGTGGGGACAAATGACGACCATCCGGATAGGACGCGATAGGTTTCGCGTCGTGCCCTTTGAGAGCTCGGCCCCGGACCCCCGTCATGCGGCCTCTCCGGCCGAGTTCGTCGCCCAGTTACGGCGGCTCAAGGCGTGGTCGGACCTGACCTACCGCAGACTCGAGAAAGAGGCGATGCGACGCGGCCACGTCCTGCCGCACAGCACCATCGCCACGGCGCTCAAGCGTGACTCGCTCCCACGTACCGAACTCCTCGCGGCGCTGGTGAGCGCGTGCGGCTGCGACGAGGAGACCGTGGCCCTCTGGGTCGCGGTGCGCCAGCGGCTGAACACCGGCGACGGCGCCGCCGCACCCACCTTTTCGCCGGCCACGCCGTATGACGCCGGCACGGCCCACCCGGCCGATGGCAGTGACCACCTTCAGGACACCGGCCCGGCCCGGCCGCCCGATGACGCGGGCACACCCCCGGTGCCGGTACGGCCGCGTGACGCCGGGCCGCCCGGCGCCCGGCCCGGTCTCGCCCGGCGGATCGGCCGGATGGCGCCCCTCGCGGCGATGCTGCTGGCGGGAATGGTGGTCCTCGGCGCCTCGTCCCGTCCGGAGCAGGGCCATCCGGAGCAGGGCCGTCCTCAGGCCGGGGATCCCGCGACGGCCGCGAGCACGCCCTTGCCGTCGCCGGCGGCCTGGTGGCGCTTCGAGGAGACCGGCGGCTCCACCGCGTACGACTCCTCCCGTCACGGCGCGGACGCGGCGATCGGCGGTGGCGCGACCCGCACGGCGGCCCCCGGCGGCCACGCACTGACGTTCGACGGCGGCGGCCATGTGACGGCACGCGGGCCCATCGTCCGCACCGACGAGCCCTTCACGATCACGGCATGGGTACGCCTGGACGAGACCGACGACTGGGGCACCGTCGTCAGCGAGCACCATGGCGCGAAAGCACCGGACGTCGCGTTACTGGACTACGACGCCGAGCACCGGGACTGGGCGTTCATGATGCCCGACCGCCGCAAGGGGTGGGCGATGGGCAAGGAGACCGTCTTCGCCGGCCTGCGGCCCGTACCCGCGCGATGGACCCATCTCGCCGTGGTCCATGATCCTGCCGACCGGCGCGTCTGCCTGTACGTCGACGGCGCACTCGAGGCGTGCCGGACGCGCGCCTCCCTGACCCGCGCGAACGGCCCGCTGGACATCGGACGGGCGATTCATGACGGTGAGCCCGTCGACGGCTGGCACGGCGCCATCGACGACGTGCGCGTCTTTCCCGCCGTACTCGACCGCGCGCAGGTCGGCGCGGTCGCCGGGCACCGCGCCTGACGGGTCGCGGTCAGTCCTCGATCCTGATGCGCACGCGGCGGAAACCGCGGCCCTTGTTCTCGACCTTGGCGACGCGCAGGCGGCCGATCTGGCGGGTGGAGGCCACGTGGGTGCCGCCGTCGGCCTGGGTGTCCAGGCCGACGATGTCGACGATGCGGACCTCCTCCACGTCCTCGGGGACGAGGTTGGTCGCGGTGCGGATGATGTCGGGGATCTCGAACGCCTCGGCGCGCGGCAGGGTCCGGACGTCGATGCGCCGGTCGGCGGTGATCTCGGCGTTGCAGGCCTCCTCGACGGCCTCCTTGAAGCCGGGCGGCACCTCGGGCAGGTTGAAGTCCATCCGTGCCACGCCGGGCTCCATGTTGCCTCCCGTCACGAGGCAGCCGTAGTCGCGGAAGACGACGCCGCACAGAACGTGGAGCCCGGAATGTGTCCGCATGAGACTGGTGCGTCGATCGTCCTCTACCGCCGCGCGTACGGGTGTACCCGCAGGTGGGATGGGGTCACCTTCGGCGGGGACGAGGCAAAGATCCTCACCTTTTCGGACTCCGGCGATGTGAGTCTGCACTCCCTGCCACAGCAAGACCCCAAGATCGGCTGGTTGTCCTCCGCCGCCTGGATAAAATGCGGAACGGTCGAGGACGATCCCCTCGGGGCCGGACTCGAGTACGACCGCCTCCCACTCACGTAGTGTCTGGTCGGCCAGCTCGAGTCGTCGTGTCCGATGCGTCGTCGCCATAACGGTCACCATAGAACGCCCGGGAACCGGGCGCGGGCTAAGGAGCGGCATGAGACGACGCGTGGTGTGCAGCGTCGCCGCCGTTGCCGCTCTCCTCGCGTCCGCGGGGTGCGGAGGCACGGCGCGCAGGGCACGTGCGGACAGTTCTCCCACCAAGCCCGTGTCCCACCACACGCCCGTCGTGATGTTCCTCGGCGACAGCTACACGACCGGCCGTCTCGGGCAGGTCCCGGAGCTCACCTACGCCGCCGACACGGCGCGTACGCTCGGCTGGCAGGTCATCATCGGCGGCTACCGGGGCACCGGGTTCGTGTCCAAGGGACACATCGACAAGAACTTCCTCGACCTGTTCGTCGAGCAGCTCGCCTGGCGGCCCGCGCCCGACCTGGTGATCGTGTCGGGCGGCCACAACGACCAACTCCACTCACCCGAGGCGGTGGCCGAAGGTGCCCGGCAGCTGCTGACCACGATCAAGCACACCTGGACGGGGACCCGCGTGCTGGTCGTGGGTCCGATGTGGGGCGGCGACCCCACGCCTCCGGTCGAGGACGTGCGCGATGCGCTGGAGGGGGTCGCCGGCGAGCAGCACGTGCCCTTCATCGACCCGCTCGGAGAGCGCTGGATCACCGGGGACCGCGTCCAGGGCACCGGCAACGCGTCGAGGTACATCCTGCGCGACGGCATCCACCCGAGCACCGTGGGCGCGCGCTACATCGCCACCCGGCTCGTCGCCGACCTGCGCACCCTCAAACTCGCCAAGCCGTAGGGACTTACCAGGGCCCGTACGGGCCCGAGGAGGACGACCCGCCGCGGCCGTACTGCCGGACCGCCGGGCGCACGTCGGCGAGGTAGACCGCGGCACCGATGAAGCCGATGACGGGCAGCATCTGGATGATCGAGACGAGCTGGACCGCGCCTGCCAGACCGAACAGCAGCGCGATCCCCAGAATGATCAACCAGAGGTTCTTGGTGAGCTTGCCTGCGGCCGTGTAGGCACCGGCCGGACGTCGTACGGCGTCGGCGAAAGCCCACACCTCCACGACGAACGCGACGATCGCCACGGCCCAGAACAGGTAGGCCACGACACCCTGGGCTCCTCCGAGCACGGCTGACTCCCTGCGGTGGGCGGCGCCGGAACGCCGCGACATCTCTCCCTGACGGCCCCAGCGTATGCGCTTCGCCGGGGCCAGGACCGTTTCGAAGACGGAAAACGTACGGGCCCGGGCGGTCGTCCCGCCCGGGCCCTCATGCTGGAGCCGCCGAAATCTCCGGCGGCCGACCGGTCACCTCGACTCAGGTGCCGACCTTCTTCGACGCGTCGCCGGTGGCCTTGGCGGCCGAGCGAACCGTGCTCTTGGCGGAGCCGGCGGCCGTACGTGCCCTGCGGACCGTGGCCTTGGCCGACTCCTCGAGCTCCTGCGTGGCCTTCTGGCGGTCGACGCGGCTGACGATGCGCTTGCCGCGCTCGGCCAGCCCGTCGTAGACCTCGACGGCGCGCGTGCCCACGTGGGTCACGTACGCGACGGCGGCGCCGCCGATGTCCTTCGGGTCGGTCTTCTCCTGAAGCTTGTTCAGGCGGTCCGGCACCTCGCGCAGCTTCTCGACGGCGAGGTCGCCGGCACCGGCGGCGACGTAGAAGGCCTTGCTGTCACGCAGCTTGTCGGTGATGGTCATCGTGCTTCTCATCCTTCCGGTGGGGTCATTCGGGTGGCGGCCTCCGCAGGGTCCCCCTCTTCCTTACGGAACGACTCGTAGATGTCGAGGAGCACCTGCTTCTGCCTCTCCGACAAGGCCACATCCGCGCGGATGGCGGCCTGGACGTCCGTGTCGGACTCGCGCTCATCGAGGATCCCGGCCTGTACGTACAGGACCTCGGCGGAGATGCGCAGACCTTTGGCGATCTGCTGCAGGATCTCCGCGCTCGGCTTTCGCAGCCCGCGCTCGATCTGGCTCAGGTACGGGTTGGAAACACCCGTGGCCTCGGCCAGCTGACGCAGCGAGACCTTGGCCCGCTGACGCTGCTCCCGGATGTAGTCCCCGATGGAGCCGACTTTGGAAGTCGCCATGTGTCTACTGTGCGTCGCTCTGCTTGCTATTGCAAGCAGAGTTGCAAGCACTTTCGGTGAGACGAGTCACATCGCGATCATGCTCGGCGCGACGCCGCGACTCAGGAGGCGCCGCTGATGCGGGCCGTCGCGAGATCCAGCTCGGCGTCGGTCAGCGGTGGCTCGGGCAGCGGGTGCGCGTGCTCGGCGCGGTAGGCGTCGAGCATCAGGTGCAGATGGCGGCGCCAGGCGCGCGGCGCGATGCCGTAGGTCGCCTCGATGATCCGGCTGTGCGACCAGACGAGGATGGTCATGTCCTGGAGTACGAGGTCGCGGCGCACCACGCCGCACTCCTGGGCGCGGACGAGCAGCCGTCCCCACAGCTCGTTGACGCGGTCGCGCACCTCGGCGGCCTCACCGGTCGCCGGCCGGTTGAACGACGCCAGGTCGTTGAACCCCCGGTCCTCGGCCTGGAGCCCGCACAGCGTCTCCAGGAACAGCAGGAAGCCCTCCCACGCGTCGTCCAGCTCGAGCCCGCGTTCACCGGCGTCCACCACGATCCGCAGCTTGTCGGCGAACACCGCCCGCACGAGGTCGCCCCGGGTGGGGAAGTGACGGTAGAGCGTGCCGATGGCGACGCCCGCCGCGCGGGCCACTCCCTCCAGCGAGGCGCCCAGCCCGTGCTCGGCGAACGCCTCGCGGGCGGCGGCCAGCAGGGCGTCGCGGTTGCGCCTGCCGTCCCGGCGCAGGGTGCGGGGGCCTTCCGGGCCAGAGGTCATGCCCTGAGCGTACCAACCGGAGGGGGTCCTCATATTCCGTGCTACGGTTTCCCTGAACATGAGGGGGGCCTCCCTTTATCGGCCGACAGGAGCTCACGTGACCACGGATCAGTCACCGCCGAGGAGCAGGGCGATGCGCTACCAGACCTTCGGCCGCCTGACCGGCCTTCGGGTGTCGGAGTTCGCCCTCGGCACCGCGATCTTCGGCAACGGCCCCGGCGCGCGCACCGGGCCCGAGGAGGCCCGCGCGATCTTCGAGGCCTTCGCCGAGGCCGGCGGCACCTTCATCGACACCGCCGACGCCTACCAGTCCGGCGACGCGGAGGAGCTCGTCGGGGAATTCCTGGACGGACGCCGTGACGACTTCGTCGTCGCCACCAAGTACACGAGGAACGCCACGCACGGATCCGGCGCGAACGCCACGGGCAACAGCCACCGGAACGCCGTACGGTCGCTGGAGAGCAGCCTCAAACGGCTGCGCACGGATCATGTGGATCTGTACTGGGTGCACCTGCCCGACGGCGTCACCCCGATGGAGGAGATCCTCGGCGCGTTCGACGACCTGAAGCGCGCGGGCAAGATCCTGCACGGCGGCCTGTCGAACTTCCCGGCATGGCGCGTGGCCGCCGCGGCGGCGACCACCGCGCTGCGCGGCGGCGGACCGCTCGTGGGCGTTCAGGAGGCGTACAGCCTGAGCGACCGCGGCGCGGACCGCGACCTGTTGCCCGCGGCCGAGGCGTTCGGGCTCGGCACGTGCCTCTACTCGCCGCTGGGCGGCGGACTCCTCACCGGCAAGTACCGCCGCGGCGCCGACGGCCGGCTGGCCGCGTGGGGCGCCGGCGTGCAGGTCGAGGACACCGAGCACCGGACCGCCGTCCTCGACACCGTCCTGGCGGTGGCCGAGGAGATCGGCACCACCCCGGCGCAGGTGGCGGTCGCCTGGCTCGCCGGCCGCGCGGCACGCTCCACGACGGCACTGGTGCCCGTCGTCGGCCCGCGCACCCTCGGGCAGCTGCGCGAGTACCTCGCCGCGCTGGATCTGGAACTGAGCGCCGAGCAGTACGACCGGCTCGACCGCGTGAGCGCGGTCGGCCACGGGAACCTCCAGGAGCTCGCCTTCGGCGGCGACGCACAGCGGTTCCACAGGCACCCCGTGCCCGTCGTGTGAACGCCCGCGGTCAGGAGACGTCGGAGGCGGGGACCGTCCACGTGTCACAGGCCGACAGGGCGCCGTCGCGGTAGCCCTTGACCACCCAGCCGGCGTAGTGCCGCCCGGATCCGTGGTCGCGCAGGTCCGGCCTCGACTCGTCGTCGCCGCGCGCGCGATTGTCTGCGACCATCGCGCGGTACTGGGCCTGGGTCATCGGCAGCGTGCGGCGCTCGGCGGACAGGAACGCCCCGGCGAAGCACTGTGCCTGCAGCTCGATCCGCCGGCTCGCCTCGGCACGCGCGTCGGTGTCGCCGGAGGCCATCAGCCGGTGCCCGTACTCCAGGATCCCGGCGTCCTCCTGCACGTGGTGGCCGTACTCGTGGGCGATCACCCGGGCGTACACGCCGTAGTGCGAGACCGGCTCGCCGCCGGCCGTGTCGACGACATTGCTGAGGCCGACGTACATCGTGTCGTTGACCGGACAGTAGAACGCGGAGGCGCCGGGGGCCGGGTAGGACCCGCACGGGCTGCTGCCCGGCATGCTCCAGAAGACCCGCTGCGGTGCGGTGAACCCCTTGACCCCCGCCTTGGCGAACTGCCGGTTCCACGCGTCGTCCAGGCAGTTGGAAAGCGTTTGGAGGAACTTCAGCATCGACCGGTCGTCGTGCTCGGCGATCTTGGGCAGCCGGCATTCGACGCGCGGGAGGGTGCCGCTGCTGTACAGCGGGCCCGAGAGGGCCTGCGTCTGGCTGCCCGCCCGCAGCCGGCTCCCGTTGGTTCCGGCACCCGGCTCTCGGCCGCTCCCGGCGACCCAGAACCCGACGACCGCCACCACGAACAGCGCCGCGACGCCGCCCAGAGCCCCGATGACCACGGCGCTCGCGGTACGCCGCGGGCGGCGGGCGGGCCGGTGGTAGCCGTAGTTCTGCGATCGGGGCGACGGCACGGACGGCGGAGGGTGCGGCGCGGAACCACTCGGCGAAGGCGAACGATCGGGGCCTGCCACGCGCTCTCCGTCCCTCCTCGCGATCGGGTTCCCGCTGGCACCGGTCCCGACGGACGGGAGGCGGCCGCGACCAGAATCATCGCATAGCACGGAAAAACCGGATCACTCGCTGTCGCGTACGTCGTGCTCATGAGAGCCCGCGCCGCCTGGAGGCCGCTCACCACACGCGTCCTGCTCCGCGCCGACTCTGAGCGGCAGGACGTTCACCGGTACGCTGTGCGCCCATGCTGGTACGGACGCGGCTCCTCCTCGCCCCCGCCGCCGCGGCGGGGCTTCTCGCCTGCGCGGTGCCGGCCCATGCGGAGGCTTCGGGGCAGGTCGTCTCCGACGACATCGCGCTCACCGCGTCCTCCGACGGCACCCTCCACGCCAAGGAGACGGTGACCTTCCAGGGCAGCGGCGTGAAGAGGGCCTTCGTCCGTCTCAAGCACGTCGACGACCGCCAGGACCGCCTCTTCGAGCTGGCCGACGTGCGGGGCGGCACCGTCACCACCGAGGCCGAACGCACGATCGTGACGCCGTCGGGGGGCGGTCCCGGCCAGCACACCGTGAAGCTGTCCTACACCGTGCGGGGCACGATGACGCCGCTGTCCGGACGGCAGGAGCTGAACTGGGTCGCCGCGGGCGGCTGGAACGTCCCGGTGGCGCAGACCGAGGTGACCGTCGAGTCCGGCGCCGCCGTGCAGGACCTCAACTGCTTCGCCGGCGAGCTGGACAGCACGGTGGGCTGCACGCAGTTCTTCACCAACCACACGCACGTGCAGGCGGAGTTCCGGCAGGAGAGCCTCCAGCCGGGTGAGTTCCTCACCATCGTGATCGGGTACCCGCCCGGGACGACGTCGGGCAAGCCGATGCTCGACCAGCGGCACACCCTGGCCGCGGCGTTCACGGTCAACCGGGTGACGGGAGCCGCCCTCGTCGGCCTCCTCGTGCTGCTCCTCGGCGGAATCGCCCTGCTCTACTCCACCCGCGGCCGTGACGCCCGCATCGTCAGCAAGAAGGCGGCCGAGGGCGACCACGCTCCGGTGGACGACGGGGAGTTCTCACCCCCGGACGGTGTACGGCCCGGCCAGATCGGCACACTCATCGACGAGCAGGCCGACGTCATCGACGTCACCGCCACCATCATCGACCTGGCCGTACGCCGCTACCTGCTGATCGAGGAGCTGTCCCGCGAGACGTACGGCCGTCTCGACTGGCAGCTGCGCCGCCTGGACCGGCCCGGCGACGACCTGATGCCCTACGAGCGGCTTCTCCACGACGCCCTGTTCACCGGGCGTGAGGTGGTGCGCCTCTCCGAGCTCGGCGGCACGTTCGCCGGCGAGCTGTCGGCGGTACGCGGCGCGCTGTACGAGGACGTCGTACGGCAGGGCTGGTTCACCCGGCGGCCCGACTCCGAGCGCACCCGCTGGACCACCACCGGAACGGTGCTCGCCACGCTCGGCGTCATCGGCACGATCGGGCTGGCGCTGTACACCCACCTGGCTCTCATCGGCCTGGCGTTGATCATCGCCGGGGCGGCGCTGGCAATCGGCGGCCAGTACATGCCCGCCAAGACCACCCGCGGCGCGACCGTGCTCGCCCACACGCTCGGCTTCCGCGCGCACCTCTACCGCGGCGAGGCGCCCGACGCCTCGTCCGGGGACCGTATCGCCCTGTTCTCGCGCTACCTCCCGTACGCGGTGGTGTTCGACTCGGTCTCGCGCTGGGCGGGGACGGTGGCCGACGTCGGCGGCGACGGCGAACGGGCCGACAACCTCTACTGGTACGAGGGTCCAGCCGAGTGGGACCTGTCCAACTTCGCCGAGTCGATGCGCAGCTTCACCCTGGCGACCTCGGGCGCGATCTCGGCCTCCCGGCAGTTTCGCACCCTGTCCTGACCGGGTGACCGCGCCGGCGACCTGACCAATAGGTCAAAGGCCGGAAATGTCCAGTTTTATGAGGACCTTACCTTTGCATTGTGTCATCGGGATATTACGCCGGGATACTGGAAGCTGTAGAGGACCACGAGAGCGCCGATACTAATGGGTCTCGTGCCAATTCCGGTAACAAGGAGACGACGTGCGAAAAAAGCTAAGCGCCGCCGCTGGCCTGGTGACCATTTCAGCAGCCGGCGCCCTGATCATGAGTTCACCCGCCTTCGCGGAGGGCGACATCGCCTCGATCACTGGCGCACCCGTCGTGGCCGGCCCCGCTTCGGCCACCGCCGGGCAGGCGCAGTCGCTGGTCGCGAACGCGCGTACGGTGACCAGGGACGAAGGGCGTAGGCGGTATCGCCACCGCCGGCACCGCCACCACCGGCGTCACCACAGGCACCACCGCCACCACCGGTACCACCACCACCGCGGCTGGTAGGAACCACGGACCAGCAGGGACAAAGGGCCGGCCTAGCGGCAACAATTCCGAGTCATCGTCGATGAGGAGAACTGTCACCGTTATTGTCAGACCCTGCTCGCTCGAATTGGGCGAATATCCCCGAGACCGGGCGCCGACCATGGCGCCCGGCTCGCCGTACTAACGGCGATCGAACTCTCCAAGGTTCTCGACCGATTCCACCAGCCCCGCCCATGCCTCTTCGGTGTCGGAGGAATGCTCATGGGGTGCGCGGAACCAGTCGACGTAGCTGGACACCTCTTCAAGGTCCCAGCGGAGCCGGTAGAGCATGAGGGCCGAGTCGCTGGGTGTCCTTCCGGTGGCCTCGGCGTACCGCTTGAGGTCCTCTGGGCTCTCTGCGACGGACCACAGGTCGCGTTCGGGCGGCGCTAGGCCGACCGTGTCCCAGTCGATCAGCAGGTAGCGGCCTTCGTGCCACAGAAGGTTGCCCTCGTGCGGCTCGCCGTGGGTGAGGACGGGTGCGCCACCGCCTCTGCCGAGGTCCTCGACCAGCCCGTCGAACTCCGCCACCCGGCGCCGGATGGCGGTGGAGTGCGTGGAGAGCAGAGTTCTGGCGGGCTCGGCGAACGGCCCGCTCCCCCATTGGACCGCGTCGTCGAGGGCGCTCTCCAGGAGGCTGCGCATCGACAGCCCGGGATCGAGCACGGGCACCGATGCCGGAGCCGCCTGACGATGCAACTCGGCGAGCAGATCCAGGACGGCGTGGCGTTCGCGTGAGGTCCATGGCCGGTCGGAGTCCCCGGGGGTGCCGTCCACGAAGGGGAAGACGCTGAGGGCGTACCGGGGCCCCAGCCGGCGGACGGTCTCGCCTCCGGCGGCCCGCAGAGGCGCCACCACGAAATCCAGGCGTCCCTCATCGCGTAGGGCCGCGGCGGACTCCATGGCCCGGGTCAGGCTCCGTAGAGCGGCGTGCGAGTCCGGCTCGCCCTTGAGGTCCAGGTCGGCGACGGTGAGGAACCACTTTCTCCCGGCGTCACCGGCAGCGATCCAGTGATGGTCGCCGAAACCGACCGGGGCGTACTCCAGCGAGGTCCCGCCGATTCCCCAGTCGCCCAGGGCCTGGAGCAGCCGCTCCTCGTCAAGATCTTTGGGTCGCGTCCTCATGGCCGATCACGGTAGGCGCTCACGGCCGGCTCCGCACCGCGATATCGCCTCGCTCGAACCTCGCTCAGAACCCGACCGCGCGGATCTCTCCCACGATCGACTCGCCACCGTGCACCGGCCCCGTGGTCAGCTCCGGGGGAACACCGTCCGCGCCCAGGGCGCGCAGCGTGGCGACGGTCACCGGGGTACGTGCACGAGCCGCCCCGTCATCGATCTTGACCGCGCCGGCGCGGCCGTCCGCGAGGGCGAAGGCGTCGACGCCCTCCGCGCCGCCCTTGACGAGCAGGCCCGGAACGGCCTCCATGAGCCGGCGTTCGTCACGGTCGGTGCCCGACGTCCACTGCGGATGGGCGCGCATCGCGTCGGCGACCCGGCGTTCGGGGGTGCCGGGCGCGGCGAGCACGAGCGCGCGGAACGCGCGGGCCAGGCCGGTCAGGGTGACGGCGAACAGCGGCGCACCGCATCCGTCCACGCCCGTCGCGGCGATCTCGTCGCCGGTCAGCTCGGCCACGGTCTTGTTGATCGCGACCTGCAGCGGATGGTCCGGGTCCAGGTAGGACTCGGTCGGCCAGTGGTTGATGACGCAGGTGGCGAGCATCGCGGAGTGCTTGCCGGAGCAGTTCATCCGCAGCCGGGACTTGTCGCGGACGACGGCGAGCTCGGGATCGATCGGCCGCGCCGGAGGGCATTGGAGGTCCTCGGGGGTCAGCCCGGCCCCGGCGAGGATCTTCTGCACGCCCTCGACGTGGAAGTCCTCCCCGGAGTGACTGGCCGACGCGAGCGCCAGGAGTTCGCCCTCGAGACCGAGACCGAGCCGCAACATCGCGGCCGCCTGCATCGGTTTGTTGGACGAACGCGGGAAGATCGGCTCATCGACGGTCCCCAGGCGTACCACCGCCGATCCGTCGGCGGCCAGCCCGGACACCGATCCGCGGTGCCGCGACTCCACGAAACCGGAACGTTCCACTTCGATGATGACGGGATTCATCTTCCCCCTTCGGGCTGTGCGGGCGCCGTCAGCGGCGCTTCACGCCCAGGAACGTCCGTGCCTCGTCCGGGGACATCGGCTCCCGCTGCGCGAGCTTCACCAGGGTGGCCGCACGCTCCACGAGCTGGGAATTGGCCGTTACGGGCCGACCCTTGGCGTACGTCAGAGTATCTTCCATCCCGACCCGCAGATGACCGCCGGCCGACAGTGCCGCGTACATCACCGGCAGGGTGGTCCGGCCGATCCCGGTGGCCGACCAGGTCGCTCCCTCGGGGAGCGCGTCGACCGCGGCGACCAGCGAGCGCGCGTCCCCCGGCATGCCGCCGGGCACTCCCATGACGAGATCGCAGTGGACGTGCCCGCCGTACGGCGCGCCGTAGGTGTCCAGCAGGCGGCGCAGCGACGCGACCTGGCCCAGGTCGAACAGCTCGAACTCCGGCACGATCTCCATCGCCTGCGTGAGCTGGTAGAGCTCGGCCATGAAGGGCCAGGGATTCATGAACACGTCGGTGCCGAAGTTGACGGTGCCGCAGGTGAGCGAGCAGGCGTCCGGCGCGGCGTCGAGGACCTTCAGGCGATGCTCGTACGGGTCCGTGACCGCGCCGCCGGTGGACAGCTGGACGATGAGGTTCGTGCTCTCGTGGAGCGCGGTGACCGTGTCGCGGAGCCGGATCGGGTCGAGCGTCGCCCGGGCCTCGGCGTCGCGGATGTGGACGTGGATGACGGCCGCGCCGGCGCCTTCGCATTCCTTGGCCGCGTGGACCAGTTCTTCAAGTGTGACCGGGAGCGCCGGGGCGGCGACCTTCTCGGCCTCGGCGCCCGTGGGCGCAATGGTTATCAGTGTTCTGGCCATGGACAACATGATTTCAAGTAAACGCCCTGTTCGGCGTAAAATTTTTCGTAATTCATCGCGATGCCAGGCGTCTGGGGCCCGTACGGCAGAATGCCATCTCGTGCGAGCGGTGGTGCAGCGGGTGAGCCAGGCGAGTGTCTCCGTCGACGGTGACGTGGTGGGCGCGATCGACGAACCCGGCCTCATGGTCCTCGTCGGGGTCACCCACGACGACACACCCGCGCAGGCGGCCAGGCTCGCCGCCAAGCTGTGGGGACTGCGCGTCTTCGACGGCGAGGTCTCCTGCTCCGACCTCGGTGCGCCACTTCTGGTGATCAGCCAGTTCACGCTCTACGGCGACACCCGTAAGGGCCGCCGGCCGTCCTGGATCGCCGCCGCGCCCGGACCGGTGGCCGAGCCGCTCGTCGAGGAGGTCGTCGAGGCCCTGCGGCGCTTGGGGGCCCGGGTCGAGACGGGCCGGTTCGGTGCCGACATGAAGGTCTCGCTGACCAACGACGGCCCGGTCACCCTGATCCTGGACATGTGACGGGCCCGGAACCTGACAGGTCCACACCCGGCGGGCTCAGAACGCGATGATGCCGAGTATCGCGATGATGATGCCCACCAGGCTGGCGACCCCTGCGGCGGTCAGCACGAGCCGGTCGTTCTGCGCCAGCCGGGCACGCACCGCCGGCGAGTAGACGACCACCCCGGTATCCCGGTTCGGATCGTGGGACGTGGTGCGGCTGAAGGGGTTCGGCAGGCCGAACGCCCGCCAGACCGCGTCGTTCTTCACCCGCTGGTGGGCGGCCGAGCAGGCGAACAGACGTCCGCGCACCGGCTCGTGGCAGGCGAACCCCTGCCTCGTCATCACCCGGCAGACGGTGGGGTTCAGCGAGAACTCGTACAGGCACCAGGCCAGTACGCCGAGCAGCGCCAGCCGCCAGGCCCCGAGCACGATCGCCGCGACGATTAATCCGCCGATGGCGACCCACCAGATGTAGACGGGCTCCCGCTCCCGACGCCGCCGTCGCCCCATGTTCCCTTTCCTCGCCGAGGTCTCCGGTGCGCCGTCCGACGCACCATCCGACGGAGAGAACCTTCCCATGAGCGCCGCCCGTTATGATCTTGTTTGCCTGACGGATATCCGATTATCGGCGACGAAGGTCGATCTTGACGGTAGATCCCGAATCAGGGGAGACGATGACCTCCTGCGAGGCCGCCACGCCACCGGCGAGAAGCGGCTCCTCGACCGGGGTGTTCCGCTTGATCATCCCGAGCCCGATCGGTCCCAGCTCGTAGTGACGTGCGGCGGAGCCGACGAAGCCGACGGTGCGGCCGCCCAGCTCGATCGGGTCGCCGTGCGCGGGCAGGTGGTCGACGCTCCCGTCGAGATGAAGGAAGACCAGCCGACGCGGCGGGCGGCCGAGGTTCTGCACCCGCGCGACCGTCTCCTGGCCCCGGTAGCAGCCCTTGTCGAGGTGCACGGCGACATCGATCCAGCCGGCCTCGTGCGGAATGGTCCGGTGGTCGGTGTCCAGACCCAGGCGCGGGCGGTGGGCGGCGATGCGCAGCGCCTCGTACGCCCAGAGCCCGGCGAGACGCGCGTGCCAGTCGCGTTCGAGCTCCTTGCGCGGCACGATGAGGCCGTCCGTCGTCCTGAGGGCACCGCCGGGCGCCTCGGCGCCGGCTAGCGTCACGACGGCGTACGACTCCGTCTCGTCGGTCACCTCGACCCGCATCAGGAACCGCATCCGGTCGAGGAACTCCGCGAGGCTCGCGGCCATGCCCGGCTCGACGTGCGCCCAGACCGCCTCGCCGTCATCGACCAGGGCGAGGTGGTGTTCGACGTGACCGTTGGGGCTGAGCAGCAGGGCCTCGGCCGGCGAGTCCGGCGCCAGCGACTCGAGGTGCTGGCTGGTGAGGCTGTGCAGGAACCGCAGCCGGTCGGCGCCCGCGATGCGCACGACACCGCGATTGCTGCGGTCGACGACCGCCGCACCGGTCGCGAGCGCGCGCTGCTCGGCCGAGGGTTCGCCGTAGTGTGCCGCGACCTCCGTGTCGGGAGAATCGGCCGATACGGCTCCGGGGGTGCTCAACAGCGGGCTGTCCATACCCGCAAGACTACGACTTCCGGCAATTCCGGCAGCGTCCGTAGACGGTGAGGTGCTGCACGTCGGTCTCGAAGCCATGGCCGGCGCCCAGGACCTCGACCAGGCCGTCGGCCACGGAGGGGTCCACGTCGTAGACCTCACCGCACTCGCGGCACACCAGATGCACGTGCTCCGCCTCGGCGGCGAGATGGTAGGTCGGCGGCTTGTGACCGAGATGGGTGTGCTTGACCATGTCGAGCTGTTCGAGCAGCTCAAGGGTGCGGTAGATGGTGGAGATGTTGACGCCGCGCGCGGTCCGCTGCACCTCGGCGCAGATCTCCTCGGGAGTCGCGTGACTCAGCGCGGTCACCGCTTCGAGCACGAGCTGGCGCTGGGGCGTCACACGGTAGCCCCGCGCTCGCAGCTCCTTGTGCCAGGGTTCCGTCACGGAATCGAGTTTATGCCGCGGCGTCTTCGGCTGGGGCGCGCCTCGCGGCCGATCGGAGGGCGGCAGGGCGGAAAAGTCACTTGCCTCGTCGGGCGACCTGATCTAGCGTGCGGATTACGCGCGAAAGGAGGTGGTCCTGAAGTATGCATAGTACGAGGACTCGTGAGGTGGCTGTCCGCTAGTCGCCGTCCCGCCTTCGCCTCCTTTTTTTGAGGGCAGGCAACCGGTCGAGGACGCGGCCGGCGAGACCCAGGCAGACACCCGACCCCCGTGGCCGGCCGACCCAGTCCTGTCGGCCCCTGCTTCGCAGGAACAGCCCGGGGGTCGTCTCATGCCCGCCCGCGGTACGGACTCCAGGACGCGCGTGCACCCTGGAGCCGACTCCGTGAAGTCCTTCGAGACCGGTCCGCCGTGGGGTCTGTCGCAGGGTCATGCTGGTGCCGTGTGGCGCCGCCTGAGCGCCGCCCGGGCGTGGTTATCCACAGAACCCCGCTCTACTTCCGCCCGCCGCTGTTCTGGCTGGACAATGAGAGTGGGATGGCACCCCCGGGCGGGTGGGCTCCAGGTGGGTGGGTCTCCAGGTGGGTGGGCTCCAGGCGGATGAGCCCCACGCGGATGAGCCCCACGCGGATGAGCCCCACGCGGATGAGCCCCACGCGGATGAGCCCCACGCGGATGAGCCCCACGCGGATGAGCCCCACGCGGATGAGCCCCACGCGGATGAGCCCCACGCGGATGAGCCCCACGCGGATGAGCCCCACGCGGATGAGCCCCACGCGGATGAGCCCCACGCGGATGAGCCCCACGCGGATGAGCCCCACGCGGATGAGCCCCACGCGGATGAGCCCCACGCGGATGAGCCCCACGCGGATGAGCCCCACGCGGATGAGCCCCACGCGGATGAGCCCCACGCGGATGAGCCCCACGACGGGTGGGGCCCAGACCGAGCACGCCCAGACCGGGCGGGCCCAGGCCTGGGGGCCCAGACCGAGGACTTCGAGACAGGCCTTAGGAGACGCGCTTGAGCTGCGCGGACAGATGGGACTGCAGGCCCTGTCCCTCGGCCGCCATGTCGTACGCGTAACCCAGGTCCTCGCCGATGAGGCCGTACAGCCGGTGTCCGGCGGTGTACTCCTTGGCCGTCTCGGTGCGCGCGACCACGTCGCTCCGCAGGTCCACCCGCGTGCCGGTCGCCTCGCCGATGTAGATCTCGGCGATCCCGGTCGGATGCGCGATTATCAGTTCGACGCGCCCGCCGGGCTGCGCGCGCCAGTAGCCGCTCTCGCGTGCCAGCGGGGCGCCGAGGTTGCCCTCGTCGTCAAGACGCCAGGTACGGCTCGTGTAGATGAGGTACGGCTTGCCGATGTGGCTGAATGAGATCTCCTGCCCGAAGCGGAAGCTCTCGATGGTCGGATAACCGCCGACGCCCGCGCCCTCCCAGTCTCCGAGGAGGAATTTCAGCGGCTCAAGGTCGGGGTGCAGCTCATGCTCCATGTACGGCCAGCGTAGTCGGGTTTACGCGCGATAGCCTGATCGGGCTTGCGATCAAGGCGTCACCGGTGAACCGATGGGGCCACCGCCGCGTCTGATCTTCCTAGCCTGAAAGAGGCCCTCAGGGTCGAGGAGGACACGGGTGTACGCGCTGATGACTTTGCTGTCTGCCGGGATCGAGGCGGGTGCCGACGCGGTGTCGAAGAAGGTCGGCACGGCGCGCAGACGGCGGGTGATCGACAAGGCCGAGCCGGTCACGGACGCCGGCGTGGGGCGGCTCCGCGAGATCAGCGGACGGGCCACGGCCGGCCCGGCCGGGCAGATCACCGCGCCCTTCTCCGGAACACCCTGTGTCTGGTACGCCCTGACGGTGCACGAGCGCTACCACGCTTGGCGCCCGGGCCCGCTGGGCCCGGCGAAGGTCGTCCGGCACGTCAAGGTGGCCGAGCAACTGAGCGGCCCGCTGTACGTCACCGGCGACACCGCGGCCGTGCGCGTGGACGCCCGTGGCGCGCGGCTGGAGCTCGGAGAGCCGGCGTTCGCCGAATTCGAGAACGTCCCGAACGGCCCGTTGACCACCCGGCTGTCGGCCATGCTCGGTGGCCGGCTGCGCCCGCGGCACCGCGAACGCACGCTCGGCTTCCTCGTGGAGGAGCTCGTCGTCACCGTCGGCGATCCACTCTACGTCGTCGGTCAGGCGCGCACCGAGCTCGGTGACCTGGTGATCGGCAAGCCCTCGATGCAGCCGTTCATCGTGTCGAGGACTCCGGCCGTGCGGCTCACCGCCGCACAGGACTAGTGTGCCGGATATGGCACGATCACTCGTGATCAAGGTGACGGCGGGCGCAGAGTCGCCCGAACGGTGCAATCAGGCCTTTACGGTCGCTGCCGCCGCGGTGGCGAGCGGGGTCGGCGTATCGCTCTGGCTGACCGGCGAATCCGCGTGGTTCGCCCTGCCGGGCCGCGCCAAGGAGTTCGAGCTTCCGCACGCCACTCCGCTGGAGGACCTGCTCGGCATCGTGCTCTCGGCCGCCCAGGTCACGGTCTGCACCCAGTGCGCGGCACGGCGGGACATCACCGATGACGAGGTGATTCCGGGCATCCGCATCGCGGGTGCCCCGACGTTCG
Source organism: Actinoallomurus bryophytorum (assembly GCF_006716425.1). Lineage (NCBI taxonomy): Bacteria > Bacillati > Actinomycetota > Actinomycetes > Streptosporangiales > Thermomonosporaceae > Actinoallomurus > Actinoallomurus bryophytorum. The sequence goes on from NZ_VFOZ01000001.1 coordinate 1,927,333, forward strand.
TCGAGGAGATCATCGCCGAGGGCGCTCAGGCGCTCGTGTACTGACGGCACCCGTCCAGGGCCGCGCCGCTAGGCCTCCGACGGCCGGCCATGGCCCCGTCACTGGGACGGACCGCATCCGGCCGGAGAAGGCCGCCACAGTCCGGACCGTGCGCGCCTCGCCGCGTCCTCCGCCTCGCGGAGAACGGCCGCGTACCGCGTGTCGGGCGGTACGGCCATGGCGCGCGCGAAGCCCGAGCGGACCAGCGCGGCGTTCACCAGCACCCCACGTGGCGTCCACAGGTAGAGGAGCCGCCGTCCGTACCGGTCGCGCGGCTCGGCGTCGCCGGTGGCGCGTACGGCCGATCCGGGCGGGGTGAGCCGGCGCAGCGCTCGGGTGGCCTCCGCGCCGAAGCAGTCGTGGCGCAGCCACTTCTCGGGCGCGTCCACACCGATGAGCCGCACCCGCGCCGGCCGCCCGCGCGTGCGCAGGACCAGCGTGTCACCGTCGATGACGCGCACCACGCCGGCCGTCACCGCACCGCACCCCGGCCCGCAGGACGGCCGGTGGGTCAGGTAGGGGCGGCTCGCCCGCGGGGCGCTCGCCGGTGCGCAGGCCACGGCGGCGGCGAGGCACCCGAGAGCCGCCGCGGTCGCCCCTGTCACCCTTGCGAGTCTGCACGGCGCCGCCGACAGTTCCTCACGTGTCGAAGAACGGCAGTGCTCCCCCGGGGTCCTCGAAGGCGGAGGTGAAGCGATGGGGCCAGTCGAGCACGTCCTCGAGCCAGGTGACCCGCATCCGCTCGGCGGCATGGGTGATCCGGTCGGCGGGGTCGAGGCCGACGCCGATCACGGCGAGGTCCCGGTCGAATTCCACATGATCGTCCTCGCCGAGAATCGCCACGCGTACGACCGGCCGGTTGGACTCCAGCGCCATGGACAGTGGATGGCGGCGTAGCGCGCGTACGCGGTGCCCGAACAGCGGCTCCGGTGGCTGCCTCAGGCCGGGCAGCTCATAGTCCAGCGGCGGGACCGGGTCGTGCTTGTCGGGGATGTCCCTGCCGCGAGGGAACAGCCGGCTCATCTCGTGCAGCCACCGCAGCTGGGGAATCACCCAGACCGGTCCGGGCAGCGGGTCCTCCGGACGGCGAGCGCCGCCGAGCAGGCGGTCGGCCACTCCGGCGACGCTTTCGGTGAGGTCCTCCGGAGCGTATGCCGCGCGCAGCATCACGGAACGCCGGCCGACGACGCGGTCGAGCACGGTCGCGAGCATGCACTCGCGCAGGCGTGGGTGCTGGGCCGCCCAGATGTCGCCCAGCTCGTCCGGCACCCGCGGCATCGGGCGGTCGACGAGATGAGACAGGACGAACGTGTCCGCCCACACCCGCAGCCATGCCCACTCGGGCGCGGTGGCGAGCAGGTCAGCCTCGCGGAGTTCGTACAGCGAGCACGCGCGCCCGTGGCGGCACTGACCGCCGCAGGCGGCGGACCGCCGTGCGGCGATGGGCGGCATCGGCCCGGGCAGGGTCCGCTCGCGGTCGCGTCCGAGCGGCACCCGCACCCGAAGCGGGCGGTCCATGCCGTCGGCGAACACGGCCGCCGCGCCGGGCGGCAGCGACACGACCTCGCGTGACTGGTCCTCGTCGAGGTTCATCGCGGCGCCGACCAGCCGCCGGTCGTCGTAGGCGGGCAGCCGGTGCACGACCTTGAGCGCGGTGTTCTTGACGACGTCGGGGACGAGCTTGGTGGGAATCTGCTCGGCCACGATGATGCCTTCGCCGTACGCACGGATCTCCGCGAGCATCCCGGCGAACAGTTCCACCGCGTGCGCGCTGGCGCGTTCTTCGCCGCGGTTGCGCAGCAGGCGGTGTGCCTCCTCGATGACGATGACGTGCTCGAGTCCGCGCGCGTCGTTGCCCTGGCGGCGGGCGCGGAGCCGCAGATGCTCGACGATGCGGATGATCAGCGTGCCCATGAGGAACGCCTTGTCCTCGTCGTTGGCGACGTCCTCGATCGCGAGCACGACGTTCTTGCCGAGCAGGCCCTCGATGTCGGCCGGATGGCCGCCCTCGAAGAACCTCCCCGCCGAGCCGATCCGCAGCGACCGCAGGCGTACGTCGACGAAGCCCTTGACGTCGGCCATGAGCTCGTTCCCGTACCCGACGTCACTGATGACCTGAAGGGCGGCCTGCTGGAGCTGTTCGAGCGTCGGCACGGCCGGCTCGATCGCCGACCCGGGCCGGCCCCGGCCGGTGACGACGTCCCAGCCGTTGGCCTCGTACACGCGTTGCAGCGCCTGCGACATGATCTGCGGGAACGGCTCTTCGGCGTCGAACGCGGCCTGGAACAGCGCGCGCACCATGTCGATGTGGGCCTGCACCGGGTAGCCCGGCTCGGGCGCGAGCGGGTTGATCGACAGTGGGACCGCCGCCGGGTCGGAGGGGTTCACGACGGTGACCGGCTCCCCGATCCGGCCCGCCATCGCGGCGTACTCCGACTTGGCCGGCTCGATCGCCAGCCACGGGATGCCCGCCTTGGTCAGCTGCTCGAGCAGATGACGGACGGTCTGCGACTTGCCCGAGCCCGTCGAGCCGGTGACGAAGACGTGCCGGTTGAGCGTCTGCAGCGGCACCGTGAACGTGCCGACCTGGCGGTCCTGCCCGTCGAGGATCGCGCCCAGCGCGAGGCCCTCACGCTGCGCGGGACTCGCGTCGGGGCCGCCGACCTCGGAGGTGACGTCGAAGTAGCCGGCGTCGAGGACGCGCAGGCCCGGGACCTCGCGGCGGGGCAGCCCGGCGAGCGCCGCCAGGGCGCCCGCGGTGGCGATGAACGGGGACTTGAGGTCCTGGTCCTGGGTGTCGACGTGAACGGCCTCGTGGAACCGCACGGACCGCTCTCCGGACCGCAGGCGGTACGGGTGGTGGCTCATCTCGACCGAGCCGACCAGGACGGGCGCGATCTGGTCCAGCTCCTGAGCGGACTCCGCGCCCGCCAGCACGCGTACGCGCCACAGCCCGGCCTCCTGGAACGCCTCCAGCTCGGCCATCCGGCGCTCGATCCGCTCCACCGCGAGCTCGTCGTCACCGCGGCGCTGCACCTGCAGCTCGTACTGCAGGTCGGTGACCTCGTCCTTCAGTACCTGCTCGTCGCACTGTTCGGCGATGACCAGCCAGCCGAACGGGCGCCCCATCAGGGTGACCAGCGTCGACTCGAAGAGACTCGGGCCGGCGTCGTCGCGGGTGGACATCAGCGGCGGCGCGAGCCGTGCCGGACAGCGGCTCCAGGTCATCGCCGCGGCGTCGGCAAGCCAGTCGTCGCCGATCTCGACGCCACGCGCGCCGTTGGGGAAGAGCAGGCCCTGCTGCCGCTCGTCCGACGGGGTGAGCGGACCCGCGTTGGTGATGAGCTCGAGGGGCGCGCCTCCGCCCCGTGACATCCAGCCCACGACGAACGGCCGGCCGCCCTGCGCCGCCGAGAGCACCGCCGGCAGGACCGTGACGAAGTCCCATTCGGCGGAGGCACTACGGGCCGGTGACAGAATCGCCTGAATTCGGTACCACGGTCCCTGAAGTCCCCCAGCAACCCCTGCCATCCATGCAGGATTACAGGAACGCACCCTTTCGTGCCAGAGGGGAATGACTTGTCGTGTCCGACCAAGGCAGGCCCACCTTCCTCCCGCCGGAGGATCCGGAGCCGTCCGATCCGCCGCTGCTACCCGGCCTTGAGGGTCCTGTCGCGCCTGGCGAACCCTCGCATGACCGGCGGGTACTGCTCATCGCGGTGCTGATGGCGATCCTGCTGGTGGGCACCCTGGCATTCCTGCGGTACGGCGATGGCGCCCCGTCACCGGCCCGCGCACTCCCGTCCGTCGAGTACGTGGCGGTGCCGGATTCCTGTACGGCCGCCGGGCCGGCCCTTCCCGCCGACGTGCGCCCGCTGAAGCCGCACCGTTTCGAGGGCCTGTGCACGTGGGAGCTGCTGCGGCCGGACCGGTCGCGCTCGCTCGAGGTGGAGTTCCGGCTGGAGAAGACCGCGTCTTCGGGTTCGTCGGGCACGGTCAAGGCCGCGAAGGACTTCGCCGACGACCTCGGCTACGCCGCCGACGGCGACCGGAACGGCGGCTTCGAGAGCGACCCCGAGCGTGTGGACGGGCTCGGGGATGAGGCGTTCGCCGCACCGGCGTCCAAACTCGTCGTGTCCGGACCCAGCGAGCAGAGCGCGAAGGCCTACGACATGGGCGGCGCGCTGGTGGAGGTCCGCAGGCGCAACGTCGTCCTGACGGTGAGGTGGCGCGGCGCGGACTATCCACCGGGCGCGCGTGGGCACAAGAAGCTGGTGGGCCGGAGACTCGCCTACCCGGACGCCAGGCGCCAGGCGATGTCGTTGGTCACCGCCGCGATGGGCCGGCTCCACTGACCGGAGGAGCCGGCACGCGCCGGCTTCTCCGTCGGTCAGCGCTTCTTCTTGCGGAAGTCGAGACGCTCCGGTGGCGGCCCGAGGTTGGGTGCCGGCCGTGATCCGTCCGGCGGGGTGACGTCCGGCTTGGCGTGACGGGCGCGCGAGGGGCCGGTGGCCTCCTCGTACTCCTGGATGTTCGCGGTGGGCAGCGTCATGATGCCGGGGTTCGCGTCGACCAGGAGGATGCGCCGCCCGGACGGCTCGGCATGGGTGAAGATCATGGCGGTGGGAGGGAGCTGCTGGAGCTCCTGCGGCTCGACGGCGAACTCGCGGGAGCCCTTTCCCGCGTCGGCGGCCCGCGAGGTGTTCTGCCCCCAGGCCGTCGCGCGGCCGATGCCGTCGGGCAGCGCCTCCTCGGAGGTGCCGGTGCCGTCGAAGACCGAGGGCACGGACCGCCCGACCGTGCTGGTGTACGAACCGTTCTCCGGGTCGGCGACCGCCTCGGCCAGCTTGTCGGTGAGCTCGGCGACCTCGAGCAGCTGGCGGGTGCCGATCTGCTCGGCCGCGACGCGGGCGTCCTCGGCGTTGCCGAGCCGCATGAAGCCCACCGCCGCGTCGCCGCGTCCCAGCCGCTCCTTCACGTGCGGCGGGATCGAGCGGTACATCAGGACCAGGCCGGTCGAGGTCGCCTCGCACGAGTCGATCAGCCGGTCGAGAACGTCACCACGCAGCTTCTCGGCACCGCACAGGATCAGGGTGTTGGCCCACGGCTCGCCGCCCTTGGAGGCGCGCAGCACGTGTGTCAGCGCCGCGGTGACGTACGTGCCGAGCACGCGGTTGGTCAGCACGCCGGCGCGGCGGTCGGTGGTGATGACGCGTAGCCGGCTCGGCGGGAGCAGGGTCGGGTTGGAGCCGAGCTTCTCAAGCTTGCGCAGCTGTGACTCCAGCGCCCAGGCCCGTTCGATGACGACCCGGTCGGCGGCGCCCCGGCCGAACATCGTGGTGATCTTCGCCAGCTCATCATCGGTGATGAGCCCGTCGCGCAGGTCGTCACGCGGGTCTCCCACCTGCGCCAGGGCGCGGAGGGCGGCGGTGATGCGCGGGATCGAGGCCCGGCCGCCGAACACTCCGAGGACGCGTTCGAGGATGGTGTTGTCGAAGGACAGGTCGCGGGTGCTGGCCTGTTCCTCGCTCACGCTCACCACGAGCGAGAGCACGTCGGCGAGCTCTTCGGGCCCCAGGCCGTGCGTGAGGTCGAGCTGCGGCAGGTCGCCGGGCAGCACCCAGACCAGCGGCCGCTCGCCCTGGTCGTCGCCGAGCTCGACGAGCTCTTTGGCGACCGCGCCCTCCGACAGGTCCAGGACGGTGACCTCCGAACCGCTGGCCAGCCTCGCCGCGCCCAGCATGGTGACCATCGCCGACCAGCCGGCCAGGGTGCCTCCGGCCACGTCGACCCGGCCCACTCCCTGGGGCACCGTGACGGCGTACCACTCGTGCTGGGACTCGAAGGCCTCCCGGCGGTGCTGCCACACCTGGTACGCACGCGCGTGCGCCGCGTGTGCGGCCTCCAGGCGACGGCGCCGGTCCTCCTCCTTGCGCTGGAAGCGTTCGTTCTCCTCCGCCATACGGGCGCGCAGCGCCTTTTCGCTCTGCCACATGGAGTAGCCGGTGATGACGGCGACGGCGGCGCACGCCACGAGGCCGGCGATGGCGAACGCCCACGGAAGGGTGCCGCTGATCCCGGCCGCGATGAACAGCACCGCTCCGACGCCGGTGGCGACGCCGACCATCTTGAGCGGCCGGTTGAAGAGGTTCTCCTTCTGCCGCTGCGACGCCAGCCACGCCCGGTCGAGCTGTTCCGACTCAGGAGGTGTCGGTCGCTTCGGTGGAGGCCCAGGATCGTCGTGGACCTGGGCATAGCGCCAGCCGACGTAGACGCGGCCCGGTTGCAGTAACCGCGCTTCGCGGGCTGTCACATCGACCACGTCCCGTACTTCTTCGGCTTCTCTAGGGGCACAGCGTAGAAAGCTTCGCGTGAAGTGGGGTGCGGTTTCAACCGACTAGAGGGGGTGTCGAGTGACCAGGAGTGGCATAACCGGCCATTGCGGGACACATCACCACATATCTCCCAATCTTGTACCAGGGGCTACCGGTACCCCTGCTGCCGTGGAGGCGGTTCGTCGCCCTGTGGCCGACCATAGCCCTGTGGCCGACCATACGTCCCGTATGGAGGGCCGGACGGCGAGGCCCGCCGCCGCTGCCCGGGCACCCGTCCCCTGAGAGCGGTGCGTCCAGGCCGGAGGCTCACTCGCCGCGCGGATGGTCTTCGTACGGCGGTTCGAAGGTCGGCCGTGCGCTCCTGTCGAACCCGGCCGGGGCCGCCGGATCGCCCTGGCTCGGTGCGTGGGCCGGGCCGGCCGTGGACGCCGGGCCCGTCGGGGCGGGGGCCGGGCCATCGCCCCCCGGCCTCCGCGACTGCGCTTTCCGCCGGACGAGCCTTCCCGCGACGATCACCACCAGGACGGCGACGGCCAGGATGAGGACGACTATGACGACGACAGGGCCCAGACCGGGGCCGTTCCGTGATGCCCCGGAAGGCGCGGTCGCGCCCGGCGCTGCGGTTCGCGGGTTCTGCGCCTGGTCGAAGCGCTCGTACGGGGGGTTCGGGGAGTTCGCCGGAACGGCATAACTCGTGTCCATCGCACGGCTGATGCGGATGATCCCGTAACCCGTCTGGGCGTCCGCGCCGGGCGTGCCGACGTCCAGGGCAGTGGCGATGAGACGGTGGACGACCTCGCGCCCGGACATCGTGGGGTTCGCCGCACGGACCAGAGCGACCGCCGCCGCGACCAGGGCCGTCGAATTGCTCGTCCCGTTCGTGTGGGCGTAGTAGTAGTCCTTGCTCTTCCCGATCGTCGGCATGTCCACGCCCGGTGCCGCCACCGACACATAGTCGTGAGCCTGCGTCTGCTTCCAGGGCCGCGAATAGTCGTCGGTCGCGCCGACCGCGAGCACGCCCGCGCACGAGGCGGGGAACTCCACGTCATTGTCGGTGTCGCCGGTGTTCCCGGCCCCCGCGACGAGGACCACGTCGCGCTTGACGGCGTAGGCGACCGCGTCCACCACCGCCGGGGGGCATGGTGATGACGCCCTGGCTCCCAGCGGCATGGCGATGACCTTGGCTCCGTGGTCGGCCGCGAACCGGATGCCCTGCGCCAGTGTCGTCGCGAGCCTGTCGGGCGAGATGGCACCGCCCGTCACGTCCACGGGCAGGATCTTCGCCTGCGGCGCCGTACCCATATACCGCGAACGGCCGAGGCCCTGGCCCGCGATGAGCGCCGCCATACTCGTGCTGTGCCCGTACTTGCTGAGATCGGTACGGCCGTCAGTCCCGTGCCCGGAGGTGTCGGTACCCGGGAGCACCGCACCTGCGATCTCCGGCATGGCGGCATTGACCCCGCCGTCGAGGAGCGCGACCGTGACTCCCTGCCCCTGGGTGACCGGCCATACCTTCTGCTCGATGCTCCACGGCGCGAACCACCACTCGTCCGTACGGGGCTGGGGGGCCGCCGCCGCAGCCGGAAGTGCCGACACGAGGGCCATGCCCAGCGCGCCCAGAGCGGCCAGCAGCCGTTGGGGACTACGCAATCGTGCACTCACTCCTCACGCCACCGGTGCCGGCCCGCGCTCGGGCTTCCGGGCAATGAACGGGAGCCGTCAGCCGATGAGTGGCGGGGCGACATCGCCGTCGTCGGAACCCCAGATGTCCTCGGCCTCGGTCAGCCAGGTGCCACGGTCACGGTCCTGCCCGGCTCCCTGATTGCCCATCATCGGCGGCGGCATCATCGGCATCATGCCGCCGGACCGACCGGCGTTCGCGGCATTCGCCGCGGTCGCCGCCTCCGCGGCGGTGGCGCCTCTCACCGTCCCGTTGCTTCCAAGGGCTCCGCTCTCGGCCACCGAGCCTGAGCCTGCACCAGGGACCGAACCGGAACCTGAGCCGAAGCCACCGCCGCCAGACCCTTTGAGTCCCAGCGGGTCGGAGCCCAGACCACCGATCTTGCCGAGTCCGGACTTGCTCGGATCACCGCCCAGCGCAGGAGGCACGTACCCGGGAAGGTTGCCGGGGGTCGATCCACCGCCGGTGCCCAGTCCGGTGCCGGTGCCGGTGCCGGTGCCGGTCCCGAGTCCGGTGCCGGTCCCGAGCCCCGTGCCGGTGCCAGGTCCGCTGCCGAGATTGGTGCCGCCCGTACCGCCGGTTCCGGAAGGCGAACCCAGCCCTGTTCCCGTGGGGCCGAGGCCGTTGCCGCCGATCCCGGACAGGTCGGTGCCACCACCACTGTGCCCGGTGCCGGTAGGGAGACCGGTCGGGCTGCCGCCGGTGTTCAGGGCGCTGAGGTTCTCGGGGTGGGCGCTGCCGCTGCTGCCCGGCAGGCCACTGCCGACACCGTTACTGCTCGGCACGTGAGACCCGCTCGACCCAGGATTGTTGTGACTTGTCCCAGGAGAATTCGGGTCTTGGTACGGGGTCTGCTTCGGGGGGGTCTGGATGTCCGGGTTCTGGACGGCCTCCGGAGGAAGCGTGCCGGGCGGCAGTTCGAGCGTGAGGTAACCCGGCATCCCGTTGTAGGTATCGCCGATAAAGCCGTTGTGCTCCCTCAGCTTTGCCTGTGCGATCTTGTCGACGTCTGCCATGTTACCCATTTAGACCGTCCCCTTTTTCACAGCCCGGGCACTACTCCTGAGTCAGCGTTGCCGTACTCGCTGCCCACGTCTTCCGAGTTCGCGAAGCCCGAATCCGGCAGAATCCCGGTGTCAGAGCAGTCAGACTGAAACTGGCTCGCGCTGGTATACAGTCCCCAGAGGTGATAGAGCCCCGAACTGTCCGTCTGGAAATAACTCTTGAAGGGCTTCAGGTGGTTTTCGCCGTGGCCTTTGAGAGATATTCCCAGCATCTCAGCTGAGTCGATCAGAGCTTTGGCGGACTGCCAGAGCATCGCCAGCTGCTGCTGACACTCCGGCGCACCGCTCTTCGGACCACCCCAGGCGGTGTCGAGATTGGATCCGAATTTCTTGAGAAACCCCAGAAGCTCGCCGTCGCCATCGCTCTGGAACGCACTTTTGAAGTCCTCGTACGCCTGTCCGGCGTCGATGACCGCGTCCGGGTTGGTGTCCAGCGCCCACTGCCGGATCTCCTTGGCGGAGTACAGGTTCTCGTCGTCGGCGGGGGTGTCGCCCTTGAGCGGACCGCCGTACATCTCACCCGTAACGTCACCCATGACCATCACCCCTCAGGAATAACTACCGGGCTGGACCGGCTGACCCGGCTGGGCCGGCTGACCCGGCTGGCCGGGTGGAGCCGCTTGGGCGGGCGGCGCCGGTTTCGGGTTCGCACCCAGGTCGATCGTCAGAATATTGTGGAACGTCACGGCGTCCACGTTGTCCACTTCGGCGCCGGTGTTGATGTTCTTGGTGGTCTCCATGCGCTTTATCACCGCATCGAGGGCAGTGATGAAGTAGTCGTAGGCCTGAAGCATCAGACTTGCGGCGCCACCCGCGCTGGCGTACAGGCTGCGGGCCGCCGCCCACTGGCCGAAGTCCTTGACCTGGAGGTGCGCTTCTCCGGCACGCTGCAGGTTTTCCCGCGCGGTCTTACCGCCCACCTTGCGGCTGTCGAGCTCAGCTCGCCTGGACTTGAGCCTCGCCATCAGGGCGTCGAACTCGCCCTGGTTGAACCAGAGCTCGTCCTTTGCCTCTGGATGGCTCTTGAGCTCATCCTTGATGTGTTCGGTACCGGGCCACGGCTGGTCTCCCCATGGATAGTTGGGGCCGACCTGTGGTTCTGGCGCCATGATCCTCCTCTCACCGGAGACCTACTGTACGCAGGATGCTATTCAGACTTAGGACGATATCCACTGCCGACCGGTTCCGCCGTGGCTCGTCTTCCAGATATCGCTGAAGGCCCACGGAGACGAACCACCATTCGTCCGCACGGAGCCTTGGGGGGCGCGGCGTCGGCGAGCAACACCGTCAGCCCTACCAGAACAAGTGCTCCCGCGCCGGCGAGACCCCGTCGCGTCAAACGCATGTCGAAGCCTTAGCCGATCGAAGAATCCAGAACCCTGGATCGGCGATGGGCTTCTGCTGTGAACTCGCCAGAAGCCCGGCCCGCCGTCACTTCAGCTGCTCGACCACAGGCGGGTGGCAGCGTTCTCCGCATCCTGGTAGGTGCCGTGGATCTGCGTGAGGGTGCTGCCGAACGACTGGATGGTCAGCGCCATGTCATCCGCCGCGTTGGTCCAGTTGGTGTGTTCAACCTCGTAGGCGCTGTTGGCCTTGCCGACCCAGGGAGCGAGGTCGCGCCTCAGCTCGGGATCGAGACTGTCGAGCTCCTCACGCAAGGCTCTGTACGCCTGCTTGAAGTCCTCCTCCGCTTCCGCCATGGACCCGAAGTGGACTTGAGTGTAACCGTCATCGGTACCTGACATCTTATCCTCCGAGATAGGTACGAGTCTTGTGTCGAAGAATGGGTCAGCGGTTGAGCAGACCCTGGAGCCGGTTCGCCGTCTCGTGCGTCTCCTGAATGGCCTTCTCGTAATGCAGGGTGCCCTGCTTCAGCTTGTCGCGCAGCGTCTCGAGTGCGTGGAGGACGTGCAGAATGTCCTCGTCGAATTCCGCGAACTTGACGTCGAACGCAAGCGCCGACGAACTCTTCCACGACTTACGGAGACCCAGGTATTGCTCCTCAAGCGTCTTCTTGATCTGATGGATCCTGTTGTACGACTGGTCGAGCCTGCCCACGGCCTTATGCGCCAGAGCCGGGTCGATCGCCGAAACCTGAGACGTATTACCGTCGATCTTCGACTCGGGAATGTAGGACGGTGTGCTCATACTTGCCTCCAGATGCTGGCAGTCCGCGGCCGACCGGACACCCCGCCGCCGTCCCGGGGGCGCTTGCGACACGAGACACGCCAATGGCCGCTCAGAACTTCGGTCAGCATACGAGCGGTTTAACCGCATTGTCCAGCGACATTTGGAAACTCGGCCACTCGGGCGAAAGATGCCGAATCGTTAACATCGACGATCGGTGCTAGACCGCTTCCTCTAGAGTGACACTCACCCCGTTGACCTGGGAAAAGACAATGCCTGCATAGCCTGCTTCGGGTCCAGTGCCGGCCCTTCCGGGATGAGATGGAGCAGATTTCCCGGAACCGGAGCGACCTTCTTCACGTCGAAGCCGAGTTTGCCCGCGATATCGGCGGACGGAACGGCGAAGCGCAGCCCCTGATCGGTCAGGATCGAGTACGAGCTGATGGAGTTGACCTGGTCCGGCGCGGTCAACAGGCCGAGAAGCGCGCCGTCGCCCGAGGGGAGCACCACCTGGTCCACCACGCCCGCACTCGATCCGCCCGACGTGGACGGGTCCGCGGTCGGCGTCGGCACGGTGCCGCCCAAGAACACCCGCGCGTCCTGTGATCCCGTCGCGGTGTTGGCGTAGACGACGCATAGCGGCGTCGCGGCGTCGTACGGGTCGATCTTGGGCATCTGGTCGGGCAGACCGTCCTTCGAGACCTTCGAGGTGGACTGCGGCGCCGCGGCCGCGACCGCGGGGTTGATGTCGACCGGCACCGGCTGTCCCTTGTACGCCAGCCGGCTGTCCGGGTCGTTCTGCAGCAGCACGCCCTCGGTCTGCTTGATCGGGGCGATGCCGTCCCGCAGCAGGACGTACCAGCGATCGGTGCCGCCGACCGTATGCGAGATGTAGAAGGTCCCGACGGTCGCCTTGGTGCCGTCCGGCCCGGTGACCTCGTCGCCGCGGTTCGGAACCAGGGGCGGGCTGAAGTCGGGCCCCTCAGGCACCGCGTTCAGCCACGTCGTCGACACTTCGGTCGGATGGTCGGTCCCGCTGAGCGGGCGTACTTCCGCTGCCGGCAGCTTCATCCGCTGATTCCGCCACACGACCCACGCGTCGCCGGCGCCGTGCACCACCACGGCGTGCCCGTCGCCCAGCGATCCTCCGCCGACAGGGCTGCCGACCACGAGCGAGGCGTACGAATGGGTGCCGCCGGTCCCGTTGTCGGCGCTGTGCACGCAGACCGACCAGGGACCGATCACCTGATGGGCGGCGTCGGGAAGCGACTCGGGCGCGCCGAGGATGCCCACCGGCCGGCCCCGCGTGAACTTGGCGAGCGAGGACTGCGACACCAGCTTGCGGGTCACGTTGTCGGTGTTGAGGATCAGCCGGGCGGAGGCGTAGTTGGCGACCGGGTAGAGCTTCTTGTCCTGCTGGCTGTAGACGTACTTGGTGCCGGTCTCCTTCTCGATGATCAGGGTCCCCGGCGCGTCGAGCCCGGATGCGCCTCCCGGCGACAGCAGGCCCCAGACACCGAAACCGGCGACGACCAGGATGCCCACCATCAATCCGGCGAACACCGAAACGACCAGCCTGCGCGTAGGCGGCTCGGGAAGATCGGGCTCCCCGGCCAGCAGGGCCATACCGATACGTTGCATCATCAGGCGGTGCGCCTGATACAGGTCACGACGAGTCTGCATTCGCACCTCCCGATATCTCGACCATTGCGGAACCCCCGCTCCCGCACCGTAATCTAATGGGCGTCGTGGGAGTAATGGAACGTACGGGGGCGGGTTGGTGGAGGCCGGATGAGCGAGCAGCAGAACCGCATCGCGACACTGCTGAATTCGGGATCGGACACGAGCGCCGATCCCTCGACCGGGGCGGCGACGCCGGGTACGTATGACATATCGCCCGGTCAAAGCGCCTCGGACACACAACTCGGAATCGACTCCGCACCCGATGCCCTCATCTCCGTCGACGGTCACCAGGTCGCGGCAGGCGACAGCGGTCTGAGTATCGACGTCGCCCCGGACGGATCGACGCACGTCATCCACGCACCGCAGGACGGTACGCAGCCGGGCGGTGTCCAGACACCCGGCACGGTGGGGGTGCCCACCCAGCTCGTACAGAACGGCACGCCGGTCACGGGTCAGAACGGCACGCCGGTCACGGGCCAGGACGGCACGCCGGTCGCAGGGCAGGACGGCACGCAGGTCACGGGCCAGAACGGCACGCTGCCTCCGGGCAGTGATCCGACGGGTTCCGGCGCGTCCCCGCAGGGGCAGCCCGACCAGTCGGGCGTTTCTCAGGACGGCACGCAACCGACCGGCGACGGCACGGCAGACCCCGGCTCCGCGGCGGCAGCGGGCCAGTCAGACCCGACCGGGACGGCACCGGACCCCTCGCAGGACACCACCCCGGTCGAGCACCTGCATGGCACCGGCGATCACGCCGCCCAGGCCGACCTCGCGGTGCACGGGCCGGACGCGAACATGCCGGCGCCCGTCACGCACCAGAACCCCGATGGCAGCCAGGACATCACCATCCCCAAGGGGCCGGACAATCCGCAGGCCATCACCGTCCACGTCCAGTCGAACAAGGACGGCAGCCTCGACCTCACGGTGCCCAAGAGCGACACCAATCCGCACGAGATCAAAATCCACGTGCAGCCGGACAAGCACGTCGACCTGAACATCACCCAGGACAAGGACGGGCATCTCAAGATCGATGCCCACGACCACCCCCCGGAGCAGCAGGGCGACTGGGCCGGGCTGAAGGGCCCCGCCGGACAGAACGACGGTCAGGGTACGGATCCGGCGCAGCAGGCCGGCGCCCCGCAGGACGGAAGCGTCCCGGTGTCCGACATTCCGCAGCAGCCCGATGCTTCGGCGGCTTCGCCTGGCGGCGGAGGGTCAGGTGACCTGCCCTCCGCCGGGAGCGGAGGAGATCCCACCGCCGGCGGCATACCGAGCGGTGATACGCCGAGCAGTGACGTGCCAAGCGGTGGCGTCCCGAGCGGTGGCGTGCCGAGCGGTGGCGTGCCGAGCGGCGCTGGTTCGCCCACTGCCAAGTCACAGCCACCCGCCACACCGGTGAAGACCGTGCCGGTCGCCGACAACGGCACGTTGGACGTGGACGGTGCCGAGATCAAAAAAAGAGGCACAGACCTCGTCAACGGTCCGGTGAAGACTCTGGACACGGCTGCCGGGCACGCACGTGACATCGGCATTGGGTTCCCGGGTTTCGGTGCGCTGGGCTCCCCGCTCCAGATGATCCATGGGGCATTGACGGACACCGCCGCGACGGAACTGCAGCAAGGAAGCAGCACACTGAGTAGTACCTCGACGAGCCTGGCTACAACCGGTGAGACCTATGCGGACACCGAGATAAAAAACGGTAGCCTAGTCCAAAACACGGGTGTAGCGGGAGATAAAACCAATGGGCCTTAGCACACGGGATACTCTGACCACCGCGCCGAGTATGGCCGGATTCCTAACGGCGACGTTTGCCGCAGCGGTGATTCCGATGGCCATTCCGATCGCTGCTCTCGCCGGCGGGCTCATCTCCGACCCAGGCCAAATTTGGCATGCCGGTGATCGGCACAAGCTCGTGGCCGACACCACCGCGCAGGCCAAGGACGAAGTGCAGACCATCGTGGGCAATCCCGAGGGATTCAAGACCCCCGACGCCAAACAGGCCTTCGACAAGCGCATGGAGAGCTATTCCACGGCGCTCCAGGAGACCAAGGACCAGCATGGCACGCTCGACGTCATCCTGAAGTGGGCGGCCGGCGTGGTCGAAGCGCTGGGTCTGGCGTCACTCGCCGTCGGCAGCGCCCTGGCACTGGCCGCGACCGGGGTGATCAGCCTTTCCTGGGCCCCTGGCGTGAATGCTTCGGTTTATGCGGAGGCCAATGGCCTCGCCGCTCGCGTGGGCGCCACGCTGAGAACCGTGGTCAAGGGCTTCCTCAACATGCTCTCCAAGCTGAAAACCATGCTTTCCGGGATCAAAAGCATGTCCGCCAAAAGGAAAATGATATTTGCCACACTGGGCATTTTCGGCGTTACGATGCACGACCAGGCGATAAGCGGGGTGGCTTCGATCCTGCCGATTCCCCACAAGCAGGTGACGTGGCCGACGGAGCCTTAGTCACAACCCTCGCCGGCCGGACGTGCACACAAGGCCTGTGATCGCCTTCTCGCGGCTCACAATCCGAGTTGTTTGCTGATGCGTTCGAGTTCGGTCATCGCCTCTCCCAGCGTACGATCGAACATCGACGCGGCCCCTTCGACTTTCTCTTCGGCGCTCTTCCGGTTCTGCTCGGACGCCAGCGGGTTCGCGTCCGCGCCGTAGATTTCCGTCATGAGGTCGCTGAGCTGGCTCTGCAGGTCGGCGTTGGCGTCGTGGATGAGCGTCTTGAGGGTCTCGGCGAAGTTCGCCGTCGGCATGCGCATGGCGCGTGGGTCGATGTCGATGTCGGTGACCCCGCCGCTGACCGTGCAGGTCACCTTGATCCTGCGGTCCTTGCTCTCCGCGAATCCCTTGAGCTCGGCGGAGCGCTCCTGCATCTCCTGGACCTTTGCCGAATAATCCTCGGAGATCCGAAGAAGCCGTTCGATATCAAGATTGGCCAGATCTCCGAACTCGCTCATATTTCATCCTTTTTGTCACGACGTACGAGTCAAACGTTAACCGGCACCGTTGGAGCGGCAGCGAATCAGCCGCTCAGGCCGCGTACCTTGGAGTACACCCGCAGAACGGCCAGAGCGAGCGGGACCAGCGAGACGATGGCGATCATGTCCACGATGTCCCCCGCACGGCCCCAGAACGGGGTGGGCCGATGCCCGGGCAGCCACATCGCCATGGTGAGGGCGATCGCGGCGACCGCCAGGATCAACGGCAGCACCAGCACCAGTGTCTGCGCGGGTGTACCTCGCAGCGACAGCCCGATGTCGAGCAGGCCGAGTCCGCCCAGCCCGACGACGAGCATCCAGCTCCGCTGCGAACGGCCGCGGAAGATACGGGCCCGCAGCAGGAGCGAGAGCGAGAGCACGGCCGCCATGGACGGCCCGGCCTTTCCCGGTGAGAAGGCGAGGAACAGCAGCGCCACGGCGGCCACCAGTGCGATGCCGGCCACCAGGCCGGTGGCGAACCGGTCGGCGGAGGCGGCGCGATGCAACAGGGCCTTGCCGTCGATGACCGTGACCTCACTGCGCAGGTCCTCGGCGCTGGTCGGGATCGATGGCAGCGGTACACGGGCGAGCCGGAACGACAGCGTCGGAATGAGGGCGCTGAGGCCGACCACGATCACGGCCGCTCCGGCCGCCACGCCGGCCGGCCTGATGCCGTCGAACGCCAGAGTGATCCCGCCGGAGATCGTGCCCACGACGCCGGCGAAGCCGATGCCGACGAACCACGGCAGCCCGTCGGCCACCCCGAAGCCCGCCAGGACCGCGACCACGGTCGTGGCGGCGAACGCCGCCAGCAGATGCGGAGCGCCCACGTCCAGGAGCGGCAGCTCAGCCCGTGCGGGGACCAGCAGCCCGGCCAGGAACGCGTAGGGAAGCGCCGCGTAGCCGAGAGCCGCCCCGCCCGTCGAGTCGCCCACCGCGCGTGACAACGCCGAACCCAGGATCACGAGGGCCAGGGCGACGATCGCCGCCGCCACCGCCGGGGGCCGCCATGGCGGCCCCGACGCCAGGATCGGAACGACACCGAGGATGAGTGCCGCGGCACCGGCGAACAGTCCGAAGCGGCGCGTCGTCTCCGTACGCCAGCGGTCGGCCCGGTCGTTCTTGCCCGTCGCGACCACATCGGCGACGTCGTCGTAGACCAGCTCGGGGATCAGGGTCATGCGCGGACGGAAGTACAGCACCTCACCGTCGTGAATATCGAGCTGGGTGAGGCTGAGCCCGTTCTCGAGCGGCGGTCCGTCCAGCCGCTGCAGCACCCATCCCGAATGGGCGAGTCCGGCGTCGGCCATCTCACGGCCGGAGGCGCGCAGCAAAGTGGGTAGCATCTGGACCAGCGGGACCTCGGCCGGCAAAGACAGATCGATACGCCGCCCCGGTGCGACGATGGTGATCCGGCACAGGTCGGCTCCGGCTCTCGGACTCACGGTCTCCCCCAACGGCGGAATTTGAACGGAACAACACGAACCGGCTTAATAGGATGACGCCTACTTACGCGCAATGCCAGCGGCCTCTGGAGGTACTCCGTTGAGCACGGTGATTGTCAGCAGGCAGGAACGCCGGTCACCCCCGGACATGCCTCGTGGGGAGATCCTGCTCGAATCGCCGCCGGAAATCCCCGAAACGGTGTCAGCCGGGTTTCAGGCGATCCTGACATACGTGCCGATGGTGGCGGGCGGCGGTGCGATGGCCTTCATGCTCGTCGCCCCCGGGTCGAACCCCACCATGTTCCTGTCCAGCGGAATGATGTCGCTGTCGATGATGGGCATGATGCTGGGCCAGCTGGGCCGCGGCACCGGCGACCGCAAAAATCGTCTCAACGGGGCCCGCCGCGACTACTTCCGTTACCTGTCCCAAGTACGCCAGAGGGTCCGCCGCGCCACCGCGCAGCAGCGCGAGGCGCTGGAATGGAACAGCCCGGACCCCGCGTCCCTGTGGTCGCTGGTGATGAGTGCACGGCTGTGGGAACGCCGGGCCAGCGACGGCGACTTCGGCAACATCAGGATCGGCAGTGGACCTCAGCGTCTCGCGATCCAGCTCGTGCCGCCGGAGACCAAGCCGATCGAGGACCTGGAGCCGATGACCGCGGGTGCGCTCCGCAGGTTCGTGCGCGCCCATTCCACCGTCCCGAACCTGCCGATCGCGGTCTCGCTCTCGTCTTTCTCGCGGATCCTGCCGACCGGCGACGCCCGCGCCATCCGCGGCCTGGTCAACGCTCTGATCGCGCAGGCCGCCGCGTTCCACTCCCCTGACGACCTGCGGATCTCGCTCTGCGCGGCGCCCGACCGGCTGCCGTCGTGGGACTGGATGAAGTGGCTCCCGCACACGATGCACCCCGAGGACACCGATGCCGCCGGCCCGGTGCGGCTGATGGCCAAGTCGATGTCCGAGCTGGAATCCATGCTGGGGGCGGAGCTGAAGGATCGGCCGCGGTTCTCCCCCGGCCTGTCGGCGGACGACATGCCGTACCACATCGTCATCGTGGACGGCGGGGCCGTCAGCGTGGACAGCCAGCTCAGCGCGGACGGCATCGACGGCGTCACCGTGATCGACCTAAGCGGCGTGGTCACGCCGACGCCCGAATCCACCATGCTCCGGCTCCACGTCCTGCCGGACGCCATGAGCATCATCAGGCGGGACCGGACCGGCAAGGAGGTCGCGCAGTCCCTCGGCAAGCCCGACTCGGTGGACCTCATGTCCATGGACGGTCTGGCCCGGCAGCTGAGCCCGCTGCGCGCCAGCGGTGTCAGCGAGCCGGAACAGAGCGCTCTGAGCGCGAACCGCACACTGACCTCGCTACTCGGCATCAAGGACCCGACCCGCATCGACACGCGTACGTTGTGGCGCCCGCGTGCGCCCCGTAACCGGCTGCGGGTCCCGATCGGCGTCGCCGCCGACGGCCGGGCGGTGGAGATGGACATCAAGGAGTCCGCGCAGGGCGGCATGGGCCCGCACGGCCTGGTCATCGGCGCGACCGGATCCGGAAAGTCGGAGCTTCTGCGCACGCTGGTCCTCGGGCTCGCGGTGACGCACTCCTCCGAGGTCCTCAACTTCGTCCTCGTCGACTTCAAGGGTGGTGCCACCTTCCTCGGTCTGGACGACCTGCAGCACGTCGCCGCGGTCATCACCAACCTGGAAGACGAGCTCCCGCTGGTCGACCGCATGTACGACGCGCTGCACGGCGAGATGATCCGGCGCCAGGAGTTCCTGCGGTCGGCCGGTAACTACGCCTCGCTGCGCGACTACGAGGCCGCGCGCGAGCGCGGGGCCCAGATTCCGCCGATGCCGACGCTTTTCGTGGTCCTGGACGAGTTCTCCGAGCTGCTGTCCGCCAAGCCGGAGTTCGCGGAGCTCTTCGTCATGATCGGCCGTCTCGGCCGGTCTCTCGGGGTCCATCTGCTGCTCGCGTCACAGCGTCTGGAGGAAGGCAAGCTCCGCGGGCTCGACACACACCTGTCGTACCGCATCGGCCTGCGTACCTTCTCGGCCATGGAGAGCCGGGTCGTCCTCGGCGTGCCCGACGCGTACGAGCTGCCCTCACAGCCGGGCAACGCCTACCTGAAGTTCGACACGACCGGGATGACGAGGTTCAAGGCGGCGTACGTCTCCGGTGCGTTCACGGCCGATGAGGAAGAGAAGGAATCCGGCCCGCGCGCGGTCCCGCAGATCGTGCCCTTCGTGCCGGAATACCTCGCGCCACGGATGATCGCGGATCCGGAGCCGGACCAGACCCGCGACGTGAGCGAGTCCGATCTCGACGACAGCCTGTTCGACCTCGTGGTCCGCCAGCTCGTGGGTCAGGGCCCACCGGCGCACGAGATCTGGCTGCCGCCGCTCGGTGACCCGTCATCGCTCGACCAGCTGATCCCCTCGCTCACGGCCACGCCGACCCTGGGATACACCTCCCCTGGCTGGGAGGGCCGGGGCCGGATGTGCGCGCCCGTCGGCATCGTCGACCGCCCGTTCGACCAGCGGCGCGACGCGATGTGGGTGGACCTGAGCGGTGCCGCCGGCAACGTCGCGGTCGTCGGCGGCCAGCAGAGCGGCAAGTCGACCATGCTGCGGAGCCTGATCACCTCGCTCGCCCTCCTGCACACACCGCAGGAGGTGCAGTTCTACTGCCTGGACTTCGGCGGCGGCACTCTCTCGACACTCGCGAACCTGCCGCACGTCGGCGGCGTGGCCTCCCGTCTCGACGGCGACCGCGTCCGGCGTACGGTCGCCGAGATGTCCGCACTGCTGACCCAGCGCGAACGTGAGTTCACCGAGCGCGGGATCGACTCCATCACGACGTACCGCCGGTTGCGAGCCGAGGGAAAGGTCCCTGGCGACGGGTACGGCGACGTCTTCCTCGTCATCGACAACTGGCTGTTGCTGCGGCAGGAGTTCGACACCGTGGAGGGCGGCATCACCGATCTCGCGGCGCGCGGCCTGGGCTTCGGCATTCACGTGGTCACCTCCACCAACAAGTGGTCGGAGTTCCGCATGAACATCCGGGACCTGTTCGGCACCCGGGTCGAACTCCGGCTCGGTGACCCGTACGAGTCCGAGATCAACCGCAAGCTCGCCGACAATGTGCCGCAGAACTCGCCGGGACGCGGCCTGACCCGCGACGGCCTGCACTTCCTCGGCGCCCTTCCGCGCATCGACGGGCGGCAGCAGGCGGACGACCTCACCGACGGTGTCCGCGGGCTCGTGGACGCCGTGTCGGCGGCGTGGACCGGCCCGGCCGCACCAAAGGTCCGGCTGCTGCCGGCCATGCTCTCCCCGTCGGAGCTCCCGGCTCCGTCGGTCACCGGCCAGCGGATTCCGATCGGCATCGACGAGGACACGCTCTCGCCGGTCATGCTCGACTTCTCCAACGACGCTCACTTCATCGTCGTCGGCGACACGGAGTCGGGTAAGTCGAACCTGCTCCGGCAGATCGCTGAGGGCATCATCGCCCGTAACACACCGGAAGAGGCGCGGCTCATCATCGTCGACTATCGCCGCGCTCTCCTCGACACGGCCGACACCGAGCACCGGATCGGCTACGCGGCGGCGAGCACGTCCGCCACGTCACTGCTCAAGGACGTACAGGGCGCCCTCGTCAGCCGGCTGCCGACGTCGGACCTGACCCCGGAGCAGCTGCGAAACCGGTCGTGGTGGAAGGGCTCGGACCTGTATCTGATCATCGACGACTACGACCTCGTGGCGACCTCGAACAACCCCTTGATGCCGATCGTGGAGCTGCTGCCCCAGGCACGCGACATCGGGCTGCACGTGATCCTCGCACGGGCCATGGGCGGCGCCGGGCGTGGCCTGTACGACCCGGTCATCCAGCGAATCAAGGACATGGCCAACCCCGCCCTCATCCTGTCCGGCAACAAGGACGAAGGCCCCCTGTTCGGAAACGTACGGCCGAGGCCACTGCCGCCAGGGCGGGGGTACTTCGTCGAGCGGCGGACCGGAACCAGGCTCATCCAGACCGCGTTCATCGGCGGCCCGGCGACCGGCTGAGCGCAGGTACGGACCGGGCAGCTCGCCAGGGCTTAGGCCTGTCTCGAAGTCCTCGGTCCGGGCCGGGCCTGGCCCGGGCCGGGCCGGGCCTGGTCTGAGCCGGGCCTGGTCTGAGCCGCGCCCGGCCTGAGCCCGCCCGGCCTGAGCCGCGCGCTCGCTCTGAGCCGTGCCCCGTCTGGAGCCCACCCGTCTGGAGCCCACCCGTCTGGAGCCCACCCCCCCCGTGGAGCCCACCCGCCGGAGCCCCCCCGTGGAGCCCACCCGCCGGAGCCCACCCGCCGGAGCCCACCCGCCGGAGCCCACCCGCCCGGGGGTGCCATCCCACTCTCATTGTCCAGCGAGAACAACGGCGGACGAAAGTAGAGCGGGGTTCTGTGGATAACCCCGGGTAGCGCCGCCCAGGCGGGCGCCACACGGCGCAGGCGGCGTCACACGGCAACAGCATGGCTATGAGGCAGAGCCTAGGCGTCCGGTTCCTGCGGCGGGGTGGGGCGACCGGGGCGCCAGCCGCGGCGGCGGCCCATCGGGATGAACACGCCGGCGGCCACCGCCAGTGCGCTCGCGCCCGCGGCGATGCCGGTCACGAGCAGTGCCGTCGAACGGGTCTGCCGGTCCGCGGGGCGCCGGTAGGCGATGCGGATCGGCCGGTTGTCGCCGGTCGCCGTCGCTCCCGAGTCCGCGTCCTCTCCGGGGAGCAGGGCGTTCACCGCCAGGACCGGGTTGATCATGCCGGCGCCGGAGCCGACGCCGACGGATCCGTCCGCGGTCGCCTCGATGCGGCTCTTGACCTGTTTGTAGTCGAGGTCCGGGTGACGGGCACGCACCAGGGCGACGGTCCCGGAGACGAACGCCGCCGCGAAGCTCGTGCCCTCCTCGTTCGGCGCGTACCCGCCCGGCCAGGTCGTCGCGACCGCCTTGCCCGGGGCGCTGACGCTGACCTTCGTCTCGGTGTTGGAGGAGTCCGCGATCGTACCGTCGGGGCTCAGCGAGCCGACACCGATGACGTCCGGGTACGCGGCCGGATACGCGGGACCGACCGTTCCCTTGTCCTGGTCGGTGACGTTGCCGGCCGCGGCCACGACGACCGCGTCGTGCGCCTGCGCGTTCCTGATCGCCGACCGTAGTTCGCTCGTGTCGGGTGCGGTCACCGAGACGTTGATGACCTTCGCGTGCAGCGCTGTGGCCGCCCTGATCGCCTTGGGCAGGTTGGGGTCGGGGCCATCGCTGTGGTCCTTGTTCGTGAACTTCACCGAGACCAGGTGGACGCCGGGCGCGACGCCGACGAACGGGAGGTCGTTCGACCGCCGGTCCTGGGCGGCGATGATGCCCGCGACCGCCGTGCCGTGCCCGACGCAGTCACGTGTCATCGTGTGCGTGACGTCGACCGAGGTGACGTGGCCGGCGAGCTGGACCTGCTTCACGTCGACGCCACTGTCGACGACCGCCACGGTGACCCCGTTGCCGCGCGTGAGGTTCCAGACCTGGGTGAAGTCGAGCCGCTGCTGCGCCCAGGGTTCGGTGTGCAGCGCGGCGACGGGCTGGGGGGGAGTGCACTGGACTTGCGGAGTCGGAGTCGGAGTCGGAGTCGGAGTCGGAGTCGATGGAGGCGACGGCGACTTGGTCGCCGGATGGCTCGGCGACGCCGTGGTCCGGGGCGTCGGACTGGGCTTGACGGCGGCGGCCGGTGCGCACGTGAGCGCAGCCGTGACAAGAGCGCCCACGGCGGCGAGTCCGCCCATCTTCACTGCCCTCATACCCGTCCCATCCACCGTCGCTCCGGTCGGCCGCAGGGCCGGGGATCCGCCAGCGCCGCGTGACCGGGTACGGCCGATGCACCGGCTAAGGCGACACAACGGGTGATGTTAGTGCGTACTGCCGGGCTCAGGCCTCATCCGCGTTTCCGAGGTGGGAAAGGGGTTGCCGTCGTCGTCAATGCCGATCGGGAAGGCGTACCGGCGCGGATCCTCCACCGGGATCATCTCCTCAGGCGGGATCGCGTCGCGCTCTTCGACGGCACGGCGCATACGCTTCAGGGCTTCGCGGTCCTCATCGGAGAGTTCGGCCATGACGTGTCCCCCACCTCCATGCGGCTCCGACTAGCTTATGCTCGGTACGGCGACATACGGGTTGATTGTCATAAGAAGGAACCCATCGCGGGGGATCAGCGTCTCTACATCAAGTCCGATGGGCGAGAGACGGAGGGGTGACCGCACATGAGGGCTGAGTTTCGCGCCTCGCTCGAGGAACTCATGGACGACTACTCCAAGCAGGTGGGACGCCTCAACGAGATGCAGCGCGACCTTGACAAGGTCAGCGCTACGGCGACGCGCCCGGACGGTCTCGTGACCGTGGTCGTCGGTCCTCGGGGGCAGGTGCAGGACATCCGCCTCGACCCACGGGTTTACCGCAGGCTCGACAGCGACGAACTCTCGCGCGCGATCATGCAATTGATCGGTGAGGCCACCACCGATGTCAGCGAGCAGATGAAAAAGATCATGACGCCCTTCATGCCCGAGGGTCTGTCATACGAGACCACGCTGGGCAAGGACGGCGACTTCACCGCCTTTCTGCCCAAGCCGTCGGCGGCTTCTGGGGAAGAGCCCGGCGAAGAGGCGAAGTCCTGAGGGGGCGCCACCATGGTGATGTACAACGGGTTTGAGGTGTATCCGGCGCAGATGCGAACGCGGGCCACGGGCTTCACGGACGCCGGTCATGACCTCGAAAACGTCAAGAAGGTCCTCGAAGCGGCGCTCGGCGACGGCGAATACATCGGCCATGACCAGTATGCCGAACAATTCCTGAAGAACTACAAGCCGCTGCTCGAAAGCATCTGGCAAATGCTGGACGACAATGCCAAGGGGCTGCACGGGGTCAAGAAGGGTCTCGACGACATGGCGACCACCTACGAGAACGCGAACAAAGCAACCACCGTTCAGGCGTAGGGCGTGGACCAGCTACTCGAGGATCTTGTTCCGGGGGTCGTCAAGCCGTACGTCGGCTGGATCGTCGGCATGGACTGGCCCGAGGCCGACGAGGAGAAGCTCTTCGCAGCCGCCGAGGCCGTCGCCCACGCGGGCGAGGGCGCCACCGAGGCGGGAACCTCCGGCGACATCGCCTTCGCCGCGGTCAAGGCCTGCATGGACGGCGTGGCCGCCGACTCCTTCGGAAAGTACTGGGACCAGTTCAACAAGACCGACCCCCAGTATCTTCCGAAGCTGACGGAGGCCTGCAACGAGGCCGCGAAGCAACTGCACGCTTACGGGCTGGACGCCGAGTACACGAAGTACATGATTCTGTTCTCGCTGATGTTGCTGGCGTATCAGATCGTCTATTTCATCACCATGGCCGCGCCCAGCTTCGGTACCTCTCTGAGCCTCATTCCGGGCGCGTGCGCCATCACCCAGATGAGCGTCCGGCAACTCGCCCGCCAGCTCTTGGTGAACATCCTGATGTCCACCGCGATCATGGGTGGAATGGACTGGGGGATCCAGAGCATTCAGATGATCGAGGGGAACCGCAGGAGCTGGGACTTCGACAAGACCCTCGCCAGCCTCGAAGGTGGCGTGATGACCGGCGCCGCGTTCACCGGGATGGCCGGGCTCCTCGGCAAGATCGGCGGGTCTCGGCTGGCGTCGGCGGCCGCACACGACCTGAAGTTCGGCGAACTGACCGGCCGGGAGAAATTCGCGTCCTTCATGACGAACTCGGTCGGCGGCCACATGCTGCAGAGCGGCGCGGCGAACATGCTCGGCAGCCTGCCGATGCTGGCCGCCAGCGGCCAGCTCGACCTCGAGCACCTGGCCAAGGCCGGCACCTCCGGCCTCATCGGCGCGGCCGACGGGCATCTGATCGAGCCGACGAGCGCTGCGCACGGGAGCGGCCCCCCACCCGGTGATCTCACGCTTCCCGGTACCCACCCGACGGTGGCGGACGCGGGTCACCCCGTCTCCGACGGCCCACCCCCGATGGACACCGAAGGCATCCTGGCCGGGTCCTACGAAGGCCCCTCGGGTGACGGCGGGGCGGTCGTACCGGCCGGTGACCACATCCCGCCGGGCGAGAACGTCCTGGCCGGTGAGAACCCGCCGGTCGGCGGGCACGACCCGGGCGCGCCCCAGACGGTCGCGTACGACGGCGGTGGCCAGCAGGTGGTCGCGCACCAGGAAGGTGGCGGGCCGCACCAGACGGGCACGTACGACTCCGGCGGCTCCGCCGGGACACCGCATACCGTTCTCGCGGACGCCGGCCCGTCGGCCGCCGACGGCGCCCACGCCCCGATGTCCGGCGGTGGCCATCCCTCGCAGCCGTTCGCGGCCGACGGGAGGCCGGGCGGCGACCGGCCCGACTCCGCCCCGCGGCCCGGCCTCGACCAGGAACCGTCGCCCGTCGTCCCCGTCGCTCCGGCGCAGGGAGACGGCCGGGTCGCGGGTCCGGCGACTCCCGGTGAGGGTGGGCGTGGCCCGACCTCGACCGCACAGCGCCCCGACCCGGGCACCGCGGGCCGTCCCGACCAGGGCGGCACGCCCCGTCCTGACCAAGGTGGCGCGGCTCGTCCCGACCATGCCGGCGCGGGCCGTCCCGATCAGGGCACCGGAGCCCGTCCCGGCGAAGCGAAGGGCGGGCAGGCCGGCGCGGAGCCGAACACCGCGCCGCAGCCGGGCCGGGGCGCCGACGGCCCCCCCGGACGTCATGGCGACGGCCGGGCGCCCGACACCCCGGACGTGGTGGTCGCGCCCGTCGATGCCGGTCCCGGCGGCGCGGGACACACGCCACACGCCGGCGCTGCGCGCACCCCCGAGGAGGTCGGCCAGGCGTTCGTGAGGGAATTCGGCACGGACCGCTACAACAGGTTCGTCGCGGAGTTCGAGGAGAGGCTGCGGCGCCTCCCTTCGGACTCGCCGTGGCACGAGGTCTACCAGCGGATGCCCAAAGAGCTCCTTGCGGCCGTGCACGCCTACACCCGTGGCTGGCATCGCGACCTCAACGTCGCGCTGCGTGAAGGGTCGGAGGCCGCGCTCGCCGAACAGTCCGCCCACATCGAGGCGTTGAAGGTCGCCCTGGACGGGCTCCCGCGGTACGACGGCATCGCCCATCGCGGCGCCGACCTGACATCCGAGCAACTCAAGCACTATCTGCCGCACACGGTGGTGAAGGAACGCGCCTTCACCAGTGCCACGACCAGCCTCCACAGCAGGCTGCCGGGCAACACGCACTTCGTCATCCAATCGCGCAACGGCCGCGAGATCGGCCCGCTCGCCACCGCCATGGGCCACGAGCGCGAGGTCATCTTCGCTCCCGATACCGAGTTCAAGGTGCTCGGCGTCGACCAGCGGGGCGACACGACGGTCATTTACCTCACCGAGGTCGAGGCTTCACCCAGCAGCCCGTTCCAGATCATCGTCGAACAGGGACGTCCCGGCGACGGCTATGTCGCGCCGGGAGTCTGGGGCAAACACGGCGCCTCGAGCGGACTGATCAGGCACACCGACGCGACCGGAACGCCCCGCTACCTGCTGCAGCAGGCCGGGCCGATGGTCCGTGAACACGAGGGCAAGTGGCAGCTCCCCGGTGGCGCCCGCAACAGCCTGGAGACCCCGGCCCAGGGTTTCGCACGAGAGTTCAGCGAGGAGTCGGGGGCCGACCAGAGATATCTGGACACGCTGTCTCTTCAGGGCGAGCGCGTGGTGGAGGGTCCGAACGGCTTCACTCACACGACCATGGCGATCGACTCCCCGACCAGGTTCGAACCCCGGTCCGACGGACTCGAGGCCACCGACGCCAAGTGGTTCACCGAAGAAGAGCTGAAGGCGATGGCCGCGAACGGCGACCTCCACCCCAAACTCGCCGAGAGCCTCCAAGATTCGCTGAACCTCTTCCCTGGGCACGACCCCGCGCACGAGGGCACGGACGTGGTCCGCTCTGCGGGAACGACGCACACCACGGCTCATCCGGACGCGGCGGCGGGACCGCGGCCGGACGGCGTGGAGGGCCACACCCCGGCACCCTCCCATCCCGTGGCCTCGCACCCGCCGGACCCGGCCTCATCGCACGCCACCACCGCCGGCGCTGGTGACCATGCCGCCGCGGGCCATCACCCGTTGCCGGCGCACGAGGAGGGCCTGCGGCGTCTCGGCCTGGACGACCTCGGCCCGCGGTACCGCAGCACGGCCGAGGACCGGCAGGCGATCCGGGACCATTTCGGTGAGGAGAGGTTCAACGAGCTGGCGGACCAGGTACGGGAGGCGCGACGGCAGTTCGACCAGGGACGGCTGAGCGGCCACGACGACTGGGCCCCCGTCCTCGAACGCGTACCGATCGAGGACCAGGTCGCGCTGTACTCCTACACGACCGATCCCCGGGTCAACGAGGCGATGCGCACGGGCGATCTGACCGCCCTGGAGCACTGGGCGCCCGTGATCAAGGGCATCACCTCGGCGCTCAACGAGATGCCGGTCCACACCGACATGGTCTTCCGCCGCATCTGGCTCCAGCCCCACCAGCTCCACCAACTCGACGTCTACCAGCCTGGCGTGGTCATCCGCGAGCCCGCGTACATCAGCGCCTCCTCCGACGCGAGGGCCAAGCTCGGCGGCAACGTCGAGTTCGTGATCGACTCCCGCACCGGACGGCTCGTCGCCCCGGGGCTGCACGCACGGCCACAGGAACGCGAAGTCGTCCTCATGCCTGATCGCCACTACAAGGTGCTGGACACCGAGGACCTGCCGGGTGGCGGCAAACGGGTCTATCTGCGCGAACTCACCGACGTGGAGGTGGCGGAGCCGGTGCCTGCCACGCTCCGTCCGGCCGAGGCGCCGCATTCCAGCATCGCGGATCTGCTCAACGGCACGCACGACGAGCCGCCGTCCCCCGCCCCACTCGACGCCGGCGCCGACCGGCCCGTCGCGGCGCCGGACGCTCCGCGCGGCCCCGTTCACTCCGAGCTGGTCGGACGGCACGGCGGAGAGGCCGTCGACGCCGCGGTCTCCCACGTCCATGACAGGACACAGGGCGGCTGGCAGAAGACCTACGAACGGGTCGAGACGGAGGACCTGGCCTCGTCACGGCTGTTCGCCCAGGGGGACCACCGGCCGATCAACGAGGGGCTGTACGGAGGCCACGAGGAGGCCCTGGCCCCCTACACCGAGCAGATCCGTTCACACGACGCGGTGCTGGAACAGCTGCCCGCCTTCGAGGGCAGGGTGCACCGGGTGGTCGATCTCGATCCCGCGCAGCAGGCGCGCTACCGGCAGGTCGAGGTCGCGCACGAACCGGGTTACGTCATCGGCTCGGCCAATCCGCACGGCCAGTTCCACGGCAACACCGAGTTCGTGATCGAGTCCCGTACGGGACGGCTCGTCGGACCGGCGATCACCGATCACGGGACCGACCACGAAGTGCACTTCCGTCGCGACACCGACTTCGAGGTCACCGGCGTCGAGGACCTGCCGGACGGCCGTCTCCGCGTCTACCAGCGCGAGATGACGGACGCCGACCGCGGTCCGGACCGCTCGGTGCTTCCGGACCACGTACGGGACCTGCTCGACCGTACCGGTGACGACGGCCGTCCGGTGTTCCCGCGACAGGGCCGCGAGCCGCTCGAACACGCTCGGCTCCTCGACCGGATGCATGCGCTGTTCGGCGACTTCGCGCACCTCACCCCGGGCCACCTGCGCTATACCGAGGCACTGACCGAGGCTGCCCGGGAGCTCTACGGCGCGGCGCCGGACCATGTGTTCACACCGTCCGACCTGCGGGGACTGCGCCACCTGGCCGACCTGTCGGGAGCGGCCCCCGACGGGATGATCCCTCGCGCCGAGGTCATGCTCGACGTCGCGCGTGAGGTCGCCGGCCGCGAGCCGACACCGCGGGACGTCGAGGGCCTGACCCGGCTTGCCGAGCACCTGGATGACATGGGCGGCCCCCGCGACTTCGAACCGCCCGCCGACGCCCTGCACCGGGCGGCGGCGGACCGCCTCGGCACACTGCCGAGCGCGGAGACGACACACCGGGCGATCCACGACCTCACGGGCGGCGACGAGCACGTGCGACCGGGGTCCGGCACACCTCACGCCGGCACCCGTGAACGGGACGCGACCGCTGCCAACGTCGGAGACTTCCGCGGCGACGCCATCGACCCGTCGGAAGGGTCGCTGACCCGGCGCGACGTGCTCAACGAGATCGTTCCCAACATCCGGCTCATCGCGCCAAAGGAGATCCGCTGGGCGGGTGACCACTTCGTACTGCCGGACGGCCGGGACATCACGATCGAGACCGGCCGTACCGAGGATGACGCGGTCGCCAGCTTCTCCGAAGACCCGGACGGCTACCGCATCACCGTCTCCCCGCAGGCGCGCCCCGAGGACGTCGTACGCGGGGTCGGGCACGAAGTCGAGGAGATCCGGCTGCGGAACGACCCGGACGTCGTGCACGACATCTCCAGCGAGACGCCGACGCAGATGACCGACCACCTCGGCGGTCGCTTCGCGGAGGTGCGGATCCTCTCGCACCAGATCGACCGCGCGGTGCTCGACCCGTCGAGGGCCGGTGACCTGCCGCGACTGACCAAGGACCTACGCGACCTCACCGAGAGGATCGGCCTGCACGACCACCCGACGGCGGACGACCGACTGCGGCTCCTCGCCGAGTACGACCCTGCGCTGGCGCACCGGTTCGAGCTCCAGAGCCAAGGGCTTTTCCAGGACCGGCCGATCTTCGATCCTCGCCTCACCGAACCGCGGTACGCCGAGCAGAGGGCCCGATATCTCGATCGGCTCCGGGAAGTCCTGCAGGGCGACCGGCACATGGAGGAGATCGTGTACGCCGAGTCGGCCGCACTCGACGGACGGATGCGGATGGAGCAGTCCCGCCGCGTCTTCGACCCGATCTTCGAAGGCGCCAAGGAACGGTTCCAGGCCGCCGGGCGTGGAAAGCGTGCGGTGTTCGAGCACCTGGAGCCGATCACCGCTGCGATGAGCGACCGGCACATCCCCCCGGCGGAGCGCCATGCCGCGATCGACGCAGTGATCGAGCGCATGCGGGCCGTGGAGACGGGCCCCCGGCCGGTGGCCGAGGCGATGCTCGATCGTCTGCGGGCCGTGAGCGAGATCCCCCCGGCACTCATAGACGCGATCGACTTCGACGCCATGCGCGAAGCGGCACGGGACTCGATCGCCGCGCCCTATCGCAGTGCCGGCGCGCTCGACCACGCCTCCGGAAACATCCTCCTGAACCACGACCTTCCCGGCGCGCCTGCCGGGTCCAGGGTTCCGTTCCGCGAGTTGCTCGCCGTGCTCGACCGCGCCAACCAGGGATTCGCCGAGCGCGGTGTCCACGCGGAGTACGCCGTGGTCATCCACGACCCGGTCGACGGGCAGTCCCACATCGACGTGCTGTCCAGGCCGCGTCCGCAGCACCGGCAGGACGCCGTGGGCCACTCGCCGCGTCCTCCGGCCCCGGCCGCCGCCCGCGGCGGTCACACGATCGACGTCGGCGTCGGCCGGAGCGGTTACGCGGCCGAGATGACGCCGGCGGCGGACCGGCAGGGCGGTGGCCTGATCATCCAGACCGAGCTCCCCGACGCACCGCTCAACGGGCTGCGCCGCCGTGACATCGACATCATGGATCCGGCGCCGCTCACGGGCGACGGCTCGGTCCTGGTCTTCGGCGATCTGCTGTCCCATGGACAGGTACTCGCGCACGGCGAGAACGGCGGAGTGGCGCGTGTCTACCTCAACAACGTGAGCGCCAAGTTCACGCATGAGCAGTACGCCAGGCTCGGCGACCAGTTCATCGGGATGATGAGCGAGGGTGGCCGGGTGGAGGTCCAGTGGGACATGAAGCCCGAAAAGGCGGGCGGAACGCCGGGCGACAGGGGCCATGTCCAGGGCGATATTCTCGTGGACGTACTCCGGGAACGGGGAGCCGACATCAGCGTCACCAACGAGGAATTCGGCGTGCAGGGAAACGACGACTACGACTACTCGATCGACGCCGCGACCCGGAACGACCCGGACCAGTCCGTGATCGAGACCTTCGCCAGCCCACGACCACAGTTCCGTACGGTCATCGAGTTCCTCTCGTCGCCCGAACGAGGGGGTCACTGACGTGCTGGAGTGGACGAGCGACCCGGACAGAGCGGCCGAGCTCGAGCGGGCCCGCGAAGCACTGCGTGACCTGCTCCACTCGGTGGCGGTCGCGGCGCTCCCCGAGGCGACTCCGGACGTGGGGTCCGACATCGGCCCGAGCCCGGTTGATCTGGTGGGCCGCCCCGGCGTCGCCAGATGCCGGATCACCGTCCTCGCCCGTGCCGGTCGCCCGGAAGACCCGGCTCAGGTCCTTGCACGCGCCCGTACGGCACTGACCGCCGCGGGCTGGGCGACCGACGAACCCCGGCCACTCGGTCCCAAGCTCGCCATGTCCGCACGTGACGGTGACGCCGCGATGGAGGTGTACGCCGATCCGGACGGCGTCGAGCTCCACGGCGCCACGCCGGAGCTACAGATCTCCCAGGTCCGCCACGTACGGCCCGCACCGGTGATCACGGCCGAGGCCGTACACCCCGGCAGCGTCCTGTGTTACGAATGCCAGGGCCTCGGCTGGTGCGATGTGTGCGAGGGCGACGGCTGGATCGACGGCAAACGTTGCCCCCTGTGCGCGGGCGAGGAGCTCTGCCCGATCTGCCGGGGTGCGGGAGAACTCTCGATCACGTCGCTGTCGCTCCAGCAGCGTGAGCACTATCCGCAGCTGCGGTCCCGGTGAGTGGGGCGAAGATGCCGGCCGACGACGAGCTTCCCCTCGCACGGACCAACGCCGAGGCTCATGTGTTCCTGAGCCTCCAGCCCTGTCCCTCGTGCGGCGAGACCCGGGGCGACTACCGGAGTTCGGTGATCAGGGCCGGCCGTGACCTCGCCTCGCGCTACACCGCCGTCTGCCCGCGCTGCGGCCACGAGCGCGTCTACCGATTCCGGATTCCCGAGGAGATCCTGCACGCCCAGGCGGGCGAGGTGGTCTTCGGCGGTGACGAGCCGTCTCAGCTACTGGATCCGGGCCAGTGGCTCGCGTACGCCGACGACCGGGCTCGTCGGGTGCCGGCGACCCGTACCGGCCTTGACCCGGAGCAGCGGCGGGGCGCCCGCCACGCCCTGGCGACCGCGATCGCCGCGCTCGACGAGGTGCTCAAGTTCGCGCCGCCGGGAGCGGAGGTGGTACCCATCTCGGCGTTCACCACATCGGCTGGACGCGCCGTCCTCGATCGCGAGCCGGGCCGCTTCGGCACCGTCCGGCTACGTGCGGTCAGGGACACCTACGCTCTCCGCCTGCCACAGTGGCGTGGGTGAGCGGCCGCCGGTGGACCAGGGCGGTGATTCGGCCGTTTATCTCCATCGAAGCGGTAGATCGCCCGTTACGATCGTGCTCGTGGCTCACGACCCCCCCGCGGCACACCGGCGCAGGCCGAAGGTGTTACTGGTGATCTCAGCCGCCCTCGTGATCCTGATCGCGACACTCTGGGCGACGGGCGGGCTGAAGGCCCGACCCGGCGGGCCGATCACCGCCAAGCCCGGCAGGGCCGTCGACCAAGGGCTTTTCCACGTCCAGATCCTGGACGCTCGGGCAGGCAGCATGAAGCTGCACGAGTTCGACCCGGCGGCGAACCTCCTCATCGTGCGAATGCGGGTGACCGACACCGGCAACGAGTCGTACGGGATCGGGTCGTTCATCCACGGCATCGCGGCCGAGCCGAAGCCCGGCAAGTTCGCCGAGGCCGACTTCACGCGGTCGGAGGGTGACATCGACGGCGAGGAGACCAGCTCGATCCATCCGCGGCTGCCCGTCACCGTGCAGGTCGTCTGGGTCCTCGGAAACGCGGCCGCACCGCCCAATGTGACCGTCGCGCTGCGCACCTGGGAGTACGGCCAGAGCTTCACCACCGACACCTTCTACTGGAGCGTGACGGGGCAGTCTCCGATCACGGCCAAGGTGTCCGTCCCGGTCCGGCAGGGAGCGACGTCGTGAGCGCTCCACGGAAACTCATCTCGGGTCTGCTGACCGTCGGCCTGATGGCACTGGCCATGTGGCTGTACACCTTCAAGCCCCACCTCGAGGACAAGGAGCAAGATCCCCTCGTCACCAGCGGCCGCGCCGGCGCGGTCGTCGACAACCCCGACTTCAGCGTCAAGGTGGGCAAGATCGATGTGGCGACCGGGATCGCGAAGTCCTCTTTCCTGCAGCAAAAGGCACAGGTCATGCGGAGCCTGGGCATCTTCGTGATCGTCCATCTGGAGATCAAGAGCAACCAGAAGCCCTTCCAGCCCGGCGACCCGAAGCTCATCACACGTGGTGGCGTGTCCTACGACGAGAGCGGCCGGGCGGCCATCTCGACCCCCAACGGTGACTTCCAGCCCATGCTGTGGGCTCCCGCGACGTACGTCTTCGAGATCCCCAAGGACCGGCTGGCCGGAGCGCGCCTGGCCATCGGAGAGTCCGCGCTGCTCATCCAGCTCAGCGCGCAGACCGAGGTCGACCTGGGCCTCGACAACGGTGAGGCGGCACAACTGCTCTCCCACGCATCCCCGGCGTACGCCCTGAAGACGACGTGAGCTACGACCCGCTGGAGTGGACCACACGGGATCCGCTCGAGGAGACCTCGCCGGACCCGATCCCGCGCAGACGGCGCCTGAATGACGGATGGCGGCACGCGATCGAGGTGGTCGCGCTGATCCTGCTCGTCCCCGGCCTGCTCGCGGCCGAGTGGGTCGACGGCTCCAAGCAGTCGCGGCAGTGGCAGACGAAGGAGCGCGTCACCGTCGTGCGCCGCGGCGGCACCGGCACCCTCGGGCACGTCAAGCTGCGGCTGCTCGGCCGGGACACGACGGGCGCCCTGAAGAGCAGCACGACGCCGGCCGGCGGGGTGAACCTCAAACTCGTCGTGACGGCGCGGCCTCTCGACGCCCAGGGGGTCAAGAGCATCGACATTCTCGGGTTCACGGTCCGCGACCGCGCCGGGCACGTCTGGTCGGCGTTCCCGTCGACGGACCGGGACCGCACGAAGGCCGTGGGCACCGACACCGAGGTGAGCGTCACCGCGA
The DNA here is from genome assembly GCF_006716425.1 of Actinoallomurus bryophytorum. Lineage (NCBI taxonomy): Bacteria > Bacillati > Actinomycetota > Actinomycetes > Streptosporangiales > Thermomonosporaceae > Actinoallomurus > Actinoallomurus bryophytorum. Next base: position 1,961,840 of record NZ_VFOZ01000001.1, read on the forward strand.
CCGTGCCGGAGCGCCTGGTCAGCTCGGTCGTACTCGAGGTCCGACCTGGGGCGCTGGCATCGAAGGGCCCGGCTGCGACGCCGGTGCTGAGGTTCGCTCACTGACCCGCGCCACCACGAGGTCGAACGCCGCGGCCATCAGGCACACGCGCAACATCTGGTGTACGAGGTCCACGGCGAAGTCGATGGAGTCGAGGCGCAGCGCCCAGTAGCCGATCGGGTGCGGCCCGAGGAGATAGAAGACGCCGCGTTCGGCCAGCGGCGCAAGATCCTCCAGCCCCATGTACAGGACGCAGAACACCGCGAAGGGCAGCAGCCCCGCGCGGATCACCATCCGGAACCCGTAGAACGTCGGCAGCCACTTGTCGCGCAGCTCTCGCGTGGCGACCTCCCACGGCGTGTGCGGCCGGTCGATCCCGCTGGCCGACAGAAGCCTGCGCCCGACCCGTCCCTTGCCCAGCGCGGTCTCCTCGTCGGCGTCGACGCCGAGGATCACGCCCGCGATCACCAGCCATACGAGGCCCCCGAGCACGGCCTCCTTGAAGGAGGGCCAGAGCGCGCCGAACCAGTCGAGCGCCGGCCCGGTGAGGTGACCGAGCCACCCCCAGGCGACCCGGCCCTGGACCCAGTCCGAGAAGGCGCCGCGGGCCTTGTTCACCGAGAAGAGGCCGAAGAGCGTCCAGTTGACCTCGAAGAACGCCACCGCCACCCCGCCGACGCGGGACCATTTCGGCTCCACGAAGCGCTCGGCGATGAACTTCAGGGCGAAGAAACCGGCGGTCAGCACGACCGCCAGGTAGACGTGATCGTTCAGCAGGATCAGCGATTTCATCGCCTCGAGCTGGCCCATGAGGCCGCCCTGCGCGTTGCCCCGGCCGGCCGCCGACTGTTCGAAGGCCTGCGCGTCCTCGCTGAACCAGTTCCAGGCCAGATAGAAGATCATGAACGGCAGCAGCGCGCGGGTGAGCCCGTCGAGGATCGACTCCTCCTCGGACGCCGTCCAGGAGGTCAGGGACTCGTCGAGCTCGCGTTTCCTGACCGCGGGCAGGCCGTCCCTGACGCTGTGCACCATCGCCACGGTCACGCTGAGCGAGACCATGACGGTCAGGCTGAGCACGAAGATCGGGACGGCGGCGCGGTGCAGTCCGAAGTGATATCCCGCGAGGAAGAGCAGGTATCGCAGGACCTGGCCGACCGTGTACCAAAGGGCCAGCGGCACCGCGAAACGCCCGGCCAGCCGAAGCGTGGTCCAGGGCAAAGTCACTGGGGACAAACGGAGCACAATACGCGATCGTAACGGCTTGGTGCTCAGGTCGTGGCACCGTTGGAAGGCTGCTGAAGGTTCCGGCGAAAACAGAATCCCGCCGTCACGCGATGGCGTGGCAGCGGGATTCTTCGTGTGTGGAGTTCGCCGGGTCCTGCGGCTAGATGGCGACCTTCAGGTTGGCGATCTCTCCGGTCTGGGCTCGCACCGTCGAGTCGATGCTGACCCCGCCGGGCGCGAGCACGCGTACCGTCCAGTCACCCGGTGCGGCGAAGAAGCGGAAGATGCCCTCGTCGCTGGTCACGACCTCACCGGTGAACTCGCCGGTCGCGTCGAGCAGGCGCGCGTACGCACCGGAGACGACATTCCCCTCGCGTTCGACGGTGCCCTGAATGACCGCCTCGTTCGCCAGATCCACAGTCGCGGGCAGACTCGCCGTCTGCGCCGGCGCTCCGCAGCCGTCCGTCATTTTGCCTCCCCAAGCTCGATCGGTACGCCGACGAGCGATCCGTACTCGGTCCAGGATCCGTCGTAGTTCTTCACGTCCGGCAGGCCGAGCAGCTCGTGCAGGGCGAACCAGGTGTGGGATGAACGCTCACCGATCCGGCAGTAGGCGATCGTCGCCTTGGAGAGGTCAACGCCCGCCTCTTCGTAAAGCTTCCGCAGCTCCTCGTCAGAGCGGAAGGTGCCGTCATCGTTGGCGGCCTTCGACCACGGGATGCTGCGCGCGGTCGGGATGTGGCCGCCACGCTGCGCCTGCTCCTGCGGCAGGTGCGCCGGGGCGAGCAGCTTGCCCGAGAACTCGTCGGGCGACCGCACGTCGACGAGGTTCTTGTTGCCGATCGCCTCGACGACCTCCTCGCGGAAGGCGCGGATCGTGCCGTCCTGCTCCTTGGCGGAGTAGGAGGTCTTCGGGCGGGCCGGCACGTCCTCGACGAGGTCGCGGGAGTCGAGCTCCCACTTCTTGCGGCCGCCGTCCAGGAGCTTGACGTTCTGGTGGCCGTACAGGCGGAAGTACCAGTACGCGTAGGCCGCGAACCAGTTGTTGTTCCCGCCGTACAGGACGACCAGGTCGTCGCCGGCGATGCCCTTCTCGGACAGCAGGCTCTCAAAGCCCGTCTTGTCCACGAAGTCGCGGCGTACCGGGTCCTGCAGCTCGGTCTTCCAGTCGATGCGTACGGCCCCGCGGATGTGGCCCTTCTCGTACGCGCTGGTGTCCTCGTCGACCTCGACGAGAACGATTCCGGGGTCATCGAGGTGCGCCTGCACCCAGTCAGCGTCGACCAGGACGTCGGAGCGGCTCATGCTGTTGTCCTCCTAGTTGGAGTGGCGGTTCGGTCTTCGGGCACTCGCGGCATGGCCACGTGCTGAACGAACTCGATCTAGGACGTGGCTCGCCTAGGGGTGAGCCGGCGAATGAGCAGATAGGCCTCACAGCCCAGGCACAGCCCGAAGGCGGCGTTGAGGAACGCCGCGATCAGCGCGAACGCTGTGGCGGTCATACCCAATGCCGGGATCCCAAGGGCGTATCCCACCACTCCGACCAGCGCGAACACCGCACCCACCCCCTGCGCGAAGCGGGGCGGGGTCTCGGGCTCGAGCTCCTTGGAAGGACCGAGCCGCGGACGGACGAAAGCCTGGTAGATCAGGCCGTACGGCGCGCTACGGAGACCGAACACGACTCCGATGGCGAACACGATGGCCTGAGCCGCCAACAGCAGCCAGCTGCTGGTCACCAAGACGACGATCAGGACAATTGACGTGAGGATCGCGCTGAAGCGCTGGCCTCTGGGGTCGACCTGCATCGGAAGATGCTCCTGGTGACGGCGGCGAGTGAGATGGGCTGAAGAGGGGCCAACCAACTCAGGCCGTACGACAGAGCGCGGTAGCGACGCGGCAGAAGTCGACCGCCCGTCGCTTGGTAAGCAGCTCTGTCCAGGAACGCACGAGACGATAGTAAGCGGCGTCTCGCTCGGCGTAAAATGCCATCTCGCCCCTCGAGCCGTCAGAACCCACTCCGACCTGCGACAACACACCTACTGAACGATAGAGAACGCCTCTGCGTGCCGCGGCCGCACGACGCTGAAATCCCGTCGGTCGAGTGTCGCCACCTGTGTCACGTTCAGTCGCTCGGCGATCGCCATCACTGAAGCGTCGGTGGGGTCGAGCCGGAGGTCGGAGTACTGGGCCACCAGCTCTGCCATCCGGGCCAGGTCCGCCGGCATGAGGGCGACAAGCTGGTATCGGTCGCGTTCGAGTTCGGCCGCGACCGCCTCCAAAAGACCGCGTGGCTCTTCGGGCCGATCCTGTCCCCGATGACCCAACAGGCCTCGATCAGCACAGTGTCCGGGAGCAACAGGGGGCGGGGAACTCACGAAAAAGTCGAAGGCAGCGCTCGTGGTCGAAATCCCTGCGGTTCGCAGTGGCTACGAGCGGCCCCGAGTCGAGGAGAGTCGTCACAAGGAGTGATTAAATCGCTCCGAAACGTACTCATCGATGCGTTCCGCGAGATCCGAGGGACCGTCCTCGATAATGCCCGCGAAAGCGGGCGTCCGCCCGGTCTCCTCGCTCACAACCTCCCCCTCGTCCACCAGCCGCAGGGCGTGCCGGCGGACCTCCTGCACCTGGTCCGGGGTCAGTTGGTCGACCAGACGGTGCAGGTCTTCGTAGTCGTGCGCGGCGGTCACATTCTGAATTTACCCCGGAAGACAGCCTGTCCGCGGGTGGTCTCAGGCGACGGTCTCGCCCAGGGCAGCGATGATGTCCGCCTTGCGCGGGAGGCCCGAAGCGCGGCGGACGATGCCGCCGCCGGCGTCGAGTACGAAGACCGTCGGGGTGCGCAGGACGTTCAGGCGGCGTACGAGGTCCAGGTGGGCCTCCGCGTCGAGCTCCACGTGAGCCACGCCGTCGATCATGCCCGCCACGTCGGTGAGGATGCGCCGGGTCGCCCGGCAGGGCGCGCAGAACGCCGAGGAGAACTGCACCAGCGTGGCCTTCTCGCCCAGGGACGCGCCGAGCTCGGTGGTACTGAGTCGTTCCACGTCCGCACCCTCCCGACGCCCGTGCTCGCGCAGCGCTCCATTGCGGCGCCGCCACACCAGGCCGAGGGCCATGGCGAGAACGAGCGCCGCCGCCGCGACGTACATCCCAGTCATCGAAAGGTCACAAGGCCTCCGCCGCCCGCTTCATTCCCTCAGACGCGGACGTGCAGCAACCTTTTCCCGTCCAGCGTGCGGATCTCGACCGACGCGATGTCCTGCTTCTGGAACATCGACGAGCCGTAGAAGCTGGCATCGCCGAGGTATTCGACCTTCCAACCGCCCGCGACGTCCCGCCGGCCCTTCTTGTCGATCGCGATCAGACGGCACTCGGAGTCGGCCGGCGCGCCGGCCAGCCGTACCGAGAAGGCGGTGCCCCACTCCTTGGGCTGCATGCCGATCTCCGCCCGGACACCGGTGGCCGGATCGTTTCCGTCCACCGTCGTGGCGGCCGAGGGAGTGGCACTGGGCCGGCCGGTCGGCGAGGGAGGCGGTTTGGCGATCGTCCCGCCGTCCGTGCCGCTCACCGCGCGTACGCCCACACCCGTCACGACGACCAGCGCGGCCGCGGCCGCCACCAGCCACAGACGGTTGTTGCGCCGCCGGCCACGGCTCTCGTCGGCGGCCTTGGTCAGGATCGAGTCCAGGAGCTCTTCCGGTGGTGACCCGAGCTGTTCGAGCTGGTCCTCGGTGACCCTCCCCAGCATGGCGGGCAGCCCCGCCAGCGAGGAGAGCTCGTCTCGGCAGCGTCCGCAGACGCCCAGGTGCGCGTCGACCATGGCGCGCTCGGCCGGCTCGATGGCGCCCAGGACGTACACACCGAGCAGTATCCGCAGCCGGGAGCATTCGGTGCCCGATGTCATGGCGCCAACCCCCGTTCTTCCAGTGCGAGTTTGAGGGCTCGCAGCGCATAGTAGGACCGCGACTTCACCGTGCCGGGCGGCACGCCGAGCGCCGCCGCGGCCTCGGCGACCGACCGTCCTCGGTAGTAGGTCTCGACCAGCACCGACCGGTGGTCGGGGCTCAGATCGGCGAGCGCCTCCGCGAACGTCCACGACTCGAGCGCGCGGCCGATCTCGTCGGTGGCCGGTACGGCGGCGAGTCCCGCCTCACCGGCCTCGGGCGGCCTGGACTGCCGCGCCCGGTGTGCGTCGACGACCAGATTCTTGGCCACCGTGAACAGCCACGGCCTTATCGGGCGGCCCTCCAGGGCCTCAGGATGTCGCCAGGCACGCAGCAGCGTCTCCTGGACCACGTCCTCCGCCTGATGCCGATCACCTTCGGTCAGGCGCAGGACGTATCCCAGGAGCGGTCCTCCGTGTTCGGCGTACAGGGCGCGGAGGAGGCGCTCGTTCGCTGTCGGTCCCACACTTCAGACACGTACCAAATACGCGGTTGGTTCACCGGAAGACTGATGATTTAGGAACGATCCAACCGGAACGGCCGCTGGATTCGCGCGTAGGTCAGTGCTCGTTGAGGCTTTCGAGGTTCACGTGCTCGCCGGTGGTGGTGACCCGCAGGCCGTCCTGGCCGATCTGGACGTCGCTGATCCGCGTGTTCTGCGGGAGCCCCTTCACCGGCATCGTGAACGAGAACGCCTGCTGGACCAGGGTGACCGGGATCGTGGTGCCGCCGGCGTCGACCGTCAGCGGCAGCACACGCACGCTACGGCCGGAGGGCCGTACGGTCACGGTCGCGGTCACCGTACGGCTGAGGCCGAGGACGGTCACCGGGCCGCGCACCTGCAGTTCCTTGCCCTTGGCCGAGACCTTCAGCCCCCGCGGCGCCTGCTTGTCGACGTCGGCGTAGGAGACGGTCGCGACGGAGGTCGCCGTGTCGGCCACCATCTGGGAGGCGTCACCGTGCAGCGCGTCCGACAGCGGGGCCTTGACGCCCTTCAGCGTGACGACGGTGTTGGTCAGGTGGACACCGAGCTGGGTGACGTCGCCGACGTTGACGTCGATCTCGCCGTACCGGCCGTTCAGCGCCTGATTCAGGAACGGAAAGCCCTTGATCTTCACCTCGGGCTTGTGGTCGAGGTCGTACTGCGACGCGACATTTTTGGCGATCTGGTCCTGGGCGACCCACAGACCGACCCGATCGGCGGCGATGATCACCCCGACCAGCAGGATCAGGAAAATCACCAATCCCTTGCGCATGTCTCTCCCGTCGCCGATTCGTGATCACACTACCGGCGCCCGGGGTCCGGCCGAGTCACCTTCCGTATTGACGTGTGCCCCGGCCCGATCGCCCCACGGAACCAGCGCGTCGCCACCGCCGGCGGTGTACGAACGGGCGATCCGCAGGTAACGGCTGACCAGGATGCACACGGCACCGGCCGCCCGCGGAACTCACCGCTCTCGACCGCCCCGGCCGGATCGCCGGGGACCTGCCGCACACGATCCGTGGCGCCGGGCCGCTCCGGGCGGTCCCACTGCCCGCCTCCACGTGGTCGCCGACCTCATCCGGCCACCGTCCGGCCTCAGCCTCCCGCGAAAGGCGGCAGGACCTCGACGGTTCCGCCGTCCGGGAGCCGGACGGACGCGTGGTCACGGGTGCCGACGGGGTCGCCGTCGACGAGGTAGGAACTGCGGGCGATGACGCGCTCGAACTCCAGGTCCCGGCCGGCCGCCGCCGTGGTCAGCGCTTGTTCCAGCGTCGCGGCGTCGTACGGCTCCTCGGCGACTCCGGCGGCCGCCCGCGCCGCCGCCCAGTATCTGATCAGCCCCTTCGCCATGTTCCCTCTCTCATGGTCTACACCACTCAGTAGTGAGGTCTCGCCCGCCATTCGGTATCCTCCCGTAGTAGGGATCCGGGCAGCGTCGCCCTCGGGTCCTCAATGTCTTTTTGGGGGCCGCCAACCGAGGAGGCCGTATTGAGCACTCTGCTTTTGCTGACGAATGTGCTCGAGCCGTCCGATGAAGTCCTGCCGGCGCTCGGGTTGCTCCTTCACTCGGTACGGGTGGCCCCGGCCGAGGGGGTGGCGCTCATCGACGCGCCCCCGTCCGACGTCGTCATCGTCGACGCGCGCCGGGACCTCGCCCAGGCCAAGAGTCTGTGCCGGCTGCTGCGCACGACAGGACTCGACGTACCGCTGCTCGCGATCGTAACCGAGGGCGGCCTGGCCGCCCTGACCCCCGAGTGGGGTCTCGACGACGTGCTGCTCCAGACCGCCGGTCCGGCCGAGGTGGAGGCCCGGCTGCGCCTGGTGGTCGGCCGTACGACCGCGGCCGAGCAGGACGACGTGCCGGGTGAGATCCGCAGCGGTGAGCTGACGATCGACGAGGCGACCTACAGCGCGCGGCTGCGCGGTCGCGTACTCGATCTGACGTTCAAGGAGTTCGAGCTGTTGAAGTACCTCGCGCAGCACCCGGGCCGGGTCTTCACCCGCGCCCAGCTCCTCCAGGAGGTCTGGGGGTATGACTACTTCGGTGGCACACGCACGGTCGACGTCCACGTACGGCGGCTACGGGCCAAGCTCGGCCCGGAGTACGAGTCGCTGATTGGAACGGTCCGTAACGTCGGTTACCGCTTCGTGCCCGACCACCGCGCCGAGGAGGTCCCGGCGCACACCTGAAAGGCCCTCAGAGCCTTCGCACGCCCAGCACGTACGCGGGGCCGTCGAAACCAGACCGCGTAGGTGTGGCCGGCCGACGCGCACCGCTTGGTGTCGGTCGTCCCGTCGACGCGGCCGAGGGTCCGGTAGTGCCCCGGCGTGCGCCCAGTGATGTACAGCCGCGGGTGGGTGTGGCCGCCCGTGTTCCGCACGCAGTCCCCAACCGAGGGGTCAGGCCTGCTCCGGAGGTCCCTGCGGGTCCGCTGCGGTCGGATGCTGGGCGGGCGGCGGCCCGTAGCCTGGGTACGGCCCCTGGCCCGGCGGAGGACCGTAGCCCTGAGGCGGAGGACCGTAGCCCGGCGGCGGCCCCTGTCCCGGCGGGGGACCGTACCCCTGAGGCGGACCGTAGCCAGGCGGCGGACCATAACCGGGTGGCGGGCCGTAGCCCGGCGGCGGGAACGGGCTGGGCCGACGCGAACGGCGCGACGCCGACCGTACGCCGATCACGATCACCAGGACCGCGCCGAGCAGCACCAGGATGATCAGCAGCTCGAGTACCGTCATGAATCCCCTTCTTCGCCGACGAGCCTCATTGATGCCGATACGGCCCGTACGGGAAGCCTTCCTGTGGGGAAGAGTCCGGGTACGGCCCGTACGGGAAGCCCTCCTGTGAGGAGGACTCCGGTTCGGGCTCGGCAGGACGACCATACGGCTCACGAGCGACAGACCCGTACGGGAAGTTCTCCAGCGAAGGGGAATCCCTGTCCGGCTGGGCGTGGGACTCACGGGCGAGGGACCCGTACGCCGGGCGCGCCGGTGGCAGCGCGTGGCGCGCGGGCGCCGGCAGAGCCGGACGGGCAGGCGGTGCGATCGCCGGTCGCGCGGGCGGCGGAGCCGGCCGCGAGGCCGGGGGGAGAGCCGGCCGCGACGCCGGCCGTGACGCCGGCGGCAGCGCGTGGCGCGCCTTTCGCGGAGCCGGAGGGCGCTCCTGGGTGCGGGGCGCCGGGACGGGGTCCTGCCGCGCCGGCTCCGTGTGTCGCCAGGGGTCGTCGAACCACGCGGGCTGCGCCAGGGCTCGCGGCTCGTACCCCGTTTCGAGCTCGTGACCCGGCTCGAGTTCGTAGCTCGGCTCAGGGACGGCCCACCGGCCGCCCATCGCCGCCAGCACCACCACGAACAGCAGGACACCGAGCGGCACTGCGAGCAGAGCCGCCATCACCGGCACTCCGGGATCGCCCACGACGACCGCCTTCCCGCACAGACAAGGGCCAGATGCTACGACACACGCGTGGGCATGCGGGAGGGGCCGATGGCACCCCGAAACAACATCGTGACAGGGCGACCTGGGCTGAGCGGGATGAAGAGGGCTCGGTAGGCTCCGGATCATGAGCCTGGTCGTACGCGAAGAACTGACGAACGACGAGGTCGCGGCGGCCTTGGAGGTCACCGAAGAGGCCGCGGCGGCCGATGGGGTGCGGCCGATGGGCGAAAGCGCGCTCCTGCGGCTGCGCGACGGCGCCGGAGCCGTGCTCGCCTATGACGGGGACGCGCTCGCCGGGGTCGCGATCCTCGACGGTGACGCGGGCGAGCTCGCGGTCCGCCCGTCGCTCCGGCGGCGCGGACACGGCCGTGCCCTCGTCACCGCGCTGGCCGGCCAGGTGGAGTCGCTGAACGTCTGGGCGCACGGAGAGCTCCCGGCGGCGGTCGGACTCGGCGGCGCGCTCGGCTTCGAACGGTTCCGTGCCCTGTGGAAGATGGCGCGTCCGCTCGGCGGAACCCTCCCGGAGGTCGCCGTGCCCGCCGGCGTACGGCTGCGCACGTTCGAGACCGGACGGGACGAGGACGCCTGGGTGGGGATCAACGCGCGCGCCTTCGCGGACCACCCGGAACAGGGCCGTTGGACGCGTACCGATCTGGAGCGCCGCGAGCGTGAGCCGTGGTTCTCCCCCGAAGGCTTCTTCCTCGCCGAGCGCGACGGTGAGCCGGTCGGCTTCCACTGGACGAAGGTGCACGAGGAGGACGGACCGGTCGGCGAGGTGTACGTCGTCGGTGTCGACCCGTCCGCGCAGGGACTCGGGCTGGGCCGGGTGCTGACGCTGGCCGGGCTCCACCATCTCCAGGATCTCGGCCTGCCCTCGGTGATCCTGTACGTCGACGAGTCGAACACGGCCGCGACGGCGCTCTATGGGAAGCTGGGCTTCGAGCGCCGGTCAACGGACGCGATGTACCGCAACTCCCGGTAAACCTCGCAGATAATCCTCGGCCACCAGCCCCGACGCGGTTCCGCGTAAGGCCGTTAACCGTACGGTCGCCTCAAGTAAGACCTTCTTTAGCCAGACATCATGACTGAGTTCATTCGCCGTTCACCTAGATCAGAGTGAGTGGTCATCTCCTCTCCTTAGCGTCGGGCATCGACGGTGGTCTCAACCTGGACAAACACCAGGGGGGCCGCCCACCTACCTATGAGGAGAATTTTCGGTGATGATCGGCACACGGCTGGCCGCCCTCGGCGGCGTGGCCCTTGTGGGTGCGCTCTCGCTGACCGCGTGCGGCTCGGATGACAACGGCGGCGGCAGCGGCAAGCCTGCCGCGAGCGGCGACTGTGTGAAGTCCACGGTCAACGCGGCCGGCTCGTCCGCTCAGGCGAACGCCATGAGCGAGTGGATCAAGGGCTACCAGCAGAGCTGCGCGGGCGCCAACGTCAACTACAACGCCAGCGGCTCGGGAGCCGGCGTGCAGGCGTTCACCGGCGGCCAGGTGGCCTTCGCCGGCTCTGACTCGGCCCTCAAGCCGGAGGAGCACGGCCCGGCCGACGCGCGCTGCAAGACCGGTAAGGCACTTGACCTGCCGATGGTCGGCGGCCCGATCGCGATCATTTACAACCTCAAGGGTGTCGACAACCTTCAGCTCACGCCTGCGACGATCGCCGGCATCTTCGCCGGCAAGATCAAGACCTGGAACGACCCGGCGCTCGCCAAGGACAACTCCGGCGTGAAGCTGCCGGCCACCCCGATCAAGCCGCTGCACCGCTCGGACGACTCGGGCACCACGGACAACCTCACCAAGTTCCTGCTCGCCACGGCGCCGGACGCCTGGAAGTTCCCGGGCGGCAAGACCTTCCCGGCCGCGGCCGGTGGCCAGGGCCTGAAGGGCTCTGACGGCGTCTCCACGGGGATCAAGCAGGGCGACGGGACCATCGGCTACGCCGAGCTCTCCTACGCCACCAACGGCAAGCTGCAGACCGCCAAGGTCCAGAACGGCGCGGGCGACTTCAGCGAGGTCAGCTCGGACGCCGCGTCCAAGGCCATCGCCGGCGCCCAGGTCTCCGGCCAGGGCAACGACCTTGCGCTGACGCTGGACTACAAGGCCAAGGACGGCTACCCGGTCGTCCTGGTCACCTACGAGATCGCCTGCGAGAAGGGGCTCCCCAAGGAGCAGGCGGACTTCGTGAAGTCCTTCCTCACCTACACCTCCAGCCAGCAGGGTCAGTCGATTCTGAGCGGCCTCGGGTACGCCCCGCTGCCGGACAGCATCCTGACCAAGGTCCAGGCGGCCGTTAAGGGCCTGTCCTGACCGAGAAGCATGCTGAGCCGGCGCGGTCGATCCGCGCCGGCTCGGCGGCATACCACCACAACGACCGCGTGACCCACGAGGGGGACGAGTGACCAGCGATACCCTGGAACAGGGCGCTACCCGCGCTCGAGGCGGACGGGGACGCAAGCTCAGCACCGGCCGCCTGGGGGATCGCCTGTTCGGCATCTCCGCCCGTGGCTCCGGCATCCTGCTGCTCCTCATCATCGCGGCGATCGCGGTGTTCCTCGTCGCGAAGGCCCTGCCCGCCCTGAAGGCGGACAAGGCCAACTTCCTCACCTCGCAGGTGTGGAACCCGGACGCGGCAGAGCCGAGGTTCGGCATCCTGCAGCTGGCGTTCGGCACCCTGCTGTCGTCGCTGATGGCGCTGCTCCTGGCCACCCCGGTGGCGATCGGGATCGCGCTGTTCATCGCCTTCTACTCACCGCGCAAGCTGGCGTCGGGCCTCGGCTACGTCGTGGACCTGCTCGCCGCGGTGCCGAGTGTGGTGTACGGCCTGTGGGGCCTGCAGTTCTTCGTCCCGAAGATGGCCAGCGTCGCGAACTTCCTGAACGGCAACTTCGGCTGGATCCCGCTGTTCGGGGGCGACAGCGTCGGCGGCCAGTCCATCCTCACCGCCGCCGTTGTCCTGGCGATCATGATCTTGCCGATCATCTCCTCCATCTCGCGTGAGGTCTTCTTCCAGGTCCCCCAGGCCAACGTGGAGGCCGCGCTGGCCCTGGGCGCGACGCGGTGGGAGGTCATCCGGATGGCGGTCCTCCCGTTCGGCCGCTCCGGCATGGTCAGTGCCGCGATGCTCGGCCTGGGCCGCGCGCTCGGCGAGACGATCGCCGTCGCGATGGTGCTGTCGACCGCGGCCGGGATCTCCCTGCGCATCCTCAAGCCTGGCGGCAACACGTTCGCCGCCAACATCGCGAACACCTTCGGCATGGCCGGCAACACCGGCCGGGGCGCGCTCATCGCCTCCGGCCTGGTGCTGTTCGTGATCACCCTCATCGTCAACATGCTCGCCCGCGCGATCGTCGCCCGGCGCAAGGAGTTCGTGTGAGCACCCCTACCTCGCCTGCGCTGGCCGGCGTCTCCGCCGGGCGGAAGGCCAAGGACCGGATCATCCAGATCCTGGTCTACGTCGCCTTCCTGCTCGCCGTCATCCCGCTCGTCTCGGTGCTGTGGACGGTGATCTCGAAGGGCGCCAAGCGCTTCGACCTCACTTTCTTCACCCACTCCCTGAACGGCATCGGCGCCAACGACGCCGGCGGTGGCGCGTACCACGCGATCATCGGCACCATCGAGCAGGTCGCCCTGGCCAGCGTCATCGCGATCCCGATCGGCGTGCTGACCGCCGTCTACCTGGTGGAGTACGGCCGCGACAGCCGGCTGGCCAAGACCGTCAGCTTCTTCGTCGACGTCATGACCGGCCTCCCCTCGATCGTCGCGGGCCTGTTCGTCCTGGCGTTCTGGCTGCTGCTGCTCGGCTTCAGCTTCTCCGGGTTCGCCGGCTCGATGGCACTGTCGATCCTGATGATGCCGACGGTCGTACGCGCCGCCGAAGAGATGCTGAAGCTGGTGCCGACCGACCTGCGCGAGGCGTCGTTCGCGCTGGGCGTGCCGCGGTGGCGGACGATCTGCTTCGTCGTGCTGCCGACCGCCTTCACCGGCATCGTCACCGGCATCATGCTGGCCATCGCCCGCGTCATGGGAGAGACGGCTCCGCTGCTGCTCACCGTGTTCGTCACCTCGGCGATCAACAACAACCCGTTCGAGGGGCCGCAGATGGCACTGCCGCTCTTCATCTTCGACCAGGCCGGCCGGCCGAACGACACCGCGATCAACCGGGCGTGGGCGGCAGCGCTCACGCTGATCGTCCTCATCATGCTGCTCAACCTGGTGGCGCGCGTCATCGCCCGCCTGCGCAAGCCCGTTTCCCGATAGGAGTAGTGCCCCCATGGCCAAGCGGATCGAGATCTCCGGGCTTAACGCCTACTACGGCAAGTTCCGGGCCATCGAGGACATCTCGATGACGATCGAGCCTCGCTCCGTGACCGCGTTCATCGGTCCGTCCGGGTGTGGCAAGTCGACCTTGCTGCGCACACTGAACCGCATGCACGAGGTGATCCCCGCGGCGCGGGTCGAGGGCAAGGTGCTGCTCGACGACCTCAACCTGTACGGCTCGGAGGTGGACCCGGTCGCGGTACGCCGCGCGATCGGCATGGTGTTCCAGCGGCCGAACCCGTTCCCCACGATGTCGATCTTCGACAACGTGGCCGCGGGGCTGAAGCTGAACGGCGTACGCGGCCGAGGCCGGCTCGGTGAGATCGTGGAGCGGTCCCTGCGCGGCGCGAACCTGTGGAACGAGGTCAAGGACCGACTGAACCGGCCCGGCGCCGGGCTGTCCGGCGGTCAGCAGCAGCGGCTGTGCATCGCCCGCGCCATCGCGGTGGAGCCGCAGGTGCTGCTCATGGACGAGCCGTGCTCGGCCCTGGACCCGATCTCCACACTCGCCATCGAGGACCTGATCGCCTCACTGAAGGACCAGTACACGATCGTGATCGTCACCCACAACATGCAGCAGGCCGCCCGGGTGAGCGACACGACCGGCTTCTTCAACCTGTCCGCCCAGGGACAACCCGGCCGCCTGATCGAGATCGACGACACGAACAAGATCTTTACGAATCCGACCGAGAAGGCGACGGAGGACTACATCACCGGCCGTTTCGGTTGATCATCGTGGTGGCGACGCCCGGACGGATCGAGGGTTCCGTCCGGGCTCCGGCGTACGTGTCAGTGGAACAGGTTGATGATCCAGTAGGCGACGGCGGCGACGATGCCGGCCGCCGGGATGGTGAGAATCCAGGCGGTCACGATGTTGCCGGCCACTCCCCAGCGGACCGCCGAGCGGCGCTTGGTGGAACCCACGCCCATGATGGCCGCGGTGATCGTGTGCGTGGTGGACACCGGTGCCTGCCAGATGAACGCCGTGGCGTACAGGATGCTCGCCGCCGTGGCCTCGGCGGCGAAACCCTTCGGCGGGTCGAGCTCGATCACCTTCCGGCCGAGTGTCCGCATGATCCGCCAGCCGCCGGCATAGGTGCCGAGCGACAGGACCGCGGCACAGCTCAGGATGACCCACACCGGAACGTGGGAGTCCGACGCGCCCTGGTAACCGGTGGTGACCAGCGCGAGCACGATGATGCCCATGGTCTTCTGCGCGTCCTGCAGCCCGTGCCCGAGTGCCATCGCGGCCGCCGACAGCGACTGGGCGATGCGGAAACGGCGGCTGACACGCCCCGGGTACGCGTGCCGGAAGATCCACAGGATCGCGACCATCACGAAGTAGCCGAGGATCAGCCCGACCACCGGCGACAGCACCATCCAGAGCACGACCTTCTCCAGCACCTGGGCCCAGAGCACGCTGCCCGAGGCGGCCAGCGCCGCCCCGATCAGGCCGCCGACCAGCCCATGCGTGGACGAGGAGGGCAGCCCGTAGTACCAGGTGATGAGGTTCCACGCGATGGCACCGATCAACGCCGCGGCGACGATCGTGAGTCCGTGCATGTCTTTCGGAGGGTCGATGATGCCGCTGCCGACCGTCTTGGCGACGCCCGTACCCAGGAAGGCTCCGACGAGGTTCATGACCGCGGCCAGGGCCAGCGCCGCTCTGGGCGTCAGCGCCCGCGTCGAGACGGAGGTGGCGATGGCGTTCGCCGCGTCGTGGAAGCCGTTGGTGTAGTTGAAGACCAGCGCGATGCCGACGACGACGATGAGGGCCGTTAGCTCCACGCCTGCGCGTCCTTCCTTCGGTGCCGGGCGGCCCGCCCCGGTCGCGTCGCGGTCACGATTCCTTGACCGCGATGGACTCGACGGTGTTGGCCACCTTCTCGAAGGCGTCGGCCGCCGCCTCGAGCTGGTCGACGACCTCCTTGAGCTTGAGCACCGTCAACGCGTCGTACTCGCCGCCGAACAGCTCGGCCAGCAGACGACGGTAGACCTGGTCGCCCTGGTTCTCCAGGCGGTTGATCTCGATCCAGTACTCGCTGAGGTCCTTCATTCCGCGCAGCCGCGGCATCGCCTCGGCGGTCAGCTCGGCGGCGCGTTCGAGCACCTCGACCTGGCCGACGACGTCTCGGGGCAACTCCCCGATCTTGTAGAGGACGACGAGGTCGGCGGCCGCCTCCATGAAGTCCATGACGTCATCGAGTGAGGAGGCCAGCCGGTAGATGTCCTCTCGGTCGAAGGGCGTGATGAAGCTTTCGTTGAGCCTGCGCATGATCGCGTGAGTGAACTCGTCGCCGGCGTGCTCGCAGGCGCGCATCTTCTCGGCGATCCCCTCACGGTTACCGCCGTCGCTGATGAGCTCCACGAGCAACCGGGCGCCAGTGACCAGATTGTTCGCGGAGTCCGCGAACATGTCGTAGTAGCTATCCTCACGCGGGGTGAGTCGGAATCGCACGTCCTTCTCCTGAAGTGCGGGAACAGTCCGCAGAGGATGCTACGGCTAACCAGCAGGAAAGCGAACCTTCGCCCCCAAGTTACCGGTTACGTACCCTCCCGTTGAGACGCGTTCGTCGACGTCCTTGGTGGTCACACAGTGTGCCCGGCCCGCTTTACCCGGAACAGATCTACCCAAACGATCTGTTGAAAGTTACCCCCTGGGGGTATATTGTGCGCCTCATGCACGGGTACGCGAAGGACAAGGACGCCTACCTGACCCGGTTGCGACGCATCGAGGGTCAGGTACGCGGGCTGCAGCGCATGGTCGCCGAAGATGAGTACTGCATCGATGTTCTCACCCAGGTCTCGGCCGTGACCCGTGCGCTCCAGTCGGTCGCGCTCGGGCTACTCGAGGACCACCTCGGGCACTGCGTCGCGCAGGCCATCGACGAGGGCGGGCCCGAGGCCGAGGAAAAGGTCAAGGAGGCCTCCGCCGCCATCGCGCGGCTCGTACGTTCGTGAAAATGATCACACTTTGACGGATCTGCTCCGAGTTCACCGGCATTCCGTCGCCGTGGCCGTCTCCGCACGCTCACGGAGACGCCGGCCACGACGGCGATCACGATCTGGCTGCGTGACCGATACCGAGCACCATGTCGATCTCGTCGACCGTCAGCGGCCGTTCGGCCGAAGCGACGGCGCTGAGCATCTCTGAGTAGAGCTCGATCTCATCAAGCGCAACACGATCGTGGACGCGCAGATCCACATTTGCTTGACGCACCGCGTCCACCTCCGCTCGTCCCCACCTGCTGACGAGGCTACGCGCCGCCGACGGTTCCGCACATGACCCAAGAGGGCCATTCGGCAGCCACCCCACCGGGGTGGTTCTGGTCTGTTTGGGGGTCTACCCGGGGGTCTGGTCGGGTGACCGCCGTGACCGGTTCGGATGAAGCTCCTGGAGCAGGCGGCCGCCCTCGGAAGCGGGCAGATCATGTACGCTCAGCCGCGCGACCGCGGCCGCGCTGACCTGCGAACCTCCGAGCCGCGAGGCCTGGCGCGCGACGATCTGGTCGAACAGGCGGCGTACGGTGTCGGCGAACGCGAACGCGGGGTAGTTACGCATGCCGCCGAACCGGTCCAGCAGCTCGACGCGGAGCTCTTCGTCGAGCATGTACAGGTCGCGCTCGGCCAGCCGGGAGAACAGCTGCACGAGCTGCCGGTCGGTCGGCTCACGGAACTCGATGATCGCCCCGAACTCCGCGCGGAAGCCGGGGTTGGCGAGCAGGAACCCCTCCATCTCGTCCGGCAGGCCGGTACAGATGACCATGAACTTGTCGCGTCGCCCGGCCATGAGGCGCGACAGCTCGTCGACCGCCGCCGGCATCCGGTCGAGGAGGTAGGCGTCCTCGATGAGGAGGACACCGCCGACGGCCCGGTCGACACGCGCCGCGACCTTCGCGGCGGTCTCCCCGTCGGCGAAGTCGCGTGCCCCGCACACCAGAAGATGCCCGGTGTCGAGGAGGTTCAGGGCCGCGTAGATGCCGCCGATCAGCCCGGCGACGGTGGCCTTGCCCGTACCCGGCCGGCCGAGGAAGATCAGGTTCCGGCTGGGATTGCCGGACGGCAGCCCGCGCGTGGCCCGGTCGGCGGCCAGCCGAGCCTCGGCGACCAGACCGCCGACGGTGCGTTTGACCTCCTCGAGCCCGATCATCTCCTCGAGGCCGCGCAGGAAGCCGTCCACGTCCCGCGGGGGCCGCAGGGACGGCTCGATCTTCTCCGCGACCCCGGCGAAGTCCACCGGTGCCAGCACCATCCGGTCCCGTGGTGCCCCGGCCCGGTCGAGGTGCCGGCCGACCGCCAGGTCGAGGTACGCCTCGACGAGCCGGGCGCCGGCGAGGTCACCATGACCACCGAGCCGCGCCAGATCCGTTCGTACGACATCGAGCCCCGCCGCGTTGATCGTCACCCGCCGCTCGTCCGCGAGTACGTGCAACAGCGCCAGCCGCGCCTGGACACCCGACAGATCCGGCAGGCGAAAGATCTCGAACGCCCTGGTCAGCTCGGGGAAGTCCGACGCCATGCGAGCGTACGAGTCCGGCTCGCAGGTCGCGATCAGCACCGTCCTGTTCGTCCGGGCCCCGGTCACGGCGGAGGCCACTCTCGCGGGGTCGGCGGCGTCCAGGACGGCCCGGTCGAGGCGCTCGAACAGCAGCGGCGGGCCCTTGCCACGCATGATCGCCTCCACGGTCGTCGCGTGGTCGCCGCGCAGCTCGCCACCGTCGGCCGTACGGACGGAGCCGTCGCCCACCCCGGCGTCGGCGAGCGTACGGGCGATGAGGCGGGTGAGCCGCCGCTGCCCGCTGTGGGGGCCGCCGACGAGAAGCAGGGCGGGAGCCGTACTGTCCGGCGTCGCGACCCTCCTGCGCAGGTCGCCGAACAGCTCACTGGCGTCGTCGGCGTCAGAGAGGAACCGGATACCGAAGTGCTCGGCGACCTTGGGCATGGGCGCGGGCACCGGCGGCGCGATCTGGTCCACCGGGCGTTCGGGCATCGGCGCGGCGCCGAGCAGCCCGCCGAACATCGTCCCGGACATGATGCGGGTGCCGGGGTGGTCGGCCGGCGGGTGCGGGTCGGGGTGGGCGGGTGGCGGGGGTGGCGGGGGCGGGGGCGGCGCGGTGTCCTGGCCGTCGCCCGGGCGTCGGGTCCGTGGAGGGCCGGAGGTCACAGGCGAGGGCGGCACGATCGGAATCGACCCACTGTCGGCACGCGTCCCGCCGATCCAGTCGACGTAGGTGGGGGTGTATCCGGGGTCGCCCGGAGAGTCGAGCGGATCCAGCATGGTGGCGTCGTTCACACCCTCGCCGGCCGGATCCATCCCCCCGGCATCCCCGCTCACGCCCTCAAAGAAGTCCTCGGCCGTGCTGTCGTCATGCGCGCCGTCATGGGTGCTGTCGTCGTGCGCGCCGTCGTCGTGCGCGCCGTCGCTGGGGACGCCGTCGCCGGGAGTGCCGTCATGGTGGGTGCCGTCGTCGCGGGTGCCGTTGTCGTGGGCGCCATCGCCGGGGGCGCCGTCGCCGGGAGTGCCGTCATGGTGGGTGCCGTCGTCGCGGGTGCCGTTGTCGTGGGCGCCATCGTCGGAAGCGTCGCCGGCTGATGCTGTTCCGTTGTCTGGAGCTGTGGCGTCGTCGTCCTCGCCGCTCTCACCACCACTGACACCCTCACCCGAGGCCACAGCCTCGCCGCCGAGTGGGTCACCCTCGTTGACGGCCCGGGTCCCGCCGGAGAAGGCGCCGCTGTCGACGACCGTGTGGTCGTCGCCAAAGGCACTCCCGTCAACGGTGGTGCGCTCCGCATCGCCGACGAAGGAAACGTTTGGAGAACCGCCGGCCGCCGCGGAGGCCGAGGAATCGTCAGCGGCGCTCCGGACCGGCGTCACGGACGGCGAAGGCGTCACGGACGGCGAAGGCGTCACGGACGGCGAAGGCGTCGCCGGAGGCTCCGCACTCCCGGCAGAGGGCGCCGCGGAAACCTCACTCTCGCTCGCCCCGGACGAGCCCCGCGCCACACTCTCGGAAAGGCCCTCCCCCACGGACTCGGACGAGTGCTGGGTCAGTCCCTCGGACGAACCCTGTGTCACGCCTTCGGACGAGCCCCGCTCCACACCCTCGGATGAGCCCTGTCCCACAGTCGCGGACGAGTCCTGTGCCACACCCTCGGACGAACCCTGTGTCACGCCATCGGACAAGCCCCGCCCCACGGTCCCGGACGAGTCCTGTGCCACACCCTCGGACAAGCCCCGCCCCACAGTCGCGGACGAACGCTGTCCCACGCCGCCGGACGGTGCCTGCGGCACCGGCGCCGCGGGTCCGCTCCCATCACGCCCTTCGATCTCCGACCAGGCGGCCGCCTCGGGCGGCCCGGACACCTCGCGCTCCTCCGCCCTGAATGCAGCCGGCGTCGCGGCTACGCCCGATCCACCCACGTCAGGTCCACCGGCCTCCGACCCAGCCGCCGCCTCCGGCAGCGAATCGGGTCTGTCCGACCCGGCACCTCCGCCCCCAGACCCGGGCGACGCGGACACAGCACCTTGTCCCGACCCCGACCGCGCCCGCTCCGCAGGGACGGGCGCCCCACCCACATCACGTCCTCCGGACACCGGCCCTGCCGCCGCCTCCGGCAGCGGCCCGGGCCCGTCCAACTCGGCACCTCCGCCCCCAGGCGACGCGGAGAAAGCACCTTGTCCCGACCTGGATAGCGTCGGCCCCGCGGACGCGGCCGACCCGCCCACATCACGTCCTCCGGACACCGACCCAGCCGCCGCCTCGGAAAGCGGCGGAGCTTCACCTCGATCGACGAGGTGAGGGGGTCCGGGCAGCGCGCGTACTCCCGGCCCGTCCGACTCGGCATCTCCGCTCCCGGACCCGGGCACCACCCCCGGCGGCGCGGGCACCACACCCTGTCCCAGTCCGGATGGCGTCTGCCCCGCGGAGGCGGACGACCCGCCCACGTCAGGTCCTTGGGGTAGCGCCTGAGCCGCCATACCCTGTCGCGAACCGGGTCCCTCCGAATCGAGGTCTTCGCCTCCGGATCCGCCTGCCGTCGTGGGCGGAGTGAACGTCCCGTCCGCGTCAGGCCCATCGGGCCCGGGGCCAGACGTCATTCCGGACGGCGAATCCGATATCTCCACGCCCGGGTCGTCATGCCCCGGCGCCGCCTCGGGCGACTTGGGTGCTGAGCCCTCTGCCGGCGCCTGTGGCGTGGCGGCGGGTGATCCGTCCGCGTCGGGTTCCTCGGATCCTGGCCAGGCCATCGTGGCAGGTGGCGAGATCGGCTTGTCCGGCTCGGCGCCTTCGCCGGACCCGGCCGCTGCGGACATCGCGCGGGCTTCGCTGGGTGGGGGCGGCGCGTCGTCCGTCTCGCTCGTGTTCGGGCCGGGGTGCGCCTCGGTTCCGTGTGACGCGGCCGCGTGCTCACCGGTCCCGGGCCATGCCTGCGTGGCCGGGGGCGGAGTGGGCCTGCCCGCGTCGCGGCCCTCGGCTGCGGGCCGGGCCTCGGACGCGGCCGGCGGAGCGACCCCCTCACGGTTCTCCGGTCCGGTCCGCGATCCGCTCGCCGGTGAGAAGGTCACCACCTCACGCTCGCCCGTGCCGGGCCACATCGCCGTCGCCGGGGGGCGGGCGGGCGCAGATGCCACACCCTGACCCGTATCGGGCCGGTCCTCGGCTTCCGGTGAGGCAACCGACGGAGACCTCGCGCGCTCACCTGTGGCGGGCCGGGCATCGGCCTCCGACGAAGAGGCCGCCGTCGGGGCCGCATGCTCGTCCGCGCCGGGCCGGCTCTCGGCCGCGGGTGAACCCCCGGACGTGAAGCCGGCGCCCTCGCCGGTACCCGGCCACGCCTCCGTCGCAGGCGCACGAACAGGCGCGGGGACCTCGCTCTCGCCCGTACCGGGCCATGCCTGCGTCGCAGGCGGGCGAGCAGGCGCAGGATGCGCGCCCTCACCCGTACCGGGCCACACCTCCGTCGCAGGCGCACGAACAGGGGGAGCCTCGCTTTCACCCGTACCGGGCCACGCCTCCGTCGCAGGCGCACGAACAGGCGCGGGACCCGCGCCCTCACCAGGCCACGCCTCCGTCGCGGGCGGGCGGGCAAGTGCGGGAGCCTCGCCCTCACCCGTACCCGACCACGCCTCCATCGCAGGCGGACGAGCAGGCGCAGGAACCGCGCCTTCACCCGTACCAGGCCAGGCCTCCGTCGCAGGCGCACGAGCAGGCGCGGGACCCGCGCCCTCACCAGACCACGCCTCCGTCGCGGGCGGACGAACGGGCGCAGAAGCGGCGCCCTCACCCGTACCAGGCCAGGCCTGCCCTGGGGGCTGTGCCGATCCGCCCACGTCGACGCCCTCGGCGCCGGACCAGGCCGCGGTCGACGGCGGTACCACGCCCGCCCCCGTGCTCCCCCCGCCGCCTTCGCGGCGCGTCTCGTCTCCCGTGCCGCCGGGCGCGCCCGGCCAGGCTTCCGTTCCGGGCGGAGGTGCCGGTGTGGCCGGGCCGGGTTCGCTCGCGGACGGCCACGGCCGTGCGCCCTCCCATGCCTCGGTCGACGGTGGTGGGAGTGGTGGGTTCGCGCTCGGGGGCGCCCAGGCCGGGGCCTGGCCGGGTGGGCCGGTGGGGGGTTCCTGTGCCAGGGCGACGCCCGGCGTGGCCGGGGTGCCGGGGTTGGCGGGGTACTGCTGCGCCAAGGGTGCGATGCCCGGCGCCTGCGACATCGGCTCGGTGGACGCCACGGACGTCGCGCGTCTTGGGCCGATGATCTCCGCCAGGATCGCGACCGGTGACGGGAAGCCGCGTGGTCTCGCCGGGATGCCGCCGCCCAGCCGGCACCACGCCAGGTCGGCCGTGTACATGGTGGCGAGGAGTGCGTTGCGTACGGCCGGTTCGACCACGTCCATGCGTTCGCGCAGGGAGCGGGGCATCCGGTCGCCCTCGGGCCAGTACGGGCGCAGCGGATGGTCGCGCTGGATGAGCATCGCCCGCATGGCCTCGCCGACCTGGGGGTCCAGCCAGCCGATGACCTGGGTGGAGACGTCCTGGCGTACGACGGCGAGGTCGGCGGCGAGCAGTGCGGCCGCGAGCAGCCTCGGCTCGACGTAGCCGCGTCCGGACGGGTCGCCGGCGACCGGGGTGAGCGCGACGGCCAGGTCGTAGTAGGTGTTGCGGAAGTGTTCGCCGGCCGATGCCTCGATGCGCAACGCGGGGGCCAGGGCCGGTGGGCAGCGGGTGAGCCACTGCTGCATGACCGCCCGGTCGCCGTAGGACAGCGCGCCGTAGTCGACCGTGGGGTTCTGGAGGGTCACGCCGAGCATGGCGAGCAGCGCGTCGGCGCGTGGCTGGAAGCGGGAGTCCTCGCGCAGCGCGCTCGCCATCGCCCACATCGTGCGCAGGATCACCACGGCCGAGTCGACGCGGCCGGACCGCAGCCGCTCGGCGTACAGGCCGATCAGCGACTCCAGTGGCGGCGGCGTCAGCCAGCGAGGTCCCTCGATCTCCGGAAGGGGCCGGGAGCGGTGGGACGCCCAGAGCCCGAGCAACTGGCCGTCGAGGCGTGCGTCGAAGACCGGGGCGGTCGCGCACCAGAGCATCACGCCCCAGGTGAGGGCCACGGTGCTGGGTACGGACGAGGAGAACAGGCCCCACCAGTGCGGAAAGTCCGGCGGCGGCAGCGCGGCCGCCGACTCGACGGTCGCGCGTACGCGGGAGGTGACCTCCGGCCTGATGCTCGCGTCGACGAACGCGAGCGCGGGAGGTGGCTCGTAGGTGAGGTCGGGGCCGGTCGGCACGACGTGCGGGGGCACCGGCGGCACCGGCATGCCCCGCTGGAGGGGGCGCGCGGACATCCGCGTGATCGACAGTCGCGGTGGCGGGCAGAGGTGCCACTGGCCGTCGGCGGCGGTCCAGCGGTACCAGCGGCCCCACGCGCCGAAGAGCCACCAGCTGCCGTCGGGCAGGGCGAGCATGCGCGCGGCGACGAGGTTCTGTCGTTGTTGTGGTGGTGTGCCGGGCCACCATCCCGAGGAGACCATGGCATGCGTGTCACGCTCGGCCACCGTAAATGGATCTTGTACGGCGGACGAGGGAACTTCCCCATATGCCTGCCCCCAGACCACCAGGCAATGGTAAACGGATGACCATCACAAAGGCGATCACGAGAAAAACTCAGATCCAGCGGGCCTCACGGTGCAGGCGGCTTTTCTCCACGTACACGGCGGGGGTGTACGCGAGTACGGCGCGGTCGTCGTCGTTCAGCTCCCGCACCACTTTTCCCGGCACGCCCGCGACGAGTACGCCCGCAGGGATGGTCTTGCCCGGGGGTACGAGGGCGCCCGCGGCGACCAGCGACCCCGCTCCGATCCGCGCGCCGCCGAGCACGATCGCGCCGATCCCGATGAGCGAACCGGTCTCGATGTGCGCGCCGTGCACCATCGCCTTGTGCCCGAGGCTGACCCGGTCCTCCAGCACGGCCGGCTCGCCCGGGTCGGAGTGCAGGCAGGACAGGTCCTGGATGTTGCACTCCTCACCGACCACGATCTCCTCGTCCTCGCCACGCAGGACCGAGCCGTACCAGACGTTCGCGGCACGTCCCAGTGTCACCCGCCCGACGATGACGGCACCCGGCGCGACCCACGCCTCGGGGTGGATCTGCGGCTCATGGTCACCCAGCACACCACGGAAGAAGTCAGTCACGGTCCCCGAGTCTAGGAGCGAACGGACCGTGACCGACGAGCACCCGTGCAAGCACGTGTCCGGCCCTCATCGGAGCGGCTTGGCCGAAACCTTCCCTGCGGATGGGACGGTTCTCGCTCCCAAGGGGGTCATTTAGCGGTATATATCGTGTGCAGACTCTTGGGTCGCGACAGCGGAGAGTCACTAATTCTCACTAGACGCTGCATTCCCCTTGCGCGAAAGGGGTAGAAGCGTCGAGAGTTCATCAGACCTACCTTCAACCCTTTGGGCCAATGAGCAACGAAGCCGAGATCCTGCCAAATCTCCTCCGCGAGGAGACGTTCGAGATCGTCATGCGCGGCTACAACCGCCGCCAGGTCGACGAATACATCGCCCGCACGCGCAACCAGATCCGCGAGCTCGAGGCACGGTTGTCCCGTGCACTCGACGAGGTCGAACGCACCCGCCGGGAGATGACCGAGGTCCGCGAGGCCCGCCGGCCGACCGGTGACGACCTCAGCGAGCGCCTCCGTCAGATCATCAACCTGGCCGAGGAGGAGGCGCAGTCGAAGCTGGGCGACGCCGACCAGAAGGTCACCCAGATTCGGCAGGACGCCGAAAAAGAGGCCAAGCGCGTCATCGACGAGGCCCACGGCAAGTCCGAGCGGACGGTCGCCCAGGCCCAGGAGAACGCCAGCCACATGCTGTCGGCGGCCAAGCAGGAGTCCGAGAGGGTCCTGTCCAGCGCCAAGCAGGAGGCCGACAAGCTCCTCCTCGACACCCGCAATGACGCCGAGCGCACTCTGACGAACGCCGAGCGCCGCGCCTCGGCCATCAACGAGGACGCCTCGGACCGGCTGACGCAGCTCACCCAGCAGCACTCACAGGCACTCGGACGGCTCGGCGAGATCAGCGAGACCCTCGTCGGTCTGCTGCGCAACGAGGACAAGGCCGGTCCGCTGGAAAAGATGGTGAGCGACATCGCCGCCGCCCCCCGCCAGGACAGGGGGGAAAGGCAGGACAGGCAGGAGAGGCAGGGCGACGGCCAGGGGCCCGGCCGGCCGCAGGGACAGCCGCAGGCCCAGCACGCGCGTCCCCAGCAGCAGGCACCGCACGCACAGCCGCCCGCTCATCCCCATGCCCAGCCGCAGCCGCACGCCCACCCGCAGGGACAGGCGCACCCGATGCCGCCCGCCGGCCAGCCCGACCCGCAGCGGATCATCCAGGTTCCGCCGTCGCCGCCCGCGAGCGACCCGGCGGAGTGACGTGATGCGGATCGCCCTGGCAGCCGTCACGGCCGCCAGGGCGATCTGTTCGTCCCAGCCGTTCGTGGCGACCGGCGGGCAGTGGGACGAGGTCAAAGACCGCTGGGCCTCATCCGAAGTCTCCGTCCGTAGCGAACGGCGTCCAGGCGGCGCGTCGCAAGGCGGAGGAGGGAGTCGGCCCGGTGCCGACGACAACGCGGCGAGGCGTCCTATGGGCGCCGCGCGGTAGGACAGCGAGACTTCGGATGAGGCCCTAGAGTCTTGGTCTCGTGGGAACCGAAAAACGCCGCCAGGCGGGCGCCGGCACCGTACGCCCGATCCGCTACATGGGCGATCCCGTACTCCGCACCGAGGGCGACCCGGTCCGGGCGTTCGACGCCGACCTGAAACGCCTGGTCGATGACATGTTCGCCTCGATGTACGCGGCCGACGGCGCGGGGCTCGCGGCGAACCAGATCGGTGTCTCGCTCCAGGCGTTCGTCTACGACTGCGCCGACGAGGCGGGGCGGCGTCACGTCGGGCACGTGCTCAACCCCACACTCGTGGCCGCCGACGGCGAGCTGGTCGACGACGAGGAGGGATGCCTGTCGCTGCCCGGCCTGCGGTTCGCGACGCCTCGGTACTCCCGCGCCGTGGTCGAGGGGGTCGACCTGACGGGCAAGCCGATCCGCGTCGAGGGCACCGGCTACTTCGCGCGCTGTCTCCAGCACGAGAGCGGTCATCTCAAGGGCCAGTTGTACGTCGACACGCTCGAGGGCGCCACCCGCAAAGAGGCCCTGCGCGCCGTACGCTCCGCGACCTGGAGCGCGTGATCAGTCGTCGAAACGACCGGAGCGCCCTTTCTTGATCTGTCCGCGCCGGCGCTTGCCCTCGATCCGCCGCGCCTGCACGCGGCGGCTGGGTTTGGTCGGGCGCCGCGCCTTGGGCGGAGGCGCGGTGGCCTCGGCGAGCAACGCCGCCAGCCGGTCCTTGGCCGCCTCACGGTTGCGCAGCTGAGAGCGGTGCTCCTCCGCGCGGATCGTCACGACGCCGCCCACGAGGCGGCCCGCGAGGCGTTGCAGCGCCCGGTCCTTGTACGTCTGCGGCAGGACCGCCGACCGGGCCACGTCGAAGGACAACTCCGCCGCGGTGTCGCTCGTGTTGACGTGCTGGCCGCCCGGCCCTGACGAACGCGAGAAACGCCAGCTGAGCTCGGCGTCAGGAATGACCACCGAACCTCGCACGTGTACTGGACCGGACATAGATCTGATTATCCCCGGACCACGACCCGAATGTCGTGTTGTTTTCGCGACCTGCGCGGGGGCTGACGTGACGCAAGTGGTTACTTACAATGCGTTCATGGCATCTGGCTCCTCCGGCCGGTCCGACGACGGCCGCTCCCCCAACGACGACCTCTTCCACGACGAGGACCTGATCCGGGTGATCGGCCGCGAGGGATTCCTGATCGCGGCGGGTGGCGCCGCGTCGCTCCTCCAGACCGCCCATCCGAAGATCGCCCAAGGCGTCTACGACCACAGCTACACGGCCGAGGACCCGCTCGGGCGGTTGCGGGGCACGATGCAGTGGGTCTACGTGGTCGGCTTCGGCTCCCGCGCGCAGGCCGAACGCCTCAGCGACGTCGTCCGGCGAATGCACGACCGCGTCACCGGCCCCGGCTACGCGGCCGGCGAACCGGAGCTGCAGGTCTGGGTCGCCGCCACGCTCTTCGCCACCGCCGTGCAGGTGTACGAGCTGATCTTCCGCCGGCTGTCCCCGGAGGAGCTTGCCGCGTACTACGAGCAGAGCAAGATCTACGCGACGATCCTCGGCTGCCCGTACGCGATGATGCCGGCCACCTACGCCGACTTCCGCGACTACTACGCCGGGACGCTCGCCTCGCTGCGGATCAGCGAGGCCTCACGGGCCATCGCCCACCAGGTGCTGCATCCGAAGCTGCCCGGCGGCCCGCTGAACGCACCCGCGCTCGCCGCGATCCGGCTCATCACGGCCGGGCTCATGCCGGAGGAGATACGGGACCAGTACGGCTGGCGGTGGAACCGCTCGCGCCGCGCGCGCTTCCGTCTGCTGATGGCCACCGTACGGCTCACCTACCCGCGCCTGCCGCTACGCGTACGGACCCTGCCCCGCGACCGTTACCTCAAGGCCCTGCGCGAGCGTCTCCCCCAGTCCTCGGCCGCCGCGAACGGCTGAGGGCGGCCCCGCACCGGGGCCGCCCTCACCGCGGTTACTCGCCCGACCACTCCGGAGGGCGCTTCTCCGCGAACGCGGCGGCACCCTCCATCGCGTCCTTGGACACGAAGACCGGGTTGATGATCTCGCCCTGCTTCGCGAACTGCTCCGAACTGTCCCAGTCGGCCGACTCGACGATGACCCGCTTGGTCGCCGCGAGGGCCAGGGGCGCGTTCGCCGCGATCCTGAGGGCCAGTTCACGCGCCTCCGCCAGGGCCTCTCCGGGCGAGGTGAGCTTGTTGACCAGGCCGAGCTCGGCCAGGCGTGACGCCGGGTAGTGCTCGCCGCTCAGCGCGAGCTCCATGGCCGCGTGGTACGGGATCCGCCGCGGCAGCCGCAGCAGGCCACCGGCGCCCGCGACCAGGCCGCGCTTGACCTCGGGCAGCCCGAACTTCGACTCGGACGATGCGACGATCATGTCGCAGGCCAGCGCGAGCTCGAAGCCGCCCGCCAGGGCGTACCCCTCGACGGCGGCGATGATCGGCTTGGCCGGCGGGCGCTCGACGATGCCGCCGAACCCCCGCCCCTCCGCGATCGGGTTGTCGCCGGTCAGGAAGCCCTTGAGGTCCATGCCGGCGCTGAACGTGCCGCCCGCGCCGGTCAGCACGAGGACGGACACGTCCTTGCGCGCGTCGAGCTCGTCGAGCGCGCTCGCCATGCCCTTCGCGACCGCGCCGTTGACCGCGTTCCTGGCCTCCGGACGGTTGATCGTGATGACGGCGACGCCGCCGTCGACCTCGGTCAGCACTGCATCCGACATGGTCACGACCTCACTTGGGCTGGAAGCGGATGCCGCCGTCGAAGCGGACGGTCTCGGCGTTGACGTAGTCGTTCTCGATCAGCGAGCGCACCAGGTGGGCGAACTCGGGCGCGGTGCCCATGCGCTTGGGGAACACGACCGGCGCGGCGAGCTTCTTCTTGAACTCTTCGGCCTGCTCGCCCTGCCCGTAGATCGGCGTGTCGATGATGCCGGGGCAGATCGTGTTGACGCGTACGCCGACGGCGGCGAGGTCGCGGGCCGCCGGCACGGTCATGCCGATGATGCCGCCCTTGGAGGCGGAGTAGGCGACCTGCCCGGTCTGGCCCTCGAGGCCCGCGACGGACGCGGTGTTGATGATCACGCCACGGGTGC
This sequence comes from Actinoallomurus bryophytorum, assembly GCF_006716425.1. NCBI lineage: Bacteria > Bacillati > Actinomycetota > Actinomycetes > Streptosporangiales > Thermomonosporaceae > Actinoallomurus > Actinoallomurus bryophytorum. Next base: position 1,990,567 of record NZ_VFOZ01000001.1, read on the forward strand.
CGTACTCGTCCAGCGCCTCGGTCTTGGCGATCGCCGCGGCGCCGAGGCGCATGCCGTTGAAGGTCCCGATCAGGTTGACGTCGATGACCTTCTTGTACGACGCGAGGTCGTGCGGGGTCCCGTCCCGGCCGACGGTCCGCGACGCCCACCCGATGCCGGCGCTGTTCACCACGACGCGCAGCGGCGCACCGGTGGCGACGGCAGCGTCGACGGCGGCCTGCACCTGGGCCTCGTCGGAGACGTCCACCTTGACGAACACCCCGCCGAGCTCGTCGGCGATGGCCTTGCCCGTGGTCTCGTTGAGGTCGGCGATCACTACTTTGGCGCCCTGTGCGGCGAGGTCGCGCGCGGTGGCCTCGCCAAGTCCGCTCGCGCCACCGGTGACAATGGCTGCAGCTCCGTTTACGTCCATAAGCAGGAGGTTACCGGAGTCGACCGAACGCTATTCGGGTGACCTTACTCACCGTTCACCGAGACCTCATAATCTCGGTGATTCGCTCATCGCTGGGCGAAGGTCCCCGTCCTACCTGGGCGGGGGCCGCCCGGTGCGGGGTAGACGTTTCACAGCCACCAGCCCGGCCTGGCCGGGTCTTATGGTCGGCTCCGCGTCCGTTTTGGGTCTCCGGGCCACTCCCGGCGACAACAACATGTTCGACCAGGGAAGCGAGGTTGCTCGCGGCGTTGGCATCCCGGTCCAAGGACAGGCCGCATTCACCGCAGGTGAAGACGCGTTCGGACAGGCGCAGCTTGGCTTTCACCACACCACATCCCGAGCACCTCTTCGAGGACGGATACCAGCGGTCCGCGACGATGAGCGTCCCACCGTTCCAGACGGTTTGGTAGGCGAGCTGCCGGCGGATCTCACCGAACCCGGCATCAGAGATGACTCGCGCCAGCCGGCGGTTCTTCACCATCCCGGCAACGTGCAGGTCCTCCACCACGATCGAGCCGTACTCGCGGGCCAGGGCCGTGGTGAGCTTGTGGATCGCATCGCGTCTTCGGGCAGTGACGCGATGGTGGACGCGGTTGCGGGCGGCGTTGGCGCTCTTCCAGCGATTGGAGGGCTGTTGTCCGGTACGCCGGTCCGGACCCCGCTTGCGAGAGGCCGCACGGGAGGACCGGGTGAGTTTGCGTCGCGCCGCGTCGTAGTGCTTCGGGTTGGTGGCCGTCGGCCGGTCGTCGGAGAATACCGCGAGGGTCCTGATCCCCAGGTCCACACCCACCACCGCATCCGGGCGGGCCGGCGCGCGTATGGACCGTTGGACCTCGACCGTGAAGGACACGAACCAGCGTCCTGCCTCGGAACGGACGGTCGCCGACAAGATCCGGGCGCGGCCCTCCGCGATACGTCGCTGGAGCTTGCGCGTGGACTCGTGGGTCTTGAGCCGCCCAAGGCGCGGCAACCTCACATAGCGGCGGTCATCCTCAAGCCGGATCGTGCCAGTGGTGAACCGCACCGACGGCGCGTACCTGCGCCTGGACTTGAAACGTGGGAAGCCCATCCGGCGGCCCTTCCGCTCACCCTTCCGGAAGTCGGACCAGTTCTTCAACGCGCGAGCGAGCTGGTCCAGGCCGGTGTTGTAGGCGAGGCGCGCCGCACCGGCATGTCGCAACAGCGCGCGCACCTGGCCGGGCGTTGGGTCCGAAGCAAAGCGATACGCCTGGACGACGGTCAACCGATCGCGGTACTCCACAGCCGAGACGGTAATGGCAGGGTCCGACAGCACAAGGGCTCAGGCTGCGTCAACGAATGACGTCCATCGATGGAACATGAGATTCGTCGATGAACCCAGCAACGGTCGCCAAAACCCCACGGGATCACTCGGCGGTCTGGACCGTGGGCGCGTGCCCATTCCATGCAGCGATCACGCTGGACGTCCGGTCCTCCTTGGTGAAGTCGACCCGGAGCCACTGGTCGCCCCGCCAGGTCTGCACGGTGTACCCCGGGTTGGGGATGGCCGAAACCAGCCGCGCGGCGGTGTCCGTCATGGACAGCACGACCCGGCCGCCGCGGACCACATAGGTGTGGTCGCTCCCCGCGGAGGAAAGGGAGGCCGTCGCCGAGTACGACGGCTTTCGCGCGGGTGTCGCGAACGTGGAAGAGTCGGCGGGCGGAGCGCTCGAACTCACGGCGGTCGGCAGCACGGAGGGCTGGTCGCCGACGACCGGCCGGGCCGGCGGTTCGCCGAACACGGCGTTGTGCAGGACCGGGCGCGCACCGAACCAGACCAGCAGCACGGCCAGCGCGGTCGCGCCACACCACATAACCACATATGTCAACACTTGCCGCATCGATGCCATCGTGCCCCTTAGGGTACGGAACATGGCGAATGTGCTAGTCGTCGAAGACGACCAGTTCGTACGCTCCGCACTGATCCGCGAGCTTTCCGAGCGCTCCCACACCGTACGCAGCGCGAGCACGGCACTCGACGCTCTGCGCGAGGTGGCCCAGGCCGCGCCGGACGTCGTGGTCCTCGACCTGGGACTACCTGATCTCGACGGGGCCGAGGCTCTCAAGATGCTGCGTGCGGTCTCCGACGTGCCCGTGATCGTGGCGACGGCTCGCGACGAGGAGGCCGAGGTCGTACGGCTCCTCAACGCGGGTGCCGACGACTACCTCATCAAGCCGTTCTCCCCCGAGCACCTGATCGCCCGTCTCACCGCGATCCTGCGCCGGTCCCGGCAGTCCGCCCCTCCGCGGGTCTGCCAGGTCGGCGGGCTGCGGGTCGACCTCGAGGGGCGCGAGGCGTACCTGGACGAAGCGCTGCTCGATCTCACCCGCCGGGAGTTCGACCTGCTCGCGCACCTGGCGTTCCGTGCGGGGCAGGTGGTCTCGCGGCGCGAGTTGCTCGCCGAGGTGTGGCGTCAGTCCTACGGCGACGACCAGACGATCGACGTCCACCTGTCCTGGCTGCGCCGCAAGCTCGGTGAGACCGCGTCGCGTCCGCGTTACCTGCACACGGTCCGCGGGGTCGGTGTGAAGCTCCTGCCCCCCGAATGAGCCCGCATGAGCCCGCATAAGTCCCGTGAGCCCCGCATGAGCCCTGGACGATCCCGGTACGAGACCCGCACGAGCCCCGGATGAGACGGTCCCTCGCCCTGGTGTCCGCGGCCGTCACGTCGATGGTCGCGCTCGCCTTCCTCGTACCGCTCGCGCTCATGGTCCGCGAGATCGCACGTGACCGCGCGCTGGCCGACGCCGAACGGCAGGCGGGCTCGCTCGCGCCGGCGCTGGCCATCTCGACGGACCGCGCCGCGATCGAGCGCGCGGTCGCCAGCACCCAGGCCGGCGAGGCGGGCCGGGTGTCCGTGCATCTGCCCGGCCGCGCCGCGATCGGCGCCTCGCACGCCCGGCTGGAGGACCTGCAGACCGCCCAGGTGCAGGGCCGGTCGTTCTCGGCGGGCGTGCCGGGCGGGTACGTGCTCCTGCAGCCGGTCGCGATGGACGAGGGCCGTACGACGGTGGTGGAGGTCTATCTCCCCAAGCAGGACCTGACCCGCGGGGTGCGGTCGGCGTGGATCGTGCTGACCGGGGTGGCCGCGGTCCTCGTCGTCGGCTCCGTCGTGGTGGCGGACCGCCTCGCCGCGCGGGTCGTCGGCTCCGCGCGCACCCTCGCCAAGGCCGCCACGATCCTGGGCGGCGGTGACCTGCGGACCCGGATCGACCCGCAGGGACCACCGGAGCTGCGCGAGGCGGGCCGTGCCTTCAACACCATGGCCGACCACGTCGAGGCGCTGCTGTCCGCCGAACGCGAGATGGTCGCCGACCTGTCCCATCGCCTGCGCACGCCGCTCACCGCGATGCGGCTGAACGCCGCCGCGCTCGGCTCCGAACCCGCGGCCGAGCAGACCCGCCTCGCGGTCACGCGCCTCGAGGAGGAGGTCGACCAGATCATCGGGGCGGCGCGCAAGCCGAAGGGGCGTGCGCTCTGCGATGCCGCCGAGGTCCTGCGCGACCGGATGGCCTTCTGGTCGGCCCTGGCCGAGGACCAGGGCCGCTCCTGCGAGCTGGTCGGCGCCGAACGGCCCGTGGCCGTGCCCGTCGTACGCGGTGAGCTGCGCGCCGTACTGGACTCGCTGCTGGGCAACGTGTTCCGGCACACGCCGGAGGGCACGGCGTTCATGGTGACGCTGTACCAGGGCGTCGGCCGTGTGGTCATCCTCGTCGCCGACGCGGGTCCGGGGATCACCGACTCCGACGCGGCGCTGCGCCGTGGTGCGAGCGGGGGCGGTTCGACCGGGCTGGGGCTCGACATCGCCCACCGGATGGCCACGGCGGCGGGCGGAGACGTACGGATCGACCGGTCGACCCTCGGCGGCGCGCAGATCCAGATCTGGCTACCGGCCGCGCGCGCCCGGCGACTGTGAGCCCGCAACGACTATGGGTCGCTTAGCTCCCCCTTAAACGGAGCTTAAGCGGGCGGACCGGGGGCGCCGCCGCCCCTAACGTCATGGGCGTACCCGCACCACGGTCGCCCACGACGGAGGTACACCGGCGATGAGGTCCCCACGAGGCAAGGCCATCCTGCTGGCCGGCGGCATCGCCGCGGCCGCCGTCGGGACCGTCATGCTCGCTCCCGGTGGGAGCGGCGCGAGGCCCGCGGCGGAACGGGCGGCCGTCACCGGCACGCGGCCCACGCACCGGGCGGCCGGGCGCAAGGCCCCCGCGAACTCCGCGCGGATCTCCAGGGCCGTCGAGCCCGCGGCCGGTTTCTCGCCCTATGTCGACGTCGGCCTCTACCCGGCCTTCGATCTGACCGGAACCGCCGCCAAGGCCGGCGTACGGACGTTCAACCTCGCGTTCGTCGTCTCCGGCGGCGGATGCGAACCGAAGTGGGGCGGCTCCCAGGCGCTCGAGGACAACGCGGTCGCCCAGCAGATCGGCGCGCTGCGGGAGTTTGGCGGTGACGTGCGGGTCTCCTTCGGCGGCCAGGCCGGCACCGAGCTCGCCCAGGCCTGCGGGAGTTCCGCGCAGCTCGCCGCGGCGTACAAGAAGGTGATCGACACCTTCAAGCTGACCAAGGTCGACTTCGACGTCGAAGGCGCGGCGATCGCCGACACCGCCGCCAACGCACGGCGGGACGAGGCGATCGCCCAGCTGCAGAAGCAGGTCGACGGCCTCGACGTGTCGCTCACGCTGCCGGTCCTGCCCTCCGGGCTCACCGGCGAGGGCCTCGGGCTCGTGACCGACGCCGCGAACAAGGGTGTCGATGTCTCCGCCGTGAACATCATGGCGATGGACTACGGCGACGGCGCGGCCCCGCAGCCGGGCGGCCGGATGGGCGACTACGCGATCCAGGCGGCGACCTCGACCGAGGCGCAGGTGAGGAAGGCGCTCGGTGTCCAGGACGCCTTCGGCAGGATCGCGGTCACCCCGATGATCGGCGTCAACGACACGAGCACCGAGGTCTTCACCGTCGCCGACGCCACCAAGCTCGCCGCCTTCGCGCGGACGAAGAAGCTCGCCTGGCTGTCGATGTGGTCCGCCACACGCGACAAGCCCTGCCCGGGTGGTCCGAAGAACAGCGCCGATCCGACCTGCAGCAGTGTCGCGCAGGACGATCTCGCCTTCACCGATGCCTTCTCTGAGGCCTCCACAAGCTAACTCGGATACCCCGCCCGGGGGCGGGCCGTGCGCCGACCCACGCACGGCCCGCCCCTTTTTCGTGCACTTTGCCGGTTAGTCGACTTATCGTCCGAACTCACAGTCGACACCGTTCGCACAGCTCAGCGAACGGACGATAACAAGTTGTAACGGGGCGATAACCCAGTGGAACCATCCGGCTGACGTAGAGCGGTTGCGTCAGTCTGGGGAGGGTTTTCGCGACCCCGCATCCGACGATCGATGGTGTCAGCCCGCACGAGCCTCGGCTGGAGACCAGGTTTCTCCGAGCATCGATCTGCCAAACGGGGGCACCCAAATGCACGAGCCGGACTCTGTCCAACTCACCGACGGCATGCAATCCGGCGCGGTCCTGCACCACCTTGATGCCGCACGCTACCGCGCTTCCTGGCCGACCGTCTCCGCCGTCATCCCAACGCTCAACGAAGCCGAGAATCTCCGATGGCTCCTGCCCCGTCTCTCCGGGGTGGACGAGATCATCATCGTCGACGGCGAATCCGATGACGGCACCATCGACCTCGTACGCAAGCTTCGCCCGGACGCGGTCGTCATCGAGCAACCCCCCATCGGCAAGGGCGCCGCGATGCGAGCCGGGTTCCAGGCCGCCACCAGCGACGTGATCGTCTCCATCGACGCCGACGGAAGCATGGATCCTAAGGAGATCGACGCGTTCGTCGCGCTGATCTGCTGCGGGTTCGACGTCGTGAAGGGTTCCCGCTACTGCGTCGGCGGCGGCTCCGACGACCTGACCCTCATCCGCCGGGCCGGCAACCTCTGGCTCACCAGGCTCGCCAACGTGCTGTACGGCGTGCGCTGGACCGACCTTTGCTACGGCTACATCGCCCTGCGCCGTTCGGTCGTCGACCGGCTCGGCCTGGCGGCCGACGGCTTCGAGATCGAGACCGAGCTCTGCGTCAACGCGATCACGGCCGGCCTCCGCGTCGCGGAAGTCCCCAGCCACGAGCTCGACCGCCGCTCAGGCGAGTCGAAGCTGAACGCCCGCCGCGACGGCCTGCGGGTCCTGCGCACGATGATGCGAAACCGGCGCACACCCCCACGTGCGGTCCTGCCCCGCTACGAGCCCGGCTTCGAGGAGGCGGGTTGATGAAGATCGAGGTCGTTCATCCCAAGGAGCTCGGCGAAGCCGAGGTGCGCCGATGGCGTGCCCTCCAGGCCTCCACCCCCACCCTTGCCAACCCCTTTCTGTCCCCGGAGTTCACCCTCGCGGTGGGCCGGTTCCGTCCCGGCGCACGTGTGGCGGTGCTCGGTGACGAGTCCGGCATCGCCGGGTTCTTCCCGCACGAACGCCACACCCTGGGCATCGGCCGTCCCATCGGCGCCGGGCTGACCGACTGCCAGGGGCTCGTCGCGCCGCCCGGCATCGAGCTCGACGTACGTGCCCTGCTGCGCGCCTGCCGCCTGTCGGTCTGGGAGTTCGACCACCTGCTCGCCGACCAGACCGCCTTCGCGCCCTACCACGCGGAGACGCGTGTCGAGCCGGTCATGGATCTGAGCGAGGGCTTCACGGCGTACGCCGAGGGCGCGCGGCAGCGGGCGCCCAAGACGATCAAGACGGTCCGGTACAAGGAACGCAAGCTCGGACGTGAGGCCGGCGAGGTCACCTACATCTTCAGCGAGCGCGGCACGGGCGAGCTCCACCGCCTGATGGCCTGGAAGTCGGCCCAGTACCGCCGCACCGGCCGCACCGACCGGTTCGCCGAGTCCTGGATCGTCGCCCTCGTCGAACACCTGCACGCGACCGGCACCGGCGTGCTCAGCGTCCTGCGTGCCGGCGGCCGTCCCATCTCGGCCCACCTCGGCCTGCGCTCGGGCACGGTGATGGCCGGGTGGTTCCCCGCGTACGACATGGAGTTCAGCAGATACTCCCCCGGCATGGTCGGTCATCTGCGGATGGCCGAGGCGGCGGCCGGCGCCGGCATCACGCAGATCGCCATGGGCCGTGGCGGCCGGGAGTACAAGGACTGGCTGAAGAACGGGGAGTTCCCGATCGCCGAGGGCCGGGTGGCCCGTGCGTCGGCGGCCGCCGGGCTGCACTGGGTCAAAGACGCCCCGGTGCGCCGGGCGCGCAGCGCCGTGCTCGCCCATCCCGCCCTGTACGCGCGGGCGGACCGGGTACTCAAGACCTACGCCCGCCTGCGCCGTCACACCGGGGACGCGGCGTGAAGATCTCGGTCGTCATCTGCGCGTACACCGAGGAGCGGTGGGACGACGTCCTGGCCGCGGTCGGGTCGGTGCGCTCCCAGAGCCTGCCCGCGCACGAGATCATCCTCGTGGTCGACCACAACCCGGCGCTGCTGGGCCGGCTGCGCCTGGCGCTGACGGACGTGAAGGTCATCCCCAACTCCGGCCGGCGCGGACTCTCCGGCGGCAAGAACACCGGTGTCGCGGCGGCCCGCGGCGACGTCGTCGCCTTCCTCGACGACGACGCGACCGCCGAGGCGGATTGGCTGGCGGCGATGGCCGGCGGCTACGACGTCGCGAACGTCGCCGGGGTCGGCGGCCTGACGCTGCCGCGCTGGGACACCGCGGTCCCCCGGTGGTTCCCCGACGAGTTCGCCTGGGTCGTCGGCTGCACCTACCGCGGCATGGCCGCGGGGCCGATCCGCAACCTGATGGGCGGTAACGCGTCCTTCCGGCGTGAGGCGTTCGACGTGGCCGGCGGCTTCCGCAGCGGTATCGGCCGCGCGGCCGGCGGGAGGCCGCTGGGCTGTGAGGAGACGGAGTTCTGCATCCGGCTACGGCAGGCCGCGCCCGAGACGGTGCTGCTGTTCGAGGACAGAGCGGTGATCTGGCACCGGGTGCCGGCCGAACGCGCACGCTTCGCCTACTTCCGCAGCCGTTGCTACGCCGAAGGGCTCTCCAAGGCGATGGTCACGCGGAGCGTCGGGATGGGCGACGGCCTGGCCAGCGAACGCCGGCACGCGCTGGTGGCGCTCCCGCGCGGCGTCGCGCACGGACTGCGGGCCGCCGTCACCGGTGACCCGTACGGTCTCGGCCGCGCCGCCTCGATCGTCGCCGGGCTGGCGTTCACGACCGCCGGCTATGCCGCCGGCTCCATCCGGGCGAGCGAGGTTCACCGTCCGGCGGTGAGCACACGCCGCAGCGAACAGGAGGCACAGTGAGCGGTGAGAGATCGGTGCGTACGGCCGGTGAGCGCCGGCCCTACGACCAAGGCCCGGTGCCGGTCCTGATGTACCACTCGATCGGCGGGTCCGACCGGCTGGCGGTACGGCCCGAGGCGTTCGCCGACCAGATGGCCTACCTGAAGGACAACGGCTTCACCCCGCTGCCGTTCTCCGGCCGAGCGCGGCCGGCCGAGCGGCCCGTGGTGATCACCTTCGATGACGGGTACGCCGACTTCCACGAGCACGCGCTGCCGGTGCTGGACCGCTACGGGTTCGCCGCGACGGTGTTCGTGACCACCGGCTGGCTGCGTGACGCCGGGCCCTGTGCCGCGGGGCGCCCGCTGGGCCGGATGCTCAGCTGGCGGCAGACCGAGGAGATCGCCGCCACCGGAGTGGAGATCGGCGCGCACAGTCACAGCCACGCCCAGCTCGACCAGCTCGCCGCCCCGGCCCTGGCCGAGGAGCTGCGCCGCAGCCGCGGGCTGCTCGAGGAGCGGCTCGGACGCCGCATCGCCGCGATGGCCTATCCGTACGGTTACTCCAGTGCCCGGGTGCGCCGTGAGGTGCGCGCCTGCGGATACACCGCGGCCTGCGCGGTGGCCAACGCCGTGATGGACGACCGCCACGATCCATTCGCCGTGCCACGGCTGACCGTACGCGCGGCCACTTCTCTCCACGGATTCGACCGAGCCCTCGACGGCCGGGGGTTCGGCACCGACCACGTGCTGACCAAGGGATACGCGGTCCTGCGCCGGTCCCGGTACGCGGCACGACGGCTGCGGGGAGTCGCGTGACGCGGCCGCGCGTGCTTGCGCGTTCGCGGGAAGACGCGAAACTGAAGCGCATGATGGCGCTCCGAGGTGAGCTGTCCAACCCGCTGTTCCGCAACGCGTACGCATTGATGATCAACGGCGGGCTCACCGGCGTCCTGGGGCTCGGCTACTGGCTGCTCGCCGCGCGGATCTACGATCCGGCCGAGGTCGGCCGCCAGTCCGCGCAGAACCAGGCGATGATGTTCCTCGGCGGGCTCACCGCGCTGAACTTCATCCTCATCCGGTTCATCCCGGAGATGGGCCCGCGTACACGGGCGCTGACACTGCGGACCTACCTCGCCGGAGCGCTGGCGGCGGGGACGCTCGCGGTGGGGTTCCTGCTCACGCTGCGGTGGTGGGGATCACCGTTCGCCCACCTGTCCGGACCGGCCCACGGCGCCTTCTTCGTGCTGGCGGTCGTGTCGTGGAGCCTGTTCACGGCGCAGGACGGCGTGCTCACCGGGCTGCGCCGCGCCACCTGGGTGCTGGGCAAGAACACCCTGTTCGCCTGCCTCAAGGTCGTGCTGCTGGTGGCGCTGGCCACCGAACTGCCGGCCGACGGCATCACCGCGTCCTGGGTGCTGGCCGCGGTCGCGCTGCTCCTGCCGGTCGAGCTGCTCGTCCAGAGCCGGCTCATCCCCCGCCACGTCGTGGAGACCACAAGCGACCGGCCGATCCCCTCCGGCGGGCAGATCGGCCGCTACTTCGCCGGCGACTACACCGGCACGCTCTTCTACTACGCCCTGTGCAACCTCGTCCCGGTCGTGGTCGCGACCACGCTCTCGGCCAGCGACAACGCGTACTTCTACATGGCCTGGGTGCTCGGCGCCACAGTGGACGTGCTCGCCGTGAACATGGGGATGTCACTCACGGTCGAGGGCGCCTTCGACGTCGACGGCCTGGCCGTCGCCTGCCGGTCCGCGATGCGCCGGATGGCCCTGATCCTCGTCCCGATCACCGCGGTCATCTTCTTCGGCGCCCAGGCCGGGCTGGCGGTCTTCGGTCCCGGCTACGCCGAGAAGGGCGCACCGCTGCTGCGCCTGCTGGCCCTCGCCGCACTCCCCAAGGCGCTGATCGAGCTCTACATCGGGGTTCTGCGGGTGCAGCGCCGCACACGGGTGATCGCGTTGCTGCAGGCCGTACGCTTCGCCGCCGTCCTGGCGTTCGTCCTGATACTGGGCCGCAACTCCGAGATCACCGGGCCCGGATACGCCGTGCTGGCGGTCACCATCGCCATCGCCGCCGTCGTACTCCCCGGCCTGCTGCGCGCCGCACGCCCGATCCCCATGGACACCGCGCCGGCCGACCTGGGCGAAGCGGCGACGGGCCCGTCGCCGATCGGTTCGTTCGACACGGACTCCTCCGTCAGCATCATGCGTGAGGAGCCCTTCGAGCCGGGAGAGCCGCCGGACACCGACCCTCCGGGCCGCCGTCCGGTGGGGGCCGCGCTGGCCTGGGTCCTGTTCCTGTCCGGGCTCGCGCTGTACTGGCTGCCGCTGCGCAACGTCGACCTGAACCGCATGGACGGGTACGGCCTGGTCTCGGTGCTGCCGGTCGCCACACTCGTGGGCGGCGGGCTGCTCGTGGTGGCGTTCATGTTCACGCTGTGGCTGCGCCGCCCGTACCGCGCGCTGTTGCTGCTGCAGCTGGTCGCGATCATCGTGTCGCTGCACGGGCTGGCGCCGGCCCTGGAGCAGTACGCGCGGCCGGAGACGGCGTGGCAGCACAACGGGTTCGTGGAGTACATCACGCGTACCGGCGGCGCGGACTACGTCCTGGACGCGCGTTTCAGCTGGCCGGGCTTCTTCGCACTGATCGCGTTCGTGACGCGGCTCGCCGGGGTGAACAACCTCGAACCCCTGCTGCACTGGGCGCCGGTGGCCAGCCAGCTGCTGTACCTCGCGCCGATGTACCTCATCCTGCGGACCATGCGGGCGAACTGGCGCGCGCAGTGGCTGGCGGCCTGGCTCTTCGCCGCGGCCGACTGGGTGGGCCAGGACTACTTCTCCCCGCAGGGCTTCGGCTACCTGCTGTACCTGCTGTTCATCGGCATCCTGCTCAACTGGTTCCGGCCGCAGGCACGGCTCACCGCTTGGGGCACCAGCACCGGCCGGCTCCGCGCGTTCGTCCGCGGCCCGTTCGCCTCCGGCGAGCGCCCGCCGCCCGTGACGACGGTGGGCGAGCGTACGGTGCTGATGTTCGTCCTGGTCGTGCTCTTCGCGGTCACGACCGCGAGCCACCAGCTGACCCCGTTCTTGATCCTGTTCGTCTCCGCGGCGCTCGTGCTGGTCAAGCGCAACACCGCGCGCGGCCTGCCGATCCTTCTGGGCGTCATGGTGGCGAGCTGGATCAGCTTCATGACCACGGCGTACTGGGTCGGGCACGTGAACGACCTGTTCTCGGGTGCCGGCGCGCTGCTGTCCAACCTCACCGGCGGCGTGGCCGGACGGGTCAGCAAGGGCAGCGAGAGCCTGGCCACGGTCCAGACGGGACGGATCCTGATCGCCGCCACCGTCATGCTCGTCGCCGCGCTCGGCCTGCTCCGCAGGCGGCTGCGCCGGATCGATGACCGGGTGGCGCTCGTACTCCTGGTGGTGCCGTTCCTCGCGGCGGGCCTGCAGAGTTACGGCGGCGAGATCGCGCTGCGGGTCTACCTCTTCGTGATCCCGGGCGCGTGCATCCTGGCGGCGTACCTGTTCTTCCCGACGACGTTCACGGCCCCGCGCCGCACGCTCGCCGTGCTCACCGCGACGGTCTGCGGGTTGATGATCGCCGGCGGCTTCCTGTTCGTCCGCTTCGGCAACGAGAACTTCGAGCAGGTACGGCCCGGCGACGTGAGCGCGTTCGACGCGATGCTGGACCAGAGCCCGAACAACGAGATCAACGTGGTGTGGCTGGCGGACCCCCAGGACGACGCCGGTTACTTCCCGATGATGCCGTGGGGCGCCCGCGACATGGAGCACTTCGACTACACGGCCGTACGCGCGCCGGCGAACCCCGCGGATGTGACGGGCATCGTCAAGGCGCTTCTGGACCGTCCGGGCGGCTACTTCGTCACCACGCGTGGCAACGAGGCGTACAACCACTACAACTACGGCCTGTCCGCGTCGTACGGCGACCGGATGCGGGCCGCGCTGGCGGCCTCGCCGCAGCTGCGGCTCGTGACCGCCAACGACGACGCGTCGGTCTACACACTGGCGAACCCCCCGGGTGGCGACGCGCCGCGGGCCACCCGCTATCCGAACTTCGGCATCGGGCACACGACGTGGACGCCGATCGGGCTGTGCGCCATTCCGCTGCTGATCGTCGTCCTGGTCGCCCGCGAGGTGCTCCGGGTACGGCTGCGGCCGGGCGAGACCTGGCGGTTGCAGCCACTGACCGTCTGGTCGACGTTCCTGGTCATCGTCCTCGCCGTCGTCATCGTCGAACGTTTCCTGACATTGGGGTAGTGATGCGTGCCCTTCTGCTGCTCGGCACTCTCGTCCTCGCGGGCCTGACCGGCGCCGCCCTGACGCTGGCCGGCGTCGAGTCCCCGGCGACCGGGTCACTGACCCTGCTGTTCGTGCTGTTCACACCGGCGCTGGGCGTGGCCATGCTCATGACCGGCCTGGACCTTCTGGCCCGTGCGATCGTGGCCGGAGCGGCCTCGGTGGCGCTGGCGGCCTCGGTCGCCGAGGTCATGCTCGTCACGTCTAGCTGGTCCCCCCGTGGCGGTCTCATCGCCATCATGATCGCCTGCGTGGGACTCGCAATCGCCGCTCTCGTCCTTCGCCCCCGCCCGCCTGCGGCGGACGACGAGACGATCCCGATCCCGGTCGTCGGAGACGGCCGGGCCGGCTGACGGCGTCAGGACAGGACGGCCTCGATCAGATGCGGCCCGGGCTCGGCGACGGCCCGGGCGAACTCCCGCGCGAGCTCCTCGGCCGTCGTGGCGCGGGCGGCCGGCACGCCGAGCCCCTCGGAGATCCTGACGAAGTCCAGGTCGGGTTCTGACAGGTCGAAGAGCCGGCCCGCACGGGACCCGGACGTACGCGCGCCCACGTTCTCCAGCTCCCACCGCAGGACCGCGTAGGCGCGGTTGTTGAGCAGCACCGTCGTCACGTCGAGGCTCTCCCGCGCCTGGGTCCACAGGGCCTGGATCGTGTACATGGCGGCGCCGTCGGCCTGGAGGCCGACCACCGGACGGTCCGGCGCGCCGATGGCCGCCCCGACCGCCACGGGCAGGCCCTGCCCGATGGCACCGCCGGTGAGCGTGAGCAGGTCGTGGCGTGGAGCGGCCGCGAGAACCCCCTGGAGGTTGAAGAATCCGGACGTCATCGACTCGTCGGAGACGATCGCGCCCTCCGGCAGGAGTGCCCCGATGACCTCGGCCCAGTTCCGGCCGGTCAGCCGCCCGGACGGGAGCTCACGTCCGGCCGTCTCCGTCAGCGCGGGGCCGCCCCGGGGAGCCACGATCTCGGCGAGCGCCTCCAGCGCCGCGACGACGTCGTTCGCGGTGTCCGCGAGTACGTGCGTCTCGGCGTTCTCCGGTGCCTGCTCGCTCCGGATGCCGGGATAGGCGAAGAACGAGACGGGCGCCTTCGCACCGGCCAGGACCAGGTGGGAGATGCCGGCGAGCTGCCGGACCGCCTTCTCGTTCGCGTAGGCGAGCCGTTCGAAGGCGGGCAGACCGGCACCGGCCTCCAGGCGCGCGGGCCAGGTCTCAAGGAGCACCCGTACGCCGGTGGCGGCGGTGATCCTGCCGACGGCGCGCAGACCCGCCTCGTGACAGGCGGCGCCACCGATGAGGAGCAGGGCGGGTTCGCCGCCGCGCAGGACCGAGGCGATCTCGGCCACCGTCGCGTCGCCGACCGGCGAGGGGGACGAGAGCGGCACCGGCTCCGCGACCCGTCCCCCTTCGTTCCAGGAGACATCGGCGGGCAGGATGAGCGTCGCGACCCGGCCGGGCGGATCCTGTGCCGCGGCCGTCGCCGCGGCCGCGTCGGCCCCGGCACCGGCGGAGCTCTGGGAGCACCGGACCCAACCGCGGAGCGTGCCGGCGATGGACCGGATGTCAGTGTTCAGGGGCGTGTCGTACCGCTGGTGGTAGGTCGCGTGATCACCGACCAGGTCGACGACCGGAGTGGCCGCCCGCCGCGCGTTGTGCAGGTTCGCGTACCCGTTCGCCAGCCCCGGCCCGAGATGCAGCAGAGCCACCGCGGGCTTCCCGGCTACGCGCGCGTAGCCGTCGGCGGCCCCCGTCACCACGCCTTCGAACAGCCCGAGCACGCCCCGCATCCGCGGAACCGTGTCCAGCGCGGCGACGAAGTGCATCTCCGATGTCCCTGGGTTCGCGAAACAGACCTCTACCCCGCTGTCGAGCAAGGTTTGCATAACAGACTGCGCACCGTTCATTGCTCTCGAATCCCCCGATCAGGTCTGTACGAGGCCCCGTGAAATCAGGATGCAACCCGCCGACCAGGCACTTCAAGCGAGACCCCCCAGAACGACGCCTCGGCCTGCAAGCCACGCCGGCACGCCGGCGCCCGCGAACGGTTGGTGCTCCGTGAGCTGGTGCGGGTGCTGACGGCGGGCTTGTCCCGCCGCCGCCCTTCCCGCCCTCCGTCGCGCTGTGGTCGAGGTCCATCTGCGGTGTGGTCGGGGTGGTCTCGCCGCCGGCGGCGGGTCGGTGGCGGTGGATCGGTGGCGGTGGGTGGTGCGGCTACGCGGGTGGGTGGTGCGGCGTCCGGGGGGGGGGCGGTGCCCCAATCACTATTGCCAGTGGTGCGAGTGGGGCTGAACGTGCCTGAGGGCTGCGGGCGGCAGGTGGTGCCAGCGGTACTTGCGGTGCTGACACAAGGCCGCATGCCCGGCAGGTCGTCCAGCACGACCCGTACAGTCTTCTGCCCCAATCGCACAGCTCCTCTATCCCGATCTCGCGTTAGGCGGCCAGATCGGCGGGCGCCCAGCACCACCTGCTCCACTGTCCGGGTACCCATTCGCATTACGGCGGGCTGACCCGCCCGACGCCCTCGGGCGTCACTGACGCTCATGTCGCCCGTATCACCCATAACCCGCAGAACCGGCCCTAGGTGGACATGGCAGGTGGCGGTTCCCTGCATGGGATCCCCGCGCCACCCGACCCCAACGGGCCCTCCTCCGGCGCCACACCGCAGCCAGAAGAGCCGGTGCCTATCCCCCGACATTTCCCCGAAAGGCCATTATCGCGACTACGGCTTATCTAAGCCCCATGATTCCCATACCACCCATACCGGTCATTGCACACTAGCTCATACAATAAAAGCCGAGATCTCCCATTTCAGGAATTCGCTGCTCTTTGTTGTCATCTTACCTTGTGATTATCTTGCCGAGAAAGGGCCGGGGAATGCTAGAAAGCACGGCACCCTTCCTGGACATTCGGGGAGTGCCGGTTCGTGAGGGCCATCGGGCCATTTCGACACAAAAGGAGACCGACGTGCTGAAGAAGACGTGTGCCACCGGCGGACTGCTCCTCGCCGCCGCCGCAGGCGCTCTGTTCACAAGCTCGCCCGTGTCCGCGCAGGTTCCGACGTGGGGCGGCGGTTGCTGCGGCTCCCACAGCTCCTTCCGTAACTACTCGCGGCACCACAACCGCAACTGGAACGGAAACGAGAACTCGAACCTGAACCACATCAGGCTGCACCTCAACAACCGCAACAACAACATCGCCGTCGCCCGTACGGGTCGCGGCGAGGACGGCCTCGGCATCGGCGGTCTGGGCCTCGGCGGCGACGACGACTGATCACAGCTACACCACGATGGTGGACGCCACCGCGACCCGGTCGCGTCCCCGACTCTCCGCAAGGAACGGCCGGATGAGCCGCTGAGTCGCCAAGCCGCCCGTTCACCGCGGGCGCCGGGGTGACGACTCCGGCGCCCCTCGCTCGCTACCGCGAGCACCACAAAAAGGCCGAATTCGGCAATTAGGAGGCAGACGTGCTCAAAAAGACGAGCGCCTCTATCGGGTTGGTCATCGCAGCCGCCGCCGCTGCCCCGCTCACGAGCTCACCCGCGTACGCCCACGCGAACCAGCTACGGGGCTGGCACGGTCACCACCACTACAGCAGTCACCGCTCGCATCACCGGAACCACAACTGGAA
This sequence comes from Actinoallomurus bryophytorum, assembly GCF_006716425.1. Lineage (NCBI taxonomy): Bacteria > Bacillati > Actinomycetota > Actinomycetes > Streptosporangiales > Thermomonosporaceae > Actinoallomurus > Actinoallomurus bryophytorum. Next base: position 2,007,266 of record NZ_VFOZ01000001.1, read on the forward strand.
CGGGAACCGGCACCACGGGCGGATCTTCATCCGGATCTACATCTACAACAAGAACAACAACCACGCGGTCGCCATCGCACGCCCAGAGCGCCGAGAGGCTCGCCCCACATCGTTCCTGGGGGAAGACGGTCCGTTCCTCGGAGGCACCGGCGGCGCAGGCCTGACCCAGCAAGGCGTGGCGCGCACCAATCGAGGCGTTCCCGCCACGGGAACCATCGGCGCGGGAACCACCGGCACGGTCCCGGTGGCTTGATCCGGGCCACGCCCCAGGGGCGGCCGAAGCCGCAAGCCGGCAATCGAAGGAAACGACTCTTTCAGGGACGGCCGTCCAGGCCGCCGAGTCGCAGGCCCGCCCCGCATATCGGGCGCCGGGGTAAATACTCCGGCGCCCTCATATTTAATGATACGTAGGCTCTTTGTGGTCATCTTACCTGGCGATTATCTTGCCAGGAAAGCACCAGGGAATGCTAGAAAGTGCGGCGCTTCGGATTAGAGCGTAGCGCCGGGTTCGTGAGAGCCATCGCGCCATTCCGACAAAGAAGGAGACCGACCGTGCTGAAGAAGACGGCCGTCACTGGTGGCCTGCTGATCGCCGCAGCCGCCGGTGCCCTAGTGACCACCTGCTCACCCGCGTTCGCCGCACCCACCCACCTGGTCTCGGACCACACCAGAAACTGGAATGGGAGCGAGAACGAGAGCTACAACCACATCCGGCTCCACCTCCGTAACCGCAACAACAACATCGCGGTCGCGCGTACGCCGCAGCGTCGGCGCGACTTCATCCAGACACCGGTGATTACGCCGCCGGTGCTTACGCCGCCGGTCGTCGGCTGACACATTCGTCCTGCCGGAACGGACGCCTCCGTCCTGACCACCGAAATACCTGTCCGGTGGCCGCGATAACAGGCGGTTATTCGAACAGCCGGGCGCCGGAGCACACACTCCGGCGCCCTTAAATTTTCCAGCCAGGCGCTTTTGTTGCCACGTTACCCGTTACGTATGTTGACGCGATGACACGAGGGAACATTACAGAACGAGGCGTTCTCGGAAAGAACGAGAGTGCCCGTTCGTGAGAGCCATCGCGCCATTCCGAATCATGAAGGAGACCTATCGTGCTCAAGCAGATGATCGCCGCCGGCGGAATCCTGGCCGCCGCCGCAGCCGGCGCCGCCGTCACCAGCGGGACCGCTTCGGCGCAGACCCCGATGTGGGGAGGCGGCTGCTGCTCCAGCTCCCACAACGCCTTCTACCAGTCACACCGTAACCGGAACTGGAGCGGCAACGAGAACGAGAACCTGAACCACATCCGGTTGCACCTCAACAACCGCAACAACAACATCGCGGTCGCGCGCGTCGACCCCGAAGAGCGCCGATAACACGGCCAGCGGGTTCGAACGTCACATCGCAGGCCGCCGAAGCTCGGTCGCAGAACTTCTTGCGGAAGAACGCCATGCCGACCACTGAGTAAACGCGGCGAAGGGCGTCGGAGCCATTGCTCCGGCGCCTTTCAATTTATGGCCCCATTTTGAAGATACCTTACCTGTCTACTGTATTGCCGCGAAAAACCCAGGGAATGCTTCAAAATGCGGCGCTCTATTAAATAAGTAGGAGCGTCGGCCTGTGAAGGCCATCGCGCCATTTCGATAGCAAGGAGACCATCGTGCTCAAGAAGACGTGCGTCGCCAGCGGCATGCTGATCGCCACGGCCGCCGGCGCCATCCTCACCAGCCTGCCCGCGTTCGCCGGCGTGCCCGCCTGGGGCGGCGGCGGCTGCTGCAGCGGCTCGAGCAGCCGCTTCGGCCACTTCTCGCACAACAGGAGCTGGAACGGTAACGAGAACGAGGGCTACAACCACATCCGGCTCCACATTCGTAACCGCAACAACAACATCGCCGTCGCCCGTACGGGCCGTGACCGCGGCGATGACGGCCTCGGCCTCGGCATCGGTGCGCCCGGTACCGGCGGCGTCGCCTGATCATCTCGATCAAAGAACGACCGAACACGCCGTCCCAATGAGGCGTATTCGAAACACGACCCGGGAAAGCGATGAACGCCGACCTCGGCCGCTCGACGGACTGGGCGTCAGAGCCATTGCTCTGGCGCCCTTTCTCGTTATCGACTCAGATCGTCTTTGTTGTCATCTTACCCAATGATTGTCTTGTCCGGAAAACGGCAGGGAATGCTAGAGAGCGCGACGCTCTCTGCAAATACGTGAGGGCGTTGGCTCGAGAGGGCCATCGCGCCATTCCGATAAAGAGGAGACCGAACGTGCTTAAGAAGACGTGCGTGGCCGGCGGCATTCTGATCGCCACCACCGCCGGCGCAATGATCACAAGCCTGCCCGCGTTCGCCGCAGTCCCTGGGTGGGGCGGTTGCTGCAGTAGCTCCCACAGCAGCTTCTTCCACAACGCGCGGAACCGGAACTGGAATGGGAGCGAGTCGGAGAACCTGAACCACATCCGGCTCCACCTCAACAACCGCAACAACAACATCGCGACGGCGCGTACCGAGGAAGAGCGCAGCCACCATTTCCCGGTGATCGGCGCTCCGACCATCGGCGCTCCGGTTTAATCGGGCCCGACGGCAGGGTGGCTCCAGCGCGGCCGGAAGAGCCGCGAAGCCACCTACCTCACACCGGGCGCCGGGGTGACGACTCCGGCGCCCTTCGCTCGTCGGCGACACGCCTGCCGCGAGACGCCAGATGACGGCCGGCCGCCCAGCGCGGTCTGGAACCAAGCACATCGATTGGATCCGTGGCGCCCTGACCTGTTCGGCGCCTCGTACGAGCGCCCTCTCACGAGGCCCTCGGGGCCGATCGGGAATTAGGAGACCGACGTGCTGAAGAAGACAAGCGCCTATACCGGGCTGGTGATCGTCACAGCCGCCGGCGCCCTGCTCACGAGCTCGCCCGCGTACGCCCTGGACAGCATCGCCCAAGGCTCGCACAGCTGGTACCACCATCGGTCACACCACCGGAACCACAACTGGAACGGGAACCGGCACCACGGGCGGATCTTCATCCGGATCTACATCTACAACAAGAACAACAACCGCGCGATCGCCATCGCACGTCCCGAGCACAGACGGCATCACCGGGCCTTCGTGCCCACCGGCGTGATCGGCGGCGGCGTCGGCGGAGGCGTGACGGCGGCCGACCAGACCCCGGCGGCCCCGGCGGCATCCGTCCCGGACACGGCGTCGACGAACCAGGCTCCCCAGAGCGTGGGAGCACCCGCCGACCAGGGCACCGCGGCGGCGCCGGCGACCACCTCGATGGCGCCCCTCGACGAGGGCGCGACCGGCAACGTGAGCCCGTGATCGCCAGGTAGTACCTGTGTCATGAGTCCTGTCCGCGTCGAGCGGTGTCCAGGTGACACCTCGCGGGGGCGGGCAGGGACCCGGCCCGGTCCGGCCGGTTGAGGACGACGCTGCGGGGTCCCGTGGCCGTACGACGGTGAGACAGGCCCAGCACCACCCGGGAGCGGCGAGGACGCCGCCCCGCACAACGGGTGTCGGAGCAACGCTCCGACGCCCGTTTCTGCGTATTTCTGCACTCTTTGTCGCGCTCTTACCCCATCGTGGCGCCACCTCGAAAGTGAGCGGGAATGTACGCCATGGCGCCCAAATCGGGCATCAGTGGCCTTCGTACCATTTTCCGCAAGAAGGAGACGACGTGCAGAAAAGGACATACGCCCTAGCCGGTCTGGCCCTCGCAGCCGCGGGTGGTGTGTTGATCACCAGCTCACCCGCCCAGGCTGGTGCGCTCGTACAGGGACATCGGCATCATCATTATTCGAGTCACCGCAATTACAACCGCAACGCGAACTGGAATCGCAACCACAACCGCGTCGTCGTACGCGTGGTGAACCGCAACGTCAACACGGCCTGGGCCGGCGGTGGCTTCCGCGGCGGCGGTTTCCGCGACCGCGACCGCGACGACGACGACTTCGGTCTGTTCCGGCACCGCCGCTGCCACTTCGGCTGCAACCGGTTCGACAGGTTCGACGGCGACGGCGACGGGTTCGGTCGCGACCGCGACGACGACGACCGCGGTGACAACATCATCGTCGGCAACGACATCCGTACGGCCGGCGACCGCGACTAGGACGGCTGACGCGGCGCTGGTACACGGCCGCGACGGCGACCCTGGTCAGGAACGGCCGCAAAGGCCGCCGAGTCGCTGAGCCGCCCAGAGTGGACCGGGTGCGGGGGCGAAGGCCCCGGCACCCGGTCACGCTTGTACGGGCCGGAGAGGCTAGGTGCGGTACGGGAGGCGTTTGACCCCGTTGTCGAAGTTGGACAGGAGGAGTTCGGGTTCGCCTGCCGCGCGGATGCTCGGTACACGGGTGAACAGCTCGCGGAACATCGCGGTCAGCTCGCGACGGGCCAGGTGCGCTCCCAGGCACAGGTGGGGGCCGGGGCCGCCGAATCCGACGTGGGGGTTCGGCTTGCGGGTGATGTCGAACCTGTCCGGCTCGGCGAAGACGTCCTCGTCGCGGTTGGCCGAAAGGTAGAACAGCACGACCTTCTCGCCTTCGCGATAGACGTGGCCGTTCATCTCGTAGTCGCAGGTCAGCGTCCGCCGGAACTGGATGATCGGCGAGACGTACCGGACGATCTCCTCGATCGCGCCGCCGATCCGGCGGTCGAAGTCGGCCAGGAGGATCGCCCGCTGGTCGGGATGGTCGGTGAACAGCGTCAGCCCGTGCGCGATGGCGTTGCGCGTCGTTTCGTTCCCGGCCACGAGCAGCAGGTCGAAGAAGGCGCCGAGCTCGCGTACGGACAGCCGCTCGCCGTCGACGTCGGCGTTGACCAGCGCCGAGATCAGGTCGTCCGCCGGCGTCTCGCGGCGTTGCCGGCCGAGGCGAGCGACCAGCCGGTGCAGGTCGACGATGGCCTTGAGGTTGCCGCCGAGGAGCCGGAGTGTACGAAGGCGCGCCACGTCGCCGCGGACTCCGGAATATTCGGTCATGGCGTCCACGCAGGCGGCGACCTTCGCGTGGGAGTGCTCGGGGATCCCCATCATGGCGCAGATGACCTTGATGGGCAGCCGCGCCGCGACGTCGGCCACGAAGTCGCCGGACCCGGCGCGGACGACGTCGTCGACGATCTCGGTGGCGGTCTTGGCGATGTGCTCGTCGATCTGGGCGAGCCGTCGCGGGGTGAACGCACGGGACACCACGCGCCGCAGCCGGGCGTGGCGTGGGTCGTCCATGTTGACCATCGGCCGGCCGAACAGCAGGGCGATCCACGGCGGGGGCTCCGGCGAGGTGGCCGCGGGCTCGCTGCTGAAGACCTTGGCGTTGCGGCTCGCGTGCACCACGTCGGCGTGGCGTACGAGGGCGTGGAAGCCCCGCCCCGCGCGTACGAGGGGGATCCGCTGCTCGTTGAAGAACACGGGCCGGTCCAGCGCCCGCAGCCGCGCGAACGCCCGCAGCCGGTCCTCGGGAGGCCGCGCCCAGAAGTCGAGCGTGGCGAGATCGTCGTTCATCGCACCTCACCAGTTGTCGGGTGTCATCTGTTCGACGCCGGTAGGCGCGGGAGCGGTCACGCGCGGCACCGGCCGGATCCAGCCACGGTCAGCTCCAGGAGGCGATCTCCTCGTCGCTCAGCGGCACGACGCACCAGATCGCCTCCTGGATCGTGGGACACAGCGGCACGATCTCGCCGGCACGTGCCAGCCGGAACACCTGCTCGGCGCCCGCCCGCAGCCCGGTCACCGCGAGCGCGGAGCCGCGGTCGCGGCAGCGTCTTTCGGCGGCGATGACGGCCTTCAGCGCCGTGCAGTCGAAGAACGAGACCTCGGTCAGATCGATGATCAGCGGGCGTGCCCGTATGACGTCGAACAACTGCCGCCGGAACGCCGGCTCGGTATGGGCGTCTATCTCACCCCGCGGTATCGCGAGGGCGTAACGCGGGCAGTCGATGACCGCCATCTCAAGGGCGATGTCCATGGGCTACCTCACAACCCCACCGGTGACTCATCAGCATCGCTCAATCACACGCCGTTGCCAACCCCTGGTCACGGCGCACGAGAATCAGCGGAGGTCGACGCGTACGCGCGGCCAGGCGTTGTTGGCGTAACCGCCCGGGTTCCACAGCGACGCGGCGTACTCGGGCTGGCAGCAGGCCGCGGTGTCCCAGGCCCGCGCGGTGACGGTGGCAGCGCCCGCGGGCAGGTCGAGCACGATCCGCCACAGCCGCCACGACCACGGCCCGGGCGTGGGGTCGAGGTCGGCCTGCCGCCATGTGCGCCCCTCGTCCGCGGACACGTCGACGCGGGCGACGCCACGGTGTTCGCCGCCGAAGGCGTACCCGCTCACCGAGACCGGCCCGGCGGCCAGGACCGCGCCGTCGACGGGGGTGAGGATGTCGGCGTTGATCGCGACCGGCCCCAGCGGGAACCCTTCACCGGGGTCCGCGCCCGCGGGCGCCAGCCGGTAGCGGACGGCCTGGAAGTAGTTGCCCGACGGGCGGTCCCGTACGGTGATCCGGGTCACCCACTTCACACTGCGGGCACCGATGTAGCCGGGCACGACCACGCGTACCGGCCCGCCGTGCAGGGGCGGTAGCGGGCGGTCGTTCATCGCCCAGGCCAGGATCACCTCGCCCGCGACGGCCTTGGCCAGCGGGATCGAGCCTCCGAACGGCTCCGGCGGGCACGCGTCCGCGGCCACGTCCGGCGCGGTGAACTCCACGTGGGCGGCGTCGTGCCGCGGCCCGGCCTCGGCGAGGACGTCCGCCAGGCTCACCCCGGTCCAGCGCGCGGTCGAGATGGCCCCGGCTCCCCAGGGTGTCTCTCCGGGGATGGGCCGCACGGCGAGCAGGCCGGCGCGGCGGTTCCCCGCGCACTGGACGGTCGCGATGACCTCGCGGTGGGCGAAGCCGGCACGCAGCTGTGCCAGGGACAGGGTCAGCGGGCGGTCGAGGAGACCGGCCAGCTCGACGCGCCAGTCCCCCGGGTCGATGTCGGGGATCGGCCCGTGGTTGCGCGCGTAGAACGTCTCGACTGGGGTGAGCGTGCGCCCGGCGAGCGCCGGCCCGGGCGTCTCGGCGTTGTACGGCTCCGTTTCGTGCACGATCATGTCGTCGCGTTTGGCCCAAGACTCCATCGGCCGTACTCCCCCCGCTGTCACCAGCGGAAATACCCAGATGGAGGGTGTTGCTACCGGGAGAAGGCCGGTAGGACATGCCGGGCGAAGGCGGCGATCTGGGCGCGCATCTCGTCCACGGTGTTGCCGACGAACGGCAGGCCGCTCCCCCCGGCGCTGATCGACGCCGCCGAGCGTGACCCCGAGATCGCCCGGCTCCTGGCGGACTTCACGGCGCAGCGACGCCGCCCGGTGCACACCGCCGTCGAGCGTGTTGAGGTACGTGCCGGGCGCGACGCCGAGCTGATCGACGGGCTGCTCCTCGGGCCGGTCTTCTACCGCCGCCTGCTGTCCCGTCAGCCGATCACCGAGGAGTTCGCCGACCGCGTCGTCGACACCTTTCTTTCCGCGCTCTGATCCCAGCGCCAGCGCGGCCTCCGGCATGATCGTCGCAGGTCAGGGGGCATATCGGGCTCGCCAGAACAAACCTGGATGTGTAATATCCGGATTATGCGACTGAGCGAAGGGGTGGAGTGGACACTTCACTGCTGCCTCACGCTCGGCTGGCTCGACAGTGACAAGCCGGTATCAACGGCGAAGCTCGCGGCGACCTTCGAGTTGCCACCGGCCTATCTGAACAAACGCCTCCAAGCGCTGGTCCGCTCGGGGATCCTGGCTTCGACGCCGGGAGTCCACGGCGGATTCCGCCTGGCCCGGCCACCCGAGAAGATCACGCTCATGGAGGTCGTGGCGGCGATCGAAGGCCCTGAGAACGCCTTCCGCTGCACCGAGATCCGCCAGCGGGGCGCGGGGGCCGAACGGCCGGCACACGAGTACAAACGACAGTGTGTGATCACCACCGCGATGAGGAAGGCCGAGCTCGCGTGGCGGCGCGAACTCGCCTCCCAGACGCTCGCCGACATGATGGCCACGGCCCCGCAGGCCGCGGCCGAGCGGACCCGAAACTGGTTCGAGCGCGTCGGCGGCTGACCCCCCTCCGGGTTTGCGACCGGTGACACAGGTGCAAGGAGAATCCTGATGTCCACTATCTCGATATCGTTGCCCCGGCCGCCCGGCCGCACCACATTCGGCTCGGGGGACCTGGCCTCCACGCTCGTCCTGGCCCTCGGCACCTTCGCCGTCGGCGCCGACGCCTTCGTCATGGCCGGCTTCCTGCCTTCCATGTCGGATGCCCTGCACGTGTCCGCGGTCGCCGGTAAGGCGTCGGTCACGGTGTTCGTGGTGGCGTACGCGATCCTCGCGCCGCTGCTCGCCGCCACGACCGCGCGGGTCCCGCGGCGGGTGCTGATGATCATCGCGCTGCTCGTACTCGGCCTGGGCAACCTGGCCTCGGCCTTGGCTCCGAACCTGCCGGTGCTGATCGCCGGCCGTGCGCTCTCGGCGGCCGGCGCCGCCGCGTACACCCCCATCGCCGCCGCCATCTGCACGGCGCTGGTACGCCCGCGTCGCCGGGCCTCGGCCCTGGCCATGGTCATCGGCGGCATGGCGGTGGCGACGACGCTGGGCCTGTGCCTGGGCGAGGTGGCCGGCCGGTGGCTCGGCTGGCGCGCCGCACTGGGCACGGTCGCGCTGGTCTGCCTGGTGGCCGGGATCGGAGTGGTGCTGACGATGCCGTGGCTGCCCGGCAAACCGCGCTCACCGTACCGGGCGCGCAACGTCCTGACGCGTCGCCCGAGCGTGACCATCGTGCTCGCGATCGGTGCGCTCGGCGTCGTGGCCGGGTACGGCGCGTACGTCTACTGTGTTCCGGCGCTGAGCGCGATCGGGATCCCCGACGCCACCGCCGTCCTGATCCTGTTCGCGTACGGCCTGGGGGCGATCTTCGTCAACGCCGCGACCGGGAGCCGGCAGGCCGGGGTCGAACGCGAACGCATCGCCCGCGAGCTGCACGACTCGCTCACGCACAACATCTCCCTGATCAAGGTGCAGGCCGGGATCGCCGTCCACCTCGCGCGCGAGCGCGGCGAGGCGGTGCCCGACAGCCTGCTGGCCATCCAGGAGGCCAGCACCGACGCGATGCGGGAGCTGCGCGCGACCCTCAACGTCCTGCGCAATCCTGACGGCGAGCCGGCCGGCAGCGGCCTGGACCGCCTGTCCGGCCTCGTCGACCGGGTCCGCTCGGCCGGGCTGCCCGCCGCGGTGACGATCAGCGGCGAACGCTGCGACCTGCCCTCCGACGTCGACCGCACGGCCTACCGGATCGTCCAGGAGGCGCTCACCAACATCTCCCGGCATTCCGGCGGGGCGTCCGCACAGGTGGAGATCTCCTACCGGCCGGACGCGCTGACCGTACGGATCGACGACAACGGACGGGCGCGGCCCGACCAGCCACCGGTGCCGGGGATCGGGCTGACCGGCATGCGCGAGCGCGTCACCGCTCTCGGCGGCCGCCTGCACACGGGCCCCCGCTGTGAGGGCGGCTTCACGGTGGAGGCCGAACTCCCGGTGCACACACGCCGGCACGGCACTTTCGGCACACCACACGCCGCGGTAGCGGCCACACCCCTTTCGGATACAGTGCACTAAGCCGATCCCCATACCGTCTCGGTGTGACTGACCGTGCAGGGAAGCCGTTCGATCACCGAGTCGACCACGGAACTCGCCGACGTCCATGGCGTACTGGCGGTCGCCGGAGACGGAGCCGTCAGCCTTCGGCGGTTCGGCCCGACGCGGCCGCGGGCGGCGGCTCGGGGTCACCGACCGGGCCCAGGCAATGCGCGGGCCACTCCTCGTCGCCGGCCGGCCCGACGAACTTGAGAGCCTCGTCCAGTCGCGTCAGCGCCAGGCGGCCGGAGGGCTGGACCTCGTCCGCCCCGGCAGGGCGCGCCGGCAGCTCACGCAGCAGCACGAGGTCGGGGGTGTCCGCGTCGCCGCGCCGTACGTCGAGCACCGCGAATCGGCTGCCCGGCCCGAACACCACGTCCTTGCGGCGCGTCTCGCCGGCGTCGAACAGGGCGGCGACCCGGCGGGCGGTGTGCGACCAGATCACATAGACGGTCGCGGTGGGCGGCCAGCCGGCCCGGCTCTCGGCCGAGAGCGGTACGCCGCCGATCGCGCCCGGCCCCGTCAGCACGGTGCCGACCAGGTCCGTACGCGCACGGGTGCCGGCGCCGTGCAGGACCGCGCCCCGGTAGGTCGGCAGCCGGGCGAGGCCCGAGGCCAGGCAGGCGAGGTACGGCCGGGCCGCCTCCCCGCCCGCTCGAACGGCCTCCGGCCCGAACCCCTCGTCCTCCGCCGAGGTGAGGTACAGCCGTACGGCGACCAGGTCCACCGCGGCGGCGGCGCGTTCGGCCGCCGCGATCGCCGGCAGCCGCGAGAACGTCCGGCGGACCGGCGCGGCATGCGTGTCCCAGCCGAGACCGACCATGGCGCGGAACGCCGCACGCTCCTCGTCGGTACTGGGCCGGCCGGGCGAGACGACCACCGCACCGCTCGCCGCCGCCGACGACGACGGCCGGCCGCGGCCTGGTCCGCCGGACGCGGCCGGTGGTCTCGCGGCGGGCATCGTGGGCGGCGCTCCGGCTGGTGAGCCCGGCACCGCTTCGGCCTCCCTTGGGGGCCCGGGTGGCGACGATGTGACCGCCTTGCCTACGGGTGAGGCACTCGGAGCGCCCGGTGGTGCCGGGACACGCCCCTCCGGGATCCGTTCTTCTTCCACCTTCCGCGTCTCGCCGGTCTCGACGAGAGCTGCGTGACGCCTCGCGAGCACGCGCAGGGCTTCTTCGGCGTCGGCCGTGGCCGTTCCGTGCACGGAGAACAGGAGGTGAGCGCGCGGCCGGTGCGGCAGGCCGCGAAGGAGCTCGTCGAGGAGCAGCCAGACCTCGTCGTCCACCGTACGGCCCGGGAGCCCGATGTCGATCCGTACCGTCTCGGCCACGACGGGCTGTGCGGTCGTGAGCTCGGCGGGATACCGCTCCGGATCGGCGTCGGCGGGATAGGCCCAGAGCCCCGCCCGGGTGACGGCCAGACGCCAGACCTCGCCGAAGCGCAGCACACCGTACGTCGCGTCGGCGACCCGCATCCCGGCGGCCGGGGGCTCCCAGTCGAGGGGCTCGGGCGGCGAGGTCGTGCCGTCGGCGCCCGGTGGACGGCAGAGCACGGACGACGTGAACGGTGTCCAGGCCGGACGTCCCTCCTCGTCGAGCACGACGACATGCGGCCCCTCGGAGGTGTCGAGGCGGACCGGCGGTCCGGTGAGCACCTCGACGGCGACGCCCAGGTCGCGTGCCAGGGCCTGGCCGAGCGGAAGTACGTCGCCGGTGTCGGTGGGGACCAGGCGCAGCGGATGCCGGCGCCACTCGGGGCGCGCCACCGCCTCGGCCAGTATCGTCGCCGCGTCGCCGACGGCGACCTGGCCTGCGACGAGGACGGACGGCCGCTCGTCGGTGGGGGCGATCGCGTACGGCAGGTTCCCGGCCTCCGGGGCCGGGGTGTCGGCAGGCCGGAGGAGAAGGCCCGCGGGCACCGTCATGACCGCGATGCCGGCACGCGAACCGCCCGGCGTCGCTCGTGCGGCCTTCCCCCGGTACACCACACGGTCCGTTGGCGCCGACGTCATCGGGCGCGTCGCCGCGGTGTCCGCGAGCGGAGTGCCCCACTCCGGCACGGGCCAGCGTGGGCCGAGCGGCCTGGACTCCTCGCCGGGGGCGAACCAGCGCCAGCCCGGGTCCACCTCGTCGGCGGAGTACGCGAACAGACTTCCACCCGGCACCACGATCACGTCCCCGACCGGCGCGACGACGGTGAGGTCATAGGCGTCCGCGATCCGCTGGGCGAGGGGCGCGTCGCCGGAGCCCTCGGGCGGCTCGTCACCGGCTCCGGACATCGCGAGGAGGACCGGCCGATGCCGGTGTACGTGGCCGAGGACCTCGCCGAGCCCGGCTCGCAGATCGTCCGCGAGGTCGTCGGCCACCGCGACCACGACGACGGTCGCGTCGTCGCCGGCCACCTCCGTGACCAGCCGCGTATCCTCGTCCGTGTGCGCGCCCGCGGGGCGGAGGAGGTAGTGACCGCCGATCTCTTCGGTCTCCACCTTCGAGGGCCCGGGGGCATCGGCACGCGCCCCGCGGCGGGCCTTCCCGGATCGGCGCACGGATGGCCTGGTCATCGAGCGACTCCCCTCATCCCTCGTGGGCGTCCGCCAAGGAGGATCCGACTCATCGGGTGACACCGACCCGGCATTCAGCGTACGGCGGTACGGCGCTCAGACCGCGCTCCATTTCTGGTTCGAGGTGCCGGCGCACTCCCAGATCTGGAGCGGCGTGCCGTTACCGGTCTTCATGTCCTTCACGTCGACGCATTTGCCGGCACCGGTGTTCACCAGGTCACCGTCGCTGTTGAGGTCGAAGTGCTGGGCGGAGCCTCCGTGGCAGCGCGCGAGCTGGATCTGGGTGCCGTCGTCCGGCGAACCCCAGGCGAGGTCCATGCACATGCCCATCGACCGTACGGTGCCGTCCGACTTGAAGGTCCACTTCTGCCACGACGCGCTTCCGCAGCTCCAGATCTCCAGCGGCGACCCGTCCTTGGCCTTACGGGCGCTCACGCTGATGCAGCGGCCCGAGTCGGCGCTGGAGATCCGGCGCGCCGAACCGGCGGCCGCGCTTCTCGCCGAGCCGCCGGAGGCGCCATTGCCGGAAGAGCTTGAGGAGGACGAGCCGCGGGAGTGCCGCGCAGGAGTTCCGGACCTCCCCGCGTGAGCGCCGTCCTTGCCGCTCTTGGCACTGGCCGAGGGCGAGGGCGAGGGGGTCGGGCTGCCGGTCATCGGTGGCGACATGGAGGGCGGTGCGCCCGGCCAGTTCGGCGCGGGCGCGCCGGGATTGCTGCCACCGGGCGAGCGGTTCGCCATCGTCGACGTCTGGTGGTGGGACCGGCCCGGCGAGGACACCAGGAGCAGCGGAACGGCGACGAGGGCGGCCGCCGCCACGACGCCGGCGACCACCAGCGTCGCCCGTGAGCGGCCACGCGGGGAGGCACCGCGCGGAGTGAGCGGCGTGACCTCGGTCTGCGCCGCGGCCACCGGGCTCGGGGAAGAGCCGGTTGACGCCGGCACGACGGCCGGGAACGGCTCCGGCGGAACCCCCACGTCAGGCGGAGACGTGGTCACTCGGGGTAGCACGATCCCGCGCCGGACCGCTGGTTCGCCGGCCCGTGTGGCATCGGTCGTCGACATTTCTCGCCTCCCACACCCGTCGTCGACCAAGCGACCCAGCTCGCCGACTGACTGATTCCACACTATTGAATCGATTTACGGATACATATCGGCAGACGACGCTTCATCTCTTACCTTCCCGGAAGCACGTGACAGCCGACCGTTACCCCTGGCCTCGTTATACGAGAATGAATTAAGTGCGGCGTGCGGTCATATTCGCCTCCCGGCGGCACCGCGGCCCGCCTATGACGACGATGACTGCCCCCCGCCCAGGCTCGGGAACAGCTGCAGAATCAGGGGATTCCGCTGCAGGTAAGTGGGGTTGGCCGCGGCGTATCTGCGGAGGTGGTCCTCCAGCAGCCTGCGCAACTGCTGCATGATCTCAGGATGCTGGGTCAGGAGCACCGGGAACTGGATCGCGAGCTCGACGATCAGCTCCTCAACGTTCAGGGCGGCCCGGCGCATGTCGGTGATGCGTCTCTCCGCCCGTAGGTGCGCGGCGACGGTGCCGTAACCATTTCCCCGGTCCGCGTCGCGGAAGGCCACACGCTCGGCCCTGGCGCGCTCGCGGAACACGTGGGGCAGGTTCGCCTGCAGAGTCGTCACGGACACCAGCACCTGGTTGAGCAGGGTGGTCGCGTCGTTGAGCCGTTGCCGCTGCTCGCCGGCGCGAGTCGCGAGGATCTGCCCTGCGTCGGCGGGCGTCGGCGCAGGCGCCGGCGTCAGCGTGCTCGTGTTGAACGTGGCCGCGGCCGGGCCGGTCGGCCGCGCGCCGCGGTAGTGGCCGGGCGTGCGGATGAAGCTGATCCTGTCCGGGCCGGCGGGTCCCAGGTCCCGGTCGAATCGCGCCTGGATCAGTGTTAGCGGCAGGCCGAGCTCCCGCGCGGCCACCTCCACGATGGCATCGCCCACCTCGTTGTTCCAGCTGTCCATCTGCCGGACCCGTTGCACATGGGCCGCCTGCTGCTTCGCGACCGGTGTGCGGTCGTCCAGGTGGAAGAAGTCCGCGTATCGCGACGGCAGACCGGCCGCTCCCACGCGGAAGTCGGCTTCGAGCCGGTTCGCCAGCCAGCCCCGCAGCAGACGGATGTTCTCGCGTATGCCGACCTGGTCCTGGCGTGCCGGCTGCAGCCCGGTGACGTGAACGGCCAGGTACGGCCCGGCGATGGCGATCAAGGTGTGGTAGAAGCAATTGTTGTCGGGCGGGACCTCGACCGCGGTCAAGTTGCGGCTGGCCAGCGTGCTTTCCAGCACCCCGTCGACCTCGAACATCCACTCCTGCTCCAGGGCAAGTTTTGCGAGCTCCTCGACCGTGCTCTCCTTGAGCGCCGGTGGGACGTACTTCTTGGCGGGTGCCTTGCCGCTCGGGGCGGGCTTGGCGGGTGCCTTTTTGGTGGTTCCCTTGGGAGTCGTGGTTCCGGACGACCTCTTCGAGGTGTCGGCCGGCTTCTGCCCCGAGGAACCACTGCGGTCCCTGCCGATCGTGAACTTGGGCTTGAGCGCCGCGAGCCGCGGCTCGGACGCCGAACGAGCGCGCCCGGTCTGCCGCGCGGCGGCCGTCGGCCGTGCGATGACGAACGTACCGGCCATACCCCCGGTCATCCTGCTCGTCGAGGTGTGGACCGTACCGTCGATGAGGCGCTGCATGTGGCCGTCCGCCAGCACCACCGCCGCGATGCCCTGGCGGTCCGCGCGGACGAAGTAGATCCAAGTGTCGCCCGGCAGTTCCGCGGGAAGCGCCCGCACCACCTCCACCGTGCGGCCGGAGACCCTCGCCAGGAACGACCGGATCGCCTCGGTGCCGTCCTGCGCCCGCGCGACCGCGTCGAGGAACACCTGGGCCTGCTCCAGCTCGTCATGGTCGTGCACGACGTCCGCGGCCGTCACACCACGCGACTCACGGCTGCCGAGCAGCCACGAGATCGGCGCGTACTCCGACAGGCCGCCGAGGTGGTGCCACTCTCCGGCCGTACCGGGCGCCGCGACGCGGTAGTCGCCCTGGTTGTTGATGTACAGCTGCGGGTCGACCGGCCGCGGGAAGTCGATCGTGGTCTGCGGCGACGCCGCCACCGCCGGCAGCGGGACGTCCTCCGCCACCGTCGGCAGCAGGGTGCTCTTCGCCGTCGCCGCGAAGTTCGGCTGATGCACGCCGCCGTCCAGATCGCCCGGCCCGCCGGTGTGAGCGCCCACGGGCGGCGGTGCGATCACGTACTGGTACAGCCCCAAGGCGAACCTGGCCCGTACCGCCGCGTCGACCTGTGGCGCGATCTCCTCCCCGTCGGCCGTGTAGAGCAGGAAGCCGCCGGCGGTGGCCACCATCGCCCCCGTTCCTGAGGGCCCGTCGTACCAGACCCACGTGCCTTCCCGAAGTCCGGTGGGAAGCTGGCCCGTCCTCTGCGTGGTCCGGCCGAGCCGGACGAACGCGAGCGCGGCCCGATCGGCGATGTCGGCGGTGTCGCGCAGGAACACCACGGCGCCGGGCAGATCGGTACGCACGACGTCCTCGGCCGTCATCGGCCTCCCGTGATCCTCGTGCGTGAGCCAGAGGAGCGGAGCGTAGGCCGACACGGCGTTCACCTGTCGCCAGTCCAGGTTCCCGAGCCCGGCCGGACCGATGCCGTGATGCCCATCGGTGTGCACGTACAGGTGCGGGTCGACGGGCAGCTGGCCTGTCTCCGCCGCGGTCAGGTCGATGATGCGGGAGGCCTCCGGGCTACGCGGTCTGCTGCCCGGCTGCGAACGAACGGTCGAACCGGCCCTCAGCGCGCGCGCCGCCATCGCGAACTCGGCCATCGTGGCGGCGGACCGGGACCGCACCGGGGTCGACGACGGGGATTCCCCGATCCCCCGATGGGACGTGGCGAGGGCCAGCAAGGACGCGTGCTCGGCCGCGAATCTGGTCGCGCCGTCCCTCCGCCGCGGGTGCTCCGGGTCGATCACCCCACCGTCCGGCCGCAGATCCAACGACTCGACCGTACCGCCCTGCTGACGGTCGAACGGTGTCCGCACCGATAGCGACAGCCCGGACGGCAACTCGAACCACCGGACCCGCCCGTTGTGGTTGACCGCGGCGAAGCGGTGGACGGTACCGGCCTGATTCGTCCTGACCACCGTCGAGGCCGCCCCCTCACCTGCCTCTCGCAGCATGTTCTCGATCATGGTGAACGCATTGTCGGCGGTGTCGGCCTCCCACTCCCCGTACGCCGCCTCCAGCCGCCGCTGCTGCGCGAGCGCTTCCAGCTCACCCGTATCCGACTCGACTCGCCGCACGTAGCCCTCGGTCCACACCTTCCGAGAGCGGTCCAGACTCGCGGTCATCGCGGCACGCATCCGGCCCAAGACCTCCGTCGCGCTCTTCAACTGCCTGTTCGCCCTGGCGAGATCCCGCGCGAAACCTGTGAACGCCGCGCGCACGTCCCGCAGGCGCTGCTGCTCCGGCAGCCTGGCCCTCTCTGCCTCGGCGATCTGGGCCGAGACCTCGGCCAGGGCGTCCGCCTGCGAAGGATCGGCGGTCAGCTCTTCCCTCCTCGCCTTCAGCTCGCCGAGCCGGGTGTCGAGACGCCCGACCTCGTCGCGTCGCTCGTCGACCGATGGGCTCAGCGCACTCGCTTGCCTCTCAAGTCGTGTGACCTCCGCGGCCCAGTCCGGAAGGACCTCGGTGATCCGGTCGAACAGACCGGGCAGGGAAGGGTGGATCACCTCCAGCCGCTCACGGCGCCTGGTGATCTCGGCGCTGATCTCTTGTTCGAAGGTCTGCTGCCGGTTCCAGGAGCGGTTGTACGCGTCGCCCAGGGCCGCGTCGTCCAGGGCATGGCTCTCGGCGTTGCGGCGCAGATTCTCCGACATCAAGCCGGCCTTCATGGCGTCCTTCGGGCTGAGCGTCACGAGGAACGTCGCCGGGTCGAAGACGTGGATCCGCCCGCTCGGATCGGCCCAGCGGTTCTGCCACGTGCCGTCCGGCCGGCGGACGCGCGTCATGACATGCGCGCCCAGCTCGTGCGCGATGTCACGGGCGAGGAACACCGGGTCGAGCGACAACACCGATGCCTCCAGCGGGAGCCGCGCCGGATCGCCGTGCCGGTTGTCCGGACGGCGCTCGTGCAGATCGTTGACGGCATTGATCATTGTGGTGATCGCATCGTCGACATCGGCCTCGTCAAGACCGGCGGGGAGCTCGTCCGGCTGCAAGGCGGCAGCACCGCGGTAGCCCGCCAGGGGAACCGGATCCGGCTCGCCCGGGTTCGTCTTCCGGATCTCCGCCAGGTCGGCCGTCATCGTCGCGACCGCCCATTGCGCGATCGCGTGGAAGCGCCGCCTCTCGGTCCGTTCGGATTCGAGTACCAGCGGACGGTTGGCGCCGTGTTCCTCCCGGATCCGCCCCATGACGTAGTCGTGGGCATGGAAGGCGTCGATGCCCTCGGCCGCCGCGTCCGCCAGCAGCGAGGTCAGGTCGATGCCCTCCATGGCGTCCAGACCGTTCCACTGGGCCGGGTCCACCCGGTTCTGCAGCTCGGCCTGGGCCTCCCGCCTATGTTGTGCCATCTCGGCGCGCAGTTCCTCGTACTGCGCCTCGAACATCTCCACGTACACGTCGCCGGTCACCGGATCGCTGCGCACGGGCGCGCCGTCGGTGGTCACCGAGCGGCGGTGGAGGTGGTGGCCGGTCTTCTGCGCCTCGAGCCAGAACTGGCCGCGCATGCGCAACAGGAGTGTGGCCCCCTGCTCCTTCGCGTGCTGTTCCCGCCGGTAGTTCTCGGTTCCGGCGCTGCTCTGGTTCATCGACGTCGTACGGGTACCGTCGTCGGCGAAGTTCCAGGTGTTCTGCTGCGTCTCCGGTTTGTGGTCCATGATGTTGCCGTTGCCCGAGACCTCGTAACCTGGCGTGAGGCGGTTCAGGTCGGTGGAGTTGCTCACGGTCGTGCCGCTCTGGTGCTTGATGTAGCGGCCGGTGCCGGTGCCGCTCTTCATCCGGCCGACGACCTGCATGTCGTACAGGTGTCCGTCCAGCCACATCGTGGCGCGGCTGGTGGAGTCGCCGGGGATGAACAAGTTGTCGGCCAGCTTGTACCGGCCGCCGCCGACGGCCTCACGCACGTGGTTCGTCAGGTGTGAACGCGACAGCAGCACCGGCAGCGACAGGCTGGAGCGGGTGTTCTCGTCGTTGGCCCGCGCACCGAGCATCCTTTCGTACCAGCGTGGCCCGAACAGCTCGTCCAGCAGCGAACGTCCGGTCGGCAGCAGGTCGATGTTGAGCCCGGTGACGTAGGCGTTGTGCGGCAGCTTCGGAGCCGGCCGCAGGTCGCGCAGCGGCGCGGGACCGCGGATCTGGCCGGCCTCGGCGAGGGCGCGCGGCACCTGGAGGTTCAGTGTGCCGTCGAATTCCTCCGACTGGCTCAAGCCCGCGAGTGTCCACCGCTGGAAACCACTCATGAGCAGGTTGTTCAGCGGACGCCCGGGCATCTTCAGCCGACGCGCGGTGACCGTCAGCCGATGCGTGAGCCGCACGCGGTAGTGCCCGCTCCAGTCATAGACCGTCTGCTCGGTGACGGCGTTCTCGGCGTGGGTGGTGCCCCGGTGGTGTCCCTCGCCGGCCTTGAGGCTGGTGTTGCCGCCCTCATTCGGGCCGCCCGGGGCGAACTTGCCGACGATGGCCTGCGCGCCGTCCCGCGACTTGGACCGTGATGTGCCCTCATAACCGTGCCCGTAGTTCTCCAGGCCGGTGTTCGGCTTGAAGTCGTACACCTCCGGCTGTGAGGTGAGCACGTCGGAAAGGTTGATCTCCACGACGTCGGACAGCAGCCACCCGACCGGGTGGACCAGGTAGATCGAGTAGCCGCCCTTGGCGAGCACGTCCTCCCACATGGCCTGGTCACGACCCCTGGCGAAGATCGACTGCAGCGCGTCGACGGTGCCCTGCATCTTGCCGATCCGGCGGCCGTCCCCGGTCCACACGTCCGCGCCGCGGGCGAGCATGCCGGGCGCGACGGCCTCCACCTTCGCTCGGACGAGGTCGTAGGTCGACCGGCCGTTGTCATAGAGAAGGTCCTGCACACCGGAGTGTCCGAGGAACCGGCCGTTGGGGTCCTCACGGGTCAGGTACTCCGGCATCTCCATGTGCTGGTACGGAACCGGCGCCTCGCCCGCCGACTGCCAGAACGCGAAGTTGAACTGTTCCCGTAGGCTCAGGGACCTGATCGGCAGGCCGCCGGCGTCGTTCAGCCTGGTCAGCCGCTGGGCGAGGCCGTCACGGTCGACGTGCTGTAGTGACTCCGGCAGCGTGGGAACGTCTCTCACCCAGCGCAAGAGGATCGCCGCCACCGCGTCACCGCCCAGCGGCAGCTCTCCCGTCGACCACGCGCGCATCGCCTCGGCCAGACCCTCGTTCGACATCTCGCCTGGCGTGGCGTTGTCCAAGTAGTCCGAGAGCGCCTTGGGCAGTGGCGGGGTGTCGTACGGGTCGCCCGGCGCCGCCAGCCGTTGCGCGGTCGGATTGATGCGCACGTACGCCGTGTGGAAATCGTCCCTGGCCTTGGCGCTGCGCACCACGCCGACGCCGCCGATCTGGTGCTGTTCCACCAGGGCGGCTGCCAGGGCGGCCCGATCGTCGGTCACGCCGGCGGGCAGGGTGTGCGCGTCGTTCAGCCAGCGCGCCATGATCTTGGCGACGACATCGCCGCTCAGCTTGAGCTCGCCGGCCTTCCAGCGTGCCATGGCGTCCGCGAGCTGGGCGTTGGAGACCGGCAGGGTCCCGTCGGCGTAGCGGGACAGGGCCTCCGGCTCCGGCAGGAGGTACACCATGACGCGGCCCGGCATCGCGTTGTCATGGTGGCGGGGAGTGCCGCTCGGCCACAGCTTGGCGTGCTTCTCCTGACGGCCCCTCACCTGCATGTTCACCGTCGTCTGGTAGGAGTAGACGCGGTTGAAGTCGAGCTGGATCAGCTCCTTGCCGCCGGAGCGCCCGCTGCTCGTGGAGCGGTTGTGCTGCCAATGCCGGTTGACGTCGACCTCGCCGGTCAGCGTCGCCGCACCGGCGGGACCGCCCACGGCGATGTCGAGCTGGTCCCAGGTCCAGCCGGTCGAGTTGCTGTCGGTCAGTTTGCCCTCGGTCAGCCAGAGCTTGATGACGCCCAGCACGAACTTGTCCGAGGTCGCGCCGGTGAACCGCGACGTGCCCATGTCTCCGCTGATGTCGATGGCGCCGAACTTGTCGCGGAACAGCCCCGGGTCGAACGGCCGGTCGGTGGTGTACTCGCCGGCCAGGATCTCCTTCATGTGCGAACGCATCTCGATGGTGCTCGCGAAGGTGCTCACGTCCAGGTCGGCCGTTCCCGCCGGACCGGTGATGTCCCGCAGCGCACGGCCGGCCTCCTGACGCGCGCCGGTCGTGTCCAGGAAGTAGACGACGCCCTGGTCGAGCACCTCGCGCGGCGTCGGCCCGGCCGACTCCGGACCTTCCGTGGTTCCCAACGGCAGCAGGAACGCCTTGGCGACCTGCCCCTTGACCTCGATCGGTTCCGCGTTGCGGACTCCGCGCCGGAGCCTGCCGGAGTGCTGGTACTCGATGGTGACGGTGTAGTCGCTGGTCAGCGCGTACTCGTCCACCAGGCCCGGGTACTCCAGCAGCTCGGGACGGTTGTTGAGCATGTTGACCGAGTCCGTCGCGCCGACGATCCGCTGCCACTCCATACCCATCGTGGCGCCCTTCAGGTCGAAGAAGAGCCCCTTCAACTTCACCCCCCAGGCGATCTTGCGACTGTGGGCGACCGACATCCCGGCGGAGTCCATCCCCATGGCCAGGTTGACGGTGTGGTACTCGTCCGTGGTCCGGACGAACTTCGGGCGCTGCCCTCTGCTACGCCTCGCCTTGATCGTGACCCGCGCGGAGTCGACATCGACGTCCACTCCGAGGCCGCCCGTGCGCTTGCGGAGCGTGAAAGTCATCCCGTCCTGGTGGATCTGGTCGTAGTGGGAGTCCAGGCCCCGGCTGGAGACCATCTTGTCCACGAGTTCCAGGTTGTCGATCAGGCTGTCGGTCTTGTTGCCGTGGCCGGTCCGGGAGTAGCCGGCGAACGGGTCGTTCTCGTCGGCGGGCAGGAAGCCCGCGTCGATCAGCTCACCCTTGAGCGCCTTCTCCAGCTGGTCGACCGTTTTGTCGTCGACCATGACCAGGCCCATGCCGACGCCCCGGCCCCTTCTGACCCAGCTCGGCGGCGTCCTTGTCACCTCGTCGTCGCCGTCGCGGCGCCCGGTGCCCCGGATCGCGTCCTGCTTCCACTCGTTCTTGTGACCGGGCTTCGGCTCTTTCAGCGCCCCGCGGTCGACCGAGAATCCGTGGTCGTACGCCGCCGCCTCCGGCATCCGTAGCAGCGCCGTGCCCCGGACCGGGTCGGTGGTCGTCCTCGCGCGGTCAGGGCGGTTGCCGCGGACGCTGACCGTCGCGACGTGGTCGAACCTGGTGGAGTACGCGGTGGTGTGGCTGGTGTTGCGGGGGACGAGCACGTTGAGGCCGACCCGGCCGGTCGAGACCCCCTCCGCGTTCGTGGACGTGTAGGTCAACCCGGTGCTGACGCCCAGCCCGAGCCCCTTGATGCCGGTCGGGTTCGGTATCAGGTCGAACTCCACGCTGGGGAACGTCAGGGAGCTGGTGTTGGTCACGGTGTGGCCGCCGCTGGACCCGTCGATGGCCGTACGTACGTTCTCGATATGCGCCTTGTCGCTGGTCGTTCCGACTCGCCGGGATACCTCCGCCACCCGCTCGGACTTCACCTTCACCCGTGCGATCGGACGGCCGTACTTGTTGTGCAGCGTGATCCGGTAGCCCTTCGGCAGGTTCACCGCATCGTCCAGGTGCGCGTTGAGGTTCCACAGTTTGTGGAGCAGTTCCTGGCGGGGCAGGCTGTTGAGCGGCAGGTCGAGCCCCTGCTCGGCGAGCACCTCGACGATCTGGTCGAACAGCTTCGGGATGTTCGTGAGCCCCGAGGCGACATAGAAGGCCGGCAACCGCTTCGACTGGACCCCTTTGCCCGCCGCGACGACCTGGTCCGACGGGGGCAGTTGCAGGTAGTGCTGGGGGATCCACAGCAGCAGCTTCTCGGGGCTTTTGCCTCCGGGGTCATCCTCGGGTTCGATCCGGTGGATGGCCTGCTTCTCCCACTTGGCGTTCGGGGTGGTACGGATCTTGAACGACCAGTGCGGTGTATAGGACACGAGGTTCGCGTCGATCCGGTTGTCCTCGACGTGACCGCCCTCGGCATCGGCGATGTGGCTGGTCGACCGGTTCGACTGGTTGGTGGTGCCCGAAATGGACGCGGAGAACTTCACGACCTGCAGGATGCCCGGCGTCACGCCGACCCCGAACGACAGCGACAGCGCGCCACGCGTCGCACCGGTCTGGCCGGACTGGGTCTGCACGTGCGCGCCGGTCGCGTACGTCGCGTTGATCGTGTCGACGGCGTGATGCTCGTCGTCCACCGCTGGGAGCTCGGACGGGGCGAGGGTCGAGCCGCCCGGATTCCTCAGTTCGTGCGGTTCGTCGATGTTGAGCGTGAAGAGCAGCTCGGCACTGCCCATCGGCACCATGAGACCGTCCGTGCCGTTCTTCTTCCCCTCGCCCAGCAGGTAGGGGTAGTTGGCGAGCAGCCGGTGGGCGAGGAGGTTGATGTCGTTCTCGGCGTACCGCGCGCCGCTGGCGTCCAGCTGATCCCGGACCTCCCGGATGAGCTCGGCCATCATCGGCAGGCCGGCGCGTGGGACGCCGACCGCCGGGACCATCGGATCGACCACGATGGGCTTGAGCGCCGGCTGGCCCGGATCCTCCGAGTCGGGCGGCTTTGACGGCAGTTCCCGCTTCGGGCGCTTCTGATGCTCCGGGTCCAGGGAGGACGACGTCTCGGGCCCGGGGTCGTCGTCGTCCGGCTGTCCTCGTTTTTTCTTGCGGCCCTTGCTGCCGTTGTCCCCTTTCTTATCCTTCTTGCCGCTCTTTTTGTCCTTGTTGCCGTCCGAGCTCTGCTTGACCTTCTCTGGGGTGCTCAGCCCCTCGAAGATGGGCATGCCCTTCGAGTCGCCGGGCGTGTACACGCGGAACCAGGTGTCCCGTGCCTCGGCCTTCTCGTTCGCTTCACTCTCGACGCCGGCGGAGCGGTAGGACATCACCGTGCCGGCTTCCGGGTCGAACCGCACCTCGAAGGGAGTCGCCAGGACGGGTTCGTCCAGCGCGCGTGACAGTTGCTCGGCCACGGCGCCGCCACCGGACATCATCAGCAACGGCCGCGTGCCCGGCGCCCGGCCCGCGATGATCGCGGCCAGCGCCTCCACGGGGATCTCCCGGCCGCCGGCGACCACCTTGCCGTCCTTGACGGTGCCGAACACGAAGACCGTGCCGTCGGGAATGACCTCGCTGAGCTTCTCGAGCGTCTCAACGTCGAACGCCGGGCCCTCCTCGGGGGCGCCGGGCAGCCAGAGCGCGGCCGTACGACCGTCGACCATGCCCAGACGGGTCTGGTTGTACAGCTCTTCGATCGGCACGTGTTCCGAAGCCGTGAACGCCGTCTTGGCCGTCTGGTGCGGAGCGATCGACTCCGCCGGGTCGCCGGTGTGGTCCTGGTGACCCGGCTTCAGATCAGCCTCGTGGTCCTCGTCGTCCGACTCCTCGTCCGACCATTCCTCGTCTTCTGACTCCTCCTCCGCCGACTCCTCGTCGCGGACCACGTGGGCCGGGTCATCGGCCTTGGTCTCGCCCTTACTCTCCGCTTTGGTCTCGGTGTCGTCGCCGTCGGTGACGTCGTCGGCCCAGGCGACCTTCTTGCGCGGTTTGGCGGCGCGGCCGGCCGAGGCGGCCGCGTGCGCGGCAAGTTCCGTCGCGAGCGTCCGGCCCGCGTCGGGTCCGGAGCGGGCGATCTCGGCGGCGATCATCAGCCGGTCCCGTCGGCGTGCTCGCTCGTCGCCCGTGCCGAGCGGCTGGGTCTCCCGCAGGATCCTGTCCGCCTCGGCCAGGATCCCCTCGGCCGTCACGTCGGCCCGGAGGCCGAGAGTCACACGCGCCCGTCCAGGGTCGTTCCTGGCCGCGTTGCCGAACCCCTTCACCCACCGGGACGGAGATCCGGGCGCGGACCGCGGCACCCCGAGGAGGTCTGCCGCGAGATCCTCGGCGGCCTGGTGGCCCGTCCACGGGATCTCGGCCGCCGCCAGCAGCCACACCATGGTCAGCTGATGTGCCGCCCCGCGCTTGCCGAGCGCCAGCCGCCGGCCGGACAGCCTCTCGACGATCACCCTGGCCTCGTCGAGGACCTCCACGGTCTGCTTCTCGGACATCTTCCGGAGCAGGCTGAGCGTCGAACGCGCGAGGTCGACCCGTTCGTTGTCGACCGCGACACGAGGAACGCGCGCCGGCACGGGCGCGGGCTTGGCCAGGGCGTGGACGAGTTGACGGGCGAGGCGTTCGGCGGACTCGCGTCCGGACGTGGCGAGCTCGGCCGCGACGCGAAGCGCGACCCGGTCGACCGGCGCGGGGTTCGGGCCCATGTCGGCGGCGGCCGGCTGCCCGTTGAGATCAGTGACGAAAAAGTTGGCCTGGTCGATGACGGTCTCGCGTTGCTTGCGGTCCAGCGAGGCCAGCGTCGCGCGTGCCTCGGCGAGCTCGTCGTCCGCCTTGTCCTGCGCGGCCGTCTCGGACGCCGCGTACGGGGGCGGCGGGCTGGACGAGCGTGAGGAGGATTCACTTGGTGTCTCGTCCGGCCTGGTCGAGGCGGGCTGGGCCGTCGAAGGCTGGGCCGTGGACGACTCGGCGGCCGAGGACTTGCCCTCGCCGTTCGACGCCGCCGAGTACGGCGGGGGCGCCCCGCGATTGTCCGCGCCCTCGTTCTCGACGGCCTGGCCCGTGGTCGTCTTACTCGTGGTCGCCGACTCGTCGGTGTTCAGGTCGGCGGACGCGGTGCCCGTACCCGCCGAGCCCGTGTCCTTGGCAGGCGTGGCCTGTTCTTCGAGCAGCGTGACGGTGCCGGCACCGCGTTGCTGCTGGAAGCGGCCGCGGGGGCCGGCGGAGCTTCCCCTCCGGTCGCCGGCGGTCTCCTCCTCACGCAGGTCGGCGAACGTCACCTTCTTCGGCGGCGTGTACACCTGGCGTCGCTTCGGCCGGTTCTCGGGTCGCTTCGCGCGTTCGGCCGCCGCCTTTTCCCGCGTCTCGTTGTCCAGGCCCGGGATCGTGGCGCCTCGGCCGTCGCCCTCGCCGACCGCCTTGCCCTCTCCCGGGAACCGCTCCGGCCGGATCGGGTCCTCGCCCGTACGCTCGTGCTCCTCCTCGCCGGTCTGCTCCTGCTGCTGGGCCTTCGCCCGGCGGGCCTCCGCCGCCAGGCGTTCCTCTTCTGTCAGGCCGGGGATCCCGGTGCCCGTGCCGTCGCTGTCCGCGAGCGTCCGGCCGGTGCCGGAGAACGGTTCGGTCGTCGTCCCTGGCGGGTTCGCGCCCTGGGGCGAACGCTGCGGCCGCTCGGCCGCCGACTTCTCGCGTATCTCGTTGCTCAGACCGGGGATGCCGGTGCCCTTGCCGTCGCCCTTGCCGAGCGTGTGGCCCGTACCCGGGAAACGTTCCGGTTTCGTCTCGGGCGGCAGGTCGCTGATCGTGACCGCGTCGCGCGCTCCGCCGCGGCCGGCCTGCCGGCCCTTGGCGGCGGGCCCGCTCCCCTCCGCCGTCTTCTTCTGTGCCTCGGCCCGGCGAGCCTTCGCCTCCTTGCGCTCCTTTTCACTCAGGCCCGGAAGCCCGGTGCCCTCGCCCTTACCGAGCCGTCGGCCCTCGCCCCCGAACGGCTCCGGGCGGGCGGCGGGTTCCTGCCCGGTGTCGCCCCTCAGCACGTCGGCGATGGTCACCGGGTCGAGACGGCGCGGCGTCGTCGGACGCCACCCGCCCCGCGTGTCCTTGCCCGTGTCCTTCGCCTCGGCCTCGGCCCTGCGGGCCGCCGACTCCTTACGCACGGCGTTGTCCACACCGGGAATCGCGGCGCCCCGGCCGTCGGTCTGGCCCAGGCGTACGCCCCGCCCGGGGAAGGGACCACCCGTCCGGTCGCCGCCGTTGTCGCCGGTTTCGGCGCCGATGAACCGCCCGTGCTGCCACGGCGTCGGGTTGACCGCGATGGTGTGGCGCGGGAAGTCCTCGCTCGTGGGCAGGAACTGCAGGCTGCGGAAGCTCGCCGGCAGGTCCGCCTGGACGCCCTTCTGGCCGTCGAGGAAGACGATCCCGTTGCCGTCGTGAACGACGTTGAAGATGTGGTCGACGTCGGTCCCGTGCTTACCGACGAGGACCATTCCGCGCGAGCCCGGCCCGGCCTCGCGTACGGCCTCCACGATCGCCTGGTAGCCGGGGACGTCGACCGGGTCGCCCTTGCCCATGTTGGCGAGGTACTCATACGGCGACCGTGCGTCCGGGGGCACCTGGTAGAAGGGCAGCAGGCCGGGATCCTCGGTCGGGTCGAGGCGTGCCTCTTCGAGAGTGAGGTCGACGCCGATCGCGGCGAGGAGGCAGTTCGTCAGGAAGTCGCCACGCTTGACGGACAGCGGATTGATCTTCGGCAGCCAGGGGTAGTCGCGCTGGACCACATCACGGCCGAGCCTGGGCTGCGCCCAGCCGGGCGAGGTGATCGCCCCCGGGGTCATCCGCACGAGGCTCGGACGGCCGCCGTCCGGTGGGAAGCTCATCCACCGGACGCCCTGCCGCCGGCCGTGGCCGGCCTTCGCGCGGTCGACCCGCGCCACGACCTCGACACCGGTCCTCTGCGCGGCCTCCCTCGCCGCCTCGACCGGGACGGTGCCTTCGCCCTCCACGACGAGCCGCCGGGACAACGGCAGGTCCATCGCCGTCACGGACGCGAGCCGGGTGGCGTCCACGAGCGCCGCGTCCCGCGTCACCGAGGCCGGCAGTTCGGTGTGCGCACCCGGGGCGGAGCGGGGCGAGCTCGCGGGCGCGGGCGTCTCGTTCCGATTGCGGAAGGGGTTGTTGTCACGCGTCGTGCGCTCCGACGATGACGTGTCCCGAGGACGGCCGTTCTGCGACGAAGACGTGCCCTCCTGGCCTACCCGGGCCTCGTTGCTCCCGGCGGCCGCCTCGCGGGACGGGCTCGTGCCGGTGCTCTTCGGCGTGACGGCCGAGGACCGGCTCGCCTCGCGGGAGGGGTTCGCGCTGTCCCGCTCCGAACGGCTCGCGGCACTCTCGTCCTCGACGGACCGGCTCGAACTCGTGCCCTCCGGGGTCGCGGTCGAGGACCGGCTCGCCTCACGGAACGGGTTCTTGCTGCCCAGCTCCGAACGGCTCGCGGCGCTCTCATTCTCGACGGACCGGCTCGGCTCACGGAACGGGTTCTTGCTGCCCAGCTCCGGACGGCGTGCGGTGCCTTCGTCCCTCGTGCCGTTGGAAGAGGTGCCCTTGCGAGTGGTCTCGGCGCCGGCCGACGCGGTCTGTTCGTGGTTCGACGACGCGCTCGGCTGCGAACCGCCGTTCATGCTCGGAGTCCTGGTCGAGGAGGTCGAAGACGAGGACGACGAAGGTGTCCGGTCCTTCGGCGGTACGGGCGGTGGGGTCTCACGCCCGTTCGAGGTGGCGTTCGGCGAGCCATTGGAGGTGCTTCTCGACGAAACGGTGGAGGAGCTGCTGGATGAGTCGTTCGACAAGGTGCTCGAGGATCGGGTCAGCGAGGTCGGCGACACCGCGTACCGGTCGTCGAACGGGTCGTCGACGGAGTCGCGCGACTCGGGCGTCTCGCTGACCAGCGTCGATTCGTCGGAGTGTCGGCCCTCGGCACCGAGCAGCGATCTGTTCTCGCTGTCACCCTCACTCTCGCCAAGATGGGAGTACCCCTCGCGTACCGGCTTGGGCGTGGCCAGGATGTGGCCGATGCCGTGCCCGACCTGCCCGGCGATGCTGCCCGCCACACCGGAGGTGAACGAGAAGGGGTTGAACTGGAAGCCCTGCCCGTTCATCGCCATCACGGTGCCCTCCGTGATGGCCTCGTGGAGCCCCTCCTCGGTCATGTGGATGAGCGCCGGCAGGCCGATCTCGGCGATCCGTACACGCAGCGGCTTGTCGGCGGTCTTCAGCAGGTTGTCCGCGATGTCCTTGGTGACCTTGGTGATCGGCGTGTTCTCCAGGTTGCGGGCGGCGTCGTTCACCGCCCGCACCACGACGGGCTTCAGCACCGAGATGTCGATCTCGCGGCTCAGAACGCGCGACAGCGCGGTGGTCAGATGGTGAGAGACGAAGTGGCTGATCGCGGAGAACGGGATCGACAGCAGGCCGCCGACCGCGCCGACCTCGACCGCGCTGATCGTCGCGTGGACGTCCCATTCGGTGCGGGTGTGCTTGGCGAACTGGATCGCCTGGGTCAGCACGTCCAGGGCCAGCTGGAAGGCGATCCCGAACACCTCGGCCAGGACGAACTGCAGGATCAGCCGTCCCCACAAGGTCTTCAGCAGGAACCTGACAATGGCCATCCGCGCGGCCAGCCACGTCATGCTCGCCCCGTCGGTCCAGAACGCCATCGCGATCGCCCATGCGATCTGGGCGATCAGCAAGACCAGCTCCTCGATGGAGATGATCTTCGTGTACTCCACCTGCGTCGACGCGTCCAGCAGGAACTTCTTCAACTGCTGGAACTGCGCCGCCGCCTCCGGGATATAGCGCGGGTCGTCAGCCGCGTACGGCGCCATCATGTCCGCGAACTTGATCGCCGACTTTCCCGTGAAATCCGACCTGATCTTCTGAACGACATGAACCAGGTACGGGCCCAGCTCATTCTCCAGGCGATCACTCGCGGTACCCCAGGCGTCCCCGACCTCCCGCAGAACGTCCTCATTCGCAGTCGGCCATTTCTCCCCGGTCAGTACGAGGAACAGTCCCTGAACGCCCTCGGGCACCTCGATCGCCATGACGTCAGTGCCTGTGCCCGCCGTGAGACTCGTCGATCGTCGTGTCGTCGACGTTGCCGAAGAGGTCACCCAGATCGATGACCTTGCTGCCGTGTGCGTCCACGAGGTCCTTCAGATCCTTGAGGAACTGCAGGCTCGCGTCCGCGCCCGGGTAGTAGTTGGTCTCGAAGGACTTGCCGACGTCTCCGTTCCCGCCCAGCGTGTGGCCGTACTTGTCGGTGAGGTTGAAGAGGTCTCCGTAGATGCTCGCCGCGAGGGTGGCGAGGTGCTTGACGTCCACACCGCCGCGCTCGAGCGCGTCGATGTCGACGGAGAAGGTGTCGTCCTGCTCAGCCATCGCTGCCGGCTCCTTCCGTGTCGATCTCGGCCGTGGCCCGCGCCGTGCTGACCGCGGCGTCGAACATCGCCTCGATGTCGAAGTCACCGTCGGCCGGCATGCCGAGTCCGTCGGGCAGCAGGCCCGAGAGCGCGTTCGCCGCCGTACGGGCCGCGTCCTCCTGTGCCTCTCGTACGACGTCGACGATGCGTGTGGTCAGCTCCGCCGGAGCGAGCTTGCGGTAACGAGTGCCCTCGAGCTTGAGGTCGACGAGCCGGCCACGGCTGTCGACGGTCGCCGTGATCATCCGGTCCTTCGACATCGCGGACCCGGTGAGGCTCACCATGTGCTCGGTGGCTTCCTTGATCCGGGCCTGCTCGGCCCGCAGGTCGGCGATGGCGTGTTCCAGATCGAAACCCTGGGGATTCGACATCCCTTTCTCCTTGTCTGTGGACTGCCTGCTGTTCGTGGCTATGCCGTACCGGGAGCCTGCTCGCCGGCCTCCGCGGCCTCGCGCTCGGCCTGCTCGGCGGGGCGCGGGCGTCGTGGGGCGTCCGCTCGCCGCTGCCTGCGGGTCGGACCGGTCAGCGGGATCTCCTCGGCGTCGAACTCCTCCTCGTCCAAGCGGCCGACGACTCCGGAGCCGACGGCGACCCGGGTGCCCCAGATCTCCTCGTCCTCCGACAGCCAGGTCTGCCGCTCCCGCTCCTGCGGCTTCTCGCCGCCGGCTCCGCCGGCGCCACCGCCCATCATCGGCGGGAAGAACGGGACGCCGCCTTCTCCACCCGAGGACCCGCCCGAGGCCCCGGCCGCGCCGTTCATGCCGGGGCTTCCACCGGTGAACTGCCCGCCCAGACCGCTCAGTCCGCCCCCGGCCCCGGCTCCGAGCCCGGCACCGCCCGCCCCGAGGCCACCGAGACCGTTGAAGCCGTTTCCGGCACCGCCGAGACCGCCATTGGCCCCGCCGAACCCGCCGAGGCCGCCTGCTCCGGCACCCGCCCCGGCGCCCAGCGCGCCTCCCGGGTCGAAGTCCTTTCCAGGGTCGGAGCCGAAGCCGCCCGACCCGTCTCCGCCCGGGGGCAGGGCGGCCCTGGACTTGTCCGAGCCGGGCGGCAGCAAGGAGCCGCCCCCGCCGTCGCCGCTGCCGTCGGGTGGCGTGATGAGCCCGTCGCCCGGGCCGTTCTCGTCGAACGCGCCGTCCGCGCCGGGCCCGACGCCGTTTCCCGATCCCGAGCCATCTCCCCCGGCGCCGGTACCTCCGCCCGGAGGCACCAGCGCGGGTACGAATGCGCCGTCGGCCGGAGGACCGTCGCCGCCGCCCGGCGGGTTGAGCCCGCCATCGCCGCCACTGCCGTCGGCCGGCAGATTGAGGTCGCCGTCACCGCCGCCACTGCCGTCCGGCGGAGGGACGTTCCCGCCGCTGCCATCCGGCGGAGGAATGTCGCCGCCACCGCCGCCGTCCGGCGGCGGAGGAATATTGCCATCGCCGCCGCCGTCCGGCGGGGGAATGTTCCCGTCGCCGCTGCCATCCGGTGGTGGAGGGATGTTCCCGTCACCACTGCCGTCCGGTGGCCCGTTGCCGTCGTCGGTGGGGATGTGCGGCGGCGTCTCCGTCGGTGGCGCCGTGATCTCGATCAGCGAACTCGTCGCCAGGACGTACTTCGGGCTGAGTGACGCGATGGCGGTCTGTGCCGTTTCGTCGAGGATGGTCTTGAGCAGAGACAACAGGCCGTTGGTGAAGTCCTGACTGATCTTCGCCCATCCGTCGGCGGTGAGCAGGTTGCCCTTCGGATACTCCGCCAGGACCCTTCGGATGTAGGCCTTTCCGGCGTCAACGTCCGAGTTGAAGCTGTTGAGCACGTAACCGGGCTGGCCCAGCTGGATACCCACCTTGATGAGGTAGTTCATGATCGAACTCATCAGCCCGTCGATGCTGTTGGTGACCCAGTCGCGGATGTTCAGCGTGATCGCGGTGTTCCAGCGCCCCGACATCGTCGCGTTGAAGGCGGCGAGCTCGGTGGCGGCCTCGCCGACGACGTCCGCGATCGGCCTCCCGTGCCGGGAGTTGACCTGTTCGTAGGTGTCGGCCAGCCCGTCACCGTTCGCCTTGAGCCGCCACTGGATCAAAGACGCGGCCTTGCCGCGAAAACCTGAATCGTCGGAATCCAGCCGGTCGGCCCACGACGTCATGCCGTCCCCGACGGTCTGCGCCCACGTGCCGAACCCCCTGATCGCTCCCTCCAGGTCCTTGAGGGTCTGCGCGTTCATGCTGCCGCGCTTGCCCAGCGCGACGTCCGGCATCATCTCGTCGATCGTGTTGACCGCCGTGGTCCATGCGGCGACCGCTTCGTGGTTGATGTTGGCGCCGTAGAAGTACTCGCCCCAGGCGTGGTACGGGAGCTCGTCCTTCTCGCCGGGGCTGGGGTTGAAGGTGAACCAGTTCGCCTTGGCTGCCGCATGAAGGTCGACGCCCTCGCCGGTGAGCGCCTTGAGAACCTGCTCGAACGTCCACTCGCTCCAGTTATCGGTACTGGGGATGCTCACACCGCCGGAATCATCCGCCATGGCTCTTCCTCCTTCGGGCTCATGCGGTCAGCCGAAATCGAACAACGGCGTCAGGTCGGGGTGCCGCCGCCGACGTCTGGGTATTCCTGCGCGAACTTCGAGGCGTCGTACGTCGTCAGGTCGTCGGTGTCGTCGAAGACGTCCTCGGCGTTCTTGAGCGCCGTGAAGAAGGCCCGTACGTCCGTCTCGTAGCCGGTGAGGCGGGTGTGCACCGAGTTTCCGAACGTGGTCGCCTGCGTGACGAAGTCCTTCGCCACCGTCCAGTCCTGCGAACCGGGGTGGAACCTGGAGCCCAGCGTGGTGTCGAGTTTCAGGTCGGCCGACGGCCCCAGGTACGCCGGAGTCGTGTCGAGGACGTTGTCGACGTCCCGCAGATGGGCGATCAGTTGGTCATAGTGCGCCTTGTCGAATGACGTGATGTGGCCGTCGTTGTCAGCCATGGGTCTCCTCATTTCCAAGACAGGGGTCGGGCAGGGGAAGCTCCCGGGGCCGGTGGGCCGCCATCGGCCCCGGGAGGAGAATCACTCGGTCAGGTGGAATCGACGTCGGTCCATGCGCCGGCCGACGGTCAGGACATCACCCGGTAGCCCTGGTCGTCGCCGCCCTTGAACGTTTCGGCGACGTTGATCGAGGACTGGGTGTGCGCGTTGAGCTCGCTCTTCATCTCGGTGTAGGAGCGGTTCCAGGTGGACTGCTGCTCCTCCCAGAGCGGCGTCGCCTTGCCCTGGCTGGCCTGGCCGATGCGGGTGAGGGTCTGGTTGAGGTCGTCCATGATCGTGTCCATGCGCACGATCTGGTTGACCAGACCGGCGTTCACGTCGCTGTAGTTGCCGTGGTTGACGGTGAACTGGTCTGCCATCGAAGGGTTCTCCTTGGTCTCGGGACGGGCCTGTTACCTGGCCTGGCTGGTGGTGTCGAGGCCGGTGCTGCGGTTGACCTGCAGCAGCGCCGTGGCCTTCGAGTTGAGGTCGTTCAGGTTGTTCACGCAGGTGTTGAAGTCCGTCGTCCACGTGGTCAGGTGCGTGGACAGGATCTGCCCCGAGTCGGACCTGTTCGCGTCGACGAGGGAGTCGGTGTGGGCCTGCACCGTGCTGTTGACGGTGTTCATCTCGGTGACCGCGTTTGCGGTCTTCGTGATGATCTGCTGCAGATCCTGGTCGCTGAAGTGGTAGCTCGAAGGGTCGAAACTTCCGTACTGGCCTGCGGCCATGTGCCTCTCCTAGGTGAGTTCGAGAATTGCGCTTCGAGGGGGAGGTCTGCGGTCAGCCACCTCCCGAACCGAGCGTGCGGAGTACGGGTCCGGTCGGCAGCAGCGCCAGCAGGTCGGCCGGCACGGCGGTGGCCGTGGCGGTCGAGTAGCCGAGAGCGGTGGCCGCCGCGTCGTTCGCGACGGGGAACTTCGCCCCGTCCTCGGTCACGAGGTACAGCCCCTCGCCCGGCACGCCGGGCGCGGGAAGAGTGCGGGCGAGCAGACCCGCCTTGGGGGCGATCACGACCTGGTCGGCGATCCGGTTCCCGGCCGGGTCGGCGGCGGTGGCCGTCCCCGCCGCCGCGGTCGTGGCGGACACCGCGTTCGCCGCGGTGACGGGTACGGCGGGCACCGTCACCATCGAGGTGTCGATGCGGTTCGCGCCCGGCACCGAGCGGACGCAGGGCATCCGGCCGCCGGTGACGGCGTCAAGGGTCGGCGGCGCCGGCGGCAGCTGCGCCATCCAGCCGGGCGTCGGCAGGATCTGGGAGGCGGCGACCGCGGCGGGGCTGAGGTCGCGGGTGCCCACGGTCCCGCCGGGGTAGGCCGTGGCGGTCTTCGGGTCGCTGAGGGCGAGCGCGGCCGCGGTCTGCGTCATCGGCTGGAGCCCGCCGGTGGTCTGCAGGTAGAGGCGCTGGTCCGTGCCCGCGCCGCGTACGACGAAGACCTCGCCGACCGTCGCCGGATGCCCGTCCAGGTCCGGAGCGTTCTTACCGACCTCGGGGGTCGCGGGCGGTGGCAGGTCGGGCCCGGCAGGCAGCGTGTCGATCCACGCGTCCCGTACGCCGATCGCGGCACCGTCGGAGAACCCCAGCGCACGCGTCACCCACGGCGCGGTCACCCGCAGGCGCCGGCCGCCGGTCACCAGGTACGTCGTCCCGTCCGTGGTCCGTACGAGCACGGCCTGGTTCGGGGTCATCGGCTGTTCGGCCGGGTCGGCGCCGATCGCGAGGGTCAGCGCGGGCTTCGCGCCGGTCGAGGAGGCGCACGCGAGCCATGGAGCGCTCTCACGGCCGCCATGAGGAAGAGCGTCGGGCGCGCCGATGATGCCCACCGGCCCACCGCGCGGCACGTCCTGGAGCGACTTGGTCGCCACCGAGTCGACGGTCAGCTTCGAGCCGAGCAGCAGCCGCGCGGAGGCGTAGTTGAGCACCGGCCGCAACTGCCCGGCGGCCAGGACGTAGCGGGTGCCGGTCTGCTTGTCGAGGATCAGCGTTCCCGGCTTGCGCCACGCGGTCGCACCGCCCGGTGAGACGATGGCGAAGACCGCGAACCCCGCGACCGCGAGCGCGGCGATGAGCGCACCGATGATCAGACCGCTCCACGAGCGGCGCATGGGCGGGACCGCCATGTCCGGCTCGGCACGCATCAGCGCCGAGACCAGCCGGCCGACCATGAACCCGTGCGCGTGTACTTGATCACGCCGGTTGTGCACGACACACCTCCGATCCGACTCGTGTCATCTCGCTCACGCCCATCCCGCCCGCGCCCGCGCGTACAGCCCGACGACCGCCAGCACCAGCGGGATGACCGCGATCGCGGTGGTCGTGTGCATCAGGTCCGCGATCCGCCCCCAGTGCGGCAGGAGCCGCCGCCCCGGCAGGGTCCGCGCGACCGACAGCAGCAGCCCGGCCGTGAGCATCAGGCCGGCCACGACCACCGGCCGTACGGTCGCGGGCTGGTCCAGGGTCAGGTCGATCAGGACGGTCGCCAGCCCGGCCACTCCGGGCACGAACACCGCGAGCCGGGCCCGTACGCCGAGCAGATCGCGCCCGTGCAGGAGCAGCAGGAGCGACGCGACCGCCGCCAGGGTCCGCGCGGCGATGCCCTGAGTCGTGCCGATCACCATGAGGCAGCCGGCGGCGACCACACCCAGACCGACATAGAGCGATCCGATGTGCTCGTGCGCACGCGCGGTCCGCTCCAGCACCACCCGGCTGGGTTCAGGATCGATACCCTGCTGGAACTCATCCGGGCTGGTCGGCAACGGCGGGATCCGCAACCCCGCGAACCGCGAAGCGATCACCGGCACCGCCGCACCCAGCGCGAGCACACCCGCCAGCACGATCGCCGCCGCCCCCGCCACGTCCGCCACCCCGACCGTGACCAGCAGCCCACCCAGCCCCGTCAGGACCGCCGCGAACACCGCCGCGGTGAAACCCGCCAGTACCCCGCCCACCGCCGGCCGCGCCAGCACCGCCACCGTCGCCGCCCACGCACCCGCGGCCAGCAACCCCGGCGCGCTCACCAGGCTCCCCGGGGTCAGCGCCCGTGCCTGACCGGCCGGCAGCGCCAGGCCCGCGACCACCGTGAACCCGATCGACCCCGCCGCCAGCACGATCCCCGCCGCCCGGTCACCGAGCGCACGCGACGCCGCCGCCGCCCCCAGCAACAACACGACGCTCGCCATCGCCGCCACCAGCGTCGCCATGGCGCCCGTACCGCTCATCGGCGCGACCGCCACGCCCAGCCCCAGCGCCGCGGCGACCAGCGACAACACGAACCGCCGCGTCGTCTCCGGCCGCCATCGGTCCCCGCGCTCGGCCGTCCCGGTCGCCACCCCGTCCACCAGATCATCGAAATCGACCGGCGGCAGATGATCCGCACGCGGCCGCAGATGCAACACATCACCGTCGTACAGGCCCAGCGCCGCCGTACCCAGATCCTCATCCAGCGGCGGCTCACCCAGCCGCTGCAAAACCCACCCGTCATGCCCGGAACCGGCCGCGGCCAGCTCGGGACCCAGGTGCTCCAGGAACGTCGGGAGCAGGTCGGCGAGCGGCACGTGTGCCGGCACGGCCAGTTCGATGCGGGAGGCCGGGCCACAAATCGTCAGCCGGCACATCTCGCCGGAGCCCAGTGTCTGCGATGTCGCCATGCTGAGAGCACGGCTCCCGGTCGGCCGGGAGTTCATTCGCCGGAAACATGACCGTCTCGGAACCGTACGGACGTCGGGAGCCGTGGCTTATAGCAAAGGGGAACACCACGACGCCCCGGAGAGGACGCGTGCTCGTGAGTACGACGCTGTTCCGGCGGCCGCCACGGCAGTCACCGCCCGCGATGCCCAGCGGAGAGCTGTCCCTGCAGGAACCCCCGGTTCTGCCGGAGGCGCCCACCGGGAACATGGGCATGTTGCTGATGTACCTGCCGATGGCGATCGGCTCGAGCGTGACGATCCTGATCTTCGTCTCGCCGTCCAAGCCCGGCCTCGGCCTGATGGCCGCAGGGCTCATGGCACTGACCTCGATGACGATGGTGTTCGGCCAGGTCGGGCGCACCACCAGCGAACGCAAGCGGCGGATGCGCGGCGAACGGCGCGACTACCTCCGCTACCTGGCGCAGACCCGCAAGAAGGTACGGTCCGTCGCCAACGAGCAGCGCGAGTCGCTGGCGTGGCAGCACCCCGACCCGGCCGGGCTGTGGTCGGTGGCCATGAGCAGCCGGCTGTGGGAGCGGCGCCCGACCCACCCCGACTTCGCCGAGGTGCGCATCGGTACCGGCCCGCAGCGGCTGGCGATGACGATGAACCCGATGCAGACCAAGCCGGTCGAGGACCTCGAACCACTGTGCGCTCGCGCGCTGCGCCGGTTCATCCGCGCGTACACGACCGTGACCGACCTGCCGGCCGCGGTGTTCCTGCGCGGCTTCGCCCAGGTACGGCTGCGCGGCGACGAGGCCGCGGGCCGTGAGCTGATCCGCGCGATGCTGGCGCAGCTCGTCACCTTCCACTCCCCCGACGAGCTACAGGTCGCGGTCTGCGCCGCGCCCGAGCACGCCGCCGAGTGGGACTGGGTGAAGTGGCTGCCGCACAACCAGCACGGCACCCAGCAGGACGGCGCCGGCCAGGCGCGGCTGCACGCCGACGGCATCGACTCTCTCGACGCCCTGCTCGCCACCGAGATGGAGAGTCGCGGGCGGTTCGAGCCCGGGGCGACACCGACCCGGGACGAGCCGTACGTCGTCGTGATCGTGGACGGCGTGGACGTGCCGGCCGAGTCGCGGCTCGCCGGCACCGGCTACCGGAACTCCATCGTGCTGAACGTCTCCTCCGGGCTGCCGATGGCGCCGGGCCGCGGCACTCTGCGGCTGGAGGTCACCTCCGAGTCGATGGAGATGGTCCGCTTCGACCGCGGCGGCGAGGAGATCCGCACCTCGCTGGGCCTGCCGGACCGCCTCAGCGCGCCGAGGGCGACCGCACTGGCCCGGACGATCTCACCGTTCCGTCTCGGCGCGACGGCCGACATCGCGGAGCCGATGCTCACCGACTTCGACCTCGGCACGCTGCTGGGGATCGGCGACCTCGACACGCTCGAGCCCACCCGCGTGTGGCCGCGCGCCGACGGCCCGGACCGGCTGCGCGTGCCGATCGGCATCGCCGAGGACGGCAGCCGGGTCGAGCTCGACATCAAGGAGTCCGCGCAGGGCGGGATGGGGCCGCACGGCCTCCTGATCGGCGCCACCGGATCGGGCAAGAGCGAGCTGCTGCGCACGCTGGTCCTGGCGATGGCGCTCACCCACTCCTCCGAGGTGCTCAACTTCGTCCTGGTCGACTTCAAGGGCGGCGCGACCTTCCTCGGCCTGGACGAACTGCCGCACACATCGGCGGTCATCACGAACCTCGCCGACGAAGCGCCGCTGGTGCAGCGCATGCAGGACGCGCTGCAGGGCGAGATGATGCGCCGCCAGGAGCTGCTCCGGAGCGCGGGCAACTACAGCTCGCTACGCGAGTACGAGGCGGCACGCGTGAACGGCACCCTGCTCGACCCGCTCCCGACGTTGTTCGTCGTCGTGGACGAGTTCAGCGAGCTGCTCGCCTCCCACCCCGACTTCTCCGAACTGTTCGTCATGATCGGCCGCCTCGGCCGCTCACTCGGCGTCCACCTCCTGCTGGCGTCGCAGCGCATCGACGACGGGCGCATGCACAAACTGGAGAGCCACCTGTCCTACCGGATCGGACTGCGGACGTTCTCGGCGATGGAGAGCCGGTCGGTGATCGGCGTGCCGGACGCGTACCAGCTGCCCAACGCGCCCGGCAACGGCTACATGCGCTCGGACGTGGCGACGCTGATGCGGTTCAAGGCCGCGTACGTCTCGGGCCGGTACCGGCGGCGTACCGCCGAGCAGCGGCAGGAGGAGGTCCGCCGCCAGGTCGTACCGTTCAGCGCGTCACACGTGGCGGTGCCGGACCTCGCGCTCGCGCCGGAGCCGGAACCCGTCGCGCCGGCGCCGGCCGGGATGCCCGCGGCCGAGGAGAACGTCGAGACTTTGCTCCAGGTGGCGGTCGGCCGCCTGCGCGACGCCGGGCCGCCGGCCCACCAGGTGTGGCTCCCGCCACTCGCCGACCCGCCCACGCTGGACCAGGTGCTCCCCCCTCTCGTGCCCGACCCGGTCCTCGGCCTGACGCCGGCGACCTGGCCCGGACGCGGCGGGCTGGTCGTGCCGGTCGCGGTGGTCGACAAGCCTTATCTGCAGGTACGCGACCTGATGATGGTCGACCTGTCCGGCGTCGGCGGCCACGTCGGAATCGCCGGCGGCACCCAGTCCGGCAAGAGCACGCTCCTGCGCACGCTGATCACGGTGCTGACACTCACGCACACCCCGGCCGAGGTGCAGTTCTACTGCGTCGACCTCGGCGGCGGCACGCTGTCGACACTGGGCGAACTGCCGCACATCGGCGGCGTCGCCGGCCGGATGGACGCGGAGCGGATCAGCCGGACGGTCGCCGAGGTACAGGGCGTGCTGAGCCGGCGTGAACGCCTCTTCGCCGAAGAGGGCATCGAGAACATGGCCGCGTACCGGGCGCTGCGCCGCGCCGGCCGGTTCCCCGACGACCCGCACGGCGACGTCTTCCTCGTCATCGACGGCTGGGCCTCACTCCGCTCCGACTTCGAGGAGCACGACGGGCCGATCCGGCAGCTCGCCGCCCGCGGCCTGACGTACGGCGTGCACCTCATGCTCAGCTCGGGCCGCTGGTCCGACATTCCGAGCGCGCTGCGCGACCAGCTCGGCACGCGTCTGGAGCTGCGGCTCGGCGACTCGATCGACTCGGTGATCGACATGCGCGCGGCAGCACGGGTGCCGCGCGCCCCGGGCAGCGGGCTCACGATGGACAAGATGAACTTCCTGGCCGCCATCCCGCGCATCGACGGCCGCTCGCGCACCGATGACCTCGCGACCGCGACGCGCGCGATGGCCGAGAGCGTGGCCGACTGCTGGGACGGGCCGGTCGCGCCGCCCGTGCGCATGCTGCCCGCGGTGCTCCCGGCCGAACGCCTGCCCGAGCCGGCCGGCCGGATGCGCGTCGCGCTCGGCTGGGGCGAGTCGGACCTGGCACCGGTCTGGCACGACTTCGACTCCCAGCCGCACCTGACCGTGCTCGGTGACACCGAGAGCGGCAAGACCGGCGTGCTGCGCCTCATCGCCCAGGCGGTCGCTCGCACGTACCAGCCGGGCGAGGCCGAGGTCGTCCTCATCGACTCACGCCGCGCGCTGCTCGAGGTCGTGCCGGAGGAGTACCGTCTCGGCTTCGCGTTCTCCGCCAGCGCGGCGGCCGAGATCGTCGACGGGTTGGCGACGCGGCTGCGAGCGCGGATGCCCGGCGCCGACGTGACGCCGGCGCAGCTCGCCCGGCGCGACTGGTGGGCGGGCCCGGACGTGTACATCTTCGTGGACGACTACGACCTGCTGACCAGCCCGATGGGCGGACCGCTCAACGCGCTGATGGACCTGCTTCCGCAGGCCGCCGACATCGGGCTGCACGTCGTGCTGGCCCGGAGCGCGGCCGGCTCCGGACGGCTGTCGATGGACCCGGTCGTACGCCGGTTGCAGGAGTCGAACACGCCCGATCTGGCACTGTCCTGCCCGCCGAACGAGATGCCGCTGCTCAACGGGATGCGGCCGCGGCAGTTCCCGCCCGGTCGCGGGCTCGTGGTGACGCGCCGGAGCGCGACGCAGCTCCAGGTCGGCTGGCTGCCGCCGGCCGACACCCAGAACGGAAGCGGCCGATGAGCGCGCCGCGTCGGCTCGCGGCGGTCCTCGCGGGAACGGCGCTCACCGGCGCGCCGCTTCTCACGGGGGCACCGGTCTTGGCCGCGACAAAATGCGCCACACCGGCCAGGACGGTCATCCGCGACGTGCCGTGGGCACAGCGGGTCCTGGGCCCGGACCGGGCGTGGGCCCTCACCCGCGGTGGCGGCCTCGTCGTGGGCGTGGTCGACACGGGTGTGAGCGGGGCATCGCCGGCGCTGGCCGGGGCCGTGCTGCCCGGCCGCGACGTGAGCACGAACCGCGCCGCGGACACCGACTGCCGGGGGCACGGCACGTTCGTCGCCGGTCTCCTTGCCGCGCGGCCGATGGCGGGACACGGCCTGGTCGGGATCGCACCCGGTGTGCGCGTGCTGCCGATACGGGTCGCCGCCGACGAGCAGCAGGGCGTCGACCCCGGCAAGCTCGCGACGGGGATCCGGACCGCCGTGGACGGGGGTGCCCGAGTGATCGCGGTGGCGCTCGGCTCACCGACCGCGCCACCCGCCCTGCGCGCCGCGGTCACCTACGCGAACGCCCACGACGTGGTCGTCGTCGCCTCGACGGACACGACCGGGGCGGCCTCCTCCAGTGGACCGGCGTACCCGGCCGGTCTGCCCGGCGTGCTGGCGGTCGCGTCGATCCAGTCGGACGGGCGGCCGGTCTCGACCGCCGGGTCGGGGGGCCGGCCGGCGCTCGCCGCGCCGGGCGCCGGTCTACTGAGCGTCGCCCCCCAGGGGAACGGAAATGTCACCGCGTCCGCCAGCGGCGTGGCGGTCGCGTTCGTCGCCGGTGCGGCGGCGCTGGTGCGCGACTACCGGCCCACGCTCAAGGCCGACGAGGTACGGCACCGCCTGGAGGCCACGGCCGACCATCCGACGGGACCGCTCCCCGACCCACTGCTCGGCTACGGGATGGTCGACCCGGTCGCGGCCGTGACGACCGCGCTGCCGGAAGAGTCCGGCGAGGTCGCGCCGAAGCCGCAGGCCAGGCCGGTGCGGATCGTCCTGCCGGCGCCGGAGGACCACAGCGCCGAACACCTCGCGCTCATCACCTCGGCCGCGGTGACCGGCTGCGCGGCGCTCGGCGCCCTGGTCGTCGCGGCGCTCCGGCGCGGACGGCAGCGCGGCTGGCGGCCCGGTGGCACCGAGGACGCCGACCGACGCGGAGATATGGACTCGCCCTATTCAGGGATTGGATCCCGGTAGCGAAGCGCGGGGATCTTCTCCAATTTGAGCCGGGCCGGACTCCCCGCGATCGGCGGGGGGCCGGCCCCCTTCTCTTCCCGGCCGGGCGCGACGACGCCCGTACGGACGCCGGCGGCTTCCGCACGTCATGGCGGAGATGACGCGCTCGCGACCGTCCCCTGATCCGGATGAACCGACCGTCCGGCCTCGGCCGTACCAGGCGTCGACACCATGCGCCCGGCGGGCCGGGACGGCGTTTCGTGCTACCTACTCGTTACGACCGAGAAAACTTTGTCGCACGACATCCCTTGACTCACCGACGCCCACCCGTACGCTGTGTTGGAGTTCGGTACGAAATATTGGTAAAACCACATCGAACGGAGCGTCAGGTGACTGTCTCCCCTCCGTCCGGCTCACCGATCGGCCGAGACGACGAACTGGACCGGCTGCGCCATCTGCTGCACGACGCGATGGACGGTGCGGGTCGTTCGGTGTGGATCGAGGGCGAACCGGGGATCGGCAAGTCGGCGTTGCTGAACTCGTTCCTGACCGAGGCGGCGAGCCTCGGCTGTCACATCCGTGCCGGCGCCGCGGAGGAGTTCGGCCGCCGGATCCCGTTGCACGTGATGCTCGACTGTCTCGGCGCCGAGCCGGGTGCGAAGGATCCGGAACTCCGGGAGATCGCGGACCTGCTCTCGTGCGGAGCGCCCGCCGGACGGCCGGCCGACCCGGTGGCGGCCGCGACGGAACGGCTGCTCGGCCTGGTCGACCGCCTCAGCGCGGGCCGGCCCCTGGTCGTCGCCGTCGATGACCTGCAGTGGGCCGATGAGTCCAGCATCCTGCTGCTGCACCGGCTGAGCCGGCTCGCCCAGCGCAGCCCGCTCCTGGTCGTCGGCGCGTGCCGCCCGGTGCCGTGCCGGCCGGACCTGGTGACGTTGAAGCGCGGCCTGACGTCCTCCGGCGCCGAGGTGATCACCCTCGCGTCGCTGCCGCCTGCCGCCGTCACACGGCTGGCCGCCGAACTCACCTCCGAGCTCACCGGCGCCGGCCTGCTCGGCGACCGGCTCGGCCGCGCCGCCGAACTCGCGGGCGGCAACCCGGCCTACCTGCGGGAGATGGTGGACGCGCTGGTCCGCGAGGACAAGGTGCGGCGGCAGGAGGACACCGCGGAGCTCGACGGGGAGACCGGAGGCGGCCTTCCCCGTACGCTGACCGACGCGATCTCCGACCGGCTCGGCTTCCTGTCCACGGGCACGACCGGCCTGCTGCGCTCGGCGGCGCTTCTGGGCCCGGCCTTCTCCGTCACCGATCTCGGTGCGATCGTCGGCCGGTCCGCGCTGGAGCTGACCGCGGCCCTGGAGGAGGCCACCGCGGCCGGGGTGCTGACCGAGTCGGAC
The DNA here is from genome assembly GCF_006716425.1 of Actinoallomurus bryophytorum. Classification (NCBI taxonomy): domain Bacteria; kingdom Bacillati; phylum Actinomycetota; class Actinomycetes; order Streptosporangiales; family Thermomonosporaceae; genus Actinoallomurus; species Actinoallomurus bryophytorum. The sequence continues at coordinate 2,050,169 of NZ_VFOZ01000001.1, forward strand.
GTGCTGCTGGCGTTCCGGCACCCCCTGATCCGCCAGGCCCTGTACGAGCGGCCGCCGGCCGGGCTGCGGCTGGCGCTGCACCTCCAGGCCGCACGCGCGCTCGCCGACGCCGGGCTCGCCGTCGAGCGGGTGGCCGAGCAGCTGCTCGCGGCCCTGCGCGGCCCCGGCGCCGTACCGGTCGTGGACGGCTGGACCGTCGACTGGCTGCTCAGGGCGGGCCGGCGACTGGTGTCCCGCGCGCCCGAGGACGCCGCCGAACTCCTGCGGCTGGCCGTCGCCTACCTGCCCTCGGACGATCCGCGCCGTGAGTCGCTCGAGGTGATCCTGGCCCCGGCGCTCGTGCTGCTCGGCCACCGCGACGAGGCCGTGAGGCTCGCCGAGAAGGTGCTCGCGGCCACCGGCGACCCGGCGCGGGCCGCGGAGATGAGCTGGACCGCCGGCTGGGCGATGACCGACGGCCACCACCACGAGGCGGCGCGGCGCACGCTCAGCCGGGCGCTGCGCGCCCCCGGCCTGGACGACGTGTGGGCCGCGCGCCTGCGCGCGATGCTGGCCCGCTCCGCCGTCGCCGATGGCGACCTCGCCCAGGCCGACGCCGCCACACGACGCGCGCTGGCCGAGGCCGACCGGTCGGGGGACCGGCCCGCCGCCGCCGCGGCGCTGTACGCCGCGGGCATCGTCCAGGTCCACCGCGGCGACCTGGACGCCGCGACGGACCGGCTCGGCCGCGCGCTGGCCATCGCCGAGCAGTGCGACGACCCGGAGACCCACGACCTGCGGCTGCGGCTCCGGCAGAGCCGCGCGTACGTCCTGCTCGTGCAGGAGCGCCACGCCGACGCCGACCTGGCGGCACGCGAACTGCTCGCCGAGGCCGAGCGCGACGCGTCCCCATCGCGGCTCGCCTGCAGCCGGATCCTCGCCGCCGAGGTTCACTACCACGCGGGCCGATGGAACGAGGCAATCGCCCAGCTCGACGCCGCGGCCGGGGCGGACGACCTGATCCCGGCCGCCGACCGGCGTTGGCTGCACGGCCTGGCCGCGGTGATCGCGGTTCACCGCGACGACCAGGCGTCCGCCGAGGCACACCTCGGCGCCGTCCCGGCCACAGGCGCGGGCCACGCCGGCGCGCAGTACGTACCGCTGGCCCGCGCGCTGCTGGCCGAGCGACGCGACCTGACCGAAGAAGCGCTCGCCATCCTGACCCGGCTGCTCGACCGTACGGGCACCCGTCCGGCCTACCACCGGCACATCTGGCTGCCCACACTGCTCCGGCTGGCTCTGCGCGAAGGCGACACGCGCCTCGCGCGTGCCGCCGCCAAGGCCGGTTCCGGCGCGGCGCCGCACGCAGGCCGGTGGCCCGCGGCGAGCCTGGCCGCGGTGGCTCAGCACTGCGCGGGCCTGCTCGAGGGCGATCACGCGACGCTCACCCTCGCCGTCGACGCCTACCGGGCCGGGGGCCGTCCGCTGCAGCTGGCGCAGACGCTGGAGGACACCGCGGTCGTGCTCGCCGAACGCGGCGACCTGCGCGCGGCGCGTACCGCCCATGCGGAGGCGTCGGAGGTGTACACCGGGCTGGGTGCCACCTGGGACCTCTTGCGCGCCGACACGCGGCTGCGCCGGCACGGCCTGCGGCGCCGCCGTGGCCCGCGCCGCCGCGCGGCCACCGGCTGGGACGCCCTCACTCCGGCCGAGCTCACGGTCGCCCGGCTCGTCGCCGAGGGGCGGCCGAACCCCGACATCGCCGCGAACCTGTTCGTGTCCCGGCGCACCGTCGAGGTGCATGTCTCACACATCTTGTCCAAGCTGGGCGTACGGTCCCGCGTGGAGATCGCCGGCGAGGCGGCGCGGAGGTTCGCGGGCACGGAGCTGAAGGCCGTGTCCGCGTGGGCCGGCTGAGGCGGGTCAGGCCCGCAGGACGCGGGGGCCGGCGAGGCCGATCGCCGCGGCGGCGCCGTCGTCCAGCCCTGCGTCGGTGACCAGCAGGTCGACGTCGGCCAGCGAACCGAACCGGGCCAGCGAGTCGTTGCCCACCTTCGTGTGGTCGGCCAGCAGGATCGAACGCCGGGCGGCGCCCATCATCGCGGCCTTCACCGAGGCCTCACCCGGGTCGGGGGTCGTGAGGCCGCGCTCCAGCGACAGCCCGCCGGCGCCCATGAAGGCGGCGTCGACGTACATCTGCGACAGCGGCTGCAGCAGCCAGTCGTCGACCGTGGCGAACGTGCTGCGCCGGATCCGGCCGCCCAGCAGGATCACGGTGAGGTTGGCGCTCGGGGCCAGGAGTACGGCCAGCGGCAGGGAGTTCACGATGACGGTGAGCTCGCGGTCGGCCGGGAGTATCTCGGCGAGCCGGCCCGTGGTCGAGCCGGCGTCGATGATGATCGCACCTTCGTCCGGGACCTCGGCGAGCGCGGCCTTGGCGATGCGCTCCTTCTCGGTGGTCATGAGGGAGTCGCGCGCCGACAGCACCGGATCCACCGGAGGCCTGCCCACGGCGACCGCTCCGCCGTAGACGCGCCGGACGGTGCCCGCGCGTTCGAGTACGGTCAGGTCGCGCCGGATCGTCTCGCTCGTGACCGCGAACTCATCGGCGAGGTTCATCACGTCGACGCGCCCGTCGGCACGGGCGCGTCTGAGGATCTCCTGCTGCCGCTCCTCGGCCTGCATGGTGTGGTTTCACCACCATTCACTGTTGAAACCATCATCCATGCCCTAGCGGGAGGCGGTCAAATGCCGCCACGCTCACCGCCGGGTCCGTAAGCGCTGTCCGCCCAGGTCAGTGCGGGATGTGGCCACCTGAAGCCACCGAGGCGTCGCTCGCGCGTGCCTCTCGGCGCGCGGCCGTGCCCGGCGGGGGCGACGCGACCGGCGGGCGGGTGCTCGCGTGCACGGAGACGTCCCCGCAGACGATCAAGCCACTCGAGGTGACCGCCGGGCGCTGTACGGGCGGCGGCCCCCCGGCCATCCGCGCGACCTGACGCTCCCGGCCGCCCGCGCCGGTCAGCACGAACTCCACGTCCGCTCCATCCGCCCGCAGGGCCGGGTCGGCGTGGACCGGGAAGTAGACGACTCCGTGCTCACCGGGGCCCAGCGGGGGCACGCCGACCGCGCGGCCGTACGCCTCCTGTCCGGTCTCCCGCAGCGCCTCCGGCTTCCAGGTCTCCTCGACCACGACACCGCTCCGGGCGAGCGTGTCCCGGCCGGCGTCGCTGACGTCGAGGACCGCGTCATAGCCGAAGGGGCGCCATCCGGAGTTGCGCACGGTGACGGCCAGGAACCGGACGTCCTGCGTTCCCTCGCGCAGGCCGTCGCCGACGAGCAGCGGCAGGCCGGCGACCTCGAACGTCCCGCCGACGTGGTCGAGCAGGAGCACCAGGTCGTCCGGGTGCGAGTCGCCCGGCCAGTAGTGGTCCTTCGACGCCACGATCCGCGACGCACGGCCGTCGCGGTCCTTCACCGGGTCGGCGTGCACGTATTCGCTCGCCTGCCAGCCCCCGCCGAAGTCGTGCTCGACGGCGAGGCACCAGCGGTCACCGCTCATCGTCTCCGACGCTCCGACCACGCCGGGGACGACGCCGCTCACCGCCCCCGTGACCACGATGCGCTGGGCCCAGTCCGAATCCTTGCGGACGACCGTGACGCGCCAGCTTCCGTGCAGGACGACGCTCCTCGCCATGCCTATCTCACCCGCCCGGGAAAGGGCACACGTACGTACGGTCCGGCGGCCGAGCGCTGTTGCACGTTCCGAATACGTGAGCTCACCGATGTAACAGATCCGCCGTCGGCGCATCGTGGAATGTGCTGCCGGATCCCGGCTCGGCACGGAAATCGACGAACGCGGCACCACCCGATGCTGAAATGAACAAGGAGAGGCCCGGACATATGAGCTCCCTGGTATTCGAACGTGAATTGCCCCCGGCCTCGCCGGCCGCACCCATATGTGCCGCCCGCGCGGTGCCGCGCCTCACCGGCCGGATGCGCGTCGGCGGGGCCGGCCGTCCGCCGCGGGTGCACCACGGGCTCGCTCCGGCCCCGGCGGCGGACCCGCAGGCGCTGCTCCGGACGCTGTACGCCGACCACGCCAAGGCACTGCGCGCGTACGTCACCCGGTTGCTGTCCGACCCGTACCATGCCGAGGACATCGTCCAGGAGACCATGCTCCGGGCCTGGCGCAACGCGGAGATCCTGGTGCCCGAGCGAGGATCGGTGCGCGGCTGGCTGATGCGCGTCGCGCACAACATCGCCGTGGACAAGATCCGTGCCCGCATGGCCAGGCCGGACGAGGTCGAGGAGAGCGCCGCCGCGCCGCGGTCGTTCGGCGACCACAGCTCCGCGGTGGTGGACTCGGTGTTCCTCGCCCGCGCGCTGGCCCAGCTGAGTCCGGCGCACCGCGAGGTGCTGCGCGTGATCTATTTCGCCGACCACACCGCCGTACAGGCGGCGGAATTGCTGGGCCTGCCCGTCGGCACGGTGAAGTCGCGCACCCATCACGCGCTCCGCCGCCTGAAGATCTGCATCGAAGAGCAAATGCTCTGCTCCGAGGATCAGTGATTCGTGCCGGTCGCCCATAGCGCATTTCCGTCGGCGCGGTAGACGACGACGTTTCCGTCGTCCTGTACGGCGAGAAAGTTCCCCGTGTATCCGTGCGTTCCCGAAGCCCACTCCACGCCGCCGTCGCCGTTGCGGACCACGAGGTTCCCGTCGATCTGGAACGACGCGTGCATGCCGCGCCCGGCCGTACCCGACATCCACCGCACCCGCGCCTCCTCGTCGTAGACGACCAGGTTCCCGTCGGAGCGGAAGACCAGCCACGCGCGCCGCGAACGTACGTGGTCGCCCGGCCGTAGCAGCAGGTGGCTCCAGAAGGTGGAGGAGACGTCCGCGGCCAGCGCCTCACTCACATGCGCACGACCGGCCACGCTCGCGTCCCCGCCGACGCCGGCCGGCACCGGCGGCGTCGCGGCCTCCGCCCGTACGTCGCCGAGCTCGGCCCAGTACCGTCCGCAGACGCTGGTCACCTTGAGGCGCTCGCGCGGCGCCTCGGGCGCCGGCCAGATCTGCAGCAGGTAGTCGTCGACGACCAGGTCCTCGTCCGCGTCGACGGCCTGGTCCATGCGCCGGGCGTGATAGCGCACCCGATAGGCGCCCGGCCCGGCGACCAGGTCGATGTCGCGCGCCGGTGAGGCCGCCGCACCTCGCCCGACCAGCGCGACCACGCCCGTCGGCGAGGCGAACGCGACCTCCTCGACGTCCTCGTACCAGCCGAGCTCCGCGCCGGGATCCTGCCCGGCGATCACGACCGTGCACCCGACCGGGCCGTACTGCCGGCCGGTGACCAGCACGAGCTCGCACGGCCGAACGGTCACCAGACCCGCCAGGCCGTCGATGGTCATGGTCGGCCGGTACGCGTGGTCCTGGAGGTGGAACTGCGCGTAGGCCACCTCCACGGTCCCGTGGAACGCGATGGCCTCGAACCCCTCGTCCGCCGGCCTCTCGGACAGACCGCCTTCGTCCTCGGATGCCGGCCACGCCTCCTCAAGTACCAACGCGGGCCTCCGGCTCGGCTGGAGCGCCCATCACGTCCTCGCGGAGCAGCAGGCACAGATCCTGGACCGTGGGGGACTCGGTATGCCGAAGGCGCCGGGCGTGCCGCGTGACCGCCTCGTCGAGGACCTGCCGCGCGTACCGGCCGTTGCCGAAGGACGGCCCGCGTGCGACGCCGGCGAAGTGCGACCGCAGAGCCGCCACCGTCGCGCTGCCCAGCTCGTACCCGGCCGTCCCCGCGTGCTGGCTCACGATCGTGACCAGCTCGTCCGTCGAGTAGTCGGCGAACCGGACCCGGTGGGAGAACCGCGACGACAGGCCCGGGTTGGCGCCCAGGAACTTCTCCATCTCGCCCTCGTAGCCGGCCGCGATCACCACCACCTCGTCGCGGTGGTCCTCCATCAGCTTGACCAGCGTGTCGATCGCCTCACGGCCGAAGTCGGCGCCGCCACCCGACTGCGAGGCCAGCGTGTACGCCTCGTCGATGAACAGCACGCCGCCGCGCGCCCGGTCGAAGGCCGCGCTCGTGCGCTGGGCGGTGTGGCCGACGTACTCCCCCACGAGGTCGGCGCGGCCCACCTCGATGACCTGGCCCCGCTGGAGCACGCCCATCGCCGCGAGGATCGAGCCGTACAGCCGGGCCACGGTCGTCTTGCCCGTGCCTGGGGGCCCGGCGAAGATCAGGTGCCGCGACAGCGGCGGGGCCGGCAGACCGGCCGCGATCCGCTGCCGGGACGACGCGAGCAGGTCGACCATGTTGCCGACCTCGCGTTTGACGTCCGCGAGGCCGACCATCTGCTGCAGCTCGGACAGGAGCGAGTCCACCCGGTCGGTGTCGGAGGCGCCGACGCCCGCGCCGATTCCCCCGGTCGCCGGCGGCGCGAGATCGGCGGGCAGCAGCCGGATCATCTCCACGGGGGTGATGTCGGCGACCTCGGCGAGCCGGTACGCCTGGCGGCCCACCATCTCCTCGAACACCTTGCGCGCGCTGCGGCCGTTGCCGAACGCGTCGTCGCGCGGCATGTTCTCGAAATGCGTGACGAGAGCCGCACGGGTCTCGAACTCCAGCTTGTAGTCGTGCGCCCGGCACTGCCCCTCGACGATCGTGACCAGGTCCGTGGGCGTGTAGTCGGCGAACTCGATGGTCCGGGAGAACCGCGACGCCAGGCCGGGGTTGGTGGCCAGGAACCTGCGCATCTCGTGGGTGTAGCCGGCCACGATGACGACGACCTCGTCGCGATGGTCCTCCATGAGTTTCACGAGCGTGTCGATCGCCTCACGGCCGAAGTCGGGGCCGCCGGTGGCGCTCGCGGCCAGCGTGTACGCCTCGTCGATGAACAGGACGCCGCCCAGCGCCTGCTGGAAACGCTCCGCGGTCTTCAGCGCGGTCCCTCCGACGACGCTCGCGACCAGGTCGGGCCGGCCGACCTCGACGAGCTGCCCGGTGGCGATGACGCCGAGCTCGGCCAGGATCCGTCCGTAGAGGCGTGCCACGGTCGTCTTGCCCGTACCCGGCGAGCCGGTGAAGACCAGGTGCCGTGACAGCGGCGGCGCGGGCAGGCCGACCGCGGCACGCCGTGCGGCCATCTGGTGGAGTCGTACGAGGGTGGCCACCTCGCGTTTGACCCCGCCCAGGCCGACGAGGCCGTTCAGCTCCTCCAGCAGCTCACCGAGCGCGCCCCGGCCGGCGCGCAGGTCGAGGCCCGACTGTGCCTTCCGCGCCGTCGCGGTGTCCTCGCGCGGCTCGCGGGCCGGCCGGTCCCTCGGGAGGTCCGGGCCGGCGGGCTCGGCGTCCTCCGCCTCGTCGCCTCGCAGGTCCGCGGCGTCCCACGGGCGGGCTTCCCCGCGTACGTCCGCGTAGGTGTCCTCGGCTCCGTTGCCCCGGCTGGTCACGCGGGTGACCTCCAGCCGGTCGGTCGGCGTCGTGACACGCAGGCCGGCGCCGGTGTTGTCGTGGACGAGGCAGTCGCGAAGCGTCACCGGTTCGGTGGAGTGGATGAGGATGCCGTCGCCACCGGCGGCGCCTACCTCGCACTCGGACGCCTCCCCGGTCGCGCCGGCGCTCCACTCGATCCCGGCACGTCGGCACCCGCTGATCCTCGTACGGCTCAACCGGGCGGACGCGCGCCGCGCGACCAGTACGCCCTCGCCGTGGGCGTCGGAGATGTCGCCCTCTTTCAGATCGACCTCGCCGCCCTCCACGTGGACGGCGGCCGCGCCGCTGCGGATGAACCCGCAGCCGCGAAGCTCCGGCCGGCCGCTCTCGGAGACGCGCAGGCCGGCGCCGCCCGCGTCGGTCACGGTCGCGTCCTCCATCAGGCCCCGGCCCTGCTCGGTCACGAGAATCCCGTCCCCCCCGGGTGCGGTGACACTCGCGCGCCGGAAGCGCGGGTCGGCGCCGGACCACACCTCGAGCCCGTTGCCCGCGGGGTGGTCGACCCGCAGCTCGTCGAAGGTCGGGGTGGCCGCATCGTTCACCGAGACACCGGGGCCGCCACCGCCCTCGATACGCAGCGCCTCGAACGAGCTGGTCGCCCCGCCGGAGATCAGGACCCCGGCATCGCCGGAGCCCGCCACGAGACACTCGGTGAACGTACCGGCCGAGGCGTCGAGGACGTGGACGCCGTACCCGGCCGACTCGCGTATCTCCACGCGCCGCAGGTTCGGCGCCGCGCCCTCCACCAGGGCGATGCCCTGAGCACCGGCACCGGTGATCGCGCAGTCCTCCAGCAGCGGTGTGGAGCCGGACGCGACGAGCACACCGACCCCGTCGCACTCCTCGATCACGAGCGCGCTCAGCTGTGGCGAGCTGTCGCCCTCGATGGCGACGGCGGGGTTCCCGGCCCGTACGATCCGGCAGTCGCGTACGGTGCCGCGCGCCTGTTCGGCCGCCAGCAGCCCGCTGCCCTCCACGTCCGTGATCGTGCAGGCGGTGAGCTGGGGGTTCGCGCCGGTGCGGAGGACGACCGCCGAGGCCTTGATGTCCCGCAGCGTGCACTCGCTCAGGTTCCCCTCGGCACCCTCTACGAAGATCACACCAGCGCCGGCCGGGTTGGTGAACTCACAGCCGTGCGCGTTGACCTCGGCCGCGCCGTGGGCGTACAGGGCGGCGGCCGAGTCGGCCTCCACCTTGCACTCGTCCATCCGGAGCCGGCCGGTGGGCACCTCGATGGCGGAGGTCTGTTCGCCGCTGTGCCGTACGACGACTCCCGAGAGCGTGGCCGACTCGCCGGTGATCCGGATCGTCGGTGCGTCGCGGGACTCGATCCGCACCCCGCCGGGAGCGCCCGCCGCCGAAAGCGTGATCTCCCGCTGCAGGACGACCGACTCCGTGTACGTGCCGGGCTGGATGGAGATCACGTCGCCGTGGCCGGCCGCGGCGACGGCGTCGCTGATCGTACGGTAGGAGTCCGCGGCGGTCGCCGAGACGTTCAGGATCGACCGGGTCGGGGTCAGCCTGCTTGCCATACCGGTTCTCCTCCGGTCGGGGCGAACAGCGTCGTGAGCACTCGGTGGCGGGTGAGCCGGGTGAGTGGCGGGTACGGCGCCTCGCGGTCCAGCACGTACGCGGTCAGGTCCGGTTCGGGCGCGAGGTCGTACCGGCTCAGGTAGTAGGCGACGGCCTCCGGCCAGATCCACCGGCCGTCGGAGCGGAATCCGGCCGGCACCGCGCCCGGCCGTCCGGGGTCGAGCACGTCATCCAGCCCGCCGGCCCTCGTCAGGACGGGCTCGCCCCGGTGAAGGTAGGCCAGGACCCGCTCACGATCTGGTCCGCCGAGCCGCGGGTGGTCGTCGCGGAAGTACGGCCCGCCGGCCGGGTCGGCGCCATCGAACGCCCGCGCCAGGCGTGCCGGCGCGTCGTCGGCGGCCCAGATGAGCGTCGCGCCGCCGAGCGCCGCGCCGTGGTAGGCGGGCAGCAGCGCGCCTGCGGCGAACGCCTCGACCCGAGGCGTGTCCTCACTCGCCTCGGCGAGCGCGTACTGCGTCTCCGCGGTCAGCTCGGCCACGTCCGTGCCGGCCTCCGCCTCGATCAGGTAGACACGGCGGGCGTGGCCGTCGCCGGAATGCCGGAACACCCGCCAGATCCCGATCGGGCCACCGACCCGCCGGCCGGCCTCGACCGCGACCGCGTCCATGGCGTCCCGCCGGCCGGACACACCGTCGCCGCCGAGCGTCGCGACGCCGTGCCTGTCGCCGAATCGGTACGGCGGGGCCGGCAGATGTTCGGTACCGGGGTCGCACTCAGGGCCGAGGCCGCGAATGAGAGCGGCCTCGGCGCCGGTGAGCGCGAGCCGCCCGGCCTCGACCTCGGCCGCGAGCAGCGCGCCCAGCCGGTCGTCCTCATGGTCGGCGAGGCTGAGCCGCATATCGGCCAGTTCCTCGTCGGGGACCCGTCCCGCCATCCCCAGCAGCAACGCGTGCAGGTCCGCGGGTCCGGTTCCTGTGGCGATGCCGTCCGCCTCCGCCGCCGTCAAAGCGCACTCCTCGCGGGGTCGCCGGGGAGGGGCGTGAAACGCCCGTCGGACTCCCCGTCCGGCGCGGGCTCACCGCCCGGGGCCGGCCGGAGGGCCGCCGCTTCTTCCAGGCGCGTGGTCACGCGGGTGGCCCAGGCTTCGTTCCCGGGTCCCGACTTGGTGGGCGGTACCTCGGTGATCAGGACCCTCCGCCCTGGCGCGCCGGGCGGGTCGACGGCGAGGACGCGGAAGACGGTGCCGGGCAGGAATATCACCTCTGGTGTGGCCCGCTCCTCGACGAACCCGTTCAGCCGTCGCGCGGTGGCCGACCAGATGAGGATCTCCACCTGCCCGGGTACGGTGGCGCCGACGTCGTCGAGCGCGACCAGCGGCGCCGCCTCGACCAGCTCCTGCCCGGGCCGGTACGCGTCCGCCGCACTCGGGTCCACCGGGCCGCCGCGGACGACGACGCCCTGCAGCGACGGCAGCCGCCGCAGACCGGCGGCGGCACAGACGGCCAGGGCGCGGTCGGCCTCGTGGCCGCCGGATCGGATCGACTCGACCAACCCCGCCTCATCACGTGCGACGAAGACCCGTACGGCGGCGAGCTCGGTCATCAACGCCTCGTCCGCCTGTGCGCCGCGCAGTCCGGGGTGCTCGGCCAGCAGCCGGGCCACCGAACGCACCGCGGCGTCGTACCGCCAGCCGAGCGACCCGCGGAACGCCTGCCGTTCCTCGTGGGTGCTGACCCGGCCGGCCAGCCAGAGCCGGTCGTAGTCGAGGCGCGGACGGGGCGGGGGTACGGGAAGCGCGTCGGGCATCGCTCCGCTGGGCGCGGTGCGGCCGGTGGGCTCCGAACCCGGGGCGTGCGGCCGCACCCCCCATGGCCCATCCGCACCCTGCGGCGTACGCGGCCGTGCCACGGGCCCGGCCGGTGGCTGCTCATCCTGCGAAGGCCGATCCGGCAACGACGGCGCGGGCTCCAGCTGGGGCGGAGCCCAGGACGCGCGTGAAGGTGCGGTCCGCCGCGCCTCCGCCGGCGAATGCACCCGGGGCCCCGGCTCCGGTTCCGTGTTCGGGGCGGGCGGGTACGGCATCGCGGGTACGAGTTCCGGCGCCGGCCAAGGGGCGAGGCTCAAGGCACTCTCCGAAGGCCGGGCCGTCTCTCCCTCGCGCACGGCGTCCGGCCACCGCGGAACGAGCGCTGCCTCCGTTGCTCGCGGAGCCAGGAGCTCCGCCGTCTGGAGCAGACCGTTTCCAGACGAGGCATTCAGGACGGGCCGCTGTGGCGTGGGTCCCGTCTCCTCTTCCGGCGGCCTGTCGCCGGTCTCGCCCGGCGTCTCGGCAGGCACGGCGGACCCGGCCGCATGTGGCGGCGGACTCGCGGGCCGCGGGGCCGGGGAGGCCGGCCCGCTCCGCGCCGGCACCGCCCGCGTGGCCGATCGGGGCCGCGGAAGCACCGTCGACGCGGTGGTCGGGAAGGCGCTCGGCCTCGTCTGTGCGGCGGCCGCGAACACGTCGGCGGAGGCATTGTGCCCGAGCCCCTCCGGCCCGCCGGCCGCCACCTCGTCCTGTGTGATCTCGGGGTCGGCTCGGGTTACGAAACCCTCATCGAGGTCGGCGCTTGTTGCCTCGTACGCGAAGACATCCGGCTCGAGGTGGCCTGTGAACGGCTCGGGACGGGCGGACGGCGAGGTGACGGCCGACCATCGGCCGGCCGGGCGCATCACGCCCTCGGCATCGACGGTCACCATCGCTGGTTCCCCTGCCGCTTCGGCTGAGGCGCTCCCATCCCACGCCGCCGGCTCGTCCGGGGAGGCGAGTGCGGCCTCGAAGACGACCGGATCCAGGTCGTCGAAGTCGTCCTCCAGGTCGTTTCGGTCCGGCCGGGGGACCGCGAACCCGTGCGACGGCGCCCGGTCCTCGATCGCCGGTCCGTGGCCCCGTTCACCGGAGTGCGGCGACAGGCCCGCACGAGCGGGCGCGTACACGCTCTCCGGCGTCTGGGTCAGCCGCTGAGGCGAGCCGGTCGCGTCGAAGATGGCGAACCTGCGCGTCCCGCCCGTCGTGTAGTGCGGCAGGGCGTGGTACGCCCGGACCGTGATGTCTAGCCGGTCGGCGATGCCCTGCGCGAGCGCGGCGCACGTCTCCGGAGACTGTGCGTACGGGACGAGCAGGGCGTTCTCCCGCACCACGCGCGGCAGCGTCTCGAAGAACGTGGCGAGTTCGGCGACGCCCGGCACCTGCTCTCCGGGCGCGCCCACCAGCACGATCGGACGCGCCGGTTCGACCGGGACCCCGAAGCCGAGGTCGGCCAGTGGCAGCGGCGCGGTGCCCGCGGCACGTACCCACAGGCCCGCCGGGATCGCGGTGACCGTCACCGGCCCAGCGGTCCCCCGGCGCTCCCGCGAGCGAAACCGGGAGAGCCCTCGCGGCTTGGCCGACCCGAGCTCGCGCGGCAGCGCGGCCTGCCACGCAGGCGCGGGATACCGGGGGCCGGTCCATTCCGGAGGGCCGTCGCGGTGAAAGCCCAGCCAGCCCGCGCCGCGACCGGCCGAGAAGAGTTCTCCTCCGCGCAGTGCGATCAACTCGCCGTCGGGAGCGAGCACGCCGACGCCGAGCCGGTCGGCCAGGCGTGCGGCGACCGCCGGCGCGCCGGAGGGGTCCGGGCGGCCGGCGCCCGTGGCGACGAGCCGTACTCCCCAGCCGGGCGGAGCCTGAGCGGAAAGCCGGCTCCTGAGCTGGCCCAGCAGCCGTTCGTCGAGGGCGTGCAACGCTTCCGCCGCGGAGGAGTCCACCACGACGGTGGTCCGCGAAGGTTCAGGCGGTAGCGCGGCGGCGAAGCCGACCGCGCTCGTATCGGCGTCCGTCGTACGGACCACGAGCGCCCGATCGGCCCGTTCGACCACGATCGCGCTGCCATTCGTACCGGCCGCCACCCGTGCCTCCCTTCACCACGTCATCTCACTCAATGCACGTCCATCGAGCCGCCGGGGGTTCATTGCGATCGCCGGCTTCGCCGGGTGCGGGGCACGCGCTACGCTCCGAAGAGCCGGCGCCGTATGTGATCACCGGCACCTCACGGAGCGTCCGTCCGAACGGTTCCGAGGGACTCCGGAGATCCGCCGGCGCTCGTCGCGGCGTTAAGGAGGGTTCCGTTGGATCCAGATCGGCGTCGGGGCCCGCTCGGAGACGACGCGGCGGACGCGGGATCGGCGACATCCGTGTTGCCCGGCACCTCGACGGGCCCCCCACCCACCGGCCGATGGTCACGCGTCCTCTTCCTGGGTGAGGAAGGGCCGAGACGCGCCTTCGCCCACGCGGTCCTCGCCCGGCTCGCCGCCGCCCACTCTGCCGACGAGCTTCGGATCGCGGTCGACGCCTCGCCGTTAAGCCGGGGCGAGTGGGCATGGACGCGCTGGCTCCCGCACACCGGAGAGAGCTCCGCGCTTCTCGTCGATGCGGAGTCCCGGCCGGCCTTCGCCCCGGACGTACGGCCGAGCGCGGAGGAGCCGCTCGTCGTCGTGGTGCTCGACGGCGCGGACCGGCCGGCCGGTGACCGCCTCACCGCCGAGGGTCTGCGCAACACCGTCGTACTCGACCTCGACGCCCGCCGCCACCGGCCGGGCCGTACGACACTGCGCCTGGACGCCGGGCCCGGCGGCGTCACCGGGACGTGGGTCGGCCAGGACCGTGCGCAACGCTCCGCGCCGCTCGCCGACGCCGGTGCCGCCGCGGCTCTCCTCGCCCCCCGGCCCGCGGACGCCGGCCCCGGCAGCCGGCGGATCACCGCGGCGCTCGACGCCATCGGACCGGACCATCCCGAGGCGTGGTCGCGACCGCTGACCGCCCCGCCCACGATCGACCATCTGCTGCCGCCGCTCGTCCCCACCCACGACCGCGGCCTGACCACCACCACGGCTTCCGAGGGCGGACCGCTCATGGTCCCGCTCGGCATGGTCGATCGGCCCTTCACCCTCGTCCCCGACGTCCTGCGGGTGGACCTGACCTCCCACCTGCTCGTCTCCGGCCCGGCCGGCAGCGGCCGCAGCACGCTGCTGACGACGCTCGCGGTCGCGCTCGCGCTCACGCACAGCCCGCGCGAGGCCCAGGTCTACTGCCTCGACCCGGGCGGGTCGCTGGGCGCGCTGTCCGGCCTGCCGCACGTCGGCGCCGTGGCGGGCGATGCCGAGACGGCCCGCGCGACGCTCGCCAAGCTCACCGCTCTGCTCGACCACCGCGAGCGATTCTTCTCCGAGCACGGTCTCGACGGGATGCCCGGGTACCGGTCCCGCCGCGAGGAGTTCCCCGGCGAACGGTACGGCGACGTCTTCCTCCTCGTGGACGCCGCGATGCCGGACACCTACGAGGCCGATCTGGCACGCCTCGCCGCCGACGGCCCCCGTCACGGCCTCCACCTGGTCGTCACCGCCGACCGCGGTCCGGAGCCGCCCACCTTCCTCCAGGCCGGTACGGGACTGGAGCTCCGCCTCGGTGATCCCGCCGGCGACCCGCCCGTGCCGGGGCACGGCATGATCGGCGACGCGGAGTTCCTCATCGCGCTGCCGCGCATCGACGGCGAGGAGAGCACCCACGGTCTGCCCGCCGCACTCTCCGCGCTGGTGGCGGAGATCGCCGAACACTGGGGCGAACGCCCCGGCGCGCCCGGCGTACGCGCGCTCCCGGCGGTCGTGCCGGTCGGCTCGCTGCCCGAGCCCGGCGGCCCTCTGCGTGCCGTACTCGGGGTGGACGGGGGTGAGCTCGCCCCGGTCGAGCACGACTTCGCCACCGCGCCGCACTTGATCGTGACCGGGGAGGCGGGAAGTGGCAGAACCAACCTGCTCCGGCTCGTCGCGGAGTCGATCGCGCTGTCACACACTCCGCTCGAGGCCCGGATCCTCGTGGTCGACTACCGCGGCGGGCTGCTGCACGCGATACCGGAGGAGTTCGTGCTGGGCCATGCCTTCTCGGCCGGGGTGCTCGGCGAGCTGATCAGCGGCACCGCCCTGGCGATCGGCGAGCGGGTGTCGCCGGAACCCGGGGGGCCGGCGGCACGCGACTGGCACGGGCCGCGGCTGTTCATCCTCGTCGACGACTACGAGCAGGTACGCCACGACGGGCGGAGCCCGCTCGGACCCCTGGTGGAATACCTTTCGCGAGGCTACGAGCTGGGCGCGCACCTGATCGTCGCGTGTTCGTCGGGCGACGCCGCGACCACTGATCCGCTGCTGCGCGGTCTCCACGACGCGGGCGCGGGCACCCTGCTGCTGTCCTGCCCGCCCGAGGAGGGCGACGCCGGCATCGAGCCTGGCGACCTGCCGCCGGGCCGCGCCCGCTATCGCGTGCGGGACGAGACCATCCTCATCCAGACCGCGCTGGTCGGCTGACACGGCTCGACGACCGGGAAGTGTCCTCTCCGGTAGCCGGAGCCCCTCGTCCGTACCGGCGTCCCCCGCGTTCGGCAGACCTCGCCAATCACTGGATGAACCGAGGCATCCGGTTGGACCTGCGTTAACACACTGTTCCGGCGCCGTACCAGGCGATGCCCGACGACCCATTCGAGGCCACTTCACCGTTGCGGCAGATCAGCGGGATCCGCCGTCACGTCATGGGCGATGTCCGACGAATACGAAGAAAGCCCGCGATAAGGATTTGATATTTCATAGGCCGTTGTATTTAGTAACGCTCCGTTTTGCCCGACTGCTCCGTTAGCGTCCAGAGCCCCCGACCTGGCCGGGGCAGCAGGCAGAAGGAGAAGCTCGTGAAGCGAGCCTTCGCCGCCCTCTCCGCCGTCCTGGCCGTCGTCCTCACACTGACGCTCACGCTGATGCTCGTCTCCGAGCCGGCGAGCGCCACCCCGCCCAACATCCCCTCCGCGAGCACCGCCGCCAGCCGGCTCGCCACCCTCACCGTCGCCACCGAGAGTCACCAGTCCACCTACGACCGCGCGCTGTTCCCGCACTGGATCACCATCAGCGGGTCCTGCGACACCCGCGAGTCCGTACTGAAGCGCGACGGTACGGGTGTCGTGACCAGCTCCAGCTGCTCCGCCACGTCCGGCACCTGGCGCAGCCCGTATGACGGGGCCACCTGGACCGCCGCGAGCGACGTCGACATCGACCACATGGTCCCGCTCGCCGAGGCCTGGCGCTCGGGCGCGTGGGGGTGGACCACCGCGCAGCGGCAGGCGTACGCGAACGACCTCGGCGGACCCGAGCTGTGGGCCGTCACCGACAACGTCAACCAGTCCAAGGGCGACCAGGACGTCACGACCTGGAAGCCCTCGCTGACCTCGTTCTGGTGCACGTACGCCCGCGCCTGGATCCAGGTCAAGTACTACTACGACCTCACGCTGCAGAGCGCCGAGAAGACCCAGCTGACCTCGATGCTCGGCACCTGCTGACATGCGGATGGCGCCCAGCGGCCGCTGGGCGCCATCGGCGTTGCTACCGGATCAGGGAGTGTTGTTGGCCAGCGCGAGGAGCCGGGCCGCGGAGCCGTTGAACACGTCCTGGTCACCGGGGAACGTGCCACCGTCGGCCCACTGCCAGAAGGTGTAGAAGCCCCAGCCCGCGGGGAGCGTGCCGACGCTGCTGGAGTAGCGCGCGATGTCGAGCGGGTCGTTGCCCGCGTAGGCGCTGGTGTTCCCCGTACAGGTGGTCCACCAGTCGGTCGTCGTGTAGATCGTGGCCCAGCGGGTGGTCTTGGCGTGGTACTCGTTCAGGAAGGCGGTGATCCACGTACGCATCGCCGCCTGGCTGATGCCGTAGCACGTGGAACCGTTCGGGTTGTACTCGATGTCGAGCATGCCGGGCAGCGTCTGGTTGTCCTTTGACCACGCGCCACCGTGAGCGGCGAAGTAGTCGGCCTGCGCGGCACCGCTGGAGCTGGCGGGCTGCGCGAAGTGGTACGCGCCGCGGACCAGGCCCGCGTAGTACGCGTCGGTGTAGTTGGCGCTGAAGTTCGGGTCACGGTAGGTCGTGCCCTCGGTCGCCTTGATGTAGGCGAACTTCGCACCCTGGTTCTTGACGGTGGTCCAGTTGATCGTGCCCTGCCAGTGGCTCACGTCGAGCCCGGGCAGCCCACCGGGGGCGAGCTTGGGCGTGATGGTGACCCGCTGCCCTTCGTGGGCGGCGATGGTCGAGCCCATCCAGTCACGCTCGGGATGGGCCATGGGGTTGGGGGTCGCGGCACCGGCGGGGACGGTGAGACCGACCGTCGCGATGCCGACCGCGGCGGCGAGGGTCGTGGCGGATCTCAGCCAGCCGAAGCGACGGCGAGGGGATGCAGCCATGGGGGTTCTCCTTCAAGGGGGCGGGTCCATGAGGACTGGCAGCACCTTGATTTCGACAGATAATGACCTTCCTGGCAATGGCAAGGAAGGAATATTTCTTACCGGAGGTTTACTGACGGGGCGTTTGGCCACGTAACGGTATGGGTCATGGACCACGGCCGGATCCGGCCAACAGGGTGCCTGGCGCCTCCGAAAACCCCGTCCGGAACCGGATCCTCCAGCCGTTCGACATCAGACCGTAATCCGCCCCGGCCGCCCCGGGCCGAAGGGGACTCGAACCCCCGGCGACGCAGCACCGAACAACGGCCGAAACGTGCCGGCATCCCGCCCGGAGCCGTTGACCAGGCGCTGAACATCCGCGCCATGACGGCGGCCCATGGTTAAGCATCTACTTGACTATTCGGTCGCGGCACCTACACTTAGGCAGGTGCTTAACTATGACGCCTCGCTGGACCGGGTGTTCCAGGCTCTGGCGGACCCCACCCGACGGGACATCGTCGAACGGCTGACGCGCGGACCCGCCTCGGTCAGCGCGCTCGCCGAGCCTCTGGCCATGTCGCTGCCGGCGGTCATGCAGCACTTGCAGGTCCTCGAGACATGCGGGCTGGTCCGCTCCGAGAAGGTCGGCCGAGTCCGTACCTGCCACATCGAACCCCCCGCGCTCCGTGCCGCCGAGACATGGCTCGCCCGGCAGCGCACCGCCTGGGAGACCCGGCTCGACCGTCTCGGCGACCACCTGACCGACTCACCGGAAGAGGGAAGATCATGACCGACCACCACGTGACCCACTCCACGTTCACGCTCGAGCGCCTCTATCCGGCCCCGCCCGCCCGCGTCTTCGCGGCGTGGGCCGACCCGGCCGCGAAGGCCCGCTGGTTCGCCGCGGCCGGCGGCGAGCACGAGCTCGACTTCCGCGTCGGCGGCCGTGAGGTCAACCGCGGCCGCCATGGCGACGGGCCGCTGCTGAAGTTCGAGGCGCACTACCAGGACATCGTCCAGGACGAGCGGATCGTCTACTCCGCCACTCTCCACTCCGAACAGACGCTGGCCACGGTGTCGCTGACGACGGTCGAGCTCTTCCAGGACGACGGCGGCACCCGTCTCGTCCTCACCGAGCAGGGCACCTACCTCGACGGCCACGAGGATCCGGCCTGGAGGGAGCAGGGCACGGCCGGCTGGCTCGCCGCCCTGGACACCGAGCTGCGGCGGTGAGCGCCGCGCGCCGCCGGTGGGTGCTCGCCCTGCTGGGGGCCGCCTTCTTCATGACCATCCTGGACGGCACCAGCCTGCTCACCGCCCTGCCCTCGATCGAGAACGACCTGCGTCTCGGTGGCCCGGCGATCCAGTGGACCGTGACGGCGTACGCGCTGGCGTTCAGCGGGCCGCTGCTGCTGTCCGGCCGCGCCGCCGACCTGCTCGGCCGCCGCCGGATGTTCCTGACCGGCATGGCTCTCCGTCTGCTCGCCTCCCTGCTGTGCGGCCTCGCACCGTCGGCGGGGATCCTGGTGGCCGGCCGCGCGCTGCAGGGCGTCTCGGCCGCGATCATCGCCCCGGCCGCACTGTCCATGGTGATGAACACCTTCGCCGAGGGCGCCGAACGCAACAGGGCACTCGCCGTCTGGGGTGGTCTCGGCGGGGTCGGCGCCACCGCCGGCCTGCTGCTCGGCGGGGTCATCACCGAGACGCTCGGCTGGCCGTGGGTGTTCTGGATCAACCTGCCGGTCGGCCTCACCGTCCTCTGCGCCGCCCCGGCCGTGCTGCGGGAGAGCCGCGCCCCCGTACGCGGGCGGCCGTTCGACGTGGCCGGAGCCGTGACGGTGACCCTGGCCATGGCCCTTCTCGTGTACGCCGTCGCCGAACCCCCGGGCCCGATCCGCACCACCGTCCCACTGGCCGCCGGGCTCGCGATGGCCGCCGTGTTCGTCCTTGTCGAGAGGCGCTCCGCCGCGCCGCTCGTACCCTTCCGCGCGCTGCGCTCACGGGTGCTCATCGGCGGGAACCTGGTGGTCCTCACCGCCGGCATGACCGTCGACGGCATGCTCGTCACCCTCACGGCGTACGCGCAGCAGGTGCTGGGCTGGTCGGCGACGCGGTTCGGCCTGGTGGCCGCGGTGATGACGGTGAGCGCGGTGGCCGGCGGCCTCGCGAGTCAGCGGCCGGCGACCCGGCTCGGCGTACGCCGGGTGGCCGCCACGGGGACGGTCCTGCTCGCCGTCGCGTGCGCGCTGCTCACCCGGATGTCGCACGGCGGCTCGGCCGTGCTGGTCCTGACCGCGCTGCCCGTCTTCGGCGCGGGCATGGGCGCCGCTGCGGTCTGCGGCCAGATCGCCGCGCTCACCGGCGTCGCCGAGCGGGACTCCGGCCTCGCGGCCGGTCTCGCCGACACCTCGTTCGCCGTCGGCACCGCGCTGGGGGTCGCGGTCTGCGGCAGCGTCGCCATCGCGGCCGGACCGGGAGCCGCCTTCGCCGCGGCCGGGCTGTTCGCCTGCGCCGGCCTGGCCGCCGCACTGTCGCTGCTCACCCGGCACCCGGAGCCCCCACCCGAAAGGCGCGGTGAATTTAATTGTTCCGGGTCGCGCCGCGCGTAATGAATCGTCATTATCGCCCATCCTGAGACGCACCTTCGCGACATATCATCGTGCAATAAAATTGGACGCCCACAAGGAGGCGAGAAGACGTCTGTGCGCCCTTTACTCCGAGCCTCTCGACGGCCGACAATGGGAACATGACCGCCTCTCGGCTCGCCGGCGCCGTTCAACTGCCCGACGGCTCCTGGATACGGGGCCGTGGCCTGCGCCGTCCGCCGCCCGGCGGGCCGGCACCCGACTTCGGTCTCTACCTCGGCTCGCGCCGTCTCCGCCGCCGTCACGACGGTGAGCCGTCCTGGCCGCACTCCTGGGTCGAGTGGCCCGACTTCCTGCTGCCGCGCGATACGCCACAGGCGGTCCGGGAGATCCACGGTCTGCGCGACCGCGCGCGGGCCGGGGCACGAGTCGAGGTTGCGTGCGGTGGCGGCGTCGGGCGTACCGGCACGGTGATCGCCTGTCTCGTGGTCCTGACCGGCTATCCCCCGGCCGACGCCATCGCCTGGACCCGGGCGAACCACCATCCGCGGGCCGTGGAGACACCCTGGCAGCGCGGGTGGGTCTCCCGTTTCCCACGCCATCGGCCCCGGGGCGGCTGAGGGGCGGCCCGGAGTACCGTACGAAGACGATGATCGTCCTCGCCCGCGGATCGGAGCCACCGTGGATCGTCAGTCACTACGTGACCGCCAGGCACCGCTGAAGGTCCGCTATCGGGAGGACCCGTCCTCCGCGCTGGTGACCCTGAAGGCCGAGGGCACTCTCGGTGAGGGTGTGACCTGCAAGGTCGACACCGGCCGGGCACTCGCCGAGGCCGGGCTGCACCCCGCGAGCGGGGGCGACGGCACTTCCCTGTGCTCCGGCGACATGCTCCTCGAGGCCCTGGTCGCCTGTGCGGGAGTCACCCTCCGCGCGGTCGCGACCTCACTCGGGCTCGACGTACGCGACGGGACCGTGCGCGCCGAAGGAGACCTGGACTTTCGTGACACGCTCGCGGTGGACAAGGTGACCCCGGTCGGCCTCACCGCGATCCGCCTGGCGTTCGACCTCGACACCGACGCCTCACCGGACGAGCTCGAAACGCTGATCCGGCTGACCGAGCGCTACTGCGTGGTCCTGCAGACCCTCACCACGTCGCCCAAGCTCTCGGTGACCTCTACCGCTCGTTGACCGCCTCGGTGCAGACCGGCGGCCCGCCGTTGGACGCCGCCTGCTCGAGCAGGCGGTAGAGCGTCTCCCGCTGGGTCTCGTCGAGCGCGCCCAGCACCTCGTTCTCGACCGCCGCGAGCGCGCACTCCGCCTTGCACAGGCGGTCCACGCCGGCGTCGGTGAGGTCGACGACGTGACGGCGCCGGTCCTCGGGTGAGCGCCGGCGCTCGATCAGCGCTTCGGCCTCGAGCTCGTTGAGCAGTCCGACGATGTTGGTCCCGTCCATCTCCAGCATGCTCGCGAGCGCCTGCTGGGTGCAGCCTTCGTTCCCGCGCAACACGGTAAGGGCGACCAGATGCCGCGGTCGGAGACCGAGCGGCGCGAGCACCGACTCGGCGCGCAGGCGTATGCGTCGCGCCAGGTGGTCGAGCAGCGCGCCCGACCGGTGCGTTTGCTGGTTGACGGGCGGAGGAGCCACGAACGAAGTGTATCCCAGAGCACCCTGGATCCATGTGATACAAATGATTTGTCCTACACAAATCATCCATGGGAGATCATCAATATGTCGCACCTGCTGCACATCGACTCGAGCATCCGGGGCGAGCACTCCATCAGCCGCAGGCTCACCGCCCGTGCCGCCGACGCATGGCGCGCCGCGCATCCCGGGGGCACCGTCACGCATCGCGACCTGGGACGCGACCCCCTCCCGCACCTCGACGAGGCCGGCGGCCTGGCGCGGATCACGCCGCCCGACCGGCACACCGCGGCCCAGGCCGCCTCGTGGGAGCTCACCCGCCGGCTGGTCGAGGAGGTGCGGCAGGCGGACACGGTCATGCTCGGCCTCCCGCTCTACAACTACGGCGCGCCCAGCAGCGTCAAGGCCTGGGTCGACCACCTCGTCGCCCCGGGTCTTTCGCTCGACCCGGAGACCGGCACCGGTCTCCTCGGCGGCCGTGAGTTCCTCGTCCTCGCGTCCCGTGGCGGCGGGTACGGCGAGGGCACGCCGCGCGACGGGTGGGACCACGCGGAGGCGTGGCTGCCGCACGGTGTGTCGGCGATGGGCCTGGAGCCGCGCTTCATCACGGCCGAGCTCACGCTCGCCGAGGTGCAGCCCGCGATGGCCGAGCTGATCCCGCTGGCCAGGGAAAGCCTCGCCGCCGCCGAAGAGGCGATCGACCGGCTGTGGTCCACCGAGTCCGTCCCGGCCTGAAGGGCGGCACCCGCCGGGGTGCCCACCGATCCGTCACCGGTGGGCACCTGGCACGGATCGCCTACCCGGCGGCCGTCCGCGCGAGGTCCGCGTCCTGCCCGGGCTCGGCCGCCGGCGGCACCACCCGGTCCTGAGGGCCGGGAACGGCCGTACGCCGGGCGATCGCCGGGCCCAGGGCTCCGACGCCGAGGGCGGCGCCGACCCCCGCGACGGCGCTGAACCACCAGACGACGGCGGGACCGGCGGTGGCGTACACCGCGGTGCCCGCCCCGAGCGCGATGAACCGGGCGATCCCCCAGGTCCACTGGTAGGTCCCCTGGTACCGGCCACGGGCGTCCTCGGGGGCGAGGCCCGCGACGATCGCGCCCGCGATTCCGCCGGTCGCCGCCTCGCCGACCGACCACAGCGCGACCGTCCCGCCGTAGGACCACACGTCGTGGGCCATCCCGGTGGACGCGACGCCGACCGCGATGAGCATGCTGGCCCCGACCAGCACCGGGATCTGCGGGACGCGGGCCAGGACGTTGGTCGCGATCGGCTGCAACACCACGACGAGGACCGCGTTGAGCGTGGCCATCAGCCCGAGCGTGGCCGGGGACAGCCCGTGGTCGCGGATGGCCAGCGGCAGGCAGACCTCCGTGAGCGAGTAGATCACCAGCGCGATGCCGAACAACGGCAGCAACGCTCGCATCAGCGGATCGCGGAACACCACCGCGTACCCCCGCCCGCTGACTCCCGCCGCGGCCCCACCGCCGCGCCCGGCCGGCAGCAGCGCGACCACGATGACGGCGTACGCCAGCGAGGTCGCCGCGTCCACCGCGAACAGCGACCAGTAACCGTGGGCCGCCAGGAACCCGCCGAGTATCCCGGCCATCGCCGTGCCGATGTTGACCGCCCAGTGGAACAGCGAGAACGCCGTACGCCGCCGCTCGGCCCTCACGGTGTCGGTCAGCAGGGCGCCGGCGGCCGGGCTGACCATGCTGCCCGCCGCGCTGAGGAGTACGGCCGCGAGCGCCAGCGTGACCACGTTCGGCGCGGCGAAGAGCAGCCCCTGCGCGGTGGCCGTACCGATCAGGCCGATGAGCATCGTGGGACGCCGGCCCGTACGGTCGGCGAGCAGCCCGCCGGCCATCGGCCCGACCAGGTTGCCCGCGCCGAGCGCGCCCAGGACGTACGGGACCTGTTCGGTGCGGACGCCGCGCGAGCCCAGGTAGAAGACCAGGAACGGCGTGACCACGTAACCGAGCCGGTTCACGACGGTGCCCGCGAAGATGATCCAGACGGCGCGAGGCAGCCCGCTGAAGGTGGAGAGCATGGTCGAAAGACTGCGGCGTGGCTAGGCTCAGAGCCATTGATTAAGCCCAGACCGAATCCACGGAGGCCGCATGCTGTCCGAGCTGGCCTTCACGGCCGATGACCTGGCGCTGACCCGCTTCGCGGTCTCGCAGATGTGGGAGGTCGTCACCAGCTTCCGGTTGCTCGCGTCGGGCTCGGCGCATCCGGTGCACCGGCCCTGGCTCGACCAGGTACGCCCGCGGGTGGCCGCCGCAGGGCTGGACTCGGGCTGGCTGGCCGATCTCGTCCCGTCCTCCAACTACCTCCCCGATTTCCTTACGCCGCCCCCCGGCGAGCCGGCACCCGCCCTCGCCGCGGAGCTGGCCGCCATACGCGCGACCCCGGCCGACCAGGTACGGGCCGACCTCGGCACCCTCGACGGCAAGAGCCGCGGCGGTGCGCGCCGCCGTGCCCTGCACACGGATCCCGGGACGCAGCTGACCCGCGTCACCGAGGAGATCGAGGCCTACTGGGAGGTGGCGCTCGCGCCGTACTGGGCCAAGATCCACGCGCTGCTCGACGCGGAGCTCTTCCGCCGCTCCCGTCAGGTGGCCGAGCACGGCAGCGGTCACCTCTTCAACGACCTTCACTCCACGCTGCGCTGGGACGACAACACTCTCCACCTCGTACGCAGGCGATGCGGTATCTCCCGCGCCAGCACCGGGCCGGGCCTGTTGCTGGTGCCGTCCGTGTTCGCCGTCCACGTCTTCACCTGGTCCCGCCCGCCGGCGCCGCCCCAGCTCGCCTATCCCGTACGCGGTATCGGAACACTGTGGGAGACCGGCCGGGTGCGACGCGCCGACGCGATCGCCGCCGTGATCGGCCGCTCGCGGACCACGCTCCTGATCGAGCTGGCGGCTCCGGCCTCCACGACCGACCTCGCCCGCCGTACCGGCATCTCGGCGGCCGGCGTCTCCCAGCACCTGACCGCCCTGCGCGACGCCGGAATGGTCAGCGCCCACCGCGCCGGCCGCTCGGTCCTGTACGCCCGTACGGCGATGGCCGAGTCTCTCCTCACCACGAGCTGACCCGGATTCCCAGATGTGGGATAGCCTCTCATATATGGGAGAGGTCGAGCAGATGGAGACCCGGCTGGCGGAGCGGCTCGCGGAGCTGCGGGTCGAGCGTGGCTGGTCGCTGGACGAGCTCGCGGGGCGTACGGGGATCAGCCGCTCGACGTTGTCCCGGCTGGAGCGGGTCGAGATCAGCCCGACGGCGTCACTGCTGAACACCCTGTGCGCGACGTACGGGCGGACGCTGTCGCGGCTGCTCGCCGAGGTCGAGCCGGAGCCCCCGCCGCTCGTACGCGCCGAGCGTCAGCCGGTGTGGCGGGACGACCATTCGGGGTTCACCCGGCGATCGGTGTCTCCGCCCCATGCCGGGTTGCGCGGCGAACTCGTCGAGGGCGTGCTGCGGCCGGGGGCCGACATCTCCTACGACGAGCCACCCGTGCCCGGTCTGG
This sequence comes from Actinoallomurus bryophytorum, assembly GCF_006716425.1. Classification (NCBI taxonomy): domain Bacteria; kingdom Bacillati; phylum Actinomycetota; class Actinomycetes; order Streptosporangiales; family Thermomonosporaceae; genus Actinoallomurus; species Actinoallomurus bryophytorum. The sequence goes on from NZ_VFOZ01000001.1 coordinate 2,075,196, forward strand.
AGCAGCACATCTGGGTGCTGGAGGGCACGCTGGAGGTCACCACGGATGGCGCCGTCCACGAGATCCGCACCGGTGACTGCCTGCGTTTCCGGCTGTGGGGTCCCTCCCGGTTCCACTCTCCTGGCCCCGGCCGGGTCCGGTACGCGCTGATGATCGTGCTGCCGTGAGCGCCGTAACGTCCGGCGGGGTCACCATCACCCGGCTGTCCGCCGACGCGCTTCGCGACCACATCGAGGGGCTGGCCGCCCTGCTCGCCGAGAGCGTCGCCGGCGGCTCGTCACTCGGTTTCCTGATGCCCTTCGACCACGACGCGGCGGCGGCCTGGTGGCGCACCCGGCAGGCCGCCATGGCCGACGGCGGCCTCCTCGTCTGGGCCGCGGGCGGGCCCGGCGGTGTCACCGGCACGGTGAGCCTCGCGCTGGAGAGCAAGCCCAACGGCCGGCACCGCGGCGAGATCGTCAAGCTCATGGTCCGGAGCGACGCCCGTGGCAGAGGGCTGGCACGCGCTCTGCTGGCCACCGCCGAAGACGCGGCGCTACGGGCGGGCGTGACCCTCCTGCTCCTGGACACCGCCACCGGCAGCGCCGCGGACCATCTCTACGGCGCCACAGGCTGGACGCGGTACGGCATCGTCCCGGGGTACGCCGCCGATCCGGCGGGTTCCCTCGAGGACTGCAGCTTCTACTACAAGAACCTTCTCTGACCGCTGATACGTACGCCCTGCCGGTCCCGCGGCGAGCTGGACGCCGCGCTGACCCGGCCGAGACGGCGTCGACGATCGTGGCCGTCCGGCAGGGCGGCCGACGACACCGCGCGGTTCGACCGGGCCGTGGCCGGCGTCCTCGCCCTGCCCGCCCGGGCCCTAGGGTCTGAGGAGGACGGCGCCGATGGAGCGGCGTTCCTCCAGGTCGGCGTGGGCCTCGGGCGCCTGCTCCAGCGGGTACGCCGCGTGGACGCGCGGGACGAGGTCGCCCGCGGCGGCGGCGTCGAGCGCCCGCTCGGCATCCGCACGCTGCTCCGCGGCGGGCTTGGCGAAGGCGATGGCCAGCGGTGCGACCACCGACAGCCCGCGCCGTACGAGCCGGCCGGTGTCGAGCCCGACCCAGCTGCCGGACGCGAGGCCGTACACGCCGAACCTCCCGCCGCCCTCCGCGGTGGCCTCCAGCGCCTGCTCGCCGACGGTGCCACCGATCGCGTCGAGGACGACGTCGGCGCCCCGCCCATCCGTGGCCGCCCTGACCTCGGCGACCCAGCCGGGCCCGCCGTAGTCGACGGTGACATCGGCGCCGGCCCCGGCCGCCGCGGCGATCTTTCCGGGGCCGCCGACCGCGCCGATCACGCGGGCTCCCGCCGCCCGGGCCAGCTGCACGAGCAACGAGCCGACGCGGCCCGCCGCGGCGGTGACCAGCACGGTCTCGCCGGCCCGTACCCCCATCACCGACAGGATGCCCGCGGCGACGGCGCCGGCCTGGAACACCGGGACCGCCCGCTCCAGCGGCAGCCCGTCCGGCACCGGATAGACGTTTCCGGCCTCGGCCAGGGCCGCCTCCGCGTACCCGCCGGCGTTGCCGAGCGTGGTCGCGACGACGAGGCGTCCCTCCAGCGACGGGTCGGCGTCCGGCCCGACCTCCACGACCCGGCCGCCGACCTCCATGCCCGGCTCGTACGGCAGCGGGACCGGATGCCGCCCCGAACGGACGATCGTCTCCCCAAAGATCACTCCGGCCACCTCGACGGCCACGACCACCTGCCCGGCCGACGGGCGCGGCGCCTCCGCCTCCTCGATCCGCAGCACCTGCGGCGGCCCGAACTCACGCACTCGAATGACGCGCATCAACCGTCTCCCTGTCGATTGACGGCACGCACCGATCGAGACACGATGTCTCATCTGGGGCGAACCGTCCGAGAACGAGTCTCGCCACGGCCCGCCCACCGCGGCAAGCGTCAGTCCGGCCGCACCGTCCCATCCGAGACAAGGAGCGCGAACTGTCTCAGCCGACCGAGAACCTCCGCGTACGGCGCACCCGCACCCTGCTCCGCACGGCGCTGGTCGAGCTCATCGAAGAACGCGGCTTCGACCGGCTGACCGTCGGCGAGATCACCCAGCGGGCCATGGTGAGCCGCGCCGCCTTCTACCGGAACTACAACGACAAGTTTCACCTGGTGGAGCAGATCTTCGACGAGGCGGTCGTCGCGCTCGTCGGCACGATGTCCGATGACGACCGGCCGGTACGGGAGCGCTGGACCTCCTTCTTCGAGCACATCTCCACCTACCACCGGCTCTACGGCGCCCTGCTCGGCAGGACCGGCAGCCCGTGGTTCGCCAACAGGATGCGGACCACCCTGGCCGAGTTGGCCGAGCGGCACGTGCCCAGCACCGCCGGCGTCTCCACCGGGCTGGTGCCCACCGTCATCTCGGGGATGTTCGTGCAGACCATCACCTGGTGGCTGGAGAACGACCGGCCGTCGCCGCCCCACGAGATCGCCGACAGGTCCGCGAGGCTCGCCTCCGCCATCCTCGCCGAGGCGAACAGCTGGCCGGGACCGCCGCCCGTCCGCTCGCGGCGGCGACCGGCGGGCGAGAGGGGGACGTGATCGGCTCTCTTCGGCGGGGCAGGGCAGAATCGAGGCGATCGGGACACCCCTGGACGGAGCCCGCCGGCCGTTCCTCCCCCGAACGATGATCCGGATGTCTTTGATCTGCAGGGGTATGCCCGACATGATCAGGAGGTCAGATGAGACTGTCCATGAAGCCGCGCACCGCTCCCGGCCGGGTGGCCACCGGTGCGTACATCCTCCACACCGGGCTCGAGAAACTGAACGGCGGCGACGAACGCGCCACCGGCGTGCACAGGACGGCCGCCAACGCCTTCCCGTTCCTGGAGGCGGTCCCGCCGCGCCGGTTCCTGCGCGCGCTCGCCATAGCCGAGATCGCGACGGGTACGGCACTGCTCGCGCCGGTCGTGCCGGCGGCGCTCGCGGGCGCCGCGCTCACCGGGTTCTCCGGCAGCCTGCTCGCGATGTACATGCGGACCCCGGCCATGCGCCGGCCGGGCAGCATCTGGCCGAGTCAGGGAGGCGTCGCGGTCAGCAAGGACGTCTGGATGCTCGGTATCGGGCTGGGCCTGCTGGCCGACGCCGCGTCCGAGCGGCGGAGGAAGTGACCACACCGGTTCCCCGCGGAGGCTGACGGGCCGGCCGTACGCCGTTCGCGTCGTCCGAGTGAGGCGTGTCATCAGGCTGAGGGTGGGTCGCGTGGTCCCAGGATGTTTCTGGCCTTCCTCCCCCGCGCCGGGCCGCGCAGACTCGGGGAGCAGATGCCGACGTGCCCAGGAGACGATCGGCCACGGGAGAAGGGCCCGCCATGACGGCCGATGACGCGTCGCGCGTCTTGACCCACCATCACGCGGGGGAGACAGGATGCGTTCTCGGCGGCGCGCCGGCCGCGGTGGACCGGCTGCGCAGCGAGCAGGCCGGGCTCCGGCGGGTGGCGACTCTGGCCGCCGGAAGGCCGGTGGCGTCGGCGGTCTTCACCGCGGTGACCGAGGAGGTACGCCGGCTGCTCGGCGCGGCCGGCGCACGGATGCTCCGCTACGAACCCGACGGCTCGGCGACCCTCGTGGCCTGCAGCGACGCCCCCGGGACACGACTGCCCCGCGTGCCCCGCTGGACGCTTGAAGGGGACAACGTCCCCAGCCGCGTATGGCGAGGCGGGCGCCCGGCCCGGATGGACGGCTTCACGCACGCGTCCGGGCGGCTCGCCGCCTTCCTGCGCGACAACGGAGTCCTCAGTGCCGTCGGTGCGCCGATCATGGTCAAGGGACGCCTGTGGGGCGTGATGGTCGCTGTCTCGATCGCGGACGGCCCGCTGCCCCCGGACGCCGAACTCCGCCTGTCCGGCTTCACCGAGCTCGCGGCGGCGGCCATCGCCTGCGCCAACACCAACGCCGAACTGGCCGCCTCACGTACGCGCATCGTGGCGGCCTCGGACCAGGCCCGGCGGCGCATCGAACGCGACCTGCACGACGGCATCCAGCAGCGCCTGATCTCCATCGGGCTCAGGTTGCGTCGGACCGTGAGGGAGGACCTTCCGGCCGGGTCCCACCGGGCGCGGTCTCGGTTGTCCGAGGTGGCCGGCGAGCTGGAGGAGGCGATGACCGACCTGCAGGAGACCGTGCGCGGCATTCACCCGCCGATCCTCACCCAGGGTGGACTGGAGCCGGCGATCAGGACGCTGGCCTGCCGCTCCCCCGTGCCCGTGGAGCTCGATGTACGGGTGCCGGAGCGGCTGCCCGAGATCACGGAGGTCACCGCGTACTACGTGGTGGCGGAGGCTCTCGCCAACACCGCGAAACACGCGAACGCGACCGTTGCATGGGTCCGTGCCGAGATCCGGGCCGGCCACTTGCGGCTGTCGGTACGGGACGACGGCATCGGGGGCCTGGATCCTCGTGCCGGCTCCGGCCTCATCGGGCTGGTGGACCGGGTCGAGAGCACCGGCGGCACCATCGCGATCTCCGGACCGGCCGGCGGTGGCGCCTCGCTCCGCGTCGATCTCCCCCTCATACCGGAACAGGGCCGATGACCCCCTCGATCGCGCCGCCCGCGACCGGCGGTGAACACTGAATGTATGGACGTGGAGCTGGGGGAGTTCCTCCGCGCGTGCCGCGGGCGGCTGCGCCCGGCCGACGTCGGACTGCCACAGCCCACCTCACGGCGGCGCGTGACCGGTCTGCGCCGCGAGGAGCTCGCGCAGCTCGCGGGCGTCAGCGCCGACTACTACACGCGGCTGGAGCAGGGCCGCAACCGTACGGCCTCCCCCGCCGTGCTCGACGCGCTGGCCAGGGCCCTGCGCCTGGATGACACCGCGCGCTCCCACCTGTTCGATCTGGCGGGGCCCGCTCTGGCCCAGCCACGGCGCGATCTTCCATGCGCCCAACGGGTACGCCCGGTCACCGTCCGGCTGCTGGAGGTCCTGGACGGCGCGCGATGTCCCGCGTTCGTGCTCGGGCGCCGTACCGATGTCCTGTTCACCAACCGGCTCGCCGCGGCTTTGATCACCGACTTCGACGCCCGCCCGGCCCCGGAGCGCAACTACGGGCGCTTCGTGTTCCTCGACCCGTACGCCCGCAAGCTCTACCCGGACTGGGACGAGGTCGTCGCCAACGTCGCGGCCATGCTCCGCCTGGACGCGGGACGCAACCCGGGCGACCCGTGGCTCGGCAAGCTGGTGGAGGATCTGTCGGCCGCGAGTGAGCCGTTCCGCCGCTACTGGGCGGCACACCAGGTCCATGCCCATACCGAGGGCCCCAAGCGCTACCGCCACCCCGTGGTCGGCGACCTCACCGTCACGTACCAGGCGCTGATGATCACGGGTGCGGACGACCAGGAGCTGATCGTGTACACGACCGAGCCCGGCTCCGCCTCGGAGACCGCCATACGGCATCTCTCCGGCTGGGAAAGCCCGGCCGCGTGGGGCGGGAAGCCACGGCAGTGATCCTTAGGGAAAGGTCCCGTGCCTGGTCCCGAAGTGGCCTCCCGCCGCCTTGGACTCGGCCGATTCCGTACTGGTGGAGGGCAGGAAATTGATGCGACATATGCGGGGCCACTGGCTACCGTTCGCCGCATGACGCTCTCTCACGACGTGGCCGGCGATGGGCCGGCGCTCCTGCTCCTCCATTCCGCGGTATGTGATCGACGCATGTGGGATCCGCAGTGGCAGGCTCTGATCGACGCCGGATACCGGGTCGTCCGCTGCGACTTCCAGGGATTCGGCGAGTCTCCGATGCCGGGCGGCCCGTACAACAACGCCGATGACGTCACCGAGCTGATGGGGACCCTCGGCATCGAGCGCGCGACGCTGATCGGATCCTCCTACGGCGGCCGGATCGCCCTGGAGACGGCCGCACGCCGGCCCGACATGATCACCTCCCTCGTCCTCCTGTGTGCCGGCTCGCCCGATCATGTGCCCAGCGACACGCTGCGGGCCTTCGGCGCTCGCGAGGACGAACTGCTCGAGGCGGGCGACGTCGACGGGGCCGTCGACCTGAACGTGGACACCTTCCTGGGGCCTGAAGCCGACGACGCGGTGCGGGAGCAGGTCCGCCTGATGCAGCGGCACACGTTCGACGTCCAGCTGGCCGCGGTCGAGGAGTTCGCGCAGGTGCGGGTGGAGGTGGATCTGTCACGGATCACGGCTCCGTGTCTCGCCGTGTCCGGAGGCAAGGACCTGCCGGACTTCCGCGAGATCGCCATCGGGCTGCCGGAGCGGCTCTCAGGCGCCCGCCACCACGAGCTGCCCTGGGCGGGCCATCTGCCCAGCCTGGAACGCCCCGAAGTGGTGACCGACCTGCTGACGCGGTTCCTGCGCGAGAACGTACGAGACACATAGACTTGACCGCAGACAGAGTGTATCGATAAATTCGGCGACGCTTCACACCAGGGCCCGGACGACCGCGCCTGGAACAGAGGAGTCGCACATGGCTGAGCGTTCGCTCCATCCTTCGCCCGGTTCGCCGTCGCCGCACGACCCGGAGGACCTGTACACCGGCCCGCCGCCGTGGGACATCGGCCGTCCCCAGGCGGCGTTTCGCGCGCTCGCCGACGCCGGAGCCATACGGGGCCGCGTACTGGACGCCGGCTGCGGGACGGGCGAGCACGCGCTCATGGCCGCCGGGCTCGGCCTGGACGTCACCGGCGTCGACCTCGCCGTCACCGCGCTGCGGACCGCGGAACGGAAGGCACGGGACCGGGAGCTGACGGCGCGCTTCCTCCACCAGGACGCCCGGCGGCTGGCCGATCTCGGTGAGTCCTTCGACACCGTGCTCGACTGCGGACTGTTCCACATCTTCGGCGGCGAGGACCGGGACGCCTACGTGGACGGCCTGCGGTCCGCGGTACGGCCGGGCGGCCGCTACTTCATGCTCGGCTTCAGCGACCGGCAACCCGGCGGCTCGGGACCGCACCAGCTGACTCGCGAGGACATCACCGGCGCGTTCGCCGAGGGATGGCGGGCCGACTCCGTCGAACCGGCCACGATCGAGGTCACCACCTCACCGGACGGCGCACGGGCATGGCTCGTCGCGCTCACCCGGATCTGAGGGCGGAGGAATGACGCTGACCGCCGAAGCCCGGATCGAGACCGACCGTCCGAGCCGCTACCTGGTCCAGCTCTGCGAGCACGCGAACGCCATGGGCGGCTCCCGCGGCCGCATGCACCCCGGACGCCGACACCACCAGGTGCAGGTCCAGGCGGAATGGTCCGACACTCACGGCGTCATCCGCTTCGAGCCATGGGGCCGGTGCACGCTGGACGCCACCTCGGCCGCGCTGCTGCTTCGTGTCGAGGCCACCGGCGAGGACGGCCTGCGGCGGCTTCAGGACATCATCGCCGCCGACCTCGCCAGGTTCGGCCGCCGCGACCACCTGACCGTGAGCTGGGCCGCCGGCCCCGATCTCACCGGATGACGTGCCGTGGACGTCCTTCCGCCGGCAGTGGGAACTACCGGGCGGCGGGATCGACCCTGGGGAGACACCGCTGCCTCGGCCGTCACTGATCATCACGGCCGGCCATGGGCGAAGGTGCTGCAGGAAGGTCGGTTCACCGGCGAGGCGATCTGGTGCCGGGTGTCCATCCCCGCCGAAGTCGACGCAGCCCCCCGCCGGGGGGTCATTACAGGTGGTCGGCGATCGCCCAGTGTTCGACGAGCCGGCCGTCTTGCACCCGGACCATGTCCATCCCCTTGATCTCGAAGCGTTCGCCGGTCGGCGGCTGTCCGAAGAAGTCCCCGGTGTGCGTGCCGCGGATGGTGTAGCGGTTGGCGACCCACTCGCCGTTCTCCACGCTGTGCTCGGTGATGACCTCCATGTCGGGGCAGCCCGCTCTCATGTGCTCCCATTTGCGCCGCCAGTCCTCGCGGCCGACGCGCCGGCCTTGGTCCAGGGACTCGGGGGCGATGTACTTCAGGCCGGTCTCCAGATCGCTGTCCTCGCGGGCCGCGATGATCGCCCTGACGACCGCCGCCGCTCCCATCTCTTCGGCCATCTGCTCTCCTCGTGTGAATCCGATAGTTAAACGGGGACAAGTCCCCGCTTGTCGCTCAGGACAATACGGGGACTCGTCCCCGGTTCGCAAGTAGGATGATCCCGAAATGGCTTCTCAACCATCACGACGGCGGGCCGACGCGCAGCGCAACCGCGAGCGCCTGCTGGCGGCCGCTGAGGCCGCGCTCAACGCCGACGGCGTCAACGCCTCGCTGGACGACATCGCCAAGGCGGCCGGAGTCGGAAACGCCACGCTCTACCGGCACTTCCCGACCCGCGAGAAGCTGATCGAGGCCGTCTACGATCACCGGATCCGCGCGCTCTGCGACGCTGCCGGAGAGCTGGCGGCATCGGGCGAGGCCGGCGAGGCGCTGGTCGACTGGCTACGCGCCGTCGTCTGCCACATCACCCAGAGCCAGGTGCTCGGTGACGCGTTCATGGCCGCCTACGAGGGCCCTGCCGACGTCGAACCGCCGCAGATCATCGCCTGGCACCGGGCTCTACGCGAGGTCGCCGCCCCGCTGCTGGGCGCGGCCCAGGCGGCCGGAGCCGTACGGCCCGACCTCGACGTGGTCGAGCTGCTCGCCCTCACCACCGCCGTGGCCCGCGCCGGGAACCCTGCCCAGGCGGGCCACTTCCTCGGTTTCCTGCTGGAGGGCATCGTCCCCCGGCCCGGCTGAGCCCGGTCCTGGTTCGCGTAACCGAAGGGGCGAGCGCGGTGACCGCGCTCGCCCCTCTTCATGCTGGATCCGAGCCTTGAGGCTCTGACGTGCTAGTGGTGGTGCGGCAGCCCGCCGATCGGACCGCCGTGGTGGATCGGGATGCCGGGCCGGTTCCAGCCGCCCGGATGGACCGGGATGACGGGATGACCGGGGTGGACCGGAATGCCAGGCCGGTTCCAGCCGCCCGGATGCACCGGGATGACGGGATGACCGGGGTGGACCGGGATACCCGGCCGGTTCCAGCCGCCCGGATGCACCGGGATGACGGGATGACCGGGGTGGACCGGGATACCCGGCCGGTTCCAGCCGCCCGGATGCACCGGGACGATGGGATGACCCGGATGGATCGGGATGCCGGGCCGGTTCCAGCCACCGGGGTGGCCCGGGGCGCCTGGACGGTTCCATCCACCCGGATAGCCCGGGCCTCCTGGACGGTTCCAGCCGCCCGGCCGGCCCGGGTGGATCCACACCGGACGGTGCAGCGTCATCCCCGGCCGATACCACCCGCCGATGTGGAAGATCGGGACCGCGGGGCGGATCCATCGGCCGTGGTAGGGCGAGGCGACCCTGAGGACCTCGGCCACCGGGGCGCCGTTCGGTACGCACTGCACCGGAACGCTGCCCGCCTCCGCGCTGTTCGCGGTGATCTCCAGGCCGCCGACCCGCAGGAAGTCGGTTCCGCCCATGACCGGCGCCCAGTCGCCGACCAGGTCACCGGCGAGCGCTCCCTGTGCCGGTACGGATCCCCCGCCACCCGCCACCTGGAAGGTCGTGTTCTCCGCGCCGCCGACGTTGATCCACGCGGTTGCGCTCCAGGAGTCGATGGGGATCGGGGACTGCAGGTTCAGGCTCGAGATGTGCAGCCGGAAGCTGGCCGGCCCGTTGAAGGCCGTCCCCGGCGAGGACAGCCATCCGTTGAGGACGGCAGGTACCTGTCCCAGATTCGAGATGTTGCACGTGTAGGCGGCCGAGAAGCCGGAGGCCTGCGCGGGTGCCTGGGCCGTGATGGCGCTGAGGCCGCCGAGCGCGAAGACCGCGGAAGCGGTCACGGCGTATTTGCCGAACGACGTAGTCATCTGAGCTCCTTGGAGTTCTGTCTCAGAGAGGACGTCATCACGGTCGCGACGCTGGACGGATGCCCGAAGGGGCCTTTTGCCAGGTCCGGTGATGATTACTACCGGACCTTGGGTGAAGCCGGCGCCCATGACCGGCGAAACGGCGCCCGATCCCCGTACGTAGGGGTCGGACGCCGTCTCACCTCAGGTGGAGGTCAGCGGCCCGCCTTCGCGTACTCGACGAGCCTGGCCTGAAGCTCCGGATAGGGCACCGCCGCCGGCGTCGCGCGCCCTTCGCGTACCGCGCCGGCCACATCGACCGCCGCACGGATGGCGGCCCGGTAGGGCAGAGAGCCCGTGCTCACCCGGCGTACGCCGAGCTCGGCCAGCTCGCTCAGCGACAGTCCGGGGATGACGAGCGTGTTCACCGGCACCGGGACGGCCTCGCAGATCTCGCGCAGGACGGCGGGTTCCGACGCGCCGGGGATGAACACCCCATCCGCACCGGCCCGTACGTAACCAGCGGCACGGGCGAGCGTTTCCCGCGGTGTGGCGTCCTGGCCGAGCCAGTAGGTGTCGACACGGGCGTTGACGAACAGACCCGGGCAGCGCTCCTTGATCGCTGCCACCTTCGCGGCGTGCCCGCCGGGGGCGATCAGCTTCTCGGCGGAGCTGTCCTCGATGTTGATCCCGGCCGCGCCGGCGGCCTCGAGCTCGGCGACGTAGGCCGCGACCTGCTCCGGATCGTCGTCGTAGCCGTCCTCGATGTCGACGCTGACGTAGACCGGCAGGGAGGACAGCGCGCGGACCAGTGCGAGGTTCGCGTCCCTGGTCACGCGTTCGCCGTCCGGGCGGCCAAGGCTCGAGGCGACCCCGAAGCTGGTCGTGCCGATCGCTGCGAAACCGGCGTCGACGAACGCCAGGGCGGACGGTACGTCCCAGGCGTTGGGCAGCAGCAGCGGCTCGGCCGCCGCGTCATGGAGCTCGTGAAACGTCATGATCTGTTACCTCCGTACGTTCAGGACCGTTCTACTCCGGGACGTCGAACATCTCGATCACGCGGTCGTCCAGCCGGGGGACGATCTCCCCGAGGACCAGTTCCTTGAAGTGGGCCGTCTCCCGGTGGGCCGCGAACGCCTCGCGTGAGGCGTAACGCTCCAGCAGGACGTAGGTCCTCGGGGCGTCGAGCTGCCGGTAGGCGGTGAAGGAGACGTTTCCGGGTTCGGTGCGGGCGGCCGCGACGAGTTTCGGCAGCAGAGCGAGCACTTCCTCTTCCTTGCCTGCGGTCATGGTGTGGCGGGCGATCACCAGGAGCTCGGGCATTCGAATGCCTTCTTTCTTCTCGGTCTTCTCGGTTTCTGCGTTGGTCATCGGGCGGCGGCCCGCCGGCGCAGGAGGAGCAGGCTCGTGGCGGCGAGCACACCGGCGCCGGCCTGGACCCACCAGGCGTGGTCGAACCCGCTCACGGAGTCGCCGGCGGTGAGGGCGACCAGCAGGGCGACGCCCAGGGCGCTGCCGACCTGACGGGACATGTTCAGCACGGCACTCCCGGTGGTGGCGCGGTTCGGGTCGAGCGAGCCCGCGGCGGCGAGCATCGGGGCCTGTGACAGGCCGCCGGAGATCCCCATGAGGACCAGTGCCGGAAGCATCGCCGTCCCGTACGAGGGCCGGTCGGTGACCATCAGCAGCCAGTACGCCGCGGCCAGCGCCATGATGAGGTTTCCCGCCACGGCCGGGCAGCGTACGGCCGAAGCGACGCTGGATCGGGCCTGCGCTGACGGCGAACCCGATGGACACGATCGGCGCCGGAGCAAGCGCGACGCCGGCCTTGAGCGGGCTGAAGCCCCATACGTTCTGCATGAACAGCGCGCTGCCGAGCAGGAAGATCGCGAACCCGGTGAAGAACGCCAGCAGCGCGACGTTGACGATGAAGAAGTCGAGCTGCGCCATGAACGCGACCGCTCCCAGCACCGCCATGATCGACCAGCGGCGACCGCCGTCCTGCGCCGCGGCGTCACCGGCCGCTCGCGCGGAGGACTTCGTCCTCGTAACCGTCGTGCGCCGCCGGTTCACGTCGCGCGCCTCGATCGAGATCCGAGTCATGAGACCTTCCGTAACTGGGCTTCATAGCCCACTAAACACCTCCCAGATTGGGCCGTCAAGCCCACTTCTGAGGTACGCTGGAGACATGGCGATCGCGGATGGACGACCCGGCAGGCTGACGCCACGGGGGTTGGCGACCAGGGAGCGGATCCTCGAGGCGGCGGCCGACCTGATCTACGCCCACGGCGTGCACGCGACGAACAACGAGCTCGTTCGCAAGGCCGCCGGGGTCAGTGGCTCACAGCTCAGCCACTACTTTCCCGACAAGGAGAGCCTCGTACGCGCGGTCATCTCCTGGCGGGCCGACTCGATGATGGGACTACGCGACTCCCCTCCGCGGGGCCCCCTGGACAGCTTCGAGGCGTTGCGGGCGTGGGCCGACTCCTACGTCCAGAATGCGAAGGTCCTCGAGGGCGGGTGCAGTTTCGGCTCGCTGGCCAGCGAGATCATGAAGACCGACCTCGACGTCCACGACGAGATCGCCGCCGGCTTCGATCGCTGGAGAGAGGTGTTCCGCTCCGGCCTGCAGGCCATGCGCGACCGTCACGACCTGCGTCGCGGCGCCGACCCCGACCGTCTCGCCTCCGTCCTCATGGCGGCCTTCCAGGGCGGCATGCTCCTCACCCAGGCCGCACGCGACGTCACCCCGCTCCGCGAGGCCCTGTACGAGGCGATCGCCCACGTCGAGTCGTATGCCCGGCGCCGTACGCCGGCCTGAGGCTCAGGGCCGTTTGACCAGGATGGCCCGGGTGTAGAGGAGATCGAAGCCGCGGCGCTGGGCGTTCTGCTGGGACTTGGACCCCGGCTGCGTGGTGACGACGGCGACGTCGCAACCGGCGCTCGCCGCGGCGGCGAGCCGGGCCGAGAACAGCGCCGTCTGGATCCCTCGCCTGCGGTGTTCGGGGGCGGTCGCCGCGCCGGTGAGCTGCGCGACGCCCTCGGCGATGCGATAGCCGGCACCGCCCGCGATGATCCCGTCCCGCAGCGCGATGTAGCGCATGACACCGGCCGCCGTGAGATCACGCATGGCCCGCGTGACGACCTCGCGCGGAAACTCCTCGTGCGAGGGCACCCCTTGCGTGTCGGGGTGGGCGACGCCTTCCACCACGACGTCGAGCCAGGGTTCGAACTCGTCCTCGCCGCTCGGCCTGACCTCAACTCCGGGCGGCGCGACGGGCTCGATCTCGCCGTCGAGGGCGAGGCCGAGCACGTTCTCGAACGACACGAGCCGGTAACCGCGTTCGGTCAGCAGGACGCCGATCGCGGGGTCGGCCAGGTGGGCGAGCTCGATCTGCACGGGGGCGCCGTTGGCGGCGAAGGCCCGCTCGATCTCCTCCAGGGTCGCCGCGCTCGGCACACCGCCGAAGCCCAGGCCCGCGACCTTGTTGAGCGGCGAGTCGTGTTCGGCGAAGCTCGCCACACCGCCGGCGACGGGAAGGACGAAGCCCCCGGTATCCGTCGTGCGACGTTGGGCCGCCTCGCTGCCCTTGGCGATGAGCTGCGTCTCGGCCCGCTCGATGCGCTCGGCCAGTGCGGTGTCGCAGAAGAGTCGCTCGGCCTTCATGCGGCCGACCCTAATCCGCCGGCCGTGTCTTGTCGCCGAGAGGCCTGATGTTGCCGGTGATCAAGGCGGCGAGCGCGAGAAGGGCGGCCACCGCGGTGAGCGCGCGCAGGACGGTGAACCGCTGGCCGAGGAACCCGATGAGCGGCGGGCCACCGAGGAAGGCGCAGTAGCCGATCGAGGCGATCACGCTGACGCGCGGGGCCGCTCTGTACGGGTCGTCGGCGCCGGCGCTCATCCCGACCGGGAACCCGAGCGAGGTGCCGGCGCCCCACAGGACGGCCCCGGCGAAGGCGACCGGGGTGGACGGGCCGAACACGAAAACGACCAGACCGACGACGGCCAGGATGGAGATGACCCGGATCACGGCGACCCGGCCGTACCGGTCGAGGAGGCCGGGCCCGGCCCACCTGCCGGCGGTCATCGCGGCGAGGAACACGGCGAACCCGAGCGTGCCGACGGTGGCCGGAACGTGGTACCCGTCGATGAGGGCCACGCTGATCCAGTCATTGCCGGTCCCCTCGGCGAAGGCGAACGCGAGGACGAAAAGGCCGATCAGGAGCGTGCGGGGCTCGGTCCAGGCCGTCCAAGAGCCGGTCGAACCCGCCTCGTCGCCGGCGGCGTCGTCGTGATCGGCGATGAACCGCCGTACCGCTGTGGGCACCACCACCCCGACGACGACGGCCACCCCGATCAGGTGCGCGGTGACGGGTACGCGCAACGCGACCATCGCGGCGCCGATCAGCGCACCGGCGACCGTGCCCAGGCTGAATCCGGCGTGGAACCGGGACATGATCGAGCGTCCCAGCCGCTGTTCGACGCGGGCACCCTGGACGTTCATGGCGACGTCCCACGCACCGTTGCCGAGGCCGACCAGGAACAGCCCGGCGACGAGGGGCAGGACGCCGGCCAGGTAGCCGAGGGCAGCGACGCCGAGCCCGGTCACGAGGAGAAGCGACATGACGGTCACGGTGCGCCGCGACCCGAGACGGTGGAGTACCGGCCCGGAGAGTGGCAACGCGACGACCGAACCGGCCGCGATCGCGAGCAGCACCAGCCCGAGCTCGGAGGGCTGGAGGTGCAGCCGGTCCCGTACCTGGGGGATCCGCGAGGCCCAGCTGGCGAACGCGAACCCCGAGCCGATGAAGGCGATGTAGGTGGCGCGCGCCGCGGCCCGTACCCGCGCATGCGAGGGAGTGGTCTCGGGCAGGATCATGACACCTCGTCAAGGCTCGGACCGATAGCCCGGAAGTGACCGTCAGTCGGTGAGAATTTCGCGCAGGGTGGCGGCGAAGGCGTCCGGCTCGCCCGTACTGCCGTATTCGCCGCCAAGGAACCCGTCGTGGCCACCGGCAAAGGTGACGGGCCTCGTTCCGAGCCGTTCGGCCACGACGAGCGCCGCCCGTCCGGCGATCATCTTGGTGGATTCGGCTCCCACGGCCATGACGACACGGCTCGACGCCGCGCGGAGTGCGTCGAAATCATGCCGGTAGTAGTTGCACGAGATGATGTTCTGCCCGACCAACGGGTTGTCGCGAGAGCCGTCGTCCTCGGCCGGCAGACCGAAGTCGGCGGGACTCGGGGCCGGCCGATCGGCGAACCCCGCCGGGATCGGGCCCTCGTGGCTGACGAGTGCGATGAATTTCGCCATCGCCGGGCCGAGGCCACTGCGCTGGTAGGTCTGGTGGATGTCGTCGCATGCGGCCAGCACCGGCTCGCGGTCCGGGAGTTCCTGGGAGGCCGGCGGCTCGTGCGCCACGAGCGTCCGTACCTGCTCCGAGTGCCGGGCCACCAGCACCAGGCCGTTGACGGCACCCCCACTGCTGGCGAAGACGTCCACCGGCCCGGCGTCCAGCGCGGAGATCAAACGGTGCAGGTCGTCCGCGTGCTCGTCGGGCGTGGACTCGGCGGCGGCGTCGGTACGCCTGCTGCGCTCCGCCCCGCGCGGATCGTAGGTCACGACCGTACGATCCGTGAAATGTCCGGCCAGCGTGGCGAATCCACGAGCGCCCATCGGCGACCCGATGAGCAACAGGACCGGCTGGGCACTCGAATCGTCGCTCCGGACGTCGTAGTGCAGAACGGCGCCCGGAACGTCGAGCGTATGAGTCTTCGGCTCGGTCATGGATGCCCCTTTTCGAGAATGCTCGATCTCCACCGGTGCAGACTCACCACACCGGCGGAACTCATCGGTCGTCGCCTACCGGAACAGACTCCGCCCCTTCCTAGGGCCCGGCCCTGGTGAGGGCCTGAAGCAACGGGACATCGGCCTGCTCCAGGCTGTCCAGTACGGCCCGTCCGGGCGCGGGCGGGATCGGAGTGACGGACGGTACGGCGAGCACCGCGCAGCCCGCGCTCTCCGCGGAACGTACCCCGACCGGGCTGTCCTCGACGGCCACGCACGCCACGGGCGGTACGCCGAGCATACGAGCGGCCAGGAGGTAGGGGTCCGGCGCGGGCTTGGTGCGTTCGGTGTCGTCGGCGGTCACGGTGACCGCGAAACGGTCGGCGCCGAGCGCGCGGAGCACGGTGTTCACGATGGAGCGCGGCGACGCGGAGACCAGGCCGACGGCGATGCCGTGTGACGGCAGGAGGTCGAGCAGCCCCGCTGCTCCGGGCCGTACCACGATCCGGCCCTCCACCCGGGTCGCGAACTCCCGGTGCAGGTCCGCCGCCAGTGAGACGGAGGAGGATCCGGTGGCACGGCGCAGCAGGGCGGCGACATGCTCCACCGGACGGCCGAGGACGTCGGGCAGATCGGCGTCGGAGAGCTCGTACCCGAGCGTGGAGGCCACCTGCCCGACCGCCTCCCACCACAGTTCCTCGGTGTCGACGAGGGTGCCGTCCATGTCGAACAGGACGGCCTTGAGCGGGTGGGAGCCGGGCACGTGACGCTCTTTCGGGCTGGGGGAACGGGGATCAGGACCGGGTGGCGACCAGGACCGGGCGGTCGGCCAGGGTCAGGGACACCGCGGCGCCCGGACCCAGCTCCGCGGCCTCGTGGGTGGCCAGGTCGGCCTTGACCAGGATCTCGCCGGGCAGCCGTACGGTCAGCCGGGTGACGGCGCCCAGGAACGCGGTGGCGACGACCCGCGCGTCGCCACCGGGTTCCGCGCCGACCCGGACCGCCTCGGGGCGTACGAGCACGTCCACGTCGGCGCCTGACGGCGCGTCGCCGTCGACCGGCAGGCGCCGGCCCAGCACCTCGACGGTACGGCCGTCCTCGGTACGGCCGGGGATGCGGTTCATGGTCCCGACGAACTCGGCGACGAACGCCGTCGCGGGACGTCCGTACAGCTCGGACGGGGGCGCGCACTGCTCCAGCCGGCCGCCGCGCATCACCGCGACGCGGTCCGCGATGGACAGTGCCTCTTCCTGGTCGTGCGTCACGAACAGGGTGGTGATGCCCAGCTCCTGCTGAAGGCGCCGGATCTCCTCGCGGAGCGTGAGCCGTACCTTGGCGTCCAGGGCCGACAGCGGCTCGTCGAGCAGGAGCACCCGTGGGCGCAGCGCGAGGGCGCGGGCGAGCGCGATGCGCTGCTGCTGGCCGCCCGACATCTGGTGGGGATAGCGGTCGCCGTGGTCGGGCAGGCCGACGAGCTCGAGCAGCTCGGCGGCGCGGGAGCGGCGCTCGGCCGTACCCACCTTGCGCATGCGGAGCCCGAACGCCACGTTGTCCAGGGCGCTGAGGTGCGGGAAGAGGCTGTAGGACTGGAAGACCATGCCCGCGTCGCGGCGATGGGCCGGGACCGGGATGACGTCGCGGCCGTCCACGAGCACTTGGCCGGAGTCCGGATGCTCGAACCCGGCCAGCATCCGCAGGGCCGTGGTCTTGCCGCAGCCGGAGGGCCCCAGGAGCGCCAGAAGCTCGCCGGAGCGGACGGTGAGGTCCAGCCCGTCCAGGGCGACGGTGGCGCCGAAGGCCCGGCGGAGCGCACGGAACTCCACGGTCGCCGCGGAGACGTCACTCAGGGCGGGGGCGGTGATGGTGTCGGTCATGTCACTCCTTGGTGGTCGCATGAGAGGCGGCGCGTCCCCCGCTGAAGGAGGCCAGCGTCAGCAGCAGCGCCCAGGTGAGCAGCAGGCTGAGGACGGAGACGGCGACGGACAGCTGGGCCTGCTCTCCGCTGACGCTGACGATCCACACGGCGAAGGGCTGGAAGCCGAGCAGCTGGGCCACGGTGAACTCGCCGAGGACGAGGGCGAGCGTGAGGAACGACGCGTTGAGCAGCGACCTGCGCAGGTTGGGCAGCACCACCCGTACGAGGGCCTGCGGCCAGCCGGCGCCGCAGCTGCGGGCGGCCTCGACGAGAGTGCGCACGTCGATCGCGCGCAGCCCGGCGTCCAACGCCCGGTGGACGAACGGCAGTGCCATCACCGTGTACGCGAGGACGAGCACGATCGGGAAGGACGGGTTCTGGATCTGCACGAAGGTCTCGAAGAACGGCGTTCTGGCCAGGTGGTCGGGGCCCCAGCGGAGCACCGTGCCGATGCCCGCCACGAACGCGATCGGCGGGACCACGAGCGGCAGCGAGCAGATCACCTCCACGACCGGCCGCAGCCGGGGCGCGCGCAACCGCAGGGTGACCATGGCCGGCACCATCAGAGCCAGCACCACGGCGATGGTGACGGCGGCCAGCCCCAGGGACAGGAGCAGACTGCGGGTGAACCCATCGGTACTGAAGATCTTCGTGTAGGCGTCCGCGTTCACCCCCTGGCCGGGTACGTCGACGGTGAAGAGCACCGACGAGGCCAGGGGTAGCAGGAAGTAGATCGCGGCGCAGCCGAGGACGACCGCGCGCCACGGGCGGGCGCCGGCCGTGGGCGAGGTCAGGCGAGCCATCGTGAGCTCCGTCGTTGCAGGGGCAGGTACACGGCCATCACCAGGCCCGCGACCACGATCATGTCGATGCTGAGCGCCAGCGCCACGTTCTGCTGGTCGACCAGGACGTTGCCGGAGATGGCGTTGGCGATCTGCAGCGTGACCAGGGGAACCGAGCTGCCGACGATGGCCGCGGCGGTGGCGTACGCGGCGAACGCGCTGCCGAAGAGCAGGACGAATCCGCCGAGCAGCGACGGGGCGAGTACCGGCAGCGCGACGTGCCGCCAGTACTGCGTGCCGGTCGCGCCGTTGTTCTGCGCCGCCTCCCGCCACTGTGAGCGCAGCCCGTCGAGGGCGGGCGTGATCGTGAGCACCATCAGGGGGATGAGGAAGTACAGGTACGTGATGGTCAGGCCCCAGAAGCTGTACAGGCTCCAGCCCGCGCCGGCCAGGCCCAGATGGCGGGTAAGCACTCCCGAGTTGCCGAGGGTGGCGACGAAGGCGAACGCCAGCGGGACCCCGCCGAAGTTGGCGAGAACCCCGGAGGCCGTGAGCACGCCTTCACGCAGCGCGCTGAACCGGGAGGTCACCACCGCCTGGGCGAGGAGCAGCCCGAGCACGGTGGCGATCACCGCGGAGACGGCGGACAGCTTGATGCTGCCCCACAGGGCCGTGAGGTAGGCGCCCTTGAGAGACGCGGTGAAGTTGGCGGCGGTGTAGGCCGTGGAGCCCGTCGCCGGGTTCTTGACGGTGAGCGAGCCGTTCAGCATGGCCAGGACGGGGACCCCGAAGCTCAGTGCGACGAACACGAGCAACGGGGCCACCGCGAGCCAGCTCACCGAGCGCCGCGCAGGGGTGGCGGCCGCTTCCGTGGCAGGGGTGAGAGTGGTCGTCGTCATGGGAGCTCAGCCGGAGACGGCGTGGCTCCAACCCTGGGCCAGCACCTGCTTGGCCTTGGTCTGCTGCGCGTCGGTCGGGAACGTCGGCGCGCCGGAGACCGCCGGCAGTTTGGCCGCGGCCGCCTGGTCCAGCGTGCCGGCCTGCTGCATGCCGGTCATCTCGGCCGGGCGGGCGTAGCCCTGGAGGAAGAAGTTCTGGCCTTCGGCGCTGTAGAGGTACTCCTGCCACAGCCGGGCCGCGGCCGGGTGCGGGGCGTCCTTGTTGATGCCCTGGGAGTAGTACTGGGCGAACTGGCCGTCGGTGGGCACGGCGACCTGCCAGTCGACCTTCTTGGCCTTGAACTCATCGCTGTAGCTCGCGTTGAGGTAGTCCCAGTCGATGCTGATCGGGGTCTCACCCTTCTCGACCGTGGCCGGGGTGGACTCCACCGGGTTGTAGTTGCCGGCCTTCTTCAGCTTGCCGAAGAAATCCAGGCCCGGCTTGATGTCGTCGAATGAGCCGCCGTTCGCCAGGGCCGCCGCGTAGACGCCGCCGAAGGCCGAACCGGACTTGTTCGGGTCGCCGTTGAGTGCGACCTGGCCCTTGTACTGGGGCTTGAGCAGGTCGGCGAAGGTCTTCGGGCACTGCTGGACCCGCTTGGCGTCACAGCCGATCGAGATGTAGCCGCCGTAGTCGTTGTACCAGCGGGCCTGCGTGTCCTTCTGCCCGGTGGGGATCTGGTCGAACGCGGCGACCTTGTACGGGGCGAGCAGGCCCTGCTGGGCGGCGCTCAGCGCGAAGGAGCTGCCGAGGTCGACGACGTCGGGCGCGCGACCCTGGCCCTTACGCGAAGTGATCGCGTTGATCTCGTCCTGGCTGCTGCCGTCCGGGTTCTCGTCGTTGATCTTGATTCCGTACTTCTTGGTGAAACCGTCGATCACCGCGCCGTAGTTGGCCCAGTCTCTCGGGAGGGCGATCGCGTTGAGCGTGCCCTCCTTCTTCGCCGCGGTGATCAGGCCCTGCGTGCCGCCGAGGTCGGCCGCCGAGGTCGCGGTGGCGGCGCTCTTGCCGCCTGCCGAGCCTCCGGTCTCCGCGGCCGGGGCGGCACCGCAGGCGCCGACGGCGAATGCGGTGAGTACGAGGCCACCGGCGAACACGGCAGGCCTCAAGAAGGATGCGGTCACTGTCTCTCCTGGGCTGTGTTGATCAACTTGTTTGAACAAGTTGACGCCAGTAAGCCGGACTCTCATGTCCTGACCGTGAATAACGACGGAACCCCGCCACGCCATCAGTGGACACTCCGTACCTGGTTGGCCGGGCGGGCGCCCCTGCGCGGGTGGTGCGGGCGACGACCGGCACCGGTTCACGTACGCTGTTCGCGCCGCGTGGACTTTGTGCGCATCGCCTGAGTGGGAGGAAGGCCGGTGGCTGCTCGACATGAGGAGATAGCCGAGGAGCTCAGGCGGGCGATCGACCGTGAGGAGTACCCGGTCGGCGCGCTCATGCCCTCCGAGGCGGAGCTCGCCGCCCGGTACGAGGTCTCCCGCGGCACGGTACGGCAGGCGGTCGCGGCACTGACCGCCGAAGGGCTCATCGGGTCCCGTCAGGGCGCCCGGCGGGTGGTGCTGACCAGCCGGCGCAGCCAGAGCTTCGCCGAACTCCGCAGCTTCGCCCAGTGGGCACGCGCGATGGGCCGCACCGCGACGGGCTCGGTGGTGTCGTCCGAGCGCCGGCCCGCGACGGCGGAGGACGCGTCACGGCTGTACCTGCGCGCCGGCACCGAGGTGCTGTACGTGCTGCGGGTACGCGAACTGGACGGCGCGCGCGTGCTCGTCGAGCGCACCGTCTACGCGGACTGGATCGCGCCGGCGGTCGAGCGCATCGAACCGGACTGCGAATCCGTCACCCAGCGGCTGTACGACGACACAGGGCTGGTCTTCGCCTATGGAGAGCACCTGATCGACGCCGTGGCGGCCGGCACCACTGACGCCAGGCTGCTGGGCGTCCGCCGTACCAGCCCCTTGCTGCGCGCGCGGCGGGTCACCACCGACCAGACCGGCCGCCCGGTCGAGTGGTCGGATGACCGCTATCGATCCGACGCCATCAACTTCGGCATCCACAACTCGATCGGCTCCAACCCTCTGGCCCGGCAGGCCGGACCGGGCCTCAGAGCCAATTGATCTCGCGATGGGTGTCGAGAACACCCTCGCGACTCCGACTTTCCCCTGAAGCGTCCGGAGAGGCGCTCGCGTCAGCAGAGGAGCTCACCATGCGAAAGATCATTTACTGGGTCCACACGTCGATCGACGGCTATGTCGCGGGGCCGGGCGGAGCGTTCGACTGGGCGTCCCTGGGGCCGGAGCTGTTCGGGTACTCCGAGGCGATGAACGAGCAGGTCGACACCCTCATGTACGGCCGGGTGGTGTGGGACATGATGGCCGCTTACTGGCCGACGGCCGATGCCGATCCCGCGACGACCGACGATCACGCCCGCGCGTTCGCCCCCTTCTTTCGCGAGACCCCGAAGGTCGTGGTCTCCCGCACGCTGGACAAGGCCGGCTTGGGCGCCCGCGTGATCGGGAGGAACCTCGCCGAGGAGGTCGAGGAGCTGAAACGGCGGCCGGGCAAGGACATCCTGCTGACCGGCGGCGCGGAGGTCGCGGCCTCCCTCTCCGAGCTCGGCCTCCTCGACGACTACCGCATCGTCGTCCACCCGGTCGTCCTCGGCGGCGGACGGCCGCTGTTCCTCGAACCGAAGGACCGCCTCGAGATGAGGCTCGTCGACTCACGGACCTTCGACTCCCAGACCGTCCTCCTGCGCTACGAACGCCGGGCCTGACGAGGGCCCCGCCCCGGTGTGCGCCACCCACCGATGTACTGGGTGGCGCACACCCCTTTGCATGTTCATGCATTAGCGTGCATACTTCTACTCATGTCCAAGGTGCTCACCTCTCTGCCTGTCGGCGAACGTGTCGGGATCGCCTTCTCCGGCGGCCTCGACACCTCGGTAGCGGTCGCGTGGATGCGCGACAAGGGTGCGGTGCCCTGCACCTACACCGCCGACATCGGCCAGTACGACGAACCCGACATCGCCTCGGTGCCCGGGCGCGCCACGGCGTACGGCGCCGAGGTCGCCCGGCTGGTCGACTGCCGGTCGGCCCTCGTGGAGGAGGGGCTCGCGGCCCTGGCCTGCGGGGCCTTCCATATCCGGTCCGGCGGCCGCAGCTACTTCAACACCACCCCGCTCGGGCGGGCCGTCACGGGCACCCTGCTGGTGCGCGCGATGCTCGATGACGACGTGCAGATCTGGGGGGACGGCTCCACCTTCAAGGGCAACGACATCGAGCGGTTCTACCGCTACGGTCTGCTCGCCAACCCCTCCCTGCGGGTCTACAAGCCATGGCTGGACGCCGACTTCGTCAGCGAGCTCGGCGGCCGCACGGAGATGTCGGAGTGGCTGCTCGCCCGCGACCTGCCCTATCGGGACAGCACGGAGAAGGCCTACTCCACCGACGCGAACATCTGGGGCGCGACCCACGAGGCCAAGTCGCTGGAGCACCTCGACGCGGGCATCGAGCTCGTCGAGCCCATCATGGGCGTACGGTTCTGGGACCCCGCCGCCGACATCCCCGCCGAGGACGTCACGATCGGCTTCGAGCAGGGGCGGCCGGCGACGATCAACGGCAAGGAGTTCTCGTCCGCCGTCGACCTGGTGCTGGAGGCCAACGCCATCGGCGGCCGGCACGGCATGGGCATGTCCGACCAGATCGAGAACCGCGTCATCGAGGCCAAGAGCCGCGGCATCTACGAGGCACCGGGGATGGCGCTGCTGCACGCGTCGTACGAACGACTGGTCAACGCGATCCACAACGAGGACACCATCGCCAGCTACCACAACGAGGGACGGCGGCTGGGCCGGCTGATGTACGAAGGCCGCTGGCTGGACCCGCAGGCGCTGATGCTGCGTGAGTCACTGCAGCGCTGGGTCGGTACGGCCGTCACCGGCGAGGTGACCCTGCGGCTGCGGCGCGGTGAGGACTACTCCATCCTGGACACGTCCGGACCGGCGTTCAGCTACCACCCGGACAAGCTCTCCATGGAACGCACCGCGGACTCCGCCTTCGGGCCGGTCGACCGCATCGGCCAGCTGACCATGCGCAACCTCGACATCGCCGACTCCCGCGCCAAGCTCGAGCAGTACGCCGGACTCGGCATGGTCGGCAGCGCGCATCCGACACTGATCGGCGCCGCACAGGCCGCCTCGACCGGCCTGATCGGCGCGATGCCCGAGGGCGGCGCCGAGGCGATCGCCTCTCGGGGCAACATCCCCGGCGACGACGAACTCCTCGACCACGCCGCGATGGAGTCCGGCACCGACTGACGCGAAAGCCCTCCGCCCGCCATGGCCGCGAGCTCTAAGCTGCCCCGCATGCGCCTCACCCGATCAGATCCTCGGGGCTGACGGGCAGGGCGGGTGAGCCGGGTGCACGTCGCGAAGAGCGAAGGTCCGGCCGCTGCGTCTGACCGGTAGCCGGTGGAGACGGGCACTCGCGTCACCCCGTGGCGGGCGAACGTTGCCGAACGCGACATCAGACTTGCACTATTTGTTGTCTTGAACCAGTCGTGTTTATAGCGATAGGTTCTGGCGCTATGACCGCATCCCAGACGCCGACCATCGCCGAGGAGCTTCGCGGTGCCGGCCTGCGGGTGACGGCCGCCCGCGTCGCTCTGCTCAAGACCGTCCGGGACGGTGACCACCTCGGCGTGGAGGCGATCGCCTCCGGGGTGCGTGATCGCGTGGGCCATGTCTCCCTCCAAGCCGTGTACGAGGCCCTTCACGCGCTCACCGCGGCGGGACTCGTACGCCGCATCGAGCCGGCCGGCAGCCCGGCCCGGTTCGAGGGCCGCGTCGGGGACAACCACCATCACGTCGTGTGCCGGTCGTGCGGTGTCGTCGCCGACGTCGACTGCGCCGTCGGTGAGGTGCCCTGCCTGACCGCGTCCAACGACCGCGGCTTCGTGATCGACGAGGCCGAGGTCATCTACTGGGGCCTTTGCCCCGACTGCTCCACCGCAACCAGTCCCTGAGCACACCCGGAAGGATTTCAGTGTCTGACAAGCCTGACGCCGTTGTCGGCGACATGAACGAGGAGAGCGCGGGCGGATGCCCGGTCTCGGCCGGACGCTTCAATCACCCCACTGAGGGCGGGAGCAACCGTGACTGGTGGCCGAACCGGCTCAACCTGACGATTCTGCGCAAGCACCCCGCCGTGGCCAACCCCATGGGCGAGGACTTCGACTACGCCGCGGAGTTCAAGACCGTCGACCTCGACGCCCTGGCGAGGGACGTCGACGAGGTGCTGACGACGTCGCAGGAGTGGTGGCCCGCCGACTTCGGCCACTACGGCCCGTTCATGATCCGGATGGCGTGGCACAGCGCCGGCACGTACCGCATCGACGACGGCCGCGGGGGTGCGGGCGCCGGCATGCAGCGTTTCGCGCCGCTCAACAGCTGGCCCGACAACGGCAACCTCGACAAGGCACGCCGGCTGCTCTGGCCGGTGAAGAAGAAGTACGGCCGCAAGATCTCGTGGGCCGACCTGATGATCTTTACGGGCAACCGCGCCCTGGAGACGATGGGCTTCACGACCTTCGGCTTCGCCGGTGGCCGGGAGGACGTCTGGGAGCCCGACGAGGACGTCTACTGGGGGCCCGAGCGCACCTGGCTGGGCGACGACCGGTACACCGGTGACCGCGAGCTGGAGAACCCGCTGGCCGCGGTCCAGATGGGCCTCATCTACGTCAACCCCGAGGGCCCGAACGGCAACCCGGACCCGCTCGCCGCGGCCCGTGACATCCGCGAGACGTTCGCGCGGATGGCCATGAACGACGAGGAGACCATCGCGCTGATCGCGGGTGGGCACACGTTCGGCAAGACCCACGGCGCGGCCGACCCGGACCAGTACGTCGGCGCCGAGCCCGAGGGCGCCGCTCTGGAGGAGCAGGGCCTCGGCTGGAAGAACACCTTCGGGACCGGCAAGGGCCGTGACGCGATCACCAGCGGCATCGAGGTCACCTGGACGGCCACGCCGACGACGTGGAGCAACAGCTTCTTCGACAACCTCTTCGGTTACGAGTGGGAGCTGACCAAGAGCCCCGCCGGGGCCAACCAGTGGCAGCCGAAGGACGGCGCCGGGGCCGGCACCGTACCGGACCCCGAGGACGGTTCGCTGTCGCGGCCGCCGACGATGCTGACGACCGACCTCGCGCTGCGCTTCGACCCGATCTACGAACCGATCTCGCGCCGCTTCCACGAGAACCCCCAGGAGTTCGCCGACGCGTTCGCCCGTGCGTGGTTCAAGCTGACGCACCGCGACATGGGCCCGATCCAGCGCTACCTCGGCCCGCTGGTCCCGCAGGAGACGCTGATCTGGCAGGACCCCGTCCCCGCCCTCGACCACGAGCTCGTCGGGGACGAGGACGTCGCGGCGCTCAAGGACAAGATCCTCGGCTCCGGGCTGTCGGTCTCCCAGCTCGTCTCCACCGCATGGGCGTCGGCCTCGACGTTCCGCGGCAGCGACAAGCGCGGCGGGGCGAACGGCGCGCGCATCCGCCTCGAGCCGCAGAACGGGTGGGAGGTCAACGACCCCGACACCCTGGCGACGGTGCTGCGCACGCTCGAGGGCGTCCAGGAGGCCTTCAACAGCTCCCAGACCGGCGGGAAGAAGATCTCGCTCGCCGACCTCATCGTGCTCGGCGGGTGTGCCGCCGTCGAGCAGGCCGCCAAGAACGCCGGCCACGACATCCAGGTCCCCTTCACGCCGGGACGTACGGACGCGTCGCAGGAGCAGACCGACGGGGAGTCCTTCGCCCCGCTCGAGCCGACCGCCGACGGGTTCCGCAACTACCGCGGAAAGGGCGACCGGCTGCCGTCCGAGTTCCTCCTGGTCGACCGCGCGAACCTGCTGACCCTGAGCGCACCCGAGATGACCGTCCTCGTGGGCGGCCTGCGTGTCCTGGGTGCGAACACCGGTCAGTCCCCGCTGGGCGTCCTCACCTCGACGCCCGGGACGCTGACCAACGACTTCTTCGCGAACCTGCTGGACATGGGTACGGAGTGGACGGCGGTGTCGGAGGACGCGGAGACCTTCGAGGGCCGCGACCGCGCCACGGGCGAGGTCAGGTGGACCGGCAGCCGCTCCGACCTCGTCTTCGGGTCGAACTCCGAGCTGCGCGCAGTCGCGGAGGTCTACGCGAGTGACGACGCGAAGGACAAGTTCACCCGCGACTTCGTCGCGGCGTGGGACAAGGTGATGAACCTCGACCGGTACGACCTGGTCTGATCATGACGTCCAGGCCGGCCCACACCGGCCGGCCTGGACGCCCTCTGCCGGTGTACCTCTGTGAACCGGTTGCCGAGCTTGAGGCCATCCTCGCCGGCGACCTCTTGGAATTCTGACCCCGGCCCGTAAGGGTCCGTCCGCGCGCCCGGCCACGGCCGGAGCCACGCGAGCTCGCGGCTCGATCACGGCACCAGAGACAGATTTGTGAAGTCCTGGCAGTCGCGAGCGTACGGCAACGCCGCCCATTCACCCCGTCATTTCAAAGGGACCTGAAAAGGTACCCCGGTCGTTTTCAAAGCACCTGAAAAGCCTGGACCGCGAGCGAGCCGAATCTGAGGATGACCACGCCCGCCGGTTCCGTATGAGGCCGGTCGGCCGCGATGCACCCGAGCCGGGTGGCATCGGCCGGGCGATCAGCCTGAGTGGACGGGACTGGCGAGGGGGACAAGGTGAGCGCGCCTCAAGGCGGCATGCCGGCGGACTACGGGCGACGGCTGGAAGAGCTACGGCGGTTGCGGAGCGACGTCGACGACGTGACCGCCACTGCCAGATCCCGCAACGGCGACGTGTGGCTGGAGGTCGGCGCGAGCGGCGAGCTGCGCGCCATCCGGTTCGGCCCGCAGGCACTGAAGCAGCTGAGCGCCCAGCGGCTGGCCCAGACGATCATGACGCTGGTCACCGAGGCACGTGAGGACGCGGCCGGCCGGGCGAAGGAGATGACCGCCGCGTTCCTCCCGGAGGACATGGCGGAGCGCCTGCGCGATGGCGAGACGGACCTCATGGCCTTTCTTCCACCCCCTCCCCGCGTTCCGGAATTCGGCCAGGACTGAGCCGTGGGCGCACCGGGTTATGACGTCACGTTCGACACGTGGTCGAAGGCCGGACACGGGATATCGGGCGCGGCCGACACCTTGTCGCTCGCGGTCGACTCGCTGTGTCATTCGCTGGCCGCCGCCGGCCAGCCGTGGGGAAGCGACGAGATCGGCCAGGCGTTCTTCAACGGCGCCGAGGGCGCGGCGGGTTTCGGCGTGGTCCGGGATTCGGTGCTGTCCGGCCTGGCGGACACGGTCAACCTGCTGCGCGCCACGGGCGGCACCCTGGTCGTGACCGGCCAGAACTACCGGCTCGCCGAGGAGGCGAGCACGGTGGGCGGCTCGTTGCCCCAAGGCGCGGACAAGGACGCCTTGGCCGAACAGCGTCCCTACCACCTGCCCGCGGTGACCGCGGGGCTGGCGCATTCGGATCCTCCGCCGTCGGTCGTACGGCAGATGGCCAACCTTCTGGCGAAGCTGGTCGGGGGTTGTGAGTGGCCGGACGGCGACATGGCGGGACTCGCCTCGGTGAAGGCCGCGTTCGACGAGGCCGCCAAGTCGGTCCTCGGTGCCGCGCAGAACCTGGACGACCACGCACGGACGGTGACGGCGAACAACGCCGGCGAGGCGGTGGACAAATTCGGCTCGTTCGCCGCCGCGTTGCGAGGAGGCGGGGAAGAGGGCGGGTTGCTCTGGCTCGCCGGGATGTGCGCGGCGCTTGCCGACTCAGTCGACTTCCTGATCAGGCAGAAGAACGCGGCGCGGTCGCAGCTCGAGCTCTCGTGCGGGTTTCTGGTTCTGACCTGGGCGGCCGCGTGGGCCATCTCGTGGCTCACGGGAGGTACCTCGATCGCGGCGGCCGAGGCGGTGACCGCGGCCGAAGGCTTCGCGGTCAAGACGTTCTTCCTGCAGATCGCCAAGGCGGTCGGGGTGGGAGTGTGGTTCGCCGGCGGCATGGACGGTGCCGCACAGCTCGCCCGCATCCAGCAAGGTCTCCAGAAGGGCTTCGACGGCGGGGAGTTCCTCAGCGCGCTCGGTGAGGGGGCCATCGCCGGGGCGGTGATGGGCGGAATCGGCGCCGGGCTCGCGGCCCGTACCCGGCTGACCACCGCGCTCACCGACTGGATGGGGGCCGACGGCGCCAAAGGTGTCGTATCCAGGCTGGCGTTCGCCGGGACGACCGGAACTGTGGGCAACCTCGCGGCGCAGGGGCTGGTCGAACACCATCTCGATCTCGCCCAGGCCGCCCAGTTCGGGTTCGGCATGGCCGGTCTCGGGGCCGTGGGCGAGCTGGGGAAACGCCACTTCGGCGGGGCTCCGGCGGGCCCTCACTCCGATGTCCCCGCACTCGCCGACGGCTCCGCTCCCGCCCCGGCGACCGGGCACGCGCCGCCGAGCACGCCTCCCGCCGTGACCGAGATCCGTACCGAGCCCCCCTCCGCGCCGGCTCTCCCGCACGACGGCGGCGGCCTGCCCGGTGAGACCGGTCCGGCGGACGCCGGGTCCACCACCCTGGCCGGGCACGAGAACCCGGTCCCGCGGGCCGACGGTCAGGGCGCCGGCCCGTCTCCGGCGGATCAGGGTGGCGGCCAAAGCCGTATCGGGACCATCATCAACCAACCTCCCGGCCGGACCCCTGCCGACCACGTCGTCGCCGAGGGCGCACCCGGTGTCCCCATGGCCGTCGTGGACGCCACCCCACGCCCGGCCGTGCCCACGTCCGTACGCACCGGCGCGCCGGTCGAAGGGCGGGTCGCCTCGTCCGATTCGCCGCCTCCCGCCACGAGGCCCGTGCCCGACGGTGCGGCCCGCGCGAGGCCCGCGGCCGAGGACGGACCGTCTCCGGCGGCGCCGCCGGAGCACGCCGCGTCCGCGCGGCCGGGTGATGGTTCGACGCTCGCGGCCGGGGACACGGCCCGGCCGGCCGGCGCACCCGCGCCGGGGCAGGTCGCCGCCGGGGACGTACCTCTCGACGGGGGCGGCCGGGCAGGCCCCGTCGCGCCCTCGCACACGCCGGACCAGGCCGGATCGCCGGCCGGGCTCGCCGCCGTCGCATCACCGGCCGACGGCGGTGCCGCCCTCCACCCGGCGGAGTCGCACGCCGGCGACGCACCGGCACCGGTGACACCGCGGCCCGGCCAACTGGACGGTACGGTCCCGGCGGACGTACGGCCCGGGTTCGACCCGGGCGGCACGGCACGTACGGCGCGGGAGGTGCACGCGCTCCGCAGCGCCGACCTGAACCCCGGCACGCGGCCGCCCCTCGTGCCCACACACGGCGAGCACGCCCTCGCGACGCTTCGCGGAGAGCACGCGAACACCCTCACCGAGAGCGAGGCCCTGCACGCGTCCGAGTGGGACGCCATTCGCGAGTCCGCCACGGCCGTGGCGGTCCCCCGCGTACGGCACCCGTTCCAGGACGCCTCCCAGGTCGAACTGCGGAGGCTGGGCGTCACCGCTCCGGACAGAACGGTCAGCGAGTTCACGGTCAAGGTGCGGTACCAGGCCGACCCGGCCATGGCCCCGCATGACGTCGTACGGGCCCAGTCGCACGTCCTCGACGCCGTGGACCTCTACTACAACCACCAGCACCGACTCCAGGACGGTTCCCAGCTGCACGTACGCATGGAGTTCGAGGAGGCGCCGGCGTCCGCCGCGAGCGACGTCGTCCAGTTGCGGCAGGGCGATGGCGCGCGGCCGGGTGAACGGCCCGACATGCTGACCTGGTACGCCGACATGGACCCCGTCGCCGTCGCCCACGAGGTCGGCCACCACCTCGACCTGCACGATGAGTACGTCGACCCGCGGCGCGCCGGTGCCGGGACGCTCACCGCGCCGGGTGTGACGCGGGACCCCAGCGTGATGGGCAGTGGCCGGCGCTTCTGGGCGGACCACACGCCGGTCGTGGATCACAACGGGCATACCGTCCCCGGTACGGCCGGTCTCCGCGACCGCCATCTGGACGAGCTGTACGGGCGCGCCGAGCATGCCGCTCCGGACGCCCACGGAGACGCGGGCCCGCGCGTGCCGGGCGAACACTGGACACCACGTCATGACGGCGCGGCGCTCGAACTGCCCGACCACGTCCGCGACCTTCTCGGCCGACGCGACGAGGCCGGCCGGCCGGTGTTCCCGCCGGAGGGCCGCGATCCGCTGGAGCACGCCATGCTGCTCGACCGGACGCACGCGGTGTTCCGTGATGAGGTCCCGCCGGACCGGTTGACCAACGACCACGTGCGGTACACCGAGGCGCTGAACGACGCGGCGCACCGGCTCTACGAAACCGCGCACGACTATTCCTTCCGTGAGACCGATCTGCGCGGGCTGCGTCGTCTCGCCGACACCGTCGGCGCGACTCCGGACGGGGCGTTGCCGCACGCCGACCTCCTTCACGAGGTCGCCCAGCAGACCCTCGGCCGAGACCCCGCTCCGCGCGATGTCGAGGCCCTGACCAGGCTCGCCGAACACCTGCATGACCAGATGGGCGGCCGGCGCCCGTTCGAACTCCCCTCCGACGCCCTCCACCGTGCCGCGGCAGACCACCTCGGTGCCGCACCGGGCGCCGAGACCACCCGCCGGGCGGTCGAGCGCCTCGCCGAGGAGCGGTCGTACGCCCCCGACCCGGGCGGCGAACACCCGGTACCGCCCGTGGACGACTACGTGCGCAAGAAGAGAGAACGAATAGACGCG
Organism: Actinoallomurus bryophytorum; assembly: GCF_006716425.1. Taxonomy (NCBI): domain Bacteria; kingdom Bacillati; phylum Actinomycetota; class Actinomycetes; order Streptosporangiales; family Thermomonosporaceae; genus Actinoallomurus; species Actinoallomurus bryophytorum. The sequence goes on from NZ_VFOZ01000001.1 coordinate 2,106,226, forward strand.
GCGAACGCCGCAATGAGGGAATACGAGCAGAAACACGGCCGCCTGAGCCCGCAGGACAAGCATGAACTACGTCAACGGATCAACGAACATCTCAGTGCGCAAGAGAGAGATGACGAGCCGCGCCGACCGAAATACCGCCAGGAGACCAGAAGGCTGATCATTGGGCAGGCGAAGCGAGACAAGGATGGAAACATCCTCGACGCGAACAGCGGCAAGCCCATCCAAAAAGGCGATCTACACATCGGGCACACACCCAAGAACGAATGGAGGAAGATCAGGGCCGACGCAAAAAGACTGGACCTTACCACACAGCAGATTAATACGGTGGTACAGAATCCCAGCATCTACCAGACAGAAAAGGGGAGTGGCAAGGACGGCAACAGCAGCCACAGACATGAGGATAAAACCAAAAGTCCAAGCGAACTTCTCCAGAATGCCAAGAAGCTCCCGGACGGCAGTGTCGTCGTGAATGGCGTCAGGGTATACCCTGACGGAAGGACGGTTGACGCACAGACCAAGAAGCCGATCAAACAGAGAGAACTCCCCACGGCATGGAAAATGCCGACCCCGGCAGAGCTGAAAAGAGCAGAGCGAGAGGAGACGAAGCAGGCTGGACAGCGACAGGACTGGCTCGAAGAGGTACAGGACAAGTCGAACCTGACACGAAAGGAGAAGGATGCGCTCGAGCAAGTAAAGAAGGCGAACGCACTGCGAGATAAGGCCAACGGGAGCTTTGTCTTCAAATCTTCTAGGGAAGATGCAGAAAAGAAGGCCGCAGCGGCGGAGCAGGCAGCCAAGGAAAAGATCGATAATGCCAGGAAGAAATGGTGGCAATGAGCGCGTCACCCATGAGGCTCTATCTTGACCATCTAAGCGACTGGGCGGGCAGAGAGCCGGAAAGCCACCTGATAACGGCCGATGGCACCGAACCGCCGGTATTCGCATTCACCTGCCCGGGACGGTTCGGCATGAACACGATCTCGGGCTTCACCTACGGCCTTTCCCTCGTGCCGCACCCGGAATGGCACCTGGGCAGCCCCGAGCTCTTCATCAGCATGGACTCCGACAACTCGGACTGGGTCCTCGCCGCCGGCTATGTCGCCAGCGCCTGGCGAGGCAAAGAACGGTACAGCGCCGGGGACGTGTTCGACCTCGGCGACCCGATCAGTCCGGACGAGTCCGAGATGTCGGTGCTGCTCCTCTTTCTGGTCACCGACCTGGAACCGGAATTCACCCGCATCGAGCTTCCTGGCGGCGTCGTCAACCTCGTCCAGCTTTACCCGATGTACGAGTCGGAGCTCGCGCTACTCCAGGAAAAGGGTGCCGCCGAGTTTCTTTCCACCGAGGACGTGGACTTCCACGACCCGCGGCGCCCACCGCTGAACCACTGACCAGAGACCACCAGCGGGCTCCCGCCCGGCGTCACCGCCCGTCGACCGTGGTCAGGCCGTCTTCACCCGCGACCTGGAGGCGACCGTCGACGAAGGCCACCGCCAATGGAGTCTGCGGAACCTTGACCTCGCCGGCGAGCTCGCCCGCGGGCAGGCGCCAGAGTCGTACGGCTCCGTCCTCGGCGGCGACCGCGAGATCGTTCTCCTCGAAGCACAACCCACGGACCGGCCCGTCGTTGCCGGGCAGCAGTGCGACCTGCGCGCCGGTGACGGCGTCCCACACCCGCACGACGCCGTCGTAACTCGCCGAGGCGAGTCGATCGCGGCCGAACGCCAGCGCGTACACGGGGTACATGTGGCCATGGATCGCCAGCAACGGCCGGCCGGATACGGCGTCCCACGTCCGTACGACCCGGTCATATCCCCCTGAAGCGATCACGCTGCGGCCGCCGACCGTGCCCGTCGCCAGGGCCGCGACTCCGGCGGTGTGGCCCAGCAGCCGGGCCCGGGGAACACCGGACCGCGCGTCCCAGGTCCGTACGGTGGCGTCCGCGCCACCGGAGACCAGGAGGTCGCCGGCGAACGTCAGCGCGAGAACCGGCGCGGTGTGCGGTGTCGGAACCTGGATCTCGTCGCCGGTACCGGTGTCGTGGATCCGCACCGTGCCGTCGTCGGTCCCGGAGATGAGACCACCGGGCCCGAACGCGACCGAGGTGACCGCTCCTTCCGCCGCGGGGATCGTACGGGCGAGCGTCCCGTCGCTCCAGACCCGCAGCGAGCCGTCCTTGTAACCGGCGGCGACCAGGCTCCGGCCATCGGCCGAGGTCGTGGCCACACTGCTCGGGACCGGCCCGCGCGCGAGCACGGCGACCGGGGCGCCGGTCAGGGCCGCCCAGAGCCGTACGCTGCCGTCCATTCCGGCGGTGACGACGACCGGCTCGCCGTCCGCCTCGGAGAAGCCGATGGCGGTGAGCCAGTCGCTGTCCGCGGACCAGGCCGCCAGCGGCTCACCGGTGCTCGCGTCCCAGGTGCGGACGGTCCCGTCGAGCGAGCACGAGCCGACGACCGGACGGCCGCGGGTCGTGGTCAGCGCCACACCGGTGACCGTCCCCGTGTGCCCCTCCAGCGCGTGGAGCTCTTTCCCGCCGGGCAGTTCCCACAGCCGTACGACACCGTCCTGCCCGCCCGAGGCCAGCGACCCTCGGGGCCCGTCGGCCGCGAGCGCGCCGACCCGGCCGGTGTGACCGCGCAGCGCGCCGATGACGTCGTGGCCGGCGGCGTCCCGCACCTCGACGGTGCCGTCGCCGGTGCCCGCGCAGATGAGGTCGCGTCCCCTGACCCGGACGTGGCACACGCTCGTGACCCCGCCTTCGCCGACCGGGATGGTCCCGAGATCGCCGGAGGTCCCGGCGGCCCAGATCCGGATGTCGCCGTCGTCTCCCGCCGTCAGCACGACCTGGCGGTCCGAGGCCATGCCCGCCGCCACCGCGGTCACCGGCCCGCGATGCCCGGCCCGTGCGTGCAGCAGCCGGCCCGTACGCGCGTCGTGCACCCTGATCACCCGGTCGTCACCGGCCGTGGCGAGAAGGTCGCTCTCATCGTCGGCGAGGGCCGCGGCCCGTACCGCCGTCCGGCCGGGAAAGGACAGGGGGGTTCCGCCGTGGCGGAAGAAGATCTTGATGTCGCCGTGGACGACCGCGTACGCGGGTTCCCCGCCGACGGTGCCGAACGCCGCCGCGGCGGACGCCGCCTCGGGCCGCCCGATCTCCTGCACGCGCCCGTGGACGACCGGCGGGAGCTCGTCCACGGTGGACCGCAGGGCTCCACCGCTGACCTGGCGTACGAGCGCGTCGAGAATCCGGAAGATCTCGCGGAGCGCCGGCTGGGCGGTGTCGTTCCAGCCGACCACGAGCGACCCGCCGGGCTCGACGACGAGCTCCCGGCGAGCGGCCCCCGGCGGGATCGGCCGCGGCTCGACCTCCGCGAACCCCGACCGGTCCAGCGCGTCGACGAGCCGCCGCCAAGCGGCCTGCTCGAGCCGTCCGCTCCAGGCACGGGACCCCACGGGGTCCCGATGGTCCAGCCGCAGGCCACCGTCCGCTCCAACGGTCAGGTCGAACCGGCCCGAAGCCTCGGTGGGGGCTCCCGAACGATAAGCGACCCGATCGGTGCCTCCGCCGACCATGCGGCCACCCTTCTTCCCCGTTGAGCGATGTCGCGATCCGGCAGTCACATTACCCAGCCGTGCGCAGCCGGAGCCCCTCGTTTCAAGGAAGCCCGAACCATGGCCCGGCAGGCGGCCGGACGCGTGGCGGGACCCCACGGCGACCGCACTCCCATGGACGTCTTGCCTGCTCAACGCCACGTTTGGCCCATTTCCCGGATAGTATCCGTTCCCTATCGCTGTACGCGGTTGTCCAGGTTTTGGGCGGAACGGAGGTACCGGTGTCCTTGACCGAGGCCCTACGGACGGGTGCTCCGCAGGCGTTCGGCGCGCTCTACGACGAGTACGCCGGAGCGCTCTACGCCTTCTGCCACGTGATGGTCGGCGACGAGGCGGGCGATACGCTGCGTGACGCCTTCGTCGCGGTCGCCCGTCATCCGGACGCCGCCCCGGGCGACGACGCGGAGTTGCCGGTGTGGCTGTACTCCCTCGCCCGTGCCGAGTGCGTACGGCGCGGCGCCCTCGTACGCGGCGTCGTGACGACCGGCTCGGCCGACCCGCTGCGGCGCGCACTGGCCCTCCTGACCCCCGAACACCGTGAGGTCCTGGCGCTGTCGAACGCTCTCGATCCGGAGCAGACCGCCCAGGTCCTCGGCATCACGCGGGACACCGCCGAGACCCTCGTACGGGAGGCGCAGCAGCGTCTGGAGCAGGCCGCCGCCTCGGTGAGCGGCCGGGAGGCGCCGGACTCGGCCATGCTCGTCGCGCTGAGCGGGGAGGCGCTGCACCGGCTGGTGACACTCGGGCACGAGCCTCCTGCCGGGCAACGGGAGTGGGTGTTGTCCTCGTGCGCGGCGGCCGGACGCACGCCCGGCCGTGCGACGGCGGCGGCGTTCGACGCCGACGGGACGCCGCTCCCCCTGGACGCGTTCTCCGCCCAGGCCGACGACGCCACCCACCAGTTCCCGAAGATCTCCTCGGACGAACCGGCCACCGAGCCGCTGCGCAAGATCGACTGGATCCCCGCGAGCCCGAGACCGGACCAGTCCGGGTCCGGGTCCGGCGAGGCTGGGTTCGCCGGGGCCGCGGGCGTCGGCCTGGGATCGGTCGGCTGGGAGTCCATGGACCAGGGATCCGATGGGGACCCGAACGCGAACACCGGCGAGCAGCCGGCGTTCGCCGGCGGCACGCACGCCAGGCAGCGAAGGCCGCTCCGCCGCCGGATCCTCCCGGTCGTGGCCCTGGTGGCCTGCGCCGCGGCGGCGACGGGCACGGCCCTGGCGTGGCCCGGCTCCCACCACGTGAGGGAGACCGGCTCGCTCGTACACCAGAGTGCGCCGCCGAGCCGTCCGGCCCAGCCGGCGCCCTCGGGCGACCAGTCCTCCCCCGCGACGCCTGCCGGTAGCGCCGCGCCGTCCCCGAGCAGCACCGACCCGGCCGGCGGCTCGGCCTCGGCGACCCCGGCCGAGCCGACCCCGACCACCGAACCGACCACGCCCCTTGACCCGCCGACGACCCGGCCGAAACCCCGTCACACCGCCGCGCCGGGCAACGGGCACCGGACCACACGTCCCCGGGGCCCGGGCCGGACATGCCACGGAGCCCCCGGGCGAGCGTCTTGGTGTGGTCGGCCACACCCTGGGCGCCCTTGGCACCCTCACTGGTAAGGCATCCAGCCATTACTTGATATGTCAAGAACGCGACGCACTATGGATCAACAACCACGGCGACTCCCCCGGCCCGCTCCCCGCCGGCTGGAAGAACTACTTCGTTTGGCAATGGGCCGACACGGGTGTCTTCCCAGGCGACCAGGACGTCATGAATCCAGACGCGCTCAAGCGACTTCTCCACCCGCACGACTGAGCCCGCCAAGAACGACACGAACCGGCCGTCAGGGCCTGTTGAAGCAGCGCTTCAGCTCGTTCAGGTCGTAGAAGTAACCGCCCTTGGCGACCGGCCGGCAGGTGCTCTTGAAAGCGGTCTCCTTCTCGTTGTAGAGCATCCGCACCAGGTATTCGGTGCCCCTCGCGGTGGCCGGCTTTCCGTTGCCGCCGCGAGGGGTTCCGGCGTACAGGTCCCACTCCACGTTCGCGGCCATCGGGGCGACGTTCGCGCCTCGCCATGGGTTGTTCTGGTAGCTGTACGGCTGGTTCAGCGCCGCGGCTCTGGTGCTGCCGGGCAGGCCGAGCAGGACGGCGAGCGGCTCGATCTCCTCGGCGTGGGTGAAGCGGAGCACCGCCCCGGTCGCACTGGTGCCGCCGGCCCTGGCCTCGACCCTGGCGAACAGGTCGTCGAGCAGGACGCCGGCCATCCCGTACGTGATCGTGCGCCCGCTGAAGGCGGGGCCGCTCTGGTAGAACTCCTCGGCATCGTCGAGGTAGGCGAACCAGCGGGCGTCCTCGGCCGGGAGGAAGGCGTCGAGGTCCACGTTCGGGGCCTCGACGCTCAGGTCCGGCGCCGAGCTGTAGAGCTCGAACAGCGAGCGGGAGAAGGCGATCTGGTCGTCGGCGGACATCGCGGCGGCGAAGCCGGTGCCGAACAGGCGTGAGACGACGTGCCGGGCCGCCTTCGCGGTACGGGGCTCATCATCGATCTTGGCGAGAACCGCGGCCAGGTCCGGATCACTGTCCAGGTACGCCTGGTAGTCGGCGTTCTGGGGTTGCTTGTGGAAGTACAACAGGTCCTTGTCCGTCACGGGAGCCTGGATCAGACCGGCCAGCGCCGGGTCGCCGGAGGTCAGGCCGCCCGTGAAGGCGTTGGCGCTCGCCACGGCGCGGTCCACACCGGAGGTCACGACCTCGATCGGCGCCTTCTCGGCGACGATCGCGGAGAAGAGCGCGGGCATGCGGCGCTCCATGCGCAGCGCGATCCCCTGCTGCTCCTGCTCGCCGCGCCCGGCGAGGTCGCCGTACCCGACCGAGGAGGCGCCGGCCAGCAGCGTCTGCACCTGCGGCCCGAGCCGCGTACCCAGCCGGGTCAGGGCGTCCTGGGCCTGCGCGCTCCGCAGTACCGCGAGTACGGCGTCGCCGTCGTCGCTGTCGGTCATGGCACGTGAGCCGTGCCGGACGACGTTCTCGGCGAAGACGGGGGCGAAGTCCCTGGGCGGGGACTGGTAGTCGCCCAGCCGTTCCTGCGGGGCGTACGGCGTCTTCGTCGTCGAGAAGTGCGGGCCGGGGTGGGACGGAACCCGCGCCGAGGCGGTACCGCCGGGGAGGGCGACGACCGCGGCCACCAGAGCCGCGGTCAATGCGGCGCCGGAGGTGACGATGCGTTTCATGGTGGATCTCTCTGCAGCAGGCCCAGGCGGCTGACCGGCCCGGATGACGTCTCGCACGCTGGCAACCTCGAGGGAACGGCCGACGAGCCGGACCTTTCACCTGGGTGAGGCAGAGATGAACTACGCCGAGCGCCGCCGCGACAGGTTCGGCCGCGCGGCGGCGCTCTCGTACTCCTCGGTACCCGCGGGCAGATGACGGAAGTGTCCGTGCCCGCCCGGTCAGGTCGTTCCGTCGTCCCAGTTGAAGCCGTACGTCGGTGGCAGGTCCGGCAAGAACCACTGCTGGTCGAGGTGGAAGCCGCAGTCCTGCATGACCAGGGGGGTGCCGGTCGCGGTGCTGCCGTTGGCCAGGTTCGCGCACCTGAAGGACGCCGCGTTGCGGAGGCTCCAGAGGCCGTCCAGGCCGCCGGGGTGCACCGCGGCGAAGGTCCATTGCTGGTCACCGGACACCGGGCTGGTGCAGTCCCGCAGCACCAGCGGGGTACCGAGCGGAGTCGGGACAGGGTGGTTCGCGGCGAGGCTGAAGCACTTGCCGCCGAAGCCGCGGACCGAGCCGTCGCGGCCGGTGCCGTGCCAGGGCTGGTTGCAGTCCATCAGCACTATCGGAGTGCCGTCGGTCGTGTCGCCGTTCCTCGGGCCGATGCACTTGGCGGCACCGGAGACGTTGGCGCGGATCAGTGTGAAGGGAAAGTCGGCGGCATGAGCGGCCGCCGATGTCAGCACCAGGGACGTCAGCAGTGTTAACCCGGTGAGGGCCGTGGCCAGTAGTCGGGACATGTCGGCTCCTGTGAAACCGTTGGAAGACCTCGTGACACGCAGGCACGTGTCTGCCCTGAGGGCGTTCCATCCCGTGACAGCCGGTGGAACCGCATCGCCACTCCCCGGCAGCGATCGGCGTCGAGCAAGCCCGGGGTCTCACGTTCAGTCGAGCCGGACCACGATGCCGGTCACGCCGCCGAGTACGACGGCGGCGCCGGCACGGACGGCACGCCCGGCGCGCTCGGTCGAGGTGGTCGGGGGTGACCATGGCCAAGGGGTCGATCAGGTCATTGCCGGCACTGACGACGAGGTGGGGCGCCAGGTCGATCGCCCTGCCGATGCTCGCGACGCGGCGGGCTCGATCGCCCCGCTCGCCGCTGTCAGGACGACGGCGCGCGCCTGGACGGCCCCCTGGGCGTCGCTGCTAATCCCCGCCGTCCTCTGCGTGCTCCTCGTCGCGGGCCTGGTCTTCCGGCGCCGCCGCCGGAAGACCAGGCTCCGCGAGGAGGTTCACGTCCCCCAGGACCTGGCCGAGGACGTCAGCGCGTGACGGTGAGCGTCACCCTGTTGTTCCTGTAGGACACCCTGAACTGATGGCCGTCCGCGCGCACGACGCCGCCTTCGGCCAGCCCGTGGAATGTCCCGCTGACCGACCTGCCGCTCATGATCGTCAGCACCGCGCCCCGGGTGAGGGTTCCGCCCGCGTCCACGTGCAGGTTCCCGTGCAACACCAGATCACCGGCGGCGCGAACGCTCGTGTAGGCGCTGTCACCGGAGATGGCCACCGCGAGGCGCCCCTCCCTGCCGATGCGCACGTCACCGCCGACGTTCAGGACGTTGCCAGGAGCGACGTGCTCATGGGCCGCTTCGAGGGGCGCTACACCAGGCTGGAGTACGCCCGCGGCGACGTCGACGCCGTCGGCCACGCTGCCGCTGCCACCGAGCGTCCCGCCGCGCACGTCGATCGGGCCGGCGTGCGAGCCGACGATCGAGAGCGTGCCACCGAGAACCGTGCTGGTCCCGTGCCAGGTGTCGTTGCCGGCGAGGAACAGGGTCCCGCTGCCGCTCTTGGTGAGGCTGCCCTCGTGGTCGCGCGCGTTGCGTGCCTTCTCGCGCCGGGTACCGGTGGCGTAGTCCGACTTGTCGATGTCGCTCGCGCCGGCCGGCAGGCCGTGCGTCCATCCCTTCGCGGCCTTGGTCGCCTTCCAGGCGGCCGCCTCGGCGGCGTCTTCCTGCCCGCGTGCCCGGATGGCGACGTCGGAGATGTCGTTCGACCACACGTCGCTGTATCCCCGCGTGTCGGCGCGGAACGGCCCCAGCAGCTGGCCCGGGCCCTTCATGGCCTCCCGCAGGCTGGGCGTGTGCCAGCCGTTGCGTGAGTCGGGAACCTGTACGATCCGGCCCGCGTCGGGGTTCGGGACGGCGTTGCCCGCCGCGTCACTGATCGTGCTGTTCTGCCGGCCGGTGGTGAACATCGTGTAGAGCGCCTGCTGGTTGGTCAGGTACGGAAAGCGCTGCATGATCAGTGCCAGCGCGGCCGCCGAGTGGGGCCCGGCCATCGACGTCCCCGACGCGGCTTTGTAACGCGGCTGGGGTACGCCGTCGACGAGGTCCACCCACGTGCTGTTGATCGACCTGCTCGGCGCGGTCACGCAGGACCACTTCGCGACACCGCACTGGTTGAACTCCTGCTGCCCCGGGACCAGCACCGAACCGTCGGCGTTGAACGTGCTGCCGACCGTGGGATTGATCCCCGACGTGGTGTACCAGCGGCCTTCGAGGTCGGGCAGGTAGTAGGGCGCGGCGCCTCGCGGCGTCGGGTTCGCGTAGCCGCTGTTGCCTGCGGTGAACTGGAGGATCGTGCCGGTCCGTGCGACCTGGATGGCGCCGTTCAGCCAGTGCTCGGTCCTGCCGTTCGGATCGGCCACGCCATCGGGAGTCGACAGGAAACGCCACGCGGCGTTCAGGCCGAAGCCGTCCGGGCTGCCCGGCGTCGGCTCGAGGGTGTTGTAGTTCTCCGTGGGGGGCTGGCTGCCCCAGCTGCTGGTGATGAGCCGGATCGGCCGGTGGTTCGCCGTCTTCGCGGTGTTCACGGCCCGGTACACGTTGGCGAGATAGGCGTTGTCCGGCGTCTGCACGGTGGTCGCGTTCGGCGGCAGCAGGCCGTAGAAGACGCCGTCGGTCTTGTGGGTGTTGCCGAGGTAGACGTCGCTGTTGAACGCGACGCCGTGCATGTTGGCCTCGGGCCCGTCCGGCTGCGTCTCGCCGACACCGTCGCGGCTCGCGGCCACGGTCCCGCTGACGTGCGTGCCGTGACTGTCGTTGAACGCCGGATCGTAGAAACCCGGGGTGAGGCCGGTCTCGCCGCCCTGGGCCCTCACCGAGAAGAAGCGGTCTCCGGTCGCGTAGTCCGTGTCGAGGCTGCCGTGCTCCCGCACATGCCCGGCGAAGAAACCCGAGTCGACGATGCCGATGTTCATCCCGGCGCCGGCGTAGCCTGCGGTGTACGCGAACTCCGCTCCGATCGACACCAGGCCGGTGTCCCGGTTGAATTCGGGGGTGCGCCAACTCGCGGGGTCGCCGAGTCTGCCGGGGTCTCCCCCGTAGGACGTGATCGGCGGTGGCTCGGGCGACTGCGCCATCGCCGGCGGCACGACCACGCCCAGCGCCACCACCATCGACGTCAGCGCCGTCTTCACGTGTTTCGTGGTCGACACCCAGGCCTCCTCAAGATCGATTCGAGCGAAAGGTAACTTCGCGGTCAAATCGGATCAACAGGGTTGGCCACTACCGGTTAGAGCACCAGGTAAAGCAGCGAACCGGGCAGACGCGATCCACCCGGCGTTTTGCCGGCGCCGGGTCGGGCCGCGGCGAATCCACGCGGCTGGAGGGTGTAGGCCTAGGGGAAAGCCTTCCGAAGGGACGAGTCGACGGTGAGTGAGAACGTGTCCGATGGCGTGACGAGCTTCGCAGACCTGGGGTTGCGGCCGGAACTCCTGAAAGCGCTGTCCGATCTGGGCTACGAGGAGCCCACTCCCATCCAGCGTGAGGCGATCCCGCCGTTGCTGGAGGGAAGAGATCTGGTCGGGCAGGCCGCCACGGGGACGGGGAAGACCGCCGCGTTCGCGCTGCCGATCATGCAGCAGCTGTCCGGGGACGGCCGGCGTACCGGACTGTCGGCCCTGGTCCTGGTGCCCACGCGGGAGCTGGCCGTGCAGGTCTCCCAGGCGTTCCACCGCTACGGCCGCGGGCTGGGCGTACGCGTCCTGCCCATCTACGGCGGTCAGCCGATCGGCTGGCAGATGAAGGCGCTCGAGCGCGGCGTCGACGTCGTCGTCGCCACGCCAGGACGGGCGCTGGACCACATCGGGCGTGGCACGCTCCGTCCGCAGGAGGTGGAGACGGTCGTCCTGGACGAGGCGGACGAGATGCTCGACATGGGATTCGCCGAGGACATCGAGGAGATCCTGCGGGCGACCCCCGACGAACGCCGTACGGTGCTGTTCTCCGCGACGTTGCCCCCTCGTATCAAGGGGCTCACGGGCCGCTACCTCCGTGACCCGGTCCAGATTCAGATCGGCCGCGAGGAGGCGCCTGCGGGTGAGGCCCCGCTGGTACGCCAGAGCGCGTACGTGGTGGCACGGGCGCACAAGCCGACGGCGCTCGGACGCCTGCTCGACGTGGAGGCACCGACGGCCGCGATCGTCTTCTGCCGCACCCGCGAGGAGGTCGACCAGCTGGCGGAGACCCTCAACGGACGCGGCTACCGGGCCGAGGCGCTGCACGGTGGCATGAGCCAGGACCAACGCGACCGCGTCATGGGCCGGCTGCGCAGCGGGACGGCCGAACTCCTCATCGCCACCGACGTGGCCGCGCGCGGGCTCGACATCGACCAGCTCACCCACGTCGTCAACTACAACGTTCCGTCCGCGCCCGACTCGTACGTGCACCGCATCGGCCGGGTGGGCCGGGCCGGCCGCGAAGGCGTGGCCATCACCCTGGCGGAGCCGCGTGAGCACCGGATGCTCAAGACGATCGAGCGGGCGACCAAGCAGCGGATAAAGGTGGAGAAGCTCCCGACCGTCGCCGACCTACGCGCGCGGCGCTTCGAGCTGACCCGGGCCGCGCTGCAGGAGAGCCTCCTGGAGGACGACCTGACGCACTTCCTGGCCGTGGTCGAGCCACTCGCCGAGGAGTTCGACGTCATGGAGGTGGCGCTCGCCGCGGTGAAGCTCGCGTACGAGTCCAGCGGGGCGGCGGCCGACGAGGAGGAGATCCCGCAGGTCGCGCAGAAGACGGAGCGGGACGAACGGGACCGCCGGGGCGGCACCGGGCGGCGTGACCGGCGCGGGGGCGGGGGCGCCCCAGCCCAGGGCATGACACGCCTGTTCGTCGGCGTCGGGCGCAGCGCGGCGATCCGGCCACAGGACCTGGTCGGCGCCATCGCCGGTGAGTCGGGCCTGGCCGGGCGCGACATCGGAGCGATCGAGATCGCCGACCGGTTCTCGCTGGTCGAGGTACCGGAGTCCGCGGCCGACGAGGTGATCAAGGCCCTGCGACGCACCACGATCAAGGGACGGAAGGCGACGGTCCGCCGGGAACGCGACCCGGCGGCCCGGCGCCCGCGGTGAGGTGAAGCCTGCCGAAGGAGCCGGCTGGATATCGAAGACCCACGCGGCGCCGCCAAGCCGCACGGTCTCGCCGGGTTCTCAGTGCTTGAACCGGGCGCGGACCCGCTCGTACCGGCTCGTCCGGGCGACCGGGATCTCCCCGGCGGGCCGCCGCGGCATGGGCACGACCCGGTCGGCGGGGACCCCGGCGTCGAGCCGGGCGGTGAGCGACGCCCCGCGCGTCCAGAGCGTGGGTTCGACCGTCAGGAGGAAGCCGTCTCGGCCGATCAGTCGCCGTGCCCCGTCGGGCCAGGCCAGCATCGCCTCGCATTCGCGGAAGCGGACGGTGAGGGGCCGCGGTCCGCGGAACAGGCTCACGCCATCGGCGCCGACGATGAGGCGGGACGAGTCGACCGGGGCGTTGGTGCTGCGCAGCGCCTCGCCGTCCACGCCACCGCTGGAGAACCTGGGCGCCGGGCGGTATCTCGCCGACGGTGCGCGGGATCCCGGCACCATCACGACCGCTGAGTCGAGGACCTCGACGGCCGTACGCTGGACCACCTCCGTGTCCACGGTGTCCAGGTCGCTCTCCAGGTGTGCGTCCGTGTACGGCTCGGCGCCGAGGAGTTCGCGCAGCGCGTTGCCGTACGCCCGGCTCGTGGCCGATGCCTTGCGGCGGCCCGCGCGCACGCGCGTGACGACGTCGGAGACCTCCTTGGGCGCGGTCAGGTGGTCGGCGAGAAGCTCGATCTCGTGCAGGAAGGCGGACAGCAGCCGGTCGTGGTTCTCCGCGAGACCGTCCGTGTACGCGGTGAGATGCGCATACCGCCCGTCACGCGCGTCGTAGGACGTGCCCGGGGTGTAGCTGAGCGCGGCCTCCTGGCGCAGGCTCCGGTGGAGCCGGTTGCGGAGGAGCACGGAGTACACCTGGGCGGCCGTGGATCGCCGCACCACCGAGGTCATGGCGACGCTGCCGCCCGGCTGCCGAAAGTAGGCGGGCGTTCCCGGCAGCGCCGACGACGGCTCGGGCGGGGGCATGCGCTCGCCCTCGGGCAGGTCGATCGTGAGATCCGCCGGAGGGGGGCCGCCGGCGAAGACGAGGACGAGGTTCCGCCGGGTGAACCATCGACCGGCCCACGCCGCGATCCGGTCCGGTGTGTGCCGCCCGACACCGAGCTCGTCGTACGCCGGCAGTCCGTAGGTGGCGGCGCCATACCGCCAGATCACGAGCGGGTCCGTCAGCGCGGCCCCGCGAGTGCCGGCCTCGGTACGGAGAACCTGGTTCTCCCGCTCGAGCCGGTCGAACGGCAACGCGCGCAGCGCCCGGCACACCCCGGTCACGAAGTCGGCGGTCCCCGTGTCGGCTCCATGGGCGGCGAACACCGTCGTGACCGCGCCGACCTGCCCGTTCGAGTCGTGAATGGGCCCGCCGACGGCGTGCATCGCGAGATGCTCGACGAGGTGGGTGATCCCCCGCCATGCGAGCTGCTCGTCGGCGAGGCCGACCCGGAACGCGAGGTAGACGCGACGCTGGTCCTCGTCGCCCTCCGCCCAGTACGCCGGGACTCCGTCGACCTCGGTTCTGTGCCAGACCACTCCGTACCCTCCCGAATGACCCGAGAAGACTAGTGGGTGGCGAAGGGGTGCCATGGGCGCAGAGAGCAGGACCGTGGCGGCCGTGAGCCGGGCGAACGCCACGAAGGGCAGCTCGTTCATGGTCAGGCCGAGGCGGAAGCACGGCCGGGGCCGCGCCGGGGGGACCAGCGCGGCCGGCGTCCAGAGCTCGGTGAGGATCAGGGTGGTCAGATGTTCGCAGGGCGGGTTCCTCGGCGCATCAGCCCGAGGAGGAGCACGGAGGCGACGACCAGGTGCAGCAGGACCAGCGCCAGCACCGCGGCGGCTCCGACGCCGCTGCCGAGCGGGCCGCTGAGGGACGCGGCGAACACGGCCGGAGCACTGAACATCCAGATGCGGCCGGGCCGGGCCACGAATCGCTCCAGGATGGCCACGAGCGCCCAGGCCGCGAGCCCGGCCAGCAGGCTCGTCACCACGATCGCCACCGGTCCGACCGCTTGCGTGCCGGTGCCCGTACGTGCGGTGAGTGTGATTCCGGCCAGGGGCACCGCCAGGACCCAGGTGGCCAAGGCTGCTGCGGGGGCGCCGATCACGGTGAGGATTCTCTTGCTCGAGGTGTTCATGCCGCACAGCTTCACCCGTACGGCCGGCCCGCCACATCGGGCGCGCGGTCGCGCCGTGTCCTGCCCCGGTGGGACCGGGGTCCGACTTTGGTAGGTGACGGCACTGCCGTACAGGGAGCTAGCTTGGGCCGATGAGTGAGATCCGATCCCCGCGTCCGGTCACGGTGGCAAGCGTGGTCCTCGTGATGGGCGCGCTGAGCGCCGTGTCTCTGGTGGGGCGGGGCGGCGGATCCCTGCTGGGGATGGATGTCGCGGTCGCCGTGGTGAGCGTGCTCGTCGCGGTCGCCCAGCTGTGGTGGCCGGTCTCCGGGGCCCTCGCCGCCGTCGTTCTCGCCGCGGTCTCTCCGGCGGCCACGCCGGCGGCGACGGTGGGGGCTCTCCAGGTGGCCCAGCGCAGGCGGCTCCCCGTCGCGGTGGCCGTGGCGGCGGTGGGCATCGCGGCCCACGTGGTCCGGGGACTGTGGCGACGGCCTTCCGGCATCTCTCTCGGCTGGTGGCTGCTGCTGGTCAGCGTCACGTACGGTGCGCTGGTCGGCTGGGGTGCGCTGGCCCGCTCCCGCCGCGCACTGCTCATCTCCCTGCACGAACGTGCCCGCCGAGCCGAAGCCGAACAGGGCAGGCGGGTCGCCGAGGCCCGCATGGCCGAACGCCACACGCTCGCGCGGGAGATGCACGACGTGCTGGCCCACCGGCTGTCGCTGCTGGCCACCTACGCCGGGGCGCTGGAATACCGCCCGGACTCCTCCCCCGAACAGCTCGCTCGCGCCGCCGGGGTGGTCCGCGGCGGGGTGCACCAGGCGCTGGAAGAGCTGCGCCAGGTCATCGTCTTGTTGCGCGAGGAGGACAACGAGGACGACGACCTGCGCCCCCAGCCCACGCTGGCCGACCTGCCCGACCTGGTCGCCGAGGCACGCGGGGCAGGCCAGACGGTACGCCTGTCCGAAGAGGCCGGCGACGTCGCCACCCTCCTGCCGACCGTCGCCCGTACCGCGTACCGCGTCACCCAGGAGGGGCTGACCAACGCGCGCAAACACGCGCCCGGCCTGCCGGTCGACGTGCTGGTCGGCGGCGTCCCGGGCACGGACCTGCTGATCGATATTCGCAATCCGCTGCCCGCTACGGAGTCGGCCCCCCTCGTGCCGGGCAGCGGTCTCGGCCTGGTCGGGCTCACCGAGCGGGTACGGCTGGCCGGCGGGCAGCTGGATCACGAGATCATCGATGGGCAGTTCCGGCTGCACGCATCGCTACCATGGCCGCGTGATCCGCGTGCTTCTCGTCGACGATGACGCCATGGTCCGCGCCGGGCTGTCCATGATGCTGGACGGCGCCGCGGAGATCTCCGTGGTCGGCGAGGCCGCCGATGGCAACGAGGCCATCACCGCCACCGACGCCCATGCGCCCGACGTCGTCCTCATGGACCTGCGCATGCCGCACGTGGACGGCATCACCGCGACCCGGAGGCTGCGCGCCCGCGCCCACCCACCGGAGGTGATCGTCCTGACCACCTTCGACGCCGACGAGAACATCCTGCACGCGCTGCGCGCCGGCGCCAGCGGATTCCTGCTCAAGGACGCCTCACCCCCGCAGATCGTGGAGGCGGTCACCCGGGTGGCCGCGGGGGAACCCATCCTGTCCCCGCGCATCACCCGGCGGCTCATGGAGCGCACCATCACCCACGCCGGCGCGTACGAACGGGCCCGCACCGCGCTGGCCGCCCTCACCCCACGCGAGCACGAGGTGGCCGTCAGCATCGCCCACGGCCGTACGAACGCGGACATCGCCACTGAGCTCGCCATGGGCATCACGACGGTGAAGGCGCACGTCTCCAGCATCCTCACCAAGCTCGGCCTGGAGAACCGCACCCAGATCGCGCTCCTCGCCCATGACGCGGGCCTCGCCTGACCGGCACGGCCTTCTTCACGCCGGGTAAGGAGCGGCCTCGCGCGCCGACCGGAGCGCGCCCGCCCACCAGGCCAGCTGGTCGAGCAACGTCTTGGCGTACCCGGAGGTCTCAGGGTCGAGCGGATGCCCGTCCTGCCACGCCGTGAAGTAGTTCGGGAAGGCCAGACCATCGCGGATCGTCACCGCGTGCAGTTCGGTCAGCACGTTCTCCAGGTGCAGCACGGCGTGGCGGCCGCCCGCCGCGCCGCCGTAGCTGACGAAGGCGACAGGCTTGGCCGTCCACTGGGTGAAGTGCCAGTCGATGGCCGCCTTCAACGAGGCGGGATAGCTGTGGTTGTACTCGGGCGTGACCACGATGAACGCGTCCGCGCGATCCAGTGCCGACGTCAGTGCCGCCATCCCGGCCGGACGCGGGTAGCCGTCACCGGCGTACTTCGGTGATACCGCAGGAAGGGTCAGCGGGACCTCGACCTCCGCCAGATCGACGACGTCCACATCGAACGCACCGTGTGTACGGGACCGATCGGCGACCCACGAGGCCACCGATGGACCGAACCGTCCTTCCCGGACGCTTCCGATGATGATCGCCAACTTGTGTTTTTCATCCATGCCCCCACGATCGACCCGGCGTACGGCCACAGCCAGACCGTGCTCAGGCTGGCCCCCACAAGGCCACCCACAGCACTCCACGATCCGAGCGCGGCGCCGTACGCTCACGGCATGGGTACGCCGCTGGGTGACTTCATCCGAGCCAAGCGCGACGGCATCCAGCCGGACTCGCTGGGGCTGCCGGAGCGTGGCCGCCGCCGCTCACCTGGTCTACGACGCTCGGATCTGGCCGGCCGGGCCGGCGTCAGTGTCGAATACCTGACCCGCATCGAGCAGGGCCGCGACCGCAACCCCTCGGTGGCGGTCGTGAACGCGCTCGCCGACGCGCTCAGCCTCACCCCCTCAGAGCGCGACCACCTGCGCTATCTCACGAAGATCACCGGTGGTGAGTGTTCCGCCCACACCCGGCCCGCACCATCGCGCCGTGACGTCCGGCCCTCTGTCCTGGAGACACTCCGTCTCCTCGAGCCGGGGATCGCGGTGGTGACGAACCGGCTGGGCGACGTCCTCGCCTACACCAGCGGCTACGGGCTGGTGATGGACGGCATCGGGTTGCTCGATGCCGACAAGCCGAACCTCACGCGCTACGTCTTCACCGACCCCGGCGCCCGGACGTTCTTCGCCGACTGGGACGACGTGGCCGACGAGCAGGCCTCGACCTGTGGCTCGCGCCCTCCCTGGCGAACTCCGAGTGGCTCACCGCGGATCTCGCGCCCATCCCCGGGCCCGACTTCACGCGACGCGTGAACCGCCACATCGTCCCGCCACGGGGAACTCTCCGGCTCAACCACCCATCCGGGCACGAGCTACGGCTGCTACGCGAGACGCTCGACCTCTCCTCCGACGCACAGCAACTGGTCGTTCTCCTCCCCGCGGACGAGGGGACGGCACGGAGCATCGACCGGCTCCGCCGCGGGCACACCGGCCGGCTCCGCGCGGTTCCGTAACCGACGGCCGCTCAGGGCCGCGCGGCGGCGTACAGGATGTCGCGCATGCCTGGCAGGGACTCCTGGTCCTCTCGCCACACCAGCCGCAGGCTGAGGTCGGGGACGGGGAGATCCAGCCGGACCAGGGTGCCGGAGCTCAGGTTGTCGGCCACCGCGAACCCGGGCAGCAAGGAGATCCCGAGTCCGTGCTCGGCCCAGGCACGCATGACCGCGACTCCGCCCGCTCTGATTCGTTCGGGGGCCGGGCCCAGGATCTTGTTCCCGGCCATCCAGAACGAGCACTCGGGCACGTTGACCAGCAGTCGTTCGTGCTCGAGGTCGTCAGGTGTCAGGCCTGTCCGAGTGGAAAGGGGATGGCCAGGGGCGGCGACGAGCGCGAGTGGGACCGGATCAAGGTCGATGAAGGCCAGTGGCTCGGCCGGGGCCGGGAAGCCGAGGTCGCCGACGTCCTGGCCGGAGTCCAGGAGCAGCGCTGCTTCGAGCCGTCCGTGGACCACGTCGGCCAGCAGCCCGTCGCGAGCGCGGTCAGAACGGATCTCGACATCGATGTCGGGCCGTCGCTCGGCTAGCCGCGTGAGTACCCGCGGCACGTAGAAGCCGGCGAGTGTCTCCAGCGCGCCCAGCCGCAGCACGCGGCGTTCTTCGCGTACGTCGTGGTAGGCCCGCTCGGCCTGTTCGAGCAGGCGCCGTGCCCATACCCGCAGGCGCTCTCCGGCGGCGGTGAGCCGCATTCCTTTGGGCTCGCGTACGAACAGTGGTACGCCGAGTGAGCCCTCGAGTGTCCGGATCTGCTGCGAGACCGACGATGGCGCGAGATCGAGGGCCGCGGCGGCGTCGGTGACCGTGCGATGCCGCACGACCGCCTCGAAGGTTCTGAGCTGGCGGAGTTCCACAGTGCGGCGAACCACCCTCGGCGTTCGGAAATTCCGAACGCGTCGTGCGGTGATGCCGGTGGAGCTCCCGGCCTGCCGGAACGCACAGTAGGCCGCGTCGAACCCCCATCCCTTCGGGAGCTGTCATGACCCTGTTGCGATCGTCCACCGGGGCGGCCCCGAGCCCGCCGGGTGTCAGTGCCCGTGCGCTGCTGGGTGTCTCCCTCGGCTATTTCATGGTGCTGCTGGACACGACGGTCCTGTCGGTCGCCGAACCGGATCTGGCCGCGTCCCTGCACACCTCGGTCGCGGGGCTGCAGTGGGCGACGACCGGGTACACCGTGGCGTTCGCCGCGCTTCTGCTCTCGGCGGGGGCGGTGGCCGATCGCCACGGTGCTCACCGGGTCTTCCGATCCGGCATCGCGGTGTTCACGTTCGCCTCCCTGCTCAGCGTGTTCGCACCGGACCTGTGGACCCTGGTCGCGCTGCGGGCGGTCCTGGGCGTCGCCGCGGCGGCCTGCGTACCGGCCTCGATGGCGATCATCGCGCAGCTCTACCCCGACCCGGCTCGGCGCGCTCGCGCCATCTCGATCTGGGCGGCGATCAGCGGCGCGGCGGTGGCGGCGGGCCCGCTCGCAGGCGGCGCTCTGGTCGAGGCCGGTGGATGGCGAGCGGCCTTCCTCGTCAACGTGCCCATCGGCGTGGCGGTGCTGTCGCTGACCTTGGGCCGGGCGCTGACCGGCCCGCGGAATGAGCGCCGCATCGACTGGCTCGCGCAGCTGGCGGCCGCCATGGTGCTGGCCCTGCTCACCGACGCGCTGATCGCCGCCGGCTCCCGCTCCTGGATCCACGCCCTCTTGTCCTCGGCAGGAGCGTTGACGTCGGCCGCCATGTTCCGGGTCCTGGAACGGCGCAGCTCCAGCCCGGTCCTGAACCGGGCGCTACTCCGGGCCGGCGGGGTGCGCGCCGGGCTGCTGGCCGGGGCCGCGGTGAACTTCGCGCTCACCGGGGGTCTGTTCGTACTCCCGCTGCTGCTCCAGCAGGAGCGGCACCTGAGCCCTTTCGAGACCGGACTGGCGTTCTTGCCGCTCACGATTCCCTTCGCCGCCAATCCTCCTTTCACCGGCAGGATCGTGGCCCGCGTCGGACCTCGCCTGCCGATCATGGCCGGCCTGACCCTGCTGTCCGCCGGAGGCGCCACGCTCGGCATCACGATCCTTGCCGCGGGTGGCTATCCCTTGCTGGCGTTGGGCTTGCTGTTGACCGGATTCGGCGTCTCCTGCGCTCTGCCGGCCCTGGTCGCGGCCATTGTCAACGCCGCCCCGAACGGTACGGCCGGTTCGGTCGGCGGCGTACTCAACGCCGTCCGTCAAATGGGCGCCACCCTCGGCGTCGCCATCATGGGCGCCTTCGTCACCGTGGACATGGGGTGGTCGTTGCTGGTCTCCGCCGCGGTCTGCCTGATCGCTCTTTGCGCATTCGTCCTCCATTCGCCTTCGGCGTGAGGCCGCAGCGCGACGGAGATGAACGTGTGGTTCGTGGCGGCAAAGGCGCTCCGCATTGTCGCGCGAACCGCAACGGGTGGGCCGTCGGCGGCTTTCCGCACGTGTCATTTAAAATGCCGATGAGCGGATAACTCGACGAGCTAGGTGATCAAATGGCTGGGGACCGGACACCGACGCGCCGCACCGAGTCGGCCGCGAAGACGTGGCCGGGGCAAGCCGAGTACCTCGCGGCATACGACGCCGTTCTGGCCCGGTGGCCGGTCGCCGTCGAGCCGGTCGGCCTGCGGTCGCCGTTCGGCACGACTCACGTCAACGTCTGCGGACCGCGCGACGGCGAGCCTCTGGTGCTCCTGCATGGGCGTGGCGCCACGTCGACCGTATGGTTCGCCATTGTGGGCGAGCTGAGCCGCACCCATCGCGTGTACGCGGTCGATCTCATCGGGGACGCCGGCCGCAGCGTCGACGACGGACGCCCGGTGGACGGCCGGGCCGCTTTCATGGACTGGCTGGACGGCCTGTTCGACGCGTTGAACCTCGACGATGCGTCCCTGTGCGGCCACTCCTACGGCGGTTGGCTCGCGCTCAATTTCGCCCTTCACGCGCCGCAGCGGGTGCGCAAACTCGCGCTGCTCGACCCGACCGACTGCTTCGCCGGGTTGAGCATGAGCTACCGCCTGCGTTCCGTGCCGATATTCGTCAGGCCGAGCCCCGAACGGATGCGCGCCTTCATCACGTGGGAGACCGCAGGAATGCGAGTCGATCCGGACTGGCTGAAGCTGGTATGCGCCGGCCGCCGGTTCCCCAGCGCGAAAATCGTCCTGCCGCGCCGGCCTGACCCTGACCGTCTGCGTGCCTCGAAAGTCCCGACACTGCTCCTACTCGCCGAGAAGAGCCGGGCGCACGACATTCACAAGGTGTCCGCCAACGCCCGCAAGCTCGTGCCCCACGTGGTCAGCACGGTCCTGCCCGACGTGTCACACCATTCGATGCCGACAGAGCACCCCGAGCGGCTCAACCGCGAACTGGGAAGGTTTCTCGACTGAGCCTGGGCCGTACACCGAGGTACCCGAGCCGGCATGCGCTTGTCCGCCGCTCCGGCCGCCATTACGGTGCCGCCGTGGACCTCTTCTCACGCTCCTGGTCGGCGTTGCGCACGGCGGTCGCCGAGCTCGCCGACGAGGACTTCGAGCGGCCGTCCGGCTGTACCGGCTGGCTCGTGCGGGACCTGGTGTGCCACCTGGTCATCGACGCCCAGGACGTTCTGATCACCCTGGTCACGCCCGACGAGGCCGAACCGACCGTGGACGCGGTCACCTACTGGAACCTCGTCGAACCCCCGACCGGCGAGGACCCGCTCGACGCGCTGATCCCCCGGCTGGCCGCCGCGTACGGCGAGCCGCGTCTGCTCAAGTTCCACCTCGACGACGTCGGTTCCGCCGCGGGCCGCGCCGCGGAGCTCGCCGATCCCTCCGTCCGCGTCGGCACCCGCGACGAGGTACTGACCGCCGGCGACTACCTGTCCGCGTACGTGCTCGAATGGACCTTGCACCACCTCGACCTGATCGCGTACCTGCCGTCGGCCGCCGATCCGCCCGCCGAGACCCTCGCCGCGGCACGCGCGTCCCTGGAGAAGATCGCCGCGACCCCGTTCCCCACCTCGTTCTCCGACCAGGACGCGCTGCTGATCGGCACCGGACGCCGTACGCCGACCGACGCGGACAAGTCCGCGCTGGGCGATCTCGCCGCGAAGCTCCCGCTCGTTCTCGGCTGAGCGGCCCATCGGTCAGAAAGACCACGGGCGACGACGCGCTCGGCCGTCACGCGTAACGGGCGGACCGCATGTCCTGCCGGAACCGCCCCGGCGAGACGCCGTACTCACGGCGGAACGCGCTCGCGAAGGCGAATCCGCTCGAGTAGCCGACCTGCCGGGCGATCGTCGCCAGTGGCACGGGGGTCGCGCGCAGCAGCCCCGCGCCGTACATGAGTCGCCGGCCGATCAGGTACGTCATCGGTGGCTTGCCGACCAGGGCGGTGAACCGCCGGGTGAACGTCGTGCGCGACATGCCGGCGATCTCGCTCAGCCGCCGTACCGTCCACTGCTCGTCCAGCCCACCGTGGATCGCTCGCAGTGCGGCGGCGACTCCCGGATCGGTGATCGTCGGCCATGCCTCGTCGCCGGACTGTTCCTGCCACTGGCGCAGGGCGTGGACGAGTATGAGGTCGACGAGCGCGGGCCGGGTCGCCCCGGCGCCCGGCCTGGCCTGGGACACATCGTCGCCGAGCAGGTCCGTCAGCGCCCGCAGCTCCGGGTGACGTTCGTAGTCGGGCGAGATCGCCACGACGTCCGGGAGCTCCCGCAGGAACCGGTGGATCTGGCCGTGGTCGACGCGGTAGCACCCGCAAAGGAAGTCGAAGTCGTACGGGCCGCGGCTCGGCGGCTCGGCGCCCATGGGCGCCACAGGCAGCGTGGCGAGCGCGCCCGGCGCGTGGCTCAGCCCGTGTTCGGACCCGTACGGCGCGAGCACGATGTCGCCCGCCCTCAGCGCGGTCGTCTCGCCGTCTCTGGTGATCAGCCAGCCGGAACCGCCCAGGACGACGTGGAAGCCGACGCCGACGAAGGCGGGGTAACGGGCGCCCCACGCGCCGGACTCGGTGATCCGGCGGGCATGGGCGCTGCCGGCATGGATGGTGCCGATCACCTCGCTGATCATGTCCACGCCCAAATGGTAGGCCGCACCCGCCTCACCTGGGACGAACGCGCATGAAGGTGGACCGATCGTGCATGGTCCGCATGCCCTTCGGCTGGTTCAGTAACTGGACGTGACCACCGAAACCATCGAGAACGACCAGGCCCGTACCCTCCTCGCGTCCGCCGAGGAGACCGAGCGGCACAACCGCCCGACCGCCGAGAACCTCGAGGTGGTGCGCCGGCACGGCGCGTTCGCCCTCAGGACACCCGAGCGGTTCGGCGGGGCTTGGGCGAACGCCACGACCGTCGCCGGCCGCCTGGCGGAACTGGGCCGGTACTGCCCATCCACGGCATGGATCGCCGGTACTTGCCTGACCGCCAAGACCTTCGCCGCCGAGGCCTTCGGCGACGCGGTGCCACGCGACCTCTTCGCCGACCCGGACGCGCTCGCCTGCGGATCCGGCATACCTTCCGGCTCCGGGGAGCGCACGCCGGACGGTGTCCGGGTGAACGGCCGCTGGCCGTACGTCTCCGGTTGCGAGGACGCGACCTGGGCCGGACTCGCGGTGCTGATCGACGGGACGTACACGTACGCGGTGATTCCCACGGCCGAGCTGACCGTCGAGCGGACCTGGCGCGTCGCCGGGATGCGTGGCACCGGCAGTCACACCCTCGTGGCGCGGGACGTGCTGGTCCCGGCCGGGCTGACGGCCGCGGTGCGGCCGCCCGTGCCCGCCACGCTCGTGTTCTACGGAATCGCGGTGCTCGCCCCGGTGGCCGGCGCGGCCCGCGGTGCGCTCGACGTGACCAATGCGATGTTCGCATCGGACCGCAAGCCGTCCATGACGGCGTACGCGCGGATGGGCGACTCACCGGCGGCGCGGCAGTGGCTGGCCGAGGCGACTCTTCTTGTGGACCGCGCCGACCGCACCATGTTCGCCGCCGCACGGGCCGTCGATGCGGCCGGGGTCACGGGGGCCGACAGCGCACGGCTGCACCTCGACCTCGCGGACGCCGCACAGGACTGCAGGTCCGCCGTGGAGCTGATGCTCGACCTGCACGGGGCGAGCGGGTTCGCCGCGGCGAACCCGCTGCAGCGGTACTGGCGGGACATCGCGGTCGGCAGCCGCCACGCGCACCTGCGGCCCTATATGGCGGTCGAGAACTATGGCCAGGCCCTCGCAGGTCAGGCCTGATCACCGGCGGACTCACGTACGCGGAGCGCCGACCTAGGAACGCGCCTCCGGCTTGACGAGATTAGTTATACAACACATAATCATTGTTATGTCTATAACTAACTCTGAATCATCCCCGGACAGGCGAGTGCTGCTGATCGGTGCGTCTCGTGGTCTGGGCCTCGCGCTGGCCCAGGAGTGGGCCCAGGACGGCCGGTACGTCATGGGCACCGTGCGCGGCTCGGGCCGTACCGGTCTGCACGACCTCGCCGACGCCCACGCGGGGCAGGTCGAGATCGAGACCGTCGACATCACCGAACCCGCTGAGATCACGGCGCTGCGCACTCGCCTGGCGGACCGGAGGTTCGACCTGCTCTTCGTGAACGCCGGTGTCACCAACCAGCCGGAAGGCACTGTGGCGCAGACCTCCACCGAGGAGTTCAACCGCGTCATGGTCACCAACGCGCTGGGCCCGCTGCGCGTCGTCGAGACGCTCCAGGACCTTGTCGAACCCGCGGGCATGATCGCGGTGATGTCCTCCGGCCAGGGCAGCGTGGCCAACAACGAGCGCGGCGGCCACGAGGTGTACCGCGGCAGCAAGGCCGCGCTCAACACGTTCATGCGCAGCTACGCGGCACGGCACAGCGGGGAGCGCCGGACCCTGGTCCTCATGGCCCCGGGCTGGGTACGCACCGAACTCGGCGGCCCGAACGCCCGGTTCGGCATCGACGAGAGCATCCCGAACGTCGTCAAGACACTCGACGCCCTCCAGGGCAGGCCAGGTCTGCACTACGTCGACTACCTCGGCCGGACGGTAGCGTGGTGAACGCGGCCTTACGGCAGGCCGGGCACACGACTCGGCGGCTTGGGCCGCCGAGGTACTGAAGGGCACGGGAGAAGCGACCGATGGCAGGCTCCTCGGGACGATCAGCCGATCCCGTCCAGCAGGCATGGGCCCTCATGCACCGTTTCGTCGAGGCTCACAACCGCCGGGGCGAGCTCGCCGAGGCGCTCGGATTCCGTCTCGGCGGCGGCCGGGGAAAAATCCTCTTCCAGCTCCGCGACGGACCGGCGACCCTTGGCCGGCTCGCGGAGGCCAACGGCGTCGACGCCCCCTACGCGACCCTGATCGTCGACAAGCTGGAGGCTCACGGCCTTGTCGAACGCCGCCCGCACCCCGACGACCGGCGCCGCAAGCTGGTCACCCTGACGGCCGCCGGGCGGGACGCCATCGCGACCGCCGACGCCATCCTGCTGCGCCCGCCCTCGGCCATCGAGACCCTCCCGGCCGACGACCTCGGGCGACTCACCGAGCTCCTCACACGCCTCCTGGACGCGGACGAGGCCGAAGCCGGGGAGTGACCGCCGTCGCGCGCCCGAGGAATTGTGCCTTGATCCCGTTGCGTCGCGATCGGGTTCGGGTTTTCGGGCGCGTTTCCGGCGGGCGCCGGGACAATGCATGCATGAGCAGCCTCTCCCGGCGTGCGGGTGACCGGCCGCCGCGCATGTCGCGCCGGCGGATCGAAGCGGTGGCCGCCGCTCTGGTCCCCGGTCTGCTGCTGGCGGCCTGTTCCGGCGGAGACGGCACCGCGGAGCCGAGTACCACGTCCACCATCACGGGACCGCCCCCCGCCCCTACTCTGACACCGCCGCGCGGTTCGACGACGACAGTGCCGACCCAGCCGCTACGGGTGACCGGGAAGATGACCCGGCCGGGCACACGACTCCGGTTCGGGCAGAAGGCGATCGTGCCGGTCCGCGACTACAACGCCTTGCGCAAGAGCTACACCGACGGCGTGCTGGGCATCGTGGTGCGGCGGATCCGGCACGCCCCCGGTTCCAGAGTCGAGGGAGCCTTCGACCCCGCCGGCTGGGCCGTGCTGAAGAGG
The DNA here is from genome assembly GCF_006716425.1 of Actinoallomurus bryophytorum. Taxonomy (NCBI): domain Bacteria; kingdom Bacillati; phylum Actinomycetota; class Actinomycetes; order Streptosporangiales; family Thermomonosporaceae; genus Actinoallomurus; species Actinoallomurus bryophytorum. The sequence goes on from NZ_VFOZ01000001.1 coordinate 2,132,213, forward strand.
AGCACCGCGTACTCCGCCGAGATCGTCATGACGAACGAGAGCGGCAACCCGATGCAACTGCCCGTCCCCCGTTTCGAGGCCCGGCGCAGCGGGGGCGGGCCGGCCAACGTCCTCCTGAGCGGCGGCACACTGCCCGGCTGCGAGGAGACCCACTCCCCTGACGCGTTCGACCATGAGGACGCCCGATGGGTGACGTGCGAGTTCTGGGTGTCGGCCTACCCGCTCCGAGAGATCCACTACATGAACCCGCCGTACGGCCAGAACGCGCAGCACCCCAGCGACCGGGCACCGAGCTTCGAGCGCTACTACGACCTCGGACCGATCATCTGGCACTGACACATAGCGGGCGGCCGATCGCGTACGCCGCCGCTCGCGGGTCAACCGATCGGTGGATCGCCTCAACCGTACGGACCATCCGCTGTTTCAGTCCCTGACCTGCGGCGTCTCACCGCGCGACCGATACCGCGCCATGGCGGATTCCGCGAGGCTGAAGGCAGATGACCGCGATGGACCGGAATGCCGGGAGGGCTACCGCATGCCAGCAGTGATCGAGGTGCAGAACCTGCACAAGAGCTACGGGGACACGGTGGCGGTCGACGATGTCTCCTTCACCGTCGAGGAGGGGGAGATCTTCGGGATCCTCGGACCCAACGGCGCGGGCAAGACCACGACGGTGGAATGCGTCGAGGGGCTGCGCAGGCCGGACCGGGGCGAGATCAGCGTGCTCGGCCTCGACCCGCGGCGGGACCGGGCCGAACTGACCGAGAGGCTCGGCGTGCAGCTCCAGGACGGCGAGCTGCCCGACCGGCTGAGGGTCGGGGAAGCGCTCGCGCTCTACAGCTCCTTCTACCGGGCCCCGGCGGACTGGCGTGCGCTGATGGACTCGCTCGGGCTCGGGAGCAAGAGCTCGACCAGGTACGGGAAGCTGTCCGGCGGCCAGAAGCAGCGGCTCTCGATCGCGCTCGCACTGATCGGGAACCCGCGGGTGGCGGTGCTCGACGAGCTGACCACCGGCCTGGACCCGCAGGCCAGGCGCGACACCTGGCAGCTGATCGAGGACGTGCGTTCCCGCGGCGTCACGATCGTGCTCGTCACCCACTTCATGGAGGAGGCCGAGCGGCTGTGCGACCGGATCGCACTGATCGACACCGGCCGCGTCGCCGTGGTGGACACCCCGGCCGGGCTGACCGAGCGGGTCCAGATCGAACAGCGGATCCGCTTCCGGCCGTCCGTGCCGTTCGACGACAGCCTGCTGACCAGCCTGCCCGACGTCACCGGGGTCGTACACAAGGGCGATGTCGTCATGGTCACGGGCAACGACAACGCGCTGAACGCGGTCACCTCCGTGCTGGCCCGCAACAACGTCGTGGCGCGGCAACTGCGCGTGGAGCAGGCCAGCCTGGAGGACGCCTTCGTCGCGTTGACCGGCCGGCAGCCGGAGACCGGGCAGCACCCGAGCCAGAGCCGCCCCACCCAGAACTAGGAGGAATGATCATGACTACCACCACCGCAGCACCGCCGGCGGCGGCGTCGCGTTCCGGGCTCGGACGGCTCACCGCCACCGAGCTGAGGCTCTTCATCCGCGAGCGGGTCGGGCCCATCTGGGGCGTCGGGTTCCCGCTCCTCCTGCTGATCATCTTCGGCAGCATCCATTCCTTCAGGAAGCCGCAGAAGGACTTCGGCGGCGCCACCACGCTCGAGATCTACGTGCCTGTCCTGATCGCGTTCACGATCGCGATCCTCGCGCTCAGCGCGCTGCCGATGGTGCTGGCCGGCTACCGGGAGAAGGGCATCCTGCGCCGCCTGCAGACGACGCCGATGGGCCCGGTCCGGCTGCTCACCGCCCAGCTCGCGGTCAACTTCGCCGTCACCGTGGTCACCGTGATCGCGATCCTCGTGGTGGGCAGGGTCGCGTACGACGTGCCCCTGCCCAAGCAGCCGGTGGGGTTCGTCGTCGCCGCACTGCTCGCCGCCGCCGCGCTGATGGCGGTCGGCCTGTTCGTCGCCGCGACGGCCGGGAGCGGGCGGGCCGCGCAGGCGATCGGCACGATCCTGTTCTTCCCGATGATGTTCTTCGCCGGCCTGTGGGTGCCCATCGCCCAGATGCCCAAGGTCCTGCGCTACATCAGCCACGGCACCCCGCTCGGCCCGGCGGTCCAGGCACTGCAGAGGGCGTCCGGGGGGCACTGGCCGCACGCGCAGCAACTGCTGGTCACGGCGGCGTACGCGGTGGTGTTCGGGCTGGCCGCCGCTAAATTGTTCCGCTGGGAATAGGTCGCAACGGGAAGGATGCAGATGAGCAATCCGATGCGGCACTCCGGGCACGACGAATGGAACCGGCGACTGCTTCCGCTCGTGACCGTCGTGCCCTACGTACTGCTGGCGATCCTGACCGGCGTCACGGTGACGATCAGGCGGTCCGACGGTGACCCCTTCGTCATCGATCTCGCGCTGTGCGGGCTGACGGCGGCCTGGATGCTGTGGATGTTCACGCTGCATCCGGCCTGGCGGGAACGCCCGCGGGCGATGGGTCTGTTCATCGGCGTGCTGATCGTGCTCATGGCGATCCTGGTGATCAGGGATCCCTGGTTCGGGCTGTTCACGCCCGCCGGCTACTTCTACTCCTACAGGTTCTTGTCCTGGCCGTCGGAGCTGGCCGCCGTCAGTGGGGTGGCGATCGTGGCGGGCACCGCGCAGGCCTCGCCCATACCCAAGGCGAGCGCCTTCGGCGTACTCGCCTACCTGGCCATCCTCGTCGTGAACATCGTTCCGATGTGCGGCCTGGCCTGGCTCGGCCGAAAAGGCGAGGAGCACGACGAACTCCGTGAGCAGGCCCTCGCGGAAGTGAACGAGGCCAACCGGCGGCTCGAGGCGTCACTCGCCGAGAACGCCGGTCTGCACGAGCAGCTCCTGACCCAGGCACGGGAGGCCGGGGTCTCCGACGAGCGGCAGCGGATGGCGCGCGAGATCCACGACACGCTGGCGCAGGGACTCACGGGGGTCGTCACCCAGCTGCAGGCGGCCGAACAGTTCGGCGATGATCCGGCGCTGTGGCGCCGGCATGTTCGGGCCGCGACCGGGCTGGCCAGGGAGAGTCTGTCCGAGGCGCGCCGGTCGGTCCACGCGCTGCGGCCCGAGCCGCTGGAGACGGCGCGGCTGAGCGAGGCGCTGGCCGCCGTCGCCGAACGCTGGTCGGCGCTGCACGGCATCGTGGTCCAGGCCACCACCACCGGCACCGTACGGCCGATGCCGCCGGAGGCCGACGTCGCGCTGTTGCGTACGGCACAGGAGGCACTGGCGAACGTCGCCAGGCACGCGCGGGCGACCAAGGTCGGGCTGACACTGTCCTACATGGAGAACGAGGTCGCGTTGGACGTACGTGACGACGGCAGGGGCTTCGAGCCGGACCGGTTCGGCGACGGCGGCGATCCGCCGGAGATGGGAGATGACGGCCCGCGGCGTACGGACGCGCACGTGCCGGGTGGCGGGTTCGGTCTGGTCGCGATGCGGCAGCGCATCGAGAGCCTGTCCGGGACGCTCCAGGTCGAGTCGGAACCCGGTGCCGGCACGGCCATCTCGGCCTGCATCCCGGCCGCGCCCGCCGGAGCCGGCGCATGAGCCACGCGACCGGCGCCCCGATCAGGCTGCTGATCGCGGATGACCACCCCGTGGTCAGGGACGGGCTGAGCGGCATGTTCGCGCGCGACCCGGGTTTCGAGGTGCTCGGTGAGGCGGATGACGGCGCCGAGGCGGTACGGCTCGCCAAGGCACTCAAGCCCGACGTGATCCTGATGGACCTGCGGATGCCCGGCATGGACGGCCTGACCGCGATCACCGAGCTGGCCAGGCAGGGCATCACCGCCCGCGTCCTGGTGCTGACCACCTACGACACCGACAGCTACGTCCTGCCGGCGATCGAGGCGGGTGCCACCGGCTACCTGCTCAAGGACGCTCCCCGCGCCGAGCTCCTGCGAGCGGTACGCGCGGCGGCCCACGGCCAGGCGGTGCTCTCGCCGTCGGTGGCGACCCGGCTGATGAGCCGCGTCCGTGAGCCCGAGACCAAGCCGCTCAGCCGGCGAGAGCTCGAGATCCTGAAACTGGTCGCGGCCGGGACCATCAACCGGGACGCGGCGGCCAAGCTGCTCATCAGCGAGGCCACCGTCAAGACCCACCTGCTGAACATCTACGCCAAGCTCGGGGTCAGCGACCGCGCCGCGGCGGTCGCCGAGGCGTTCAACCGCGGACTGCTCACCCCCGATACGCCGGAGCAGTCCTGACGCCGGCTCGCCGAGCCTCGGGCCTGCGGCTCAGTTCCCCACGCCGAGGCCGGACATGAACGCAGAGGGGTACCGGTCGCCCCGCGCCGCACCCGGCGGCACTGCTTTTTCGATCTCGGCGAGGTCGGCGGTGGTGAGGTCCAGTTCCGTCGCGGGCAGTGCCTCGGCCAGTCGCTGACGGGTGCGGGCGCCGACCAGCGGCACGATGTCCTGGCCCTGTGCGGCGACCCAGGCGATGGCCAGCTGGGCGACGGTGCATCCCTTGGTCTCGGCGATCCGGCGCAGGGCTTCCACGAGGGACAGGTTGTGTTCCACGTTCTCCCCGGAGAATCGCGGGTTGAAGCCGCGGCTGTCGCCGGGAGCGGGAGTACGGCCGGCGGACCAGTGCCCGGAGATGAGACCGCGGCTGAGGACGCCGTACGCGGTCAGGCCGATGCCGAGCTCCCGCAGCGTGGGCAGAACCTCCGCCTCCACCGCACGAGAGATCAGCGAGTACTCGATCTGCAGGTCCGAGACCGGATGCACGGCGTGCGCCCGGCGGATCGTCGCCGCGTCGACCTCGGAGAGGCCGAGGTGGCGTACGTACCCGGCGTCGATCATTTCCTTGATCGCGCCGACCGTCTCCTCGATCGGTACCGCCGGGTCCAGCCGGCCGGGCCGGTAGATGTCGATGTGGTCGGTGCCCAGCCGGCTCAGCGAGTAGGCCAGGAAGTTCTTCACCGCCTGGGGACGGCCGTCGAACCCGCCGAACCCCGGGCCCGGCTCCCGCAGCATGCCGAACTTGACGCTCAGCTGGTAGCCGTCCCGGTCCTGGCCGCGCAGGGCCTCGGCGAGCAGCAACTCGTTGTGGCCCATGGCGTAGAAGTCGGCGGTGTCGAACAGTGTGACGCCGGCCTCCAGCGCGGCGTGCACGGTGGCGATACTCTCCGGGCGGTCGGCCTCGCCGTAGGCGCCCGACATGCCCATCGCACCCAGACCCAGCGTGGAGACGGCCGGGCCGGTCCTGCCCAGGGTTCGTAGCCGCATGGTGTTCTCCCTCGTCGTCGGTGTCGCCCCCACCTTGCGGCCGGGCCGGGACTCGCGAAAGCGGAGCGTTCATCATGGGAGCGCCGCTCCCTGGATGGTTCGCCCGCCGTGAGGGACCATGGGTTCATGCGACGTGACGAGCTCGCCGACTTCCTGCGCCGCCGGCGCGAGGCGATCCGGCCGGCCGAGGTCGGCCTCGCCGACGGCCCCCGGCGCCGCACCACCGGCCTGCGCCGCGAAGAGGTGGCCATGCTCGCCGGCATGTCGGTGGACTACGTCGTACGCCTCGAACAAGGCCGCAGCAGTCAGCCCTCGACCCAGCTGCTCGGCGCGCTGGCCCGGGCGTTGCGCCTCTCCGACGACGAGCGCGACCACCTGTTCCACCTGGCCGGCCACCAGCCCACGCCCGCCGAGGGGGTGGCACGCCTGGCCCGCGCGGGCCTGATACGCATGCTCGACCTGCTCGGCGACACCCCGGCCATGGTGCTGTCCGACCTGGGAGAGGTCCTCGCCCAGAACCGGGCGGCCGTCCTGCTGACGGGCGACCACACCGGTTTCTCCGGCGACCGGCGCTACGCCGTATACCGCTGGTTCACCGACCCGGCCACCCGCGACGTCAACCCGCCCGAGGAGCAGGAGCACCACACCCGCCGGCTCGTGGCCGACCTGCGCGCGACCGCCGGCCGCCGGTCCGGCGACCCCACCGTCGCCGGACTCATCGAACGCCTGCAGGCCGAGAGTGCCGACTTCCTCCGGCTCTGGAGCGAACACGAGGTGGCGGTCCGGCGCGCCGACCGCAAGACCATGCTGCACCCGCGGGTGGGCCGCCTGGTGATGGACTGCGAGACCCTGGTCACTCCCGACCAGGGACAGCAACTGGTCGTGCTCACCCCGGCGGACCCCGAGACCCGAGAACGGGTGGAACTGCTGCGGGTCCTCGGCATCGAGGAATTCCCCACGGAGGCAGGCACGGACGCGCGTTCATGAGGATCTCCTTCAGCCGGGCAGCGTGCTGACCTCGCCGCCGTCGGCGAAGAGGATCGCGCCGTTGATGTAGCTGCTCGCGGGACCGGCGAGGAAGGCCACGATCTCGGCGATCTCGCGGGGCTCGCCCGCCCGGCCCCGTGCGTTGACCTGGTCCAGTGCGGCGATGTGATCTCCGAGCATGGCGACGGTCCCTTCGGTCCTCACCGGACCGGGTGAGACGGTGTTGACCCGCACCCCACTGCCGCCGAACTCGGTGGCCCAGTAGCGGGTGAGGATCTCGACGCCGGCCTTGGAGGCTCCGTGGGCGGCGCCGATCGCCGCGGGTGTCCTGGCAGCGCTGGATCCGATCGTGATGACCATGCCATGTCCTCGCCCGGCCATGGCCGGGGCGAGAGCGCCGACAAGCAGGAACGGGGCTCGGGTGTTGACCGCGATGTGCCGATCGAAGCCGGCGGCGTCGGTCTGCGCGGTGGGCGTGAAGACGTAGACCCCCGCGGCGTTCACCAGGATGTCCACCTCCCCCGCCTCCGAGGCCAGCCGCAGCGTGTCCTCGGCGTCGGCAAGGTCCGCGGCGACGAACCGCGCGGATCCGCCCGCCTCCGCGATCTCCTTGACGAGGGCCTCGCCGCGGGCGCGGTCCCTGCCGTGCAGGACGACCTCCGCACCCTGTTCGGCCAGACGCCGGGCCACGGCACGGCCGATACCCGAGGTTGCTCCGGTCACCAGGGCGGTACTGCCCTCCAGCGGGGTGGCACTCATAACGACCTCACTTCCAGTCGACGTGGCCAGAGGGCTTGCGCACGGCCGGGCACCTCTGCTGCCGGCCTGCCGGCCCCCGTAAAGGAACTATGCCCGGCAGATGTTCTGCTCGCAAGAGCATCTGTCGTACCGCATAGATGCGCTACATTGACGGCGTGAGCGCTTCACCTTCCGCTGCCGACGGCGCCGACGCGCGGGTCACCACCGGCGAAACCGGACTCGAGCTGGATCTGGGGTGGGCCATCCGCATGGTCTCCTCGGCCTTCGGCCGAGTGGCCACGAGTTCCGTGGAGGACCTGCCCGGTGGGCCACGGGGCTACCTGGTCCTGGTCGCCCTGGCCTCCGGCGAGCCGCCCTCCCAGCTTGCCCTCGCCCAGCGGGTGAACCTCGACCGCACCGTAACGACGTACCTGCTCGACGACCTCGAGGCGCGTCAGCTGATCACCCGCAGACCCGACCCCCGCGACCGCCGGGCACGCCAGGTCCTGATCACCGAAGAGGGCCGCGCCCACCTAGAACGCGCCCAGCACCGCCTCGCCATCGCCGAAAGGCACCTGCTCGCCGACCTCGACGAAGCCGACAGCCGGCAACTACGCCTTCTCCTGACGCGCGTCGCCCGAACCGCCCAACGCGAGGCCCTGGCCCCCGAGACCGACTGCTGAGCCTTCCGGCCGGTCAGAGCACTTCGGTGATGCCACCGTGTCGTGTACGGAGGGATGCGTGGCGGCGGCAGGCCCTTAGGCGGACTTCGAGGCGGATGAGCCCGCGGCTCCGTACGTGGTGTTGAGTTCGCCTTCGCCGGCCGGGAGTGTGCGTGGTGGCAGGATCGGCTCGAGGAGCCGTCGTGGTGTGTTGATCGCGTTGGACACCGGGTCGCGATCGGTGTCCGTCGGATCGAACCCAGGTCCGGGCTCGATCCGGATCTCTGGGACCGGGACGACCGAACCGCACGCTGGGCAGCGTCCGTCACGGTCAAGGAGACCTCCGTCCTGATCGTGGCGGACGGCGCGCCTCACACCGGACGGAGAGTAGAAGGCGTCCCCCCAGTTCATGAGAGTCCGCACGACCGGCCACAGTGCGACGCCCTTGGCCGTCAGCCGGTACTCGACACCTCCGGCCGCGTCACCGTCACGTACGAGCACGCCCTCTCGCACGAGGAGCTTCAGCCGGCTGGTCAGGACGGCGCGAGGGATCTTCAGCTGAGCGACGAAGTCTCCGAACCGACGAACCCCGAAGAACGCATCGCGGACTATGAGGAGCGTCCACCGCTCTCCGACGACCTCCAACGCTCGCGCCAGCGAGCAGTTGCGGTCCGCGTAGGTACTGGGGAGTGTCATGTCTCCACCGTACCGCCCCAGTTCACTCAGTGAACTGGGGCGTGTTACGTTATCCACCCGGAGCAGTTCGGTCAGTGAACTGGGCTGGCTACGGGGCCCTGCACCGGCCCGCCCGACGCGAACCCGCCGCTGACAACTCGATTTCGATTGGTTTCCAATGGGACAGTCACATCCACTGGACAATTGCGTCCACTCGGCGCTGACCGGGCCGCACGCGCACTTCGCGAAGCGACGTGGGAACGCATTGCGCTACCCGTTGGACGTGTCACCCTTCATGGCGCTGCCGGACTCCCCCGGTGACGCCGACTGGAGGGACATCGCGGCACTCGCCGGCCAGGGCAGGGAGGTCACGCTGACCGGCCCTGCGGTCGAGCCGCCGGATGGCTGGGAGATCGTGACGCGAGGCATCGTGCTCCGGCTCATCGGCGACCGGATCGCCGCCGCGCCGGACGAGGAGGCCGTTCGGCTCACCCAGGCCGATGTTCCGGAGATGCTCGCTCTGGCCGAGAGCGCCAAGCCCGGCCCGTTCCTGCCACGCACGATCGAGATGGGTACCTATCTGGGCATCCGCATTGGCGGGCGTCTGATCGCGATGGCCGGTGAACGACTGCACCTTCCGGGTTGGACGGAGATCAGCGGAGTCTGCACCGACGCAGACTGGCGCGGACGGGGATTGGGGACCCGGCTGGTGCTGGCTGTCGCGGCCGGCATCCTGGAGCGTGGCGAGACACCATTTCTGCATGTGCTCGCGTCCAACACGAACGCCGTACAGCTGTACGAATCCCTGGGATTCCGACGTCACGGTGCCGTAAGCCTTGTGCGCACCCGGCCGCCGGCGGAAGTACCGATCAGTTAGGTGACGCTTCCGACGCTTTACGGCAGTCGCGCTGACGCGCAATGAGAAAGTCGTACCGGTCTTCGTAGAAGGGCGTCAGGTCACCTTGCGCCGTTCTCGGAAAGGACGCATTCCTCTTCCGGGTCGCCCGCCGCGGTGATGATGCCGTCGAGGCGCTCCCGGGTGCCGGTGAGGTCCCGGATCTGCGCGTCGAGGTGGTCGCGTTCGGCGGCAAGGCGAGCGAGCATGTCCTCAGTGGCGACGCCCGTGTGCACGCAGGGCAGCAGGCCGGTGATGACCTTGCTGCTGAGACCGGCGGAATACAGGGTCTGGATCCACCGGACCCGTTCCACGGCGTCGTCGCCGTAGTGCCGTTGCCCGCTGGGGCTTCGCTCCGAGGTCAACAGCCCTTGCTCCTCGTAGTAGCGCAACGCCCGCGTGCTCACGCCGGCCGCCGTCGCCACGTCACCGATACGCACGACTTCGGTCCTTCCCTCTGATCCACGCCGATTGTCGCTTGCCCTTGACACTAGCGTCAGCTCCTACCGTGGGCGCCGTTCACCCAACGGCAAGGAACAGGGGAAGAACCCATGGACATCAAGGGTGCGATCGCGCTGGTGACCGGCGCCAACCGTGGCATCGGCCGCCACTTCGCGCAGCAGCTGCTCGAGCGCGGCGCCACCAAGGTGTACGCCACGGCCCGCGACCCGGAACGCGTCGACGTGGCCGGCGCGCAGGTTCTGTCGCTGGACGTCACCGACCCGGCGTCCGTCGCGGCCGCCGCGAGCACCGCCACAGACGTCACGCTGCTGGTCAACAACGCCGGTTTCTCGGCACACCAGAATTACCTCGACGGGGACCTGGACAGGCTCCGGCTGGAAATGGAGACGCTCTTCTGGGGGTCGTTGAGCACCATCCGGGCGTTCGCCCCCGTGCTGGAACGGAACGGCGGCGGCGCGATCCTCAACGTACTGTCGGCCATGTCGTGGTTCTCCTACGACGGCGCGAACTCGTACTCGTCGGCCAAGGCCGCACAATGGGCGCTGACCAACGGCGTACGCCTGGAACTGGCCCGTCAGCGCACCTTGGTCACCGGCTTGCACATGGGTTCGGTCGACACCGACATGATGGCCGCCTACGACGTGGACAAGCTGGACCCCGCCGACGTCGTACGAGCCGCCCTCGACGGCGTCCAGGCGGGAGCGCTGGAGATCCTGGTGGACGACGCCAGCCGGCAGGTCAAGGCCGCTCTCGCCCTTGACCCCAGCGCCCTGTACCCGCAGCGTCACGACCCTGGACGGTCTGGTCGTTGAGTTCGCGGGGCTACGCGGGAGGCAGCAGTAGTCCTGCGGGCGGGTTCGCGGCGATGCCCGCGGCGAGGGCGGCGCGGCCACCGGAGAACGTCGCGTCGGTGAAGTCGATGGTGGCCCCGGAGAACGTCGCGTGGGTGAAGTGGACCGCCGCGCCGGAGAACGTCGCGTCGGTGAAGTGGACGGTGCCGCCGGAGAACTCCGCGCCGGCGAAGTCGATGGTGCCGCCCGAGAGCGCCGCGCCGGTGAAGTGGAACATGGCGCCGGAGAACTCCGCGCCACGGAAGTCGATGGTGGCACCGGCGAACTCCGCGCCCGCGAAATGGACGGTGCCGCCGGAGAACTCCGCGCCCGCGAAGTCGACGGTGCCGGCGGAGAAGGTCGCGTCGCTCAAGTCGACGGCGGCGCCGGAGAACACCGCGGCGACGACGTGGACGGTGGCGCCGGAGAACTCCGCGCCGGTGAAGAGGACGGCGCCGCCGGAGAACACCGCTGCGACGAAAAGGAGGGTGCCGCCGGAGAAGGTGGCCCCGGTGAAGTCGATGACAGCGCCGGAGAACTCCGCGCGGGTGAAGTCGACGGCGGCGCCGGCGAACGTCGCGCCGCTGAAGTCGACGGCAGCACCGGAGAACGTCGCGTTCTGGAAGTCGACCGTGCCGCCGGAGAACATCGCGCCGCTGAAGTCGCCTCCGTCGAAGCGAACGCCGCTGAAGTCGAAGTCATGGCCTCGCCAGGAGACACGGGCGTTGTCGCGCAGATGTGCGGTGATGATCGAGATGATGGTGTGGTGGACCTCTTGCCTGCCGCCGAATGTCAACTGTTCGGCCGCCGGTCCCCCCTGCGGGGAAGGTTGGTAGGGCGTCCGTAGGTAGGCGCACAGCTCGTCGATGCAGCTCTGCCGGCCGTCCCGCCACTCGTCGGCCAGGCCCGCCATCGCGTACACCCCGGCCAGCCGTACCGCGGCCTCGGCGTGTCCGAGCCGCCCGACCGCCCTGGCGAACCTCCGGTCGAACACCCGCTTCCGGTCGTCGCGCTGCTCCCGTACGCCTCCAGCCCCGGCGGCACGCCGTTCGCGGTCGCTCATCACCGACCGGGCCAGGTCACCACGGTCACGAACGACTTCAGGACCGCGAGTACCCGCTCGGTCGGCCATCGCCCGGCCGCCCGACGTAGGTCTCGCTCCCTGCCCGCGCAACCGTCCACACCCAAGACCGTAGGCAGACCAGGACTCACCACGACATCACCGGCCACATCTGGCCCCATCTGTCCCGTGGAAGCATGAACCCCATCTTGGAGGAGCGAGCACAGTCCGCGTGACGGTGGCGAGCCGGCGCGCTGTTCACCCGGCCAGTGCCACGTGACCCGACTCGTGGGATTCGCCGCTACCGTGAGGCGACGAGCAGGGCGATTCGAACGATCGCAACGGCGGCGGCGAAATACCCCGCCACGACGGAAAAGGTCGCGGGCTCCTTGCCATCCCATGAGCGGCCGTACTGGTCGGGCGGCCTCCTGATTCTGAGCAGAGCGGGAATGCCGCACGCCAGGGCGATGACCGCGAAAATCAGCGGCGTACCGAAGCGACCGGCGGCATAGCTGGTGTCGACATCTGCACCTGGCTTGTACCTGAGCGAGGAGAGGGTAAAGAAAAGAGCGAGCACCCCAAAGACCGCCGCTGTGATCGCTAGCCGATTGCGGCGTCGCGAACTGCCAGCGGTTTGCTGGTACTGCTCCACGGGTGGCTGGGGCCCTGTGGTCATGATCACGAAGAGTAGAGGTGATCAGCCGATAGGCGTTCGGTCACCGGGGCACCAACCCTACAAAGCGGACGTCACCCGACCACCCGCGATAGGACGGGACGTTGCCTCGCAGTCCCGCGAGTCGCTGGCCGGGCCTGCCGTCGCGTTATCTTTTTCGGGCCAGGTGCTGTAGTTGCCGCTCGTGCACGCCGGCCACCCAGTCCCAGCCGTCCTTGGCCGATGGGCCGACCCGCGGGTCGTCGGGAACTTGGGCGTCACGCAAGGCGTGTACGTACGCGCGGTCCTGGTCGATCCGTGCGTGTACCTGATCAGCTCCGCCGATGGACCCGTGGCCGGGGACGAGGACGTCGACATCACCCGCCACGCTCTCGAGCAGCCGCAGCGCGGCGAGGTAGTCCTCGATCGCGTCCGTGGTGCCGTTCAGGTCGAGTATCGGAATCAGGACGTCGGAAAGCATGTCGCCGGCGACGAGAACGCCGCTTTCCTCGACCAACAGCGACGCGTGGCCCGGGGCATGTGCCTGATGCTCGATGATCCGGACCTGAGGGCCGTCCCAGGGAATGTGCGTCGTCCCGGCGGGCAGGCCGGTGATGAGGCCGAGCAGGTCCAGCGGTATCTCCTCGGCGATGTCCGGCGGTAGCAGCGCGGCGACGCGAGCCTTCGCATCCGCGCCCGACAGCCGATCTCGAACAGTGGCCGCGGCGCGGGCCGTGCCGTACCGGGGCGCCGTGCCGAGCATGGCGTGCCAGAGCAGGTGATCCCAATGAGGATGCGTGGAGAACCCGGCCACAACGGGCCGGCCCGATTCGGACAGGTCGTTCGCGAGGCAGACCATTTCGTGGTCCTGCACCCCGGCGTCGATCAGCAACACGCCCGCGCTGCCCTGCACGACAACGGCGTTGCTTTGGCAGAACTCGCTCTCGTGGACGAGCACGCCCTCCGTGACCTGCCTCAGCACCGGCGACACTCCTTCTGCTTGCGGTTTGCAATCGCTTGACGCGACGCTAGCGCCAAGCGGTAGTGGTTTGCAAGCACTTTGGGCGAGGCGAGCATTCCTCGATCTGTCAGCACACCCTTGCATACTTCGAGTGCCGATATATATGGTTCCGATCGTGGCGAGACGGCAGCAGGTCATGACCGAGCCGACGTACTTCACCCTCGCGGCGTTGCTGGACGGCCCGTCGCACGGCTACGGGATCATCAAGCGGGCCGGGGAACAGTCCGGCGGGCGGGTCCGGCTGGCTGTCGGGACGCTGTACGGCGCGCTGGACCGGCTGGCGTCGGACGGTCTGATCGTGGTGGACCGCGAGGAGGTCGTCGACGGCCGGCCTCGCCGCTACTTCCGTATCACTCAGGACGGGACCAGGGCTGTGACCCAGGAGGCTGAACGCATGCAACAGGCCGCACAGATCGTGATCGCACGTGGGATGCGCCGGACCGGGGCGGCGCCCGCATGACCGGCACCGCGAACCTCCGGTACGGGTGGGTGCTGGCGCTCTACCCGCGCTCCTATCGGGCCGAGCACGGCCAGGAGATCCTGGCCACCCTCGCGGAGGCCACCGGCCCCGACCGCCGGGTACCGCCATTGCGCGAGATCGGCGGACTGCTGTCGGCCGGGGCACTGGCCCGGGTACGCGCCACGGCGGACGGGGCGGTGTCGTGGTGGGCCGACGGAATCCACCTGGGCGTGTTCGTGCTCGCGCTTCTGGCCTTTGCCCCCAACACCGTGCAACTCCTCCACTCCTTCAACGAGAACCTTCCAGGTGCAACGGCCCCCTTCTACCCTGCCGCCTGGTTCCCGCTGCTCCCGCTGGTGATCTCGGTGGCGCTGATGCGCGGCTGGGTGTGGGTCGCGTTGCCGCCTGCGGTGGTGATGGCCGTTCAATATGGACGGTACTTCCACGGCCGATCGCTGTTGCCCTCGCTCCCCGACTACGGCCCGGACCTCTTCAACGGCACTGACGCGCTTCCACCACTGCTGATCGTCGCCGGGCTGCTGGTCCTGGCGGCACGGGGCAGACGGCCGCTCCGCCACCGATCCTGGCTCTGGTGGTCACCGGTGCTACTCGTGGTGCTCGGCCAGCCGGTCTTTCACTGGTGGGCCGACAACAGCCCGATCCAGACGTTGTGGTGGCCTCAGATCACCACCATGAGCTCCCCAATGCGGGGGATCATCCTGGTCATCCAGGCCGCGATGTTCCTGCTCACGATCTGGGCGACCAAGGTCACCGGCGACCTGCGCTGGGCGCTGGCCACCGCCGTCTACCTCGCGACCGTGGAGCTGTCCGCGATCCGCAACATCGGCTTCGAACTCGCCCACCCTGATCTCATGACCGCCACCGTCGTCGGTACCGCCACCGGGCTCCTCGCCATGTTCGGCCTGGCCGCCAGGCGTACCCGCAAAGTGCGAGCATCAGCGGATCGGTAACACCCCAGCGCTACGTAGCTGGATCCGTCCCCGTGACGTCCACCAGGACCTTGCCGACCGCGCCACTCTCCACCGCCCGGTGTGCGTCGACGGTGCCGTCGAGCGGAAAGCGGACCAGCGGAAGGCCGTGCTCCTCGCCGACCGGCAGGGCGCCGTCGCCGACCGCGGCGGCGACGTCCTCGGCGGCCGCGGCGCGCGCCTCGGAACCGGCGGTGTAGAGCACCAGGAACTGCAGGCGTGTGTTCAGCACCATGTTCCGCAGCACGTTCAGTTCGACCGGCCTGCCGCCGTCGTTGGCGTAGGTGGAGATCGTGCCGCGTGTCCGCAGTACGGCCAGGTCCAGTGCGAGGTTCGCGCCGAGCGCCACCTCGGCGACGATGTCGACGCCGTCCGGGGCGATCTCGCGGATCGCGGCGGCCGGCTCGCCCTCGCGATAGTTGATCACGTGGTGGGCGCCGGCCGCGGTGGCCAGCCGGGCCTTCTCCGGACCGCTGACCGTGCTGATCACGGTGGCGCCGGCCCATCGGGCGAGCTGGATCACCGCGTGCCCGACCGCCCCAGCCCCACCCGCGGCGAGCACCACCCTGCCGGCGAGCGCGCCGGGCCGCAGGCGGCGAGGCCCGTCCTCGGCAACGGTGAGCGCGCGATGCGCGGTGAGCGCGGGTACGCCGAGTGCGGCGCCGACGTCGAACCCGACCTCGTCGGGCAGTGGCACGGCCTGCTCGGCGGGCACGACGGTGAACTCGGCGGCGGTACCGGTGGGCCGCCCGGCGGTGGCCATGAAAAGCCAGACCCGTTGACCGATCCGGCTCTGGTCGCCCCCCTCACCGATGGTGTCGATCACGCCGGCCCCGTCCAGGTGCGGAGTGACCTCGGGGAACCCCATGGGACTGGTGGAGCCGGAGCGGGCCTGCCCGTCGGTCGGGTTGACGCCGGACACGGCGACCCGGACGCGAACCTCGCCGGGGCCGGGCACGGGTGGGTCACGGTCGACGAGCTGAAGAACGTCGGGGCCGCCGTTGTCGCGATAGATGATCGCCTTCATGATCCGTCCTTACGTTCCTTGATTTTCGTGCCGCGGCGAAAACGGGCGTTCATCCCCGTGTCCCTCCCCCTCCTAGCCGATCGGGACTTCGTTGGAGCGAGACTCGACGGCGTCGAGGGCGGCGCGGCCGGCCTCGTCGAGGGTGAGCTCGCTGACCGCCATGTTGGCCTCCAGATGGGCGGGGTCGGCGGTGCCGGGTATGAGCAGCGCGTTCGGCGCGTGGTGCAGCAGCCAGGCGAGACCGACTTGGGAGGGCGTGACACCCAGCGACTCGGCCACGGCATGGACGGCGGGCTCCTCGGTGACCTTGGGCAGGCCCGGAAAGGCCCCGCCGAGTGGGAAGAACGGCACCCACGCGATGCCCTCGGCCGCGCACAGCCGCAGCATGTCCTCGTCGGCACGGGAAACGAGGCTGTACGCGTTCTGCACGCAGACGATGCCGACCGGCAGGGCGCGACGCAGGCCTTCGAGGGTGACGCTGCTCAGGCCGATCGCGCCGATCTTGCCCTCGTCGCGGAGGGCGGTCATGACCGCGAGCTGATCGTCGAGATCGACCACCTGGTCACCCTCGGGACGCAGACCGGGGCCGGAATCGAGGCGCCGGAGGTTGACCACGGGGAGCCGGTCGACGCCGAGGCCGCGCAGGTTGTCCTCGACGCTGGCCCGCAGTTGTTCGGGCCGCTGCGCGATCCGCAGCGGCAGACGCCCGCCTGGGTTGGGGTCGGCGCCGACCTTGGTGACGACCAGAACGCCGTCTTCTGAGCCCAGGGCTTCACGTATCACGGAGTTGGCGAAGCCGAATCCGTAGAACTCGGCGGTGTCCACGTGATCAACGCCCAGCTCGACGGCGCGGCGCAACAGGGCGACGGCCTCGCGGCGGCGGTCACGGAGGCGGTCGAGCTGGGCCGCACCGTAGCCCACCCGGAACACGGTGCGGTCGGCGAACGAAGCAGTGGGGGTGCTGATGATGTCTCCTCGGTCAGCGATCACATCGGCGTGCAACGGTCGGGCCGACACCGTACGAATATAAGATGACAGATGTCAATATCTGTCACTCCAACTCACGACGGCAGATGGACTGACAGACTTTGACGTCCGTCAGCCGCTGACGTACGTTCTCCGCTGCGGAGGCCTGATGGGCTGGCACAACAGCCTCGAACCCGCGGCCTCGTACCGGCTCGACAAGGAGACCTGATTGCGCGGGGAGCCACTCGACGCGGAGACGATCGTGTCGGCCACTGAGGAAGTGCTGCGCCGCCACGGCCCAGAGAAAACCACGGTGCTCGACGTCGCACGGCTGCTGGGCGTGAGCCACGGGAGCGTGTACCGGCATTTTCCGTCCAAGGCAGCGCTGCGCGAGGCCGTCATACGGCGCTGGCTCGACCGGGTGCAAGAGGATCTCGCGGCGACGGTCCAGGATCGCGAAGCGACCCCGTCCGACCGGCTACGTGGCCTGCTCACCACCATGTTCGCCGTGAAACGGGCGAAGGTGGCGGAGGACCCGGAGTTGTTCGCCACCTTCCGGGTGCTGGCGGCGGAGCACAGCACCGTGTCCTCCGCCCATGTCGCCTTCTTGCTCACCCAGATTCGGGCGATCGTCGCCGACGGCATCGCCGACGGCGACTTCGCGGCCTGTGAGCCAGAGGTGGTCGCGCGAGCCATCCTCAACGCGACCAGCCGCTTCCACGATCCGGCGCACGCCGCGGAGTGGCACACCCCCGAGGTCGAAGCGGAGTCCGCGGATGTCATCTCACTCATCCTCGACGGCATCCGGGCACGGTGATGTCGGCTCGTCGGGTGGACCGCGGGCCCGACTCGATACCTCCAACGGCGGCGGCGAACGACCTCCTGGACTGCGCATCGGACACCGACGAGGCCGGCGCGGCCTACGACGCCCTGCTCAGCGCCGCCCGTTCACACACAGTGGACGAAGCCGCACTCGGTCGCCTGTTCGACGCGCTGGACGTCGAGCGGCTGACCACCGAACTGCACGCCTCCATCGACCTCACCGCCGCACTCGACATCGCCCGGCGCGCCGGGCTGACCCAGGGCTGACGCTCCTCTTCTATCAGGCGCGGATCTCACCACAACTGCGGGTCGTCCGGGATATCCCTGGGTGGGCGGTCGTAGGGATTGGCCATGGCGTGGGCGGCGAATCCGGCGGCCTCGGCGACGCCACTCGCGACCATCGCCGTTTCGATCTCCCGCAACAGATCCTCCGGCCGGTCCGTGCCGAACATCCAGCGCATCACCGGCTGGTCGTTGAACACGAGTACCGGTCGCAGTTCAGGCCGGTCGAGCAGCATCCGCAGAGTCCCCAGCACCCACTGCGCGCGCGGTGGGTGATCCCGAACGGCCGGCCGCGCACGCCACCATGGGCTCGCGAAAACCGGGTGCAGTGCACGGAACGATATTCCATGACGGCTGTACGGAGCGCCCCAGATGTTGAGCGGCTGGCCATACGGTGGGCCAAGAGAGATCTTCGGCCGCAGCGGACAGGCGGCGAGTACGAAGCGGTCCAACCCGGGCCAGGGATATCGCTTCGTGGCCGCGGTCAGCGGCTTGTACCGGTAGGCACCTCCCCGGCTCGGGGTCGGATGCACCATTACGCTGCCGCTGTCGATGGTCAAGTAAGGGATGAGGAAGCGGCGCGACCGCCCAGGCACCGAATCGACGATCAGGCCGTGCTCGCATATCCGGATCCGCGTCCGCACCAGAGCGAGCACGGGATAGAGCACGCCCAGAGTCGCGATACCCAGCATGATGAAGAAGGGGTCCAGCGCCCCGTGCACCGATGCGGCGAGCGAGATCACGAGGACCGTGACAGGCAGAACAAGCCAGAACGCCGCGATTCCCGCCCAGCCGCGCCTGTTGGGCTTCAACGGGTAAATGGTCGATCGCACCGCGCCCGCTTGAGCCACACTCTGAATCAGAGATTCAGGTTCTCGAAAGCTCATTTCAGACACCTTGGGCGTCACTCCAATCACCGGATACCGACACGCACCATCGTCACGTACGAGCGATGGGACGGTTCCCCTCACTTCCCGCAGCCAGGTTGCGGTCCACGGTCACCACCACCTTGCCCAGTACGCCACTGCCCGCCTTCAGCGACCGCAGTCCTGTGTTGATCGCCTCAACGGTGCTGTCGACGGTCTGGCTGACGTACGGGATCACGAGTCCCCGCGTCGCCCACTCCATCGCCAGGTCCATTCCTCGCTCGAAAAAGCCACGCGCCTGGCTGTCCAACGTGGCGGGCTCGGCGAAGTAACGCAGCAGGTTGATGTTGACATGCCTGGCTCCGCGTTCGGCCAAGATCGCATCCACCGGGCTGGGCGATTCGGCCAAACGTGATGTCTTGCCGGGGCCGACACCGAGCACGATCCAACTGCCACCCCGCCGGACGGTCTTCGCGGTCTCGGCAAAGCCCTGCTCGCTGTAGGTGGCGTCGAAAACGAGGTCGACGCCCCGGCCGTTCGTCAGCTCCGCGATCTCAGTGGCAATGTCGTCACGTTTGTAGTCGAAGACGAAATGGGCGCCGGACTGCTGAGCCAGCGCGATCGACTGGGGCCGGCTGCCACTGCTGATGACCGTTCGGGCCTCGAAGGCGCGTGCCGCCATCTGCACGGCCAGATGTCCCACACCGCCCCCGCCTCCAGGGATGTAGATCGTGTCACCGGCCTGGATGGCCCCGTTTAGGCCCGCGAAAGCAGAGAGAAAGCACATGGGGAGCGCTGCCGCATCACGGAAGCTCAGAGATGGCGGCTTGCGGACGGTGAGGAATTGACGCGCGACGGCGTACGCGCCGCCGCTACCGCCCGTTGCCGACCAGCCCCCGTCACCGTTCAGGTCGGCCATGGCGACCACCGCATCGCCGACGGCCACGTGAGAGACGTCATGGCCCACGTCGACCACTACGCCGGCGAGGTCGAACCCGAGAACGACGGGGGGCGTCCGTCCCATGAAATTGAGCTCGGCCAGCTTGTACTCCAGCGGGTTGAGCGACGAAGAGGCGACGCGGATCAAAACCTGATTGGCCGTCGGCTGTGGGACGGGAATTCGTACGGCCTCAAGCGGCAGCCCAGCTCGGTCCCTTGTGTAACCGACGCCGACGAACTTCTCCGGAGTCGTGTGGGTCTGCTTCATGTTCTGCTTCCATCTGAACAAGCATCCATGCGGGTTCGTCGGGCTCCGGCGGCGAAGGGCACAGGCTTCAGCTAGACCTCGTTCTGGTATCCCGCACTCCGCTGGTCGAAGGAGAAAGTGAACCCGTGGGGCGCGTTCTCCGCGGCGACTCGCAGGCCGTCATGGTGATCCCCCCTTCACCAGTGCGGGGCCGGGTCCGGCGCCCCCGCTCCATGGGCGGGACCGGGATCGACAGGAGCGTCCGTTGGGCGCTCCGCTCTCGGCGTCTGCCACGGGGCAACGCCGCCGACCGGTCTTGCTTTCGAAACGAAATCTGCTTGTACGGTCGACGCTACGCCTTGCACCTTCAATGCACGCCAGGGGGTGGTTCGGGCACTCCGGAGCAGTAACGGTGCTCGGTCGCGACCTCGGCGTCCCGCCGTACATCGTCGGCCACAGCGGCATCGAAGACCTGATGCCGGAAGTAGGGTTGCGCGGTGATCGAATCAATGGGATTTGACGCCGCCGTCGAGGTGGGGATCGCCGCGTTCTGCGCCGGTGAGGAGCCACCGAGTGACGAGGAGGTATGGGGCCGGCTGACCGGGGCCGGCGTCGAGCCGTGGCTGGCCGAGCGGCTGCTGATCTTCCTGCCGATGGCGTACACGCGCCGATTGTTGCCGGACGTCCAGTACCCGGACGGACTGGTGGTTCCCAGCGGGCGGGTGAACCTCTCAGCCGAACCGGTGTTCGTGGCCGCGTTGGGCCGCGCGCAGAGCGCCGACCGCGGCGAGGTGGGGCGAATCGCGGTGCGCAGCAGCGAGTTCAATGCGATCAATAACGCGCTGAACGCCGGTTCGGAGCTGTCGGACCTGATGCTCAGCGAGACCGCGCTGGCGAAAGACCTGGAACCGGTCGAGCAAGGCGACGGCGGCATACCCTCGCCGCGCGCCGTGTTCGAGGACTTCCTTCGCGGGCACGGCGTGCGGCTCGACGGCGAGACGAGGGTCGACGCGAAGCTGCTCGTCCACCCCGCCCCGGCCGGCGTGGTGATGGCCCAGGTCGACTTCGCCGTGTCGCACCCCGCGCTGGCCACGCCATGGCTGGTGGAGAGCTTCGCCGCGCATGGCGCCACCTGGCGCGACGCGATCGGCGGGGCGGTGAACAGGTTCAAGCTCGGCGCGCTGCACCCGATCGTCGAGGGCCTCCTGCACCCCGGCGCCGCCCCCGACCAGGTCGAGCGGGAGCGCTACGAGCACCCGAGCGGCGCGTTCGAACTGGTGCTGGGCGCCCAGATCAACTTGTTCACCGACCGGTCGGTGCCATCTGCCGGGCCCCTGCTCGACCGGCTGATGGAGGCGCTGCGGGCGGAGCCGCTCACCCGGAAAGTGCACGGGCTACGCCTGTTCATCGCGTACCACGACGGCCAGCTGCAGACCAACGAGGTGCTGCTGGACGGCGAGCAGTGGTCCGGCGGCGAGGCGGTGGTCGCGGACAGCCAGGCACCGCTGCCCGACGGGAGGGTCGCGGTGCGGATCTTCGGGCTGCTCGTGCCCGTCGACAACGCATAGCGTTCCAGACGGGATTGCTTGAACCCGCCCGGCCGAGGACGTCGCCGTAAAAAGACCCCGGCGCGATGCGCTCGGGGTCTTTTTGGCTGTTCAGGGGCCAGCGGGCAGGGACGGGGTCGAACCGCCGACCTTCCCTTTTCAGAAGTGACATCCGGAAGCCATCGACGTGCGCAGACTGGCGCACTGATCCGGCGTACGGGATCGATGGCCGGAGCAGTAAACCGCATGGGAGGTTGAAGCATCTTCTAGATATGTGGGCGCTAGTAATTCGCCACCCGAACACGGGATCGCTCGTGATGTGGGTGGTGCTGCTGTCTCTGACGTCCACGTGCGTTGAGGCGCGAGGAGACGTACACCCGCAGTGGTGGGCGACTGCGCTGGTTTTCTTCGCGATCGCCTATGGCTCGGGGGTGACCTGGTACTTCGCTTACAAGAAAGCCCCGGCCCACCTGCCACTGGTGAAGATCGCGGGCCTCATCTTTGCGACGATCCTCTCCCCCTATCTGATAGCAGTCGCGCTCATCTTCTTGGGGGCGGCTCCGTACTGTTTGTGGGCCACGTTCGCGGTGACTGGAGCACAGTTCAGTTGGTATGCGTGGCGTCTTCACACCAGGGAGACTGCCGACCCCTCAGTCGGTCAAGGGCGCTGAACCGCCGGGCAGGGGTTAAGACTCGGGCGGGCGTAGAGCTCGCTCGGGGACCGCCTTGATCTGTTCCTCGGCGACCGGATCCAGGTTGAGCCGCGGCACAGGGCCGCAGACGCCTGCACCAAGCCCGCCGGAGTCACCCCTCCGACAGGCCTGGCTTCAGATTCACACCCCGTCGATGGGCGTTGTCGGACGGGGGGTCGCTTGCCGGACGTGGGTGAGGAGATGCCTCGGGCTGCGGGCGGGAGGTGCGCTCGACGATCATCTGTAGTGCCTCGACGTGCCCGATAAACCGCTGTCGTCCTTCGACGGTGGCTCGTACCGTGGTCTTGGGCACCCGGCCGATGTACGTCCGTTGCTGCTCGACGTACCCGTCCCTCCTCAGCGTGGCCAACTGCTTGGACAGGGCGGAGTCCGACAGCGACACCGCGTCCCGCAAAAAAGCGAAGCCGCACCATTCCGTCACGCACAGCACCGACATGATGACCAACCGCGTCGGATCCGACAGCAGGCGGTCCAATTCTGGTGTCCGGCCCGACGGGGATGTCATTGGTTCGTTCGCCTCTGCGAGACCCCAAGTAGCAGCTGGGTCAGGGCGAACAGCGCAGTGACCGCGCCACCGAGGAGTACCCCGGTCACAGTGTTGGGGTAGTCACGCAGGCCGACCGCATCGGCGACGTCATCCGCGAAACCGGTGCCGTAGCGGGGGAGCAACCATGCGCCGAGGCCGGCGACGATCGCCACGACGAAGAAGACCGAGGGCACGAACGACTGCTGACGCTGCACTCCACGCAGCCTACTCAGCGGCGCCGACCGGCTGGTGAAGGTGGTTATGAGCACGACGACCAGCGCGACCAGCACCAGAGTGGCGATCAGCTTGGCACCGCTGAGGCCGACGAAGTCGTTGGCCGCCGTAAACCCGACGGTCAGCACGAACATCGCCGCGTAGACCCACCATGGGAGGCGCGCCGCCCGTCGAGTCCGCTCCTGGTGTGCGTCGATCATCGCCAGCGCGTCCGCCGCCTGTCGCCGCTCGTCATGCTCGTCCATCACCGTCTCCTTTGACTACTTGCCTATCTGGAAACTACTAACTGGTTTCCAGATAGGCAAGTAGTCGCGGAGGCGTCGCCGGGTCCGTCATGAGTACGTGGCGCTTTGGGCTGCGTCCTACGCGCCGCGCGACATATTTGGCACAGCCACCCGCCGCCCGTTGACGGCCCAACACAGCAGGACAGAAAGCAGCCAGCGTCCAACCTCGTTCATGCAGGTCGGACGCCGTTTTCACTAGTTTCAGGGAGTGGGCAGGGGCGGGGCCGAACCGCCGACCTTCCGCGTCCGCCGTCCCCGTACCTAGGTCAGACGGTGGTCCACGCGTGTCTACGGTTACCGGTGGTGGCTGCCGTCGCTGTCATCCGGGCCGCTGGTACAAACCGTCCCGGAGGCATTGCTAGGGCCGTTCGCGTACGCGACGGATTTGGTCGAGTTCCTGATCGTCCACAATGAGCCTGAGCAGGCCCGGCTGCTCATCGACCAGGTGATGGCGATTGAGCCGGAACAGCGAGCAGCCTTCGACGAGGGACGCCGGCTCGCCGAGGATGGGATCCGAAGTCGGCCCCGATGGCTCACACAAGAGACACTCGGCTGGACCAGCGCCACACTCGGCCTTAGCTGAGCACTCAACCAACTCAGTCGGCTAACGCCCGTCGACTCGCAAAACGTCAAGCTCGTGCTCATGATAACGGGCTCGTAGCCGTTTCTTGTCGAATTTCCCGACGCTGGTTTTCGGGATTTCGTCGACAAACGACCAGTTCTCAGGCAGCTGCCAGCTAGCGACTTTACCAACGAGGAATTCACGCAGCTGCCCGGCGGTGACTTTCGCTCCTTCCTTGACCACCACTGCGGCCAGCGGGCGCTCTTGCCATTTTTTGTCGGGCACCGCGATGACGGCTGCCTCGGTGACCGCCGGATGCCCCATGATGGCATTCTCCAGCTCGACCGAGGAAATCCATTCGCCACCTGACTTGATGACGTCCTTTGTCCGATCGGTGAGAGTGAGAAAACCGTCGGACGAGATGCGGCCGACGTCGCCGGTCCTCAGCCAGCCATGGCGGAAACTGCCCGGCTCCGCGGCCGGGCCTTCCGGTGTGTAGTACGACGCCGTAATCCATGGGCCGGATACCTCGACCTCGCCGACGCCCTTGCCATCCCACGGCACCTCGACGCCGGCCGCGTCCACCACCCGGGCCATCACGGAGGCCGGGAACCGGCCCTGCGTGATCCGATACGCCATTGCCTCGTCACCGGTTGCCGACGCGGGTGGGCGCGCCACAGAACCGAGCGGGGACATCTCGGTCATGCCCCACGTGTGCAGGAGCTGGACTCCGTACCGCTCGGAGAAGATTCGCATCAGCGATGGCGGGCACGCCGCCCCTCCGACCACAACCTCTCTCAGGTGCGATATGTCCTGCGGCGTGGTCTCCAGTTGCTGGAGCAGGCCTTGCCAGATCGTCGGCACCGCCGCCGCGAAGGTCGGCTTTTCCGCAGCGAGAATCGCCGCGATCGATGCGGGCTGCAAAAAGCGGTCCGGCATGACCAGCGATGCACCGACCATCATCGCCGCATACGGAAGGCCCCAGGCCATGGCGTGGAACATCGGCACGATCGTCAGGGCGGAGTCCTGCTGGGCCAGCCGTATGCCGTCGGTCATGCACAGTTGCATGGAATGCAACCAGATCGAGCGGTGTGAGTACACCACGCCTTTGGGGGCGCCCGTCGTACCTGACGTGTAGCACATCGCGGCCGCACAGCGCTCGTCGACGACAGGCCAGCCGAAGTCCTCGGGTTGAGCGCCGAGCAACTGATCGTAGGAATGCACCTCCACCCCGGGAGGCGCCTCGAGCGTCGCCACGTCACCGTTGGCGACGACCACGTGCCGTACCGTCTCCAGTAGCGGGAGCACCCGGCTGAACTCCGGCATCAGGTGACCATCGACGATGACCACCCGGTCGGCGGCATGATTGGCGATGTAGGCCAGTTGTTCGGGAGACAGCCGGATGTTCAGTGTGTGAAGCACCGCACCCATGGCGGGCACCGCCAGGTACGCCTCGATGTGCTCACTGTTGTTCCACATGAATGTGCCGACACGCTCGTCACCGGTCACTCCCAGAGCCCGCAGGGCGTGTGCGAGCTGAGCGGCACGCTTTCCCAATGCGCAATAGGTCGCGGTACGGGACTGAGACCCTCCCCAGGTCATCACGGTCCTGTCGCCGTGCACGGTGCTGCCGTAACGCAGCAGCCGGGCTACTGACAGCTCACCTTCTTGCATTGTGCTCAACATCGTTGAGCTCCTTGTTCAGTGCGTAGGTGGCCGGGACAGCCGTCAGGGCCGGCCGGCGTGGGGGACATCGACACGGGCCGTCAGCAGCATTCCTTCGCGCGCGTTCTTGCGGGCTTCCTCCTGGAAGTCCGGTGCGGCGCACATGAACAGCGTGCGGTTGTCGGTACCGCCGAGCATGCAGGCGAAAACACCGGTTCCGACGGATACCTCCTCGCTGATCTCACCACCCTCGTGGACGTGCAGGACCCGGCTGCCCACGGCGTCGGCGACCCACAGAGCCCTGTCAGCGTCGAGGCAGCACCCGTCCGGAGCGACGACGACCTGGGCGAACAGGCCTTCGAGGTTCTTGTCGGTGGGCAACTCGCCGAACTTCGCCCAGGTACGGCGGTTGACGAGGGCGCCGTCGTCGGCGATGTCGAACGCGGTGACGCGGTTGCCGAACGTCTCCCCGACCAGGAGCACGCCGTCGTCGGTGATCACGCTGCCGTTGGGGAACCACAGGTCTTCCGCGACCGTGGCGACGGTGCCGTCAGGGTCCACGCGTAGCAGGACAGCGGTCTCCAGCGGCTGTCCGTCCATCAAGTCAAAGCCGAACTCGCCGACGAATGCCCTACCCCGGGCGTCGACGACCATATCGTTGGGATAACCCTTGACGTGGGCGGAAAGGTCGGCATGGGTCACCAGCGCACCGTCGGGCTCGCGACGCAGCACACGGGCGTCACGCATCGAGACCACCAGGAGCCGGCCGTCCGGCAGCCATCCCAGCCCGGAGGGCTGCTGGGGGACTTCGGCCTCGACCCGGAGATCGCTGCCGTCTTCAGCCGCCGAATAGACGCGATAGGTGTAAAAGTCGACGAACCATATCCGTTGATCGTGCCAGCGAGGACACTCAAGGTAAGCGAGTCCTTCGACAGCAGTGTTTATCTCACGACTCATGGTCTCCCCCTAGGTATGCGGTCACCCACATCGGGTTGTTTCGTGATTCGGGTTCTCCCGGAGAGCGAGGTCAGGCGCCGTTCGCTTAACCGACACAAGCGTCCAGAAAGCGTTCCAGTTCACGTTGAACATTCGGCCCGCAGGGCTGGAAGACGATTTCCGTGATACCGCGGGACCGATAGTCATCGAGTCTGCGCCGGATCTGTTCACGGGTCCCGCTCAACGTGACGTCCTGGAGCGTGCTGCTGCCGCCGGCGTCCCAGGCCGCTCGATCCGCGGCGTTCAACGCGACGCAGTGCCCGGAGTGGACGGCGAGGTGACGACGTTCCTGCGGTGACTGTTCAACGGTCGCGAGCCAGTTCTCACCACCGGGCAGCGCGCGTACGGCCTCGGGCCCACCGAATTCGTAGGCGCCGTGAAATGACAAGGCCCAGCCTGGGCCTCCGGCCAAACGGGCGTGCTCTGAATCGTTTTTCTCGTCTTCGTCCAGCACGGTGCCCCACTCGAGGTAGGCGACCCAGGGATGCTCGGTCATGAACTCCGGCTGCTGCAGTGTGGCGAAGAGCCCGTCACCGAGTTCCCGCGCGACCTTGTTTCCCTTCGGCCCGAGAGCACCGATCAGAATCGGTACGTCGATGGGGCGATCGGGAGCGTGACCGCCCGGATGCAGCATCCGCATCTCGGCGCCTTCCCACTCGATGACCTCACCACGTAGCAGTCCCCGGTACGCGCGAATGTAGGACTCCATGAACGACCAGCGGACCGCGCCATAACCCATGGCCCGACGTCCCGAGAATCCGGTCCCGAAGGCGACCGCCACCCGCCCTGGCGCGAGGGCGGCGAGCGTGGCGGTCGCCGCCGCATTGACCATCGGGTGACGCAGGCTGGGCACGAGGACTCCCGGGCCGAGGCCGATGCGCTCCGTGCGTTCCGCGGCGAGCGCCAAGGTCATCCATACGTCAGGGCTCTGCTGGGGCGTGTCGTAGACCCATGCGCGGTGATAGCCGAGCCGTTCGGCCAGTGCGATGTTGTCCGGCGAGTCCAGGGCGGTGGGAAAAGCGCAAGACACATCCATGTGCCCTCCTCTGATCGGAGCGCCTGATCGCTCGACATGCCTGTCGACCAGCTAAGATGACTAAGCGCTTAGTCACCTCTCGTATATGTGTGGCACGGTACACACGCCAACCTCGTCGATCAAGGCCTGCGCGGATTCATGAGAGCGTTACCGCCTCAGAGGGTTGGACGGAAGGACATGTTGATGGGAACCAAGCACTCCCCGCTCCCAGAGCTGGTGGATGAGGCGCCGGAACTGTGGGACACCGGGTACGCGGAGGTCACCCGGCGGCTGTTGACGGCGGGCGTGCGATGCTTCGCCTCGAACGGCTTTCATGCGACGACGACCAGGGACATCACCAAGACCGCGGGCCTGTCCCCCGCCGCTCTGTACGTACATTTCGCCTCGAAGGAGGAAGTGCTCTTCGAGATCATCCGCACCGGGCACGAGAGCTCACTCGAGGTCGTGCGCGAGACGGAAGCCACAAGTGATCCGACGGCATATCTGAAGGCACTCGTCGCGAGGTTCGTCACCTGGCACGCCCGTCACCACGTGGTCGGCCGAGTCAGCCAGTACGAGCTGTCAGCCCTGACGGCAGAGCATTACGAAGTGATCGTCGGGCTGCGACAGCAGACCACCGCGGTGTTCCACGAGGCCATCCGCTGGGGCATGCGGGACGGAGAGGCCTTCGGCGTGGTCGACGCCCACCGTGTCGTGCGCGCCATCCTTTCCCTGGGTGTCGACCTCGTTCGCTGGTACCGGCTTGACGGACCGGACACGCCCGAGCAGCTCGGGCACTTCTACGCTGAACTCGCCCTGGGAATGGTCACCGCTGCCGGCCACGCGTCTCTGCCAAAGGAGAACGGCGCGTTGCCGGCATGACCGCCCCCTGCACGATCAACGGCTTCGGATCACGGTCGACGCCGGGCCGTTGAGGTTAAGGGCCGGCCGCCTTCACCCGTCGTCCATTGACCCCAGGTGGACGTGCCGATCGTCCGCGTCGATCACCAGACTCGCCGGCCACTGGTTCCAGGCGCGACCGAGTCCGTGGTGCCGCGGCGATCCGGTGTTGATGAAGTTCCGGATGCTGGCGGTCATCAGGTCTGACAACCTGAGGCGTCCGGGCTGGTTCTGCCGGCTGAAGGCGTACGAGAACACGTTGTGCCCGAAGTTGTGGAACACGAAGGGCAGATCGATCGCATGTACGGCGCCGTACACCTGGTCGAACGGTGCGGGCTCCTGGTTCCAGTCGAACCTGTAGTGATAAAGCGATCGGTTCCCGCTGCGGGCCAGTGCATTCAGTGAATTCCGGTTGATGCCCGTGAAGACCGACTCGGTCAGAGCCGCAGCAGCATCGTTCCAGCCACCGGGCTTGTCCACCGGGAGATATTGGTCCTTGAGCAGATCGGAAGGGGTCAGCGTGCCGGGCCTGTCGGGATTGAACAAGTACTGCAGTGTGAACCGGTCGTAGTCGCTCGGCTTGTGCGCCCCGATCGCACTGCCGAACAGTTTCCCCTCCTCGCGGGTGTTCCCGGCGAGAACGGCCACCTCGCGATCGACCCCGGACTCCAGCACGGCGTACGGGTCCGATGGGATCACCGTGCCGTCGGCGATGACCGCCGGCGTCGCGTCGAGTTGGTGCTTGACGAGCACGCGCACCAGGTCGTCGGCGGAGAGCGAACGAAGCAAATCGACACCGCTCATGCCCGAAGAGGGGTAGTCGCTCTCCGCAGCCTGGATGACGCGGTCAGCGTAGGCCCTGGCGTTGGCCACACTTGCGGTGCTGAGACCGCCGCTGAGCGGGATTGCCTTGTCGACCATTCCGCGTGCCAATGGGGAGACGAGCAGGGACCAGACGTTCACCGCACCCGCCGACTGGCCCATCACGCTGATGTTGTCGGAGTCGCCACCGAACTGCCGGGCATTCCGGTCCACGAACCGGAGCGCTTCGATGAGGTCAAGAGTGCCGAAGTTACCGGACGTCGACAGCGCGTCGCTGTCCCCCAGGCCTCCGGCGTTCAGCCAGCCGAAGACTCCCACCCGATAGTTCACGGTGACGACCACGGCCTGGGCACGCTTGGCCAGCTCTCGCCCGTCGTACATCGGATCCGCCGAATAGCCGACGACATTGCTCCCGCCGTGGATGAAGAACACGACGGGCAGGTTGCGCTTCGACGTCGACGGACGGAAGACGTTCAGCGTCAGGCAGTCTTCCTCGCCGACGGGCTTTTGCAGCCCATCGCGCACTGCCAGGTCGTAGAACGGCCCGTTCGGGGACGGACTGAAGAAGCGCCCCGGCTGCGTACACCCCGACCCGTACTGCTCGGCGGGGCGGAGTGCCTCCCAGGACCGGTGGGCCTTCGGTGGCCGCCATCGGAGATCGCCCACCGGCGGCTCGGCGTAGGGGATGCCCAGCCACGAGTACGTCCCACTCGACCGGCCCTCGTTCCGGCCGATGATCGGACCCAGCGTCGTTCGGACGAGGGTCGGTTTCCGCGCTCCATTCCCGGGATGGACGGCGCCGGCGGACGCAGAGGTGAGCGGCGCAACGGTCAGGACCGCAGTGACGAGAACGATGCGGACGACCGAACGGAGTAGAGACGACGTCGTGCGACGACGCCCGGCCGGCTGGCTAATGACGGCCCTGGACGGCATGGCGGACATGGGCACCGACTCCTTCGAGAGTGGCACTCAGTGTCATAATCGCGCCCTGTTAGTGCCACTACGTGCCAACACTGTGGCATGCATCACTCATGCGATGCAAGGGCCGGTTACCCGACGGGAGCCCCAGAGGTCACCGACCCCGCACCGAGCTAGGCGTCCCTCTCTCGCGTCGCTGCTGTAGCCATCGAGCGAGTACCTCCATCCGTTCCGCAGGGCACGGCTTTGCGCAGACGTTTCGACCCGGTCTATTTCTTGACCGGATCGGATCCGGCCTGCTTGATGATCTGATCGCCGGGGCGAAGTGAGTCCCAGAAGGAACCGTTGACCCGGATCTTCTTGGACGTGCCGTCGGTGAAAGTGACGTCGAGATAGTGGTAGAGATTCGATCCGTCCGGCATTCTTCTGGATTTGCCGCTGACAACGCCTTCCCATGCTTCGCTCTTGCGTACCCGCCGCGACCTGAACATATGGATCCCCTTTTTTCATTGTGTCTCTTGAAAGGCTAAAGAGACACCGAGCCGGAGGCATCCGCCGCGTGTCGGGTCTTGCGGGTGCGACTTCAGGCTGAGGGCCTGGAGCGGACGCTACCAAGGTCGTAGGCCATCACGGTCAGCCTCGGCTAGGTTCTGTTTCGTGACGGGCTCGAGACGGTACGAGGAGCGCGCGGCGCCGGCCGCATGCGGGACGATCTGGCGCAGCGCTTTTGCCGGTGATGAGTCCGTGATCGTCCCGGATGGCTGCATGGACTTGCTGTGGACCGGTGAAGAGCTGTTGGTCGCGGGGGCCGATTCGCACGCTCGCGTCTTCGCGCCAGGCCAAGGCGGATGCATGATCGGACTGAGATTCTGGCCTGGAGTCCTGCCGCAGCTGCTGCGGACCGGGGCGGATCACCTGGTCGACAGCGTCGTACGCCTCGACTCGGTGATCGGGCTCGACGCTCGGCGATGGGAAACGCGACTGGCCGCCGCGGAACACTCGGCCCTTGCGTTGGTGGACCTCGCGGCCGGCGCCGTCGCCGACCTCCAGCTCGACCGGCGCCCCGTCTGCGTGGCCGCCGACCTGGGTTCGGGACTTCCCATCGTCCAGGTCGCCGAACGAACCGGCTACTCTCCCCGACAGCTGCAGCGGCTCGCCGGGCAGTGGTACGGCTACGGCGCCAAGCACCTGCAGCGCGTGCTACGACTGCGGAGGGCCGATCGCCTCGTGGCGGCCGGTCACACGCGTGCGGGGGCGGCCGCCACCGCCGGCTACTCCGATGCCTCGCATCTGTGGAGGGACAAGCAGGCGCTCGATGAGCCTCACCCCCGGGCCGCGAACAGATCGACGGGGTTGCCGTCGGGATCGGTGATGACGGCGTAGCGCTGGCCCCAGAACGCGTCCCACGGCTTTTTGGCGATGCCTGCTCCTGCCGCGACCATCCGATCGAACGTGGCATCCACGTTGTCGGGGGTACCGCAGTCGAATGCCAGCGCCATCGCGTGTCCGCCACTCGGCGGTCGCCAGCGTGGGTCGATCGCTGTGATCACCTCTCGGGTGTCGAGCATGACCTTGATGCCCGCACCGCTGAACTCGGAGTGCTGATCGGTCGGACCTCCGCCGCTCAGTCGAAGGCCGCACGATTCGTAGAAGGCGATGGCGGCCGACATGTCGTTCGTGACGATGGAGATGACCGCGAGGCTGGGATTCGTCATGCCTCACACGCTAGGCACCACCATCCCCATGTGGCATGAACGGATCGGACATGTTCCGACTGCCGGCACCGGTGTACCGGATCGCACACCATCCCGCTACCCGACCTCTGCGACGAGGCCCTCAAAGCACGCAGGGACTCATTCGACCGGCAGGGGGGCTTCGGCCGGCTCGGCGCGGGTCAGTGCCGCCCTGGCCTTGACCTGGAGGAGGGCGGTACGGGTGAGCATCATGATCACCGCCATGAAGATCAGTGCGTCGGTGAGCGCGTCCTGGGAGACGGAGTGGGTGGCCATCCATTCGCCCAGTTGCCGGCCGAAAACGTGCGCGCTGCCGTAGGAGAAGGCGATGCGTGCGCCGACCACGGAGATCCATGTCAGTGCATAACCGATCCCCGCGCGGGACTTCGCGCATCGGCGACCTTTGGCCACACCTTCAGACACGGGCATGAAGGTGCTGGCCAGCAGCCCCAGCAACAGTCCGGCGGCTGTGCCGGCGATTTCCAGCATCAGGCCGTACCCGCTCGTGGCGACTTGGGCGATGAAGATCGGCACGATGGCTGCGGAGGTGATTACCGGACGGAGTACGCGGAATTTGGTGACTTTCCGTAGGCCGAGATCGGATTCCAGCACGACGAAGAGTACGGCCAGATTCAAAATCCATACGTCCATGTCCATGGCTGCGGCCTTTCAGATTCGTGGCTTCGTTTGCTGTGGCCACAACTTAGGAATCCGGGTATCTGCCCCGCATCGGCTGACGAACCGAGATGAGGTGGAGGTCGTACGGGTCGAGGTCTCTCCACCCGATCTCCACTCGACCGATCTGCCAGGTCATGGGATTGACGCCGATGACGAGGTCACGCGTCCCGTACGCAGCGCTGTGCGTGGGTGATGGTCCCGCCACCGTGGAAAGTCACCCTGACGGTCGGGCCAACGACCAAATCCATTTATCCGCTTAGCGCGGTCAGCTCTTCTTCTTGATGAAAGCCATGCTATTGCCGAACCCGTACAGCCGGTAATGGCTGGAAGGCCTGCGCGGGGGTCACACTGAGCGTCCGTCTTCCTGTCTTCTCCCGGCAAGGGTGAGGGCGAGCCGTACGGCCTCGGCGCGAGAGTGCAGGTCGGCTTTGGCGAACAGATTGTTGATGTGCGTCTTCACCGTGGCTTCGGTGATGTACAGGCGCCGGGCGATCTCGTTGTTGCGCAGGCCCTGGCCGATGAGGTCGAGGATCTCCCGTTCGCGCGCGGTCAGCGGCACGGGCGTGGCCGGCTCGGGCGCGGGGGGACGGGTGGCGAGCGTGAGCAGCCGCGACTGCACGTCGGGGTCGAGGACCGCCTGCCCGGCGTGTGCGCCGCGCACGGCTTGAATGATCTTCGCCCGGTCCGAGTCCTTGGTGAGGTAGCCGCGGGCGCCGGCGCGCAGCGCGGCGAGGATCGACTCGTCGTCGGCAAATGTGGTCAACACGACGACCGGCAGACCGGGCCGGGCGGCGTGAATCAGGCCGGTGGCCTCGACCCCACCCATGACCGGCATGTGCAGGTCCATCAGTACGACCTCCGGGTCGTACTCGTCGACGGCGATGACCGCGTCTTCGCCGTTGGCGGCGGTGCCGACGACAACGATGTCCGGGTCGAGGTCGAGCATGACCGCGAGCGCGTCCCGTATCGCGGCCTGGTCGTCGACGACCAACAGCCGGATCGACGTCATCGCGGCAACTCCAATCGCACTACCCAGCCTGGGGTGACCGGTTCGACGGGACCGGCGTACAGCGTGCCCCCGAGCAGACTGGCACGTTCGCGCATCCCGATGAGACCCATCCCGCTGCCCGAGCGGTTCGGTTGGGCGCCGGGCTCGGCCGTGCCCGTGTCGGTGACGATGAGCCGGATCAGCCGGTCGTCGTAATCGAGCAGCAGGTTCACCTCGGCGCCGGGTGCGTGCCGATGTGCGTTGGTGATCGCCTCCTGCGCGGTACGGATGACGGCCTGGGCGGCCTCGACCCGTACCTCGCCGGGCTCACCCCGGACCTCGAATCCGGCCGTGCTTCCGCGCGCGATGTCAGCGATGGTCTCAGGAAGCGGCAACGTGTCCTCGCGCAGTGCGTGGATCGCGCGGCGGGTCTCCCCGATCCCTGATACCGCCAGGGCTCGTGCTCGCCGCACGGCCTCATTGGCGTCCAGGTCGCGGCCCTCGGCGTGCAGAGCGTCGGCCATATCCAGTTGCATGGCGACGCTGGACAAGGCGTGGCCGAGTACATCGTGGATCTCCCGTGCGATACGCCCCCGTTCCTCCAGCGCGGCCTCCCGAGCCTCGGACGCGGCCGCGCGCCGGCTCTGCCAGGCGGCGAGGTCGGAGGCGGCCAGCGCGTCGGCCCGTTCCCGGCGAGCGCGGCCGATGTAGACGGGCACGCCCACGGTGAGCGATACCCACCAGGGCGACTCGTGCGGCAGGTGCAGCACGGCGGTGGCGGCCCAGGTCGCAGCGGCCGCGACGGCGGTCCCGGCTCCGGCGATGGTGAACGCGGCCCGCCGCGAGGCCAGCTTCTCTCCAGCGGTGCCGGAGGCGAGGAACACCAACGCCGGAGCCGCCGTGTCCTTCGCCAGCGGGAACAACATCGCGCCGAGGGCCATGAACACCGACACCAGCGTTATCCGCATCCGGCCCGGCAGCCGACGCCAGGGCACGATGGACGTCGCGAGCCCCGCGGCAATCGCGGCCACCGCAAAGCCCCAGGCGAGCTGCCCCGGCGGGCGCTCGGCGAACTGGATCAGGCTGACCACCGAAACGGTCCCGATGGCGAACGGGCGGATCAGTTCGTCGGCGAACCGTGCCGATGTTCCCGGCGCGTCGTCCACGGGCACCCCAGCGGGGAGTGTGCCGTCAGACTCGACGTTCATCGCCGGACATCGTCCACCTATACCGGTCATGGTCATCCGTGATCGTGGTGCGGGTCGATGATCCGCACCTGGTCTTCGGGAGAGCCGCCGCTGTTCGGTCGCGGCCCATGGTACGGGGCGGAAGCGTTGCTGTTCGGCTGCCGGATGTCGAGGTCACGCACGTCCTCGATCAACGACGCGAGGCCACCGCGCCGGCGCGGACGGCGTGTCTGGGACCCGTCGGCGGTCTGCACCTTCTGCTGCAAACCGTCGAGCATGGAGGACATCGTGTGGGGTGTGTCGTTGCGACCCTTGGCCCACACGATCCGGCCGCTGGTGCGCATCGCCTTGGACAGCACGGCCAGCCCTTCCAGCACCATGCCGACACCGAGCGTGAACATCAGCCCACTGCTGCCGACATGCTCAGCCGTCGGGTCCACAAGGCCCAGCAGGACGCTCGCGCCGAACTTGACCCCGAGGTTGATCCCCCACAACACCACAGTCGTGGCCGTGTAGCGCAGGTAGACGATGCCATCCTTGTCGAACACGCGGATGCTCGCGCCGCGCAGCAGGCCCAGCACCAGACTGAGCACGGTGGTGCCGACCAGGAATCCGATGGAGGCAGGGGACTGCGTCACCTTGGTCAGATCGACGAGCCCGACTCCTGCGAGCACAGCGGGGAGCAGCAGCATGCGCTTGGCCTCGGCGGGCTCGCCGAGCAAACGGCGGGCCAGGATGTAGCCGACCGCACCGA
The DNA here is from genome assembly GCF_006716425.1 of Actinoallomurus bryophytorum. NCBI lineage: Bacteria > Bacillati > Actinomycetota > Actinomycetes > Streptosporangiales > Thermomonosporaceae > Actinoallomurus > Actinoallomurus bryophytorum. The sequence continues at coordinate 2,167,618 of NZ_VFOZ01000001.1, forward strand.
TGATCAGAATGACCTCGACGGGACCGCTCACCGATCCCACCTCCTCTACGGGTACGTCATCTGGGCGCCGCCAACGTTAGGAAGCAGGCGGCCCATCGTCGTGGGTCAGCCGCCGTACCTCGGGTGGACATCCGACTCCACCCGGCGCGAGTACGGTGACGTCTCATGCGACCTGGCCGTCTTCGTGGACGAGGCCGCCAAGCCGGTCTCGTGGATGACCTTGATGTAGGCATCGGTCCGGTCGGGCAGCGCTCGCTCCAGGACCGGCGGGTGCTGAAGTGGCCGGGTACTCGGCGAGGGCCTCGCACAGGTGTAGTGCGTGTGCGCCGTGCTACCCGCCGATGGCGCGATGCTGTGCGTCCCCGCGTTACGCGGTTCCTCCGCCGTCTCGATCGCCGCGCCCATGACGGTGATCGAGACCAACGAACGCCGCCAGGATCTACTCAGCGCGGTCGACGACTACGAACGGCAGATGTTCGAGGTACGACGCCGAGGCCGTGCGCAGCAGTCTCCAGAAGCTGCCCGCCTTCACCCCCGAAGCGAAACTGTCCTGAGGCCGAAATCCATTTTGTGCGATCGACCGGACCCGCCCGGTCGTGGACATACCGATCACGATGACGATCTACGCGCATGCCGCGCTCGATGAAAAAGGCGCTCAGGAAGCTGGGGATGCCCGCGGCTGAAAACGTTGGTGCCAAAGACCCCAGGCGAATTCGCTCCGGGGTCTTTGGCTGCTCATATGCGGTGGGCAGGGGCGGGGTCCAACCGCCGACCTTCCGCTTTTCAGAAGTGACATCACCCCAGCTCGCGGCACCCGACCCGAGGTCAGACGGTGGTCGACGTGTGCCCATGTGAGCTCCGCACGTCCGCTGATGCCCTCGGGAGGGTCATCCCCTTGGCCGTCGTCCCACCCTCTGGGAAGCGGGCCAGGCCCTATGGGCGGAGGTGGAGCTCCCCGCTGGAAGAACGACCTTCACCCATAGGGCCTGGTCTGCTTGGCTTCGCCTGGGGCGTCGGCCGAGGGGATGATCCGACTCCACCCGTACCCATCAGATCTGTTAACACCAAGAGCGGGCCATCCCCGGAGCCCAAGGCCCCCGCCGGCGGCGCATAGGCCCTCCGTCTTCCGACCTGTGGCGGATTTAATGTGTCCAAGACGATCTCTCGACGTCTGTTGACCTGCTGCCGAACGGGTCCGCCATCTGCGTCCATCCACGACATCCCGGCTCACTCTGATCCAGTTTTCGCGACGACAGCGTCGAGCGCGGCCTGCCAGGGAATCGGCGCCGTGTTGCCGCCGGTGACCGGATCATGCGCGGGGTAGCCGTCGGTTTCCCAGATGACCGTGACGCCCCATGAGCGGAGACGGGCGATGTTCTCTACGAACGCGGGGTGGGAGGTGTGCGCCCGGTTCGACGCCGGGATCGCCGCGATGGGCAGGCCGAGGCCGATGCCCTCCACCAGGATCCCGAGGGCGAGCGTGTCGCAGATTCCCGAACCCCATTTGTTGATGGTGTTCACCGTCGCGGGTGCGACGATCACCGCGTCCGCCGGCGGCAAAACGTCCGGCTCATCGGGATGCTTGTACTCACTGCGTACGGGATGACCCGTCAACACGGCGAGCTCGTCGACGTCGACGAACCGGCGCGCCATCGGAGTGGTCAGCACGCACGTGTCCCAGCCGCGCTCCTGAGCGAGCCGGACCAGCCGACCCACCTCACGGGCATGGGTGGTCGCGCACACGATCACGTAGAGCACGGGAGCGGTCATACCCGCCAGCATCGCGCATGGATTCGCCGACGGATTTGCAGAGGGTCGGCGAATCGGTGTCCATTCGCCCGCTGAGCTGCGCTCGCATCACGCGACAGGTCGCTGAGGCAAGGTCATCCCGCGTATATCCCGAGCTCGATCCCGTCGAGTCTGTTACTGCTGACCCAGGGCCGTACGATCCTGATCGTTCCTACGCCCGGGAGTGCCATTGGACGCCCTCGATTGGTCACGAATAACTGACGCGCGTGCCTATTCTTCGGAGCTCGCTCGGGCCGCGGTAGCCGCAATGCGCGATCCTCGGTCTGCCGAGCAGGCCGCGAGGGCGGTGGCGGATCTGCGGTACGCGGTCAGCAACGATCACGCAGGGACGCTGTATCCAGCTGCGGTACCTGCAACGACCCTGTTCCACGGACGTCCAGGGCTGATGGCTGACCTGCGATTCGCCCGTTACGCAGTGCAAGGTTGCTCATGTCGTGGTGGCTGGCGAGCTGGGCGGGCTGGGGCTTCTGGATAGGCGTACCGATCTCAACAGCAGGCGGGCTGGTGTGGGCGCTGGGAACGCGGTTGGTATGTGAGCAGTCGATCCGCTGGACAGGACCGGAACCGCAGCGGTCGTGCACCGCAGTCCCCTCCCCTGGGTCATCCCCTGCGCCGTCGTCCCGCCCTCCGGGAAGCGGGTCAGGCTCTACAATCGGATTAGTACCTCGCGCTCGCATACCTGGCGACCATGAGGAACTGGGGGAGCATGCCCGCCTTCAGGATCTCCCGGTTGCCCGTCCATTAGCTCCGGGATCTGGGGTGTCCCAGTCGGAGACGAACCGGGTGACCGCTCCGGTCGCCGGGTCGTACGAGCGCCGTTCGATGGCGCAGATGTCGGCTCCATAGACGTGGATCCCGACGGTGGGCACATCGCCGACGGCCGCGACGGCGTGGACGTCGTCGTCGGTCGTGCAGCACACGGTGACCTGGCCGGGCTCCCACACGTTCTCCCCGGCGGGCTTGAGAGGGCGGCCCGCATCGGCGGCCGTGGGCTTGTCGTAGCGGAACTCGTGTTCGGATCCCGAGTGGATTCCGGCCACGCCCCACGTCTCGTGTCCGTGCACGGGCGTGCGCTGACCGACGTTCCAGACGACTGCGGCCAGGCACCAGCCGTGGTCGGGAGCGATGTAGAGCGGTTAGTTGACGTGGTGATCGTTCGACGGCCGTGTGACCTCGGGTGGGAGCCGGTAGTCGCCCGCCAAGAGGGCGGACAGCAGGTCCGCGACCCGCTTGGTGATCTCGTGCTCGTCATCGGTGCTGCCGACCACGGACTCCACATCGTCGATGAAGGTCTGCAGGGCGCCATCGGGTCTCATGGTGATCTCCCTTGTCACGGCAGCACGCGATAGGTCAGGTGCGTGATCGGGCCTGCCGCTCGCGACTCCACCTGCTCGAGGTTCAGCGACGGAACGCCGTCGAACAGCCGCGTGCCGGCGCCGAGCGTGATCGGCATGATGCGCAGCCGCAGCTCGTCGATCAGGCCGGCGGCGAGGTACTGATTGATGGTGGTCGCTCCGCCGTGGATGGAGATGTTGCCGTCCCCTGCCGCCTCACGCGCCCGTTCGAACGCGGCCTTGATCCCGTCGGTGACGAAGTAGAAGGTGGTGCCGCCCTCCATCGGCTGCGGGTCGCGCGGGTAGTGCGTGAGCACGAAGACCGGGGCGTGGTACGGCGGGTTGTCCCCCCACCAGCCCTTCCCACTCGCCGCGCACCGGGCCGAACATGTTGCGGCCCATGATGAACGCCTTGGTCTCCGCCAGCCAGTCGGCCTGGAGCCGGGCCTCCTCCGGATCATCCATCCATGAGTGGAGCTTGGAGCCCCAGCCGTCGCCGCCGTCATGGCCGAACGGGCGCTCCTCGGTCTGGTTGAGCCCGGCAGAGTATCCGTCGACCGAAATCGAGAGATCACAGGTCACCTTGCCCGAACGTGTGGTCATCGCTCCGTCCTCTTCGCGGTGGGCATCGCTCAAGGATGGAGCAGGCAAGACATGACGTCTAATGACAATCCTGCGGGACTCACATCGATATTCTCGATTAATGCTCAACCTGGTCCACCTGAAGGTCCTGTCCGCTGTGGCCCGGCACGGCTCGGTGACCGAAGCGGCGAAGCACCTGCACTACTCCCAGTCCTCGGTGAGCCACCACCTGTCCCGCCTGGAGGCGGCCACCAGCGCCAAACTCGTTCAGCGGATCGGCCGCGGAATCCGGCTGACGCCCGAAGGCCACCTGCTGGCCAACCGCGCCGCCGAGATCCTCGGACGCGTCGACGCGGCGACCAACGAGCTGGCGGCACAGGTCGGCCTGCAGTCCGGCCGGGTCCGCCTGGCCGCCAACGCGTCCACGCTGAGCACGATCGTGCCGAAGGCGGCCGCCTCACTGACCGAGGCGTACCCGGGAATCGAGCTGAGCCTCTTCGACCGCCACCCCGTCGAAGCGCTGCAGATGCTGCGGCACGGCGAAATCGACGTCGCGCTCGTCTTCCGCCACGCCGACGACCCGGTCGAGGACGAGGGATTCCGCCTCGTTCACGTCGGCGATGACGCGATCTACCTCATCAGCCGGCAACCAGACGACAGCCTCGCCAACCACCGCCTCTCCTCCTGGATCGGCGGTTGCGACCGGTGCCAGGCCGAGCTGAACGCGATGTGCCGGCACGAGGGCTTCACCCCCCGCATCGGCTCGCACAGCGACGACATGGTCGTCGTGCAGACCCTCGTCGCCGCCGGCGCGGGCGTCACCACCCTGCCCGGCCATGCGCTGCAAGCCCACCGTCGCGAGGACATCCACGCCACCGACACCGGCTTCCGCCGACAGATCCACGCCGCGACCTACGGCGACCCACCCGACCCACCTGCCGTGGCCGCCGTCCTGACCGCCCTGACCGAGGCGGCCAACCCGCCTGAGTAGGGCCGCTCCGCTATGGCCTAGTGGCGCCCTCGGCGGGCGCCTTCCGTGGCCCGCTGCCGCTTCCTCCGGCGGCAACACAATTAGCCGCCGTAGCCGATCGCGGTCGCGATGTGCATCGCATCATGGAGATGGCCATCCCGGACCTTGCTCTTGCCGGAGTTGGGCAACATGATCGAAAACACGGCGTCGACGCGGTTGGCATCTTCCTCGCTCGCGAGGAAGGAGGTGCCGGCGAAGGAATGATCGAGCACCGCCACGCCGAACGCTTCCGGGTCGGAGGAGCTAGCGGCCATGAGTGCAGCGCGCTTCTCCTCCGGGGCAGCTGAAAGCTCGAAATCCATCGTGTCGGATCGCTGTAGCCGGATCCAATCCTCGCGGTGAAGACGGCGAAGACGGGTCGCTGCATCATCGGTTGCATCGATGATTTCTGTATCGATGAAGAACGGCAGCTTTGCCAGGTTCTTGTTAGCCGATGGGCGAAGTTGCACGTCTAAAGCCTAGTGACACCGTCTTACAGCCCATAGCCAATGGTCAGCTCGGGCACAGCGTCACAGGCGGGGGACGTTGCCGTCAAAAACGCCCCGGGCCGTATGGCTCCGGGGCGTCTTGGCTGTTCAGAGGCGGTGGGCAGGGGCGGGGTCGAACCGCCGACCTTCCGCTTTTCAGAAGTGACATCATCCCTGCTCGTGGCACCCGAGCCGAGGTCAGACGGTGCTCGACGTGTGCCCATGTGAGCCGTTGGAAGGGGACGTTGTCGTCAACGTTGTCGTCAGGTCTCGCGTTGCCAACGAGGTGCTGATGCCTTGTTCAGGGTGCGGGGGTGATCAGGCCGGTTTCGTAGGCGATGATGACCAGTTGGGCGCGGTCCCGGGCGTGGAGCTTGGCCAGCAGGCGGCCCACGTAGGTCTTCACGGTGGCGAGGCTGAGGTGCAGTTGTCCGGCGATGTCGGTGTTGGACAGGCCGCGGGCGATCAGCGTGAGGACCTGGCGTTCCCGCTCAGTGATGTGTTCCAGGTCGCGCGGTGGTGGAAGTCCGGGCTGGGGCTGGCGGACGAACTCGGCGATGAGGCGCCGGGTCACAGTAGGGGCCAGTAGGGCTTCTCCAGTCGCGACTATGCGGATGGCGTTGAGCAGATCGGCGGGCGGGGTGTCCTTGAGCAGGAATCCGGCGGCGCCGGCGCGCAGGGCCGAGAAGACGTAACCGTCCAGATCGAACATGGTGAGGATGAGGACCCGCACTCCCGCCGTCTCTGGAGCATGATTGATCTGGCGGGTGGCCTCGATGCCGTCTATGTCGGGCATGCGGACATCCATGAGGACGACATCAGGCAGGAGAGCGTGAGCGAGTTCGACGGTCTCGCGTCCGGTGGCGGCCTCGCCGACCACGGTAAGGCCGGTCGCCGTTTCGATGAGGGCGCGGAAGCTGCCGCGCAACAGGGCCTGGTCGTCGGCGACGAGCACCCTCACCGGGCTGGTCACCTGCCGCCACCCGCGTGGGAAGCCTGAGCAGGACGGTAGTGGAGAACCGCCGTCACGGCGAACCCGCCCTCGGGCCGGGGGCCGGCTGTGAGCCTCCCGCCGTACATGGCGACGCGTTCACGCATCCCGACCAACCCATGCCCGCCGGAGTCCAGCCGCGCGGAAGGGCGTTCGGGGCCGTCATCGATCACCTCGATGCTCACCTGATCAGAGGTCACGTTCAACGTGGCCAGGCATCGGGTGGGGGCGGCGTGTCTGACCACGTTAGTAAGAGCTTCCTGAACGATGCGGTAGATGGTGAGCTGCAACGCTTCCGGGAGATCCTGATGGTCGGGAACCGTGAGTTCGACCTCGACGCCTGAGGCCGCCGCGAGTTCGGCGAGTTCGGCGAGCCCGGTAAGGCCAGGTGGGGTGAGATCACTGCTGTTGTCGGTGTCCTGGCGCAAGACGTCGAGTAGGCGGCGCATCTCGGTGAGCGCGTCACGGCTCGTGGCCTCGATCACGCGCAGCGCGTCGCGAGCCTCGTCGGGCCGCGCTTCTGCAATGTGGTTGGCGACTCCGGCTTTGACCGCGATCAACCCCATGCCGTGAGTGACCACGTCGTGCAGCTCACGAGCGATTCGCAACCGCTCGTCGATGACGAGCTGACGGAGCCGTTGTGCCTCTAGGCATGCCGTGTCCCACCGGCGGCCTCGTATCAGATGCCCGATCAGCCAGGCACCGGTCAGCAACACCCAGGCGGCCGCCGTCCACCCGACCGCCGGCACCAGACCGAACCGAGGATGAATGATCTGGCCGATCCAGATGGCCGCCGTCGCAGCGGCCAGGCACCATCCCAGCGCACCGGCCGAGCGGCGTGCCGGCGACACCACCGTGACTGGATACAGCGTCAGCGCGGCCGCGAGGAACGGATCCCATAGGACACCAGACACCGCCGCAATGCCTGAGACGACCATCGCGCCCTGCAAGGCGCGTTGCGGGTAACGGCGGCGCATCGCCACGGCTGCGGCAAGAAGCACGGCGGCCCCACACGAGGTCAGGAACGGCAGCGTGAACCCCGGGCGATCCTTGAGCATGTTCCCGGCTACCATCACGCCGGCCAGCGCCAGCACTGCGGCCACTACGCCGTCGAGGACACGCAGGTGTCCTCGACCCAGACGGCGCATTTGCAGGGATTCAAAGCCGGATTCGTCCACGGGTCACACGCTAACCGCACAGGTCACCGACCGCATCGGACCAACGTGGATCACCCCTGGGGCCTACAGCGGCTCGCGGATCGGCTTGCTGTGTCCTCACTGGAGTGATCCGAAATGTCCATGCCGGGCCGATTCGCGGTGCAGTGCTTACCAGGCACGGTGTGGCCATGCCTTCACCACACGATGCCTACGTGTTCCCGGGCCGCTGGCTCGCCGGAGCCTCACTGCTCCTTGGTCCCGCGCTCCTGCTCGCTGGAGTGCTGCTACGGGTTCGCTTTCATTTCTTCTTCCCCGACCAGCTCGCCGCCTACGACGAGCACCCGACGTTGATGACCGTCTCCTACAGCGCCTTCGCCGCGGGCACCGTCGTGATGTGCCCGGCAGTCATCGCTCTGGCCACCCGCATCGGAGCCTTCCGGCCGACCTGGGCCGCGTTCGGCGGCACCCTCGCGTTGGTAGGGCTGTTCGCCCGCACCTTCCACGCCGGCATCGATCACCTGGCGTTCCAACTCGTCGACGTCCAGGGCCGGTCCGTGGCCACCACCGCCGTCGCCGATTCCTACCAGGGCTTCCACATCTTCCAGTACGCTTCTTTCGCGATCATGCTCGGCTGGATCGTGCTTGCCGCGGGCGCCTGGCGCACGGGCGTTCTGGGGCGGCCGAGTTGCCTCTGCCTGTCACTCACTTCGGCCCTTCCCCTAGGTGTGCTGAAAGGTACGACCCCCCTGTCGATCGTCGCCATCGTCGCGCTGTGCGTAGCGCTCGCACCCTTCGGACTCAAGATCCTTCTCGACGGTCCCCGCCCCACTCGCCGATCGGTGGCCCACCTCGCCGTTAGCATCGCGCTGGTCGTCATTCTCGGGGCCGTCTCTTCTCTAGGCTGACCAGCGCCGCCGGGATGCCCGCCCGGCACTCAGCGCCGCAAACATCCGGCGTGGCTTCCGTAACAACTGGGCGAACTCGGCTTCCCCCGAAGTCGGCACGGAATGGACCGACAACGGCGCCCGCCGCGAACAGCGCCAGCTCAAAGCACGTCCCGAAAGCAATGGCGCCGAGCTCCCACAGCAGACCACCGTTGACCAAGGTCCTGTGGCAGCACCTGACAATGTTCGACCTCGGTCCCAGAGGGACGCGTATTCGGCGGCGTACGCGGTGGCGAATTCGCGACGATCACCTACCGGCGCGCGTGGGACAACGCCCGTAAAGCCGACGCTGAGTACGCTTCACCCCTCGCCCGGCACGTCTACCACCTCCGCCACGCTGCGTCTCCCTATGGCTCAACGGAAGCGTCCCCTACCCAGGTCGCAGAATGAGCAGAACACGGCGTCTCCGTCCTGCTCAAGGTCTGCGCCAGGTGCATCGAGGGTCAATACGAGATTGCCAAGCGCCGCGTCGAGGCAGCTCTCCGGGGCTGAAACGTGGGCACGTATTGGGCACAGCCGCCCACCGCCACCCGTTGACGGCCGAACACAACCGGACACATAGCGAACAGCGCCCAACCTCGTTCACGGAGGTCAGACGCTGTTTCCAATGATCTTGGGCGGTGGGCAGGGGCGGGGTCGAACCGCCGACCTTCCGCTTTTCAGGCGGACGCTCGTACCGACTGAGCTACCTGCCCGCGCGGCGCCCGAAGGCGCCTCAGCGGTCCTGACGGGATTTGAACCCGCGGCCTCCACCTTGACAGGGTGGCGAGCACTCCTAGCTGCTCCACAGGACCTTGCAACTGCTACCCCGAAGGGTATCGTGCCCCCAACGGGATTCGAACCCGCGCTGCCGCCTTGAAAGGGCGGAGTCCTAGGCCGCTAGACGATGGGGACCTGACGGCGGTGGCCGCCGTTTTGCCCTTGCCGCCTGCCGTCGGGGACTCCGCAAGCATAGGGGACAACCGCCCCAACCACCAAAGTGATTCCCCCGCTAACGCGGTCGGCCGGCCTCGCTCGACGGCGCCGCCGGCGATACGGACGGGGGAAGCGGCGTACCTGACGGCGTTTGGGCAGGTGACGGCGCTATGGGGCGGTCGGGCTTCGGTTCCAGGGTTCGTTCGATCTGGGCCGACGTCAATCCCAGGCCGCCCAGGCGGATGTCGTCCCAGCCCTGGAGGCGGTGGCTGGTGCGGTTGAAGTAGAGCACCGACATCTCGAACGGGGTCGGTTCCTCGTGTTCCAGGCCGCGCATCCCGGCGCCGCCGGTGGAGCCCTGGATGAACAGCCGGGTGCCCGACGGCAGGAGACGTGTGGAGCGCCGGTGCATGTGGCCGCTCAGGACGAGTGGCGCGGTGCCGTCGAACGCCTGGCCCTCGGCCGGGTCGTGGACGAGTACGACGTCCGGCGCGTCGTGGGAGGCGACCATCTGGGCCGCGGCGCCCTGGCCGATCGCGAGCATCTCACGGGCGTCCACGTCGTCGCCGCGGGTGGTCTTGTCCGGGGTGAAGCGCGGATCGCCGATGCCGAAGATCCGCAGGCCGGCGACGTCCTTGACCTGGTTGTCGAGCACCACCGCGTTCTTCTGGCGGCGTACCGACGCTTCGGTGTCGCCGGAGTCGTGGTTGCCGCGGATGAACACGTACGGAACCTTGATCTTTGAGATGTCGTTCGCGAACTTCTCCTCCGCCGACGAGCCGTGGTCGGTCAGGTCGCCGGTGTCGATCACCATCTGGACGTTGAACTGCTTGGTCACCTGACGGATGACGCTCCAGGCCACCGGGTTCAGGTGGATGTCGGACACGTGCAGCACCCGGATGGTCGTCGGGTCCGGCTCGTACGTCGGCAGCGTGGACGTCACGTCGTAGAGGCGCGAGACGTTGCCGATCAGCTGGGCCAGCTGGGCGCGATAGGCCCCAAAGCGGGACACGATGGACTTCGCGTCACCGACGACCTGCGGGGCGCTGGCGAGGATTCCGGTGAAGCGCGGCTCCGCGACCGACTGCGGGTTGAACGTCACCGCCCCCAGTACGCCGACGGCCAGCAGGCCGTTGAACGCCGCGAGCATCGACCACAGGGACCGCTTCCACGTACGGAACACCACGAAACCGGCGAGACCGGCACACAGCAGCGCCGCCGCCACCGCTTTGGCGATCATGACGATGAACCCGTGCCGGATGTCGGCCCCCACCGTCTGCGAGAGGTGGTCGACGGCGGCCGGGTCCTCTATGAGCTTGCGAGCGGGTTCGGGGCGGATCCGGGTGACCTGTGCGTCGATGCGTACGGGACCGGCGTGGCTGTCCAGGCGGAGCGTGCCCAGCGGCGGGATGTCGATGACGGTGCCGCCGGAAAGGGACGGGCGGAGGGAGAACGTCACATCGGCCGGCCCGATGTCGGTCTTGGCGTTTCCGCCGTACAGCATGCCCAGCCAGCCGGCCATCAGCCCGACGGCGATGATGGCCCCGATACGTGCGGGCAACCGGACACGCCGCATGCCGGTGAACCGGAGTATTTCTGATTTTGCTCGGGTCAACACGTTGGTACCTATGCTCGCTTCCGCCGCTCTCCACGCACAATGACAGGGTGATCGAGATGAGCCGTGGAGAGTTCGAGGACCTTGTCGGTGAGGCGCTGGACACGATCCCACCTCGGCTCACCCGAGTCATGAAGAACGTCGTCATCGTGGTCGAGGACGACGCTCCACCGCAGGTCACCGCGCAAGGCGGCACACTCCTCGGGCTGTACGAAGGAGTGCCGCTGACCGCGCGCGGAGACACTTACGCGGGCTATCTGCCCGACCGTATAACGATCTTCCGGCGGCCGCTTCTCGCCATCAGTGAGACCCGCGATGACCTGGTACGAGAGGTGCGTGTCACTGTCGTCCATGAGATCGCCCACCATTTCGGTATCGACGACGAGCGGTTGCACGAACTCGGCTGGTGATCTGATCAGGCACAATGGGTCACGCTCCAACGACGGAGCGTGAGATAATCCTCTGAGACCACCCGGTCACGGAAAGCGACCAGGGCGGCGGCCGCAGTAGAGGAGCGCGCGTGGGCGGACGACATCGACGGCCGTTGGATCGGCAGGCCACTTATGGCGAAGTGTTCGGTGTCGGTGAGTTCCGTTCCCTCTGGCTGGCCCAGGCGTTGTCCTACATCGGCGACCAGTTCGCCCAGGTCGCTCTCGCCGTACTCGTCTACAACAACACCCACTCGCCGCTGAAGACCGCCGTCGCGTACGCCCTCACCTACCTGCCGCCGATCATGGGCGGCCCGGTCCTGTCGGTGCTCGCCGACCTCATCCCCCGGCGGCGGGTCATGATCGTCTGTGACCTGGCACGCGCCGGCGTCCTGGCGCTGATGGCCGTCCACCACATGCCGTTCCCGATGCTGTGTGTGCTGATCTTCTTCAGTGTGCTGCTGGGCACGCCGTTCACCGCGGCGCGCGCCGCCCTGCTGTCCGAAGTGCTGCCCGGTGACATGTACGTCGTCGGGTCGGCGATCAACAACATCACCCACCAGTTCACGCAGATGCTGGGGTTCCTCGCGGGCAGTGCGGTGATCTTCGCGGTGGGCACACACGAGGCGCTGGCCATCGACGCCGTGACCTTCGTGCTGTCCGCGATCATCGTGGTGGCCGGGGTACGGCGGCGTCCGGCGCCCCGGCGCGAGGGCCGGGCCCGGGAGTCGCTGTGGCAGATCTCGCGCCGTGGCGGCCGCTTCGTGCTCGGCGACCGTACGCTGCGGCCCCTCGTCTGCTTCGCCTGGCTGTGCGGGTTCTACGTGCTGCCCGAGGGGCTGGCCGTCCCGTACGCGAAGACGTTCGGGGACAGCCCCTTCATCGTCGGGCTGCTCATGTCGGCGATGCCGACGGGGATGGTCGTGGGGGCGTTCGCGTACAGCCGGTTCGTCCGGCCGGACAACCGGCTGCGCCTGATGGGCTGGATGGCGATGCTGGCGTGCGCGCCGTTGATCGGTTCGGGGCTGCGGCCACCGCTGTGGGCGGTGGTCGCGTTGTGGGCACTGTCCGGCGTGGGCTGCGCCTACCAGGTGGCGGCGAACGCCGCGTTCGTGGCCGCGGTGCCCCCGTCCGGCCGGGGGCAGGCGTTCGGGCTGGCCCAGTCGGGCATTCTCGCCAGCCAGGGGATCGGCATTCTCGCGGGTGGCGCGCTGGCCCAGGTGCTCGGCCCCGAGCCGGTCGTCGCCCTGGCCGGCGTGGCGGGGCTGACCGTGGCGACGATGCTCGCGATGTCGTGGACGCAGGTCCGGACCGAGGTGATCGCCTCGACCCACGACCGCGCGATCAGTGCCGCCGCCTAGACGGAGTCGTTGCGGTGGGTCTGCTTGTTGATGAGCTCCTGGGCGATCGAGACGTCCTTGCCCTCTTCCGGGATGATCAGCGCCGCGGCGACGTACAGCAGGATGCCCGCGCCGCTGGTGAGCACGGTCAGGATGGCGGCCGCGAGCCGTACGAGGGTCGGGTCGACGCCGAAGTAGGCGGCGGTGCCGGAGCAGACGCCAGTGATCATGCGTCCGGAGCGGGTGCGGGTGAGTCGGTGGGGCTGGGTGTCGGTGGGCTCGTTCATCGCGTCTTCGTTCATGTCTCGATCGTGCCCGCCGGGCGCGCTCACCGCCATGGGGGCTTGCCCTGACCCATCCCTGAGAGATCCCCTATGGCCCCTCGGACACATCGACGACGCAGGACGGCCGTACGAACCGCCAGCCCTGAGACGGCGGGGGTGGCGCGCCGAAGGTGGCGGTGACCCGCAGCCGCGAACGGTCGAGCGGCCGCGCGGTGCTCAGCCCGTAGATGAGACGGTCGCGGGCGGTGGGTGAGCCGTACGTCAGCATGCGCTCGTTGTCGATCACCACGACGCTCTCCGGGTCGTACAGACCAGGACGTAGTCCCCCGGACAGGTCGGAGACCGCGAGCGTACGGGGCTCGTCGAGCGCCAACCGGGCGAACACCGCCGGATCGACCACCGGTGACCGTTCCTCGCGTGGTGCGCGCCTCAGCAGCTCGCGCAGCGGCGCGGCGTGCGACGCGTCGTCGAGGACGACGAAGTCTCCCCCGCCCACCGCGATGAACCCCTCCGGGCCGCTGTGCGCCCCACGTAGCCGCTGGAACCCGCAGTCGCGCACGCTCTCCCCGCGCAGCACGTCGCCGTCGCGGCGGAACGCCACGGACACCTGCACCCCGACCCGCAGCCAGAGCGGGAGGACGAGCAGGCCGCCCTCGGCGAGCTGGTCACGCCAGGACGCCGAGATGTCGGAGGTGCCGATGGTCAGCTCGATCCGGTCGTACGGCGCGTGGTCCGGCGCGCCGAGCCAGCCGTCGCCGGTGCGCACCTCGACGTTCGGCACGCCGACCAGCCGGTCACGCGCCGCATGCGCGACGTCCTCGTCGATGTCGACGGTGATGACGCGTTCGGCGAGCCGCCCGAGCAGCGCGGCGTTGTACCCGGTGCCGGCGCCGATCTCGAGCACCGAGTGACCGCGTTCGAGCCGCAGCTGTTCGAGCATGATCGCGACGATCGCGGGCTGGCTGGCCGAGCTGATCGCCACACCCGCTTCGTCCCACTTTGTGACTAGGACCTTGTCGGCGTACGCCTCGTCGCGCCGGTCCTCGGGCACGAAGAGCTCGCGCGGGACCTCGGCCATCGCTCCGGCCACCCGGTCATCGGTGAGGACGCCTTTGTCGATCAGCAGCCGGACCAGGTCACGGGGGGCCATACGCCCAACGTACGCTGTGGTCCGAACCCTCTGGGAGGTCTTGATGGATCTGCTGCGCATCGACGACCAGTTCACCGACGAGGAGCGGCTGGTACGCGACACGGCCCGCCGGTTCGCGGCCGAGCGGATCGAGCCGCATGTGGCCGACTGGTTCGAGGCGGGCACGTTCCCCGTCCGTGACCTCGCGCCGGCGCTGGGCGAGCTCGGCCTCCTGGGCATGCACCTGAGCGGGTACGGCTGCCCGGGCGCGGGGGCGGTCGCGTACGGGATCGCCTGCCGCGAGCTGGAGGCCGCCGACTCCGGGGTCCGCAGCTTCATGTCCGTACAGGGCTCTCTCGCCATGACCGCGATCCACAAGTACGGCTCCGAGGAGCAAAAGCAGGAGTGGCTGCCGCGGATGGCGGCCGGCCAAGCGCTGGGCTGCTTCGGCCTGACCGAGCCCGACCACGGGTCGGACCCGGCGAACATGAACACCCGCGCCAAGCGCGAGGGCTCCGACTGGGTGCTCAACGGCTCGAAGATGTGGATCACGAACGGCTCGGTCGCGGACGTCGCCGTCGTCTGGGCGCGTACGGACGAGGGGGTCCGCGGCTTCCTGGTCCCACGCGAGACGCGGGGGTTCACCTCGCGTGACATCCACAAGAAGCTGTCCCTGCGGGCGTCGGTGACGTCGGAGCTCTCACTGGACGACGTCCGCGTGCCCGCCGAGGCGATGCTGCCCGACGCCGCGGGGCTCAGGGGGCCGCTGGGCTGCCTGTCGGAGGCGCGGTACGGGATCATCTGGGGCGCCATCGGAGCGGGGCGTACGTGTTACGAGGCGGCCGTGGAGTACGCCAAGACGCGTGAGCAGTTCGGCAAGCCGATCGGGGCGTTCCAGCTCACCCAGGAGAAGCTCGCGTGGATGGAGATCGCGCTGGGTCAGGCGGGCCTGGTCGCGCTGCACATCGGGCGGCTGAAGGAGGCCGGTGAGGCCACGCCGCAGCAGGTGTCGTTCGGCAAGCTCACCAACGTACGCGCGGCGCTCGACGTCGCGCGCTCGGCCCGTTCGGTCCTGGGCGCGAACGGCGTCACGCTGGAGTACCCCGTGATCCGGCACATGACGAACCTGGAGTCGGTGCTGACGTACGAGGGGACGCAGGAGATTCACACTCTGGTGCTCGGCCAGGCCATCACCGGCATTTCCGCATACCGCTGACAAAGCGCACGCCTAGGTTTCGGTATATGCGCGGTGTGTCGTGTTTCGTGCGTACGACCTCGCGGGGATGTTCCCGGCATTCGGCTGCGTTCGCCTGCGTTCGGGGAGGTCGGAAGCATGACGGCATCGCGCATTTCGAACACCACCGGCTGGTTGTCCTTCGCGGGGGTCGTGGCCTTCGTGGTCGGTGTGTTCAACGTGATGGACGGCTTGGTCGCGCTGTTCAGGAACGACTACTACCAGGTGACATCGCAGGACATCCTGGTGTTCAACTTCACCGCCTGGGGCTGGATCTGGCTGATCCTCGGGCTCGCTCAGATCGCCATCGGCGCGGGCCTCCTCGCAGAGCAGTCATGGGCCCGTACGGCGGGCGTGGCCATGGCCGTGCTCGTGGCCATCGGGCAACTGGCCTTCCTGCGGGCGTTCCCCGTGTGGTCGGTACTCGTGATCGCCATGTGCGTGCTGCTCGTGTACGCGCTGACGGCCCATCCCCGTACGCGGGCGTATCCGGAGGCCTAGGGTCTGTCTCGTAGTCATGCTGTTGCCGCGTGGTGCCGCCTGAGCGGCGCCTGGGCAGGTGCCGCCGGGTCGGCGCCCACCCGGGGTTATCCACAGAACCCCGCTCTACTTCCGCCCGCCGCTGTTCCCGCTGGACAATGAAAGTGGGATGGCACCCCCGGGCGGGTGGGCTCCAGGTGGGTGGGCCCCAGGTGGGTGGGCCCCGGACCGGGTGGGCTCCACGACCGATGGGCTCCACGACCGGCGGGCCCCACGACGGGGCGCGGCCCAGACCAGGCGGGGGGCCAGACCCAGGACTTCGAGACAGGCTTTAGTCCGACCCCGCGACGGTGCTGCGGCGCTCGATCAGGACGACGTCGCGCCAGCTCCCGTGATGACGGCCGACGCGCTTACGCGTACCGACGACCCGGAACCCGGCGCGCTCGTGCAGGCGGAGGCTGGCGGTGTTCTCCGGGAAGACCCCGGACTGCACGGTCCAGATGCCGGCCGACTCGGTCGAACCGATGAGCGCGTGCAGGAGCGCGCCGCCGATCCCCCGCCCGTGCGCGGCCGGGTCGACGTAGACCGAGTGCTCGACGACGCCGGCGTAGGCGCAGCGGCTGGACGTGGGGATGGCCGCGACCCAGCCGAGCAGGTCACCGGTGTCGGACTCCGCGACGTGG
Source organism: Actinoallomurus bryophytorum (assembly GCF_006716425.1). Taxonomy (NCBI): domain Bacteria; kingdom Bacillati; phylum Actinomycetota; class Actinomycetes; order Streptosporangiales; family Thermomonosporaceae; genus Actinoallomurus; species Actinoallomurus bryophytorum. The sequence goes on from NZ_VFOZ01000001.1 coordinate 2,184,040, forward strand.
CGATGGAGCGGGAGCTTGGCCCGGTCGAACTCCTCCCAGGTGGGAACCTCGGTCTCGAAGCTCGCCTGGCCACCGTCGATGCCCGCCTGGTAGATGGCGAGCACACGGCCGGCGTCCGCCTCCCGCATGGGCCGGATCGTGACGCCGTCGGGTGCCGGGGGCTTGACCGCCCGTACGGTGCCGTTCACCGCGGTGACCTCGATGAACCCGGCGGCGAGGAGTCTGTCTCGGCAGTCGCCGGTGTCCTCCTCGACCTCGATGCTGCCGCCGGGCCGGAGCGTACGGAACGCGGTGACCGGGTCGCTCTCGTGCGCCGCTCTGCTGTCGCTCATCATGGTTCTCTCAGTACTGGGTGGCGGCGTCGACGAGGCAGAAGGGGTGCCCGGCGGGATCGAAGAACACTCGAAACCGCCGCCCGCCCGGCTGATGCTCGGCAACGGTCGCCCCGAGCCGCTGAAGCTCCTCCTCGGCCCGCTCGAGATCGTCCACCCGGAAGTCGAGGTGAACCCTGCGCGGGGAGTCTTCATCCGGCCAGCTCGTCGCCGGGTTGGCCACGCGCTGGAAGTCGATCCTCACCGCGCCGCCACTCAACGTGACGAAGTCGTCGTTGGACGAGGCGACCTCCCCACCGGCGAGCGCCTGGTAGAAACGTGCGAGCCCGAACGGGTCCGGACAGTCGACGGTGACCGCGAACAACTGCGCGAGAGCGGGCATCGGGCCTCCTCGTTAGGGTGGACAGAGGGACCATGATGGCGGGCGACGAGGTGCCGATGCCTCCCGCCTCCGACGGGGCCCGGACAAAGGCCGCCGCATCACACTCAGGATCACGACGGCCCGCCCCCTCCGGTACCCTCGTGCCAGCGGGGCGTTAGCTCAATTGGCAGAGCTGTGGACTTTTAATCCATAGGTTCCGGGTTCGAGTCCCGGACGCCCTACCACTCATCTCGCCGCTGACCTGCAGTTTCCCGGGACGACCGGTCGCGGCGATGATCGTCCCGGGCCGATGTTTGCTCGATGTTTGCTCGTTTGTCGCGATCTTGTCGGCGGGCACCGCCTCCGCGCACCAGCCCCCGTCACGATATGTAATCGTCGGCATCAGGGCAGCTCCGAGCGATCGCTGCATTTCACCTGGTTATCTCAGACGACTGTTCGACACTTGTGGACCAGGCACACGACGGTGCAATGCCGCCGGATCACGGTCGCGAAGTCGATCAGCTCACCGGGTCGTGCAGTGAACGTCGTCGGCCGCGGAACTGTGAGCCCGATGACCGTTGTAGCCGCTTGCAAGCAGGTTCCGAGCCTGCGGTTGTCTAGGTACTGGTCGCGTCGCGTCGCGGTGATGCTCTGGAGATGGACGTGACTGGATCTTCGCGAGGAGGAAGACGGCGGCCGGACGTTCGGCGTTGGCCGAACTCGATCTTCATGGTCCGTACCATCACGGATCAGTTTGTCGTAGCTCCCGAGTAGCGTGCTGAAGGCCAGTGCACCACCCGCGCTGGGTCCCCGGGGGAATATGTGGTTGGGGGCGTCTCTTAGTTCTTTCCGGAGTCACGCATGGGTCTCGTGAAGGCTTTTGATGATTATCAAGATTCGGTGAACGCCGACATCGAGCAGGTTCGGTTGGCGCGCGCCAGGCGGGATGTGTTCAAAAAAGCACTGGGCGCCGAGGACGACGTGGAGGAGGTCTTCGGCTCAGGGTCGCTGGCTCGGAGCACGCAGCTGGCGCCGATCCACGATGTCGACTTGGTCGTGGTGTTCGACGCTGACGCCCATCCCACCTGGGGAACGGCGGGCGATGCCGCGCAAGAGGCCCTGTCCCATCTGGGAGGCAAGGTTCACGTCCTGCTCGGGGCGACGCATGGCACGGTCGATCAGTTGGTGCGCCTCGCGGACCCTCGCAACCATGCGGTCAAGTGCTTCCTGGATGACCCAGAAGACCCGGACGCTTTCACCGTCGATGCAATGCCCGCCCTGCGGCAGCCGGACAACACCTTGCTGATTCCCGAGGTGACCAGCCGCGACTGGGTATCGGCGGACCCTGAATACCTGATCAACGAAGTAGCTAAGCGCCAGGTGAAATGGCCTTACTTCCGCCCGATGGTCCGGGTTCTGAAGAACTGGCGGCTCGGCGTGCCGGTCGAAGGAAAGATCAAGTCACTGGTGATGGAGATCCTTGCCCTGGACTGTTTGCCTACCGCTGGCAGCCGTCCTGAGGCGTTGCGGGCCTTCTTCAGCGCCGCCGCCGTACGCGTCAACGAACCCATCACCGACCCGGCCGACCTGTGCGGGGAGATCCAGCCGGACCTGGACCGGGTCGGGTTGCGGGATGCGTTAAACGAGGCGTCGGAGCTGGCCACTCAGGCTTGCGCCGCCGCGGCCAACGGCGCCACCGATGACGCGCTGCAGGTCTGGGCGCAGCTGTTCGGCACGGACTTCCCTGCGCCAGCCAAGAAGCAGACCAGTCCCAGTGTCGCCGCGCCGGCGTTGATCACATCTCGTCCGGTGAAAGACGCCCCACAGGGATGACAATGGCGGAGCCGAACATCGAGCTCGCCGACGCTGGCCCGGTCACATGGTGGCGGTGTGAGCCCAGACGACTCGCTCGCGATCAACAAGAGGTCGCCGCGTTCTGTCCCGATCTTGACTGGAGCGCGACGGGAGCCGGCAGTTGGCACGGACGGTTGCCGATATGGCCCTTCGCCCGGCCCAAGCCCCAGGGAGTCGAGGACCTGGTCGACGGCAAGGGTCTGCTCGTGCAGGTGGTCTACGGGCATGCGTACCCGATGGTGCCAGCCGCCATATTCCCCCTCGATCCGGAGCCGGAGGTCGTGGAACGCACTCAACATCAGTGGCACGTCAACGGCGACGGCAGCCTGTGCTTGATGCAGACCGATGCCGCATGGACAGGGCGGGATTCGGTCACTGGTCTGCTGCTGAAGGCGGCGGGCTGGCATATCGAGTACGCGCTGATGAAACACGGCCTCATTTCGGTGATGTCAACGAACGGGATCGTGGAGGACCCGGTTGTTGATCCGCTGATCGTCAGCTCGGCAGCTGAACGCTCTGTCGAGGCCGACGTGCCGCCGGAGGATTAGTCATGACAGCCGACATGATTCTGATCTCGCAAGAAGCCGCTCAGCTGATCAAGACGAGCGGCCTATGGGGTCATCTGTCGCTTCGAATCTCAGAGCCGGATGCGCTGGCAGGCGTCATCAGCGTGTCAGAGCAACAGAAGGTGATGCGGCCAGCGGCGCTGGAGCCCCGGAACCATGTCCTGCGCTGCGCAGGAACCGGCTCGGGTGTTTGGTACCGCGTGGGCCCTGAGCTGCACGGGGCCGCGCTGCTTGTTTCCGTACGCAGCAGCGGACTAACGCTGGAGGGCTTCCGCGGACACGTCCCATCGGGTTTCAAGACACCTGGCGCCATGGCCTACTACGCACTCACCTACGCACCCGGCGTTCATGACCCGCCATACAACGAAGGTCAAATTCCCGAGCTGATGGCCTGGCACGTGTCCGCTGATGGCGCCTGGCCGATCAGCACGCAGGTCGAACCTCAGACGCTGGGGCTCTCGCAGTTCGCCCCCTCCTGGCCGGTTGCTGAACTTTCCGAGTCCACCGTCATGCTCGTCGGCGGCGGAAGCATCGGCGGTGCCGCCGCGCATGCACTCGCGCTCTATGGAGTGGGGAATCTGCTGCTGGTTGACCCGGATCGTCTGGGCTGGCACAACCTGGTCCGCCACGTCACTTCCTCACGGCACGTCGGCCGCTACAAGGTCGATGCACTCGCCGACGAGCTGGCCCAGATCCGTTCCGAGACCCGCACCGAAGCCCTCCGCTTGGACGTTGTGGTCGATGCCGATCGGATCCGCCCCCTGCTGCGGCGCACCCACGTCGTCTTGTGCGCCGCGGACGGAATCGCGCCCCGCCGGGTGGTCAGCCACCTGGCCCGCCGAGCCGGCATCGACACAGTGCTCGCATGTGTCCTGCAAGACGGCGCCTTCGGCGAAATCCTGCGCCTGCGTCCCTGGGCCGACCGTGGCTGCCTGGTCTGCGAGCGTGAAACGCTGGCCACCGCAGGAGGAATGGACATCGAACCCAGCCTGGACGCCGGATACGGAACCGGAACCCGGCACCGGCCGATGACCGCTGTCGGAGGTGACCTACACCTGGTCGGCCAGCTTGCCGCTAAGGTCGCGGTCGCGACCGTGCTTGAACGTCGCGGGCAGGCCGATCAGCGGCTCCCCGGTGAACACACCGTATGGGCGCTAAGGCCACAGCCCGGCGCGGCTCCCCCGTTTGATCTCTCGCGCTCTGGCGAACTGCGCTGGTCACCCGCGCATCCACCGCGTCCTGGATGCCCCACCTGCCAGGCCCCATGACCGCAGCGCCGGAAACGATCACTCGGATCCACCTGCTGCAGGAGGCCGCCACCAGCCTCGCCGCCGAAGCAGTGCACTCAGCCGACGGGCGCGAAACCGGCGGGATACTCCTAGGTGCCCTCCGCCCGGACGGCGTTGCGGAGGTCCATTACGCAGGTGGGCCCGGACCGGTCGCGGTGCGCACCCCCGACTTCTTCCTCCGGGATCTCCGCCACGCGCAACGCCTCGCCGACCAGGAATTCACGCGAAGCGGCAACGTCTGGATCGGTGACTGGCATACGCATCCGCACGGCAATCCAGCACCGAGTGCACGCGACGTAGCCACCTACGCCAAGCTGCTGTCCGACCAAGAGCTGGGATTCAAAGCATTCCTCGCATTGATCCTCTGCCCCGGCCGCCTCGGATGGGACCAGCCGCACATCGCCGGCTGGGCCTACCAGCAGGGACAAGCCACTCCCGTCCCCATCTCGGTTTTCGGCCGCGTCCACGCTCACAAACCAAAGACTTCGCCGAAAGAGACGACGTGACCTACCCCAGCCCGGCCAGCGGACCAGCCTCACGCAGCGGCGTGCGTCGTGTCGGTGACGCCTATCAAGACCTAGTCGCTTGGTCTGCCGTACTACTCGCATTGCGACCTGACAGCGACGTGCTGCAAATCGAGATGGAGGTCAACGATGCCGGGAACGTCGATGACGTGATCGTCCGCCACCGGACAGCCCCCCACCGCTACACCCAGGTCAAATACGCAGCCTCGGCAGCGACGCCCGTCAACACCAGCTACCTCACCTCCCGCCGCCGAGGCAGCACGTCCTTGCTGGAAAAGTTCTACAGCAGCTGGAAACTGCTCCGAGAGCGTCCCGGCGGCGCCATCCTGGAACTGGTCACCAACCGAGAGCTGGACGCCACCGATCCGTTGCTGAAGCTCTGCGACGGTCGTACCGACATGCTCATGCCAGCCGCCGACCGGATCACCGACCGGTCCGAGGCCGGCAAGACCCTCATTGCATGGGCGCAGCACCTGGGTGTGGACCGCGGCACGGTGCAATCAATGCTCGAGCAGCTTGTCTTCCGGACCGGCCGCAAAGTCTCAGCCGAGGAAGAACGCGCGACCGCGCTCATGTTGGCCGCCGGGCTCCGCGCCGACAAAAAATCTTTGCTCTTGGGCACCTCAACCATCGCCGAATGGGTACGTCAGGGCCGACGTGTCCTCACCCGCGACGACATACAGGGCGAGGTTGAAGCCTTGGCACTGCGCACCAGCGAGCCCAGAGCGATCCTCCTCATCCAGGCGATCCGCCGTGACCCCCATCCCGACGACGCCACGATCGCCGTGGACTGGGTCGACCTCTACGAAGGCGACGAACCCGCGGCCCGACGACGCCCGAAAGAATCCGACGCATGGACGCGCATGGACGCCGAACTCCGTTCCGCCGTCCAGACCCTGGAAGACGGCGGGCATCGCGACATCCTCGTAAGCGGCAAGATGCGCCTGGGAACTGCCTTCACCGTCGGTGCACGACTGGCTCAGGTGACCGGGACGAGCATCAGCTACGACCACTACGGCACCGTATGGTCCAGCGACTCACCCCGGATTCCCGTCCCTGCGCTTCGCCTCACCCGCACTCCTCTCGGTCAAGGCGACGATCTCGCGGTGGCGTTCGGCATCACACGCGACCCCACGAACGCGGTCGTCAGCTACCTACGCAAAAACCAAATCCCGGTACGGGAACTACTCACCCTCGTCCCAGCAGATGGAGATCACGATCAGTCGGTCGCCGGCCCCGGACAGGCCGTGACCCTCGCCCAAGAGCTACGCAACCAGGTCCGTACAGAACTGGAACGACAACCAGCAGACCGAATCCACCTCTTCCAAGCGTGCCCGTGCGCCCTCGCGCTACTAACTGGCCATCGTTGGAACCGCGTCGCTCGGACCCTTGTCTATGAAGACCTCGGCGCCGGCCATGGCTACCTGCCAGCCTTCACGGTTTCAGCCTGACTAAAATTGGTGCAATGAATCCCATATCCATTTCTTGCCCATTAACCAAGGAATGCCTGGGCTACGTCGCCGCAACACAATAGCGTCGAGGTCTACATACAACGGGTATGCCGTTCGGCGAGAGTGCACCAACTGAGGCGAGACAGGACCGCCACCTGTCACCCGGCTGGCCCTACCTCGACAAAGGTTGGGCCGGCTCCTGCCCACCGAAAAGAACGCGAAGATTGCCGGGGGGCTAACCACCCAGGTGCTGCCGCTAATTTCCTAGACGGCTAGGTTTATATCTTCTTTCTCCGCTAGTTCGCGGGATGGACCTCTAAGTTCTAGCAGCGCGTCCCCGACGGCTATGAGGAGAGTTTCGTCGTGCGCATGGGCCCAACGCGCTCCCCTAATTTCGATCGCCGATGAGGTGAGAAGGTTGGCTAGCTCTCGCGTGCTTGGCCCGTCCCACCAGGACAGCCTTGGCCTTCCGGTGAACTTGTCGATGTCTAGTTCGGCTCGGTTGTCCCAGTGTCTCCATAGAATATTGATGCGGGACATCACTGCCGATAGCAGCGTAGCGTGGCGAGCCAGCGTCCACTCGGCTAGGTCGGTGAGCTCCACAGGAGTGAGTCCTGCCTCTTCCCACAGGGGCGTGTCCTGTTGACGATTCTCAGATCGACTCGTCTCGCTGTGTAGCGATCTCGTCACATCGTCTGCGCTCATCGAGCGAGGTTCGCATAGCTCCATTTTTCCGCCTGTAGGCAGATGAATGAGCCGGATCTGACTTTTCCCGGTACTATCGAGCCTAAGTCCCGGGATCCCGGAGCATCGCGGTACTCCAGTGGCACTGATGTGGACTCTGGGCAGAAGATAGCTCGCGACGCGTGCGGCTACGGTCCACCCAGTAACGAGACGGTCAGGCTGAGGCGACACCCAACTGTAGTAGACGAACATGTCCCTGAATGAGCGCCCTCCCTTGGTGTCCCATCCGACTGATCGCCGCGGACTTAGAAGACACCAAAGCAAAAGTGCTTGAAATTCCTGCTGACGCCTGATTTCGGTGTCGATCACTCGTCGACCGTTGACCCGGGCTGAGAGTTCGAGCTGCGCAGGTCCGCCAAGCAGGCGGGCACACTCATCGAATCGGCGTTTGTCGTTGACGTGCGGCATGATTCCCCTGGTTCCCTGCGACTCACATCCCGGACTGCGGCCGCATATCAGAGGCCATGGCGAAAGAACTATTTAGTGCCTGGAGTCCAGGGGCTGGGCATCACACCCTGCGGGTCACTTACTACTCATACCGGGTGAGCAATTCACCACATGCGCGCCCCCTGAGCACGCCAAAAGTGTAGCTACGCGGCGGGTCAGGCCAGGATCGACACGCCAGATAGAGTCGGCGATGCGGCGAGCAGGACCACCCAGCGCGATCCCGCCGATCCCGTATCGCCGTTGATGTGGGTCAATGCCAGGCGAGCCTCAATGGCCTGCGCCAGCTCATCATCGCTCGGATCGGTAGCCGGAGCAGGTCGAGGCGTGCTCAAGGTCGGTCGGAGTCGCAGGGCCGCTGCCGCAGGCCAGGTAGCGCATTGCTCGGTGGTCGGCAGGCCCACGGCTCACTCACCTTTAGTACACCGCGTACGTTCTCGCAGCTGGCCACCGCTGCGGCGAGACAGGAACAGTCCCCGGCTGCGGCGGCATCGTTGCCCGTGGTGCCCGCTGCTGCGGCGAGCGGGCGGCGCCATTTCGCGTGTACCGCTCTACCTCGCAGGCAACCCTCGTTTTGGGCCAGGCCCTGGGCATCTTCCGAGTCAGGACACATCGTGGTGCGGGCATAGTTGGCGTTGCCGGTAGCCGCCAGGGACGTCGGTGGCGACGGTTTTCCAGAAGGCTTGGGAGTCGCGGAAGTGCCCGCCGAGGGTGTGCCAGGCCAGGCCTGGGTGCCCGGCGCGTAGCGCGGCGAGTCCTGCGGAAGCCAGGCCGCACCGCTGGTACTGCGGCAGGGTGAACGGCTGTTCGACCCAACCGAGCTTGCAGCGCCGACAGATCAGGTAGTCGACCGCGAATGCGTATTCGCCGTTCAGGTTGGCTGCGCGCTGGCGCCATCCAGTGCGCTCGGCTGAGACCGTGTCCTGCCACGGAGCGTTCAAGCGGGGTACGGTCGGCCAGCCCGGCCGTTTGCCGAGGCGTCCACCACTGACGCGCTGCAGCACTTCACGCCAGATTGTCCGGCCGGATGCGTATCCGACCTCATGAGCGCGCGTAGCCAGGCGAACCGCAGCGCGTCTGCCGTCCTCGACCTTCATGCTGCGATCGTGCCAGAGACAAAACCACCGCCGGGTGCCCGCGCTAATAGGCCACGTGGATCAGCTGAGGTCGCGTTCACCTTCCGGCGCGAGAGCGAGGAGTGCGGCGGTGTTTTCGGCCGCGTCTTTGGCGAGTTGGGGGTAGACGCTGGTGTAGGTGTCGCGCGTGTAGGCGCTGGTGACGTGGCCGAGGGTGTGCTGGACGATTTTGATGTCGATGCCGGCGGCGAGCATCAGGGACGCGGCGCCGTGGCGCAGGTCGTGCAGCCGGATCGGCGGGAGCCCGGCTTGATAGGCCAGCCATTGGAACTGGTCGGTGACGTGGGCGGGGTGCAGGGGCTGACCGGCCTCGTCGGTGAAGAAGAACTCTGATTCACCCAGCCCCGCGGCGAGACGTTCGCGGTTCTGCCGGGCGCGGTGGTGGCGGAGGATTTTGATGGTGTTGGTGTCCAGGTCGACGGTGCGGTCGCTGGCGTCGGTTTTGGGCTTGCCTTGGCGGGGGTTCCAGCCGAGTTGGGTGATCTGCCAGCTGATCCCGACGGTGCCGTTCTTGAGGTCGACTTCGGTGGTGCGAACGCCGCAAGCTTCGCCGCGACGCAAACCACGTAGGGCGATCAGCCGGTACAGCGGGTACAGCCGGTGTTTTCGGGCTTGGCCGAGGAACCGGCTGGTCTGCTCCGGTGTCCAGACCATGACCGGGGACGGCCGTGGCGTGCCGATGTAGGCCTCGATGACGTTGACGCGTTTGCCGCCCGCGCGTTCGCGCACAGCGGCCAGGTGGGCGGCGTGGGCGGTTTTCCAGGCGGCGACGCGTTCGTCGGTCCACACCAGCGGCTTGGGCCGGGTGGCGGGCGGGAGTTCGACGATCGCGGCGGGGTTGAAGTCGATGAGGCGTTCGTGCTTGATGGCAATGTTGAGCGCGTGCCGCAGGGTGGCTTGGATGTTGCGCATGGTCGGCGGGTTGACCACCCGACGCCATTTCACCTTCACCCTCAGGGCAGGGTCATCGCTGACGCGAGCTTCTCGAATGACATCGTTGTATTCCTCGATCGCATCGAACATGTCGGCGATGTCGGCGACCCGGAGTTCCTCGACGGGGATATGGCCGAGGTAGGGCTTGAGGTAGAGCTTGATGTCGCTGGCGTAGCGGGCCCGGGTGCCTTCGCTGATCTTCTTCTTGCCGTTCAGCCAGATGTCGACCCACTCCCCGACCAGGATCCTTTGGTCCAGACGCTGGCCGGTGCGGACCTTACGGCGGACGGTGTCAGCGTCGGGCAGTTTCCGGCTGGTCTTGACGGTCTCGACGATGAAGTCGGCGATCTTGATCTGAATCTGGGCGACCTTGCTGATGCCGAGCAGCTCGACGACCTGAGTGATCTCTTCCTCGGCCGTGTCCTGGGAAGCGAACCCGCCCCGCCGCAGCGGACTGCGGCGGGTGCCGTCGGCGTTGGGCGGGAGTTCGAGTTGGTAGGACCAGGTGCCGTGGTGGGGGCTCCACTGGCCGTTGCGGCGCCGCAGTTTGGGGCACTTGCGGCCGAGGAGGCGACCGGTCTCCTGGTCGCGGCAGCCGCAGAGTTTGAACGTCTTCCTGCTGGCCATCTGCTCTACTCGCCTTCTGGTTCGGGGCGGCCTGCGCCGCCTGGGTAGCCGAGCAGGGTGAGCAGCTCCGGGGTGGGCACCAGGTAGGTCTTGCCGACCCGCAGGACCCGGCACGGAAATTCACCGGACTGGGCAAGCTCATAGGACTTGGTGCGACCGATCCCCAGGGCTTTCCCGGCAGTGATCAGGTCGACCACGGCCGGGAGTTCACCCAGCTCCGCCAGCGACATCCCGGCCCTCACCACGGCCACCACCCATGGGCGCAGCCCGGGATGATCCGGGTCCTCACCGGCGAATCCGAGGCGGGCTTGTTGGCCGACGGCCGTCCTGGTTCGAGGTGGCCGCCGGTGGTCTGTAGATCCGCCTGGGACGGTGGATATCGACGCTCGGCTCGACGCCGGGTGTCAAGCCGAATCCAGTGGTGGGCGCTGCTCACAGCAGTGCGTCGTTGCTGTCGCCTCCACCGGTGGGTGCTATCGATCATGGGGCCGGTCTCCCGGCGGGCGTCGGAGGATCAGGACTTCCTCGTGGGCGTTGACGTGTAGCGGGAGTCCGGCGGTGCGGGCTTTGCGGGTTTCGTGCATCGCGAAGAAGCTGGCGCGGGTGACCAGATGGTCGTCCTTGATGCCGCACAACAAGGCGACCAGCCGCTGAACCGGTTCCAGGCCGGCGTCTTGGGCGGCGGCCCAAACTTGGGCGGGGAAGTCGATGAGGTGGCCGTGGCGGCGGAACGGGCGGGTGGTGATCGCGACGATCCCGCCCGGTCGCAGCAACGGCAGGCAGCCGGTCAGGATGTCGGTGAATCCCGATAGCAGCCGGTCGTGGCTGCCGTGGGCAAGGTTGCGGGGGTTCTTGCCGTAGTCGTAGTCGTATTTGCGGACGCCGCCGCGGCCGGTTTCGCGGGTGGAGCGGACCTGGCCGTGGGTGGCCTGCCCGTACGGGGGTGAGGTCAGCAGCAACGCGACCTTCCCCAGGATGTGCGGGTCGGTGATCAGGGCACCGGCGTTGCGGGCGTCGCCGGTGACGACGGCCCCGGTTCCACTGGCGCCGTGCTCGCGGGCCAGGTCGAGGTTGGCGCGGGCCAGGTTCGCCCACCGGCGTTCGCATTCGACCCCGATGCCAACCCGGTCCAGGTGGATGGCTTCGACCAGGGTGGTGCCAATTCCGCACATCGGGTCCAGCACGAGTTCACCGGGCTGGGTGTAGCTGGTGATCGCGGTGGCCGCCAGGGTGGGCAGCATCTTGGCGGGGTGGGAGGTAGTGGCGGGCAGATACCGGCCGCGGCGCTGCCAGACGGCGGGACGCTGTGCGCACGCCCACACCGACAGCGGCACCGTCTCCTGGGTGCTGGCCGAGTTTTGATCCGGGTCAAGGGTGGGGTGCTGGTTCAGTCCGTCGGGCTGGTGGTCGGGTCCGGAGGCGGACCGGTGATCGGGGCCGGAGCGGGGCTGGTGGTCGGAGGGGTCGTGGGGATGGCTGTGGTGCATTGCGGATGCTTCTGCGTATCCATCCCTCGTACGGCACGCCCCCAGCAAAGCCGGGTGCTTAGGCAGTTCTTGGGCACGCGCGTAGGCACTCGAACGGCACCCTTAAGCACAGCCCGCAGGTGTACATAGGCACGCCGATGTCCACCGGTAGGCAAGCTCACGGGGGCTTAGCAAGTTTCCTGACCCGTCGCAGTCCCGTTAGGCACGGTGATGTCTACCTTGGGCACGCGGTAGGCACGCGCTCGTCCACCTCGGGCATGTCATAGGCAAGCGCTTGTCCACCTCGGGCACGCCGTAGCAAGCCCGACGTCCAGCGCCGGCAACCCATGAGCGTGGCAGTGTGCGCGGGCGGTGGTTGTCGTCATGGCGTTGGGCACGTATCGGGCTTAGGCATTTGCTGGGCAGGCGATCGGTAGGCACACAGGTCGAGTGGTGCGCCTAAGAAGTGCCTAGGCGGCCTGGCTCTCTGGGATCGACAGATTCGCGATCCCCACCGAAAGGGAGCCCGGTGATGACCGGTACCGAACGTCCGCCCCGCAGCACTACGGCCGCCCAGACCGGCCCCGCGCGCCATGGCAACCGGCGCCGCGTGCACCCCCGACGCCGTCCCGCTTCTGGAGCATCGACGTCACTGGAGACGGTCGTCACGACCTTCCGGGCGTTGACGAGCGGACCCGAGCCGCTGTCGCTCGACGGCAGGGTGATCGGGTACGGGTTGCCGCGCCGGGTGATCGGGCTGGATGAGCTGCGGTCGATCCTGTGCCATCCCGCGACCAGCCGCCGATGCCGGGACGCGGCCTGGCGGCACCTGGTACACGCCGCCCGCACGCGAGGGCCCGCATGGGTGGTCGGCGCGGCCGGCGTCGGGATGCCCGCGCTGCGGAAGATGGCAGCCGAGCTGGCCGAGGGCTACCGCGGGGACGCCGCCGATATCGGTTCGGCGGTCCTGACGGGGTTCCTCGAGGGCCTTAACCGGATCGATGTGGACCGGCCCGGGGTGATCACCCGGCTGCGGTGGATGGCGTACCGGGCCGCGATCAAAGCCCGCTACACCCGTGATGGCATCCAGCCGATGCCGCTGCCGCCGCTGGAGTCCCAGCCACCGCCGCCGCCGTGGGGGCACCCGGATCTGATCTTGTTCGATGCCGTCGCCAAGGGCGTGCTGTCGCCGTTGCAGGCCGAGCTGATCGGGCGGAGCCGGCTGGAAAACCTCACTCTCAAAGCCGCTGCCGCCGAGCTCGGTGTCGGCTATCAGGCGGCGCGTAAAGCCCGCCAGCGCGGTGAGGCACGCCTGACCGCCGCGATGGCCGCAGGTGATGTGGAACATCGCCTGTCCCCGCCGGCCACAAATTCCGGTCTTAACCAAGCGGGGGAGCAAAACCCTGAGCCCGGTGTGCGGGGCCGGTCCACCACCTCGGACGGCACATCCGATGGACCTGCACCTGCCCGCGATGAGAAAGGAGTCTTCTGCGGCCCCGCACACCGCCCCCAACGCGACGCTGAGGCGACCGAGCCGGCATCTGGCTCGGCGGACGCCTCGCCGAGCCGCATGCCGGCTCGGCGGTCGGTGCGGCCGGACCGGCAAGGGGACACCTCATGAGACGGCTGCGGCAGATCATCGCCGCCGCGGCCGTTCCGCTGACGTTGACCGTGGTCCTGCTGGTTCGGGCTATCGCTGCGGACGCGGCCGTGCCTGGCGCTGCGCCGAAGGACCTGCCGACGGTGATCGGCAACATCACCGCGTGGCTGGTCGGGCTGCTGGTCTCCCTGGCGACCTTGTTCTTGACCATCGGGTTCATCCGGATGCTGCTCGCGGGCGGTGACCCGGGCGAGGTCGCCAAAGGCAAGGAGGCGCTGAAGAACGCCGCGCTCGGCTACGCCGGAGCGATCTTGGCGCCGGTCCTGGTGAAGATCCTCCAAAGCTTCGTCGGCGGGTGAAGGCGATGCCATCCCTGACACGCTCACGTAGCTGCTGGGCGCAGACGCTGATCGTGGGCTGCGCGGCCGTCCTGACCGCGCTCATCCTCACCGGCCTCGCCCAACCTGCCGCCGCCCGCACCCGGGCCGCATCTTCTTTAGGCGTGACCGCGCCGGTCGCACCGTCCGCCACACCGTCGCCTTCGACGACGGTCAGGCCCGCTCCCCCTGATCCGCCTTCCCCCAGCATCCCGTCGACGAACGCACCGACACCGGACGCGCCGTCGAGCACCCCGGGAACACCCGACTCACCGGGTGTAAGCCCGGCGCCTCCGGGCGCACCGGGGACTTCGAGTGGGTCGGGCGGGTGCGGTCTGCTCGACCTGGGGTGCCGGGCGATCACCGGATTCTTCCGTGCGGTCGTGTCGGCGGCGATGAACCCGGTGTTCCGGCTGCTGGCCGGCTCGATCCTGGCGTCCCCTCGCGTCGATGAAATGCCGCGTGTCCACAGCATGTGGACAACCTCTGTGTGGATCGCGAACACCAGTTTCGTCCTGCTGGTGATCATCGGCGCGATGCTGGTGATGGGCCACCAGAGCCTTCAGACCTCTTATACCGCCAAGGACATCGCACCCCGCCTCGTAGTCGCCGCGGTGGCCTCTAACGCGAACCTGCTCGTGATCGGCCCGATCATCGAGTTCGCGAACGCGTTGTCGGTCGCATTGATGGGACACGGCGTCGACCCGGATCAGGCCGCACGGACGCTGAAGTCGTTGGTGGCCGCTGCGGTCACCGATTCCAGCAATGATGTGTTCGCGCCGCTGCTGGCGTTGGTCGCGGTGATCGCGGCGCTGACGGTGGTGTTCACGTTCTTCATCCGGATCATGCTGCTGGTCCTGCTGACAGCCGCGGCCCCTCTCGCGCTGGCTTGCCATGCGCTCCCCCAGACCGAGGGACTTGCCCGGTTGTGGTGGCGGGCCATCGCCGGTGTCCTGGCCGTCCAGGTCGCGCAGTCGCTGGTGCTGGCCACAGCGCTGCGGGTCTTTTTCACCTCCGACCAGTTCGCTTTTTTCGGGTTCCGGTCCAACCAGACGATGCTCGATCTGGTGCTGGTGATCTGCCTGCTCTACATCTTGGCCCGGATCCCCTCCTGGGTCAGTCGTCTGATCACCCAAGGCGGAATGAATCGCAGCCCCATTGCGCGGGTGATCCGGACCATCGTCGCGTTGCTGATCTTCCGGCGCGTCTCGGCCCTGGCGGGTTCTCACACCGGCAACCGGTCAAGGCCGCGTCGCCCTCCGGGCCCCTCTGCCGGGCAGCCGCTCCCACCACCACTGGGGCCACCTGCGGGCGGTGGGAGCCATTGGGTGCAGCCCGGACTCCCCCTGGAATCACCACCGGCACACGGTGAGCAACTTCAGCTGCCCCTGGACCGGCCAGGACACCCCGCCCCGCAGCCACAGACCCCGGCCACACGATGGGTGCAGCAGCGGCTACCCGGCACCACTGCGCGCCCGCCGCGCTGGACGCAGACCCACCTGCCGATCCGCCCCCGGTACCTCCAAACCCGACTGCCGAGCCCACCCACGCGGCCAGGGGTCCAGGCAGAACTACCCCTCACCTTCCCCGCTCGCGGGACACCCGCGGCGGGACGTTCACCGCGCCGTCTCGCCGATGCCGCGGCACTGCGCGAGGCCGAGACGCGCGCCCGCCGCCAGAGTCCGCAACCGCTCCCTGACCCGGCGAGGCGACCTCGCTCTGATCGGAGGAACCCATGACCCACCCCTATACGGTGACGATCCCGGCCAACCTGGATCGCGAAGATCGCCTGGTCGCGAACCTGACCGCCCGCCAGCTCGCCATCCTGGCCCCCACCGCCGTCCTTATCTGGGCGCTCTACCTCGCCACGAACACCCTCCTGCCGCTGCCGGTCTTCGCCGCCCTGGCCATTCCCCTCATCGGCATCGCTGCGGCTCTGGCGCTGGTCGAACGCGACGGCATCACCTTGGACCGGCTCGCCCTGCACGCCCTCGCCCACGCGGGCCGGCCTCGCCGCCTCGTCTTGGCCCCGAACCCGGTACCCGCGCTTCCCGCCTGGGCACTCGCCGATGAGCGGCAGGTGCCACTCCCGGCACCGCTGCGGCTACCAGCCCGTGCGATCCGCGCTGACGGGGCCATCAACCTCGGTGCTGAGGGCGTCGCGGTGATCGTCGCCTGCTCGACCATCAGTTTCGCGTTGCGTACTCCCGGTGAACAGGCCGCACTCGTGGGCGCGTTCGGTGGCTGGCTCAACGCTCTGACCGGCCCGGCGCAGATCCTCGTGCACGCCCAGCCGATCAACCTTGCCCCGGCCATCGCGATCCTGAGTGAACGCGCCGCGGGTCTGCCTCACCCAGCGCTGGAAGAAGCGGCGCTCGATCACGCGCGATTCTTAGGCGAGCTGGCCGCCACCCGCGAACTCCTCGGCCGCCAGGTCCTCATCGTGGTTCGCGAGCCGTACACCGCCCAGGGCGCGGCAGGCGCCGGAACTGATGCGCGCCGGCGCCGGGACGCTGAGGCGGCGGCGCTGCGGGTGTTGCAGCGCGCCGAGCAGACCACCCGGATGCTGGCCGCCGCAGGCATCAACGCCTACCTCCTCGACGGCGCCCAAGCGGTCGCGGTGCTGGCCGCCGCTGCCGACCCCACCGCACCTCCCATGGATCCCGGCCAAGCCATGCCCGATGAGCCCATCACCGCCAGCGGAAGCCGAACGGAGGCCAGGCGATGAAGCCGATCACGTCGTTGCTCCCCTCCTGGCTCCGGACCCCGACCACCGGCCCAGCAGCCGAGGAGACGGCGGGGGCCCCGTTCGGGCCGCCCGCGATCCAGATCCAGCCGCGCCGCCTGGAGTTGTCCGATGGGGTGTGCGCGTCGCTGGTGGTCACCGGATATCCGCGTGAGGTCGGGCTCGGCTGGCTCGAACCCCTCCTGACCTACCCCGGCCGCCTCGACGTCGCCATGCACATCAACCCGATCCCACCCCAGCTCGCCGCCACACGGCTACGGCGCCGGCTCGCCCGGCTAGAAGCCGGCGCACGCTCGGACTACGAGCAGGGACGCCTGGTGGATTTCGAAGCCGACGCCGCCGCCGGAGACGCCCACGACCTGGCCGCACAGCTCGCCCGCGGCGAAGGCCGCCTGTTCCAGGCCGGGCTGTCTCTGACCGTCCACGCCCGCACCCCCGCTGAACTCGACGAGGAGGTCTCCCGGGTGCGGGCCCTGGCCGCGGGCTTGCTGATCGACGCCAAACCCACCACGTTCCGGGCCCTGCACGGCTGGATCACCACGCTGCCCCTCGGCGTCGACCTGCTCCAAACCGGCCGCACGTTCGACACCGCCGCGCTCGCCGCCGCCTTTCCGTTCACCTCACCGGACCTGCACGCCGACCTTGGTGAGCACGCCGTGCTGTACGGGATCAACGCGGCATCGGCGTCGCTGGTGATGTGGGACCGATTCACCTGCGACAACCACAACTCGGTGATCTTGGCGCGCTCCGGCGCCGGCAAGTCCTACCTGGCCAAGCTCGAGATTTTGCGGTCGCTGTTCACCGGGATCGAGGTCTGCGTCATCGATCCCGAAAACGAATACGCCCGCCTGTCCGCCGCCGTGGGCGGCGCGCACATCGCTTTGGGTGCCGACGGTGTCCGCCTCAACCCGTTCGACCTGCCGCCCGGCGCCCACAAGACCAAAGACGCGCTCACCCGGCGGGCGCTGTTCATCCATACCTTCATCGCCGTCCTTCTCGAAACACCGCTCACCCCGTCCGAACGCGCCGCCCTTGATCGCGGCATCGTCGCGGCCTACCACCAGGCGGGGCTGACCGCCGACCCGCGCACCTGGACCCGGCAACCCCCGCTCCTGGCCGACCTGGCCACCGCCCTGACGGGCGACGGCGATCCCGCCGCCGCGCAACTCGCGGCCCGGCTCGCGCCGTACGTGAGCGGGACGTGGCGGGAGTTGTTCGCCGGGCCGACCACCACGCGGCCCGAGGGCCACCTGATCGTCTTCTCCCTGCGCGACCTGCCCGACGAACTCAAGACGGTCGGGACGCTGCTGACCTTGGATGCGATCTGGCGGCGCGTCACCGACGCGGGTAGGCCCAGGCCGCGGTTGGTCGTGGTCGATGAGGGCTGGCTGCTGATGCGCCAGGCCGAAGGCGCACGGTTCCTGTACCGGATGGCCAAAGCCGCACGCAAACACTGGGCCGGGCTGACCGTCATCACCCAAGACGCCTCCGACGTGCTGGGTTCTGACCTCGGCCAGGCCGTCGTCGCTAACGCCGCCACCCAGATCCTGCTCCGCCAAGCACCCCAAGCCCTCGACCAGATCACCGAAGCCTTCGCCCTCACCGACGGCGAACGTCACCTGCTGGCCTCCGCCCACCGTGGCCAGGGCCTCCTGCTCGCCGGTGCGGACCGGGTCGCGTTCGACGTGGTGGCCAGTCCCGCCGAAGACGCCCTCGCCACCACTGACCCGGCCGTCCTTGCCGCCCTCGGGCAAGGCACCGGCCACCTCAGCGAGTTCGGCGAGTTCGATCCCGCCGAGAGCCCGGAATCACCGTCCGGCCTGGATGAGGAGGACGAGCTGTGATCCGCGCTCGTCGTGGCACCGCCAGCGGCTCACCGGTCGACAAGCTTGTCCAAGACCCGCTCGGGGCACTGGCTCACGGCTGGCACCTGGCCGCTCATCTGCTGCTCGCGCACCTGGTGACCGTGGTCGGGACGGCGCTGGTGGTCAGCGTGTTCGCGTTGGGTGGCCGGGCGGCCGTCTTGCGCTGGCGGCACCAGCGGCTCACCGATGGCGCTCACCTGGTGCACATCCAGGTCCCGCCTCAGGTCGGTGAAGCGGGCGCGAGCGTGTTCTGGGCGAACCTGATCGGATTGCTACGGCCCCGGCTCAAGCGCTGGCTGCTCGGCCAACCACACCTGGTCTTCGAATACCTGTGGGCCGGGCCCCGGCTACATATCCGGCTGTGGGTACCCGGGACGATCCCGGCCGTGCTGGTCGCCCGCGCCATCGAGGCGGCCTGGCCCGCCGCCCGCACCACCATCACCACCCCCACACCCCCGCTCGCCACCCGCGCCGTGGTGACCGGCGGAGTGCTACGGCTGGCCCGCCCCGACCACCATCCGATCGCCACAACTCATCTTGAGGACCCGCTCCGCCCGCTGCTCGGCGCGGCGACCGGCATCGGCGAGGGCCAGGCCGCCGTGGTGCAGATCCTGGCCCGCCCCGTCACCGGCCGCCGCCTGAACCGGGCACACCGAGCCGCAGCGCACCTACGCGGCGCCACCCAGCCCACCATGATCGGGCGGCTCCTGGATTTACTCACGCCAGGGCCCTCAAGGACGCCGCTACGGGCCGGCGTGCTCACGGCGGCTTATCCGGAGCGAGCCGGGCAGATCCGCGCGATCCTTGACAAGGCCGCGGCCCCGCGCTTCGCCGTGGAACTGCGTTACGCCGCTGCCACGACCTTCACCAGCGACCCTGCGGCGAGCCGGGCCTGGGTACGGGGCCGGGCGCACGCGCTCGCCGCTGCCTTCGCCGTCTTCACCGGCCGCAACCACTTCACCCGCCACCGCCTCCCCCACCCCGCCCGCGCTCTGGACCACCGGCGGATGAGCCACGGTTGCCTGCTTTCCATTCCGGAGTTGGCGGCGGTCGGGCACCTGCCTTACGACCCTGCCGTGCCCGGCCTGGCCCGCGCCGGCGCGAACTCGATCCCGCCACCACCCTCAGTCGCGGCCGGCGGACCTGGTCACAAATTCCTCGGCGACGCCGACGCCGGACCCACCCGCCCCATCGCCCTGGCCGTCACCGACGCCCGCCAGCACCTGCACGTCCTGGGCGCGACCGGCGCCGGGAAATCCACCCTGCTCGCCCACCTCGTCCTCACCGACGCCGCCGCCGGGCGCGCCGCCGTGGTGATCGACCCGCGCGGGGACCTGATCAACGACCTCCTGCACCGCCTGCCCGAAACCGCCATCCCCCGGGTGTGGCTGATCGACCCCGACACCACCCCACCACCCGCACTCGGCGTGCTCGCCGGTATCGACCGCAACCTCGCGAGCGACAACCTGGTCGGGATCTTCCACAAGATCTTCGCCGACTCCTGGGGACCCCGCACCGACGACATCCTCCGCTCCGCCGTCCTCACCCTGCAACAAACCCCCGGCGCGACCCTCGCCGACATCCCCCGCCTGCTCACCGACGCCCCCTACCGCGCGCGAGCGACCCGCCACCTCACCGACGACATCCTGGCCGGGTTTTGGACCTGGTACTCCGGCCTGTCTCCCGAAGCGCGAGCGAACGCGATCGGGCCGGTCATGAACAAACTCCGCAGCTTCCTCCTACGCCCCTTCGTCCGCTCCGTGGTCGGCACCCCCGGACCCGGCCTGAACATGACCCATCTCCTCGATACCGGTGGGCTGCTGCTCGTCCGGGTCCCCAAAGGCACGCTCGGCGATGACACCGCGCGGCTACTCGGCTCCTTCGTCGTCGCCAAAGTCTGGGAGGCCATCACCGCCCGCGCCCGCCAACCCGAACACCGGCGCCGAGACGCCGCGCTGGTCATCGACGAGGCCCACAGCTTCCTCAACCTCCCCCACGGCCTCGAGGAAATGCTCGCCGAAGCCCGCGCGTACCACCTGTCCGTCACCCTCGCGCACCAAAACCTCGCCCAGTTCCCGCCCGGAATGCGCGACGCGGTCGCCACCAACGCCCGCAACAAACTCTGCTTCGCCGTCTCCCCCCACGACGCCCGTGACCTGGCCCCGCTCACCCGACCGAACCTGACCGAACACGACCTGGCCAACCTGTCCGCCTACCAAGCCGCCGCCCGCCTCATCACCCACAACAGCGAAACCCCCGCCTTCACCCTCACCACCCGGCCCCTCCCCGACCCCACCGCCGGCCGCGCCGAGGCCTGCCGCGACGCCGCCCGCATCAACGCCGCCACCACCCACCGGCCACCACCACTGCACGACCCCCGCCACCCCAGCCCGCACGATGCCCACGCCACCTCCCCAGATTCGGCCATCAGCCACACCTCGGCAACAGACGAACCACCACCGGCACAACCACCGGACTGAACCGAACACCCCCGCCACCATCCGACACCGCTTCGAGAGGACTCATCGTGCCCACACCCACCAGCGGCCGTGCCCCCTCCTACATCGGCGCGGGCACCACCGCCACCGCTCCCCGACCACGGGTCAGCCCAGAACTGATCGCGACGCTGGCCACCCGCCTCACACCCCGAGACCGGTGGCTGCTGGAGATGGTCCACGAACACCGCGTGCTGACCACACACCAGATCCAACAGCTCGCCTTCCCCTCGGTCAGCACCACCACCCACCGGCTCTTGGCCCTGTGGCGCCTGCGCGCCCTGGAACGCTTCCGACCCGCGATGGCCACCGGCTCCGCGCCCCTGCACTACGTTCTGGGCCCCACCGGCGCCGCCGTACTCGCCGCCCGCCGCGGCCAGACCGTCGCCGCGTTCGGCTACCGCCTCGACCGGGCCCTCGCGCTCGCCCACTCCGACAAACTCCACCACCTCGTCGGCGCCAACGACCTGTTCACCGCGCTGGCCCACCACGCCCGCACCCACCCGGCCACCCGGCTGCTCACCTGGTGGCCCGAACGCCGCTGCCAGGCCACCTGGGGCAAATACACACGCCCCGACGGCTATGGCCGCTGGCACGAACACGGCCACGAAACCGACTTCTTCTGCGAATACGACACCGGCACCGAACCGCTACCCCGCCTGCTCGCCAAAATCGGCGACTACACCGCACTGGCCGAACTGACCGGGATCACCGACACCCCCGTGCTGTTCGCCCTGCCGAACACCGCCCGCGAGGACCACCTCCATACCCGCCTCAACCCGGCCGGTCCACTCATCGCCACCACCACACCGCACGCCCTGCTCGCCGCGAACGGACCCGCCGGACCCGCCTGGCGAACCCCCGGCACCAGCGCGCGACGACGCCTCACCGACCTGACCACCACAGCCCCGACCATGGCCGGAGGATCCGCATGAACAACACCAGACTCACCCTCGCTGCAGCCGGCATCGCCCTGCTTGCCCTGATGCTCATCGCCCTCCACCACTCCCGCACCAGCGCACCTGCCGCTCAGTCGGCGGATGATTCCCCGGCGGCCAGCAGGTCGGTCCCGCCCGACGGTGAAGCGCTACTGCCGTTCACTCCCACCCAGATCAGCCAGGCCGCCGCCCTCGCCGCCAGGTTCACCACCGCCTACGCCAGCCACCGCTACGGCGAGCCCCCCTCGGTCTACCTCGCCCGGCTGACACCGATGATGAGCCCGCAGCTACGGCCAGTCATCGAACGCGCCGCCACCGACCCGGTCGCCCTCACCCAGCGGCGCCGCCTGCAGGAGATCACCACCGCCCAAGCCCGGACCACCGCGATCCGCGCGCTCGGCCCCACCTCCATCACCTTCTTAGTCCACGTCACCCAAAACGTGGCGATCGCCCACGCCAACCGCGCCGATACCAGCCACTACGCCCTCACCCTGAACCTGACCCACGCCACCGACCCCGACCCCGGCGACGGCGACGCCGACGGCGAGAAGTGGAAGGTGTACGCGCTCGAGCTCGCCTCCACCGGTAACGCCGGCCAGACCGCCGAGCTCACCGTCACCCCCGACCCGGCCCCATGACCCGCCACGCCATCGCCCCGGCAACTCGTAGCGCACGCGACGCGCCGCGCGATGCCGGGGCGGTACAGGCCACCGGCGCGATCATCCTCGCTCTCGGTTCCCTACTGGTGATCCCGCTGCTCATCACCCTGGGCCTGTCCGGCGCGAGCCAAGCCACCTGCGGGCAACCCACGACGAGCCAACCCGGCCTCACCACCGACGCCCGCACCCAAATCCCCGCCGAATACCTACGCCTGTATCAAGCGGCCGGAAGACAGTACGGACTGCCGTGGGCCCTGCTTGCCGCCATCGGCAAGACCGAATCCGACCACGGCCGCGACCCCAGCGCCGGTGTCCACGCAGGCGCGAACTCAGCCGGGGCCGCCGGGCCCATGCAGATCGGCATCGGCGGAGCCGCCGGAAACAACTGGGGCGGCACGCCCCGCCACCCCGCCGGCCAAGCCACCGGTGGAGTCGGCGTCGACGGAAACGGCGACGGGTGGGCCGACGTCCATGACCCCGCCGACGCCATCCCCGGCGCGGCCCGATTCCTGCTCGCCCACGGCGCCCCCGGCAACCTGCCCCACGCGGTGTTCGCCTACAACCCCGACCCCGCCTACGTCCGACGCGTCACCGCCCAAGCCACCCGCTACGGCACCGGCACCACCCCACCCGGCACCGGCACGGACCTGGATCCGGTCACATGTCCGGGCGACGTCGACGCGTTCACCAACATCCCCGGAGGCGCGGCGGCGACTGTCCTGTCCTACGCACGCGCCCAGATCGGCAAACCCTACGTTTACGGTGCCGAGGGACCCGATTCCTTTGACTGCTCGGGTCTGACGATGATGGCCTACCGCGCCGCCCACATCACCATCCCCCGCCTATCCGATGCTCAGTACTGGCACGGCCCCCGCATCCGACTCGGGACCGAACAACCCGGCGACCTCGTCTTCTTCGACTACAAGCCCGGCCACACCGGCCCCGGCCACGTCGGCATCGTCGAAAACCCCCACACCGGCATCATGATCGTCGCACCCCACACCGGCGCCACCGTACGACGCCAGTCCTATCGCGACTACCCCGGCGGGCCGGTCGGGTTCACCCGGCCAGCAACGACCTCTCGTGTACGGGCCACGGAGCAGTGAACATTTTCCGGATGATCACGATCACCGGAGGTGCAAAATCCGGAGTTCGTCAAGGCGCACGTTGTTCCTGGTTTTGAACCCCGACCCGTACCTCCAGACAGGCACGGAGGGGACACGGGGCCTTCGTTCGCGTCGTCCAAGGGTCGCCGATGGCGGGTACGGAAAGTTGATGGGCCATGGCACGTGCGCGGGGCGGTTTCCAGGCACCGAGGCGGGGGCGGACGGCTCGGCCTCGCTTACCGGTAGGCCCGGCCATGAGGTAGTTACAGGTCTGAAATGCGGTGGCCGATTCTGCCGTTCGAGCGGCTGATGGTGTATTTCCAGAATCGGTTGTGGCCTGTCTGATCGAAGTGGTCGTTGTGCAGGGCGTAGACGGCGGGTTCGTCGGCGTCGAGGGTTCCGGTGATGAAGTCGCATTCGCGGCACACGATCGAGTGCAGCTCGAGATAGGCGCGGTGGTCGGCGAGTTTTTCCCGGGCTGTGGCCGAGGTGATCGTGATGCCGGTGTTCATGAGTCGACCTCCAGGGCGAGGTCAGGGTTGGGCGGGCAGAGGCCGGTGTCGGTGCCGGGCGATGACGCCTGCTCAAATGACGTGCTGCGGCATCTCGCCTGCAGCGCGGAGAGTTCGGCTCGTTGGTGGAAGTCGGCGGTGGCCTGGCGGTGGATCAATTCAGGGTCCTTGGTGCGGGGACACGGTGTGCACGGTGTGCGGGCGTCGGTGCGTAGCAGGCTCTGGCGGGCCGCCTCGCGCGCGTACTCCAGCGCGGTGGCCGGGTCGGAGCCACAGGTGATGCGATCGGTGACGATCGCCCACCAGGAGGCGTAGGCACGCCAATAGATAAGGCTGTACATGGCGGCGAACAGGTCCACCGTGGTCTCCGCCGGGCACTCGGTCAGTTGCTCGGCGAGTCCGGCGTGTGCCTTGACGGCTTCGTTCTCGGCGTCTTCGCGCAGCTCGGCCGCCCGATGGCGCAATTCGGTGGCCTGCGGGTGCATTGTCGGGGCGGTGAGGTGCCACCGGTAGGTGATCGCACCGGGCCCGCGGGGCGGATCGGGGACGCGCTGGGCGATACCGGCTTTTTTTAGCTCTGCCAGGATGCTCACCGTCGTGGAATACGCCAGGCCGGCGACACTGGCGAGCTGTACCGGCGTAGAGCCGGGATGGGTATCCAGCGCCGTGATGACGGCATCGGTGCTGTGTGGCCGGGACCGTCGCGGTCGCCCGGGAAAGCCAAACAGCAGCCGCATTGCGTCGTTCACCGAAGGCGCAGCTGACCGCGCTTGCAGCCACGCGATCTTGTCGTACACCTGTTGGTCGACGGAAATACTGCGATTCACCATCGCGATCTATCCCTTCTCAACAATTCGGCGGGCAGGCGCACGCTGCACACCGGGGCGGAGCCTTCGCCTCACCTCTGGATTTCCCGGGTCAAAAGCCGCTTGCAGATTCGTGCCTGAGTTTCAGTTCGCGGCGGCTACGCGGACCGGCCTGGCGGGGCCGGAGATACCGGAATGACTCCCCGACGCCGGGCCAGAGGGCGACCCGACCACTCCTTCGTTGAGGCAGCCTCATATGGAAGCCATGAGGGAGATCTGGCGAACCGGCCCCGCCTCGCTATGGCGCTTCGATGCCGCCCTCAGCGAGGAATGCCTCAGCCAGTTCTCCAGCGACCCACTCGGCGGTAATTCCTTGATCCGGCCGATATCGGGCCACCCAGGCGTGGATGATCAGCTCGGCATCGTCGGCCTGGAAGTCCCGCTCGGCGTAGCGTTGGTGGACTTCGCGCGGCAGATAACTCCAGAACGTCATCCAATGCCGTTCGAGGAATCGACCGGCATAGGCCCACGGATACAGCGACCTGTCGTAGGCCTGTGTGGATATTTCTCCTCGAATGAGCCGCGAGAGACCTTTTTGGGTCGGCGTTCTCGCCAGACCCGGTGGCCGTTTCTTTCTTTTCATGTCACGGAAGTTCATTCCGCGTGGCCGGTAGCGGTGGTGCCCGGTGCGGCGGCGGGTTCGGTGGTGGGCGGGTAGAGGGTGGCGGTGTCGTGGAAGAAAGCGCGGGCCGCTTCGAGTGTCGTGATCGCTTGGGCGTTGGTGTGGTGACATTCGCTTCGGGGCGTTGGCAGGACCAGCAACGCGTCGTGGGCGACCTTACGAGCGGCGGCCAGTGCGGCTGCGGGATCGGCCTGCCCGTCGTGTACAACGTGGTCGGTCAGGGTGGTCCACCAACGCGCGTAGGCGCGGCGTTCGAGGGCCTCGGCGATCACGGCGGCCGGGACCGGTTCGTCACTTCGGAGCATGCAGATGAGTGTTTGGCTGGCGACTCGCGATGCCTGAAGGACCTGCTCTTGGCGTGTGAGCAGAGTCTGAGTCAAGTCCTCCATCGTTGATCCTCCTTCTCCCGGGCCTGGGGTTCCATGTGGTCCGGCACGGTGCCGATGGCGACCCGGGAGCGGGAGGATGAAGCGCCTTCACCCGCGCTGTCCAGTCACGCGCAGCAGACGCCAAGAAGTACCCAAGGACCGGCCGTTCCCGCAGAGGCGACACGAATAGCCGAACAGGTAGCGGACGCGCCCGGAACGGGAAACACGTGATGCCGGTATCGGAGTCACGTGACCCTGTATACCCGGCAGCATGCGCCCGCCTGGCGGCCTTGGACGTTCGCCGGTCGACCGGAGACAGCGCCACCGGTCGTCCTCGGCCGCTCCTCACCGACGGAGGAACCTCTTGGACGTAATGGCGAAGTGTCACCCTGGTGACCGCGTTCGGCTGGTTCGGACAACCGACCCGTACACCCGTCTGCCGGTCGGTGCACGCGGTACCGTCCGGCTCATCGACGGGGCCGGGACCGTCCACATCGCTTGGGACGACGGGCACCTCTTGGGGCTCATTCCCGGCGCCGACCACTTCGAGGTCCTGCTACCCCTGGCGCAGGCCCACGAATGACAGACCCATGGTCAGGCTCGCGGTCGACGCAACGCCGCCCGCTGGCCGGGCATCAGCAACCCCCTCCGGAGGCTGATGCCCGGTCAGCTCTCGGCTTCTCTCAGCCTCAAAAAGGGCGAGCGGGTGTTCAGCCGATGATTGTGCGGCGGGCGATCTCGTAGCCAGTAGCGGTATCCAGGTCACGGGCGTGGACAACGCTCGACCCCGCGGAGAGCCTCGTCTTGAGGTTGTTCGCCTTGAGCTTGGTCTCGGCCGAGGTGGCTGTCTTGGCGAGAGCCGGCGTGTGGGTCAAGGTTTCGCTGAAATGCCGATACCGCTGGCTGAAGCGCTGGATGGCGGGGGGCTTGGTCGCCGGGGGAACAACATTGTCCTCTGCGAGCGAGGTGTGGGCAGGTGGGGTGGTCGCGGTGGTTCACCACCTGTTCGGATCCAGGGGCGTGTCCGGGCCGGGATGTGGTCGTAGGACCGGGCCGGGGTTGATGGCGGGTCGCCAGGCGGGATGGGTGGCCTGGTGTGGTGGCGTCGCTGTGGTGCGTGGCGGCGTTGGATAGGCGGGGCCGGTGATGCTCGGGGCGGAGGGCCCGGGTCCGGTGATGGCCTCGACATTGAAGATCGCGGTGTCGTGGTAGAAGCGGCGGGTCGCCTCGGCGGTGGCATGGGATTGCGCGATGGTGAACCATGACCTGTTCGGTATCGGTTGCCCGGACTGCAGGAGCGATTGGCGGGCGGCGGTACGGGCGTTGGTCAGGGCGATCATCGGGTCCAGGCCGCCGTGCTCGATCGTGCGTGTGAGGTCGATCCACCAGCGTGCGTACGGCACGGTGTGCGCGGCCTGGTCCATGGCGGCGGCGAGTGCGGTGTCCTCGTGTTTGTCCATGGCATCGCGAAGATCCGAACGCGCTCGGATCACGGCGTCCACTGCCTGCTCACACATCTTGAACAGGTGATCACGGAATATGGTCATCGTGTCCCCCCGATGTCGGGTTGTCGGTGGCTCCTCGGTGGCTGCCCAGCGGGCGGGTGCCGGTGGACGGGTGAGGGTTGCTCGCCTCGGACCCGCTGGTCCAGTCCAACCCGATGGCCGCGCGCGGGGCGTGGGCCGTACCGCGTACTGCGTAGGCGTCGGCTCAGGTGGTGCGCAGGTGCGGGTTGCGGCGCGGTCTATGGCGTCGCAGAACTTCTCACTCGAGTCGATGGCTTTGAACTCCCGCACGCGGGTGGGGTTTGCCGGGGCAGGTGATGGGTTGGACGCTCATGCCGAAGATGATGGTGGCCGAGCGGGCGTCCGGGACGCTGGCGGCTTTACGAGGATCCAGGCGGCGGGGCGCGGAGTGGCCAGCTCGCGCATGGATCCGGACACGTCACAGGCGATGCCGAGTCGTACGGCGGGGTGGGGACACATGGCGGCGGGTTATTCGGGTGAACGGTTCGGCGGTGGAGGTGGCCCCAGCGGCGCGTTGGGCGTCGGCGGCCGGTGCGCCGAGCGTCCGCGACCGTCCGGGTGGTGTGGCCGATTGCTCAGCGGCGCGTTCGCGTGCGGAACGGGGGCTAGCTGCGGGGGGACGAAAGTGCGTCCGTGTCCGCGACGGCGGTCAGTGCGGAGGTGATCGCCTCAGCCAACGGTGGGGGGCCGCTCGACTCGCCGGCGTTCTTCTCCACCGCTGAAGGCCGGCGCGCAGATGAGTGTTTCGGTGAGGTGCTGGCAGCCCTGGCGCCTGGTTGCCCGATCGCCACATGGTGTTCGCTGGGGAACAGTTCGGGCGTTGGTTCGTCTGCCGGTGGATGGGGCATCACGGGTTCATCGTTCGTTGCCGGTTGGAGTGTCTGGACCGTGGTGGGACTGTCCCACTGTCGGGGTGCCGTGGCCGCTGGCGGGTGGCCAGGTAGGGCCGGTGGTCTGATGGGGTGGTGCCGCTGCGGCATGCGGCACTCCCGTTCCGGTGATGGCAGGAGCAGCGGATTCGGATCCGGTGATGGTGTCGAGGTTGAAGAGCGCGGTGTCGCGGAAAAAGCGGCGGGCCGCTTCGGTGGCGGCGTGCGAATGCGCAACGTTGAACCATGAATCGCCGGGCGTGGGGTGGGGCAGCAGGAGGGCTTGCCGGGCGGCGGCACGGACTTTGGTGAGCGCGGCCATTGCCTCTAGTCCGCCGTGTTCGATCTCGTCGGTGACGGCCATCCACCAGCGGGCGTACGGCTGGGCGTGTGCGACATGTTCCATTGCCCGGGCGAACTTCGGGTCCTCGCTCTCGTCCAAGACGAGGGTGAGCTCCTCGCGTGCGCGCATGGCCTCGTCCAGGGCCCCTGAACAGGTGATCGCAGAAGGTGTCCATTGATGTTCTCCTTCATCGTCTGTCGGGTCGTTCTTACGAGCCGGTGAGCATGCGCTCCGGATAGTTGGCCCGATGGTCTTGGGCAGCGGCCGTCCGGTGCGCGGAGTGAGGGTGGCCCGCCTGGTGGCCGCCGGTCCAGGCAAACCCCCATCGGGGCGGGGACATCCTGGGGGTGCCCGGGATTGGTCAGGTGGCGCGTAGGGCGCGGACGGCGGCGCGGCCGATGACATCAGCCGCATCGGCGGGGGTCGTAAGAGTGATCAGGTGGGCGCCGTCCATGCACACGGCCATATCGAGGGCGAGCCACAGCACGGCGCAGCCATTACGGATCAGGCGGGTGACGCGCTGTTGCCCGCCGATCAGCTCTGGCTCGCGGAAGCAGCCGTCGGAGACGATGACGAGCAGGCGGGCCGCGTCCGGGCGTGAGAGCTGGACGGCGCCGTCAAGGGCGTCGATGGCGTCGCAGAACTTCTCATAGGAATCGACGGCTTTGAACTCTCGCACGCGGGCGGGGGTTTTGCCGGGGTAGGTGATGGGCTGGACGCCCCTGCCGAAGATGACGGTGGCCGAGCGGGCGTCGGGGACGCTGGCGGCGGCTTTGGCGAGGATCCAGGCGGCGGAGGCGATCGGGGCGGCCAGTTCGCGCATGGATCCGGACACGTCACAGGCGATGCCGAGCCGTAGCGGCGGGGTGGGGACATGGCGGCGGGTCGTTCGGGTGAACGGTTCGGCGGTAGGGGTGGCCCCGGCGGCGCGTTGGGCGTCAG
Organism: Actinoallomurus bryophytorum; assembly: GCF_006716425.1. Lineage (NCBI taxonomy): Bacteria > Bacillati > Actinomycetota > Actinomycetes > Streptosporangiales > Thermomonosporaceae > Actinoallomurus > Actinoallomurus bryophytorum. The sequence goes on from NZ_VFOZ01000001.1 coordinate 2,213,601, forward strand.
CGGCGAGCGCGCCGCGCATCCGCAACCTTCCGGGTGGTGTGGCCGAGGTGGTTGCGGTAGGGATGCGGTCGCGGTGGGCGGCGCCCTTCAGGTGGCCCGCGAGCTTCCGTGCGGCCGCCTGTTCGGCGGGGGTCGGCGGCCGCGTGCCGGTGATTCGATCCGGTCCGCCGTCTTGGTGGCCGGGGTCGAACACGCGTCGGGCGGCGTTGGAGGCGCTGCGGCGGGCCTGTTGTTCGGCAGCGCGTTCGTGTGCGGGGCCGGGACCAGACACGGGTTGGGGTGGGGGTGCGTCCGCGTCCGCGACGGCGGTCAGCGCGGCGGTGATCGCTTCGGCAAGTGGTGAGGGCCCGCTCGACTCGCCGGCGTTCTTCTCCATCTCCTGAGAATCTGGTGGTGGTTCGTCCGCGTGGGCGCCGAGGATGGTGCACCAGCGGCGGCCGAGGTCGAGCATCGTCTCGTGATCATCATCGGCGGTGGCATGGGCGGTGTGCCACAGTGCGGACAAGGCGCTCAGGCGGCTCGCGCCGAGGATGCCTGTGATGGTGGTGGCGAGGGTCTGTGTCTCCTCGGCTTCCAAGACTCCGGCGTCGACGCGCGCCAGCAGCAGGGCGGCGGCGTGGGCGGCCTCCCAGGGCGTCATCGCCACCTGCGGTGTCACCGCAGGCGTCCCGGGGATCATGGGTGTCCCGGAGGGAGTGATGCCGGGTGAGGTGGGCGGGGCGGTGAAGTCGGCGAGGATGAGCTGGCTGGTGCAGGCGCGCAGCCAGCGCCGGTCGGCGGGGCGAGTTCGCAGGTGGACGGCTTCGATCCGGGATTCCTCCAGCAGGGTCGCGGCTTGCAGATGTGCGGTGGTGGCGCCCGCGCCGGGGCCGGTGCTCGCGGGGGTGAGAGGCGTCAGTGTGGGGGCGATACGGGCGTGCCAGTCGCTGTGGCGGACGTGCGCGGTCTCGTGCAGGAACACTCCCCACAGGGCCGGGTATCGCTCGCGGTCCGACGGGCGCCGGGGATCACACGTCGAGGGGACATGGCCGAGATGGGCGCCGTCCAGCTCGATGGTGGCCAGGCTCGGGATGAAACATCCCGGCGCGCCGTGCCCGGCGCCGGGTGCGCAGGTGACGGTGAGGTCATCGCGGCCGGTGAGGGTCTCAGCCTGAGCGGTCAATGCAGCCGACAGCCGTAGCCAGGCACCTGCGGGCACACGGCGGGCAGGGGTGGCGGCGATCAGATGTCCGGTCATCACAAAGTCCTTCCACGAGGTCACGGGGTGGGCCTGTTCACAGCTGGCGGCCCAAAGACAAGGGGGCGACGGTCTGGCCGTAAACCGAACGGATGACGGCGGCAGCCTCGTCACGGTCTTCTTCAGGGACGATGCCGATCAGGTTCGCCACCGCCGCCTCGACCCCGAGCACCCGCGCGATCTTCTGGTAGGCGATCAGCTCACGCAGTTGCGGCGCCCACCCGATGACGCCCGACTCCACGCGGGCGGCGAGGTTACGGGCGACCTTGATCGCGCGGTGGTCGATCTTCAGGGTGCGGGCGAGGTCATAGTCGGTCGACACCCGGATCTGGGCCGAGAACCGGGAGGCGAGGGCGTCGGTGAGGACCGCGCCGTGCACTCCGGGGTTGTGTCCGGCGATCACATAGAAACCGTCCTCGGCCCTGATGGTCTCGCCGGTGTGGGCCTTGACGGTGATCTGACGGCGGCCATCCATCGCCGGATACACCACCGCCAGCACCTTCGGTGAGATCAGCGTGGCGTCATCGATGAACAGGCACCGGCCCTCACGCATGGCGGTCACCAGCGGCCCATAGACGAACGCGTACGCCCCGGCCTCGGTCTGGGTGTACTCACCCACGAAATCGGCCACGGCGGTATCCCCGTCCCCCGCCACCGTGATCAGGTCATCGAACGCGGCCTCGACCAGACTGGTCTTGCCCGTGCCCGGCGGCCCGTACAACAGGGCGGGAATCTGCGCTTTGCGTAGCCGCCGCAACGCGTCCACATCCGCAAGATCGGCCAGGACGCGCGGATGGTAGGTCTGCCCGTTCGGCCGCCGCACCGCACCCGCAGGGTCTGAGGTCGCCTTCTGGGGGGAGGCGGTGGCCGAAGAGGTGGGCGTGGTGGTCGTTGGGGCGGTGCTGGTCGTGGGCGAGCCGCCGCTGGCCGAAGGGTCCTCACCAGACGATGTGGTGGCGGTCGTGGCGACGTGGGGGCGTGGTGGGGAGGCGCCCCGGGCGGCGTCCTTGGTGGTCGAGGTGGCGGCGAAGCGCCGGGGTTTGGTGCTCACCTGAACGGCGTGACCGCTGGCCACAAGCGTCTCCAGCGCGTTCGCCACCGCCCCAGAAGACCGGTTGCCCAGCGCGCGGGCGACCTGTCCGGGGGTGTGGCCGCCGGGGTTGGCGGCCAGATGCGCGGCCACCTGACGACGCAGCTCACCTTGGCCCAGACGGCCCGTCGGGGTAGGGCGGGCGGCGAAACCCACCGGCCCGCCCACAGGCGGCGTGGTGGGGACGGGGCTGGTCATGACAGAACCTCCACGGGACGGTCGGCCGGGAAACCGACGGGTTGGTTACCGCCGGGTGGGCGTCCGATACCGGGCGCCCACCCGGCGGCGGTCATGCCGTGACAGCGGCGGGACGGGCCTCAGCGCCGGATTGAGCCGTGGCGGTGTAGCGCCGGGGGCGATCACATGTCAGAACCGCCTGACCGGTTTCGGTGAGCTTGTCCAGCGCGTTGGCGACCGCGCCCGCCGAGTGCCCGATCGCCTTGCCGACCTCGTGCGGGGTGAGTTGAAGTCCCGGGTGGGCGGCCAGGTGTGCCGCGACCTTGCCTCGCAGCTCCCCCGGGTGGGCATGCGGTTGACCCGACCCGCTACGAACGCGGTGTTTGGTCGCGGTCTTGATCAACCGGCGGAGCCGCGCCGAATCGCCGTAAATCGTCTCGGCCGCACCCAGCGCCGCCGTACGGTCCCCGGAATCCAACGCGATACCCGCCGCCTCGATCACATCGGCCAGCGCCGACAACGCCTCACGGGCATCGGCCACCATCGCTAGATCCAACGTCTCCGCCGCCTCGGCCTCATCGCCGTCCGGCCCGTTGACCCCGGCGCCGTCGCCGGTCTGCGGGTCCGCCTCATCCGTGGCGACCGCCTCGTCGGTGACGTCGCTGGAGGTGGCGTCGTCGATCGTGCCGGATGCCGTTCCCGAGGGCCGGTCCGGCGGCGGGGTGGCGGGCGCCTCGTCCGCCACCGCCCCCACGGTCGTGTCGGTCGTGGCGTCGGTGGTGGGGTGCCAGGTGTCGGGGTTGCGTTTGCCTCCTGCATGTCCGCCGGATGTGCGGGCGGCATACCCCGCCTTTTCCAAGTCGTTCAATACGCGGCGGGCGGTGGCCTTACCCACCCCGGATTCCGCCGCCAGCGTCGCGACGGTTCCGCCCGGGTGGTCGCTCAGCGCGTACCAGACGGCCCCACCGACCCGTTCCGGCGTCGGGTGAGCGTCGGTAGTGGTCGCGGTTCCGGGCGTCGCAGCGGCCATCTCGGCACCGTTTCCGGGGGTTTCTTCGGCGGCGTCCGCCGGGGTGCGGGTGGCGATTTCCTTAGTGGCCATCACGGGACTCCATTAGTCGGTCCGACACCATTCATCGGGTGCCGTATTCCGTTGTTCGGAGCTCGACCATTTCTCGACACCGGAGATCGAAGCAATAGGGCCGCCGGATTTTCTCGCTAACCGAAACGGCTGGACCACCTCACCTGGACAACAAAATGATCGACGTTCCACCTAAGTTGTGATGCAAAAAATGACATTTCCTACTTGACACGAGCTGATGGGCCGAACGAGATAGCGACGGCGACACACATCACAGAAATGACGCATGTCGCCGGGTCGATTAACCGACCAACACAAAAGTTTCGCGAGACTTCCAACAAGGCCGATTTCGCGATGCGCGGATCACACGGCGCCGGGTGCCGACGGCATGCCAATAAATAATCACGAAATAATTACGTGAACGAGTGGGGGTGGCGCCGAAAACACTCGCCCGGGGGCTCAACCCACGGCATATCTTTCGATGGTCGCGCGGGGGTTCTGTCACCCCACACCGGAGCCACTTAACCCGGCTACAAACACCAGATCGACGCGGCTCGCGTGATCGCCCGAACCGAAGATGACTACGCGTGCCGATCAGCGGGCGAGATCAACAGTGGTCACCCCGTTTACCACGGCCAATCCCCCGGGTCGCCGCCGCCGTTCCCGCGCCACGCGCTACCAGCCCCGGACATGGCATTGAACCCGTCGCGATAGCACGGCGCCGATCAGGAGCCAACGGGGGCGACGCACGAAAACGGGTTAGGTCATCCCCCGCCGGAGCCGGGGGATGGCCTAACCCGTTCACACGGTAGGCCATCGGCCGCGATGGCCATGCGATCCCGCCCCGCCCCGTCGGCGAACGCCCGGCTGACGGGACACATATGCCCGGCCATGTCGGCGCCCCCGCACGATTCCCCGACCGGCAACGGCATCCCCGGGCACGCGCCGTTGCGGTGCGGCCGACGCGGGCCCACGGGGATGTCCCCCGCATGGGGCCGATGTGGTGGTCACGCGGGGGACGTTCCGGCCGCGTCATCTAGCGCCGCATAGCTAAGACATGCCCAATCACACGGTTCGCCGGGTTCGGTGCCACATTCGGGGCATGGTTCGTTCGCGCACGCGGACGCCGGGCGGAACACGTACACGGGCGCATCGGGTGCGTAGGTGTCGGTGCCGACGCCGGTGGTCACGATCACGGTGCCGGTGGTGATCGCGGTTTCGGGCGGGGCGGTGACGGCGCGGGCGCCACCCAAGATCACGTCGCGGTGCCGGATTTCACGGGCGGTGATGTGGGTGAATTCCCCGTTGAATTCGTCCATTTCTGTCATCATTTCCATTTCCCCTTTCGATCACCGTTTTCGTTCGTGATTTAATTTTAACTCGTACCATCATTGCGAATCAATGTCATCGGCCACCATTTTCAAGACTCTTTCGTCGGACTCTTTCGAAGAGATCACACCCGGCCAAAACATTGTCCGACGCGAATTACAAGGAAGCACGTAAAAGAAATAGCCACATACATAGGAGGTTAGATATGGAGTAGTTCGGGGTGCGCGACTGTCGGTGGTTCGCCCTCACGAGGGGCTCCGCCCCTATCGATATGAGGATCGCTATATGAGTCGGGAGGACCATCGGCAGGCCCGAAATGGGTCCGACCTGCATAGATGGCTCCTCGGATGTCTACCAGCCTGGTCGGTAGGCCGACCAGTAGACGGCCGGTGACCCCATTGGCATCGGCGAGCGCGGACGCTATACGCTCCCATGATCGGGCCCGCTGTCCGCGTGCTTGTCTCAGGCCTCAACTTCCCCGCCGATATGAATTCATTAGTGAACCCCGCCAGGGTTCGCCTATTCTGGTCCTTTACCGCCGTCGCCTTCAGGCTTTCCTGTACTACCTGTGACCGGAAGTCATTGGGGGCTGTCGCGCGGGTCAGGCGGTGCACTCGAACCATAGGGCCGCTCCGACGCCTGGCCGGCGGACGGTGCCCCAGCGTTCGGCCATCAGGTCGATGATGTGCATGCCGCGTCCGTTTTCGGTGTCGGTGTCGGTGGTGCCGTTTCGCAGGTGGGGGGTCCCTGCTCGTCCTTCATCGGTGACCGTGACACGTAGGCAGTTACCCGCGAGGACGGTGATCTTCACACCGAAGAATCGTGTGCCGCTGTGCCGGACGGAGTTGGTGGCTGCCTCGCTGGTCAAAACCGCGGCGGTTTCACGCGCAGGGTGGTCTTTGAGGTTGTCTCTGACGAAGTCGCGGGCACGGGCGATCTGTTCAGCGGAGGCGGGAAAAGTCTGACTGCAGATATGTGTATCGCCGCCAGGGCTGATCGTCGTTGCGGTGCTGATGGCGTGATCGTCTTGCGTCATGGCACATGGGGACAGTGGCGGTAGCGCACGCCTGCTGATGTTCGAACTGCTCTCGTTCATTGGTACCTCGTTTCTCAACCAGGCCTCTCTTGCACGGGGCGACCGGTCGCGTGGATTCATTTGGGCGGCTACCATCACCGCACTTCAATGAATTCACAAGTCACGGATCGTTCACGCGGAGCGACTGATCGAGGATTGACGCCGTGGCCAGTGGGTCAATATCGGTTTGTCTCGAGTCGGCTGTGGCTTGTGTCTTATCGCCGGCTCAGCCGGGAAGATCACAGCCCGAGAGGTCACGGCGCGCGTAGCGTCACTTCTCGGGTCGCATTCTTCGCAAGCCCTCCTACTTCGCTTGCGTGATTTTCTACTTTCCCGTTTCTGGGATGGTCAGGCGTTGTGCGCGCGGTAATGGCCGAGTGTTTCTCGTGCTTCGTTTTCTGCATCGGTGAGGTCGAGTGCGCGAAACGCGGCGATGCTCTCGTTCAAATGGCGACGTGCTTGGTCGTGGTGGCCGGTTGCCTGGTAGCTGTCGGCGAGTGCGCGCAGGCAACGTGCCGTCTGGTAGCGGTCGCGGCGTGCGGTGAAGTCGGCGGCGGCCGCGCTGAGCATCTCGATCGCGTTTTCGTGCCGGTGGAGTTGCTGGTACGCCAGGCCGGTCTGCTGACGGAAGTGAGCGCGGGCCAGTTCGTGTCCGGCCGGGGTACACAGCGCCATGCCTTCAGCGTTGAGGTCGATCACCGCCTGCGGCCGGCCGGCCAGCAAGTGAGCTCTGATGAGCGTGTACAGGGCGGCGCAGCGGTAGGTGTCCGAGTTCAGGTCACCGGCGATGGTCAGGGTTTGTTCGGCGCAGGCGATGGCCTCGCGGTGGTGTCCGAGTTGGCCGTAGGTGGTGGTGAGCATCCGCAGGCAGAAGAACTCGGCGTGTACATCACCGGCCTGGCGGGCGAGGGTGAGTCCGTGTTCGCCGTCGGCCCGTCCCGCGGATAGCTGCCCTTGGGACTGGGAACAAAAGCAGCGCAGTCCGTAGGCGCGGGCGGTCCGCGGTCGGTCCCCTTCTCGTTCGAACACGGTGGTGCAGTGGTCGATGAGCGGAATGGCTCGAGCGTGGTGGCCGCGGTCGGCAGCGATCACGACCGCCGCCCGCAGCCGCGCTCGTGCGGCGAGGGCGTCCTCGCCGGCACGTTCGGCGGCCTCGGCCACGCATGTCCACATCCGCTCGGCTTGTTCGTGGTAGCTGTGCATGTGCAGGTATGACGCCGTGCGCAGTGCCAGCTCCCGGCCTTGGCCGTAGAGCCCGGCGGCGCAGGCCGCCTCCACAGCGGCGAGCAGGTTCTCGTGTTCGGCCGCGAACCATCCCAGCGGGGCGGCGGCGACCCGTTGCCGCGTCGCCGTGCCGGCGGTGCTGGTGGGAGCGGCGGGACGGGCGGTGAGCGGCACGTACAGCGCGCGGGGGATCACCGCGTCGGCGCGGTCGGCGAGTTCCACCCACGCGGCGAGCACACGGTCACGAGCGTCAGCGGCCTCGCAATCGGCGTCGAGAAGCTCGGTGGCGTACTCGCGCAGCAGATCGTGGAAGCGGTAGCGCGGCTGGCCTAGGGCGTCCACCCCGCCAGCCACCAGCAGGCAGTGGTCGACGAGCCCGGCGAGCAGGTTCCCTGCCCGTCCATCAGCCGCCACGTCGGCGACCCAGCCGGGAATCTCCGGGGTGTTCACGACCGTCAGCAGACGGAACAGCCGTCCAGCCGCTGTGGGGAGCATCTGGTAGCTCGACGCGATGCTGGCGCGCATGGCCACATCGCCGACGACGAGTTCGTCGAGCCGGTGCCGCTCGTCGGCCAGGGCACGGGAGAGGTAGGCGATCGGCCAGGCGGGGCGGGAGGCGAGGCGTTCGGCGGCGAGCCGCACGGCCAGTGGTATCCCCCCGCACGCCTTGACGATGTCGGCGGCGGCCCCGGGTTCGGCGTCCAGGCGCTTTTGTCCGATGGTCCGGGCCAGCATGCTCAAGGCGTCGCGCTCGCCCAGCGGTTCCAGGTTGATCAGGGCACCGGCGGTGAGACCGGTCAGCTGGATCTGGCTGGTGAGGATCACCGCACAGCCGGCGACGCCCGGAATGAGCGGCCGTACCTGCTCCGGTGATGCCGCGTCATCCACCACGATCAGCATCCTGCGACCCGCCAGCCTGCTCCGGTACAGCGCAGCACGCTGGGAGGTCGTCTCCGGGATTTCCGCTGCCACAACGCCCAGCGTGCGCAGCAGAACACCCAGAACGGTACTTGGCGCCTGCGGGGTAGGTGAGGCGCCAGATAGACGGACGTACAGCTGCCCATCGGGATAGTCGTGCGCGACAGCATGCCCGACGTGCACGGCCAGGGCAGACTTCCCGATCCCCGGAGGCCCGCTGATCCCCGCCACTCGAACCGCTGCGCCCCGGCCACTCGGCGACAACAACCCGATCAGCTCGGCAGCTTCGACGGCGCGCCCGGTGAAGTCCCCAAGGTCAGACGGTAGTTGACGTGGCACGACCTGCCATCGGGCTTGAGCTGACCGGGAAGCCGGCGTACGAGCCGGTTTCAAAGCAGGATCATCGGCTTGGATCCGGCCGCGCAAGGTCCGCAGCCCTGACCCCGGCCCGGCACCGGCATGGGCCTCCAGCGCGGTGGCCGCCTCGGCGAAGACCCGCAACGCGTCGGCTTTGAGACCGCACCGATGCAAGGCGAGCATCAAATGCCCCCACAACCGCTCGCTGGCCGGCTCAGCCGTCACCAGCATGCGCAATTCAGGAAGCAGCTCCCGATGACGCCCTAGCACCAGCCGCGCCTGAATCCGGCCGTCCCGGGCGTCGCGATACTCCTCCTCCAGCCCGGTGACCAGCGACAGCATTCCGGGTGTCCCGCAGACCTGATGGGCCAGATCTCCAGCCCCCCACAGACCCAGCGCCTCATCCAGAGCCCGCGCACCCGTCCCATACGCTCCGGCCTCCAGTGCCGCACGGCCCTGGCCGTGCAGCAGGCGGAACCGGTCCACATCGACCGCATCGCGGCCCGGATCAACCCACAGCCGGTGACCACGATCGTCGCCGACCAGGCGCTCAGGAGATAGCGCCTTGCGGGCCCCCCACAGGCAGCTACGCAACGACTGCGTCCGATCCGTCTCCGCCTCCGGGCCCCACAACAGGTCGATCAACCGCGCCGGCGACAGCGACTCATTCCGGTAACAGATCAACGCGAAGATCAGCCCGCGGACCAGCCGGCCGTTGACCGCGACCGGCTCCCCAGCATCGGACACTACGCCAAAACCACCCAGAATACGGAACTCCATTACTCATTTCCTGATTCCCCTCCGTGCCCCTTTCGCGGCGCCACGCTACCTCCACCAAAAAGCACTGTCACTGCCACGGCCGGAGGATAAAAACCGCATATCTCCGCAACACGATATGAGTGCCACAACATTCGCGAAGCAGATCACTAGCTCCCGAAACGATTCGAATCAACGACAGCAAAACCCGCCCGAAAAAGCCACGAGACGCAGTCACCCCTCAGCTAGAACCATGCCGACCTGCAAATACACATCAGACGAAGATCACTCGCTGACGACCTCGCCACGCGGCTCACAAATTTGCGGCAATGACCGGCGGCTATCGCCGCCGATCACTATGCGTCGCCGTTCCGTTGACGCCGATTTGATCCGGCCTACTTATCGTCAATGCCCTGCAACACGCTCATGCACGTACTCCACCGATGAACCTCACCGGGAAGCCAAAACGCAAGGAGGCGGAGGAAGGTGAAACCGCAACCGGCTACGGCCGCGGCGAGATCGGCCGCCATGGTCGCCGGCGCCCACCACCCGGCTTCTGCCTCGAAGGTCCGCCTCGCGGCATGGATCACCCTCGGATCCTTCACCATCGTGCTGACCGCCATCGAAGCGATGGCGCTCCGCGGTCAGCTCGACTTCGGCCGCCACGTCCTGGAACTCCACGGCGCCTGGCTGGCCATCCCGCCGATCGCCTTGGAAGGCGGGACACTCGTCGCAGCCACGCTCACCCTGTGGGCCGTACTGTCCGGCGACTCGGCCGCCCTCCCCCGGCTGATCACCGCCACGTTCATCGCCGCATGCGTGTACGCGAGTTATCAAGGCGCCCAGCACGCGGGCCGCTCGACACTTGCCGCCGAATATCTGGCCGGCGCGAGCGCCATCGCCTACCTCATGTGGCACGCCATCTTGACCCGGATACGGCGCACCGGACTACACGAAGTCGGCGCGATCGACGCGCCCCTCCCCCGCTTCCGCCTGCTTCGCTGGCTCATCGCATTCTCCGAGACCTCCACCGCGCTCAAGATCGCGGTCCGGCACAACATCACTAGCCCCGAACAGGCCCTCGCCCTCGCCAAGCAACCGGCGACTAACACCTCACGGGAAACGAACCCGGACCGCCCACATGGGGAAGAACTCACCGTCCTGGCCACCAGACGAGGCGGCAAACGCCGAGCCGTCGAGCACGCCGCCACCATCCTCGGCTCCACCGAGCCCACCCGGATCCAGCAATGGCTCGCAGCAAGAGGCATCAACGTCGACCTGTCCTACGTGTCACGCACCCTCGCCCGGCTCGACACGAACATGGCACGCGAGATCACAGCACCAGAACACCAAACGGACGAAAGAGCCACCGATGTTTGATCGACCGAACCGTCCCCTATGGCGGATAAGACGGGCCCGGAACCTAACTACCGTGAAACCTAAAGGACAAGGATGTGAGGGTTACATAAACACCACGATCACTCAGGAGGCGTCGAGGCATGGACACCAACCAAGACAAAACATCTACTAATAGCACATACCCCCCAATAGGGCCGATGGGCAAGTTCCGCATCCGCACACAAGAAGCGATGGGAGGTGTCGGAAATTATCGGCTCCGGACCGCTGTCGCAGCGGCCAGTGCATGCCTGTTTATCGCGAGCTGCGGTGGTAACGATACGCGTAGGTTGTTGCCACGCTCGACGTCGACCACGCCTTCCCATCGCATATCATCATTCTCGACTGAGGATGCTTCGCAAGATTCCAAAGACGCGGCGACCGCAGCGTACAAAAGTTTCTTTGATGCGGCAGCGAAGGCCATCACCTCGCCACCAGAGCAGGCGCGGCTAATTTTGCGCGAATACACGGCTGGCGCCTACCTTGACTGGGAAATCCGCCAGGTGATGACGCATCAGGCCAATCATCAAGAGCCTTGGGGGAAACCCATCGTTCACGTGACACAAGTCGATTTGCAGTCAAATAAAGCAAGAATCCATGACTGTCAAGATGCCTCGAACGCCGGCCTCAGCGATACCAAAACTCACCAGCTGGTTCCAAATACGCGCGGTACAACAAACAGGAACCTCGTCGCCAACATGACACGAGGAGATGACGGACGATGGCGAGTAACTGGCCTCAAACAATACCCGAGCGCATGCCACGTACCTTGATCGCATTTATTGTCGCTCCCGCCATCGCGGCCCAGCCGACTGCTAGCGCGATGCCGAACAGCGGACATGGAGACCATGGTGGGAGCGTGAACGGCTGGGCAGACCCATACGGATATCACATCGCCGCCAAGAGCCCGGAAGAGCGGCAGAGTAAGACAACAAGGGTACAAGGAAAAATCCGGAGCAACGATAAGTCGCATAGTTCAGCTTTCTGCACGGAGGCTGCCATTGGCGCCCGCGTCGCGGATCCTCTGGCAGCCATGGCCGGAACCCCTGTGACTTGCGGCAACGATGCCCCCACGATCACTCCAAAAATGCTGGCACAGCAGGCCTGGAATACCTTATGGCTCCCGCTACCAAATGCTCAAACTGCGCCTCCACGAGGCGCGAGAGGTCTGGTAGGCCTGCCTGAATGGGTATGGATTACTCGCCGCCAATGGCGCCCTTTGGAGAAACGGACTGCCGCCGGCGGTGTCTGGGCTCGGGTGACGGCCAATCCTCAGCGATTAGTTATTCGCCCGGGTAGCGGACTCCCCGATAAGACATGCGCCGGTCCGGGAGTCGCGTATGACCCCCGTCGGCCAGTGTCAGTCCAGCGCACCGATTGTTCTTACATTTTCGATCGTGCTTCGGGGTCGCTTCCGGGCAAGGTTTACCGGGTGGGGGTGAGCGTGGTCTGGAGCGGTTCGTGGACCGGTTCTGGTGGAGCTGGCGGGTCACTGCCGGAGATCACTCGGTCGGCCGGATTCTCGCTACGAGTCGGCGAGGCCCAGGGCTTGTACGGATGAACGGAAAGAGAAGACCATGCTGATCCCATACGCCTGCGGAACGAACGCGGCAGCGCGGTGCATCCAAGGCCCACTCTCTGCGCGGACGCACTCAGTAGGGCGGGGCCGGGCAGAACGCTGGTTAGGCGCTGGTGGCTTCGGTCGGAAGGTCTTTTCCTCGATCCTGGCGCTCGGGCTGGCGTCGATGGGCTGTGGCCAGGGCCGACCGGATGCTGGTTCCTCCGCAGGGGTCTCGGTGGGCGCGACGTCGTCGCGGGAACGGGTTGCTGTCCGTTCGAAGAGCGCGGTGGTCGAGGCGTACAGCGGCTTCTTCGCTGGCGTCGGCCGGGCCTTGCAGGCTCCCCCGGAGCGGGTTCGCGGGATCCTTGCCGACCTGGCCTCCGGCAGTTATCTGGATTTTGAGATCCGGCAGGTCATCGATCATCAGGCGCGGGGGTTGGAGGCCTGGGGCCGGCCTGTCGTGCACGTCACCGACGTCGAGCTTGGGCCGGTGAGCGCGATGGTGCATGACTGCCAGGACGCCTCACGCGCAGGTCTGGCCGATGTGCGTACGCACCGGCTGGTTCCCCAATCGCGCGGTGATGCGCACCGCAATCTCGTCGCCTACCTGCGGTTGGGAGGGGATCAGCAGTGGAGGGTGATCGATCTGGTGCAGCACAAGGCGTCCTGTCATCGCTTGTGATCGCCCTGGCGTCGGGTGGGGTGGCCCTGTCGCTGCTGTCGCCTACTCGTGCGTGGGCGGGCCCCCTCAGCAGCGGTGAGACGGTCCGGTCCGGAGCCGATGGATACAACCCTTGGGGCAACACACCCCTAGATGGACCGGCCGGCCAGATCTCTACCGGCGACCGGCAGGACGAGCCGAGTGATGGACTGGGTGTCGGCTGTCATGCCGATGGCATGGGCAGGTGCGTGGTTCCGCTGTGTGGCGACCCGCTCTCGTCCGGGACGTGCCGGATGCCCACGGTGACGATCACCGTTACCGCATACCGGTCGGGCACAGCGGCGGTGCCCGGAGTCATTCCGCTGGATGCGGGCCTTGAGCGAGCAGGTGAGGTCGACCAGCCAGGGACCGGTCGGGCGATGTCCCGTGGCCTTCACGCCCATGCGGCGGGGTCATGCCAGCGTTCCTTCCGGAGGGAGGCGAAAGCACCATGACAGTGAGCAGCCCGGCGCCGGATCCATCGGCGATGCGTGCCGGTCGCGCGTTCGCGGCAGGGTCGCGAACACGGTTGGGGCGCCAGCGACGCCCGGGGATGATCGCGGCCGGTGCCGCGTTGACGGCGGTGGCGGTCCTGGCGAACGTGTACCTGTTCCAGCACGTCGGCCAACGCCGCTTGGTAATCCAGATCGCGCGCGATGTTCCGGTCGGTGCACGTATCGGCCGTGCCGATCTGGGCACCGCGAGCGTGGCACTGGACAGCGGCTTGGGAAGTATCTCGGGCAGCGAGCTCCTTCAGGTGGTCGGCCGCCGGGCCGCGGTGGATCTTCGGCATGGCACGTTGCTGACCGTCTCGCAGGTGACGACCGCGTTGTCTCCACAGCCCGGCCAGGCCCTGGTCACCACCGGGATCAAAGCCGACCAGCTGCCGCCGCAAGGGCTGGCCCCGGGTTCGAAGGTACGCCTGGTCCTGACCAATCAGCAGGGGGTCACGGGAGCCCAAAGCGGAGCCGACGATGGCGCCGCGACACAGATCGGGACAACCCCTTCAAGCGACGCGGCGGCGGGCAAGGACGTATCGGCTGTCGTGGATGCGGTCGGTGGCCCCGACGCTGACGGGTCGATGACGGTTTCGCTCCTGGTCGCGGACGCCGACAGCTCCACCCTTGCTCGGGAGGCAGCGGCCGGGCGTATCGCCGTGGTCGTCACGGCGCGGGGAGGTTGAGTATGGCCCTGTACGGCGTGGTGTCCGCTGGTGGGTCGGCCGGCGCTACGACCACGGCGCTGGCGTTGGCGCTGAGCTGGCCGCGGCAGGTCGTGCTCGCCGAGTGCGATCCGGCTGGGGGAAGCGTGCTGGCGGGGTTCATGGCCGAGCGGCTGCCTGGCCCGCCGGGCCCGGGTCTACTGGGCCTGGCCATGCACTTGGCCCGCGGCTTTCAACCGGTACGCATTGAGGACTACACGATCCGGCTGACCGACCGAGCGCACATCGGCCATCCAGCAGTCTTGCTGCCGGGGATCTGCGATCCGTCTCACGCCCGACAGCTCACACCATTGTGGCCGCCGCTGGCGGCGGCGATGACCTCAGCCGGAACCGATGTCATCGCCGACCTGGGTCGTATCGGCGGCGCCGATACCCCGGCCGGTTTGCTGGCCGCCACCGATCTGGTCGTGATGGTGCTACGGCGCACCCTCACGCAGGTCAACGCAGCCCAGCCGCGCCTGCAGGGTCTTCGCCGGGCGCTGCCGGACTCAGCACGGCTGGGATTGTGCCTGATCGATTCCGGCCCCTACTCGACCAGGGCCGTACGCAAGGCACTGTCCGGCCTTCCGGTTTTCGCGCAGCTGCCTTATGCCCCCGCAGACGCGGGGGTGTTGTCCGATGGGCGACCTGCGCATCTGGCGTTCCGTACGTCGCTGCTGATGCGCTCTGCGGCGATCTTGGGTAACCAGATACGCAAGCAGGTCGAAGAACGCGCCTTCCACCCCGGCTCCGCCCTGCAGGCCATACCGAGGACACCGGGTGCGCGCCGATGAGCCACTACCGCTGGACGCCCATCCAGCCGCTCGTCGTCGGTGGTCTTGCCCACGGGCAGAAGGCGGCGAGAAGCCGGGAGGAGCTGCAGTCCGCCGGAGCCGGCGATGCGGTGCTGTGGGAGGCGGTCCGTCAGATCGGTCGTGAGCTGGTCGACGTCTTGGGTGATGACCTCGATGGTGCCCAAGCGTGGCGGCTCATCGAGACCGCTCTCAGCGACTGGGTGCAGGACCAGGCCAGCGCCGGCCGTCCGCTCCCGCCGGCGCCGATGCAACGCGGGCTGGCCCGGCTCATCTTCGACCGGCGCTATGGGCTGGGCGCGTTGCAGCCGTACCTGCGGCGCGATGATGTGGAGAACATCGTGGTCAACGGTCACGCTCAGACCTGGGTCACCTACACCGACGGCACCAAAGAAGCAGGCCCCGCGGTTGCGGGAAGCGATGAGGAACTCATCGAATGGGTGCAGCTGCTGGCCCGGCGCGGCACCACCGGCCGGGAGTTCTCCCGCGCCAACCCGCTGCTGGATCTGGCGCTTGCCGATGGCGTGCGGCTCGCGGTGGTGCATTGGGTCTCCCGCCGTCCTCATCTGGCGCTGCGCGTGCACCGGCTGATCGATGTCACCCTCGCCGACCTCACCGACCGGGGGACGCTGAGCGAACCGGTGGCCTGGTTTTTGCGGGCGGCGCTGCGGGCGCGCCGGAACCTGGTGGTGTGCGGGGAGGTCAACACCGGCAAGACCACCTTGGTCCGTGCCTTGGCCAACGAGCTTGATCCCGATGAGCGGATCATCACGCTGGAGTCGGACTTCGAACTGTTTCTGGACGATCCGCAGCTGGCATCCCGTCACCACGATGTCGTGGCGTGGGAGGCCCGCCAGGCCAACTCCGAAGGCGCCGGGCAGATCCGGCTGCAGGATCTGGTCCCGGCCAGTCTGCGGATGAACCCGGACCGGGTGATCGTCGGAGAAGCCCGCCAGGGTGAGCTCGCGCCGATGCTCGAAGTGATGTACAGCGGGGCCCGAGGGTCGATGTGCACCCTGCACGTCCACCGGCCCGCTCACATTTTCAATCGCGTCATCCAGCTCGGCCGCCGCGCCGGCCTCGGCTACACGCCGCAGGATCTGCACTTGATGTTCGGGCTCGCCGAGCCCCTCATCATCTACCTGGAACGCGACCCTGCCACCAACGCCCGGTTCGTCTCCGAGGTGATGGAGGTCGGTCCGCCCGCCGACGGTGTCGAGCCGACCCGCAATCACGTCTTCGTTCCCGGACGCGAGGGCCGTGCGACCCCCGCAGGCGGTCACATCAGCGCCGATCTTCTCGATGAGCTGACCGCCGCCGGTTTGGACCCCGATCTGTTGGCCCAGGCGCCGGGAGGCTGGTCGTAATGGAGTTACTCGCCGCCGTGGCCGGACTCGCCGCCGCGCTCGGCTTGACCCTGACCGTCGCCGGTTTCACCCGCCCGGTCGCCACACACGGTCTACGGCCACCGAGACACCTCCGGCGGGCGCTGCACGCGGTCACCGATCCGAGACGGCGTCGCCGTCTCGCCGCCGCCACCGCGGTAGGACTGGTGGTGTTGTTACTGGTCCGGTGGCCGGTCGCCGCCATCGCGGTCGCGGCCGGAATCTATGTGCTGCCCTCGATGCTGTCCGGGCGCGAACCCGGCCGCCGCATCATCCGCCTCGAAGCCCTGGAGCAGTGGGCGCGCCGACTCGCGGAGGTGATGGGCGCCAGCCGCGGACTGGAGGCGACCCTCACCGACAGCCTGCACGTCACCCCCGCCCCGATACGCACCCCTGTCGCTGTGCTGGCCGAACGGCTGAACAATCGCGCCAACGCTAAACATGCCCTGCGCGCCTTCGCCGATGACCTCGATGACCCGATCGGGGACCTGATCGCCACCGCGTTGATCCTCGCGGCGAAACGCCGCGGTCCGGGCACCCGCCAAGCTCTGAGCGCGCTCGCCGACGCGGTCGCCGCCGAGGTCATCGTCCGTCGCGAGGTCGAGGCCGAGCGTGCCTCGCTGCGCACCACTCTGCTCGTGATCGTGATCGCCGTATCAGGGCTCAGCCTGCTGCTGGTCGCCTCTCCCACCCTGTCGAGTCCGTACGGCACGCCGGTCGGCCAACTGGTCCTGGCGGGCGTGGCGGCGTTGTACGCGGGCGGCCTGGCGTGGATGAAACGCCTGTCGGTGATCACCACTGGCTCACGCTTCCTCCACCAACCAGCAGCAGCACACGACCATGAGGAGGCGCATCCGTGATCGCCCTCGCCGCTACGACCGGCGTCCTGGCCACGCTCGGACTCATCACTATCGCCCGCGAGCTGCGGCCCGCTCCACCCCGCCTTGACGCGGCGTTGGCCCGGTTACAGGCCGTCCGCCTGCACCCATCCGAACCCGTCTCAAGGCGGGGAATCGGCGAGCGTGTCGGTGGCTGGCTCGCCGACCATCTGGCCCGGCCCGCCGGGATGCTCGCAGTGCCCCGAACCGACCTGGCGTTGCTCAATCGCAGCGTCGAGCGGTTCATGCTCGACAAACTCGCGCTGTTTCTCGCCGGGCTGCTCATCCCACCCATCACGGCGACCCTGCTCTTGCTGGTAGGAGCCGCGCTTCCGTGGACGGTCCCGATCTCGGCCGGTCTCGTGCTGGCCGTGGGGTTGGCGTTCATTCCCGACCTGAACCTGCGATCGGCGGCGCGCCAACGCAGGAAGGACTTCCGGTATTCCTTCGCGGCCTACCTGCAGCTCGTCGTACTGGAACGCGAAGCCGGCGCCGCTCTCAACACCGCTTTGGAAGGCCCGGTCGCCATCGCGCACGCCTGGCCGTTCCGACGCATCGCCGCCGCTCTGAAACGAGCCCGCCAAGGTCAGTACCCGCCCTGGCAGGCCTTGGCTGAACTCGGGAACCAGATCGGGGTAGAAGACCTGGTCAGCCTTGCCCACACCGCCCAGATCGCCGGCACCGAAGGCGCCAAGATCCGCGACGTCCTGGACGCGAAGATCACCGCGATGCGCCACGAAGCATCCGCGGCCACCCGTGCTGAGGCCAACAGCCGCACGACCGCCATGTGGGTACCGACCTCCCTGCTCATGCTCGGGTTCGTCGTCCTGGTCGGATACCCGTTCTTCTCCCGACTCCTGACCACCGGATGAGCAAAGGGGTTCCCGATGAAAAACCTGCTCCAGCGCCACCGCCAGCGCGCCGCACGACTCACAACGCGGCTCATCGCACGGCTTGCGGTACTGCCCGACCGTGCCCGCCCCAGTGCGGACCGGGGCGCGAACGTGGTCGAGACCATCATCATCGTCGCGGGTTTCGCGATCTTGGCTGCCGGGATCTACGCCGCAGTCTCCGGCAAGGTCCAAGCCTGGATCGCCAAAATGCCCTGAGCGTCATGACCGGCTATCGACCGCGGCGCGGCAAAGACCGAGGATCAGCCTCGATCGCGATCGCGATCGTCTTCCCCGCCATCGCCGTCCTCTTCCTCGCCCTGGCCCAGGCGGTCATGCTCGCCGCCGCCCACCAGGTCGCCGTGTCCTCCGCCGAAGAAGGCCTGCGGGTGGCCCGCGCCCACAACCACACCCTCGCCCAAGGACGCAGCGCCGCGATCACCTTCGCCCACCACGAACCCGTCCTGCTCTCCCCGACCGTCACCGCCTCCGGCCCTTTGACCATTACGGTCACCGTCCGTGGCAGGGCACCGTCGCTGCTGCCCGGCGTGCACCTGTCCACCGCCGGCACGGTGGCGGGCCCACGGGAACGGTTCACCACCTCGGGGCAGCGATGAGGCGCCGATCACGGCCTGGCCCGAAACTGGTCAGCTTTCGCGGCGAGGTCGGCAACGCCGTGGTGGAAGCGGCCATCCTCGCCCCCTTGTTCATCCTGTTCCTTGCCGGGCTGCTCACCGGAGCGCGACTGCAACGCGCCACCGCGGCCGTCAGCCAGGCCGCCGCCGACGCCGCCCGCCAAGCCTCCATCGCCCGCACCCCCGCCCAAGCACGAGTCGCCGCAACCGCCAGCGCGCTGGCCACACTGCGAGACAAAGGACTGCACTGCGCCCCACAGGTACACCTGGACCTGGCCGCATTCAGCCAGCCCGTGGGCCGGGCCGGGCTCATCAGCGCCAGCGTGACCTGCACCGTCCGGCTGGCCGACATCGCCGCCCCCGGGATCCCCGGCTCTCGAACCGTGACCCAGACGCACCGCTCGCCGCTGGACCCCTACCGAGGCAGGAGCTGAAGCCGTGTCGAACCCCGCCTGGGCACGCTTCCCTCGCCGGCCCCGCGCGTGCTCGGGTGACCGGGGAGGTCTGAGCATCTTCACGGTCATCATCACCCTGGTCGTGGTGGTCTTCTTCGGCGCGATCGTCGACTTCGGCCGACAACTCGACGCCCGCCACGACGCGAACATCGCCGCCGAAGAAGCCGCCCGCGCCGGCGCCGGCCAGATCGACGCCGACCGCGCCTACACACGCGGCGGCTCCTTCGTCATCGACCGGCCCGCCGCGATCCGCGCCGCCCAGCACTACCTGCGCACTAGCGGCTACACCGGGACAGCCGCCCCTCTCGATGACCACCGCATCAGCGTGCACGTCACGATCACCCGCCGGGCGATCTTCCTGCCCCTGATCGGGATCACCACCCTGCACGTCCAGGCCGGTGCGGTCGCCGACCTGATCACTGGTGTGGAAGGAGAGGGTCGATGAACCATCCACCAACCCACACTCGCAGCGCTGAGATCATGCGGGGACTCGGTTCCTTAGCCGTCTTGGTGATTCTGCTGGCCGGCGTTCCCGCCGGTCTGGCCACGTTCGCGGGCTCCCCCATCCCCCACGCCCTGCCGACCTGGGATCAGATCACCGCAACACTCACCCGGCCCGACACCGGCAATGCCCTATTTCTCGCCGTCATCAAGGTGATCGGCTGGGCGGCCTGGTGCCTGTTCACCGTGATCACGCTCGCCGAGACAGCCGGATATCGCCGCGGGCGCCCGCCCCGGGGACTGCCCGGTGCGATCCGCCCGATGCAGCACCTGGCCCGCGACCTGGTCGCCATGGCCGCCCTCATCGTGACCGCCACCGCTCCCGCAGTCGGCTCGACCGCCGCCGCTCTCTCCCAGCCCACAACCGCCGCGACCACCTCGCTCGCAGCCAACGCCGTTAGCGCTCCGACTGCCTCAGACGCGGAAAACGCGCAGCCCTCCCGCCTGCCCTCAGCACACCATCCGACCCGCACCACATCAGCTCATCCGTGGCAGACCCGAGTGATCAAACGCGGGGACACCCTGTGGGCGATCGCCCGCAAGACGACCGGTTCAGGCGCGCAATACCCATCGATCTTCAATGCCAGCAAGCACCTCAACCAACCCCACGGCCTGCCACCCTTGACCGACCCCGACCGCATCTACCCCGGCCAGCACATCAAGGCCCCGCCAAAGGGCAGCACCAGCGACCGCCCCGCCCGGCGACCAGCCCACACTCCGGCGCGCCCGCATCCTCGGCCGCCAATGCCGCCACATGCGCCCACGCCCAGCGCCACACCACCGCCGACCACTCACCGCACACCGCCAGCGGCTTCCCAGGCCCCCGACCCCCCAGCATGGACGACGCCGACAGCGCCGCCCACGCGCGAACCCGGCCCCGTAACGGACCCACCGGACGACCGCCCGACAGCAACACCCACGCGCCCCGGCACGGCATCGGAGACACCAACGCCGTCATCCGAAACGCGCCCGCCGCAAACCCCCCGGCCAAAGGAATCACCGACTCCTAGCTCACCAGGACCCGTGACACCGGAAACGCCCGGGCATCATCACGACACACCAGTAACCGTGATGCTCCCGACCGGCGCCTACCTCGGTATCGGCCTGGCCGCTGCGATCAGCGTCGCCCTGGCCGCCACCCGCCTGCACCGCAGACGCCGACGCACCCCCGCGACCGAATGGCCCGACCCCACCACCGAACCGGCTACGCCCGCACCGGTCGCCAAAGTCCGCAAAGCCCACCTCGACACTTACACCGAGCAAGGGGAACCGCTCCCCACCGACGCTGACCTCATCGCCCACGACGCCACCACACCAGCGCCGACCCACGTCACCGCCGGCACCCGCGACGGAGAGCATCTGATCGTCGAACTTTCGGGGCTCAACCTCAGTTTCACCGGCCCTGGTGCCACCGGCACCGTCAGGGCTCTGATGATCGAGCTCCTCGCCAAATCCAGCCGCTACCGCGTCGAGCTCATCATCCCCGAACCCGACGCCACCGCCCTGCTCGCCGGTTCCGGCCTCGACCTCACCGACCTGGCAGCCACCATCCCGGGCTTGATCGTCTCCCGATCCCTGCAGGCGGCGATCACCCACCTGGAATCGGAGTTCATCCACCGGGCCCGGCTCCTGGAGACCACCGACCAAGCCGACGTTCACGCCCTCCGCACCACTGAACCCGGCGAACCCCTGCCCGCCATCATCTTGATCGCGACCATGCCCGCATCCGGCGAAGCGCTGCAAGCCATCCTGTCCCTGAGCGCGCCATACTGCGTCGGAGCCCTCCTGCTGGGCACTTGGGCGGTCGGAACCACTCTGCATGTCTCCGGCGACGGCACCGTCACCGACGCAACCGGCCCCACGGCCGGCACCTGGGCAGGCGGCCGACTGTTCCACCTCACCGCAGCCGACGCTGCCGACATGCTCAACGTGGTCCGCACCGCGCGGGGTGCACCCGAAACCGCCCCACCCGCTGAATCGGTTGTCGGGTCAGTCTCACCATCCAACGGCAAGGCATCCAGCAGTGCACCCGCTGCCACCAGCCGCACCGGCATGTCCTCACCGAGACCATCCTTAACCGCCCCGGCATCGGACCGCACCGGCCAACCCATCGCATCAGCAGGCCGTCTGCGACTGGCCGACGCCGTCGAGGAGGACACACTGCGGCCGATCCGGTTGCGTCTGCTCGGACAGGTCCGCGTCGAATCTGGCGGCGAACCGATCACCACCGGGCTACGGCGCATCACCCGCGACCTCATGGCCTACCTTGCCCTGCACCCCGCAGGGATCACCCGTGAGCAAGGCGTTGACGCGCTCATGCCCGACCGCGAGCTTCAGGCCGGAACTACCATGTTCCACACCGCCATCAGCAACGCCCGCAAAACCCTCCGCGACGCCACCGGACTCCGCGAGCCGATGTTCATCATCCACGCGGCCGGCCGCTACCGCCTCGACCCCCACCTCATCACCGTCGACCTGTGGCAGCTGCAAAGCACTTTGAACCGCGCCCACAACGCCGACACCGACGCCACCCGCCTGAACGCGCTGCGGCTCGTCCCCGACCTGTACACCGCAGAACTCGCCGAAGACCTCACCTTCGAATGGGCCGAAACCGAACGCGAAAACCTCCGACGGCAAGCCACCGACGCACTCAGCCGCCTGGCCCAACTCGCCAAGAACGATCACCCGGACCTGGCCTTGGCTGCACTAGAACACGCCCTCGCCCACGACCCCTACGCCGAACCCCTCTACCGCGACCTCATGCGCATCCAAGCCGCATCCGGCCACCCCGACGCCGTACGCCGCACCCACCAACAACTGAAAACCCGCCTCGCCGACCTCGACACCGAACCTGATGAGGAAACCCACAAGCTGCTACTCCGCCTCCTGCAGCCTCCACCAGCAAGAGGTCCTGGAAAAAGACCGCCCAGCACAGCTCCGGTCAAAGCCCCTCGTCCTGTGTCCGGGGGAAACCGCACGACAGCAACCATCCGGCCGCTCCGCCCTCAGGACCCGGCATGACACCTCTAACACACCGCCTGGCAGACATGGCGACCTTCTCAGCTCCGATGCAGCCGGAACCTGGTCGCGCCACCAATGGCAGATCCTCTTCTGATTTGGGCAGCGAATCGCAGGCCGAGGTCATCTACCACGGATGGCCCCGACCAGACGGTCTAGGCGCGGCGGTGATCGAATCCCCTCTACGCACCTATCGGCCACTGCCACACCTGGTCCGGCACTCACCTTCCGGCTTCAACTGGGGCTACGACGGCAACGGGCCACGCGACCTCGCACTAAGCCTCCTCACCGACGCCCTCAATGAATACGCAGGCTGTGACCAGCGCCCTAGCGTTGCCCTATCCCAAGCTCACAGCAAGAAACCGCTGCATCCAGCACGGCCAGAGGTCCCACCTGGACAGGGCAGCAGTGCCCCAGACTGGCCCTGCCCGTGTCAGCAGCACCTTCTGGCTCTGCCCTACCTGCAGTTCACCAGGCAAGTCATCGCCACCCGCCTGCGGTACGGCAAAGCATGGTCCATGCCCCGCAAGGAAATCCTCCGCTGGCTCTCCAGTCTCGCGACACCGCTCTAATTATCGCGAGTAAGGAAAAGCTTATTCACAACCGTTCCACCCAACCGTTTGACCTGCTGTTCGCTTTCCACACAGTCCGGTGGCTTTCTTTAACGAGTCTCGGCACCAGTTGTTCGGGAGTTCGGGCACCGCCCAAATCTGGCACGGGTCGATGTTCGCGAGTTTCGGCACACGCGCTGTGGCGCCACGCCCGGCTGGGTCGTGCGCATGTGAGCAGCGTGAAGGCTGACGAAGAGTTACACCATCGGGCGTATGGCAGCGCACGCTCGGCGGAATGAGCGGATGTCCGGAACTTGAAGCTATCGGACGCTGCGTTAATCCAGTTAAGGCTGGAGCTGCTCGAAATCACGGTGCAGGACTAAGGCTGGCCTGCGCACAATGAACGCATCCCTCCGGAGAGGACCACAACGCTAGGAGCCAGCCGCCGGGCCTTGGAAGTGGAGGGAAACCCGCTTGTTAGCCGGGCGCGTCAACACGTCAGGCGGGGCTGTCTCCCCCAAGCTCAGGGCCATCCGCCGGCAGTACAAGTGGTGGTCGAGCCTCACCCGAACCGACCTCCACGTGTCCCTCGGGTGCCGCCCGTTGGAGTCGTGCAAGCGCCCGCTGTGCCTTTAGCTTCTCGCGTTCAGCCTTGTAGTACCCGGTCTGGACTCTCGGCCACCACGAGCCCAACTTCTCCGGATTCTTGAGCAAGAATACAAACGCTCCGGTAATCGCGGTGAGGACCCCCGCAGGAATCATCATGGCCAGCTGGAGCGGCGAGTTAATGCTCAAGTGCTCGACGAAAATCCGGCCGACCTCGAAACGCACCTGCTCCTTGAGGCGCTTAACGTCGGATTCGCCCACGGAGGAGGCCTGAACCGTCCGTGTTTCGAGATTTGCCACTAGGTGGGCCAACGCCAGAGACTGCAACATCGTTTCGAGAGCAGCCAGCGTCTGTCGGACCTGAGGGAGGTTGGTCGGCTGGTGGCGGAAGTTTAGGGTGACCCAATGATCCTGACTCACGTCCAACGTAGCTTGGAGACGCTCCAAGCTGAGGCCGTCTGGCTCGGTCATGTGCAGCGATGGTAGTGGAACGGATTGGTCCACTGACTCAGCTTCTCCCGGTATGCGGAAGCCCCCGGACGATGCCGGGGGCGATGCTTCAGGGCGGGGCTCTACCTCGGCCGGGTCTCACGGCGCCGGCCCCCTCCTTGTTGAGCCGGTGGCTGGGCCGCAGGCTGAGCTGCTGGAGGATCACATGCCGGAGGTTGGACCTGATCGGTCAAGATCCGGAGAAGGTCAGGGAGCGCTTGTCGACGTGCTGGAGCGGTCCTTTTTTCGGGACCGCGATCACAGTGACCGTGCCGACAAGCAGGATGTGGACAAACGCGATGCCTAGTGCCGCTTAGGCGATGATCGGTTGGCCAGCCCACGATGCGGCCCCTGCTGAACTGGGTGTTAGGCCAGCCGTAGACCATCAGAGGTGTACGCACTACACCTGCGCCTCGTGGCTGGCGGCTCAAACGGGACCGATGCTGTTCGGCGCGGACGCTAGCACGCTACTGGTCGACGCAATCGACTTCGCCGACACACGGACATATTGGAATACGGGAGATCGGCACCTGCAGGGCGAGCCGGGAGACGTTCGCCTGTGGGAACCCGCCAAGGCGCACGCCCTCGATGATGCTCTGCGTCGGTGATTCAGCGAGAGGCCGGAAACAACCGCAGCACTCCGGCAGACCGTCCCGCACAGTCCACTGGCGATCACCCACCGTACCGGGCGCCGGAAGAACTCCCCAGGTACAGCGCGGCGTTTCGACTCTGTCTGGATCAGCCGCCACCAAGGGGTGCTGGAGATCCAGCATCTTTATGACGAAGGTCTCGCGGCCGGCAGCGATCACGCGCCGGTCATCGTCGACCAGGAGTCTCCGAAGCAATCTGAGAGCGTGATTCATGTTGCGGGCTAGCGGCAGATCTGTACGTGGGCAAAGCTGTTCAGCCGGTGATGACCGCCCGGCTCAGCCTCTCGAGCACGTCCTCTGGGGACAACTGTGAGTCTCGCAACTTCTCGTATCCGGCAACGACCTCATCCGGGTCCAAGCCTGCCTCTCGTGCCTTGTTACGCAGGTCAGCAAGGTCGATGGCATCTCTAAGCGCCCGCTTCGTAGCCTCGGCGTCCTGATGCTGCATCCGCTTGGCTGCTTCCTGCTGGCCGCGCCTCCACAGATACCACCCTCCGCCAGTTCCGCCTGCAAATAGGGCACCAGCGGCGGCGAAGAAGAGAATTGGCATGTCTGGTCCTTTCGTTGCTGCTCAGAGGTTGCCATGTCCGTGCCGCCATCGCGGGTAAATCGCAGACAACGGGCGAGCCGGGGTCACGAAGGTATAGCTGAGCATGGGCGGGTGCATCCGCGGCGACCGCTACGTCACTGAAGGTCGTCGTCACCGAGAAGGCGCCAAGGACGGACGCCTGAGGACCACAAGTGGAGCCGCTCCTCACGAAAATTGATCATTCGGCGCTGGGCGAAGTGGTGCCGTAGCCGCGAACACCCGGTGTCCCTTTTCGCGAACGAAGCCAGTCCGGGCTCGCCCACGGCCGTCCAGCGCGGTTGTTGCGCCGATGACATCTTGATCTGGGCTGTCTTGTGATGGCCGTGGTCGGCCGTCGGGCGGCGTTATCACTGCGGGGAGTATGCGGGGTTCGTAGAGTCTGGGCGACGGTGGGTGGCCTAGGACGGGATGGGGGGCCGGGGTGCGGCGGTGTCTGCGGATCGTGGGCTGGGTGCTGCTGGCGGCGGCGGTGGTGTTGCTGGCGGCCACGATCCTGGTCCGTGCGTGGCTCGCCGGCGGTTCCGATGAGTTCAACCGCTGGGTGGGCTGGGCGAACGTGTGGGGGTTGGGGGTCAGCGCGTTCGGCGTGGTGCTGGTCGTCGCCGACAAGCTCGTCGATGGTTCGGGCCGCGCCGAGCTGGGTGTGGCGGAGGCGGAGACGGAGCTGGCTGCGGTGGTGCTGGCCCAGGCCACAGTCGCGCGGTCGCGGTTGATCGGCACCGGTGAGGTGGAGGATCGCGCCGCGAATGTGCGATTTATCAAGGGGGCAGGCCGGTTCCGTGAGGTGGGCGGAGCCGGCGAGGGAGATCTGGAGTCTGTGCTGGGTTATTACCGGTCCCTGTCTCCGGGTCGGCTGGTCGTGCTGGGTGCGGCGGGGTCGGGCAAAACGGTCCTCGTGTTGGAATTGGTGGTTCGGCTGTTGGAGCAACGGCGGCGGGAGCGGGGTGGACCGGTGCCAGTGGTGATCAGCGCCGCCGCGTGGGAGACCGGCCGCGGGTTCGAGAAATGGTTCGAGGGTCATCTGGCGGCCCGGTTCGGCATGGGTGTAAAGGTGGCGGGCCGACTGGTGCGGGACCGGCGCGTTATTCCGGTAGTGGACGGGTTGGATGAGATGGACCCGTCCGGGCAGCCGGAGCGGGCACGGACAGCGGTTCGGGCGTTGAACTCCTACATGGCGGGACTTGAGCGAGCCGCGATGGTCGTGACGTGTCGCAGCGAGGAGCACGCGGCGCTTGGAGTAGAGGTGGACCGGGCGACCCACGTGGAGATAGTCCCGCTGGGCGGTGGTGAGGCCGCGGGGTATCTGCTCGATCAGTTACGGGACGAGGACGAGTTGAGCCGGTGGGGTCCGGTGCTGGAGGAGTTGGAGAACCACCCGGATGGGCTGGTGGCCAGGCAGTTGGCGACGCCATGGCGGTTGACGCTGGCGTTGACGGTCTTCCGCGACGGCGGCGACCCGGCCGAACTGCTCCCCGATCCCGCGTCGGGACAGGAGGATCGGTCCGATCCGGTGCCGGAGGATGAGGAGGAGCATGGCCGCCGGGTCGAGCGGTTGTTGCTGAGTCGATATGTGCCCGCGGCGGTGCGATTGCACGATCCCGACGGCCGCTATCCGGTAGAGAAGGTTCAGTGCTGGCTGACCGCCTTGGCGGCCGGGCTGGACTGGCAGGCCCGGCACGGCCGATCGGCGACCGATATCGAAATGGCCCAATGGTGGCGTCCGGCCGGCCAGCGCGCCACGCGGCTCCCGCACGTCGCCCTAGCTGCCGTTCCCGGTATGGCGGCGCTCGTCGCCGGTGTCATTACCCGGACCTACCCCCTTCTGGCACTCGCCGTCCCTGAATGGATCTTGGCCGTCTCGATGGTTTGGCGGCTTGTGCCACGCCGCCTGAATGTCGGTCATCTGGTTACCCGCCGGGGTCTGCGCAGGCTCACCACGTGGCTGGCGTTCGGGCTCGTAAGCGGGCTTGTGGGCGGGCTCGCGGGGGGACTCGCGGGCGGGATCGCGTGGGGACTCGTGGGCGGGCTGGTGGCCGGGCTCGTGGGCGGCCTCGTAGCCGGGCTCATACGGGGACTCATGTGGGGACCTATGTGGGGACTCACAGGCGGACTGGCTGGCGGAATCACGGGTGGACTCGCCGGTGGACTCGCCGATGGACTAGCCGACGGGCTCGCGATCGGCCTCGCGGGTGGATTCGCCGGCGGGCTCGCGGTCGGCCTCGCAGCCGCGTTCAGTGATCCTTCCCCCGAACCTGTCAGCCCCCAAGACGTCATTCACGCAGATGGCCGCTTCGGGCTCACGCTCGGGCTCACATTCGGGCTCCCGAGCGGGCTCGTGGTCGGGCTCGTCGTCGGGCTCACGGTCGGATTCGCGAGCGGGCTCGTGGGGGGACTCGTGGGCGGCCTCACAGGTGGACTCACGGGCTGGCTCGCACTCGGGTCGAATGTGTGGTTGCGGTACCACATCTGTGTCGTGGTCTCTGCTTCCCGCGGCCGGACGCCGCTGCGGTTCGGCGCGTTCTTGGAATGGGCGTATCGGGCCGACGTGCTGCGCGTGTCCGGAGTTGCCTACCAATTTCGTCACCGCCAACTTCAAGATTGGCTGACTCCCCGCACGCGCCCGTAACGTTACGGAATCTCAATTCTCAAAAGCCACACGGTTGTTGCGAGGCCAACGCAGATGACGACCGCCCCTGCCCCGGTCGCGAGGCCCGCTCCTCAGTACCTAGACGAGCTGGACCCCTGCTCACCGCAGCGCGCCCCCTGAGCCGGGCAGGCGAATCCCGGACACGCCGAGCAGAACCGGATGTCGTTCCCCAGCACCAACGTCATGTCTGTCCGTGGCCGTGGCCGACTGCACGGCCGACGGCGCCGTACTTGAGTTGGTTATGGATGCTTGCATCGGGGACATCAGCAACAAGAAAGGTCCCAAAGCCGATTATCTCCGGACGTCGACCGACGGCTCGCCCGCGACCCGAGACGCGCGGCGAAGCCGTGAGCCGGTTCAACGGCAGAAGAGGTCACACCTAGTGGATCTGTAACTCTCTACCCGTCCGCGAAGCGGTCACCCGCATGGTGAACTGTGCGGTCGCAGAGGCAGGCGGGCGCGAGCTGCGGGACGTGGCCTCGCGGATACTGTCCCCCACTAAACGGTCGCGCTTCAAACCGCGTGTCCCCCGCCCTATTCTGAAGTCGTCGAGGCTTTCTGGAGGTGCAGGACCAATGCATGACGCGACCACTATCGGTGCACGTCTTCGGGTACTGCGGCGTTGGCGCGGGATGACCCTCGCGCAGCTTGCTGGCCAGGCAGGGCTGACGCCCTCGTTCCTGTCCATGGCGGAACGCGGCCTGCGTGCGCTCGATCGGCGGTCACACATATCCGCTCTGGCCGCCGCTCTGAGGGTGTCGGAGACCGAACTGGTCGGCGGACCGCACCTGACGAAGGATCCTGTGCAGTCACAGCCCCACGCCATGATCCCCGATATCCGTGCGGCGTTGCTGATCAACACCCTGACGGCACCGGCTACCGACCGTGCCCGCCCGCTGGTGGATTTGGTCGCCGAGATGGAGCGCATCGACCACAGCGAATACAAACACACGCAGGTCGGCAGCGCTCTGCCCTCACTCATCGATGAACTGCACGTTCACGCCTGCGCACCCGCCGACGAAGCCGCCTATCGAGTAGCGCTGGAGACCCTGATCGAGGCATTCCAGACCGCGACGTTCACCAGTAAGGATCTGGGATATAGCGACCTGGCTCATATCGCCGCAATGCGTGCGGTCGAGGTGGCCCGCATCCTCGACGACCCCATCAGCAGTGGCAAAGCCGCGTCGCTGCGCATCCACACGATGCCCGCCGGTTCACGGGACGCGACGCTCATTGCAGCGGAACAGGCCGCCAACGACCTGGAGTCCAAGGCCGCGGATAACACCGGGGTGCAGGTACTCGGCATGCTCACGCTCGCCGCGTCGCTGTCGGCGACTGTCATCTACAACTACAACCGCGCCGAGCATTGGCTTGACCAGGCGGAGGAACTCGCAGGCCGCATACCCGATACCCCCACCGACAACTGGGGAGCCTTCTCTACGACCAACGTCGGTGTGTGGCGGGTCGCCCTGGCGGTCGAGCGCGGCCAGACCGGCGGCAACCTGTTGCAGCTCGCCAACCGAGTCGATGAGGAACGGCTGGCCGGGCGCCGAGGGCGCCGGGCCGCGTTCCTCTCCGACGTAGGCCGCGGGCTCGCCCGAGAACCGCGCATGAGAGGCGAGGCCGTGCGTTGGCTGCGCCGGGCCGAGAACGTCGCCCCCCACAAGATCCGTAATAGCGCGGCCGTACGGGAAACGGTCGGCTCCCTACTGAGCCGAGCGGTAAGCACCGCCGGAGGACAGGAGCTGCGCGCGATGGCCGCACGGATGGGCGTGCCGCACTAACTCCAGGGAGACACGGAAGCAGTCCGCCTATTTAGGGAACCAAACCAAGACCGCAAATGGTACATAACGGGCCGAAATAGGCGAATCGGTCCGCCGATTGGCGCGATCTGGGAACGGATTGCCGTCTTTTCACTCTCGTGAAAATCACGAAAAAGGGCGCACCTACCTTCCGTAGGCATGGGTGAGCGCGAACAAGAAACCGGCCTGCAGGACCTTGCCGATGAGCTGAACCGACGCAAGTGGGTTGCCCATGTGCGCCGGCGTAGCACCGGCCCGGTCCTTGAGGTAACGAACCCTGGGACGGGCAGCCCTGGCGAACGTCCGCTGACCGAGACCATCACCTGCGACGAAACACCTGACGGTCTCGCGTACTGCTTGCCCGGCGGGCAAACGGTCGGCCTCCTGACGGACGTCAAGCCAGCCGCCGATCAGGTCCAGCACGTGCTCCGGAGCGTTGGCCAATGAGCACCGAAGGCCTCCAAATCCAGGCGGGACACGACGCGGCTGACGTCAACACAGCAAGCCCCGCCCGAATGTACGACTGCTGGCTCGGCGGCAAGGACAACTTCAAGGTCGATCGGGTCGCGGCGGAGCGGGTGGAAGCCCTCATCCCGGACATACGGATCGTCGCGCAGGAGAATCGGGCCTTCCTCCGAATAGCCGTGAGGTACCTCGTCGACGAATGCGGAATCCGCCAGCTCGTCGATATCGGCTCCGGCCTACCCACGGTGGGCAACCTGCACGAGGTCGCGCAGGAGATCTCGCCGGGAACCCGCGTGGTCTACGTCGACAACGACCCGATCGTCCTGAGCCATGGCCGTGCTGTCCTGGCGAAGAACGAGCACACCACGGTCATCACTGCGCGCCGCAGCCGAGGAGCCGGCGCCGTGAGTAACTCCGATCACGAGAGAAACGCCGCGTGTCACATCTACCCCAATTGGCTGAGGGCCGAGACGCGCCATCACCCTTCAAATCCGCGCGGCAGTGGACTTGTGGTCGGCGGCGTGCAGATAGCCGCATTACCTGCCCGTACGTCTCACCAGCTGGTCATCGATGACTTGTACCTCCAGGAACGCGCCGACCGGATGCTCGCCACCGGCATGGTCCCCAAGAGCTGGCTGCCCGCGAGCAGGTGCGCCGTAGAGCTGGGCGCGCAGCCCAGGACCGCTGCATGGCCGTCCGCCTTCCCCGGCATCGGAATACCGGGCTGCGCGCCCGCCCCAGCACGAGCGCCCCGGCTGCGGCGGCCATCTCCGTGCTTGGAGTGGCCGCCCAAACTCTGCAAAGGATTAGACGTGTTCCTGCTGTTCGGACCTGCATACCTTCGCGAGTCGCAGGTCGCGGAGATCTTCGGCGTGAGCGAGCGACGGGTGGCGGACTGGTATGCCGCCGGCCTCCTTGAGCGTCAGCACCTGTTCCCGTTCCCAAGTGGTTACGGCTATCGGCGGCTCGATGTCGTGCGTCTGGCGAACACTCCGGGGCCGGTCGCGACGCGGGTACGCGAGCAGATGTACCGGGAGCGCAAAGAGCGACGCGCAGGCGTGAGTGTCACCCTGCGTCAATCCCACTCGGAAATCAGCCGCGCGCCGCACTAAACAGCGCCCCGTGATGTCTCCCTCCCGAAAGACCGCTGGAGCACCCCCCCATGACCCATCCGTCCTCAAACACCGCAGGCAACTTCCCCACACAGCGTCCCGCTGTCCGGCTGTACGGCGATGAGTTCCGACGCAGTCCGACCGCCGCTCTGCAGGCTCTGGCCGCGTTAGCGCCGGTCGTGCGGGTCGAGCTCGAGCCCGGCGCACATGCGTTCTTGGCCACTGACTACGAGACCATCGTCGCAATCTGCCGAGACCCGCAGACCTACGTTCGTGACTCACGGCAGTGGCGTGACTATGCACGCGGCCGGATCACCCACACTTCCGAGCTGCTGCAGATGATGACCTGGCGGCCGAACGTGCTTTTCGCGGACGGGCCAGAGCACGCCCGGCTACGTCGGGCCATCACCGACAGCCTCGACCGGATCGACCTGCACGTCCTGGAGCACGACGTCCGCCGCGCCGCCAACCTGCTCATCGACACGTTCATCTCACGCGGCCAGGCGGACCTGGTTCGTGAGTTCACCGACATGCTGCCCCTCCTAGTCTGCACTCGCCTGTTCGGCCTGCGCGACGAGGACGGCTATCGGCTCCTAGACATCCTCGCCCGTATCTGGGACGGCACCGACGCCGAACGCGCCGGACGGCGGCTGCACCGCCTGCTCGGCGATCTGATCAACGAAAAACGTCAGCGGCCGGCCGCGGATCTGACCACGTCCCTGCTTCAACACCGCGCGGGGCTGAGTGATGAGGCGGTGCTGGAGCACCTGGTCCTGCTCATCGGCGCGAGCAACACCCCCACCTCTGCGCTGATCGGCAACACCCTGCAGATCTTGTTGACCGATGAGCACACCGGTCGGGCTGTCGGCGGGCACCGCCTGACCGTGGAACAAGCCATTCACCGGGCGCTCTGGCTGAAGGCACCGTTCACCGCCTACCCGTTCGTCTACCCGACCGAAGACGTCAGCTTCGGAGACGTGGCAATTCCGGCCGGCAGTCCGATCGCTCTGGGGCTCGCCGCGGCGAACAGATCAATGGCCGCCCACTTCAACGGTCCTGGTGCCGACAACCGGGCGCATCTGGCGTTCGGGGTCGGCGACCACCAGTGCCCGGCCAAGGACCAATCGCTGCGCATTGCCACCATCGCGATCGAAACCCTGCTGGTCCGGCTGACCGGCCTGCGCCTTGCCGTTCCGGCGGCCGACCTGACGCTTCGGCCCTCGGTCTTCGCCAGCGCCTATTCCGCGCTTCCTGTCGAGTTCAACCCTCAGGCCATCCCCAGCGAAAGCGGCAGCACATGCGCCCCGATGCCCTCGTCCTTGATCCGGCCGATCCCCACGGGCAGGCCGCGGCACTCCGCGCACGCGGCCCCATCACGCCGGTTCAGCTTCCCGGCAATGTTGCGGCGTGGGCGGTAACCCACCACACCGCACTCACCGCCGTCCTGAACGACCCGGTCACCTACGCGAAAGACCCGGCCAACTGGACCGCATGGCGTGAAGGACACATCCGGTCGGACTGGGAGCTTATCTCCTGGATCGCGGCGCCGAACATGCTCAACACCGACGATGCCCAGCACCGGCGGCTGCGGGACCTGACATCCAAGGCGTTCACCGCCCGCCAGGTCGAGCAGCTGCGTCCGCGCGTCACCGCGATCGCCGACCGGCTCATCGATCAGATGCGCCAGCTCGACATCTGTGCCGTCGACCTCAAGGCCAGCTACGCACTGCCACTGCCATTAACGGTGATCAGCGAACTGTTCGGCATCCCCGAGGACGACCGCGCCGACATGGAGCGGCTGTGCGCCACGGTATTCGACCAGACCATCACACCCGCCCAAGCGGCCACCAACCACCAGGCCCTGCAGGACTTCTTCGCGGACCTGATCGCAGCCAAACGCCGCTCACCCGGTGATGACCTGACCAGCGGACTGATCCAGGCCCGCGACGCCGGCAACCGGCTGAGTGAGACCGAGCTGGTCTGGACGTTGATCCTCATGCTCGGCGCCGGCCATGAGACCACGGTCAACCTCATCACCAACGCGGCCGCCGCCCTCATCACCCACCACGAGCAACTCCCCCTGCTCCTCGGCGGGATCCTGCCCTGGAGCGCCGCCGTAGAAGAAACCTTGCGGTGGGCCCCGCCGATCGCGGCAATGCCGTTCCGCTACACCACCACCGACGTCCACTTCGACGACGTGACGGTCCCCGCAGGACAAGCGCTCCTGCTCTGCTTCGCCGCCGCCGCAGGCGACACCGCCGCGCACGGCCCCACCGCCGAACGATTCGACATCGCCCGCACCCAACACGCCCGGCACCTATCGCTCGGACATGGCACCCATTTCTGCCTCGGCGCACCACTGGCCCGGATGGAAGGCGCGATCGCCCTGGAACGCCTCTTCACCACCTTCGACCTCACCCTCGCGACGGACCATCTGCGACCGATGCCCTCCATCGTCGCCACCGGCGTAACCGCGCTCCCCGTCACCTACACACCGCACGCTCCCGCCCTCGGCAGCGCATCGGGCTGACCTGCGGAATCCACGAACCGCGCCAGTCCCCCTACTCCTGGAAAGGACACCACCGTGGTGGCAGAAACCAACTTCCTCGGCCAGATCGTCCGCCATCTTGAGCAACTCAAGCAGGCCCTGGAGAGCCAGAACGTCATCGCACATGTGAACGGGATCGGCAGAAGCGGCGTCGCGTTGCAGATCGCCGATCTGCCCGGCGATGTCACCTGCCGAAGCAACCCGACAGACGCCCACCACCTGTGGTTCTGGCACAACAACGAGCCACTCACCCCCGCCGGCAGTCGCACCGAGGCACGCGAAGCCGCCGCCAAGCTCCTAGAGCTGCGCTCCAAGGCCCGCGGCGGCGACGAGTCCTGAGTAGGACACAGATCTCCCACCGGTGACCAATGCCGTGTGGGTTCGGGGGATCCCATCTATTTAGAAAGTAATTCCTTGTCCCGATTGAAATGGCCATCCCTGATCGCGGCGGCTGCCGTGCTTGTTGGCAGCGGCACAGCGGTCGTCGCGGCCACCTCCACTGGCACCTCCACCGCCGCGTCGGTATCGGCGCAGTCCACGGCCGCCGACCGGCCCGGCACCGATCTCGCCCGGCAGTTGCAGGCGGGCATCTTGGCGATGCCGGACCTGCGGCATCCGCGGCACCTCACCCGCGCCGACGTCACGGCCGCGCGCCCCAACGCCGCCGCTGCGGGCACGCCGGCGACGTCTCCGCCGACCACGGCAGAGTGCCGCAAGACCTACCAGGCGCCGTGCTTTTCCGGCCTCCAGCTCGCGCACGCCTACCGTGCGGATGCCGCGCACCGGGCCGGGTTAACCGGGCGCGGCGTGACGGTGGTGCTCCCCACGATCTGGGGCTCGGATCGGCTCGCCGAGGACCTGGCGCTCTACAGCCGCCAGTACCACCTGCCCGCACCGAACATCGAGGTCCACCACTACGGCAAGATCCCGCCGATGCCGGCCCCGGATGACCCGATGGCACCGGCACGGTATGAGTACGCCGAGGAGACGACGCTGGATGCCACGGCAATCCATTCGATCGCGCCGGACGCCCGGATCGTCGTGCTCGCGACCAACGGACAGGGTGACGAAACCTACGGCCCTTACCCGGCGATCCTGGCCGCGATGCGGTCCTACACCCAGGCCCACCCCGGCGTGATCTTCAGTCACTCCTACGGCTCGCTGGAGACCGGCACACCGAACGCGGTGTGGAACACCCTTGACCGCAGCCTCGCGCAGATCAGCCGTCTGGGCGCGACCATGGTGGTCAGCAACGGCGACACCGGCGACACCGATGGCCAAAGCGCGGATCCGGTGGTGCCCTGGCCCGCCTCCTCCCCGCACGTGACCGCCGTCGCCGGCACCGGCGTCCACCTGGACGACAACGGGAACCGCCTCAGCCCCGACACCGTCTGGTCCGATACCCACGGCCTGGGCGTTGCGACCGGCGGTGGCCTGTCCGCGATCTTCGGCCGGCCTACGTACCAGGACCAGGTGAAGGGCCAGGTCGGTAACCACCGCGCGACGAGCGACTTCGCGATGAACGCCGACGTCGACTCTCGGATCATCGTCCGCAGCACCTACAACGTGCTCGGCGGCACCATCTCCAACACCGGCGGCTGGTACCGGATCGCCGGGACCTCCGAAGCCGCGCCCCTGACCGCCGGCCTGCTCGCCCTCGTCCGCCAAGCCGCCGGACAGCCGCTCGGCAACATCAATCCCGCCCTGTACGCACTGGCCGCCGAACCTGCCCGCGCCAAGGCCGCCGGTCTCCTGGATGTGACCAGTGGCTGCAACGCGGTCGCGGGCAATCCCGGCTACTGCGCCCGCACCGGCTGGGACATCGTCTCCGGCAACGGCACCGCCGGGGATACCCGGCGGCTCGTGCCTGCCCTCGCCCTGGCCAGCCGACACCGCCGCTGAACCCCGTCGGTAAAAGCTCCGCACGGCCGGCTTAGCCCCCGCGGCCGGTCGTGCGGCCCCCAAGAACCTCCCCAGCCGTGCTGGTTCGGGGGATCCCATCGAGACAGAAAGAGCCAACCTGTTGTCCCGTAAACGAACGTCCCTGCTCATCGCCGCTCCGCTCGCGGCCCTGACCTGCGCGGCGGCAGCCACCGCCGCCCTCACGAGCAACTCCAACGCCACCACCGCCGCGCCCGCGGCGGCATCATCGCCGATCCGGTCGGCCGCCGACGCCGGTGTGCTGAGCCTCGCCGGCGCCCGCGCGCAGCAGCGCGCCGGCGCGCACGTCACCACGAAAGCGGCCGGACAGAGCATCGACCATCCGCTGCTGCCCTCCGAATGCATCGCCCGGTACGGGTCGCCCTGCTACGG
The DNA here is from genome assembly GCF_006716425.1 of Actinoallomurus bryophytorum. Lineage (NCBI taxonomy): Bacteria > Bacillati > Actinomycetota > Actinomycetes > Streptosporangiales > Thermomonosporaceae > Actinoallomurus > Actinoallomurus bryophytorum. The sequence goes on from NZ_VFOZ01000001.1 coordinate 2,250,048, forward strand.
GCCCGCCCAGCTCCGGCACCTGTACGGAGCCGACAAGCTCGGTCCCGACGCCGGAGCGGGCCGCACGGTCGCGCTCATCGAGCCCGGCGTCAACCCCGTCTTAGGTCACGACCTGGAGATCTACTCCAAGAAGACCGGCCTGCCCAAGCCGAAATTGACGGTGATCAAGGTCGGTCACCCCAAAGAGCTTGATCCGTCGGACTACGTGCAGGCGATCACGGCCGAGGAGCTGGAGCTCGACGCCGAGATGATCCACACGATGGCACCGGGCGCGCGGATCCTCGACATCCAAACGGAGAAAGACGTCGCGAACACCTTCTCCGGCTTCAAGGGCGCGATCGACACCATCGCGGCACTGTCGAAGCACCACGTCGACGCGGTGTCGCTGTCCTACGGATGGTTTGAGGGCAACTACGACGAGGCCTACCCCGGCAAGGGCCCCGACGTGATCCGCTCCCAGGCCGCCGGGCTGGCCACTGCCGCCCGCCATCGGATGACCGTGCTGTCCGCGAACGGCGACACGGGCGCCACCGGACCGGACCTCGCCGGTGATGCCCTGTACTCCAAGCAAAGCGCCGCGTTCATCTCCACCAGCCCGCTCGTGACCGCCGTAGCCGGCACCGAACTGCACGCCGACGACCGCGGCAACCGCACCACCCCCGACACCGTATGGGGCGAACACGACGGCGATGGTTTCGCGACCGGCGGCGCCCTCAGTGAGGCGTTCACCAGGCCGAACTACCAGGACGCCATCCGCAACATCGTCGGTGACCACCGCGGTAACGCCGACGTGTCGATGGACGGCTCGGTCGCCAGCCGCGTGTGGATGTACACCTCCCGGTACCAGGTCCTATCCGGGCAGCAGCCCGGCTGGGTCCGCACCGCCGGCACATCAGCAGCCTCACCACTGTTCGCCGGCATCGTCGCCGACGCCGCCCAGGTCGCCGGCCGCCCGCTCGGACCGATCAACGCCGCCCTGTACCAACTCGGACGTACGCCCGCCTCGCGCACGGCCGCGGGCATCGCCGACGTCACCGAGGGCTGCAACACCACCTTCGCCGTGCAGGGCTACTGCGCCCGCCCCGGAACCGACCTGCCTTCCGGCATCGGCACCGTCGAGGACGCCAGCCGATTCGTCCACGCCCTCGCCACCGCAGCCCGCCCCTAACCGTGAAAGGACTCATCGAACTCGCGGCACTGGCCCTCGGGATCCCCTACCTGATCCGGGTGTGCACCGGGCGCCGCACCATCCGAGTCCGATTCGTCCAACGCCAGCTGCCGAGCACGCCCGTACTCATATGCGTGCTGCTCGGAGTCATCGTCCTCGCCGCGATCGCGACGTGATAACGCATCCCGCAGACGGCCTGACCAACGAAAAGGAGGTGCGCACGATGAACCGCTGGTGGCCCTGGCCGGTCTCCTTCTACTGGTGACCCGGTGATCAACCCGATAGATGAGCGGCCCCGTCCCGCGCGGGGGCGGGGCCGCGTCCGCCATAGCCCGGTGGTGTGTCCGCTGCCGGTTTGAATAGCAGGAGTTGAGGATGGCTCGCCTCACCGAGGCCGAACGCACCAAGATCTGCGACCTGTATAAGCAGCGTCGCTCGGCGGTCGATTCCCAAAGAATCGACGAGGCGCAGTGGCGGACTTTCAAGTACGTCGCCAGGCAGGTCCGACGACACCCGCTGGTCATTCGCGACGCCCTGGTCGCCAAAGGCGTGATCGACCCGAGGCCGCCTAACGACGTCAGCGAACCCGAGATGCGAAAGGTCGTGGCGGACTATCTGTCCGGCATTTCCATCCGTGCGTGTGTGGACAGGTATCCCTACTCCTACTCCACCATCCGCAAGGTCCTCCTCTACAAACGCGTGGAGCTTCGGGGCCGGGGACCGCGAGAGGATGCCGGCACATGACCGGCCTCACCGGCGATCACCGGCCACGCGCATGCTGGCCTGGGCGAAGCTCTGCGCCCGTGCCGGGACCGCGGGTCGACACGTTCGTGCCGTTCAACGCTTCGGCAGGACAGATCTCAGCGCAAGCCGCTGATGAGTTGATCGCGACCCGCGAGCAGATGGTCAACGCCGCCATCGGATGCCTCCGCCTCGCCGGGCCAATCCAGACCGAGCAGCTGGTCGCGTTCGGTGGCCTGAACATCGCCGCCGCGCTATTGGAACTGGCATCCGCACACGACGCCGCCGCATTCGAATACCTCGAACTGGCGGCCCGCGCACTCGCCTCCGCCGTGACAGCCACGTCCTTCCAGAACCGGCCCGCCGACCACGAACCCGAAAGTGTCGCATTCCTGGCCGCGGTGCTCATCCTGCGCGCCCGGCTGATCATGCTCGATGCCGCGACCGCCGGAGAGAAAACGATCAGTCTCATCACACTCGGCGACACCCGACGAAGAGCGCAGATCGGGCCCGAGCTCAGCGTCCAAGCGAGCGCTATCGGCGACGTCCATATCAACCTCCACGTCCCCCAGCTACCGCCACCACCCCGCCAGCTTCCCCCACCCCGGCCCCTGACCCGTCCCCTGGCCAAGGCAGCCGTCCAGGCACTACACGCCCTGCTCAAAGAACACCAACGGATGGACCCTTCGCTGCCGCTGGTGCTCGTGCTCACCGGCCCCGCCGGCGCCGGCATGAGCACCGCAGCGCTCACCTTCCTGCACGAACTCGCGGCCACCGCCGACCACGAACCCGCCGCGCTCTACACCGACCTGCACCACACCCCCGTCGACCAGCCACCCGCCGACCCCGGACAGGTCCTCGGCCAATGGCTACACGACCTCGGCGTCCCCGCCGACCAGATGCCGACCGAAACCGCCGAGCGGTCGGCCTGGTACCGCAGCCGCACCCAAGACGGCCCACTCGTCCTGATCGACGGCGCCGTCAGCGCCGCACAAGTCCGGCCCCTCCTCCCCAGCGGACCGAGCATCACCGTCATCACCAGCCGGGCCGTCCTGGCCGGCCTGGTCATGAACGGCGCCCGCATCCTGCCCTTCACCCCCACAACCGAGGACAACCAATGAACACACCCACCGCAGACCAACGGATCAACGAACTCGTTGGCCCTCAGCGCCAGCTGTACGGACGCCTCAGCCTGCACCCCGGCATCGCCATCGACGTCGAAGGCGCGGCAGCGTTGGCTGGGAGGGACTGGCGCGAGGTGCGGGGGCATCTTGATGCGCTGGTCGATGCGGGCCTCCTCCGGCACCGGTACAGCCTCCATGCCCACGCTGCGGTCCACGCTGGCCGGATCAGCGAACAAGACGACACCGACCAGGATCGGCACGCCGCCCTCGTCCGCCTGATCGACTGGTATCTGCGGGTCGTCTCCGCCGCGCAGCTCGCGATCAACCCCGGCCGCTGGTACCTAGGCCGCTACGTCCAGCGCCCGCCCATCATGCAACTCAGCCAGGCCGACGCCGTCGCACTGCTGGAAGGCGAACTCGACACGATCATCGAACTCCAGCTCCTGGCCGTCGAGCTGGGCCTGTACCGCGAAGCGTGGGAGTTCCCCGAAGCTCTCGGTGGCCTGTTCAACCGGACCAATAAACACCAGCTCTCGGTGACGATGCACGAACGCGGCCTGGCCGCCGCCGAGACCCTCGGGGACCTGCCCGCCCAGGCGCTCATGTACATCGGAATCGCCCAGGCCTACCTCGGACAGAAGATCTATCGCACCGCCGGCGCGGTAGCAGCCACGGCCCACAAACTCGCGACGGAAGCCGGGCATCGCCAGGCCGCAGCCAGTGCTCTAGAAGTCCGCGGCACCGTCGCGCTCGCCACCGGAAACCTGGCCGAGGCCGAGACGCGCTTTGGCGAATCCCGCGAAATCCACACCGACATCGACAATCCACGCGGCGCCGCGTTGATGACCCGCCACCTCGGCGAAGTCGCCCTCGCCGCCGGTGAACTCAACCAGGCCCGCACGTTGCTCACCGAGTCCCTCGAACACTTCACCGACATCAACCCGGATCCGTACCACCGCGCCCGGATCCTGTTCTTCCTTGCGCGCACCGACATCCGGGCCGGACAGCTGGCCACGGCCGAGCAGGAACTGGCCATCATGCTCCAGCTTGCCCAGGAGATCGCCGCACCGGCAGACCAGGCCAGCGCGCTCGACGAACTCGCCGACATTGCCGATCTTCGAGGCGAGCCTGGCCTCGCGCGCCAGCGGCGGCAAAGCGCGCAACTGCTCTGTATGAGTGTGGGCTCACCGCAGGCAGTGCGCACCGAACGGCTCAGCGGATGAGGGCGCCAGCCACGATCACCGAAGGCCTCAAAAGGTCAAGGCTGTGACCTCTGAGGAATCGGTACTCACCCCTACTGCCCGGCGGTTTCGTCGCCAGCTCGGGCGTGAGCTGATGGCCATCCGGACCCTCGCCGGGTTGTCACAGCGGGAGATGTGCGGCAAGACCAGTCTCAGCCAGTCGTTCGTCTCCCGGGTCGAAAACGGTGAGGCGGCCCCAGCAAACGATGAGCTCACCGCTTGGGTCAAAGCCGCTGGCGCAGGAGACAAGCTGGGCGTTCTTCTCGCGCTGAACGAAGTCGTACACACCGCCAGTGCCGGGGCCGGCACCGTACGAACCTTCACCCTCGTCGATGACTACGGCGACTCCTACGTCCGCGTCCGGACCGAGAGAGCAGAGCTTCTCATCACTGCTCCTGCCCTCATCGAGCGATATCGCGGCCTCTTCGATCAAATCACCGGTAGCGCGCTGTCCGAGGACCGCACCGGTCTGGCCGAGAACCGGCACGCCTGGTGAAAGGCCTAGACGGCAGGCACCGGCACAGCACTGGTGGTGGCCCAACCAGCAATCCAGGACAGGCGGAAATTGTCTGCCGCGCGAGGCCCCCACCCTAGCTAACTTAACTACCTCACAGACAGTTTTGCAGGCACGATTGAACCATAGTACAGAGCCGTTTTTCGCATGCAGAAAAACAGCAGAGAAAGAAGCCGAAATTGAGGGGTTGACAGAACCGAGGAGGCGAGCGGAATATCAGCCATGACTGAACAGAAAGGCTGGAGTCCATGGGAGCGAATTCGCTAGATAAGCGCATGTCCGAAATCCTTTCCTGCTTCTATGGCGTCGAGCGGGCAGGCGCGGTTCGGCTCTCGGATGGTGGAGGTCCGTTCGGCTTCGATGTTCATACTGCGCTTCTGTTCGAGGAGATCGCCGTTGCCTACCGGCCAGCCGCGATCGTTGAGACCGGCTGTTTCCTCGGCGACACGACTGCATACCTGGCGGGTGCGTATTCCGAAATTCCCATATTCACGTGCGATATCGACGCAGGTGCAGCCCAGTTCACCGCAAGTAGGCTCAGCGGCAGTGACCACGTCGTCGTGAAGCATTGCGATTCACCGAGTCTCGTCGCTGAAGTAAGCGAGCGACACTCACCGATACTGCTCTTCCTGGACGCGCACTGGGGTGAGGGATGGCCTCTCGCGCGCGAGCTCGCAGCGATTCATGACGGTGTCGCTGTTATTCATGATTTCGACATTGGCCATCCGCGGTTCGATCACGACGAATATGACGGTGTCCGCTGTGGCCCCGACGTTCTCAAACAGCTATCTAACATACCGGATGTGTTCTTCACTCCGGAGCCGGACGCGGCCGATTATCCGCTCCCATGCTTGCAGGTCGGACGTCGCGCTGGAGTTGGAATCGTGCCCATCGGCGTGGACCACGGTCCTCTCGATGAAAATCCGCATTTGACTAGGCACTCGCTGAGCGCCCTTCGGGGCACGGAAACGGCAGCGTCATGACAACAGCTCTCGCCCTCCCCATTTCTTTGCTGGATGGTTGTCCATTCCTGGATGACGGGTTCGTGGACCGGCGGCTCCTCGCGGCCGTTGCCGCGGTCCGTCACGTCGAGGGAGAGCACGCTGGTTTGGCCTCGGGAATCATCGAGGCCGAGGCAGAAGCGTGGCTGGCTCCGGCCCGCGCGTTCATGCTGCGCGGCACGCGGCAGATCCCAGCTCAACCGCTGGCGCCTCAGCGGCTACGGATGATCAAGGACGTTCTCTCCGAGCTGGCCGCGGTGGTTCCCGCATGGAGGCTGCTCTTGGAACTGCCGATACGGTACGCGCTCCTCGACACGGCCAACGGCGCGATCTCGGCCTCTTCGCGGGCATGGCCGCAACACATTCTTCTCGCCGATGAAGCGTTCTCAAACCCGGCCGAGCTAAGGGAGCAGGTACTGCACGAGCTGACCCATCAGTGGTTGTACCTGGTCCAGGAGGTGTGGGCGCTCCAAAGCCCTGGCGCCGGCACCTTCACGCTGCCCTCCGGTACGACCGGCCGGGAGCCTGCGGAGGTTCTGGGCGCGGCGCTAGTCGCTGCGACGCTGCTTCGCCTTTATCGAGCCAGCCCCGGGCAGCAACCCGCCGAACGGCTTGGTCGGCTCAGTGTGTACGGCGCTGGATGCCTGGCGCTGCTCGCCGACCGGGACGAGGAACTAACCGATGCCGGGCGGCAGATCGCCCGGCGGCTGAAGGAGGCACTATGACCATGGCAGGCACTGCCCTGACTCGCGCCGGCGGGTCACGGGCTCTGATGCGAGCGTGGCGCACGCCGATCTACACCGCCGATATCCCCGACGCCGACCAGTACAACCCGCGGCTCCGCGAGCTGGTCCTGGAGGCGGAAAAGACCGACACCCAAGCCGCGAACTTCGGTGGCATCGACGCCATCAAGTCCAGCCAGACGATCCTTCGTTGGGATGACCCGGCGATCGACTGGTTCAAACGCCAGATCGTCGACGCGGTGACGGCGCTGACACGCGACACGCTCGGGGAGGCCGCGAACGAGGTCACCCAGGGCATCGAAGCCGAGGGTTGGGCCGTGGTGTACCGCAGCGGCGGCAGCCTGCGCCCCCACACCCACCACGACTCCGCCTGGTCCGGGGTGTACTACGTCTCCTCCGGAACCGACGAGGACGCCGCTTCGGTCGACGGCGCGACAGACGCCGGCTATCTACAGCTCCTCGATCCGCGCCCCGCCGCGATCGCCCGCCAGGCGACAGCAGGGCCCGAGCGGATCCAGCCGGTGCCCGGCCGGATGGTGGCCTTCCCCGGATGGCTCCCCCATTCGGTCCAAGCGACCCTCACCGGCGCAGGTCTGCGGATCTGCATCGCCTGGAACGTCGCCTACGACAAGACCTGGCAGGGGATGTCATGACCACCGCAACGACCGTTCCCGGCACCGTCACCCGCTGCTGGGGGACCGGCGTGGTGATCGCCGACATCGACATCACCGGCATCATCCGCCCCGGCCTGGCCGACTCCTTCGGCCCCGCCGGGGACAGCTACGAAGACGTGCCAGCCAGCATCGTCGTCGCCGATGAACACGCCCTGCGGCAGGAGTTCATCACCTCGATGAACTCCCTGGCCAAGGCCCAGGGAGCCAAGCCTGTGACCGATGTCGAGATCACGGTCCAGGTGTGGCGGCAAGGCTATGACCTGCCCGCAACCGCCTACGCAGAGGAATTCGTCGGCTGGTGCTATCTGGCGACCAGCCCGGCCCCACAGCATTCCGAATCCGGTTCGCTCTCATTCGCGGACCCCCGCGCCGGCAGTGCTATGACGGCGATGCCGGGTCTGCCCTGGGGACGGCAGGTGATGATCCGGCCGCAACCGGGAGCCCACGTGGCAGTCCCTGGCTGGCTCACCTGCTCGGTCGTGCCCGTGGAACACGACCAGTACGCGGTCGTCGCGATCGCGAAATCGGTCCGGTAATCCAGCCGGACCATCCCTACCCACCAGGAGGTATCCCCGATGGAACAACCCAACGAGAAAGCCGCGACGAGCCTGCGGCTCGCCGGGCCGGGCCTCGGCCTCGGCCTGAACCCGGACGAGGTCAGTGACTTCATGGACCTGTCCCGGGCCGGGCTCATCGTGCCGGAGACGCCCTGCGACAAGGGGATGCAGGACAACTTCGCGCTGCGGCCGGAGACGACCGTCGCGCTGACCAGCTGACCCTCATCCCCTGCCGGTGCCTCGCACCGGTGTGATCACGGTGGCCTGCCAGGAGCCGTGTGCCTGGCAGGCCACTCGGTTACAACTCACCGCGATACCAGGCGTCGACCTCGGCGTCGAGGGCTTGCAGATCAGGCCGGCGAGCAACGGCGTGGTCGGCCCAGCGTTGCAGCAGTGCCGCCAGCTCGTCGGCCTGGTCGGCCGTTGCCTGCTCATGCACGGTGAAGAACACCACGATCGGTCCGGTGACCGGATCATCACGATCACAACGCTCGCACAGGAGCACCTCCGAGGTGCCCCGTACCTGCTTGCCGCCCTCGGTCGTCCAACCGTTCGGGACCTGCAGCGCGGCGAGGATCTCACCGCCGCATACCGGACACGCCCGGACAGGCCCGGTGACCAGAGCAAGGCTGTTCGAGCCTGACATTATGTCCCGATCGCGCTGGGTCCCAGCAGGTGTTTCACATCGCCGAAGAATGCGGTATCAGCGCTGACCTGGAAATTCTCCAGGTTGATAAGTATCCCTTTCGCGCCGGGTCGTTGTGGCTGTAGTCGCAGGTGGACCGGCGCCTTGCCGGGATGGGTGACCAGAATCTGTTTCAGGTCCTGGACGAGCGCGGGGTTCACCCGCACCTCGGGTAGCGAGATCACCACCGGGGAGTCCATGCCGCTTCCCACCATCGACACGTCGAGGATTTCCAAGGTCTCGCCGTAGATGGTGATAGCGCCATCCCGCTCGTTGATCCGGCCCGTTATCGACACGACGCGGTCGGCGACGAGCTCAGTCGCGTACAGCATGTACGCCTTGGGGAAGAACAAGCACTCGATGCCGGCGTCGAGATCTTCGAGCTTGATGATCGCCCACGTGTCGCCATTCTTGGTCACTTTTCGGTCGACCGTGCCGATGATCCCGGCGATCTTGACGTTGCCTTCGGTGCGGGAACCGGCGAGTAGTTCGGCCAATGAGTGGTCGCAGTTGCGTTCCAAGATGCGTTCGGCGCCGTCGAGGGGATGACTGGAGACGTACAGGCCGAGCATCTCCCGTTCGAACGTCAGCAGGGTGGTCTTGTCCCACTCCGGGCTATCCGGGATCGCGACGCTGATGGCATCGCCAGAAGTCTCCGGATCCATCTCGCCGAATAGCGAGTCCTGCCCGATGGCCGAGTTGCGTTTGTCCTCAATGACCGCTTCTACGGCTTTTTCATGGATGAGCAGCAAGGACCTGCGATGGTGTTCAAGGCTGTCGAACGCCCCGGCTTTGATCAGCGATTCGATCGCGCGTTTGTTGCAGACGGGGATCGGAACCTTACGGAGGAAGTCGCTGAAATCGGTGTAGGGGCTCTCTTTGCGGCCGGTGACGATGCCATCGACCACGTTCTCGCCGATGTTGCGGACCGCGCCGAGTCCGAAGCGGATGTCGGTGCCGACCGCGGCGAACCGGAGTTGGGACTCATTCACGTCCGGGGGCAGGACCTTGATCTTCATCCGGCGGGCTTCCGCGAGGTAGACCGCCATCTTGTCCTTGTTGACACCCACCGAGGTCAGTAGCGCGGCCATGTACTCCGCCGGGAAGTTGGCCTTCAGGTAGGCGGTCCAGTACGAGACGAGCCCGTACCCGGCCGTGTGGGACTTGTTGAACCCGTATGCCGAGAAGGGCACCAACACGTCCCAGACGGCCTGCGTGGCTTCTTTTGAGTAGCCGTTCGTGGCCATGCCCTCAGAGAAGATGGCCCATTGTTTGTCCATCTCCTCTTTTTTCTTCTTGCCCATCGCCCGGCGCAGGATATCCGCGCCGCCGAGCGTGTAGCCGGCGAGCTGCTGGGCGATGGCCATGACCTGCTCCTGGTACACCACCAAGTGGTAGGTGGTGCCCAGGATCGGCTCCAGGACTTCCTTCAAATCTGGGTGGATCGGGTCGGTCTGCTGCTGCCCGCTTTTGCGCAGTGCGTAGTTCACATGGGCGTTTGCGCCCATGGGCCCCGGACGGCCCAGCGCCAGAACAGCCGAAACGTCCTCGAACCGGGTCGGGGCCATCAGCTTGGTCAGGTCCCGCATCATGGTGGAGTCCAGCTGGAAGACACCCAGCGTCCAGCCTTGCGCCAGCAGCTCATAGGTCTTGGCGTCATCCATCGGCACCGACAGCATGTCCAGATCGATACCGCGGTTGGATTTGACGTTGGCGACGGCATCACCCAGCACGGTCAGGTTCCGCAGACCGAGGAAGTCCATCTTCAGCGCGCCGAGCGTCTCACAGCTCGGGCCATCAAAGCCGGTGATGCGAGCGCCGTCGTCCGGCCGCTGTTGGATCGGCATCACTTCGAGCAGCGGCTCACTGGACAAGATGACGCCCGCTGCGTGGACGCCGGTACCGCGGGTCAGTCCCTCGATACCACGGCCGGTGTCGATGACCTTCTTGACGTCAGGGTCCTCGTCATACAGACGACGCAGCTCGGTGGCCTCGTTGTACCGCGGATGGTTCTCGTCGAAGACGCCCGAAAGCGGGATCTCCTTGCCCATCACCGCCGGCGGGAACGCCTTGGTGATCTTCTCCCCGAGCGCGAACGGATAGCCCAGAACCCGACCGGCGTCCTTGACCGCGGCCTTGGACTTGATCGTCATGTAGGTGATGATCAGCGAGACGTTGTCCTCGCCGTACTTCTCGGTGACGTAGCGGATCATGTCACCGCGCCGACGCTCGTCGAAGTCCAAGTCAACGTCGGGCATGGAGATGCGTTCGGGGTTGAGGAACCGCTCGAAGATCAACCCGTGCTCGATCGGATCGAGCTCGGTGATCCCGGTGACATAAGAGACCATGCTGCCCGTGGCCGAGCCACGGCCTGGCCCCACCCAGATCCCAGACTCTCGCGCATGCCGGCAGATGTCGGCGACGACCAGGAAGTACCCCGGAAAGCCCATGCTCTCGATGACGCCGAGCTCGTACTCGATCCGGTCCAGCACCTCAGCAGGCACGTCCTCGCCGTACCGGTCGTGGGTACCGCGGATGGTCTCCTTACGGAGCCAGCTCATCTCGGTCTCACCCTCGGGGACCGGATATTTGGCGGCAAGGTCTCGGTGTGCGAAAACCGGCGCATAGTCCTCGATGCGCTCGGCGATCGCCAGCGTGTTCCGGCACCCTTCGAGCCAGGCATCGGAGGAGTCGACCGCGCGCATCTCATCAGCAGTCTTGAGGTAGTAGCCCGACCCTCCGAACCGGAACCGGGTCGGATCCGACATCTGACTCTGCGTTCCCACACACAGCAGCGCGTCGTGTGCTTCGGACTGGTTTTCGGTGACGTAGTGCGAGTCGTTGGTGACCAGCGGCGGGATACCGAGCCGCTTGCCGATCTCCAGCAAGCCCTTACGGACCCGCCGTTCGATCGGCAGGCCGTGGTCCATCAACTCGAGGAAGTAGTTTTCCTTGCCGAAGATCTCCTGATACTTCCCGGCCGCTTTCAGAGCCTCCTCGAAGTGGCCCAGCCGCAGCCGAGTCTGGACCGCGCCCGAGGGACAGCCCGTGGTAGCGATGATCCCCTCGCCGTACTGATCGAAAAGTTCATCGTCCATGCGGGGCCACTTACGGTAGTGCCCCTCCAGCGAAGCCAGCGAGGAGATCTTGAACAGGTTCCGCAAGCCCTGCGCCGTCGCGGCCCACATCGTCTTGTGCAGATACGAACCGGAAGCGGAGACATCACCGCCCTCACCCGTCGACTCGTTCGACTTGCGCTGTGACGGATCTCCCCACAGCACGGGCTGCTTGTGGAACCTGGATACCGGCGCCACGTAGCCCTCGATGCCGATGATGGGCGTGATCCCGGCCTTCGTCGCTGCACCGTAGAACTCATACGCACCGAACATGTTGCCGTGGTCGCTCATCGCCACCGCTGGCATCCCCAGCTCAGCGGCTCGCTGCACCAATGGAGCGATCTTCGCCGCACCGTCTAGCATCGAATACTCAGTGTGAACATGCAGGTGAGCGAACGAATCAGCCACTCCGGCACCTCTCGCGGCAGGGGTTTATGAGTGCCTCAAGACTCTAGTCCCACACCAGCGATGCGGCCCGCGGGACAGGCGGCTAGGGTCGATTCGCCTCGATCTCTTCTATGCATCGAACCCCGTGGCGCACTGGACGTGTGTGCGATGGCGGGGCCGTAGCCAAGAACTACAACGTGGCCAAGACGATCGGCCCGGCCGTCGGGCATGTCAGCCGTTCGCCCGCTGACGTCGCTGCATACGCAGCCGACCTGGCCGACGCCGAGCGCCCGTGGGAGACGCAGGCCCTGTTTCAGCCTGATCGGCGAGCCGGTTCAGCTCCGCAGCGAGACTACGCGCAGTTCGTCAACAGCCCGCTCAAGTTGCGATCCTCACCGAACCGTGAGGACCGGTGCTGCCTGTAGCTCCGCGAGTCGACTCACGGAGGATCGCGTTGCGATCCTCACCGACACATGAGGGCCGGTGCTGTACGAGGCAGGGTGTCGGGGACGTCGCCGTAGGGGACGGCTGATTGGGCGGATGGCGAGAGCCGCTATCGCCTAGCCAGCTCTCGTCAAATCCGCGAGCGGGTCGGCGCAGGGCGGCAGCACCGGCCCGGGGTCGGTGAGGATCGCAACGGGCCGAGCCAACGCACGGCCGCGTCGCGCTCCAATGGCGCCCGTCCCCGTATAGGCCGATCTCGGCCAGACCGTTCCCGCTGAGGTCGTACGCGCCAGAGCTTGTCTGCACACCTTGGCCCGGTCGCCGATGCCAGACCGTTCAGCGGCAGAGCTCGCGGCCAGCTTGCCAAGGTTGCCCGTGTCCACCAGCGCGGCCACGGTCCAGACGACGCTGCGCCACCACGGCTGCTTCCGCGAGGTGTATCACGGCCGATGGCAGATCGGCCGTCCGGCAGCCGAATCGTGGCAAATTCGATAATCGAACCGCGCTAGGGCAGACAGATACCTGACTTTGAACCTGTAACGAAGCTGGATGTCCTCGTAGAGCCAGGACTTGGATCGAGCCTGGCGTCAGTCTCTTCATCGACGGCTTCCACCTCGTCGCCGGCCGTGAGCCTGCCGTCGGTCAGCGGTCTTCGATCTCTTCGGTGATCCAATCGTGTGGCACGAGCGCCTGGCCGTTGCTGCGCCTCCATCGGGCTTCGACTGAGCTGCGGAACGGCTCGTCGTCCAAGTCGGCGTGTTCCATCACAATGACCTGGAAGTCGCCGTTCAGGGACTCGATCGTCTGTTGGATCGTCTTGTAGAGGTTCAGCAGGGCGGTCCGATCAGGCCCTACGAGCTGGCCGCCGTCGGGTGCGTCCTCGGGGAAGTAGACCTGGGAAGGTTGGTCGAGGATGAGGAGACGCGGTACCGGATTGTCCTGCTCGGAGAACCACTCGTGCATGCTGAGCAGCGTCGCGACGTGGTAGCCGAGCCAGTTTTCGCCACCGCCCATGTCGGAAAGCCGGACCGGTCCCCGAGTTGTATCCGCGACGACGGTCAGCCCTCGCGGATCGAGGCGGATAGGAGATTCTTTGTGCTCCAGGTCCAGTGCGACTGCCTTGTCCTTGATCTTGGCATTGATCAAAGACACAAAACTGTTCAGCCGATCGTCCCGTGCGCCGACGCCGACCTCTTCTTCCAATTCCGCGATCTGAGCGCTGATCTCGTACCGCTGGTCGACGACCTGAGGAGTTTGGACATGACGCGCTGTGGTTTCCAGGAATAGGCTGATGCGGCCTTGGACGAGCGCTGCCCGCCGGTAGGAGTCCAGGTGGTCTTGTTCGGCGCGCCGACCGGCTGTGAGGGTGTCCAGTTCTTCTTGGTTTCGGGCGAGAGCGGCCCGGAGTTCCTGGAGGGCGCTCTCCTCGGCAGCTATCAGGGAGTTGATCTCAGGGGTATCGTTGCGGATGACTGTGATGTCACCGTCGAGACGGGCGAGGTCGCGCCTGATCACGTCGGCGACCTGACCGGATTGTGGGGTTTGACTGTCGCACACGGGGCAGCGGGACGTCTGCTCGGCCGTGCTGGTGCCGGTAATCAGGTCGAGGGTGGCAAGGCGGGCGTGTTGCTCGGCGGCTTGGCCGAGGAAGTCGTTATTTTCTTCGGCGGCTCGCTTTAGGTTCGCTATCTGTGCCCGGCGGCGTCCGTGTCGCGCACGGAGTTCTCGCCGTTCCTCTACCAGGACGGAGACCGGGTCGTCTCCGGCGTCCGGTGTCTGGGCTGGCAGGACATCGGCTGTTGCTTCGCGCAGGTGATTGAGGGCTGTCTCGTCCGTCATCTCCTCGCGTGGCAGGGGATCCAGCAGGCCGGCTTCGACTGCCTCGGTCAAAAGGGCGAGGGCCTGGCCGGATGCAGGTGACAGACTGCGGGCCGCGGCCAGGGCCGTTTCCATAGCGGCGAGTTCCTGGCGCTTGAGACGCAGACGGTTTTCGAGCAGTGCTTGCTCGGGATCCACGGCGCCCAGGAAGTAGGGGATCATCGCTCGGATGGTCGCGGGGAGAAATTCTTCGCCTTGTGAGTGGAACAGCAGGTCCTGGTTGGCTACCTCGTTCTGCTTTTGCAGGCAGAAGAAGAGTGCGTGGCGGACAGACGGCGAGATGGGAGTGGTGCTACGCACCGCCGGTATTCGTACGGTCCGGTCGATCCCGGCGAACTCGGAGAGGATGTCCTTGGCGATATCGAGGGGTGTAGAGAAGGTCATGTCGGCGCTGGATAGCGGTGCGGCGCCAAGAGCTTGGGCGACGATGCACATCGTGGTCGCTGTGGCCGCCTTTTCTGTTGGTGCCGGGCGGGCGACGAAGAGCTGGCGCTGGTCTTTGACCAACGTGATAGCGAAGACGCGGACGAAATTGCGCAGTGCTGCGCCTTTGATCACGTAGTCGCTGCTGGCGAGACAGTAATCGACGATGTTGAGAAGGGCGCTCTTTCCGCGCCGTGAATCGCCGGTGATGATGTTGAGCCGGCCGAGCCTGAAGGGAACGGTACGGAGCTGACCACCTTCGTTGTAGATCGAGATGGCGCTGATCTGGAAGGTCACGGTCGGACTCCCAACAGTGTCATGACGGTACTCAAGCTGCCCGTGCTGGGGAGCCAGCGGCCGAGCATGCGGGACGCCTTCTGGATAGCGATGATCTCATCCGTGGCGCCGTTGATCGTTTTGGTGAGTCGCCCGGCAGTTACTTGAAGGCGCCCGGAATCGTCGTATTGCAGGACTTGTGTCTGCAGGCCGAAAAGAAGTCCGGGTCGGACCACCGCGGCCAACGCGGTGGCGTTTTGGGCCATCGCTATCTTGAGGGTTTGGTTTTCCTCCAGCCATCGTGTCAGCCCGCTGCCGGTCGTTTTCGGGAGGCGCTGGCGTACAGAAGGTTGATAAGCCATGACCGGGGAAAGTACGGCAATGGTGATTGGGCATGGCTGGCCGTACTGAGACTGGTGGCCTTGAACGGCCCGGCTGACGACGAGCGCGGCGAACGCCGGGTTGTAGAGCGCACGTTCCTCGCGGCTGAGTTCGGCGAGACTGATCACGTCGATGCTCCGGCCGGCTCCAGGATGGCCATGAGCCGTGCGAGGAAATCGAGATGCCAGCCGACGCTCAAGTCATCGGCGAGGATATGGAACGAACCTTTAGCGACAAACGGCTCATCGCAGTCGATGCGGATCCGGCGCCGCACCTCCCGCATCGCCCAGCGGTAGATCTCCTTGGCCGCGGCAACCTTCTCCGCTTCCGTCGCCTCAGAGCCGAGGTCATCTTCCATCTCGGCGAACAGGTCCTGCCACTCTTCGATGAGTCTGCGTTCGTACTGGCTGATCTCCCCCGGTCGGAGCAGGTTCTCATCCGACCAACGCGAGCGCTGCGTGAACGCCCGTATGTAGTCGCGAACTGCGATGGCCACTCGTCTGCTGCTGACGTCGATCAAGTCCAGCTGGCGGACGAACGTCATGTCCGCGTAGTCCGACGGATCGGGTTCCAGCACCGCGATATCTTCGTCGATCGGCAGGTTTTCCGGGCGGAACTGGTTGCGCAGGTCTGTGAATTGCTGGTCGAACTCCTCGGCTGTGATCGCGTCCATCTCATCTGTGCGTAGCTGGCGGATGGTGCGCTGATAGAACCAGCCTTCGAGCCGTTGCAGGAAGGGGCGCGCATACTGATGACCGACAGCGAGAACTACTCTCCGGAGCAGCAGGCCCTCCACTGCATCGACGTCGGGGGCGTTTCCGATGACCTGAACGCGGGTGAGCATGCGACGCTTCTCGCCGCCTGAGAGCTTGTCGAAGGCTTCGTACGCCTTCTTGTTGTCCTTGCTTTTAGAGGCCTGCCTGGCCGCCACCAATGCCGCGAGCGCACGGTCCTCGTCCCGGGCGCCAGATTCAGCAGGCTGCAGGAGAGACCCGGCGGAATCGACCGGTAGGTCAGCCGTCGTCAGGAGGAACAGATCCGTCTCCTCAAGATCGACTCGCTTGTTGGTCACGGCGTCCGCCCAGATCCGCAGTGTCTTCCACAGGTCCGTGCTGGAGTCCGTCATCCTGACGCCCTCTGCGCGATGCTTGAGCTGGTACAGGATTCTGCCGCCTTCGACGATCTCCTCGACGTCATCGCCGGCCTCAATCGCAATGCACCAGTCGAACCCGCGACCGTGGCGTTCAACGCACGAATACAGCGCCCTCCGCAGCTGATACACGTAGCCGACCGCAGACGCCGATGCCTCGAACCGATCTGCCCCATCTCCGCCGTCCGCCATGTGTTCCCCTGAGTCCAACGCCACTCACGTTACGTAACGCTGATCCTTGCACGATCGACATGTCGCATGGCACCCCTCGTCAGCCAGCGATCCCCATCACATGTAGAGGGACGCCTGTCCCACTCGGACCGTTGTCAGGACATCGGTGTGCGACTCGGTTCGCTTGACGAAGATCTGCGTCGCGCTCACCCTGAACTGGTGACGCGTCGGGTAATCGCGGAGTTGCTGCGTGAGGCAGCTGCTGCCCGTGAGCGGGTCGTCGATGACCACATGTTCGCCGTCTATGGGCAGGGCGGGATCTATCCTGCGACGTTCCGCCTGCAGTTATTCACAACCCCGGGTGCCCGTCCGGTTGCCGTGGCGATCCAGGCCACCAACGAAGGACCCAGCCTGGCCAACGCCGGGGAGCACTACGCCGAGGCGGTCTGGCAGCAACACTGCCCAGACGAGAACCGGCCACCGATTTGGATCGAACGGTTCCTGTTGCCGCCGTACGACGACTTCAACTTGATCACCTTGCGAAGCGGCGAGGAGCCTGACCAGCTTCGCCGTTCTCGCCATACGCCGATCACCGTGGAAGAGATCTGCGAGCTGGTCGGCGGCTTAATTGGTACCGGACGGGGTGAGGGGTTTCGTTCCGCGACCACTCGAGCCGACCGAGGAGATCCGCTACTGCGCGCAGTTCGTGGTGCGGCTGCCACGTCCGTCTCCGTTCCGTCAGCCTGACTGCATGACCATCGGGACACCGTGGTGGCGACGCCTCTGCCGACAGATCGTTCCTCGACATGGCGGATCAGCGTGCTGTTGGTATCACCAGGGCGACTGGCACACCGTCTCCAAGACAGCGATCCGTTTGATGCGCCAAGCGGAGCGCGCCGGCGTGGCCACCGATGATCTGGACACCCACATCATCGCCGAGGCCAACGCCATGGGGTCAGCCCGTGGGAGCTGAAGGCAATGAGCACCCTGGTGTGCAGCGGCACGGCGATCCAGCTCGAAGACGGTGAGGCGGGCCTGGACTACATCAATGGCCAGCATCGTGCCCAAGCGATGCTGGACGCTGGCGTACGGCGCACGGTCGTCGTCCGCTGGGACTACCCCGATTTCACACCCGATCCGGGCTGGCCTCGCCCTCGTGGCCCTCACGATGATCCTCATTCCCCGGGGGATCTCGTCAGCGACCATTATCCTGACCGACCGTCACCAGCACGATGGCGCCATGGCCACCGAACGTCGGGTCCGTGACATGGCCATCCGGGAGTCGGGCTTAGCGAGATCCTTCACTCGGACCCATCCTCCGCCGCCTGCAGTCGATAGCTCGTCGACAACATCCGTGCCTCGTGGAACGAGCATGAACTCCAGCACACGTAGCATCTTGTCCACTTTTCCAACAGCATGAAAGATGTCGCGCGACCGAGCCCTGCATGGTCGGTGGCCTGTGGGTGCCCAGAATTCGGCCACTCCTGTGACCTGGGACTTCTCTTTTGGCGTACAACCGCAAGCCGGACGCTGCGGGATCCATGTTCATGGCTTTGCGGCTGGCCTATCTGATCTTCATCAGGCTTTCGGTGCGCTGGCTCTGCTCTTACGTTCGGACATGTCCAAGGAGGCCCGAGATTCTTGTGCTGCGGCACCGGCTGGCGGTGTTGCGCCGACAGGTCGCCCGACCCAGACCGTCGTGGGCCAATCGAGCTCTGATCTCCGCCCTGGCGCGGCTTTCGAAACCACGCCGGGTCGGACTGTTTCCACGCCCGGCACGCTGCTGCGCTGGCATGCCGATCTAGTGAGGCGGCGCTGGACCTACAAGCGCGCGACACCAGGCCGCCCGCCGACAGGGCCAGCGATCTGCACGTTGGCGGCCTTCTCAGCGGTCGAGGAGATGCACCTCCACGGCCTAACCCGTACCTTTCGACCATCCGCACGCCAACCAGCGTCCGTGAGCTGCGCAAACGCGGGTAGCGTCAATGCATGGACCGGGAAGACTCCTGGGCCGCGCTGCTCCAGACGATGAGCGATGAGCGGGTCATCGCATGGGCTGAGCTGACAGACGAGCAGCTCGACAAAATCGCTGCCGAGTTCACCGAGGATTTGCCTGTCGACGATCCGATGATCACTGCGGTACGAGACCGGCTGCGCCGGCTCCGCGACCTCGCCCGCGACGTACACACTCGCTAATATGTTCGAATTGTGCGAGAAGGGGTATGGTTCGCGCCGGTCGTCCGCCTCAAGCGGTCCGGCAGGTACGCGTTCCTGCTGGCCTGGAAACGCGACAAGCACGGCAAGTGGCGTGGGCACGTCGCGTGGCTCGTCCGCGAGCAGGTCCTGTGGTCGGGCGTGGACGTGTGGATGCGGGCCGAAGACCTCGAGCAGGTCAGGGATCAGGATTACCGGCGGGTGCCACGCCGGTTCGACGACGACTCCCCCTTCTGACTCCCCGGCGCCGCTCTGTAGCTGTGCTTGGTGACCGTCGTACGGCCACGTCACCCGGATGACCACCACATCGCGGGCAACGAGATCGGCACCTAGACCGGACCAGGCAGAGATCAGCCGACGCGCCGGCCGCCAGCCCGTGAACACCAGCTAAGCAATCCGGTGATGGGCCCGCCCGCGAGCCCGAAGGTGCGGCCGGCCTCGAGCCTGCGGCGCCCCCGAGGGCTCTTCAGCGGGGCAGATCCAGCCGTGCGGGTTCTGGTCACCGGATGGCGAGCCAGACGACCAAACACCAGATGGGAAGCAGCATCACAAGCGCCTCAGCGAGAAGAACAACGTGAAGATGAGGTGGTTCAAGCGGGTGATGTCCAACGGCCACAGCTGTGCAGGATCAGGTCGCTACCCGACAGGGCGCGGCCGAGGTGTAACGGCCGGTCGGTGTTGGTGTGCAGGTAACGGATCAGGGCCGCCTGCCAGGTGTGCACTTGGTCGGGGGGCTATTTCCCGCTCCAGCAGGCCAGCACATCGGTCGCGAGTGTGTAGGCGATGTCGGTGCGCGGGTCGTTGGCCGGGCCGGTGTGGTGGTGGGGTAGGGCCGTGGCGTCCACCTGGAGTGTTTTGTTGTCCTTGAGGAAGATGGCGTTGCCGTCGGTCTGGTAGGCGGGCATGCCGAGGTTGTACATCCCGGCCAGCAGGCGGGTGGCACCGAGATGCTGGCCCTGTGCACTGAAGTAGCGGTGAGCGGAGGTCGGGTCGGGCGATTCCTTTACTGAGAACACCAGTTTTCCGGTCGGGAGTCGGTAGGTGCAGGTGTAGAGGTGGTCGGCCCAGGAGCTGGTTGTCGGTGGGGATTTGTGCAGTGCGAGGAGCTTGGTGACGGCGGTGCGGATCTCCGCGGAACACACCATCCGGGCTGAGGCTGACGGGCCGGTGGCGGCCTCCGGGGTCATGCCGGGCATGGACATGCCTGGGGGCATGGACATGCCGGGAGACATGGGCGTGGCGGTCGGTGTCGTGTGGCTGACCGGATGGTGTGCGGGGGGGTGCGCCGTCGTGCAGCCCACTACGAGAAGCGGCACTACGGCGATTAGGCCGAGTTGGAGTTTGTGGCTGGTCATGATGTTCCGATCTGCGTCTTGGCCACGGTCTGCCTGCGCCCCGGCAGGTGACACGCATGGCTGTCTTCTTCAGGAGGCGGGATGGGTGCTGATCAGGGATGCGAACACCACGATGTTGTCGGTGTAGTGGCCGCTGGTGGCGTCGAACCGGCCGCCGCATGTGATCAGCCGCAGTGATGGGCTGTCGGTGTCGCCGTAGACGGCGGCGGCGGGAAACGTGCTCTTGGCGTACCGGCGCACCCCCTCGACGCCGAATACCGCGACCCGGTGGTCGGTGCGGGTGACGCTGATGCGGTCGCCGGGTCGCAGAGCGCCGAGCCGGAAGAACACTGATGGTCCCGACCTCGCGGAATCCACGTGGCCTTCGATGATCGCTGTCCCGGGTTGGCCGGGTGCCGGTGACCCGGTGTACCAGGCGGCCTTGTTGTAATCGGGTCCGGGCCGGGGTGCTTGGAGGCTGCCGTCCGCCTGAAGGCCGACGGTGAAGATCGCCGATGTCACGCTGATCGCCGGGACGGTGATCGAGGCAGGCACGGCGTACCCCAACCCCGGTGCTCGCGAGGCGGACGCATGGGCTGGGGTGGGCGACACGACCTGCGGGGTGTTGGTGCCTGCGGCCGCGGGCGGTGGTTGGGGGGCGTGCTGCTGGGAAGCGACCGCGATTCCGATCGCGGTCGCACCGCCGGCGGTCAAGACCGCGGCGGCCGCCAAGGCGATCGTGCCCCGGCGGCCACCTGGGGTCAGTACCGCCCGCATGCGGGTGGCCATGACGTAATCCTCGGGTCAGCCGACTGAGCCGGCGCGCCTGCGCACCACCACGGCGCCCGCTGCCGCTGCCAGCAGTCCGCCGCCCAGGCCGAACAGGGCCAGGTTCTGGACACCGGAGGTGGATCCGCCGCCTGTGGAAGCCCCGCTGTTGGGCATCGCGGTCAGGGGCCCGCACAGGACCGGTGACGTAGCGGCGAGCGGCAGCGTGGGAACGAGTTCGCTTTTCTCGCCTTGGGCTTTCTTGCTGAGCGTCGTCGGGTCCAGGCCATGCACGACCACGACGCCCTTACCGGAGGTCAGCGACGACATCGTCGCCGAGTCGAGGGTGAACGTGCGGTGATAGGTGCCATCTGCGCCGGCGGGGAAGCGGGTCAGCGCCGTCCCGGACTTGGCGCTCGTGTCACCGGTGGTCGTCAGTGACGTACCGATCGGCCCATAGGCCGGCTGGCCCTCGGCGGTGTTGACGACACCGTCGTTGTTGGTGTCGGCCGACGTGGTCGGGCACTTGCCGTTGCCGTTGATGTGGATGTGCTGGACGTGCGGGTACGGCTTCTTCATGAATGTTGAGGCCAGACCGGAAAAGTGCTCGGTCACCGTGGCCTGGTCGCCGTGCAACTCCACGGTGATGCGCCCGGACCCCGTGGAGTGGTTCAGCGGGTTGAGCATCGCCTGATACGTCGACGCGCCCGACTGGGCGTTCGCGACCGCAGGAAACGCCAACGGCAACGCAGCCGCCAGCGGAACCAGAACACGCAATGGCTTTCTCATCAATCGAGCCCTTTCACTCGCTGAGAGATCGCCTGACGGGGTCCGGGCCAGGAAATCCATGCCCGCCATCTGGCTGGGCTCTACTGAGTGTTCGGCACCGTCCCTTCCCCGGATGGGTCACGACCAGAATTTCCGCAAAAAGCTCCCATACCACCTGTAAACGATGCGCTCGGCTTCCATGACCACCCGACAACAGCGGGCTCAGCGCTCGCCCAAGGCTAATAACAGACCGCAGATATCAGTCACACAGGGTAATCGGGAACGGCAGAGCGGAATCAGGTGGAGGGCCTGGGCGGGCAGCATACGCTGCGGAACTCCTCGACCGAATCCTCATCCTGGACGCACACCTGCGCAGTCCTCACCGAATACGCGACCTATTCCAACCGGCACCGACAATTCCGGGCCCTAGACACGCTAGCTGGGTCCGTCCAGCGTTGTTCTTACAGTCCCCGCCAGCTCTATCGGGTGGGTTGTGGGTGGGTGAGGTCGGTGATGCTGTTGTCGCCGTCGATGAGGGCCAAGGCGACTTCGGTGAGTTTGCGGCCGTTGTCACGGGCGTAGCCGCGCAGGGTGGTGAACGCCTGGTCCATTGACAGGTCACGGCGTTCGGCGAGAAGGCCTTTGGCCTGTTCGATGATGATCCGGGTGTTCAACGCGGTCTGGAGTTGCTGGGAGAGCAGATTCTGTTCGCGGGCGGCGCGTTCGGACAGGATGCCGATCGTGGCGACGTCGGCAAAGGCCCGGCCCAGCGCGAGGGTGGTGTGGTTCAGGCCGGTGGGGTTGACGCTGAACAGGTTCAGGGCGCCGATGACGCGTTCCCGCAGGCGCATCGGCAGTGCGTGTACCGCGACGAAGCCCGCTTCGGCTGCCGCTGCGGCGAAGCGGGGCCATTGCTGCGGCTGCGCGGTCAGGTCGGTGCACGACACCGGTTCCCCCGTGGTGAAACAGTCCAGACAGGGGCCTTGTTCACTTTGCAGCTGGAACAACTCCAGCTGTTTGGCTTGCAGGGTGGATGCGGCGACGAGTTGCAGGCTGTCCTGCTGGTCGGTGAGCAAGATCCCGGCGGCGTCGACCTCCAGCAGGTCCGCACACCGTTCGGTGAGCGTGTGCAGGAACTCGATGACGTCGAAGTCGGCGACCAAGGTGTCGGCCAGTTCCACGAACACGCGCGATAGTTCCTGTTCGCGTGACATTTCAACTCCTCCGTTCACCACATTCTCCTCTTCGCCGTCCCCCAGGTCGAGGGAGCCCAGCGTGGTCTGTCAGTCATCGTCTTCGCCGTCGAACCGCAGCTGACGGTCGACGACCAGCCGAGCGGTCTCGGTGATGCTCATTCCGTGGGCGAAGGCATAGGCGCGCAGCCGCAGCAGTGCCTCCTCCAGTCCGGCGTTGAGCTGGCCGGCGATCATTCCGGTGGCCTGATAGACCTCCACCTGTCCTCCGGACAGCCCTTCGGGGGGCAACGTCTGCTCGAGGTTCGACGTCTGATCAGTGTCGGAACGCGCCTGGCGCAGCACGAGTGTGAGCGCGGCGGAGGCGAAGGCCAGCGCGTCGGCGAGCTGCGCCGGCGTCAACGGCCCCGGCCGCTTTCGGTACAGATCCAAGACACCGACCCGGATCGCCCCGACCTGCAGTGGAAATGCGAAAACCGCTCCAGCTCCGGCCAGGAGTGCCTCCGGTACGAACATCGGCCAGCGGACCGCGGCGTCATCTGCGGCCAGGTCGGGAGTCAACACCATCACCCGCTCCGTCCACGCCTGCACGCACGGTCCCTCACCCAACGTGAACTGGGCCTCATGCAGAACGCCCGAAACCTTGTCCGTCGCATGGATCAACAGACGCCGACTCACATCCTTTGCCAACCACAACGCGGCCCCATCCAGCCCCAACGCCGGTACGCAGGCAGCGCACACGCTCCCCGCCGACAAGGTCCCCCCGGCGACATATCTGGTGACCAGCTCCCAGATCCTGTCCATCCGGCCCTCATCCACGCCAGGGTCCCGCGTCCACCGTCATGATCCGCTCACCGTATGCCAGCTCTCAACTCATCCGTCCGCCGATCGCAGGTCGCGACGGCCCGTCAGAGGGTCTCGCTGGCGATTTTGTCCAAATACCGGCATGCGCTTCGGGCCGTGCCGGACTCACCGGAAGTCATACGGCCTCCCCCATCGTGGCCGGGTAATGGCCGATTAAACTCCCTTCACTCAACCTCCGCTCGCTTCGCGCGGAAACAAGCAACCCAAGCAAGCCTCATCACTCGGCCTGATCGTCGTCGCAGGGCGGGGTCACCTTTCGGGACGGATTGGACAGTCACTCTCAGGCCCCGCCCCACCGACTCAGTGTTCAGCGGGTCGTTCGGTCCGGGATCGTCAGCCAGTCCAGTCGCTGTGACATCTCTCGCGCACAGGTGATCAAGGCGTTCACGTGGTCTGTGGTGTCCCCTGCCCGCCACAGGATCGACCACGGGTAGTGGGTTACCGGTTCGATCAGCGGCCGCCAGATGGTTCCTGGAAGGGCGGAGACGCAGGAGGCGGGCACGCAGTACAGGCAACGTCCTGCGGCGACAAGTGCGGCGGCGGCGCGGATGCTCTCCACGGTGCCCTCGTAGACGGCGGGGGTGAACCCGGCCGCCCGGCACATCTCAACCACGAACTGGTTGAACTCCGGCGCCTGGGCGTCCTCGGAGAACAGCAGCGGCTCCTGCGCGAGCGTCGCGACCGGTACACCGTCCAGGGACGCGAAGCGATGGCCGTCGGGCACCAGTACTCCCAGCGGGTCCTGGCGGAACAGGTGCGAGGCCACCCCGGGCGGCGCGAGCGCCGCACGGCCGATCCCGACGTCCAGGCGGCCGTCGAGGAGCTGGGCGTACTGCTCGGGCACGCTGACCTCAACCTGGTTTATCACCATGTCCGGGTAATCGGCCTGGACCTCCTGCAGGATCTGCGGCATCGATTCGCAGCCGGCGTCGATGATGCCGACCCGCAACCTGGGTGAAGATCCGACCGCGCTACGAGCGACTCTCGCCGCCCGGTCCACCTGGGCGATGATCTGCCGGGCCTCGACCAGGAACACCGATCCCGCCGCGGTCAGTGCGACATGGTGAGTGCTGCGCTCGAACAGCTGGACCCCCAGCTCGCGCTCCAGCCGCTGCACCTGCTGACTCAACCCCGACTGCACGATGTGCTCGCGTGCGGCCGCCCGGCCGAAATGCAGTTCCTCGGCCAGCGTAACGAAATAACGGAGCTGGCGAAGCTCCATACCCGCCACCTCCTTTCCTCACTACGAGCGCACCACGACGGCCCGCTTTGTCCATATGTCAGGCCGTCCATACCTGTCTAACCATCCGGACCCTTCCACTTCCCCCCAAGTCATCACCGCGCTCCACCCCCTAAATCGGCGTGTCACCAAGGCGAGTGGATGAGTGCCTGCACCAAGATGCCGGTCATGGCCTGGGCTGCGAGCCATCGGCGTCCGGGTGGAGCGTGCGCGGCCGGGGCGATGAGCATCCAGGCCGCATATGGCAGCCAGATCCGTTCTACCTCCCCACGGGTGAGCCCGGCGAGGTCGAGCGTGACCGCGCCGACCAGCGCGGCGGCGACAAGCAGCGCGATCCCAGCGTAGGCGCATTCAGCCTGCGGCATCGACCCTCTGATGCCATGGCGCAGCGACCGGGCCAGCGTCGGCACGGTGTGGGCGACCGCAGGGCCGACGAGCAGGCCGAGGACGGCGAAGTCGCCGATAAGGAAGTAGAGATAGGAACGGCGGCTCGACCCCCCGTTGGTCAGGTAGGCCTGATGCGTGGCGGCAACGCCGTCCGGCCACCAGAACCCGGCGAGGGTGAACATTGCCGGCACGATCGTCATTGCCGCGAGCACTACGGCGACCACCGGCCATCGCGGCCGGGCCAAGACCAGTACGGCAAGCGGCATCGCGAAGAGCGGCAGCAGGCCGTAGCTCAGATAGGGCAGAGCGCCGAGCAGCAGGCCCGCTGCGGCGGCGCAGGCCATCGCCCTCCGCCGGTTGGGGGCGGGTGAGGTCGCGGCGAGCGCGAGTAGTGCGGTCGCCCAGGCTCCGACCCCGAGGAACAGGGCGTCCATGGTGGTCGCGATCCATACGGCCAGCGGTGCCAGTGCCAGGAACGGCACGGCACGGCGGGCGAGTTCCTCACCTGCCAGGGCTTTGACCGTGACGGCGATGGCGGCGGCCGCCGAGCTGCCGGCGGTGATCACTACGGCGGCCGCCCATCCGGGTCCGTGCAGTCCGGCCGCATCCAGCCCCCACAGGATCAGCGTCGGGCCGGGCGGGTGTCCCTTGACGTGGATCGGGTACTGCTGGGCTTTTTGGGTGAAGGTGGCGAGCCAGCGCAGTGGGTGGTCACCGATCGAGGGAAGGCCGTTGAAATATTCACCGCGCTGGGTGATCGGCCCGGTGAACCCTGTTGCCCCGTCGGAGATGGCCAGCGCCGAAGCCCACGCGACCGCGGCCGCCCAAGCGAGCAGCACCAGGAGCGGCCATCGCAGCCGGCGGGCGAGCATGGGGAGCACGGTGACGATCAAGACGGCCGTTCCGGCTGCGGGCAGAAGCTGCCAGGTGAGCAGGCGTGCGGTGGCGTGCAAGGGTGGCAGGCTGTCCTGTGGCGAACGTCCCGTCCGGTGCAGGACCTCTCCCCACGCGAAGACTCCCGCGATCAGCAACGCCCAGACCGCCACCGCGACCCACCCAGTCAGGCGGCCACTTCCCGACGTCGATCGCGGCACCTCCCGAGCGTCGAGCCGCGTGATGGGGATCATCCCAGGTCACGCCTGGCCATGCGGCGCCGGTGATGCAGGGCGCGGCCGAGTCGGACGGCGTAGATGACGGCGCTGATGGCGAACATGGCGGCGACCAGCAGCAGCCAGCGGCCCAGGTAGGGCTCCTGGGTACGGCCGGTGGCGGCCTGGTAGCTCTGCCGGCCCTGCTGGATGATCCCGGGGAAAAAGATCAGGAACAGCAGGCCGGTCCCCAGCGCCGGCACCCGGATGTGGTTTACCGCCGGCACGAGCGGCGCGGTCGTGGCGTGACGCGGCCACAGCGCGTGGAGCGCCCCAGCGAGCGAACGGTCGGCCAGGGCGTAGAGGGGGAACGCGAGGAGGTCGTGGCCGATGACGGCGGCGGCGAACCAGGCGAGCATCACGGGCCACTTCCCATCAGCGCCGGCCTGCAACGCTGCGTATCCGGCGAGCGCGAAGCAGCCGATGAGGGCGAGCAGATGCAGTGGGTTGGCCCCGTAGAAGTTCCTCACGGCGGTTAGAGCGTGACGCATGTCGGGCTTCTTGACGGCGGAGAGGGCCCTGCGCACATCGGCCCTCCTGACGGCGGCCACGACCTTACGCATGTCGGGTCTGCTCAAGGCTCTACGCATGTCAGGCGCTCCGGAAGTCGATGGAGCGTACCCACTTGGTGTTGTGCACGCCCGGCAGCGCGGGCACGATGACGCGCGCGGGAAAGCCGTGGTCGGGCGGCAGGTCGGCGCCGTTGACCCGCAACGCGAGCAGCGCGTCCGGGTCGGTCACCTGGTTGGACTGCAGGGTCGCCTGGCTGAAGGCTCCGCCGCGCTCCAGCGAGCGCACATGCGCCGATGCCGGGCGCGGCACTCCGGCGAGGGCGGCGAGGTCGCGCAGCCGTACCCCGCTCCAGGTCTGTACGGTCGACCAGCCCTCGACGCAGGCGATGGGCAGCCGGGCGGTGTGCTGTGGCATGGCCAGCAGCCGGTCGCGGTCGAGCTGGATCGTCCGGGCGCCGGCCATCAGTACCAGCCGCCAGCCCGCGCCGGTGTCGGCGGGCCTGATCGCCGCCGAGGCGGCGGTGCGGTTGACCGGAAAGTCGGCGGCCGTCTCGCGGTAGCCGCCGCGCGGGGCCAGCAGCGCCACCCGGCGGGCGGCTCCGCCGAGCGTCTCGCCCACGCTCAGGACCGCGATCAGTGCGCTGCCACCGCCCACAAGAGTGAGGAGACCGCGCCGGCTGAGCGTCGGCGGGGCGGGGTCGGCGGCGACCAGGCCCTGCTCGTCGAGGGGTTCGGGACGGGTGCCGGCGCGGGACGTACGGAGCTCCTCGCGGAACGGACGGGACCGCAACGCCCGGACCAGATGCGGCAGTTTGATCCCCGCGTGCACGGCGAACGCGGCGAGGAACACCCACGCTCCGTAGAAGTGCGCGGTGTAGAAGCTGAACCCGAACACGTAGTCGTACTGGATGTTGAGCACACCGGTCGCGATCTCGAACAGGACGCCGCCGACCAGCAGCAGCAACGACAGCCGCTCGACGACCTGGGCGAGTGAACGCGCCGGCGGCCAGGCGAACAGCTTCGGCACCACCGACCACAGCTTGGCCAAGACGACCGGCACCAGGATCAGTCCCAGGGTGACGTGCAGCCCCTGGTTGAGGCGGTACAGCCAGACCGGCCGGGTCGGCCAGTCGAAGAACGGCAGCCGCAGCCAGCCGACGTGGGCCGGGAAGGCCTGGCCGAACCTCGGCGCGTACGCGGCGTACGACAACAACCCGGTAATGATCATCACGGGCAACAGGACCAGCAGAACGAGACCGAAGACCGAGGTCAGCCACGGTCCGCGCAGCGGGCTCCGCCACGCCTTCGTCCGGCCCAGTCCGGGCGGACGGCGTCGCTCCACGGTCCGCCACAGCTTCGCGGGAAAGCCGTACTCCTCACGCGTATCGGTCTCATCAGTGGACATCATCACCGCCGATCAGTACGCCCGCGCGGATCAGCACGCCCGCCTGGTGATATCTGCTCATTGGGCTCACCGCAGGTCTCCTTATCGTTACCGTGGGCTCCAGGGGGATATCGGTAAGCGGTCCGTCATGACTGCGGGACTCGGCCGCGCGAGGCCGGTGCCTGAGTGTCATCCGGGACACCGGACGAGTTCGGCGAAGCACCGCCGGTTTCGGTCATAGGTCCTGCTCACGCGCAGTCCTGAGGCCGCGGCCAGTTCGGGCAGGGCGTCTGCGCCGACGACGGCCCAGGGAAACCATGAGCCGATGCTGCCCGTGGGGCCCCGCAGGCGTGCGGCTCCACGCCACAGGCCGGCACCGTGCCGCTCGATCTCCAAAAGCACGGTGCCCCCGGCATTGCCTCACCGCCCATGGGGAGGTGTCGATGCCCAGGGCGCGCACACCTCGTGCGGTCAGTGCCTGGACGAGGCGGCCAGGTCCGCATCCCAGATCGATGGTGGGGCCATGGCAGTGTTTGAGCATCCAGTGGTCATCTTGATCGGCGAGCTCATGCCACCGGCCCACGGCCAGCGACATCAGGCGTCCGTCGGCCAGCTCGAGGCGACGGGCGTGGCCGCTCAGCGCCGCCTCGAACGGCTGGGGGTCGCTTTCGGTGTCGGTCGTCCGTTGCATCGTCACAGTAGTTTTCCCACTTCGGCGGCGAACCGGGTCATGGGTGCGGCAGCCGCCACGCGCACTGCATCCTCGACGGTGTCCACGTCGGACAGGGCCGGCAGTAGGGCCAGACGAAGGCCACGCCGGCGCAGCGCCTGCTCGGTACGAGCACCGGTGTCAGGCAGTGACGTCTCGACGCCTGCGATCGCGGAAGCGGCTTTCGGATCACGGAGCCCGAGCGCCCACCAGCCGCCGTCATCGGCCGGCCCTAACACCGCGTCCACGCCCGGCGCGTGCAGCCTGCGCCGGCAGGTCTCCAGCAGCCCGCGATCGATCTGCGGAGTGTCCATGCCGACCTGCAGGATGGGCAGGCCCGGCAGCATCGCCGACGCGTCCAGATGCGCCGCTGCGATGCGCTCGCCCAGGCAGGAGCCACGCTGGCGGATAATCCGCACCTTCCGCAGGACCGAGGTGAGCTCACTGCCACACCGGACATCGGCCGGATCGCCGGCCAGCGCGAGCACCGTCCGGCCCCCGGGAAACGCACCCACCGCGTCCAGGGTGTCGAGCAACGCGGCCGCCGCGATGGCGGCGGCCTGTTCGGGCGTCGCCGGCGGGCACAACCGGGTCTTGACCCGGCCCGGTACGGGCGCCTTGGCCATGACCAGCAGGATCATCTCCGGTCCACTCACCCCGCCGGTCGGCCTCGGCCTCGTCACCGGCACGCGACCTTCGTCATGTCGCGAGCGGCTCGAAGGGTTCCGCGGACCGAGGCGGAGACCTTCGACTTTCCGCCGGCCCTGGCCCGATACGGCACGTCGATCTCATGAATTCGCCAGCCCGCCTGGACGGCGCGCAGCAGCAACTCCAGCGGGTAGCCGAACGCCCGATCGGTGATGTTCAGGTCGAGGAGCCGCCCGCGGTCGGCCACCCGGATGGGCGCGACATCATGTACGGGGGCGCCGCGGTAACGCAGAAGCGCCGCGAGTACGGCGTTACCGGCACGAGCGTATAAGAGCTGGCCGGACCGGTCGGCCAGGATCCGGTCAGTGCCGTCGGTGGAACCGTTGTCGACGACCAGAGCGTCGAAACCGGAGGGCAGCGCTGAGACCACCGCGAGCAGCGCATCGGCCTTGCTCAGACACGGTGGTACGACATCGATGCGCATGCTCATGTTCATGATTCGGAGCGATACCGCTCACGGATTGCCCGATCACACGAAACGGCGCATCTTGGGGAGCATCCGGCGGGGGCGCCGTCGAGGGGACGATGACGTACGCCCGGACCGGCAAGCTCACCGCAGATCCGGGCGACTATCTCACAGCGTTGATCACCTACTAACGGGATGGTGTGGCTCTTGGTGCGAAGCTGTTGGCCCGTGTGATCAGGCGAGCGAGCGGCTCCGCGGATTGGGCGAGGGTTCCCGCCCGTCAGGTGCTCACGGGGAGCAGGAGGATCGGATCGGTGGTGGGTTTCGGGGAGCCGCCGGCCGGCTCGATGGTGACGCCGACGGCGGCAGCACCTTGCGGACCGCCCTTGAACAGGGTGGTGCCGTCGGGCCGCCCCGAGGCGAGCAGGCCGGCCGGGACCATTGATCCGCTCACGCTGTACCACAGTTCGTACACCTTGCCGCCGGCCAGCGCGGGAAGCCCTTGATAGACCAAAGCCGCCTGGTTCAGCTGCCGCGACGCGACGAGGGTGGCGCTGCCGCCGCCGTGGACCGCACCGCCGCGCAGCGTGGCGTCGGAGGCAGACATCAACGTGGTCAGCCGAGCCGCCTGCTGTTGTGCCTGCGCGGCGGCCGAGCGCTGCTGGTCGGCCTGGTGCCGAGCCTGGACAGCGAAGCCGCCCGCGACGACCGCGAGTACCAGGCATGCGGCCGCTGCCAGGTACGGCAGCCCGCGCGACCGCCATCGCCGCAGTGACACCACCGTGGCCTGCGGTGGGATCTGCGGCGGCAGCTGGCGTACCTCGCCGATGGCGGCCATCACGCGCTGGCGCAGCTCGGGGGGCGGGGTCTCGGCCACCGCTCGGGCGAGCAAGGCCGCGATCGCCTGCAGCTCGCGGACCTCACGGATGCAGGCCTCACAATCGACCAGGTGCCGGGCGAACTCCTCGGCCTCCCGCTCATCGAGTGCGTTCAGCGCGTACGCGCCGGTCAAAGTGTGCAGCTCGTCATCGGTCACGCGGTCACCCCCAGGCAGTCACGCAAGCGGATCAAACCGTCACGAATCCGAGTCTTAATGGTCCCCAGGGCGACACCGAGCAGATCAGCGGTCTCCCGGTAGGTGTGCCCCCGATAGTAGGCAACGGTCACCGCGTCCCGCTGAATCTCCGTCAGCGACTCCAGGCAGCGGCGTACCTGCTCACGCTCTTGGCGGTGCTCGACCTCTTCGCTGACCTCGTCGAAGGCCGGGGTGTGTTCACGCAGCGCGGCGCGGTAATCGCGGTTGGCGGACGCCTGCGCGGAGCGCACCCGGTCCACCGCGCGGCGGTGCGCGAGGGTGAGGATCCAGGCCATGGCACTGGCCTTGGCCGGGTCGAAGCGCGAGGCGCTCCGCCAGACCTCGATCAACACTTCCTGAGCCACCTCCTCAGATTGGGCGGGATCCCGCAGCACCCGGCGGACCAGGCCCAAGACGGAACCGGCGACCGCGTGGTAAACGGACTCGAACGCAGCCTGGTCACCGTGGGCGACCCGCTCCAGCAAAGACTCCAAGGCTTCGGGGCCGGGCGCCGAGGACTGTTCGCCGCTGGTCACCACACGCATGCCCACCTCCGGTCAGGGATTGCCACCACTGGTTCGCCGCCACGCGGTATTGATAGGCGAGCCCACTCAGGCCACTCCCCCGGCCAGTAAATCTAAATGAAGTCAAGGTCCAGCGGCGCGATCACATTATCGGCATCGATGGGTGTCAGGTCGCTGATGTGCCAGGGGCCGCTGGCGGGCCCCGTCGGTCCATCACCGGGCGGCCGATACTTCTTGGGCATCAGTATCGAGCCGATGAGGTAAACGGTGGCGATGGGCGGTACGTACCGTTGCCGCAGACCACGTTGGCGTCGTTGACCTCGTGGATTCCCGATCCACTCGTGGTTGACCATTCCGCCCGCGGGCGCGATCTCCTGTCCGACGACGCGGTGCTTGAAATGCTCGACATGACGAAGGCTTCCGGTTGTCGAGTGGAGCTGTCTAGGAACCGCTTCGCCAACCGGAGTCTTTCGTGTCCCGCGCTAACGCTGCTTTGCCCCCTCGCGGGGGCCTTCGGCAGGCGTGTGTCCTCGAGGGGGTCTGAGGATCGATGAGACCGACTTGGGGTTCGCGTCGAGTTTCAGGTACAGGCGCGCCCAGGCTCGGTCGGCGGGTGTGGCGCGTTTGTGGTCGCAGTAGGGCCGGGTTCCGTTGGTGGTGTAGTAGCGCAGGAGCAGGAGGCTTCGCGCCGTGTCGTCGGTGTAGTTCTCCGGTGGCGTGTGTCTTTGGTGTTCCATGCAGGTCAGTGCGGCTGTGCCGTGGCCGGCGTCGAACGGGCCACTGGTGTCGCCGCAGCCGGTCATGGTGAGAAGCGCGGCGAGGGCCAGGGCGAAGACGGCTGCGTTTCGCATTCGAGGATTCCTTTTCAGACGGAGCCGGTGATGGCGCGCAGGGCCAGGCCGGCGCCGACGACGGTGACGAGTACCGCGGTGAGCATCGGGGTGTATCGGGTCAGCCGGCTCGCCCGGTGACCGGCGGGCAGGCGGTCGAGGAGTCCGCGCAGGCGGAGGAGGAGCAGGCCTGCGGCGGTGAGTGTGGCGGCCATGCCGATTCCGTAGCCGATGATCAGTGCGACGCCGAAGACGGTGCGGCCGAGGGCGATGGCGCCGAGCAGGACCACAAGTGCGGACGGGCTGGGTACCAGGCCGCCGGACACGCCCAGGCCGATCAGGCGGCCCCGGTCGGACCGGCTCGCCGTGTGCCCGTGCCCATGGCCATGCCCATGACCGTGGCCGTGGCCGTGCCCATGACCGTGGCCGTGGCCGTGCCCATGTGCATGATCGTGGGGTTGGGGGGCGGCGCTCGGCGCTGGTAGGTGACCTGCGGCGACCAGGTGCTCGACCCGTTCGGGATCCGTGGTGTGGTCCTCGAAGGCAGTGGGGACGCGCCGGGCACGCCAGGCGGACCGCAGCAGGCCCAGACCGATGGCCATGACCAGCAGCCCGCTGACCACGCCGAGCCAGGACAGGAGTGACTCGCCGGCCAGTGACGCCGAGACGCTGAGCAGGAAGCCGAGAAGCAGGACACCGCCGGTGTGCGTCACGGTGACGGTCATCCCGACGGTGACGGCGTCGCGGATCCGGCCGCTGCGGCCCGCGATGTAGGCGGCCATCACGGTCTTGCCGTGCCCGGGCATCGCGGCGTGAGAGGCGCCGAGGACGACCGCGAGCAGCAGCGCCAGCAGGCCGACCGGCACGGTCAGATGCCGGGCGCCGACCAGGGAGTTGAAGTAGGCCGTCAGCCGGTTCAGGGCGCGGGAGATGATCCCGGCCGATGGCAGGCCGGGCAGGCTCCGTACCGACGAGCCCTCCCCCGGTGCCGCGTGAAGCGTGGCCGAGCGGACGTTCAGCGGTGAGGTGAGCAGGTCACCGGGATAGCGCCGGAGCTCGTCGCTGACACTGCGCTGCGGCACCGGCGAGTGGTCCAGGCGTACGCCCCTGCCGGTCGCGGTGATCTCGTGCCAGCCGATGCGGTCGGCCCGGAACCCGTTCGCGAATCCGACCTCGCCCGGCCGTCCGAGGTCGGCGCGGGCGGTGAGCTCACAGGTCAACCGGCTCGTACGCAGCCCGGCGGCGCCCGGCACGTAGGCGTAGGACGCCGAGGTGACGCTCCAGCCGAGCGGCCGGCCCGCGAGCGTTGTACGGACCGCGCGGACGAGCCCGGCGCACTGGCCACGCGCGTACGCGGTCATCTCCGCGGCGTCGACCGAGCCGTCGTGGCCGGTGTCCACCGCGCTCTGGTCCTGGAGTGTGGGGATCTCGGCCGCGTCCACCACGGCGGTGTCGGCGATGTGATCGGGGAAGAGGGTGAGCCCGTCGTAGTGGTTGACGGTGAAGTTGCCGAGCGGGTGGGCGGGCATGGCCCCGGCCGGTGCCGGGGCACCTGTGGCGACGGCGGCCAGGGCGCCCGCCAGGAGCAGGGCCACGGTGATGAGCCGCCTCATGTCGCCCTGCCGATCGCCGGGATGGCCGGATCGAGGTGCGGGTTGGCGCGCTGGGCGGTGGCACGGTCCGCGCGTGCCGCTCCGGTGTCGCCCACAGCGTCCTCGATGGCGGCCTTGTGCTGGTAGAACACCGCGTTGCGCCAGCCGAGCCGGGTGGCCTGCCGGGCGTAGGTGAGGGCCTCGGTGTCCTTGCCGTTCAGATGCAGGGCCCAGGCGAGAGCGTCGGCGACGACCACACTGCGGCGGCGCGCCCATTCGGCGCGCGCGTGGGCGAGTGCGCCGGCGGCGTCGCCGGTGTCGGCCGCGTACTCCGACGCGGTCAGGTCGTCGGTTACACCGTTGGCGGCGAACAGCCTCTGCTCGCCGTCGATGACCTGCCGTTGCCGGGCCGCCTCGTTGCCGCGTTTGAGCGAGGTGAGCAGTTCGGCGTATTCGACAACGTACTGCGGTTGGGGAATCCGCCCGACGACGGTCTGGAAGTCCCGTACCGCGGAGCCGGAGTCGCCGCGGAGCGCCTCGGTCTTGGCGATGCCCTCCAGCGCCGGCACGTACGTCGGGTCGGCCGTACGCGCGAGGCCGTACTGCTCGGCGGCCTGGCCCAGATCCCCGGCATGCAAGGCGAGCTCGCCGAGGTAGTAGCGGCAGAACGCGACGTCCGCAGGTGTGTAGGCGGCCTGCAGCGCCTGCTCCAGGACCCGGCGTGCGCCCGCCACATCGCCGTGCTGCTCCAGCTCGTAGGAGGCGCGGGTGAAGGAGGAGACGCCGGGCTGCAGCGCGGTCATCCGGCCGATCGCCGCGGTGGCCGCCGGGTAGTCGCCGAGCTGGGTGTAGGCGTCGCCCAGGGTGCCGAACACGTCCGGATTCGAGGGGCTGATCTTCTTGGCCCGCTCACCCCAGCGGACGGCACCGGCGAAGTCGTGCCGGGCGTTGGCCAGAGCGGCCATGCCGACCATCGCCGGATAGTTCTCCGTGTCGTCCAGGGCGAGCGAGCGCCGCAGCGCGCCGTCGGCCTTCGGGTAGTACGTCGGGTCGACGGTGATCCGGGCCTGCTGAACATAGGCGGCACCCAGGTCCGCCCAGGTCCGGTAGTCACCCGGAGTGTCGTGCAGGGTCTGCTGGTAACGCGCGATGGCCCCGGTCGCGGTGACCGCCGGCGTACCGGGCGCCGGGGCACGACGTCGGCCGGCGATGCCGCCCACCAGCAGCGCGACCAGCGCGACGGTCAGGACCGACGCCGCGTACGCCGCGTGACGTCTCTTGAGGTGCTTCCAATGGGTCACAGTCATCTCCGTCCCGGTGGTGCGGGGAGAGCCGGAGCCCTCCCCGCACCTGAACTCATCCGGCCTGGTTGACCGAGGTGTCGTGCGGCAGCGCGAGGTAGGGGAACGCGGAGCCGAACGCCGACTCGTTGGCGTCCACCCCGTCTCCCTTGGCCAGCGCGGGCACGAGCTTGCCGGTCTGTGCCGCGCCCTCGAGCGCCTGCAGTCCGATGTCGACGACGTCGTCACTGAGACGCCGGCCGTTCGGGTAGCCCTGCAGGTCCCCGGCGAGTACGCCGAGCCGGTTCGGCTGAGCGGTCACTGGGACGGCCATGTTCAACCGCAGCTCCTCGGCGGGTACGAACCGTGAGGCCCGTACGTCCTTGTTGAGCAGCTGGGAGTTGAGGTCGGCCTGGATCGGGCCGCCGGAGTTCTTGGAGATGCCGGACAGGAAGATCTCCGACAGGTCCTTACGCGGTGTCGCCGGAGCGGGCACCCCGTAGATCTTCTGGATCAGTTGCGGGACCTCGGGGTTCAGCACCCGGTTCACCAGGGGCTTGACCGTGTGGTCCTGCGACGGGTCCAGCCGGTTGAAGGTGTCCTTCAGGCCCGCCGGCGAGACGAGCTCGTTGACCAGCGGGTTCCCCAGGCGGGACACCTGGTGGTAGCCGCCGGCCTGGACGCCGCCCAGCTTCACGTCGGCGCCCTTGCGGTCCGTGGTGGACCAGATGCCGACCACCGGGTTGCGGGTGGCGTCACCCTTGAGCGCGAGCGCCTTCTTGGGCACCTGCAACGCGATGGTGTTCACGTTGTAGCCCTTGAGGGTGTCGTTCCCGGTCTCCTTCAGGTTCGCCCCGTACAGCAGGTCGAAGGCCCGAAGGTCGAGGAAGAACGAGTCATCGGCCTGCCCGGCGTAGGTCCTGCCGCCTCCGCCGACCGCGCTCACGGCCTGGCGGCGCAGGGCCCCGTAGTCGGGCATCGACGCCTTGCCGACGTCCGACGGGGCCGCGATGGCGTCTTTGACCAGGGTCTTCGTTCCGTGCTTGGTGACCTCCTGGAGTGTGTAGTGCTGGCGGAACAGCAAGGTCGCGTCCTTCAGCGACGTGACCGGTCCGTTGTTGTACAGGAACGTGCTGGTGCCCCGCCGGTCCTCGTTGCGGAACGTCCAGCGGTAGATGATGTCTGCCCGGCCGTCACCATCGTTGTCGATCTTGATGTTGTAGTGCGTGTTCGTCGCGAACGGATAGAAGTTCGGCCCTCCGTTGGGCTCCTCGAACGGGATCCAGTTCGCGACCAGGGACACCGTGCTCGCGTCGTCCGGACTGGTGAACGCGTAGACGTCGGTGTTGTCCGCCTGCGGGTCGCCGGCGATGAGCGGCGCCTCACGGTGGCTGGAAGCGCTGCCGGTGCCTGGACCGAAAGAGCCCAGCAGACCGGCGGTGGCCGCCACGGCCGTGGCTGCGGCGAGAATGATGGGGCGTCTCCCTCTGAGACGCCCCTGATCTTTCTGCATTGCGTGGAATTCCTTCCAATCGCCCACGATGAAATCGAGCATCCAAGACTCGCTTTCATGCCTGAAAGCGGACGAACCACCCCCTTCGTGTTTTGGGGTCAGTGGCTCGGAGACATCTCCAACGAGCTTTCGGAGGCCATGGCCGCACGGATTGGACTGGAACCCAAACGCTTAGAACTAGTTGTTGCAATCTATTTGCAATAAAATGTCCTAGTGTGGAAGAGATGGCGCATCAAGCGATCGTGGGCACCAGGAATTTCAGGCGCCGGCCGTCGTCGCCGTATCCGCTGGTGGCGGCCGGCCCGTACGACACGGCGGCCATCGCGGTGATGGCCAACCCCAGGCGACGTCCACGATCCG
This sequence comes from Actinoallomurus bryophytorum, assembly GCF_006716425.1. Classification (NCBI taxonomy): domain Bacteria; kingdom Bacillati; phylum Actinomycetota; class Actinomycetes; order Streptosporangiales; family Thermomonosporaceae; genus Actinoallomurus; species Actinoallomurus bryophytorum. The sequence continues at coordinate 2,287,531 of NZ_VFOZ01000001.1, forward strand.
GTGCAGGCCGCGGTGGACAGCGACGGCATAGGTGGCCAGCAAGCGCGGCCGGTGCGGTGACCGTCGCCGCGACGAGGTTCCTCCGAACGCAATCCACGGGAACCGCTCAACATGAGCCACCACCCGCGCGACGCTGCGCCAGGATCTGGTCGACGCCCCTACAGCCTTGTTCGAAGGCGAGCCGCCGCCTGCCAGGTAGAGGCGCCAGACTCGGGCGGTGGGCTCGCCGACCATGGCCACGGGCTTTTGTCCAGTGTTGCCCAGGGCGGCGCGCCATGCCTCGATGGTGCGCACGTAGCTCGCGCAGATCCTGGACCTCTACGACTTTAGCTCCGCGTTTTCGAGCAGGGCGACGGTGAAGTCGGGGTAGTAGGCATCACCGACGTACTCGCCCATCTCGATGGTGGCAACCGCGTCGAAGCCTTCTCCAGCCTGAAGGTCACCGGCAGTCGCGCAGATGGACCTAGACGAGGTTGTCCGGCCGCGCGTGCGGATACGATCGCGAACGAAGTCGGGCTGCGCCGGCGAAAGGGTACTGCGGTCACTGGGCCTTTAATGCTCTGCCGCATGCAGGCTGAGTGAGCCGCAGCCGATGTCGAGTAGGCGGGACGCCCGGGACGAGGCCGAGCTTGCCGCAGATCAAATTCGGCTTGTCGTGCTGGGCCTCGGCGAGCCCAAAGGAGTGGTCGTCCGGGCGGCTCCCGTAGCCACAGGAGCAGGCCATGAGGGTACCGGGGCTTGGCGTAGAGGTCGTTAAACAGGTCGCGGTGGTGGCTGATCGCGGCCGGGTTCCGGGATCGGCGGTGGAGTGCGCCGTGCAGCCGAGCCGGTGCGCCCGGCGCCGACGGCCGTGGGCCGATCGCGCCGAGCCGCGTCGCGGTGGCCAGCGGCCGGGCTCGATCCGCCGCACTGAGCCCAGGGCGCCGTCAGGTCGCGTTCGTCAACGTCGCACCGGACCGTACGAAGAGCGTCCGGCAGGTCGCCCTCGACGCCCAGGCCACCAGCGACGAAGGCCACGGCCAGGCCACCCGTGGCGGCCGCCGGCACCAGACATTGCCGCCGCGGCCAGATACGGCAGTCCGCGTAGACGCCATCGGCGCATGGCCACAACCGTGGTCTGCGGCGGTAGCTGTCGCACCTGGCCGATGGCGGTCATCACGCGCTGCTGCAGCTCGGGGGGCGGGGTCTCGGCCACCGCTCGGGCGAGCAAGGCCGCGATCGCCTGCAGCTCGCGGACCTCACGGATGCAGGCCTCACAATCGAGCAGGTGGTGGGCGAAGTCCTCAGCTTCCTGCTCGTCGAGTGCGTTGAGCGCGTAGGCGCCGGTCAGGGTGTGCAGTTCGGCGTCGGTCATGCGGTCACCCCCAGGCAGTCATGCAGGCGGATCAAACCGTTCCGTATCCGGGTCTTGATGGTTCCCAGAGCGACACCGAGCAGGTCGGTGGTCTCCCGGTAGGTGTGGCCCTGGTAGTAGGCAGTGGTCATCGCCTCGCACTGAATCTCGGTGAGCGACGTCAGGCAGCGGCGTGCCTGCTCACGATCCATGCGGGACTCGACCTGCTCCCGGTCAGGTATCGGGGAGCATCTCGACCCGCGTGCTGATGGCGGACCCGTCAGCGGACCGGCTCAGGATCTGGTCGGCTCCGGATCGCAGGCCCGCCTGGCGCAACAACGTCACCAGCGAGGCGCCCACCCAACCGGTGTTGCCGACATACCTGCCGCTGAACTGGTTCGACACGCGGCAGAGCGTGATGTCCCGCTCCCGCATCGGCCGCAAGGGCCGGTCGCCCACGGACAGTTCAACCGGATGATCGACCATGCCGTGGATCCGCAGGATCCAATCCTGCGATGAGACCTGCGGCAACGTCAGCGCCGTGTCGACCCGATGGAAGTCCTTGTTCGATGTGACGAACGGCCCGGTCAACAGAAGCTCGCGCCGATCGGCGCCCGCCTGCGCCTCCTTCGGATCCGCGCTTTCGGCTGGTGATCGCTGCACCTTCGCAGGCGCCGCAGCGCGTACAAGCAGAACGAACACGGCCATTCCTACTAGGACACCCACCACAGAGGGGACGGCGGCGGCCACTCCGGCGTTCGGCAGGGTCACAGCTGCGATGGCACCGATGATGCCGAAAACGGCGAGACCGGCGAGACCGGCCAGGCCGAGCATCAACCGGATCCGCGCGACAATTCCAATGATCAAGACGAAGACGGCGGCACCGGCGCCAAGACCGATCAGGAGGACGAGTTTGTCATTCGTCCCGATATATCTGATCGCGAATTCCTTAAGCCACTCCGATGTCAGCGTTACACCAGCCGAGCCGAGGGGAATGACCGGCGAAGCAGCGGCACCTCCCGCGAAAGCCGCGAAAAGATCGGCTACACGGAGCGCGACGCCTCCGGCCAACGACCCAAAGATCGCTGACACCAAACGGCCGCTCCATTTTGCACTCACAACCATCATTCGGCGCCATAGGCCGAGCGGCTTGGTCCAGCCGGAATTCTTTTCCGATTCCGAAGCTGCCCACCCATCCCGAAAAGTCTCGCCGCCCGGACACTGGCGGGACATCAGCCAACAACATGAGCTTGGTGACTTCGTCATGGCTTCCACCGGCCGGCCTCGCGGCGAGCGAGTATGCAACCGGGATGACCATCCTCCGCCTCTGACCAGGCCCACACGCCGCCTGATCAGGGCCTCGCCTACCCGATGCCCCGATAGGAGTGAGTTCCAAGCAGCACCGTCCCTGCCGGCGATTCATCCGCTGCGATGGCGTGGTGATGTGGGAGGGCCCCGAGCGGGAGGTTTCACTCGGGGCCCTGTTCAGGGTGCCGGTCTATCCGGCATCGCGGTCGGTCAGTTGCGGTCGGTCAGTTGCGGTGGGTCATGTTGTGAGCGTGGCTGTGTGCGGTGGCCGCGCCGGAGTGCCCGCCGTTGCCGGAGTCTCCGCCGCGGGTGATGGAGTGGTTGGTGGCGTTGCCGGTGGACCCGGTCGTACCGGTGTTTCCGGATCGGCCGGAGGTCGTGCTCGCGTGGCCGGGGGTGTGGTGGCTGCGCTGCCCGTAGTGCTGGTTCCAGCCCGAGCGGTGATGAGAGTCGCGGTAGGTGTGGCCACCGCCGATGGAGATGCCGGTGGCCTTGTTCCCTCCGGTGGCACCGGAGTTCCCGGAGCTGCCGGAGTTCCCGGTCTGGGCGTTGTTGGCCGAGGTGGCGTTCCCGGCGTCGCCGGAGTCACCGCCGTTGCCCGTACGGGCGCCTGCGTGGCCAGAAGCGTTCGAGCGGGGCGCCTCGCGGCCGGTGCTGTGCTGGTTGGCGTGGTAGGTGCCCTCGTGCTGGCTGCCGGTGCTGGCACCGATGGTGTTGTGGGCGCTGGCCGGGCCGGAGTCACCGGCGCGGCCGGAGTTCCCGCCTTGGGTGTCGGACCAGTTGGCGGCATTTCCGGTGGCTCCGGTGTCGCCGGTGGATCCGGAGTCACCGGAGCCGGTCTTGGCGGAGCAGTCGGCCAGCACGCACAGGTTGGTGGCCTTGTTACCGCCCGTGGACCCGGAGGTACCCGAGTTGCCGGAGTTCCCGGTCTGGGCGTTGTTGGCCGAGGTGGCGTTCCCTGCGTCGCCGGAGTCACCGCCGTTGCCTGTGCGGGCGCCTGCGCGGCCGGTCAGGGTGTCGGTGAGGTCACTGATCATCGTGCGCTGACCCCAGGACGAACGCCATGAGCCGTCTCGGCCATCGCCCCTGCTGTGGGTCCACTGCGTGCTGCTGTGTGCGCCGGCGGGCCCGGAGTCACCGCCGCGGCCGGAGTTCCCCCCTCGGGTGTCCGACCAGTTGACGGCATTCCCGGTGGCGCCGGTGTCACCAGTGGATCCGGAGTTCCCGGAGCCGGCCTCGGCGGAGCAGCGGGCGAGCAGGCATACGTTCGTGGCCTTGTTACCGCCGGTAGAGCCAGAATCACCAGAGTTGCCGGAATTCCCGGTCTGGGCGTTGTTGGTCGAGGTGGCGTTCCCTGCGTCGCCGGAGTCCCCGCCGTTGCCAGTGTGGGCACCTGCATCCGCTTTGGTGGTGGTGTGGGTGGTGGCGTTCGCCGCCTGGCCGAACAGCAGGACACTGCCTGTGCTCGCGGCCAGGATCAAGCCTTTTCCGATTCCGTTCATGGAAATCGTTTCATCCTTCCCGAATGACTTCCGCTGGGCTCACTCCGTCCTGGGAGTGAGGAGATTCGCGTCCGGCCTCGGGCACAGGTCACCTCCAGTGCCGGGTGATCCGGCACTCGACCGTGCGAAGAGGACCCCGCGAGGGAAGGTCGGTTATCCGGGGCGGTGTGGGCCACGCTGGTCGCGCTTGAGCGAGACGAGGCCCTCGGGGTTCAGTCCGGACCGTGTGATCAGGCACGGGTCGAAGGAATACAGGTCTACGGGCATCGTCGCGGCGATCCCCGGGCTCACCACCTGGGCGGTGACCGGTATCGGCAGGCCCGGGCCCATAGGCGGCAGCCATGGGCCCGCCGGCGGGTTCACGCCGTACTGGAACATCGTCTTGTCGATGAACTGTGCGCTCCCGGCGCCGGCCGGTCCGCCCTTGGTCACGCCGCGTGACGCGGTCGGACTCCCCCAGGATCGTGCCGAACGAAAAGCCGGAGGCGCCGTTGGAGGCTGCATTGGCCGTACAGAACGCTCCGCACGAGGAGGGTCCAGAGGCCCGGTACGCGGCGCAGGCACGATGCCGGACAATCCCAACCCGCTGTCACCAACGACACTCCCGAGGACCGGCCCGGTCACCGGAGCGAGCTGCCGTGTCAGGGGGGCCAGGGGCCGGGTGAGCGGCACGGTAAGTGGGCTCAGGGCGTGAGTCAGCGGCACCAGAGGCACTGCGGCGCGAGCCAGCAGGCGAGAAACAGGCTCGAGGCTGTGTGCGGCCGGGCTGACAGCCGGGCCCATCACCTCCGTGAGGGGGAGACGGTTCGCTGCGGTTGGCGCTGCGGCCCGCGACGTCCTTTGGCGCACCGTACGGGCCTGCGCATTGTGCAGCCGAGCACGGTGCGGTGCCGTCTGATGCGGGAGCCGGGGCGTTCCCGCCTGCCTCGAACGTCGCGTGGTCGAATGGTGCGTCACTGGGCGCGTCACGCCATGCGCTATCGACCCGACCCGGCTCACCACCGCGGCCGGAGACGTGATGAGCGAAGATACGACCGCCGAGTCCATGCCGGCGCCTGCAGTGTGTTTCGGATCAGGAGATGCCGAGGCGGCCTGCGCCGCCAGCCCGCCCAGCAGAAGGAATCCCCCAGCGAGCACGATCAGCAAAATCAGGCGGCGGCTCAGACGAGCCGCGTCGGCCACGACCAGACGAGTAACCCGGCGCAGGAGACGAGACGGCGCCACGGCCGGCGTCGAACCGGCTTGGATCACCGCCACTGAAACCACCAGAGATTCGCCTCCACATCACGGACACACTCGTACGGGGCATTCGGCCCAGCCCTACGCCCGGATTGGTCAGAATTTGTCCGGCCTGGCGGCAGCCTGTGGGGCCTGGTGGAGTTGCGGAGTCCCGATCCGGGGGGTGACCTGCTGGGATCTCGGCGAGATCATGCAGGAAATTCGGGCGGAGGCAGCACGATGTCGTGGCTGCTTCACGGCCTTATCCCGAAAACACTGGGTGGATGCCTGATCCAGCCGGTGCCCTGGCGCAACGGTCGACCCGGGCGAATCGGCAGACCGTAGCGGCTCAGCCTGGGCTACGGGCGATTGCGCGTAGCTGTTGTCCTTGAGCGATCACGTCGTGGATGGCGGTGCGCGGTTCGCGAGTCCGCTCCGCATCGTTCCCCGCCGGTGTTCCGGTCCGGTACCAAGCCCTGCTTCGATCGGTGCACTCGCCGGGCACGATCGTCCGGCATCACCGTCGCCGGGTTTTCGGCGCCGACAGGTGTGGGGCACCCGCGGACGGGCCCATGGCCTCGGACCCATACGGCAAATTTGGAGCCACCCGACCGGTACCCACGGCGCCCCAACAGGCCCGAGCATGGAGCTGGCGGAGCGCGCAGATCACTCAAGGCTTGGTCAGAGACCGTGGCGGCAGGTTCTCCAGAGGTTGATCGCGGTCATCAGTTCACGTGATAACCCCCGCTGAGGCTCGTACTTTCGGCCTGCGTGACATTGCGGTTGGCTGAGGACACGGGCACCGGCGGTGACCAGCCCAAACGCAACATCGAACAGGCCGAGGCGAAGATCAAGGGCGCCTTCGAACACTGACAGCTCACACGCCCCCGAGTCCTGCTTCACTGACCGTTCGCCTTTGAAAGCGAGGAACACACCATGATCGTTCTCGGAATCATCCTCCTGATCATCGGATTCATAGCCCACATCGCCGTCTTGTGGACCATCGGGATCATTGTTCTCATTATCGGACTGGTGCTCATACTGATGGGTAGGCTCGGGCACGCCGTCGGAGGCCGACGCCACTACTTTTAACCCTCGATCACCCGGTCACCCCGGGCGGAGCCCAGCAACACCGATACCGGCGTAGAAGGTTGACGACATTCTTCGCCACGCTCGCTCCAGCTGAGCCAAGACCGCCAACCCCTCCGGGAAAGCTGCTGGATCAGGTACGCCGACCTGGCGCCGCACGACCCGCTTGCAGTGGTGCCCTTGCCTACGCGCTGATCGTGATCGTGGCTCGGCGTCTCAGGGTCGCGGCAATAGTCCAGTGGCTCCACCTTCGCCTTCAGCTCGGTCCCGGGCTATACCGCGACTGGACGAGAGCTGCAGGGACATGAGGATGGAACACCTACCGTTACAGGCGTCGACGACCAGCGCTGGTCCCCCGCTGAAGGTGGAACCATCACCTCAGGGGTGACCGTGCACGATGACGCCGGTCTGTTGCTCCATCGGCAGCTTGGGCTGGACAGAGCCCAAGCTGCGGAAGTGCAGCAGGAGCGCGCACGCCGGTACTGCGAGGCAGTACGCCTGGGCGCGAGATCCTTCTCGCCGGCGTTGCGATCAGGGTGAACGACAGGACTTCGACGCGATCACGGCGAGCGCAGGGCCTCCTTGATCGAGCCAAGAGGCCTGGATGCGGGCCACCGTCCAGAGCGCGACCAGCGATCGTCCGGGCCAGGACGAACCACGACGATCTCACCTTTGAGCCGCCGACCGGGCAGCGGTCGGCCCCAGGATCGATTCGGTTCGGGTGCGGAGCGGGTAAAGCGCCAGAGCGCGCACGCCGCGAGGCCGTCGAGCCGTCTCGCATGTACGTGAAAGCTACGGGGCGGTCGCCTGCAGCAGGTCGAGGGGCGGTTCAGGTGTCTTTGAGAAGTTCGGCGCGGAGGCCGGTCAGGGCGCGGTTAATGAGCCGGGAGATGTGCATCTGAGACAGGTGCATCTCCTCGGCGATTTCGGTCTGGGTCTTGTTGCCGTAGAAGCGGTGCAGCAGGATCATGCGTTCCCGCTCGGGGAGTCCGTCGAGTAGTGGGCGCAGGGTGACGTGGTCGACGATGTCCTCGATCGCCGTGTCGTCCCCTCCGATGAGGTCGCCGTAGGTCGCGGCGTCCTCATCGGCGCCGACCGGCGTGTCAAGTGAGACCGGGCGGTAGGCGTCGAACGTGCCGACCACTTCGATGGCCTCTTCCTCGCCGATCTCAAGGATTTCCGCGATCTCCGGGATGGTCGGCGCGCGATTGTGCTCGCGGAAGAAGTCTTGCCGGGCATCCCGCATCGCCAACCGGAGCTCTTGGAGGCGGCGGGGCATGCGCAAAAGCCACGTGTGGTCTCGGAAATGTCGTTTCACCTCACCGGTCATCGTCGGAGCCGCATAAGCCAGGAAACGCTCCCCGCGGGCCGTGTCAAAGCGGTTGATCGCCTTGACGAGACCTAGCATTGCGGCCTGCCGCACATCCTCGAACGGTTCGTCATATTGTGCGTAGCGCCGCGCAATGCCGTAGGCGACCGGTATATGCATTCGTACCAGCTCCGAGCGGATCTCCTCTCGGCGCGAGTCCGCGTGTGTCAACGATTCGAGTTCGTTCAGCAACGCCTCAGCGTGGCCGTCGTCGTAGTCGATTCTGGCAGGCATGCCGACCTCCATGATGGGGCTTGACGAAGCGGCATTAGAAACATCGGTCCAGGCGCATTAACCGTTCTCTGCCAATTACCGTAACGGCGCCACGGCTGACTCTCCCGTCAAGTCGAGGTCTGTAATCTCACAGGCGCTCATTGGTGGGGAGGGAATGTTCCGGCCCTACCGGCCACACGATGGATGGCCTGGTGCATGGCGCGTCCGATCTGGGAAGCGAGGACGGCGCTCGTACTGCCGGACGATCGGCTGGCCAGCATCTCATCAGCAACTCTGCGGCGTTGAGGGCGAGGGCGAGATGAGCGCGACGTGCATACGATCAGGTAAGCGCGGTAGCGCCCACGCGGAAACCTCGAAGTTGAGCACAAACCATCACACGAGCTGATGACCAAGTGATCATCATGTGCTGATGCGTGCCCGTTCGGTCGTTCGGCCTGAGCCTCCAGATCGGACCTCACCTGTTCCCCTCCATGCCATGTTGGTGACCCGATATCGGATCACGCGCCGCAGCTTCGTGATCGCTTGCGGTGATGAGCTTTGCTCGGATTGCCGGTGTCCGCGGTCGGGCCGGTGGTCTTGGCTGGAGCGGTCGGCCGTCCTCGGGACGGTTTCGCCGACGTCTTCGGGTCCTCCGATGTGTCCTTTGTCGCGGAGATCCCGAAGGTCACTAGCGGTCGCGTTTCGAAGGAGGAGCCGCATGATCGGTCTGGAGGATGGCTTGGAGCTGGAGGAACTGATGGGCCGGGTGGCCTGCGGTGACGGTGAAGCCTTCAAGCGTGTGTACGCGGTGGTGTCCGGACCCGTCTATGGGCTGGTGGCGCAGGTGCTGCGCGATCGAGTCCAATGCGAGCAGGTGACCGAAGAAGTGCTGGTGGAGTTGTGGCAGACGGCGCCACGCTATGAAGCGGCCCACGACGACGTGATGGGGTGGGTGATGTCTGTTGCGCATCGGCGTGCGGTGGATCGGAGACGCGCCGACCGAGGCGGTCACATCGGTGCGGACGGATCCGACCGGGGGACGGCAGCCGCCCGGCGTTTGGGCCAGGGCACCGGTGAAGGCGACACACGGACAGAGCATCAGCAGGTGCGGCACGGCTGGGACACTCTCACCGAGATGCAACGCGAGGCGGTCACGCTGACCTACTACGCCGGCCATACCTACCGGCAGGTCGCCGCCCATCTCAATACCTCTCATGACGCGATCAAGACATCGCTGCACGATGCCCTGATGCACCTCGCGGCCCACCGGACCGCCGAGATCCCCAGCGAAGACATCAGCCAACTGGCCTGAGACAGGAACCGAACGTCAGGAACGCTTGATCAGCCAGTGTCAACGTCGCTCGAAATCTGGCTCTTTCGGCAGCATTGGCTTGATCCTGCGAGCTGGGTGATCGTCTGAAGCGGATCGGCATGGCACAGCGCTGCCACAAAGAGGTCGATACCCAAAAGTGTTACAGCGGTCAGTGGAAGCGGTGTTGGCGCATCTGAGCCTCACTCTCCTGTTTGTGCACCCGCTCATCATGGCCGATCTGACGGAACAGATCCGAGCGCGAGACGAATTGGCCGTAGCCATCCGCGAACTCGGATTCGAACGGAACGGTCTCCCACTCAGGATGTTCGGCGACATCGTCATGTACTCATGCTCGGCGTGATCTTCGAAACCGGCATTGAGGCTGTAGGACCAGCCCGGACGGATCACAAACAGCAGCCAGCCGCTGTAGTTGTTGGCTCAGCGCCGACTGCACGATGTGTTCGTGCGCGGCCGCCTGGCCGAAGTGCAGCTCTTCGGCCTGGGTGAGGAAGTAGCGAAGCTGGCGGAGCTCCATTCCTGCCACCTCCACCGAACGGCAGGCGGGTAGGAACGACCCGCCCTCGCCGACATCCAGGGGTCAGGATGCCGGCGTCTTGCGTCCGGTTTCTCACTTCCCTGAGCGTCACCGTTCAATCCGCCCCTGGGTGACACCGCTCACACGATCACGTCAAGTGATGAGGATTGCTCGGGTTGCCTGTTTCCGCCCCGTGCGAGCGGAGGTTGACTGAAGGAGTTCGGCTGGCCACCACCGGCACCTCGATCGGGAAGGCCGTCATGACTTCCGATGAGTCCGGCGCGGCCCTGGATTTGCGACCTGTCAGCTTGAACGGGTCGGCACCTCGCTGCGAACACCTCGACGCATGTATCCCGGTGACTCCCCGATCGAGCACCTGCGCCGAATGCCTGAGCGCCGGTGAGAACTGGATCGGCCTCATGGTGTGCCTCACCTGCGGCTGGGTGGCGTGCTCCGATGACTCCTCCGGACGGCATGCGGTCGCGCACTACGAAGAAACCGATCATCCGGTGGCCGGCGCCTTGTGCTCCGGGCCCACCTGGAGATGGTGCTATGTGCACCGGCGCGCCGTCTGAACGGCTGTCGCCAGCCCCTCAACGCTAAGGAACCACCTTTGACCTTTGACACCCTCGAAGCCGAAACGATGCCGGCGGGCGCTCGCCGCGGGCCGCCTGCCACCGGCCGCGGCAGCGACTACGCCCAGTTGTCCCGCGAAGTGAAACAAAGCGGGCTGCTGAACCGGCGGCCCGGCTACTACTTCCTCAAGGTCGGACTCAACCTGCTCCTCATGGCCGCTGGATGGACGACCTTCGCCCTGATCGGGCGATCATGGTGGCAGCTGATACTGGCCGTCGCCTTCGCGGTGCTGTTCACCCAGACCGCGTTCGTCGGCCACGATGCCGGCCACCAGCAGATCTCCAGATCCAAACGCGTCAACGACCTGCTCGGCCGTCTGCACGGCAACCTGCTGATCGGGCTCAGCTACGGCTGGTGGCTCACCAAGCACAATCGGCACCATGCCCACCCCAACCAGGTCGACCGCGACCCCGACATCGCATCCGGCGCGATCGCCTTCACCCATGACGACGCCCGTACCCGACGCGGACCGGGCATCTGGCTGGCCCGCCACCAGGCATGGCTGTTCTTTCCCATGCTGCTTCTGGAAGGCCTCAACCTGCACGTCGCCGGCGTACGGTCCCTGCTCACCCGCGCCGGAACCTCAAGAATGACCAAGCTGACCGAGGCGGGTCTGCTGGTCGCCCATATCGCCGGCTACCTGACCGCCGTGTTCTGGGTACTGTCGCCCGCCCAAGCCGTGTGCTTCATCGTCGTCCAGCAGGGCCTGTTCGGCCTGTACATGGGATGCTCGTTCGCGCCCAACCACAAGGGGATGCCGATCTTCACCAAGGACGACAAGACCGACTACCTGCGCCGGCAGGTGCTCAGCTCCCGCAACATCCGCGGCGGCCGGTTCACCGACTTCGTCCTCGGCGGCCTGAACTACCAGATCGAACACCACCTGTTCCCCTCCATGCCACGCCCCAGCCTGCGCCGCGCCCAGACCGTGATCCGTACGTTCTGCGCCCAGCACCACATCGCGTACTACGAGACCGGTCTGCTCAACTCCTACGCCCAAGTGCTGCGCCACCTCCACAACGTCGGCGGCCCGCTACGTCCCGAACTGGAGTACTGAGCCCGGTAGACATACCAGGGCCTCTGGAAACGGCGCGGATGCCATACGCGGCACCGCACCGATCGCCAGAGGCCCTTCTTCAAACCGGGATCGCCCGTATCGACCATCCCGACCGGCGCTACCCGGCCATGACCGGTTCGGCGCGTTTCCAGCGCGGTGCAGTCCGACCGCGGCGCGATCCGGACCTGTTCGCAGTACGCGAGACGCTGGTCGAGCATCTGCGGGGCGTAACGCAGCCGGCCTTTCACCGGGCCCTCCGTGGCGCTCGGCCAAAGAACATGAACTTCGCCACTAGGCGTATCAGTTGATCATGAGTCTGACTTGTTCGTGGGAGCAGTTCAGGGCGGTGGCGATGCGCCGCAGGGACCAGCCTCCCGCCCGTGCGGCGGCGATGGCCTCATGCTGGGCGAGGTCGTGGACTTCGCTGAAACTGCGGTGAAGCAGGGCCAGGGCGTTCAGCCGCTGGTCGATGGGGGCGTCCTGGAGGCTTTCCCGCAGGGTGGTGAGCTGACCGGTGATCTGCTGGACCGCGTGGCTCCAGGTCGTCTCGGTGGACACGGTGTCGCCTTCCGTGACGCATCCGGGAGCCTGGCAGGCCGCCGATCTGCTGCTGTGAAGGCCACCGTAGCCCTCCCGAACGGGTCACGACCGTGGCGGGACGCGCAGAACAAGCAAGGCGGTGTCGTCGCTGGCCCAGTCGCCGCTGTGCTCGGCAAGGATCTCACTGAGGTGGGTGACGATGCCGGCCGCGTCCAGGCCGCGGCATCCCGCGAACGCGGCGGCCAAGGCGTCCTCACCGAATTGGGGACGATCCCCGGAGGAGGTGGTCCGGCGGGCGCGGGCCTCGGTGGCGCCGTCGGTGTAGAGCAACAGGGTGTCGCCCGGGGCAAGGCGGAACCGGACATCGTTCAGCAGCACGTCGGGAAAGACGCCGAGCAAAGTGCCGGGCCGTCCGACCTGCTGGACTCGGCCATCGGCGCGGCGGATCAGCGCCGGTAGGTGTCCGGCGGTGCACAGCCGTCCCGCGATCCCACCGCCCGTAGTGCGGAAGGTGACATAGACGGCGGTCAGGAACCGGTCTCCTATTCGCTGTTCAAGGAGTGCGGAGTTCAGCCGCTCGCACACGAGGGCGGGAGAGAGGTGCTGGGTGGCCTCGGCGCGCAGGGTGTAGCGGGCCAGGGCGGTGACCTTGGCGGCTTCGGTGCCCTTGCCGCACACGTCGCCCATTACGGTGCACCACCACGGGCCCTTGGCATGGAAGAGGTCATAGAAGTCACCGACCACCGTGGTGCCGCCGGCAGCCGGCAGATAGGACGCCGCGGTCTCCAGACCCGGCACCTGCTGCAGGACCGGGGGCAGCAGGCTGTCTTGGAGACTGCGGGCCAAAGCGCTCGAGGTACGCAGGGCGTCTTGCGCGGTGACGAGCGCATCTTGAGCGACGGTCAGTGAGGTGCGCAGGTTGATCTCGTTGCTCACCGCCCGAGCCATCGTGGCCAGACTCGACAGTTCCGCGGGTTGCCACGTGTGCGGGTTCTCATCAATGACGCACATGCTGCCCAGCACCTCCCCGCCAGGGGCGAGGATCGGGTAGCCGGCCCACGCGCCGATCTTCATGGGCACCACCGAGGGATGCCCACTCGTACGGGGGTCGGCGGCCGCGTCTTCGATCACGAACGGCTCCCCGCCCAGACCGACCAGGAAGTAACAGAAACTCTCCCGTACGGGATTCTGCCGCGTCGGCAACTCCGGAGCGTTCACCCCGACGCACGACTTCCAGAACGAGCGGTGATCGTCGACCAGCGTGATGAACGCACGCGTGCAGCCGGTCACCGAGGCCGCCAGCTGCGCCAGGTCCTCGAAGGCGTCTTCCGGGCCGGTCTCGAGCAACCCCGTCGCCGTCACGGCGGCCAACCGCCCCGGATCCGAAAGTGCAGCCGGCAGGCCATCGGGCCGCAACCCGCCGGCGAACACGACTCCCCGCGTCACTCTTCCCCGCCTCGATCCCCCGGCCACGGCTTCCCGCAGACACCCGTACCGAACGATCGCGGAGCCACCAGGCCACACGTCAAAATATTTGACGCAAGACAACAATAACCCGCCGCGGTGGCCTCGGTCAGCGCATACGGCCAGCCGCTCAATCGTTGGCCGGCACCATCGGGGCGATGATCTCTTCGTCGTAACGGGGCGCGGCGCCGCCACGGGGGGCCGCCCTACCGCCCATACGCGCGCGAAGATGCGATGACGGGCCTGAGACGAGGACCGGTTAGCGTCCGGATCGCCTCAGCATCCTTGGAGGCTCCCGACCGCGCCAGCAGGACGAGCCAGCCGAGTAGACGGACGGAAATGAGATAGAGGAGGCCGTAGCGATCCTGCTCGTCGCCGACATCGTCCGCTTACCGAACAGAGAACCCCAGGTCGGGACCGGTGGCCGAGTTTCCGGCACCCAGAAGAACTTGAGAAACCCGGCGCTCTTGCTGACGCGTGACAATCAAGGTTCGCGCCGAGCCATGGAGGGCATCACCGACAGTAAGGTCGATGCGGCCGGCACGGAGGGCGCCGCGGGCCGAGCGCGGTCTATGGCCCGGCGGACTGACATGACACCAGCGGATGGGCTTGGGCCGGGAAAGGCCGATGGACATGCCGATGCTCACACCACTACCGGCGGCGGTCCGTGCGGCCGCACGCGGCCTGGTCGGCGCCATGGCGATGACCGGCGTGCGTACGTTCACCGAGAGCGCCGGCATCCTGGTGGAAAGCCCGCCCGAGGCGATCGTCGCCGAACACGCTCCGCAGAAGCTCCGGCGCCTCGGCGAGGGGCACCGAACTGCGATCACCGAACTCTGCCACTGGGCGTTCGGGGCCGCGGGCGGCGCGATGTTCTCGGCTTTGCCGCAACCCCTGCGCAAGCATCCGCTGACCGGCCCCGCCTACGGCCTGGCGATCTGGCTCAGCTTCGAGATAGGTCTCGCACCGCTGCTCGGGCTACAACACGCCAAAGCACAACGGCCCGTCAGCCGCGCCGTTCTCGCCCTCGACCACATCATGTACGGCATCGTGGTGGCCGGCCACCTCGCGCCCGAACAATCCCCCTCTCTTCATCGAAGATCCCGCTCTCATCGATTCGCTCGACTCACCGCGCCACCCACCCGCAGGCGCTCTGCTGCCTAGCAGGAAGCGCACCGTGGACGCGGCCGGTGCCGATGTGACAGGTGATTTGAATTCTGTGTCCAGCACCATGGCTGGGGAGAGACCAGGCCCCTTGGACCTCCACTTAGGTCCGTGCAGGCAGTCTCCTCACCGGCGTTGGCGGGTGATCGGCTGTGGTGATGGGCTTTGGCCGGGCCGGGTGTTTCCGACATGACAGCGGCGGGCTTGACTGAGGAGGAACAGCCGGGGCCGTGCCCGGTCTCCCCAGCATGACGAAGGAACCTGCCATGGTCCCCAACCAGACCGAGGCCCTGGACGCCCCCGCGGTCAGCGCGAACGGCCAGGCACCACGCTGTGAGCACCTCGACGGGCTAACACCGGTCACCCCTCAGACCAGCTTCTGCCCGGACTGCCGAGCCGACGAGGACCGCCGGGCGACCCTGCTGATCTGCCTGACCTGTGGCCGGGTGGCATGTTCGGACGGCTCACCCAACCAGCACGCCAAAGCCCACCACGAAAAGACCCACCACCCGATCGCCGCAGCCGTAGAACCGGGCCCGCGATGGAGATGGTGCTACGTGCACCAGCGTCTTGTCTGACCGGTCCGTTCCCAGCCCGCAGGAACCGGGTTCATGCTCAGCCCACACTTTGCTGCCAAGAGCCACCCTCGCCCTGATGCAGAACGCATGGTGATCGATTGCGGTGATGGCCCCTTCCAGAATCGGCTGTTTCCCGCACGGCTCCGCTGAGGTTGGCTCAGGGGTGAGCGAGCACGAGGCGCGGCTTCCGCCTGCGGGCGATTGGGCCTGTGCGTGGACCGATCCGGAAGGCCGTTCCCTTCCAAGCTTCGACTCACTGCTCCTAAGGAGTCGGTCATGGGCGTCATCACCTGGAACATTCTCGGACTCATTGCCGGAATGATCGCCCTTGCCGCCACCCTCCGAGCCCGCAGACCGATAACCGGCCACCCCGCGACAGGCACCCGTGCGGACCGTCTACCTCGCTGGGCGAGACGAGCGCGCTCATGACCAGCAGCCCTGAACCGTCATCGGCCGACGTCGCTATGAGTGAGGAGATGAGGACGTGTCTGCCTGCGCCGTCGCCGGCGACGGTGCGCGCCGCCCGCGCCTACCTGACACAGCGCCACGCCACCGGCGCGGATCAGATCCTGTGGGAGCTCACCGAACATCCCCTGCCCGACCTGGACGCCATCGACGCGGTCATCGCCGCCTCTGATCGAGCCCAGCGAGGCCCCGGCGACCAACCCCAGCCGATGGCGATGGCCGCCGCACTAGTGGTCCTGGGAGCAGCCCGCCTGGACATGGACCAGACCGAGGCACGTCTGCTCGATGCCGCACAAGCATCAGCCATGGGCTGGGAACAGATCGCCGCGATCCTCGGCCTCACCATCGAAGAAACCGAGGAACGGCACCGGCACCTCAAACCCCGGCTGGACCAGCCTGTCGCCCACGTCCTCCCACCACGCCCATACGGCCAGACGCACCGGCCCAGGGCCGCCACAAGAACCAGTGACCAGTGAATATTGCGCCCCCTGCAACAGCCAAGACCGGCTCCGGCCGTATTCCGGGGTCTGTCCATCCTCCGCCGACCAACCCACACCATCGTCAGGTTGGGCCGTAACCTCGACATCGCCCCCGCGTTGCCCGAGCGTCTGCTCGGCATGCACCGCGCCGGGCATGCGGTTGCTGATCCCCGACCACCCGGGAATCGTTCCGTGACGCGAAAGGGCCGGCTGTGTACGCCGAATACGCACGCAGGATCCCCGGGCCATGCCGTGGCCAAGCGTGAGGGCTGTGGCACTGGTGACCTCGGAGCTGCTCATCGAGTTCCCCGCAGAGACCGTGTACGACTTCCTCTCCCAACTGGCCAACCACCAAAGGATGGGCGGCCACCGATTCCGGCTGAACACCGTCGCGCCCGACCGGCTCGGCGCCACGATCGTGATCCGCGGGCCCCTGGGCATCCACCGAACCGTCCAGACGACGATCACATGCCTGCGTCCCGCACGCGGTGTGGGTGGTACGGCGACGATAGGCCGTCAGACGGTCGCCCACGTGCACTGGACCATCCACGCGGCCGGTGACCGGTCCCATGTCACACTGACCGCGACGATCGTGCGCACCGGGATGGTGGACCGGTTGCTCCTGGCGGCCGGCGGTAGGAGATGGCTGGCCCGCAGCTTCCACCGGGTCCTGACACTGCTCTCCGCCACCATCCGTACGGCCGCCCCCGACGCCACGCTTCCGGTCAATGCACCCAACCCAGATCAGAAACGTTGACCCGACCGCCCGCCGCGGGCGACCACGACAACGCCTCCTCCTGCCGAGAGGAACACCCTCTTGTTCTCCCAGCCAGACACACTCCCGCGTCTTTGAAGGTGCGGGCGTGGGACAGGAGTGATCCCGTCGCGGATCGGCCGACGCGAGTATCACGGGATGGATTGCAGGTGACGGATCTGGGCGTTGAGTTCGGCTCCGAGCAGGACCGCCAGTGCGGTCACGTACAGGAACAGCAACACCCGGCTGAGGACCAGCAGCTCTCGCGGCAGCCGCCCCGGACCGCGCCAGCGATCCGTAAACGGCTGTACCAGGCGGTCCGGAAAGGGACGATGGCGCAGGGATGACTGCAGGTCAGTCCGATCGAGGCCGAAGCACTATTCGATGCGCCTCATTGCCTGGCGCCGCCGCCTGGTTCCCTCCCCCCGGCGCCCCTTCGAAAGGCAGAACCCACGCGAGACCTGCAGAAATGACTCCCGCGGTCGAACGGCTGGTCCGGCTGATGGTCCTGCTCCCCGGGCACGACCACCCGCTCTGGGAGAGCGTGATCGCCGACTGCCAAGACACCACCGAAGTGATGTCGATGCGCTGGTTCGTCGGTGACGCGACGAAGATGTGGCCGGAAGCCGCCCCCCGCAACCTCGCCCACGCGGTGCTCACCGCGGCTTCCCAGTTCGGTGTACGACCAGTGCTCCCCGGCGACGCAGGGGTGGTTCCCCACGGGGCCATGGCCGGCTTGGTTGTTGCAGATGTGCTCCCCGCGCGCGGGAACGGTCCCGAGACGCACTGTGTCCGCATCACGCCGCAGGGCCCGGCCTGCCCCAGTCTTTGCGGCGAGCGTGCGCCGGGGTCGCCTGCGAATCCGGGTGGCCCCCAGTCGGTGGAGATCTTATCTACTGCGTGTTCACTCCGCCGACTGGCCGCACCCTCCCATGCCGTAACGCTCTTGGCCGGAAGGGCGTGGGGCTTCCGGGACCGTTTCGGCCCAGTCGCAGCATGAGTGAGATGCGTACGGTGCGGAACCTTCGGCCCTGGTCCGAGATAGGGGCGCGGGGAAACCACGACATGGCGCCGCCATGCGATCGGCGGTTGTCATGCCGATCACCTCGTGATCGGCGCTACTCCAGGGCGGAGGGTCAGTCGTAGTCCACATGACGGACCCTCACGCGGCCGTCGCTTAGGTGGCGGAGCGCTCGGCGACCGGCCGGCGACGCAGGCTTACCTCCGAGACGGCCGGCGGTGTGTAGGCCACGTCGTTGGGGCCCGCGTCGGTACCGGGCGGAGCGATCTCATCGATCCGGTCGAGGATCTCCTCGTCCAGGGTGACGTCGGCGCCGGCCAGCAGGTCCTCGAGCTGTTCCATGGTGCGCGGCCCGATGATCGCCGAGGTGACGCCCGGGTGGGCGATCGCGAACGCCATCGCGAGGTGGGTCATCGGCAGACCGGCCTTCTCGGCGAGCGGTACGAGCTGTTCGACCACGTCGAGCTTGCGCTCGTCGCTGAAGTGCTGCGGCATGCCACCGGACCGGTGAGTGTCGATCTGCCGGCCCTTGCGGTGCCGGCCGGTGAGCAGGCCCTGGCCCAGCGGGCTCCAGACCAGCGTGCCCATCCCGTAGCGCTGACAGATCGGCAGGACCTCGCGTTCGATGCTCCGGTTGACGATCGAGTACGGCGGCTGCTCGGTCCGGAAGCGCTCCAGGCCACGCCGCTCGGCGACCCACTGCGCCTCGACGATCTCCGAGGCCGGAAAGGACGACGCACCGATCGCGCGCACCTTGCCGCTGTGGATCAGGTCGGACAGGGCCGACAGTGTCTCCTCCACGTCGACCATCGGGTCGGGGCGGTGGACCTGGTAGAGGTCGAGGTGATCGGTCTGCAGGCGGCGCAGGGAGTTCTCGACCGCGGCGATGATCCAGCGCCGTGAATTGCCCCGGTGGTTCGAACCATCGCCCATCGGGTAGTGCACCTTGCTGGCGAGCACCACATCGTCGCGGCGACCCTTGAGCGCCTTGCCGACGATCTCCTCGGATTCGCCGCCAGAGTACACATCGGCGGTGTCGATGAAGTTGATCCCTGCGTCCAGAGCCCTGTGGATGATCCGGATCGAGTCGTCGTGGTCGGGGTTTCCCATGGCCCCGAACATCATGGCGCCCAGGCAGTAGGGACTGACCTCGATCCCGGTCCGGCCCAGCATGCGGTACTTCATATTTCTTCTCCTTGGAGGCGTACGGTGAGTGGTTGTTCGAGCACCGGTGGGGACGCCCGAAAACCACGTCGCGGTGTAACAGCGTCCTCAGCGCCGGCCGGACGAACCTCAGTGACCGGTGACGTCGTGTCCTTCCCGCCGCGCGGCGTCCACGAGCGCCGGCCGCCGCAACGCGAACTCGTCGTCGAACACGATCTCGACCAGCGGGCTGCGCGCGAGCCAGTCGTCGAGGTTCTGGCGCCGGCTGACCCGTGCCGCGATTTCGGGCCGGTTTTGCAGGTCGAGGACCTCGGTGATCACTCGCCGCCGTGTCGGCTCGTCGACCGGCGCCGCGGTCGCGGGCAGGTCGGCCGTGACCCCGTGTTTGAGATGCACGATGAACCGCGGATGAGCGCGCACGTTCGCGTACCAGCCGCGGGGGCCGGGCACGCCGGTCAGGTACCAGCGACCGTCGACGCGGTGGAACCAGATCTCGATGCGGCGCGGGGTGCCGCTGCGTGCGCCCAGTGTCGTGATGTCGATCGTGTGCTCGGCCGGTTAGGAGTCCGGTCCGATGGCGAGGGCGCGGGCGACGGCGTCGTCCCCGGTCACAGTCCGGTCCGCCGCTCGTCGTCGAGGGGCACGTCGCCGTCCTCGATTCCGGTCCGGCCCAGCGTGCGGTACTTCATACTTCTCCCCTCGGAGGCGTTCGGTGAGTGGTCGGCGATCTTCATCACCCGCCTCCTGCTGCGTGGTGATCGTCCCGGAATCCGTGGCACGTTCCGGTAGCTCCACCAAACCAACGCCGCGACCGCCAGGCCAGCAAAATCCTCTCGCGTGGTTGCACAATCCTCTTCGCTTAGTCAGCTTTCACGGCAGCGCCGCAGCAGCGGGACCGGCCCCACCACGCATGCGCACCGCGTCGATGCTGGGCGGGGCACCGAACTGGCGCCGGTACTCCCGGCTGAACTGGGCCGGACTGCCGTATCCGACGCGGTGGCCGACGCCGGTGATGTCGTGAGGACTGTTCGCCAGCAGCAATCTCGCCGCCTGCAGCCGGATGTGCTTCTGGAACTGGATCGGGGTCATCGCTGTCACCGCCTGGAAGTTCCGGTGGAAAGCGGAGACACTCATCCCCGAAAGTTGTGCCACGTCCTCGACCCGGAACGGCTGGGTGTAGTTCTCCCGTATCCACCGCACAGCACGTCTGATGTGCGTCAGGCTACTGTCGGCCAGGCCGAGCTGACGCACCCCGTCACCTTGTTCCCCGGTGATCAACCACCAGAGGATCTCGCGTTTGACCAGCGGGACGAGTGCCTTCCGGTCCCGCGGCCGGTCAAGCAGGCGCAGCAGCCGCACGATGGCGTCGAGCAACTCGTCCGGGGCGTCACTGACCGCGATTCCCGGGCGTGCGGTGCCAGGGGACCGCGGCAGATCCCCCGGCCCGGCCTGCAGCAGCAGCTCCGCGACGGCGGCGGGTTCCAGAGTCATCCCGAAACCGAGTGCGGGGCGGCCCGGGACGGCGTCGACGACGTGCCCTGTCACGGGGAGGTCGACCGAGGCGACGAGGTACTGACCAGCGGCGTACTCGTAGACGCGGTCTCCCAGTGCCAGACGCTTGCCGCCCTGAGCGATGACCGCCAGCACCGTGCCGGACATCGAGGACGCCGGCGAAACGGTGTGGTCGACCTTGCAGATCCGGACGCCGTCGATGGCCGTGGTCAAATCGGGACGCACATGCCGGTCCAGCAGTCCGCGAAGCTCGTCCAGAGACATGCCACAAGTGCAGCACAAGATCCACGGGCGACCGTCGACAGCGAAAGGAATGTGCAAGAACTCGCGAGCTTCGTCAAAGCGTCCGCCGAGCCTCGATGACACGGTGAGACTTTGCCAACCTGGTTGAGCGGGTTCGCTGGTGTCCGGCATGACACCACCATGAATGGTGAAACTCCTGGTGGACGGGTGATTGACGAGATCACCACCCCTGACCAGGAGCTTCACATGATGTCCCCCCCGGGGATGACCGTCTCCACTCGAGCGCTGACCATGCTCGCCGACGCCTTGCGCCACTGACGGACACAGTTGCGGACTCGATGGCGGCACCTGGATGTCGGCCGTCGGGCCTGCTGGTGGTGGCCTACCTGCGCAAGGGCGAGCCCACGCCGATCTGGCCTGCGGGTTCGCGATCGACACGAGATCACCCGCTTCCGGCCGCCGCTCGACCAACTCGGTGACCTACGTGATTTCGTGGTCATCGTCAACGCTTTGCACAGTCAGCGTAACCACGTCACCTACCTCGCCGAACGCGGCGCACGCTGGATCCTGACCGTCAAAGGCAACCAGCCCAGCCTGCACCACAGTTCGCAGCTCTACCCTGGCGGCTCCGTCCCGGACGCCACCAGCGACGCCGACCTGCGGACACGGCCGCCGCGAGATCTGCGCAATGAAGGCCCCGGTCAGGGTGACGGTCTCCAGGAAGTCGCAAGCCAGCACCGCGTCGGCCTGCGCCGATTAAGGTACCGCCATCGCAAGTATGTTCGATGCGCCTGGCGTCTCCGGACGTCCTGATGCGGCGGATACACAAACGCCCGGGTCGCGCGCCGGACCTTCGACACGCCGAGTGGGGGAACTTGGCGAGAAGTAGCAGGTCAGAGCTTGATTATAGATTTGCTAACCCATAATCTTGGGTTATGCGAGAGGCCGGGCCGGAGGATGAGCGTTCCTTCTCTGAGCGTCTTTTCGGCAGCCGCTACCGGCTGGAGCTGCTGGCCGCGTTCGCGGCGGCGCCGGACGGCAGGGTGAATCTTGGCGTGCTGGCTGAAGGCAAGGGGGTACGGGCCGCGGTGTACTACCCCGCGATACGCGACTTGCTCGCGATGCGGTTGGCGGTCCGCATCGAACAGGTCACACGGGACCGGCGGCGCTGGTATGAGCGGTCTGGCGACGATTCCCTCTGGGAGAGCTTCGCCGCCGTGATCGGCGGTCTCCAGCAGCATTTCGAGCAGATCGTGGGGGCCGACACCGGCCGCCGGGCCAGGCACGAGAGGGTGAGGGCATGAGGGGCGCAGCAGAGGTCTGTCCGGAGACCGTCAGCGAGGCCGCGTCCGTATTCTCAGCGGGTATCGGATCAGACGCCCAGTCGCGGGTCGTCCTGCAGGGCGTGCCCGCCGTGTTCAGCTATCGGCTGGAGGCTGAGGCGGGACGCCGGCGCCGGGCCGGGCTCGGCGCGATCACCTCACCCGACATCCTTCAATTCCTGCTGGGCCTGCCGGTCGGCGTACCGGTCCCGCTGGCCGCGCTGACCCGGCCAGAGCGTTCCGTGCTGCGCTCGGCTGCCGATGGAGCGCTGCTGGTGGAAGACCAGTGTGTGATCAGGCTCGCCGAGCCTCCTGTAGCGGTGGGCTTGGCGATGGTGCCCGTCCGGGCGTGGCGCCGGGGACTGGAGCACGCTGGCCGTTTCGCGCCGTTCTGCTCGCGGGCGATGGTGTTGCGCAGGCCGCCCCGCGACCTTGAGGTGCTGCGCATGGAGGCCGACTTCTATGGCATCGGCGTCGTGATTGCCGGAGAAGGCGCTGAGCCGCCGGAGTTGGTCGTTCCGCCAGCTCCGTTCCATCGCAACCGATTCACCGCCGCAGGGTGGCTGTTCCTGGAGGAGACCTACCGGCAGGTCACGCGGTCCTCCTAGTTCTTCACCGGCATTCCGCGAGGATCGGCGGTTTCGCCGTCGATCGCCAGCCCGGCCCATTTCTTGAGGTGCGTGTCCGGCGCGAACCGTCCGGGCATCCCAATCCTTATGTTTTCGGCCGCCTGGGCGTCGAGGGCGAGCTTGCACTGGTTGCGCCACCACCGCTGCCGTTCGGTGCCCTGCTCGGTCAGCAGGGCCGGGAGCCAGGTGTTCCACGTGGCGATGTTGTGCGCGTTGGCGGCGGCTTTTACGGCGTTAGCGGCGCCGAAGAAGGAGTCCAGCATTGTTCCGCGGCACTGCGGGCAGCGGCACGGTGGGGCGGGGATGTTGGCATAGGTGTCTGCCAGGAACTTGGCACCGCTGAACCGCAGCATCTCCGGAACCAGGACGGTCGCGTAGATCGGCCCGCCGCCCTTCTTTGAGGTCTCCGGGAGCTCGCCGGCCGGCACGAGGTGACGGACGGGACCTCCGGCGCCGATGGCGGCGAACGCGCCGCCGTGCGCCAGCGCGTCGAAGCCCGCCATGTCGGTGCGCCAAAGGCCGGTGCCAGGTGCTTCCCGCAGGAGCGTACGCAGGTTGAGGACCGCGGCGGCGAAGTTGTCCATCGGGTTGAACTGGCAGCCGAAGATCAGCCCGACCGGATGCGGGATGAGATTGATGACCGCGGTGAGCTGCTTGCGCGCTGTCTCGTCCTGGAGCCAGCCGATCGACATAGGAAGAATGACCAGCACGTCGTCGCGCTCCAGCCTCCTGACCTCCTCCATGATCGCTTTGAGGGAGGCGGAGTCTCGGGCTCTCACGTAGCGGGTGGGGGTGATCGCGAAACTCGCGCCCCGGTCGATCTGCTGCTGCAGAACATCGGGCAGCTCACAGCCGAACATCCCCTCCGTCGGCAGGTCGAACGGCTCCTTGGGCGTAGCGACCTGCTTCTCGTAGGGAGCGATGTCCTCGGCGAGCACGCCGTGGAAGGCGGGCCTGAGTGCTTGGAGTTGGGCGGAGGCTCCAGCACCGCACACCACCAGGCCGCCGTGGTCGGGATGCAGATGGGCGGGCGGCTGGGAACCGAGCAACTGCGGCCGCTCCAGCGTCAAGATCCGCTGAGCGACCGCCCGGGCCGCTGTCCCCTGGTGCTTGCGAGAGGTGAGCAGGGGGCCTGCAGTGGCGTGGCTGTCTGCGGTACTGCTGTCGTTCATGCTCACCTCGTGAGACTCAATCGACGTCGTGGTGTGATGACCCGGCGTCGCCGCAGGCGCTGCCAGGGTGAGGTGCGAACAGCAGGGAGTACTCCTCCGGAAGCACACCCACTTGGTCTGCGGCACGGGAGAGGCCGTGCTGGTGCGCGAGCGACCGCGCGGCGGCGGCGATAGCGCGTGGGACCTCGCGGTGGATCTCGCCAGGCTCCTGCTTCTTGTAGCCGAGGGTGGACATCTCGATCACCAGGTTGCGGTACTGCCATTCGCTGATCTGCGACAGAGTCAGCGCGGTGCGGGCTAGGGCTGCCATCGACACACCCCAGCGCTGCTTCAACGCCAGCAGCCTGGCCAAGTCGAGAGAGCCGCCTAGTTCATCGGCGATGTCGGCGGCGGGCATCAAGAATTCACTGGCGAACTCGTCGGCCTGCCGCTCCTGAAGGGCCGTCGCACCCGGCTCCGCGTGCATCACGACGTGACCGACCTCGTGGGCGAAGGTGAACCTGAACCGGTCGGCCGGAGCGTGCGCACTCAGCAAGAACAACGGGGCGTCCACGCCGTCCCACTGGCTGACCGCGTCAAGATCGGGAGTGTCTAGATCCCGGACCAGCACCATGCCCCCGGCGCTTTCGACGACGCCGATCAGGTCGGCGACCGGGCCGGCCGGAAGGCCCCACAACTTGCGGAGGGCTTGAGCTGCCTCGGCGGGGGTGTCCAAATCGCTCACCCCGATCCGCTCGAACCGATGAGCACCCCGCACCCGCGGTTCGACCAGGCCGCGTACCTGCAACCAAGCCATGGCGAGCTGAGCGTGGATACGGCGCAGCTCCTTCGCTCCGAGGGACGCCTTCTTGCGGTGATGCACCAGCCCGATGCCAACCCCGTTCATCTCGGCATCCACGCACAACACCCCGACCGGATAGCGCAGGACCCGTCCGTACAGAGCCAGCCGCTCACCGTCGACGGCCAGCTTGCCAGCCTCCGCCTTGCTGACATAGCCCTGGCTGATCGGCTCCCCGGCCAGCTTCGACATGGCGTCGGCCAGCGAGGTCTGGCTCATGCCACGGGATTCACGCGCCAGTGTCAGCATCATCGCGTGCGCCTTCAATGTCTCGCCCATCCCCACCTCCGACCATCACCCGAAGCCCCAGCTTCAGCCACAGATTACACCATCAAATTATTCCTCGTTCCATCCGTCGATGGTAGTTCTGTCTCCTGACCCTGTGCAGCACACGGCCACCATCGTCTTCGAGGAGTCACGTCCGGCAACGACGGCCACTGGTCGGCGTCATGCCAGGACCCGAAGTGCCTGTGGGTAGTCTGGCGGCCCGCGCTGCCGACGCACCGACCGTCGTGGTGCGCTTCTTGCTGCCGCCCGCTGCAATATCGACCAATCTCCTTCTCGCTTGTCACACCGTGTGACCGACACCCGCTCAACGCATCGGCGCCATGTTTGCTCGCCGTTTGCTCGAACGTCGCGGTATCGCCCGTCATCCGTCGGCATTAACCGGCATGGAAATCGGCGAAGTCGCGGATGAATCGGCATAGCCTGACACCGAAAAACCCTATCCGGCACCAGGGCCGTGGACTTTTAATCCATAGGTTCCGGGTTCGAGTCCCGGACGCCCTACCACCCCCCTGCCGCTGACCTGCGGTTTCTTCTCGGCACTGATCTTGCCGGTGATCGTTCCTGGTGACGTGTGCTCATTGTGTGCTCGCGGGGTCATCGCGTGGCACCCGGACGTTTCTGACCCGAGGGTGTGGAACACGTGGACTTGTCGAACCGGCTCGTCGGTCATTGCTTGTGATCTTGGTTTGGGCGTGGGTTCTTGCAGCACGTCCGGCGGAGGCGTGGAGGGGGGAAACAGTTCAAGTTTCGCGGCACGAGCGGTCGAAGCTCCACTCGTCTCGATCGGGGTTCTCCGAAAGCGGAACGGTCGATGCATCGTCCGTGACAGCGCATCGGACCGCGGACTTCCAGTCCTTCCAGCGGGCCGATCGGAGCGCAAGTACTGCCCGGAAAGGCATCCAACCGGTCTCCCAGATCCACGAGGTTGCGGGGCTGCTGGACCGACCACGCCGCGCTCGGGTAGGCAGTCACTCCCGGGATGTGCACGCGGCGGGTTGCCACCTCCATGCCGAACAAGACGTACAACCGCCTCAGCGTGACCGTGTCCGCATGGAAGAAGTCACACAAACAACCCCTCGGTTCGGGCTCCCTCATCGACCCTGCGGCGCCCCGCACCGCCGGCAGCGCAGTCGGCTCAGTCCACCCTCGGGCGAGCAACCTGACACCGCAGCACCGCCACCTCATGGCGAAGCACCATCGACTCCGCGTCCTTGGACGCCTGGCTACGCGCCGGCAGCACCAGTCGGCCGAAGGGCCGAATCATGATCAGATGCAGGAGACGAACAGACATGGCCCGCGATCCTGCCCCACCGCACCCATCCGGCCAAACCGCAGATCAAGCCTGCTGCAACGAGTTCTGGAGCGGCACAAAGTCACACCGCGCGGATAAGGTTTTCGGCACGCACACCCGGCCGGCCTCGCACCAATACCGACCGGATGCCGCCGACAAGGCCATCGTCGGACGTCAACCTGATCTCGTCTTCCTCGGACCAGACGACGACGAATCGTTATAATTCGCTGAGTGTGGTCCAACGAAGCTCATAAGGCGCGTCGTGCCGGCGAACGACACGACGGGTGTGACCATGACTTCGTCCGGCTGATCGGGCGTTCCAGGTGAACGAGATGCCGCCCCGGCCGCCACCAGGTGTTGATGTGACGGTGCCCAATCTCGCCCGGATGAACGACTACTACTTCGGGGGCAAAGACAACTTCGCGGCCGATCGCGAAGCGGCGGAACAGATCCTCAAGATCGCGCCGGAGGTCAGGCTCCTGGCGCGGGAGAACAGGGCGTACACCGCCCGCGTCGTGGAGTTCCTCGCCGGTGAGGGTATCGAGCAGTACATCTCGATCGGGAATGGCCTGCCCGCCGAATGCAACACCCACGGCGCCCTGCGCGCGGTCGCCCCGCACGCCAAGCTCGTCTACGTCGAGCATGATCCCGTCGTCCTCGTACACGCCCAAGCTCTCATCGCCGGCGCGCCCGGCACCGTCGTGATCAAGGGCCATGTCCTCCGGCCGAAGAAGATCATTACCCACCCGGAGGTGCGGGCGCTACTCGACGTCGACCGCCCGATCGCTGTCCTCATCTTCGGCACACTGCATTTTTTCGGCGCCGAGGTTTTCGACGCTGTATCCGTCTTCCGCGATGCGCTCGCACCCGGGAGCTACCTCGCCCTGTCCCACGCGGTGTTCGACTCCAGACCCGAGGCCGCGGGACCGATGGTGGAGATCTACCAGAAGATCTTCAACCGGACGAACGATCCATCACGCAACCGCGAGGATCTACTCCCCTTCTTCGACGGTCTACGACTCGCCGAACCCGGACTGGTGGACATTCGCGAGTGGCGCACCGGCGCCACGGTCAGCAGCGCCGCCGCCGAATTCGTGTACGTGGCCGGCGGCGTCGGCCTCAAACCACCAGCACCCGAATAACAACCCTCGGGTTCGAGTCCCGGACGCCCTACCACGCCATATGGCCACTGACCTGCGATTCGCCACTCGTGATGATCACTGACCGGGCAGTTAGGGGTCCCGCAGCCAAGCGCCGGCTCACAGCACCAAATCGAGTTTCCGAGCTGGGCATGAGGAGGCCCCGGACGCGCGACGACGTGTCCGGGACCCATCATTTTATGAATTCGGAATCGCTGATCAGAACGTGACGGTCTGATCAGCGGTGTACTCGTAGTCGCCGAGGAAGGCGGCGCCTACCTGTGCGCTTCCGTGAGCGCCGACCGGGACAGCTCGGGTCTCCAGCGCGCCCTGCGTCATGGCATAGCTGGAAAGGTAGTCGTCGCGCTGAAGATCGGTGTTGTAGAAGTCGATCGAAATGCCGGTATCCCTTGCCACGTCCTTGTACTTGGCACGCTTGACCACACGCGCCCACAGTGTCCCGCAGGCAGCCGAGTGCCAGACCTTCACGGTTCCGCCCTCTTCCATGGGCCGGCCCTGCGAGTCGTACCCGACCAACGCGTGCGAGCCGACAACGTTGCCGTGGTACTTGCCGGCCGCGTTGGTGCACGCGGCGCTGCTTCGCGGGGCGGCTGCGGCCTCTGCGGCGGTCGCCGTGGCCATCACACCGGCGGCGACTGCGGAAACAGCGATGAACGCTGAAATCCGTTGACGAGCTCGCATATCCACTCTCACTTTCTCTTCGATCCCCGGTGGGGACATGTATCTAATGCGATGCGGCGGTCGAGCGAATTGTTTGACCAAGACGATAACAAAAAGGTAAAGGAGGCCTACTCGCTACATCCGGAAGTGGATTGACGCGCGAAGTCGATAATGGTTTACCTGCAAAAGAAGAAAAATTAAAGCTTCAAATTACTTAGAAGTTTTATGCGCGTCGCAGGCGTTTAGCAGCACGGCTCTCACATGGCTCTTCCCAGGACATCGCCAGAGCCATGTTCAGGTGTGCGGCGCATTCGAGGAGCAGGGCGTGGACGAACGCCTGCGGGAGGTTGTCGCGCATTTGGCGCTCGGCCACGTCGTACTCTTCCGCGAGCAGCCCGGCCGAGCCGCAGGCGACGCGGTTGCGTTCGAACCAGCGCAGTGCCGCGAGACGGTCGCCCAGTTGACGGCTACCAGTGCGACGAGGAACCCGCAGAGAAGGAAGGCGCCTTCGGCGCGGCCCAGAGGCCCGTCGTGGCGGAACGCGGTAGGCGTATCCGTCGTCGGTGAGTTCGGCGGAGTAGGCCTCCAGCTTGTGGCTGCTGCGAGGGTCATCCGCAGGGACGGCGCCGCAGAGTGCGGGCAGCAGCAGCGCGCCGTCAAGGCGAGCATCGACAGGTTCCGGGTTCGAGTCCCGGACGCCCGACCACCCCCTGTAGTCGCGATCTTGGTTGGGTGCGAGTTCCTGCTGCGGCACGGAGAGCGGGGCAAAGAGATCACGCTCCGCGACATGAGCGGACGTCTGCCGATCGACGGTGGACGGCTTGGGTCGGTTGCGGCGTTGATGGGCCGAGCACCACACTTCTGTGGTGATCCGCTTTCGCTTCGCCTTAACGCCGATGGACCGCGTGCAGCCATGGGGCTGGGAGGAGGATCCTCACCTGCACTGGTTCGGGTTGACCGACGGGTGGTACTGGATCGAGCTAGGGGATCAGGAACTGCTGCGGTATTCACCGGAGACGCTCGAGTGGTTCGGCCGTGACGATCTCGGGCTGCGGCATCCCTATGCCGACTACCAAGTCGTCCGCTTGTGGGAAGACCTCATCGACCTGACCCCGATGGTCATGCAACCCGTCCCGAACGACCTGGAGCCGTTCATCAGCGCCGACGTCCCCGAGCGGCCGGACCTGGACGACGACGAGGATGCATGGAGTGCCATGGTCTGGTGCAGCGAGCACTATCTGGATCCGGGCTACCTCCGGGCGGCCCCCGAGGTTTGCGCCTGGCGCAGCCTGGCCGGCGACGACACGGTCACCGTGGCCTGGCAACACCCCCGCGATGACGAGATCGTGTTCACTGCGCCTCAGGCAGGCCAGGTGACCGTGCCCACCGAGGCGTACCTCACCGCGGTGCGCCGGCTCGACACCGAACTCATGGCCGCCATGCACGACAGGATCACCGAGCTGGAGCTGGTCGGGCCACCACAGGGTGTACGGATCGACATGGACCAATTGCGTGCCGAGCACCACGGCCGAACGACATGGCTGTCCGAACACCTGCGCTTCCAACCGACCACTGACTGGGCCGCTGTTCGGAGCGGCGTCCAGCGGATCCTCGGAGACTGAACTACGGCCCTCATGTCGGATGAGCGGATGTGATCGCCAAGAGCTCGCGACGTTTCAAGCTGACGGTCCACCGGACCGCCGACGGGTACCGCGGCCGTCCACTGGCAGCGCAACCGCATGACCGGGAAGCCTCGCTGGACCATGGCTACTTTGCTCGGACTCCGGCCGCCTTCCACAGCACATAGGCCAGCTCATGGCGGACTTTCACCTCGCGGTCAGTCAGTTGCGAAAAGAAGGCGCCAAACCCCGCCAAGGCCGACAGTGCACCGAACACCGTGGCCTGCGCGTTCGAATGGGAAGCGGACGCCGCCGCGTACGCGAATCCCGCCGACGCGGTGACGTATGGGAGATCTTTGAGTAGAGCATTCTTTTTCATCGCCGATTCGACACGTTTGAGGTTCGGCCGGAAGACGGCGGCAAAAAGTTCGCTGGCCTCCTGCTCGAACTCCGGCCGATCGGGGTCGGCGTGGATAATGGATCCCGCCCTCGTGAGCTCCCTACGGAATTCATAAATCGCATCGTCGTTCGCGCGAACTCGAAGCAGGTCCTCCGCGGAGGCGGATTCGTGGTGCAGCCGGAGATCGCCTGGTCTCGGGGATCGATCGTCCTGGGATAGCCATTCGACGTCGGATGTATCTCGATGCTGTCCCGCAAGTACTCCAAAACACCGGCTTCGACGGCTCGGCGCGGCTCCGCAGACAGTGTGCGGAACTCCTGGAGGACAAGCACCCCCTCACGGATGAGCGGCATCACCTCCCAAATCTGGTCGATGCAGGTGCCGATACGACGCAATGCGCTCTCCGTCGTCGGATTCTCTCCGAAGTCGCCCTCGTTCGTCTTACGAAACGTGAGGTACTCGTTCGCGCGGTACGACAGCGGATCGTCGCAGATCACCAGGTCGGCGAACAGAGCACATGACTTGACCTCACCCGACCAACTTCCGTGCGGATTGGCGGGGATCGGCACCACTTGATGGCCGCTCTCCCGGCGCGGCCTCGATGAATGCCGCGCATAGAAGTCGCGCAGTTCGTCGACCTTCACCAGGAGGCCGGGCATCGAGTTCTTCACGAATTCAAGCTCGGGTAGAAAGTCTGCCATGAACTCAGCGAAGTCGCCGCTGTCGTCCCGCTGCACCATGGCACGTCATCTCTTGGATCGCGTCGTGCGCAGATCGCCGCCTACCACGCGACCCGGCCGTGGGCGGAGACGAACGTCCCCGTCGGTCCGTCGGCGTCGATCTGTGCCATGCGGACGATGATCTCGGCGCCTTCTTCGACGGTCTGGGTGCCGGTGCGGCCGTTGAGGTCGGTGTTGGTGTAGCCGGGGTCGACCGCGTTGATACGGATGCCGGGGAAGGCCTTGGCGAACTGGATCGTGATCGCGTTGACCGTCGCCTTCGAGGCCGGGTAGCTCACGCCCGGATAGAAGTGCGTGTAGCTGTCCGGGTCGCTCAGGCCGGTCAACGAGGCCAGGCCACTGCTCAGGTTAACGATCACCGGCGAGGCCGAGCGTTGCAGCAGCGGCAGGAACGCGTGCGTCACGCGCACCAGGCCGAAGACATTGGTCTCGAAGATCGTGCGGATCTCCTCGGCCGTGGTGTCCGCAGGAGCCAGGATGCCGTTGTCGGACAGGCGTCCTTCGATGCCGGCGTTGTTGACGAGCACGTCGAGCCCTCCGTCGGCCTCGATCTGCTTGAACGCGGCGGCGACCGAGGCGTCGTCGGTGACGTCCAGCCGGACGAAGCGCGCGCCGATATCCTCGGCGGCGGCACGGCCGCGGGCCTCGTCACGGGCGCCGACGTACACACTGTGTCCGGCGGCGACGAGCCGGCGGGCGGTTTCCTTGCCGAGACCCTTGTTGGCCCCGGTGATCAGTGTCGTTGTCATGGTTCGAGGCTCGGACACGCGTGGACGGTTAGGCAGTCGTCCGGTTGTCGTAGGACTGCCAGGGCCAGGACAACGGCCATGCCGGCACGCACACTGGAAGCGTGGAAACCTGGGAGTTCGGGCAGGCGGTGCGTCGCTGGCGGGACCGCGTCACTCCTGAGACCGTCGGAGTGCCGGTGGGCGGTCGCCGCCGCGCGACCGGGTTGCGCCGCGAGGAACTCGCCGCGCTCGCCGGTATCTCGATGGACTACCTGACCCGGCTCGAGCAGGGGCGGGCCACCTCGCCGTCAGCGCAGGTCATGGAGTCCCTTTCCCGCGCGCTACGCCTGTCCGACGTCGAGCGAGAACACCTCTTCCGGCTCGCCGGCCAGGCCCCACCCGGACCCGATGCGGTCTCCGCGCGTGTCACGCCGAGCGTGCAGCGCCTGCTCGACCGGCTGGCGAACACCCCGGTCGCCGTCTACGACGCGGCCTGGAACCTGATCGTGGCCAACGCGCCCTATGACGCCCTGATGGGCGAGACCACCTCGTGGCGTGGCATCGAGCGCAACGGCGTCTGGCGCAACCTCGCCGGCCCCGGCAACCGCACCGTCCACACCCCGCAGGAACAGGCGGAGTTCGAGGCCGGCCTCGTCGCCGACCTTCGCCTCACCGCCGCCAAGTATCCCGCCGACCGCAGGCTGAAGGACCTCGTCCGCGAGCTCGGCGCACAGAGCCCGCGCTTCGTCGAACTGTGGGAATCCGCCGAGACGCGCCCACCCCAGGACCGGTCACGGCACAAGACCATCGACCACCCGGGCGTAGGGCACATCACGCTCGACTGCGACATCCTCATCGTCGCCGGCGACGACCTGCGCATCATGGTCTACACCGCCGAACCCGGCAGCGACGACGCCGAACGCCTCGCACTCGCCATCGTCCTCGGCACCCAGACGCTCATCGAATAGCCCGTCTCACCGGTCGCGAATGGATCGAGCCGGTCCCCTGGGGGCGGGCGGGCGCGGCTGCGGTCAGCCGACCATGTCGACGGAGGTCTGGACCCGGTCGAAGCGCAGGGCGACCAAATCCTCCCGCGGGATCATCCAGTGGACGACGCCCAGGTCCAGGTTCTCCAGGTAGTCGGCGCTCCATTCGGCGAGCAGGATCCAGTTTCCGTCGATGTCGCCCGCGCTCCGGGCGGCCTCCTCGACGGGGTCGTAGTTCCACCCCGAGGCATATCCGCCCAGCTGGACCACCACCTCGCTCGGGATCTCCTCGATCACGATCGGGCCGCCGGTGTCCCGCCACACCTGCTTCAGCTCCTCGCCGCCGGCGAGCTCCACTTTGACGTCGCCGTGCTCGGGCAGGGACAGGTCGAGCGATAGGTACAGGTCGTGGTGCGGGTTCGCGTCCTCCAGCGCTCGCTCTTCTACCGGTGTCCCGGCCGGGACGTACAACACCTCGCCGCACTTGCCGAACTCCGGCTCGAAGGTGTTCGCGAAGAAGAGCAGGTGACCGTCGCCTGGCAAAGGGATGTCCGTCGCCTGCGGGGGCACCGCCGCGCAGTCGACCGAGAACGCGAACGCGAAGCCGGGGTCCGGCACGTCGGCCGGCAGCATCGGATGACCACCCGCCGCTCCTATGGCCGGCCCGTCACCGGTGGGGCGGAGCGCCACGCACGGACGAGCGAAACTCACCCACCGCTCCAGGTCGGCGGAGGGGATGCCCCGTTCAGACGCTTCTGCGCGAAATGTCGATGGTTCGTTCACCCGCAGCATTATGGAGAGCTTTGATCGCTTCGGGAGTGGATTCCGGTACGGCCTCGACCACCGGCTCCACCTCCAGGGCTCGCAGGGTCCGCCCAAGTCGCCCGGGGCCGAAGGCGCGACCGGCCCGAGGCGCCGCCGCCATTGACGGGTGCGGTCAAAGGGGCCCAGATCCCAGCTCAAAAATGCCGGATCCGGCCAGAGCGCCACAGGCCTCACGAGCATCCAGATACCGTGCCGGAGGAATCGCCCTTTACAGAAGGACCGCTTTGTTTCACAAAATATCCCTCACGCTGGCCGCCGCCGTTGTCGGCGTTGTCGGCGTTGTCGCATTTCCAGCTGCTACGCAGACGACAGCGACGACCCAACGGTCAGACGTCGCAAAAAAGGGACTTTCGAAGATAAAGGTCGACAAGGGGGCATTGAACGACACAAAGAGCAAGGCAGAAGCGACGATCCAATACTGGACGGCCGAGCGCCTGCGGGCGAACCGGAAGTCCGTGCAGGTGACGCCGGAGTCGTCCGCCCCGGCGACACCCGTACCCACGGTCGGCAAGATCGTCTACCCCGGCTTCAACTGCACGGGAACGGTCGTGGGGGCGAACCTGATCCTCACCGCGGCTCACTGCGTCAAGCGCAACGGCTTGCCGGTCGGAAAGCTCGGCGCGTTCGTACCGGAGTACGGCAGCGGCCAGAGCCCCTGGGGAAACTGGCCACTGGACAACTACTACATCGACTCGCGGTGGGGCAACAACGACAACCCGCTCTACGACTACGCGATCGTGTCCCTGTCGAGGATCGGCCATGACTACTCGCTGGGTGACAAGACCGGGACCGTACGGATCTCGGCCGACGCCTTCCGATCCGGTGAACAGGTCAACCTCCTCGGATACCCCGGCGACCGGGACGTCCCGTACGGCTGCATGACGCCCGTCAGCTCCGTCAAGTTCAACAACGCGAACTACTGGGAAGCCGACTGCGACTCGTACACGGACGGCGTCAGTGGCACCGCCTTCGAGCACTACCAGGGCGAACCGTGGAACTCCGTGACGATCGGCGCGGCCCTCGGTGGCTATCAGGAGGGCGGATCGACCGCGTCGGTCAATTACGCCTCCCGCTGGGACTCGAGCGTCTACACGCTCTGGCAGCGGGCGAACCAGGGCTCCTCGCAGTAACCGTCCCGGTGGGACGCTGCTTGAGGCGTCGATCTCGGCGGTCCTCATCCAGGAAGGTGCGCCAATGAGGTGCAGATCAGAGGCCGGCCTGCGCAGACGTGTCGCCGGCATGGCGACAGCACTCCTTGTGGGGCTCAGTACGGTGTCGTACGGAGCGGTCAACGCCGGTGCGACCGCGGGAAGACCCGAGGCGTCGGAGCCGTCGACTCCGTCGCTGGAATTCACCAACCCCAACAGTCAGGCACTCTTCGGTACGGCGTACGAGGCCGCGTTGAAGAACCTGCTGCAGACCAACACGATCAGCTACGATCCCGCGGTCTACAACAAGAGCGGTCTCATGGACCCGGATGCAGGCATCGTGCGCGCGGGTGGTGGCTACCCCCAGCCATGGACGCGCGACGCCTCGGTGAACAGCTGGAACGCGACAAGTCTGCTGAGTCCGGCGCTGGCACGGAACACGCTTTGGGCCGTGGTGGGCAAGGGCTCCGACGGCAAGCTGCAGGTCCAGCAGGATGACCAGCAGTGGGACCAGGTCATCTGGGTGACGGCCGCGTGGAACCACTACCAGGTCACCGGCGACAGGACCTTCCTGCAGGAGGCATACCAGACCGCCGCGGACACGCTGACGATCCGCGGACACGCCACGACTGCGGGCTACGACTCCACGTACGGCCTGTTCACCGGCGCGTCCTTCTTCAACGACGGGATTGCCGGCTACCCCGCTCCGCCCGCCGACGCCACCGAGTCGGTCAGCACCGGATCCATGCCCTGGCCGGGTGTGGCGACAGGAATGTTCCTGAGCACGAACGAGGTGTACTACGCCGCCTACGTCAACGCGGCGAACATGGCGGCGAGGCTCGGCCGTCCAGCGTCCGAGGTCGCGTCCTACCGGTCCAAGGCGGCGGCGCTCAGGTCGGCGATCAACAAGCGCTTCTGGAACGCCAAGACGGGCCTGTACGACTACATGTTGCTCGCGGACGGGACGGCCGGCCCGTACCAGGAAGGGACCGGGCTCGCGTTCGCGCTGGCCTTCGGAATCGCGAACAAATCCCAGGCCAGGTCGATCGTCGCGCACGCCAGGGAGATGACCTGGGGCATGCCCGACACCTACCCGAACTGGGCGCGCTACTCCGATGAGCAGCCGGGCCGGCACAACGCGATCGTCTGGCCCGTCGTCCAGGGTCTGTGGGCCGGCGCACTGGCAAGGCAAGGAGCACAGGAGGACTTCGCGTCCGAGACCGCGCGGCTGGCCGATCTCGCCGACAACAACAGTGGGTTCTGGGAGATCTACAACGGCCACACCGGTGTGGTCGATGGTGGCTGGCAGCGCCTCGGCGACACGGTGAAGTTCCACTGGGGTTCACAACCCGACCAGACGTGGTCGGCCACGGCCTTCCTCAACATGATCGACTCCGGGCTCTTCGGGCTGAACTTCGGGGACCGGGGCCTGTCCGTCATGCCGACCCTCCCGGCGGGCTGGGGCGATGTCACCATGCGCGGGCTGCGTTACCGGAACGCCACGCTGACCGTCGCACTGCACGGAGCGGGTACGAAGATCCGTTCGTTCGCGCTCGACGGCAGGCGCGTGCCCGGCGACATCGTCCCGGCGTCGCTGACGGGCAGGCACACCATCGACGTCACCCTTGCCGGGGCGGTCGACAAGGACCGGGACGGGGACCACATCGCCGACTCGCGTGACCGGTGCGCGGACACCGCCGGCACCGCCGCGCTCCACGGCTGCCCCGGACCCGGGCACATCGAGTCCGAGGACGCCCTCAACACCGGCGGCGTCAAGACGAACGTGAACCACACCGGCTATGCGGGCCGGGCGTTCCTCGACGGACTGTGGTCCCAAGGCGCCGCGTCGTCGTACACCCTGCACCGGGCGACGGCGAAGCCCGGAGTGGGAGCCCTCACGCTGCGCTACGCCAACGCCAACGACGACGCCCGCACGATGACGCTGTCGGTCAACGGGCAGAAGGTGCGACAGGTGACCTTCTCCAGGATCTCCGACAGCTGGGACAGCTGGGGCACCGTGACGGTCGGCGACATCCCCGTCAGCGGCCGGCGTCCCGTCGTCACCATCTCGTACGAGCCCGGCGACAACGGATCGATCAATCTTGACTGGCTGGAGTTCCACAGCACGAGTTGATCCAGAACGGGTCCGCCGGCACCCATGCCGGCGGACCCCGCCCGTCACCTCGCCGCCGGGCCCGCGTCCACCACGGCGTCCGCCTGTCCGTGGGTCACCTCCTCCGCGCCGGTGAGCCAACGAGTCGATCAGCTGCTCAGCCGCATGACACTCGACGAGAAGATCAGCGAGTTGCACGGTGACAACAGCAGCACCTATGCCGGGACCGTGCCCGCCATCCCGCACCTGTGCATCCCCGCGCTGACGCTCGACGACTCGCCCGCGGGAGTCGGGCACGGGATGACCGGCGTCACTCAGCTGCCGGCCCCAGTGGCGGGCGCCGCGACGTGGGACACCGATCTGGCCGAGCAGTACGGCGCGGTCATCGGGAAAGAACAGTGGGGCAAGGGCGACGAAGTCGACCTCGGGCCGACCGTGAACATCGTCCGTGACCCCCGGTGGGGCCGCGCCTTCGAGAGCTACGGCGAGGACCCCTACCTTGCCGGTCAGATCGGATCCGCCGACGTCGAGGGCATCCAGGCCACCGGGGAGATGGCCCAGCTCAAGCACTGGGCCGTCTACAACCAGGAGGCCAACCGCAACAACTCCAACGACGACGCGATCATCGATCAGCGCGTCGAGCAGGAGATCTACCTCTCGCAGTTCGAGACGGTCATCAAGCGGTCCAAGCCCGCCTCGAAGGTCGCCGAAGACGGCAGCGTGCTGTTGAAGAACACCGGCGGAATTCTGCCGCTGTCCTCCCGCGGCAAGTCCTCCGTCGCGGTCAACGGCCGCGATGCCGGTCCCGACGCGCTCACCACGGGAGGCGGCTCGGCGGCCGTAGCCGCCGACTCCGTCGTCACCCCCAGTAAGGGGATCGCAGCGCGCGCCGGCGGCAACGTCAAGGTGCAGTACGCGCCGGGCAACAGCCCGTACGGCGCCCTGCCGTCGGTCCCGTCCTCGGCGCTCACACCGAGTTCGGGGACCGGCGCCGGTCTGACCGGTACGTACTACAGAGGCATGACCCTCTCCGGTGACCCGATCACCACCCAGAACACCGAGCAGGTCGACTTCAACTGGAACGGCGGACCTCCGGCGCCATCCGCCCAGACTGTCACGACGCCCTACGGCGACTGGTCCGCCGCCTTCAACAACATCGGTATCAGCGACGACTCGAATCCGACTTCGGCGAACTTCGACGGCTCCGGGTACAGCTACTCGGCCTCGCAGCTGGCGGCCGTGGGCATCCAGCCCGGTAAGACCGGGGTCGACCTCTTTCACCTGGCCGGACGTGCAGCCTGGGCAGGCCGACAACATCGCCACGCAGGGGCAGGTGATCGCCCTTTCCGGCACCGGCAGCAGGCTCGACCTCCTCGGTGCGGGCGGTCCCGGAACCCAGAGCGGCGACTTCACCATCACCTACACCGACGGCAGCACGTCGACCTCGACGATCACGCTGGCCGACTGGTGGGCCAACTCACCGGCCGACGGCCCTCGTCGCCACCACGGCCAACTGGAACCAGCCGCCCACCGGGTCAGGCCCCCACAAGGTCAGCGTCTACGCGACGTCCATGCCCGTCACCGCGGGCAAGACGATCGCCTACGTCACCCTGCCTGACCTCCCCGACATGCACCTGTTCGCCACGGCACTGAACTGAACCCAGGAAAGCGCATAACCTATTTTCGTTCGGAGTTGCCTGGAATGCCTGGTCAGGGGGAATGGCGTGGAAACGAGGCAGTCGGGCCATTTGGTCGGCGGCCGCTATCGGCTCATCGAGAAACTGGGGGCCGGCGGTTTCGGGCAGGTGTGGAAGGCCAGTGACGAGTCCCTGCACGTCAAGGTGGCGGTCAAGCAGGTCTGGCTGCCGCCGACGAGTTCTGAGGCCGAACGGTCCGAGCGGCTGATCCGCGCCCAGCGTGAGGCCCGCAACGCCGCGCTGCTGCGCGACCATCCCAATATCGTCGCCGTGCACGACGTGGTGATCGAGGGTGAGATCCCCTGGATCGTCATGAGGTTGGTCGATGGGTGCTCTTTGCAGGATCGATTGGACAAGCAAGGGCCGTTGCCCATCGACCAGGTCGCGCGGATCGCTGTGGCCCTGCTGAAGGCTTTGGAGGCAGCGGACGCCGCGGGGATCGTGCACCGAGACGTCAAACCGGCCAACGTGATGCTGGCCGGTGACAGCCAGGTGCTCCTCACCGACTTCGGGATCGCCGTTGGTCAGACGGACTCCGCGATGACCGCGGCCGGTGCGGTCATCGGCTCGATGGAATACCTCGCTCCTGAGCGACTCCAGGGCCGGAATGGCAATGTCACCAGCGACCTGTTCTCCCTTGGGGCCACCCTTTATCAGGCGGTCGAGGGTTTCTCGCCGTTTCGCCGCGGTACCCCGTCGGGGTCGATGAGCGCGGTCTTGTTCGAGCAGGCCCCGCCGCCGCGGCGTGCCGGCCACCTCGCGGCACTGATCACCAGGCTTCTCGACAAGGACCCCGGAAAACGTCCGACGATCCGGCAGGCGCTGACCTTGGTCGACGTACCGGCCTCGACATCGGTCCTCACGCCTTCCTCGACCAAGGTGGTGCCGACGCGACCGCGGCGGACGGGAAAGACCGCCGTGTATGCCGGCGCGGTGCTCGCCTGCGCCGCGATGATCGGTTCCATCGCCTACATCACGATCAACCACCGCGACGGAAGCCGCACGCACACCCCGTCCGCCGCCACGACCCCATCTCCCCACGGGTCGCCCACGTCCGGAAGCAGCGGCGCCGTCGGTCTCCCCACCGGCCAGATCACCGGGAACGGCGGGAAGTGCGTGGACGTGCTCAACGGGAGCGGCGAGAACGGCACGCCGGTGGACCTGTACGACTGCAATGGCACGCCCGCGCAGAAATGGACGGTAGGGGCGGATGGCACCATCCGGGCGTTGGGCAAATGCATGGACGCCACCGGGGGCGAGACGGCGAACGGTACCAAGATTCAGCTGTACGACTGCAACGGGACCCCTGCTCAGCGATGGCAGCGCCGCTCGGACGGTTCGGTGGTCAACCTGAATTCCGGCAGATGCTTGGACGACACCGACGGGAACACGACTGACGGCAACCAAACGCAGATATGGGACTGCATCGGCAACGACAATCAGAAATGGACCCTGCCGGCGGCCTGAGACCGGATCTCAGGCCGCCGGAATCAACGGGAGCGGAATGGCGGTGAAGACGCCGGCCGTTGGCCGTGCGAGTGCCGATTGTCACACCTTCGGTCACCGCATCTCGATCGGCAGGACGTTGCTCGCCCCGCGGCCCGTTGTCACCAGCACGTTGTGGGTGCCCGCGCTCCTCGGTGGCATCGTGAAGGTGAGGGCGGTGGCCGTGTTCGCCGTGACGGTGATGGGTCCCGTCGACGGGCTGCTACCCACGATGACGGCCGTGGCCCTGGCAAGGTTCGTCCCGGTGATGGTGATCGAGTCGCCACCCGCCGGGTTTGCCACCTTGGGATCGAGTGACGACAGGGCCGGAACATCGGTGGCGATGGCGCCCCGCTGCGTCCACTTGCCCTTCATGAAGTTGGCGGTCGAGTAGTAGAGCATCATGATCTGCCCCGGGGCGAGAGAGACGGTGCCACCAGGCTCGCAGTCGAGGACGAGCGTTGTCGCGAGTCCGGGTCCTCGGCCGTCGTGAAACGTCAAGGGGTGCTTACCGATGTTGCATACGGCGATCTCTTGTCCGTCCGCGCCCGCCGGGAACGTTGGAATGGCCTTGATGTCCGCCGGCCCGTCCAGCGTACTGAGATCCTGCTCCAGATTCAGATTCCGCCTGGGGATCGGAATAGGCGTCGTATAAGGGCTCGCACCTATGCGAGCGGCCGCCCCCGCGCTCGGCAGCTTGAGAGTACCGACGTTGGTGAAGTCTCTTCCCTGCGTCGCCGGTACGTCGATCTTCGTGGTCGACCCGAGGGGATGGAGACCGACCCCACCTGCCGGTGACGGAAAGTCGGAGTTGGGATAGTCGGCCAGGAGTCCGATGATGCCGGAGTTGTTGCTGACGAGGTCACTGACGACCAAGCGACGGTGGTCGGGCTGCGCCAGCCACATGGGCTGATCGATCGTGATCCCTCTGGCCTGCGCGAGAAAGATGCATCCCCCGTAGAAGGTGCTCTCGAAGTAGGGGTTCGAGATCCGCGTGCTGAAGGAGACGGTGGAACCCCCGTTGAGGGTTCCGATCACGATGCCGGCGAATCCACACCTGAAGAATTCCTGGTGCTCGAGCAGAGGACCGTACAGGCCGCGGCACACGACCCCGGATCCCGCGCACGAGGTGAAGTTTCCGGTGTCCATGCGCGCCCGGTTGTTGTCATTGTGGGTCTCTTCGCTCCAGCCATCGCCGACTCCGATGGCGAAGGGCTGACCACTGAGGTTCAGCGACGGCTTGATGAATGAGTGGACCTCGATCGTCCTGTCGTCGACGATCTTGGCGATCTCGAGCCGCTGGAGCGTGGAGTCATCGGCGGCTCCGATGACGATGAAGTCTCCCCCTCGGGCCGGAATCGACGTGAACCTGGTTCCGGATCCGCTGATCGTCAGGCTGCCGGACGTACAGGACACGGTGCCCTCGACCGGTGTGATGGCTCTCAGGGTGCCGTATCGCGAGGCGACTGAAGCCGAGCAGTACATCGTCCCGCAGGTCGAGGCGCTGAGCTCGCGTGCGTAGACACCGTCGTTGATCGCGGCCTTTCCCTCGTCGTTCGTGCGCGCGACGCGATAGCCGTCCTTGAGCGCGTTCACGACGTGCACATCGTCGAGATGCAGTTTCCCGGCGCCTTGGAGGTAGAGCCCGTGGTCCGCCCTGGCTCCGCATTGGAAGCGGAGGCCCTTGATGGTGACGTTCCCGGCATGGACCGAGAGGATCGACCGCATTCCGGCACCTGCCGTGAGCTGGGTGCCGCCGTGGACGTTCTGCTCCGCTCCCTCCCCACGGATCGACAGTCCGTGATCGGTGAAGGTGTTGTAGGTCTCGAGCCTGATCTCTCGGGTCGTCCTGAAGTTCCCGCCGGGGAGGTAGACCCTGGCCTTGAGCGTCCTCGCCACGCGAATCGTCGCGACGAGGGATTCTGTGTCGTCCTCGACGCCGTCACCGATCGCGCCGAACCACTTGACGTTGAGCTCTGTGTCATCGCGGCGCCGCACCCAGCGCCCCTCGGGATGGGCGCCGGGAACCGGGGCCGGTGAGGGATTGGACGGGAACGACAGTCCGCCGTCTCCGACCGAGCCCCCGTCCGAGTACGAGCCGGTGGGCGCGAGAGCGAGGGTGAACGTCGTCGGTGACAACGTGCCGATGGGCAGGTAACCACCGTCCAACGAGAAACCCCCGGCACCGGTGACCCGCTCTATGATCGCCCGGCCTCCGGGCGAAAGCCGATGCGCCGCGGAGGTCGTCACCGTGACACTCGTCGCCGTTCCGCCCGACGTGTACGCGGCGTTGCCGAGGGACCCGAGCAGCACGCAGGTGTCCGCACTGAGCCTCTCGACCAGCCACACACCGTTCGCGTTGGTGTTCCCGCCGACGCCTTGTACGAGGACGGCCTGGCCGTCCACGAAGGAATGCGCGACCGCGGTGATCACGATCGGCGAGGGAGCGGTGGTGTTGTAAGTGGCGCCCGTGACACGGGCTGAGCTGACCGTCGCGTTGGTGATCCGCGTGGTGTCGAAGAAGAACGTTCCCCCTCCGCCATCGTGGCTCACCGTATGACCGGCGACTTCGACGACGTCGCCGGCGGACGGCGAAAGAACGGCTTGCATCGCGGCGATGGTCCCTGCGCTCGAAATACTCATGACGCATCCCTCCGGGCCTACTGCTTTCGCAATACGCGTATGGGTCGGTACGTCGAGAGTTGCCCGCGCAGGCCTTTCGGGGATCCGTGGTAGCATTGAAGCCCGCCACTGGTCGTGGCGACGAACCCCGGTGTCTATTTCCCGGGAGGATGCTCTCTCCGCTGTTCACCGAGCAGATGCGCGGCGAGCTCGGTGCGGTTGTTGAGGCCCAGTTTGGTGAGGGTGTTGCGTACGTGGCTCTCGATGGTGCGTTCACTCAGGACAAGGCGCTCAGCGATCTGCCGGTTCGACAGCGCCTTCGCGACGAGGGCGGCTACTTCGCGTTCGCGGGTCGTCAGCGGGTCGTCGGCGCGGCGCCGGGTCTCGATGTCGATGAGCGACCGGTGGGCCCGAGCGAGCGGTCCGGGCAGATCGAGCCGTCGCGCCTCGGCAGCGGCCCGGGTCGCGAGCCCGGCCGCCTCGGCGTGATCTCCGGGGCCGGCGCGGCGTCGTAGTACGTCGGCGAGGGTGAGCCAGGTGTGGGTGAGCCAGGGGCGGGCGTCGAGACGCAGGTTGACGTCGACCGCGGTTCGCAGGGCATCGATCGCTTCGTCGAGCCGGCCCATGATGGCGGCCATCCGGCCGACGCCCCGGGCGCAGGAGCCGAAGGAAAAGGTGATGGAGTCGCCGGGCAGACCGGCGGTGGCGGCCCAAGGGAGCCAGTCGGCGTGCGCCCAGGCCGCCGCCTCGCTGTCGTCGAACGCCTCGACGAGCTCGGTCAACAGCTGAAGCATCACCATCCCTCGTACTTCGGATATCGGCTCGCGCAGCAGCAGGCGCAGGTGTTCGTACTCGGCGAAGGCCTCGTCGGTCTCGCCGGTGAGGTACAGGCACAGGGCATGGGTGGCCCCGACGACAGGGATCCGCACGATCGGCGCCAGCGATGCCGGGTAGCCCTCGGGAATCTCACGCGGGTCGCCGCGCATGAGCGCGAGAACCGTCGCGAAGCACCCCGAGACGGAAACCGCGAAGGGGTCACCCATTCGGGTGGCGACCTGCCTCGCCTCCAGCGAATGGGAACGGGCCGAGTCGAACCGGCCGCCCAACGCCGCCCGCGCCGCCAGTACGCGTAAGTGGTACCAGTGCGCATGGGGATGGTAAAGGGCGGCCCGGAGCTCACCGAGGCGGGCGACTTCGTCATCGACGGCGGACAGGTTCGCCAGCTGGTAGGCCGCGTCGAGGCGCCACGTGTGGCCGAGAACCGTGATCATGCATTCTGCGGGAGACATGCCGGCGCTGATGGCCAGGTCGCCCAACCTCAGACGTTCGTTCACGTCCTCCGGCCGGCCGAGAGTTCCGACCCGGGCCCGTACGGCATCGACCAACGCGGTCCGGTCACCGCACGCCTCGGCCAGTCGCAGTGCCTCGGCCGATGCCGACGCCCCGTCGGCCGACCGGATGGACTCGGCCTCCAGACACGCCTTACGGGCGAGCAGGCGGGCGCGGGCGACGACCGATGAGATGACGCCGCCGTCACGATCGGCGCCTGTTACGTCCCCCGCCGCTTCCAGGGCGGACAACGCGCGGTCGCACAACGCGGCCGTCCTGATGGCGGCCGCCGGGTCGGCGACTCCGCGGAGGACCAGCGCGGCCGCGATCAGCAGATCGGGACGTCCAGCGGCATCGGCGGCATCGGCCGCGTCCCAGCAGTGGCCGGTGCACTCCGGGATTCTGCTGGCGACGTATTCGGCGGTCGCGAGTTCGATGAGCAGTTCCGCCCGCTCGACGTGCCCTGCTCCTCCGGTGCGGTCCAGCGTCTCCAGGGCCTGGCCGAGCAGCGAGGCCGCCTCCTCGGGCGACAGAGCCGACAGCGCGTACGCGGCGGCGGCCCGTGTCCATCTCACTGTGGCGCGCAACGCCTTCGTGTCGTTGTCGTCCTCGGTGGCACGCTGCCAGTGAGCCGCGATGCGGGCGGCGTGGGCGGGGTCCGCGCCGACACGCCGTTCTAGTGCCAAGGCCGCAC
The DNA here is from genome assembly GCF_006716425.1 of Actinoallomurus bryophytorum. Classification (NCBI taxonomy): domain Bacteria; kingdom Bacillati; phylum Actinomycetota; class Actinomycetes; order Streptosporangiales; family Thermomonosporaceae; genus Actinoallomurus; species Actinoallomurus bryophytorum. The sequence continues at coordinate 2,332,233 of NZ_VFOZ01000001.1, forward strand.
GCCGGTGCAGCGTGGCGGCGACTCTGGCCGACTCCGCGACGACGCCCTCCCGGACCAGGGCGTGGGTGAAGCGGTACCGCGGCGGCGCGTCGCCGGTGACGGTCAGCAGGCCGGCCTGGGCGAGCGCGGCGAGATGCCCGGCCACCGCCGCGGGGAAAAGGTCGGTGACGTCGGCGAGCAGCCCGAGGTCGATGCCCTCGCCGAGTGCCGCGGCGGCGGCCACCGTCTCCCGCGCCTCGGGATCGAGCCCGGCGAGCATTCCCGCGACGATCAGGCGAAGGTCCGCCGGTGGCAGCGTGGGAAGCCGTCCACGAGAGTCCCGTGCCGCGTCGGTCTTCCGTAGCAGCCGCGCCATCGCGGATACCAGCAGCGGCAGTCCGCCGGTGCGTTGGTGCACCAGCGAGGCGAGGGCGACACCGCCCGGTACGGCCGTCAGATACCGCGCGACCTGCGACACCGCGAACGGCGTTAGTGCGACGCCACTCGCGGCGCCACTGTGGGCCAGGTCGACGAGTGTCCTGACGAAGTCGGTGGCCTGCCGGGTGGCGGCGTCACGGTGCGTCGCGATGACCAGAAGCCACGAATGCGCGGCCTCGATCGCGACCTGGCGGAGCAGGGCCAGTGATACCTCGTCGGCGTCATGGAGATCCTCGATCACAACGACGAGCCCTTGGAAGTCCTCCGCGGCCGCGAGCAGGGCGTCGGTGAGACCGGCCAGCAGCCGGAAGCGTTCCCCCGCCGACTCGCTCGCGTCCATCGCGGTCACGCCGGTGGCCGTCCCGGTCAACTCGGTAGGGAGCAGGTCGGCGCGGATCCGCCGGAGGATACGCAGCCACGGCCACAAGGGGGGAGCACCGTCATCGGCCACACAGCGACCCCGCACCACACCCGGCGCGTCGGCGACGGCCTCTTCTACCAACCGCGACTTGCCGATCCCCGCCGGACCGGACACCAGAATGATCCCGCCCCGGCCCTCGCGCACTGCCGCGATCTTCCCGCGTAACACGGTCATCTCGTGCTCACGCCCGACGAACATGTCTGGACTGCCGACGATGTCCACCTTCCAAGTCTGACAGAAAAGGCGTACGGCGTCGCCGTCATGCAACCGGGATCCGCCTCAGTACCCACTTTCAGTACTCGCACTGATCACGGCGCCGTCCGCAGGAGTGAAGCTGGGGACATCGACGCCTTGGCGGTGGGTGAATCCCTTACCTACGCCAGAGAAAAAGGCGCCAAGAATGGAGTGATGAGATCCGATGGAACGAATCTGGACGCAGAAGTATGTCATTGACGTGACCAGCACGAGCGGCTCGTACACGGTTTCGTTGCCGCAACTGCAAGATGTCGCTCTCCGCGAGGACGGAAACGTTCCGGGCGGCTATCCGGCGGTCTGGCTGGCCGCCAAGAATGGCACGCTCTGGCAGCACGGCGTCGGCATGCCTCCTTCCAGCGCGGGTCAACAGCCCAGCCCAGGGGGCATCGCCCGGGTCGCCGTGGCTCTCAACGACACATTGTGGGCTGTGACGGCGCACGGCGTGCTCTGGTGCCGGCTGGCGGATGGGTCGTGGCACCAGGTGCCGCCCACTTCGGACAACAAACCGTTGAGGGAGGTCACGGTACACAGAGGAACTGTCTGGGTCGTGGCCGAGGGTTCACGGATGTGGCGGACGAGGGATGGCAAGACGTTCGAGTACCAGGCTGTCCTCGCCTCCTTCGCACGCCTTTCCGGCCGCAACAATGGAGAGATGTGGGGCACAACGACCGATGGCTGGCTCTGGCACCAGGACACCAACGGCGTCTGGTGGAATGCTGAGGGCGGAAAGGACCAATTCTGGGTCGATGTATCGGTCAGTTATGAAGGAACCGTCTGGCTGGTCGCCGGCGACGGGACCGTGTGGACGACGACAGACGGAACAGCGTTCCTGAAGCGGCCCGGCGAAGGGTTCAGCCGAATCGCGGCCGGCCGGTACGACGTGGTGTGGGCGGTCAAGGCGGACGGCACTTTGTGGCTTTGGCAGCAAAAGCCCGCAGTCCCTCCCCCGCCGCCTCCACCACCACCGCCACCACCGGCCCAAACACCGCCGCCTCCGGCCCCGTCGGAGCCCAGGCCCCAGATCAGCGTGTCGACGACCGGTTCCGGGCAGAGCAGCGTGTTCCACGTGAAGGGGTCGCGCTTTGTCCCACGAGAGGGTGGACAGGTCACGATCCGCGGCGCACGAATCGGCGACGGGCAGGTCTTCAACTACTACTGGACAACCCAGTCATCAGGTGGCGCGATCACCGCCGATCTGGGAATTCCTTGTGTGCCCGGCATCCAGATCAGCTTCTCGGCCAATGACGGCCGGCCCGACTCGACCGATCACACTGACCGTTTCTGGAGCAACACGGTCACTGTCTCCTGTCCTTGAGCACCGTGATCGAGTTCTGCCAGTCGACCCGTTCGGCGGTGACCGGGGCAAGCGGGGCCACCTTCCCGACGAGTTCGGTGGTCGCATCCCACAGCCGGGCGGCCATGTCCTGGTCGAGGCCGATCTCGCCCTGCCGGCGAAGGGCCGGGTGGCCCCTGAGGCCGCCCAGCCCGTCGGGCCCGACGTAGGAGTTGCCAGGGACGTCCTGGGTGGCGGCGTAGAGCACGGACAGCGCCCCGCGCTCGGCGTCGTTGGTGAGGAACGTGAATCGGTTGATGACGTTCGACCGCGAATGGGCGGCCAGAGAGGTCCGGGCGATGCCCGGGCTGGCGAGCACCGAGCGGACCGGACTGCCGGCGGCGGTCAGGCGGCGCTGTAGTTCCAGGGAGAACAGGACGACGGCCAGTTTCGACGCCTGGTAGGCGCTCATCCCGTTGTACTCGCGGGTGCGCCAGTCGAGGTCGGCCACGTCGATCTTGCCCTGGCGGTGCAGCTGGCTGGTGACGTGCACCACGCGATCGGTGACGCGCTCGAGCAGCAGGTTGGTCAGCACGAACGGACCGGTGTAGTTGGTGGTCGTCTGCAGATCGAGACCGTCCGCGGTACGTGTGCCGGGGATGTCCATCACACCGGCGTTGTTGATCAAGATATCGAGGTCGCCCCGCCAGGAGTCGGCGAAGGCTCGCACCGAGGTGAGGTCTGCCACGTCGAGCGACCGGATGTCGAACGCGCCGGGCAGGCCGGCGACGGCGCGGCGAGCCTTGCCGGCGTCGCGTACACCCAGCACGACGTGGGCTCCGGCGCGTGCGAGCTCGCGCGCCGTGATCAGGCCGAGGCCACGGCCGGCGCCAGTGATCACCACCGTACGGCCGTTCAGGTCCGGAAGGTCTTTCCCTGTCCATCTGGTCATGCGACTTGGCTCCGTTGTCGTGGTTCGAGGCGACCGGTGATCGCCTCGCCAGTCAACGGGCCGGGCAACGGTGGAGGAAGGACACGCTTAGCCACTGAATGACAGGTCGTGGCTGAATCACGCCGAATGACCAACCATGAGGACCATGGACCGTACCTTCGACCGCTCGTCCCTCGGCGCCTTCCTGCGCACTCGGCGTGCGGCGCTGCAACCGGAGGACGTCGGGCTGCGCAGAGGGCAGCGCCGTCGCGCTCCAGGCCTGCGGCGCGAGGAGGTGGCGGAGCTGTGCAGCATGTCCGCGGACTACTTCGCCCGGCTGGAGCGAGGCGACGGGCCACAACCGTCGGAGCACATGGTCGCGGCCATCGCCCGCGGCCTGCGGCTGACTCCGGACGAGCGCGATCACCTGTTCCTGCTCGCCGGCTACCGCACCGCCCACCGCGATCTGCGGGCTCAGCACGTGAGCCCTGGACTGATGCGCGTCATGGACGGCCTGGCCGGCACCACCGCGCAGGTCATGGGCCCACTGGGCGAGACGTTGGTGCAGACACCGGCGGCGGTGGCGCTGCTCGGCGACCAGACGCGGTGCGCCGGCAACGCGCGCAGCGCACCGTATCGCTGGTTCACCGATCCGGCCGCCCGCGAGCGGTACCACCCCGAGGATCACGGCGAGAACAGCCGGGTCAACGTCGCGCAGCTCCGCGACGCCGTCACCCGGGACGGGCCCGGCTCCCGCGCGGCGGACCTCGCCGGCATCCTGCGGAACACCAGCGACGAATTCGCCCGCCTGTGGGAGCGCCACGAGGTCGGCCTTCGGTGGAGCGACACCAAACGGTTCGTTCATCCCCAGGTCGGACGGCTGGACCTCTACTGCCAGCTCCTGCTCGAGCCGGACCAGGGACAGTCGCTGCTCATCTTCACCGCCACCCCGGGCACGGAAAGCCACGAGAAACTCGCCCTGCTCATGGTGCTGGGTGCCGACCAGTTCGCAGAGTGATGTCCCGTTGGTGGCCGACGCCCCGGTTCGGCCGCCGGCGCGTAGCCTCTGCACATGCGGATCGTGCGCTGGGAGGGGTTCGGTGGCTGACGCCGACGATGTACGCCGGTTGGCGCTGGCTCTGCCTCATGTGGCGGAGATCGACAGTGACGGTTTTGACTTCCGGGTGGCCGACAAGGGGTTCGTCTGGTCCTATCCCGAGCGCACGCCGGGGAAGCCGCGTCTGATCCGGATCGATATCGCGGTGCTTTTCGTCGGCGACGAGGCCGAGAAGCAGGCTCTCCTCCTCGGCGAGCCCGACGTCTTCTTCACCACGTCCGGTTACGACGGCTTTCCCCTGGTGATGGTCCGCCTGGCGGAGGTGACGGTCGACCGCCTGAGGGAGCTCGTGACCGACGCATGGCGGATGCGCGCGCCGGACACACTCGCCGGTGACCTTGACGAGGTCGCCGAGGCCTGAACGAAGCGCGGGATACCCGGTCGCCATGGCACGATCGACCGATGGTCGCCGGACCTCCGCGCTCGCGGGTGGCGGTGCCCGCACGCGTTGAGGCCATCGCCGCGGGCCGGCCGGTGTGTGCGGTGTGGGAGAACCAGCTGGGCGGGCTCACCTTCGAAGTGGGCACGGCCCCTGACCGGTGCTTTGTGAAATGGGCTCCTGCCGGCAGTGGAGTCGACCTGGCCGAGGAGGCGGTACGGCTGTCGTGGGCGGTGGCCTTCACTCCCGTACCGCGGCTGCTCGGCCAGGGCTCCGACAGTGCCGGGTCCTGGCTCGTCACGGCCACACTGCCCGGCCAAAGTGCTGTCGCCGGAAAACGGTTCGAGTACTACCGCCTGCTGTCGGAGCTCGATCCCTGAGACACCTCGCGCGGTGCCGTCCTGCCTGAGGAGCAGAATCCTACGCATGACCAAGACACTGAACCTGCCTGGGGGTACTCCCCTACCGCTGATCGGTTTTGGAACCTGGCAGCTACGGCCCAAGACGGCGTACGAGTCGGTGCGCGCGGCGCTGGAGATCGGTTACCGGCACGTCGACACCGCCACCTTGTACAAGAACGAGTCGGACGTCGGCAGAGCCGTGAAGGACAGCGGCGTGGACCGGGAGCAGGTCTTCGTCACCACCAAGCTCCGCCCCCAGGACGCGCGGCATGCCCGCCGTACGCTGGAGTCGAGTCTTCGGATGCTCGACACCGGCTACGTGGATCTGTGGCTGATCCACTGGCCGACCGGCCAGGACGAGCTCGTCTCGACCTGGGAGGAGCTCTTGTCCGCCAAGGACGCGGGGCTCGTCCGCAACGTCGGGGTCAGCAACTACAGCCCGGCACTGATCGACCTGCTGACCAAGGCCACCGGACAGCAGCCGGCGGTCAACCAGATCCCGTGGAGCCCGGCCGAGCACGACCCGGCCCTGCTGGAGGAACACCGCGACCGGGGGATCGTCGTCGAGGGATACAGCGGCCTCAACAACACCGACCTGAACAACCCGGTCCTCACCGAGATCGCCCAGAGGCACGGGGTCACGTCCGCCCAGGTCGTCCTCCGCTGGCATCTGGAACGCGACATCGTGATCCTGCCCAGGTCCTCGCGCCCCGAGCGCATCGCCGCCAACTTCGACCTGGAGGGCTTCGACCTCACGGCCGAGGACGTCGCGGCGATCGACACCCTCGGGTAGCGACGTGGGTCGGCGGGAGCGGCGGCGGCTCAGGCGGCCGCCGCGCGCCGCTCCCGCCGGCCGACCACCGCGCTGGCGCCCAGCGCGGCGAGCCCCAGCACGGACAGCCCGGCGCCGACCAGGCTCGGCGCCGTGTAGCCCTCCCCGGCAGCGATGACCAGGCCGCCGAGCCAGGCTCCCAGCGCGTTGGCCAGGTTGAGCGCCGAGTGGTTGAGCGCCGCACCGAGCATCTGGGCTTCGCCGGCCACCTCCATGAGCCGCATCTGCAGGCACACCACCATCACCGACCCCGCCGCGGCGACCCCGAGGACGGCGAGTGCCAGGTACGCCGCGGAGTGCGCGGCCAGCAGCATCAGTGCCAGCACGGCTCCCATCGCGACCCCGGCGCCGGCCAGAGAGGGGAACAGGGCCCGGTCCGCCAGCCGGCCGCCGAGCGCCGTCCCCGCCACGCCGCCGACGCCGAAGGCGAGCAGCACGATCGGTACGAACGCGGGGCTCGCGCCGGCCACGTCGGTGACGGTGGGCGCGATGTAGCTGTACATGGCGAACATGCCGCCGAAGCCCACGACACCGGTGAGCAGGGTCAGCAGCACCTGGGGCCGGCGCAGCGCCCCCAGCTCCGTACGCATCCCGGCACCCGGGGACACCGGCGACGACGGTACGAGAAGCAGGACGGACAGCACGGTGAGCCCCGCGATCACGGCCACCGACCAGTAGGCCGCGCGCCAGCCCAGGTGCTGGCCGAGCCAGGTCGCGGCGGGCACCCCGGCGACGTTCGCGACGGCGAGCCCGAGCATCACCGAGCTCACCGCACGCCCGCGGACCTCGGCGCGTACCAGGGAGGCGGCGATGAGGGAGGCCACCCCGAAGTAGGCGCCGTGCGGCAGGCCGGCGACCAGCCGCGCCGGCAGCAGCATGCCGTAATTCGGCGCCAGCGCGGTCAGCGCGTTGCCGAGCAGGAACGCGACCATGAGGCCGAGCGCGAGCCGGCGCCGCGGCAGCCGGGCACCCAGCGCGGCGATGACCGGCGCCCCGATCACGACGCCTACGGCATAGGCGGAGATAAGGTGGCCGCCGGTCGGGATGTCCACACCGACGCCACGGGTGATCTCGGGCAGCAGCCCCATGGACACGAACTCATTCGTGCCGATCGCGAAGCTCCCGAGGGCGAGTGCCGCGATGGCGAGGACGGCGCGGCGGGACGCGGGGCCCTCCGACCGGGTCGGGGTCGCCGGCTGGCCGGTCGTGGTGAGGGTGTTCACATAGCGGTCTCAAGGCGGCCCGCGCCCCGTACATTCCCGTCCGGCGCGGCCGTCGTCTCCCGGCGGTCGACGCAGCACCGCAGGTCGCGAGGCATTCAGCGTCGCGTGACGGCTCCTTCGAGGATCGAGCGGGCCGGAAGGGGCGGCGCGGTCAGCGTGCCGGCAGATCGTCGAGCTCGGCCTCGAACAGCAGGGCGGGGTCGAATCCCATCCCGGTGAAATGACCGGCGAGTTCCAGGGACAGGACGCCGTGCAGCCGAGTCCAGAAGGCCAGGGCCCGGCGGAGGGCCGCGGGCGGGGCGGGGTGATCGTCCGCCCACGGCCGGTGGCCTTCGAGGTACGTCTCGAACGTCGTCGGGGGGGCGTCTGAGGGCAGCGTCGTCCAGGCGTCGAGCAGGGTCGTCATGATCTCGGCCGCGATCGCGGTGATGTCGTCGGGCGCGTGGTAGCCGGGGACGGGTGTGCCGTAGATGAGGAAGTACCGGTGGGGGTCGTCCAGGGCCCATCGGCGCAGGACATGCGCCAGCGCGGCCACGTCGGCGCCTGACTCGGAGGCCGCCCGGCAGGTGTCGGCGAGGCTGCGGTACGCGTCCCTGATGAGCTCGGTGATCAGCTCGTCGCGGCCGGCGAAGTATCGGTAGAGCGCGGGTCCGCTCATCCCCATCTGCTTGGCGATCGCGTTGAGGGAGAGCGCGGAGGCCCCGGCCGTGGCGATCTGCTCCCACGCGCGGTCCTTGATCTCCGTACGCACCTGAGCGCGGTAACGCTCGCGTGGGGTGTTCGTGTCCGTCGCCACCATGGCCTGCCACCTTTCCACCCCGGACAAGCTACATCATCAAGATTTAGTTAGACCCTATCGCAGAATCTATTGACTCTCCCCTGTTGGTCGCGTTACAACTTATAACGAAAGCAAGGGTGCATAACCTTCGGAGGTCGTCATGAACGCAGAGGGACTCGTCGAGGTCGTACTGCCGGGCAAGGTGGAGCCGGAAGGGCTGGAGATCCGGCACGGAGCCGTCCCCTCCCCAGGTCCGGGCCAGGTCGTCATCCGCATGGAGGCGACCGGGGTCTCCTTCGCCGAGCAGCAGATGCGCCGCGGCCGCTACTACGACCAGCCGGCGTTCCCGTTCGTGCCCGGCTACGACCTGGTCGGCACGGTGCTGGCGACGGGTGAGGGTGTCGAGCCGGGGCTGGCCGGCACCCGGGTGGCCGCGCTGGTCAAGGTCGGCGGCTGGGCCAGCCACGTGCTCGTCGACGCGATGGACGTGGTGCCGGTACCCGACGGCGTCGGCGCGGCGGAGGCGGAGACCGTGGTGGTCAACGGCATCACCGCGTGGCAGATGCTGCACCGCAAGGCACGGGTACGTGCGGGCCAGACCATCCTGGTGCACGGCGCCAACGGCGGCGTCGGCTCGGTCCTGGTCCAGCTCGCCCACGTCGCCGGCGTGAAGGTGATCGGCACGGCGTCCGCGCGTCACCACGACGCCCTGCGGGAGCGTGGCGTCCTCCCGGTCGACTACCGCACCGAGAACGTCGCCGAGCGCGTCCGCGAACTCGCCCCCGGCGGGGTGGACGCCGTGTTCGACCACGTCGGCGGGCGCAGCATCGTCGACTCCTGGCACCTCCTCGCACCCGGCGGCACGCTCGTCTCGTACGGCAGCGCCTCCACCCGTGACGCCGAGGGCTCCAAGCAGTGGCCCGTGCTCAAGCTGCTCGGCCGGCTGTGGCTGTGGAACGCGCTGCCCAACCGCCGCCGTGCCTACTTCTTCAACGTCTGGGCCGGGCGTGCCCTGGCGAAGAACCGGTTCCGTGCCCGGTTGCGCGCCGACCTCACCCAGGTCTTCGCAGCCCTCCAGAGCGGTGACGTCACCGCCCAGATCGCCGCCCGGCTGCCGCTTTCCCGCGTCGCCGACGCTCTGCGGCTGGCCGAATCCGGCACCGTCGCCGGAAAGATCGTGCTGAACCCGTAGAGCTATTCGGTGGTCGTGTGGACGCGGTGGGCGAGGTAGGAGACGTCCGGGTGGGGGTGGGCACGGAGGCCGCGCAGCAACCCACGCCACGGCTCCGACCATCCGGTGCGAGGCCCGCAGGCCTGGGCGAGGGCCACGGCGGCGACTCCTGCGGCGAGGTCGTCGCGTTCGGCCACGGCGGTGGCCTGGGAGAGCACGTCGGCGGGGTCGGCCGCGCCGGCGAACGGAGCGAACGGAGCGTACGGGGCGGGCCTGCCGGCGAAGGGCCCGCCGTCGCCGAGCGGTCGCGCCAGTGCCCCGGCCACCTCGGCGGCGGCGAAGGCCGAGCCGATCGGCCGGTCGAGCAGCGCGGCGAGGGTCCCCGGCCGGTCCCAGCGGAGGGTGGCGGCCGCCAGCAGGGCCCCGAGCGGTTCGGGCAGGACCTCGTCCACCGCGGCCAGGACGGGATCGGCGTGGTCACGGTCGGCCAGCGCCGCCTGGGCGAGCGCGGTGACGACGGCGGCGAGGCGCTGCGCGACGGGCAGGTCGCGTTCCTGTTCGGCGTCGGCGGGTTCGCCGGTGGCGGCGAGTGCCGCGACGGCGTCCCGCAGCCCGATCCGGGCGTCATCGGTGATCGCACAGGTGACGAGCGCGTCGAGGGCGGTCCGCCAGGTGAAGGTCCTGGTGAGGTCGCGGAGTTCGGCGGCGAGTGCGGGGATGGCGTCCGGCGACCAGGGCGCCCAGTGGGGTAGCCCGCCGAGCGCTTCGCGCCGTACCACCGGGTCGGTGGAGCGCGCGGCGCGTACGACCAGGTCCGCGTACCGGGTGCGGTGGCGTGGCTCGACGGTGAGCGGCTCGGCTCCGAGGACCTGCCGGGCCAGGTCGCGGGAACCGTCGACGGCCTCGGTCAGGATGCGTTCGCTCACCGGCAGGTCGAGAAGCCGACGGGCCGCCGAGGCGAGGGCGGCACGCACGTCACGGTGCTGTCCCGGCTGGTCCCACGCCTGCGCGAGGACGTCCCCGGCGCCGGGCGCACGGTGATGGGCGAGCAGCCGCACCGCCTCCTTGCGTGCGGTGATCTTCCCGCCTGCGAGGACGGGTTCGAGCACCGCCGGCAGCGCGCTCGGCGGGGTGAACCGCGCGGCCCGCGCGGCCGCGTAGACGGCGACGTGCGCGTCGTCACCGGTGGCGCGGTCCAGCAGGTCGCCGAGCATGAGCTGCGGCGTCGCGGTCCAGGGGGCCGCGGTCAGCGCCATCCGCCGGACGAGGGGCTCCTTCGCGCGCAGGTAGCCGCGGAGGTCTTCGGCCGAGCTGGACGGTACATCGCCGATCAGGCGTACCGCACGTGCGCGTTCGCTCTCGGGCGCGGAGCGGTCGGTGGCGGCCCTGTGCAGCAGTCTCAGGTAGGCCGCCCGTTGCGCGGCGGTCCACCGCCGCGGCCACGGCCGCCGCACGTGAGGGACGAACGTGACCGAGCGCCGCCAGAACCGGCCGCCCGGGACGTCGCCTGACAGCACGGGCTGGAGGAGGTCCGTCCGTTCCGTCGCGAGGACGTGGAACACCGCCGGCAGCACCATCGACGAACGGTCCACCTGGATGACGTGCTCGACCCGTTCCGCACGTGTACGGGGTGGGCGGAGCCAGTGCGCGATCGCCTGGGTGATGACGCTGTCGCGCTTGGCGTGCAGTGCTCTTTCGAGGGCCGCCTGCAGCTCGGGCACGTCCTCGCCGCGGCGGCGGAGCGCGGTCGCCAGGACGAAGGTGAGCCGGAACTCCTCTCTGGCGGCGTCTCGCTCCAGCCGGGGTACGAGGCCGCGCACCAGTTCGTGCTCCTGGCCGCGGCGCAGGCAGTCGTCGAGGCGGCCCGTGTTCACCGCGCTGCCGCGATCGGCGAGCGTGCCCATCGCGTCCAGCGCGAAGGCCGTCAGGTCGGGGTCGTCGCGGGAGGCCCCCTGCCGGAAGGCCAGCGCGACGAGCCGGGAGATCGCGCGCCCGGTCTGGTAGGACAGGTCACGTGCGCTGAGGGCGTCCTCGACGAACCGGCCGAGTGCGGGGGTGTGCCCCGCCCGCAGCAGCCCCGGCGGCACGGCCGTGAGCGCGGTCAGCGCCTTCAGGCGCACCGGGTCCTGTTCGTTGCGCAGCCTTGCCAGTGACTCGAGCGCGTCGGTGAAGATCTCCGGGTCACGGCTGCGCCCCGCGCAGCCGATCAGAAGCGTGTAGCCGTGCCCGCGCTCCTCGGCGTCGGACCGCCGCGTCGCCTCCCGTAGTGTCTCGGTCGCCTGGTCGTAGGGCAGGAAGGCGGTGACCTCGAGGACCCGCTCCGGGTCGTCGGCGACCTTCCGCAACCCCAGCATCCTGCGGGCCTCGCGGGCGCGCCGGGCGAGAGGCAGCACCTCGAGCACCGCGGGAGCGAGCTCCCTGGCGGAAAGATCGACCCCCTCCAGGGCCGTGTCGAACACCGGCTCCCTACGGGACGGCGGGAACGTCCTGAGTACGAGCACCAGCGTGGCGTCGTCCTCCCTGACGGCCCTCAGCAGTTCGGCCAGCCGGGGCTCCGGCAGCAGCCGGACCAGCCCCTCGCGCACACTCCTGGCCTGGAGCAACCGGCCCAGCGACGGGCGGGTGACCGGACGCAGCAGCAGGTCGGCCATCCGTTCGGGAGCGGCGGCGACCAGCGCCCCCAGCTTGGGCACGAGCGCACTGCTCAGTCCCGGTCGATCCCAGTACGCCTCCAGCAGGCCGATCACCCGCAGCGGATCGTGCCGTACGGCCTCGGCCAGACCGGGGCCGCGCGAGATCCACCAGGCCGCGCGGAGCTGCCTGGGCAGGTCGGCGAGCTCCCGTTCGGCATGGTCGAGCACCGGCCCGGGGTGGACGTGTCCCAGCGTGCTCCAGTTGGGTACGGCGTAGGCGAGCCCCGGCAGCAGGCGCTCCACCACCTCGGCGCCGCAGGCGGGAAGCAACGCCGCGGCCTCCCGGTCTCCCCATCGTTCGCCGACCGGCGCGACCAGGTCCTCCGCGAGATCGGTACGGCGGTGGCGGCGAACGGCCCGGTACAGCAGCGCCCGCGACTCGGCCGGAGCGTCCCCGAGGAACGCCTTCAAAGCCGGGGCGCCGGCCGCACCGAGCCGTACGGCCGCGCCGATCGCCGAAGCGGCGATGCCGGCATCGGCGTCCCCGATCGCGGCGGCGATGTGGGCGAGTGAAGCCTCATCACGCGCCGCCGCCGCGATGAAAAGGCCGACGGAACGCTCGTAGGCCCCGCGCCCGTCCAACTCGCCGATCAGGTGGGACAGATCCGCGGGGTCCATCCGTGTGTGTAGCGCGGCCAGACGCGCACATCGCGCACGGTAGGTCAACGACTCGATCTCGGCCAGCAGCCCATCAGCGCGCATGACAGAAGATCTTGCCGGACGATCACCTGGACCTATGACGCTTTTCGCGCGACGGGCTACGGGCTACGGCATCACCCTGCACAGGGCGTCCAGTGCGCCCGCCCACGCGCTGTCCGAGGGCGCCGCGTAGTTGACCACCAGTGCGTCCTGTTCGGGCAGCCGCCCGCCGGAGTCCGGCACTTCGTAGCGGAACTCCGCCATCCCGCTGACCGCCAGGTCCTGCCGGGCCGCCGCCTGGACGACCGAGCGCTCGGTCCCGCGTGGGAGTCCGAGGACCGCCTGCAGCCCGGCGGCCATGCCGGTCACGCGGATGCCGGGGGCCCTCTGTGCCAGGGCGGCGACCAGTTCGTCGCGGCGGCGCCGGTAGCGCAACCGCATCGAGCGCACATGGCGGTCGTACGCGCCCGAGGCGATGAACTCCGCGAGTGTCAGCTGCTCCAGCGAGCTCGACATGTAGTCGGCGTGCCCCTTGACCGCCACGATCTCCGGGACCATTTCCTCGGGCAGCACCATCCAGGCGAGCCGCAGCCCCGGCGCCAGCGACTTGCTCGCCGTGCCGAAGTACACGACCCGCTCCGGGTCGAGCCCCTGCAGGGCACCCACCGGCTGACGGTCGTATCGGAACTCCCCGTCGTAGTCGTCCTCCAGGATCAGCCCGCCGGTGGCGCGCGCCCAGTCGACGGCCGCCGCGCGCCGGTCCGGGTGCAGCGCGACTCCCGTCGGGTACTGATGCGCCGGTGTCATCAGCACCGCGCCCACTCCGCGCGCTCGCGCCAGGTCGCCGGTGCGCGCCCCGTGTTCGTCGACGTAGAGCGGCGGGATGTCCAGGCCGGCGCCGGACAGCAGGTCACGGTAGACGTCGAGGCCGTACGACTCGACGGCCACCGCCCGTACCTTCCGCGCCCTGAGCGCCTGGGCCATGAGCATCAGACCGTGGTGGAAACCGGCGCAGATGACGACCCGGTCCGGGTCGGCGTACACGCCACGCGCCCGCGCCAGATAGTCCGCGAGGGCCGTCCGCAACTCCACTCTGCCGGGGGCGTCGCCGTAGCCGAAAGCGTCGTGCGGCGCCGCGGTCAGAGCGCGGCGTGCCGCCTTGAGCCACTGCGTGCGGGGGAACTCCGCGAGGTCCGGCGAACCCGGCAGCAGGACGTACGCAGGACGGTGCCGGGCCGGTCTCGTACGGGGAGCGGCGGGCGCGGCCCGGCGCGGCTCGGCCCGCCTGGCCACCCGTGTCCCGGAGCCCTGCTGGGCGGTGAGCCAGCCCTCGGCGACCAGCTCGGCGTAGGAGTCGGCCACGGTGTTACGGGCGACGCCGAGATCGGCGGCGAGCGAGCGGGACGGCGGCAACCGGGTGCCGGGCACCAGACGTCCCGTGCGCACGGCCTCCCGTAGGGCGTCCGTGAGCCCGGCGCGCAGCCCGTGTCCGCTCAGCTCGAGATGGAGGTCGGCACCGAACGCGGACGGCGGAGGATCCGCCGAATTGGCCCGGGATTTCTTCATGTAAATGGACCATACCTCAGTACCACTTGGCGCGTAGCGTGGCAGGTATGACGAACGAAGCACAGGAAGGCAAGGAACGCCTCCCGGAGCACGCACCGCGCCTGGACCTGGCGAAGCTCGCCCCCGAGGCGTACAAGGCCATGGTCCGTCTCGACGCGGCCGCGAGGCAGGGCATCGAACCGGCCCTGCTCAACCTGATCAAGATTCGCGCGTCCCAGATCAACCACTGCGCCTTCTGCCTCGACATGCACAGCAAGGACGCGCTGGCGGCCGGAGAGTCGTCCGAGCGGATCATCCAGCTCAACGCATGGACGGAGTCCAGGCACTTCTACACGGCGAGGGAGGTCGCGGCGATCGAGCTGACCGAGGCGATCACCGTGCTCACGGACGGATTCGTCCCGGACGAGGTGTACGCGAGGGCCGCGAGCGAGTTCGACGAGACCGAGCTGGCCGGCCTCATCGTCGCGATCACGACGATCAACGCGTGGAACCGCTTCGGCGTCTCCACCCGGCTGGTCCCCGGGCACTACACGCCCTGACGCCGCGCGCCCGCCCTCCACACCCCTCAGGACATGGGAAAACGATGACCGCCTCCACCTTCCGCACCCTGCACCACGGCCGTACCGCCGGCGACCCGCTCGTCCTGCCGGGACCGTGGGACGCGGCCAGCGCCCGGGTCTTCACCGACGCCGGCTTCCCCGCGCTCGCCACTCCGAGTGCCGGGATCGCCGCCTCGCTCGGTTACGAGGACGGCTCGACCCCGCCCGGCGAGATGTTCGCCGCGGTGGCGAGGATCGTCCGGGCCGTCCCCGTGCCCGTATCCGCCGACATCGAGGGCGGTTACGGCCTGGCGCCCAAGGAGCTGGTCGGGCGGCTCCTGGAGACGGGCGCCGTCGGCTGCAACCTGGAGGACTCCGAGGAGCACGCCACGCTCAAGGACCCCGAGCGGCACGCGGATTGGCTGGCCGGAGTACGGGCGGAGGCGGGTGACGCTCTCTTCATCAACGCGCGCGTCGACACCTTCTTGTTCGGGACGGGTGATCCGGCCGACGCCGTGGCACGCGCCCGGCTGTACGTGGCCGCCGGCGCCGACTGCGTGTACCCGCTCATAGCGCCGCACGAGGTCTTCCCGGTGCTGCGGGAGGGCATCGAGGGTCCGCTCAACATGGCCGCCGCACCGGACAAGGAGTCCGTGGCCGCACTGGCACGGCTGGGCGCGACGCGCATCACCTTCGGTCCGGGGATGCAGCGGTACGCGATGGGGGCGACCGGCGACCTCGCGGCGAAGCTGCGCGCCTGAGGGCGAGCCCGGCGGACGACGCGACCGGCCCTGCCGTACGGCGGATGGCCCGGCATCGACCCTGCTCCCGGCAGGCCGGCACTCGGAGACCATGGTGAGCACCGTTTCCTCTCTTCCGCGCCGGCTGCCGCCGTCGCGTGCCGCCGACGAGTTCGCGCTCACCACCGTCCTGCTCTTCCTCGCGGTGACCGTCGTCCGGTGGCTGCGTGATCCGGACTCCCCCCTTCACATCGCCGACCTGGACGTCGCGCTCGCCGTCATCGGTGCTCTCAGCGGGACCATCCTCACCGGGCTCATCTTCACGCGGCCCGGCAGACGCAGCGGGGGGCACATGAATCCCGCCGTGACGGTCGCCCTGTGGCTGATGGGCGTCTTCCCTGGTCGCAGCGTCCTGCCGTACGTGCTCGCCCAGCTCGCGGGGTCCGCGGCGGGGACGGGCCTCGCGCGCCTGGTGTGGGGGCGTGCGGTCTCCCTCTCATCGGTCGACTACGCCGCGATCAGACCCGCCCCCGCCTGGCGACCCGCGTCCGTCTTTCTCGCCGAGGCGGGCAGCATGATCGTCCTGATGCTCGTCGTCGGGTTGCTCCTGGCTCATCCCGGCCGTGCACGCCTGCTGCCGTACGCCATCGGACTGTCCGTCGGGCTGGTGATCGCTCTCCTCGGTCCGCGCAGCGGAGGGTCCATCAACCCCGCCCGCCAGTTCGGCCCTGCCGCGCTCTCTGGGCGGACCGCCGATCTGTGGATCTATCTGGTCGCGCCGGTCCTGGGAGGGGCTCTCGGGGCGGCGGCCTGCCACCTGCTCATCCGGCGGTCCCGCGGGCCCGGACCGGCCGGCGGGAGCGCACGGTGTCACTCGATGCCGGACAGCGCTCCAGAACGACCATCGCGACGCAGCAGCTCGGCAAGCTGGCCGAGATCGGTGATCCGCACCAGCTCGGGACGCCCGCCGACGCGGTCCCGGTCCAGCCAGACTCCGGTGAGCCCCGCGGCCACCGCGCCGCCGGCGTCGATGTCGGGCTCGTTGCCGACGTACAGCACCTCGCCCGGGTCCAGGCTCAGCGCGTCGCACGCCGCGTGGAAGGCGGCGGCTTCGGGTTTGGAGGCGCCGAGCTCGGCCGCGCACAGCACGGCCTCGAAATGGTCCCGCACACCGAGAATGCGCAGCTTGCGATTCTGGTAGTCCAGGCTGGAGTTCGACAGAACGGCCTGCCGGTAGCCGGCGGCGAGCTCCTCCAGCGCCGCGAGGCTGTCGGGGAAGAGCGACCAGCCGGCTTCGAAGTGGACCACGTAGCGCCCGAACCACGAATCCGCCTCGGAGTCGTCCAGGTCCGCGCCGAGGAAGCCGCGGACGCGCGCACGGCGCTGTCCCAGGAAGTCGATGTCCCGCGCGGCGAACCTCGCCCAGTGCAGGTCCGTCTGGACCCGCCAGCGGTGAAGGGCTTCGTCGACGGAGGGGAACATACCGTCGAGCCCTTCGGCCGCCAGGTGGTTCCGCATGCCGGCACGGTCGGCTCCGGTGTAGTCGAACAGGGTGTCGTCGACGTCCCAGAGCACGGCACGGGTCGGCATGGGGACATTTTAGGTGCTCGCGGGCAGGTACGGCCTTGAGCGTCGGCTGGATGCCGTAGCCCACCACGCACCCCTGGTCCGGGGTGGCGCGGTGCATCGCGAACAGCGGGCCGGGTTCGACCGCCGGCAGGCGCGGGCCGTCGCCGTCAAGCGCGCATGGGACATCCCGATGAGATCGCCGCGGCGATCGCCTTCCTGGCGAGCCCCGCCGCGCCGGACGGTCACGACGCCTGGAGCCGGAAGACCGGGTGCCGGGCGGCCTCGGCGGCGAACTCCTCCAGCGAGGCGTCCTTGTCCACGTCGAAGTAGGCGCCGACGGTGCGCGGGTGCTCGGCCAGGTACCGTTTGAGGATCGGCGCGGCCTCCACGGCCGGCAGCTCGGTGACGACCAGCGACTCGGTCGTGCTGCCCCGGCGCAGTGTCACCCGCCCTGCCGCCCGCGCGTTCCGCGCCCAGCCGTCCGGACCGTACGGCGCGACCAGCCAGCGGCCGTCGTCGTCCTCGAGCGGAGCGACCGGCGTCGTCCTCAGAATCCCGGTCCTGCGACCCGGGACGGTGAGCAGATAGAGGCCGGGCGGCCCCATCTCCCTGGTCAGCATGAATGTGATGATGCGGTCGCGCAGGCGCCAGAAGAACGTCGATCTGTAGGTCCGTGCCATGATCCGGCCTCGCCTTCTTGTCCTCACGGCCCGCCGCCTCGCGTACGGGCCTCATCGGGGTCGGTCGCCGGAGGGTGCGGTGAACCGGTCCCCCAGGCCGCCTTCAAGCAGCGTGAAGGCGCGGATGGCCTGCTCACGGAAGCCGGCGGCCAGGAAAGCGACCTGGTCGTCGGCCAGCACGCGGCGGCGTACGTAGTCGACCAGCGCGCAGTGGACGCCGAACAGCGCGTTCGCCGCCACGTCCGCGCCGACGTCGCCGGCCGGTCCGCGGGCCTCGGAGGCGAGTAGCGCGGCGAGTGATGCGGCGGCGGCGGCGAAGGCCTCCCGCTCGCGCGCCCTCAGGGCCGGGCTGGCGGCGATCACGCGGTTGACCGTACGCAACCGGTGGAGGGCTTCGGCGTCACCGGCCTCGACCTGGTCGAGCAGGCCGCCGGAGCCGAGCAGGTGACGGCGGAAGGCGGCCAGCGCCGTCTCACCGGCATCCCGGGTGGCGACCGCCTCGACCAGCCGGGCCCCGAAGTCCTCCAGTCGGGGGAAGAACAGGTCTTCCTTGGTCGGGAAGTAGTTGAACACGGTCGCCTTGGCGACCTGTGCCTCGCTCGCGATCTCGGTGACCGTCACGTCGTCGAAGCCCCGGTCGGCGAACAGCCGCCACGCCGTGTCGACGATCAGCTGCCGGGTCTGCTTCCTCTTGAGCTCCCGAAGTCCCATCACCCCTCCTTCCCGGACTGTGGACTATGCCTAACTTTAGACCTAGTCTAAGTTTATATCCAGTCCAGCAGAAGGGCAGGTGCTGAGAATGCGCGTCAGCATCAATGTGACGAACTACAGCTGGCCGAGCGGCCCGGCGCGGCTGGGCGCCGAGCTCGCGTGGCTCGCCGTCGCCGCCGAGGAGGCCGGCGTCGACACGCTCTGGATCGCCGACCACCTCCTCCAGGTCGACCCCACCGCCCCGTCCGGCGCGGACGACATGCTGGAGGCCTACACGGCTCTCGGGTTCGTCGCCGCGCACACCGAACGCATCCACATCGGCGCCATGGTGAGCAACGTGATGCTGCGGGCTCCGGCGCTGCTGGTGAAGGCCGTCACCACCCTGGACGTGCTCACGGGCGGACGGGCCTGGCTCGGGATCGGCGCCGGCCACCATGGCGCCGAGGCCGAGGACATGGGCCTGCCCCTGCCGCCTGTGGCCGAACGGTTCGAACGGCTGGAGGAGACGCTGCGGATCGCCGGCCGGATGTGGGCCGGGGACCACACGCCCTTCGACGGGAAGCACTACCGGCTCGCACGTCCGCGCGGGATCCCCGCGCCCGTACGCCGTCCCCACCCGCCGATCCTGATCGGCGGCGCCGGCCGGCGGCGGACGCTGCGTCTGGTGGCGCGGTACGCCGACGCGTGCAACCTGTTCGACATCCCCGACGGGGGCCGTACGGTGCGGGAGGACCTCGCCACGCTCGGCCGGCACTGCCAGGACGTCGGCCGGCCGTACGAGGACATCCAGAAGACACTGAGCACCCGCCTCGAGGCCGGGGACTCCAGTGCCGCGTTCGTCGAGCGTTGCCGGGCCACGGCGGCGCTCGGGATCGAGCACGTGGTGGTCATCACCCCGCGCCCCTGGAACACCGACACGCTGGCCACGCTCGCCGGGGCGATCCCCGCTCTCCGTGACATCGGCCCAGGATGACGCGGGCCTTCGCCGGGTCAGTGGCCGATGCAGCCGCCCCCGGCAGGGCTCGTGAACCTGACCGGCGTGCTCCCGGCCTGGACATCGCTGTCGGCGGCGTAGCCGTCGGCGTCGACCGCGAGGGCGACGTGCGGGCAGGAGCTGATGGACTGGACCGACAGCCGCAGGTCATTGCCCTGAACCGTGGCACGGTACATGCCGCTGATCGCGATACCGGTGCCGACCACCGCGGTCAGCCCGTTGGTGGTGTTGCCGCGGACGGTCACACCGGTGCCGGCGTCGGACCGGCTACCGAACCAGGGCCGGGTACCGACCGCGATGCCGAAGTCGACGTGCGTCTCAGGGCCGGTCCAGAAGGCGTTGTCGTTCACCGTCGCACCGGTGAAGTCCTGGGTGGCGCCCTTGTCGTAGAGGCCGTCGACGGCCAGCGCGCCGTAGGCCGAGTTGCCCGCGTTGAGCACCTGGTTGCCGTGGACCGCCGAGCTCTGGACCGCCGGGGCGGCACGGAACAAGACGATGCCCACATCGGTCGCGTCGATGACGGCGTTGTCCTCCACCGTCGCGTGTTCGCAGGCGATGGAGGCACCGTCGGTCCACCGCCCGTTGCCGTCGACGGGGAAATGCTCGGAGGAGTAGGCGGTGATGAGGTTGCCCTTGATGGTCATGTTCGCGCACGGCCAGCCCTCGGCGCTGCCGAAGGCCAGCAGGCTGCTCCAGCCCTGGCTATTGGAGATCTTGGAGTCGACCACCGCGGTCCCGTCACCGCCCATGGCCTGGATGTTGATGGCCTCGGCGGTGAAGTTGGCGGAGCTGCCGCGCTGGCCGTCGGTCCAGACGCTGCGCAGTTGCGCACCGCCCTCCAACTGCACCATCGGCGCGGCGAACATCCCGGAGCGGACCAGCCGGCCCTGCATCGCATAACGGCTGGGCGCCGGCAGCCCGCGGGTCGCCAGCGTCTTGCCCTTGGGGATGTCCAGCGTGGCGGTCAGCCGCACCACCGCCTTCTGCGCGAGGTAGACGGTGCCGCCGGCCGGCGCGGCGTCCAGCAGGGCCTGCAACTGCGCTCCGGTGCCACCGCCGAAGCCGGATCCTGACGGCGTCAGGTTCGGTGCCGGCTGGGTGCCGAAGTGGTAACTGGTTCCGGCACCGCAGATCGTCGAGGCCAGATCGCTCAGCTCGGGAGTGGTGACGAAGCCGTCCACGAGCTGTGGCCAGGTCAACTCACCCGTATCGAGCTGGGCGGTGTGATGGTCAAGGCCGCTCTGTTCCGGTTCACGATTGAGCGCGCCTCTGTAGAGGGCGAGCACCCGCGCCTGATTGTCGTAGTCCAGGCTCAGGAATTCTCCGGAGGTGTAGAACTCGCGTATCAGGTCCCGAATCACGGGGGCATTGCAGCCTCTGTCGGTCACAGCGTTGAGGTGGGAGGTCCAGCCGCCGGCATCCGGAATCCTGCCCAGTGCCTCGCTGTACAGTTTCGCGACGAACTGCGCCGGCACCCGGCCGGCCGCCTCACTGGGACGAACCCAGACGACCGATCCGGCGCCTACCAGCGACAACGTCACCATCGCACAGACAAAACGCCGGACCTGACTTACCACAACGCACCTCGCCCTTGCACCACCATCGGATGTGTCGGCCAAAGCTAACGGCGCGGAGACGCGCCATGTGGTCAGTTGAAAGAATATGGAAATGATTGTGTCGTTCCTCGGAGCTCACCAAGATATTTCTCAATCGGCCTATGCGGGATTCACCTTCATTTGATTCCCAACGTTACGGCTGTGCGATTTCCGAGAGGAACAGTCATGAAATTAAAAATGAACATCTGGGGGTCGGCGGCGGCCGTGCTCGCCGTCGTGCTGTCGGCCGCGGCGGCGCACCCGGCATCCGCATCGGCCGCGGCCGAACCGTGCGCCCGGGAGATCATGCCGGTGCTGCCCGATTCGACCAGCACGAACGTGCTGAGCGGCGACCCGGGCGGGCGCTATCAAATCGGAACATCGCGGGACACAGACGAGAATGACCACAATGTCCTGTGGCAGGACGGTACGGCGCGGGAACTCCGCATCCCCACCGGTCACGGCGATGCGAGTCCCCAAGATGTCAACCGGAGCGGTGAGATCGTCGCCCTCACCAGCGAAGGCGACGACGTCCAAGGCTGGCGGTACAAAAACGGTCAGGTCACCGGCCTGCCCTCACCGGAGTCGGCGCGGTCCACCGAACCGACCGTGATCAACAGCGGCGGCGAGATCGCCGGCACTGCCTTCTACGCCGCCAACGCGTGGGACGGCTACGCGGTCGTCTGGTCGGCGGACAACGCGGTACGGAAACTCCCCAGGCCGGACGGTTTCAACGAGGCCCGGGTATCCGACATCGACGATGACGGCACCGTCGTGGGCTACGTCACGCAATGGGATTATGCGAAGGCCGAGGTTCTCAATGAGCGCGCCGTGGCCTGGTCGGCCGACGGGTCGTGGCGATTCCTCCCCGGGCTGGTGCCGGACGCGCACACTCAGGCGCTGACGATACGGAACGGGCGGGTCGCCGGGACGGAGCAGGGCCGCGATCACGCTGTGGCCTGGGACGCTCGCTCTGGTGAGGCGACCGAACTGCCGGCGCGAGGCCGGCCCGTCGCGATCAACAGCGGCGGCTCGGTCGCGCTGAACCCGGGATACGGCGACATGGTGCTGCTGCAGCAGGGCGTCGAGCGGCCGCTGCCCGTCGACGATCCCAACATGAGTGGCGGCTCGGTCTTCGCGTTGACCGACGCGGACGTCGTCTACGGAAGCGACTGGGTCTGGGACGGCGATAAGCAGACTTCGACCCAGTGGCCGGTGCGCTGGAGGTGCTGAGAGCGTCATTTCGGCCGCCTGTCTCACCGGGCGGCCGGAGTGCCGTTCTTGACGCACACCGAGTCGGCGGCGGGAAGGTCGCCCGTGCTCAAGTAGGCGTTCACGGCGTCGTTGACGCAGTCGTCGCCGTATCGCGGATAGACGGCGTGAATGCGCGCGCCGCTCAGCGTCAGCAGCCGGGAGCCGGTCATCAGGCGATGCAGAGCCTGCCCGCCCTGGTAGATGGTGCGCGTGTCGCCGGTCGAGGCCACGATCAGCGCTGGAACACCGTTGTGCACCTGGGTGGGACGCTCACGCGGTGACACGGGCCAGAAGGCACAGGGACTGATGTCGGTGAGGAACGGGCCGAGGAAGGGCTCGTGCACGCGGCTGCGTTCGATCTTCCGCCAGTAGACCTCCGGGTCCCGGTCGACCGTGCGGTCGCCGCAGAAGACGGCCGCCTGTGAGCTGCCGGTCGCCGAGGCCGCGTCGGTCAGCATGAAGTTCAGGGTGTCCTCGAGGTTGGGGGTGGGCTGGACCTTGGCACCGCCGGCGGCGTCCTTGAGCACGCCTACGGCGGCGGCCAGGCCGGCACTGGCCTCGTCGCGGTCGTCGTCCAGGCCGTTGAACAGCACGAAGGGCACCAAGTGCTCGTCCACTCGGTAGCGGCCGACCTCCAGCGGCCGTTTCGCCGCGGCGCGGTCGATGCGGTCCACGGTGGCCAGCACCGCGCCCGGAGCGTCGCCCAGGTGGTATTCGCCGTCGTGGCGGGCGGCCCATGCCGCCCAGTCGTGCAGTGCGGCCTCGTTCGCCGGGGCGGCGTCCGCCAGCATTTCCTCGGCGCCGTACCGGCGCGGGTCCACGGCGCTGTCGAGCACGACGCGGTCGGCGTTGCGGGGGAACAGCTGGGTGTAGACCGCGCCGAGGTAGGTGCCGTACGACCCTCCCCAGTACGAGATCTTCCGCTCCCCCAGAGCGGCACGGACGACGTCCATGTCACGTGCAGTGTTGCGGGTGCTGATGTAAGCCAGCATGCCGGGGGAGGCCTTGGCGCATCGGGTGGCCAGGTCGCGCTCGAACCCGACCGTCCGCTCGAACCCGGCGCGGTCGAGCCCGGCCGAGCGGGTGAAGGTGCCGGTCGGCCAGCCGCAGTCCAGCGGAGTGCTGCGCCCGCTGGACCGCGGGTCCATGCCGATCAGGTCATAGCGTGGCCCGGCGTCCTTCATGAGCGTACGGAAGTCGGGCGGCAGGTCGATCGACCCACCGCCGGGGCCTCCCCCGTTGAGCAGCATCGCGCCGATCCGGTGAGCCGTGTCGGTGGCCTTGAGCCGTGAGATCGTCACCGAGATGGAGCGACCGCCCGGGTCGGCGTAGTCGAGCGGCACCCGCAGCTCGGCGCACCGGACCCCGGCCTGGTCGAGTCCCTTGCCCAGGTCGTCGGTTGAGCTCTGCTGACATTTCTGCCAGGCGATGTTCTGGGCGTAGTACCGGGAAAGAGCGCTGGAGGCCGAGGCTCCCGAGGTGGCGACGAGGCCGCCCGCGGCCAGTCCGGCGACGGCCAGGCCGGCCAGCGTCTTCTTCGGAACAGATCGGATCGTGATCATGAATGTCCTTTCGCGGTGACGAGTGTCAGCGGTCTTCGCACAAGGCGGTCTGAACGGCGTCGTGCATGGTCAGGTACGCCTGCTCGGAGTCGACGCTCTGGTTGAGGACG
The DNA here is from genome assembly GCF_006716425.1 of Actinoallomurus bryophytorum. Lineage (NCBI taxonomy): Bacteria > Bacillati > Actinomycetota > Actinomycetes > Streptosporangiales > Thermomonosporaceae > Actinoallomurus > Actinoallomurus bryophytorum. The sequence goes on from NZ_VFOZ01000001.1 coordinate 2,356,083, forward strand.
AGTTGCACGCGCCGGCCGCCGGGGGCGATCCCGCCGGCCGTGTCGTAGCCGGGCACGCTGCCTCCGTGGCCCCAGTACAGACCGCCGCACCTGAGCGGGGTGGAGATCAGTCCGAGGCCGTACCTGGCGTCCTTCCATGTACGGTCCGGGTCGGCGGGCACCGTGGTGGTCATCTGTGCGAGCAGGGCTTTGGGCAACAGCCGGCCGCCGAGCAGCGCGGCGAAGAACCGGTTCTCGTCGGCGAGACTGGACACCAGCGCACCGCCGACGCCCCCGTACGACATGTTGAAGTCGCTGACATCGACCCGTCCGGTGTCGGCGGCCTGGTAGCCGCGCGGATGCGGTCCTCTGATGCGACGCGAGTCACCGGGCCAGTAGGTGTCCCGCAACCCCAGTGGCGAGATGATCCGCCGGGTGATCTCGGTGGTCGGGTCGTGGCCGGTGACCTTCTGGATGATCATTCCGGCGATGACGAAGTTGGTCGTCGAGTAGGTCCAGCTCTCCGTGGGATGCGGCTGGGCGAGCGCCGTCGCGACCTCCTCGCGCGGCTCGAAGTGCTGGAAGCGCCACTGCTGGACGTGATCCCAGTCGAGTGCGGCGACGTGATCGGGAAGGCCGCTGGTGTGCTGGAGGAGCTCCCGTACGGTGATCTTTCTGCCGTCGTAGCCGTTCGAGCGGATCAGACCGGGCAGGTAGTGCTCCACCGAGGCGTCCAGCGCGACACGTCGTTCGGCGGCGAGCTGCAGCACCACCGTCGCGGTGAAGGACTTGGTCGTGCTGCCGATCCGGATCCGTTCGCCGCCGCGCATCGGCCGGCCGGTCCGCACGTCGGCCAGTCCACTGGTGCCGGTCCACCGCCCGCAGGCCGGGTCGTCCACCTGCGCGGCCGCTCCCGCCATGCCGTACTGGCCGGTCAGTGCGTCCAGTTCCCGCTGGAGACCTGCGTGTCCGCCGCATCCATCCGGCCTCGCCGGCATGTCGCCGGCGCCGGCGGGAGCGGCACCGGCCAGCGCCATGGCCAGCCCGGCGCCGGCCACCGCGAGCCCCCGGCGCCTTCCTTTCCGGACGGCGGGGTTCTTCCCAAGAAACGACCGATTTCCCATGACGCCAGGGGACCGCGAAAGGGAGGGCGCGGTCACTGGCGCGGGCTCCAGTCCCAGGACTAGTGCAGGGACTAGTGCCGGTGGCCGGTGGCCACGGTAGCTTCGGGTGCTGTGGCATCCGTCGCGCGCACTTCGTGGCAGGCCATGGCGGGCGGCCCGGTCCGTTTCCTGTCATCGAGCCGGCCGTGGCGGTCCTTCGCCTATCTGCTCAGTGGCGCGGTCGTCGGACTGGCGTGCATGGTCACGCTGGTCCTGCTGACCTTGAGCGGGGCCGTGCTCGCGCTGGTCCTGGTCGGGCTGTTGCTGCTGCCGGGCGTGGTCCTGCTCGGCGTTCCGGTCGCCGAGGTCGAACGCCTCCGGCTGCGGCTGGTCGATCCGCTTCCCGTGACCGGAGGGCATCGCGCCCCGGCGGCACCCGGCCCCTCCGCCTGGGTACGCACCAGAATGGGCGAGGGGGCGACCTGGCGGGAGTTCGCCTACACGGTGCTGCTGGCGATCGGTCTGGGGCCCGTCGACCTTCTCGTGGCCTGCGGCATCCCGCTGCTGACCGGCGCCCTGCTGTTCGCCGCGATCGGCTCGCTGGTCTACCCCCACACCACCGTCGCCCTGGTGGTGTTCTCGCTGTCCGGCCCGGGTGCGACGGTGGCCGGCGTGCTCCTCGCGGCACTGGTCGCCGTCATGGGGGCGTATCTGATGACGTTCGTCGCGGCGGGGCACGCCACGCTCGCCCGCCTGCTGCTCGGCTGCCGCGAGGAACAGCTGGCCGCGCAGGTCGCCCAGATCTCACTCTCGCGCCGTCGGCTGGTGGACGCCTTCGAGGCGGAACGACGCCGGATCGAGCGCGACCTGCACGACGGCGCCCAGCAACGCCTGGTCTCCCTCACCATGAAGCTCGGCATCGCCCGCATCGAGCTCGGCACCACCGGCGAGGCCGCGACCCTGGTGGCCGCCGCGCACGAGGACGCCAGGCAGGCACTCGCCGAGCTACGCGAAATCGTGCAGGGCGTCCATCCCCAGCTCCTGACCGACCGGGGCCTGCCGCCCGCGCTCACCGAGCTGGCCCGCCGGTCGGCGGCCCCCGCTCACGTCGACGTATGCCTCCCGGGGCGACTGCCGCCGGCGGTGGAGGCGACGGCGTACTTCGTCGTCAGCGAGGCCCTCACCAATGTCGTCAAACACGCCTGCGCCGACCGCGTGACGGTCCGTGGCCGCCTCGCCGCGGACCTGCTCACCGTCGAGATCGAGGACGACGGTGTCGGCGGCGCGAGCGTCCGCACCGGCGGCGGGCTGGAGGGCCTTGACGACCGCGCCGCCGTCGTGGACGGCACGCTGACCCTGGTCAGCCCTTGCGGCGGACCGACCGTGCTCCGGCTCACCGTCCCGTGTGGTCCCGGCGCTACGGCGAGTCGCGAAGATAGGCCAGAATCGCCATGACACGGCGATGGTGATCCTGCGTCGGCGGCAGGTCCAGCTTGGCCAGGATGTTGGCGATGTGCTTGCTGACCGCGGCCTCCGTGATCACAAGGTTCCGGCCGATCGCGGTGTTCGACTGCCCCTCCGCCATGAGCCCGAGTACCTCACGCTCCCGCGCCGTCAACCGCCGGATCGGGTCCGTCCGATCACGCAGCAGCTGATGAACCACCTCGGGATCGATGACCGTGTCCCCGTCGAGGACGCGCCGCAGTGCGTCCAGGAACTCCGCCACGTCGCCGATCCGGTCCTTGAGGAGATAGCCGACGCCGGCGGCGCCCTCCGGATCGAGCAGCTCACCGGCGTAGGTCCGCTCCACGTACTGGCTCAACGCCACCACGGCCAGGTCGGGATGGCGGGACCGCAGCGTCACGGCCGCCCGCAGCCCCTCGTCGCTGAAGGTCGGCGGCATCCGGATATCGGTGATGACGAGGTCCGGCCCGTGCTCCTCGACGGCCGCCATCAGGGCGTCGACGTCCCCCACGGACGCCATGACCTGGTAGCCGAAGCGTTCGAGGAGCCCGCTGAGGCCCTCGCGCAGCAGCACTCCGTCCTCGGCGAGCACGACTTTCGCAGAGCGCTCCGAACGCACCCGGCCTCCTGCTCAGTGTCATGGCGTCGCCACATTGTGCCGGAACACGCGCAGCCCTGTCCGTGGGTGCCACGGGCCGGTCACCGGCGGGTTTATTCGATTGCCCGCGGGGAGTGGCGCTGGGACCATCCCGTCCGTGCCTACTCTCTCCGCGTACGACGGAACACGGCTCGCCTACCGCGTGTCCGGAGACGGCACCCCGGTGGTGTGCCTACCAGGCGGCCCGATGCAGGACTCGGCCTACCTGGGCGACCTCGGCGGCCTGTCCGGGCGGCTGCGGCTGATCCTGCCGGACCATCGGGGCACCGGGCGGTCCGAGACACCCGCGGAGACCTCCTCCTACCGGTGCGACCGCCTCGTCGACGACGTCGAGGCGCTGCGCGAGCACCTCGGCCTCGACCGGATGAACCTGCTCGCGCACTCCGCCGGCGCGAACCTCGCCGTGCTCTACGCGGCCCGGCACCCCGAGCGGATCGGCAGGCTCGCCCTGATCGCGCCGAGCACCTACGCCGTCGGCATCACCGTCACCGGCGATGACCGGCGCGAGCCGATCCGGCTGCGCGCGGGCGAGCCGTGGTTCGGGCCGGCGTCGGCGGCCTTCGAGACGATCGCGGCGGGGCAGGCCACGGACGGCGACTGGGCGGCCATCGCACCCTTCACCTATGGCCGGTGGGACGACGCGGCGCGTGACCATTACGCGGCCGGTGAGCGGCAGCGCAACGAGGAGGCCGCCACCGTCTTCGGCTCCGAGGGCGCCTACGACCCCGAGGCTACCCGCGCGGCCCTGGCCGCCTTCGGCGCGCCGGTCCTGCTCCTCGCCGGGGAGTTCGACATCGCGGCCCCTCCACGCGTCATGACCGGCTTCGCCGGCCTGTTCCCGTACGCCACGCTCGTCGTCCAGCCGGGGGCCGGCCACTTTCCCTGGCTCGACGACCCCACCCGATTCACCACGACCACCGCCGCGTTCCTGAAATGACCGCGGCGTCACACCGCCCGTGCCTTCCCGGCTTCACCCCCGGGGAATAGCCGCGTTCATCACGGAGTTGGCGGCGGGACAGGACGCGGATCCGGCCGCGATCGGTGGTCGGCGGGACGAGGGGAAGATCCAATGAAAGCCGTGCGGTACGCCACGTATGGAGGCCCTGACGTACTCGAGCTCGTCGACGTGGAGCCACCACACCCGGGCCCAGGTCAGATCCGGATCGCCGTACGGGCGGCCGGTGTGAACGGGATCGACTGGAAGATCCGTGCCGGGTACATGCGCGACCAGCGGCCGATACCGCTGCCCGCCGGCACCGGCGTCGACGCGGCCGGCGTCGTGGACGAGGTCGGTGAGGGCGTCGAGGGTACGGCCGTGGGCGACGCGGTCTTCGGCAACGGCACCGCCACGACCGCCGAGTACGCCGTGCTGTCGCACTGGGCGGCCAAACCCGCCGCCCTCTCCTTCGAGGAGGCCGCGGGCTACCCGGTCCCGGTGGAGACCGCGATCCGGATCATCGACCAGGTCGGCGTCCAGCCGGGTCAGACCCTGCTGGTCAGCGGCGCGGCGGGCGGCGTCGGCTCCGCCACCGTACAGATCGCCCGGCAGCGCGGCATCACGGTCATCGGCACCGCAAGCGCCCGTAACCAGGACTATCTGCGCGAGCTGGGCGCGACCGCCACGACGTACGGTGACGGCCTCGCCGACCGCGTCCGCGCCCTGGCGCCGGACGGTGTCGACGCCGCACTCGACATCGCCGGGTCGGGTGTCATCCCGGAGCTCGTCGAAATCACCGGCGACCCGGCCAAGGTCGTGTCCATCGCCGACTTCACCGCCCCCGAACACGGCGCGCAGGTCTCCTTCGCCTCCGCGAACCAGGCGGCGGCGTTCACCGAGGCCGCCCGCCTGTACGAGGAGGGCGTTTTCCGCATCCCGGTCGCGAAGACCTATCCGCTCGGCGAGACGGCCGACGCCCAGGAGGCGAGCGCCGCCGGCCACGTCGCCGGACGGCTCGTCATCACCGTCGCCTGACATCCCGGCCCCGGCCGCGCTCGAGAGACCGGTCAGAAGTGGAGGTAGTTTCCGACGCTGCTCGCGGTGACCGTACGGGTGTCGTAGTTGTGCGCGCTGAGGTAGTTGTACTCCTCAAGGAGGATGGTGCCGTCGCCGTTCACCCGTGCGACATAGGCGACGTGACCGTACGTTCCAGTGTTGTACTGGGCGATCGCGCCGACCTTCGCCGTGTGGTCGACCTTGACTCCCGCGGAGAGCGCGGCGTTGTCCCAGTTGATGGCGTTGCCCCAGTGCACGCCGCGGTAGGCGTTGGTGAGGTCGACGCCCAGCCGCTGGCGGACCCGCCAGGCCGCGAACGAGACACATTCCCGTTTGTAGAAGTTCCACGGGTCCGCCTGGCTCGACGAGTCGGCCTTGTACGGATAGTCATCGGTGAGCGTCTGGACGCACGGCGGCGCGACGGTGCCGTCCGAACCGGTGTAGACGTAGGAGTCCGACACGTAACCGGCCGGACTTGTGATCTTGTCCCAGACGCTGCTGGTGCCGTACGTGCCGGTGATCGTCGTACCACGCGTCTGGCAGCTGATCGTGACGCCGCCTCCGTCCGCGACGCTCCCGACCGAGCCGTACCCCGTGCCCGCACCGGAGCGTACGGCCAGGGCCGTTCCGCTGGTGTTGACCGTGCCGGTCGCCGCGCTCGCCGCTGAGGCGCCGAGCATGATCGCGCCCGCACTCGCGGCGATCACCAGCCCGCTTCGTCCGATCCAGGCCACGTTGAACCCCTCTCTGGCTTTTGCTCCCCTCTGACGCTAAGTCAATAATTAACCGACTTAAAGACTTGACTGTGACAAGTTCACAAGAACCCCCGGGGTCGGGCCGGTCACCAGGGCATGGCGGTTCCGTCCCAGGAGAAGAACTCGCCGGTCGGACCGTCATCCGCCAGCAGTGCCAGCCGGACGGCACCCTCCGCGGACTCGGCCGGATCCCCGTCGCTGGCGGCGGCGCGCGCGTTGAGGTCGGTGGCCCGCAGACCAGGCGCGAGCGCGTTCACCTTGAAGTTCTCGCCGGCGAGCGCCTGCGCGTAGAAGAGCGTCAGCGCGTTGAGTGCCGTCTTCGAGGACCGGTAGGCGGCGGACGAGCCCTCCGGCGGGAAACGCGGCTCAGGGCCCGTACTCCAGGACAGTGATCCGGTCCCGCTGGAGATGTTCACGATCCGGGGGCTCGCGGACCGGCGCAGTGCCGGCAGGAACGCGTTGGTGACCGCGAGGACCCCGAACAGGTTCGTCTCATAGGTACGGCGGAAGCTGTCGACGTCCGCCTCGGTGGCCGGCCGGCCGTCGACGGAGATGCCGGCGTTGTTGACCAGGATGTCCAGGTGCGGGACCTGCCGCGCGGCGTCGGCGATGCTCGTGTCATCGGTGACGTCGAGAACCAGCGGCCGGGTGTCGCCGTCGATCTCGTCGGCGGCCCGTCGCCCCCGTCCGGCGTCGCGCGAACCCATATGGACGGTGAGCCCGGCGGCCGCGAGCTGCCGTGCGATCTCCTTACCGATGCCCTTGTTGGCGCCGGTGACGAGTGCCGTGGAATTGTTCATGGTGTCGACGATGACGTCGGCAGAGTGGCCGATCCAGGTACAACCGATACCTGGGACTCGAGGAGGTGGCGGATGGCGAGACAGGAGCTGGCCCGTTTCCTGCGCGACCGGCGGGAGGATCTGCGCCCCGCCGACGTCGGCCTGCCCACCGGCCCACGCCGGCGAACGCCCGGCCTGCGCCGTGAGGAGGTCGCCGACCTGGCCAACATGTCCGTGGACTACTACGTACGGCTCGAGCAGGCGAGGGGCCCGCACCCGTCACCGCGGATCCTCGACTCGATCACCCGCGCGCTCCGGCTCGACCCGGCCGAGCGGACGCACCTCTTCCGGCTGGCCGGCGCGAACCCGACGCCGCCCGCCGGCCCGTCTCGTCAGGTCCGCCCGTACATCGCCGGACTGCTGCGCCGGATGCCCGAGGCTGGAGCCGTCGTCACCGACGCCACGTACGACGTGATCGCCTGGAACCCGCTGGCGGAGGCCCTGCTGGGCGACCTGAGGGAGGTGCCCAACCTGGCCCGCCGGCGGTTTCTGCGCCTCAGCCCCTATGAGATCTCGGGCGCCGAGGAGTTCGCCCGCATCGCGGTGGCCCGGCTGCGGAGCGCCGCCGACCGCTATCCCCGCGACGAGCGACTCGCCGGCCTGCTGGCGGAGCTGCATGCCGGCAGTGAGGAGTTCACCGAGGTCTGGAACACCGACCCGGTGCACACACCCGGCCACCGGGTGAAGACGGCGGCCCACCCGGAGCTCGGCCGGCTGCGTCTCAACTGCGACGTCCTCGCCGTCCCGGACGACGACCAGCAGGTCGTCTTCATCACCGCCGACCCGGGCACCGCCTCCGCCCGTGCCCTGCGCCATGTGCTCCGGCGTACCGCCTGAACGCCCTTCAGCCGGTCTGCTGCTCTCGCGCCAGCAGGGTGAGCAGGTGGGAGACGTCCTCGGCGGAGTTCACCGTGGCGCCGAACCTCGGGTACGCCCGGACGCCGGACCGTCCGTGGTGTGAGCGATACCACGACGCCCACCTGGTCCCGCCGGTCCGGCAGGAGAAGGCGATCCGGGGCTTGGTGGACGTGGCGGAGTCGGAGCATCGCGAGATGACGGCTCCCGTGGGTGCCCTGAAGTCCACGGTCGTGACGACCTGGATCGGCCCCCGGCCGCCCCTGGCATCCGGCTCGACCCTGCCTTCGGCCGTACAGCCCGACATGCGGCAAGTGCCGAAGTGGGTCCTCCCCGCCGTCCGCGGAAAGCTCACGTCGGGGTCGTAGGCGCCCTCGAGGTCTCCGGCCTCCTTCCGCAGCGTCGAGAAGAAGATGTCCGTGGCCGAGGAGGGCAGCGGTGTGACGTCGAAGGAGAACCCGTCGCCCTGGACGCGCAGGACGCGCGGCGATTCGCTCCTCGACAGGAAGTACGTCGACCCGGCGGTGGTCAGCCTGATCGCCTTGACGCCGTTCAGCGTGGTCCGCCGCACGGGCAGGTCGTCTGCCGCCTCCCGCAGGTTCTGTCCGAGCCGGCTCGGGGACAGGTCCCCGAGGCTCAGCTCCACGGCGTCGTACGGCGCCGTGGTCCAGGCGCCATCGGCACGGGCGGCCACGGCGGAGGACCGGCCGCTCGCCTTCCAGAAGCGCGAATCGGCCTTGAGGTAGGTCCTGCCACCGACGTCGATCCGGGCCACCTGTCCGGCACCGGCCGTATACGAGCCCCGTGCGGTGCCGGCCCTGGTGACGGTGAACATCGCATGGCCTCCGGCGTAGGTGCCGTTGAGGGCCAGGGCCGCCGTCTTGGTGAGGTTCCGGCCGGCCTCGTGCGCCGTCTTGACGGAAGGTGGATCGTCTCCCGTGACGCCGGCCACGGCGATCACCACCGCGACGAGGGCGGCGAGGGCCAGGACGAGGGCGACGGCCCGCCTCTTCGATGACGGAGCACCGATGTCGTACGACGGCGCGGGCGGCGGCCCCTCCAGCACGGCGGGACCGGCAAGATCTCTGGGTCCCCCACCATCGCCGGACCCGGGCCGTGGTTCTTGGTCGTCAGCCGGTCCACCGCCCACGGGCCCCCCTCGACTCGGTGATGTCGAGGCACGATACTTCGCCGGAATTGCCCGATATGCGACAGAGGCCCATCCGTTATCGGCTTTCGCCGGACACGGCGATGGTCCGTGACCGGGACCGCCGTCAACGCAGCGGCCGGACCTTGGCTGCGACGGCGGCGCGCTGCCTGACCCCGTACTTGGCGAGAATCCGCGAGACATGGGTCTTCACCGTCGTCGCGGCGATGCTCAGCCGGGCCGCGATCTCCTCATTGTCGAGGCCGTCCGCGATCAGGTAGGCGATCTGCCTCTCCCGTGGCGTCAGCTTCTCGTAGAGCTCGTCGCCCTCGACGACGGGACGGCTGAGGATGTCCATGAGCTCCGTCTGGAGCCGCTCGCAGGCATCCTTCACGACATCGCCCTGGGACCGGACCTCGCCCGGCGGGATCTTCTCCACCAGGGCATCGATCGTCAGCTGAAGAGAGCTGAGCCTGGTCGAGATGTCGGAGACGATCTCGGCGATCGACGTCGGCTTGGCATCGCGCGGATCGGCGCCCACGCCCAGGGCCCGGCGGTTGAGCTCGTCCTCCTGCTCGCGTGCCAGGGTCGTCGCCACCGATCGGGCGGTCCACTCGAACGCCCGTACGTGCTCGTCGGTGTAGGAGTCCGTTTCATACGACTGGATCGAGGCCAGGCCGATCGGGGAGTCCTCGCCCAGGATCGGCACCACCACCGCGTCGGCGGAGTCCAGCGTCTCCTCCCCGAACGACATCCCCTGGCGGAGGAGCCGGCCCTCGTCCTCGGCGATCGTGTACGGGCGCCTGTTCGCGAGGATCCAGGCGGCCATTCCATCATCGCCGTAGGTGTGAACCTCCGGATAGACGTATTTGTTGTCGTCATAGTTGTACGGGTAGACGATGGTGCGATCGCTCCGATAGAAGCCGACGTAAAAGGCGTCCACGCGGCAGATCTTGCCCATCGTGACCCGCCAGTAGTCGTACAGTGCATGACGGCCTCTGCCGCTGCGTGCTCTCAGCTTTCGGTCCGCGTCGCGGAGTATCACCGCGATGTCCGGCGTGAACGGATGTCCTTTGCTGGGCATGATCGAGAAAGCCTCCCGAAAGCGCGGCGAACCAAAATCATCGCGGCCCTTCCCGGACGGCGACAACCGCTTAAGTACATCTAAGTTGTACGCGTTGTCGCGGTAAAGATCGACCGCCTGGAGGACGCGGGCACGCGTTTCCTCGCCTAGCGTTTTCGCATGTCGTCCGGGCGCCGGACGGACGATCGGCGCCGTACGGGGAAGACGGCACACGGACCGCGGGCGTCTGGCGCGGGGGCGGAGACGTCAGGTCCGGCGGACCCGGCTGCCGGGTGGGGAGGCCGGCCCCGTGCCGACCGTGTCCGCGGTCGGCACGGGGACCGCGGCGGCCATCCGCGTGTGGCCCTCGCCGTACCCGGCGGTCCCAAAGTTTGATTTTCAAACCGTCTTGCGGTTACGGTCCACCCATGACCCCTTCGGTTGGATATTCAAACCGATCACGCATGGCCGCCTTCGTCGTGGTCCTGGCCGTGTTCATGACCAACCTCGACCTGTGGATCGTCAACGTGGCGCTGCCCGCGATGGGATCGGGCTTCGCCCACGGCGACCGTCCCGCGTCGTTGAGCGACCTGTCGTGGGTGCTCAACGCCTACGCCATCACCCTGGCCGCGCTGCTCGTCGTGATCGGGCGGGTCGGCGACCGCATCGGGCAGCGGCCGGTGTTCATCGCCGGGGTCGTGGTGTTCACCATCGCGTCGGCGGCCTGCGCGCTGGCGCCCAGCCTGTGGGTACTGGTCCTGGCCCGCGTGGTCCAGGCGGCCGGTGCCGCCGCCCAGCTGCCGACGTCGCTGGCGTTGCTGCTCGCCGCCGTACCGGCCGACCGGCGCACCGGGGCCACCCGTTCCTGGGCCGCGGTCGGCGGCCTGGCCGCCGCCGCGGGCCCCGTACTGGGCGGCCTGCTGGTGCAGATCGACTGGCGGTGGGTCTTCGTCGTGAACCTGCCGATCGGCGTACTCACCGTCATCGCGGGCCTGGCCGCCCTGCCCGCGCCCGCCGCGCGGGAGACCGGCCCGCTGCCCGACGTCTGGGGTGCCGTGCTCGTCACCGCGGCGGTCGGCGCGCTGACCGGTGCCCTCGTCGAGGCGCCCGGCTGGGGATGGACCTCCGGCCGTACGCTCGGCCTGCTCGCGGCGGCCCTCGCGGTCGGCGCGTGGTTCGGGCTGCGGTCCGCGCGCCACCCGAGTCCCCTGCTGGAGCTGCACCTTCTGCGCCTGCCCCGCTTCGGCATGGCCGGCCTCGGCACGTTCGTCTTCGGTGTCGCTTTCGCGATCATGCTGCTGTCGAACGTGCTGTGGTGCCAGGAGGTCTGGCACTGGAGCGCGCTGCGCACCGGCGTGGCCCTGGTGCCCGGTCCCGCCCTGGTGCCGATCGTGACCGCGCTGACCTCCCGTGCCGTACGCCGCTTCGGCCACGGCCCGCTGATCCTGGTGGGCGGCCTCCTGTTCGCCGCGGGCATGCTCTGGCGCACCGTTCTGGTCTCCAGCACGCCGGACTACGCACGCGACCTGCTTCCCAGCATGATCCTCACCGGGGCGGGAGTCGGCCTGACCATCGGCACGCTGATCGCCGCCGGGGTCCAGTCGCTGCCCGCCGACCGCGCCGCGACCGGATCCGCGCTGGTCAACTCGTTCCGCCAGATCTCCGCCACCGTCGGCGTCGCGGTGCTGGTCACCATCCTCGGCACCCGGGTCGGCGCCGGATCGGTCGACGACTTCCGCCTGGCCTGGGCCCTGGGTGCCGCGCTGGGCGTCGGGACCTCGGTCGTCGGCGCCCTGCTCCTGCGCACGCGTACGGCGGCGCCCGCCCTGGAGCCCGAGTACGCGGCGAAGGCCTGAGCCGAACAGGGGGCCCGCCTCAGCCCTACGGGCAGGGGGGTTCGTACGCGCGGCCGGGGACGTAACGGTGCCATTCCTGCCGGGTGATGGGCTGTCCGGTGGTGGCGCAGACGCGCGCGGCGGCTGTTTCGGGGGCGGTCTCCCACAGGCGTACGGTGCGGTCGTGGCCGCCTGCGGCGAGTGTGTGCCCGTCCGGGCTGAAGGCCACGGCCAGCACGCCCTTCGCCGGGCCGGTCAGCGTCGCCAGAGGGGCGGGGTCGCGCGGTCGCGTCAGGTCCCACAGCCAGACGGTGTCATCCGTGCTCCCGGCAGCCAGCACGTTCTGCTGCGGGGAGAAGGCGACGGAGTAGACATAGCCGACAGGCCCGAGGAGCGGCGGACCGAGGCTGTCCGGATGCCGGGGATCGGCGATGTCCCAGAGCCGGACCGTGCCGTCCGCGCCGCTCACGGCCAGGATGCGCCCATCATGGCTGAGCGCCACCGAGTACGCCTCGGTGGCGAAGCCTCCCACCACCGAGAGCGGTTTCGGGGCGGCCGGGCGCCGGATGTCCCACAGGTACGCCCGATGGCTGCCACTGGCCGCGCCGATGAGGGTGCCGTCATGGCTGAAGGCCGCCTGGTACACCGTGCCGGGATCCGGTGGCCGGAGTTCTCCCAGCGCGACGGGCCGGTCCGGCCGCGTGATGTCGATCAGATGGACCGCGCCGTCGTCGGAGGAGGCGGCGAGGAGGTGCCCGTCGTCGCTGATGGTCACCGACTCGATCAGCTCGCTCGCCGCACGGATCGGCGCGCCGATCCGGCCCGGACGGCCGGGGTCGTGGATGTTCCAGAGCTGGACGCTCCCGTCCACGTCGCCGACCGCGAACGTACGCCCGTCGGGGGTCAGCGCGCCGGATCCGGAGAACGTCCCGGCGTGGGGTGAGTTGACCAGAGGGCGGCCGATCCGCACCGGGTGCTGGAGATCGGCGGGATTCCACACGGTGAGGGTGTTGTCCCCGGCTCCGGGGCCGACGGCGAGCTTGTGCCCGTCGCCGTCGAAGTCCAGGGCGAACACCGAGTCCCGCGCCCCGGTGATGATCGGGCCGGGCAGGCTCCAGCCGCGGATCGTCCCGTCGTCGCCGAGCGTCACCAGCGAACCGGCCGAGGGGTACGAGGCGCCCATGACCGGGTTCGGATGCGGCAGTTGCTCCGTCGAACGCCGCGTGCGCAGGTCGTACACCCACAGCAGGTTGTCCGAGCTCCCCGCCGCCAGAGTCGTGCCGTCCGGGCCGAACGTCACCGTGTTGATCCAGCTGGCCGGGCCGGTAAGCGCCGGGCCGTCCGCCGAGGGGTGTGCCGGGTCGCCGATGTTCCACAGGTACACGCGGTGCTCGGCACCCGTGCCGGCCGCCAGGCGGCGGCCGTCGGGGCTGATGGCGATGGAGAAGACCTGACTGGCAGGGCCGCGGAGCGTACCCGCGGGGGTCGCGCGGCCGGACCCGGAGATCCTCCAGAGACGCACCGTCGCGTCGTTGCTCCCGGCGGCGAGCGTACGGCCGCCGGGCGTGAACGCCACGGCCCTGACCGCCTGCCGCGGCCCGGACAGCTCGGCCGTGGACGTCGTCCGGGCACGCGCGTCGAGATCCCAGAGGTAGACCGTCCTCCCGGCCGCCGCGGCCAGGTCGCGTCCCGAGGCGCTGATCGTGAGCGAGGCGACCGGCTGGTCGGGGCCGGACAGCGTGCCGGTACGGACGGGGTGGTACGGGTCGGCGGTGCTCCACAGGCGTACCCGGTCGCCGTCGGTGGCGGCGAGGGTCCGTCCGTCGTAACTGAGCGCCACGGAGGAGTCCGGCTCCGCCGGCAGCATGCCGGCCAGGACCGCACGGCCGTCCCCGCCGATCCTCCACAGCCATACCGCTCCCGGGTCCGTACGGCCCGCCAGCAGCCGGCCGTCTCCGCTCACCGCCATCGACCGGACCGGCCCCGAGGGCGCGCCCAGGCGCCAGGCGGCCGGGACGGCGGTGGAGTTGAGCAGGCTCGAACGCGCTTCGGGGGTCGGGGAGATCCGGTACGCGGCGAGCGCCAGCTGCGCGGCCAGCGGGACGTCCTTGCCGAGCAGCCGGTCCGCCTCGTCCGCGACCGTGCGGGACAGCGCCAGCGCCCGGTCCCGCTGCCCGGAGGCCCGCAACTGCCGCGCGTAGACGGTCACGCCCACCGCGAGCAGCGCCAGCACGGTGAGCAGCGCGGAGAGCTGGTGGCGGCGCTGGAGCCGGCGCCGTACGGCCCGTGTCTCGGCGGTGTCCCGCGCGACCGAGGCGTCGAGGAAGTCGCGCTCCAGAAGGCTGAGCCGCCCCCGGTGGGCACGGCTCTCGGCGTTCTCCCGTACCACCTGGAGCATGCCGCCCCGGTACAGGCCGTCCGGGTCGTAGCCGGACCGCTGCCAGTTGTGCGCCGCGACCGTGAGCCCGTGGTGCAGGCGGCGCCACGTACGGTCGGCGTCGAGCCAGCCGGTCAGCCGTGGCCAGGTCGTGAGCAGTGCCTCGTGCGTGATCTCGATGCTGTCGCCGTCCACCGTGATCAGACGCGAGTTGACGAACCGGTCCAGCACCTCCAGGACGGCGGCGGGCTCGGCGTCGCAGGCCGCCAGGAGCTCGGCACGCGAGACCCGGCGCCGGGTGTCCGCGGCGTCGTGGCCGGTGCGCACCAGACTCAGGAACAGCCGGCGGGCGATGTCCTTCTGCCCGGCGACCGACAGCTCGGCAAAGGCGTTCTCGGCGGTCCTGGTCACCGCGTCGCGGATGCCGCCCGTCGCCCGGTAGTGATCGAGGGTCAGGGTGCGCCCGGTGGCCTGGTCCCACGTCGCCAGCAGCGCGTGGGACAGCAGTGGGAGCGCCCCGGCCTCACTCATCGCGCCCGTGTAGGACGGCGAAAGGTCGTGCAGCAGCACCTCGACCAGAGCCGGCTCGACCGTGATCCTGTAGCGCCGGGCCGGCTCGGTGATCGCCTGGCGGAGCTCGGTCTCCGACATGGCCCCCACCACGAGCTGGGAGTCCTGAAGGATCGGCACCAGCCGCGGAACGCGCAGCGCCTGAAGGTAGAAGTCGGCGCGCATCCCGAACGCCACGACCGCGGGCGGTGCGGCGGCCGCGGAGCAGAGCGCCTCGATGAACGCCGCTCGCTCACCGTCGTCCTTGCACGAGGTGAACAGCTCCTCGAACTGGTCGGCCACGATCAGGACGCCGTCGCCGTCCCACGCGCCCGACCGGATCAGGTCTCCGCACCAGGCCGGATGCTCCATGAGCTCTTGGTCCAGCGCATCGGGTGCCCGGCCGAGGAGGTCGGCGAGCCGGCGCGCGAGCTCTCGTACGGGTCTCTCGCCCGGCGTGAGACTGACGTGTGCCCACGTGCCGTACAGCGGGGAGTCCGGGCGGCCCAGAGCGGGGATCAACCCGGCTCGCAGCAGGGAGGACTTCCCCGACCCGGAAGGGCCGACGACGATCATCGGACGGCCGAGCCGCCTGCTCCGCCCGGCCAGCTCGAGTAACTCGCCGGTCAGGGCCTCGCGTCCGCAGAAGGACTCGGCGTCCTCGGGCTCGTACGCGGCCAGGCCGCGAAACGGTGACGGGCTGCTCCTGGGACGCCGGCCCGGCATCGACCGCACCCGGTCGAGCGCGGCCCGCCATTGCCGCGTCTCCTCCGGGCTCGTGACGCCGCACAGGGCGAGCAGCTCGAACAGGACCGGATCCAGCTTCGGCGTCGGCAGGTGACGCCCGCCGAACCAGCCGCCCAGTGTCGCGACCGACACCTGCCCTGCCGGCCGCTGCCGCAGGTCACGGGCCACGTCCCTGATCGACAGGCCCGCCCGCCTGCGTAACCGGACCAGTGCGTGGGAGAAGTCCTTCGACGTGGCGATGAGCTCGGGATCCGGGCCGGGCTCGCCGACGTGGTCGTGATCGGATACAGGCATTCCCCAGACCCCTTCCCGGCGCCCATATCGGGCATATCCAGTTCAGCAGACACCGGGGAATGCGGTAGGGCAGGGCAATGTTCACTCCGCCCAAAAGTCGATCAACTGCTCTTCGGTAAGGCATACGGGTGACCCGCCGGGCATGGACCGGCCGGTGCCGAGCGCCCAGACGGTCATCAGAGTCAGGGCGAGCTGGTCGTCGTTGGTGGAGAACATCTGGCACGTGAGCTCATTCATAACTTTTCCGCGTTAACCGAAAGGGATCTCTGACGCGGGGTTCAGGCCGGCCCCGACCCGATATGCCCGGGTCGATCCGTGGCGCCCCAACGCCTCGGACCGACCCGGACCACACCGCCTCCCTCCGGACAGCCCCGGTAGGTCCGGTAAAGGAGCCGGTACGCTCGGTGAACACGACATGGCAGGCGAGAAGTCTCCTTCCTGCCTTTATGAGGTGTTCACAGCCAAGCGCGAATACACACGTCAGGCCATCCCCGGATTCCGGGATATCGGCGATGGATCCCCCGGACTTAAACTCGGCGAACATCGGAACCACCGGGCTACCCGATCGAGACGAATGAGACGGCCATGACATCGGACGGCGCGACTCCCGCCATGACACGCGTCACGGCACCTTCCGGGGACGTCATGGAGATCCCCGAACACGAGCAGCTGGTGTTCGGCCGGGGACCCGACGCCGACCTGGTGATCTCGACCGACCGTGGACTCTCCCGCCGCGCCGGGATGATCGGCACGGTACGCGGCGGTGCCTGGGTGGCCAACCTCAGTCAGACGCACGCGCTGTACGCCGAGAGCGACGGTTACCAGATCCGGCTGCCACCGATGGAGGCGCCGGGCGACCCGGCCGGCGGCTGGTTCATGCGGACGGGGACCACGCTGGTGGGCTCGCGGGCCATGCTCGACGAGGGTCACGCGATGCGCGTGACGGTGCTGGGCGCCACGGGCGTCCTGCCCGGGGGCCGGGGCGACCCGACGGTGGGCCGGCCGGACGAGGACTCGACGCTGCTTCCGATGTACCTGGATCCCAACACCAAGCTCTTCCTCGTCGCGCTTCTGTGGTGCCGGCCGTGGCTGGTCGACTCGAGCCGTACGACGCCGCTGCCACGGACCCCGGAGATCGCCCGTGCCGCGCTGGAGGTGACCGACGCCCACCACCAGCTGGAGCAGTTCGACAACGACCCGGTCTTCCGCGACCGGCTCGCG
The DNA here is from genome assembly GCF_006716425.1 of Actinoallomurus bryophytorum. Classification (NCBI taxonomy): domain Bacteria; kingdom Bacillati; phylum Actinomycetota; class Actinomycetes; order Streptosporangiales; family Thermomonosporaceae; genus Actinoallomurus; species Actinoallomurus bryophytorum. The sequence goes on from NZ_VFOZ01000001.1 coordinate 2,372,962, forward strand.
GCACGCGTCGGCGAACACGTGAAGGTCCTGCGACGCAAGATCAACTGCCGTGAGCTCGTCAAGAGCGGCACCCGGCTCTCCGACGAGGTGGTCGTCGGGGTGCTGATCGAGCACGCGATCATCACGTTCACCGACCTGAGCCGGCTCAGCGATCCCTCATGGTGCTCCCGCCAGGAGGACCTCTGGTGGGACCGTTCGCGCTGACCGCGGACGGCTCACAGGTTGTTGACGGTGAAGTCCGCGGTCATCTTGCGGACACCGGACACGCTCACCGTGACGTGGTGGGAGCCCACCGGGATCTTCCCCGAGTAGAACTCATGGCCCTGGTTGATCACGTAGTTGAAGGTGCCGCCGAAGTCGACCACCGGCATCTGCGGCGACACCCCGCTGCTGTCCACCTGGATGGAGACCTTGCGTCCGTGCTTCAGGCCGCTGCCGTGGACGACGAACGTGCTGTTGCCGTCGCCCATGCTCTGGTTCATCGTGATCTGTGGTTTGCCCGACGACTGCGACGAGCCGCCACCCGGGGGCGGGCCGGGCGGCGGGCCGCCGCCCTGCGGTCCTCCCTGGCGGCCGTTGTTCGAACCGGGCCCGCCGACCGCCCGGCCCAGGACGACGCCGAGCACCAGGAGCAGGGCGGCCACACCGGCCGCCACCGCCGAGATCACGACGATGCGCGTGACCCTGCCCTCCGGGGCGGACGCGCGGACCTTCTCTGGTTTGGTCGATTCGCGGGCCCGATCCTCGGTGCCGCCGGGAGGCGAGGACACGGAGCCGGCCGGCCGGCCGGACCCCTGGGGCTCATCGGCCTCCCCCGAGGACGTGGGAGAGTCCAGCGTGAAGTCCGCGGCGGGCTGGGAGCTCACGTGCGCGGAGGGCCGCATCTCCTGGCGGTACTCCTCGATCAGCGCGAGCGCGTCATCGGGCAGCGGTGCAGCGTCGAAGCCGTACTCCCCCGCCCCCTCCAGCTCCGGTGCCAGCCGGGCCAGCAGGGCGCTGGCCGTGGGACGCGCGGCCGCGTCGCGCTCCAGGCAGTCGGTTATCAGCTCGGCGACTTCCTTGGGCAGCCCGGCCAGGTCCGGTGGCTCGGTCGCCACCCGGAGCAGGACGTCGGTCACCGCCTCCCCCATGTACGGCGGATGCCCGGTGGCGGCGAACAGCAGGGTGGAACCGAGGGAGAACACATCGCTGGCCGACACCGTCTGACGGCTGTCGCGGGCCTGCTCGGGCGCCATGTACGCGGGCGTGCCCACCGCCTGGTGCGTCGCGGTGAAGCTGCTGCGCTCGGTCGCTCGCGCCACCCCGAAGTCGATGACCCGTGGCCCGTCCGCCGACACCAGGACGTTGGAGGGCTTCAGATCCCGGTGCACCAGCCCCGCGGCGTGGATCGAGGCCAGCGCCTCGGCGCAGCCCGCCGCCAGCCAGCGCAGGGCCGGGACCGGTAACGGCCCGCAGGCGTGTACGAGCTGGTCCAGAGAGGGCGCCGGAATGTAGGCCGTGGCCAGCCAGGGAACCTCGGCGTCCGGATCGGCCTCGACCACCCCGGCGGTGAAGACACCGCTCACCCGCCCCGCCGCCGCGACCTCGTGGGCGAAGCGGGTGCGGAAGTCGGCCTCGTCGGCGAACTCGCTCCTGATCGTCTTCACCGCGAACAGCCGGCTCGACGCGGATCTGCCCAGGTAGACCCGGCCCATCGCCCCGCTGCCCAGCCGTCCCAGCAACACGTAGCCACCGATCCGCTGGGGATCGTTGCGCGACAACGGCTCGAGGCGCGCGCGCCCTGACGCCATCCCTTCTCCTCCGCTCGGCAAGGACGAATGGCTCCATCTTCCCGGTTCTTTAGACAAAGCCAGACCCGTTCCCGCAACTTCCTGTCAGAGCCTGGTAAATCGGCCGGAGCGGGGTCGGCTTCCAGTGCTTTGATGCCTGTCACGGCCGCCTTGTTCGGGTGCGCGGTGCAGAGGCTGATCCCGATCGTCCACGCGAGGCCACCGGCCGGGCTCCGATGAGGACGCATATGTAGATCTACGCAAAACGCCGGTGCTCCTCCGGATACCCTTCCTCTCCACGGTGATTTTTTAGGAGGTGGCGGTACGGTGGCGGATACCCGCGCCTCTGACGCCTTCCATCCCCAGATGCCGAACGAAGCACGCATCGTCGACTACCTGCTGGGTGGCAAGGACAACTTCGCCGCCGACCGTGAGGCCGCCGAGCAGGCCATCGCGGTGGCCCCGGACCTGCCCGTGATGGCCCAGGAGAGCCGCAAGTTCCTGGGCCGGGCCGTGCGTTTCCTCGCCGAGGAGGGCATCCGGCAGTTCATCGACATCGGCTGCGGCCTGCCGACCCAGAACAACGCCCACGAGGTCGCCCAGGCGGTGGCGCCCGACTCACACGTGATGTACGTCGACATCGACCCGGTCGTCGTCAGCCACGCCCGCGCCATCCTCGCCGGCGACATGCATACCGGCGTCATCCAGGCCGACATGCGCGAGCCCGGCAAGATCCTCGCCCACCCCGACCTGCGCCGCCTCATCGACCTCGACCGGCCCGTCGCGATCCTGCTGCTCTCGGCGCTCCAAGCCATTCCCGAGGACGAGACGGCGCAGTACATCGTCGACCACCTGCGCGACGCCATCGTCCCGGGCAGCTGGATGGTGATCTCCCACCCCGTCTCCGACGACCGCGCCGAAGCCACCGGAGCGCTCGCCGCTCTCTTCCAGGACCGGGAGATCATCAAGGGGTCGCGCCGCCGCGCCAACGTCCGCACCCGTGCCGAGGTCGAGCCCTACTTCGAGGGTCTGAAGGTCGCGGCTCCGGGCATCACCCCAGTACCCGAGTGGCGCTCCGCCCCCGGCGAGTCCGGCGTCGACGCGGCGACGGGCTGGAGCATCGTCGGCGTCGGCCAGAAACCCTGAGCGTCCACTCACGGGCATGTCCGCGGAAAACCCGGTTCACCCCCGGTGGCCGGCCGGGGTACGGTTACCGCCATCCGAGATCGGCTCCCCGGAATGACGTCGCATGACGGGAGCACGCCGCGATGAGCGCGGTGCAGGAGGGGCGGCAGCCATTGCCCGCATGCCCTTCCGGAGGTCCGATCCCCCATGAACGTAGGTCTCGGTCTGCCCGTCGCCGACCCCTTTTCGCTCCTGTCCTGGGCCCGGCGCGCCGACGCCGGTCCCTTCACCACTCTCGGCCTGCTCGACCGCCTCGTCTACACCAACCCCGAGCCGCTGGTCACGCTGGCGGCCCTCGCCGGTGCCACCTCGCGGATCCGGGTGCAGACCGAGGTTCTGCTCGGGCCGCTGCGCGAGTCCGCCCTGCTCGCCAAGCAGACCGCGACCCTGGACGTGATGTCCGGCGGTCGCTTCACCCTCGGCATCGGAGTCGGCGGACGCGAGGACGACCATCGCGCCGCGGGCACGGACTTCCGTACCCGCGGTCACCGGTTCGACGAGCAACTCGCGACCATGCGGCGCGTCTGGTCCGGTGCGCCCTTCGGCGCCGGCCCGATCGGTCCTGCGCCCGTCCGTGACGGTGGCCCGGAGGTGCTGATCGGAGCCTTCAGGCCGGCGGCCCTCGAACGCGTCGCCCGCTGGGGTGACGGTTTCCTGTGCGCGGCCCCGCCCGCCATGGCCGACGGGCTGTTCCGCGCCGGCCTCGGCGCCGATGAGGTGATGCTCTACTGCTGGGCACGTGACCCCGACCAGGTCGACCGCCTCGCCGACGTGGTCGCCTGACGATCGGTACGATTTTCGCCACACAGGCATTTGGGAGAGGGCGATGAGGCCGCGTATCGGAATCTCCAGCTGCTTAATGGCCGACGAGGCCCGGTTCGACGGCGGCCACCCGCATAACCGGTTTCTCGCCGAGGAGCTGGGCGCGTACGTCGACTGGGTGCCTTACACCGCAGAGCTGGAGACAGGGATGGGCGCCCTGTGGGAGACCTGGCGCCTGACCGGCCAGAGCCGGCTGGTCGAATTCCTGTCCGCCGGGGCCACGCCGCCCACGCCTGCCGGCCTCGACGGCTACGTCACAAGGGCGGATCGGCCCGGCGTCGGGGGCATCCCGTCCTACGACGACGGCCACCGCGTCTTCTCCCGGCGGCTGACCACGGCGTTCCCCTTCCTTCCCGTCAGCGACGACCGCGTTCTCGGTGTCGCGGCGTCGCGTGAGCGCTTCGCCGAGCGGGTCTTCGCGGGCGCCCGGCTCCGCGAGCTGTTCTCGCGACCCTGGCGCCCCCGCGACCTCGTCGCCTTCCACACCCGGCACAAGCTGCAGATCCTCGCCCACGATCCGGCGCGCTACCGGCAGGCCGGCCGCCTCGTGGCCGAGGCGGGCAGCCGGCCGTGCCGCGAGACCGAGGCGGAGTACCGTCAGATCTTCGGCCGCGCGCTGGCGAGCAACGCCACGCGCGGCCGGAACGCCAACGCGATGCACCGGGCGTTCCGGCATGTCGGCAGGCGCCTCGACGATTCGCTGAGACAGGACGTTCTCGGCCAGATCCGTGCCTACGAACGCGGCGAGCTGCCCTTCAGCGCTCCGATCGTGACGCTGACCCGCCACGCGGCGGGTGAGGGACTGCACTGGGCGGCCGAGCAGACCTATCTGAACCCCGTCCCCGCCGATCTGCTCCGCCGACTTTGGAATGCCGATATGGCGCGCTAAGCACCGATTCGCCGACCGCCCGACGTCAAAGCCTGCGCCAAACCCCGGTTCACCAGGGGTCGTACCGGTGTTGGCTGGACTGGTTCACATGCCAGGCCGGACGAGGGGGAGCATGCCGGGCCAGCGCAAACCCGAGCTGAACATCACACAACTCATCGCCGGCGCCGGTGCCACGGTGACGGCGACGGTCGCGGCCTCCTACTTCGGGGTCGGCGGCACCCTCATCGGTGCCGGCGCGGTGAGCGTGCTGTCCACCGTCGGAGCCACGATCTACCAGCATTTCCTGGATCGCGGCAAGCAACGGATCGTCGCGAAGATCCCGGCACGTGTCGGCGCCGGGCGAGGCGGCGAGGTGGCGGACCCCGTCCCCACGGGCACGGGCGGCCGGCCATGGCCGAAGTGGTACGTCCTGTGCGGTGCCGCGGCCGGGATCTTCCTCGCGGTGATGGGACTCGTGACCGCCTTCGAGCTGTTCACCGGCAAGCCGCTTTCCAATACCGTGCAGGGCAGGAAGGGCCATGGCACGTCGGTCCATCCCGAGATCGGCCGCGTACGCCCGGCCCCCGGCCCGCAGGTCTCCGGCGAGGCCACCCCGGACGTTCGTGCGACGCCCTCGGCGAGCGCGACACCCGTACGGACACCGCGGTCCACGCCGACGCCCGCTCTCAGCGGCGCTCCGGATCTCGTCCCCGGGCCGCGGCCCACCCCCACCGCGCCGACCGCGCTCCCCACCCGATCGGCCCTCCCCCAGCAGCCCCTGCCGCCAGAGGACGCGGAGACCCCGTACGAGAGGTGAGAACGGCCTGTGCCGCCAGGCCGTTCTCACGGTCAGGTGTCAGCCGCGCGGGCGCGGGATCGAGCCGGTCTCCTGCTTGGGCGGCGTCTGGGTCCTGCCGGGGAACGTCGGCTTGGGCAGCGTCTCGACCTCTTTCTCGGCCTCCGCGAGCTGGCTCTTGGTGTCCGGCAGCTGCGGCGGGCTCGCGGCCGACGCGACTCCGAGGGCGGAGGTCAGGTCGCCGAAGGTCGAACGCCGCCAGGCACTGAGGTTGGGGATCGCCACACCGGTCAGCAGCTCGAGCAGGCGCAGCGTGGAGGTGTGGTCGAATTTGTCTCTCGCCACCCAGCCGCCCATGGTCCACGGCGAGACGAGGATGCAGGGCACGCGGAACCCGCCGCCGATCGGCAGGCTGTTCACGAACTCACCCGCGGTGCCCGCCTTGGGCACCGGCGGTGGCACGTGGTCGAACAGGCCGTCGTTCTCGTCGTAGTTGAGGATGAAGAGCGTCTTCTTCCACACGTCGGGGTTGGACGCGATGGCGTCGATCTTGCTGGCCACGTAGTCGGCGCCGGCCGCCGGCATGTAGTCCGGGTGCTCGGACTGCGTGCTGGTGGGGATGATCCAGGAGACCGTGGGCAGCTGGTCGTGGGCGGCGTCGTACTCGAACTGGCCCGCCGAGGAGACCTTCATGCCGCTCTTGTAGAGCGTCGAGGTCGTCGAGGCCTTCTGGAAGGCCCCGAAGTACTCCAGGACGTTGCAGCCGTAGTCGTCGGTCTCCTGGTAGACCTTCCACGGGACACCGGCGGTGGTCAGTGCCTCCGGATAGGTCTTCCAGCCGTACGGCGTCGGGTCGGCGTTGCTGATCACCGGGCCGCCCTTGGTGCCACCCGGGTCGATGCTCGCGCTCATGAGGTACAGACGGTTCGGCCAGGTGGGGCCCATGACCGAGCAGAAGTAGTTGTCGCAGATGGTGAACGACTCGGCCAGCGCGAACTGGAAGGGGATGTCGGCCCGCGTGTGGTAGCCCATCACGTACGGGCCGTTGGCGCCGTCGGCGGAGCGGTGCGCGGGCAGCCACTTGTCCATCTTCCCGTTGTTCCACGCCTGGTGCTGGACGCTCCAGCCGTGGTTCGTCGACGGGATCGCCTGGGCGCTGGTCTTGTGCGTGTCCAGGTGGAACGGGAGCAGGTACCCGGCCGCGTTGACGGTGTCGGGCTGGTAGAACACCGACTTTCCGGTGCTCAGCTTGATGGCGTTCGGGTCGGAGAAGCCGCGAACTCCGGGCAGCGTGCCGAAGTAATGGTCGAATGAACGGTTCTCCTGCATCAAGATGACGACGTGCTTGATGTCATTGAGCGAGGGGGCAGCCAGCCGTTCCGGCGTTTCGGCGAGTGCACGGCGGACATTGGAGGGGAGGAATTCGGCGGCGAACGTGGCGGCGGCCACGGCGCCGGCCGCGCCGAAAAGGCGTCGGCGGGTCAGGTCGGGCATCTGGCGCTCCCGTCTGGCAGGGGGATGCGAAGCACGATGGACACTGACTCGCGGGAAGGGCGGGCGCGGTTCGGCCAGATGAACGGCAGAGGACAAAAAGGTCAATACACGCGATATGTCTCCGCTACGGGGCAAGCCGTTGCCCCTGTCGCGCCGAATCGGGCCACTTAACCTGTTGTTAGGGATTTCGTCAGATGCCGGGGCTGAACGACACCCCATCGGCGCGCGTAAACTCCGCTGGGGCCCGGTCGCTCAACGCTCTCGGGGTGCGGCGATCCCCCGCCCGCCGTCGCCCGCCAACGACGCGGCACCCGAACCGGGCAGAAGCCGGCCGCCTGGAGCTCGCCGGACCCGACGGGTCACCACGGCCGATATCCGCACCTGACGGGATAGTCTCCGAGCACCGGATGGCGGCGAATTATGCGGGAACGACGTCGGAGGGGGAGGCATGCCAGGACAGGACTTCGAAGAACTGGCGGTCGCACTGGCGGAGATGGCCCGGGACCTGCTGGCGCAGGAGACGTTGCAGTCCACTCTGGACCGGATCTCCGAGCATGCGGTCGAGCTCGTCGACGGATGCGAGGCGGCGGGCATCTTGACGGTACGGCGCCGGGCGTCGGGCCGTGGCGGCTACCGTCACACCGTGCGGACCCTGGCCTGCACCGACGACCTCGTCGAAGCCTCGGACCAGTTGCAGGAAGAGGTCGGCGAAGGCCCCTGCTTCGACGCCACCCGCGACCGCCGGGAGGTGCTGCGGATCGCCGACATGAGTGACCAGGCCGAGCGCTGGCCGCTTTTCACCCCTCGCGCGCGCGAGCTGGGTATCGGCAGCATGATCGGGTTCATGCTGTTCACCAGCGAGCAGAACCTCGGGTCGCTGAACATGTACTCGCGGAGTCCAGGTGCCCTCACCGAGCGGTCCGAGCAGGTCGGATGGCTGCTGGCCTCGCACGCCGCGGTCGCCTTCGCGAGCGCGCGCTCCGGTGAGGATCTGCACGCCTCGATCGCCTCGCGCACCGACATCGGCCAGGCCACCGGCATCGTCATGGAACGCCACAAGGTCGCCGAGGACCAGGCGTTCGCGATGCTGTCAAAGGCATCCCAGGACAACAACATCAAACTGCGCGAGCTGGCGCGCCATGTCATCGACACCGGTGAGATCTCCGCCCTGCGCGTCTGAGAACACGCGGCCGCGTTGCGTCAATGCGCATTCGGGTTCCCCCGCGCGAGATTTCACCGAACGAATCGTTGACGGGGACTCACGCGTCTTTGAGGAGTTCGGCCTGAAGAGCGGCGAGGCTGCGACTGATGAGCCGGGAGACGTGCATCTGGGACAGGTTCATGAGTTCGGCTATCTCGGTCTGCGTCTTGTTGCCATAGAAGCGGTGCAGCAGAATCATGCGCTGCCGTTCCGGCAGCTTGTCCAGCAGCGGACGAAGGGCGATATGGTCGGCGGCCTCCTCGATCGCCGTGTCGTACTCGCCGAGGAGTTCACCGAAGGTCTCGGCGTCCTCACCGTCACCGACCGGCGTGTCGAGTGATATCGGGCGGTAGGCGTCGAACGTACCGACCACCTCGATGGCCTCCTCCTGGCTGATGTGGAGGATCTCGGCCAGCTCCGGCACGGTGGGTACCCGGTCGTGCTCGTGGAAGAAGTCCTGCCGGGCCTCGCGCATCTCCAGCCGGAGCTCCTGCAGGCGGCGGGGCATGCGGAGCAGCCAGGTACGGTCGCGGAAGTGCCGTTTCACCTCGCCGGTCATGGTCGGCGCGGCGTACGCGAGAAACCTCTCGCCGCGGGACACGTCGAAGCGGTTGATGGCCTTGACCAGGCCCAGCATGGCGGCCTGCTGCACGTCTTCGATGGGCTCGCCGTACTGCGCGTAACGGCGCGCGATGCCGCGGGCTATCGGCAGGTGCATTCGCACGAGTTCGGTACGGATCCGCTCACGCCGCGGGTCTTTGTCCTGCAGTGAGCCGAGCTCGTCCAGCAGGGCCTCGGCGTGGCCGTCGTCGTAATCAGTGCGGGTAGACAAAGCGCGGGCTCCCGACCGGTCGACCGTGAGGGCCGCGCTGCAGGACCCGCCCACCCGGCGGTTAACCCGAGCGGTACTCTTCCCACCCTCTACCACGGACCGCCGGATGACAAACGCCGATTAGGCCTTAGGTCCTGTCTCAAAGTCCTCGGTCTGGGCCCCGCCCGGTCTGGGCCCCGCCCGGTCTGGGCCCCGCCCGGTCTGGGCCCCGCCCGGTCTGGAGCCCGCCCGGTCTGGGTCCCACCCACCTGGAGCCCACCCACCTGGAGCCCACCCACCTGGAGCCCACCCACCTGGAGCCCACCCACCTGGAGCCCACCCACCTGGAGCCCACCCACCTGGAGCCCACCCACCTGGAGCCCACCCACCTGGAGCCCACCCACCTGGAGCCCACCCACCTGGAGCCCACCCACCTGGAGCCCACCCACCTGGAGCCCACCCACCTGGAGCCCACCCGCCTGGAGCCCACCCGCCTGGAGCCCACCCGCCTGGAGCCCACCCGCCTGGAGCCCACCCGCCTGGAGCCCACCCGCCTGGAGCCCACCCGCCTGGAGCCCACCCGCCTGGAGCCCACCCGCCTGGAGCCCACCCGCCTGGAGCCCACCCGCCTGGAGCCCACCCGCCTGGAGCCCACCCGCCTGGAGCCCACCCGCCTGGAGCCCACCCGCCTGGAGCCCACCCGCCTGGAGCCCACCCGCCTGGAGCCCACCCGCCCGGGGGTGCCATCCCACTCTCATTGTCCAGCCGGAACAGCGACGGGCGAAAGTAGAGCGGGGTTCTGTGGATAACCCCGCCCAGGCACCCGCCCAAGCGGCGCCACACGGCAACAGGATGACTACGAGACAGGACCTAGTCGACCTCGGCGCTGCCGCTGACGCGAAGCTTGCGGCGGGCCCGTTCGTAGAACGTGGTGCCGCCGAGGCGTACGACCTGGGCGGCGGCGCGTAGTGCGGTGACGGCCAGCCGGTCGCCGGGTGACAGGTGCGCGACGACCTCACCGTCCACCTCCACGGCGAGCTCGCCGGAGACCGGCAGCACGTCCAGCTCGACCCCCTCATCGGCGGAGAGCATGATCGCGCGGTTGAACGCCGAGTGCGCCGCCGCGGGGATCACGAGGAAACCCTCGACCGTGGGCGAGACGATCGGGCCGCCCGCGGAGAAGCTGTACGCGGTCGACCCGGTGGAGGTCGCCACGATGACGGCGTCCGCGGAGTAGCGGACGAAGCGCTGGTTCTCCACCGAGACCTCCAGCGCCGCCATGCCATCGCCCGGGATCCTGACCAGGGCGATGTCGTTGAAGGCGGTCGCGAGGTTTCCGTCGGGCAGCTCGGCGCACACCGCCATACGCGGCTCGACCGTGAACCGGTGTCCGTCGATCGCGGTCAGCGCGCGTGCCAGATCATCGACGTTGATCTCGGCGAGAAACCCCAGCCGGCCGAGGTTCACGCCCAGCACCGGCGTGGACGGCCCGGCCGCGAGCCGCATGGTGCGCAGCATCGTGCCGTCTCCGCCCAGGCTCACGAGCAGGTCGGCGCGCTCGATCAGCTCCTCCGGCGGCACCGGCACGGCGCTGCAGTCGATCCGGCCGATCTCGTCCGGCAGGCCGAGGACCGTCCCGGCCCTGCCCCCGGCCCACTCGATGATCGCGTCGATCGCGACCTTCGAATCGCGCTGCGGATGCAGCACGAGCCCGAGAGTGTTCACCATGCCCATGCGAGAACTCTACGGGGGCGGCGCGCCACCCGCCGAACCTCCGATCAGAGCGGGATGGCCCGTTCGGCGGGGCCGACCCAGATGCGTGTGATCCGTGAGACGTACCGGCCGCCCGCCAGGTCCCCGGGAACGGCCAGGTGCGGCCCGTCGGTCTCCAGCGACCTGCCGTCCATCGACGCGGCGATCACCACGTCGTTGTGTCCGTAGTGAGCGTCGATCTCGCCCCACGAGAACACCGTCGTGTGCCCGTCCGCCCCGGTCACCGCGAGCAGGAAGCGCAGCCGGTCCTTCGTGATCAGCGGGTCGAACCGCGGGCCCGCCGCCAGGGCCAGATCGGCCAGCAGCGGCCCGGTGAAGGTGTGACGGCGCGGTCCCTCGCGTGCGCAGACGTACTCCGCCTCGATCGTGTACTGCGGCAGGTCGCGCAGTGCGGTGACCGGAAACGATCGAGGGCGTTCCACGTCGCCCGCCAGCCGGACGTACGCGGGGGGCGATCGGGGTGCCGGGACGGGATTACGTTCGGAGATGGCGTCGGTCATGGAGCCTCCCGACGGGCGGCGATCCCGTCGCGGAACCTTTTCGCACCGGCCGTCCGTGTAAGCGATTCCGCATCCTCCACCCGGTTCAAACCTGCCGTACGGCCTCGTCCGGATTTTTCGTATCCGGCCCTTGCATTCCGGCCGCGCCCGGTCGTCTCATTGGGACTACCGAGACGTCCGGCTCGATGCCGGACGGACGCATGGGAGATGGACGCAGATGTCGATCACAACGGCGGACGAGAGGGTCAGCGGCTTCGTATCGAGCCCACGGCAGATGTTCATCGGCGGGCAGTGGACGGAGGCGGCGTCGGGCAAGACGTTCGCCACACCGGACCCCGCCACCGGCGAGACGCTCGCCAACGTCGCCGAGGGTGACGCGGAGGACATCGACCGGGCGATACGCGCGGCGCGCGCGGCGTTCGACGACGGCCCCTGGTCACGGATGACCCCCTCGGATCGCGGCCGGCTGATCTGGAGGATCGGTGACCTGATCCTCGAGCACGCGGACGAGCTGGCGCAGCTCGAGTCGATGGACAACGGCAAGCCGTACACGGTCGCGCGAGCCGCCGACATCCCGCTGGCCGCCGACCTGTTCCACTACATGGCCGGCTGGGCGACGAAGATCGAGGGCAACACGATCAACATCTCGGTGCCCATCGCACCGGGCGCGAACTTCCACTCGTACACGCTGCGGGAGCCGGTGGGAGTGGTCGGCCAGATCATCCCGTGGAACTTCCCGCTGCTGATGGCGGCCTGGAAGATCGGCCCCGCGCTCACCACCGGAAACACCCTGATCCTGAAGCCGGCGGAGCAGACTCCGCTGACCGCCCTGCGGCTCGCCGAGCTGATCCAGGAGGCCGGCGTACCGGACGGCGTGGTCAACGTCGTCCCCGGGTACGGCGAGACCGCGGGCGCGCGGCTGGCCGCCCACCCGGACGTCGACAAGGTGGCCTTCACCGGCTCCACCGAGGTCGGCCGGCTGATCGTGCAGGCCGCCGCAGGCAACCTGAAGAAGGTCTCGCTGGAGCTCGGCGGCAAGAGTCCCAACATCGTCTTCGACGACGCCGACTCCTCGGCGGTGGAGGGCGCCGCGAACGCGATCTTCTTCAACCACGGCCAGTGCTGCGTGGCCGGATCACGGCTCTTCGTGCACCAGAGCCGGTTCGACGAGGTCATCGAGGGCGTCGCCGACATCGCCAAGTCCATCAAGCTCGGGCCGGGCATGGACTCGGCCACCCAGATGGGCCCGCTGGTCTCCGAGGAGCAGCTGAGCCGGGTCACCGGCTACCTCGACGCCGGACGCGACGAAGGCGCGACGACCGTCGTCGGCGGCGGCCGGTACGGCGACCGCGGCTACTTCGTCGAGCCGACCGTGCTCACCGGCACTCGCAGCGACATGAAGGTCGTCCGCGAGGAGATCTTCGGGCCGGTCGTCGTCGCCCAGCCTTTCAGCGACCTGGACGAGATCGCCGCCCAGGCCAACGACACCGACTACGGGCTCGGCGCCGGCATCTGGACCAAGGACATCTCCAAGGCGCACGCCCTGGCCAAGAAGATCCGGGCGGGCACCGTCTGGATCAACTGCTACAACGTCTTCGACTCGGCGCTGCCGTTCGGCGGCTACAAGCAGTCCGGGTGGGGTCGGGAGATGGGTCACGAGGTCCTCAACAACTACACCGAGGTCAAGGCGGTGACGGCCCAGTTGTAGCCACGGCGGGGCGGCGTCACGGCGCCGCCCCCCGCTCACCGGGCCATCGCGAGCACCTCGTCGAGGAAGGCCAGCGTGGCGACCGCCGTCTCGTAGCGCCATCCGGCCAGGGTGCGGTCGAACCCGACCGCCCGGTCGCGGTCGGCCCGCAGCGCACGGGCGATCGGCTCGATGACGGAACGTTGCGCGTTCAGCAGCGCCGAGGCGTCCGCGCCGGCCCGGTCGAGCATGGCCAGCTTGACCATGAGGTCCGATCGCACGTCGCGTACGTGACCGACCGGCTGCGACAACCACCAGCGCACCGCGGCCGTACCGTCCGGCGTCACCCGCATCACCGTACGTGCCGGGCCGTGCGTGGTGGACTCGACGCCCGCCTCCGCCACCAGCCCGAGTTCGCGGAGGCGTTGCAGCCCGCGGTACACGACCGCGCGGCGCAGCCACCACACGCGCCCGAGCTCACCCTCCGGACCGGCCAGCGTCGCGATCGCGAATCCGTGCGTCGGCCCCTCGCCGACCAGGCACAGCACCAGCCACTCGGCGAGCGACAACGCCGGAACCCCAGACCTGCCCACGGCGTCAACCCTAGGGCGTGTCCGAGGAAGGGGACATGAACCGACGAGATCGTCGTGCGTACGCTGTGGCGGCGACATTGCAAGGGGGATGAGCGCGGAGGACGTCGTGACCGCGTCGCTGGCGGGCCTCGAACGCGGTGAGGTCGTCTGCGTGCCGGGGCTGACCGAACCGGAGGCGGTGACGCGTCTGGCAGAGGTGCGTACGGCCGGCACCCCGGAGCCCGCCGCCCGTTACGCGGCCCGGTAGCCGATACACCGTCGAGTAACATGCCTGCTTGAGTAAGTAGTCCCAATGTGACTACCGAGGGATGGGAGCGTCCGGTTGCTGGACGTACGGCGTCTGCAGATCTTCTCGGCCGTGGCCGAGCATGGCTCGTTCGCGGCCGCCGCCAAGACGTTGTTCATGACGCCGTCGGCGGTGTCGCAGCAGCTGGCCCTGCTCGAACGCCAGCTGGGGCTGGCCCTGATGGTCCGCGGCCCGCGGGGAGTACGGCCCACCGAGGCCGGGCGGGTCCTGGCCGAACGCAGCGTCGCCCTGCTGGCGAACGTCGCCGACCTCGAACACGAGATGCGTGACCTGGACGCCGCCTCGACGCGTGTGCGGCTGGCCGCGTTCCCGACGGCGGGCGCCGACCTGATCCCGCGCGTGATGCGTGCCTGCCAGGAGCGCTTTCCCGGCGTACGGGTCGAGCTGCGGTCGGTGCATGCCGCCGACATGGCGGCGCGCCTGCGGGAGGGCGGCGTCCATCTCGGCCTGGTGTGGGACTACGACTTCGCCCCGCGGGCGTTCGCGACCGACATCGAGCGGATCCCCCTCGCCGACGACCCGCTGTACGTCCTGTTCTCCGCCGATCATCCGCTGGCCGGAGAGCGACGGGTCAGGCTGTCCGACCTGGCCGGGGAGAGCTGGGTCGTGCGCTCCCACCGCCCGCCGTACGACGAGGCGTTCTCGACCATGTGCCGGCTTTCGGGGTTCGAGCCCGACATCGGCTTCGTCACCGACGACTACCAGGGCGCGCAGGGACTGGTCGCCGCGGGCATCGGGATCAGCGTGGTACCCCGCATGTCGCTGGTCTCCCGCCATCCCGGCGTGGTGCCGGTGCCGCTGGCCGCACCGGCGCCCCATCGGCGCATCGCCGCGCTCCGGTCGCCCCATGCCGGTCACCCGAAGGCCGCCGGGCAGCTGCTCGACGTGCTGCGGGACGGCATCACCGTGGGAGGACCGGGGTGATCGTCCTCGACGACGGACCCGGATCGGGCATGCTCGCCGGGTTGCTACGCGACGGTCAGCCGAACACCTCTCTGGTCGATCACATGGTCGAGGACATCGCTCAGCAGATCATCCTCGGCGGCCTGCGGCCGGGCGCCGACCTCAACTCCGTGGAGCTCGCCCGCCACTACGGCAGCAGCCGCACTCCGGTACGCGAGGCACTGCTGACGCTCCAGCGTGAGGGCCTGGTGGAGATCCCGGCCCGCCGCCGGCCCCGCGTCGCGCTGATGACCCTCGACCAGGTACGCGACGTGTACCAGGTGCGAGCCGCCCTGCGCGGCCTGGTCAGCGAACTGATCGTACGAAGCTGCGACGAGGACGGCCTGACCACGCTGGGCGACTGGCTGGCCCGGCTGCGCGCGGACGCCGAGTGCGGTGACGTCGACGCGTACTTCTGGCACAACGTCGGCTACCACCAGGCCGAGGCGGACCTGGCCGGCAACCGCCAGCTGGCCCGGCTGCTGGGCTCGCTGAGCCTGCGCATCCTCCAGCTGCACCACCTGAGCCTGTCCGCTCCGGGCCGCCTCACCCGCTCCCTGAACGACCACGAACGCCTGCTGAACGCCTATGCCGACCGCGACGCGCCACTGGCCGTCGCCATCACGCGATCCATCGTGAGCTCCGGCTATCAGGCCGTCGAAAGCTCGCTCAGTTAGCCCCACGAGGGGCCCTTTCGGCATTGTGGACTTATTGGCACGATAGAGCGCCGAGCGCGTCATTTCGCAAGTCTGCTTCTCGCCACCACAGGGGCTCTGGCCACCGGCTCACCGGCGTTCGCCCAGGTCCCCGCGTGGGGCGGTGGTGGCTGTTGTGGCTTCCACAGTTCGTCCCACAACTTCTCACGGCACCAGAGCCGCGACTGGAACGGGAGTGAGAACTCCAGCCTTAAAAGGGTCCGGCTCCACATCAACAACCGGAACAACAACATCGCCGTCGCCCGTCCCGGCGGGGGCGGTCTCGGGCTGGGGCTCCTCGAACTCGAGTCCGGCGCCCCCGAAATCGGCATCCCCGATCTGGCCGGGGACGGCGATGACGGAGGAGCCGGAGATGACGGCGGTGGAAGCGGCGGGAACAACTGACGGCGCGACCGCCGCTCACCGGTCTGCATGGAGGGTCACGGGTAGTGACTCCAGGCGCCAGGTGCCCGGATCTAGCGCACGCCGCGGTGCGGCGGCCGGCGTCAGGCCGGGAAAGCGGCGCAGGAGAGCGGTGAGCGCGAGCTCGGTCTGCACGCGTGCGGGTGCGGCGCCCAGGCAGAAGTGCGGGCCGTGGGCGAAGCCGAGGTGGGCGGCGGGGACGCGCCGGAGGTCGAGCCGGTCGGGATCGGTGAAGACACGTGGGTCGCGATTGGCTCCGGCGAGTGCGGCGGTGACGGGGTCGCCCTCGCGGATCAGCGTGCCGTACAGCTCGACGTCCTCGCGGGCGTACCGGGGTATGGACAGCAGTTGCGGGCCGCACCATCGCGTCAGTTCCTCGACAGCGCCCGGCATCAGCTCCGGCTCGGCGCGGAGCGCGGCGAGCTGGCCGGGATGGGCGAACAGGGCCGCCACGGCGTTGGCGATGAGGTTCGCCGGTGTCTGCCCGGCCAGGACGAGGTGCCAGACCAGGGTGACCAGCTCGGTGTCGCTGAGCCGGTCGCCGCCTTCGACGCGTACGAGGTCGGAAATCAGGTCGTCGCCGGGCTCGGCCCTGCGGCGCGCGACCGCCTCCTTGGCGCCTTCCATGATTTCCGGGATGGCAGCGGCGAACGCCTCACCGGAGCCCGCCGCGATCGCGGCGCCGTACTTCCGCCAGCGCGGCCGGTCCTGCTCGGGGATGCCGACCAGCTCACAGATCACCTCGATCGTCAGCGGCCGGGCGAAGTCACGGACCAGATCGACCTCGCCGCCGGGCAGGGCGTCCAGCAGCTTCTCGACGATCGGCTCGATCCGGGGCCGGAACTCCCCGGCGCGGCGGGCGGTGAACGCCGGTGACACCAGCCCGCGAAGCCGTGCGTGCTCCGGCCCGTCCATCTCCTGCATCGTCCGCATGTACGGCACGCAGCCGGCCGGGACGTCGGGCCGCATGTAACTGGCGGCGCTGAGCGCGAACCGCGGGTCGCCGAGCATCGCCCGCGCCCCTTCGTACCGAGTGAGCACCCACATCGTGCCGAGCCCGGGCACCGGCATCCGCGCCAGTGGCCCGCGCTCCCTGGCCTGTCCGTACGCGGTGACGGGATCGCGCACCACCTCGATGTCGGCGAGGTCGATCTCGGGCACGCTCTGCCTCGCAGCGGTCATGAGCAGTCTCCAGATGTTCGCATCATATGATCTCATCATCTGAATGGTGAAGATATCTTGGCTCCGGCTGGGCGGCAACCGGGGAGGACGGATGGGGCGACTCACGAGGACGGAGGCACAGGCGCGCAACCGCGCCAAGGTGCTGGCCGCGGCCAGGGAGGAGTTCATCGAGCGCGGCTTCCGCGAGGCGAAGATCGACGGCATCGCGGACCGCGCCGAGCTCACCCGCGGCGCGGTGTACTCCAACTTCCCCGGTAAGCGCGCCCTCTACTTCGCCGTGCTGGCCGAGGACGCCGAACACCTTTCCGGGCCCGCGTACCCGGGCCGTTCCCCCCGTGAGGCTCTCGGGGCACTCGCCCGTGCGTGGCTGGCCCGGCTGCCCCTCGCCACCGCCGAGCGGCCTGACTCCGCCCGGCTCGGCATGGACCTGATGCCCGAGGTCGCCGCCGACGAGCGGACCCGGCAGGCGTTCGACCAGCTCATGAAGCTGGAGGCGACGCTGCTCGGGCTCGCCCTCGAACGACTGGACGCCACACGCGGGCGCATGGTGCGCGTCGCGGAGACCGTGCTCACGACGCTGCAGGGCGCGAGCGCCCTGGCCGCCGCCGCGCCCGGCTTCGTCGAACCGTTCAACGTCGTCAGCGCCTGCGGGCGGCTCGCGGATCTCGAGCTGGACGACGGATGGCCGCCGCCGCATCTCGCGTACGTCGCGCCGGCGCGGCAGGTGGACGAGCCGTGGTCCCCGGCGGACGCGGTGGACGCGGTACGCGGTGAGCCTGTGCGGCTCGACGGCGATGGAGTGGTGGCGGTCCTGGGGCCGCACCGGTTCGAGGCCGCGGAGGAGGCCGCACGGGGAGTGTCACCCGGCGAGACGGCCACGGTGGTGCTGGTCAGCGGCGACCCCGGCGAACTCGCGCCGCTCGCGCGACTGGCCGTCGCCGAGCTGTGCGGCTGCCTGCGCCAGGCGTTCCCGACGGAGGCATGGCCGCGCCTGCGGGTGGTACACGACGAGTCGGGCACCATCGCCGCGGCGTGCGGTGTGCCCGCGGTCCATGACGGAACCGAGACCGCCGTACGCGTCCACGCGGGCCGGATCGTCGCCCGCGCCGACGGCCGCGGCGCCCTTCACGCAGCCGGGTCGGCCGCATCGGCCGGGTCGGCCGGGTCGCCTGCACGGGAGCACCTCATCTAGGGCCTCATCCGAAGTCTCCGTCCGTTAGCGAGCGGCGTCCAAGCGGCGCGTCGCAAGGCGGAGGAGGGAGTCGACCTGGTGTGGGGCGGCGACCGACGACAACGCGGCGAGGCGCCGTTTGGCCCCCGCGCCGTTTGGGCCCCCGCGCCGTTTGGGCCCCCGCGCCGTTTGGGCCCCGCGCCGTTTGGGCCCCCCGCCGTCTGGAGCCCACCCACCTGGAGCCCACCCACCTGGAGCCCACCCGCCCGGGGGTGCCATCCCACTCTCATTGTCCAGCGGGAACAGCGACGGGCGAAAGTAGAGCGGGGTTCTGTGGATAACCCCGGGGTGTCACCGCCCAGTCGCCGCCTGGGCGGCGCCACACGGCAGCAGCATGACTTTGAGACAGGCCCTGGGCCCGTCTCAAAGTCCCTGCCGCGCGACGCTGAGAAAAGCCCTGGCAGACGCCGCCCGGCGCCGCGACACCTCGCCGGCGGAGCCGTGCGGGTGACGGCACGGACCGTCAGTTGCCCGCCATCTTGCCGCCGTCGATCGTGATCGTCTGGCCCGTGATGTATCCCGACCGGCCGGAGCCGAGGAAGACGATGAGGTCGGCCGCCTCCTCAGGAGTGCCCGGCCGACCCTGCGGGATCGTGGCCGCGAACGCGGCCTTGTTCTCCTCACTCCCCATGACGCGGTCGTGCATCGCGGTCTCGATCGCGCCGAGGGTCACCGCGTTGACGCGTACGCCCGCACGTGCCGCCTCCAGCGCCGCCGACCTGGTCAGGCCGACGACCGCATGCTTGCTGGCCACGTAGAGCGGTCCGATCGGGGCGCCCATCAGACCGTAGATCGAGCTGACGTTGATGATGCTGCCGCTCCCCTGGGCCGCCATCGCCCGGAGCTG
Source organism: Actinoallomurus bryophytorum (assembly GCF_006716425.1). Classification (NCBI taxonomy): domain Bacteria; kingdom Bacillati; phylum Actinomycetota; class Actinomycetes; order Streptosporangiales; family Thermomonosporaceae; genus Actinoallomurus; species Actinoallomurus bryophytorum. Next base: position 2,392,088 of record NZ_VFOZ01000001.1, read on the forward strand.
GTACTTGATGCCCATCAGCGTTCCGAGGACGTTGGTCTCGAAGGCGAGATCGAAGTCCTCCTTCGTCACCTCCACGATCGGCTTGAGCTCCCCCTCGGTGCCGGCGTTGTTGACGGCGACGTCAACGCGGCCGAAGCGCTCCACCGTACGGTCGACCAGGTTCTTCAGCTCCTCCTCGTAACGCACGTCGGCGCGGACGAACTCCGCCTCGGTGCCCAGTGACTTCAGCTCGGCCGCCAGGGACTCACCGGCCTCCTGGCGCCGTCCGGAGACCACGACCTTGGCCCCCTCCTTCGCGAAGGCGACGGCGGTCGCGCGGCCTACGCCGGTCAGGGCTCCGGTGATGAGAACAACGGGACTGGTCATGACGGCTCCTCTTTATGGGATGTACGTCCCATAAGCTATGCAGGCGCATTATGGGCTGTCAATCCCATTTTATGGAGTAAGGTGAGCCCATGAGCGACGAGGTGCGCCTGACGCCGAAGGGCCGCGCGACAAGGCAGCGGATCATCGAGGCCGCCGCCGACCTGATCTTCGAGCGCGGCGTCGCGCGGACGAGCATCGAGGACGTACGCAAGGCCGCCGGGGTGAGCGGCTCCCAGATGACGCACTACTTCACGGACAAGCGGAGCCTGATCCGGGCCGTGATCGCCTGGCAGGCGGACACCGTGGTGGAGCTGCACCGGCAGCCCGCGCTGGACGAGCTGGCCACCTTCGACGCGCTGTACCTGTGGGCCGAGATCAACGTCCAGAGACAGCTCGAGGCGCACTGCGCGGGCGGCTGCAGGTTCGGGTCGCTGGCAGGCGAGCTGGCCGAGCACGACGGCGACACCCGCACCGACCTGGCCAGGGGTTTCGAGCGCTGGGAGGAACTGTTCCGGCACGGACTCCACACGATGCGCGACCGCGGCGACCTACGCGCGGACGCGGACCCGGACGAGCTCGCCCTCGGTCTGCTGACGGCGCTGCAGGGCGGCATGCTGATGACACAGACCAAGCGCGACGTCGCCCCACTGGTGGCCGTACTCAACGGCATGCTCGCCCACGTCCGCTCGTTCGCGACGGACGAGGCGATACGCACCGCCGACACGCACATCACCGTCGCGTCGGCCCCGGCCGCCTGACGGCCCGCACCACGAAGCCTCTCCGAGACCGCGCGGCGTCCAGGCCATGGCCGCACGCCGGGCGTAAGTCTCGCGTGCCCGCGCGAACGCAGGCCTGAGACCTGACGTCCGCGCGCTCCCAGCCGCGACCCACGCCGACAGACGCAGAACGCGAGCCGGCAGCGATCGCGGCACCCGTCTGGGGCGAAATGCCGCCCCCGGTACGGCGACGTCGGCAGCCTCCCCCGAGGGCGCTGCCCATACCGGCCGCCGAGCCCTCCACCGAGCCAGGCACGCCGCAAGCCGCAGCCAGGCGACGCCGGTCTCGAACGAACCACCCGCTCAGGACCAAGCCCGACATTGACAACCATTACCAGTAACAGTGATTATGGGAACGGTTTTCATTGTCCATCAAGGTGATCGAGGAGATACGTTGCGCATCCGAACCGCGCGGCTGGCCGCCCCAGCGTTCGCCGGCCTGCTGGCGACCGTGACCGCCTGTGGCGATTCCAGCTCGGCGAGCGACACGAGCGGTGAACAGCTGAAGATCGTGGCGACCACCACGCAGGTCGCCGACTTCGCCCGCAATATCGGGGGCGACAGGGTCCAGGTCACCCAGATTCTCAAGCCGAACGTCGACCCGCACGACTACGAGCCCTCCCCCGCCGACGTCCAGGCCATCGCCCAGGCCGACGTGGTGGTGGAGAGCGGCGTTCACCTGGAGAAGTGGCTGGACCAGACGATCAGCTCCTCCGGCTTCCACGGCACCCTGGTCGACTCCAGCAAGGGCGTGGCCGTACGCCAGGGCAACGGCACCGACGAGGAGGCCGCCGGCGACCCCCACATCTGGCACAACCCCAAGAACGCCGAGATCATGAGCCGCAACATCGCCGCCGCCCTCGATGCCAAGGACGCGACCGACAAGTCCACCTTCGACGCGAACCTCACCGCCTACACCGGCAAGCTCGACCAGCTCGACACCTGGATCACCCAGCGGATCGACACGCTGCCCGCCGCGCAGCGCAAGCTCGTCACCAACCACGACGCGTTCGGCTACTACGTCGACCGCTACCACCTGACGTTCGTCGGCTCGATCATCCCGAGCTTCGACACCTCCGCCGAGCTGTCCGGCAAGCAGCTGTCCACTCTCGTCGCGAAGATCAAGGAGACCGGCGTCAAGGCGATCTTCTCCGAGTCCTCGCTGCCGCCCAAGACCGCCGAGGCGATCGGCAAGGAGGCCGGCGTCAAGGTCGAGGCCGGAGAGAACTCCCTGTACGGCGACACGCTCGGCCCCGCGGGCTCGGCCGGCGCGACCTACCTCGACATGGAGCGTCACAACACGACCACCATCGTCGACGCACTGAAGGACTGAACGTGGAGAACGAGCCCGCGCTCGACCTGGACGAGGTCGGCGTCGCGTACGGCCCGGCGCTCGCGCTGGAGAACATCAACGGCATGGTCGCCCCCGGCGAGGCCGTCGCCCTGATCGGCCCTAACGGTGCCGGCAAGTCCACCCTCATCAAGGCGATCCTCGGTCTGCTACCCCTCGCCGAGGGCCGGATCACCGTGCTCGGGCACACCCCCGCGGCGGCCCGGCGCGAGGTCGCGTACGTACCGCAGGCCGACACGCTCGACCCGGAGTTCCCGATCTCGGTCGGCCAGGTGGTGCTGATGGGCCGGTACCGGCGGATCGGCTGGCTGCGCCGCCCGCGTGCCGCCGACCGCGCGGCGGCGGCGCGAGCGCTGGAGCAGGTCGGCCTCGGGGACCGGGCGAAGCACCGGTTCGGCACGCTGTCCGGCGGGCAGCGCCAGCGGGTGCTGCTGGCCCGCGCCATCGCGGCCGAGCCACGGCTCCTGCTGCTGGACGAGCCGTTCAACGGAGTCGACGCCGTCAGCGAGCAGGCTCTGCTGGCCGCGATCGCGGCGCTCAAGAAGGAGGGCGCTGCGGTCGTGGTCGCCACGCACGACCTCGCCCTGGCCCACCTCGCCTGCGAGGAGGTGTGCCTGCTCAACCGCCGGCAGTACGGCTTCGGGCCCGCCGGGACCACGCTCACGCCGGAGCGGCTACGCGCCACCTACGGCGGGCACGCCCTCGAGCTGCGGGGCGACCGCGTCATCGTCGCCCACTCCTAAGGCTGCGTACCAGAGCCCATGTACCAGATCTTCGTCGAACCGTTCACCTTCCCGTTCATGGCCCGCGCGCTGGTCGAACTGCTCGTGCTCGGCGCGCTGGCCGGGACGGTCGGGGTGCTGATCCTGCTGCGCCGGCTGGCGTTCATGACCGACGCTCTGACCCACACGGTCTTCCCCGGGGTCGTCGTCGGGTACCTGCTGACCGGCGAGGGCGGCATCTTCTGGGGTGCGCTCGCGGCCGGGATACTGACCGCCGTACTCCTGACCCTGCTCACCCGGCATCGCTCGGTCACCGAGGACACCGCGCTCGCGGTGCTGCTCACGACGTTCTTCGCGATCGGCGTCGTCCTCGTCTCGCGCGAGTCCGGCTACACCACCGACCTGACGGCCTTCCTGTTCGGCCGGATCCTGACCGTCACCGGGACGCAGCTGACGCAGACATTCGCGGTGACCGTCCTGGTCATCGCCGCGCTGGTGCTCCTGCGGCGGCCACTGATGTCGCGCACCTTCGACCCGCGGGGCGCCGAGGCGGCCGGCTACCGGATCGGCCTGCTGGACCTGGCCACGAACGCCATCGTCGCCCTGGTCGTGGTCGCCTCGGTACGGGCCGTGGGCACCGTACTGGTGATCGCGCTGCTCATCGTGCCGGCCGCGGCGGCGCGTGCGGTCTCCGACCGGCTCGTCGTGATCGTGCCGGTGGCCGCCGCTCTCGGTGCGCTGGGAGGCTGGGCAGGCCTGGCGATCAGCTACGACGCCTCGCTCCATCACGGACTGCGGCTGGCCTCCGGCGGCACGGTCGTCCTCGTCCTCATCGCCCTCTACCTGGCCGCTCTCGCCGCCGCCGCGACCGTACGCCGGCTGCGTACCGTACGGAGGGCGACGTGACCGTCATCGAGCGTGCCCTCACCGAGGCCGTTCTGCTCGGCGCGGTCGGCGGGCTGGTCAGCGTGCAGATCGTGCTGCGGCGGCTGCCGTTCTTCACGCTCGCCATGACCCACGCGACGTTCCCCGGCGTGGTCCTGGCGGCCGTCGCCGGGGTCGACCTGTACGCCGGCGGCGGCCTGTTCGGCGTGCTCGTCGTGGCCGGCGTCCTGGCTCTGTCGCGGCGGCGGGAGGACACGACGACCGCGATCGGCATCGTGCTCTCGGCCGGGTTCGCGCTCGGCGTCGTACTGCTGTCCGCGCAGGAGGGGTTCTCCAAGGACCTCACCGCGTACACCGTCGGCCAGATCCTGACCGTCGGCGACGGCGACCTGGTCGCGGTGGCGCTGGCCGGTCTCGTCGTCGTCGCCCTGCTCGGTGTCGCGGGGCGGCAGCTGACCTTCCGGGCCTTCGACCCCGGCGGGTACGCCGCCGCGGGGTACCGGCCGGTTGCCGTGGACGCCGCGCTCCTTCTCACCGTGGAGGCCGTCATCGTGGTCGCCGTACCGGCCGTCGGCGCCATCCTCGCCGTCGCGATCCTCGTGGCACCCGCCGCCGTCGCCCGGCTGTGGACCCAGCGCATCCCGCTCATGACCGGCATCGCCGTGCTCACCGGGGCGGGCAGCGGCCTGGCCGGCGTCCTGGTCTCCAATGACTACAACGTCGCCGCGGGCGGTGCCATCACGGTGGCGATCGGCGTGGTGTTCGCGCTCTCCCTCGCCGCCACGACGACGTGGCGCACGCTGCGCCGGGCCGCCTGATGGGCGGGTTCGGCGGGCGGGCCGCGATGGAGCTGATCCTGGTCGGTACGGCGTGCGGCGCCCTCGGCGTTCAGGTCGTCCTGCGGCGTCTGGCGTTCTTCACCGAGACGCTCGGCCACGTGGTGTTCCTCGGCATCGTGGCCGCCACGGTCACAAGGAACTGCTCCTCGCCGCGTTCGATCCGGTGGGGGTGCGGGCGCTCGGCTATCCGGCCTGGCTGGTCTACCTTGGCCTGCCGGCGATGCTGGCGATCACGGTCGTCACGGCCGCCCCGGCGGTCGGCGCGACGTTGCCACTGGCTCTGCTCGTCGGCCCGGCCGCCACCGCCCTGCTGTGGACGCGCCGGGCCGTACCGGCCACGGTCCTCGGCGGCCTGCTCGGCGCGTTCGCGGCCGTCACCGGTCTGGAGCTGTCACTGCACTTTCGTCTCGCGGCCTCCGCGACCGTCGCGGTCGTGTGCGGAGGCCTCTTCCTCGTCACGGTCGCCGCCGCCCGTACTCGCGGCGGCGACCGGCCGGTCAGCGTTCCTCGCGGAACGTGACGTGCCGCCGGGCCACCGGGTCGTACTTGCGCAGTTCAAGGCGGTTGGGGTCGTTTCGGCGGCTCTTCCGTGTCACGTACGTGTAGCCGGTGCTCGCGGTGGAGCGGAGCTTGACGATCGGGCGAAGTGTGCTGCGGGCCATGATCTCGCCTCCCGGTGAGAATGATTTTCACCCCCATAACTACACCCCCGGGGGGTGTATTCCCCGAGCGGCCGCCTCGACGGTCTGGTCCAGCAGGACCGCGATGGTCATGGGCCCCACGCCGCCGGGGACGGGGGTGATGAGGCTCGCGCGCGTACGGGCGGCCTCGAAGTCGACGTCACCGATGTTGCCGGGGTTGTAGCCGGCGTCGACCACGACCGCCCCGGGCTTGACGTCCTCACCGCGAATGAACCTCGGCCGCCCGACGGCGGCGACCACGACGTCCGCCTGCCGCACGACGGCCGTCACGTCCCGCGTACGCGAGTGGCAGTATGTGACCGTCGCGTCCCGGCCGAGCAGCAGCATGCCGACTGGCCTGCCGAGGATCGCGCTACGGCCCACCACGACGGCGTGCCTGCCGGCCAGGTCGACGTCGTAGTGGTCCAGCAGCCGCATGATCCCGCCCGGCGTGCAGGACACGAAGCCGGGCAGCCCGAAGCTCATCGCGGCGAAGGAGGCCGTCGTGACCCCGTCGACGTCCTTTTCGGGCGCGATGGCCTCGAACGCGGCGCGCTCGTCGATGTGGGGCCCGACCGGGTGCTGAAGGAGGATGCCGTGCACCTGCGGGTCCTGGGACAGGGCGTCGACGGCCGCGACCAGCTCCGCCGTCGTGGTCGCGGCCGGCAGCGCGATGTGGCGCGAGCGGATGCCGGCCTTCTCGCACCGGGCTCGCTTCATGCGGACGTAGGTGACCGAGGCGGGGTCGTCCCCGACGAGAACGGTGGCGAGGCACGGCTGCGTGCCGGTCCGCCGGGTGAGGGCCGCGGCACGCTCGGCGGTGCGTTCGACGATCCGGCGGGCGAGGCCGGCGCCGTCCATCAGACGGGCGGTGGGTGCTGGGGACACGGGCTGCTCCTGGGCGTTCGCTGCGGATCGGCCCAGGCGCGCGGCACGTACGGAGTCGCGGAACCGCTTCCCGGTGGTGCTCCACCTCAGCGCCAGTCACGGCCCGGTGAGAACACTAGCCGCGTGACGCGGACGGGCCCGCCACAGGGAGCGTGGCGGGCCCGTCGTGCGATCCGGATCAGAAGGCTCCGACGCCGTTCGGCGTGCCGAGGCCGGTCGGGCCGTCCCAGCCGGTGCCGGCCTTGCACCACTTCGCAGTGGTGCAGGTGCCGTTGCTGCCCGACGTGACGTCGAACAGCGAGCCGGTGTGGGCGTACGGGTAGTTGTTGGTGACGCTCGCGGCGTTGGCGGCCAGACCGTACACACCGGCGACCACCGGGGCGGAGACGCTGGTGCCGCCGAAGACCAGCCAGCCGCTCTGGCCCTGGTACGACGTGCTGTCGTAGACGGCGACGCCGGTGGCCGGGTCGGCCACGGCGGAGACGTCGGCGACGGCGCGCCGGGAGCAGCCGGTGAGGCCGGACTGCCCGGACAGGGCCGTGTTGTACTGCGAGCAGCCGCTGCCCGCGCCGCTCCACGCGGTCTCCGTCCAGCCTCGGGTGCTGGTCGAGCTGCGGAGCGACGTGCCGCCGACTGCGGTCACGTAGCGGGAGGACGCCGGGTACTCCACGCCGTAGCCGGCGTCACCGGTGCTGACCGTGATGGCCTTGCCGGGGTGGTTGTAGAAGGCGCCGTAGGTCGAGTCGGAGGCGTCCGAGCCGCCGTAGCTGTTGCTGATGACGTTGGCCAGGCCCGCGGCGGTGTTCACCGCGGCGCCCAGGTCGCTGAAGTTGTTGGTCTTGGCCTCGACGAGCACGATCTTGCAGTTGGGGCACACCGCGGAGACCATGTCGACGTCGAGGGAGATCTCCTGGGCCCAGCCCGCGTCGGTCTTGGGGTAGGACGTGCCGCCGTTCTGGTCGACCTTCTTGAAGCAGCCGTTGGCGGTCGTGCAGGCGCTGAGTCCGTACTGGCTGCGGAACACGCCGAGGTCGGCCTCGGCGTTCGGGGCGTTGTAGGCGTCGACGATCGCGACGGTCTGCCCCGATCCCGCGGTGGAGGACGGCAGCTTGTAGGCACTCTGCAGGTTGGCGGGCGAGAGGCCGGACGGGGCGTTCGCCTCGGCACGCAGGGTGTGCGCGCTGTCGGCGATGTCATTGCGTACGAGCGCGGTGCAGCTCGCCCGGCCGGCCTTCGAGGTGGCGCAAGAATGGTGGAACGGGTGGGAGGCGGCGGCCGGAGCCGCCTGGGGCGCGGCCGTGGCCGCGGTGGACAGGAAGGGGACCAGGGCGAGTATCAGTCCGCCCAATATGGTCCCGGTTACGCGTCGTCGCATGGTGCTCTCCTAGGAGCGGCGGGGGTACGACGAAGCGAATCCTCACATATAACCCACTCTGGCTGAAGTACTAAATTCCACTAATGTTTCATCATGATCTACCATTTCTGTCAGACCGTAGTGGAGCGGGACACTCTGCACCGGGACGGCAGAAGACCCGGCCGCCAGGACATCAAGCCTGGTGACCGGGCCGTCATCGCCGAAATGTGACTCAGGGTCACTCGGCCGCGGACTAATGATCTTGACCTGGCGTGTCAGGGCGGCCACCGGTCTCAGGGTGGGCCCATTGCCGGCGATCCTCACAGAGAACGCAGTGCCGGGAGGAGCTCGCGCTCGGCCCAGGCGATGAAGTCGTCCTGCTGCTCGCCGCCGATCTGGACCAGCGCGATCTCATCGAATCCGGCGTCGAAGAACGGCTTGATCTTCCGCACGTGCTCATCGACGTCCGGGCCGCAGGGAAGCTGCTCGGCGACCTGGTCGGGCGTCACGAACCGCGTCGCGGACTCGAACGCGGGCGGACCGGTCAGGTCGGCGTTCACCTTCCAGCCCAGGCCGAACCACCGGAACTGCTCGTGGGCCCGCTTCACCGCGGCGTCCCTGTCGGTGTCGTAGGCGATCGCGATCTGCCCGACCCGCGGCTTGCCCTTGCCGCCCGCGGCGTCGAACATCTCCCCCAGCTCCCGCTTCGGCTCGGTGGCGATCATCAGATCCGCCTTCTCCCCGGCGACGCCGCACGACTTCTTGCCGGACACCGCGAGACCGATCGGCACACGCGTCTCCGGCAGGTCCCACAGTCTCGCCTGCTCGACGTCGAAGTGCTCACCCCGGTACGTGACGTTGCCGCCGTCGAAGAGCGCGGAGATCACGTCGACCGCCTCCGACAGCATCGCGTGGCGCACGCCGGCCATGGGCCACCGCTCGCCGACGACGTGCTCGTTGAGGTTCTCCCCCGCGCCCAGCCCGAGCCGGAAACGCCCACCGGACAGGATCTGGACCGTCGCCGCCTTCTGCGCCACCACGGCCGGGTGATAGCGCATGATCGGGCAGGTCACGAACGTCATCAGCGGTATCCGCTCGGTGGCCTGGGCGGCGGCGCCAAGGATCGACCACGCGTATCCGGAGTGCCCCTGCGACGTCAGCCAGGGCGCGTAGTGGTCGCTGATGACGGAGAAGTCGAACCCGGCCCGCTCGGCGGCCCGCACATCGCGTACGAGCTGGTCGGGCGGCGCCTGCTCACACATCATCGTGTATCCGATGGCCGTCATCCGGTCGCCTCCTTCGTACGGACGTTGCTCACGCGGCGCTACCCGCGCCCGCTCGACGCATTCGCGGAGCGGCCGGCGGCCGGCTTGAGGCGGCGCCGCCGGGATCGGATCAGGGACTGGCGCTGCTGTTCGGTGAGCCCTCCCCAGATGCCGTGCTTGATGCGGTGGTTCAGCGCGTACAGCAGGCAGTCCGACTCGACGCGGCAGCGGTCGCAGACCGACCTCGCCTGCCTGATCTGGTCGCCACCGGCGTCGCTCTCGCTGATCGGGAAGAACAGGTCGGGATCTTCGTCATGGCACGCGCCCTCGGTCATCCAGGTCTCGTGTGCCGTGTCGGCAAGGCTGGTGGTCATGACTCCATCTCAAAGGGAAGATCGCGGGCGTACCCGCGTGTGAGTGATGGGCCGGGCCCAGGCGTAGGTCGGAACCGCGGTGCGAACCTCGCGGGCGTGCGCGCCTGAGCCCGGTACGGCGCCTCAGTGCGGCGCGGTCAGGCGGGAAGGCCGTCCCCCTCGGGGGACGGCATCGCCGAGATCACGGATTCGGCCGGTCGACGTTCCCCCGCCATTCGCCCGTCTCACGACCACGTCGCTCGATGAACTCCTTGAACCGCTTGAGGTTCGTCTTGGCCTGGCGCTTGAGCAGGCCCGACTTGTCGGCGACGTTCTCGACGAACCCCTCGGGGTCGACGTCCATCTGCGTGGTGACCCGCGTGGTGTCCTCACCCGTACGGTGGAACGTGACCACGCCGGCGTGATCGGGCCCCTCGGTCGAGTGCCAGGCGACGCGTTCGTCGGGGATCTGCTCGGTGATCCGCGCGTCGAACTCACGCGTCACACCGGCCACTTTCACCCGCCAGTGCGTCATGGTCTCAGTGACCTGGCTGACCTCTTCGACGCCCTCCATGAACTCCGGAAACTCCGCGAACTGAGTCCACTGGTTGTAGGCGGTATGGATCGGTACGTTGACGTCCACGCTCTCGGTAACGCTACTCATCGCGTACCTCCACTCATCGTGTTCGGGTACATAGGTCGCGCTACCCGGGCTCAGTGGCGACAAACAAAGCACCCGTATCCGGAACAGACCAGGTCAACGGCGGCCGTACGCGAAGCCGAAGCGCACGGCGGCTCTCGCCGAGACGGCCCGTCGGTGAATCTCCTGTTAACCGTGAATAGGGCCCGAAGGCGGGGGTAGCGCCGATTGCGGACCTCGCCGGTCGGTGTCCACCGACGGCGTACGTGGCCAAGGGGTGGTAGCGATCGCAATCCGCAGTCAGAGCAACGAGACCGTCGATGCCGTACGCGAGCGGCTGTGCGCACTCTTCCCGGACGACGCCGCGGAGGTGACCCGCCAGATCACCCTCGCGGTCGCCTGCGCCGAGCATCTCAACATCAAGGTGACGCCGGAGCTCCTGGAGAACCTCGTCACCGAACACCTGCGCGCCAAGGTCGCCGCGAAGCCGCCGCGGTTCCGCATGCCTCCCGCCATCCCGCTGGGGCGTGTCTGACGGATCGCGGCCCTGGCGCGCGACGTCCGCCACGTTCTCGCCGGTCCGCGGACCGGCGAGAACGATGTCTCCAGGCCGGGTAGCACCCCGGCGTCGTGGGGAGGGAAGCGAAGGACGGCGGGGAGGCCGGATGAAGAACAGGATCATCGCCGGACTGCTGGCGGGCGGGGCCGGCACGACGGCGTTGAACGCCGTCACCTACGCCGACATGGCGTTGCGCGGTCGGCCCGCGAGCGAGATGCCCGAGCACCTGGTCGAGGCGATCACCGAGCGGGCCGGGATCGAGCCGGGCGACGAGGGGACCACACCAGGCCGCCGCCAGGGACTCGCCGGTCTCCTCGGCATCGCGACCGGCCTGGGCGTCGGCGTCGCGTACGGCCTGGCCGGCGGCGCGCACACACCGCGCAGGGCCGCGGCCGGGACCATCGCGCTGACCGTCGCCGCGTCGCTCGCCAGCGACGCCCCGGCGACCGTCGCCGGTCTCACCGACCCGCGCACGTGGACGGCCGGGGACCTGCTCGCCGACCTCGTGCCGCATCTGGCCTACGGTGCCGTCACCGCGATCACCTACGACCGGTTGACCCGCCGGCACCGCCGGGGCCTTCGTTGACGGTCTCCTCGCGGGCCGGCGAACCCGGCCGCCGCTCCTGGCCGACCTGCCACCGTCCAGTGTCTCCGGTGCCGGCTGGAGGATGCCCGGCGGCCGTCGGAGTAGTGCGCGGGAACGAGCCGGCCCGTGAGTGCGCGACGGTCGCGTCCCCGTGAGTCGTTCGTAGCTTTGACGACGTTCCGCTTGCGACCGACTTCATTGCGTAGCAGTATCTGAGTTCCCCAGACCTCCGAGATCGGCCCGGTCGAAAGAGGCGCGTGTGAAGACACCGGCGATACTGCAGGCTTTCAAGAACGACCTTCTCCCCGCGGACGCGCAGTTGCTGCAGGCGGACGACCCCGTCGAGATCGGTGGCCATCGGCTCACCGGCAGACTCAGATCCAGTGGCACGGGTGACGTCTACCTCGCACGCGGCCGTGGCGCCGGCCTTGTGGCGATCAAGACCACACACGCGGGGACCACCGAGCCGGGGCCCGTACGCGCCCGCCTGCGCGCGGAGGCCGCATGTTCGCGGCGGCTGCCCTCCTCCTGTACGACCCGGCTGCTCCATGACGGCACGGCCGAGACGCCGCCCTTTCTCGTCAGCGAACACCTGGAGGGGCCATCGCTCGAGCGGGTCATCGACGTCAAGGGACCACTCCCCGGTGCGATGGTGACGGCGCTGGCGACCGACCTCGCCCAGGCGCTCGAGACCATCCACGACGAGAAGATCGTGCATGGCAACCTCACGCCGGCCAACGTCCTCCTCACCAAGGACGGCCTGCGTGTGATCGACTTCGGTGTCGCGCAGGAGATCTCCACCTCTGACGAGCCCGCCGAGATCGGGGCGGTCGCCGACAACCCCGGCTGGCTGGCGCCCGAGTTGCTCACCGGCGGACCCCCGGAGACCTCCTGCGACATCTTCGGCTGGGGCTGCCTCGTCACCTACGCCGCCACCGGGCACACCCCGTTCGGCGGGACCGGCTCCGGCTGTACGGCCCTCGATACCGGCGCCTTAGCCGGGCACCTACGCCGCATGGTCGACGCGGCGGTGGGAGAGGACCCCGCGGGCCGCCCCAGCGCGACCGAGCTCGCGAGCCGGCTCGCCGAGCCGCCCCCGGTGGATGACACCGAGGAGCCGCATGCCGTTCCCCCCGTACGCCGCCGCAGGATCAGGACGCGCGCCGCCGTGCCGGTGCTCGCGGCGCTCGTCGGGGCTCTGATCGCGGTCCCCACCGCCACCGAGCACTCCCCCGCGCCGCCGCCCACGGCACATGCCCCGAGCTCCCCGCCCAAGAAACCGGCGCCCAAGTCCAACACGGCCGCGATGTCGCTCCAGGGCGCGCCTCCCGCCCCTCCGCCCGCGCCGAAGACCACGTCCCGGCCGCAGAGCCAGCAGCGCTCGCGCCGCGGCACCATCTGGATGAGCTGCGGCGGCTGGTGCGCGATGCCCGACCCCAAGCCCCCGGCCAAGCGCCCGCGTCCGCCCGGCTGGCGGATCACCTGGGAGCCGGGCGGCTGACCGCTCAGAGGACGATGTCGGCCAGGCGGTCGACCTCGTCGAGCCGCGCCAGGGTCGGGGTGAAGACGAGCTCGTTCATCCCGATGCCGGCGAACTCCCGGACGATGCCGCGGATCCGCTGCGGTGTACGCACGGCGCCGTCCGCGATCGTCGCGGCGTGGTCGCCGGCGAAGGCGTAGTAGCTCCGCAGGTACTCATCGGACTCGGCGGCGAGCCGGTCGTCCGTGCCGAAGTACGCCAGTCCGGCCAGCCGCGGCTCTCCGGCCCGGCCCGCCTCCTGCCACGCCTTGGCGATCCTGCCCACCATGGGCTCGGCCCGAGCGGGCCCGCCGCCTGCTCCGGTCCAGCCGGCCGCCCAGCGCACGCTCCGGCGTACGGCGCGCTCGCTGTGGCCGCCGATCAGCAGGGGGATGTCCTCACCCGGCGGGCCGACCGGCCGTCGTTCGCCGTCGAAGTCGCCGACCGGCTCACCGCGGCAGGCGCGGTGCAGATACTCCAGCTGCCGGTCGAACGCCGCGCCTCGCCCCTTGAAGTCACGCTCGGCGGCGGCGTAGTCCGACTCACGGGCGCCGACGCCCAGGCCGAGGGTCAGCCGGCCGCCGGACAGTTGCGCGACGGTCATCGCGGTCTTCGCCAGGACCGCGTCGGCGTACGTCGGCCCGAGCACGGCGTTGGTCATCAGCCCGATCCGCGTGGTCGCGCCGGCGACGGCGGCCAGGGCGGTCAGCGAGTCATAGGAGGGGTAGCCGATCCGGCCGATCGTGGAGACGAACGCGAAGCCGCGTTGCTCGGCCCGCCGCGCCCACTCCAGAACCAGCGGGCCGTTCGTCCCCGGCACGGTGTTCGGGACACCGATCCCGATCCGCATGTTCTCTCCCTTCGGAGTTCGCGCCCTCGACGCTACCCCCGAGCTCACGTTCCATCCCTCGGCATCGCCGCGACGGGTGCATCCGCCGCGTGGCGTACATTCCTTTTATTGCCATTCGTTTCCCCTTTATGGTCGGTCGGCGCGCATTAAGGGCGACCGATATTCGAGTAACTTTTCTCCGTCTACGGCGGACCATCGACTACGGGTTTGACGATCTTGTCTTACGCGTAGATAAACGTACAAACTTGCCATATGCGCAGCGCCGCGCTCAAACCGTGCTTGGGGGCTGATCGGCGTGGCAGGCTGGACGAACGAGCGCGAATGGCCGATGGATCTCGACGTCGAAGGACTGCTCGAGGAAGGGTGGCGGCCGACACCGTTCCGGCAGTTCATCCTGAAGATCCACAGTCGCTGCAACCTGGCCTGCGACTACTGCTACATGTACGAAATGGCCGATCAGGGATGGCGTCTCCAACCGCGGTACATGGCGCCGGAGACCATCGACCGGATCGCGCGGCGCATCGCCGAACACGCCCATACTCACGGCCTGGCGGAGATCGATCTGATCCTGCACGGCGGCGAGCCGCTGCTCGCCGGCCCGGACCTCATCCGCCACGCGGTGACCGCGGTTCGCTCCGCGGCCGGCGCCGGGGTGACGGTGAACACCCACGTCCAGACCAACGGGGTGCTCCTCGACCCGGAGTTCCTCCGGCTGTTCGACGAGCTGGACATACGAGTCGGCGTCAGCCTGGACGGGGACGAGCGCGGACACGACCTGCACCGGCGCCATGCCGACGGGCGGGGCAGCCACACGGAGGTGCGAGCGGGCCTGCGCCGATTGACCGCGTACCGGCGCCTGTTCGGCGGGTTGCTGAGCACGATCGACCTGCGCAACGACCCGGTCGCGACCTACGAGGCGCTGCTGGACTTCGAGCCGCCGGCGATCGACTTCCTGCTGCCGCACGGCAACTGGGACGAACCGCCGCCCGGTCTGCTCCCCCACGATCCGGCGACCCCGTACGGGGACTGGCTCGTCGCCGTGTTCGACCGCTGGTACGGCGTCCCGGTGCGGGAGACCCGCGTACGGCTGTTCGGCGAGATCATCCGGCTGCTGCTGGGCGCGGACTCCCGTACCGAGTCGGTCGGCCTGTCCCCGGTCGCGATGGCCGTCGTGGAGACCGACGGAAGCATCGAGCAGGTCGACACGCTCAAGTCCGCCTACGAGGGTGCCGCCGCCACCGGACTGCACGTCACCCGTGACGCGTTCGACGCGGTGCTGCTGCTGCCGTCGACGGCCGCGCGGCAGATCGGCGGGCGGGCGCTGTCGGCACGGTGCGGCTCCTGCGAGATACGACGGATCTGCGGTGGTGGTCTCTACGCCCATCGGTACAGGTCCGGCAGCGGCTTCGCGAACCCGTCGGTCTACTGCGACGACCTGATCCGCCTCATCACCCATATCCGCACCGTCGTCGCGCGCGACCTGGGCGATCGGCTGAACGGGAGAGGAGCTCGATGAGACGGCACTGGATACCCGGAAAGGTCTTTTCCGCCCTGGCCGCGGGAAGCGGCGGCGCGCACGCGATCGGCCACCTCCAGGCGGCCCAGTACAGCAAGCGTCTGCTCCTTCTGCGCGGCGTACGCGACGCGGCCAGGGAGGAGGGGCCGGTACGTGCCAGGAGGGCGCGGCAGGCGTTCGCGCTCCTGGCGGAGATCCAGAACGAGGCCCCGGACGCGGTCGAGGCCGTCCTGCGACACCCGGCGGTGGGCGCGTGGGCACAGGAGACCCTGCGGGGTTCCGGGGACACCGACGGGCTCACCTCACTCGCCGCCGCGGCGGTGGTGCGGGCCGGCTTCCCGCGCCCCGTGGAGGTCGCGGTACGCGGTGGCGGGGTCGTCCTGCCGTCCCTCGGCCGCGCCCTGGTCCCCGCGGCCGACGCGCCGGGCACCGCCACCGTACGGTCGGGGCCGGGCGGTGGCGAGGTGACCGCCTCCGGTGTGCGAGTGCGGATCCCCGCCGACCCGCATCGTGACGCACCCGACTGGGAGGGACTGCGGCGGCTGGAGGCCGAGTATCACGGCATGGCACTGCGGGTGCTGCTGGACGACGTCGACCCGTACCGGCTGCCCGGCGCCGAGACCGCGGCCTCGCGCCCGCGTGAGGAGGAGCTCGAGGCGTGGCGGTCGATGCTGCGCCGCGCCTGGCGGCTTCTGGTCCGCTGGCACTGGACGACGGCCGAGGAGGTCGCGGCCGCCATCACGGTCCTGACGCCGCTGACCCCACCGGAGCAGGGACTGAGAAGCGCCACCTCGACCGAGACGTTCGGCGCCATCGGCATGTCCACCCCACCGGACGAGCACGCGCTGGCGGTCAGCCTGGCGCACGAGGCCCAGCACGCGAAGCTGGGCGCCCTGGCCGACGTCGTGTCACTGACGAGGCCGGACGACGGGAGCCTGTACTACGCGCCGTGGAGAGACGATCCCCGGCCGGTCACGGGCCTGCTCCATGGCGTCTACGCCCACCTCGGGGTGGCCGGCTACTGGCGTCGCCAGCGAGTCCACGAGCGAGGCGACGCCGCGCTGCGCGCACACACGGAGTTCGCCCGCTGGCGTGACGCGTCCGTGCTCGCGGCTCACACGCTGTCGGCGAGCGGCCGGCTCACCACCGAAGGCGAGCTGTTCGTCGCCGACATGACCCGTACGCTCCAGGGCTGGTGCCGCGAGCCGGTGCCCGCGTCCGCCCTGAACCAGGCCCGCACCACGGCCGAACGCCACCGGGAACGCTGGGCGCGGCGCTGAAGCTCAGATCGGCGGCGGGTCGAAGTCGAAGTCGAGATGACGCCCGTCGAGGGCGACGACCGCGTCGGGGTGGTTGAGGCTCAGCACCCTGGCATAGGAGTCGAGGGTGCTCTCGAAGAGCCGCGTCCCCTCTTCCTCCTCACCATCCGCCCGCATGTCCGCGGACAGGTTGGCGGCACACGCCAGGGCCATCGGGTGCTCGTCGCCGAGCAGCTTGCGCAGCCGGCGGAGCGTGCCCTGCCCCAGACGCCGCGCGGACTCCAGGTCCCCGAGGGCGGCCAGGTCACTGGCCAGGTTGGTGGCCACGGTCAGGGAGTAGAGGTGGTCGCGGCCGAGTCTGGCCTCAAGTCCCGCGAGTGCGGTCTCGTTGAGGCCACGGGCACGGCTCGCCTCTCCGGTGACCCGCAGCAGGAGGGCGAGATTGCAGGCGCAGCCGTGGTAGTAAGGGTGGTCGCCCCCGTAGACCTTCTCGTAGAGGTCGAGCGCCTCTGCCGCCAGGTCGAGAGCTTTCCCGCCGTCTCCCATGCTGCGCCGGATGTTGGCCAGGCACATCGCGGACGCAAGCGAGTCGGGGTGCTCCAAGCCGAACATCCGGATGTAGCGTCCGTGGACGTCCTCGGCGATCTGCAGCGACTCCTCGTGTTTCCCGAAGCGGCGGAGGGCTATCGCCAGGTCCTTGGCCGTTCGCAGCGTCCAGGGATGCTCGGCTCCCAGCTCGTCCACTCCGAAGGAGTACGCGTCCTCTCCCACGTCGCATGACTCCCGATAGTCGCCGCACAGGCGGACGGCTCGGGCCAGACCACTCCAGGAGCTCAGGATGTTCGCCTTACCGACACCACCGCCACCTGGCCACATGTTCCTGTAGCACTTCTCGTGCAGGTCACGCGCGGCAACGTAGTCGCTGACCAGGCCGAGGTCGACGGCCAGGTTGTTCATCGCCCGTAGTGTGCGGGCGTCGTGTGCGCCGAACTCGTCCTCGTGCCGGCGGAAGGAATCCTCGTCGTGCTCGCGCGCCGCGACGAAATCACCGGTCGCCCGCAGGTCCGCACCGATGCTGTTGACGAGCTCGAGCAACTCGGCTCGATAGGCGGGTTCGGGGCTCTCGACCTGCCGCATCTGGGCGAGCAATTCCTGGTTGAGCTTGTAGGCCTCCGCGTAGCGGCCGAGTTCGCGAATGATGATGCCGCGGTTACGGCGCGCCTCCAGGACGTCTGGATCAAGCTCCCCCGACTGAGCCTTCCACTGGTCCTCGAAGATCCCGATGAACCTCTCGGCCGAGCGGTAGTCACCGGATACGTACAGGTATCTCACGAAGCCGAGAGCAAGACGGCGTATGTCGCGATCTTGGCTCTTCGCCACCTCTGACGGCTCGATATGGGCAAGAAGCTCGGAGTATCTGGTCCAGTGCGTCGTGTCATCCGGCCCCTCGGGCGTGGCACCGAGGAGCAGAACATGGACGTCGTCGCGCATGCGCAGCTGCTCCTTCGAGGACAGGCCGTCCTTCAGCAGCGCCTGAATCAGCCGGTGCACCTGGATGGTGCGTCCCTGCGTATTGATCTTCGCGAGCGCGTAGCGCCCCAGCTCCCCGATGGTCCGGCTGAGCCTGATCGGATCACCGATCAGGCTCGTCATCTCCTCGCTCAGCCCCGGTGCGGGCTGGCCGAACACGGCACGAGGAATGGGCTCCGGACCAAAGAAGGCACAACAGTGAAGCAGCGCTATCGCCTCGGGGAACTTCTCACTCAGCTTGGTCACCGAGAGTCCCCATGCGGCCGTCATCGAAACCGGATACTCGCTCGGCTTTCCCTGGGCCAGTAGTTGGCTGGTCTGCTCGCGCAGCAGCCGGAGATACTCCTCCACCGTCATACCGGTCTCGGCCTGCAGTGCGCCCGCCTGCTCGAGGGCAAGGGGAAGGTCTCCGAGCGCGTCGGCCAAATCGTCGGCGTCGGCGGGGCTCATGGTGCCCGGAACCCGCTTGTCCAAGAACTCAGTGCTCTCCTGGCGCGAGAACACATCGATCTGCACGGTGTCGACGACGCCGATCCAGCGGTTGTTGCGCGAGGTGATCAGGACATGCCCGGGGCCGTGCGGGATGAACTCACTGAGGTCCTCCGGCTGGTCGGCGTTGTCGAAAATGAGCAGCCACTTGTCGTAAGGATCGCCCAGCCGCAATTTGTTGATCACCGCACTCGCCGCGTCCTCGATGCCCGTGGCCGTGGCCGGTGGCAGGCCAAGGTGCGGAGCCAGACTCGCCAGCGTCGAACGCACGAGAATCGTCTGGTCGGAGGGGATCCACCAGATCAGGTCGTAATCGCCCCGGTATCGATGGGCGTATTCCGCCGCGGCCTGTGTCTTACCCACGCCCCCCTGGCCCTGGAACGCATGCGGTGCCTGCGACGTCTTCGACGCCTGAGGTTCTGGCGGTTTCGGCGGCACTACCGCTGTGACATCGCCGGCGATGCTCTGCCTGAGCTTGGCCAACAGGTCCTCACGGCCGGTGAAATTCATATTGCGTGGCGGGATTCTTCCCCAGACATCGGGCGTGCGACCCCCAGGACTTCCTCTGTACGCCGAAGTCGCCACGGCCCCGCCTCCGCGTCCCTATCAACCGATCTATCGTGCCGACATACTATGCTCAATTTTTGGATCATGATGGATTCGGCCTACCAGAAGTCGACCTCCAGTAGGCCGTAATTAGTCCGTCATTGACGGAAACCAACTGTCCACGTTTCCAGGCTACGCAAGGCCTGATCAGCATGGTAAAACTTGTCCACGGACTATGTACCGCACGACGGGCAGGTAGTTCGCACGGTTTGGTCAGCTTCGCGAGTGCCGGGAATGGGAATCCACTCATTCGCGAGCGCTCGACAGCCGGCACTAGGAGGGCGCATGCACGGCGAGATCCACTTCGGCGGCGAACTGATCGAACTCAGCGGACTCTCGCTGCGGGAAGTGGGCGATCTCGACGATTCCCCACTGGCTCTGGAGTTGCGTGAACTGCTCATCGGAGCCGGGAGCGGCCACGGGCTCACCGCCGGATTCCAGTCTAAAATCTGAGGCACCCGCGACTCGAAGTGCGTCACGGAAGGGACGGCATTGTGAGACCTCCGTCCTCTCTGCTGCGATTTCGGTCGACCGTCTACCTTTTCAATCACCAACCGAAATGGGCGACCGGACACCCGACGAAAGCCGGACCCCCCTCCCGGATGAATAACCGGCCTCACCCGCCTTGCTCTAGTTTCCGGTCTTCGAAGGAAGCCTTATGAGCACGGCCGAAATATCCGGACCCTATCCAGGCATTCGTCCTTTCACGGAGAACGACCAACGCCGGTTCTTCGGGCGGGACGACGCGGCCCGGGAAGTCGCGGGGCTCTGGCGCCGAAATCGGATCACCGTGCTGTACGGCGACTCCGGAGTGGGCAAGACCTCCCTGATGCGCGCCGGCGTGGTGCCGGCAATAGCACCGGCCACGGCCAACGTCCTACCGGTGGGTCGCGTGTCACGCGCGTCCGCCTTCCCTACGGCGGCGCTTCCCGAACAGAATCCCTACACGCTCGCTCTCCTGTCGTCCTGGTCACCGAGCGAGTCCCCGACACGAGTTTCCGGCATGGCGATCGGCACCTTTCTGCGACGTCAGGAGCGCCCCGACCGGTACGGCGCCCGGCTGCCCACGTTGGTCGCGATCGACCAGGCCGAACGACTCTTCCGTGACACCGACCCGGACCCCTGTACGCAGTTCTTCGACGAACTGATCGAGGCCCTCGGACGGCGGCCGGACACCCACCTGCTTCTCGCCCTCCGCGAGGATCACCTCGACGCGCTCCAGAGCGTCAAGGCGCTCAAGGACGAACCGTACGCCCAGTTCGCGTTGCCACCCCTCGATCAGCAAGGGGCACTCGAGGCCATCGAACGGCCTCTGGACGACACTGATCGCTCCTTCGCCCCAGGAGTCGCCGCCAAGATCATCGGCGACCTGCGTGGGGCCGTGGGCCCTGGCGGGGACGACGCCGCCGACACCATCGAACCCGTGCTCCTTCAGGTGATGTGCCGCCGGATGTGGGACGAACTCCCCGACGGTGTCCGGACCATCTCCCACGGCATGGTCCCCGATGTCGGGGACACCCTCAGCGCCTTCTGTTCGGAGGTCCTCGCGACGGTGGCGGCCGATCACGACAGACGGCCGGGCGACCTCCTCTCCTGGCTGCGCGGCGCCTTCCTCACCACGCCCGCCCGAGCGGCGGCGGTGCGCGAGGGACCGGACGACACGAGAAGAATGGCCAACTCCGTGGTGCACGCCATGGAGGACCAGCATCTGATCAGGGCCCGGTGGCGGGACGGGTCCCGATGGTACGAGCTGCAGCGCCCACAGCTGAGCGGTCCCATCGCGCGGCTGGAGGGAGCACGCTGGCCCATCCGTACATCGGACGCCGCGTCACAACTACGCGCCGCGGAGACCGCGCTGGCCCAAGGCGACACGGCACTCGCCCGCCGGCACGCCAAGGAAGCGGTGGAGGCCTGCGGCCCCGGGGAAATACGAGTCCGGGCGGAGGCCGAGTCCGTACTGGGCAATATCGCGCACGAAGAACGCGACCTGAAGGGCGCCACCGACCATTACCGCACGGCGACGAGCCTGTTCGAGGCGCTACAGGACACGGCGGCCGTCGGCCGCCTGCTCTCCGCCGTGGGGCGCCTGCAACTCGCTCAGGGGCAACGCGCCGAGGCGGTCGGGCAGTTGGAGGCCGCGGTGGGCCGGATGCCGAACGACCCGACGGTCCAGACTGGGCTGGGACAGGCGCTGTGGGACGCCGGGCAGCCGAAGGCCGCACTCGCGGTGCTCGACGGCGTACTGCGGCGTGACGGAGACACCCCCGAAGCGCTGAGCACGCGCGGCGAGATTCTCGCTGACCTGGGTGACGCGGAGTCGGCCTTACGCGACCTGGACCGTATCGACCGCAGGAGCCGACCTTCGGCCCGCGCGGCACGAGCCCTGGCGCTGGCGACCCTGGCCCGTGTGGACGCGGCCAGACTCGAACTCGACGACACCGTGACCAAGGCCGCCCACAGTGGCCCAGTCCTCTTCCGCGTGGCCCAGGTTCAGCGGCTCATCGGCGACATCCACGCCGCCGCCGAGCTGGCGGCCCGCGCACTCGCCGCCGAGAACCCGCCTCTCCCGCCACACCAACGTGTCGAGGCCACCCGGATATCACGCCAAATGTGACGTGCGACGCTATACCGACAGTCAATCTCCCGCATCATTACGTCATGCAGGACACCGCGCTGGTCGCGCTCTTCACCGGTGGCTCGACGGCGGTCGCCGCCGCGCTCGGCGCCGGCTGGCAGGTGCTCGGGGAGAGCCTCCGCTCGCGGCACGAGCGGCAACGGCAGAATGAAGCACGAGAGGCCGAACGCCAAGAGGCCCACGAAAGCCGGCTCCGGCGAGAGCTCGCACGTACCCGGTCCGCCGTGCTCCTGCTCGCGGTGACCGTACGCATCTGCATGGACATCCGGCGGGACCAGCACGCTCGTCTCAACGACCAGGACCTGGTGGAGATGCTGGGCCGCGCCCGGGACTGCTACTACGAGGCGAACGTGGAGATCGAGGCCCTCCGGGCACTCGCCAACGGCGGCGAGCAGGCTCTGACGGCGATCGAAGCGCTTATCTCCGTCGTCGCGGAGGCCTTTTCCCACGTACGGTCGGCGAGCAGTGAACAGGGCGACCCCGACCAGGTCGAGACGCTCATCCGCTCCGCGCTCCGCGAGGTGAGCGAGGCCGTCCGATCAGTGTGAAGGACGTGACGATCACGGCGAGCACGCCGATCAGACCGGCGATCGCGATCGCGGTCCGCCTGGCCCCGAACGCGGCGATCGCATAGCCGCCGCAGAACGTGCCGAACGGGACGGCGCCGAGCGACAGGAAGCGGTTCGCGCCGGCGACGCGTCCGAGCAGCTCGTACGGGACCGCACGAGCCTGGTAGGTGTCCAGCGCGATGTTCATGCGCGCCCCCATGTAGCCGACGCCGCCCCAGCCGAAAAGCCAGATCAGCGGGTTCGAGGACACCGCGACGAGCCCGATCAGTAAGGCCCAGCTCCAGGCGCACCTGATGGTCACCGCCATCAGGCTCTTCTCTTTCAGTTCCGCCTGGGCGTACACAGTGCCGATCACGCCGCCGAGGCCTGGGGCCGCGAGCAGGGTGCCGATCAGGATCGTGGACAGTTGCTGCTGCCTTCCCAGCACGACCAGGAGCACGACGACGGCCTGGAAGAAGAAGTTCGTGACCGTACAGACCGTGAGCGCCGTTCGGAGGAGCCGGTCCGTCCAGAGCCGGGCCAGGCCTTCCTTGAGCTCCCCGGCGAGTGCCGTGACTCCCCGGCGTCGGGTGTCCGGATCAGGCCGGAAGGGCTCGGCCCGCATGTGCTTGAGCGCTCCCACGGAGACGAAGCAGGAGACCGCGTCGACGGCGAAGGGCAGGAAGCGGCCGAAACTGTAGAGGAGGCCACCGAGCGGGCGTCCCAGCAGGAGGGCGACGTGGCTGCGGGCCTCGTTCTTGGCCACCGCGTCAGCCAGGTCCTCGGGGAGGACGATCTTCGGTATGGCACTGACCTCGGCCACGTTGTAGAACGTCATGCAGATGCCGCCGACCGCGGCGGCGATCGTCAGCAGCAGGATCGAAGGCGCGCCGGCGGCCACGGATATGGCCAGCACTATCCCGACCGTGCCGCGGAGGGACTGACTTACCAGCATGATTCGCCGTCGGTCCAGGCGATCGACCACGACCCCTGCCGGCAGCAGCAACAGCAGACCGGGCAGTGTCGCCGCGGCGGCCAACCGGCCGGCATCGATCGGCGATCCGGTCAAGGCGAGCGCGAGCAGGGGGCAGGCCACGGTGGCGCTCATGCTGCCGAGCAGCGAGACCGCCGAACCACCCCAGAGAAGCTTGAAGTCACGCTGCCAGAGGGTCTCGCGGTAAGGGGCCGGCTCAATGGCGGAGACCGTGGGGGAATGGGTCATCGACCTCGCCTCCCCGTAACGACCACGAGACCTACATCCGTGTGAAATCGAGATTTATGACGGCCCGAATCGAAGCCGACTCGACGGAGCAGACAACGCATCGCGTACGGGGTGCCGACGACAACAGACGTGGAGAAGTTACCCCTGTGAAAGGACGCGACGCCAGGGGAACGTAGATACTGGTCATATTTTTGCGCACCCTGCATGCAGGTGGTGGCATTTCTAGGGCAATTCGTCGCGTGAGACGTCCTTCAACCACATATACGAGCGGCCGAACCCTCGCCGTACACGGCCGTTCCGCCGTCTCAGGCCCCGCGACGCCTCGCGCCCGCGGCCTCCCATAAAGCGGCTTCACCAGGCATTCCTCTCTCCCTCTGCGCCCGATATGTTGCCTTGAAGGCCTAAAAAGGGGGGATGCCAATGACCGGCAGATTGACGAACTGGGCGGGGAGCGTCACGTTCCAGGCGGATGAGGTGCGGCGGCCGGCTTCGCTGGAGCAACTGCGACGCCTGGTCGCCGACAGCACCAAGGTGCGTGCGCTCGGCAGCGGACATTCGTTCAACGACATAGCGGACACACCACACACACTGGTCTCGCTCGCGGAGATGCCGGAGCTCTTCGAGGTCGACACCGCCGCCGCCGCGGTCAAGGTCGGCGCCAGTCTGCGGTACGCCGAGGTGGGCCGGAGGCTCCATGAGCAAGGTCACGCCCTGCACAACCTGGCCTCGCTCCCGCACATCTCGGTGGCCGGTTCCGTCGCCACGGCGACGCACGGCTCGGGGGACGCCAACAAGAACCTCGCCACGGCGGTCAGGGCGCTGGAGATGGTCACCGCCGACGGCGACCTCGTCTCGCTGGACCGTGAGGACGTCGACTTCGGCGGCGCCGTCGTCGGGCTCGGCGCGCTCGGCATCGTCGTCAACCTGACGCTCGACATCATGCCCGCCTACGACCTGCGGCAGTACGTCTACGAAGGGCTGCCCCTGGAGGCCCTCGACGATCACTTCGACGACGTCTTCGGCGGCGCGTACAGCGTCAGCCTGTTCACGAGCTGGAGCGGCCCGAAGATCGACCAGGTCTGGGTCAAGACCAAGGGCGACCGGTCGGCGGAGGACTGGTTCACGGCTCACCCGGCCGACGGCCCGCGGCACCCCGTACCCGGCATCGACGCCGCCCCGTGTACCCAGCAGCTCGGTGTGCCCGGCCCCTGGTTCGAACGGCTGCCGCACTTCCGGCCGGAGTTCACCCCCAGCAGCGGCGTCGAGCTCCAGTCCGAGTACTTCGTGCCCCGACGGCACGGGGTCGCCGCCCTGAACGCGGTGGACGCGATCCGTGACAAGGTCGCGCCGGTCCTGCAGATCTCCGAGATCCGCACCATCGCGGCCGACGACCTGTGGATGAGCACCGCGTACGAGCAGGACAGCATGGCCCTGCACTTCACCTGGGTCAAGGACATGGACGGCGTCCTGCCGGTACTCGGGCTCCTCGAAGAGAGCCTCGCGCCGTACGGAGCCAGGCCGCACTGGGGGAAGCTCTTCACCACCGTGCCCGAGGGACTGCGGGACCGCTACCCGCGGCTGGAGGACTTCCACGCGCTCGTGCGGCACTACGACCCGCGCGGGACGTTCACCAACGACTTCCTGGACCGGCGCCTCTTCGGTTGAGACCCGGACTAGACCGCCATCTCTCCCAGCTCTGACCAGTCGTCCTGCGGCAGCTTCATGTTCACGATCAGCGGTGTCGCGGCCAGGTGCGGCGGAAGCGTGCGCTGTGCCGTCCTGAAGTGCTCCGACTGTACGTGCGCGGCGCCCGCGTCGTCGTCGCGGAACGCCTCGACGAGTACGTACTCGGTCGGGTCGTCCAGGCCGCGGGACCACTCGAACCACAGGCATCCCGGCTCCGCGCGGGTCGCCTCGGTGAAGTCACGGGCGATCTCCGGCCACCGGTCGGCGTCCTGCGGCCGGACTCGGAACTTGGCGGTGATGAAGATCATGACGCTCTCCCTCGCTCGCGACGGCGACGGCTCACAGGGCCACCTACGGACCGCCGAAGTACCTGCTGTCTAGGATCAAAGCATGGAATATCGACAGCTGGGGCGGTCGGGACTGAGGGTGTCGGCGCTGACGATGGGCACCATGACCTTCGGCGGCCAAGGCGACTTCGCCAACGTGGGCAGCACCGAGACCGACGAGGCACGCCGGCAGGTCGACATGTGTCTCGACGCGGGCATCAACCTGATCGACACGGCCGACGTCTACTCGGCGGGCCGCTCGGAAGAGATCGTCGGAGCGGCCATCAAGGGCCGTCGGGACGACGTCCTGCTCGCCACCAAGGTCCGTATGCCGATGGGCCCGGGCCCCAACGACGCCGGCCTGTCCCGCCACCACATCATCTCCGGATGTGAGGCCAGTCTCCGCCGGCTCGGCACGGACCACGTCGACCTGTACCAGGTCCACGAGTGGGACGGCGTCACTCCGCTGGAAGAGACCCTGGAGGCGCTGGACTCCCTGGTCACCTCCGGCAAGGTCCGCTACGTCGGGGCGTCGAACTACGCCGGCTGGCAGCTGATGAAGGCGCTCGGCACGGCCGACCGGCTCGGTCTCCCCCGCTTCGTCAGCCAGCAGATCTACTACTCGCTGCAGGCGCGCGAGGCCGAGTACGAGCTCGTCCCGGCGGCGATCGACCAGGGGCTGGGCATCCTGGTCTGGAGCCCGCTCGCCGGCGGCCTGCTGTCGGGCAAGTACCGCCGCGGGGTGACGGCGCCGGAGGGGTCCCGGCAGCTCACCGACTGGGACGAGCCCCCGGTCTATGACGAGGACAAGCTGTACGACACCGTCGACGTCCTCGTGGAGATCGCCGACGCCCGTGGAGTCTCGGCCGCACGGGTGGCCCTGGCGTACCTGCTCACCAAGCCGGCCGTGACCTCGCTCGTCATCGGCGCGCGTACGAGCGAGCAGCTTGCCGACAACCTCGCCGCCGCCGACCTGACCCTGGACGAGGACGAACGCGCGCGGCTGGACAAGGTCAGCGCGGTGCCGCTGAACTACCCCTACTGGCACCAGGCCCGTACCGCGAGCGACCGCCTCTCGCCGGCCGACCTGTCCCTACTCGGCCCGCACATCGGCTGACGACGGCCAAACCTTAGACCTCCCCGGCCATGCCCTCAGGCGGCGCCGGGGAGACCGCCCGCTGCGGCCGGCCGCGGCATCTTGGCAGCCGGAGTACCGGCCGGTCAGAGCTCGCCGACGATGCCGTCCCTGGGCTGGCCGACCGGCGAACGCCTCACCCGCCGGGGGCGGGCGGGTGAGGCGTTGAGCGTCCGTTAGTGGAACTGCGGGACGATCAGGTAGATCCCGTACGCCGCGATGAGCGCGCAGGCGAGGAAGCACAGGCCCGCTGCGGCGTTGCCGAGTGTTCCGCCTCGCGACGGGGCACCGTCGTCGCTGCCCTGTGCCGAGGCGAGGATGCCGACCGAGAAGATCACGACGATCGCCACGCCGACGGCGAAGCTGACCAGGGCCACCTCGCCGAGCGCGCTCCATTTGATGTCCATCTTCGCTGCCCCCTTACGCCGCGGTCGCCGACATGGCGGGCGCCATCGGCTCGTCGTTGACGTTCTTGGAGTCGATCGGGTTGCGCCGCGAGATGACGTAGATACCGGCGGCGACCGCCAGGGCGGCCACACAGATGATGACGACTCCGGCCGTACCACGCTTGGCCACTGCCGCGGCCACGCCGCCCACCGCCGCCGCGGCGGGAAGGGTGAACAGCCAGGCCAGTGCCATCCGGCCGGCCACGCTCCAGCGCACCTCGGCGAGCCGACGGCCGATGCCCGCGCCGAGGATCCCGCCGGAGCACACCTGGGTCGTGGAGAGCGCGAAGCCCAGGTGGGACGAGGCGAGGATCACCGTGGTCGACGCGGTCTCGGCGGCGAAGCCCTGCGGTGACTGGATGTCGGTCAGGCCCTTGCCCATGGTCCGGATGATCCGCCAGCCGCCGACGTAGGTTCCGAGCGCGATCGCCAGGCCCGCCATCAGAACGACCCACCAGGGCGGGCCCGAGCCGTGGGTCAGGACGCCGGCCGAGATCAGCGTGAGCGTGATGACGCCCATCGTCTTCTGCGCGTCGTTGGTGCCGTGCGCCAGGGAGACCAGCGACGCGGAGGCCACCTGCCCGTACCGGAAGCCGCGTGAGACCTCACGCTCGCGGCCGCGCCGCGTGATCACGTACGCGAGGTAGGTCGCCACCATCGCGACCAGACCGGCGACCAGCGGGGAGGCGATGGCGGGAATGAGGATCTTCTCGGTGACCGTGTCGAAGTGGACGCCGTGCACACCGGCGCCCACCCAGACCGCCCCGATCAGCCCGCCGAACAGGGCGTGGGACGAGCTGGACGGGAGTCCGAACAGCCAGGTCAGCAGGTTCCACACGATGGCACCCACCAGCCCGGCGAAGATCATCGCTGGGGTGACCAGGGCATCGTTCACGATCCCGCCCGAGATCGTCTTGGCGACCTCCGTGGACAGGAACGC
The DNA here is from genome assembly GCF_006716425.1 of Actinoallomurus bryophytorum. Taxonomy (NCBI): domain Bacteria; kingdom Bacillati; phylum Actinomycetota; class Actinomycetes; order Streptosporangiales; family Thermomonosporaceae; genus Actinoallomurus; species Actinoallomurus bryophytorum. Next base: position 2,420,059 of record NZ_VFOZ01000001.1, read on the forward strand.
CCCGACCAGGTTGAGGACTCCAGAGATCCCGACGGCGACCCGAGGAGGCAGGGCTCCCGTCGCGACCGAGGTCGCCATCGCGTTCGCGGTGTCGTGGAAGCCGTTGGTGAAATCGAATGCCAGTGCCGTGATCACGACGACCACGACCAGGAACGACCAGTGACTCATCAGGTCTTTGCCTCCTCGACGACGGTGGCGGCAACTGCGACCAGGCTAAATTCCGGTGATGAACGGAAAGTGAAGTGCGTCCGGATAAGGGCGACATTCGCCCTGGACGGCGGGGCTTTTCGTCAGGCGAGCGAACGGCGTTCGCGCTCCAGGAAGTCGCGTTCCGCGGTGTTGCCCGTACGGTCGATCGCCCTCTCGTAGGCCTGGGCCGCCTCCGCGTCGCGACCCAGGCGCCGGAGCAGGTCGGCGCGGATGGCGTGGAACAGGTGGTAACCGTCCAGGTCGAGCCCGTCGACGAGGGCCAGGGCGGCGGACGGTCCCTCGACCTCGGCCACCGCGACCGCACGGTTGAGGGCGACGACCGGCGTCGGGGTGAAGGACAGGAGCTGGTCGTACAGCCGCACGATCTGCCGCCAGTCGGTGCCGGACACGGCCGCCGCGTCGCTGTGGACCGCGTTGATCGCCGCCTGGATCTGGTACGGGCCCGGCCGGTCGCGCTGGAGGCACCGCCGTACGATGGCCTGGCCCTCGGCGATGAGATCGCGGTCCCACAGACCACGGTTCTGGTCGGCCAGCAGGATGAGGTCACCGTCCGAGGTCGTACGCGCGGTGCGGCGCGACTCCAGGAGCAGCATCAGCGCGAGCAGGCCCATGGTCTCCGGCTCGTCGGGCATGAGGGCGTCCAGCAGCCGGCCGAGACGGATGGCCTCCGCACAGAGGTCCGTGCGGACCAGCCGGTCTCCGGAGCTGGCGGCGTACCCCTCGTTGAAGATCAGATACACGACGGCCAGCACGGCACGGAGGCGACTGGGCAGGTCGGCCTCGCCCGGCACCCGGTAGGGGATGCCCGCGTCACGGATCTTGCCTTTGGCGCGGACCAGCCGCTGGGCCATCGTCGGCTCGGGCACCAGGAAGGCGCGCGCGATCTCGGCGGTCGTGAGGCCGCCCAGCAACCGGAGCGTCAGCGCGACCCGGACGCCGGTACCCAGGGCGGGGTGGCAGCAGGTGAAGATCAGGCGCAGCCGCTCATCGCGCACGGCGCCCTGCTCGGCGGGTTCGTCCTGGGCGTTGAGCAGGGCCGCCTGTGCGTGCCGGTCGTCGCGCGACGCCTCCCTGCGGAGGCGGTCGATGGCCCGGTTGCGAGCCGTGGTGATGATCCATCCGGCCGGACTCGGCGGCAGGCCGGAGGACGGCCAGCGCCGTACCGCCTCGGTGAACGCCTCCTGGACGGCCTCCTCGGCGATGTCGATGTCACCGAAGACGCGGACGAGAACGGCGACCGCGCGACCGTACTCGGCACGGAACACGCGCTCTATCCGCGCCGCCGTGACATCGGCCGCACCCGCCGAGCCGGCCGTCACCCGGCGCCTCGGCAAGGCCGTACCCCGCTCGGCAGCGTGGCCACCTCACTGAGCAGGTACTGCTTCATCGGATGCTCCTCTTCGATGCCGGCCTCTCACTCTCTACACGAACGGCCGGTGGCCGGATCGATTCGGGCGGCAGCGGTCCCTGGATTCTCCACGTCTCGCGGGGAGCATCTTCCTCCCTGTACGTGAGAGCGCGTGGTCGCGCAGCGGCCCTGCGGTCAGGCCGCGCCCGCGCACATCCGCCAAGAGAGATGGGAGCGCGCCGAGCGTCCTCCGCCACGAGTCAGGCGCCGAGGTGCAGTCGGAGTCGTGCAGGAGCACCGTTCCTCCCCCGCGCAGATCGCGGGTGACCGTGGCGCGGACGGACGCCGAAGTGGCGGAACGGGTCCAGTCGCGGCCCCAGTTCGTCCACAGCACCGGTGTGAGGCCGAGGCGGCGCGCCGCGACCAGCGCCGGCAGGCTCAGCACACCGTACGGCGGCCGGTACCAGCGCGGCACAGTGCCGGTCGTCCGGACGACGGCGTCCATCGCCCTGGCGAGTTCGTCGTACGTCGCGGCCGGTCCGCGCAGCAGCATGCAGCGGTGTTCCCAGCCGTGCACGGCGACCTCGTGCCCGGCGTCCGTCAGCTCCCTGCCCAGGTCCGGCGCGGCCCGCAGCATCCGGCCCAGCAGGAAGAACGTGGCGCTGACCTGGTGTTCGGCCAGCACATCGAGGAAAGCCGGGGTCGAGCGCGGGTCCGGCCCGTCGTCGAAGGTCAGGGCGACGTGGCCGGGATCCCCCATACCGGCCAGGCCGGGGAAGAGCCGCCTGCGCAGCGGCCCGAGCGAGGTGACCGCGGGCGCGGCGTGCGCGGCGGCCAGCACGCCGGCCGCGCCGAGCACGACGGCACGGACCTGCCGGGACGTCTCGATCACGGCGCCTCCCCGGCGAGGGCCGGTTCCCGCGTCGCGGGCAGGACGGCGGCCGGCCCCGCGGTGTCACAGCGCGCGAGCCCGGCGACGATCTCGGCCGGGTCCACCGCGGAAGCGTGCGGCGTCTGTGGTGGCCGGGCCAGCGCCATGGCCAGCATGCCGGGCAGGTCTTCCGGCCGGCGCGCCCATGGCGCCCAGCCGGCCTGGTCGAGAGCGGCGGCGTTCGTACTCCCGTGCCCAGGAAGGCAGCGATAGCTGATCACCGGCAGCCCGGACGCCAGTGCCTCAAGAGAGCTCAGGCCGCCCGCGTTCTGGATCACGACGTCGCAGGCACGCATCAGGGTGGGCATGTCGTCGACCCAGCCCAGCGTGATCCCCGCGCCGGACCGGGCGAGCGCCTCCCGCAGCACCGCGTTGCGCCCGCAGGCGACGACCGGTGTCGCCAGCCCGGACGCGGCCACGTCGCGTGCCGTCGCCGCGACGTCGCCGGTCCCCCACGCACCCGCGACCACCAGGGCCAGGGGCCGTCCGGTGCGCAGGCCGAACCGCAGGCGCGAGGCGTTCCGTTCGAGCGCGGACTCCGGGGGCCGGAACCCGGGCCGTACGGCGGGTCCGGAGACCCGTACGTCGGCGGCGCCCAGCCGCCGCGCCTGAGCCGCCGCCGTCGGATGCAGCGCCAGATGGGCGTCCACCCCCTCGGCGACCCACAGCGGATGCACGGACATGTCGGTGAGGTAAGTGATCACGGGGACCTCCAGCAGACCGCGTCGCCGCAGTCCGCCCAGCACCTGACCGGCGAGCGGATACGTCGAGACGACGGCGGCGGAGCCCGGCGCGACCGTACGTGCGACGCCGCGCGCGGCGAGGCCGCATGCCGCCGCGGCGAGTCCCGGACGCCGTTCGAGGGCGGTGAACAACCGTCCCCAGCTCTCCGGCGCGGCCCGCAGCTGCATCGCGTACGCCTGCCGCAGCAGCCGTCCGAGCGAGGCGGGGAGCATGTCGAGGAAGTCGTGGCAGTCGACGGAGAATCCGCTCTCGCGCAGCCGCCGGGCCAGCTCCGCCGCCGCGCCGTCATGTCCGGCGCCCACACTGGCCGACACGATCGTGATGTGCCTTGTCACCTGCTGTTGCCTTTCATCGAGGTGGCGCGGATCAGGATTCGCGCCGGGGGAAGGTCCGGAGGGCCAGCACGGCGCACGCGGACGCGATCGGCACCTCGAGGAGGACCGCCAGGAGCAGCGCCATCAGGTGGTCGGCTCCCGGGGCCGAGGTGGTCACGTCGAACCAGGCGTCGACCAGCAGCAACGTCGCGGTGGCGGCCGCCGCGAGGCAGCGCCGCTCGTCACGGAGGCGCACCAGTACGCCGGTCGTGACCAGGCCGAGGGCCTCCATCGTGTCCAGGCCCACCCAGGCCGTGGCCCAGTGCTGGGCCCGCACGCTGGGGGGAAGCCGAACGGCGAGCGCGACCAGCCAGGGGATCATCGCGAGGCCGGCCGCGATCAGCGCGCGTGCGAGCCACGGTGACCGCGAGGTGGCGGCACTCTCGTGTTCCGCGAGGCCGATGGGCGCCCTGACCCGGCCGCGTCGAGCGTCGATCGTCACCATCAGCGGACCTTCCGCATCCGCAGGCGCCCGCGGCGGGCACCGCGATGACTGACGGTGACGTTGTTGAAGGTTCCGTGCGCGACGGCCAGCCAGCAGAACCCGCCGACCGCGATCACTCCGGCGGCGTGCACGTCACGGTGCCGCCGGCCCCGGCCGAAAAGCACTGTGAGGGCGCCGGCTTCCAGGGGGAGGCGACCCCACGCGAAGGCGGACCGGTGTCCGCGGCGGGCGCCCCGCAGGATCTCCGGCGCCACTCGTGTCGCGACGACGACATCGATGAGGGACTCCGCGTCGTACACCTCGAGGGCGGTTCGCCCCTCCGAGGCCCGGCCGAGCCGGACCGACCACGGTGTGCCGGTCAGGCACCGATCACTCGGATCCGCACTGGTAGCCATGAGGTCGATCTCCTCCCGCGCCCGGCTTGTCGGGCACGGCCACCAGCGTCGCGGTCCGGCGGATCGATTCCAGTAACGCGGATATCCGACCTTGTGGTGGCGTTAGCACCACCTTCAACCGTGAAGCGAGGTTCATGGAAACACCCCACCTGGGGAAACTACGGTTACCTCATGACATCGACCGGTGCGCTCACGCACGCTCCGTGGTCGGCCCGTGCGTGGCGGGACACCACGTTCGTCGCGGCCGGTGTGCCGGTGCAGCTCGCCGCGTTCGTGGTCCTCATGTCGCCGTGGACGGTGTGGGTGCCGGTCACGACGACCGAGATCCTGCTCGCGCTCGTCGTCCCGCTCGCGCTGATCCTGGTCGGCGCCCATGCGCTGACGGCGGCGCAGCGACGACGGTTCTGGGCCCTCTTGGGCATGGACGTGCCGGCGACCGCGGAAAGCCTCAGCTGGCGCGGGGTGACGGCGTCGGTGCGCTCGGAGGCCACCTGGCGGCAGGTCGGCTACCACCTGGTGGCGGGGCCGGTCCTCGCCGCGGGCGGAGTGCTGACCGTCCTCACCTGGGCGGCGGGGTTCGCGCTGGCGACCGTCTTCGGCTACGGATGGGCGTTTCCGCGCTCGCTTCGCCCGGGCGGCTGGACCGGCAGGGATGCCTACCTCACCCTGGCCGGCTTGCTGCTCCTCCTGGCCGCCCCCTGGGTGGCGGCCGGCGTCACCCGGCTCGACTCCCGCCTGGCGGCGTCCCTCCTGGGGCCGAGCCGGGCCAAAGAGCTCCAGCGCAGGGTCGAGGACCTCACCGAGAGCCGCGCGGGCGTCGTGGACGCGGCGGACACCGAGCGGCGCCGGATCGAGCGGGACCTGCACGACGGCGCCCAGCAGCGACTGGTGTCTCTGGCCCTGAACCTCGGGCTCGCGCGGGAGACCCTCACCGATGTGCCGGATGACGCCATGCGGGTCATCGTGGAGGCGCACGAGGAGGCGAAGGAGGCCCTCACCGAACTGCGCGACCTCGTGCGCGGCCTGCATCCGGCCGTGCTGGACGCACGCGGCCTGGACGCCGCGCTGTCGGGCATCGCGGCGCGAGCACCGTTGCCGGTACGCCTGCGGGTCGACGTTCCCGAACGAGCCTCGCCGACGGTGGAGGCCGTCGCGTACTTCGTCGCCTCCGAGGCGCTCACCAACGTCAGCAGGCACGCCCGTGCGTCTCACATGGAGATCACGGTGGAGCGGCTCGACGGCGTGCTGCGGATGGTCCTGTCCGACGACGGGGTGGGCGGCGCGGACCCGTCCGGGGGAACCGGATTGGCCGGTCTCGCGCGGCGGGTCCGTTCGGTGGACGGTACGTTCCGGATCACCAGCCCCCCGGGGGGACCGACCATCATCACCGCGGAGTTGCCGTGCGAATCGTGATCGCGGAGGACTCCGTCCTGCTGCGTGTCGGCCTGATCAAGCTGGTCGAGACCGCGGGCTATGAGGTGGCCGCGGCGGTCGGCGACGCGGCCGGCCTGCTGACGGCGGTGGAGGAGCACCGGCCGGACGCGGTGATCGTGGACGTACGGATGCCGCCCGCCTTCACCGACGAGGGCGTACGCGCGGCCCTGGTGATCAGACGGCAGTGGCCCGAGATCGCGGTGCTGGTGCTCTCCCAGTACGTCGAGGAGCGGTACGCGGCCGAACTGCTGTCGGCGAACACGAGCGGGGTCGGCTACCTGCTGAAGGACCGGGTCGCCGACGTCTCGGCGTTCCTCGACGCGCTACGCCGGGTCATCGCGGGAGGGACCGCCCTGGACCCGGAGGTCGTCTCACAGCTGCTGCTCCGCCGGCGAAGCGACCCTCTCGACCGGCTGACACCGCGCGAACGCGACGTGCTGGCGCTCATGGCCGAGGGGCGTTCCAACGCCGGCATCGCCGAGAAACTCGTGGTCGGGGACAGCGCCGTCGCCAAACACATCAACAACATCTTCGCCAAGCTCGACCTGTCCGCCGCCGACGCCGACCACCGCCGCGTGCTCGCCGTACTGCGGTTCCTGAGCGTGGGGTGAGGGCATGACCGGGCCTGAGCGACCCCGGCGGCGGGGAATCTGGATCGCCGTCGCCGTGGTGACCGCGTTCGTGATCGTCGTGCCCCTCGGCGTGCAGATCTGGGGACGGCTCATCCGCCAGACGCGTACCGACACCGTCTCGTACCGCCACCCGATCAGGGCGCTGGAGATCGACTCTCCGGACGGTGCCGTGACGGTCGGCGCGGGGCCGTCGGGCCAGGTGAGCGTACGCCGCACGCTGACCTGGGCGCTGAGCAGGCCGAACGTCCGGCAGACGTGGGACGGCGACACCCTGCGGATCGACGTCACGTGCAGGCGGGCGGAGCTGTACAGCAGTCTGGAATGTGGAGCCGACCTCGACCTGCGGGTGCCGGCCGACGTGTCGGTGCGCGCGTCGGTGACCTCCGGGAGGATCGACGTAAGGAACATCGCCGGCGGTCTCCATCTGCGGACGACGACGGGGATCGTGCGGATGACCGATGTGTCGGGCGGAATATGGGCCAGGTCGCGCTCGGGCACGGTCGCCGGGACGGCACTCACCGCGCCGAAGGTCGACGCCGAGGTGACCTCGGGACAGATCCGGCTCGGATTCACCGGCCCACCTGAGCAGGTCACCGCTGCCACCACCTCCGGCACCGTGTCGATCGGTGTTCCGCCAGGCTTCCGTTACCGGGTCGATGGCACGACGGCGAGCGGCTCTCGCCACGTCGATCCGGCCCTCGTCGACGCCGGATCGAGCCGCGCCATAACCCTGACGGCCGTGTCCGGGGCGGTCACCCTCGGCTATCCGCCACCTTCGTGACCCTGAACGCGTCGCGGTGGCCATGAAGCACGGGCCCACCTTCTGGAGATGACGGGCGACCGGCGGGGTGCCGTCGAGACTTATCGCGCGGCCGCCGCCCGTACGACGAGCGGCCCCGAGCACCGCTACCGCGCGGCTCGCTGCGCCGTAAGCCCGTTCTGTGGGTACATCTACCCGTATGGGTAGTTCGCCAGGGCAGCCGGGATGAGAGCCGTCGTCTTCACCGGCACCCGCTCGGTCATGGTCCAGGACGTGCCGGACGCGGAGCTGGAAGAACCCACCGACGTCGTCGTGCGGGTCACCTCGAGTGCGATCTGCGGGACCGATCTGCACATGTACGACGGCCGGACCGGGGCCGAGCCGGGCCTGGTCTTCGGGCACGAACCGCTGGGCGTGGTCGAGCGGGCCGGTTCCGCGGTGGAGATGGTCGAGCGCGGGGACCGCGTGGTGATCCCGACCCACCTGTACTGCGGCGTGTGCGTCAACTGCGCGCGCGGGCTCTCGGCCGCCTGCCTGCGGGTGCGCCCGGGAGGGTTCGGGGCGGCGTACGGCTACGCCGGCATGGGCGCGTACCGCGGCGCGCAGGCCGAACTCCTGCGGGTGCCCTACGCCGACGCCAACTGCGTCCCGGTGCCCGGTGAGCCCGGGGACGACCTCGAGGACGATCTGGTCCTGCTGGCCGACGCGTTCGTGACCGGCTGGCACGCGACCGAGCTGGCGGAGATCCGGGCGGGTTCGACCGTCGCGGTGTTCGGCGCCGGGACGATCGGCCTGCTGGCCGCGTACGGCTCGCTGCTGAAGGGCGCCGCCGAGGTCTACGTCGTGGACGCGGTGCCCGACCGGCTGGACAAGGCGGGTGAGCTGGGCGCCGTCCCGGTCGACTACCGGCAGGGCGACCCGGTCGAGCGGATCCGCGAACTGCGCAGGAAGGGCGGGCTGCCGATCGGCGAGGAGGCGATGGGCGGCGTGGAGGCGGCAATCGACGCGGTCGGGTTCCAGGCATGTGACCGTTCGGTGCCCGGGGAGGAGAACCCCGCCCAGGTCATCGCGGACCTCGCCCGCCTGGTGAACCCGGCCGGCCACATTGGGATCATCGGCGTCCACACCGAGAAGGATCTGCATCCGGCTCCCCAGGGGTACGCCGACGGGCGTCTCACGGTGCCCTGGGCCACCTTCTTCGCCAAGGGGGTCTCGGTCCGCTTCGGCCGTACGCACGACCGCCGGTACACCGTCCTGCTCCGCGACCTCGTCCTGTCCGGCCGCGCCCGGCCGAGCACGGTCGTCAGCCATCACGGCGGACTCGATGACGCACCGGTGCTGTACCGATCGTTCGACCGGCGGGCCGACGGCGTCATCAAGGCGGTCCTGCGCCCCTAAGGTCTGGCTCATAGCCATGCTGTTGCCGGGTGGCGCCGCCTTGGCTGTGCCTGGGCGGGGTTATCCACAGAACCCCGCTCTACTTCCGCCCGCCGCTGTTCTGGCTGGACAATGAGAGTGGGATGGCACCCCCGGGCGGGTGGGCTCCAGGTGGGTGGGCTCCATCCCGGACGGGGCCCAGACGGGAGGGCTCCAGGTGAGTGAGCTCCAGCCCGGACGGGGCCCAGACCGGACGGGGCCCAGACCGGACGGGGCCCAGACCGAGCGGCCCCAAACCGAGGACTTCGAGACAGGCCCTGCGGCCTAGATCACCGCGGCGGTCTCGACGGCGAGCTGGAACAGGTCGGCGCGTACGTCCGCCGTGGTCCAGCCGCGGTGGTCCCAGGCCTCACCGCTGAGGTCGTCTCCGGCATAGAGGTACTGCACGAAACGCACGTCACGGAACGCGGCGACGGCGAGGAAGGCCGCGGTCTCCATCTCGACGGTCACGCAGCCTTCGTCCCGCCGGGCGCGTACCCGTGCCGGGGTCTCCCTGAAGACGCCGTCCGTGGTCCAGGTCATGCCAATGGTGTACGGGACGCCGCGGGCGACGAGGGTCGCCACCGCCCTGTCCACCAGGGACGGGTCCACCCGGATGACCCGCGCGGGCGGAGCGTAGTGGTAGGAGGTGCCCTCGTCGCGTACGGCGGCGTCCGGGACGACCACATGGCCGAGTGCGAGTCCGGGCTGGATGGCCCCCGCGCCACCGCAGGCGACGAAGGACCGTCCGCCTGCGGCGATCGCCCGTTCGAGGTGCTGGACGGCCAGCGGCGCACCGACGCCCGGGTGGAAGACGGCCACCGGGATCCCGTCGTGGACCAGCCGATAGATCCGGTGGCCCCCGATCTCACGGGAGAACTCACCGATCCGCCGCCCTGCGTGGGTGGCCACCAGGTCGTCGACCACCTCGGGGAAGAAGCACATCACGACCCGCTCCGGCAGCGGCTCGGTCAGGGCCGGCGGAGTCGGAGTGATCAGAGCCGTGAAGTTCGGGTCGAACTCCGTCAGTGGAAGATCCACACCATGATCCTGTCTGGGGATGAAGGACCGCACCAGGCTAGACAGGCCGGGCGGCGCGTCACTCCTGGGGGCGTTCGTCGCCGTCGAGCGCGGCCAGGTCGAGCACGGCCAGGTCGGGCGGGACCAGAGTGGTCGAGAGCAGCAGCTCCCGTAGGAGGTTGTGGTTGAGGGCGTTGCCGACCGGCTCGCCGATCTCGGCGCGGGTCAGGCCGGCGACGCCGTCCGCGGACAGGCGGTTGCGTACGCCGACGACGAGGTGCTCGACCCGTTTCCTGGTCCAGCCCGCTTCGGGCGCCAGCTCGGCAAGCTGGGCGGCGGCCACGTGCCAGGGCAGCGGCTGTGGCCGTGGCTCGTGCAGCAGGTAGCGCTGGCCGAGGACGATCAGCGCGAGGCGTTCGTCCTCGTCGAGCGTCCAGATCCTGGGCGGCTGCGTGATGTCGCGGTGCCTCGGCGCGGGCCGCCGGCCGTCGGCACCGGTCACGTAGATCTCGAGCAGATGCTCGCGGTGGTTGGACCCGCGGACGAACAGCGGCGTGTAGCCCTCCTCCAGCGGCACCGGCTCTTCGTTCTCGAACAGCAGGCGGGAGCCGGGCAGCCGGATCGGCACCCGTCCGTGGTTGTGCACCCACCACTTCTTCCCGAGGTGCACGAGCGCGCCCTGCCTGCGGCTCACCCGCAGGTCGTCCTCGCCGAGGCAGACATGCACCTCGGGCCGGTTACGGCCGAACACGACCGTACGGCCCTCCCCCGGGCCCAGCGCGACGCCGCCGGCCAGGGTCAGCGTGAAGATCGTCCCCGGCGCCGACGAGGGGACGCCGCGCGCCAGGCTGCCATGGCTCTCCGGCAGGATCCGGCCGGCCGTCATCCGACGGATCTCGCTCACCTGGCCCTCCCGAGAAGGCTCGTCCCGACAGGTGTCCCCGGCGTACGGTCCGCGTCAGCCGGCCGGCAGCCTGGCCGCGGCGGCCGACGCGAGGGTCTCGGCGCTGTCGCACAGCCGCCCGCCGGCCTCTCCGCCGGAGACCACGAGGAAGACGAGCTCGGCGGTGGTGTTCCCGCTCGTGTCCCGGTAGGAGCGGTGGACCACCTGGACCAGGCAGGTGCCGCGCCCGTCCCCACCGGGCGTGATGTACGCCGGGTGGCCGCCGAGCCGCCTCGGATGGCCGTCCGGCGCGGTCAGCGGACCGTCGCGGTCGAAGCGGAGCTGGATCGTGGTGTCGCCGGTGCCGCTGTGCCAGTGGCAGTCCCACCGGCCGAACCCCGCCTCGGGATGCGCGCCGTCGATGCCGCGTACCCGCGAGAGCGCGGCGGGGTCGAGGAGCCCGCAGGCGTCCAGGTTGCCCAGCGACCGTGCCGGCAGCGCGTGGGCACGCCGTGGGATCCGGCCGCGGCCGAGCACCGTCGCCGCACGGTCGGTGGCGAGCGTGGCGGCGGCGCAGAGGTCCACCGTGCCGTGGCCCGTACGCTGCGCCGTGACCTCCACGAGGTTCCCGTCGGCCAGGACCAGCGTCCGATCGCACTCGCCGCCGCTCGCCGGCTCGGCCACGATCTCGATCGATCCCCGCCGCTCGACCTGGTCCTGTGAGCCCGGCTCGGGCGCCGGGCCGTTCGCGAGTTCGACCTTCACGTCCGCCAGGTCGTCATCGCCGCGCCGGATGAGGACGTCGCAGCGGTTGAAGTTGCCGTAGTCGGTGGACAGCTCCGCCTGCCCGAACCGCTCGAATCCGGCAGGATCCATCAGGGCGCACGGATCGGCCGTACGCGGGTCGCCGATGGCCGAGACCGGGGTGGCCGCCGGCGTGGCCGGCCCGCCCGCCGGCGCGGAACCCGCCGACCGGGATACCAGCGACGCGCCGGCCAGCACCATCGCGGCACCGGCCGCGAGCGCGACGAGTCCTAATCGGCGAGGTGGCGCCGGTTCGGGGACGGCACGGAGCCCGAGGAGGCGCTCGGCCTCGGCGGCGTCGGGCCGGTCGGCCGGCTCCAGGGCCAGCATCGCCGACAGGGCGGCGCCGAGCGGCCCCGGGGAGCTGGGGGCGGCGACGTGCCCGGAGGCGGCACGCCAGACCACGGTCAGGGGGTTGTCGCCCGAGCCGAGCGGCGAGACTCCCTCCGCCGCGGCGAACAGGGTCGCGCCGAGGGAGAAGACGTCGGCGGGCGGAAGCGGCTTCGCCCCGCGGGCCACTTCCGGGGCGACGTAGGCCGGGGTGCCGCGGAACAGGCCACTGTCGCTGATGGTCTCATCGCCCCAGAGGGCCCGCGCGACGCCGAAGTCGGTGAGCTTGGCATCGCCGGCCTCGGTGATCAGGACGTTCCCCGGTTTCACGTCGCCGTGGACGATGCCCAGGGCGTGCACGGCGGCCAGTGCCTCGGCGAGCTGGCGTCCGATACGGGCGACGTCTTCGGGGGGCAGGACGCCGCCCGCGCCGATAAGGTCGGCCAGATCGCGGGCGGGGACGTACTCCATGACCAGCCAGGTAGCGGCATCGTCGGTGACCAGGTCGTACAGCGCCACGACCCGTGGATGGTCGATGCCACCCGCGATGCGCGCCTCGCGGGAGAGCTGGCGCAGCCGGCGTTCGTCGGCCGCGGGATGAGCGCGCTTGAGCGCCACCGGACGGTCAAGGTCCTCGTCTGTGGCCAGCCATACGGCGCCCATCCCCCCCGAGCCGATCTGGCGTTCGACCCGGTAACGACCCGCGATCAAGGCACCGGTGCGTACCGTCACTCCCTCTCACCCCGCTGACGGATCTGTCGGTGGTGTTCGCATTGTCACCAGAACACTACGGCGTGACACCATCGCGCGTGGTGCGTACGGAGTCTGCTAGAACAAGCTCTGCACAACGCGGGAGCCGCGGAGCCCGACATGGGAACGTTGCAACGCGACGGCACCACACAGCTTTTGGCGGACACCCCATGGCAGATGACGACAGGCCGCTCGCCACCCAGATCGACACCGGCAGACCGAGCGTCGCCCGCATGTACGACTACTACCTCGGCGGCAAGGACAACTACGTCGTCGACCGGGCCGCGGCGGACCAGATGATGTCGGCGGTGCCGGAGTCGAGGGAGATGGTCGCGGCCAACCGCGCGTTCCTCGCACGTGCGGTGCACCATCTGGCCGCGGAGATGGGAATCCGCCAGTTTCTCGACATCGGATCCGGCCTGCCGACCCAGCAGAACGTTCACGAGGTCGCGCAGGCCGTCGACCCGGACAGCAGGGTCGTGTACGTGGACCACGATCCCCACGCCGTCGTCCACGGCCGGGCGCTGCTGGCCACCGGCAAGAACACCTTGTTCACACACGGCGACCTGCTGAGGCCGGAGGAGATCCTCAACGATCCGAAGGTGCGGGCCCTGATCGACTTCGACCGGCCCGTGGCGATCCTGATCGTCGCCATCCTGCACTTCGTCTCCGACGAGGACGACCCCACCGGCATTCTGCACCGCCTGCACGAGGCCATGGCGCCGGGTAGCTACCTGGCCATCTCCCACATCCTGGACGATCCGCGTACGCATGCCATCGGAAAGATCCTGACCGCCTCGGGCGCGCCTCCGTGGTACCCACGGTCCCGTTCGGAGATCACCGGCTTCTTCGACGGGTTCGAGCTGGTCGACCCGGGCGTGACGGTCCTTCCGCAGTGGCGTCCGCCGGCGTCGGCCGCGGTGCCGCTGCACCACACGCCCGACTCCGCGCAGGAGCTGCGCTGGCAGGTCGCGGGCATCGCTCGTCGCGACTAAGGCGGCCCGCGACCTGACGTTCGCCTCGCCTGTCAGGCGGCGGTGCGCAGCGGCTTGAGCGCCTCGCTCCACGCGACGACCTGGTCCAGCGTCGCCTCGAGGGCCGGCAGCTGGTAGTCGCCGGGCTTGAAGACGCTGTAGTTCTCGAACTCCGTGGCCAGCGAGAGCGCCACCTGGGCGCGTACGTCGGCCAGCTGGAGCTCGCCGGCGATGAGCCGCAGGTGCTCCACGGCGCGAGCGCCGCCGACCGAGCCGTAGCTGACGAAACCGCAGGCCTTGTTGTTCCACTCGGCGTACAGGAAGTCGATGGCGTTCTTCAGCGCGCCGGACGTGGAGTGGTTGTACTCCGGCGTGACGAAGACGAAGCCGTCGAAGGAGGCGATCTTGGCGGCCCACGCCTGGGTGTGCGGCTGGGAGTACTGCCCCATCGACGGGGGCACCGCCTCGTCGAGGTGCGGGAGGTTGTAGTCGAGCAGGTCGACCAGCTCGTACTCCGCGTCGCCACGCCGTACGGCGTTGTCGTACACCCAGCGGGCCACGGACTCGCCGACGCGCCCTGGCCGGGTGCTGCCGATGATGATCCCGATCTTGGTCGTCATTGTCATCTCTCCTCGCCCGGGCCATGCGGGACGGCCCGGCACGTTTACTTGCCGCGTGAAGTACTTGCTGTGTGAAGCAAATACGCTTGTCCGTTGCTTTGTCAAACAAGTACCCTGAGGACATGCCCGCAGCCCAGGAGCGCAGCACGCAGGAAACGGCGTCTCCGCAGAAGCCACTGAGCCCCGACGAGGAGGCGGTCGCACGGGCGATCGGGCGGGCGATCATCGTCGTGCCCCGCGCGATCGACGCCGATCTGATGCGGGAGCAGCGGCTGACGCTCAATGAGTACGCCGCGCTGATGCACCTCTCCGAGGCGCCCGACCGCCACCTACGGATGAGCGAGCTCGCGGCGGAGTGCGACGTCTCGCTGAGCGGCATGACCCGCATCGTCGGCCGGCTGGAGGCCGACCGCCTGGTCGAACGCGTTCAGTGTGCCGAGGACGCACGCGGGTCCAACGCCGTGCTCACCGACCTCGGGCTGGCCCGCCTCGAAGAGGCCTACCCCACCCATCTGGCCAGCGTCCGGCGGCACGTCATGGACCACCTCGGCGAGATCGACCTCGTCAGGCTCGCCGCGGCACTTCGGCGCTTCGCGACCGCGCCCTAACGCGGGCGCCTCAGCCGCTCACCTGGCCGGCCGCGCCCCAGCCCTCGACCTCGAACCGCGGCGTCATGGAGTCGGAGGGCACGTCGCCCCCACAGGCACGGCAGACGACCTTCGCCTCGAAGTCGGCGCCGCAGCTGTGCTCGAAGACCAGTGGCGGCCGGTCGGCGAGATAACGGTCGCCCCAGCGCAGAAGCGTGAGCAGCACGCCCCGCAGCTCCCGGCCGGCCTCCGTCGGACGGTACTCATAGCGGAGCGGACGCGTGCTGTACGGCGCCTTCTCCAGCACACCGGCCTCGACCAGGTGGTTCAGGCGTGCCGTCAGGACGTCACGGGGGGCGCCGATGTTGCGGGCCATGTCGTTGAAGCGCCGGACTCCGAAGAAGACCTCGCGCAGGACGAGCAGGGAGTACTTCTCTCCGACCACGCTGAGCGTGTCGGCGATCGAACAGGGGCGCGGCGTGGTCATGACTCCACCGTAGATGTGTGCGTTTGCTTTTCCAACCCACCGGATCCTACAGTGGGTTGGTTTTCCAAACTCTGTACGCGGGGAGATGAGCAGCATGCGTGACGCCGTCATCGTGGAGGCAGTGCGTACGCCGATCGGCAAGGGCAGGCCCACCGGCACGCTCGCGAGTGTCCATCCGGTCGAACTGCTCGCCCACACCCTGCGCAGCCTGGTCGGACGCAGCGGCATCGATCCCGAGCTCGTCGACGACGTCATCGGCGGCTGCGTGGACCAGGTCGGCGAGCAGGCCATGAACACCACCCGCAACGCCTGGCTGTCGGCCGGCCTGCCCGACTCCGTGCCGGCGACCACGATCGACCGGCAGTGCGGCTCCTCCCAGCAGGCCGTCCACTTCGCCGCCCAGGGAGTGATCTCCGGGGCGTACGACGTGGTCGTCGCCTGCGGGGTCGAGTCGATGAGCCGTGTTCCGATGTGGTCGAACGTGCCGGCGGGCACCGATCCGTTCGGCCCCGGCGTCGCGGCACGTTTCCCCGGCGGCCTGGTCCCCCAGGGCATCAGCGCCGAGCTGATCGCCGCCAAGTGGTCGATCAGCCGCGAGCAGATGGACGAGTTCGCCGGCCGCTCGCACCAGCGCGCGGCCGCGGCGCACGCCGAGGGCCTGTTCGCCGCCGAGCTGGCCCCGGTCAGGACGGACGCGGGCCTGGTCACGGGCGATGAGTCCGTACGGCCGGGCACTTCGCCCGAGGTGCTCGCGAGCCTGCGCCCGGCCTTCGCCGACCCCGCCTACGCCGAGCGTTTCCCCCAGATCGAGTGGTCGGTGACCGCGGGCAACAGCAGCCCGATCAACGACGGTGCCTCGGCGATCCTCATCACCTCCAGCGAGACCGCGGCACGGCTCGGCCTGCGGCCCGTCGCACGCCTGCACAGCTTCGCGGTGACCGGCTCGGATCCGCTCCTGATGCTGACCGGAGTCATCCCGGCCACCGAGAAGGTGCTGCGCAGGGCCGGGCTGCGCCTGGCGGACATCGACCTGTTCGAGGTCAACGAGGCCTTCGCCAGCGTGGTCCTGGCGTGGCTCCAGGAGACCGGCGCCGGCGCGGAGAAGGTGAACGTGAACGGCGGCGCGATCGCCCTCGGCCACCCACTCGGCGCGAGCGGCACCCGGCTGATGACCACACTCGTCGGCGCCATGCGCCGACGCGGCGCACGGTACGCGCTGCAGACCATGTGCGAGGCCGGCGGCCTCGCCAACGCGACCATCCTTGAGAGCCTGGCGTAGGGACGCGGCCGGCGTCGAGACCTACGAGACCAGCCGCTCACCCTCGCCGCGACCTGATCCCGCGGCCGCGCCGTCCGGCCGGTTGACCTCCGCCCACAGCGCATCGAGAGAAAGGCCGAGGACGTCGGCGATCGCAGCGATGGTCGGGAAGGCAGGGGTGGCCACACGACCGGACTCGATCTTCCGAAGAGTCTCCGGTGAGACGCCGGCGTCCAGCGCGGTGTTGAGCATCGAGCTCTGCCCCCGCGCACGTCGCAGGAGGGCGCCGAGGCGCTGCCCGCGTTCGACCTCTGCGGGAGTGAGCGGCAGTCTGACCATGACACCGATTATAGTACCGGGATACTATTACCGGGATAGTTATTGGTTGTACGGAGAAGGTGCCAGATGATCGAAATCTTGAACCCGGCGGAACTGCCACGGGCCAGGGCG
Source organism: Actinoallomurus bryophytorum (assembly GCF_006716425.1). Taxonomy (NCBI): domain Bacteria; kingdom Bacillati; phylum Actinomycetota; class Actinomycetes; order Streptosporangiales; family Thermomonosporaceae; genus Actinoallomurus; species Actinoallomurus bryophytorum. Next base: position 2,436,911 of record NZ_VFOZ01000001.1, read on the forward strand.
GCAGGTGCCCTGGTCGCCGGCATCCTGCGGACGCTGAAGAGCCGCTGCGAGGTGGGCACGAACCTCCGGGACATCGACCGGTGGACCCAGACCATGATCGCAGAGGCCGGAGCGCAGTCCTGCTACGTCGACTACGAGCCGTCCTTCGGACGCGGGCCGTTCGGTCACTACATCTGCACGTCGGTCAACGACGCCGTGCTCCACGGGCGGCCCTACGACTATGCGCTTACCGACGGCGACCTGCTGACGCTCGACCTCGCCGTCGCCAAAGGCGGAGTCGTCGCGGACTCCGCCATCAGCTTCATCGTGGGCGAGAAGTCCCCGGAGAGCGTTGCCATGATCAGCGCGACCGAGCGCGCGCTGAGCGCGGGGATCGCCGCGGCTCGCCCCGGAGCTCGCATCGGAGACATCTCCCACGCCATCGGCACGGTCCTCGGCGAAGCCGGATATCGGATCAGCACCGAGTTCGGCGGTCACGGCATCGGCTCGACGATGCACCAGGACCCGCACGTCCCGAACATGGGGCGCCCCGGTCGTGGATACAGGCTGCGCCCCGGGCTTCTGCTGGCACTGGAGCCGTGGATCATGGCGGACACCGCCGAGCTCGTCACGGACACCGATGGCTGGACACTCCGGAGCGCGACGGGCTGCCGGACCGCACACAGTGAACACACGATCGCCATCACCAGCGACGGAGCCGAGGTTCTCACCTTGCCGGAACAGCGTCCGTGAGGCGGCCGGGGCCGGCCGCCGGTCCCAGCCGACACGTCCCCACCTTCGGCAACACCCGTCGGAGAGGAGAGCCGTCCGCTGCTGTATACGAAATACGGAACCTGCCCACATGGGCGATACGGAGAGCGCGGCGTTAGCAGAACATGAAGTGGTCGCCACCTCGAGCCGGAGGTGAGGGTGTTCGGCCAACTGAGCCCGATCTGGGGGCGGCGGCTCAGCAGCGTCGGGGGATACCGACCCGGTGGCCGGCGCCGCCGCCTTGGCTCGCGGGCGACATACGGATCGGCTGGGCCTCGGCATCGGTTCCGGGGGGGCGCGCTGAGGCCCAGCCGACCGCTACGAACGGTTCGCCGCATGACCGGGTCCGCCCCGCCCGTACCCGCCACACCCCATGGTCGCTCACGTACCAGCTACCCGCGCACCACCCGTTCGGGCAGGATGGCATACGCATTGACCAGGTAAGTTGTAAATCTGGTGTCACACGGACCTACGGTGGGCGCACCGCCGTCAGCCTCGGATACCGCGGCCGGAGGAGTCGACCTCGGGCGCTCATCGCGGCGTGGCTGGCGTGGCCGAAGCCGGGAGTGGAAGATCGTCACCGCCCTCTTGCGTGCCGCGGAGGAGAGCCGTGGCGGCGTCCTGCTGATCGAAGGCCAGTCCGGCATGGGCAAGAGCCGGTTGCTCGCCGACGCGATCGAGGCCGCGGCCGGCCGCGGCTTCATGCTCGCCCACGGCGCGGCGGACGAGCCCAGTCAGCTGGCACCGCTGGTTCCGCTGATGATGGCGCTCGGAGAGTCGCCGCAGACGCTGCGCGAGGTCAAGGGACCGCCTTCTGACACGGTCGACCTGCGGTTGTGGCTGATAGAGCAGTTGCAGGCGCGGCTGGAGGAGCGGGTGTCACACGGCCCGCTCCTGATCGCCCTCGATGACCTGCAGTGGGCCGACCCGACCACCTTGCTGGCCCTGCGGTCGCTGATCCCCGAGCTGGCCTCGTACCCGCTGGTATGGATCCTTTCCTGTACGACCGGCCACACCGCCTGCGGCGTGGACCGGCTGTACGAGGTCCTGCAGCGCGACGGCGCCGGCCGCGTCGTCCTGGAGCCGCTGGGCGAACGCGCGGTCGCCGAGATCGTCGCGGACGTACTCGGAGCGGCGCCCTCCCCCGAGCTGCTCGCGCTCACAGGAGCGACGGGGGGCAACCCGTTCATGCTGGTCGAGCTGCTCCGCGGTCTCAGGGACGAGGGTGCGGCCGCGATCGCTGACGGCCAGGTACAGCTCGTCTCGCGGCGGCTGCCGCGGCGGGTGCAGGAGATCGCCCGCACCCGGCTGGGCCGGCTGTCGCCGCACACCCGCCATCTGCTCCAGGTCGCGGCGATCCTGGGCCGTTCGTTCCGCGTCGACGACCTGGCCGACATGTTCGCCGAGCCGCCGAGCCGGCTCCTGCCCGCGCTGGAGGAGGCGGAGACGGCCGGGGTGGTGGTTCCGTCCGGCGATCAGCTGATGTTCCGGCACGATCTGCTGTGGCAGGCCGTGACCGAGACCGTCACGATGCCGGTACGCCACGCGCTGCACCGGCAGGCGGCCGAGATGCTGCTGAAACGCGGTGGTTCGGCCATTCCCGCGGCCGCGCACCTGATGCACTACGCGCGACCCGGCGACGCCCATGCGCTCGAAGGCCTCGACCATGCCGTCGGCGAGGTGCTGCCGTCCTCGCCGCAGAGCGCCGCCGACCTCGCGGTACGCGCCCTCGAACTCACCGCCTCCAGTGATCCTGGCCGGTTCGACCGTACGGTCACCGCCGTCTATGCCCTGACGACCTCCGGACGGCTGCCCGAGGCCGCGGAGTTCGCCCGCACCGCGATGAGCCAGGCGTCGCAGCCCGGTCAGGCCGCACGCCTGCGGTACGAGCTCGCGTACGCCCTGCTGCTGGCCGGCCGTCCGCTGGAGGCGGTGACCGAGGCCGAGACGGCACTGGGCCAGCCGGACCTGCCCGACGAACTACGTGGACTGGCCGAGCAGGTGCTGTTCCGTGCCCTGTACGCCTGCCACGACTACCGGCGGGGCCGCGAGCGGGCAGAGGTGATCGTGGCGGCCAAGCGCGACCACAGTCACGCCGCGCAGGTCGGCGCGCACATGCTGCTCTCCTACAGCGCGTGGGCGGACGGCCGTTCCGCCGGCGGGATCGATCACATCCGCGAGGCCGTGCGCATCGCGCCCCGCGACCAGGTACAGGCACGGCGCGCCCATCCCCGCCTCCACCTGGCCTTCATCCTCACCGACATGCGGATGCTGGAGGAGGCCGAGGCCCAGCTCCAGAGCGCGTCCGAGGAGATCACGGCGCTCGGGCACACCGCGTACGCCTCCTGCCCCGCGATCTTTCGCGCGCGACTTCGGCTCGCCGAGGGCCGGCTCGACGACGCGACCGCCGAGGCGCAGGCCGGCCTGGCCATCGCGGACGAGATGAGCATGGACGCGTTCGTCCTCGTGGGTCTCGCGGTGCTCATGATCGTCGCGGTGCACCGCGGGGACATGGACACCGCGACCGCCCACGCCCAGCGTTATGAGGACCGGCGCCAGGCGGGCGCGAGGTTCGGGATCACCTGGGGCACCTGGGCCCTGGCGCTGCTCGCCGACGCACAGGACGGCCCGCGCAAGGCCCTGGATCTGCTCCACGCCGCGTACACCGATCCTGCCGAGCAGCGCTACCTGCTCATGAGCGAACCCGACGCCGCCGCCTGGCTGACCCGGACCGCGCTCGAAGCCGGCGACCGGGCCGGCGCCGAGACCGTCGCCGCCACGGCCGGACGGCTCGCCGGCGACAACCCGGACTTCCCCAGTCTCGCCGCCGCTGCCGCGCACGCCCAGGGCATCCTGCGGGGCGACCGGATGGAGCTCTCCCGCGCGGCCACCACCCATCTGGGTCCCTGGAGCCGCGCCTCGGCCGCGGAGGACCTCGGGGTCCTGCTCGCGGCACCGGCCGGCGACTCCGGCCGGCTCGACTCCGCTCAGCAGGGCTGCGATCACCACGGTTCCGGTCGCCACGGCTGTGATCACGAGGCGGCGATCGAGGCCCTGGACGAGGCGCTCGACGGCTACCAGCGGATCGGCGCGGGCCGGGACGCGGCCCGTATCCGCGCCCGGCTGCGCCGGCTCGGCGTGCGGCGCCGCCACTGGACCCAGTCGGAGCGCCCGGTGTCGGGATGGTCCAGCCTCACCGACACCGAGCGCAACGTGGCCGCGCTCGCCGCACAGGGCCTGACGAACCCGCAGGTCGCCACGCAGATGTTCGTCTCGCCGCACACCGTGAAGTTTCACCTGCGGCAGGTGTTCCGCAAGCTCGGTATCGCGTCGCGGGTCGAGCTCGCGCGTCTCGCCACCGAGCACACCGCGGACGGCGGCGTGACCGGGCACCCGGAAGCGTCCTAGCCCATGGTCTTGGCCCCGTCGAGGGACTCGCGGATGATGTCGGCGTGCCCGGAGTGCTGGGCGGTCTCGGCCAGAACGTGCAGGAGCACCCGGCGGGCCGTCCAGCTCGCGCCCGGCTCGAACCAGGGCGCCTCGGGCAGTGGATGCGACACCTCCAGGTCGGGCAGGCTCGTCACGATCCTCTCCGTCACGACGGCGACTTCCTCATACCCCTTGAGCACTCCGGCCAGCGTCTCGCCCTCCCGCATGCGGAACAGGGCGTCCCAGCCCTCCTCGGCGCCCTCCATCGACGGAGCACCGTGGACGATGAAGTCGATCCACCCGCGCTCGACCTCGGTGACGTGCTTGATCAGGCCGCCCAGGCACAGCGCGCTCGCCGTGGTGCGCAGACCGGCCTGTTCGTCGGTCAGGTCGCGGACCGTCTGGCGCAGGAAGGACCGCTGCCTGGCCAGGGTCTGCAGGAGTACGGCGGGCTCGGTGTTCGCGGACTCGGCGGTGATGGTCATATGTCGTCCCCTTTCGCTTTCCTCCTGACCGACGTTAGGGACGACTGCGGTCGGTTTCCGTCCTCAATAGGCGGCGGAACACGAAAAGGCCCCCGGGTTCGCCGGGAGCCCATCGCGCGAGCGGGATTACTGGAGGGCGTGGCTCGGCTCCGCCTTGCTCTTGGCGGAGGCGGCCGGCGGGACCGGGTCACCGAGCTGCGAGACGTGCACGGTGTCGGTCTTGGGCAGGGCGCCGTTCAGGAAGTAGGCGTCGAAGTAGGAGTCGACGCCGCCGGGACGGAGGTCACCGCGGTGCACGATGCAGTGCGTGCGGTCGCCGTCCTGGACCACGAGGTGCGAGCCGCGAAGGATCTTGTGCAGCTCGAGCGCTCCGGCGTACGGCGTGGCCGCGTCCTCGGTGGCCTGGAACATCAGGATGTTGCTCGGCAGGTCCTTGGTGTGGCCGACGTCGACCGGCGTGCCGGCCTTGGCGTGCCAGTACAGGCAGGGCGCGTTGAACCAGACGTTGCCCCAGGTCAGGAAGGGGCTGGTCTTGTTGGTGCGCACCGCGTCGGCGTGCCACTTCGCCCAGCTGAGCGGCCACTGGGTGTCGGTGCACTGGACGGCGAGGTAGACGGCGAAGGAGTTGTCATCGCTGCCACCGGTGGTCGCGGCGCCGAAGGTGCCCGCGAACGTCGCGACGTCGCCGGCCTTGTAGGCCGACAGCGCGGCGGCGTAGGAGTTCCACACGGCCTGGCTGCGGCGGTACGCCGCGTTCTGGATGTTGTCCACCAGCTCGTCCTCGCCGACCGCGACGGTCTGGCCGCCGCCGGTGTAGGTCAGCGGGTGCTCGGCCAGCTTGTCCTGCAGCTTGTAGTAGAAGCTGCGGACGGCGCTCTGGGTGGCGCCCAGGTGGTAGGTCGAGTCGTACTTCGCGATCCAGCCGAAGTAGTAGTCCATGTCCTTGTTGAAGGCCACGTCCTGGTTGAGCTGCGCGTCGTACCAGACGCCCTTGGGGCCGACGTTCCCGTCCAGGACCATGCGCCCGACGTTCTTGGGGAACACCGTGGCGTAGGTCTGGCCGAGGTACGTGCCGTAGGAGGCGCCGTAGTAGTCGAGCTTCTTGTCGCCCAGCGCCTGGCGGATCGAGTCCATGTCCTGGACCGAGTCGATGGTCTTGATGTGGTCGAGCAGGTCGACCTTGGCGTGGGCGCCGAAGTTCTTGTAGCACGCGTCGGCGTAGTCCTTGGACTTCTTCAGCCACTCCGCGTCGTCCCGGCGGCCGCCCGTGCCGTAATCCGGCCGCGGGGCGTTGCTGTAGTTGACGTCGCAGGTCAGCTTGGGCGTGCTGAAGCCGATGCCACGCGGGTCGAAGCCGATGACGTTGTACGCCGCCTGCATCGAGGCGGAGTTCTGGGCGTAGACGCGGGGGCCGAACAGAGCGCCCTCGCCGCCCGGGCCACCCGGGTTGACCACGATGTCGCCCTTGGCGGCACCCGTGCCCTGATGCGGGGTCTTGGTCAGCTCCAGAGTGATCTGCTGACCGTTCGGCCGGGCGTGGTCCAGCGGCACCTTCAGCTCAGCGCACTGGATGATCGTCGAAACCTTGACCGGGCCGAGGCCGTCGTAGGCCTGCGCCCCTGTCACGATGTCCGGCTGGCAGGCGTGCCAGGTGAGGCTCGCCGGCCGGAAGGCGCCGGACGTGCCCGCGGTCGCCGACGCGCTTGTGGCGCCCAGACCGAGCCCAGATAGGCCCAGGCCTGCTGCCGCGGCCACGGCAAGAAGCTTCTTCACGAAACCCCCTTAGAGGCCGGGCGGGGATTCGCCCGGCAAATGGTGTGAACCAGGGGAGATTGTCGCGGCGCCGAATGAGGGGCAGAAGACGGCGGTCTGGATGGTTGCCAAATCGTGACAAATTACTCAAGTAGCCATAGGGCAGCCGTGAGCCGCCGTCCGCCACCAGGAGGTGCGCACCGCCCCAGGACCCCCTTCCGGCACGCTGAAGATCGCGAGTTAGGTGCCGAAAGGGTGAATGCGCCGGCTTTCCGCGCCGAACACCCTCATGCGCGGTGTCGCCAGAGACGAGCACGGCCTTCATTGGAGCCCCCAGTACGGTGTACGCATGTGAATGTACGGCGTATACATATGTCCGCCAACTGGGTATTTGTAGGATCCTGTACTAGGTCAGACCAGCATATTTTGCTCTCGATCCCGCTAACCCCTGTACTAGTACAAAAGACGGGAGGCCCCGGTGGCCGCGAAAGCCGATCCGCCGTATCTGCGAATCGCCGCCGAGCTCCGCCGGCGCATCGCCGACGGCGAGCTGGCGCCCGGCGACCGGGTGCCCTCGACCCGGCAGATCACGCGCGAGTGGGGCGTCGCCCTCGCCACCGCCACCAAGGCCCTGGCCACGTTGCGCAGGGACGGGTTCGTGCTGGCCAAGCCCCGCGCCGGCCATGTGGTGTCAGGGCACGGGCCCGGCCCGGCACGGCGGCACCGCGGTACCGACCAGGAGCTGAACCGCGAACGCGTCGTCCGTGCCGCCATCGAGATCGCCGACACCGAGGGCCTCGCCGCGCTATCCATGCGGGGCGTCGCGTCCCGGCTGGGTGTCGCCGCCATGTCGCCGTACCGCTACGTCGACGGCAAGGACGACCTCGTGATCCTGATGGCGGACGCGGCGTACGGCGAGGGGGCCTTTCCCGCCGAGCTGCCGGAGGGCTGGCGCGCCCGTATGGAACTGGGCGCCCGCGTCCTGTGGACCCTGCACCGCAGGCATCCCTGGCTCGCGCGGATCGGCTCGCCGACCCGGCCGCCGCCCCCGGTCCACGCGGAGTGGGCGCTGAGCGCGCTGGACGGCCACGGTCTGGACCCGGCGACCATCCTCGACGTGCACCTGGCGGCCTGCGGCTATGTCCGGGGCATCGCGGCCGGCCTGGAACACCCGGTGTTCGCCGCCGGCGGGCGGGACCGCGATGACCTGGACCTCGACGAGCTCTTCGAGACCGGCCTCAAGCTGATACTCGACGGCCTGGCCCTGCGCATCGATCCCTAGGGACGACGTTTCCTCAATGTTTCCCGGCGCGGTGCCACAACGCGGTCGCCCTGTCGCGCAGCGCGGTCACGCTCACGGCCGTGAGGATCGCGATTGTCACTGAGTCCTTTCTCCCCCATGTCAACGGGGTGACCAACTCCGTCTGCCGTGTCCTGGAGTACCTGGCCCGCCACGGGCACGAGGTGCTCGTCGTCGCGCCGGGGCCCGGCCCCGCCGACCACGACGACCGGCTGCGGCTGACACCCGGCGTTCCCCTTCCCTTCTACCGGTCGTTCGTCGTGGGGCTGCCCACGCGTCAGGTGACGGCGACCCTGCGCGCGTTCCGGCCCGACGTCGTCCATCTCGCCTCGCCCCTGATGCTCGGCACCTCCGGCATCGCGGCAGCGCGCCGGCTCGACGTCCCCACGGTCGCGGTGTTCCAGACCGATCTCGCCGGGTTCGCCCGCCGGTACGGCCTGCGCGGTGCCGACTCGATCGTGTGGGCGTGGCTCCGCCACATCCACGAGCGGACAGACCGCACGCTGGTGCCATCCCGGCCCACCCTGAACGAACTGCGGCGCCGTGGCTTCCCGCGGCTCGCGCTCTGGGCCCGTGGAGTGGACGACCAGCGCTTTCATCCCCGGCACCGCTCGGCGGAGCTGCGCGCGCGGCTGGCACCCGGCGGCGAGGTGCTGGTGGGTTACGTCGGGCGGCTCGCGCCGGAGAAGCGCCCGTGGATGCTCTCCCACCTCAGCGATCTGCCCGGCGTACGCCTCGTGGTCGTCGGGGACGGGCCGGCCAAGCGGCGGCTCGAGCGCCTGCTGCCCGGGGCCGCCTTCACCGGCTTCCGTACCGGCGCCGAGCTGTCGGCGCTGGTCGCGTCGATGGACGTCTTCGTCCACACCGGTGCGGACGAGACGTTCGGCCAGGCCGTACAGGAAGGGCTCGCCGCCGGGTTGCCGGTCGTCGCGCCCGCCTCCGGCGGTCCGCTGGACCTCGTACGCCCGGGCCACAACGGCCTGCTCTACCCGCCCGACGACCCGGCCGCGATGCGAGCCGCCGTCGCCACCCTGGCGGCGGACGCCTCGCTGCGGACCCGCATGGGCGCGCACGCGCGCCTGTCCGTGCACGGTCGCGACTGGGCCGCCATCTGCGACCAGCTGATCGGCCACTACGAGGCCGTCCTGCACGGCACGGACGCGGTACAGGCGGCATGACCGGCCGATGAGGAGGGCACTGCCGTACGCCGCGCTCGCCGGGATCGCCGTCAGCGTGTCGCTGATGGTGCTGGTGGGCCTGTGCCGGTTCCCGGTGGCGCGGCTGGAATGGGTGCAGCTCGCCCGCACGCTCGTGGCGACGATCGGCTGCCTGCCCGGACTCGCCGTCCGGTTCGGCGACTCATGGCTGCGCACCGGGCCACTTCCGTACGTGGTACCCGGTGCGCTGCTTCTTCTCGTGCTCGTGCTGGCCGGCGACGCCGTACTCAGGCCGAGATCTGGACCGGTGTTCCCAGCGGCAGCATCTTCGCCAGCTTCGTGATCATCGGGTTGCTGATGCGGATGCATCCGTGGCTGACCGAGGTGCCCAGCAGCTTCGGCTCGTCGGTGCCGTGGATGCCGATGACCGGGTCGTGGCCGTTGAAGTCGGTGAGCGCCGTCGACTGCCCCGACAGCCCGTACGCGTACGGGCCGTAGTCGCCGTTCGGGTTCGGCGGCTGGAGCAGCTCGGTGAGGTAGTAGGCGCCGCCGGGCGTCGGGGTGTCGCTCTTCCCGATCGCCGCCGGGGTGCTGATCAGCACCTGCTTGCCCTTGTAGAGCTTCAGGCGGTGACCCGACTGGAGGACCTGGACCCAGTAGTTGGTCTTGGCGGTGCGGACCTCGCGGGAGGCGATCCAGCCCGTGCTGCCGTTCGGCTGTACGGGCAGGAAGACGTGCAGCCAGCCGGCCTTGCGCTCCATCACGAGGAACACCCGGGGTGCTCCGTCGGGGTTCGGGCTGGCCAGCGTGATGCTCGGCGACGCGTCGCCGGCGTTCTTGTAGATGTTGACCTTCGCGTTACGCGCGGTGGCGATCGTGCTCGGGCCGCTCCCGAAGTCATACGACGCGGCCTTCGGCTTGGCCGCCGGGGCACTCCCGGCAGGCTGGGTGCTCGCGGCTTTGTCGCTGGAGCCGCCGCAGCCGGCCAGCGTGAGGCCCAGCACGGCACCGGTCGTCACGACGGCCGCTCGCGTTCCCAGGCTGATTGACATCGGTACTGCTCCTCGAAGGCGTCGTTGATGCGGACGGCCCGGGAACACGATCGTTCCCGGGCCGGCCTTTTCGATCTTCGTCAGCCGGTGAACTCAGGCTGTGCGTGCACCGGGGTCGCGGGACCGGCCTCGCCACTCGGCGGGGTGACGGGCTTGGGGGCCTCGCTCTTCTTGGTCGGCTCCACCGTCGGCTTCGGCTTCTCCGTCGGCTTGGTCGACGGAGTGTCGCCCTTGCAGCTCAGCAGGGCGCCGGCCGCACCGTGCCGCTGCCAGACCGGCAGGTTCTGCTGGTCGATCCGGTAGGCGGTGACGAGCACCTTGGTGGCGTGCGTCGGCAGCGGGACGGAACTGCGGGCCGGCACGTTGATCTTCTCGGCGCTCTTGCCACCCTTGTTGTCGATCCAGGTGGCGGGCACCCCGAAGGAGTTGGGGTTGCTCAGCGTCCAGTTCGGACCCACCTTGCCGCAGAGCGAGTCGAGCTTCAGGGCGGGGTCACGGTCGTTGCATGCCCACGCGGGGGACGCGGCCATGGTGGTTACGGCGACGGCAGCTGCCGCACCGGCAAAGGTAAGACTCGCCTTCTTCAGGCGCATGGAGATCCTCCAGCTAAGGAGTGGTCGGTGGCACGTCGTGAGACTGAAACATCATCGACGCATCGAGCACACTAGCGGTCAGAAGACTCTAATGCCTCTTTAGTAACAAGCCTTTACCATACGGTCACGTCGCCGTCGTCGCCCCTTATACGGAGCAACTCCCCACATCTGCCTCGCTGACCTGCGACGTCTGGGCGACCGGTGGGTGGGCCGGAAGCGGAGGTGGACGAACCGCCATCTAACCCCACAATCAACCTGTCATGGGCCCACATGGGATACTCGGTCCGCCATGGACCCACTTCATGATCCCTCCACGCGGGGCTTCAACAGCGACAACTGCGCCGGAGTCCATCCGGAGATCCTCGCCGCGATCGAAGTGGCCAATGGCGGCCACCAACCCTCGTACGGCGGCGACGTCTACACGGCGCGTCTGACAGAGGTCTTCCGGGCGCATTTCGGCGAGCGGGCCGAGGCGTACCCGGTCTTCAACGGCACCGGCGCCAACGTGACCGGCCTGCAGGCGATGACCGAACGCTGGTCGGGAGTGATCTGTGCGGAGAGCGCCCACATCAACATCGACGAGGGCGGCGCTCCCGAACGGGTCGCCGGGCTGAAGCTTCTGCCCGTACCGGCCACGGACGGCAAGCTGACGCCCGCGCTGATCGACCGGCAGGCACACGGCTGGGGCGACGAGCACCACGCACAGCCGCGGGTCGTCTCGATCACCCAGAGCACCGAGCTGGGCACGGTCTACACGCCCGGGGAGATCGCCGCGATCTGCGCGCACGCCCACGACCTCGGCATGACGGTGCACGTGGACGGCACGCGGCTGGCGAACGCCGCGGCAGCGCTCGACCTCCCCTTCCGCGCCTTCACCACCGACGTCGGTGTCGACGTGCTGTCGTTCGGCGGCACCAAGAACGGCCTGCTGTACGGCGAGGCCATCGTGGTGCTGACCCCGGAGGCCGCAGGGGGCCTGACCTACCTCCGCAAGTCCGCGATGCAGCTCTCCTCCAAGATGCGGTTCGTGTCCGCCCAGTTCATCGCGCTTCTCGAGGGTGACCTCTGGCTCCGCAACGCCCGCCACTCCAATGCGATGGCGACGCGTCTCCACGCGGCGGTACAGGGGCTGCCGGGCGTCTCGGTGCGGCGCGTCCCTCAGGCCAACGCGGTGTTCGCGCGGATCGACAAAGGCGTCGCCGAACGGCTGGCGAAGCGGTTCCGCTTCGAGACGTGGGACGGGGAGACCGGCGAGGTCCGCTGGGTGTGCTCGTTCGACACGACCGAGGCCGACGTCGACGGCTTCGCAGCGGTCCTCGCCGATGAGGCGCGCGCATGACGTCGCTCAGATCCCCCAGAGGTGCCGGCCGCGGTAGCGCGGGCTCCACAGCAGCCGGTTGAGCGACCGGAGCGGGGCGGGGAACCTCGCCAGGAACCCACGCCGTTCGGACGGCGGCATCCCGTCGGTGATCCACGGAATCCAGTTGGCCACGCCCCGTACCCCCTGTCTGCGGGCCATGGCGCGGCCGAAGTCGCGCCAGTCCCGTGGTGTCATCACGGACTGGATGAGGGGCAGTGCCTCTTCCTCTTCGTGTTCGAGATGCCGGCCGAGCACCGCGCCGAGCTCCTTGGCCCGTACGGCGAGGTCGGGCGTGCCTTCCGCCAGCGCCTCGTCGTAGGACTCGATCAGCGGATCGAGCAGCGCGTGCTCGGCCTCCATGTCCGCCAGCAGGGCGAGCTCGGCGGGGTCCTGCACGAGCTCGGTGAGGCGGGGCCACAGCCAGGCGTCCTCGACGCTGTGGTGGACGAGGAGCTGGGCCTTGAAGTTCTCCCAGCCCGCGCGTACCTCCGGGCCGGCGGCCTCACCCGCGCGGGCGGCGGCCTCCAGGCGTTCGAGGTCGCGGCGGAACGCGTCGTGGGTGACGTACATCTCGGTGAAGTCGATCCTGTCTGTCATCGTTCCTCTTCCTCAGCCGCGCTGGGCGGCGAGTTCCTCGTCGGAGACCGGAAGGCCGTGCGGGTTGGCGGACGGACCGCGGACGCTCCTGACGAAGAGGCACGCGATCAGGCCGGCGAGGAGCACCCCGGCCGAGACGAAGATCGTGGGCCGCATCGCGTCGACGAACCCGTGCCCGAACACCTGGGCGGCCACGACCTCGACGCGGTGGGCGACGTCGGCCGGGAGGTTCGCGGGCCGGCTGCCGCCACCGATCTCCAGGTGCCCCCCGGTCTGGTCGAAGCCCTGGACGAACCGGTCGCGGTAGGCCGCGGGGATCTCACCGGCCCGCTGCTGCGCCTGCTCCCGGAGTGAGGAGGCGAGACGGGCCTGGAGTACGGCGCCGACCACGGCCGCCGCGAGCACCGACCCGACCTGCCGCAGGGCGTTGTTGACCCCGGAGGCCGCCCCGGACAGCCGCGCCGGGACGTTGCGCATGACCTCGGACGCCATCGGGGTGAACGTGCAGCCGGCGCCGAGGCCCGTGACGAACAGGGGGGCGATGACGACGCCTCCGCCACTGCCGGCTCCGGCCGCCGCCGCGACCCAGACCATTCCGCCGCCGAACGCCGTGAGGCCGGCCATCAGGATGTACTTGCCGCCGAGCCGCTGGGACAGTACGCCGGCGGGTCCGGCGCTGATGACCGCTCCGGCTGCCAGGGGCAGCATCAGGAGCCCGGCCTTGACCGCGCTGAACCCGAGGACCGACTGCAGGTAGATCGTCAGCGGCAGGGACAGCCCGACGATGCCGAACGACACCGCGACACCGACGAAGTTGATGAGGGTGAACCCGCGCTCCCTGAACAGCTCGAACGGCACCAGCGGCTCATTGTCCTGCTGACCGCGCTGGTAGACCAGGAAGATCGCCATGGTGACGACGGCGACCGCGATCATCGCCTGGATCAAGCCGTTCCAGTCGTACTTCTCCCCCTCGATCAGCCCGAAGGCCAGGCAGAAGAGCGAGATCGAGGCGAGGACCACACCGGGGACGTCGAACCGGTGCCGGACGGTACGCTTCGCCGCCGGCATGACCACCAGGCCGGCGGCGATCACGAGCACGCCGATCGGCACGTTGACGAAGAAGATCCACCGCCAGTCGAGCCGGCTGACCAGCAGTCCGCCGAAGCTCGGCCCTACGGCGCCGGACAGGCCCGCGGTCGCGCCCCAGACACCGAGCGCCGCGCCGCGCTTCTCGGCCGGGAACACCTCGATGATCATCGACAGGGTCTGCGGGATGAGCATCGCCGCCCCGATCCCCTGGATCGCGCGGAACGCGATCAGCTGTCCCGGCCCCTGTGCGAGACCGCAGGCCAGGCTGGCCAGGGTGAACAGACCCACGCCCGACAGGTAAAGGGTCTTCTTTCCGCGCAGGTCACCGAGCCGTCCCGCGGTGATCAGCAGAACGGCCAGCGCCAGGGCGTACGCGTTGACCACCCACAGGATCTGGTCCAGCGACGCGTCCAGCCTGCCGACCATGTCGGGGATCGCGATGTTGACGATGGTCAGGTCCAGCAGCGTCATGAAGAACCCGAGCGAAAGGACCGCCAGGATCGCCCAGGGATTCCCACGCCATTTGTTCATGATTCCTCTTTCTCGTGACTTCGCAGTTGAGAGAGGAGGCACGCGGTCAGATGTGACACGACGTGGGATGGGTCACATCTCGTTCCCGGATGTCACACTGCGAGCGGTGACGGCCCTCTTGGGGGAGAGCGCGTCACGAGGAGGCCGACCATGTCCGACCGCGTTACCGACGAGGCGACACAGGTGTTCGTCGACCACAGGGAATTGCTGTTCTCCGTCGTCTACAACCTGCTCGGCAGCGTCGCGGACACCGACGACGTACTCCAGGAGACCTGGCTGTCATGGGCGGGCCGCAGTTCGCAGCCGATGCCGATCGAGAACCCCCGCGCGTACCTCGTGCGGATCGCCGTCAACCAGGCTCTGGCCCGGCAGGCGACCATCAGCCGGCGCCGGGAGAGCTATGTCGGGCCGTGGCTGCCCGAGCCCCTGCCCACCGACGAGGCGGTGGACCCGGCCGTACGCACCGAATCGGTCTCGATGGCGCTGCTCGTGGTGCTGGAGACGCTCACTCCCCTGGAACGGGCCGTCTTCGTGCTCCATGAGGTCTTCGGCTACGCCCACACCGAGATCGCCGACATCCTGGACCGCTCACCGTCGGCCGTACGGCAGCTGGCCCACCGCGCCCGCGCCCACGTGCACGCACGCCGGCCGCGCCACCAGGCGGACCGGCGCGTACAGCGGCAGGTGACGAAGAGGTTCGTGGAGGCGGCGTTCGGCGGGGACATCACGGCCCTGATGGAGATCCTGGCGCCGGACGTGACCCTGTGGACGGACGGCGGGGGCAGAGGCAGGTCGAGCGCGCTCCATCCGATTCGTGGCCGCGAGAAGGTCGCCCGGCTCATCTCGGGCGTCACGGCCCGCCTGCCGAGGGACCTCGCGGTCCGCTACCAGCACGTCAACGGCGATCCGTCCGCGGTGGTGTTCGCGGACGACTCTCCGTTCGCCGTGATGGTCCTCGACCTGGATCCCGAAGACGACCGGGTGCGCGGCATCTACGGCGTGACCAACCCCGACAAGCTGTCCGGTCTGGGCTGAGGTTCCCCGGCGCGCCCGTCACATGGCGTACGGCGACGCGGCGATGGCCCGCGCCCGGCCCACCATGTCGGCCGCCCACGCCCCGGTGTGCTGAGCCGACGGAAACTGCACCGAGTGGTAGAGCCCCATGCCCGTCACCGTGATCGTGACGAAGCCGGTGTAGCGCCTCTCTTTCATGAGCAGGAACAGCAGTCCGATGAGGCAGAACCAGACGAAGACAATGGTCAGGATGATTGCCACGGCCGGAATGCTCTCCGTCACCTGTGTCGAGTCCTGCACCGCCCAGGTGGTCCCTTGAACGGGAAACCGCCCCTGCGGAACATGGACCTGGGTCTGGGTAACAGAAATGTCGCCGATCGACAGCAGCACGGGATCATTCCCGGGAGGTGGTGTCATCCCCGGCGGCGGAGGTGGGTAGCCCATAAGGCTTCACAGTACGGCTTTAACGAGGCAGGGGGCCAGACGGTGACCGCGGTGCCGAATGCCCATTCTTGAACGACAACGCGAGCATAGGCGCACGAAGATTTCGGCATGCTTTCGTGCGGCACGAACGCTCGAGTTACCCGCCTTCAGGCGCTGCGGCGTACTCACGTCCGACGTCGCCGGAGAGACACCACCGACACGCAAGGTGACTCATTACGGCTTGCTAGAGTGTCCGACGTGTCCGAGATGCGGCGTGGGGTCCTCAGCGGGGTCGCGGCCTACGTCCTGTGGGGGCTGTTCCCCCTCTACTGGCCTCTCCTGAAGCCCGCCGGATCGGTCGAGATCCTCGCTCACCGGATCATCTGGTCGCTCGTCGCCGTCGGCGTCATCCTCGGGGTGCGCCGGCACTGGGGCTGGATCAAGGATCTGCGAGCGAAGCGCGTCGCCCTTCTCGCCATCGCGGCGCTCGTCATCACGGTCAACTGGGGCACCTACATCTACGCCGTGAACAGCGGTCACACGATCGAGGCCGCCCTCGGCTACTTCATCAACCCCCTGGTCAGCGTCCTGCTCGGCGTGGTCGTCCTGCGAGAACGCCTGCGTCCCTGGCAGTGGGTCGCGGTCGGCATCGGTACGGCCGCGGTCGTGGTCCTGGCGATCGACTACGGCCGGCCGCCCTGGATCGCACTCACCCTCGCGTGCAGCTTCGGCACTTACGGCCTGCTCAAGAAGTTCGCCAGCACACCCTCGGCGGAGAGTCTCGCGGTCGAGACGGCCGTGCTCTTCCTGCCGGCGCTAGCCTTCGTCCTTCTCCAGCCGCGTCCGACGTTCACCGGGCACGGTGGAAGCCACATCGCGCTGCTGGTCGGCGCCGGGCTGGTCACCGCGGTGCCGCTGATGTTCTTCAACTCCTCCGCGACCCGCGTGCCGCTCACGGTGATCGGGATGCTCCAGTACCTCGCGCCGATCCTGCAGTTCGCCATCGGCCTGCTGGTCCAGCACGAGGCGATGCCGGCCAGCCGCTGGATCGGCTTCCTGCTCGTCTGGGCCGCGCTGGTCATCCTCAGCGTCGACGCCGTACGCTCCGCCACGTCGACCCGGCGCCGTGCACGGGAGCCGGAACCCGTCGCCGCGTAGGGATCAGGCCTGGTTGTTCGCGGTGGCCATCAAGGTGGCCACCCCGGCGGTGAACAGCGGGCTGTAGGACCGCCACTCCTCGCTGCCGCCCTCCTGGTATCCGCCGATCACGCCGATCACGTGACCGCTCTGCGTGCGGTTGTCGTAGTCGCTGAGCCACGGGCTGCCGCTGGTGCCCCCGTAGAAGCCGTGGCAGTCGAACCTCAGCTGAAACCGCGCCTGCCGGTGCGTCTGCCCCGCGCAGCCGACCGGGCGGTCGGCCGGGTTGTTCTCCTTCGCCGGGTAGCCGGCCACCAGGATCCGGTTCGTGTACCCCCGGTTGACCTGCAGGGCGTTCGCCCCGACGACGTCGGCGATCCGCCGGCCACGCATGACCTGCACCGCGGCGAACGCGTAGTCCAGGTCCGGATCTCCCTGGTCGATCCAGCGCTTGTCCGCCACCATCAGCCAGACCGGCCAGGTGCCGTACGGGCGCCTGCCCGCGCTGTAGCGCGGGACGAACACGATGTGCCGGTGCCAGTCGTGGGTGGCCTGGTTGTAGAGGCAGTGCGCCGCGGTGAGCAGCATGTTCCTCTTGGGCGTACGGATCACGCTGGCGGTGCAGTAGTGGCCCCCCGTCCCGTTGTTGAAGAACAGCGCGCCGATCACCTTGCTGCCCGCCACGCCCCGAGCCGACGGAATGCCCACCTCCGGTACGTCCTCGGCCACCCGGCGGCCGAGCGGGGTCGCTGCCGCCATACGGGCCGAGGTCCAGTACGCCACGCCGGTGAGCTCGCCGGAGGCCACCACCTGGCTGCTGCCGCGGGCCGCCAGGGCCACCGGCCCGGCCGGCAGCAACGGCGCGGTCGCGAGGACACCACAGAGCAGCCGTCTGCCTATCACCGAGCCTCCGCGTGTGCGTGACGTTACGACGAGTTACATCGTCGTTCAAAGACAGATCGGATTCCCGCAGGTCGGCCGCGTGTCGCGATCACTGATGCGGCCGCTTCACCGTGGTTTGGTAAACACCCGCCCTAGCGTCGCTCTTACGCCGCGGAACCCGTACCGGCCTGAACTAACGTGCGGACGAGAGTGCTTTCCACCGGGGGATTCCAAAGGGGGATGGAATGCGCGCGATCCTCGCCTGCGCGGCCGTGCTGGTCTGTGGCGCCTGGTCCGGGGGCGCGCAGAACATCGTCGTCACGCCGACCGCGCCGCATCCCGGACAGCGGGTGCACATCAGCGTCCCCGGATGCGGTACCGGCCCGACGCCGCACATCGCGATCTCCACGGCCTTCACCGGCGACGTCATGCTCTTCGGCAAGGCCGACAGCGGGGACGCCGACCCCACGATCAGGCAAGAGCTGAGGCCCGGCACGTATCCCATCACCGCACACTGCGGGGCTAACCACACCGTGCAGGGACAGATCGCCGTAACGGCCAGCGGCCCCTCGGCGGGCCATGAGCAAAATCGGCGGACCGCGGACTACTGGCTGATCGCGTCGGCGGCCGTCATCCTGGCCGCCATCGCGGGCGCCGTCCTGCTGCGCAGGCGCGGACGAGCGTGACGACCCACCGGATCGCCCGGCCGCAGGAAGGCTTGAGGGCGTGTCCGGCCGGCTCCGCGAGAAGTGGCCGGCGATGGGCACGGCGTTGAAGTCGACAGGATCGTGCAAGGGGCCGGCAGTATCGGTCTAACGTTCCCGCAGGTCGTGGCGTTTTACTCGAGGAGTCGGTTTTCCATCCCCGATCGCGGGAGCACAAGCATGGCACTCGATTCCTACGTCAGCCTCGGCCGCTCCGGCCTCAAGGTGAGCCCCTTCTGCCTGGGCGCGATGAACTTCGGCGAGGACGGCGGGCTGGGCTGCGGCGTCGAAGAGTCGCAGAAGATCCTGCGGACCTACCTCGACCGCGGCGGCAACTTCATCGACACCGCCAACTTCTACACGAACGGCCACTCGGAGAAGATCCTCGGCGACTTCTTCGCCCAGCACCCGGGGCTGCGCGACCGCGTCGTCCTCGCGACCAAGTTCTTCGGCAACCTGCACCTGGGCGATCCCAACGGCGGCGGTGCCGGCCGCAAGGCCATCCTCGGGCAGCTGGAGGACTCGCTACGCCGCCTGCGGACCGACTACGTCGACCTGTACTGGCTGCACAACTACGACTGGTCCACGCCCGTGGAGGAGACCCTGCGGACGCTGGACGACCTCGTCAGCGCGGGCAGGATCCGCTACGTCGGCTTCTCCGACACCCCCGCCTGGTTCACCGCGAAGGCGCACACCACGGCCCTGCTGCGCGGCTGGGCACCCGTCACGGCTCTGCAGATGGAGTACTCCCTCCTGGAGCGCACGATCGAGGGAGAGCTGATCCCGCTCGCACAGGACGCCGGTATGGGTGTTCTGCCCTGGAGTCCGCTCAAGAGCGGGTACTTGTCCGGGAAGTACACCCGTGACAACGAGATTCCGGCGGACACCAGGCGCTCGGCGGTGCTCGGCGCCCCCAGCGAGGCCCAGTACAAGGTGATCGAAGCGCTCGCCGCCGTCGCCGAAGAGGCCGGCGCGAGCTCCGCCGCGGTCGCCCTCGCCTGGGTCCAGAGCCGTCCCGGCGTCAGCTCCACGCTCATCGGCCCCCGCCGCGTCGACCATCTCGAAGCGAACCTCGCCGGGCTGGAGGTGCGGCTGACGCAGGAGCAGAGGGCCCTCCTGGACGACGTGTCGGCACCCAGTCTGAACTTCCCCGCCGACCTCAACCACCAGGTCGGGCCCATGCTCAAGTACGCGGGCGCCACGGTCGACGGACAGCGGACGTTCGCGTACCCGCCCCTGCTGGAGAGCGCCACCCGCTACTGAGCCGGCCGTACGAGATGGGTCCGGAAGGGGTCAGCTCGTACGGGTGAGAACGTAGTCGCAGAGTGCCATGAACGCCGTACGCGCCCGCAGGTCCGGCAGTGTCGCCAGCTCCGCACGGGCCTCGTCGACCCACTGCCGCAGGTCGGCGCGGGCGCGGTCCATGGCCGGGTGGGCACGCAGCAGCGCGAGCGCCTCCGCGTGCCGCGCGTCGTCGGACAGGTCCGAGACGAGGAGCTCGCGCAGGTGCGCGTCATCCGGGTCGGTGGAGCGCAGGACGTGCAGCACCGGCAGGGTGTGGACGCCCTCCCGAAGGTCGGTGCCGGGGGTCTTCCCCGACTCGTCCGACTCCGAGGAGACGTCGAGGATGTCGTCGGACAGCTGGAAGGCGATGCCGACTTTCTCGCACACCGACGTCAGCGTGCTCACGACCTCCGGCTCGGCGCCCGCGAGAAGCGCGCCCAGGTGCCCCGAGGCGGCGATGAGCGACCCCGTCTTGCCCGCGAGGACGCCGAGGTAGTGCTCCAGCGGATCAGCGCCCTCGGCCGGCCCTGTGGTCTCCTCGATCTGGCCCTGGACCAGCCGGGCGAAGGTGCGGGCCTGGATGCGCACCGCCTCGGGGCCGAGGTCGGCCAGGATGTCGGACGCACGGGCGAAGAGATAGTCGCCGGTGAGGATGGCGACCGTGTTGTCCCAGCGCGAGTTGGCCGAGGCCTCGCCGCGGCGCATCACGGCCTCGTCCATGACGTCGTCGTGGTACAGCGTGGCCAGGTGGGTCAGCTCGACCACCACCGCGGCCGGGATCACGCCCGGCGCGGCGGGGTCGCCGAACTCCGAGGCGAGGAGTACCAGCATGGGGCGGAAACGCTTGCCACCGGCCTCGGCGAGGTGCCGGGAGCTGTCGGCGAGGAGCGAGTGCTCGCTCTTCACCGCTACCCGCAGCATGTCCTCGACCGAGGTCAGTCGCTCGGAGATGTCCGCTGCGAGTGTGTCATCGACGGCCGGAAGGCCCAGAAGGCCACTACTCACAGACTCTCCCGAGGGGTCAGCGAACGAAGAACTGGCTGGCGGCTGACTGGGCCAGGTGAAGCGCAGGCCCCGGCACCACGCCGAGTACAACAGTAGCCAACGCCCCGACCGCCACCGCCGCCGTGCTGGTCGGACTGGACACCACGAGGGGACCGTCGACAGCGGGGTCGTTGAAGAACATCAGCACGATCACGCGGACGTAGAAGAACGCGGCGATCGCCGAGGAGAGCACACCGACGATGACCAGAGGAGTCGCACCGCCCGCGACCGCGGCCTGGAAGACCGCGAACTTTCCGGTGAATCCGCTGGTCAGCGGGATACCGGCAAAGGCCAGCAGGAACAGCGCGAACGTCCCGGCGAGAAGCGGATGATGTTTTCCGAGCCCGGCCCAGCGCGACAGGTGCCACGCCTCGCCTCCCGCGTCACGGACCATCGTGATGATCGCGAACGCGCCGACCGTCGTGAAGCCGTACGCGGCCAGGTAGAACAGCGTGCTCGACAGGCCGGCCTGGTTCGTCGCGATGACGCCCGTCAGCAGGAAGCCGCCGTGCGCGATCGAGGAGTAGGCGAGCATCCGCTTCACGTCCGTCTGCGTGATCGCGACGATCGCGCCGAGGAGCATGGTGAGGATGGCGACGGCCCACATCATCGGCCGCCAGTCCCAGCGCAGCGTCTCGAACCCGACGTAGAACACGCGCAGGATCCCGCCGACGGCCGAGACGAGCGTGCACGAGGCCATCAGCGCCGTGATCGCGGTGGGAGCGCCCTGGTACACGTCGGGCTTCCACACCTGGAACGGCACCGCGCCCATCTTGAACAGCAGCCCGACGCTCAGCAGCGCGACGCCCGCGAGCAGCAGCGGCTCGGTACCGGCCTTGCTGCTGATGGCGGTGGCGATGTCGGACAGCCGCACCGAGCCGGCGTAGCCGTACAGCAGCGCGGTGCCGTACAGGAAGAACGCCGAGGAGAACGCGCCCAGCAGGAAGTACTTGACCGCCGCCTCCTGCGAGAGGAGCCGGCGCCGGCGGGCCAGACCGCACAGGAGGTACAGCGGCAGCGACAGGACCTCGAGCGCCACGAACATGGTCAGCAGGTCGTTGGCGGCCGGGAAGATCAGCATGCCGCCGACCGCGAACAGCATCAGCGGGAAGACCTCGGTCTGCGTGATCCCCGCGACCAGGCTCTCGCGCTCCTCCGGGCTGCCCGGCACCGACGACGCCTGCGCGGTGAACGGGCTCGGCTCGTGCCGGCGCTCGGCGATCAGCAGCAGGGACATCAGCGCGAGCGCGAGGATGGTGCCCTGGATGAAGAGGGTCGGCCCGTCGACGCCGATGGCGCCCATCGCCGCGACGTGGTGCGGCGTGCTGGACACGCCCAGCGCGACCGTCCAGGCGAACGCCCCCACCAGGCCGAGCAGCGACACTTGCACCTGCGCCCAGTAGCGCTGCTCGCGGCCGAGGAACGCCTCGATGAGCACACCCACCGCCGCCGCGCCGAGCACGATCAGGATCGGCGCGAGCTTCCCGTACTCGATCGTTGGGGGGGAGATGTTCCCTGCCGCGATGTTGACGTAACTCACGGGCGGGTTCCCTTCTCGGCGACGGTCGGCTTCGGATCATGTTGGTCGACCCGGACCATCGTCTGCTTCACGGACGGGTTGATCATGTCCAGCGCGGGCTTGGGGTAGAAGCCCAGCACCACGAGGAGCGCCAGCACCGGCGCGATCACGACCAGCTCACGCTTGGACAGGTCCCGCATGCCCGCGACCTTCTCGGTCGTCGGGCCGGTCATCGTGCGCTGGTACATCCACAGGATGTAGACGGCGGCCAGGATGATGCCGCTGGTCGCGATGATCGCCGGCACCTTGTAGCGCGTGAACGTGCCCACCAGCACCAGGAACTCCGACACGAACGTGGACAACCCCGGCAGCGACAGGCCGGACAGGCCGGCGACGAGGAAGGTGCCGGCCAGCAGCGGCGCGACGTTCTTCACCCCACCGAACGCGTCGATACGGGACGAGCCACGCCGGGCGATGAGGAAGCCCGCGACGAGGAACAGCGCGCCGGTCGAGAAGCCGTGGTTGACCATGTAGAGCGTCGCGCCGGTCTGGCCCTGCGTGGTCATCGCGAAGATGCCCAGCGTGATGAAGCCGAAGTGGGAGATCGACGTGTAGGCGATCAGACGCTTGAGGTCGACCTGACCGATCGCCAGCACCGCGCCGTACACGATGCCGATCACCGACAGCGTCAGCACCACCGGGGTGAACCACTTGGCGGCGCCGGGGAACAGCTCGATGCAGAAGCGCAGCATGCCGTAGGTGCCGACCTTGTCGAGCACGCCCACGAGCAGCACCGCCGCGCCGGCGGGCGACTGGCCCGCGGCGTCCGGCAGCCAGGTGTGGAAGGGCACCAGCGGCGCCTTGATCGCGAAGGCGATGAAGAAGCCGAGGAAGAGCCACTTGGCGGTCGTCGGCTGGATGTGCAGCTGGGTGAGCTCGTCGAACAGGAACGTGCCGTGCCCGGCGTTCGCCGACACGACGTACAGGCCGATCACCGCGGCGAGCATGAGCAGGCCGCCGAACAGGGAGTACAGCAGGAACTTCACCGCGGCGTACGAGCGCTGCGGGCCGCCGTAGGACCCGATGATGAAGTACATCGGGATCAGCATGGCCTCGAAGAACACGTAGAACAGGAAGATGTCGGTCGCCGCGAAGACGCCGATCATCATCGCCTCGAGGCTCAGCAGCAGCGCGAAGTAGGCCTTCACCGACCGCTTGGGAGGCTCTTCGACTCCACCGGAGCGTTCCGCGTCGTTCCAGGACGCGAGCACGACCACCGGCACCAGGATCGCCGACAGCAGGATCAGCACCAGCGCGACGCCGTCCACGCCGACCGCGTAGTGCACGTTGAACTGGCGGATCCACCAGTACTTCTCGACGAACTGGAAGCGTGGCCCGCCGTTGTCGAACCGGATCGCCATCACCACGGTGAGGACCGCGACGACCAGCGTCACGCCGAGCGCGGTGTACTTGGCCAGCGCGTCCTTGTCCTTCGGCAGGAGCCCGACCAGCAGCGCGCCGAGTGCGGGGATGGCGATGAGCGCTGTCAGCATGTTAGAGCCTCACCAGGAGCAGGGCGCCGACCACGAGCGCGGCGCCGAAGAACATGGACAGTGCGTACGAGCGGACGAAGCCCGTCTGCACCCGCCGCAGCCGTCCCGATGTGCCGCCCACGAAGGCGGCGACGCCGTTGACGATGCCGTCGACGCCACGTCCGTCGAAGTAGACCGTCAGGCGGGTCAGCCACTGGCCGGGCCGCATGAACAGCGACTCGTTGAGCGCGTCGCCGTACAGGTCCTTGCGGGCCGCGACGACGGGGAAGCGCCCCGCCGGAGCCGTACGCGGGACCGGACGGCGCAGGTACTGGAGGTACGCGAGGCCCATACCGGCGGCCATCAGCGCGAACACGACGTAGGTGTACGGCGTGATGACCTTGTGGGACTCCTCGGGGCCGCCGACGACCGGGGCGAGGAAGTTCGCGAACCGGTCCCCCGCGATCAGGAAGGCGCCGCCCGCGATGGAGCCGACGGCCAGCAGGATCAGCGGGATCGTCATCACCCAGGGCGACTCGTGCGGGTCGGCGTCGTCGTCCCAGCGCTTCTCGCCGAAGAAGGTCATGAACATCACGCGCGACATGTAGTACGCCGTGATGCCCGCGCCGATCAGCGCCACCCAGCCGAGGATCTGGCCGGACGTGCCGCCCTTGTCGAAGGCCGAGTCGATGATGCCGTCCTTGGTCCACCAGCCGGACAGGCCGGGGAAGCCGATGATGGCCAGGTAGCCGAGGCCGAACGTCGCGAAGGTGATCGGCATGACCGTCCGCAGCGCGCCGTACTTGCGCATGTCGACGTCGTCGTTCATGCCGTGCATGACCGAGCCGGCGCCGAGGAAAAGCCCGGCCTTGAAGAAACCGTGCACGATCAGGTGCGCGATCGCGAAGACGTACCCGGCCTTGCCGATCCCGGCGGCCAGCATCATGTAGCCGATCTGCGACATCGTCGAGCCCGCCAGGGCCTTCTTGATGTCGTCCTTGGCGCAACCGATGATCGCGCCGAAGATCAGCGTGGCCGCTCCGACGATCATCACCAGGAGCCGCGCCTGCGCCGACAGCTCGAAGATCACGTGAGAACGGACGATCAGATAGACGCCCGCGGTCACCATCGTCGCGGCGTGGATGAGCGCCGACACGGGGGTCGGGCCCTCCATCGCGTCCAGGAGCCAGGACTGAAGCGGGAGCTGTGCGGACTTGCCGCAGGCGCCGAGCAGGAGCAGCAGGCCGATCGCGGTGATGGTGCCGTGCGACGCCTGTGAGGCGTGCCCGAAGACGTCCTGGAAGTTGATCGAGCCGAACGTCAGGAACATCAGCATGATCGCCACGGACAGGCCGAAGTCACCGACCCGGTTGACGATGAACGCCTTCTTGGCCGCGGTGGCCGCGCTCGGCTTGTGCTGCCAGAACCCGATCAGCAGGTACGAGGCGAGACCCACGCCCTCCCAGCCGACGTACAGGGTGAGGAAGTTGTCGGCGAGCACCAGCAGCAGCATCGCCGCGACGAACAGGTTGAGGTACGCGAAGAACCTGCGCCGCTCCGGGTCGTGCGCCATGTAGCCGATCGAGTAGATGTGGATCAGCGAGCCCACACCGGTGATCAGCAGCACGAAGCTGATGGACAGCGGGTCGATCAGGAGGTTGACGTCCGCCTTGAACGACCCGACCGAGACCCACTGGTACAGGTGGACCAGACGGGTCCGCCCGTCTCCGGGCTGGCCCAGCATCTGCACGAACACGGCGACGCCGACGACGAAGGACGCCAGCGACATCGCGACGCCGAGCAGGTGTCCCCATTTGTCGGTACGGCGGCCGCCGAGCAGCAGGATCGCGGCGCCCGCGAGCGGGAAGGCGATCAGCAGCCATGTGGCGGACTGCATGCCGTGGGCCGCCTGCGCATGCAGCTGCGGATCGGCTAGGAGGTTCGTCATCGAGATGTCCTCAGTACTTCAGCAGGTTCGCGTCGTCGACGGACGAGGACTTGCGGCTTCGGAAGATCGCCATGATGATCGCCAGTCCCACGACGACCTCGGCGGCGGCCACGACCATCACGAAGAAGGCGATGATCTGACCGTCGAGAGTGCCGTGCATGCGGGAGAAGGCGACGAACGCCAGGTTGGTGGCGTTCAGCATGAGCTCGACGCACATGAAGATCACGATGGCGTTCCGGCGAATCAGCACGCCGATCGCCCCGATCGTGAACAGGATGGCGGAGAGAGCCAGGTAGTGGCCGGTCATTCCTTCTTCCCCTCATCCTCGTCGCCGAGCTCGACCTGTCCTTCGGTCTGACCCTTGAGCACCGCCTTGAGTGTGGCGGCCTCGCGCCGGACGGCGGCCTCGGGGCCCTCGCCGTGCAGGTCGTCGTGCGAGCCACCACGCCGGCGGGCGATGACCGAGCTGACCGACAGCTCGGACACGGTGCCGTCCGGAAGCAGGGCCGGCATGTCGACGGCGTTGTGGCGGGCGTACGTGCCGGGCGGCGGCAGCGGCGTGACCTGGTCACTCCTGATCCGCGCCTCGGACAGCTGGCGTTGCGTGGGCTTGGGCGTCAGGCGCTCGCGGTGGGCGAGCACCATCGCACCCAGCGCCGCGGTGATCAGCAGGGCGCTGGTCACCTCGAAGGCGAAGATGTAGCTCCCCATCGTGTTGCCCGGCCGGGTGTTGCTGCCGAACAGCAGCCGCGCCAGGCCCATCACGTTGCCGCCGTCGGCGTTGGCGGTGCTCAGGCCCTTGGACGACGGCAGCGCGGCGTTACCGATGCCGAGCATCAGCAGCACGGCGAACCCGATACCCGCGATCGCCGCGGCGACACGCTGGCCCTTGATCGTCTCGACCATGGACTCGGTGGAGCTGACGCCGACGACCATGATGACGAACAGGAAGAGCATCAGCACCGCGCCGGTGTAGACGATCACCTGTACGAACGCCAGGAAGGGCGCCTCGTTCACCGCGTAGAACACCGCCAGGGACAGCATCACCACGGCGAGCAGCAGTGCGGAGTAGACGACCTTCCGCATGAAGATCATGCCAAGGGCGGCGGCGACGGACACGATGGCCAGGAACCAGAAGATCCCCGACTCACCGGTCTGATGGGCGCCGGCCGCCATGACGGGGTTCATGAGCCCTCCTTCGTCGGCGGGGCGACCAGAGAGCCGTGCTTTCCGATTCGCTCGCTCATTTGGCGCCCTCGTCGTGTTCGCTCGCGGCGCCGAGGAGGTAGTAGTCCTCTTCGGTCTCCCCGAGCCGCATCTCGTGCGGCGGCGTCTCCATGCCCTCGATCAGCGGGGCGAGCAGCATCTCCTTGGTGTAGATGAGGCTCTCCCTGCTGTCGTTGGCCAGCTCGTATTCGTTCGTCATCGTGAGCGCCCGCGTCGGGCACGCCTCGATGCACAGGCCGCAGAGGATGCAGCGCAGATAGTTGATCTGGTAGGTCCGGCCGTAGCGCTCGCCCGGCGAGTAGCGCGCGTCCTCGCTGTTGTCGGCGCCCTCGACGTAGATCGCGTCCGCGGGGCAGGCCCACGCGCACAGCTCACAGCCGATGCACTTTTCCAGGCCGTCGGGCCAGCGGTTGAGCTGGTGACGGCCGTGGAAACGCGGCGCGGTCGGCTTCTTGACCTCGGGGTATTCGACCGTCTCCACCTTCATGAACAGCTGGTGGAAGGTGACGCCGAACCCCTTGACCGGGTTCAGGAAATCAAGCACGGGTGGCCTCCGCGGACTTGTCGGCGCGGGCATCTCCGGCACCGTGGTAGTGCGGTGCGTCGAGCGGGGGCACCGGGAACCCGCCCGCCATCGGATCCGGCTCGGGCTCGGCGGCCTCCTCGGCCGCTCCCGCCTTGCCGCTCCCGGACGCTCGCTCCCAGATCGCCGACACCACCAGCAGGATCACGATCAGCACGGCCGCGCCCAGCATCACCGGGCGCATGTCGTGCTTCTCGTTGCGCAGCGCACGCACCGCGGACACGAAGAGGATCCAGCCCAGCGACACCGGGATCAGGACCTTCCAGCCCAGCCGCATCAGCTGGTCGTACCGGACACGCGGCAGCGAGGCGCGGACCCAGACGAAGAAGAAGATGAACATCCACAGCTTGATCAGGAACCACAGGATCGGCCACCAGCCGGAGTTGGCTCCGGACCAGATCCCGGTGATCGGCCACGGCGCGCGGTAGCCACCGAGGAACAGCGTGGTGCACAGCGCCGACAGCGTCGCCATGTTGATGTACTCGGCGAGGTAGAACATCAGGAACTTCAGCGAGGAGTACTCGGTGTGGTAGCCGGCCACCAGCTCGCCCTCGCCCTCGGGCAGGTCGAACGGGATGCGGCCGGACTCCCCCATCATCGTGAACAGGTAGATCACGAATGACGGGAACAGCAGCACGACGTACCAGGACGGAAGGTGTCCCGTCATGCCGAGGAAGTGGTACGTGCCGCCGTGCGCCTGGGCGTTCACGATCTCGGAGGTGGACAGCGACCCGGCGAACAGGAACACCGCCACGAACGACAGGCCCATCGCGATCTCATAGGAGATCACCTGGGCGCTGGAACGCATGCCGCCGAGCAGGGAGTACGGCGACATCGACGACCAGCCGGCGAGCACGAAGCCGTACACGCCCATCGAGGACATCGCCAGGACCAGCAGCACCGCGACCGGAAGGTCGGTGAGCTGCAGGGGCGTCTTGTGGCCGCCGATCGACACGATCCCGCCGAACGGGATGATCGAGAACGACACGAGCGCGGGCGCGGCGGCCATCACCGGGGCGAGGAAGAAGACGACCTTGTCCACGCCGCGGGGGACGATGTCCTCCTTGGTCGCGCCCTTGATGCCGTCGAGCAGCGACTGCAGCAGGCCGAACGGGCCGGCGCGGTTCGGGCCGGGGCGCAGCTGCATGCGGCCGATGACCCGGCGCTCGAACCAGACGGACAGCAGCACCGTCAGCAGCAGGAACACGAAGATGACCAGCGCCTTGGCGCCGACCAGCCACCAGGGGTCGCAACCGAACGACCCCAGGCCGTACGGCTTGCCGGTGCACTGCTCGGTCCGCGGTGTGGCGGCCAGCGCATCCGCGAGCAGGTGGGTGGTGGGGACGTTCATGCGACGCTCCCGTTCTGGATCTTCACGACGTCTCCGGCCTGGACGCCGAGGTCGCGGTAGACCGCCGACCCCGGTGAGTTGGCGGGCAGCCAGACCACGCGGTCCGGCATGTCGGTGATCTCCAGCGGCAGAGTGATCTCGCCGTGAGCCGTGGCCACGGTGACCTTCCCGTCCGCTCCGATCTCCTCGGCGGTCGCCGCGCTCAGCCGGGCGACCGCGGTCTTCGCGGTGCCGGCGAGGAACGGCTCACCGGCCTGCAGCGTGCCCGCGTCGAGCAGCATCCGCCAGGTGCCCAGGATCGCCTCGCCGACGCCGGGCTCGCCCGGCACCGCGGCGGTGATGCTCGGATGGCCCGGCCGGGTGCCCTTGAACCCGCCGAGTGTGGCGAGCTCGCGGCGCACCGAGGCGGAGTCGGGCAGGGCGAGGTGGACGTCCATCAGGTCGGCGATCGCGCGCAGCACCTTCAGGTCCGACATCACCTGCGGGACCTTGAGCACGGCCTCGAACGGACGGCCGCGGCCCTCCCAGTTGACGAAGGTGCCGGCCTTCTCCGTGATCACCGCGACCGGGAGCACGACGTCGGCGCGGTCCGTGACGGCGCTGACGTGCTGCTCGAGGCTCACGATGAACGGCGTGGCCTCCAGTGCGGCCAGCACCTCGTCGGGGTTCGGCAGGTCGTACGGGTCGACGCCGCCGATGAGCAGGGCGTCGATCTCCTCCGCGCGGGCGGCGGCGAGGATGCCGGCGGTGTCGCGGCCGGGCGTCTCGGGCAGGGCCGCGACGCCCCAGGCGCGTGCCACCTCGGCACGCGCGGCCGCGTCGACCACCGGGCGGCCGATCGGCAGCAGGCCGGGCAGGGCGCCCGCCTCGATGGCGCCGCGCTCACCGGCACGGCGCGGTATCCAGGCGATCCGTGCGCCGGTGGCCGCGACGAGGCGGGCGGCGGCCGACAGCGCGCCCGGTACGGCGGCGAGACGCTCACCGATGAGGATGACGGCACCTTCGGTCTTCAGCAGCTCGACGGCGGCCTTGCCCGCGTCGTCGAGTCCGACGCCGGTGATGAGGTTGCCGAGAGCCTCGGCCTCTCCGCCGGGCGCCGTCGAGACGAGCGTGCCGCCGACCTTGGCCAGGCCACGGGTCGCGAAGGGCGCGATCGAGTGGACCTTGAGGCCGTGCTTGCGCACCGCCTTGCGGAGCCGCAGGAAGACGATCGGCGACTCCTCCTCCGGCTCGAAGCCGGCCAGCAGCACCGCGGGGGCCTTCTCCAGCTCGTCGTAGGTGACGGTGATCGGGCTGCCCGCGACGGACGCCGCGATGAAGTCGGCCTCCTCGCGGGAGTGCGCGCGGGCGCGGAAGTCGATGTCGTTGGTGCGGAGCGCGAGCCGGGCGAACTTGGCGTACGCGTAGGCGTCCTCGAGCGTGACCCGGCCGCCGGTCAGGACGCCCGCTTTACCGCGGGCCCTGCTCAGGCCCTCGGCCGCGATGCTCAGGGCCTCCGGCCAGGACGCCGGCTCCAGCACGCCGTCCTCGTTGCGTACCAGCGGGTGGGTCAGCCGGTCGGGTGCGGTGGTGTGGGTGAACGCCCACCGGCCCTTGTCGCAGTTCCACTCCTCGTTGACCTGCGGGTCGTCACCGGCGAGGCGCCGGGTGACCTTGCCGCGCCGGTGGTCGGTGCGCTGGGCGCAGCCGGAGGCGCAGTGCTCGCAGACGCTCGGCGTGGAGACGAGGTCGAACGGCCGGGAACGGAAGCGGTACGCCGATCCGGTCAGCGCGCCGACCGGGCAGATCTGCACCGTGTTGCCGGAGAAGTAGGACTGGAACTCATGGCCGGGCGCGATGCCGACCTGCTCCTTGGCGCCGCGGTCGAACAGGTCGATGAAGGCGTCACCGGCGATCTCGTCGGAGAACCGGGTGCAGCGGGTGCACTGGATGCACCGCTCGCGGTCCAGCAGCACCTGGCTCGACAGGGCGATCGGCTTGGGGAACGTGCGCTTCTTCTCGACGAACCGCGTCTCGCCACGGCCGTTGGACATCGCCTGGTTCTGCAGCGGGCACTCGCCGCCCTTGTCGCAGATCGGGCAGTCCAGCGGGTGGTTGATGAGCAGCAGCTCCATCACGCCGTGCTGGGCCTTGTCGGCCACCTCGGAGGTGAGCTGGGTCTTGATGACCATGCCCGGCATGACGGTGACGGCGCAAGCCGGCTGCGGCTTGGGCATGCCGCGCCCGTTGCCGGCGTCCGGGATCTCCACCAGGCACTGGCGGCAGGCGGCCACCGGGTCGAGCAGCGGGTGCTCGCAGAAGCGAGGGATCTGGACGCCCAGCAGCTCGGCGGCCCGGATGATCAGCGTGCCCTTGGGCACGCTGATCTCGAACCCGTCGATCGTGACGGAGATCAGGTCCTCGCGCTTCTCGACCTGGGTGCTGTCGGTGACGGTCACTGTGCTCCACCCCCGGTAACTACGCCCGCCGCCCCCGTGGCACCTGCCCACACAGTGGAGGCGGCCTGGTCGAACGGGCAGGCGCCCGTCTCGAAGTGCCGGATGTACTCGTCGCGGAAGTACTGGATGCTGGAGGTGACCGGACTGGTGGCACCGTCGCCCAGCGCGCAGAACGAGCGGCCGAGGATGTTGTCGGACAGGTCGAGCAGCGTGTCGAGGTCCTCTTCGCTGCCCTGGCCGTTCTCCAGACGCTTCAGCATCTGCTTGTACCAGTACGTGCCCTCGCGGCACGGTGTGCACTTGCCGCAGGACTCGTGCGCGTAGAACTCGCTCCAGCGGAGCACCGCGCGTACGACACAGGTCGTCTCGTCGAAGATCTGCAGCGCACGGGTACCCAGCATCGACCCCGCGGCGCCCACGGACTCGAAGTCCAGCGGAACATCGAGGTGCTCGTCGGTGAAGAGCGGGGTGGACGAGCCGCCCGGGGTCCAGAACTTCAGCTGGTGGCCGGCGCGTACGCCGCCCGCCATGTCGAGCAGCTCGCGCAGCGTGATGCCGAGCGGCGCCTCGTACTGGCCGGGCCGGGTGACGTGGCCGGACAGGCTGAAGATGCCGAAGCCCTTGGACTTCTCGGTGCCCATCGAGGCGAACCAGTCGGCGCCGTTGGTGATGATCGAGGGGACGCTGGCGATCGACTCGACGTTGTTGATGACGGTGGGGCCGCCGTAGAGGCCCGCCACCGCCGGGAACGGCGGCTTGAGCCGAGGCTGGCCGCGGAAGCCCTCGAGGGAGTCCAGCAGCGCCGTCTCCTCACCGCAGATGTAGGCGCCCGCGCCGCTGTGCACGACGAGCTCCAGGTCGAACCCGGAGCCGAGGATGTCGGTGCCGATGTAGCCGGCCGCGTACGCGTCCGCGACGGCCTGCTGGAGGCGGCGGATGACGTGCAGCACCTCGCCACGCACGTAGATGAAGGCGATGTTCGCGCGGATGGCGAAGGCGCTGATGATCACGCCCTCGACCAGCGCGTGCGGGTTGGCCATCATCAGCGGGATGTCCTTGCACGTGCCCGGCTCGGACTCGTCCGCGTTGACGACCAGGTAGTGCGGCCTGCCGTCACCCTGCGGGATGAAGCCCCACTTCATGCCGGTGGGGAAGCCCGCGCCGCCACGGCCGCGCAGGCCGGAGTCCTTCACCGCCTGGACGATGTCGTCCTGCGGCATCTCCAGTGCGGTGCGCAGCGCCTGGTAGCCGCCGTCGTCCTCGTACGCCGCGAAGGTGAAGGAGTCGGGCCGGTCCCAGATCTTGGTCAGGATCGGCGTGAGGGTGGTCACTCGGCACCTCTTTCAGGCTCGGGCGCCGCCCAGCCGGAGTCCTTGGCGAGCTGGAGACCGCGCAGTGACGCGTAGCCGGCCTGCGTGCCCTCGCCCGCACGGCCGTCGTTGAAGCCGGCCAGCACCCGGGACGCCTGCTTCCAGGTGCACACCGAGTCCGCGCCGCGGGTCGGGGCGACCTGCTTGCCGGCCCGCAGGTCATCGACGAGCTGCTTGGCCTTGGCCGGAGTCATGTCGTCGAAGAACTCCCAGTTGACCATCATCACCGGGGCATAGTCGCAGGCCGCGTTGCACTCGATGCGCTCGAGGCTGACCTTGCCGTCGTCGGTCGCCTCGTCGTGACCGACACCGACGTACTCGCTCAGCTCGCGCCAGATCTGGTCGCCGCCCATGATCGCGCACAGGCTGTTGATGCAGACGCCGACGTGGAAGTCGCCGACCGGGTGCTGTTTGTACTGGGTGTAGAAGGTCACCACACCGGTCACCTGCGCCGGTGTGATGCCGAGCGCGTCCGCGCAGAACTGGATGCCGGCCTCGGAGATGTACCCCTCCTCGGACTGCACCAGGTGCAGCAGCGGCAACAGCGCCGACCGCGGCTTGGGGTACTTCGCGATGATCTCCTTAGCGTCCCTTTCGAGACGCTCCAGGATCTCGGGCTCGAACTCAGTCACCGGTCCACTCCCCCCATCACCGGGTCGATGCTCGCGACTGCGGCGATGATGTCGGCCACCATCGCCCCTTCCGAAGCGGCCGGGATGGCCTGCAGGTTCGTGAAGGACGGGTCGCGGAAGTGCGCGCGGTACGGCCGGGTGCCGCCGTCACTCACCAGGTGGCAGCCGAGCTCGCCGCGCGGCGACTCGACCGGGGCGTAGACCTGCCCGGCCGGCACGCGGAATCCTTCGGTGACCAGCTTGAAGTGGTGGATGAGGGCCTCCATGGACTGGCCCATGATGTGCGCGATGTGGTTGGGCGAGTTGCCCATGCCGTCCGGGCCCAGCGCGAGCTGGGCAGGCCAGCCGATCTTCTTGTCCTGGATCATCACCGGGCCCGACTTGGCCGAGCCGGAGCTCAGCCGGTCGAGGCACTGCTCGATGATTTTCAGCGATTCTTCCATCTCCTGCATGCGCACGAGATAGCGGCCATAGACATCGCAGGTGTCCTGGGTGGCGACGTCGAAGTCGTAGGTCTCGTAACCGCTGTACGGCTGGGACTTTCGCAGGTCCCAGGGCAGCCCCGTGCTGCGGAGAACCGGCCCGGTCACGCCCAGCGCCATGCAGGCGGTCAGGTCGAGGTAGGCGATGTTCTTGGTGCGCGCGAGGTAGACGGGGTTGGCGTCGAGCAGCTTGCGCAGCTGACCGAAGCGGTGCCGCTCGCGCTTGACGAAGTCGCCGATCTTGTCGATGGCGCCCGGGGGCAGGTCCTGCGCGACGCCGCCCGGCCGGATGTAGGCCATGTTCATGCGCAGCCCGGCGATCATCTCGAAGATGTCGAGGGCGTACTCACGCTCAAGGAAGCCGTTCAGCATGACCGTGGTCGCGCCGAGTTCGAGGCCGAACGTCGCGATCGCGACCAGGTGGGAGGAGATCCGGTTGACCTCCATCATCATGACCCGGATGACCTGCGCGCGCTCGGGGATGTCATCGGTGATGCCGAGCAGCTTCTCCACGGCCAGGCAGTACGCCGTCTCGTTGAAGATCGGCGCGAGGTAGTCCATGCGAGTGACGAACGTGGTCCCCTGGGTCCACGTCCGGTACTCCATGTTCTTCTCGATGCCGGTGTGGAGGTAGCCGATCCCGACGCGGGCCTCGTCCACGGTCTCGCCGTCGAGGGTGAGGACCAGCCGGAGCACACCGTGCGTGGACGGGTGCTGCGGGCCCATGTTCACGACGAGGCGGTCGTCCTCGGACTCCTGGGCGCCCTGGACGACCTCGTCCCAGTCCTGCCCGGAGACGTTGAAGACGGTGCCTTCGGTCGCCTCATCCGTCCCGTACGCGTCATAAGTGGTGCTCATACGTACGACCTCCGCTCGTCCGGCGGTGGCACCGTGGCCCCGCGGTACTCGACGGGGATGCCGCCGAGGGGGTAGTCCTTGCGCTGCGGGTGGCCCATCCAGTCGTCCGGCATCATGATCCGGGTCAGCGCCGGGTGCCCGTCGAAGATCAGACCGAAGAAGTCGTACGTCTCGCGCTCGTGCCAGTCGTTGGTCGGGTAGACCGACACGATCGAGGGGATGTGCGGGTCCTCGTCCGGGCAGGTCACCTCGACCCGTACGCGCCGGTTGTGCGTCATCGACAGCAGCGGGTAGACCGCGTGCAGCTCGGCGCCCGCGTCCGCCGGGTAGTGGACGCCGGAGACGCCGGTGCACAGCTCGAAGCGCAGGGCGGGGTCGTCGCGCAGGACCTGCATGACCTCCAGGAGGTTCTCGCGGCGTACGACGAAGGTCAGCTCGCCGCGGTCGACGACGACGCGCTCGATCCCGTCGCCGAAGCCGGGGTAGGCCCGTTCGAGGAGGTTCGCGACCTCGTCGAACTCCCCCTCGGCGCCGGTCGTGCGCGGCCCGCCGTACGGCCGGTCGCTGCCGACCTTGGGCGACTGGCGGACGACGAGGCCGCCGAAGCCGGAGGTGTCGCCGGTCGTCCCCGCGCCGAACATGCCGCGGCGCGCGATCGGCTGCTCCGCGCGTTCTTCCTCGCGCTGCGCGGGAAGCTGGTCGGCGGCCTGCTCGGCCTTCTGCTCAGGGTGCTGAGAGCTCATGAGGTGGTCACCTGCCGCGGCTGGTCAAGAAGGGGAAGCTGCCGGAGGCGTGCGCGCTCCAGCTCCTCGATCTCCTTCTTGCGGTGCGGGCCCATCTTGGTGTTCTGGATCTTGTCGTGCAGCTTGAGGATCGCGTCCAGGAGCATCTCCGGCCGCGGCGGGCAGCCGGGCAGGTAGACGTCGACCGGCACGATGTGGTCGACGCCCTGGACGATCGCGTAGTTGTTGAACATGCCGCCCGAGGAGGCGCACACGCCCATGGCGATGACCCACTTCGGCGAGGCCATCTGGTCATAGATCTGCCGCAGCACGGGCGCCATCTTCTGGCTCACCCGGCCCGCGACGATCATCAGGTCCGCCTGCCGCGGCGAGCCTGAGGCGCGTTCCATGCCCCAGCGGGAGAAGTCGTGACGCGGATCGCCCGTCGCCATCATCTCGATGGCGCAGCAGGCGAGGCCGAACGTCGCCGGCCAGACCGAACTCCTGCGCGCCAGGCCGATGACCTGCTCGACCGTGGTGAGCATGACACCGCTGGGGAGCTTCTCTTCTAGACCCATCTCAGTCCCACTCCAGACCACCGCGACGCCAGACATAGGCGTACGCGATGAGGACGGTGACGATGAACAGCACCATTTCGACGAGGCCGAACAGTCCCAGGTGGTCGAAGGCGACCGCCCACGGATAGAGGAAAATGATCTCGATGTCGAAAACGATGAAAAGCATCGCCGTCAGGTAGTACTTCACCGGGAACCGCCCGCCGCCGACCGGCTGCGGGGTGGGTTCGATGCCGCATTCGTACGCTTCGAGCCGGGCGCGGTTCCAGCGCTTTGGGCCGGTCAGCGACCCCATGACCACCGAGAAGCCCGCGAAACCCAGCGCTAGTACGCCAAGCACGACAATCGGAACGTAGAGGCTCAAATCTCTACACCCCCCTCTCGGTGAATGCCATTGGGGCGCGCGTCCGGCGCGGCACGGTCGTCGGGCACGACCGGGATTTCCATCCTAGGCACGGCGATCATCACTTCTTCTCTCGGGGTGTCACGCTGCGGGTGCGAGTTTGGACATCGCGTTGATGACGCGGTCCATCGCGTCGCCACCCCGCGGATCCGTGAGATTGGCGAGGAGCTTGAGCGTGAACCTCATCAGTGTGGGGTGCGGGAGCCCGTGGCGCGTGGCGAACTTCATCAGGCGGGGATCCCCGATCGCCTTCACGAAGACCCGGCCGAGCGTGTAGTAGCCGCCGTAGGCCTCCTTGAGCACGCGCGGGTAGTCGTGCAGCGCGCGCTCACGCTGGGCGGCGGTCGGCCGTCCGAGGGCCTGCACGATGACCTCCGCCGCCATCTCGGCGGACTCCATCGCGTACGCGATGCCCTCGCCGTTGAACGGGTTGATCATCCCGCCGGCGTCGCCGACGAGCAGCAGACCGCGGGTGTAGTGCGGCGTGCGGTTGAAGCCCATCGGGAGCGCGGCGCCGCGTACCGGCCCGGTGGCGTTGTCCTCCTGGTAGCCCCACTCTTCGGGCATGCCGGCCAGCCAGCTCTTGAGCAGGCCCCGGTAGTCGACGTTCTTGAACGCGTCGCTCGTGTTGAGCAGGCCCAGGCCGACGTTGGAGGTGCCGTCGCCGACGCCGAAGACCCAGCCGTAGCCGGGCAGCAGGCGTTCGCCGTCCCACAGCTCCAGCCAGGACTCGAGGTAGTCGTCGTCGTGGCGCGGGCTCGTGTAGTAGCGCCGCACGGCCACGCCCATCGGGCGGTCGTCGCGCTTGCGCAGGCCCATCGCCAGCGAGAGCCGGGTGGAGTTGCCGTCCGCGGCCACGACGAGCGGCGCCGTGAACCGGGCCTCGCCGTCGGGGGTCTTGGCGATCACGCCGGTGATCCGCCCGGTGTCGTCCACGATCGGCTCGGTCACCGAGGTGTTCAGCCGCAGTTTCGCACCGACCGCGACCGCGCGCTCGGCGAGGATCTGGTCGAAGTCCATCCGCGTGCGGACCAGGCCGTAGTCGGGGTAGCTCGCCAGATCGGGCCAGGGCAGTTCCATGCGGACGCCGCCGCCGATGATGCGCAGGCCCTTGTTGCGGATCCAGCCCGGAGCGTCGAGGTCGACGCCCATCTTGATCAGCTGCTTGGTGGCGCGGGGGGTGAGGCCGTCACCGCAGACCTTCTCGCGCGGGAACACCGTCTTTTCGAGCAACAGGACGTCGAGACCGGCCTGGGCCAGGTGGTAAGCGGCGGTCGAGCCCGACGGACCGGCACCGACGACGATCACGTCGGCCTCCGTCGCGGAGAGGTCCTGCCTAATCTCGGCGCGTGTCTCGATCACGGGCCCTCCTCCGTCGGCCTTACGACCGGCGGTGCTGTGTTCGTCGGTTCCCTCGCTGCGCTCGGTCACGAGCCCTCCTCCGCTGGTCTCGCGACCGGCGGTGCTGTGTTCGCTGGTTCCCTTGCTGCGCTCGGTCACGGGAATCCTCTGTGGGCTGGTCGGTGGTGTCGCCTGGGGAGGGCGGGCTCGATGCCGTGCCGGATCGTACGGCCCTGGAGGAGGCTCGGTGCGACCCGGGGTGCCATCTTCGGGTCTTGTTCATTTGTGAAGCGCTTCACAAGCGTGCCACACGCTGAGTCTAAACCTTCTCGGGGGTTGGTCGGGAACCGTGCGGCCGTGCGGATCGTTCGGGCGAGGCCCATGCCCGGACACCCCGCGACTTGCGTAGGCTCGACGACCATGACGCGCGCATCCCTGGACAAGCAGCCGGCCGAGGTCGCGGCCATGTTCGACCGCACGGCCGCGCGCTATGACCTGCTCAACGACCTGATGACCGGCGGGCTGGCCCGCTCCTGGCGTCGTGAGGTCGTCCGCGCGGTGGCCGCACGGCCGGGTGAGCTGGTACTCGACGTGGCCGCCGGTACGGGCACCTCTTCGGTGCCGTTCGCCGAGGCAGGCGCGCTGACCGTAGCGTGCGACTTCTCCCTCGGCATGCTAGAGCAGGGCGTACGCCGTCAGGCCGGGAAACGCGGCCTCGCCTTCACGGCCGGCGACGCGCTCCGGCTGCCGTTCGGCGACGCGTCCTTCGACGCGGTCACGATCTCCTTCGGCATCCGCAACGTCAGCGACACGCCCGCCGCGCTGACGGAGATGCTCCGGGTGACCAAGCCAGGCGGCCGACTGGTGATCTGCGAGGTCAGCCATCCGCCGAACCCCGTACTGCGGCGGATGCACGGCCTGCACCTCAAGGTCGGCCTGCCGCTCATGGCGAGGGTCAGCTCCAACCCGGACTCGTACCACTACCTGGCCGAGTCGACCGCCGCGTGGCATGACCAGGAGGCCTTGGCCGGCCTGCTGCGACAGGCGGGCTGGGAGTCGGTCCGCTACCGCAACCTGACGTTCGGCGTGGTCGCACTACACCACGCCTGGCGGCCGACCGAGTAGACGGGCGGCCCCACGGCCTGTCTCGAAGTCGTCGGCCGGGACCCGCACCCGTCGTGGAGCCCACCCGCCGTGAAGCCCACCCGCCGTGAAGCCCACCCGCCGTGAAGCCCACCCGCCGTGAAGCCCACCCGCCAGTGAGAATGGTGGGGCAGGCGATGCTGGTGTGGTTTGGCTCTTTGCCCGCCCGACCTCGTGAGTGAGTGTCTTTCCCCGGATCTGTCGGCCGTGCTGGTGTGTCTGCGGGGTGTGCGCTGGGCCGGTGCCGTGACTTGATAAGAGCTCGGCCTAGGAGCCTCATCACTGGTCTGTCCGATGCACCGGCCCAGCGCGTGCCACGTCTCGTTTCCCTCACGAGGATTGGCAGGTTCAGGATGGCACGCAGGAGCAGGCGACCGGACAAGCGGCGGGTCGTGGGTGGGGTCGACACCCACCACGACACCCATCACGCCGCGGTGGAGTTGATGAACGGCGGCCGGATCGCGGACGCGCAGTTTCCCGCCACGGTTGAGGGCTATGCGCGGTTGCTGGCCTGGATGGAAGGCTTCGGCCGGATCCACGCGGTCGGGGTGGAGGGCACCGGCTCCTACGGAGCGGGCCTGACCCGGTACCTGCGCGGTCAAGGTGTCACCGTGGTGGAGGTGAACCGGCCCGACCGCCGTCAGCGCCGCAGTGTCGGTAAGTCCGATCCGTTGGATGCTTATGCCGCCGCTGATGCGGTGCTGGCCGGCCGCGCCCGCGCACTGCCCAAAGGCAACGACGGGATCGCCGAATCGATCCGGGTGCTGCACCTGACCCGGACCGGAGCCATCAAGGCCCGCACCGCAGCCATCAACGAACTACGAGCCGTGCTGGTCACCGCACCGGCACAACTTCGCGAACACCTCACCGGCAAACCCACCCCGGCACTGATCAGCGCATGCGCACGGCTGCGCCCAGGCACCGACCTGACCGACCCGCTCCACGCCACCAAACACGCCCTCCGCGCGCTGGCCCACCGCCACCAGCACCTGACCACCGAAATCGATGGTCTCAACCTGCACCTGAAAGCCTTGATCACCCAGACCCGCCCCGACCTGCTCGCCATTTACGGCGTCGGGGTCGAGACCGCCGCACAGCTGCTGATCACCTGCGGCGACAACCCCGACCGCCTCACCACCCCAGCCGCCTTCGCCGCTCTGTGCGGGGTGGCCCCGATCCCTGCTTCCAGTGGCAAGACCACCCGGCACCGGCTCTCACGCGGCGGAGACCGCCAAGCCAACCGCGCCCTCTACCTGATCACCATCACCCGCATGAGCCACTGCGCCCGAACCCGAACCTACGTCCAACGCCGCACCAGCCAAGGCAAACCCAAACCCGAGATCATCCGCTGCCTCAAACGCTACCTCGCACGCGAACTCTTCAAAGCCCTCACCAGCACAAACACCACACCCAGCGACCTACCAGCCGCCGCTTGACACCACATAAGAGCATCCAGGGGGAACCATCCCACTCACATTGTCCAGCGGGAACAGCGGCAGGCGAAAGTAGAGCGGGGTTCTGTGGATAACCCTGGCGGTGGCGCCACCCAGGCGGCACCACCAGGCAGCAGCACGACTTTGAGACAGGGCCTGGCTAGTCGGCGTCCTCGCGGGCGGCGCCCTCGGCCATGTTGTCGCGGATGCGGCCTGCCCGCTCGGTCACCGAGTTGGAGACCGCGTCACGCTGGCGTGACAGCAGGACGAAGCTGATGACGCCGCTGATCAGAATGGCCAGCCCGAGCAGCAGAAATCCGCGTGCCCCGACCAGGAAGAGCACGCCGGCGGTGGCGGCGAACAGCGCGAGCCGCGAGAGGCTGTAGATGAGTACGGAACGCATGGCCTTCTGAGGCTATCCCCCTCGGCCGCGTACCTCACCATCCCCCTCGTGTTACGCGCCCTGGCGCAGGATTTCCGCGTACATCGCGGGATCGGCGTTGCCGCCGGACACCACCGCGACGAAGCGCCCGCGGCCACCCGCGTCGACCCTTGACAGATAGGCCGCGGTCGCGACGGCGCCGCCGGGTTCGGCGACGAGCCGGGCGCGCTGGGCGAGCTGCCGCATCGCGTCGGCGATCTCCTCTTCGCTCACGGTCACGATGTCGTCGACGTAGGCGCGCAGATGCTCGAACGGCAGCTCCCCGACGCACTCGACGCGGAGGGAGTCGGCGATCGTACGGTGCGTGTCGGCGCTGGGCCAGGCGATCCGGCGGCCGGCGCGGAAGGAGGCGCGCGCGTCGGCGGCGAACTCGGGCTCGACGCCGATCACCCGGACGTCGGACCGCTTCGCCTTGATCGCGGCGGCGATTCCGGAGACCAGCCCGCCACCGCTGATCGGTACGAGCACCGTGCTCACGTCCGGCGCGTCCTCGAGGATCTCAAGCCCGATCGTGCCCTGGCCCGCGATGACGTGACGGTCGTCGAACGGAGAGACGAGGGCGTAGTCGTGCGCGACGGCCAGCCGTTCGGCCGTCTCGACACGGGCCTCGATGGTCGGCTCCACGAAGACGATCTCGGCGCCCAGCAGACGGCACGCGTCGGCCTTGATCGCCGGAATCGTGTTCGGCACCACGAGCACCGCCGGGACGCCGAGCACCTTCGCCGCGTACGCGACCGCCTGGGCGTGGTTGCCGCTCGAGTGCGCGATGACGCCGTTCTTACGGTCGGTCTCGGGAATGTTACTGATCGCGGTGTAGGCACCGCGCAGTTTGAACGAGCCGACCGGTTGAAGTGATTCCGGCTTCAGTTGGAGGGAGGGAGCCGAGGGCGATTTCGCGGAGAATGTGACCAGCGGCGTACGGAGGATGATGCCGTCAAGCTCGCGAGCGGCATCCTCGATCTCCTCCAACGTAACAAGATCGGACATACCCGAACCCTAAGGGGCCGCAAAGACCTCGTGAGAACCGGGCACCCACGAGCGGAGCGGCCCGATCGGACGACCCAAACTGCAACCGGCCGATCACATCTGGTCATTACTGCATGTCACAAAACTACGTAGCGTGATGTTTTCCGAAAACAAGGGAGAAACCATGCTTCAACCGGCACACTTAGAAACAGTCCTTCCGCCACGAGAGCGGGACAAAGGGGGAAGAAAACGTGGAGAGCACGAGCGAGCGCCTGCTGACCCCAGGCGAGGTCGCTGCCCTGTTCCGGGTCGATCCGAAAACTGTGACACGCTGGGCCGCCGCCGGCCGGATCAGTAGCATCCGGACTCCCGGTGGACATCGCCGTTTCAGAGAGTCAGAGGTGCACGCGCTACTACGCGGCGAGGAGGCCGTCGACTCCCACGATCTCAGCCGCTAGGCGATCGTCTCTCGGAGTCCTCGCGACCGGCACCTGCCCCCGGTGTCCCGTCACTCTTCGGCCTGCTCGGCTTTGAATTCCTCGAACTCACGGCGTAGCGCCTCGTCTTCGGCGCGCCATCGGCGGTGCTTGTCCGCCAGCTCCTCCTCCGTGATGGACTGATCGAGAAGGCGCTGATAGTCAGGGTCATCGGGCCCGATCTCGACATAGGCCTGCCCGATCACGCGCCCGGTATCGCCCTGCGCCCTCCTCCCCTCA
Organism: Actinoallomurus bryophytorum; assembly: GCF_006716425.1. Classification (NCBI taxonomy): domain Bacteria; kingdom Bacillati; phylum Actinomycetota; class Actinomycetes; order Streptosporangiales; family Thermomonosporaceae; genus Actinoallomurus; species Actinoallomurus bryophytorum. The sequence continues at coordinate 2,479,175 of NZ_VFOZ01000001.1, forward strand.
CGCCCGGGTCCCACCGCCCCCACGGGCACCCGAAGGGTCCCGTCGGGGAGTCTGATGACGTACATCGCCCCTCCCCTAAATTCCGTATTTGCGGTTGAAGAAAAGCATCACATTGAGCGCGGCGCGAGTGTTGCCGCCGAGCATGTCGACAAGTGCAGGCCGTTGTCGAGACGCGATCGCCGCGAAGGCATCGGCGAAGAACTCATGGCGCCCGAGATCGTCGGTGCCAATGTGAAAATCACTCGCAAAATGCGGAAGGCATTGCTCGTACAGTGCACGGAACTCGGCACTGTCGGACTGCCATTGTCGTGGCCCGTCTTCGACGATCCGGCCATCGATGTCATCGAGCGCATGGCCGATCTCATGCAACATCACGTCGGGAGTCGGGGAAGGGCGATCACCGACGACGATGGTCCGATCCCCGTACGCACCGGCGCAGATGTCCCACGTTGCCTTGCCGGACGGCAACGGTGCCCCGCGCAGGTACTGCATGTCGTCAAGGTCGGGGACACCGCCGGATCCGACATAGATTCCGTCGAGGCCCTCGGCGAGCTTGTCCTTGAGCGCCTCGGGGAGCTCCGCGAGGCTGTCCACGGCGCGTACGGCGTCCGGAGGGGCCGAGCGGCCGTCCGCGGCCCACTGGCGGTACAGGATGCCTTCGAGGGCGCCACAGTGGCGCCGGCCGTCCCTGAGGTCGACCGCGTCGGCCGGATGCGGCGCCGCGCGCGGGAGGTCCTCGTCGAGCTCGAAGTCGCGCCACGTGTAACGAGGCTTGGCCCGATCCTCGGGAACGGCGTCCCCGTCGCGCGCACCGCTCAGCCGGTCCGCGGGCTCGATCTTGCGGAACCGTCCGCGCGCGTCCCTGGGCTGGAGGCGGCGCGGCCGGCCGGCGGCCCGCTCGACCGTGGCCGGACGATCGTGCTCGCCGACCGAGTCCTTGGACCGCCGATGCCGCCCGCGGCTGTCGGTGGCCGAGACCTCGACCTGACGGCGGTTCCCCCGGTAGCGCATCGAACGCCCCCTCAGCACCTCCGTGCCCCGCGCACGCCTGCCCGGGGCTGGTGTCTGTTTCATACGCCGGTGCCCTACTGCGCTGCGGGCGAGGCTTATGAGACGGACCTAGGCCGTAGCGTAAGCCGGATTCTCGGACTCCGTCACCCACCGCCCCCGCGTACGAACGGCCCGCACTGGCCATGCGACGTCGGCGCTTGCAGGCCCGAGCTACGCTGCGAAGCATGCTCGTCCTTGCCGCCGTGCTCATCCTGGTCGCACTCGGCGTCTGGCTTTTCTGCCTCTTCGAGGTGCTGTCCATCACTGAGGGCGATGCCCGTCATCTGCCAAAATTCGCCTGGTTCATGATCGTGCTGCTTCTCTTCGATCTCGGCGCGATCGCCTGGCTCGTCTTCGGACGCCGTCGCGGGTACGTCACCGCCGACGTCTCCGCCTGGCCCCCGGACTTCCTCATGTCCGGAGACGGCGGCCCACAGGAGCCGGACGCACCGCTTCCCGTGGGACCCGACGACGATCCGGAGTTCCTCCGTCAGCTCGACCGCCGCCTGCGAGGCGACGACCAGGGCTGACCTGAACCGCTTTGCAACGACCGGGGAGGAGGGCCGCGGCCCTCCTCCCCGGTCGAAGCGCCAGCCTCGCCACGCCGCCACCACGCCGTACGGCGGCCGCGACCCCGCGTGGGGCAACCGGCCCCGGTCGACCGGCACCGGCCCCCGGTCGACCGACACGGGGCTTCCAGCGGCATCGCCGCCTCAGGAAGCCCTGCCGGACCAGGCATGCGCCCACCACATCCGGTCGGGCGCTCGCGTCCCCACCGCGCGGCGCCGACTCATGGCGGCGCCTTCCTCCGTGACCACGACCGCCACCAGGAACACGCACCTGCGCCAGATCACGAACGCCCTGACGAGCCAAACCGGGCGCGCCCGGCCATCGGCCTCGGCACCTGACACCCACCCGCATCTCGCTCCGCTCCGCAGAGGGCGAGAACCACGTAGGTGGGTGTCAACCACGTAGGTAGAGGCATGAAGGAACCGCATCGGCCATCGACAGGGTCCTGACGGCTACCCCGGGACGGCCTCCGTCCACCGCCATCCCCGGAGGTCTCCGGTGCCGGGTGGCGGTTGGTGGCCGGTGGCGGGGTGGCCCGTCGTGGGTAGCGGGCGGCGGTTGACCGGTGAACGGTAGCGGGTGGCGGGTGGCCCACGGGCCTATGGGCCCGTGGGTGGGCCCATGGCCATGGCCGGTGGCGGGCGGGCGGTGACCCGTAGCCGGGACGGCCTGTCGTGGGTAACCGGCGGCGGGGCCCCATGGTCGACGGCGGAGGGCCGATGAGCGTTAACGAGTAGCCCGTGGCCCGTGGCCCGTGGCCCATGGCCGGGGGCCGGGGGCCGGGGGCCGGGGCCGGTAGCGGGCGGGCGGTGACCCGTAGCGGGGACGGCACGTCGTAGGTAACCGGCGGCGAGACGCCATGGTCGGCGACGGTTGGCCGGTAAGCGGTAACGGGTGGCCGAGGCCAGGGGGCCGGGAACCCATGGCCCATGGCCCATGGCCCATGGCCCATGGCCCGGGGTCAGTGGCCGGGAGGCCATGACCGGTGACCTATAGCCCGTGGCGGGCGGCCGGTGACCCGTAGCCGGGAAGGCGTGTCGTGGGTAACCGGCGGCGGGGCGCGCATGGTCGACGGCCGGAGGCCCGGTGAGCGGTAGCGGGTGGCCGGTGGCCCATAACCCGGGGCGGACCCGGTGGCGAGTGGCCCGTGACCTGCAGTCGGGGCGGGTGGCGGAAGGTGGCTTTCCGCCGAGAGGCCGGGCCGGTCTCGGGCCGGGATGCCGGCTTTGGTCGGCCGCTGCTGCCCGCGTACGTGAGAACGCCCCGGTGGTGCTCGGGGCACCATCGGGGCGTTGTCGGCGTAGGCCGGGTGGCCGGGTCGGCCTAGTGCAGCGCGCTGCCCTTGACCCAGCTGGTCCAGGACTGGTTCCAGAAGGTCCAGCCGTTGCCCGGCTCCAGCTTGCGGTCGGTGCCGGTGACGTTCACGGGGTCGCCGCGCTGGGCGATGTTGTAGAACCAGCGGGCACCGGTCGGCGACGTACGAACGCAGCCGTGGCTGATGTTGCTGTGGCCCAGCGCGTAGAACTGGCCGGGGCTCTCGTGGATGTACTCGCCGCGGTCGCTGATCCGCACCGCCAGCGGGATGTCCTCGGAGTAGTAGCCGGGGTCGCCCTTCTTACGCCCGGGCGACACCATGTGCACCATCGTCGCCTTTTCCTTGGTGAGATGGATGCCGCTGGCGGTGGTGTACTCCCGCGTCGTCCCCATGCCCGTGCTGATCGGGAACTTCTTCACCGTGCCGTCGTGGTTGACCTTCATGTAGTGCGTCTTGCTGTTCGCGACGGTGATGTTCGACGCGCCGATCTTGAAGGACTTGGTGACGTCCTGCGTGCCGTAGACGCCCTTCAGCCCGCGTACGCCGGCCATGTGGGCGGTGAAGGTGATGTTCTGGTGCGGCTGCCAGTACTTCTGGGTGCGGTAGACGACCTGCTGGTCCGAGATCCAGTGCCACGCGCCGACGTCGTTCTTGTCGGACTTGACCTCCAGGGCCTTCTCGACGTACGCCCGGTTGGCGATCGCCTTGTCGAAGGTCACGATGATCGGCATGCCCACGCCGACCTTCTCGCCCGGCATCGGCGTGACGTCGCTGATCGAGAACGTCTGAGTCGCCTTCTGCGCGGTGAACTTGCTCGTCGCGCTGACGGCCTTGCCCTCGGGGCTTTTGCCAGAGGCGTTGACGGCGTAAGCCGCGCCCGGCTTGAGCGTCCAGGTGGTCTTCCACTGCGTGTGGTCCGCGTTGAAGGCGCCGGGTACGGGCTTGTTGCCCGACACGACGCTGACCTGGTCGAGCTTGCCACCCTCCGCCGCGACCGTGATCCCCTGGTCCGGGCGTGCCTTGGCGGTACCGTCCACCGGCGTGATCCGTACCTGCGCGTCGGGCGCTTTCGTGCCGTTCTTACCGTTCGTGCCCGCCTCGCTGCTCGTGCATGCGCACGCGCCCGCCAGCAGTGCCGCCATGATCAACGCGACGGCCGACCGCCTATTACTCACCCGAGTCCTCCCAGCTTTGCCCACAGCGGATGAGACGCACTAGGTGCGCAAAATGTTTGCCAGTTGGGGTTAGAAAATCACCCGGCGTACGAGTGCAACCCTGAAACCAGATAGTTGATTCCAAAAAAGTTGAACAGCAGGCACCCGAACGCGATCAGCGAGACGATCGCCGCCTTCTTCCCTCGCCAGCCCGCGGTGGCGCGGGCGTGCAGGTAGCCGGCGTAGCCAACCCAGGTGATGAAAGACCAGGTCTCCTTGGGGTCCCAGCCCCAGTAGCGGCCCCACGCGGAGTCCGCCCAGATCGCTCCGGCGATGATCGCGAAGGTCCAGATCGGGAACGCGAACATGATCGTCCGGTGTGCCAGGGAGTCCAGCACCGCGGGGCGGGGGACGCGGTCGAGCATCCCGCCCGGCTTGGCCGGAACATACAACTTGACCAGATAAAGGACAGTCGCGAGGCCGGCCACCGCGAACGTTCCCGTGGCGGTCACCGCGGCGGTCACGTGGATGGCGATCCAGTACGAGTGCAGCGCCGGGCGGAGCGGACCCGGGTCGTCGTAGAGCCAGATGGTGGCGACGCCGAGCGCGATCAGGACCGCCACCATGAGGTACGGGCCGAGCCAGCTGATCCGGTGGCGCCAGAGCATCACGAGGTAGACGGTGACCGCGGCGAACGTGATCGCGCACACGAACTCGTACATGTTGCCCCACGGCACGCGGTCCGCGGCGATGCCGCGGGTGACGATCTCCGCGCCGTGCAGGCCCCACGCGATGACGTTCATGAGGATGGCGAAACGGCCCCAGTCGACCTTGCGGCGCTCCTCCGCCTCAGGCACGTCGTCCGCCTCAGGCACGTCGTCGGCCTCGACCTCACCGGTCTCCGGACCGCCCGCGCCGACCAGCACCTTGGCCTGCTCCGGTACGTCGGCCTCGGCACGACGGGCGAAGGCGACCTCCGCGGCGTACGCGACCATGGCCACGACGTAGACCAGCACGGCTCCGAGCATCAACTGGTTGCTCAGGTTCGCCAGATGGGTGTCGACCATGGTCGTCACTCCTCGTCAGGGGTTGTGGGAGCGGCCCCCGAGAGCCGCTCGGCGATCGCGTCGAACTCCGGTGTCGTGCCGCCTAGAGTCAGCCCGCCGATCTCGACCACCGTACGCCCGCCGTCTGTGGCCCGTGCACGGACCCACATCCTGCGGCGACGTACGAGGAACGAGGTGACGATGCCAAGAATCGCGACGATGCCCGCGGCGAGCGCGGGGACGCGGCCGGGATCGTGGTTGACCTGGATGGTGATGTACTGCCGATAGCCGTCGAAGGTGACCGATCCGGCGCCGCCCGGCAGCGTCTCGGTCTGGCCGACGGCGAGCGGCTTGACCGCAGGCCCCATGATGAGCGGCTTCAGCTTGGCGGTGTCGAGCCGGTAGACCGACTGCGGCTCGCCGTTGGCCAGGCCGAGGTCGCCTTTGAACGCGAACAGCGCCACCTGGGGGTTCCACGGGGAGGGGAACGCCGAGGTGACCTTTCCCTGGGCGTCCGGGACGGCGGTCGGCCAGAACAGCCCGATGAAGCCGAGCTGGTCCGGCTGGGCGTCGGGGACCTTGATGACGCCCTCGGAGGCGTACGTCGCCTCGTTCGTCGGCAGGAACGGCACCGCGCCCTCGAAGGCGATCTGCCCCTTGCCGTCGCGGACGGTGAACCGCGGCGAGTATCCGTGACCGAGCAGGTAGACCCGCGCGCCGTCGATGTTGAGCGGGTGGTTGACCTGCAGGTCGTACGGGCGTACCGGCGCCTTGAGGTTCTTCTGGTAGCGGATCTTGGCGGCGAACTCCGTGGGCTGGCCCCGGTTGGCACCGGTGGAGAGGTAGGCCGCCTTGAACGAGTCGAGCCAGACGGTGAACGGCGGCAGCCCCGAGGAGGAGAAACTCCGGCCGCCCTTGAAGGCGTCGTAGGAGGTCAGCGAGTTCGAGAAACCCTCGCCCTCGGTCACCAGGACGTTGCCCTTGTAGCCGAAGGCCGCGCCGGAGCCGACCGCGAACAGCAGGACGAGCAGCGCCAGGTGGAAGACCAGGTTTCCGGTCTCCCGCAGGTATCCCTTTTCGGCGGCGACGTGGTCGTCGTGCACGTCGGTGCGGAACCGCCGGTCGCCCAATACCTTCGCGGCCTCGGCCAGCACCTCGCCGGGCGCGGCGTCGGTCTCGTAGGACGCGGTCTGCGGCAGCCGGCCAAGGTGGCGCGGGGCCTGCGGCGGCCTCGACCTGATGTGCTCGAAGTGCTGCCAGGACCGCGGCAGCACGCAGCCGGCGAGGGAGATGAACAACAGGATGTAGATGGCCGCGAACCAGGGCGCCGCGAACACGTTGAACAGCGACATCCGGTCGAGCCAGGGCGCGATGGTCTTGTGGGCGTCGAAGAACGTGCTGACCTTCTCCGGCGCGATCGGGCGCTGCGGCAGAAACGACCCCGGCACGGTGCCCAGCGCGAGCATGAACAGCAGGACGAGTGCCGTGCGCATCGAGGTGAGCTGCCGCCAGCCCCAACGGAGCCAGCCGACCAGGCCGATGCCCTCCGGCCGCTCCTTCGGGGCCTGAGGTGAGGTCTGCGCCTCTGGGGCGTCCGTGCTGGCAGTCATCAGATCACCGTCTTGAAGCCGGATACCCAGCCTTGCATCTTGATCGTGAGGTCGGTCCAGGCACCGGTGACCAGGAGCACCCCGATCGTGACGAGCAACCCGCCGCCGACGCGCATCACCGCCTGGTAGTGCCGCTTGACGAAGCCGAACGCGCCCAGCGCCCTGCGGTAGGCCAGCGCGGTGATCAGGAACGGCAGTCCCAGGCCGAGGCAGTACGCGAACGACAGCAGCGCCCCGCGGGTCGCGCTCGCCTCGCTGTAGGCCATCGCCTGTACGGCGGCGAGCGTCGGCCCGATGCACGGCGTCCAGCCGAGCCCGAACAGCATGCCGAGCAGTGGCGCGCCGGCCACGCCCGCGGCCGGGAGGCGGCTGGACTTGACCGTGCGCTGCAGGCCGGGGACGAATCCCATGAACGCCAGGCCCAGCACGATGGTGATCGCGCCCAGCACCCGGGTGAGCACGGTGGCGTGCCGCTGCAGCAGCGCGCCGAAGCCGCCGAAGGCCAGCCCGGCGCTGACGAACACGACCGTGAAGCCGAGGACGAACAGCGCGACGCCCAGCAGCAGCCGTCCCCGTCGCTGCGCGGCCAGGTCGGCGCCGCTCATGCCGGTGACGTAGGACAGGTAGCCGGGCACCAGCGGGAGTACGCACGGGGACAGGAAGGAGACGAGGCCGGCCGCCGCCGCGACCGGGAACGCCAGCACCAGGGAGCCGTCGGTAACCGTGCTCACCTCGTGTGCTCCTCGCCTGTCCGGATCACTTCTCGGCCACGAGCCGGGTGACGATGTCCTTCAGGGACGTGTACGACACGCTGCCGATGGTGCGTGCCGCGACGGTGCCCCGGCGGTCGATGACGAGCGTGGACGGCACGGCGTTGGGCGGAATGTCGCGGAACGACAGCGCGATCTGCCCCGCCTGGTCGAACAGGCTCGGGTAGGTGATCTTGAAGGTGCGGAGGAACGCCTGCGCGTTGTCCTTGCCATCTTTGATGTCGACGCCCACGAACTGCACGCCGGAGGCCTTGGTCTCGTCGTAGACCTTCTGCATCGTCGGCGCCTCGGCGCGGCAGGGCGCACACCAGGACGCCCAGAAGTTGACCACCGTGACCTTGCCCTTGAAGTCGGCCAGGCCGAGCGGCGTGCCGTCGAGCGCGGTGCCCTTGACGGCGGGCGCGGGCTTGCGGTCCTTGATCAGCTCACTGGCGCCGTCGCCCGCGACGTACCGCGAGTCGCCCGGGCCACCGCTCTGCACTGCCGACGCGCCCGCACAGCCCGCGAGGGCGCCGGCGAGAAGGATCACGGCCGGCACGGTCAGAACACGACGGATCACGGGGAAGCTCCTACTACTACAGGGCGTAGTACTTGGTCCTATTGTGCCCGAGGGGTCAGGCGCCAGGAACACTGGGGCGGCGCGACAGCTCCCCGGCCGGCTCGGCGTAGTCGACCTTGACCACCCGGCCGTCGTCGTAGGTGATGCTCGTGACGCTGGCCAGGCCGCACTGACGCCGTGCCGGGTTGTGCCACAGCCTGCGTCCCTCGATCTTGCGGCGGGTCACCCAGATGGGCAGCTGGTGGCTGACGCACACCGCTTCGTGCCCGGCGGCGGCTTCGCGTATGTCGGCCATGGCGGCCAGCATCCGGCGGGCGATCTCCTCGTAGGGCTCACCCCACGAGGGACGGAAGGGGTTCCAGAGGAAGGGCCAGTGCTCGGGGCGGCGCAGCGATCCGTCACCGACGCCGAAAGTATGGCCCTCGAAGTGGTTGGCGGCCTCGATCAGCCGCTCGTCGGTCCCGATCGGCAGCCCGAGCGTCGCGGCGATCGGCGCCGCCGTCTCCTGGGCGCGTTCCATCGGGGAGGAGTACAGCACGGTGATGTCACGCCCGGCGAACCACTTGGCCGCAGCGTCGGCCATCAGCCGCCCGTCATCGCTGAGGTGGTAGCCCGGCAGGCGCCCGTAGAGGACACCCTGCGGATTGTGCACCTCGCCGTGGCGGAGGAGATGAACGATGGTCTTCATGGCCGCCTCAGACTACCGGGCGGCCGGCACCGCGAAGCCAGGCGGGTGGAGACCGTCGGTGAAGATTCGGCAGCGAGGACGTGATCGGGGCCCTCGCGTGCGAAGGCCCCGACCTGTCAGGGGTGTCAGCAGACGGTCGTCCAGGTGGGGACGCGGTCCGCCGCGGCGGGGATGCACGGCGTCCGGTCCTCGGCCACGCTCTCCTCGGGCAGCCGCTGCAGTTCGTCCAGGTTGCTGGTGATCATGGGGACTTCCTTTCGGGGGGATGGACTCGATCAGTGCGGCACGGCGCCGCACGTTCTGGCGGCCCGGCGACCGCGCCGGGGAGCGGGGGCATGAACAGCCGGAGCGGTACGCCGTTCAGCCGCAGCAGGGCGGCGACGGCACCCGCCGTGCCGACGCCCCAGCCGGGGAACACCTCGACGCCGCTGTGGTCCGGGGTGAGGAGCAGCCCGTCGCGGACGACCGCGCGGGCGGCCATGGCCGAGACGGCCTCGCGGGCCCAGGTCGCGTGGCGTTCCTCCCCGGTCGCCTCGGCGACGTCCATCAGGTACTCGATGGAGCCTGCCGTGCCATGACAGTGGACCGGCCGCGACTGCCAGACGTCGTGGCGTACGGCGGCGGCCGCACCTCTGGCCGCGGCGAGGAGGTCCGCCTCACCGGTCACCCGCCACAGCCGCAGCAGGAACCCTCCGACGCCGGCGGCTCCGCTGCACCAGCCGGTCAGCGGGACCTGGTCGGCCGGACCGGCGCTCCACCGGGCGGTGCCGCCGTCACCCCACAGCGTGGCGGCGTGGAGCGTGCGGCCCGCGAGACGCGCGGCCGCCAGGCAGTCCGCCCGCCCGGTGACGATCGCGGCGTCGAGCAGGAAGGCGGCGATGCCCGCGGTTCCGTGCGCGAACCCGTGATGGGTGGCGCCGTCGGGCAGATGCGGAGGGTACGGGGGTACCGGCCAGGCGACGCCCTCGTCCCCGCGGACGGCCGCGCCGAGCAGCGCGTCGGCGCATTCGCCCGCCTGCCGCAGGAACGACTCGCGCCCCGTGTGCCGCCAGAACCGCAGGGCGGTCAGGCCCGACCCGGCGATCCCGTGGCTGACGTCCGGCACCGGACCGGCCACCGGAAGGCGCTCGGCGGCGTCGGCCGTCCGGGCGACGAGGTCCTCGTCGCCGAGCGCGATGCCCGCCTCCAGCAGCGCCCAGTACGTACCCGACCGTCCGAAGTGCAGGCCGGGCAGGACCTCGGGCTCCCGCGCGGCATGGCGCTCGAGCCAGCCTGCGGCGCGGATGGTGGCGGCGCTCAGTTCGGGGCCGGGCCGATATCCGTGTGCCGCCGCCAGCACACCGAGGATGCCGGCCGCGCCGTAGTAGACGTTGCACGGGTCGGTGGTGGCGCCGAACAGGTCGGCGGGCCACCAGCGCTCGGTCCCGGGCTCCGCCTCGCGGTCCGGATCCGTGCCGAGGCCACCGGAGGCGATCAGGTGGGTGAGGCCGTCGTCGAGCAGGCGCCCGGTGTCGTCGTGCGTCCTCGCCGGAAGGCTCGTCCCCCCGTGGAGCGCCTCCCGTACCGCGTCGAGAGGCGGACGACGGCCGGGATCTTCGTGGACCAGCCCGAGGATCAGCGGCCCGAGCTCGGCCGCCGTGGGGTTGTCGCGTGCGGCGCGCTCCAGCCAGCCGGCGACGCGGGACCGCGCGTCACGCTCGTCGTCGGCGGCGAGCAGGGGTTCGGCCCCCGTCGCCAGGGCGAACAGGATCGCGCCGAGGCTGTGAAGGTCGGCGGCCGGACTCGTACGGCGTCCGGTCCACTGCTCCGGCGCGGCGTAGCCGGGCGAACCACCGGGGACGGCGTCCTGGCCCGGTACGCCCGCCAGCTCCAGGTCGATCAGGCGCAGGCCGCCGTCCGGGAGCACCAGGACGTTGGCGGGGGTCAGGTCGCGGATGACGACGCCCTCGCGGTGGACGGCGGCCACGAGGTCGGCGAGCCGTACCGCGGTCCGCCGTACCTCCTCGGGATCGGGCCGTCCGGCCCGTCCCCGGTGGAGCCGCTGCAGGTGGACGGCGAGCGACACGCCCTCGATGGCCTCCACCACGAGGAAGGTGTGCTCGGGGAGTTCGAGCAGGGCGTGGACGCGGGGCACGACGCCGGTCGGGGCGAGCCGATCCAGAACGCGGGCCTCGTTGCGCAGGAGGTCACGTACGTCCCCGCCGTCGGGGCGTACCTCGACGTACCGCCGGCCCTGCTTGACCACGACCTCCTCACCGGTCCGCTGGTCCGTGGCGCGGTAGACGCCGCCCTTGTTCGCGTGCCGGATCGCGCCGCGCAGCAGGAACCGGTCACCGACCAGCACGCCGCGCGGAGCGCCCGGCGCGCCCTGCGGGGGCTCGGGGAAGGGGTTGGCGGGCGCCCAGGACGGCGGATCGAACCAGGCCGCGCGGCGGTCGGCGACACACGTGCCGTCGGGCGCCGTCACCACCGGCTCGTAGACGCCGTTGGCGGCCAGCCGCAGCCTGCGTACGAAGCCGCCGAAGCGAAAGTGCACCAGGCTCCCGGTGCGAAAGGGGCGGTCGGACAGGATGCGCGGTCCCGGCAGGCCCTCGGTCGCCTCGTCCAGGGCGCCGGCCAGCTCCGGCAGGCCGTCGTCGTCCGGCGGGTAGACGGTGAGGAACTTGCCGGCCGCGCCCCGGTCGAAGTGCCGTCCGTTCAGCCGGGCGACCTCCCCCGGCGACGCGGCGAACTTGAACGGGCAGCCGGCCGCCACGAGCACGGGCGTGGCACGTTCCAAGACCTGCTGCGCGGAGGACGGCACGGCCGACAGGTGGATCTTCCAGCCCTGGGCCCGCAGCCCGGAGCCGGACGGGGCGACGCGGGTCCAGGTTCCGGCCCGGTCGATCCGCCAGCCGGACCGCAGGTGCGCGGCCACGACCTGGAAGAAGGGCGTGGGGTCGTCCTTCGAGGAGGGTTCCCGCCGCCGCGGCTGAGGCATGGACGAATGACGTAACGCCGACAAGGCCAGTCCTCCGCCCGCGGTCGCCGACAGGGGTCAAGCTCGGACTTTACGGATGGTAAACCGGCCCGTCAGTTCGCGCAATAGCCCCATTTTGGGACATCCGATCGCCGAGAGAGGCCGGCGGTCAGCCGGCCTCGGCGAGGGGCTCGATCAGCATCGGAGCCGCGGCACGGAGAGCGGCGACCGCGGCGCGGATGGCCGGGCGGCGGGCCGCCTCGGCGCGCCAGATCGCGTACACGTGACGCGTGAGCGCCGGCCGTACCGGGATGACGCGGACACCCTCCGGGATGTCGCAGCGCCCCAGCCGGGGAACGATCGAGACGCCCAGCCCCACGGCGACGAGCGCGAGCTGCGTGGCGTACTCGTCGGCGGTGTGCGCGATCAGCGGCTCCAGATCGGCCGAGCGCAGCGTGTGGACCAGCCAGTCGCGGCAGATCGCGCCCGGTGACTGGGCGATCCAGGACTCGCCGTGCAGCTCGCCGAGGTCGATCACGGACCGCCCGGCGAGCGGGTGCCCGGCCGGCAGCGCCACGTCCGCGATGTCGTCGACCAGCGACGCCTTGACCAGGCCGTCCGGGATGGCCAGGGGGACGTTGAACCAGTCCTGCACGATGCCGAGGTCGATCTCACCGCGTACGGCCAGGGGCACGGCGGCGTGCGGCTCCTGTTCGCGCAGGCACACCCGCAGCCGCGGATGCTGCCGGGCGAGGGCGGCCAGGGCCGGGGGTACGAGGCCGCGCGCCGCGGTCGGGAACGCCGCCATCGCGAGCTCGCCGACGACCTCGCCGCGCTGGGCCTCCAGGTCGGACTCGGCCTCCTCGACCATCGCCAGGATGCGCTCGGCGTGCGTCGCGAGCAGCGCGGCCGCGTCGGTGAGGCGTACCCCACGGCCGTTGCGTTCGAGGAGCTTCTGCCCGGTCTCGCGTTCGAGCTTGGCCACCTGCTGCGAGACGGCGGATGTGGTCACGTGCAGCACGTCGGCGGCGGCGCTCACTGAGCCGTACGTCGCCACCGCACTGAGGGCGCGGAGTCGATCCAGATCAAGCATGAAGTAATGCTACATATACCCATTAAAAGATAGTCGCTTGTTCTTAACAGTGGACCAGGCCAGCATCGGCCATATGAAACCTCGCCACGTCGCCATCGCGGTGATGATCGCCGCGATCTGGGGCGTCAACTTCGTCGTGATCGACGTCGGCCTCGCCTCGCTGCCTCCGCTGTTCTTCGCCGGGCTGCGCTTCGTCGCCGCCGCCTTCCCCGCGGTCCTGTTCGTACGTCGCCCCGCGATCCCGTGGCGCTGGTTCCTGCTCGTCGGGCTGCCGCTCGGCGTCGGCCAGTTCGGGCTGCTGTTCATCGGCATGCACATCGGCATGCCGGCCGGTCTGTCCTCGCTGGTGTTGCAGACACAGGCGCTGTTCACCGCGATGTTCGCGGCCGTGATGCTGCGCGAGCGGGCGCGGCGGACCCAGCTGGCCGGGATGGTCGTGGCGTTCGCCGGGATCGCGCTGATCGGACTGTCGCTCGGCCAGGGCAGCCCGCTGCTCGCCTTCACGCTGTGCATCGCCGCCGCGGGCATGTGGGGGCTGGCGAACATCGGCCTGCGGAAGGCGCGGCCGCCGGACGCGTTCGCGTTCATGGTCTGGGTCAGCCTCGTGCCGCCGATCCCGCTGCTGACGTTGTCGATGGTGTTCGAAGGCCCGCGGGCCGATCTGCACGCGCTCGCGCACATCTCGGCCGGTGGCCTGGGCGCGCTCTTCTACGTCGCCTACGTCTCGACACTGGTCGGCTTCGGGACGTGGGGCTGGCTGCTGCGCCGTTACGAGGCCGGCCAGGTCGGCATGTACTCCCTGCTCGTCCCCCCGTTCGGCATCTCCTCGGCGGCGCTCCTGCTCGGCGAGCCGATCACCATGACGGACACGATCGCGGCCCTGCTCATCGTGGGCGGAGTCGCCCTGGGCAGCATCCGCCGCCGGGCCGCCGCGCCCGCGCCCCTTCCGCAACTGGCAGGTACGCGATGATCGGCGGCATCCACGTCCCGCTGGTGACCCCGTTCGCCGCGAACGGCGCGGTGGACACCGCCACGCTGGAACGCCTCGCCCACCACGTCCTCGACCAGGGCGCCGCCGGCCTGGTCGCGCTCGGCACCACCGGAGAGGCACCGATGCTGACCGAGGACGAGCGCCTCACGGTCATCGCGACCTGCCGGAAGGTCAGCGACGCCCACCGCACACCGCTCACGATCGGCGCCGGCACCATCGGCACCGACGAGTCGGTACGCCAGGCCGAGATGCGTGCCGAGGCGGCCGACCTCCTGCTCGTGCTCGTGCCGTACTACCTGCGCCCCTCCGACGAGGGCGTGGTCGAGCACTTCGCGGCCGTGGGCGCGGCGGCCGGGGTGCCGCTGATCGTCTACAACGTTCCCTACCGCACCGGGAAGACGCTGCGCGTGGAGACGCTGCTCAGGCTGCTGGCCGCCGACCACGTCGCGGGCGTCAAGCACTGCGCCGGAGCGATCGACGCCGACACCCTCACCCTGCTCGCGCACGCCGACGGCGTGCTCGGAGGCGACGACGCGTTCCTGTTCCCGATGCTGACGCTCGGCGCGGCCGGTGGCATCGCGGCGTCCGCCAATGTCGCCCCGGCCGCGTTCGCCGCGATGGCCGAGGCCGCAGCTGCGGGTGACGCCGGACGTGCCGGGAACCTGCACAACGCTCTTCTGCCGCTGACGCGCGCCCTGTTCGCCGAGCCGTCGCCGGGCGTCATCAAGGCGGTGCTGGCCGAAACCGGGCTGATCGAGCACCCCGGCGTACGCGCGCCGCTGCGGGCACCCGCTCCGGCCTCGCTCGGCGCGGCCATGGACGCACTGAAAGGATTGGCGGCATGAAGATCGGATTCGGCGCCCCTGTGGCGGGCGCATGGGCAAGCCCGGAAAACCTCGGTTACTTCGCCGGCCGCGCCGAGGAGCTGGGATACGACTCCCTGTGGGCCTTCCACCGCCTGCTGATCCCGGCCGACAAGTCCAAGATGGCCCCGGTCTACCACAGCGTCCTCGACCCGATCGGCGCGCTGACCTTCGCCGCCGCGCGTACGTCACGTATCCGGCTCGGCGTCGCCCTGGTCAACCTGCCGTTCGTCTCCCCGGCCTACCTCGCCAAGCAGGCGGCCACACTGGACGTCCTGTCCGGCGGTCGCTTCGACCTCGGGCTGGGCACCGGCTGGCAGAGCGAGGAGTTTGTGGCCAGCGGAGTCTCGATGGAGCGCCGCGGGGCACGCGCGGAGGACTTTCTCGCCGCGCTGCACACGTTGTGGGCGGACGAGGTCAGCTCGTACGACGGTGAGTTCTACACGGTCCCGCCGAGCCGAATGGCGCCCAAACCGGTACGGAAACCGGGCCCACCCGTCCTCCTGGGCGGCGCGGTCGACGCCGCGCTGAAGCGCGCGGGCCGTCTCGCCGCCGGCTGGATGAGCCGCAGCGCCACCGACCTGACCAAGATCCACGAGCAGATCGGGATCGTGCGCGACGCCGCCGAGGAGGCCGGCAAGGATCCGGACGCCGTCCGCGTCGTCGTACGCGGGGTCGTACGCGCCGGCCAGGAGGCACGGGACGACTCGGGCGAGCGCAAGCGGCTGTCCGGATCGTACGAGCAGATCCGCGAGGACGCGGCCTGGCTCGGCGAGCTGGGCGTCACCGAGCTGTACTACGACCTCAACTGGGACCCGCTCGTCGGCTCCCCCGACGTCACGACCGAGTCGGCGACCGAGCGCGCCAAGGAGATCCTCGAGGCGCTCGCGCCCTGACCGAGGGCTCTTACTCCGCCTCGGCGGCGGCTCGCGCCGCGTGCGGGAGCGCCTCGGCGATGCGGCCCAGTGCCGCGTCGTCGTGGGCCGCCGAGAGGAACCACGCCTCGTACGCGGACGGCGGGAGGTACACCCCTCGGTCGAGCGCGGCGTGGAAGAACGCCGCGTAGCGGCGGGTGTCCTGCTGCTGCGCGCCGTCGAAGTCGCGGACCTTCCCCGGTGCGAAGAAGATCGAGAACAGGTTGCCGGCGACCTGCAACCGGTGCTCCACGCCCTCCTTGGTGAGGGCGTCGGAGGCGAGCTCGGCCACCGTGGCCGCGGCGCCGTCGATCCTTGCGTAGACCTCGTCGGTCGCGCCCCGCAGGGTGGCGAGGCCGGCGGCGGTGGCCAGGGGGTTCCCCGAGAGCGTGCCGGCCTGGTACACCGGACCCGCCGGGGCGAGCCTGGACATGATCTCGGCCCGGCCGCCGAAGGCCGCGGCGGGCAGCCCGCCGCCCATGACCTTTCCGAACGTGCACAGGTCACCGGCCACACCGTCGATGCCGTACCAGCCGGAGCGGGACACACGGAAGCCCGTGAGCACCTCGTCCATGATCAGCAGTGCGCCGTACTGCGCGCAGATCGCCTTGAGCCGGAGGTTGAAGTCGTCGAGCGGCGGCACGATGCCCATGTTGGCCGGGCACGCCTCGGTGATGACGCAGGCGATCTGGTCGCCCTGCTCGGCGAATACCTCCTCGACGGCGGCGAGGTCGTTGTAGCCGAGCACGAGGGTGTCGGCGGTGGCCGCGCCGGTGACGCCGGGCGAGTCCGGCAGGCCGAACGTCGCGACGCCCGACCCGGCCGCGGCGAGCAGCCCGTCGGAGTGGCCGTGGTAGCAGCCGGAGAACTTCACGATCTTGGGTCGGCCGGTGAAGCCGCGGGCCAACCTGATCGCGGACATGGTCGCCTCGGTGCCCGAGCTGACGAGGCGTACCTGCTCCACCGGGGTACGCGCGACGATCTCCTCGGCGAGCGTGACCTCACCCTCGGTCGGGGTGCCGTAGGAGGTGCCGAGCGCGGCGGCGCGCTGCACGGCCTCGACCACGGCCGGGTGCGCGTGGCCGAGGATCATCGGCCCCCACGAGCAGATCAGGTCGACGTACTCGTTGCCGTCGGCGTCGGTGAGGTACGGGCCACGGGCGGAGGCGATGAACCGGGGGGTGCCACCGACGGCACCGAAGGCGCGCACGGGGGAGTTCACTCCGCCGGGTATGACCGCGCCGGCCCGCTCGAACAACGCTTGGGAGATCTGGTCCGAAGTCACGCCTTCGAGTCTTTCAGAAGTCATACGCAGACGTCCGCGAGGATCTCCAGGATGCGCACGGGGTCGGGCAGCGTCGCGTTTTCGGGCAAGTTGACCCAGGTCACGGCGCGGCCGAGGGGCAGCACCGACGGCGGGGCGACCACATAGCTGTCACGGCAGTGCCAGCGCATCCCAGGGGTCTCCACGACGCTCTCGGGCACGGTGTCCAGGTGGCAGGACCACCACTCGTCCTCGTCGACCGGCGCGCCGCGGGTGGCGACGAAGAACAGGTAGCGCTCGTCACCCATCGCGGCCACCGGGCCGACGGGCACACGATCGCGCTCCATGCGGGCCAGCGCGAGCCGTCCCGCGGACGCCGGCACGTCGAAGACGTCGAAGACCCGGCCGGTCGGCAGGATGATGTTGGCGTCCGGATCGCCGGCCCACCACTGGCCGACGCGGTCCGCGTCGATCGTGGCCTGCAACTGCCACACCTGTGACGACGGGTGCGCACCCGGAGACGGGCAGCCGACGCGGTCACACGAGCAGGCTCGCGTGCCGTCGGTGGTCGAGTGCGCGCCAGGACAACAGGGCCAGCCGAGGGCCGCGTACTCCTGAGCCGCGGCCCCCATTTGCACTTTTTGACGCTTTGTGACGGATGTTCCCAAAGTGTCCGCTCCCCCTCCACCTCTTACCACCGATGATGGCGCGCCGGTGGGCGGCGGATCGCAACAACCCCGGGATAGCGGCGAACACGTGACCTAGGCGTGTCCCCGGTCCACACGCCGTCGCCGCGGAGACGTGTGTTTCATAGCGGCTTGAGAGTGACGTGATAGAGGCGTGGGACAGGATGGACACAACGCTATGAGTTCGGGTCGCACGGAGGCCGGCCCGGCCTCTCAGCGGTCGTTCGCGCTCTCCGTCAGTGCGCGAGCGAGCGCGCGACCTCCGTGGCCCAGTAAGTCAGGATGATGTCCGCACCCGCGCGGCGGATCGAGGTCAGGGTCTCGTCGATCATGCGCCGCCGGTCCACCCAGCCCTGGGCCGCCGCCGCCTCGACCATGGCGTACTCGCCGCTGACCTGGTAGGCCGCCACCGGCACCTGCACCGAGTCGCGGACCCGCCGGACGATGTCGAGGTAGGTCATCGCCGGCTTGACCATCACCATGTCGGCGCCCTCGTCGATGTCCAGGGCGGCCTCGCGCATGGCCTCCTCGGCGTTGGCGGGGTCCTGCTGGTACGCCGCCCGGTCACCGAACTGCGGTGCGCACTCGGCGGCCTCGCGGAACGGCCCGTAGAAGGCCGAGGCGTACTTCACGGCGTAGGCCATGATCGACACACCGGAGTAGCCGGCGCCGTCGAGGGCGGAGCGGATCGCCGCCACCTGCCCGTCCATCATGCCGCTCGGCGCGACGACCTCGGCGCCCGCCGCGGCCTGTGCCGCCGCGATCGAGGCGTACCGGTCCAGCGTCGCGTCGTTGTCCACCTCGCCGGAGGAGGTGAGGATGCCGCAGTGCCCGTGGTCGGTGTACTCGTCGAGGCACAGGTCGGCCATGAGCACCGTGGCGTCGCCGACCTCCGACGACAGGTCGCGCAGAGCCTTCTGCACGATCCCGGCGGGATCGTCGGCGCCCGAGCCGCGGCCGTCCTTGACGGCCGGGATGCCGAACAGGATCAGCCCGCCGACCCCGGCCTCCGCGGCATCGTACGCGGCCTTCCGCAGCGTGTCCCTCGTGTGCTGCACCACGCCCGGCATGGACGTGATCGGCTGCGCCTCGGAGATGCCCTCCTTGACGAAGAGGGGCTGGACGAGGTCCGCCGGCCGCACCTGGCTCTCGGCGACCAGGCGGCGCATCGCGGGAGTGCGCCGGAGCCGCCGAGGACGTACGACGGGGAACTTCGCGGTCATGTGGCCTCCTGCGTCGGGGGAAGTGACCAGGGGACTGTGCTGTCTGATTCCCTCGCCCCGCTCGGTCACGGCAAAGACTCTCTTTTTCGGCTATTTGCGGCGCCGGGCACCGCGGCGCATCTCGCTGGGCTTGCGAAGCGGATCACCGGCCTCGACCTGAGCCGCCCGGCGGTTGGCACCGTACTCCGAAAGCGCCTCGGCGAGGGCACTGGCCGACGGTTTGTCCGCCATGACGTCCACGCGCAGGCCGTACTCCTTCGCCGTCTCGGCGGTCTGCGGGCCGATCACCGCGATGACCGTCACGTTGTGCGGCTTGCCGGCGATGCCGATGAGGTTGCGCACCGTCGAGGACGACGTGAAGAGCACGGCGTCGAAGCCGCCGCCCTTGATCGCCTCGCGGATCGGCTGCGGCGGCGGCGCGGCGCGTACGGTCCGGTAGGCCGTGACGTCGTCGCACTCCCAGCCCAGGTCGGTCAGGCCGGCCACCAGCGTCTCGGTGGCGATGTCGGCGCGGGGCAGCAGCACCCGGTTGATCGGGTCCAGGTCCTTGTCGTAGGGCGGCCAGACCTCCAGCAGCCCCTCGGAGGACTGCTGGTCGGCCGGCATCAGGTCGGGCCGTACGCCGAACTCCACCAGTGACGCCGCGGTCTGGTCGCCGACGGCGGCGACCTTCAGCCCGGCGAAGGCCCGGGCGTCCAGGCCGTACTGCTCGAACCGCTCCCGTACCGCGCGCACGGCGTTGGTGGAGGTGAAGACGACCCATTCGTAACGCCCGGTGACCAGGCCCTTGACGGCACGTTCCATTTGCTGCGGAGTGCGAGGGGGCTCGACCGAGATGGTCGGCACCTCCTCGGGCACCGCGCCGTACGAGCGGAGCTGTTCGGACAGCGAAGCGGCCTGCTCCTTGGTCCGCGGCACGAGCACCCGCCAGCCGAACAGGGGCTTGGTCTCGAACCAGGACAGCTTGTCTCGCCAGTTCACGACGTCGCCGACCACGATCACGAAGGGCGCGTCGAGATGCTTGGTGTCCGGGCCCACGCGGCCCAGGGTGGACGAGACGGTGTACTGCTCGGTCGTGGTGCCCATGGAGGTGACCGCGACCGGGGTGGCGTCGGGGCGGCCGGAGGCGACCAGGCCCTTGGCCACCTCGCCGATGGTGTTCTCGGCGCCGATGATCACGAGAGTGGCCGCGCCGGTGTAGGCGCTCCAGTCGACGCCGCCCTCCTGCGCGTCGACCACCATGACGTCGCGGTGCTTGCCGTCGGTCAGCGGAATGCCGGTGTAGGCGGGCACTCCGGTGACGGCCGAGATGCCGGGGACGATCTCGAACTGCACCCGTCCCTTGGCGCAGGCCTTGGCCTCATCGGCCAACGGCGACCCGATTCCGGGGTCACCGAGGAACACGCGGGCCACGAGTTTGCCCGAACGGGCCAGTGTCACCGGGTTGACCGTGCCGGGCGCGAGGACCTCCGCGTCCGGGTTGAAGTACGGGTAGAACAGCGAGGCCGTCGCCTCCTGCACCACGATGACATCGGCCGCGCCGAGCAGTCGTATGGCCCTCAGCGTAAGCAGCTCCGGATCTCCCGGGCCGACACCGACAAACGCCACTCTGCCCGGCCGGCCGGACGGCTTCTTGGCCGGCCTGGCCGTGCCGCTCGCGGCGGCAGGGCTCTTGCTCGCGGGGCTCAAGATGTGCGCTCCCCCATCAACTGGTCGGCCCCCTCGGCGATCATCTGGGCCGCGAGATCGCGTCCCAGGCGCTCGGCCGTTTCCGGGTGGCCGCTTTTGGACAATCGGACCTGTCGTTCACCGTCGTACCCGGCAACGACGCCGATCAGATGCAGTGTTCGGTCTTCCAACGCAGCGTATGCGCCGACCGGAGCCGAACAACCCGCCTCAAGCCCGGCGAGCAGGGCACGCTCGGCCGTGACGGCGGCCCGGCTGGCGGGGTCGTCAAGCGTCGCGAGAATCTCTGTCAGGTCGGTACGGTCGGCCCGGCATTCGACCGCCAGGGCACCCTGACCGGGCGCCGGCAGCATCTGCGCCGGGTCGAAAACCTCCGAAACCGCCTCTACTCGGTCAATTCTCACCAGACCCGAGAAGGCAAGCACGATCGCGTCGAACTCCCCATCGGTCATCTTGCGCAGACGGGTGTCGGCGTTACCGCGGATCGGCACCACGTCCACGTCGTGCCGGAGTCCGCGTAGCAGGGCCATCCGCCGTGGCGAGCCGGTGCCGATGCGGGCGCCGCGCGGCAGGTCGGCCAGCTTGGCCGTCCCGCACAAGGCGTCGCGCGGGTCGTCGCGCAGGGGCACGGCCGCGAGCGTGATGCCCTCGGCCGGCAGCGTCGGCAGGTCCTTCAGCGAATGCACGGCGAAGTCCACCTCGCCGCTGAGGACCTTCTCGCGCAGCGCGCTGACGAAGACGCCGGTGCCGCCGATCTGGGCGAGGTCGGCCTTGGAGACGTCGCCTTCGGTGGTCACGCCCACGAGTTCGACCTCGTGGCCGGTACGGGCGGTGAGCGCGTCGGCGACGAGCCCCGACTGCGTCATGGCCATCAGGCTCCGCCGCGTACCCAGGCGGAGTTTCATGGGTCGCTCACCGCTCCTCACTCGCTCCGCGGCGGCATCGTTCCTCAGCCGCCACTCCGCTCGCTGCGTCGGGTTCGCTCCCGGTCTCACAGGACGTCCTCCGCCCGGATGACGGCCTCGGGTGCCTTGGGGTCGAGGTCGAACAGCTCCCGCAGCGCCTCGGTGTAGGTGTCGCCGTCCGGCGAGGCCGCCAGCTCCTTGACGCGTACGGTCGGAGCGTGCAGCAGCTTGTCCACCACGCGGCGCACCGTCTGAGCGACCTCCTCGCGCGCCTTGTCGTCCAGTCCGGGCAGCCGGCCGCCGAGGCGGCCCAGCTCGGAGTCGACCACCTCGGCCGCCTTGCTGCGCAGCGCCACGACGGTCGGCGCGACCGTGGCCGCGATCAGCCCGAGCTGGAACGCCTGGACCTCCTCGCAGACGATCCGGCGTACGGCCTCGGTGTCGGACGCGGCAGGCGCGTCATCGGCGTCGCGCAGGTCGTCCAGGGCGACCAGGGTGACGCCCGGCAGTTCGCGTACGGCGGGGTCGACGTCGTGCGGCAGCGCCAGATCCAGCAGGAAGACCGGGCCCTCGATCATGTCGGGGGTGATCACCAGCCCGATGGCGCCGGTGCAGGAGACGACGATGTCGGCCTCGGCCAGCGCGGACGGCAGTTCTGAGAGTTCGATCGCCCGGGCCGGCACCTCCGCCGAGCGTGCCAGGTGCAGGCCGCGCTCGTGGGTGCGGTTGGCGATGACGACCTCGCCGATGCCTTCGCGGGCGAGTGTGGCGACGGCCAGGGCGCTCATCGATCCGGCGCCGACGACCAGCGCCCGCCGGCCCTCCAGGGAGCCGGCCCGGCCCAGCCCGACGCTGACCAGCGACGCGCCCGCGCGGTCGATGCCGGTCTCGTTGCGGGCGCGCTTGCCGACCCGCAGCGCGTGCTGGACGACCTCGTTGAGTGCGCGGTCGACGGTGCCGTTCGCCTGGCCGATCTTGAGTGCGGTACGGAGCTGGCCGGCGATCTGACCTTCGCCGATGACCATCGAGTCGAGGCCGCACGCCACCGAGAAGACGTGCTGGACGGCGCGTTCTTCGTAGTGGACGTAGAGGTGCCGTGACAGCTCGTCCAGCGGCACCCCCGAATGCCGCGACAGCAGCTCGGAGATCGAGGACACCCCGGCGTGGAACTTCTCGACGTCGGCGTAGACCTCCAGCCGGTTGCACGTGGCGACGACGAGGGCGCCGGTGACACTGGAGGTCTGGTGCACGTCGTGCAGCAGCTTGGCGAGCTCGTCCGCGGTGACCGCGGTGCGCTCGAGCAGCGTGACCGGGGCGCTGCGGTGACTCAGCCCGACGACAAGGATGCTCATGAGCTCTCCTCCGCCGGAGGAGTGATCAGCGCACGGTTTCGCTCGCTGCGCTCACTCATGCCGCCACCACCTCGCCCAGAGACACTGAGCAGCCTTCGGGGGGCCGTGCTCTCTTGGCTGCTGACGTGCTCGTTCGGCTCATGGGCCTTCTACCGCCTCGAGGTACTCCTGCTCCACGCCGCTCGGGCCACCGGCCTTGCGCTGCTCGTGGAACGCGAGGATCTGTAGCTCGATCGACAGGTCGACCTTACGCACGTCGACACCGTCCGGCACGGAGAGTACGACTGGGGCGAAGTTGAGAATGCTCGTCACTCCCGACGCCACCACTCGGTCGCACACTGCCTGTGCCGCGGCCGCGGGTACGGCCAGAACGGCTATTGATATCCCATTATCCTTGATGACCGTTTCGAGATCGTCGATGTGCTCGACCGTGAGACCGGAGATCGGCTCACCGACGATGCCGGGCTCGGCGTCCAGGAGCGCCGCCATGCGGAATCCACGCGAGGCGAAGCCGCCGTATCCCGACAGCGCGCGTCCGAGGTTACCGATGCCGACGATGGCGACCGCCCAGTCCTGGGTCAGGCCGAGCTCGCGGGAGATCTGGTAGACGAGATACTCCACCTCGTACCCGACCCCGCGTGTGCCGTAGGAGCCCAGATGTGACAGGTCCTTGCGGAGCTTGGCGGAGTTGACTCCGGCGGCGGTGGCGAGCTCTTCGGAGGAGACGGTGGCGACGCCGCGTTCGGCCAGAACGTGCAGGGCACGGAGGTAGACCGGCAGCCGGGCCACGGTCGCCTCTGGGATGCCGCGGTTCCGGTCACCGAGCGTCGATCGACGTGTCACGGGCCTGCTTTTCAGGGGTTTCGACACGCGGCCGGTAACGTATGGTCCCTGGGCCACACGGCGAACCAACCGCCTGGACTCAATCCAGGTTAAGCCCTTGTGAACACACGCACAAAGTCGGGAACCCCGGCCGCGTGACCATCACCGGCCTCTTGGAGCCCGGATTCCCCTGCTCATGCGGGCCTCCGCAGACGCGCACATTTCTTTCAAGTCGTTCTCATCCGGACCGCGATGTGACCGAACAGACATCGACGGGCCGTTCCGCGGGCACCTGGACGTTGCGAAACGGCCTCCTCGGGCGTCCTGGTCAGGCGGTGAGGGCGGCACGCAGGCGTTTCTCGTCGACTCTCCAGAAGTCGTGCTGGACACCGTCGACGAACGTGACGGGAATCTGGTCCCAGTAGAGGCGGGTGTCCTCCTCGGACGCGGTGATGTCGCGCTCCTCCCACGTCACTCCGAGCTCACCGGCCACTCTGGTGACCACTTCGCGTGCGTCGTCGCACAGGTGGCAGCCCGGCTTGCCGAGCAGCAGGACGCGCGCCGTTTCGTCAGGCATGCGGCCAGCGTACGGGCTGTCCTGGCCCTGGCCCTGGTCCGTGGCCAGGCCCCGGTCCCGGCCCGTGCCCCGGTCCCGGTCCCGGTCCCGGTCCTTGACCGTGTCCAGGCCCCGGTCCGTGCCCCTGCGCCTGCGCCGGTCCGTCCGCCCGGGGGGCCTCAGGCTGTGCGATGTTCCCCGCACTGACCGTCAGCTCGATGACGTTGGTGCCGCTGACGTGCGCCCGTGCCTCGCGGGCGAACCGCTGGACGTGCGGCTGCCGGGTGTGCGCCTCGACGGAGTTCGCGTCACGGAACAGCTGGTAGAACAACCGCTGGTCGGGCGCGTTGTCCACGGTGTGGCAGGCGTAGACGAGCGTGCCGGGCTCGGCCTGGCGTACGGCGTGCGCGACCTCGGCCGCCAGCCGGTCGAAGGCGTCCCCGTGCCCGTCGAACAACGTGTAGATCATGATGCGGCCGTACTGGCCCATGAACGCCGGAAACTGTCCCATCGGCGGCTGGGCCGGGGGCGGCGCGAACGGCTGCCCTTCGCGCCCGTACGCCGGCCGGTCGTAGCCGCCCGTCTGCTGGGGGTTCTGCGGGCCGGTGTGCTGGGGACCCGTCTGCTGAGGACCCGGCTGCTGGGGACCGGGGTTCGGCCGCCGGGATTGCGGGCCGGGGTTGTACCGCCCGTCCTCGTC
This sequence comes from Actinoallomurus bryophytorum, assembly GCF_006716425.1. Taxonomy (NCBI): domain Bacteria; kingdom Bacillati; phylum Actinomycetota; class Actinomycetes; order Streptosporangiales; family Thermomonosporaceae; genus Actinoallomurus; species Actinoallomurus bryophytorum. The sequence continues at coordinate 2,503,951 of NZ_VFOZ01000001.1, forward strand.
ATATTGCTGCTTGCGAAAGCGCGACATGTCCTCGTACGGCTCCGGTTCTTCGTCGTCATGGTCGTGCGGCCGGCCCGACAGGAGCCGGGTGGCACCGAACCACACAAGGGTGGCGGCCCCGCCCAGCACCAGTGGCGCCAGAGGGCCGGGGAGAAGACTGCGCATCGCGGCGACCGTGAGCACTCCGGCGAGCGCGACCATGGCGAGAGTCACCATGGCATCGGACGCCTGCCGGTCACGCCTGTTGCCGCGCACCGCGGTGACGGCGACACACGAGACGAGCGAGACGACGGCGAAGATGTGCGCCCCGTCGAGCACCAGGCCGGGCAGCGACGAGTAGTGGCCGGTCACCTTCGGCAGGCTCTTGCCGAAGGTGCCGATGATCGGGTCGAGCAGGATGATGACGACGGCCACGATCACGTACGACACGGCGATGAGCCGCGCGGCGAAACGCGCCTGCACCGTACGGGCGATGAGTTCGACGACGCCCAGAGCCAGGGTCAGCGGTGCGATCAGCGAGCCGAACAGCTCCATGGAACGCAACAACGCCGGCCCGAAGCCCGCCGCGAAGCCGATCGTCATCGAGACGAGCGTGATCCCCAGAGCGAGAAGGGTGCCGCACCAGGCCAGCAGGTACATACGCCGGTCCGGAAGGGTGCGCGACAGCAGCAACCCGGCGCCTCCGAGGGCCGCGAGGGCTGCCAGAAGCGCCAGAGCGACGTTGACCATCGTCCCCCATGGTGCCCGATCGTTCGCCCGGACGGGTAACGAAGAGCCATGGCATAACCGCAAAGAGCAGATAAAGGGGTCTGTTTACCCTGACATCACCATTGCCAGCTTACTCACCAGTATCTAGCATGTTCCGACACGCCCTGTGACCGCGTCGTTCCCGAGGAGGACTGCATGCGCAGCCTTACCCTCGATCCCCCTGCCCTCATGGGCAACGCGACCACGCGACACCGGCCGGCCCCCCAGACCGCCCCGGCGCAGGGCGCGCGGCCCCAGACCTCCCAGCCCGCTGTGGTGCGGACCAGGTCCTCGCCCGCCGAGGCGCAGTCCGTACCGGCACAGGCCGACCCCGCCAGAGATGAGCTGCGCGACGTCGTCCTGCGCGCCCGCGACGGCGAGTCCGACGCCTTCGGTGTCCTCTATGACCGGTACGTCGACCTGATCTACAGGTTCGTCTACTACCGGGTCGGGACGCACGCGCTGGCCGAGGACCTGACCAGCGAGACGTTCCTGCGGGCGCTGCGGCGGATGAGCCTGTTCACCTGGCAGGGCAAGGACTTCGGCGCCTGGCTGGTCACCATCGCGCGCAACATCGTCCTCGACCACTTCAAGTCCAGCCGCTACCGCCTGGAGATCTGCACCGCGGAGATGCTGGAGACCGACCGATGGGAGGAGGGCCCCGAGGGAGCCGTGCTCGACTCCTTCACCCACCGGGCCCTGTTCTCGGCCGTACGCCAGCTCGGCTCCGAGCAGAGGGAATGCGTGGTGCTGCGCTTCCTGCACGGTCTGTCCGTGGCCGAGACCGCCGAGGTCATGGGCAAGAACACCGGCGCGATCAAGGCACTTCAGTACCGCGCGACCAGGTCGCTGGCCCGCATCTTCCCCGCCGAGATCCGCTGAGGCGACTCTCCGGAAACCTCCCGCCACGGCTCACGGCACCACAACGCCTGGTCGCCGAGCGGCATCACGCACCGGACCGGACCCGCGACGCGCCGCGTACGGACCTGCCCGATCGCGGCGGGCGATTGCTGGTTAGTCTCGTCAGCATGCGTCGACTGTGGCCATGGAGCGATGACGACGAGGTTGCCAACGAACTCGCGGGAGAGGCCGCCGCCGCCGCGGCCGCCGCCGAGGACGTGGTGCCGATCGTCCTGGACCCGAACGCCGCGGCGTTCTTCGACGTCGACAACACCCTGATCCGCGGCGCCTCGATCTACCATTTCGCCCGCGGCCTGGCCGCACGCAAGCTGTTCACCTTCCGCGACCTGGGGATGTTCGCCCTGGGCCAGGTCGCCTTCCGGCTGCGCGGCGCGGAGAACGCCGAGCACATCAGCACCGCGCGCGAGGCCGCCCTGGCATTCGTGGCGGGGCGCCGCGTCGAGGAGCTGGTCAGCCTCTGCGAGGAGATCTACGACGACAAGATGGCGGACCGCATCTGGCACGGCACCCGCGCGCTCGCCCTCAAGCACCTGGACGCCGGCCAGCAGGTGTGGCTGGTCACCGCGACCCCGGTCGAACTGGCCCGCATCATCTCCCACCGCCTCGGCCTGACCGGCGCGCTCGGCACGGTCGCCGAGACGGAGGACGGTGTGTACACCGGACGGCTGGTCGGCCATCTCCTGCACGGCCCGGCCAAGGCGGGCGCGGTCCGCGCCCTGGCGAGGAACGAGGGACTCGACCTGTCCCGCTGCGCCGCCTACAGCGACTCCTTCAACGACCTGCCGATGCTCACGACGGTCGGCCACCCGCACGCCGTGAACCCCGACGGCGACCTGCGCGACCACGCTCGCGAACACGACTGGCCGATCCACGACTTCCGCACCGGCCGCAAGGTGACGATGGTCGCCCTCCCCGCCGCCGCCGGCACCGGCGCCCTCGTCGGCGGCGTCGCCGCCGGAGTCGCCCTCCGCCGCCACCACCGCGGCCGCTGAGAGCGTTCCTCACCGAGGTGAGGGGACGCCCTCGCGACGCCGCGGTCAGCCCTGCGCGATGAGCCGCAGCATCCCCTCCGGATAACGCTCGCCGGAGACCGGCAGCTCCAGTTCGGCCCGCTCCGCCTCGGTCAGCTCGACGTCGACCGCCGCGAGGTTCTCCTCCAGCCGCGTCCGGCTCTTGGTCCCAGGGATCGGCACCAGGTCGTCGCCCTGGTGAAGAAGCCACGCCAGGGCCACCTGCGCCACCGTCGCGCCCTTACGCGAGGCCATCTCACCTACCTTCTCGGCCGCCTTCACGTTGACCTCGAAGTTGGCGCCCTGGAAACGCGGGTCGTTGCGCCGGTAGTCATCCTCGGAGTAGTCCTCCGCACGGCGGACGTCGCCGGTCAGGAACCCGCGCCCCAGCGGCGAGTACGGCACCAGGCCGATGCCCAGCTCGCGCAGGGTCGGCAGGATCTCCTGCTCCAGCCCGCGCTCCCACAGGGAGTACTCCGTCTGCAGCGCCGACACCGGGAACGTGGCGTGCGCCCGCCTGATGGAGTCGGCCGACGCCTCGGACAGGCCGAAGTAGCCCACCTTGCCGGCCGCGACCAGCTCGCCGACCGTGCCGGCGACGTCCTCGATCGGCACCTGCGGGTCGACCCGGTGCTGGTACAGCAGGTCCACGTGGTCGGTGCCGAGTCGCGTCAACTGCTGGTCGATCACCTCACGGATGTGGTCCGGGCGGCTGTTCGGGCCGATCCGCTCGCCCTCCGGGGTGTACTCCCAGCCGAACTTGGTGGCGATGACCACCTCGTCGCGACGGCCCTTCAGCGCCCGGCCGAGCAGCCTCTCGTTGGCCCACGGACCGTACGACTCGGCGGTGTCGAGGAAGTCACATCCCAGCTCGATCGCCCGGTGGATGGTGGCGACGGACTCGTCGTCGTCGGGCGTGCCGTACGCCCAGGACATGCCCATGCAGCCCAGGCCGAGTGCCGAGGTGCGCAGTCCCTGCTGTCCTAGTGCTCTCTTCTCCATGGACACCAGGCTGCACCTTCGAGTGCGCTCTAGGTCAAGCGGGCGAGCTCCCGTGGAGCGCGCTGCCGGCCAGCCACTGCGCCCACGACCGGGTCCAGAACTTCCAGTCGTCGGCGTACGGCTCGTCGGCGAACCTCCGCGTCGTGTGCGTCACGTCCACGATGTCACCACGCTGGGAGATGTCGTAGAAGTAGCGGGCGCCCGCCGGAGACGTGCGGACGCAGCCATGGCTGGCGTTCTGCCGGCCCAGGTAGTAGTACTCGCCGACGCTCTTGTGCACGTACTCGCCACCGACGGTGATCCGCACCGCCAGCTCGACCCGCTCCCCCTCGTAGTAGTCGCAGCCCGGCGAGCCCTTCTTGCAGGTCGCCGTCATGGTCACCACGGGCCGTTTCTCCCGGGTCAGGTGGATGCCGTTGGTCGTGATGGTGTCGGCCGTCGTGCCCGCACCCGTACTGATCTTGAACCTCTTCACGGTGCCGTCGTGATCGACCGTCATGTAGTGGGTCCTGGCGTTCGCCACCGTGACGTTCGAGGCGCCGATGGTGAAGGACCGGGTGACGTCGCGCACGCCGTAGGTGTCCTTGGCCGCTCGCACGCCGGTCAGGTGCGCGGTGAAGGCGATCTTCTGGTGCGGGTGCCAGTACTTCCTGGTGCGGTACACCACCCGGCGGTCGGAGATCCAGCTCCAGGCGCCCTCGTCCCCCTTGCCCGACGTGACCTCCAGCGCCTTCTCGACGTTCGCCCGGTCGGCCACCGGCCCGGTGAAGTCGACGATGACCGGCATTCCGACGCCGACCTTCTCTCCCGCGGCCGGCGTCACGCTCGCGATGCCGACCGTTCGTGGTGCCCTCTCCGTACGGAACGTGCTGCTGACCGTGCTGACCTTGCCTTTGGCGTTCTTCGCGGTGGCCGTCACCTTGTACGCGCTGCCGGGTTTCAGGGCCCAGGTCGTCTTCCAGGACGTACGGTCGGCGCTGAACCTGCCGATGGCGCCCGTGACGGCCTGCAGCGTCCCGCCCGACGCGGTCACCGTGACGCCCTGGTCGGGACGCACCTTCTGCCCGGACGCGCTGATCCGCACGGTCGCGTCCACCGCGCCGGTGCCGGCTCGTGAAACGGCCTGACCATTTGAGCAGCCCGCCACCAGGGCGAACACGACGGCCACGGCCGGATATCTGATCTTCAAGGACGTTCTCCAGGTCGTGCGACGGGCTGGGCGGACAGTCGCGCCACCCAGTAGATGACCTCTTCGGGCCGGCCGTGTCCGCGGGTGAGGACGTCGCGGAGTCCCAGGTAGCGGTAGGTCCGGGGATCGAGGATCAGCTCGAGCCGCGAGTCGTCGCTCGTGGCGATGTACAGGACGACGCCGTGGCGGCCTGCGGCGTCCTGCGCGTCCGGTAGCACCCCGACGCCGGGCAGCCGGGACAGCGCACCGTAGAGCGCGGCCTGCACGCGTGGTGTGACGGGGTAGGAGTCGAGGAGCCCGGTGACGAAATCGAACACCGCCGTGTCACGTGGCACGCCGAGGATCCCGGCGGCGTACTCCGTCACGCGGCCCTTCGGCTCGGGCTTCGCCCGGATGCGGTCCACCTCCGCGTAGATCCGGGCGAGCGCCGCAGCCGGGTCTTCGGGCATGCCGGCCAGCACGGTGCCGTGTACCGCGAGGGGCAGCCGGCTCGCCGGCGATCGCCTGCCGTCCATGCGGATCCAGGACTCGACGACGCGCCGTTCGGGCCTGCTCCCGGTGTCGCGCCGCATGGTCCGTACGTAGATCCACTGATGCGGGCCCATCGTCACCAGCGGTTCGCTTCGCGCCACCGTCTCGGCACGCTGGGCGAGCCGGAGCGCCGGGCTGCCGGCCGGTGCGGTGCCGCGGTCCCGGTCCCGGTCCGGCACCGCCGAGAGTCCGGCCACGAGCGCCACGGCGGCGGTCGCGACCGCCGCGAGGCGCAACACGACCCGGCGACCGCCCGGCGCGCGCCCCGTCGCGTTCATGGCAGCGAGCAGCCGCTCCTGACCGGAGTCGAGCACGCCCGGCCGGGGCGCCGCGATGCGCTCGTACCTGCGCTCGATCAGCTCAAGCTCGTCCACCGCGCACCTCCAGCGTCGCGCGCATCTTCTTCCGGGCACGGAACAGGCGTGACGAGACGGTTCCGACGGATATCCCCAGTGCCTGCGCGACCTCCTCGTAGGCGAAACCGCTCCCCGCGACCAGGACGAGCACGTCGCGCTCCCCCTGGTTGAGGCGGGCCATTCCGGCCGCGAGGTCGCCACGCATGCTCTCGGCGGAGAGCCGGTCGATCACCGGCTCCATCGGCTCGATCGACGGGTCCATGCCGGTCCGCACGATGGCGCGGTAGAAACGGATCTCGGAGCGGCGCTGGCGGCCGATGAGGTTGGTGGCGATCCCGTAGAGCCAGGGTCGTACGCCGGCGCGCTCGGGGTCGTATCGCCCGCGGTACCGGAACGCCTGCAGAAAGGTCTCGGCCATCAGGTCGTCGGCCATGTCCGGGCCGAGACGACCGGCGACGTAGCGGTGGATCTCGCCGGCGTACCGCTGGTACAGCGTCGTGAACCGCTCGGGGTCGGTAAGGGAGGCGGTGATGACCTCGGCGTCGGGGAACGCCTCGGTGATCACCACTGACTCGTGTTCGTCATGGAGCTCTTCTGCGAGGAGGGGTGCGTCCTCTTCTGGTTGCCCGAACAGAGGTCCCTTGTTCCCAGATTTTTTGCCGGCCCTGAGCATCGGGATGCGCTCACCCGCGCGCGGCGTCTCCGAGCGCGCTTCGGATCAGGCGCGGAAGAAGGCCGGACCGCGCCGGCGGAGCACGTCGTAGAGCATGTTCTGGATCGTCTCGCGTACCTGGTCGGTCAGGTTGAAGACGGTCATGTGGTCCTCGGCCTGCGCCGGGTCGTACTCATCGGTGCGGATCGGCTCCCCGAAGGCGATGAGCCACTTGGACGGCAGCGGCAACAGGCCGAGCAGCCCCAAGTGCGGCCAGGTGGGGGTCACCGGGAAGTACGGCAGGCCGAGCAGCCGGGCCAGCGGCTTGAGGTCGGCGATCTTCGGATAGATCTCCTCGGCCCCGACGATCGCGCACGGGATGATCGGCACCTGGGCGCGCAGCGCGGTCGCCACGAACCCGCCGCGGCCGAACCGCTGGAGCTTGTAGCGCTCGCTGAACGGCTTGCCCACGCCCTTGAACCCCTCGGGGAAGACCCCGACCAGCTGGTCCTTGGCCAGCAGCCGCGAGGCGTCGGCCTGGCAGGCGAGCGTGTGCCCGCTCTTGCGGGCCAGGTGGGCCAGCACCGGGATCTGGTAGACGAGGTCGGCGCCGAGCAGCCGCAGGTTGCGGTGCGCGGGGTGGTGGTCGTGCAGACCGACCTGCAGCATCACGCCGTCGATCGGCAGTGTGCCCGAATGGTTGCCGACGATCAGCGCGGGTCCGGTGTCCGGTACGTGGTCCAGCCCGATCATCTCGGCGCGGAACCAGCGCTCGTAGAGCGGCCGCAGTGCCGGCAGCAGAACACCCTCGTTGAGCTCGGGGTCGAAACCGAACTCGTCGACCTCGTACTCCCCGCTCAGCCGGCGGCGGAGGAACCGCAGGACGGATGCGACCTTGTCGTCGAAACCGCTCTGTTCTTGGGCGAGACGATCCGCGGCGTCGGTGTTAAGGGGGATTACCTGCGCTTCTGGCCGCATTTCCGGTCTCGCCTCCTCCGCGGGGTCGTGGTTCACCTCTTGCCCCCTATGGCACTGGTCAATCGATCAAAAAGGCTGATGGGCAGACCCTGACCGAGACCTTGCGAATCGACGAAATCGGCAAAGGCTTCGTCCGAGCTGTATTTCGGACGCCAGGAGAGCTCCCCGGCCAACTGCTCGGTGTCGAGCACCCGGCCGTACGTCAGCCAGCGGAGCAACTCGGGTGAGAAACCCTTCAGCCCACCGAACCTGCGGCCGAAGTCGCCCAGCGTCTGCACGGCGGGCGCCGGGAGACGGAGGATCGGCCGGCCGGCGCGTCGCAGTGCCTGCGAAAGGAGCACGACGCCGTCGCCGGCCACGTTGAACGTGCCGGGGTGGTCCTCGGTCGCCATGCGGCGCAGCACCTCGACCCCGTCGTCCTCGTGGATGAACTGAAGCCTCGGGTCGAACCCGAGCACCGTCGCCGCCACCGGCATGTGGAAGTACCGGCTGAGCGGTGAGTCGACGTGCGGTCCGAGGAAGTTCGCGAAGCGCAGCACGGAAACGGTCAGGTCGGAGCGCCGCCGGGCGAGGCCGCGGACGTACCCCTCGACCTCGACCGCGTCCTTGGCGTAGCCGGACGACGGCGGCAGCACCGGCTCGTCGGTCTCGCTGAAGACGGCCGGATCGTGCCCCGACGAGCCGTAGACCGCCGCGGACGAGCGGACCACGACCTTGCGCATCGCCGCCGACCGCTGGCAGGCGGCAAGCAGCTGCATCGTGCCGATGACGTTGAGTTCTTTCGTCTTCATCCGCGCTGCGGACGTCATCGTCACGAGGTTGAGGTGCACGACCGTGTCGACCTCGGCCGCGTTAATGATCTTGGCGATACTCGGCGTGCGGATGTCGATACGAACGAACTCCGTACGCCCAAGCGGCATCGTTGGCGCGACGGTATCCACGCCGATGACCCGTTCGATGCTGGGATCGGCCTGGAGAGTGTCCGCGACCCGTGCCCCTAGAAAACGCGAAACGCCGGTGACCAGGACCACCCGGGCCGTACCTGAGGTGCGTGATCCGCTCGCCGAGGGACGCATGGTTGACACAATGCCCCACAGCCCTTACGGCTACCTCAACTCGACGTTACTTCTTGTTACGGCGCTGCACCCGGGTCTTCTTCAGCAGCTTGCGGTGCTTCTTCTTGGCCATGCGCTTACGACGCTTCTTGATGACAGAGCCCACGAAACCCTCACTAGGTGATCGGCAGGAGACAGGCGATCAGCACCCTTGGCGGGCACAGCCCGAAGCCCAAGGGTACCGCCGCCAGAACGCCCGTCGTTCGCGGGCTCGGCAACCCCCGTTGCGGTTGGAGGTCAACCCGCTTCGATGAACGCGTCTCGCAGATAGTCGTGGACAGCCTGCTCCGGTACGCGGAACGAACGTCCCACGCGTATTGCCGGTAGTTCTCCTGAGTGAACGAGGCGGTATACGGTCATCTTGGACACCCGCATCACCGCAGCCACCTCGGCCACAGTCAGGAACCTGACCTCGCTGAGAGGTCGCTCGCCTGAGCTCATCGGACGCCCTCTTCCACACGCCGCGCGTCAGACCTTTGCGGTGACTTTGATCACGGCCGTGTACTTTCTCCAGCGTAAATCGTGAATCTGTAGTCGCAAGAGGGGAGTTCAATCAATCAGGCCCGAACGTGCCAAAAGATACACAGTAAGCGGCGTGTAGTAGTGCGGCGGCACGTTGTCGTCCAGTGGTACGACGACATGGACCTTGCCCTCTGCCTCCCCCGCGAACAGCGCCGGATCATTGCAGTCGGCGAACCCGACCGTTGCGACCCCCGCCTGTCCGGCGGCGCCCGCCCAACCATGGTCCGCTATGGCCAGATCCGGCCATACACCTGAGTTTACTCTGACTTCTTCCAGTATCGCTCGCATCGGGTGTGGGTCGTGTGTATGGTGCAGCGCTCCATCCCCAGAAAGCACGGCCACATCGTCGATGTAGCGAATCTGCCGGGTCCGCGATCCCTGCGGCGTGTCGACCTCGTACGACCATCCTGCCGCCGGTGTGATCACCCGGCAGCCGCGTTCGCGCAGTTCGCGGGCGACCGCCAGGTAGACCGGCAGCAGGCCCGAGGGGTGCCCGGTCGCGAGCAGCACGGTCTCCCGGCCCGCCGCCGCCTCGCCGATCCGCTCGCCCATCGCGTCCAGCGCGTCGATCGTCAGGTCCGGGTCGATCGTGTCGTCGCCGTAGACGTGGGACGTGTCCGGGTCGATCCCGCACTTCTTGACCATCAGCGCGAAGATGTCCTCGAAGGTCCACTCACGCTCCAGCTCCAGGCCGAACTGGTAGTACGGACGGCCCGCCGCCATCCGCCGGAAGTGCAGGAGGTTGACCTGCCGCGGCGTCGCCACCTCGCCGGCGATGAGCGTGCGTACGAGCTGGTCGCGCAGCTCCGTTCGCGTGGGTACCGGGGTCATTGCATCGGGTCCAGGCCGTGCTCCGGGAACACCGCCTTGCGCGTCGCCAGAACCGCCCGATCCACCGGATTCGCCGGGTCGTACCCGCTCGCCCACGTCCATACCTCCACGCTCGCTCCGTCACCCGAAAGGTCGCTCATGCGCTCCGGCGCCCGCGCTCCGGTACGTTCGCGCACGTAGTCACGCCAGGTCTGTGGAGTGAGCGTCTCCGGTGCGATCGGCCGCTCCGACGCCTCGGCCAGCAGATGGGTCCACGCTCGTGGCACCACCTGGACCAGCTCGTACCCACCGCCGCCGACGAGGACCCAGCGGCCGCCGGCCGTCTCGTGGGCCAGCCGGTGCAGCGCCTGGTACGCGGCGCGCTGCCCGTCCACGCTCAGCCTCAGGTGGGCGAGGGGGTCCAGCTCGTGGCTGTCACAGCCCTGCTGCGTCACCAGCACCTCCGGCGCGAACGCCCGCAGCAGCGGCGGGACGACCGCGTCGAAGGCACGCAGCCAGTGCCTGTCGTCGGTACCCGGCGGCAGCGCCACGTTGACCGACGTACCCAGAGCGGAACCCGCTCCGGTCTCCTGCGGCAGGCCGGTGCCGGGAAACAGCGTCCGCGGCGTCTCGTGCAGGCTGATCGTGAGCACCCGTGGGTCGTCGTAGAAGGCCGCCTGGACGCCGTCGCCGTGGTGGACGTCCACGTCGACGTACGCGACCTTGCGCGCGCCCTGTTCGAGCAGCCAGGCGATCGCGATGGCCGGGTCGTTGTAGACGCAGAACCCCGACGCGGCGTCCCGCATGGCGTGGTGCAGTCCGCCGGCGATGTTGGCGGCGTGTGCCGTTGTACCGCTCCAAACCGCGCGCGCGGCGGCCACCGTCGCGCCCGCGACCAGCGCCGACGCGTCGTGCATGCCCGGGAAGACCGGATTGTCGGCCAGGCCGATGCCCCGTGCCGGGTCGGCCCGCTCGGCGCGTACGGCGTCGATGTAGGCGGGGTCGTGGACGAGCCGCAGCAGGGCGTCGTCGGCCGGCTCGAACTCCTCGAGTGACACCCCGGGAGTGTCGAAGACCCCGAGGTCGCGGGCGAGCGCCATCGTGAGGTCGACGCGTACGGGGTTCATCGGGTGCTCGAGGCCGAAGTCGTACGACGTCAGGCGCTCGTCCCAGAAGACCTGGAGCGAGGCTGTCGTGCCGGCCGGATCGATCTGCTCGCTCCGTTCGTCCATGTTGGTCACGGTACCGGTAGGCTCCGCGGCCATGGGGCTGGAGATGCGTACCACCTGCGAGCGCTGCGACACGCCGCTGTTCGCCAATGGCCTGGCGTACATCTGCAGTTACGAATGCACGTTCTGCGCGTCGTGCACCCGGCAGCTGTCCCACAAGTGCCCCAACTGCGACGGCGAGCTGGCCCGCCGCCCGACACGCGTCTGACGGTCCGGCTCGGCGGTTCTCCGGGCGAGCGTCGCACGGGAGCTCGGGCTACACGGCCCCCGGGTCCGTGCGCAGGATGCCGTACGTCACGCCGTCGCGCCAGGCGCCGTCCCGCCAGCCGAACCCGCGCATGACGCCCTCGCGGCTGAACCCGGCCTTCTCCAGCGCCCGGCATTCCGCGACGTTGCCCACCTCGGTGTCGGCCTCGATCCGGTGCACCGTCGTGTGCGCGAACAGGTAGCGGCTCAGCAGCCGGTGCGCCTCCGTGCCGTACCCGTGACCGCGCGTCTCCGGCAGCATCGCGATGCCCATGACGAAGCAGTACGACCGCCGGCCCGTCCGCCGGCTGGTCCAGGACACGAACCCGAGCCGCTCCTCGCCGCGCGCCACGATCAGCGTGCCGCCGTCGTCGCCGAGCAGGCCGTTCTCGGCCCAGCCACGGCGGTACCGGTACGGGTCGTGCCACCCGAACCAGGCGAACTCCCCGGTCGAGTCCGGATCCTGCGTCAGCCGCTCCAGGACCGCGAGGTCGGCCTCCCGGACTGGGCGCAATGTGAGGTCTGTACCCATATCGCGATCATGCAGTACCGGTCCGGCCGCCGGTAGGTGTCACCGCGATCGCCGCCGCCGGAGCCAGGACATCGCGCCTACGCCGCGGCGTGTTCCGCGTCCCGGGCGGGCTCCTCGCCGATCGTACGGTCGCGGCCGGCTCCCAGGCCGGGCACCAGCAGCACGACGGAGACGACGAGCATGAGCACGGCGGGCGCGCTCCAGCCATCGGTCGCGTCGTGGACCGCCCCGACCGCCAGCGGTCCGAGGGCGGCGATGACGTACCCGAGCCCCTGAGCCATCCCCGACAGCTGCGCCGTCACGTGGGCGTCGGAGGCACGCAGGCCGATGAACGACAACGCCAGCGCGAACCCGACGCCCTGGCCCAGGCCGAGCACGACGGCCGATGCCCAGATCGCGCCGACCGGGGCCCAGACGACGCCCGCGAAGCCGGCCAGGCACAGCACGGTGACCAGCACGACGATCGGCCGCTGGTCGCGCAGCCGGCGGACGATCACCGGGAGGAGGAGGGCTCCGGCGGCCTGGAACAGGCTGCTCACCCCGAACGCGTAGCCGCCCGCGGCCTCGCTCAGCCCACGGTCCTGGCAGATGGTGGGCAGCCAGCCCGACGTGATGTAGGCGAGCATCGACTGCAGGCCCATGAACCCGGTGACCTGCCAGGCGAGAGGCGACCGCCACACCTGCGGCGAGGCGCCCTCCGGCGCGGGAGTGGCCGCGGTGCCGCTGCGCAGCCGGGGCAGCCAGGCGGCGCCGGCCACCGCTGCGGGGATCGCGAGCAGGACGAGCGGCACCGACCAGTCCGAGGACATCACGTGCTCCAGCGGCACCACGACGCTGGACGAGACGGCGGCCCCGGCGGTGATCGCGACGGTGTAGATGGCCGTGACCGTGGTGATGGCCTGCGGATGGTCGCGCTTGATGATCGAGGGAACGGCGATGTTGCCGATACTGATCGCTATACCGGCCAGGAGGGCTCCGCCGAACAGCGCCGCCTGCGCCGGGATCACCCGAAGGAGCAGCGCGACGACGAGCAGTCCCATGCTCGTGACGAGGAGGACCTCGCCACGCAGGCTGCGTCGGAAGAGCGGCGCCACCAGGCCGAATGCCCCGAAGAACAGCACCGGCAGGGTCGTCAGCGCGCCGGCGGCGAGGTCCGACATACCGAGATCGTTTTGGATCTGCCGGAGCAGCGGCCCGACCGCCACGACAGCGGGCCGCAGATTGAGCGCGACCAGAACGATCAGGATGACACCGGCATGTCGCCTCAAAGCAGCGCCTCCAGCGCTTGAAGTGTGGGCACCACGACACACTCGGCGGCGTGCCCTGCCGCCTCCGGGTCGCGCGCGGCGATCGCGTCCACCACCGCACGGTGCGCGGCCGGCCCGGCGTCGGGCAGTTCGCGGTCCAGCCGAACGGCGCTCAGCGACTCGCGCAACCGGCTCTGGAAGTAGCGGAACGCCTCCAGGAGCAGCGAGTTGTGCGCGGCCTCGGCGACCCCGGCGTGGAAGCGCACGTCCGCCTCACCGAACTCCTCCGGGTCGCACGCGGCGTCGCGGTCCTCCAGGAGGGCGCCCAGGCGCACCAGGTCATCGCGCGTACGGCGCCGCGCCGCGAGCCGCGCCGCCTGCACGTCGTAGGCCTGCTGCAGCTCGAACACGTCACGGAGCGTGGCCCGCTCCACGCGCCGCAGCAGAGGCCGGGGATCGACCGCGCTGCGGACGTACGTGCCGTCTCCACGGCGGACCTCCAGGACGCCGATGTGGCTCAGCGCCCGGATCGCCTCCCGCACGGCGGACCGGCTGACCTGCAGCCGGGCGGAGAGGTCGTACTCGCCGGGGATCCGGTCCCCCACCGACCAGGTTCCCGAGGTGAGCTGCCCCTGCATCTGGTCGATCACCGCCTCTACGGCCGAAGACCGCGGAACCGGTTCAAGTGTGGTCACACCTTGTGATCATGCCAGATGTCAGGCATGTTAAACGTCTGACATCTGATAACTCAACCGAGTTGTGACGTGACGACCCGGAAGGTCGGGGCATCTAACAAGGTAGGTGACTCCTGGCCCAGGAGGCGGTTGCGGTGGATTCTGCGAAAGAAGTGAACATCCCCCCGTTCGTACGGACCCCGAGCTCGCAAAGCCGAGTGCTGACCACGGCCGTGCGCCTTGGGGTCAGGCCGTTCGCCGGGCGGATCAAGGGCCGGTCGGCCACCATCCGGTTCTGGCGCACCCTGCTGGGAGCCGGTTCGCGATGTCTGCGGCCGGACTCCCGCGTGAGCGTGGAGCCGATCATCGACCCCTGCATCGAGGACCCGGACGTCAAGCGCCCCGTACGCGGCGAGTGGCTGCGCCCCCCGGGCAGCTCGAACCGGGAGGGCGCGATCCTCTACCTCCACGGTGGCGGCTACGCCATCTGTTCCCCGCGTACGCATCGCGTGATCACCGCCCGGCTGGCGGCGGAGACCGGGCTGCCGGTGCTCGTCCCCGACTACCGGCTCGCGCCCGAACACCCGTTCCCCGCGGCGTTCGAGGACACGCTCGACGCGTACCGGCTGCTGATCGCGCGCGGTGTCCCCCCGGAGCGGATCATCATCGCCGGCGACTCGTCCGGTGGCCATCTCGCTACCGCCCTGACCGTCGAGGCCTGCCGTACGGGCCTGCCGGCACCCGGCGGCGTCGTGCTCTTCTCCCCCTGGGTCGACCTCACCGGCGAGCTGGCCATGGCCTCGACGATGCGCCGTCGCGACCCGTACATCGACCCGGCGGTGGCGACGAGGTTCGGGCGGCTCTATGTCGGCGCCGGCGATTGGAGCGATCCACGGCTTTCCCTGCTGACCTGTCCGAGTGAGGAGCTGCCCCCCTTTCTCATCCAGGTGGGCGGCATCGAGGTGCTGCGGGCCGAGGCGGAGGCTCTCGCCGCGGTGCTCGAGCAGGCGGGCAGCCCCTTCGACCTGCAGATCTGGCCGGGACAGATGCACGTCTTCCAGATCTTCAACCGGATGCTCCCCGAAGCGGACGAGGCGATGCGCGAGGCGGGCCGCTTCATCCGCAAGGTCGTCGGCGACGACTCGGTGACCGAGGCCGCCTGACCCTCCCCTGATATTCTGAGCGCATGCGAGGACCGCGATTCGGCTGGCGTGCCGCCTGACGGCGGTCGCCCCTTCCTCGTTGCCCACAACGGCCGCCGCCTCGGCGGCCGTTCTGCGTGCGCCCGCCGAGCGGCCCTGCCCAAAGGAGTCGCCATGACCGAGCCGCGCGAAAGAACCGGCAAGCGCGGTCCCCTCGCCGCCTCGCCGACGGAGGAGGGCCCGCCCTCGCGGGTGCTCAGCCTCTTCACACCGTCCGGCCGCCCCACCCTCGGCAACCTGCTGGGGGCGCTGCTCCCGTCCGCGCGGCTGCTGCCGACGGCGGACTGTGTGTTCGGGATCTCGGACCTGCACGCCCTCACCAGCGAACACGACCCCGCGCGACTGCGCGAGCGCTCACTCGAACTGGCCGGGCTGGCCATCGCGGCCGGCATCGACCCGGCACGCTGCGTCCTGTTCCTGCAGAGCAATGTGCCCGCCCATGCCGAGCTGTCCTACCTGCTGGAGAGCACCGCGCACTACGGCGAGATGCAACGGATGATCCAGTTCAGGGAAAAGTCGGAACGGCAGTCCGCCGTACGGCTGTCGTTGCTCACCTACCCGGCGCTGATGGCCGCCGACATCCTGCTCTACCAGGCGACGGACGTACCGGTCGGCGCCGACCAGGCGCAGCACGTCGAGCTGACCCGCGACCTCGCGGCGCGTTTCAACCGGCGGTACGGGCCGGTGTTCACCCTCCCCCGCGCCGTCCATCCGCCGATGGCCGCCCGGGTCATGGACCTGTCCGACCCGGGCGCCAAGATGAGCAAGTCGGTCGACTCTCCGGGGACGATCTTCCTGCTCGACCCGGTCGACGTGGTCCGGCGCAAGATCATGCGAGCGGTCACCGACTCGGGCACCTCCGTGGCGTACGACTCCGAGGCCAAGCCCGGCGTCTCGAATCTCCTCGCGATCCTGTCCGCCACCACCGGGACCCCGGTCGCGGAGC
This sequence comes from Actinoallomurus bryophytorum, assembly GCF_006716425.1. Lineage (NCBI taxonomy): Bacteria > Bacillati > Actinomycetota > Actinomycetes > Streptosporangiales > Thermomonosporaceae > Actinoallomurus > Actinoallomurus bryophytorum. The sequence goes on from NZ_VFOZ01000001.1 coordinate 2,519,860, forward strand.
TGTCGCCCGGCTCGTACGGGGCGCTGAAGAAGGAAACCGCCGACGCGGTCATCGCCCTGCTCGAACCCCTGCAGCGGCACTACGCCACGCTTTCCGCCGACCCCGCGACGCTGGAGACGGTCCTGCGTACGGGCGCGGAGCGGGCTCGCGAGCGCGCCGCGAGCACCGTCACCGCGGCGAAGGAGGCGATGGGACTGCTGGCGGCTTGAAGGCCGGCTCGGCCGGACGCCGGTGCCCTCGCACGGCGTCCGGCCGAGGTCTACACCCTGGCCGGGCTGCCGCGATGGGCGGCCGTCGACCCGGTCCGCGTGTACATGAAGCCGATCGCGGCGGCCACGGTGGCGACGGCCTCGGCCACGGCCGCCGTGACCTTGTCCGCGTACCAGACCGGTTCGTACATCTCCGGCAGCGGGCCGAGGGTACCGACGTCGACGTATCGGTAGAGGAGCACCGCGCCGAGCGCGCTGGCCGCGACCAGGAACGCGATGAGGTACGGCACGGGGCGAGGCCTGACGAGAACGAGGATGGCCACGACCGCGGCCAGCACGCCCTGAACCCAGAACAGCGTGGTGGCGGTGATCGTCCCGGTGTGGCCCGCGTCGGGGGCCAGGTGGATGTGGATGTATGCGTCCACGCCGAGTCCGGCGAAGACGGCCAGTCGAAGGAGAAGGCCCATACTTCCGTTACGTCTCGGCACCTCGATCGGTTCAAGTCAACGGGCAAAAACGTAGAGCTCAGCCGCTGCCGAGCTCGCGCCCGCGGTCGCGTGCGGCCTCGATCGCCTCGATGACGGCGGCGCGCACGCCGTGGCGCTCGAGTTCGCGGATGGCCGAGATGGTCGTGCCGGCCGGTGAGGTGACCGCCTCGCGCAGCATGACCGGGTGGTCGCCGGAGTCGCGCAGCATGACCGCCGCGCCGACCGCCGACTGGATCACCATCTCCAGCGCGGCCGCCCGCGGCATGCCGAGCAGGATGCCGGCGTCGACCATCGCCTCGACCAGGTAGTAGAAGTACGCGGGACCGCTGCCGGACAGCGCGGTCGCGGCGTCCTGCAGCGACTCGGGGATGCGCAGCACCTTGCCGACCGGGGTCAGCAGCTCCTCGGTGAGCTTCAGGTGCTCCTCGGAGGCGTGCGTGCCGGCCGAGATGACGCTCATCGCCTCGTCGACGTGCACCGGCGTGTTGGACATGACGCGGACGACCGGCACGTCGTCCGGCAGCCGCGCCTCGATGAACGCCGTCGGGATGCCCGCCGCCATCGAGATCACGAGTCGTCCGGGCGTGACATGGCCCTTCAGCTCGTCCAGCAGCGCCCCCATGTCCTGCGGCTTGACCGCCAGGACCAGAGTGCCGGCGGTGCGCGCGGCGTCGGCGTTGGTGGCGACCTCGACGCCGTACCGCTCGCGCAGCAGCGCGCCGCGTTCCTCTCGCCGTGCCGTGACGATCAGGTCGGAGGGGCGCCGGCCGGCGCGCAGCACGCCGGACAGGAGCGCCTCGCCCATCTTGCCGGCACCCAGAATCGCGATCATTTGCGTCCTCTTCCGCTCACCTCACGAAGCGTATCGATCTCGGACGCCGCGAATGGGCCCCGGCCCTCACCTGCGTCCCTGCGCGAGCGGACCGAGTTGGCCGGATTCGGCAGGAAAGAAATCCCTCTTCGCGACAAATACCCCATGACCGCTGTCGTCGATGAGATGGACGTCGCATGAGAAGACTCAGAGCAGGTCTCACCCTTGCTCTCACAGGCCTGGTGATCGCCGGAGCACCGGCCGCCGCCCGTGCCGACACCCACCCCGCCTCCCCGCCCGCGTCCTCTCCCCCGGGCCGTTCGTACACGGTGACCCTGCTGACCGGGGACGTCGTGCACCTGCGCACCCGGGCGGGCGGGCCACCGCTCGTGTCGGTGGACCCGGGGCCGGGACGGCGTTCCGTGCTCTTCCGCCGGGACATCCTCCCCGACGGGACCGTGCGGGTCATCCCGCTCGACGTCGCGGCCAAGATCGGCAGCGTCTATGACCCGGCGCTGTTCGACGTCACCGCGCTGATCAAGGACGGTGACGACGACGCGCACCGGTCCGACCTGCCGCTGATCGTGCAGCACGGCTCGGGCATGCGCGCCCTGGCCGCGGGCCGTACGCTCTCGAGCCTGGGCGCGACCGCGGTGCGGCAGCCGAAGAAACAGGCCCTCACGCCGAAGGCCACGAGCGCGGCCGGCGTACGCCACATCTGGCTCGACCGTAAGGTGCGCGCCACGGCGCTGGACCACAACCTCGACCAGATCGGCGCGCCCGCGGCCTGGAAGGCGTCCGCCACCGGGAAGGGCGTCAAGGTCGCCGTCCTGGACACCGGCGTCGACGCGACCCACCCCGACCTGAAGGGCCGGATCGCGGAGCAGAAGAACTTCAGCGAGTCCCCGGACACGGTCGACCGCTACGGGCACGGCACCCACGTGGCCGCGACGATCGCGGGCACCGGAGCCGCGGCGAACGGCGAGCGCCGCGGCGTGGCCCCCGACGCCGACCTGATGATCGGCAAGGTCCTCGGCGACGACGGCTACGGCGACGAGTCCGCGATCATCGCGGGCATGGAGTGGGCGGCGGCCAACGCGCCGATCGTCAGCATGAGCCTCGGCGGATACTCCGACGACCCGGCGAACGAGCCGATGACCAAGGCCCTCGACGACCTGACCGCCAAGGACGGCACCCTGTTCGTCGTGGCCGCCGGCAACGACGGAGAACGGGACACCATCGAGGCCCCCGGCATCGCGGGTTCGGCGCTCACGGTCGGCGCCGTGGACGGCCAGGACCAGGTCGCCGGCTTCTCCAGCCGTGGCGGCCGCACCGTCCTGAAGCCGGAGATCGCGGCACCGGGCGTCGGCGTCGTCGCCGCCCGCGCCGCGGGCACCACGATGGGCCACGCCGTCGACGCGAACTACACCTCCGCCGACGGCACCTCGATGGCCACCCCGCACGTCGCCGGGGCCGCCGCGGACCTGCTGCAGAAACACCCGTCGTGGGACGCCGCCCATCTGAAGGCCGCGCTCGTCTCCACTGCGGACGCGACGAGCGGCACCGTCTACCAGACCGGTGCCGGACGCCTCGACATCGGTACGGCGGCCACCGCGACGGTCACCGGTGACCAGGCGACCGCGGCGTTCGGATCGGTCCCGCACGGCTCGACCGCGGCTCTCACGAAGCAGCTCACCTGGACGAACACCGGAACGACGGCCGTGACCCTGCGGCTGTCCGCCACGCTGTCCGACGCCCACGGAAAGGCCGCGACGGCGCTCTCCCTGCCATCGGCGGTGAGCGTTCCGGCCGGCGGATCCGCCGGCGTCACGTTGTCGCTCGACCCGAAACGGCTCACGAGTGCCGGTGAGTACGGCGGTGTCGTGACCGCGAAGGCGGCGGGCGTCTCACTGCGCACGCCGGTCGGCGCGTTCGCCGAGCCCGAGACCCACACGCTGACGGTGAAGGCCACGGCGCTCCCGGACACGCCGGACGGCGCCATGAGCGGATGGGTCGGTGTGTCCGACCTGGACGATTACACGCTGTTCTCGCAATCGGTCGCGTTCGACGCGGACGGCACCGCGAAGATCACCGTGCCCTCCGGGCGGTACATCGTCCTCGGCGAGATCGACGACACGACCGCGGGCAAGGAGCGCGCGGTCCTCGCCGGGACCGCCGAGCTGACCGTGGACGGCGACCTGACGCTGCCACTCGACGCCTCACGCGCCGAGCCGCTCCGCATCTCGGCGCCGGGCATGACACCCGATCCCGACGCGGCGCAGGGCCTGCAGATCGAGCGGAGCGTCGGCGACGACACCTGGGTCGCCTCCGTGTACAGCTTCGGCGGCTCGCCGGCCGTCTACACGGTCCCGATCGCCGCCGTACGTACCGGCGTCCTACGGGCGTACGTATTCACCCGGCTGACCGACGGCGGCAAGACCGTCGAGGACGTGCTGCACGACCTCGACGGCAGCGTCCCGGCGTCGGTGGACTACCGGCCCGACCCGAAGAGCCTGGCCCGCATCGACCAGCGGTTCGGCGCGATCAACGGGGACGTCAAGGACCCGGTCGGCGAGATCCGGTACGGCATCGACCCTGCCGGGTTCCTGGTGTCCGAGGGCGACAGCCAGGCGCCGGCCGGCTCGACCCGTACCGACTACGTCACCACCGAGCCCGGCATCCAGTGGGCGGACGAGGCCGCCCCGCCGAACCTCGGCCGGGGGTTGTGGGTCACCGAGCTGCCCGTGCGGCGGTACGCGGCGGGCAGCACGCAGACCAGTGAGTGGGTACGCCAGCCGTTCCGGCCGGGCCCCTACTCCGCGACGGGCGCGACACCGAGTGAATGCGCTCCGGGCGCGAGCACCCGCAGCCGCGGGAACATCCACGTCGAGCTGGTCGACCTGCAGGACCTTACTGACGGCTTCGACTGCCTGACCGACATGCCGGAATGGGACGCCGTCAGCACCCGATCCATGAAGCTGTACGCGGGCGACACCCTCGAAGGCACCGTCGACCGGTCCTACGGCGACTTCACCGTGCCGGCCACGGCCGGAACGTACCGCCTGGACTACGACCTGGACGCGTCGCGTGCACTGCCGATCTCCACGAAGACCTCGACCGAGTGGACGTTCCACTCGAACCCGGTCGAGGAGCGGCTCCCGCTGCTGCTGGTGGACTACCGGCTGCCGCTGGACCTGCTCAACCGGCCCAACGGCGACACCGCGACGTTCACCGTCTCCCGCGTCGCGGGCGCGGCCTCGGCCAAGGCCACCGGCCTGAAGCTGTGGACCTCGCTGGACGACGGCACGACCTGGCAGGCCGCCGACGTGTCGGGCACGGGCGGGAAGTACTCCGCCACGCTGCCGCACGCCGGCAAGGGCCAGGCCGTCTCCCTGCGCGTCCAGGCCACCGACTCCGGCGGAAGCAAGATCGACCAGGCCATCCTCCGCGCCTACTTCGGCGCCTGACCCCTGACGCGGAGGACCGCCCCGGCTCCGGGGCGGTCCTCCGTCGTTCAGGACTTGGTCGCCAGCGACCTGAGGAAGAAGCCCAGGTTGGCGGGGCGCTCGGCGAGCCGCCGCATGAGGTAGCCGTACCACTGCTCGCCGTACGGCACGTAGACGCGCACCTGGGCGCCCAGCCGTGCCAGCCGCCGCTGCTCGTTCGGGCGGATGCCGTACAGCATCTGGTACTCGAAGCTGTCCGGCTCACGGCCGTGCAGGCCGGCCAGCGAGCCGCCGATCTCGATCAGGCGCGGGTCGTGTGTGGCGAGCATCGGGTACCCGCGCCCGCCCATCAGCACCTTCATGCAGCGGACATAGGACCTGTCGATCTCGTCCCGCCCGGTGAAGGCCACCGACTCGGGCGCGCTGTAGGCGCCCTTGCACAGCCGTACGCGCGAGCCCTCGTCGGCGAGCGCCGCGCAGTACTCCTCGGCGCGCCGGAGGTAGGCCTGGATGACCGCGCCGGTGGAGGGGAACTCCTCGCGCAGCTTCCGCAGGACGCGAAGGGTCGAGTCGACCGTCGTGTGATCCTCCATGTCGAGGGTCACCGTCGTGTTCGCGTCGCGCGCGGCCGCGCAGACGCGCCGGGCGTTCTCCAGCGCGATCTTCTCTCCGTCGTCGAGGAGCTGGCCGAGCGCGGTGAGCTTGACCGAGACCTCGGCGCGGGAACCGGAGCCGTTCTGGGCGAGCCGGCCGAGCAGCTCTTCGTACCGGCCGGTGATGGTCTCGGCCTGTGACGCCTCGACGGTGTCCTCGCCGAGATGGTCGAGGGTGATGAGCAGGCCGTCGGAGATGAGTTGTTCGGTGACGGCAAGGGCTCCGGCCACGGACTCGCCCGCGACGAACCTTCTGACGACATTTCTGGTGTAGGGCGCGGTCTCAACGAGCCTGCGTACGCCGCCGCTGCGCGAGGCGGCCAAAAGGACCTGGCGGAGCAACCTTTCCCCCTCTCCCTGGGACCACACTGTCCCGATCGCTCCCCAGGTTAAGGCACCCTTCAGCCGGTCCGGCGCCGCAGGGTCGCGGCACCGAGTACCAGCGCCAGCAGCGCGCAGCCCGCGACGACGATCACGTCGCGTACGAGGACGCCCGTCAGCTCGCTGTGGCGGGTGAGTTCCTGCATCGCCTCGACCGCGTACGACAGCGGCATCACGTCGGCGATCCACTGCAGCACGGTCGACATCTGCCCGCGCGGGACGAACAGCCCGGCGAGCAGCAGCTGCGGCAGCGCGAACGCCGGCATGAACTGGACCGCCTGGAACTCCGTACGCGCGAACGCGCTCGCGAACAGGCCCAGCGCCATGCCCAGCCACGCGTCGAGCAGCGTGACGAGGAACAGCGTCCAGATGGGCCCTTGCAGGTTCAGGCCGAGCCAGGTGAGGGCGATGGTGCCGACGACCGCGGCCTGGACCAGCGCGGTGACGCCGAAGGCCAGGGCGTACCCCAGCAGGAGGTCGAGCTTGCCGAGCGGCGTGGTCATCAGGCGTTCGAGCGTGCCGCTGGTCCGCTCGCGCAACGTCCCGACGCTCGTGACGATGAACATCACGATGAACGGGAAGACGCCGAGCAGGATCGGCCCGAAGCGGTCGAAGACGCCGGGCTGGTTCAGGACGTACCTCAGCAGGATCATCAGCAGGCTGGGCACCCCGATGAGGAGCCCGAGCGTACGGCGGTCGTGCCGGAGCTGCGCCAGGATGCGGCGCATCGTCGCCAGCGTGATCGTGAGGCTCATGCCACCGTCTCCTGTCCCTGGATGACGCGCAGGAAGGCGTCTTCGAGGTCCTGCGTCCCGGTGGTGGCGCGCAGGGCTTCGGGAGTGTCGTCCGCGAGCAGCAGGCCGTCACGCATCAGCAGCAGCCGTTCGCAGCGTGCGGCCTCGTCCATCACGTGGCTGGAGATCAGGAGCGTCGCGCCGCCGTCGGCAAGCTCGTGGAACAGCTCCCACAGCTCACCGCGCAGCACCGGGTCGAGCCCGACCGTGGGCTCGTCCAGCACGAGCAGCTCCGGCTCGCCCAGCAGCGCGATGGCCAGGCTCGCCCGGTGCAGCTGCCCGCCGGACAGGCTGGACGCCGTCTGGTTCCGCGCGTCCACGAGCCCGACCTCCTCGATGACGCGGTCCGGGTCGCCGCGCGGCACACCCAGCACGTTCGCGAAGTATCGGAGGTTCTCCCGGACGGTCAGGTCGGCGTAGACGGCCGGGTTCTGCGTCGCGTACCCCACACGCCGGCGCAGCTCGCGGCCGCCCGCCGGGTGACCCAGCACGGTGACGGTGCCGCCCGCGACGATCTGTACGCCGACGACGGCCCGCATCACCGTTGTCTTGCCGCAGCCGCTCGGGCCGAGCAACCCGACGACCGAACCGCGGGGGACCTTGAAGGTCAGGCCGTGTACGACCTCGCGGCCTCCGCGTACGACCCGGAGGCCATCGGCCTCGATGGCGTAACTCATCATGTGTTGAATTTATGCCCGCGGCAGGACGCTCGTCAACGGGTCCGTTGGACTCCAGGCGCCAGCGCTCAGGCCGGGGTTGCTCAGGCCGGGGTGCTCAGGCGCCCAGGTAGCGCTGGATCGTCGGCGCGAAGAGAGCCACGAGCTCCTCCTCCGAGGCGGAGGCCAGCGGCTCCAGTTCGAGCACGTAGCGGAACATCACGACGCCGACCATCTGCGACGCCGCCGCGTTGAGGTTCATCCGGGGCACGTCGAGGGCCTCGGCGACCCGCGCCAGGAGCCTGGAGGAGATGAACTCCCGCAGCAGGGTGGCGCCCGTCTTGCTGGTGGTGGCGGACCGGATGATGCCGACGAACTGCGGACTCAGCCGCGGGTCCTGCCAGATCCGCAGGAAGGTGCGTACGAGGCGCTCGCCGATCTCCTCGCGCGGCCCGGTGAGGATGAGCGGCAGGATCGTCGCGGGGTCGATCGGGAACTCCATCGCGGCGGCGAACAGCTCGTCCTTGGTGCCGAAGAAGTGGTGCACCAGGGCCGGGTCCACACCCGCCTCGCCGGCGATCGCCCGGATGGAGGCCTTGTCGTAGCCGCGGTCACCGAACAGGACACGTGCCGCCGCGAGGATGTCGGCGCGCGACGACGACTGGCCGGGCCGGCGTCCGGGACGGCGTGTGGGCGCCGTCACCTGCCGCGCTCCCGCGGGCCGGTCAAGAGGGCGAAACCTCGCCCTCGGAACTCACCCGCCAGGCGCCGTGCGGCCGGGCCGCCGCGAGGTGCAGCCGGGTGAAGGCCAGGGACTCGGCCAGGTCGTCGATCCGCTGGTCGCGCCCTGTCGCGCGGCGCGTGTTGATCTCGACGACCACCTGGCCGGAGTAGCGCTGCGCGGCGAGGCGCTCCAGCATCTCGCCGGCCGGCTGGTTGCCGCGCCCGGGCACCAGGTGCTCGTCGCGGTTGACCACGCCGATGCCGTCGGCCAGGTGCAGGTGGGCGAGCCGGTCGCCCAGCGCCTCGGCCATGGCGAGCGGGTCCGAACCGGACACGGCCGTGTGGGACAGGTCGATGGTGACGTTGGGGTACGGCTGGTCGACCGGGTTCCAGTGCGGGGCGTACATGCCGACCTCGGCCGTACGCGCGCGGACGGGGAACATGTTCTCGACCGAGAAGACGACGTCGGTCTCCTCCTGCATGCGCGCGAGGCCCTGCTCGAACTCCCGCGCGTAGTCCCGCTGCCAGCGGAACGGCGGGTGCACCACGACGACCTTCGCCCCGAGCTTTTCGGCGGCGTCTTTGGAGCGTTGCAGTTTGCCCCACGGCTCACGGCCCCAGACCCGCTGGGTCAGCAGGAGGCACGGCGCGTGCACCGACAGAATCGGCACCTGGTGGTAGTCCGACAGTCTCCGGAGTACGTCGATGTCCTGGCTCGCCGGATCGGTCGTCACCATGATCTCGATACCGTCGTATCCGAGCTGGGCGGCCATCTCGAAGGCGGCAGGCGTCTTCTCCGGGTAGGTGGACGCCGTCGAGAGGACGATCGGCGCGTCGGGTACCTGGAGGACTTCTTCCACAATCGGCAAGCCTATGCGCTCCACAGCCCCGCGCGTTGTGGGATCCCCCACCCGTTTACCGTGTAATAGTGATCGCCGCCGGAGCCGTACCCAGTCCGAACATCTGGAACGCCCCGCGCGTGTACGAGCTGGAGAACCTCGCGGCCGATCCGGACGGCCGCATCGAGGAGGCCATGCGCGCCGTCCGCACCTGGGATGGCGCCGACGTCCTCGACATCGGCTGCGGCACCGGTTTCCATCTCCCGCGCTTCGCACGTACGGCGTCGAAGGTCCTGGGCGTGGAGCCACACGAGGAGCTGGCCTCGGCGGCTCGCCGGCGGATCGCGGGGACTCCGGGCGTGGCGGTACGCGTGGGCGCGGCGCAGTCACTGCCGCTGCGGGACGCGACGGTGGACGTGGCCCACGCGCGCTGGGCGTACTTCTTCGGTCCCGGCTGCGAGCCGGGTCTGGCCGAGCTCTCCCGCGTCATGCGGCGGGGTGGCGCGGCGTTCGTCATCGACAACGACGCGACGAGGTCGACGTTCGGCTCGTGGTTCCGGCGCTGGCTGCCGGGCTATGACGCGAACGCCGTCGAGCGGTTCTGGGCACGGCACGGTTTCTCGCGTACGCAGGTCGACATGGACTGGCGGTTCGAGGACCGCGCCGACCTGGAGGCGGTGCTGCGGATCGAGTTCCCGGCGCGGCTGGCCGAGGAGTTCCTCGGCGAGGTCTCCGGGTGCGAGGTCGACTACGCCGTCAACCTGTGGTGGCGGCGCTACTGACCTTGCCGCGGTGTTACTGACCACGGTGTTACTGACCACGGGCCGCGGCGGAACGGGCGGCGGCGAGTGTGGCCACCACCCGCCCGGCCACGACCCGCATGCCGAGCGCGTTCGGGTGTACGGGCATGGCCGCGTGGGTGATCAGGATCGGCTCGACCCAGCGGTGCGCCGAGCACATGTCGTGACCGGTGCTGCCACGGTAGTTGTCCACGAAGATCGCCCCACCCCGCCGCGCCTCGTCGGCGAGCATCCGGTTGAGCGATCGCTCCACCCGGTCGAGGTAGGGCACGTCACCCGCGGCGGCGGGCACTGACGGCCAGCACCCGGTGGCCGAGGGCAGGATCCGCAGGTAACCGACCACGACGACGAGCGCGTGCGGCGCGCGCTCGTGGATGGTCCGCAGCACCGCCGTTATCCGTGGCGCGGTCGCGGTGACCCGGTCGGTGAGCGTGGCGCCGAAGTGCTTCATGCAGGGCGCGCCGGCCGGTGCGGTGAGGCTCAGCCCGGCACAGGAGTAGAGGGTCTTGCTGAACCCGACGTCGTTCCCGCCGATCCCGACGGTCACCAGCGCGGTGTCGGGCGTGACCGCGGCCAGCTGCGCGGGGTTGTTCCCGAGCAGGACGTGCTGTGGCTTGAACAGGTCCGCCGTGGTGGCGGCACTACAGCTCACGTCGGCGAACTCCCCGGCCCGCAACGCGTGCGCCACCAGCGAGGGATAGTTGTGGTCGGACCGCAGACAGGCGAACGGCTTGCCGTGCTGGCGAGGGATCAACGGCCCGGCGGTGAACGAGTCACCGAGCGCGACATACCTCCCGCCGGCCACCCGCTCCAGCGCCCGCGCCACCCCACGCTCCCCCGCCTCACCACGCCCCTCCGGGCTCGCCGTCTCGGGCCACGTCCGTACGAGCCTGGCGGGGCCGGATGCCGGGGCCGCTTGCGCGGGGGTTCCCGTGATGATCGTCGGAACTACCGCCGCGAGCGCGATCCACCTGCGCATTCAAAGCCCTCCCCCGTGAACCCACCCACCGGCGAGCAGGCGACGGCGGTGGCCGAGCGGGCCGTCCGAGAGCCGCTCGTAGTCACATTTTTACCCAGCGCAACCGTCGCCACTCTGATGCCGCCCTGACCTGTCAGTGCGCCTGCGTACAGTCACCCCCATGGCGAAGACCGTGAAACAGGCGTACCGCTGTGCCGAATGCGGCTGGCAGACCTCCAAGTGGGTCGGGCGCTGCGGCGAGTGCCAGGCGTGGGGCACCGTCGACGTCGCGGGCGCGCCAAAGCCGGCGCGCGTCGTCACGGCGGGCCCGGTCACCGCCCCGGCGCGGCCGATCGGCGAGGTCGACGTGAAGGCCGCGCAGACGACCGCGACCGGCCTGGACGAGCTCGACCGGGTGCTCGGCGGTGGCCTGGTGCCGGGTGCGGTGATGCTGCTCGCCGGCGAGCCCGGCATCGGCAAGTCGACCCTGCTCCTCGAGGTCGCGGCCCTCCACGCCGCGCGCGGCCCCGTCCTCTACGTCACCGGTGAGGAGTCCGCCGAGCAGGTGCGCCTGCGCGCCGACCGTGTCGATGCCATCGCACCCAAGCTCTACATCGCCGCCGAGACCGACCTGGCGGCGGTGCTGGGCCAGGTCGATTCCGTCGCGCCCGAGCTGCTCGTGGTCGACTCGATCCAGACGATCGGCTCGGCCGAGATCGATGGCGCGCCGGGTGGCGTGAGCCAGGTCCGCGAGGTCGCGGCCAACCTCATCCGGGTGGCCAAGGCACGCGGCATCACCACGGTCGTCGTCGGCCATGTGACCAAGGACGGCTCGATCGCCGGCCCGCGCGTGCTGGAGCACCTGGTGGACGTGGTGCTCTACTTCGACGGCGACCGGCACAGCCGGCTGCGCATGATCCGCGCGGTGAAAAACCGCTACGGGCCCACCGACGAGCTGGGCTGCTTCGACCTGTCGGAAAGCGGCATCGTCGGGCTGCCCGACCCCAGCGGCCTGTTCCTGACCCGCCAGGAAAAGCCGGCGCCCGGCACCTGCGTGACCGTGACGCTGGAGGGCCGCCGGCCCCTCGTCGCCGAGGTGCAGTCCCTGGTGGCTCCCTCGCCGCTCGCCAACCCGCGCCGCATGACCTCCGGACTCGACTCGTCACGCGTGGCGATGATGCTCGCGGTGCTCCAGCGGCGTTGCGGGATCAAGCTGCACGACCGTGACGTGTACACCGCGACGGTCGGAGGCGTACGCCTCAGCGAGCCGTCCGTCGACCTCGCCGTGGCGCTCGCGGTCACCGGTGCGGCGAACGACCTCGCGCTACCCCCGGACATGGTGGCGTTCGGTGAGGTCGGGCTGGCCGGTGAGGTGCGCGGGGTGCAGGCGGCGAAGCGGCGGATGTCGGAGGCATCGAGGCTCGGATACCGCCGTGCGATCGTGCCGGCGGGGTCGCTGGATCCCGCCAAGAGGGCGACCGGCACGATAGTGACGGATGAGGGTATGCAAGTGATGGAAACGGACGCCGTCTGGTCCGCACTAGACATCGCGTTTGCCTCGCGTGGTCCTGGAGCATGACTAAGAGCTGTTCACTTTGGGTCGAGGGGAGGAGGCTGGCCTAGTGGGTTCACCGATAAACTGACCGCCGTCCAAGCGACCTCCGGGGGTCACGTGCCAGCACATGACAAGGGTAAAGACGAGCGTCGGCGCGCCACCCTTGCCGCCGTCGCTCCTGGTACGCAGCTTCGCGACGGGCTCGAGCGCATCCTGCGCGGCCACACCGGTGGCCTGATCGTTCTGGGGTACGACAAGGTCGTCGCGGGCCTGTGTACGGGCGGGTTCCAGCTCGACGTCGAGTTCTCTTCGACGCGCCTGCGCGAGCTTGCGAAGATGGACGGCGCGATCGTGATCGACAGCACCTGCACGCGCATCGTCCGTGCCGGTGTTCACCTCATGCCCGACCCCACGATCCCGACCGAGGAGTCCGGCACCCGGCACCGCACCGCCGAGCGAGTGGCCCGGCAGACCGGTTTTCCGGTGCTTTCGGTCAGCCAGTCGATGCGCATAATCGCGCTTTATCTCGACGGCCAGCGCTATGTCCTGGAGGACTCCGCCGCGATCCTGTCGCGCGCCAACCAGGCGCTCGCCACCCTGGAGCGCTACAAGCTACGGCTCGACGAGGTCGCGGGCACGCTGTCCGCCCTGGAGATCGAGGACCTCGTCACCGTACGTGACGTGAGCGCGGTCATGCAGCGCCTGGAGATGGTCCGCCGCATCGCCGACGAGATCAACGGCTACGTCGTCGAGCTGGGCACCGACGGCCGCCTGCTGTCCCTCCAGCTGGACGAGCTGGTCTCGGGCGTCGACGCCGACCGCGAGCTGATCGTCCGCGACTACGAGCCCCAGGACCGCGACCCACGCCCGGTGTCCGGCGTCCTGGCCTCCCTCAACCGCCTGTCCGCCACGGAGCTGCTCGACCTGCCCACGGTCGCCGACGTCCTGGCGTTCTCGGGCAACGACCCGCTCGACATCCCGGTGAGCCCCAAGGGCTACCGCCTGCTGGCCAAGGTCCCGCGCATGCCGAGCCTGGTGGTCGAGCGGCTCGTGGAGCACTTCGGCGGCCTGCAAAAGCTCCTCGCCGCCGGCATCGACGACCTGCAGATCGTCGGCGGCGTCGACGAGGCCCGCGCCCGCAGCGTACGCGAGGGCCTGTCCCGCCTGGCCGAGTCCTCGATCCTCGAACGCTACGTCTGACCAACGGCCCGAGCCTTCGATGAGCGCGGGATCCCGGCTCCTGCGTGGCCCGGCCGGGCGGGGGAGTTCTGCCCGCTCCCCGACCGCCCGGCCGAATGCGCCCGCTGGCCGGCCGCCGCGTACGAGGCGGCCGACGAGGGCCGACCCGAGCCGCCGCGGACGCGCATCCCGGTCAACGTGACCGTTCCCGCCGTCGGCACGGACGCCGCCCAGGCGCGAATCGGGATGCCGTAGGGCGAAGGTGGCGGTTCAACCGGCACGGACCGCCCACGCGTGGAACCGGATTGCCGTACGGCGAAGGCGGCGGTTCACTACTTGTCCCCCACCTTCGGCGTCAGCGTGTTGATCCATCGAACACCTGGCGCACCTCCTTCCCCATGCGCCACTGGACCGGGAGCCCGCATGGGCAGGATCGGGCCCGGCCGAGCGGCGATCTGGCCTCCACGATCACGCCGACTCGGCACTGACGGCCGCGCGGCGTTGTCATGGCTCGGCGCGGCCCGACGCAGCCCGGCTTGCAGGAAGGATCCGGCAAGGCCTCGACGCCGTCGAGCCGGGTCCGTGCCGCCTGGCGCCGGCGCCCCGAAGTCCCGGCGGCGGAGCCGGGCCCTGTAAGGCGCGGAGAGGGCCTCAGCGGAGCCGGAAGACCTCACGGTGGGTCTTGATGCCAGGCGCGCCCACCGCGATGACATAGGTGCCCGGAGCCGCGTGAGTGTCGCTGTTGCAGCGCCTGCGGTCCCAGTCGAGGGTCGCGAGGTACGGGACGCCCCGCTGGAGCATCTGAAGGTTGGCGGGGGCCCCGCCCCCGCATCGCGCGGACGACCAGACCGGGTCGGTGCCGGAGGAGATGCGGATCAGCAGGGCCTTCGGGCCCACGTCGAACGTGCAGGCCCGGCGGCCGGTGTTCACTACGCTCAGCCCGAACCTCGGGTGCTGCTTGCCCTTGAAGACGGTCCCGGTCGGCCGGACGCCGACGACGACGTCGCCGGCCTCGCACTGGTCGCCCGCGTGCTTCTTCTCGGCCAGCAGCGCCTTCGGCGTCGCGGTGACCGTCACGGTCGCGGTGGGACTGGGAGTCGCCACGGGTGCCGGGGTCGCCGCCGCGGGGCTCACCGTGGCGGCCGCGTTGCGCACCTGCGCCGTCGACTTCTTGTGACCCGACCCCGAACAGGCCCATGCCAGCAGGCCGATCAGGGTGATCCCGCCGGCCAGGACGTACACGCGCCGGCGCCAGTACGCCTCCACGTCGCCGTGCTCCAGCTCGATTTCGTGGTCCAGACGTTCGCTACGGTCGGTGTCTGAGTCCATACACTCAGTATGCTTTTTCGATCATGGCGAGTTGTCGCGACCCGCCGTGCCAGGATCGATTGCGTCATGCATGAGTCCAGATACACCGAACCCGTCCTGAGCTGGTACGCCGCGAATGCCCGCGATCTCCCATGGCGGCGTCCCGACGCCTCCCCCTGGGCCGTACTGGTCAGCGAGATCATGTTGCAGCAGACCCCGGTCGTACGCGTGCTGCCCAGCTATGAGGCCTGGCTGGCCCGCTGGCCGGTGCCCGCCGCGCTCGCCGCGGAGCCCCCGGGCGAGGCCGTACGCGCCTGGGGCCGCCTCGGCTACCCACGGCGCGCCCTCAACCTCCACGCGAGTGCGCGGGCGATCGTGGACCGGCACGGCGGGGTGGTCCCGGCCGACTACGACGAGCTGCGAGCCCTGCCGGGTGTGGGGGCGTACACCGCCGCGGCGGTCGCGAGCTTCGCTTACCGGCGGCGGCACGCGGTGCTCGACACCAACGTGCGGCGCGTGCTGGCCCGCGTCGTGACCGGCGTCCAGTACCCGCCCAAGGCCCAGACGACCGCCGAGGTACGCCTCGCGGAAGAACTCCTGCCTCCGGATCCGCCGGTGGCCGCTCTCTGGTCGGTGGCGGTCATGGAGCTGGGCGCACTCGTGTGCACGGCCCGCGCGCCCCGCTGCGCCGACTGCCCGCTGTCCGGCGACTGCACGTGGCGGCTGGCGGGCAAGCCCGCGTACGACGGCCCGGCGCGCAAGGGACAGACCTACGCGGGTACCGACCGCCAGTGCCGCGGCCGCCTGCTGGCCGTCCTCCGGCACTCCAGCGGTCCCGTGGAGAAGGCCGCGCTGGACGACGTCTGGGACGACACGCTCCAGCGCGAACGCTCCCTGGCGACACTGATCGAGGACGGCCTGGTCGACCCCCTGGACGACGGCCGCTATGCCCTGCCGGGCTGAGGACTCCGGATGACCGACATCGTGCTCGGCCTCGGTGCCGCCGTGGTGAAGGCGGCGTGCAAGGTGTGGTTGAAGGACCACGCGTTCGCCGCCGACACGTCCGCCGCGGTGATCGACGTCATCAACGCGAGGGTGTCCGGCACGCGTGAGCGCAGGCGCGTCCAGCGGCTGTTCGAGGACCTCGAGGAGACGGTCGCCGACAAGCTTCAGTCGACACTGAAGCACGAGTTCGGCGGCCTGCCCGTCAACGAGCGGAACGCCGCCGTCCTCGCCGTCACCGACACGTTCGACGGCGCACGGCTGGTCGAGGACGACATCTTCGCCGCCGACCTGGACCCGCTCTTCCTGGAGCGGAACGTCCGCGCGGAGTGGCCCGACGCCGTACGCGACCTCGCCCCGCCCGCGGCGGCCCTGTACGACCGGGTGCTGGGCGAGTGCTGCGCGTACATCATCGAGGTGGCTCGCGACCTGCCGGCGTTCGACGCGGGCGCGTTCACCGAGATCCTCCGGCGCCAGTCGCAGATCCTCGGTGGCGTCAGGGAGCTCCTGGACCGCGTGCCCGGCCTCGGCGCGACGAGCCCGGACGAGGCCTTCACCGGCCGGTATCGCTATCAGGTCGCGAACATCCTCGACCGCCTGGAGTTGTTCGGGGTCACGGCCGCGGACTCCGTACGCCGTTATCCGCTGAGCCTCGCCTACATCCGCCTCAGAGTGTCGAGCCCGGTCCCCGACCGCATGACCGGCCCCGTCACGGTCGACGACGCCCTGGCCCGCGGCTCGCGGCTCTTCCTTCGCGGCGACGCGGGGTCCGGAAAGACCACACTGCTCCAGTGGCTCGCCGTACGCGCCGCGACGGGCGACCTGTCCGGGCCACTCACCTCGTGGAACGACTCGGTGCCGTTCCTCATCCCGCTCCGCCGCTACGTGGGCCGTGCCCTTCCGGCGCCGGAGGACTTCCTGAGCCAGGCCGGGCGCCACATCGCGGACGAGATGCCCGAAGGCTGGGTACGGCGACGGCTCGCCGGCGGCCGGGCGCTGGTCCTGGTCGACGGGATCGACGAACTCCCCGAGGCCGAACGCGCCCCGGCGCGGGCCTGGCTGGGCGAGCTGACGGCGGCCTACCCGGCCGCCCGTTACGTGGTGACGTCACGCCCCACCGCGGCCGGCGAGGACTGGCTCAGCGCCGAGGACTTCGACTCGGCCGAGCTGCGGCCGATGTCATGGCCGGACATCGAGGAGTTCGTCCGGCACTGGCATTCGGCGGTCGGCGGCTCGCGGGTGGACGAGGACGAGCTGACACGGTTGCGCTCCTACGAGGAGGCGCTGCTCGGCGCGCTCCGCTCCCGTCGTCACCTGCGGGCGCTCGCCGTCACTCCCCTGCTCTGCGCACTGCTGTGCGCGCTCCACCTCGACCGGCGGACCCAGCTGCCGCGCGACCGGATGGAGCTGTACGGCATCGCGCTGGAGATGCTGCTCGAACGCCGTGACGTCGAACGCCGCATTCGCGGCAACGGACCCGACCTGTCGTACACGGACAAGCTCCTCCTGCTGCAGGACCTCGCCTACTGGCTGATCCGCAACGGGATGAGCGACGCGCCCGTCGACCGGGCCGTCGAACGGATCGCCCATCGGCTCTCCTCGATGTACCGGCTGTCCGCCGACGCGTCGACCGTCTTCGGGCACCTGCTGGTCCGCAGCGGCCTGCTCCGCGAACCGGTCGCCGGCCGGGTGGACTTCGTACACCGGACCTTCCAGGAATACCTCGCCGCGCGTGCCGCGATCGAGGCCGACGACGTCGGCGCGCTGGTGAAGAACGCCCATCACGACCAGTGGCGGGAGGTCGTCGTGATGGCGGCCGGCCACGCACAGCCGCGCCAGCGCGAGGAGCTGCTGCGGATGCTCCTGGACCGCGGTGACAACGACGGCGACGGCTGGCAGGCCCTGCACGTCCTGGCGGTCGCCTGCCTGGAGACCTCACCCCAGCTCGCCCCGGACACGTACGCCCGGATCCAGCAGGTGGCCGGCGAGCTCCTGCCTCCGCGGAGCAGGAGCGACGCGGACGCCCTCGCCAGGGCGGGCGAGTTCGTGCTCGATCTCCTGGCCGAGCGCCCGGTCACGACCAACCAGCACGCGGCGCCGACGATCCGGCTGGCCGCCGCGATCGGTGGTGACACCGCTCTGGAGGTGATCGCCCGGTGTGCGCGTTTCGTCGAGCCGCTGGCGGAGCTCGAGCTGAACGCGGCCTGGGATCGGTTCGACGCCGACCGGTTCGCACAGAAGGTGCTGGCCCACTCTCCCCACGCCGCGGAGCTCACGATCGGCGGAAACAGGATGGATCAGATCCGTGCTCTCAGGCATGTGACCGTCCTGAGGGCCCTCAATCTGACCAGCGTGCCGGAGGAACTCGACCTGGACGAGAACCTCCCCCGCCATTCGCTGACGAAGCTGAAGATCATCAACTGCGACTGGCTGACGCGACTCCTGCCGGCGCTGGAGGCCGAACAGCTGCGCGACCTCGAGGTGCTGGAGATGATCGGGTGCGGGCCGCGATCCCTCCATGAACTGAGCCGCTGGGCCGGGACGCTCAGGGAGCTGGCCATCTGGCCCGCCGCCGTCTCCGATATCGGATCCCTTCCGCCGCTGCCGGAACTCCAGGACCTGTTCTGTATCGACGTGCGGGGATCCCTGGCTCCCCTGCGGGAGATGCCTGCGCTGCGGCGCCTCACCCTGGGCGCCGTCGAACCCATCGACCTCACGCCGCTTCAGGACCTGAAGCGGCTCGAACGACTCGAGCTTTACGGAAGCACCCTGTTCGATCACTCTCCGCTGATGGGCCGGGAAGGTCTGACGATCCATCTCAACGAGGACGGGCGGATTCGCGGGGCAACGGTCCCCCTGAGCTCCGCATGGCCACTGCGGCAGACTTGACCCGTGTCAGCCCCGCCGCTAATTCGCAAGGTCCGTTTCGACGTTCGCCCGTGGGGCGATGGACCGGACCCCGCCCGCGAGCTGGTGCCCTACATCGACAAGGTCAGCCTGGTGGACCTCGTCTCCGGCTTCGAGCACGCCGCCGGCCATGGCGTACCGGGCGCGTACGCCGGCATCGTGCTCGATCATTTCGCCTTCGGCGACCTGACCGCCTACCTCACCGGACGGCCGGACTCCACCCACTGGGCGAAGCGCGGCGTGATCGCCCTGCTCGGCTGCACCTGCGGCGAGGTCGGCTGCCGGTCGCTCGAAGCCCGCGTGCTCATCGATGACGACCTCGTGACGTGGCGGGGCTTCGCTCGGCCCGACCGCCCCGGCGACTACGGGAGCTTCGGTCCCTTCACGTTCCGGCGCGGCCAGTACGAACGTGCGGTCCGTGAGGTGGCCGCCGTCATCTCCGGTTCTTGATCGCCGCAAGAGGTGGCGGAGGCCCCTGCTTCTCGAGCCGGGACATCGGAAGGCCCCGTGCTCCAGGTGGAGCACGGGGCCTTCGGAGCCGTTCGTCTGTTACGGGTGGTTGACCGGCTCACTCGCGGCGGTCGCCGGAGTGGGGACGGCCTCGGGCTTCGGCTCGCCGACGAAGGTGAACTTCGCCGTCTCGCCCGTGCCCTCGACCCCGACCATGACGATCTCGCCGGCGTTGAGCTCGCCGTAGAGGATCTTCTCGGACAGGCTGTCCTCGATCTCGCGCTGGATGGTGCGGCGCAGCGGCCGCGCACCCAGCACCGGGTCGTACCCGCGCTCGGCCAGCAGGTCCTTCGCGTCCTGGCGCAGCTCGATGCCCATGTCGCGGTCCTTGAGGCGGTCGTCGACCTTGGCGATCATCAGGTCGACGATCGTGATGATCTCCGCCGGCGTGAGCTGGTGGAAGACCACGGTGTCGTCGACACGGTTGAGGAACTCCGGCCGGAAGTGCTGCTTGAGCTCCTCGTTGACCTTCGACTTCATCCGGTCGTACGAGCCCTGCAGGTCGTTCTCGCGTGCGAAGCCGACCGACAGGCCCTTGGAGATGTCGCGTGTGCCGAGGTTGGTCGTCATGATCACGACCGTGTTCTTGAAGTCGACCACGCGGCCCTGGGCGTCGGTGAGACGCCCGTCCTCGAGAATCTGCAGCAGCGAGTTGAAGATGTCCGGGTGGGCCTTTTCGATCTCGTCGAACAGGACCACGGAGAACGGCTTGCGGCGGACCTTCTCGGTCAGCTGGCCGCCCTCTTCGTAGCCGACGTAGCCGGGCGGGGACCCGAACAGCCGCGAGACCGTGTGCTTTTCCATGAACTCGGACATGTCGAGCTGGATCAGCGCGTCCTCGTCGCCGAACAGGAACTCGGCCAGCGTCTTGGACAGCTCGGTCTTACCGACACCGGACGGGCCGGCGAAGATGAACGAACCACCGGGACGCTTGGGGTCCTTCAGCCCGGCGCGCGTACGCCGGATCGACTGGGACAGCGCCTTGATGGCGTCTTCCTGGCCGATGACCCGCTTGTGGAGCTCGTCCTCCATGCGGAGCAGGCGGGCGCTCTCCTCCTCGGTGAGCTTGAAGACCGGAATGCCGGTCGCCGTCGCGAGAACCTCCGCGATCAGCTCCTCGGTGACCTCGGCGACGACGTCCATGTCGCCGGCCTTCCATTCCTTTTCCCGCTGTGCCTTGGCCTGAAGAAGCTGCTTTTCCCGGTCACGCAGCGCGGCGGCCTTCTCGAAGTCCTGTGCGTCTATCGCGGACTCCTTGTCCCGGCGCACATCGGCGATCTTCTCGTCGTACTCACGCAGGTCCGGCGGCGCGGTCATGCGGCGGATGCGCATGCGCGATCCGGCCTCGTCGATGAGGTCGATCGCCTTGTCCGGCAGGAACCGGTCGCTGATGTAGCGGTCGGCCAGCTGGGCCGCGGCCACGAGCGCGCCATCGGTGATCGACACCCGGTGGTGCGCCTCGTACCGGTCGCGCAGGCCCTTGAGGATCTCGATCGTGTGGCTGAGCGACGGCTCGGCGACCTGGATCGGCTGGAAGCGGCGCTCGAGGGCGGCGTCCTTCTCCAGGTACTTGCGGTATTCGTCCAGGGTGGTGGCACCGATCGTCTGCAGCTCGCCGCGGGCCAGCATCGGCTTGAGGATGCTGGCGGCGTCGATGGCACCCTCGGCGGCACCCGCGCCGACCAGGGTGTGCAGCTCGTCGATGAACAGGATGATGTCGCCGCGCGTGCGAATCTCCTTCAGCACCTTCTTCAGGCGCTCTTCGAAGTCACCGCGGTAACGGGATCCGGCCACCAGCGCGCCCAGGTCAAGGGTGTAGAGCTGCTTGTCCTTGAGCGTCTCGGGCACCTCGCCCTTGACGATCTTCTGGGACAGCCCCTCGACCACGGCCGTCTTACCGACGCCGGGCTCACCGATCAGGACCGGGTTGTTCTTGGTACGGCGGGACAGCACCTGCATGACCCGCTCGATCTCTTTCTCGCGCCCGATGACCGGGTCGAGCTTGCCTTCACGCGCGGCCTGCGTCAGGTTGCGGCCGAACTGGTCCAGCACAAGAGACGTCGACGGCGCGGCCTCCGACGGCCCGCCAGAGGACGCGGGCTCCTTGCCCTGGTACCCGTGCAGCAACTGGATCACCTGCTGACGCACGCGGTTCAAATCGGCACCCAACTTCACCAGAACCTGGGCCGCCACACCTTCACCCTCGCGGATGAGGCCGAGCAGAATGTGCTCGGTCCCGATGTAGTTGTGACCAAGCTGCAGCGCCTCGCGCAGCGAAAGCTCAAGGACCTTCTTCGCCCGCGGAGTGAACGGGATGTGTCCCGAAGGTGCCTGCTGCCCCTGGCCGATGATCTCCTCGACCTGCTGGCGTACGGCTTCGAGGCTGATGCCCAGGCTCTCCAGAGCCTTGGCGGCAACCCCCTCGCCCTCGTGGATGAGGCCCAAGAGGATGTGCTCGGTGCCGATGTAGTTGTGGTTGAGCATCCTGGCCTCTTCCTGAGCCAGGACAACAACCCGCCGCGCGCGGTCCGTAAACCTCTCGAACATCTCGTCGCTCCTCACAGAGCGGTAGGGCAGAGGTCGGCATGTCCGACCCTGTCCTTCCGCATGCTAGCCCGCCCGGCGTCCGCCGCCACTCGGTAGTCCCATCGGAAGACGTTCCCCGGGCCAAGGCCGTTCATCCTCATCCAACTACCGCGCGGGGCCGCGATGTTCCCCCTACGCCGCAAGCGAACGGCCCGGCGCCCCCTAAGGCCGGGCGACGGGCCGTTCACCGGAGCTGTATTCGATCAGTGTGCGCGCTCGTACTCCTCGACGACAGTCGCCGGGATGCGCCCGCGCTCGTTGACCTTGATCCCACGCGCCTTCGCCCACGCACGGATATCCGCGCTGCGCTCGCGACTCGACGCTGCACGACTGCGACGCCGGCGGCCGCCTGCGGCCCCCCCGCCGGCCTTCCGCGCGTGCTCCACGAACGGCGCCAGAGAATCCCGCACCTTCTTAGCGTTGGTGCTGCTCAGATCGAT
The DNA here is from genome assembly GCF_006716425.1 of Actinoallomurus bryophytorum. Lineage (NCBI taxonomy): Bacteria > Bacillati > Actinomycetota > Actinomycetes > Streptosporangiales > Thermomonosporaceae > Actinoallomurus > Actinoallomurus bryophytorum. The sequence goes on from NZ_VFOZ01000001.1 coordinate 2,542,105, forward strand.
CTCATAGGGGACGCCGTCGAGAGAGAACTGAACCGTCTCCTCTGCCTCCCCCCCATCGATGTCGTCGATGAGGCGCTTAATGATCTGCTCTGCCATGGAGACTGACCTTTCACCGGAGCAAACTGCATTCGGTTGCCAAAGATATACCTCCATGGCTCCCGATGACAATTCAAACACTGGAAGTTTAGCACGTGCGTTACGGTGCGTAATCACCGGCAATCGATCGGGCGGTGCAGAGCTTACTGACCTGCCCTGTGCTTCTCCTGAGCGTCTTGACGCCGACGCTTACCGCCCATCTCTCTCCGCACCACCCAGAACACGCCCGCGAAGAACACGGCCGCCACCGTGAGAGGGGGGACGAGCGCCGCAAGGTCGTTCCACATCGGCTCATGCCTTCCGTTCTCGCGTTATCGGACCTCGTCACCCAAGTCGGCTGGGCGGTCACGGCCCCCTGCACTTGAATTGTCTCGCATGGGCTCACGGCGTTCGCGTCGGCCCGGCTTTCCGGGCCGGTCGCCTCCCGACATCCGGTCCATACGGCCGTTGCGGCCCCCATCCGGCGGGCGCCGGCGACGGCATCGATACGCTGCGGCGAGTTCGCACGACGATCTCTATGACGGACCCGGACGTGACGGTCCGACGGCCGCGAGGCTGTCCGAAAAGTCGGGGTGGGTCACCTCACCACCAACACCCACGTATCGCTCGAATAACCCTCACGTACCGCCACTTAACAGTCAGCGACGACGACGGAATGCGCGACCGGGCGGGGGCTTCGAGGATGCCCGGGATCATGAGCAGCGAACATGCACCATGGATTCCATCGTTCGTCGCGATCCGGCGATCTTAAGACTCCGAGCATGACAGGATCCAATGCGGCAGGCTGGGTGATCCGAGAGACGACGGGCGACGACGTGACGTTCTACGCGGACCTTCATATCCATTCGAAGTACTCCCGCGCCTGCAGCAAGGACTGTGACCTAGAACACCTGGCGTGGTGGGCAGGGCGCAAAGGCGTCTCAGTCGTGGGCACCGGTGATTTCACACACCCCGCTTGGATGGACGAGCTACGCGAGAACCTCGTGCCCGCAGAACCCGGGCTGTTCCGCCTGCGCCCCGAGCTCGAACGCCGCGTGAGCCGAACACTACCGCCCGCCTGCCGTCAACCGGTTCGTTTTCTCCTCTCCGTAGAGATCTCGACCATCTACAAAAAGGGTGAACGCACGCGGAAGGTGCACCACCTCCTTTATGCGCCGTCGTTCGAGGCCGCGGAACGCATCACGGCGGCCCTTGCGAAGATCGGCAATCTGGCTTCCGACGGACGGCCGATACTCGGTCTCGACTCGCGCCATCTGCTCGAGATCACCTTGCAGAGCGACCCGGGTTCGTACCTGATTCCCGCACACGTGTGGACGCCATGGTTCTCGGTTCTCGGTTCGAAGTCGGGTTTCGACGCCGTCGCCGACTGCTACGACGATCTGGCCGGCCACATTTTCGCGGTCGAGACCGGTCTGTCCTCGGACCCCCTGATGAACTGGCGGGTCCCCTCCCTGGACGGCTACCGGCTCGTCAGCAACTCCGACGCACACTCACCACCCGCACTTGCACGTGAAGCGTCCATGTTCTCGACGGAGATGGACTACTACGCGCTGCGCGCCGCTCTGGAAACCGGACAGGGGTACGGCGGCAGCGTCGAGTTCTTTCCCGAGGAAGGGAAATACCATCTCGACGGACATCGCAAATGCGGCGTACGTCTCGATCCTGCGGAGACAAAAGCGCATGGCGGGCGTTGTCCGTCCTGCGGACGCCCGCTGACGGTCGGTGTGCTCAGCCGGGTGGACGAACTCGCCGCGCATCCCGAGGGGCGGCGGCCGGAGGGGGCGGCGAACTTTCGCAACCTGATCCCGCTGCCGGAGATCGTCAGCGAGATCCGCGGGGTCGGGCCCCGGTCCAAGTCGGTGCTCGGTCATATCGCCGAACTCGTCTCCTCGCTGGGGCCGGAGCTGTCGATCCTCGACGACGTACCGCTGGACGACGTACGCGACGCGGGCGGCGAACTCTTGGCGGAGGCCCTGGGCCGCCTGCGGCGCGGCACGGTGATCCGGGACGCGGGATACGACGGGGAGTACGGAGAGATCCGGCTGTTCGAGCCCGGTGAGCTACGGCGGGAGGGCAAACGCGCCGTCGGCCTGACGGGCGCGCCGGACGACGCCGGTCTGTTCGATCTGCCCGGAGCCACCACTCGTACGGGGGCGAGGGCTGCCGGGGCCTCAGAGGGCGCCTACGGGGCCGTAGAGGGGCACGCGGCGGTGACGGCGCCTGTAACCGAGCGCGATTCGGGCGGATCCGAGGCGGCGGGATATGCCGAACCGCCGATCGAGGGGCAGCAGGACATTCTCGAGGCGGCGGAGGCGGTGGAGGCCTTGGCCGCCGCCGGGGCGGACGTGGCCGGAAATGTCGGCGGCACGCCTGGGACCGGAGCGAATGGCGCCGGGGCGGAAGCCTCTGGAACTGCAAGTGCCGGGACGGAAAGTGCCGGAACACGGGGCTCTCGCCGCGGAAATGCCGGAAATGGAAGCCACAGCGCCGGAAGCGACCACGCTGGAACGGGAAGTGCCCAGGACGGGCGGTCGGCGGGCGACGGTGTCGTCTCCGTGCCTGGAAATGCCGGGCCGGATGGTGTCCGCTCCGCGGACGCCGGAGCCGGGGGCCTCGAAACCGGGGACCTCGGAACCGAGAATCGCGGAACCGAGAATCGCGGAACCGGGGGCCCGGGCGGGGCGGGGGCGGGTTCCGTGCTCGGCGGCCTGGACCCGGACCAGCGGGCCGCGGCCGCGCATCCGGGCGGTCCGCTACTGATCATCGCCGGTCCGGGTACCGGGAAGACCCGCACTCTGACCCATCGGATCGCCCACCTCGTCGCCGAGCGTGACGTCGAGCCCGAACACTGCCTGGCGATCACCTTCACCCGGCGCGCGGCCGAGGAGATGCGCGAGCGTCTGCAGGCGCTGCTGCCCGGGAAGGCGGACCGGCTCACCGTCGCGACGTTCCACAGCCTCGGCGCGCTGATCCTGCGCGAACAGTACGAGCTCGCCGGGCTCCCCGCCGACTTCCGCATCGCGGATGAGACGGAACGCCTGGAGATCGCGCGGGAGATGACCGGCTCCGACAAGGAGGCAAAGAAACTCCTCGCCGACTTCGACCGCCCGAACAGACCCCGGCGAGGCCCCGGCCTCCCATCGACCACACCCAAGGCAGGGGAAAACGGCGGGGCCTACCCCGCTGGCCGTTCCGGCGAAAACGACAGCGATGGCTCGAACGGCCCGGCGGGCTCGCACGGGTCGGCAGGCCCAGCAGGGTTCTCCGACCCGTCCGAGCTGAGCGACCCCACAGGGTCGACCGTCTCGGCGACGCCGGCCGGCTCGGCGAATGCCGGTGACGCGGCGGTCGGTCAGTACGACCTCGAGGCGCGGGGCTCATTCGAGAAGCGGCTGCGGGAACGCGGGCTGGCCGACTTCACCGACCTGCTGCGGCTGCCGGTCCAGTTGCTCGCCCAGGACGCCGCCCTGACCGCCCACTACCGCGAGCGCTGGCCGTGGATCAGCGTCGACGAGTACCAGGACGTCGACGAGACCCAGTACGCGCTCCTGAGGCTGCTGGCCGACACCGACGGCAACCTCACCGCGATCGGCGACCCCGACCAGGCGATCTACGCGTTCCGTGGCGCCGACGTCGGGTTCTTCCTGCGTTTCGAGGACGACTTCAGCGCGGCGACGACCGTGCTCCTCACCCGCAACTACCGGTCGGCGCCGGCGATCGTGCGTGGAGCCGCCGGGGCGATCAAGGCGACCAGTCTCGTGCCGGACCGTGTCCTCGACCCGCAGCGGTCCGGCGAACGGCTCATCCGCGTGCACGAGAGTGTCGACGCGCAGGCCGAGGCGGAGTTCGTCACCTCGACCATCGACCGGCTCCTGGGCGGTTCGTCGTTCCATTCGCTGGACTCCGGGCGGGCCGACGGTCACCACGACGAGCATCTCGACTTCTCCGACATCGCCGTGCTCTACCGCTCCTCCGCCCAGGCCGAGCCCGTCATGGACGCCCTGACCCGCGCCGGCATGCCGTACCAGAAGCGCTCTCACGACCGGCTCATGAAACGTCCCGGCGTCCGTGAGGTCGCGGCCGAGCTCCGGCACCACGGCGGGCCCCTCACCGTACGGCTCAAGGCAGCCGTCGGCTCGCTCACCGAGATCCACGACGAGACCGTTCTCCGTACGGCGGCCGAGCTCCTGACCCCGCTGGCCGTCCAGTGCGATGAGGACCTGGAAGCCTTCCTCGGCGAACTCGCGCTGGGCGCGGAGGTCGATGCCTTCGACCCACGGGCCGACCGCATCGCCCTGCTGACGATGCATGCCTCGAAGGGCCTGGAGTTCCCCGTGGTGTTCATCGTCGGCTGCGAGGACGGCCTCCTGCCGCTGCGTCTCCCGGACACCGACGAGGCCGAGGAACGTCGCCTCTTCTTCGTCGGCATGACACGGGCCCAGTCGTCGCTCTACCTATCCGGGTCGAAGCGCCGCGAGCCGTCACCGTTCCTGCGCACCATTCCCGGCAAGTACGTCACCCGCTCCGAACCCACCACCCGCCGCCGTCCCCGCGACCACCAGCTCCGCCTCCTCTGACCCGGCCGATGTGGCTCCGGCCCACCGGATCGTTCCGCATGAACTCCGGGGTCGTGATCGTCACGTGCGGGGAGGCCGGTGACCCGGAACGGTAAGGGCATGGCCTTCGGCCCGCATGACCAGATCGGATGAGCCGTGGCCGCCCTATGAACAGGCCCTATACGTCGGACAGCGGGATGTCCTCCGGCTCGGCGACCGGCTCCGGGCGGGAGCGTACGTCGATCACCAGGGTCCCCGCGGCGCGGTCGTGCAGGGCCTGGTGGAGGTCTCCCTCGAAGATCAGGCCGATCTCGGCGAGCCAGAAGATGCCGGCCAGCACGTTCAGTACGGGTATCGGCCGTGCGGCCGGCGGCACGGCGTAGATCGCCGAGCGTACGAGTGCCTGTGGGACACGCAGCGGTCCGCCGTCCGCGGAGACCACGCGGAGACCGGTCAGGCGCTTGCCGACCGTACGCCCCCAGATCGCCAGCTGCACCGCTTCGTACACCAGGTACACCGCGGCGAAGGCGACGGGCGCGACCACGGTCTGGGCGGTCTCACGGGAGAAGATCGCGGTGGCGGCCGTCGCCAGTGGGACCCCGACGATGAGCGTGTCCACCAGGCGGGCCACGAGACGCTGCGATGGCTCCGCGAGTGCGGTCACGGCCTCGTCCGTCATTGGTCCTCATACTCCCGGTCGTCGACCACGACCGTACTCGCCAGCCGGTCGTGGAGGGCCTGGTGCAGCGGTTCGTCCCAGATCGCCCACAGATAGGCCATGACCGTGCCGACACCGCAACCGAAAAGGTAGAGCACGTTGTTCACGGCCGCACGCCCGACGGCCTGAACGGGGGTCATCGGTGCGCCGCTCTCGGAGAGGACCCGCAGGCCCACGATGCGCTTGCCCAGCGTCTGCCCCCACGTCGCGAGCTGCACCGCCTCGTACGCGAACGGCAGGATCGCCACCACCAGGATCCAGCCGAACACCGCCGGGCCCGACCAGACCGAGGTGTCCTTGCCGTGGCTGCCCGGCTCGGGGAGACCGACCGCGGCGATCATGAAGGGCAGGATGAGGGCGAAGCCCACGATGCCGAGCAGGCCGGCGTCGATGACGCGGGCGCCGGCCCGGCGGGAGATCGAGGCGAGGGGCAGCTCCGCGACCGGCTCGTCGTAGTGGCTCATCGTCCGCCTCCCGCGCGCAGTGACGCCCGGCCCGGGTCGGGTGACTCCACACCACCACCGCGAAGGACGGGGACCGCCGCCCGCATTCCGGACAGGGCGGGGACGCGAAAGGCGACCGGCTCGTCGTCGTGACTCATCGGTCACCTTCCAGATGGAGCAGCATCCGGGTGTTCCCCAGGGTGTTCGGCTTCACCCGGTCCAGGTCCAGGAACTCCGCCACACCGTCGTCATAGGAGCGCAGCAGCTCCTCGTACACCTCGGGGGCCACCGGGCTGCCCTGCAGACGACGGAAGCCGTGCCGGGAGAAGAAGGTCACCTCGAAGGTGAGGCAGAAGACGCGTCGTACGCCGAGCTCGCGCGCCGTGTCCAGGAGACGCGTGACGATGTGGTGCCCGACGCCGTGGCCACGGCACTCGGTGTCGACGGCGACCGTACGGACCTCGGCCAGGTCCTCCCACATCACGTGCAGCGCGCCACACCCCACCACGACACCGGTCTCGCGATCCTCCGCGACCCAGAACTCCTGGACGTCCTCGAACAGGGTCACGGTCGGCTTCGCCAGCAGCCGGCCCGGGCCGGCGTACAGGTCGACCAACCGGCGGATCGCTCTGACGTCCGTTGCGCGGGCGCGCCGGATCTCTGTCTCCACAAACAGGTGACCCTAGCCGCCGCCCGCTTGGTAGGGGGTCGCGGGCGGCCGTGGTCCCGCGTCGTCAGATCAACTGGCGTCGTGCCGCCCACACGACGGCCTCGATGGGGGTGTTCACGTTGAGTCGGTCACATATCGATCGCAGTCGCCTCCGTAGCGTCCGCGCGCTGAGTTCGAGTTTCCGCGCTGCCACATCTGCGGTGACACCGGTGGCGATCTGCGCGAGCAACCGGAGTTCGTCCTCGCTCAGTCGCGGATCGTCGGTGCCACGGCGTGTCAGTGTGGCCTGTTCCACTCCGTCCTCCCTCGTCCCTGGTGATGACTACGGGGATGCGGCGGGGAGCCGCATGGGCACGGGTAGGCCTTGCGCGCTTGACCGGAGGTGGCCGCCTGTGCTGATTCGGCTGCGCGGCGCGGGAACTCCAGTAACGATTCGTACGTTGAGGATGCGAGGAGGGACGTCACCCCGAGTGCGCGAGGAAACGTCCCGGTTCTACGACCGGGGCCGGAATCAGCGAACTCGGGAGGGGTCATCGGTGCGCCTCACGCCCCCATCCCTTCGAATAACGATCCCGGCAGAGATCGTGAATCGTTTCAAGCTACGCTTCGATCCGGAACGCTAGGCGGCCGGATCCGGACCGTCAAGCGTTCAAATGTTACGACGAGTAGCCGCGTCAGAACTCGCCGCTACATAACACATCGGAAACAGTTCTTCGCCGCCATTAACCTGCGAAAACCGCGTCACCGGAGAGGGAGACAGCGTGCCGCCCATCAGCATCCGCGATGTGGCGAACCGTGCAGGTGTCTCCGTTGGGACAGTTTCGAATGTCCTAAACCGGCCAAACCTGGTGGCCGAAGCTACCCGTGAGCGCGTACGCGCGGTCATCGGCGAGCTAGGTTTCGTGCGCAACGAGAGCGCCCGGCAGCTCCGTCAGGGCCGCAGCCGCACGCTCGGAGTCGTCCTCGAGAACCTCGCCAACCCGTACTTCACCGACCTCGCCCGCGGTGCCGAGGCGGCGATGAACACCGATGGGTTCGACGCGCTGTGGTGCACCAGCGACGGCTCGGCGGCCAAAGAACGCCGTTGCCTCGATTTTCTGGAGGAACAACGCGTCACCGGCGTGGTCATCACGCCGGTCGACCTCAATTCCGAACGTATCGCGGAAATGCAGGATCGCGGCCTGTCCGTGGTGGTGCTCGACCGGCGCGAATACGCCGGGGCCTGCTCCACCCGTGTGGACCACGTCACCGGTGGTGAGATCGCACTCCAGCATCTCCTCGACCGGCACCACCCCCGGATCGCGATCGTCACCGGACCGCTGCTGCAAGAACCCATCAAGGACCGCTACACGGGTGCCATGGCCGCCGGACGCCGTGCGGGACTGTCCGAGCAGGAGATGCCGACGCTCATCCGCTCCGACTCGACGCCCACCGAGGGCAAGGAGGCGGCGCGGCGGCTGCTCGAGCTCGACCCGCTGCCGACGGGCGTCTTCTGCACCAACGACCTGCTCGCCATCGGCCTGGTCAACGAGCTGTTGCGGGCCGGCGTCAAGGTGCCCGGCGAGATCCGCGTGGTCGGCTACGACGACATCGAGCTCGCCGGCACGTCGGTGGTGCCCCTCACGACCGTGCGTCAGCCGCGGCACGAGCTCGGCTGGACCGCCGCCGAGCTGGCGGTCGCCGAGGCCGGTGCGGGCGCCCAGCACGAGCATCGACGGCTCGTCCTCACCCCGTCCCTGGTCGTCCGCGAGTCGGCCTGAACAACTCGAATCGCGTCGCGTACCCCCCTGCCAGGAGGTACCGGCGACGAGGACTCAGTTGACCCGGTGCGGGCGGGTGGCGAAGGTGTGACGGAGCCGATGGGGGGCGGACATGGCTGAGGGGCGGCCCGATGGGCCGCCCCTCGTTGAAAAACGATCAGGCGTCGACGGACTCGACCACGGCGGCCTCGGGGTGGCCGATGGCCAGGCCGCTCTCGGGGTCGAAGAAGTGCAGACGGCTGGTGTCGACGGCGAGCTCCAGTGCCTGGCCCGGCCGTACGCCCGAACGCGCGTTGACGCGGGCGGTCCACAGGGCCTTGTTGTCGGCCAGCGGGATCGCGGCGTCGTCCTCGTCCGCGTCCTGGGCGAGGTCGGCGGTGTCCTTGTGCTCCACCGGCGGCGCGTCGATCGCGAAGATGACGTTGATCTCGCTGCCGAGCTGCTCGGTGACATCGGCGTTGACCGAGATGACCGGCCAGTCCTTGCCGCCGTGGCCGGCGTCCTCGAAGTCGGAGGGGCGGACGCCGAGGATGACCGGGCGGCCGACGTAGTCGTCCAGGCCGGGCTTGTTCTGGAACACCTCGGCGGGCACCGTCAGGTCATAGCCCGCGAACGTCACACGCGTCGCGGCACCGTCGCGTACGAGCTCGGCGTTGACGAAGTTCATCGCGGGCGAACCGATGAAGCCGGCGACGAAGAGGTTCACCGGGTTGTCGAACAGGTTCGTCGGGGTGTCGACCTGCTGCAGGATGCCTTCGCGGAGCACGCAGACGCGGTCGCCGAGGGTCATGGCCTCGACCTGGTCGTGCGTGACGTAGACGGTCGTGACGCCGAGGCGCTCGTGCAGCTGGTTGAGCGAGGCGCGCATGGAGACGCGGAGCTTGGCGTCCAGGTTCGACAGCGGCTCGTCCATCAGGAACGCCTGCGGCTCGCGGACGATCGCGCGGCCCATCGCGACACGCTGCCGCTGGCCACCGGAGAGGGCGGCGGGCTTGCGCTTGAGGTACTGCTCCAGGCCCAGCATCTTGGCGGCGTCGCCGACGCGCTTCTTGATCTCGGCCTTGGAGGTGCCGCGGAGCTGGAGGCCGAAGGCGAGGTTCTGCTCGACCGTCATGTGCGGGTAGAGCGCGTAGTTCTGGAAGACCATCGCGATGTCGCGGTCCTTCGGCGCGAGGTCGTTGACGACCCGGTCGCCGATGGAGATCTCTCCGCCGGTGATGTCCTCAAGGCCCGCGATCATGCGCAGGGCGGTGGACTTTCCGCAGCCGGACGGGCCGACCAGCACCATGAACTCCCCGTCCGCGATCTCCAGACTCAGGTTGTTCACCGCCTTGACGTCGTTCCCGTACGCCTTGTCGACCTGATCAAGAAAGATCTGGGCCATGGGGGTTCCTCCGATGGGTGTTGCCACAAAGTGTCCACAACCATAGCCACTGTTCGCATATCTGAACAGATCTGAATCGGACTAGGCTGTGGTCCGGCTCCGGCATGGTCGCCGGATCTCCTGTGGGCAACGGCGATGAGCCGATGCTTGAGAAGGGCTGGGATGGATCCATCCGACACGACCGGGCCGGGCGTGAAGTCCGCGATGCGCACCGTCGCGCTGCTCGATTTCTTCGCCCGCCAAGGCGGCATGTACAGCCTCACGGCGATCCAGCAGGAGCTGGGCTACCCCAAGAGCAGTTTGTACGCCCTGCTGCGCACGCTCGTGCAGCTCGGCTGGGTGGAGACCGACCCGACCGGCACTCTTTACCGCATCGGGATGCGGGCTCTGCTCGTCGGCGCCTCCTACATCGACGGCGACCCGGTCGTCGGCATGGCCCACGAGACGCTCGAATGGCTCGCCGAGGCCACCGGCGAGACCGTGCACTTCGGCCGGCTCGACGACTTCGACGTGGTCGACCTGTCCTCCCGGCCGTCACGGCACGATCTGCGGCCGGTCGTACGCGTCGGGCGCCGGATGCCCGTGTACAGCACCGCCCTGGGCAAGGCGCTCCTGGCCGACCGTAGTGACCCGGTGCTGCCCGCCGAGCTCGAGCGGCAGACCGAGCACACCATCACCGACCACGCCTCGCTCGCCGAGGAGCTGCGCGGTGTGCGCGAACGCGGCTACGCCGTCGACCGTGAGGAGAACAGTTCCGGCATCTGCTGCTTCGGCGTGGTGTTGCGGTTGCAGCGCCCGGCTCGCGACGCTCTCAGCGTGTCGATCCCGGTCACGCGGCTGACCGGATCCTCCGAGCGGGAAATCCCGGCGCTGCTGATGCGGGCACGCGAGCGGATCGAGTACTCCGCACACCATTTGCTGCATTGATGCGGGTATGACGGGTCTATGGCTGATTCGCAGGTGGACGTACGCGGCATTCTCGGCTTCGACCCTTTCGCCCCGGAGTTCCATACCGACCCTTACGCCCACTACCGCGAGCTGCGGTCCGGCGGCCCGTTGCAACGTACGCCGGCCGGCCTCTGGCTCTCGCCGTCCTTCGAGATGTGCGCGCGGATCCTGCGCGACCCGAGGTTCGGCCACGGCGACAGCACGCTGGGCGAGGACGCGGGGCCACGCAGGCTCCCCCGCCGCGTACGGTCCTTCCTCGTCCTCGACCCGCCCGAGCACACACGGCTGCGCCGGCTGGTCAGCCGCGCCTTCACCGCACGCCTGATCGAACGCCTGCGCCCCCGCGTGGCGGCCATCGTGGACGAACTCCTCGGGCAGACGCACGGCGAGGTCGACCTGATCTCCTCGCTGGCCCATCCGCTGCCCGTCATCGTCATCAGCGAGCTGCTCGGGGTGCCCCCGGAGGACGAGGAGCGCTTCAAGGGGTGGTCCGAGGCGCTCGCCCGCGGCCTCGACCCGGACTTCCTGGTCCCGGCCGAGGAGCTCGCTCGGCGCGACCGTGCGCGGGAGGAGTTCGGCGCCTACTTCCGTGAGCTGGCCGACCGGCGCCGCTCGTCACCGGGCGACGACCTGCTCAGCGGGCTGGTCGCCATCGACGAACTCTCCGAGGGCGACCTGATCGCCACCTGCATCCTGCTGCTCGTCGCCGGCCACGAGACGACCGTCAACCTGATCGCGAACGGCACCCTCGCGCTGCTGCGGTCCCCGGACCAGCTCGCGTGGTTCCGCGGCAACCTCGACTCGGCGACCGCCGCCGTGGAGGAGCTCCTGCGGTACGACCCGCCGGTCCAGCTCAGCGCTCGCGTCGCGCTGGAGGACGCCGAGCTCGCCGGGCAGTCGATCCGTAAGGGCGAAGGAGTGATGTTGCTGCTCGGCGCGGCGAACCGGGACCCCGACGTCTTCACCGACCCCGAGCGCCTCGACCTGACCCGCTGGGTGACCGAGGCGCCCCGGCATCTGGCGTTCGGCCAAGGCATTCACTTCTGCCTTGGCGCGCCGCTCGCCCGCATCGAGGGCCAGGTCGCGCTCAGCGCACTCGTGCGACGCGGGATCTCCCCGGCACCCGGAGAACTCCGGTACAAGGACAACCTGATCCTCCGGGGCCTGGCGGAGCTGCCCGTACGCCTGGCGTGAGCGTTCGAGCGGCCGATCCGAGGCAGCCGGCCGGGCCGGTGAGCTACTGACCGATTCGGCCGTCGATTCGTTCGCGTAGGAGGTCGGCGTGGCCGTTGTGGCGGGCGTACTCCTCGATCATGTGCACCAGCAGCTCGCGGAGTGAGACCTCCGCCTCGTCCTGGTGGTTACCGGTGATGTCGAGGTCGAGGGCCTCGGCCGCGAACCGATCCGCGAACGCGCACTCGGCCCGCCACGTCTCCCACGCCTCCGCGACGGCCTTCGGGTCGGGCACGGCGCCGTCGAAGTCGCCGTCGGGTGCGGACTCGGAACGGTAGAGGCTCGGCACGTCCTGCCCGGCCATGGTCCGTCGGAACCAGTCGCGCTCCACCTCGGCCATGTGGCGTACCAGCCCCAGCAGCGACATCGTCGAGGGTTCCACGGACCGCCGGGCCATCGCCTCGGCGTCGAGACCGGAGCACTTCAGCTCCAGCGTGAGCCGCTGGCAGCGGAGGAACTCCGCGAGCGTGGCCCGCTCGTCTCCGAGCGACGGCCCGCCCTCGCGGGGGTCGTCCTCGTAGCCCAGGAACATGTCCGCTCGTCTGCCCGCACCGCTCATGCCAGAATCATGGCCCGCGCCACGCAGAACCTCCACGGATTTACCGGCGCCCAGGCGGTCTGGGGAAGACCTGGCAGGGACCCTCCCCAGACCGTGGTCCGCTATTTGGCGGGGATGTGGATGAGGCAGGTGGGCGGGGTCCTGGAACCCAGGTAGACGGTGAGGTAGTCGCCCTTCGTGCTGTTGACGATGACGGTCCTGCCGTGCTCCTTGATCACGTGGGTGGTCGTGGGGAAGAAGATGGTCTGGGATACGACCTTGAGAGAGCTACGCACGAACGTGTGCACGAAATTGCCGTGACCGTCGGTAGTGGCGGTTTCCATCATGAGGGTGCTCGCCTTCGCCTTGCAGCGGGGCAGGGTCCGGGTCACGTGTGCGTTGACGCCCAGCCGGGTCAGATCCTTCTTGAGCTGTGCGTCGTCGACTCTGGCGCCTCCGGCTCGATGGATGGTGACCCTGATTTTGTCGCCCCACTGGACGTCGAGTGTGTAGGCCGCGTTGACGATTCGTGAAGGGGGCGTCGCTCGGCCGGATGACGCCACGGGCGGCGCTGCCGGGGATCCGTTCGACGTCCCGGATACGACGACGGCCACGGTGGCGGCCAGCGCGAGCGGGGCGGCCAGTCCGATGGCGACGCGCTTGCGGGTGAGGAGCGGGGAGCGGTCCTGCAGATGGCTCATCAGGTCGTCCTTCATTAGCAGTTGCCGGTCGGCGGGAAGGTCTGGATACGCCGGTGCCGGCAGCAGCCCGGCAAGCTCCGCGCGGTCTGACTCATGCGAAGGGATGGCGTTCACCTTTTCTTCTCCTCGATCGACCGGGCCGCGAATCCGCGGTTACCGGGTACCTGTCCGCTGCCCGATTCGTGTTGCCGTTCGTCTTCGGTGAGCTTCCGCAGCCGGCCGCGGGCCCGTGACAGCCGCGCCCGTACCGTCCCGGGCCGCACGCCCAGCGCCTCCGCCACCGCCGCATGGGAGAGCCCCTCCCACACGTACAGGACGAACACCTCGCGTTCGGCCGGGCTGAGCCGCAACAGCGCGGCTCGAGTGGTGGACAGCCGCTCGGTATCGACGATCCGGGCCAGAAGCTCGTCGGCGAAGTCCGGCACGGACTCCGTACGCGGCAAGCGCGTCAGCGCGTCCCGGTGCCGACGGGCCTTCCGCCGCCTGTTGCGTAACACGTTCGTGGCGATGCCCAGCAGCCACGGCTGGAGGCTTTCACCCTCGGGATGGACTTTCTTCCGTAGGCGCCACGCCTCCAAAAAGGTCAGCGACACCACGTCCTCGGCTTCGGACCAGTCTCCGGTCAATCGAACGGCATACCGATAGACGACCTTGGAGTACTCAACGAAGATCTGCTCGAAGGCAGCCCGATCCCCGGCCCGCACTCTCGCACGCAATGATTGCTCCACGTGCGTACCTGTCCGTTCGCGCATACCTGTTGCGTGACACGCGTCACACGATGCCCGCTTCTCGGCGGCACAGCCGGCGGGGTTGAAAATGCGGTGACCGTCCCGACAAGGTGGGCTTATGCCGATCACGACCATTCCGGACCTCGTCGACTCACTACTGTCCGGGCCTCACCCGTTGCCGATCGTCTCCGCCGGCGATCCCGTCTTGCGGCGTCCCGCCGAGCCCTACGACGGGCAGTTGAGCGAAGACCAGCTGAAAGCCCTGATCGAGGCGATGAAGGAGACCATGCACGCGGCGCCCGGCGTGGGCCTGGCCGGCCCGCAGGTCGGCGTCCCGCTGCGCATCGCCGTGATCGAGGACCCCGCCACGGGCTCGGAAGAGGCACGCGAGGCCATGGGCCGGGTCCCGCAGCCGTTCCGGGTGCTGCTCAACCCTCGCTACGAGCCCGTCGACGGCACCCGCGTCGGCTTCTACGAGGGATGCCTGAGCGTCCCCGGCTGGCATGCCGTGGTCGCCCGGCCCGAGCGCGTACGGCTGTGGGGACAGGACGAGACCGGCCGGGAGCTCAGCGAGGAGTTCGCCGGTTGGCCGGCCAGGATCGTCCAGCACGAGACCGACCACCTCAACGGAACCATCTACCTCGACCGCGCCGAGCTGCGCTCCCTGTCCACCAGCGAGCACGTGATCGAGCGGTGGAACCAGCCGAGGCCCTCCGCCGCCGCGAGGGCCCTCGGCTTCTCCCTCCCCCCGGAGGAACCCGCTCGATGACCGCTTACTCAGGCTTGACCAGCGGGAACAGGATCGTCTCGCGGATGTTCTTGCCGGTGAAAGCCATGATCATACGGTCGATGCCGATGCCGACGCCGCCCGTCGGGGGCATGGCGTACTCCAGCGCCCGCAGGAAGTCCTCGTCCAGCTGCATCGCCTCGGGGTCGCCGCCTGCCGCCAGCAGGGACTGCTCGGTCAGGCGCCGGCGCTGCTCGATCGGGTCGATCAGCTCGGAGTAGCCGGTGCCGAGCTCGGTGCCGAAGCCGATGAGGTCCCACTTTTCGGTCAACAGCGGGTTGTCGCGATGCGTACGGGCGAGTGGTGAGGTCTCCAGCGGATAGTCGCGCACGAACGTCGGCTGGACCAGGGTGTGTTCGACCAGCTCCTCGAACAGTTCCTGCACGAGGCGGCCCTGCCCCCATGCCGGGTTGTGCTCCAGGCCGCGCAGGTCGAACAGCTTGCGGACCTGCTCGATCGGCGTCTCGGTGGTCAGCTCCTCGCCGACCGCGGCGGACACCGCGTCGTACAGCGTGACCTTCGGCCAGTCCGAGCCGCCCAGGTCGATCTCCTGGCCGTCGTGCACGACGACCGTCGAGCCGAGGGCCGCGGTGACCGCGGCCTGGTAGATCTCCCGGGTCAGCGTGGCGATCGTGTCGTAGTCGCCGTACGCCTCGTACGCCTCGAGCATGGTGAACTCGGGGTTGTGGGAGGAGTCGGCGCCCTCGTTGCGGAAGTTGCGGTTGATCTCGTAGACCTTCTCGATGCCGCCGACGACGAGCCGCTTGAGGTACAGCTCGATCGCGATCCGCAGATACATGTCCATGTCGTACGCGTTGATGTGCGTCACGAACGGACGTGCCGCGGCCCCACCGTGGATGGGCTGCAGCATCGGGGTCTCGACCTCGAGGTAGTGCCGGGCGTTCATGTACTCCCGGATCGCCCGGATGGTGTCGCTGCGCAGGTGGGCCATGCGCCGGGCCTCGTCGTTGACGATCAGGTCGACGTACCGCAGGCGTACGCGCTGCTCGGGGTCGGTCAGCCCGGCGTGCTTCTCCGGGAGGGGACGGAGGCACTTCGAGGTGAGCGCGAACCGGTCCGCCATGACCGACAGCTCGCCGCGCTTGGAGGTGATGACCTCACCCTCGACGCCGACCTGGTCGCCCAGGTCGATGTCGCGCTTCCACGACTCCAGCGCTTCCTCACCGACGTTGGCGAGGGACAGCATGATCTGGATGTCGCCGCTGCCGTCACGGATCGTCGCGAAGCAGAGCTTGCCGGTGTTGCGAGCCAGCATGACGCGGCCGGTGACGCCGACCTTCGTGCCGGTCGAGGTGCCCGGCTCCAGGTCGGGGTGGTCCGCGCGGACCTGCGCGATCGTGGTCGTACGCGGGAATCCCAGCGGGTACGGATCCACTCCGCTCTCACGCAGGCGGTCGACCTTTTCCCGGCGGATCCGCAGCTGCTCCGGAAGATCTTCATGCGACTCGTTCACGATCCGAAGGCTACCGACCACCCCACGCACCGTGCGAACCGATTCGCCTGGTTAGGGACCCGAGACGCCGACGTTGCGTTCGTAGACCAGCCGCAGGCCGATGAGCGTGAGCCACGGCTCGTACGCGTCGATGGTGCGGGCCTCGTCCAGGACCAGCGGCGCGAGGCCCCCGGTGGCCACGACGGTGACCTCTTCGGGGTTGTCGGCCAGCTCCTCCGACATCCGCTCGACGACGCCGTCCACCTGGCCGGCGAAGCCGAAGATGATGCCCGACTGCAGGGCCTCGACCGTGCTCTTGCCGATGACGTTGCGGGGGCGCACGAGCTCCACCTTGTGCAGCTGCGCGCCGCGCTTGGACAGCGCGTCGACGGCGATCTCGATGCCGGGAGCGATCGCGCCACCGACGTACTCACCCTTCGCGGAGATCGCGTCGAACGTCGTGGCGGTGCCGAAGTCGACCACGACCGCCGGGCCGCCGTAGATGTGCGTGGTGGCCAGCGTGTTGATGATGCGGTCGGAGCCGACCTCTTTGGGGTTGTCCATCCGCACCGGCACGCCGGTCTTGACGCCGGGTTCGACGATCACCGCGGAGACGTCGCCGTAGTAGCGGCGGCACATCTCTCGCATCTCGTGCAGCACCGAGGGCACGGTCGAGCAGAGCGCGATACCGCTGATGTCGGTCTCGGCGAGGAGCGGGCTCTGCTGCACGAGCCCCTGGAGCACCACGGCGATCTCGTCCGCGGTACGCCGGGCGTCGGTGTTGATCCGCCAGTGCTCGATGACCTCTTCGCCTTCGAACAGGCCGAGCACGGTGTGGGTATTACCGACGTCGATCGTGAGCAGCATCCGGTCCCCGCTGGATTGATGGTCGCGCTCGCCGTCTCACTGGCGTAGCGGCGGCTCACCGTCCACTACGCTCGCTCGTCGGCTCGCCGCTCCAATTTTTGGTCGCGCTCACCTCCTCACTCGCTTCGCGGGCGGCTCGTTCCTCACCGCCCACTACGCTCGCTCGTCGGCTCGCCGCTCCAAGAGGTCAAGGCCGATGTCGAGCGCCGCCGCGGAATGCGTCAGCGCTCCCACCGCAAGGTAGTCGACTCCGGTCTCGGCCACATCTCGGGCCCCGTCCAACGACAGGCCACCGCTGGCCTCCAGCGTGGCCCGGCCCTCGGTCAGGCGTACGGCCTCGGTCAGCTCGGCGATGCTCATGTTGTCCAGCAGGATCGAGACGGCCCCGGCCGCCAGCGCCTCGCGTACCTGCTCCAGCGTGTCGCACTCGACCTGAACGTGCAGGTCAGGAGCGCGTACGGCGGTGAAGGCCGCGGTCACCGAACCCGCCGCCGCGACATGGTTGTCCTTGATCAGCGCCGCGTCCTGGAGGGACAGGCGGTGGTTGACGCCGCCGCCGCAGCGGACCGCGTACTTCTGCAGGGCCCGCAGGCCGGGCAGGGTCTTGCGCGTGTCGCGGACCTTCGCCCCGGTGCCCTCGATCGCGTCCGCCCACCGGCGGGTGAGCGTGGCGACGCCGGACAGGTGGGTGAGGAAGTTCAGGGCGGTGCGTTCGGCGCGCAGCAGCCCGAGGAGAGGGCCCTCCACCGACAGCAGGATGTCGCCGGGGGCGACGCGGTCACCGTCGGCGGCGAGGGACTTCACCGAGAGCCCCAGCGTCTCGAACACGAGCGCGGCGACCGGCAGTCCGGCGACCACACCCGGCCGCCGCGTCACCACGTCCGCGCCGGCCCACGCGTCCGCGTCGAAGATGGGTTCGCTGGTGACGTCCCTGTCCCCGTCCTCGGCGAGCGCGACACGGACGAGGTTCTCCACAGCCTGTGGATCGAGCCCGGACTCGGTCAGCCAGGTCGCCGATTCGGCTCTCATGCGTCTCTCCGATCATCATGGCGGAACGTCGTGGTGAGACTCTCGCCGTCCTGCACCGAGACCAGGTGCCCGCGCCAGCCCTCGGACGCGTCGGGGAAGTCCGACCGCCAGTGGCTGCCGCGCGTCTCCTCGCGCCGCCGCGCCGCCGCCACGATCAGCGAAGCGACGCCGTGCAGGTTCGTGGCCTCCCACGCCTCGGTGCACGGCCGGTCCGACCTGCGGTCCGCCAGCGCGGCGAGCGCGGCGGCGGCACGGTCGAGGCCAGGGCCGCTTCGCAGCACGCCGGAGTCGGCGGTCATGATCCGCTGCACCTCGGTGCGTACGTCCGGGTCCAGCAGGGCCGACGCGGGCGCCCCGGCGGCCCCCGATGGCGCCGGGACCCCCGCGTCGAGGTCGGCGGTCAGCACCCGCCCGATTCGCTCGGCGAACACGAGCCCTTCGAGCAGGGAGTTGGAGGCGAGGCGGTTGGCGCCGTGCACGCCCGTACAGGCGGCCTCGCCGCAGGCGTACAGGCCCGGCAGGGACGTGCGCCCCCACAGATCGGTGCGGACGCCGCCGCTCGCGTAGTGCGCGGCCGGCAAGACCGGGATCGGCTCGTTGACCGGGTCGATGCCGTGCCGCTCGCAGGCGGCCAGGATCGTGGGGAACCGCTGCGCCCAGATGCGCGGTCCGAGGTTACGTCCGTCGAGGTAGACGCACGGCTCGCCGGTCTCCCGCATCCGCTTCATGATCTCCTTGGCGACGACGTCGCGCGGGGCGAGATCGGCGAGAGGATGCCGGCCGGTCATGAACCGCTCGCCCGCGCCGTCGACGAGGAACGCGCCCTCGCCGCGTACCGCCTCGGAGATCAGCGGCTGGCGGCCACGCGCGTCCGCGCCGAGCCACATGACCGTGGGATGGAACTGCACGAACTCCACGTCCGCGATCTCGGCGCCGGCACGCAGCGCGAGCGCCAGTCCATCGCCGGTGGAGACCTCCGGGTTCGTGGTGGCCTCGAAGACCTGGCCGAGCCCGCCGGTGGCGAGGATCACCGCGCGTGCGCGTACGGCGCCGACTCCGTCGCGCTGGCCCTCGCCCATGACGTGCAGCGTCACCCCGGCGGCCCGGCCGCCGGCGACCACCAGGTCGAGCGCGAGCGCGTGCTCGATGACCTCGATGCCGGCGTCCTTGGTCGCGGCGAGCAGCGCCCGGCTGATCTCGGCGCCGGTGGCGTCGCCGCCCGCGTGGGCGATGCGGCGGCGCAGATGGCCGCCCTCGCGGGTGAGCGCCAGGTGACCGTCGCCGTCGCGGTCGAAGTCGGTGCCGAGCGCGATCAGGCCGCGTACGGCGTCCGGGCCCTCGGTGACGAGCACGCGTACGGCCTCGGGGTCGCAGATGCCGACCCCGGCGGTGAGCGTGTCGTTCAGATGGTCCTCGGGAGAGTCACCGGGGTGCAGGGCCGCGGCGATGCCCCCCTGCGCCCAGCGTGTCGACCCGTCGTCGAGGAGTGCCTTGGTGACGAGGAGGACCCGCCCGGCCGTACGGGCCCGCAGAGCCGCGACCAGGCCCGCGATGCCCGATCCGATCACGACGATGTCGGTGTCGATGGTCCAGCCGGGTTCGGGGGCGGTGAGACGTCGAGGGAGCATGGAGCCCTCCAGAGAAGGCGGGAGGCGAGTTCTCGTCAATCTGACTCTAACTCCTCGCGCAAGCGCCTGATTCCTCCGGGGGCGCGGTTGGTGCTCCCGTCGCAGATCGTGATCTTGATGCCCGGCGAAGGCGGCGACGGCTGGATCGCTAGGCCATCCAGCAGTACAGGGAGTGACCCCGCCCGGCGGCGGTGCGGGCCAGGTTCGCCAGCTCGCCCAGGAGATCCCCCACCATTTCCGGGTCGAATACCTCGCCTTCCTCGGCCCGTTCCTGGATCCACAGCTCGCCGACCTCGGCGAGACGGGCCGGCGCGGCACCGGCCAGCGCCCCTCGAAGCGCACCCGAGGCGGCGAAGACCACTGGGCCGCCATCTTCACCGGGGTCGGCGACCATACGCGGCTCACCGGCCGAGACGAGCGCCTCGAAGCTTCGTCCCGTGAAGATGCCCTCCCACTCGATCACGGCCTCCGCGGCATCGAAGTTGCCGGCGTCCAGCGACTCGAAAAGGCCGGTCGGGCCGCGATCGACGATGGCCGCCGCCGAGGTGTCATCGGGGGCCACGAAGAACTTGATGATGATGCTCATCCGCGCATGATGCCCGCTCGTACCGCCCCATGGCACCGGGCATGACTGACAGTGAGAGCGTGACGTGCCGCCGGATGAGGCGCGAAACGAGGAGGCCTGATGACGGAGATACGGCAGCGGGTGGGAGCCTTCTGCGATCGGTACGGACTTCGGGTGCCGATCCTGCAGGCGCCGATGGCCGGGACCTGCCCGCCCGGCCTGGCCATCGCGGTCGCCGAGGCCGGTGGGATGGGCGCCGGCGGCATGGTGCGGGACAACCCGGAGCGCATCGCCGCGTGGGCGGAGCGGTTCCGTGCCGGCTCGTCCGGGGCCTTCCAGCTCAACATCTGGGTGCCCGGCCCCCCTTGCGAGGACCGGGACCGGGTCGAGGCGGCCCGCGCGTTCCTCGGGCGCTTCGGCGCTCCCGGTGAGCCCGGCGGCGGATCATCCCCGGTGTTCCGCGACCAGTGCGAGGCGATGCTGGCCGCCCGCCCGACGGCGATCTCCTCGATCATGGGGCTGTTCGAGCCGGACTACGTCCGGCGGCTGCACGCCGACGGCATCGCCTGGTTCGCCTGCGCCACGACGCTGGATGAGGCGCTTGCCGCCCAGGAGGCCGGCGCGGACGCCATCGTGGCGCAGGGCATGGAGGCCGGCGGTCACCGTGGCGGCTTCGACCAGGACGCCGCCGAGCGGACCCAGGTCGGGCTGGTCGCCCTGCTCCCGCGGTTCGCCGACCACCTGGACGTGCCCGTGGTCGCCGCCGGCGGGATCGCCGACGGACGCGGCGTGGCGGCCGCGCTCGCGCTCGGGGCCAGCGCGGTCCAGGTGGGTACCGCGCTGCTGCGCTGCCCGGAGACGGGCATCACCAAGGAGTGGTCGGCGGCACTGGACGGGCTGGCTCCGGAGGCCACCGTGACCACCCGCGCCTACACCGGCCGGCCGGCACGGGCGGCGCCCACGCCGTACCTGGCGGCGTGGACCGAGGCCGGCGTGCCACGCCCCGCGCCCTACCCGGACCAGCGGCGGCTGGTCGACCAGTGGCGGCGTGGCGGTGCCGGCCGCGTGGACAAGGCGAGCCACTGGGCCGGGCAAAGTGCCGCGCTGGCCACCGAGGAGCCGGCCGGCGCGGTGGTCGCCCGGATGTGGCGAGACGCCTCGGCCCTGCTCGCCTGAGGAACGGTCAGGTACGGAGCGCGTCGCCGCGTACGGTCTCGGTGCCCGGGACCGGCTCGGCCGGGTCCGAGCCCAGCCCGATGATCCGGTTGCCCCGGTCGACGTGCACGACCTTGGGCGAGAACGCGCGGGCCTCCGCGTCGGTCATGACCGCGTAGCTCATGATGATCACGAGGTCGCCGGGGTGGACGAGCCGTGCCGCGGCGCCGTTGAGGCCGATCACGCCGCTGCCGCGCGGGCCGGCGATCAGGTAGGTCTCCAGCCGCGCGCCGTTGTCGATGTCGACCACCTGCACCTGCTCACCGGGGAGCAGGTCCGCCGCGTCCATCAGGTCCTCATCGACGGTGATGGAGCCCACGTAGTGCAGGTCGGCCTGGGTCACGGTGGCCCGGTGGATCTTCGACTTGAACATCGTGCGGAACATCAGGGCGACTCCGGAGACGGGACGGGTGCGAGGTACAGGTGGACGTTGTCGATCAGATGGGTGGAGCCCACACGGCCCGCGACGGCCAGCACGGCCGGGCCCACGTAGTCCTCGCCGACCTCGTGGAACGTCGTGGGATCGACGAGGACCAGGTAGTCCAGCTCGAGTGGCGGGTCGGACTCGGTCGCGTCGGTGAGGATGGCGTGCGCGGCCTCCAGGACCTTGGCCGGCCCGTCGGGCGCCGCGACCGCTCCCACACCCAGGGCCAGCGAGAGCGACAGGGCGGTGACGCGCTCCGGCGGGGACAGGTAGCGGTTGCGGCTGGACAGCGCGAGGCCGTCCTTCTCGCGTACGGTCGGGCAGCCGTCGACCCATACCGGGATGTTCAGGTCGGCGACCATGCGACGGATCATCGCGAGCTGCTGGGCGTCCTTCTCTCCGAAGACCGCGATCTCCGGCTTGACCATGTTGAACAGCTTGAGGACGACGGTCAGCACGCCGTCGAAGTGGCCCGGCCGGGTGGCGCCTTCGACGATCGTCCCCATCTCTCCGGAGCTGACCGTCACGGCGGCGTCGCCGTCACCGGGAGGGCCGTCGGGGTACATGACGTCCACGGTCGGCGCGAAGACCAGCCCCACGCCCTCCTCGGCGCACATCGCCAGGTCCTCGGGGAACGTGCGCGGATAGCGGTCGAGGTCCTCGCCCGGCCCGAACTGCAGCGGGTTGACGAAGATGCTCACCGCGACGGTGCCGGCCAGCCCGCGCGCCCGGCGGATCAGCGACCGGTGCCCCTCGTGCAGCGCTCCCATCGTGGGCACGAGCGCGATGGTCCCGAAGGAGGAACGGGCCGACAGGAGTTCCTCACGGGTGCGGGCGATGACGAGCGTCATGGCTGGTTCCCTTCGCCACTCCGCTCGGGCCGCTCGGCGAGTACGTCGAGCAGCCGTTCCGCGGCGTCCGGTTTGAGCAGGCCCGCGGCGAGCGCGCGGTCGGCGGTGAGCCGGGCCAGCGCGACGTACGCGCCGCGCGCCTCCGGCGAGACGCGGTCCAGCTCGGCGACGTGTCCCGCGACCGTGCCCGCGTCGCCGCGGGCGACCGGCCCGGTCAGGCCCTTCGCGCCGAGCCGCAGGGCGTTGTCGAGAGCGGCGCCGAGCAGCGGGCCGAGCATGCGGCCGGGGTTGTCGACGCCGACCCTGCCGAGCAGGTCCATCGACTCGACCACGAGGGTCACGAGGTGGTTGGCGCCGCCCGCCAGTGCCGCGTGGTAGAGCGTGCGCCGGTCCTCGGGGATCCAGACGGGCTCGCCGCCCATCTCGACCACGAGGGCCTCGGCGACCGGCCGCAGCGGGTCGGGCGAGGTGACGCCGAAGCTGATCCCGGCGAGCCGGTCGATGTCGTCGGGACGGCCGGTGAAGGTCATCACCGGGTGCAGCGCGAGCGGCAGGGCGCCCGCCCGCGTCGCCGGGTCGAGCACTCCGGCGCCGTACCGTCCGCTGGTGTGCGCGAGGAGCTTGCCCCGCACGTCGACGTCGGTGGTGATCAGACCGCTGACCAGCGAGGGCAGCGCGTCATCGGGCACGGTGAGCAGGACGAGGTCGGCGGCGGCCACGACCTCGGGCACCGGCAGCAGCGGGACACCGGGCAGCCGGTCACCCGCGCGTTCACGGGAGGCGTCGGACACCCCGGAGGCGGCCACGACCTTGTGGCCGGCGAGGCCGAGCGCGCGGCCCAGCGCCGAGCCGACGCGGCCGGCGCCCACCACGCCCACGGCGAGGCGCCCCGGGCGCTGGTCAGAAGCGCTCATTCGTTCGTTCCAGTCCTTCGTGGGTACCGGACGGTCCGGCACAGCCTACCTTCGGGGAACGTTCCGCCACCGCAGCCGGTATTCCCCCGATCACGCCGCAGGGCGGCGTAGGGAGATTGTCTCCCCTACACCGCCCCATGCGGTAAACCACGCTCACTCGCTCGCGAGCGACTCCACGATCGACGCCTTGGCCGCACGCCGGCCGGGGATGACGGCCGCGAGCAGGCCCGCGAGGCCCGCGACGACGACGAAGGTGAGAACGCGCAGCACCGGGAAGCCCAGGACGGCTCCGTCGAAGATCGAGCCGAGCGCGGCCCAGCCGAAGCCGGTGCCGAGCACGACGCCCAGCAGCGCGCCGATCACGGCCATGATCACGGCCTCCAGCGAGAGCATCCAGCGCAGTCCCCGCCTGGTCAGGCCGAGGGCGCGCAGGAGGGCCGACTCCCGGGTGCGCTCCACCACGGACAGGGTCAGCGTGTTGGCGATACCGATCAGCGAGATGATGATCGCCAGTCCCAGCAGCGCTCCCACCAGCAAGAACATCTGGTTGAGCGCCTTGGTGAACTCCGCCTTGATGTCGGCGAGACTGCTCACCTTGACCATCGGGTACGCCTTGGTGGCCTCCTCCACCACCCGGCGGGACTCATCCGCCGAGACGCCCTTCTTGGCCATGATGGCGACCGACGTGTCGTCCTTCGCTCCGAAGGTGTGCGCGAAGTCCTCCTCCGTGATCACGACGGAGGGGATCGGGGCCTCGTCGCTGAAGATGGCGGCGACCTTCAGCGGGATCGCCTGGCCGCCCGCGCTCAGGCTCAGCCCCCGCCCGACCCCGACGCCGAGGGACATGGCCTGGCGCTTGGCGAGCGCGACGGTGCCCGGCCGGAGATCGGTGATCGAGCCGGCGACCAGCTTCGGCTTGACCGTACGCCCCAGGGAGCCGTCGGTGACCGCGCCGATGTCCAGCTTGTGCCCGGACAGCCGCCCGTCGGCCGTGCGTTCCTCGATGACGTCGGCGAGCTGCGGCTTCGTGCGCAGGTCGGCGGCGGCCTGGCGCGGGATCGGCCGATCGCTGCCGGTGGTCAGCTGGTAGTCCACAGGGAACTGGGTGTTCAGCTTGGAGTCCGCCGTCGCCTGCATGGAGACCAGCGCGACCGAGAACATCGTCATCAGCGTGACGCCCACCGTGAGGGCGATGGTCGTGACCGCGGCGCGCTTGGGGTTGCGGCCCGCGTTCTCCCCGGCCAGCCGCCCGGGCACGCCCATGTAACGGGCGGGCAGCCAGCCCACGACGCGGCTTAGCCGCCGGACGATGATCGGGCTGAGCGCGACGACCCCGAGGAAGGTCAGGATCGCGCCGCCCAGCACGAGCAGGAACGGTCCCTGACCGGCCGGCTCGATCAGCGCCAGCCCGATGAGCGCCAGCCCGGCGAGCCCGGTAAGGCCGCCGATGATCGTGCGGAACCTGCTCGCACGCCCCGTGACCGGCCCTTCCAGCTGGCTGCGCAGCGCCGCGATCGGCGATACACGCGTGGCGGCGCGTGCGGGCAGCAAGGCGGAGACGACCGTGATGACCATGCCGGCCAGCATGCCGGCGACGATCGGCGTGGGTGACACGGTCACCGGGCCGGCCGGGGAGTTGTCGATGGAGGCGAAGAGCGCGGCGCCGCCGTTGCCGAGGCCGATGCCGACGAGCACGCCGGCCGCCGAGGCCACGAAGCCGACGATCAGCGACTCGGTCAGCACGCCACGGAAGATCTGCGCCTTGCTGGCGCCGACGCACCGCAGCAGTGCCATCTCGCGCGTCCGCTGGGCGACGAGGATGTTGAAGGTGTTGTAGATGACGAGTGCCGAGACGAACAGCGCCACGATCGCGAACGCCAGGAAGAACACCGCGATCTGGTCGGCCGAGACGCCGGATGAGGCGGACAGCCGCTTGGCGAGCTGGTGGCTGGTGAACACGTCGTACGAATCGCCGGCGGCCGACGCCACCTCGTCGCGCAGCCGCCCGTCAGCGGTGCCCGGAGCGGCCTTGACGTCGATCTCGGTGAAGCCCCGCTCGCCGGTCATCTCGGTCGCGGCCGCGGCGGTGAAGCCGACCGCGCCGCGATAGGCGATCTCCTGGTCGACGCCGAAGTCCATCAGGCCCGAGACCGTGAACGACCGCTGCCGGTCCTGATGGTCGAGCACCTTGACGGTGTCCCCGACCTTGAAGCCGGAGCGCTGCGCGGTCTTGGTGTCGAGCACGACCATGCCGGCCGTCGTGGGCAGGCGGCCCGCCTTGAGCTGGTAGCGCTGCAGGGCTCCGGTGGAGATGGACAGGCCGAGCGTGGAGCTGTCGCCGTAGACCTTGCCGTCCTTTCCGATCAGCGGGGCGGTGCCACGGACCAGGCCTTGGGCGTCCTGGACGCCGGGCAGACCCTTGGTCCTCGTGAGCAGCGCGACCGGTACGCCCTGCTCACTCCCGGTGTCCTTGCCCCGTACCGCCACGGAGACCTTGTTCGCGGAGGCGGTGAACTGCTGGTCGAAGCCGGCCTTCATCGTGTCGGTGAGCACGAACGTGCCGGACACGAACCCGACGCCGAGGGTGATGGCGAGCGCGGTGAGGACCAGTCGCACCAGATGGGCGCGCAGGCCGGCCAGTGTCGTCTTCAGCACCTCAGGCCTCCAGTCGCTTCAGCGCGTCCAGCACGGAGTCCGGCGTCGGCCGGTACATCTCGCCGGTGATCCGGCCGTCGCGCAGGAACACCACCCGGTCGGCGTATGAGGCCGCCACCGGGTCATGGGTGACCATCACGATGGTCTGTCCCATCTCGCGCACCGACGAGCGCAGGAAGCCGAGCACCTCGCCGCCGGAGCGTGAGTCGAGGTTCCCGGTCGGCTCGTCGGCGAAGATCACCTCGGGCTGGTGGATGAGCGCACGTGCGCAGGCCACCCGCTGCTGCTGGCCGCCGGACAGCTCGCTCGGCCGATGCGACAGCCGGTCACGCAGGCCGAGTGCGCCGACGACCTTGTCCATCCACAGCTGGTCGCGCCGGCGGCCGGCCAGGTCCAACGGGAGCCGGATGTTCTGCTCGGCGGTGAGCGTCGGCAGCAGGTTGAAGGACTGGAAGATGAAGCCGAAGCGGTCGCGGCGGAGCTGGGTCAGCTGCCGGTCGTTCAGGCGCGTTAGCTCGACCTGCCCGAGGCTCACCGAGCCGCCGTCAACCGTGTCCAGGCCGGCCAGGCAGTGCATGAGCGTCGACTTGCCAGAACCCGAGGGCCCCATGATCGCCGTGAACGCCCCATGGGCGAAACCGACGCTGACGCCGCGGAGGGCGTGGACTGCGGCGTCGCCGGAGCCGTACACCTTGGTCACCTCGCCGGCGGCGACGGCGGGCGACGCGTTGATCGCGGTACTGGTCACGGATGACTCCTTGATCACTGAGCGGGGACGTGACCAAAGCTAGGGACGGGCGGGGTCCCTGCCATCGGCCTGGCGGCCAGGCGTGTGTCACTCTTCGCGTTGATCCGTGTGCGACCTGAGGTGGACGAAAACCCCCGCACGGTAAGCCGTGCGGGGGTCGTCGTTCGGGGTGTCGCCTGATGCGGCCGGCCGTCACCGGCGCTGGGTCATGAGACCCAGTTGTGGTGGTAACCGTGGTGGTACTGCCCGCTCGACGCGCCGCCCCGGCAGCCCGCCCGGCTGAGGCCGAGGACCGCGACGGAGTTGCCGCAGATGTTCACGGGGATGGAGACGGGGACGATGAACTGGTTGCCGGAGAGCACGCCGCCGTTGCCGCCGCCCATGCCGGCGTTGGCAGGGGTGGCGAGGAGCAGGGCACCAGAGGCTGCGGCCGCCACGATGCCGGCCGCGGTGAGCTTTTTGAGCACGTGAATCCTCCCGTACATGGAGATTCGCGACCGCCCGTAAGGCGGCCGATACGTACGGTAGTTATCCAGGCACTCTCTGCTAACGGCAATCGATCCGTCAATCACGTAACGTAATCGTTACTTAGCGTCACCGTTCTGCCCGCTTTTGATGAGGCCCGTCTCGTATGCGAAAACCACCGCCTGGACGCGGTCGCGCAGGCCCAGCTTGCTCAGGATCCGCCCGACATGCGTCTTCACGGTGGCCTCGGAGACGTACAGCATCTCGGCGATCTCACCGTTGGACATGCCTCGCGCGACGAGCTTCAGCACCTCGCCCTCACGGGCGGTGAGCGTCTCCAGCGCCGCGTTCGGCTGCTGGTCCTCGTCGGGGATGTGCTGCACGAAGCGGTCGATGAGCCGGCGGGTGGTGCTCGGGGCGACGACGGAGTCGCCCGAGCTGACCGCGCGAATGGCCTCGATCAGCTGCTCCGGCCGTGCGTCCTTCAGCAAAAAGCCGGCCGCCCCGGCCTTGAGCGCCGCGAAGGCGTACTCATCCAGGTCGAACGTGGTCAAGATGATCACCTTGGGCCCGTCGGGGCTCGCACAGATGTGCCGGGTCGCCTCGATGCCGTCCATCCGTGGCATGCGCACGTCCATCAGCACGACGTCGGTCGTGGTGGAGCGCAGCACCTCCAGGGCCTGGCGGCCGTCGGACGCCTCACCGGCCACCTCGATGCCCGGCTGGGCGTCGAGCACCATACGGAAGCCGGTGCGCACGAGCTCCTGGTCATCCACCAGCAGGACGCGGATGGTCATGGGCATTCCTCTGTCCGCTCGGTCACGCCTTCACTTCTTCTTTCACCCGCAACCGCGCGATGACCTCGAAACCGCCGCCGGGGACGGGTTCGGCGCTCACCTGCCCGCCGTAGACAGCGGCGCGCTCGCGCATGCTCAGCAGGCCGTGGCCCCGCCCGTCCGAGAAGGTCGCGCCCCGCCCGTCGTCGCGGACCCGTACCTCGATCGCTTGGTCACCGTAGTGGAGGTCGACCCACGCGCTCGCCGACGGACCCGCGTGCTTCATCACGTTGGTGAGGGCCTCCTGGACGATCCGGTAGACGGCCAGCTCCATGCCGCCGGGCAGCTCGAGGACGGATCCCCGCACCGCCAGTTCGACCGGCAGCCCCGTGTTGCGCATCTGCCCGACCAGCTCGGAAAGCTGGTCGACGCCCGGCTGCGGTGCGAGAGCGGCCTGGCCGTCGCCCTCACGGAGCACCCCGAGCATCCGGCGCATCTCCGTGAGCGCCTGCCGACCGGTGGTGCCGATCGCCTGCATCGCGCGCTTGGCCCGCTCGGCGTCGGTGTCCACCGTGAACGAGGCCCCGTCGGCCTGGATCACCATCACGCTGATGCTGTGCGCGATCACGTCGTGCATCTCCCGCGCGATCCGGGCCCGCTCGGCGGCGGCGGCGACCTCGGCCTGCGCGTCGCGTTCGCGTTCGAGCCGTTTGGCCCGCTCCTCCAGGCTCAGGGTGTACTTGCGGCGTGTGCTGATGTACGAGCCGGCCAGCCAGACCGCCCAGACGCCGATCGACGTGGGCAGGAGCGACTTCCACTCGGCCTCACCGGCTCCGCCCAGGCTGACCTGGCTGTAGGTCGCCATCGTGAGGCCGGCCTCGACGACCAGCCCCGCCGCGAACGCCCATCGGAAGGCACACTGCGCGGCGATGGTGTACATGGCGATCAGGACCGCGAAGTCGTTGACGCCGATGCCGATCCCGAGGAGCCACTGCCCGAACGCCACCAGGGCGATGAGCGCGAACACCGCTCGCGGCCACCGGCGCCGCCAGATCAGCGGAACGCACATCACGAGCGCCAGCGCGAGGTGGATCGGCAGGGAGATCTCGTGAGGCAGCCCGTTTTTGTAGAACTCGACGTATCGAGGCCGGACCGCCAGCGCCAGCGCGATGAGCGGCAGCATCAGCGTCAGATCCACGAAGGTCTGGTGCCGTCGCAGCCAGGCGAACACTCGGGCGAACATCGCCCCAGCGTATTTACCTTCAGGTCGACGCGCGTCAGTCCCAGGTCGGAACCCGCGTACGACCAGGGGGGCACACGGTACCGTCGATAGCGTGAGTCAGGTCGGATGGCGGACGGCGATGGAGCGGGCGCTGTACGGACCGGACGGTTTCTATACGCGCGGCGAACGCCCCGCGGCCCACTTCCGTACCTCGGTCCACGCCTCGCGGCGGTTCGCCGAGGCGGTGGTACGGCTGGTCGCCGAGATGGACGACGCGCTCGGACGGCCGGCGCGGTTCGACCTGGTCGACGTCGGCGCCGGTTCCGGTGAGCTCCTCACCGAGATCCTGGCGGCGGGCGGACTGTCCGGGCGGCTGCGCCCGATCGCCGTGGAGGTCGCCCCGCGCCCCGACGGGCTGAGCCCGGCGATCGAATGGCGCGACCGCCTGCCGGACTCGATCACCGGGCTCGTCATCGCCAACGAATGGCTCGACAACGTGCCACTCGATGTCGTCGAACTCACCGGCGACGGGCTACGGCTCGTCGTGGTCGACCCGGACACCGGAGCCGAGCTGCCCGGCCCCGTGCCGTCCGCCGAAGACGCCGCCTGGCTGGACCGCTGGTGGCCGCTGCGCGAGCCCGGCGACCGCGCCGAGATCGGGCGGCACCGCGGCGCGGCGTGGGCCTCGGTGATCAGGCGGCTGGACGGCGGCCTGGCCCTGGCCATCGACTACGCGCACGACCGCGAGTGCCGGCCCGCGTACGGCACGCTCACCGGCTACCGCGACGGCCGGTGCGTCTCCCCGGTGCCGGACGGCTCGTGCGACATCACCGCCCACGTCGCCCTCGACGCCTGCGCCGACGAGGGAGTCGGCGCCGGCGCCACGAGCACGCTGCTGACCACGCAACGCGCCGCCCTGCGGGCGCTCGGCCTGCACGGCACCCGGCCGCCGCTGGAGCTGGCACGCACCGACCCGCGCGCCTACCTCCTGGCGCTGCGCGCGGCGGGCGAGGACGCCGAGCTGATCGACCGTGAGGGACTGGGCGGGTTCGGCTGGCTGGTGCAGACCGTCGGTGTCGACGTGCCGCAGGTGCTGGCCGCCGCTACACCTCGACGTGAAGCGACTCCAGACCGCGCAGGATGAAGCCCGGCTTCCACTTCGGCTCGGTCCTCAGCCGCAGATCCGGTGCCGCGCGCAGCAGGGCGCCCATCGACTCGGTCAGCTCGATCCGTGCCAGCGGGGCGCCCAGGCAGAAGTGAATGCCCGCGCCGAAGCCGACGTGGGGGTTCGGGTCACGGGCGAGGTCCAGCGTCTCGGGCTCGGCGAAGACGGCCGGGTCGTGGTTCGCGGAGGCGAGCTGCAGGGCCACCTCGGCGCCGCGCGGCACACGTACGCCCGCCACCTCGACGTCCTCCAGCACCCAGCGCTCGAACATCGGCGCCGGAGTGTCGTAGCGGAGCAGCTCCTCGACGGCCGTGGGGATCAGGCCGTGGTCGGCGCGGAGGCGCTCCAGCTGGTCCGGGTTGCGGAGCAGCGCCCACCAGGCGTTGCCGGTGGCGTTCACGGTCGCCTCGTGGCCCGCGTTCAGCAGCAGCACGCACGTGCCGACCAGCTCGTCCTCGGTGAGGCCCTCGACCGCGGCGAGCGCGCTGATCAGGTCCTCGCCCGGGTCGGCGCGCCGGGCGCGCGCCAGGTCGCGCAGGTATTCGGAGAACTCCACCGAGGCGCGTACGGCGGTCCGCTGCGTCTCGTCCGGCGGATCCAGCTCGTACATGCCGCAGATCTGGGCCGACCAGGGACGCAGCAGCGGCTGGTCCGCCGCGGGGATGCCGAGCATCTCGGCGATCACCGTCACCGGCAGCGGCTCGGCCACCTCGGCGAGCAGGTCGCCGCCGCCGCGTTCGGCGAGCCCGCGCGCGAGCTCTCCGGCCAGCTCACGGATGCGGGTCCGCAGGCCTTCGACCCTGCGCGGCGTGAACGCCTTGGACACCAGCCGCCGCAACCGGGTGTGGTCCGGTGGCTCGACGTCGAGCATGCCGGCACGGATGAGACGCCAGAACGGCGCCAGGAACTCCGCCTCCGGCGGCCGGCCGAACTCCTCATGGGAGGCGACGTGGAGGTAGGTGCGGCCGAGCCGGCGATCCCGCAGCAGCGCGTTGACGTCCTCGTGACGGGAGACCACCCACTGGCCGGTCGGCTCGTCGAAGTGGACGGGCCTGTCGCGGCGCAGCTCGGCATAGGCGGGGTACGGGTCGGCGACGAACTCCGGAGACCACGGGTCGTAGCTCATCTGGCCTCCTTCGCCGGGAGACGGCGCGTGTCGGCCCCCCGGCCTCGCTCGGTCATGTCAGGTGGCCCAGCGGTCGGTTCGCTGGTCGGCGGCACGGGCTCGGTGCGCGCGCCCGGCGGCGGACTCCACGATCGCCCTCGCCTCGCCCAGCTCGCGGTTCTCGGCGGCGACCTGCACCGGGCCGGGTGGCGCGTCGACGTGGACGGTGCCGAGGTTGAGCAGCCGCTGCAACGGGCCCGCCGTCAGGCGTACGCTCTGCGCCCGCGCGTGGGCGATCACGTCGAGCCGGTGGCACATCCGGCCCCGCCGGGTGACGAAGATGGCGTCGTCCGTGCCGGCCGCGCCGTTGCCGAACGGCGCCAGCCAGGACCGCGGCGCGGGCAGCAGCGGCACCGCCTCGGCGTTGGTGCCCGGGAAGACCAGGCCGACGAGCTGGAAGGCGATGTGCCGGGGCGCTACCGGCAGCAGCACCGAGGACAGGACCTGGCGTTCGCCGACATACCCGGCGACGGTGACGTCGAGGCGCGCCCAGCCGTACCCCCGCCACAGCAGCGGCTCGATCACCCGCACCGCCTGTACGCGGCCCGGCGGCACCGTCTGCATGCGCGTCTCGAACAGCCCGTACCGCAGCCGCAGGCCATCAGGTGACAGGGCGGCCTTGAAGCCACCGTGCATCAGCAGCGGTGCTATCACGCCGCGCGCCAGGCCGAGCAGCACGGGCAGCGCGGCGGCCAGGACCCCCGGCTCGCGATAGACCACGCCGAACGCCAGCAGCGCGACGAACAGGGTCAACGCGCCGATGACCGGCAGCTTCAGCAGCTGTGAGCCGAACAGTGAGCCGAAGCCGACCCGCCAGTACGGCCGCTCGGGCGCCTCGGGCGTGTGGCCCGGCAGCCCGGCGGCGCGGGCCAGGAGTTCGGCGCGCAGCTGCTCGCCCATCGACCGGCCCAGGTAGCGGAACTTGGTCTCGGCCTGGTCGCCGCCGGCCAGCTCGACGCGGACCTCGGCGAGCCCGAAGATCCGGGTGACCAGCGGGCGTACGACGTCGACCGCCTGGACACGTGAGAGGGGGATCCGGCGGTTGCGCCGACGCATGATCCCGGTCTCGACCACGAGGTCGTCGCCGTCGATGCGGAACTTCACCGACCACCAGGTCCAGAAGCCCACGAGCGCCGCGACGGCCGTGACCGGCAGCATGACCAGCACGAACCTCGCGAGCGACTGCGGGGTCAACAGCAGCGCGACGCCGTCGGCGGTCTGGGTGATCAACAAGGAGTACCCGCCGACGACGAACATGATCACCACGACGGACAGCGCGTTGATCACGGCCGTGGCCACGTGCAGGCGGTGCACGCCGACGGAGAAGTGCACCGGCGGCTTGGGCGGCGGGCCGTACGGGGGCGGGGCGCCGTACCGAGGTGGAGCGCCGTACGGGACGGGCCCGTACGGCGGCCCCTGCGGTGGGTCGTGACCCGGCCCGTACCCGGGCGGGGGCCCGTAGGGCGGTCCCATGCTCACAGCCCGATCGACCTCGATTCGCCCTTCTGCGCGAGGCGGTCGCGCAGGACGGCGGCGTCGCTGGCGGGCAGACCGGGGATGCGGGCGTCGGTCGCCGCGGCGGCGGTGTGCAGGCGCACCGTGGCCACGCCCAGCCACTGCTCCAGCAGCCCCGCCGTCACGTCGACGTACTGCATCCGGCCGTACGGCACCACGACGAGGTGCTTGATGAAGAAGCCGTGGGTGACCAGCAGGTCATCGGCGCGCTCGGCGAACCCCCACGAGCGGTAGACCAGCTCGGCCACGATCCAGCCCATCGCGCAGGCGACGATGATCGCCGCGAGCCAGATCAGCCCGCCCAGCAGACCGATCATGCGCGAGAGGACGAAGGCGCCGGCGATCGTCAGCGGCAGCGCCCACAACAGCACGGCGATGCGCCGGTGCCAGGTGAGCCGGGGCGACACCCGTGCCCACGTCATGCCGGACGGCGGGTCGAACGCCTGCTCCGCCCGGCCGCCGAGGGGCACCGGCGAAGGCCCCGAAGGGCCGCTGGACATGGGCGCCGGGGGCAGGGGCCCGCGCTGCGGCACCGGCGGGGCGCCGTGCGGCAGGATCCTCGGACTGCCCGGCGGCATGTCCTGTGGCTCGCCCGCGGTCGGGTAGCTCTCGTTCATCGCGACAAGTCAACCTTAAGTGGGCCGCATTCCGCGAGAGCAGGCGTGGCACGATGGTCCCCGTGACTACTGAGCGCATCGTGGGTGTGGGCACCGGGGTCAAGGACCTCGAGACCGAGGACATGACGCTCAACATCGGGCCACAGCACCCCTCGACACACGGCGTCCTGCGCCTGCGGATCACTCTCGACGGTGAGCGCATCTCGGCCGCCGAGCCGATCGTCGGGTACATGCACCGCGGCGCGGAAAAACTGTTCGAGGTCCGCGACTACCGCCAGATCATCGTGCTCGCCAACCGGCACGACTGGCTGTCGGCGTTCTCGAGCGAGCTGGGCGTCGTCATGGCGGTCGAGCGGATGCTCGGCATGGAGGTTCCGGTGCGCGCGATATGGGCCCGCACCCTCCTCGCCGAGCTCAACCGCGTGCTCAATCATCTGATGTTCCTCGGCTCCTATCCCCTGGAGATCGGCGCGATCACGCCGATCTTCTACTCCTTCCGCGAACGCGAGCAGTTGCAACGCGTCATGGAGGAGATCTCCGGCGGCCGGATGCACTACATGTTCAACCGGGTCGGCGGCCTGAAGGAGGATCTGCCCGCCGGCTGGCTCGGCCGGGTGACCGAGGCGGTGACCGCCGTACGCAGCGGGGTCGGCCAGATCGACCGGCTCATCTCCGGCAACGAGATCTTCCGCGCCCGCACCCGCGGGGTCGGCGTGCTGACACGCGAGCAGATCGAGCAGTACGGCGTGTCCGGCCCGATCGCCCGCGCCGCCGGCGTCGACTTCGACCTGCGGCGCGACGAGCCGTACCTCGCCTACGGGGAGCTGGCCGACGTGCTGCGCGTGCCGACCCGCACCGAGGGCGACTGCCTGGCCCGGTTCGAGTGCCTGCTGGAGCAGGTGTACGTCTCGCTGGATCTGGCCGACGCCTGCGTCGCCCGCCTGGCGGCGCTGCCACAGGGACCGATCAACGTACGGCTGCCGAAGGTGCTCAAGGTCCCGGAGGGCCATACGTACGCCTGGACGGAGAACCCTCTGGGCATCAACGGCTACTACCTGGTCTCCCATGGCGAGAAGACGCCGTGGCGGTTGAAGCTCCGCTCGGCCTCGTTCAACAACATTCAGGTGCTCGGCGAGCTGCTGCCGGGCAACCTGGTCGCCGACATGATCGCCATCCTCGGCTCGATGTTCTTCGTCGTGGGCGACATCGACAAGTAGCGCCGTTGGTCGCGGCAGTTATGGTGCTCCGGGGGCGATCAGGCCCGACTCGTACGCCGCGATGACGGCCTGCACCCGGTCACGCAGACCGAGCTTGCTGAGCACGTTGCTGACGTGGGTCTTCACCGTGTGCTCGCTGACCACCATGGCGACCGCGATCTCGGCGTTGGACAGGCCGCGCCCGAGGAGCTTCAACGTCTCCCGCTCTCGCGCCGTGAGATGGGTGAGCCCTTCCGGACGCGCGCTCGGCCGGGGCCGGCGAGCGGTCAGGTCGGAGATCAGCCGCCGTGTGACCGTCGGAGCCAGCAGCGACTCGCCCGCCGCCACCACGCGTACGGCGTGCACGAGGTCGTCGCGGCGCACGTCCTTCAGCAGGAACCCGCTCGCCCCGCCGTACAGGGCGTCGTAGACGTAGTCGTCCTGGTCGAACGTCGTCAGCATCAGCACACGGCAGTCGGTCTGCGCACAGACCATGCGAGCGGCCTCGATACCGTCGAGATTCGGCATCCGGATGTCGAGCAGGGCAACGTCGGGCCGATGCTCACGCACGGCCGCCAGCGCCTCGGCCCCATCGGACGCCTCACCGACCACCTCGATGTCGGGCTGAGCCTCGAGAATCATCGCGAACCCGCTACGGACAAGCTCCTGATCATCAGCGATGACCACCCGGATGGTCACAGGCCCACCTCCACACGCGCGCTCGGTACCGGGGCGGTCACCAGGTGGCCGCCTGGCGGTGGCGCCGTCATTCCGTGACCACCGGGCGCAGGACCGCTCTGCTCGGCGAGCATCCCAGAACCACCACCGACCGACCCTTCACCGCACACCATCGTCACAACACCCCGCCCGTGGCACGTAGTGCGCAAGACGGCATCGGCCAGGACCTGAAAGCGCGGGCCACCCGCCCGAAATCCGGCGAAAGTGCGGCAGCCGGATGTGAGGATCCGTGAGCGTACGGATGGCCAGAGCCCGGGTCAGCGACTCTCCGGACCGGCTCACTCCAGACGACAGAAGTGCCCGGTCGGCGGCGGAGAGCAGGTCGACACTCCAGGCCACCGCCGTCTCCAGCGTCTGATGCGGTGTGAGCGCGCTGCGCGGCACCGGGCCGAGCGCCGGACACCGGTCACGAAGCATCTCTAACCCTCCCCTGACCACGCCACCCCGGCCTGACACACCCCAGACCGACCCTCTCCCAGCCACGCCACCCCGTGCCCACATCGACGCTCCGGACCGGTCCACTTGGTTCCACGCCTCTTCCGCCCATTCACTTCGGGCACCCCCACTTCGGGCCGACCCCCTACGGCCCACCCACGGCCAACGCCGACCGCCCTCTTGGTCGCCCACGGCGCTCACGAGATCACTCCTGCGGGCGCGTAGGGCAGGGAGGCGGTCACGCGGTAGCCGCCGGGGATCGGTCCGGCCTGGGCGGTGCCGCCGCAGGCGGCGGCGCGTTCGCGAATGCCGACCAGACCGTTGCCCGAGCCGGCGGGCCCCGTACCTCCCCCGCCGTCGTCGGCGACTGTGATCATGAGGTCGGTCTCCCTCCACTGCAGGCGCACGGTCACCCGGGTCGCGGCGGCGTGCTTGAGGGTGTTGGTCAGGGCCTCCTGCGCGATCCGGTACGCCGCGACCTCGGCGTCGGCCGGGAGCCGGCGCGGCTCCCCTTCTGTCTGGAGGCCGACCGTCAGCCCGGGGGTGACACCGACCTGCTCGACCAGCCCGGACAGCCCGGCCACCGTGGGCTGCGGCGCCCGCATGCCCAGGTCCTGCTCGTCCTTGAGGACACCGAGCATCCGGCGGAGCTGGACCATCGCGTCACGCCCCGCCCCGGCGATGGCCTCGAACGCCCGCTCGGCCCGCTCCGGGTGCGTTCGTACGACGACCGGCCCCGCCTCGGCCTGCACGACCATGAGGCTCACGGCGTGGGCGAGGATGTCGTGCATGTCGCGGGCGATCCTGGCGCGTTCGGCGGTCGTCGCGCGCGCCAGGTCCAGCTCACGCTCGCGTTCCATCTCGCCGGCCCGGTGCGCGAGAGCCTGGAGCCGTATCTCGCGCCGCCTGGCCAGGATTCCCAGGACGTACGCGCCGGTCGTGGTGAGTACTCCGATGATGCTGGTCGTCAGGCTCCTGGAGGTGGCCAGGGCGGTCCCGCCGACGACGAGAAGCACGACGATCTGCTGCTCGCGTCTGCCTCCCCAGGCGATGGAGTACGCGGCGACGAGCATGCCCCAGGCGATCGGCTGGTTCGCCGCGTGGTGCACCTGGTTGTAGCAGAAGAGCGAGGCGAAGATCACCAGCAGGCAGAGCAGCGGGAATCGCCTGCGCCAGATGAGGGGCAGCGCCGAGGTCGCGCTGAACACCCATGCCCAGCGCGAGAACGGACCGGGCTGGCTCTCTCGCGGAATCACGAACGGCGCGTACAGAACGGCGAGGACCACCAGAGCGACGACACCGTCGGTG
Source organism: Actinoallomurus bryophytorum (assembly GCF_006716425.1). Taxonomy (NCBI): domain Bacteria; kingdom Bacillati; phylum Actinomycetota; class Actinomycetes; order Streptosporangiales; family Thermomonosporaceae; genus Actinoallomurus; species Actinoallomurus bryophytorum. The sequence continues at coordinate 2,579,618 of NZ_VFOZ01000001.1, forward strand.
AGGTAGGCATCGCTGACACGCAGCCGGATGCTGGGGAGACGCACGTGCCCAGTATCCGGCGAGGTGACCGGGCCCCGCCTCACCCGCGCGACGGAGATAGGGCGGCCGACTCGCTCGTACGGGCGAGGGGTGAAGATCGGTGGGCTGGGCGATTCGCCCGGCCGCCTCGACGCCAACGATTGAGGCCATGAGAAAACATCTGGCCGCCATCGGCGCCGTCCTTGCCATAGCGGGCTCCGCGAGCACCGCCTCCGCCGCCGTACGCCCCTCCTCCGACCCGCTGCCACCCCTCGACCCGGCCGTGCTGCAGGCCGCGATCTCGGGGCTGCCGAACGCGACCGTGACGGGCGCCCTGATCAATGTGACCGGCTCGGCCGGCCAGTGGAGCGGCACGTCGGGAGTACGGGACGTCAAGTCGGGAAAGCCCGTCGCCGCCGATGGGAACTTCCGCGTCGGCAGCATCTCCAAAGTGTTCACCGCGGTGGTCGTTCTGCAGCTCGCCGCCGAACACGAGATCGACCTCGACCGGTCGGTCCAGCACTACATGCCCGGCCTGCTGCCCGCCTCCATACCGGCCATCACCGTACGCGAGCTCCTCAACCACACCAGTGGCCTGCCCGACGGCACCCTCGGCGGCGGCGACGCGCAGTGGTTCGTCGACCACCGCCTGGACAGCTGGACACCACAACAGATCGTCGCGGACGCCGTCAAGTACCCGATGAAGTTCGCCCCGGGCACGGAGCAGGATTACAACGGCACGAACTACTACATCGCCGGCATGCTCATCGAGCGGGTGACCGGAAACTCGTACGCCCAGGAGGTGCGGAACCGGATCATCAAGCCGCTGTCCCTGCACAACACCTACGTCCTGGACCGCCACGACCCCCGCCTCCCGGGCCCGCACTCGCACGGCTACGTCGCGCTCACCAAGGACGGAACGACGACCTTGCACGACGTCTCGGAGCAGAGCCCGTTCCCGTGGGCGGAGGGCGGCCTCATCTCCAACAGCGGCGACCTGACGCGGTTCGTCTCGGCGATCTTCAAGGGGCGGCTGGTGCCGTCGTCGGAGCTCGATGAGATGTTCACCGTCCCCAAGGTGAAGTACCTCGGCACCGACAACTGCGTCATCGGCCCGGATGCCGGCCAGGCCTGCTACAGCGCCGGCCTGATGAAGGCCACCATGCCCAACGGCCTCACGGGCTGGGGCAAGACCGGCTCAAGGCCGGGCTACACGAGCGGCCTGTTCGCCACCCGCGACCTGAGCCGCGTACTGGTCTACTCCATGAACCCGACAGGCAACAAGGACGGCTCGGAGATGCCGTACGTCATCAAAATCGCCTCCGCCGCCTTCGACCCAAGCCTGGCCGGCAACTGACGAGGCTCCCCAGCCCGGCCGCCCCCACGGGGCCGGGCAGCGTGGTAGCCGGGGTTGCAGTAGCCAGGGCTGCGGTAGCCAGGGCAGTGGTGATGGAGGGCGGCATGTGACGGCAGCAGTGACCGGAGACACGTCTGTCGCGCCGAGGCTGAGCGCTCGCTTAAGCGCTGTTCGCCTGCCTGTGTGTCCTATCCCTCCTCTCCCTGGGCTGCGTGATGATGAACTCACTCGATCCTCGCGCCCTCAAAATGTGCGGACAAGAGGGGTCCACAGGCTGTGGATAACTTTCACCATCTCAACGCCCCCCGTGCTGAGCGGGGGTGCGCGGCGTCGGCGGGATGGAAGGCCGGGTGGTGGCTGAGCGAGGGGACGCCACAGGGGCATGACGTCGTACGACGCCGCGCCACCGCTACCCCGCGACTGCGACCTCGCCCGCCGCCACCCCGGCACCCGCGTCACCACGCGGGCGTCGGGGAGATCCGGCGACCCGTACACCTGCTCCAGCAGCAGCCACTCGCACCGGACCAGGCAGTCGCCCTCGATGCGGATCGGCATGCACGGCACGTCGGCCAGGCGCCACCCCACGACCACGCCCTCGCCACCACCATCGCCACCACGGTCACGCCATCGCCACCCACGACCACGCCACCGCCACCGTTCGCGGCGAGTCGGTCCTGGCGGGTCACCGTTCTGGCGAGCTGCGCTGGTCGAGGGATCCGACCCAGCGGGCGACCTTTTCTTGGAGCTTCTTGGAGCGGCGGCACCGAAGACCGTCGTGCCGACGGTGGTGTCCACCCCGCCGGGACCGTAGTAGTCGGACGCTCCGCCGATAGGGACGGCCCGCGACCACGACCGCACGCATGCGACCTCGGCACTGCTTCGTCGCGGCGACTCGCGATGGCGCCCATGCGGCGCCGATCGGGTACGGCGGGGGCCGCTGCCACAGCTCGACTGCGCAGCGAGGCCGGAGCTACTCGGCGTCGAACGCCCTGACCACGCGCTTCGGGGCCGTCATGCGCCAGGCTTCCGTGACGAGTTCGCGGAGGTGGTCGGTACCGATGCGCTCGACGTCCACACCGATCCATCCGTGCTGCCCCACGTACGCCGGATAGGTGAACGTCTCCGGGTCCTCCGCGATCAGCGCGGACTGTTCGTCCTTCGTCGCCTTGACGCTCGCCCCCGTGCCGTCCGCCGACATCATGACGAAGATCTTGTCGCGTACCCGGAACGTCGCGCTGCCCCAGGTCTCGCGTTCCGACGCCTCCGGGAGGGACAGGGCGAGCTTGCGGAGGTCCTCACCTGTTGCCATCGGGCTCCTCAGATGCGGGAGGCGGGCCGGTTCTCGTCCTCGTCTTCTGGGCCCTTAGGGACGCGGCAGGCGTGTTCGAGGATCAGGGCTCCGACGATCAGGGCGACGGCCGCGAGCGCGGTGCCGCCGCTGACGAAGAAGTCGCGGCGCGGCGACGGCTTGTCCAGCGAGGATGCCAGGTAGACCGCCATGCCGGCGAACACGCCCCCCAGTGCCGCCGCGGCGTGGGCGCTCGCCTTGGCCAGGGCCGCCAGGCGTGCCGCCACCAGTGGGTCGATCGGCTTGGTGTCCGGTCGCCGCTGGATGCGGGCCCGCGTGACCTGCGCGGCGTACAGCTCGCCCAGCGTGAGCAGCAGCAGCGACGGCACCATCGTCCACGGCAGCAGCGGCAGCGAGGTGTACCAGAAGCGCACCACGGCCCACGTGAGCGCGGCCGCCACGATCAGCGTGACGGCGACGACGGGAAGTCGGGTCGGCTTCACGCGGGCGGCTGGAGAGCGAGGTCGTCGCGGCGGTGGAGTTCCTGGTCGGCGACGCCGGGCAGGAGGTCGGTCACCCGGCCCTGGCCGGGCAGCGTCGCGTCCGGTTCGAGGTCGCACCACGGCCGGAGTACGAAGGCGCGCTCGCGCGCCCGCGGGTGCGGCAGCAGCAGGTCCGGATCGTCGGAGGTCACATCCCCCATCATGACGATGTCGATATCGAGGGTGCGCGGTCCCCAGCGGACCTCGCGCGTACGGTCCATCGACTCCTCGATCGCGAGTACGCGTTCGAGCAGCGACTCCGGCGCGACGCGGCTGTTCGCCACGATGACGACGTTGAGGAAGTCACCCTGTTCGGGGCCGCCGACCGGCTTGGTCTCATAGACCGGCGAGAGCCCGAGAAAGTCGAGCCCCGGGGCGTCGAACAGCGCGTCGATCGCCTCCTGGAGATTGTCCAGCCGGTCTCCGAGGTTGCTGCCGAGGGACAGCACGGTGCGGCGTTTCTCGGCGGATGTCGTCATGGGCGGCTCCGATGAATCGTCACGGCAACGTCGGTGAAGGGGTGCGGCACGGGGGCACTCGGCTTGTGCACGGTGACCTCCACTTCCTCGACCTGGGACGGACCGAGGCAGACAGCCGCCAGGTGTTCCGCCAGGGTCTCTATGAGGTTGACGGGCTCACCTTCGACCACGGCCACCAGCCGGTCGGCCAGGGCGCCGTAGTCCACGGTACGCAAGAGATCATCATCTGCCGCCGCCGGGCGGGCGTCGAGACCCAGCGCGACATCGATCACGAACTCCTGGCCGAGCTCGCGCTCGGCGGGCAGGCAGCCGTGCCGCCCGCGAGCCCGCAGTCCGCGCAGGACTATCCGGTCCGTCGCCATCACCCGTCCTCGTCGTCCTGCTCGTGGTTCAGCACCGGCGAACCGTGGTGCAGCCACATCCGCCAGCCCTCATCTGTACGGATGAACGCATTGGTCGTCACGACGCTTCCCCCCGAGGTGAGCGCGTTCGCGGACTCCTCGACGGCGGTGATGATGTTCTCAGAACAGGTGAGGATGGCCTGGTCACCAGAGATGCGCACCTGGGTGTCGGTGAGCACGAACTGGATGTACGGGGTGTTCGCCATGATCAGCGCCCAGGACCGCAGCACCGTTCCACGGCCGCGCAGGAGTGGCCAGCCCGGGTGCACGCAGACCACGTCCTCGGCGTGGCCGCCGTCGGCCCAGACCAGGCCCATCCGGTCGAGGTCGGCGGATTCGAACGCCGCGTAGAACTCCGCGTTGACCGTCTCGACGGCACTCACGTCGGCCTGCGTCACGTGGCTTCCTCCAGGACCGTCACCGGGCGGCTCCCCAGGCGGCGGCGGCGCGTACGGCGTCGGCGTTGGGACCTACGTTGTGCACCCGGACGCACCAGGCTCCCGCCGCGGCGGCGAGGGCGGTGATCGCCACGGTCGCGTCGTCGGACTCGGCGAACGGCCGCGGGGTGCCGTCCGGTGCGGCGAGCAGCCGGCCCAGGAAGCGTTTGCGTGAGGCCGCCACCAGCACCGGGTGCCCGAGATCGAGCAGTGCGTCGAGATGGGCCAGCAGCGTCCAGTTGTGGTTGTCCTCCGGCCGCTTGGCGAAGCCCAGGCCGGGATCCACGATGAGCTGCGAGGCATCGACGCCCTCACGGACGATCGCATTGATGCGGGCCCGCAGCTCGTCCTTGACCTCACCTACGACATCGGCGTAGACGGCACGGGTGTCCATGTCGTGGCTGTGCCCGCGCCAGTGCATCACGACGTACGGCACGGCGGCCTTGGCCACCACGCGCGGCATGGCGGGGTCGGCCAGCCCGCCGCTGACGTCGTTGACGAGGCGTGCGCCGGCGGTGACCGCCGCGTCCGCCACCTCGGCCCGCATGGTGTCCACGCTCACCGGTACGCCTTCGGCGGCGAGTGCCTCGATCACCGGGACGACCCGGCGCAGCTCCTCTTGCAGGGAAACGCGCTGCGCCCCGGGGCGGGTGGACTCCCCGCCGACGTCGACGATGTCGGCACCCTCACCGACGAGGTCCAGACCGTGGCGGATGGCCGCGCGGTGGTCGAAGAAGGCCCCACCGTCGGAGAAGGAGTCGGGGGTTACGTTGACCACGCCCATCACGAGGCAGCGCCCGGGGGTGGGCAGGCCGGCGATGCTCGTGGTCATATCGGTCAGCCTAGTGCCGAGACCCGGACCTTCGCCGCGTCGTGTTCGCCTCACGTACGCGAGCGTGTCGCACACCACGGCCGACCGGCCGGCAGGGGTACGGAGCGGGGCCACTGCGTCGCAAAACATGAAACTTACTCATAAGTAAGCTGGCCCTGACCGGCTTATTACAGAGGCTCTGGTCAAGACATGACGTCCCCTCGCTCGCCCGAGCAGGAAGGCGCGGCACGACATCGGGTACCTCGCCAGACGCGCCGTGACCGTCTCCGCAGTCGCACTCGGAGGCCTCGCCGTCCAGGCGCCCGCCCACGCCTCCGGCTTCCGCGGGGGCCGTACCGCCGCTCCCGGTCATCTGGAACGTCGCCGTCTCGGCGCCGCTCGCGTCGATGTCGGCGGTCGCGGTCCAGGAGTTGATGGCCACCGGCGCGGACAGGCTCAGGGTGAAGTGGGTCGATGTTCCCGCGGTCGACGCGGGCTGGGGGGAGGCGGTCAGGGACCGGTGATGGTGACGTCCTGGGACCCTGACAACGGGATGTCGCACGTGTAGGAGGCGGAGAAGCCGATCACCGGTGACCTGGCCGGCGACCGAACCCCGGGAACGGCAGGCACCGATGAGTTCCAGGGCGGCGATGTCACCGTCGAGGCGAACGTGTCGATCCTGGGCAACATCACGGTCCCCTGCACGCCGAACGAGCCACGGCCCGCCGCGGAGACCCTCACCGTGAACTGACCCCCGCCGGACCGGACGGCCCCCGCCACGGGTAGCGCGGAGCCGTTCCGCGGCTCGGCCCTCAGGGCGAGGGCAGCGCACGCCTGGGCGGGCGTTTGAGGCCCGGGATGCGCAGCCGGGGCCAGACGATGAACGCCTCGGCCTCCAGCGCCGCCAGCGCGATCCGCGGCGCGTCGTTGAGGCTCGGGTACACGAAGAACCGTGGCTGCCAGACCGGCTGGAACTTGGCGTTGAACTTGTACAGCGACTCGATCTGGAACCAGCGCGACAGGAAGATCAGCAGCCCGCGCCAGGCCTTGAGCACCGGGCCGGCGCCGATCCGCTCGCCGCGTGCCAGGGCGGCGCGGAAGACCGCGAAGTTGAGGGACATCCGTTTGACGCCGAGGTCGGGCGCCACCTTGATCGCCTCGACGATGAGGAAGTCGTTCAGTCCCGGTTGCGCCGAGCGGTCGCGGCGCATCAGGTCGAGGGAGAGCCCGTCGGTGCCCCAGGGGACGAAATGCAGGATGGCGTGCAGCTCGCCGTCCTTGGTGGCGGTGGCGAACACGCACTCCTCGTCGCCCGGCTCGCCGACCCGGCCCAGGGCCATCGAGAAGCCGCGCTCGTTGTCGGTGCCGCGCCAGGTGCCGGCCCGCTCCCACAGCGCGCGAAGCTCCGCGGGCGCGTAGTCCTTCTCCCTGCGGATCTCGGCGACGTATCCCTGCCGCCCGACGCGGTTGACCATCTGCCGTACGTTGCGCATCGTGCGGCCGTCGAGGGAGAACTCCGCGGTGTCCACGATGGCCTCGTCGCCGAGCTCCAGCGCGGACAGTCCCGACTCGCGGCACCAGACCTCGGCGCCGAGCTCGCTGCAGCCCATGACGCCCGGGACCCAGGCGTGCCGCGCCGCCTCCTCCAGGAACGCCTCGATGGCGCCCGGCCACGCCTCCGGGTCGCCGATCGGGTCGCCGCCCGCCAGCATGACCCCGGACACCACCCGGTAGGTCACGCAGGCCTTTCCGGTGGGCGACCAGATCACGCTCTTGTCCCGGCGCAGAGAGAAATAGCCGAGGGAGTCACGTGCGCCCTGGCGGTCGAGCAGGTCGCGGATGCGCTGCTCGTCCTCGGCCGACAGTGACGGTGCGGGCTCTGCGGGCCGAAGGAACAGGAAGGCCGTCATGAGCCCGGTGAACAGGCCGAGCGACCCGAGGATCAGGCTGAACAGGTCGTTCTTTCGGTCGGAGACGAACGTGACGGGCCCGGTGGCACCCACGAGGCCCGCGACCACGTGCTCCAGCCGGTCGGGGAAGGGGTAGTTGTGGTCGAGGCCACCGGTGTTGAGGGCGATGAACAGCAGGCCGATCGCCACGCTGAACGCCGCGAGGAACGACCCCACCCAGAGCGCGCGCCAGCGGGTACGCGGGTCACCGGTCGCGTAGAACTCGGTACGGAAGTAGACCAGCGCCGCCAGCATCACGACCGCGACGACCGCGGAGATCGCGAAGTCCTTGATGATGTGGGAGAAGACCGTGAAGGCGAGCAGGACCACGACCGCGCGCCACGCGCGTCGCTTGCGGCGCCGCAGGCCGTGGGAGAGCAGCAGGAAGAGCATGCCCGCGACCAGCGTCGCGGTGCGCGCGGCGTCGTTGACCGAGCCGGGCACGAACTCGTCGACGCGGACCATGCGGCGGTGCCATTCGGGCAGTAGGGCACCGACGACGTCATGCAGTCCGACGAGGAAGGTCAGCCAGCCGGCGAGGGTCGGCACCCAACGTCTCTGGCGGCGGCGCTCCTGAACGGCATCGCGCCCCTCGTCCTCGGGACGCCCTGTCGCCTCACGCTTCGACTCCACCATCACGGCCCCACAGCGTAGTCAGCCGGGTTCGGCCGCACGCCTACATCCCCAATCATGCCACTTTGCCCTGTAAGGGAAGGGGTGGACGGCGGCCTGTCCCGTGTCACGGTAACACCGCGGACTCTTGATTCGACGTTGAGTCAGGGGCGTTGGTTCGCGGCCAGGTCAACGGCCGAGAATGAGGCTCATCGCCTCCGCACGCGTGCTCGGCTCGTCGCGGAAGTCGCCGCGTACGGCGGACGTCAGCGTCTTGGCGCCGGGCTTGCGTACCCCGCGCATGGTCATGCACAGATGCTCGGCCTCCACGACGACGATCACGCCGCGGGGCTGGAGCACGTCCACGAGGGCGTCGGCGATCTGAGACGTCATCCGCTCCTGCACCTGGGGGCGCCGGGCGTAGACGTCGACGAGCCGGGCCAGCTTGGACAGCCCGGTGATCTGACCCTTCGCGTTGGGGGTGTAGCCGACGTGCGCCACACCGTGAAACGGCACCAGGTGGTGCTCGCAGAGGCTGTAGACCTCGATGTCCTTGACGATCACCATCTCGTCGTGACCGGCGTCGAACACCGTGTTGAGGACGTCCTCGGGTCGCTGGCGCATCCCGGCGAGCTGCTCCGCGTACGCCCGCGCGACTCGCGCGGGCGTGTCAACAAGACCATCGCGGTCGGGGTCCTCCCCGACCGCGATGAGGATCTCACGGACCGCCTTCTCGACACGTGCCTGGTCGATCGGCGGTCCGTGCGACTCTGGAGCTGGGTTCACGCCTTGCCTTCGCTGTCGTCCTGCTCCTCACGGTCCGCCGGATGCGACGCTCCACTGCTGCCGTTGCCCTGTGTCAGGTCCTTGACGTCCTTCGGTCCCATGAGCGCGAGCTCCTTGGGGGTCAGGACGGGCGGACGGTCGGAGGGCAGACGCTTGCCGTACCCGCTGTAGGACGGGTTGGCCGGCCGCTTCTCGATCGGGCGGAAGATGTCGATCACCTGGTTTTTGGACAAGGTCTCCTTGTCCATCAGGTGGAGCACCAGGTCGTCGAGGACGTCCCGGTATTCGACCAGGATCTCCCACGCGATGTCATGGGCGGACTCGATCAGGCGCCGGACCTCGTCGTCGATCGCGGACGCGATCTCCTCGGAGTAGTCGCGGTTGTGCGACATGTCACGGCCCAGGAACGGCTCGCCGTTGCCCTCGCCGAACTTGCGGGCGCCGAGGCGCTCGCTCATGCCGTACTCGGTGACCATCTTCCGTGCGATCGCGGTGGCCTTCTCGATGTCGTTGGCCGCGCCGGTCGTGGGCTCGTGGAAGACCAGCTCCTCGGCGGTACGGCCGCCGAGCAGCATGGCGAGCTGGTCGAGCATCTCCGAACGGCTCGCCAGGAACTTGTCCTCCATCGGAAGAGTCATCGTGTAGCCCAGCGCCTGGCCACGGGACAAGATCGTGATCTTGTGCACGGGGTCGGCGTTCGGCAGTGCGTGCGCCACCAGGGCGTGGCCGCCCTCGTGGTACGCGATGGTCTTCTTCTCCCGGTCGGACATGACCCGGCTCTTGCGCTCCGGACCCGCCATGACCCGGTCGATCGACTCCTCGAGGGTGTCCATGTCGATCTGCTTGCGGTCCATGCGCGCGGTCAGCAGAGCCGCCTCGTTGATGACGTTCGCCAGGTCGGCACCGGTGAAGCCGGGCGTACGGCGCGCGATCGTGTCGAGCTCGACGTCGGGCGCGAACGGCTTGCCACGGCCGTGCACCCGGAGGATGCCCTTACGGCCCTCCAGGTCCGGCCGGTCGATGACGATCTGCCGGTCGAAACGGCCCGGACGCAGCAGCGCCGGGTCGAGGATGTCGGGCCGGTTGGTCGCGGCGATCAGGATGACGCCGCCCTTGACGTCGAAGCCGTCCATCTCGACGAGCAGCTGGTTGAGCGTCTGCTCGCGCTCGTCGTGACCGCCGCCGAGACCGGCGCCACGGTGCCGGCCGACCGCGTCGATCTCGTCCACGAAGATGATCGAGGGAGCGTTGGCCTTCGCCTGCTCGAACAGGTCGCGCACCCGGGAGGCGCCGACACCGACGAACATCTCGACGAAGTCCGAGCCGGAGATCGAGTAGAACGGCACGCCCGCTTCGCCGGCGACGGCGCGTGCGAGCAGCGTCTTACCGGTACCCGGCGAGCCGTACAGCAGCACGCCCTTGGGGATCTTCGCCCCGATTGCCTGGAACTTTGCAGGGTTTGCCAGGAACTCCTTGATCTCCTGCAACTCCTCGATGGCCTCGTCGGCCCCGGCCACGTCGGCGAATGTGGTCTTCGGTGTGTCCTTCGTGACCAGTTTGGCCTTGGACTTCCCGAAGTTCATCACCCGGGAGCCGCCGCCCTGCATCTGGTTCATGATGAACAAGAAGATCAGCACGACCACGACGATCGGCAGGAAGCTGAACAGCAGGCTCAAGAAGACGTTCTGCTTCGGCACCGACACCGTGTAGCTCTTCAGCTGACCGGCGTTGGTCTTCTCCTGCAGCAGGTTGGCGAGATTGACGCCCTGGCCGTCGACCCACGACGCCTGCAGTTGTTTGCCGCTCTTGAGCTTGACCTCGATCCGCTGGTCCTTGTCAACAAGCTGGGCGGAGGTCACCTCGTTGTTCTGGATGGCCTGGACAACCCTCGAGGTGTCGGCCTTCTCGTACGAGCCGCCGGGATTGATCCCGTACATGACGAGGAGTACCAGCGCCCCGAAGGCCAGAATCCAGAGCAACGGCCCGCGAAAGTAGCGCTTCAGATCCATTTATGCGGAACCCCGTGGTGGGGCCCCGTCCCTCCTGACCAGCGTCATCAGACCTCGTCGCGCGAACGCCCGCCGAGGCGGCCTTCCTGAGTGTGGCCCGCAAGGAGCCTGAGATAATGAAGGTACACCGGTGTCGCGGAAGACCGCAGCACGACGTCCGGCGCCCCACTTCGCAACTAGGAACGTACGAGGCTAAGCCTCTTGTTCCCCACTTCCACCGTAGACGTGCGGCGCAAGTGTGCCCACGAAGGGCAGATTCCGGTACCTCTCCGCGTAGTCGAGGCCGTACCCGATCACGAACTCGTTCGGGATGTCGAAACCGACGTACTTGACCTTGACCTTGATCTTGGCCGCGTCGGGCTTGCGCAGCAGCGTGCAGACCTCGATCGACGCCGGTCCGCGTGACTCGAGGTTGCTCATCAGCCAGGAGAGCGTCAGGCCCGAGTCGACGATGTCCTCGACGATCAGGACGTGGCGGCCCATGATGTCGGCGTCCAGGTCCTTCATGATCCGCACGACGCCGGAGGACTTGGTCCCCGAGCCGTACGACGAGACGGCCATCCAGTCCATGGAGACCGGCGAGTGCAGAGCGCGGGCGAGGTCGGCCATGACCATGACCGCGCCCTTCAGGACGCCGACGAGCAGAAGCTCCCGGCCCGCGTAGTCCTCATCGACCTGAGCGGCGAGCTCCCGGATCTTGGCCTGGAGCTCGACCTCTGGGATCAGTACCTTCTCGAGGTCCGCTCCCATGTCCGCTTCGTCCACCGAAAGCCCTTCCCGATCGCGCGGCCAGATGCCCGTCTCTCCCTGCCCGTCCGAGGTGGTCAGGTCACCTTTGACGGGAATCACCGGGTTTCGGACGGTCCGAAGAGCAGCTTTTCATACCTGCGCCGAACACGTACGCGGCCGGGGAGGTCGACGTGGGACTGGCCGTGCCACCCGGTGACCAGCGCGTCCACCGCCTCGACGTGTACCGCGGCGAGCGTACCGGGAGGGCTGCCCGCGGCGATGGCAGTGCGATGAATCACACGCGTCCGCACCGCACGGGGCAGGCCGGTCAACGTGGACACATCCAGCGCGACGGTCCCATCCGCCTCGTCCGTACCCGCCTCGGCACGTACCCGCGCCGCCCAGTCGTCGAGGGCGTCCGCGTCGTCGCGGAGCATGCGCGCCGTACGAGCCAGGGCTGCGGCCATGCCGGGGCCCAGGTCCTTCTCCAGGGCGGGCAGGACGTCGGCGCGAACCCGCGCCCGCGCGTACGCCGGGTCACGGTTGTGCGGGTCCTCCCAGGCGACCAGGCCCATGGCGTGACAGGCACGGTGGGTGAGGTCCCGGCCGAGCTCCAGCAGCGGGCGGTGGTAGCGGCCCGTGACGGCGGGCATGCCCGCCAGCGAACGGGCACCGGACCCGCGAGCGAGCCCCAGGAGCACGGTCTCGGCCTGGTCGTCCAGAGTGTGCCCCAGCAGTACGGCGGTGGCCCGGTGGCGCGTGGCGGCCTCGTCGAGGGCCGTGTACCGCGCCGTACGCGCCGCCGCCTCCATGCCGCCGTCCGTGCCCACGGTGACCGCGTGCGCCTCCGCGGGCGCCAGGCCCAGGTCGGCCATGACCGCCACGACGCCGGCGGCGCGCTCGGCGGAGCCCTCCTGGAGGCCGTGGTCGACCGTGACACCGCCCGCGCGGTGGCCGGATCTGGACGCCTCGAAGGCCAGCGCCCCGGCGAGCGCGAGCGAGTCGGCGCCGCCGCTGCACGCGACGAGCACCAGATCGCCGACCTCGATCATGCCGAGGGTGCGGCGGACCGCCAGGCGTACCGCCGCCACCGCCGGATCAGGTCCCACGGCACCCATTGTCGCGGCTCGTGGCGTGCGGCATCGGACGATGCCCCATCTCGGCCTGGCGGCGTCGTCGCGCGTGACGACGAGCGCCGGGCCGGACTAGTCGGAGGTCTCGGTGGCCGGCAGCTCCGGCTTGCCGATGACCCTGCCCACCCACAGTCCCGGATCCTTGATCTCGGCATGGGTCGGCAGCGTGTTGGGTGAGGTCCAGACGCGGTTGAAGCCGTCCATGCCGACCCGCTGGATGACCTCGTTGACGAAGTGCGAGCCCTCCGCGTACTGCTTCATCTTCATCTCGAGGCCCAGCAGGCGCCGGAACGCCCGGTCGACCTGGGAGGCGCCCTCCCTGCGGTGCTGGAACTTGGCGCGGATGTCGGCGACGCTCGGCACGACCTCGGGTCCGACCGCGTCCATGACGTAGTCGCCGTGGCCCTCGGCCAGCGTCATCACGGCCGTGAGGCGGTCGAGGATCTCGCGCTGTTCGGGGGTCTGCATCGCGTCGATGAGGTTGCCCTCGCCGCCGCGTACGGCGTCCGCGACCGCCTCGCCCACGCCGCGCAGGCGTTCGAGCAGCGCGCCGGGGTCGAGGTCGGAGGCGAGCAGGAACGCCGTCATCTGGTCCTGGACATAGGCGCGCAGCCATGAGACCGAGGCGAACTGGGCCCGGTGGGTCTCCTCGTGCAGGCACACCCACAGCCGGAAGTCATGGGAGTCGACCTTGAGCTCCTGCTCGGCGCCGACGATGTTGGGCGCGACGAGGGTCAGCCGCCCCGTCGGCGCGCGGCCGGTCGGGTCCGGCGGCAGGAACAGCTCGTACTGGCCGAGCACGCGGCTGGCCATGTACGCCAGGATCGCGCCGACCTGCATGCCGGTCACCCGCGATCCCACGGCCTGGATCACCGCGCCGCCGGCGCCACCGCCGAGCAGCCCGCTGCCGCGGCGCGCCTGGAGTTGTTCCATCAGGGGTTCGAGGACGACGCGGAAGCCGTCGACGTTCGCCTGGATCCAGCCGGGCCGGTCCACGACCTTGGCCGGGGACGCGTCGATGCCGCCGTCCATGCCGGTGAAGTCACGGACGTGGCCCTGCGCCACTCCGGAAAGCTCGCGTAGCTCCGCGACGACCTGGCGCGCCTCGGTCGGGCTCACCTGCGGCCCTGGGCGGACAAGTCGGGTCCCCGTCTGAACGGCGACATTCCAGTCGATCATGGCAGTTGGCATTACAACCCTCTCCGGCCGGGCCCTCCACCTAACGGTACGTCCCCGATCGCCTGGGGAGCATGCCTCACAGACTCCAACGCCTGTGGACACGCGATGAACTCCCGTTCACTCGATCAACGGCAACCGCAGCCGGCGAGGGTGCCGGCGAGAGTGTCCAGCGAAGTGAGCACGGCGTCCACCCGGCTCGCCGGCACCTGGTTCGCCATGAAGGCGAAGGCCAGCAGTCGCCCGTCCGCGTCCTCGACGACTCCGGCAAGGGTGTTGACCCCGTCGAGGGTGCCCGTTTTCGCCCGTACGGTGCCCCTCCCGGCGGAGGCCGTACCCGTGTCGAACCGGTCGTCGAGCGTGCCGGAGAACCCGGCGATGGGCATGCCGGACAGCACGGTGCGCAGCTCGGGATGGGCGGGCGAAGCGGCCAGGGCGACCAGTTTGGCCAGCGCGGACGGTGTGATCCGGTTGTTGTGCGACAGCCCGCTGCCGTCGTACAGCTCGACGCCCCCGTTGATGCCGAGCCCGGCGAGCACCTCGCGCGTGGCCGCGGCACCGCCCGCGAACGTCGGCGGCCGGTGGAGTTTCATCGCCACCTGCCGGGCCATGGCTTCGGCGACGTCGTCGTCGCTGTGGGTGAGCAGCTGCTCGACCAGCGCCGAGATCGGCGGCGACTGCACCGCGCCGAGCCGGTGGGCCCCCTTGGGCGCGGTCGCAGGCGACCCGGCATGCGCCGTCACGCCACGGCTGGTGAGCATCTGGGCGAATCTCTGCGCGGCGGCCGACGGCGGGTCCTGGACGCGGGGGGTGTACTGGGATCCCGGCACGATCCGGCCCGCGTCCAGCTCGAGCGCGCTCACCGGGGCCACGTCGCCTTCCGGGGAGAAGTAGAGCTGCTTCCAGCCGGGGGCCATCCGGCTGCCCTGGTACGCCGAGACGTCGTAGTCGACCCTCACCTGTGTCGTACCCGCGGCCTTCAGCGCCGCGGCCGTCTGTTTCGCCAGCTCGGCGAGTGATGCCGGCTTGGGGTAAGCGTTCTTCGGGCTGACCGTCGTCAGCGTGGGATCGCCGCCTCCGACCAGGACGACACCCCGGTTGCTCCGTACGACGCTGGTCGTGAGCCGGCGGTCCGAGCCCACCGAGGCGAGCACGGCCACCGCCGTGACGAGCTTGGTCGTCGAGGCGGGCACCGCCGGTTGTCCGGCGTTGCTGCTGAACAGGGACCGGCCGGTCATCGCGTCGATGACGACACCGCTGAGGTTCTGGCCGAGGCCGGCGCTCTGCATCGGACCGGCCAGCCGTGCCGCCAGCGAACCGGCCGACGGCAGCGGTGCGGTCGCGGCGGCCGGCGCCATCGTGAGCGGACCGGCGGGAACGATCGCTCTGGCCGCCACGGTTGGCGGTCTGAGCGCGAGGGAACGATCCGGTGTGAGCTTCACCACTGCCAGGGCGGCGGTGACCAGGAAGACGTTCAGCAGCGCCAGTGTGATCATGGCCACGGCGCGCTCGGGCCTCCGCACCTTAACGCCCCTCTCATCGCCGCAGCACTAGTGACGTGCGACATTCTTGTACAGGCCAACATCCAACCAGAACCACCTCGGCCCGCCCCGGGGAGCGGAGGACATTGTGCAATTCGACGTCACTATCGAGATCCCTAAGGGACAGCGCAACAAGTACGAGATGGATCATGAAACCGGACGAATCAGACTTGACCGGATGTTGTTCACGTCGACCCAGTATCCGGCGGACTACGGCTTCATCGACAACACGCTGGGCGAGGACGGCGATCCGCTCGACGCTCTCGTGCTCCTCCAGGAGCCCACTTTCCCCGGTTGCCTGATCCGCTGCCGTACGGTCGGCATGTTCCGGATGACGGACGAGGCCGGCGGTGACGACAAGGTTCTGTGCGTGCCGGCCACCGATCCCCGGATGGAACATCTGCGCGACATTCACCACGTGCCGGAGTTCGACCGGTTGGAGATCCAGCATTTCTTCGAGGTCTACAAGGACCTCGAGCCCGGCAAGTCGGTCGAGGGTGCCAGCTGGGCGAACCGCAGTGACGCCGAGGCCGAGATCGAGCGGTCGTTCAAGCGAGCCGAGAAACACTGAGGTCCGGTGCCCGGTCCGGCCGTCCCCTCGGTCCGGCCGGGCGAGCCACCTACCGAGGTCCGGCCGGCCGGGTGGCGCCCGCGTAGTCCGGGCGGAACGCGGGCGAGATCCGTACTCTCGCCCCCGTGAACGGGGCCTCGATCATCTGACCGTTGCCGATGTAGATCCCGACGTGGTGGATCGTGCTCGGGTTCGACGGATTGTGCGCGAAGAAGACCAGGTCACCCGGGCGCAACTGGTTGCGTGCCGGGTGCGGGCCCGAGTTGTACTGCGACGTCGCGTAGTGAGTGAGAGGGACGCCGGCGCGTGCCCAGGCGTACGTCACCAGTCCCGAGCAGTCGAAGCCGACGGTGTGCGCCCCCTGCGCGATGCCGAGCGTGGGTCCGGCCGGGTTGCCGCCGCCCCAGGAGTACGGCGTGCCGATCCACCTGAGCGCGGCGCGTACGGCCACCGCGCCCATCCCTGAGCCGTGCGGCAGGGAACGCGTGATCTGGCGTACGCCGGCCGGGGTCACCTTGGGTACGCCGGCGTTCGCGTCGCGCGCACGCCGCAGCTCGGCGGAGCGGGCCCGTGCCTTGCCCAGGGCGGCGAGCAGAGCCGTCTTTCGCTGCTGGATCTGCTTGACGCTCGCCCGCTGACGCGCCACCGCGGCGGTCGCGGCCTGACGTGCGCTCGCGGCGGCGCGGGTCGCACCACGCTGCGCCTCCAGGGCCCGGCGCGACTGCTTCTCGAACAGGCCGGCGATGGTCTCGGCGGCCTGCTCCTGCCGTACGGCGAAGTGCTGCCGGTTCGCGAAGAACTGCATGAAGGAGGCCCGTTCCAAGAATCCCGCCGGGCCTCCGCGCCCGCCGAGCACCGCGGCGGCCGAGGGGTAGGTGTTGTCGGTCCGGTAGGCGTTAGCGGCGAACCTCGCGAGCTCTCGGCGGGTCTGGCCCAGCCGGTCATGTGCGTGCGCCGACCGGTCGCGCGCGGCCTGATAGTCATGGCCGGCCTGCTCGAGCCGGGCACGCGCGCCGTTGAAGCGTTCGATCGCGAGCTCGGCCTGGTCGTTCATGTCGTCGAGCCGCCCGTCGGCCTGCGCCAGCTCGGCGCCGATCCGGCCGATGTCGGCGGCACGGTCGCGCACCTGCTTGTCGCTCTTGGCGAGGTCGCGCGAGCTCGGGGAGGGGTCGGCACGTGACGGGCCGGAGAGCAGCACCGTGACCGCGATCGCGGCGAACGCGATCGCGCCGAGCCGTCGCCGGCGCGGATGGGAACCTGCCAACTTCTCCCCCCGGAGGTCCGCCCGCCGCCGAGCGGGCTATCACGAAGGGTTACCACTAGCGACGCTCCGAAAACACGCGCACCACGCGATGTCCCCCGTCACTCACATCCCGGTGACCTCATGATCCAAGACTGTGCCCTGGATTCCGGAGTATCGGGACGAGGGCGGAGATCGGCACCTCCGCCCGTCAGTCGGTCTGCCCGGACGAAGGTGCGAGCTGCCGTTGCTCGCTCGGCGTCGGGGGTGGTGCCGCGGGCGGAGCGGGCGACGGTGGCGTGGCGGGTGTGGGCTCGGCCGGCGTGGGTTTGGGCGGCGGGGGCTGGGTCGGCGGAGGCTCGGTGGGGCTGGGCGTCGTCGGCGTCGGCGTCGGCGTCGGCGTCGGTGTGGGCGTGGGAGACGGGGGTGGCGGAGGCGGAGGCGGCGTGGGCCGGGCGGCCCAGGCGACCTCGACCTGGCGCCCTCCGGGCCAGAACGTGACGACCGCCGAGCCGGGCCCGTTACGTGGCGCCTGAACGGTGATGACCTGGGCGGCACCCCGCTCCAGCGTGCCCCCACCGGGGCTGACGCGGACCGGGCCCGCGACGGAAGCGCGCCACGCGACCGCGTCGCCGCCGCCCGAGGTGAGGATGATCGCACCCGTGCCGCCGGCCGGCAGCGAGAGACGGCCGGGAGAGACGCCGAAGTCATCGGCACCAGGCGCTCGCAGGAAGTCCTTCGGCGGCAGGCCGTCCAGCAGCGCCGCGGGACCGGCCACCTGAGGTGTCCCGAGCGGCAGTGCCGCCGCCACCGGACGCGCGCCCCCGGGGTCGCCTGGCGGCGCGGGGCTCGGCCGTGGCGAGCGGGCCCCCGGCGGTGCGGCGACGACCCCGTGGGAGCCGTGTGAGGCCTCCTCCCCGAAGTAGCGGCACAGGGCGGTCGCGGTCACCGCCGCGATCAACGCGCCGGCCATCGCGGTCAGGGCGCGGGCCCAGCCGCGTGCGGTGTGGCGCGAGGCGTCCTCGGAGAACCGGCGGAAGGCGGCCCGGCGGCCCGTACCCGGCTGCGCCGGAAAGCCGTGCGCGCCGAAGCGGGAGACGCGTGCGGCCGCGAAGAGCCGGTATCCGGCCAGGTCGGGGTCGGTGAAGCAGTTCATGACCTGGGCGCGCAGCAGCTGCGGGAGCGGCGCGTGCGGCAGGAGGTCGTACACCTTGCGCGGTGCGATGTTCTCGGGCAGGTGACGTGCGCACCGGCCGCATTCGAGTGAGTGCCGTACGAGCGCCTCGCGCAGGTCTTCGTTGATCTCGTCCGTGCGTGGCCGCAGGATCGCCGCACGCCGCGCGCAGGCGTCGAGGCCGTCGTGCGCGAGGATCTCGGCGATGAGCGCGGCCTCGAGCAGCACGCCGGCCTGTGCCAGGAGCTCGCCGATCTCCCTGGTGCGCAGGCCCGTGATGAGAGCGATGTCGGCGGTGGTCAGGCCGTGCCGGTGGCGAAGGTCGAGGAGCTCGCGGCTGAGCGATGGCAGCCCGGTGACCGCACGCCAGGCCATCAGCCGCAGATCGACGTCGTCCTGGTCGTGCCGGGCGACGGGCAGGTCGGGCTGGATCGGGCCGCCCGGCCGCCGGCGGCGGCACTCGATCCGCGCGAGCGCGTAGAGCCACGCGCCGAACCGCGCGGGCGTCCGCAACCTGCCGACATGTGCCTCGGCGCACATCAACGTGTCGCGGAAGGCCACCTGGGCCGCGTCGGCGTTGCGCAGCTGGAACCAGCAGTAGCCGTAGAGGGGTTCGGCGTAGTCGTCGTAGACCGCACCCATCGCGATCGGATCACGGGACCGCAGCGCCTCGACCAAAAGCCGGTCTTCCATGGCGCTGAAGTTAAAGCCTTTTCCGTCTCACGTTCAACAGTTTCCGAAGAACCGTCGGAGATTATTACCACCGCTTACGGAAAGCGTCTTTAGAATTCAATCCTTTATCGCGATAAGCCATTTTTTAGATGGGTTTGGTGCTTTTGCCTGGCTTGCGGGTATTGCTCCGTACCGGCGGGGATGCCTCGCAGGACACGGGACAGCCGTGGGCTCAGCCGGTGACGCGAGCGATCCCGGCCAGGGCGCAGCCCGCTTCGAGCTCCGAAAGTCCGAATGCCCCGACTGGGCCGAGTGCACCCGTTTCGACCATTCCCTGAGCGGCCTGGCAGGCGGCCCAGGAAAGGGCGCGAGCGGTGAAATCATAGGGATCTCCGCCGGAAAGGTGCACATCGGTCAGAAGCGCACCCTCGGCGTCATAGGCCACCGCGACGATGCGCGATGTCAGGGTGCTCTTCCCGCCTCGCCACCGGCCCGCGAGACGTGCCAGCGCGCCCAGGCCCACCCGTATGCCGAGTGCCGCGGCCCCGCGCGGCGCGACCGCGACCGTCCGCGTCGCACGCCCGAACCAGCCCAGATAGACGTTGACCTCGTACAGGGCCGGGTAGGAGGCGGGCAGCGCGAAGTGTTCCGAACCGCCGATCGACAGGGCCGTACGCGACCGGCCCGCCACGTCGAAGTCCCGTACGCGTGCGCGGCGTTCGTCATGGATGCGGCCGCGGAAGGTGTACATCCGCGCGGACGCGACTCCGGCGATCGACCGCAGGGTGCCGACCGACAGCCCGCGGAACAGGTCGCCGCCGCCGACGAAGTAGCCGATGTCAACACGGAACCCGTCGTCGCCGACCCGGTCGAGGGCCAGGGCCGCGGCCAGATTGCCCGGCGCGAAGTCGTATCCGAGCGCCGGGATCAGCGCGGAATGCGCCTGGGGGCCGTAGACCTCGAAGACCTCGCGGACGAACGGCGGCTCACCGGTGCAGTCCAGATAGTGCGCACCCGCGTCGACCGCCGCCTCCACGGCGGCGCGGCCGTACCGCAGGTACGGTCCCACCGTGCTGACGAGCACGTCGTCCCGCTCGACCAGGGCCCGCACCGTACGCGGCTCCTCGACGTCGGCCGGCAGTGTCTCCAGGCCGCCGAGGTCGTCCGCCAGCTTCGCCAGGGTCTCGGGGTTGCGTCCGGCGAGAACGGGCCGCGCGCCCTGCGCGACGAGCGCACGGGCGGTCAGGGTCCCCGTGTAGCCGGTGGCGCCGAAGACGACGATGCGGCCCGCCATGACGACTCCCCCCAGCTACATGTCGAAATCCGACCTGTTGCGCTGAGAGTACTAATCAGTCACAAAGCGTGCTGGTATTTCGTCAGACGTCGATCATCGGGGGGAGGATCCGCTCCGCCGCGGCGGCGATGGCCGCCACCTGGGCCGTGGTGAACACCGCCGGCTGCCGCTGGATGAGCCGTCCCGCCCGCTTGGCGCGCTGCACCGTGACCCCGTCGAACACGAAGCCCGCATGGGGCATTCGCGCGCCGTGCACCACGATGACCGCGTTGACCTCCACGCGGCGACCGAGATCGTCCGAGAGGTGTTCGGCGACCGTACGCGCCGCGTCCCTCGCCATCACCAGCACTCGCGTCATCGGCCGCGGGCCGGCCCACATGCGTTCGTCCGCGGCGCGCAGCCGGGTGAGCGGCGGCCACCGGCGGGAGACGATCGCGTACACGCCGGTGAGCCCGACGACGAGGTGGTCCAGGTTCGCGCGGGACGCCGCGGGAAGCGCCCGGTCGTGCAGCACGTGGAAGTAGGCGGGGTCGAGCCGGGCGAGCCGCCGTCCCGTACGCCGCTCGGCCGCGGCACCGCGTCGCCACCGGGTGACCGGGTCCGGCTTGACGCGCAGGAAGAGCGAGTGCAGGAGCAGGATCCCGAGGGCGACCGACATTCCGGGCAGCCAGTCGAACAGCCCGGCCGTCATGGAGCCCGCGACGCCCGCCAGAACGAGCCGCGCGAGGACCCGCTCCTGCCGGTACTGGGCCCGCAGACTGCGGTAACGGGCCTGCGCCGACGCACCGGCCACGGAAGCACCTCGTCCAGGCACCACTCCTCCTCAAAGGCAAGAGTGATGTCGCACGGACGAGGGTTCAAGGCACTTGACGACATGCCGACCGAGTCATGGGCCGGTCACGGTACGCGATCAGAGCGTCGTGCGGCCCTCGCGTCGTAGCCGGGCGCTGAGGCCGCGGTTGATGCCGCGCGGCCACGACGGACCGCCGTAGATCAGCCCCGTGTACGCCTGGACGAGGGTCGCGCCGGCCTGGATGCGCTCCCACGCCTCGTCGGCGGTCTCGATGCCGCCGACCGAGATCAGCACGAGCCGGTCCCCGGCCCGCTCGCGCAGGCGTCGCAGGACCTCCAGCGAGCGGCCCTTGAGCGGCGCGCCCGACAGCCCGCCCGCTCCGGCCTCCTCGGCGTTCGCGCTGGTCAGTCCGTCACGGGAGATCGTGGTGTTGGTCGCGATGATGCCGTCGAGACCGAGGTCCAGCGCCAGGTCGGCGACCGCGTCGACGTCGGCGTCGTCGAGGTCCGGGGCGATCTTCACGAGCAGCGGTACGCGACGCGGCGTCGCGCGGACGGCCGCCGCGCGCACGGCCTCCAGCAGCGGCCTGAGGTGCTCGACGGCTTGGAGGTCACGCAGGCCGGGGGTGTTCGGAGAGCTGACGTTGACCACGAGGTAGTCCGCGAGGGCGGCGAGGCGTTCGGTGCTCTCGACGTAGTCGGCGACGGCCTCGTGCTCGGGGACGACCTTCGTCTTGCCGATGTTGACGCCGACGATGATCCTGCGTGGCCCGCGCAGCCGGGCCGCCGCCGCGCGTGCGCCATCGTTGTTGAAGCCCATCCGGTTGACGATCGCCCGGTCCCGCACGAGGCGGAACAATCGCGGCCGCGGGTTGCCGGGCTGCGCACGCGCCGTGACCGTGCCGATCTCGACGAACCCGAAGCCGAAGGCGCCCAGCGCCTCGTACGCCTCGGCGTCCTTGTCGAACCCGGCCGCGAGCCCGAGCGGACCGGGAAAGTCCAGCCCGAGCGCCCGCACCCGCAACGCGGGGTCACGCGGGCCGAACAGGCGGCGGACGAGAGGCAGCGCCCCGGGGACGGCGGCCAGGGCGCGCAGGGCACGGAAGCTGAGCCGGTGCACGGTCTCGGCCGGCATGCGGCGCAGCAGCGTGGCGAACAGGAGTCGGTACATCGGAGCGTGCAGTTTCACTCCACAGCTGGACTTGGAGGACCACCCACATCGAAGGAGTGCGCCGGTTCACAGGTTACGAGACCATCGCCCGGACGGCGACGACGGGGGCGGCTGTCAAGATCGCGACAGGAACGCATTCGTATCGCGCTGCAGGTGCACGCGTGCGTGATGGCGAGGACCATCACCCCGAGGGCGGTCACCAGCCCGGCACCGGACAGGCTCGGCGTCGGCTCTGCTCGACCGGCGGGCGGTCCTGGTCGCTAACGTGGACGCCGTGACGGCTCTCCCGCGTTTCGAGATCGACGGCCACGCCGCGACGACCTCCGAGCTCAGCGTCCTCGCGATGCTCAACTACGGTCACTTCACCGCGATGCAGGTACGCGGCGGGCGCACGCGCGGCCTGGATCTGCATCTCGCACGGCTGGACGCGGCCAACCGCGAGCTCTACGGCGCCGGTCTGCCCGGTGAGCTGGTGCGCGACCGCATCCGGCACGCTCTCGGCGAGATCTCCGACGCGGCCGTACGCGTCATCGTGTTCGGCGAGAGCCCGTCGGTGATGGTCGTCGTACGGCCTCCGATCGCCGGACCGGACACCGCTCTCGGCCTGCGTACGGTCTCCTACCAGCGCCCCCTCGCCCACGTGAAGCATCTCGGGGGTTTCGGGCAGAGCTACCACCGGCGGCTCGCCGAGCGTGAGGGTTTCGACGAGGCGCTTCTGACCGATCCCGATGGGGTCATCTCCGAAGGCGCGATCACCAACCTCGGCTGTTTCGACGGCACCTCGGTCATCTGGCCCGACGCGCCGGCCCTGGACGGGATCACCATGCTGCTGCTGGAGAAGGCGCTGCCGGCGCAGGGGGTTCCGTCGCGGCGGGGTCCGGTGCTCGTCGCCGACCTGGGCAAGTTCCGCGGTGTCTTCGTCACCAACTCCCGCGGCGTCGCCGCCGTCGAGCGCGTCGATGACCTGCGGCTCGGAGTGGACGAGGCGTTCATGAAGACCGTGACGCAGGCGTATGAGTCCGTGACCTGGGACGTGATCTGAGCTTCCGACGTGGAAGGCCCCGCCAGAATCCTGACGGGGCCTTCCACGTAGGTGTACCGGTGCGCGGGTCGCCTCACGGCGAAAGGCACAACACGGCTCCAGCCGAACGGTATTCCGTGAAGGCAGTGGTTAGGCCCGGGGGACTCCGGACGCACCGGCCACGTCGAGTGTAACAAGAGGGGTTGGAGAGTTTGTTCCCGTCCGTGGGGCGTGTTTCTCAGAGGACCTCCCGCACCTCCATCGCGAACTTCTTGGCGTCCGGCCAGCGCGCCGCGACGTCGATGGCCCGTTCGAGGCTCGCCTCGAGGAGGAGGTAGCCGGCGAACTGCTCCTTGGCCTCGATGAACGGCCCGTCGGTGACCGCCTGGACACCGTCGCGCACGCGTACGGTCCGGGTCGTCGCCGGGTCGGCCAGCGCGTGAGTGCTCAGCAGCTCACCGGAGTCGGTGAGCTCCTTGAGGAGCGCGTCGACATCGCCGAACAGCTCGCTGCGCTCGGCCTCGGACAGCTCTTCGACGAACCCGGGACGGTTGTAGATCAGCACCATGTACTTCACGGTCGTGACTCCTCGTCGAGTACGGGGGCGGCCGTGCCGGCCGCCTCTCGCCGATCAGTCGGAGCGGAGGACGGATCCTCGACATCCCTGCTCGGGAAATCCCCGCCCGTTCGGCCTGCGGATTTCCCACCGTACGGGCGGAGGGGTTCTCAGCGCCTCAGCGGGACGCCCGCGCGCGTACGGTGGCCGCCCGCGAGCACGTCGGCGATGCCGAGCGCGTCCTGGGCACCGGGGCAGCCCCCGCCGGCCGCCTCCGCGGCGCCGGGCGAGACGATGTGCACCGGCTCGCCGCCATCACTGTCGAAGTCATCGATCTGTTCGGTGTCGTCGTTCTGGCAGCGGACGACCGTATGGGGCCGCAGGTGATGGTGCCCCTTGTGCACGACGCCGTGCCGCGTCGCGGTGTTCCCCTTGCCCGCGACGCCGTGGCCGCCCGGCCTGGGCAGAGGATCGGCGAACGCCGCGCCCGCCGTACCGGCCAGCGCCACGGCCACGATCGCCACCAGCCGGCCCACCCTGTTCCGCCAGCCTCGCATCCGGCCGCTCCCCCCGTGTTCCGTCGACCCTGTCGGGAAACCTGTAACCGGGCGCGGCTAGGGGGGACCTGGTGTCACGCAAGATCTTCCTTGCCTCGTACGGTGGCCGGCGTGAGCGGAGAAACCGACCTTGACCGGCTGCTGTCCGGCCTGGACCCCGAGCTGCACGAGGGCGTGTACGTCTTCGCGACCCTGCCGGAGGACGTGCCGGGCCTGAACCCGGTGATGACCTTCACCGAGGCGGAGGGACGTACGGTGGTCCTCCCCGCGGAGGAGGCGGACCGCGCCGGCGTCCCGTACGTCTCACCCAGCGCGTGGATCACCCTGCGCGTCCATTCGTCTTTGGAGGCGGTCGGCATGATGGCCGCGATCGCCACGGCCCTGACCGAGGCCGGGATCAGCTGTAACGCCGTCTCGGCCTACCACCACGACCATCTCTTCGTCCCGTGGCCGCGCGCCCGCGACGCCGTGGACGTGCTGCACGCCCTGGGCAGGCGATGAGCGCCCGTCACCGGGCCGCGACGGCCCTCGGCCTGACGGCGTCGTGCTCGGGGCCGCCGCGCGCCGTGATGACGTCGCGGGCCGCCTCGTCGAAGGCGCGGACTCTGCTCGTCTCGGCGGAGGTTCGCCAGATGAGACCCCATTCGAGGGGTGGGGCGCCGCGGAACGGGACGTAGGTGACGTCCGGCCGCGTGTAGTACCGGGTCGCGTGGGCGCCGACGGGATAGATGCCTCGCCCCGCACCGATGAGGGTGAGCATCTCCTGGAACGTCGCGGTCGGCTGCCCGCGTTCGATGGGTCGGCCACCGGGCGTCCGCTCGGGTACCCGCGCGGCCTCCCAGTAGTCCAGGTCCGAACACGGGGCGCGCAGGACCTCGTCGCGGGCCAGGTCCTCGAGTGACACCGACTCCCGGCGCGCGAAGGGATGCCGGGAGGAGACGGCGAGTACGCGGGGTTCGCTCAGGAGCACGGAACCGGTGGTGAGGTCGGCCTCCTCGATCGGGAAGGTGGCGAGCAGGACGTCGATCTCGCCGGCGCGGAGCGCGACGAGGCAGTCGCCGACCTGGACCTCGCGGATCTCGACCGCACAACGGGGATGACGCACGCGGAAGCCGTCCGCGACCAGCAGGATGAGCCGGCCCGCCGCCGCGTTGACGAAGCCGACGCGCAGGACACCGTCGACGCCACGGCCCGCGGCGATCGCTCGCTCCAGTCCCTCCTGAATCCCCTGGTACGCCGGTCGCAGGTCCTCGTGAAGGCGGCGTCCCAGCGGGGTCAGCGCCACCCGGCGGCTGGTCCGCTCGAACAGCGGAGCGCCGACCCTGCGCTCCAGCGTCTTGATCGCCTGACTGATCCGGGCCGTCGACACGTGGAGGCGTTCGGCGGTACGGCCGAAGTGCAGCTCGTCGGCGAGCGTCAGAAACGCCTCGATCTCCCGCTGTTCCATCCGTGACTCCTCGTTAATCCTCGCTAAAGGAGCGTTGCGGCACCCGCCGTTGTTCCGAGCACGCCACGGCCTGATCGTGAAGACATCGAAGGATTCCGAAGGAGAGAACATGTACGTCACCACGCATCAGGCGCTGTCGGCCGAGGACGGGCTCAGGGACCGTACGGAGGTGATCGACGCGCTGTACCGGTTCGGCCTCGGGCAGGATCTGCACGACCGGGAACTGTTCGCCTCGGCGTTCTCCGCCGACGCCGAACTCGACTTCCGCCCGGCGGCGGTCAAGGCCGGGATCGAGAGCGACCTCATGACCGGGCGCGACACGATCGTAAACGTGATCTTCGGTCTGTTCGCGGACCGCGTCGACACCACCCACGTGGTCACCAACCCCCGCGTACGGGTGGACGGCGACACCGCCCGGCTCACCGCGATCGTCGAGGCCCAGCACCTGCTCAAGGCCGACCACACGAAGTACGCCCTGCTCAAGAACCTCTACGACACCGACCTCGTACGCGACGGCGCGCGGTGGACGATCCGGCGGATCCGCATCGACAACGTCTGGTACACCGGTGAGCCCAAGGCCATCTTCGGCTGAGCCGGCGTGCCGTCGCGCGTCTGAGAGCCGGATTCGGTCATCGGTGCCACCCGTCCACAGCGCGGCTCTATCTCCGCATGTGGGGGCCACACAACCCAATCTGTTGCACCAAGTTTCCACAAATATCGAAATATTTTATCTGTCCACTTTTGCCGCATCAGGTGTGTTTGATCTTGCTATGGTCTTCGATGTGAAAATCCGGGGAATAGGTACACGTGCCTTCGTCGGCCTCGCGGCGACGACGGCATTGCTGGGTACCGCCATCGCGCCGGCCCAGGCGGCCGAGCACTCGAATGACTCCGCGAGCGGCGTAGCACAGAAGCTTCAGCAGGCGATGGACCAGCTGCATTTCGAGCAGGTCCTCGACCTTGCTCCGCCGACAACAACAGCGCAGGCCCGTACCCTCGCCGCCCAGTCGGTGGACAAGGACGCAGCGTCGCCGGCCCAGCGCGCACAGAGGTTCTCCACCCTTGCCGCACCGGCGCCGATCTCGCAGCAGCCGCAGATCGACATGAGCGTCATCGAGCTGGACAAGAACGGTCGGCCGCTGTCCTCCGGCACCGTGCTGATGAGCCCGCAGTATCCGCACGGAGTCGTCGTACCGGTCGACAAGAATTACCACACGGACGCCGTTCGCTGGCGTCAATGGGATGACGCCGGCTGGTACACCAACCATGCTCAGGGCACCATCGACATCGTTCCCGGCCGGGAAAGCGCTCCTCTCGATTTCATGGAGCCCTATCCGGCATCGGTACTCAAGCTGATGGTCAACTTCGGTGTACTCCGCCTGGTCGACCAGGGTGTCATCAGCCTTGACGACACTTACGACTATCAGCCGACGACGCCGAGTTCGCTGTGCGGCGACGCGTCGAGCAACACCATTCGCAATTACATCGACGCGTCGATCACGTACTCCTCGAACGGCGCGTCCTGCGCACTCACCAAGCTGCTCTGGGACCACAACGCGGTCGACGGGCTCAACCAGACGTTCCAGGACCTCGGCCTGGAGACGATGCAGCTGAAGGAGACCAACCCGGCGAACGGCGGGCACTGGTCCAACCCCGTCACCATGACGTCGCTGGACACCGCCAAGCTGCTGATGATCATCAACGGCGGCTCGGGCAAGCTGTGGACGACGCCGAACGGCACGGCCGTCACGAGCGCGGCGCTGAGCCCGTCCTCGCGGCAGTTCTTCAAGAGCGAGCTGGCGCAGCAGGGCTTCAACGACGTGCTGTCGACCACGAGCTGGTGCGGCGCCGACTACCCGGCGCCGGGCATCCCCCAGCTCACCGCGTCCCGCTGGATCGCCGCGGACGGCACCACGACCGTCGACGGCGACGCGTACGCCCACGACGTGCGCCCGTGCAACCAGGCCGCTCAGGTGACGTTCGCCCACAAGACCGGGCTGGTCGGCAACTCGGGCTCGGACGCCGGCATCGTGAAGTCCCTGCCCGGCAAGCAGGGCCGGAGCTACATCATCACGATGTTCTCCAACCTCGGTGACCAGTACCAGGACCCGAACCGTCCCCCGACGGAGCCGGGCGCCCACCCGGTCGCCTACACCGAGAAGTTCGCCCAGCTGGGCAAGATCATGGACCAGTTCGAAGCCGCACACTCGCACTGACCCGATCCGCGTCGCGGCCTGGCACCCCTGTGGGTGCCAGGCCGTCGCCGTTCAGTGGGCGAACGTGATGTGGCGGTCGGCCGCCGCGCCTTTCTCCAGCTCGTCCACCAGCCCGATGGCGAAGTCCTCGGCGCTGATCTCACTCCGGCCCTCGGCGTCGGTGACCAGCCGGCCGACGCCTCTCCGGTACGTCCCGGTCCGCTCGCCGGGCTGGATCTCGGCCGCGGGCGAGATGTAGGTCCAGTCGAGGTCCTCGGCCTCCGCGCGGATCACGTCGAGCAGCGCGCACTGGGCCAGCGCCTCGTTCTTGTAGATCTCGGGGAACTCCGGCGTGTCGATCAGCCGTACGCTCGGCGCGACCTCCAGGCTGCCCGCTCCCCCGACGACGAACAGCCGTCGTACCCCGGCCTGGCGCATGGCGTCGAGCACGGCTCGCCCGGCCGCGAGCAGCGGGCCCTCCGCGGGGGTACCGTCGCGCCCCGCCGAGATCGAGAAGACGACGGCGTCCTTACCGGCGGCAAGTGCGGCGATGGCCGCGGTGTCGCTCGCGTCCGCCTTCTCCGTTCCGTCGGCACCGCTGCGGGTGGCGCCGGTGACCTCGTGTCCCCGGTCGCGGGTCTCGGCCGCGACCCGGCTTCCGATCATGCCGCTCGCACCGATCAGCAGAATCCTCATGGCACATCTCCCTGTGACGTTGGAGAATGACGGTATCCACCGGATATCGGTTACTTCAACGTGCTATTGGTACCCTTAGGAAACCATGACCCAGGGAAACGCCTTCGACCCGGAGTGCCCGACGCGGCAGGTCCTCGACCGCATCGGCGACAGGTGGACCGTACTGATCGTCCTCAGCCTGCGCGACGGCGCCCGGAGGTTCACCGAGCTGCGCAAGGCGGTCAACGGCGTCACGCCGAAGGTCCTCACCCAGACACTGCGCGCGATGGAACGCGACGGCCTGCTGACCCGCCGGGTCTTCGCCGAGGTGCCCCCGAGAGTGGAGTACGAGCTGACCCCGCTCGGCATGTCACTTCAGGGTCCGATCCAGGCCATCACCGACTGGGCCGAGAAGAACATGAGCGAGGTCATGGCCGCCCGCGAGGCGGCACTCCAGACCTGACCGGCGGCGAGGATTGCCGCCGGCCCCCTCTTCGTGGTCAGCCTCGGCCGATGAACGGCATCTTCGTCGCGGTGATGGTCATGAACTGCACGTTGGCGTCGAGCGGCAGCCCCGCCATGTACAGCACGGCACGGGCCACGTGCTCGACGTCGAACGTCGGCTCCGGGATCCGGCGTCCGTCCGGCTGGAGGGCGCCCTGTGCGATCCCCGCGGTCATCTCCGTGGCTGCGTTGCCGATGTCGATCTGGCCGCACGCGACGTCGTACGCGCGCCCGTCGAGAGAGATCGCCTTGGTCAGGCCCGTGATCGCATGCTTCGTCGCGGTGTAGGCGACGCTGCCGGGCCGGGGAGTGTGCGCGGAGATCGAGCCGTTGTTGATGATCCTGCCGCCGCGTGGCCGCTGCTCCTTCATCAGCCGCACCGCGTGCTGTGAGCACAGGAACGTACCCGTGAGGTTCGTGTCGACGGCGTGCTGCCAGTCCTCGTAGGAGATCTCGTCGACCGCACCGGCGGGGCCGAACGTACCCGCGTTGTTGACGAGCAGGTCGATCCGGCCCCACGCGCGGCGCACCTCCTCGAACAGGTGCGCCACCGACTCCGGCGACCCGACGTCGGCCGGCACCACCAGCGCGTCGCCGGAGCCCTCCGCCGTCGCCCGCAGGGCCTCGGCGCGCCGGCCCGCGAGCGCCACCCGGTAACCGGCTCCGAGCAGCGCCCGCGCGACGTGCCGTCCGATCCCGGAACCGGCTCCGGTGACCACCGCGACGCCACTCGATGTCACAGCGAACCCCACACCTCTTCGGCCGTCTCGACGATCAGGGCCAGCTTCGCCCACTGCTGCTCCTGCGTGAGGTCGTTGCCCTCCTTGGTCGAGGAGAAGCCGCACTGGGGCGACAGGCACAGCTGGTCGACGTCGACGAAGCGCGACGCGTCCTCGATGCGCCGCTTGAGGTCGTCCTTGCTCTCGAGCTCGCCGCGCTTGGTCGTGACGAGCCCGAGCACGACGCGCTTGCCCTTCGGCACGAAGCGGAGCGGTTCGAACCCGCCGGACCGCTCGTCGTCCCACTCGCAGAAGAAACCGTCGACGGCGAGCTCGTTGAACAGCGTCTCGGCGATGAAGTCGTAGCCGCCCTCGGCCGCCCACATGCTCTGGTTGTTACCCCGGCACATGTGGGTGGTCACCGTGAGATCCGCCGGGCGGTCCGCCAGGACGCGGTTGATGTTCGCGATGTACTGCTCGTGCTGGTGTTCCGGGTCGCCACCGATCTCGGCGACATGACGGCGCTGGGCGGGATCGTTCACGTACGCGAGGCTCGTGTCGTCGAGCTGCAGGTAGCGGCAGCCGAGGTCGTACACCCGGCGGACCTCCTCGGCGTACGCCGCCGTCAGGTCGGCCCAGAAACGGTCGAGGTCGGGGTAGACCGACTCGTCGATCGCCGAACGCCCGCCGCGGTAGTGCACCATGCTCGGCGAGGGGATGGTGAGCTTCGGTGTGGAGCCGTCCGCGTTGTCACGCAGGAACGTGAACGCCTCGCCGAAGATCGTGTCTTCGAGGGTCAGCGGCGCGACGACGTGAGCCGACGGTGGCGCCCACTCGTAGGTCTTCTCCTTGTTGTGGAAGGCCACCTTGATCGTGCCGTCCTGGACCTGTTTGATGCCGCCGAGCTGGTAGATGAAGTCCATGTGCCACGACTCACGGCGGAACTCGCCGTCGGTCGCCGTGCGCAGCCCGGCTTCGCGCTGCCTCCGTACGACCTCGCGGATCGCCTCGTCCTCGATCGCCCGGAGCTGCTCCGCGTCGATCCGCCCGGCCGCGAAGTCGTCGCGGGCTCGCAGCAGCGCTGGCGGGCGCAACAGACTCCCGACGTGGTCGGCACGGAACGGCGGACGTCCGGCGGTCTCGGCAGTGATCGGTGTTTCGGCCATGCGCTGCGCCTCCTGGATGTGTACGAGATCTTCGACAATATCGGTGTACATTGCCCGGGTCGCCTGAGAGGAGCCAGCCGTTGAACGTCCGCGTCGTCAAGGGAGTCGAGTACGCGTCGGTGCTGGGATTCCGTCCGCTCCTGCTGGATCTTCACCTCCCATCGTCCGGGCCGGAACGACCGGTGATCCTGTTCATACACGGCGGTGCCTGGAGGTCCGGCGACCGTACGCGCGGCGGGCCGGCGTTCGAGGACGGGTTCTTCGAGCGGCTCGTACTGGCCGGCTTCGCGGTCGCGTCCGTCGACTACCGGCTGTCCGGTGAGGCGATCTTCCCTGCCCAGCTGGATGACGTGAAGGCGGCCGTACGGTGGCTGCGCCGACACGCCTCCGAACACGGCCTCGACGGGCGGCGGATCGTGGCGTGGGGCGAGTCGGCGGGCGCGCACCTGGCCTCACTGCTCGGCCTGACGGGCGACAGTGCGGGCGATGAAGAGTCCAGTGCGGTCGCCGCGGTCATCGACTGGTACGGGCCGGCCGATTTCACCACGATGCAGGCCCAGATGCCGCCCGGAGCCGGCATCGAGCACGACTCTCCGGAGTCCCCGGAGGGAAGGCTCATCGGCGGCCGGGTCAGCGAGCTCCACGACGCGGCGATCGCGGCCAGCCCGATCGGCTACGTACGGCCCGGGGCCCCGCCGTTCCAGATCAAGCACGGCGTCGACGACAAGATCGTCCCCTGTGCCCAGAGCGAGCAACTGGCCACCGCCCTGCGTACGGCGGGCGTGAGCGTCGACACCGAATGGATCGAAGGCGCCGACCACGTATGGACGGGCGTCACCGACCTGCGCGCGATCTTCAACGACTCCGTGGCCTTCGCCAAGAAGGTCACCGGACCAGACGGCGAAGACTGACCCTCCTGCGGGGCGTACCGTACGGGCGTTTGCGCTGTTCAGATGCGCTAGAGGTAGCGTGGGGGTATCTGACCCAGTCGGATGCGTTCATCCAGACGCCTGTGGCGTACCCGGCGGATCCTGTATCCGGAGGCGGGTTGCCATGGCTGTTGATCGTGTACGGCTGACGGGAGCGTTGGCGAAGATCGTCGCCGACCCTTCGTGGACCGGGGAGTTCCCGAAGAGGTTGTGCGGGGCGTGTAGCGCGGCGTTGCCCGTGGATGGGGTGGGGCTGTCGTTGATAGTGCATGATCGGCCCGACAGCCGTGTGCTGCTGGGTGCGAGCGACCAGCGCGGCGCTCGGATCGAAGAGTTGCAGTTCGGTCTGGGCGAGGGCCCGTGCGTGTCGGCGTTCACCGCGGGACGGCCGGTACTCGTGCCGGACCTGCGGGCCCACGACGCCGCGGTGCGGTGGCCGATGTTCACCCGGGAGGCCGTGCGCTCCGGGATCGGCGCGGTGTTCGCGTTTCCGCTGCAGATCGGCGCTATCGGCATCGGAGTGCTCGACTGCCACCGATCGCGGGCGGGGCCATTGGCAGAGGTCGCGGAAGCCCTCGCGGTCACCGACGCGGTCACGATGGCCCTGCTGAACGCCCAGACGCCTGGCTGGGACGGCGCGGACACCGATGTCGACCTGTTCGACCTGTCCTGGCGAAATCACGCGGTGGTGCATCAGGCCACAGGAGCGCTGTCGGCCGATCTCGGGATCTCCATCGCCGAGGCGCTGGTCAGGTTGCGTGCACATGCGTTCCGCTATTCACGGCTGGTGGATGCGGTCGCCGACGACGTGCTGGCCGGGAGGCTGCAGCTCGCCCGGTAGGGCAGGGTCCGGCGCGGATCACCTCACTGCCGTTGTGAGGGGGAGAGATGTCAACTACGGTTCCACGCGAATCAGCGTTGACCGCGGCGTTCATCGATATCGCCGACACCATGGTCGCGGACTACGACCTGATCGAGGTGGCGCACCGTCTGAGCCGCCATTGCGTCGATCTGCTGGACGTCGCGGCGGCTGGGCTGCTGCTGGCCGACGGTCAGGGCAGGCTCGGGGTGCTGGCCTCGTCCAATGAGCAGGCGCGGCTGATCGAGCTGTTCCAGTCACAGGCCGAAGGTCAAGGTCCATGTCTGGAGTGCTTCCACACCGGAAAGGCGGTCAGCGCCGTGGACCTGTCCCGCTGGTGGGAAAGGTGGCCCCGGTTCGTCCGCGAGGCGCGACGGCTGAGCTTCCAGACCGTGCACGCCCTGCCCATGCTGTTGCGGGAGCACACCGTCGGCACACTCAACCTGTTCCGTACCGGCATCACGCCGCTGTCCGCGGAGGACCTGGCGCTCGGCCAGGCACTGGCCGACATCACGACCATCGCGATCCTGCAGGAGCGTGCCCTCGCCCACACTGAGAGTCTGGTGGAGCAACTCCAGGGAGCGTTGAACAGCCGGGTGATCATCGAGCAGGCCAAGGGTGTGCTGTCCCGGCATGGGCGGGTCAGCGTCGACGATGCGTTCAAGGCGCTGCGGGGCTACGCGCGCGCCCACAACGTGTTCCTCGCCGAACTCGCCCGCGAGGTCGTCTCCGACGAGGACCAGGCGCTGGAGGTCTTCCGTTTCGCCCAGAAGGTGCGTTGACGCCCTGGTGCCGCCGGTCAGGCTCCGAGCGCGCACAACATGTCACGGACCGCACCGCCGGACAGGCCCATCTTCGACAGGTACCCGTCGGCGTCGCTCAGCCCGTAGAGCTCACGGAGGTCGTCCTCGGCCCAGCTCGAAACCAAGATCATGAACATCTGCGGCGCCAGGCCCAGGCGGACGAAGTCCGCGATCAGCTCGACACCGCTCTCCCTTCCGAGACAGAGATCGATGAGTGCGACGTCGGGACACATCTCGGCGGCCAGCCACAGTCCCTGTGTCCGGTCACAGGCCGTACCGACCACGTCGAACCCATCCCGCACGAGCAGCTCGGAGAGCGCATGGACGAAGCGATCGTTGTCGTCGACGATCACGCACCGAGCTCCGTAAGCATCGGCCGGCGCTTTGACCCAGGGGGTCCCCGCCGTACGTCCCGCGCACAGGTTCCCCGTGGCACATCGCAGGGGGAACGCGTCCGCGGGATTCGGAGACGCCGCGTCGAACAGGCTCACGCTCATGAAACCCCCACCCACGTCGAAGTCGATGTGAGTGCCACACGGGTCTGGAGCGGCGACTCTGGTCCGGAGACCAACCAGCGCTGCATACCTGGTCAGACCGACTTTAGGCGAGCTGACGCATCCGGCAAAACGCCTGTCTCAGATACCAGACGCGCCTGTCCGGATGGAGCGTTGGCCCTCCGGCGTTCCCTTCACGCCTGCGACGTCCCTGTCGTCCGTCCCTACTGGCGTTCGAAGAGTGCGGTGGCGTGCACGGCCGCCGCGAGGGCGTCGGGATCGCCGGTACGTGCGTAGACCTCGACCGCCGTGTCGGTGAACTTGATGACGTGCTCGTCGCCGTGCGCGAACGCGCGATCCAGTACCTCGGCGGCCGGGTCGTTCCCGCGTGGCGCCGTCGGCAGATCGCTCCTCGGCAGCGCCTCCGACGGACCGTACATCGAGGTGATCGCCGCGCTCGCCGCCCACGCCACCGTCAAACTGGCCGCCCATTGCTCGCGGGGCAATGCCGGGAGGGTGTGCAGGATCGCGTTCGGCGCCGTCGCGGTGTGGACCAGAAGGGTCGGGCCGGCGTGACCATGCGTGAGGTACCGCAACGTCGCGGCGTCGACCACTTCGGTCAGCCGGTCGCGTACCTGCTCAGGCTCGATCGCCGGCCGTAGGGCCGTCACCGACTCCGGCCATCCGCGCAGCTCGCCCAGCATGCCGAGCCGGATCCGGATCGGCCCCTCCTGCTGGTCGATCCGCGGTACGGCATCGAGTGCGTGGGCGGCGTCGAGCGTCCCCGCCGGCGTTGCCACGCCGGGAACCCCGCGGAACCGGGCCGCCCAGTACGCCAGCCCGTGCGCGAGCTCGTCCAGTGCCGGGGCGCTCTCGCCGCTCTCGCCGCTTTCGCTCTCGATGGCGAGGAGGGTTCGTACGGCGTGTCCCGTCCTGATCGTCCCGTGCGTGGCGCCGGCCGTGATGCCCGGGAGCAGCCTGGGCCACCAGGTGGCGAGCACCTCACGCCACGGCCGTTCCCTCATCTGCCAGGTCAGGTACACGCACCAGTCCCCGACGCGATCGCCCAGCGCCGCCTGCCAGGTGGCGTCGGTGATGGGCTCACTGGGCGCGGGCGCCTCCATGAGCCGCGGCGCGTAGGCGTCGATCCAGCCCGGGATCTCGTCGGCCCGATCGCGGCGCGCCATCACCTCGGCGGCCATCGGAGCGTGGTTCGCCATGTTGCCGCCCCACTCCGGCCCACTCTGATGCAGACGCTCGTAGGCTCCGTCGAGGTTCTGGTCCTTCACCACATTCCCCGATTCGCTCATCATGCGCACGCAAACGGTCGAATCACCAGGTTATGGAACGGAGCGATCCG